>OW818652.1:0-3657500 GCA_942492895.1 Candidatus Electrothrix laxa
AAAAAATGTTCCTATGATAGTTTTGTTAGGCCCTCGCATTGACAACACGCCAGTACGAGAGAAATGCTATAACTGTACCGAAAAAAAGAAAAAGAGCATGTAAATACTCTTGCATAAGTAGCGGGAACACTGCCCCGCTGATACAAAAAAACAAAATGCGCTTGCCACCTATCTTCACCGCTATGGGAGCAAAGATAAATGATGTAACTACGGCATATCCTGCTGAAAGCGAATGAAAAAGTAGTATTTTTAACGGCTTCGACAATTGGCTTTGTAAAAGAGCTTTATCGATACCTTCACTATGCTTCATAATTATGCCGTATAGTGAAGGTGTTGCAATTGCTATAGATATAAATACGACCAATTTTAGAAAGCAGTTTCTCTCATACGATTCAGATGAAAATAGATACAGCAAAGACAAGGAAAACCAAACACACCAAAAAATGCTATGATGGCTATAGTGGCAGCATCCCAAAAACCCAAATATATGGTTGCCAAGAGCAATATGGGCCAAATGTAGTTTTCGTTTTTTTTCATGATCACCATATTTACGGCCTTAACGGTAAGTATTCCATCTTGAATAATAGGCACTTCCAGCACTGTAAGTATGTCGAAGAATCAGCATGCAGATCAAGCCAAGGTTGCGCAGCTGCGTAGGTCTTGATTGAGTGTAACGAAATCAGACGATTTGATGATATTTGAATGGGTGAAAGTCTGTTTTCGTTTCCTCAAACGGACCTACGTGGCTGACGAGAAAATTTTTTGGAATACTTGCCGCTGACCATAAGTAAAGTATCCGAGTGCTTTTTCAGCATCTCCGGCAATCAAGGCCTGTTTCATTCCATTCCACTTGCCCTGAAGCAACGCATCAAGTAATTAATAGGGGTCTGTCCCCTATTCTTAAAAATCTCTGATTCGCCATATTTCATCCCTCTCCTTTTGGAAGTAGATATGAGAAGTAATTGTTTCGGAAATATAAAAATAATAAGCCGAGTTATTGTTAACATACTGAATCTTTGTTTAGGGAAGTAAGTCATGTTCTCGAACTCTGAATGGTATTTCATAATCTATTACTCTACGATATTTTGAATCGTCACCGCTCATATCTACATCAGAAAAATCGACACGATCGTCAATAAATTTACCGTGACTGATATAACTGTGTTTATCATCATCCCATGGCTCCAGAAAAATATCCTGATCTTTCATAGAAAAATCTTTTCTTTTAACCAAGCGGGCTACTTTGATGTCATTCTTGTAACAGTCGAGGTAAATCAGCCTCGAATCCCAGCCCACATAGCCAGGTTTATACACCTTGATATGGGGCCGCCGCAGGGCATTGAAGCCGATTGCACCGGGAATAGTCAGCTTCCCCTCGCTGTCGGATACATCCTCCGCAACTTTGGCGGTGTCGGTATGACTGAGCCCCGGAAATCCGCCGGTGGAGGTCCATTCGGCAAGGGCCACCGCTCCCCCAATAGGCCGCTTTGTCTCCGCATCCAGCACCCGCAAGGTGGTGGGCGTGGCGCAACCGTTCAGCAGAAAAGCAAAGATGTGCAACGAAGCAAAGGCGCATCGCTTGAAAAGCGATATTCTGCTGATTGCCTTTCCGCTCTTGATTAAAAATCTCTGATTCGCCATATTCCATCCCTCTCCTTTTGGAAGTAGATATGAGAAGTAATTAATAGGGGTCTGTCCCCTATTCTTCCTATTTCCTCAATTTCCTCACATGCCTGCACCTGAAAAGGAGATCTTATTTCTTGCAATCAATAGAGTCAGACTCGATTGTTCTTCGTAGAACTGAGAAAAGTAGAAGCTGCCTCCTTATGGAATTAATTCCCCTGTTCCCATATGTGAGTTGTGGAAAATATTTTGTTTGTTATATGATGAGGGGATGGTTTTTTATAGGGCATGAAAAAAAATATTTGATGAAGTCAATTATGGTCTCTCACTAATTGTTTTTACTCATTTTCCCGTCCTCGTTATCGGATTTTTTAAAATTAACGACTAAGATTCCATCTTCCTGTATTTGGATTTCGACATGCTATAACGCTACAAGTCTCAGGTGTCCAGCTAAAGGTCGCTCTGGCTGTTCTGCAGTCTACCCCTGGTCTCGGTTTAAAGGTTTTGATTATCTGAAATGTCACTGTACCAGAAGGATGATTAAGGTCAAAGTGCAAATTGGCTCTTTCATATTCAAAAATATTCTGAATCCTGTTGTTGCGTAGCAGCTCTGAAGCAGTCGGTTTGCTTGGTTTAATAGTTGTTCTTGCTGTTGACCGAAGAATGGGAGTATATTTTTTTACTGTAGTAGTGGGTAGCGAGGAAGATCGTTTGCTTGGTTTAATAGTTGTTCTTGCTGTTGACCGAATGGGAGTATATTTTTTTATTGTCGGGGGCAAAGAGGAAGATCGTTTGCTTGGCTTAATAGTTGTTCTTGCTGTTGACCGAATGGGAGTATATTTTTTTATTGTCGGGGGCGGAGAGGAAGATCGTTTGCTTGGCTTAATAGTTGTTCCTGCTGTTGACCGAATGGGAGTATATTTTTTTATTGTCGGGGGCGGAGAGGAAGATCGTTTGCTTGGCTTAATAGTTGTTCCTGCTGTTGACCGAATGGGAGTATATTTTTTTATTGTCGGGGGCAAAGAGGAAGATCGTTTGCTTGGTTTAATGGTTACTCCTGCTGTTGGTCGAGTGGGAGTATGTTTACCTACTGTAAGTAGAGGGAAAAATGGTTTGGTGATTGGTTTAGTGGCAGTTCCTGCTGTTGAGTGAGGCACTTTTTTCACTTCTCTTTTTGGTGAAGAGACCACTGGTGTTGTTTTTTTCTTGATAGTTTTTTTTTCTACCTCCCGGCTTTATTATTAGGACTTGTTTTTCTATTCTTTTCCGGTACCCCATTTTCTCTAGATATTTCTCCGAAGGGGAAAGTATCGCAGAGGAGATTGGTAAAAAAATGTAGAAAACGCAAAATAAAGCAGAGAAAAAAAGAGTAGCTTCTTCATGAGATCCTTAGCAGTTTAACGCCCAACTACTATTTATTTCTTCCGATAATAGTTGAGGATGGTTAGGGGAGTTAATCACGATTCAGATCATACTTGACATTATCTCCATAACCAAGAAGGTCTCTGACCGTGTCCTCGTCAAGACGCAATAGATCTAACTCTCCAATAGATGACACTAACTCATCTAAATTTCCTATAGTGCGTCTCAATTCCTTGGCTTTACGCATGACACGTAATGTCTTTAACTGAAGTTCAGCTTGATTGCGTATATGCTTAATAAAAAATTTTTTCTCTTGTAATTTATGTAAATATTTTTCTTGTGTTCCCATCTGAACTAAAACATCTTTCCAAACATCCAGGCTATGCTTATTTGCCTGCTGTAGCAAGTGATTTGTTTTTATCTCTTTATCTGCATATTCAGCAGAGCATACTCCCTGCTCCTGTAACTTTCGTGCTTCTTGTATTTGCGTTTCAATTTCAGCATTAAGTTTTTTTATTTCCCCCTCAATCTCATGATATAGTGATGTAATAGCCTCTTTGCCTTCTAAGGTAAGTCCATTCAACAGCCCCAAGGCAATATCTGCCATCTCGTAGACCAAAACGGCCTGTTGCATAAAAATTTTTTCTTTTTCTTTGGGGACAGCTTTAGCCGCCTGCTTTTTTAATGAATTATTTATCTCAACTAACAACTGAATAGCCATGGCACCCGAACGTATAGACACGTTATTGTTCAGCTGAGCTGTAAGCAGACTTTCTCGTTTACTGTTGAATTCTTCAGGTAAAGGGGAGTCAGGTGGCACATAGTGAACATCACCTTTTTCATCCATAGTCAAAGGTCCACTTTTGCCACCGCTAAGTTCAATATCAATGGCTACAGTACGGATTAACGACCGTGCCTGCTTCTTTAGTTCTTTTATCTCATTATCTATACGTTTTGGTATATTAGAAAAAGTAGCAACTTGGTTGCTAACAACATAGCCTTTAATATTTTTCTCATCACCCGAACCAGTAGAATTAGCAACATCTGAAATTTTTTCTAAATGCTTTCGCATCATCTTTGCTCCTTCTGCTTGACGGTCATGTTGATCATGATCCTTTTTGGTGATTGCAGGTTGGGCAATTACGTTTGATGAACACATAGCAATGCTCAACAACAACAATAAAATAATTTTTTTCATGTCACCTCCTTTTAGTTCAACGCATAAATTGGATATGCACAACAGTTTAATTTTATATGTGATTTGATAAAAAAGACAAGATAACAAGGAATCATTGGTATTATTCATCCATCTAACTTTCCAAAGATTATTTCCTTATTTTTATTAATAACCTTTGGGTGATACGGAACTGCAATCAATAGATAAGAAAAAATCAAAAGTATTATTGAAATAATAAAAAATATCCCTCCAGAAAAAAACATTATCTTTTCCTTTAAAGAAGGACATGATTTTTCATCAACATCTTTACTTGGATATGTCGTTAAATCAATACGATAATAAATTAAGGCAAGAAAAGAAGTGATGCTCACAAAACATACAATGATCCCTCCTGAAAAATGAGCCAGCATAAATTTAAGACCGTACTCGCTTAACTCTTTGGTGAAAAATTGCCACAGGCCATTTTGCCGGAAAACTTCAGCAAATTCATGGCTAATAAATATGCTATGGTCAAGAAATAACAAATAAAAGCAAACAGACAAAAAAAATAAACGACTAGCCAAATGCATTCTCAGTTTCTGAGAAAAAAACGTAATATTATCATTATAGTAGAATTTAATGAACGCATCAATAATAACAAAAAAACCAAAAAGTAGCGCAATAAACAGAAAAATTCCGATCATCCAACTCACCGATTGGTTAATAATCTAGTAATTGAATTAATTGTTTTACATGAAAAAACAAAACCTTGAAATCTTAGTAAGTGAAATCAACATATTGGATGATTGCTTGTGAAAATAGGCTGTTGAGAAGTTTCCTGTTTAGGAATACTTATTATCTGGCCCAATATAGCGCTTAAAGGACATCTCTGCAAATACGGTCAAAATACCGGCATCTCTTATAACGTTATGATTTGTTTATGTTTAGTCAATTAATTATATACACTTTTTATTGACCAATCGATGAGATCCAATGTATCTTATTTATATAAATTGCGTACCTCGGTAAAAAAAATAAAATTGCAATTCCGGTAGCCATAATAAGGAGTCCGTATACCTTGGCATCAGCCCATCTCCCAAGAGCCTCCGAATTGTTATCCCTCCTCCCCGCACCCTGCTGCGCGGAAGTTATTGTATCGGGCTGTGGTGCGCTATTAGCAGAAGGAGCTTTTTCTTTGCCTCCCCAAAAAGAAAAGATCTTTTTAATAATGAAAACAATCATTCCAGCAATTGTAGCGCCAATTGGCCAGCCCACTCCACTAAAAGTCACATTAGGATTATCTCTAAGCCAGCCCACTCCATCTATAATACACTGCAACTTTTCAACAATCCATTCCATGATACTGATAGAGAGTATATTTTTGATTAAATAGTTAATAGGGGACACAACTCCTGAAAGGGACATGCACACACGTCACTTTTTCAGTATTTTCAAAAGAACATACTGATTTTAAAAAGTAAACAATAAGTACCGTTATAAGACAAAAAATGAAGACGAACTGACAATGGAAAAAATTTGCGAAGGCTGGCAAACAACCCGTGCTCACTCAAACCTCTTTCCGGGTCAAAAATACTCCTTTTTAGCTCTTCATAGCGTCCTTGCAGAAGAACAGGAGTGCTTAAAAACAGATAGTTATCTTGTGGAAGAAACCAACTCACCACTAGGCAAAGAAAGAGTAAAACTAATCAACCCTTCCTTCGGTAAATCAAGCACCAGGCGGCCCTTATGGGCACGGGTGATTTCAAGGGCCAGAGATAACCCCAGTCCGGAACCGGGCACCCGATCATTCCGTGATTGGTCAACCCGATAGAATCGATCAAAGATCCGTTGCCGATCTTTCGGCGGAATTGCCGGACCGGTATTAGCCACCCGAAAATGGACGACACCTTTCCGGCGTGCCAAGCGAAAGGCGATCAACCCTTTTTCTGGGAGATTATACTTGATCGCATTGGAGACCATATTCTGCACAACCTGCCTGAGTAACTGAGGGTCAGCATTGACCATCAGGCCGGGCTGGATGCGCTGGTCAATGCGCAGCTGTGGTGCCATGATCTCCACATCTTCCAGCATGGATTCCACCAGACTGCTCATATTAACCGGCTCAAGAGAGAGATCCAGCCTGCCCGCGTCCGCCCTGGAAAGGATCAGCAGCTTGCGGACAATGGTCTTCAGCCGCTGCACTTCTTCCAGCAAATCGCTGCTTCGCTGCTGTTCAGCAGAGCCAGCCTCGCTATGGCGAATCGCGTCATCCAGCATCCCTTGCAAAACGGTTAGCGGAGTCTGGAGTTCATGGGCCGCATCAGCACTGAAGCGCACTGCCTGCTGAAACCCGCTTTCCAGCCGATCGAGCATCGCATTGATCACGCTGACCAGGCGTTGGAATTCCGTGTCTGCCTTGGCCGCCGGGATCCGCTGATCAAGCCCGTGGGCGGACATCTTTTCTGCGGTTTTGGTGATCAGACCCACCGGGCGCAAGGCACGCTGGGCCAGCCACCAGCCTCCTCCGGCCATGAGGAGCAAGGCCAGGGGGGCAGCAATGAGAAAATTATTACGATAGCGGTCGGCATCTTCATAAAATCCGGCCATATTCAGGCCGATCAGGATGGTGATGCGCTGATTGCCCATGATCCCGGTTCTCCAGGTACCGGAAGTCGTTTCCAGGGTTTGATAGCGAGGTGTTTTCAGGTTAACCGGTTCAGGCGGATGCCGAGGCCGAGGCGGGGGATACATTCCTGGAGGAGCATCAGGGGGAGGGGGGCGTCTTCCTGCTGCTCGGGGACGGGGCGCATCTGTTTTTTCTACGGATTTTTGAGTGGTAAAATCGGGGAAGGAGGCAAGGGCGATTTCTTCAGGCCAACCAGTGGATGCATAGAGGATATCCTGCTGACGACCTCGTACCTGGATAATCAAATTGTCCCGGTACTGCTCACCGTAGATGGAACGCAGAGAGTCGCCGAAATTCTGCCAATGTTCCTTGGGATGAACCACATGAAGCTGACTTTCGCCCAAGGTAAGGATTTCTCGATCAAGTCGCTCCAGCTGTACCCTGCTGATGACCGAGAGAAAATGCAGTCCAAAGGCAATCAGGATGGTGCCGGAGATCAGGACCGAAAACAGGGCGATTTTGAGGCGGAACACCTTACTGCACCGGTTCTTTCAGGCGGTAGCCTACCCCGCGTACTGTTTCTATCACCGGGGCACCGGGAAATTCTTTGGTTTTATTGCGCAGCCGCCGGATATAGACATCCACCACATTGGTTTGCGGGTCAAAATCATAGCCCCAGACATGCTCAAGGATCTGGGTCCGGGTGTAGACGCGGTCGGGGCTCCGGAGGAGCAGCTCCAGCAGGCTGAATTCTCGGGCTGTCAGGTCGATGCTCTCTTTCCCTATTTTCACCTCCCGGCTGATAAGATCGACGAGCAGGTCTCCGCATTGCAAGAGGTTCAGGGTATTGCCCGAGGCCCGTCGACTGACCGCATGGAGACGGGCTGCCAGTTCCTCAATAAAAAAGGGCTTACAGAGATAATCATCCGCCCCGAGATTCAGTCCTTCCAGGCGCTCGTTCAGGGCTGAGCGGGCGGTCAGCAGGATGACCGGCACGGTGTTTTTTTGCTCGCGCAGATTTCTGAGGATACTGAGGCCGTCTCGTCCCGGCAGCATGATGTCAAGAATCACGGCGTCAAAGGATTGGGTGGTTGCGGCATAATAGCCCTCATCCCCGTCGTCGCAGGCAGTGATGGAAAAGCCCAATTCCTTGAGGCCTTTTTGGACAAATGCGCTGATTTTTCGGTCGTCTTCAACGAGGAGGATTTTCATAGGCGGTGTAGGGGGCGCAGGATCATTATTAGTTTGAACATCGGGTGCAGCAAAAAAAACTATACCCCAATCCTCAGCAGGCGGCAAACGGTTCTCTCGCTGCTGTAGACGAAGGAAGGCTCTTGGCAGCGAATTTCTTTATTTCTTCCTTTGGGATGAGAGGCGAAACGTGGTATCCTTGCTCCAATTCACTTCCATTCACGGAACTCAGATTCAAGGCTGTATTTTTCAACCTGCAACCCTTATCGTAAAGGATCGTTCAATGCATTTGCTGCGTACTCGTTTCTTGCTTGTTTTCCTTCTTTCCTTCTTTTTTTATGTTCCTGGTAATGTTATCTCATCTCCGGCCAAGGAGGCTTCAATTTCTTCCACAAAAATGTGCATCAGTAAGGGCTGGCCCCATGAGCAAAGCGATCTTAAGCCTGACCCTTCGCTGATTTTTGGTACCTTGGAAAACGGGCTGCGCTATGTGATGATGCCCAATGATGAGCCCAAGGGCCGGGTTGCCATGTATCTTGATGTCCAGTCAGGTTCCTTGCATGAAACCGATGAGCAGCGGGGGGTGGCCCATTATCTGGAACATATGCTTTTTGAAGGCAGCACCCATTATCCCCCTGGTACCTTGGTCGAGTATTTCCAGTCCATCGGCATGGAGCACGGGGCGGACAGCAATGCCCATACCTTTTATGATGAGACCGTATACAAACTGCTTCTGCCGGATAGCGAAGAAAAGACCTTGAATGACGGCTTGGTGGTTCTGGCTGATTATGCAGGCGGTGCATTGCTCCTGGAAAAAGAGGTGGATAAGGAGCGGGGTATTATTCTTGCTGAAAAGCGAACCAGAGATTCCGCTTTCATGCGGATGTATAAGAAGAGCACCGAACAAGGGCTTGCTGGAGCTTTGATCGCTCAACGTGATATGATCGGTACGGATGAAGTGTTGAAGACGGCTGATTCAGCCTTACTCAGGCAGTATTACGAACGCTGGTATCGACCGGAGAATATGATCCTGGTTGCTGTGGGTGATACTGATCTCGGTCTGCTGGAAAAGCTGATTACAAAGCAGTTTGGCGGGCTGAAGGCCAAAACACCTGTTCCGCCTTGCCCGGATTTTGGTCAGGTCGCGGAAAGCGGGACCGAGGCTATCTATCTTTTTGAGACAGACCTCGGCTATACCGAGGTTTCCCTGGAATCTGTCTGGAATGTTGTACCCACGCAACCGAGCAAGGCGGAAGAGACCCTTGATTTAAAGAAATATATTGTCGAGGTTATGATGGATAACCGCTTGCAACACTTGGTCAATCAACCAAAGAGTCCCATGACCAGTGCTAGTTTTGCCAACGGTATTTTTCTCCGTCGCCTGGGTTACACGTCCATAGATGCCAAGACCTCGCCTGAACATTGGCAGCAAGCTTTGGAGGTTCTCAGTACGGCTGTACGGCAGGCTCGGGAATTCGGTTTTGGTGCGTCTGAATTTACTCGGGCCAAGAGCGAGGTTATGACTCGATTAAAGAAAGAAGTGCAGGTGGCGGACAGCCGGGAGAGTAAGGATTTAGTGTCCAGGATTATCCACAGCCTGAATGATAATGAGGTCTTTTTCTCACCGGAACAGGAATTGGCTCTGTTTGGATCTGCTCTGGAACAGATAATCTTGGCCGAGGTCAATCAGATCTTTGGCGAGATGTGGCATGAGCGCCGTTTGATCAAGGTCCTGGGGACAGCTGAGTTGCAGGAGAAAGACGGTGCAAGTCCAGAGGAAACCATCCTTAAGGCGCTTCACAAGGCTGAGCAGGCTGAAGTAACAGCCTGGGTGCAGGGCAAGGAAGTAGTTTTTCCCTACCTGCCCATCCCGGCAAAGCAGGGCAAGGTTGCCGACCATATCAGCTATAAGGACATTGGAGCGGAACGCTATGTTTTCGAAAATGGCCTGGTCCTCAACCTGAAACACACCGATTTTGAGCCCAATGAGCTTAAGATAATGGCAACTCTGGGGCACGGAAGACTCGGCGAAACCAAGCCCGGTTTGGCTTTACTTGCCGAGATGCTTTTGCCGGAGAGTGGGGTAGGCGGGCTGACCGAGGAGCAGCTTAAGGAAGTGCTGGCCCCTTATTCAGCACATGTTCGTTTTCAGATTGAGGACGACAGCTTTCAGTTCCAGGGTAAAGGATTAAAGAGCGAGAGTGAGCTCCTTTTTCAACTTTTGTACACCAATTTGTATGATCCGGCTTTCCGGGAAAATGCCTTTCAGCGGGGAATGCAGCGGATCAGCCAAACCTATGCCCAGATGGAGAGTTCTGTGGAGGGCATGATGCATCTTAAGGGGGAACGGTTTCTGGCCGGAGGTAATCTGCGCTACGGGGCTGTGCCGCTGGAGATGCTGAATAAGATCACTGTCGCTGATATCGAGCAATGGCTGCGCCCTGTTTTTCAAGAGAGTGGGCTGGAAATTTCTGTGGTGGGTGATTTTGATCAGCAGGAAATTCTGGGACTGGCCGGGGTCTATTTTGGCGGACAAAATCGGAAGAGTTTTCAAAAGCTCGAAGGTGAGCAGATTGCCTTTCCTTCCGGTAAAGCCTTGTCCCTTCCCGTGACAAGCCATAGCGAAAAGGGCATGGTCACCGTTGCCTGGCCCACAGCTGATTTCTGGGATATCTCCCGAACCCGGCGGCTGAATGTGTTGTCCTCAATACTTGATGACCGGATGCGGAAGCTGATCCGGGAGGAACTGGGGGCTGCTTATTCACCTTATGCTTATAATCGACCCAGCCTTGTAGATCCTGGACACGGAGTCTTGCGCAGCGTGGTGGTGGTTGATCCGCCTCAGGCCCAGATGGTGGTTGATAAGCTGAAACAGCTTGGCGCACAACTGACTACAGGCAAGATCACTGCGGATGAACTGGAACGTGCGCTTGAGCCGACCATGACCTCAATTCGGGATATGGTTCGCACTAATCGCTACTGGCTGGAATCAGTGCTGGTGCAATCGTCCCGACACTCTGAGCGGTTGGAATGGCCCAAGACGATCCAGAGCGATATTGCCGCAATTACTGCGGAAGAAATTTCCGCTCTTGCGGCCAAATATCTGCAACCAGAAAAGGCGGCAGAGGTTTTTTTGTTGCCGACCAAGAAAGAGTAAGGGGTGCCGTAGGGGCAGACCTGTGTGTCTGCCCTTTATTTTCCGGGTGGAGGCAAGGGCGGACACGCAGGTCCGCCCCTACGATATGTATTTTAATTTCATAATACATTCCATGATGTAAGGGGCTATACCCTGTATTCACCCTGAACGTTATAAGACAATCGATAGAGAAAAAAATGACACAACAACCAGCGGTCTTTCTGGACCGAGACGGCACCATCAACGAGCAGATGGGCTATATCAACCATATCAGCCGATTTATCCTCCTGCCCGGCGCTGCCCAGGCAATCCGCACCTTGAACGAGCAGAATATTCCGGTGGTGGTGGTGACCAACCAATCCGGCTTGGCTCGGGGCTATTTCCCGCCCTCCCTGCTGGACCAGGTGCATGCCAAGATGGAGCGGGAATTGGCCGCAGAGGGTGCCCATATCGATGGCCTCTATATCTGCCCCCATCACCCGGAGGCCAAGGAAGAACAGTTCCGCAAGGATTGCAATTGCCGCAAACCCAAGACCGGCTTGCTGGAACAGGCTGCTGCGGAACTCAATCTTGATCTGGGACGTTCTTTCATGGTCGGGGATCGCTGGTCCGATCTGAAATGCGGGGCTCGGGTCGGGGCGACCTCCATCCTGGTGCTCACCGGCTACGGTCGGGGGGATCAGGACTATATCGGGCCGCAGCAGGAGATGCAGCCTGCCACGGTTGCTGAGGATTTGCCTACGGCGGTGGGGTGGATTTTGGAGCAACTCAAAGGGTAGAAACGTTTTCTGCTGATCTGAACCATCATCCTCCGGGCAAACACAGGGGTTTGCCCGGAGGGCAGCAGCTGATTTCAAGGACATGCTATGAAAAAACTTGGCCTGGGCATTCAGGCATTATCAGAATTCAGAGCAAATAACTATATCTATGTGGATAAGACCCGGCATATCCACAAGATGATAGATGACGGGAAGTACTATTTCCTGTCCCGGCCCCGCCGCTTTGGCAAATCACTGCTGGTTGATACCATTCATCAGCTTTTTTCAGGCGAAAAAGCCCTTTTTGAGGGCTGCTGGATCTCTGATCACTGGGATTGGCAGAAAAAATACCCGGTCCTGAAGATCAGTTTTGCCACGATGAGTTATCAGGAGAATGACCTGAAAACAGCGCTGTCAACCTGCATGGAAAAATTGGCGGACGAACACGGCATCCGCCTGAAGAGCAGCGGGTATGATGAACAGTTCCTCGAACTCATTGAAACGTTGGGCAAGGAAACACCGGTTGCGGTCCTGATTGATGAGTATGACAAGCCAATTATTGATTATCTGGAACAATCTGCGTTGCAGCAGGCCCTGGAAAACCGAGAGATTTTGAAAACCTTTTATGCCGGGGTCAAAGATCAGGATAAATATCTGCGTTTTTTCTTTATCACCGGGGTGTCGAAATTCAGCCGTGTTTCCATATTCAGTGACCTCAATCACCTGACCGATATAACCATCTCCAAGCATTTTGCCGATGTGGTCGGCTACACCGTAGCTGAAATCAAAACATATTACGCCCCGTATCTTGCCGCGCTCTGTCAGGAACTTGATCAGCCGGAGGAGAAGGTCATGCAGGAAATCGTTCGTCGCTATAACGGCTATTCCTGGGACGGCACTACCTTTGTCTGCAATCCTTATTCGATCATCAGCTTGTTGTATCATCAAGAATTTAAAAATTTCTGGTTTGAAACAGGAACTCCGACCTTTTTGATGAAGAAATTCAAAGAGAGCAACCAAAGTATGCATGCCTCTATCAACAAGATGGTCAAGGAGTCTATTTTTAACACGTATGATATCGACAACATCAACACAACCGCCATCCTGTTTCAGACAGGCTATCTGACCATAAAAAAATATGACCGGGCTGCAAGGAAATATCTTCTTGAATTTCCCAATGAAGAGGTCCGAGAGGCCTTTCTTGATTTTGCTGTTGAACAGTATGCCCATAGCTCACCCGATGAGATGGAGCACATTGTTGATACGCTGCTTGAGTCTCTGGAAGTAAATGATATGCAGAAATTTTTCACTGCATTGCAGGCATTGTTCAGCTCCATTACAGCGAAACAGCTGGACAAGGTCAAAGAGTATGAAGGGTTTTATCATTCCATCATCTATATTGTGCTCAAGATGATGGGGATTCGTCTTGCCTGCGAGGTGCAGTCGCACTTTGGCAGCACTGATGCGGTTATCTGGACCGAGAAATATATTTATATCCTTGAGTTCAAAATGGGCAAGGCACAGGCCGCTGTTGAGCAGATTAAACAGAAAAAATATTACGCTCCCTATCTTGCCGACAAACGGGAGAAGGTCATGGTCGGGTTTGGTTTTGATAAGGCGGAACGAAATTTGGTTGATTATCTTGCTGAAACTGTGCCAATCTCCTCCACCCACCGTTGAAACGGTGGGCTCTATCGGAGGGATATTTGCCCACATCCCGATTGTTTATAGCCTGAATGTTAATAGGGCATAATAGGGGGATAGACCACTAATTATTCAAGGATCTCTGCTTTCCTTTTTCTTTGACGCCACACCATGTCCTTCTCTCAAATCGTCTAGGCGATACGGAGAAGATTGCCCAGGATAGTTATGAGGATGAACTCTAAGTTCGCTAGGGGAGACGCCCTGATAAATCACAGCCCTTCCTTGAAGGGCGGATCACCATCCACATTCTTCAATTCTCACCTTCCTCAAACCCCTCCCCAAAAAGACTCATCTTTCCCGCTCCACAACCAACACCTCAGTGATACGGGACAAAACCCGATTAATCGTTCCGCCACCCACTCCATATCCTGTTACACCGTCTTTTCCCCAAGGCGCACCCGGAGCTCATCTTTCTCAAAATGATACCCTTAAAAATCAAACCTTCTGCTGATTCATCCGGTAACGGTCTTGTCTGGATGCTTTTCCACCTGCAAGGCATTTACTATGTAACGGTTGAGCTTACGGAGAAATTTGAATATAGTGGCATGGGTTGCAGGACGTTGCTATACAGAGTCAGGAAGGAAACAGGTTGACCCCACCTGTTCAATAAAACGCCGGAGGTAGAAAAATGTGTCGACTTAATCCAAGGATAGATTTTGTTTTCAAAAAACTCTTTGGAACAGAAGAAAATAAAGATTTATTGATTGATTTTATCAATGCCTTTGTCAGTGAAGAAGATAAGGTGCGAGATATCGTTATAAAAAATCCATACAATGAAAAGGAATTTCTCGGTGATAAGTTAAGTATTCTTGATATAAAAGCACAAGATATTAGTGGTAAGTGGTTTAACATAGAAATGCAAATGATCGACCAAGACTATTATGCGCAAAGAGCCTTATATTATTGGTCAAGGTTGTATGTAAGCCAGCTGAGTTCAGGTGTCAATTACGATAAGCTCGAAAAGACCATAGGGATCAATATCCTTAATTTTAACTGCTTAGAGGAAGGCGAATATCATAATATTTACAAACTACTCAATGTTACATCAGGGAGTGAATTAATACGGCAGATAGAAATACATTTTGTTGAACTCGAAAAGTACGATGAGAATATTTCTAATGTAATGGACAGGTGGGTTAATTTCCTGAAAAAAGCAGGCGAGTACACGAAAGATGATATGCCCACGAAGTTGAAAGAAATACCTACTATCATCAAAGCAATAGATGCCTTGGACAATATGAGGCTCAGTGAAAAAGAACGGGAAAAGTTTGAAGCTCGACTCAAATGGCTACGAGATGAAAAAGCAGCCATTATATCTGCTGAGAGACGTGGGTTAGAGAGAGGGATAGAGCGAGGAATAGAACAAGGAATAGAACAAGGAATAGAACAAGGAATAGAACAAGGAATAGAACAAGGAATAGAACAAGGAATAGAACAAGGAATTAAACAAGGGGTGGAACAAGGTATTGAAAAAGGAGGAGAGTATAAAACCATTGAGATAATAAAAAATGCCCATAAAAACGGTCTTGATATATCAATGATTAAAAATTTAGTTGGACGTTCGGAAGAAGAAATAAAAAAGGTAATAGGAACATAAAGGAACCACACTCATTAATTCTCCCAACCTCCTGAACAATGATAAGAATAATCAAGCGACAAGCACCGCCACTATGAAATACCCAATAGGTATCCAAACCTTCTCTGAGATCATTGAACAGGACTATGTATATGTCGACAAAACCGCATTAATCCACCAGTTGATTACCCAGGGCAAGTGGTACTTTTTGTCTCGCCCCAGACGCTTTGGCAAATCGGTTGTCGTGTCAACCTTGGAAGCGTTGTTTCGTGGCGAGAAAAAACTTTTTGACGACTTACTGATCTGCATCACCGACTATCCCTTCAGTCAACACCCCGTCATCAAACTGGAATTCACCAAAGCCAAGATCCTCAACGCAACCAGTTTTGAGGCCTTTATCTCAGAGCAGGTCACAACTTTAGCAAATCAACATCAGATCCCACTCACCAGTGATCGCTTTGAACGACAATTTGACCAGCTGGTCACCGGACTTCATGGGCAAACGGGGCAAAAAGTTGTCTTGCTCGTCGATGAATATGATAAGCCGCTGTTGAATACCCTGGAAACCGATCAACTTGCTGATGTTAAAACCTCCATGAATGCCTTTTATGGTGTCGTGAAAGCCTTGGACGAACATCTGCGTTTTGTCTTCATAACCGGAGTTTCCAAGTTTTCCAAAGTCAGTGTTTTTTCAGGGATGAATAACCTTGACGACATCAGCATGAGTAAAGACTACTGTGCCTTATGTGGGTATACGCAACAGGAACTGGAAAAGTATTTTAATCAGGCACTCACATCGTTAGCAGGAGCTGAGAAAAAAGAGCCAGAGACGGTGAAAGATGAAGTTAAGCAATGGTATAACGGCTATCGCTTCCACCGGAGCGGGAGTACGGTGTATAATCCCCACTCCATCCTTTCTCTCTGTAAAAACCAGGAATTTGATAATTTTTGGTTTCAAAGCGCCACGCCGACGTTTTTAATCGAGCGACTTAAGGCAAAACAATATCTGTTGGCAAACCTGGAGAACCTCTATATTTCTCCTGAAGGGTTGAACGCCAGTGAACCAGAGAATACCAGTATACAATCTTTGTTTGTCCAAACAGGCTACCTGACCATTACTTCCTGGACGGGTACGTTGTATAAACTTGATTTTCCTAACCGAGAAGTGCGTGATTCTTTTTACAAGTCCATTGTCGAGCACTATGCCTATGTGGAAAAGGGTATTGGGCCAATCTATATTGAGCAATTGGTCAAGGGGTTCAAAGACAAAGATCTTGATCATGTTTTTGCTACGCTGAAATTATTTTTTGCCAATATCCCCTACGATATCACCATAGATCAAGAGAAATATTATCAGTCAATTTTTTTCGCGATCTTCAAGCTGCTGGGATTTTTAATAGAAGCAGAAGTGAGGACCAGCAAAGGTCGCATTGACTGTGTTGTCCAAACTGAAACCTTTATTCTCACCGATTGGTTAATAAAATTCCATTACTTTTATTATCGATATTTTGATATAATTCTAAGCCAATACCTGCTCTCCGTAAAAGATCCTTTTGTAAATCTGACAATGGAGTCAGGTGACGTATTACCTGGCCTCCGGAATGAATGATGCTGAGAGAGATATTGGAAAAGCTCTGCAGGATCCGTTCAACGGTCGGTGAAGCTGTGCATTTTTTGGGTTGTCCCGGATACATTCCCTTCAGAACATTTTGATCCTTCTTCAAGGAACGGCGCACTACAAATTCTATCAATGTCAGTACCCGAATCCCTAACGTTAACAGATGAGTTAATCCAGCCACTTGATCGTCGCGTTGAACAAATAATGGAGCGATATTCAAACGACTTTTCAAACGCTCAAAGATCCGTTCAACCCGATATTCTTTACGATAGCACAACACGGCTTCCTGTAAGCTGAGATCTTGTTGATCGACATCGGTAACAAATGCCTTCCAACCGAAGGTATCTTTTTTCGCTGTCACCAGCTCTTCTTCACGTCTAATCTCTTTGATTTGATATCTAATTTTTTTGACAACGCGCTGAGAACGTTTCTTTGAGCCACGGCCTCTCCCAATGTACTTGGTATGCTCTTCCACCTGTTTTTCGTATGCAACCGTCAATAATCCTTCCACCCTGTGGGTCTTAAGAATTTTCTCAATTTTTGTCTGCAAAACAGACTCTTCTGTGATTTGACGTTTGCCTCTGCCGCGAGGAGGCGTCAACGTATTGAGCTTGAGTTGCGCTTTTTCAAGCCGTTGCTCCAGGCCTCGCTGTTGTTTGGCAGCATGAGCCGGAGAATGAACAACAAGAACTCGTTCATTCCACTGGAATTCCTTGCCTTCGTAAATACCACTCTGGTCGCGATCCAGCTCGTATCCCTGAGCGATCAGCACTTTTTCGCCTTTATCATTCTCCCGAAAAACCTGCTCCAGCTCTCCATGTGTTTTGTGGGTAAGGCCACCTTCAATCCATCTTTCCATCTCCTTTGTGATCTTACCGGTCAAAGGAAGAGGAGATAAGTAATGATTATCAAGGCTTCGTATGTATGTACGAGTCTTCAACGAACTCATCTTGCAATCTCCGCAATAGAGAACCCCTGTCTTCTGCAAGGCATTGTTAACTCTTTCAATAACAGGGATATAAAGCGGGTCGTCAGCTTTTTCACCGGAAACCACATCAGTAGCCAAAGGCATTCCCAGAGGATCAAGAGCTCCAGTCATCACCTTGATCTGACGAAGACTTGCGTCATCTTTACTGTGACCGAATTGAAGCAGACTTGCTTCACTGCCTTCATGATATCCTGAAACCGTGGTGGCGTCACATCGAACAACTTTGGTCGGCAGTTCATGAACCTCAATACTTCTTTTGCTAAGATCCCTTTCAATTCCAGCCCAGTAAGCCTCTTGGCTCAGATATCTCAGAAGAACCGCCAGACGATGTGTCGCGAAATCTGCTTCAAAAATCTTCTGCCCGGTTAAATTCTCCAGAGTCTCCTGCATCCTACTAATATATTGCTCCACTGAGGATTTGCGATGATCTCCTTCAGATAAAATATAAGACAACCAGATCACCGCTGTCCACCCCCAACTCAAAGCTCTTTGCTTCCAGTGAGTTGGAGTATAGTTGTCCAGAATTTCGACCAACCCTGTATTGATCATCGTCCCTATCAATAAGGGGATATCATCAACTCGTTCTGTAATGATCTGCAACTCTTCCATTTACTCTCCTGGCAAATGTTGATTTTATTGCCAGAGTAGTAGATTATGAAGAAAAAGAGCAGGGCCAAGACTGAAATAATTTATTTTAAGTTCTTATTAACCAATCGGCGAGTTTATTTATGTCTTGGAGTTTAAATTACAAGGGACACAAGATGACGCTTTGCAGCAGATCAAGGTGCAGCAGATCAAGGACAAAGAATATGCGCAAAAGTACCAAGGCTGCGGAAAGGAAATTGTTTTATTAGGTGTGGCGTTTGATCGGCAGGAGCGTAATATCAGTGCGTGGGTAGAAGAATTATACTGACTGTTACGGATTTAGGGGAGAGGTGTGCCCAAGCGCTGCTTGGGCACCTCCTCCTTTATTCAAGACTCTTCAAAAACGCTTTCAAGCTCCTCCCCCGACCAGTTAAGCCCAATTTCTTGCGGATATTCTGGCGATGGAACACGATGGTGTTCTCCGAAAGACAGAGCAAATCAGCCATATGCTTACTGCTCTTTCCCTCCCTGATCAACCCCGCAATCTGAGTTTCCGCCGGAGTCAAGTCAAAGCCAGAAGTGATCAGCTTCTGTGAAAACTCCGAAAGAATTTCATCCAGCCCGGCACTGATGCTGTTCAGACATTCCTGCTGCCTTGATTGCGTCAGGCTTTCTCGCAGGGTTTCGACAAGCGGGAAAACCCGGTTGTAAATATTAGCTTTTATTTTTTCTCCGGCCTTTTCTGTGATTTCCTCCCGTATCTGCATCACCACCTCAAGGGCCTCGGTGCGCTGCTGCACCATTTTTTCCAGCTTCTTTCGGTTTCGGCTGATTTCAAGATGGGTTTCTACCCGAGCCAGCAGTTCCGTCTCCCGAAAGGGCTTGGTCACATAATCCGCCGCTCCAGTTTGAAAGCCCTCAACAATGCTTTCTGTATCGTCCTTTAGGGTCAGAAAGATGACAGGAATATCCTTTGCTCGCCAAATCCTTTTTCAGTCTGCCACAGACCTCGTAGCCATCCATGTCAGGCATGACGATATCCAGCAGGATGAGGTCAAAATGAACCTCGGTCACTTGTTCCAGAGCCGACTCGCCGTCTTCGGCAAAGGCGATTGCATACCCCTGTCTGGCGAGAATAGAGGCCGCTGCCTGGATGTTCTCTGGTGTATCATCAACGATCAGTATTCGTATTGTTTTCATCGATTTCCTCCTCCTTTTTTTCAATATTCTGTTGTGCTGCTCTAAGCTGTTCTATCAGATCAGGATATGCATATAAAACAGTTTTCATTTTTTCAACTGCAAAATTATTACTCTGCGTTTTCAGGCGTTCTCCATAGTTGAACAGCATGGTACAGGAAGATTCTTGACCTATTGCCCTCATCTTATCCGCGAATCGTCCAATATCTCCGAACACCTTCGTTCGACAGACCTCCTGCCACAGGACAAAGAGTTCTGTCTCCAGCTGTTGGATAAGGAGGGCGATATTCTGAGGCACCTCAGCGAGAGGGGCTCCAGCAAGCATCTCTTTTTTCTCGTCCTTTACTTCTGTGGAGGGGAAAAAACGGTTGAGTTCTCTGAAGAGATCCGCCTGTAAAATCGGTTTAGCCAAGAAACCATCGAATAATCCACTCGCCATAATCTTTTCCCGATCCTGTTGCAGGGCAAAAGCTGTCACCGCGATAATTGGCGTGTGGCAGAGTTCACTGCTCTCCCTGATTTGTCGAGCCGCCATAGAGCCGTCTCCCCCTGGCATCCGGATATCTAACAGAACGACATCTGGCCTGTGTTGGCGAGTACGTTCCACCGCCTGTGGACCGTTATCCGCCTCAATGCATTGGATCCGCTTACCGGCCAGTATTTTTTTGAGCAGATCGCGATGTTCTTGAAGATCATCTGCAATCAGGAACGTCAGATTTTCAAAAGCGATCTTTTTTGGAGCGGCGTCATATGTTTCATCGTCCGATGACGATGACGGTGACGGTGACGGTGAAGAGGTATGAACGACCGGGACATCAACAAAACGCGCGGTAAAAATGCTTCCTCCGCCCACCCTGTTTCGGAGAGTAATATCACCGTTCATTAATTCGACGAGATGGCGGGTAATGGCCAGGCCCAGTCCTGTGCCACCATTCCGTTCCGAGCTGGTGCTGTCCTGTTGAAAGGGCTGAAAAAGAGCTTCATGCAGATCTGCACGGATACCCGGCCCTGTGTCTTCCACCTCAAGTACTAAAAGAACCTTTTCTTTGTTCTCGGGCTGCTCGCTATGCACCCTAATACGGATATGTCCTTTTCGCGTGAATTTTACAGCATTGCCTATCAGGTTGAAGAGAATCCGACGAAGCTGGGTTCCGTCCAACACGATAAGGGCGGGAACTGTATCTGCCACCTCAATATGGAGGTTAAGCTGTTTCTCCTTAATTTTCAGAGAAAATATTTTACGAATCTCGTCAAGCAGGGTGCGGATTCTGATCGGCTCCGGGTGGGAATCCATTTTCTTTGCTTCAATTTTGGAGAGATCAAGGATGTCGTTGATTAATGACAGCAAGTTCTTCCCTCCTGAGCTGATGGCTCGGACGCAGCTTTGTTGTTGCTCATTCAGTGACATGCCGGAGAGAAGGTCGCTGAAGCCGATCACTGCGTTCATCGGTGTGCGGATATCGTGGCTCATATTGGCTAGAAAAGTGCTCTTGGCCTGATTTGCTGATTCTGCTTTTTTTCGTGCCTGGATCTCCTCAGTCGAGAGTCTCTGCGCGTCTCGTTTATCTCGGAGAGTCAGCCGGATGTTTTTTACTATAAGAAAAGAAAAAGCTATTCCCTGGATCAGTAAACCGGATTTCGCCAAGACGGCAGGCAAGGTAGGGGAAGACACACCTGGGACTGATACAAGGTGGTAGCTCGTTGAAAGAAAAACAAAGAGGTGAAGCAGGAAATGAATCGACTGAAAGACTTTTTTTTTCTTCTCCCACAGGGAAAAAGCAAGATGAAGAAAAGCGATAGCACAGATAAATAGTGCCGTAGGAGTTATGCAAGAATAACTTATCGGTATATCATGAGCACAATGAGTAAGGAATAGAGAGGTAAGAAATGTTAAATAATAATAGTATGTTTTATCTCTTGTGGCCCAAAAAAACACAATAGATCCACGACAATATTGCGCCGTAGAATAACCCAAATCCTATACCCTTTTTCACCATAAATAATTCCATCTTTTCCTCCTTTTTTTATTGTTACTCAGTACGATTTCTTTTTTTTTCGTAAGAGCGAATAAGCGATTATACGATAATTGGATACAAGAGCCTAAAGGAAAGTATTTTTTGTTTGGTGACACGAAAAAACAATCTTGACCTTGGGCGTTCGTTCATGGTCGGGGATCGCTGGTCCGACCTAAAATGCGGGGCTCGGGTCGGGGCAACTTCTATCCTGGTGCTTACCGGCTATGGTCGGGGGGATCAGGACTATATCGGGCCGCAGCAGGAAATGCAGCCTGCCATGGTTGCTGAGGATCTGCCTGCGGCGGTGGGGTGGATTTTGGAGCGATTGGAGGAGTAGCGAAGAAGCAGGGGGCATCAGAATATTTGAAAATCCCCCTGATTTGAGATTATTTTCACAGCAACTGCGCTTAGGCGAGTCTAACTGACACCAAAGATTTTCTTTGCTTTGTTTAAGAACGCCTTTCGCTGATCAAGTCCATGATATCCGCCATTAATCTTTTTGGTAATTGTTTTCACGTTGTCTTGGTCCGCATAACGGTTCAAATCTTTTGAATTCCAATACCAGCAACAGGTCATAACAGCAATGTATGGGTCTGTGGAAACTATATCAGGCTTCATCTGCAACGGTTGCTCGATTGCCTTGCCGCAAGCAATATAATTTTCTTTTCCTGTAAGTTGGATTAAACCGCGTCCCCGATAACGCCATCCATCTCCACTTTTTTCGTCACCGTTCCCTATTCTGTTGGCATAAACTCGGTTTGCTATTTTTTCCGGTTTGTGGGCGTATTGCTCAGCTAATGTTTTGGTTGGAAAATACTTCGAGAAAATCTTCCTCAACCTATCCGCACTATAATTTAGATCTTCTTCTGTTAAATTAAAACTAGCACTCTCAACAGCTACCTGTGCAATAAATTGCGCCACTCTCAATGGTGTATTAATTTTAAATCGTAGAAGTTCAGTATCCAATGCCTGAGTAAATTTCTTTATATTTTCTTTTTTCGCACTGGGGAGTATTTCTTGTATCTGTCCTTCTCTGATTATTACCCCATATCCCGACTCCGGCACTGTGGTTTTCGATGTTGACTCGACAATTTTTTCTCCCTTTGCTTCGGCAGTTATTTTTTCTGGAATAATTAAAATGTCACCGGCACGAATAAGGTCAGGGTTCTTTATATTATTCCTCTCTATTATTGCAGTTAACTCCCTGTTGTTAAGTTGTAATTTTTTCGCAATTTTCTCGATGGTGTCACCTGGATGTACTGTGTAATTCTGTTTCATTCTTTCCTCTTTTTGTTAATTTCTCACAGATAATCTTGCTTTGGATTTCGTTTTTTGTTATGTAAATACAGGCCAATGGTTCGTTTCGCGCCATTTCAGGCGGGATGTAATTTATTCGATGGATTCCCCTTCTAGGGAAAGTTCTTCGGGTAATGAACTGTCTTCATTGTGGTTATCGATCCAAGGGCTATTGGCACCTACTGTCGCTCCGGCATTCTCAATACCAATTGAAGAACCGTTCTCCAAAGTGATATTACTCAAAGCGGTTCCAGCATTTTCTATTCCCGCCTTACCAAGACCGTACATGCCTCCAATGACCGCGATCAACCCGGTTTCATCAGCAACCTTAAGCAATACTTCTTCAACAGTGACCGGCCGTTCAAGCTTGTTGGTCATCTCTCGGGTTATCTCTTTGATTAAAGGGTGAACCTCCCTAATGATCATGCTTTTAGCTACTCCTGCAAGTAGAATGGAAACACCTATATCCTGAGCAGGGAGATAAATAGTGTCTGTTTGTGCATTTCCATTAATATCGACCCCTTCTTTGGTTACAATTGGAACTTTTTTAGAAGCTTGGGTGACGACAGCCTGATCAAAAACTTTGCACAATTCCTGAACGGCCCGAAAGGCTGTTGTAAAAGCGATAGATCTTGCGTCTGCTTCTGATTTTATCGACTGCTGGTGCGCCTCCGCATACTCCTTGTAGGGGCGTGAACAACCGGACAGTAAAATTACCACGATCAAGAAAACCGCATAACGAGTTAGGATGAAAAATATATAATTTTCCATCTTAATTTTTTTCGATGTTTCCATTGTTTTTTTTATATACAAGAGCATGTTGCGCACCTCCTTCGATTGTTGTTGATACTGCGAGGACCTGATTGTTATGCATTCTTAGTTCACCTCGGTCTGTCGCAGATACGGAAAGTCTCCGCATCTTCCGGTTAGACAACTATTTTTTTTCCGTAACGAGCTGCTATCTTTCTGATCAGATGTTACAGCTTCTGGAATCGTTACCGGCTCGTAAAAATGCAATTTTCCCGGTCCGCCAACAAACAAGCCTTCCGTATTGCATGATGTGTGAAGAACTGCCGGGGGACGTTGCGGATAAAGCGCAATCTTCGCCGGTTGTTCAGGGAGACGTTGATGTTCGTCAATAATCATGCGCAGATCGGTATAGCTTTCATCCAGGCCGTCGCATTGAAAAACCCAGCCACCCTTGACAGCTGTTACGGTAGCCGGGCAGATTTCTGTTCCGCAGGAAGGGATGAGCTGAATTTGTACTTTCCTGTGGCCCAGATGTTGCAAGGAGCGTCGCAGGCGACCTTCACAATGATCCGGTCCGATTTCCACCCCAAAGGTAATCCCTGTCAGTTCAAATATGCTGCGGCCATCGTAATGGTTTTGCTGCTCTTCCATTCCAACACCTGAATACTCCGGCGGCAGGCGATGATACCGCCGTTTCCATCTCTCTTGCCCGTTTTTTCCCGGGGCCGCCATGATGAATTCGTTTTCAGCGATATGCTCCCTTATTACCATTCGAGCTCGGTTTACATTTATGTTCCTCATTCTTCCACCTGTCCCGTTTCGATGATTGTACCGAAGACGAAGATCCAGTCTTCCCAGCGGGAATCGGAGACCGACGCTTGCAGTGAGGTTATGAGATTGTCTACATTGTGCATTTCATAAGCCTGCTCTTGTCCTCGGGCAAAAACTCTGGGAGCGTCATTAATTTAAGAACGTTTCTGTCTCGGATAATAAGCGGGCTTTTTCTCGCGTTTTCAAAGACATCCCTGAAGAAAGCAGCTCTCTTGCCAATTGCCAAGGTCGACAACAGGATCTTTATCGCCTGTATAAACAGTCCTTTCCCTGAAACCGTCCCGCGCTAGCTGAGGTCCGGTATTGATGGAATGCCCGATAAATTGAATTTTTTCATAACTGCTCATCACAAAACTCCTTCTTAGTATTGCCGCCTTGTTGACAGACAGGTGGGAACTGTACATTGCAGCATGCGACCGGCAGCTGCGAAGACACTTGATTTACCCTTTATGTACTTGAGATTATGTGATGGATTCTGGATGGTCAATGAGGGGAAGTTGATAGGGAAAGGTGGGGGAAAGGCGGCTGTTTTCGGGTTAGGGGCTTGTTATGCAAGGAAGAGCGGGAGCCTGATACTGATGAGAAAGCTGGACGAAATCAGCGTGGATTTTTTCCGCTCACGCTTCCTTCTCATAAAATCTCCAAGGCCTGAGAGCGTTTCACTTGCTCTGTCGTTTTGCATGAATCTGCTGCGGAACCTTGGGTTGGCCAAGGGAATAAGAGGGGAAGCCATGTTTTTTCCTCTCTGTTTCCCGTCATTGCCAAGAGGGAAAAAATCCTCTACGGTTAGAGACATAACGAGACGGGCAGCTTGTCAGGACGCGCTCTGGAGCAAAGTATACCTGGCGGGCTGTCGTTTATTAACCCTAGCAACCTGGTCGGGTATTACAAAAAACATGATCTGTTCTATGGACGTTTCATGGATGACTAGGTGATTTTATGCAGGACGCAGAACCAACTCCGCACAGTGGTGCGGATGATGAATCGGGTGTTGAATGCAGTAAAGATGACCAAGCACCCGTTTGAGACCTATATAGGTCGATTGAGAACCACAGGCTTTGACTTTCTCGGCTATCGGATCGGTAATCGTTTAATCAATGGATTGACGATTGCCTGGATGACCTGGGCTAACCATCGGGACAAACTGAAC
The DNA here is from genome assembly GCA_942492895.1 of Candidatus Electrothrix laxa. Lineage (GTDB taxonomy): Bacteria > Desulfobacterota > Desulfobulbia > Desulfobulbales > Desulfobulbaceae > Electrothrix > Electrothrix laxa. The sequence continues at coordinate 25,563 of OW818652.1, forward strand.
CAGCTTTATGGGCGAGGTGTTTCTGAAGGGGACATTGGTCGGTATGTGGAGCGGTGGCGGCGTTGGGTGCGGAGTGGGGTTGAGGTTGTGGATGGGTGGGAGTTGGGGTTTTTGGGTGATGGTCGCCCGCAGCCTTGCTTTCGCTGAGATTTAGAACTGGGGATGTCGATCAATCGGGGTCTGTCCCTTAATTGTGCCTATGAGGGGACACTTCCCTAGTTAACTTATTTAACAATACAAATATTGGGGTTATTAAAATGAAAAACAGAAATTTGGGCGATTATGACATGGTGCTCGCATTGTCTAGTAGCTACATTAATTTCCAGTTCAAAATGATGTACAGAAGAAAGATTATTGCTGATAAGTGGGCCTTTCTGACGAATTCTATGGGAAAAGATGTGAAGCCACTTCTAAATGCGCAGGCGACCAACTATTTTCATGACCTTGAAGAACTGAAGAAGGAATCTGCCGCCCATAAGAAAGAGATAGAATCCATCGAAGGTGAGATGGAAAATGCTACACAAGCCAAATGGAAAAAACTTCGTGCGAGGAAGAAAACACTAAAAAATATAGTGGCGAAACTTGAAGCTAAAATTAAAGATTCTAGCCTTTATGATGTCAGTTTAGTCGCGAACATCGCCCCCCCCCAAATCGAAGTGACATCGAACCCAAAGGAATTACTGTTCCAAATTGCATTTACCGAAGGGAGTAAACTAACCTTTATACGCGAAGGTAAAAAAATAGAGTGTGACTTGAGCCCAAAAGGTGAACAGAAAACCATATATGCATTTAGAGTGAAGATAGGGAAAGTAAAAATCACTTCAAACCAAAAAATAATATCGATTGACGAAGGAAAAAATAAGGTCATGACCTTACGAGATAAAGGTATTAATGACAATGATTTTACTGTTGAGTCATTATTCTTAGATTTCGAAAATGCGAACATATCCGACTATGATAAGTCAGCTAGCAATCTTCCTGATGATGTATCTAAAAAAACATTATTGCTGGTAGCATTAGAAAACTACTTTCGTAATCTTAAAGGATCTGATAATCCTTATATTTTAGGGTATGGTATTACTAAAAAGAAAATAAAACCAACAGAAAAAGCCCTTTTTCAACCAACAGGGATAGCCTATTCCTCTAATAGTAGCAAAGAAGCTAATGCTTCAAGTTTCAATTTTTTAATGCTACTTGAACATCATGCTTTTCCTTCTGGACAAGATGCAGGGATTCTCCCACACAGTTTGCTTGAGCAGACCCAAGATAAAACTGCCACTGTGGATGCTGGATTTGGTTTAAGCCGTTCTAAATTTGAGAGGATTTATGTTAAAAAAATCTCTGATTCATTAAAAAACAAAATTGCAACTTCTTTGGGTGAAAAATGTAAGAATGCATCACAGGATGGTTATGATTGTGATATCCGTTTTGCTTGGGAAATTTCTGATAAAAAGGATGCTGAAATGAATATCAAGGGTAATTTAAAAGTTATTTTCTCAGGCATCACTCTCAATCAGCAGGGTGGTGTGGATATGAACTACATTACTAAAGTAGTGGATTGCACGCTTCATCAAGAAATCCCACAAAAAACGCTTTTTTATAAGTCTGTTGGTGTTGATTGGCCCTGTTCAACTAGTGGTAAAGAAAGAGCTGAAGAAGGGAAAGAAGGTAAAGAAGGGAAATTGACTATCACGTTAAAAGCGGATGCTAAGGGTAAATTTGCTGTGCAGCCCAATAATGATAAGCTTAGACTCGGTTTTGATACGTTTGAGCCGAAATACAAAGACAGAATTGGTGATAAAATCAGTAATGCTCTTACGGATGCTTGGAATTTGGCCTTTAATACAACTGAATTCATTAATGATTTATTCAACAAGAGCGCAATTTTTGATGAAATGAATGCTTTAGAGAAAGCACTTGATATCAAGAGCTTTAAACCTTTGGAAAACAAGGTTATTTTGCCCGTGTCATCTGTTTATACTTACAAAAACGTAAGACTAGACAAGTCGAAAACTGTTGTTTTATTTGACGCAAGCTACGCGCCTATCACTGAATAACCTAAATAAGTAGTGACACAATTGTATGTATGTCACTACTTCTAATCAGTAAAATTCATCATTTCAGGAGTGCACCACAATGGAACAACTCAACATGAAACCCTCAATTAATGATAATATTGCTGTTACCTATCACAGTGAGTTGATGGATAATTATTTTTCAGAATCAACCATTGATTCAGTAAAAGGTATCAAGGTACTCAAATATACTGCTGAAAATGCAATGATTTTCTTTGTTGATAAACAGCATGTGCTTAATTTGTTGATTAATATTGATGATACTGCGACGGGCTGGGTTCATTATAATTTATCGCCAGAGAAAATGCCTGTCACCAGTTTTGATATTCAACATACTGTTAAAGACAATACTTTAAGAATTGTATATGCAAGACGGAATAGCGATAGCAGCGAGTTATTGGTCAGCGAGATGATTAATCTCAATACTATTGATGCTCAACGTTTTGATGCGTCGCTTGCTTGGAAACAGCAAGGATTGCCTGACAACAGTCGAGTCATTGATCATATTTCTATCAATCATGAAAGTGTGTTATATAGTACGGCGTATAAGACCACTGACGCAAAATATGCTTATTTCCGGTATGGAAAACAAACAGTTCCTTACACGTTAATAGAAAATTCTCCGAACATATTGCAGCTTGAAGTAGGACAGGTATACGGCGACGCTTGTGTATTTTTACTCCACCAAATGACACATGGTACTACCATGTCATATCAAACTTTGCCTAAACAACCAGGAGACCGAACCTTAAAAGGGCGGTTTGAAACCGGTGCATCCATTAATTCTTTTTCGATTATACCTGATACTGATGACAATAGTATTTTATATGTAGCGGGTGATGGTTTATTTAAATTCAATACTCCTGATGCAGGCAAGGAAGAAATTAGCCCAAGTGGTCAAGATATTCATTACTCAAAAATTGCTGTAGCAGAACATGACGAAGAAGTATCTATCTGGTCGATCGGCGAAAAAGATAAGAGAAAACATCTCTATTATAGCACTAATCGTTATTACGACACTGCTGATAAGATTATAAGCAAATGGACAGCCCCATTGATGATGCACAATGATGTTGCAGAGTTTGCTTGTATTAAAGGCAAGCAATTTATCAATCAGTTGTTTTTATTTGATAGTAGTGGCAGCGAAAATGCGTTAATTGCCTTTTGGCAAGATAAAGTCACTTCAAATTGGCAGGAACACCCTGTTCAAATTGAAGCTGTACAAGAAGTTAGACAAGCCAAGACATTCACTCTGAATATTGGGTTTGATTCAGACAAATTACTGCTTTTTCATGACGAAAAAGTCACAATTTTTGCTGAGTCCAATATATCTGTTTACATCAATGAACGAAAAGTCAATATTGGTCCTGAAACGCCTGTTAATGCTGCAATTGAAGGTAATCAAATCAATGTTGTCTACCCAACCGATAGTATTGCATCGCCTCAGTTGCGTTTAAGTGCGCCTTTTTTGAACAAGACAATATCAATTGACCCCACTGATAAATTAGCTGGCCGAGTTAAAGAGACTTTTAGTAGTAGTAAAAAACTTAAGGCAACTAAAAAATCAGATGGTAAACCATTAGTACCGAGACATATTAGCGGTGAACAACTGAAGCAAGCTACTCAGACAACAAGCCTTATTTTTAATCATGCAGAGGGAGGAGGTACGGCTGCTACAAGCCACCCCGTCGTCATCCATGAATCTGATTCAAATGGTTACACACTTGGAGATATTTGGTATGCGATTAAAAAGGGTTTTATTAAAGCCGTTAAATTTGTTACTCAAGTTGTTAAAGACGGTGTGAAGCTTATCATCACGATTGGTAAAAAAATGTGTGAATTCATCGTAAAGGGTGCTCAGCTAGCAATGCAGGCGTTGGAGTGGGTGCTGAAAAACACGTTGGGTATCGACTTTCAAGACATTTACAATGCCTTCGCTTTCTTGTTTAACTGGGACGATATTCTGGAAACCAAGAATATGTTTAAAGGGATGCTCAATAATAGTTTAGATGGTTTAGAGCAAAGCCTGGATAGTTTTAAGGAAAAAGTTACAGGTGTTGCTGATGAATTGAAAAAAATGCTGAATGCGCCTGAACTCACTGCACATTATAAAAAAATGGGCAAGCTCTCTGGGTATCAGCAACAAGCCAATAAGCTTAAAAAGCAACATCAATCTCAGCAAGGTAATCAGATGCTTGATCCAAGATCGAATTGGGTTGGCTCTAAAAAGGCGGCTTTAACATCAGCCAATACGCCTGCTTCTTCTGCAGATGCGCCCGACTTACCACAAGATGATAGCTTCTGGGGTATAATAACACAGCTTGAAAAAGACTTTTCATTAGCATGGGGAGAATTAGAACCCAAATTTATGGAAGTCTTGACTGATAGCATTACTGTGGGTGAGTTCTTAAAAATATTGGTGGAGAAAATTGCAGCATTGGTTGTTGATGTGGCTGAGAAGCTTATCAGGGGGTTATTAACACTGGTTCAAAAATTAATTGGTGCCGCGAAAGATGCCTTGAATGCGGAGATCAATGTTCCTATATTCACGGCGTTGTACAAAAGGCACATTGATAAAGATTGCTCCCTGTTGGACCTGGTTTGTCTGATCATAGCTATCCCAGTCGCAAGCTCATATTCCCGGTTTGAGCACATGCCCCCCTTACCTGGTCGATCGGTGCTTAACGGGACCACCCCACGGCCCGTCTCTGGGGGCACGGTTGAGTCGCTCAGTAATTTACGTTCCAAATCAAAGGACACGGAATCAGTTATAAAAGACAAAGTTTTAAGCGAAAGAAATATTATCGTAGATAGTCGAACCGATTTTACGATACGAAGTGAATTTAGTTCTACTTTGGCACTCACAAAGGCTGTGGTAACAACTTGCTATTCCGTTGTTTATCGTATGCGAAATCTATTGAAGCTTGCCTCTTTCTATGCCGTTCACGAAGCTGCCTTATAATTTCATCTTCGCCCACATCTCGACGGGGTAGAATTGACTTGAGTAATGTCGTTATATCAGTACAACTCAATAACGGGACACCGACTTGATGGTATAATCGTTGCTCAATCATGAACAACATCGCCATCATAACCATAGTCATATGATGATGCCAAGCCAGCCATCCCCGAGCCTGATAATCACCCATTCCACATTCATTTTTTGCATCCTGAAATGGTCGTTCAACCCAATACCGTTGAGCTTGCATATACGCAAGTCGTCTTGTTGACGTGTTACTTGGCGCATTGCTCAGACTGTATTTGATTTCCCCAGGGGAGTTAATCTCACGCCTGACAACCAAATGCCATTTTCTCGCTTCAGCCTCTTTACCGTCCCATAACCAAACTTCCCTATCCAGAATATCCACGATGAGTTGGCCTTTGGTCGTCTTCCGAACTTTTACTCGTTTCCAGGCATTATCAGGTTGTTGGTCTACCCATTTGTCAACACGTACGCCTTGTTTTTGTGCTTTGAGCTTGCTTGGGCGTTTCCCTTTGTTCGATTTTGCTTCTGGAACGACAGGGTTAGGATTTTCAATATAAATTGTCTGGTCTTTATGAACATCTGCCATGAATGTTTCATTGTTACCGTCAAGTACCCGAAGAAATTGAGAATTACTTCCGTAAAAACCATCACAACCCACCCAGTTAAAACGAACTCCATTCTTTCTCGCATGGAAAACCATGTCAAGAGCCTGCTCATGTTTTGTTTGGAAAACAATTTTGTCGGCGGGGACCTTGGCCTTAAGACAACGTTCCTTGTCATCCGTCCAGCTTTTCGGTAAATACAGCCGACAGTCGATCGGTGTGGAAAAACGGCCATATCCCAAAGTCGCGAACACGGCTACCTGACAATTGTCGGTTTTACCAAGCTGCCCGCACCATTGACGAGAAACCCCGACAGACATCTTCCCCTTTTTGGGTATCCCGGACTCATCAATAAAAAGAGCGCTATCTTCCTTTCCTCCCAAAAGTTTATCCGCATCTTTTGCTACTTGATCATTTACAAGGCACCAATCCCAGTTCGAGTCGGAAAGAAAATACTGGAGGGGCTCATATTTAGCGCCCGGAACCTTTTCCTCCATACGTTCCATGTTTTTTTATCCGCCTGGAATAAACCTTTCAAGTACTGAAATGCTTTATCTGACAAACTTACCGTATGTCTCTTGAAAAAATGATGATACCTTTCGTGAAAAGACGCAAGTTGTCGGGCTATGTCTGTCAACTCAAAGAGTTTCTCATAGGAATATTCTGTTTCTGGGCTGGGCGAACTCATAAAATCAGCAAAAAGTAAAAGTTTATATCATGGCAATTGACTGGATACAGCTCGTAGCTTAAGGGACCAATCCGCCCGAAAAGTAATTCAACATTTTCGTAGATACATTACAACTTTCTTTTGGATATTTCAAGATGATTTCTCATATAAATCAAAAAGTTATGATTGCCAAAGTAGAATTAGTCACCCCCCGATACTAATGATGGCGGACGACAAACCTATGAAGGTAGATAAGAGGAAGGATTGGTTGTGTGACCAGAAGCCCCTCCTGCATAGCAGGATCGGATTGTTTAGGGCCTTTCGTGTTGTCTCACATGCATTGAGTTCATTTGTGGCATATTGTTCATTCGAGGGTACGAAGCAGGACGCCTTGGGGCCATTAGGCACGGGATTTGTGTCATTACTCGACGGAATAATAAGATTTATCACGGTGTTGACAGTGGCCGAGGCAGACGGTAATAGAAAGGCCAGCGAGTACGGTGTGACCACCTTTTATGGAGTATTTTCGTTCCTAAGGGTCGTATTACTCGGGGCACAATGTCGAATGAATGACCCAGCGAGATTAAGAAAGTACGTGTCATTAACATCTGGCGTAGACGGGTTTCTAGTCTCTGCCATGGGTGTGCGTAATTTCTTGAATATTTTGGATGATTGGTCGCTTAAACCGACGTCCGCGAATGTTTCTAGGGGTGGATTGGTATTTTTCCAGATCCTAGCCTTACCCCAAACGATATTACAGATGGTCTTAAGCAAACAAAAGGACCCTAACTTAACGACAGTCTGGGGGGTTATTTTCGGTGTTAGAGAGATAGGTATGGTAATATCAGCCGGATCCCAATTTGTATTAGCGTCGGTTATAAAGGATGAACAGGAGGATGGATCGAAGAGTTACTGCGATAAACGAAAAAAACTATTGAAAGAACGACAAATGCCCTGACAGACAAAGCTATTTATAGGATGCGTAGACAATTGCCGTACCATCAATAATAGGAGGATGGAGCCCGATTAGCCCCCAGTCAGCCACCTCCCAACACCACCAGGCGCCGCGCTCATAAAGCTCAGGAAAGCAACCCAGCCCTTCCCCCGAAAGGCTGCCACCATTTCGGGTAATAGGGCGGTAAGGGGTAATAAGGGACGTAGCCCGGTTTTATACGATCTGCGTTCCTTATGTTAGTGACCAAAAGGAGGAATTTCATCGTCAAAGATCAATGGGGTCAGACTCCATTGATCTTTTCAAACAATACAACGTATCCTCTCCAAAATTCAGGGTACCAGAGAAATTTTCAGGCGGGGTCGGAAGCGGTCTGCTGAGACTGAGATGAAATGATGGATGCCAAGGAGGGCATTTCGTACTTTTGGCTGATACGATCATGGATGTAATCAATAGAGTCAGACTGAAAGCGCCGGGATAAACCGGCATAGAGTAGGGGATGAAAGAGCCCTACATAAAAGGAGAAGCTGCTCCATTATGGCCCCGAGTCATGCGTCGGCACTCCGCGAGGATGCGGCGAAGCGTTGACAGGGGAAGCGTAGGCCAGCCATTGAGCTCCGAAATCACCTTAATTGGGGTGCCGACCGCATGGTCTGGTAGGGAAGGCAACACGAGAAGCAGCGTAAACCAGCCAGCTGCGCCCTCGGCCCCACGGAGTCGTAATAACCTGAATTTATTAGTTTATTATGGGTAGACCACGTTTTTTCTGATTGCCATTTTGTAATGATAGGGTATAGTAACCTCTCATCGATTGGTCAATAAAAAGTGTATATAATTAATTGACTAAACATAAACAAATCATAACGTTATAAGAGATGCCGGTATTTTGACCGTATTTGCAGAGATGTCCTTTAAGCGCTATATTGGGCCAGATAATAAGTATTCCTAAACAGGAAACTTCTCAACAGCCTATTTTCACAAGCAATCATCCAATATGTTGATTTCACTTACTAAGATTTCAAGGTGTTGTTTTTTCATGTAAAACAATTAATTCAATTACTAGATTATTAACCAATCGGTGAGTAACCTCATACAAATAATGATCAGAGGACATAACCCGATTAATCCTTCCAACGGCCACTCCATATCCGGTTACACCGTCTTTTCCCAAAGGCGCACCCGCAGCTCATCTTTCTCAAAATGATACTCTTAAAAATCAAACCCTCTGTTGATCCGTCCGATAAAAATCTTGTCTGGCTGCTTTTTCACCTGCAAGTCATTTACTATGTAACGGTTGAGCTTACGGAGAAATTTGAATATAGTGGCATGGGTGTAGGACGTTGATATATAGAGTCAGGAAGGAAACAGGTTATACCCCACTTGTTCAATAAAACGCAGGAGGTAAAAAATGTGTCGACTTAATCCAAGGATAGATTTTGTTTTCAAAAAGCTCTTTGGAACAGAAGAAAATAAAGATTTATTGATTGATTTTATCAATGCCTTTGTCAGTGAAGAAGATAAGGTACGAGATATTATTATAAAAAATCCATACAATGAAAAGGAATTTCTCGGTGACAAGTTAAGTATCCTTGATATAAAAGCACAAGATATTAGTGGTAAGTGGTTTAACATAGAAATGCAAATGATCGACCAAGACTATTATGCGCAAAGAGCCTTATATTATTGGTCAAGGTTGTATGTAAGCCAGCTGAGTTCAGGGGTTAATTACGATAAGCTCGAAAAGACAATAGGGATCAATATCCTTAATTTTAACTGCTTAGAGGAAGACGAATATCATAATGTTTACAAACTACTCAATGTTACATCAGGGAGTGAATTAATACCGCAGATAGAAATACATTTTGTTGAACTCGAGAAATACGATGAGAATATTTCTAATGTAATGGATAGATGGGTAAATTTCCTAAAAAAAGCAGGTGAGTATACAAAAGCTGATATGCCCACGAAGTTGAAAGAAATACCTACTATCATTAAAGCAATAGAAGCCTTGGACAACATGAGGCTCAGTGAAAAAGAACGGGAAAAGTTTGAAGCTCGACTCAAATGGCTACGAGATGAAAAAGCAGCCATTATATCTGCTGAGAGACGTGGATTAGAGAGAGGGATGGAGCGAGGAATAGAACAAGGAATAGAACAAGGGATTGAAAAAGGGGTTGAACAAGGAATTGAAAAAGGAGCAGAGTATAAAACCATTGAGATAATAAAAAATGCCCATAAAAACGGTCTTGATATGTCAATGATTAAAAATTTAGTTGGACGTTCGGAAGAAGAAATAAAAAAGATAATAGGAATATAAACTCACCGATTGGTTAATAATCTAGTAATTGAATTAATTGTTTTACATGAAAAAACAAAACCTTGAAATCTTAGTAAGTGAAATCAACATATTGGATGATTGCTTGTGAAAATAGGCTGTTGAGAAGTTTCCTGTTTAGGAATACTTATTATCTGGCCCAATATAGCGCTTAAAGGACATCTCTGCAAATACGGTCAAAATACCGGCATCTCTTATAACGTTATGATTTGTTTATGTTTAGTCAATTAATTATATACACTTTTTATTGACCAATCGATGAGATAAAGGAACCATATTCATTAATTCTCCCAGCCTCGTGGTCAACGATGAGAATAGCCCAGGGACAAGCACCGCCACTATGAAATAAGTTTTGAGGCCTTTATCTCTGAGCAGGTCACAACGTTGGCTGAGCAGCACCATATCTCCCTTACCAGTGATCGCTTTGAACGACAATTTGACCAGCTGGTCACCGGACTTCATGGGCAAACGGGGCAAAAAGTTGTCTTGCTCGTCGATGAATATGATAAGCCGCTGTTGAATACCCTGGAAACCGATCAACTTGCTGATGTTAAAACCTCCATGAATGCCTTTTATGGTGTCGTGAAAGCCTTGGACGAACATCTGCGTTTTGTCTTCATAACTGGAGTTTCCAAGTTTTCCAAAGTCAGCGTTTTTTCAGGGATGAATAACCTTGACGACATCAGCATGAGTAAAGACTACTGTGCCTTATGTGGGTATACGCAACAGGAACTGGAAAAATATTTTAATCAGGCACTTACATCGTTAGCAGGAGCTGAGAAAAAAGAGCTAGAGACGGTGAAAGGTGAAGTTAAGCAATGGTATAACGGCTATCGCTTCCACCGAAGCGGGAGTACGGTGTATAATCCCCACTCCATCCTTTCTCTCTGTAAAAACCAGGAATTTGATAATTTTTGGTTTCAAAGCGCCACGCCGACGTTTTTAATCGAGCGACTTAAGGCAAAACAATATCTGTTGGCAAACCTGGAGAACCTCTATATTTCTCCTGAAGGGTTGAACGCCAGTGAACCAGAGAATACCAGTATACAATCTTTGTTTGTCCAAACAGGCTACCTGACCATTACTTCCTGGACGGGTACGTTGTATAAACTTGATTTTCCTAACCGAGAAGTGCGTGATTCTTTTTACAAGTCCATTGTCGAGCACTATGCCTATGTGGAAAAGGGTATTGGGCCAATCTATATTGAGCAATTGGTCAAGGGGTTCAAAGACAAAGATCTTGACCATGTTTTTGCTACGCTGAAATTATTTTTTGCCAATATCCCCTACGATATCACCATAGATCAAGAAAAATATTATCAGTCAATTTTTTTTGCGATCTTCAAGTTGCTGGGATTTCTAATAGAAGCAGGAGTGAGGACAAACAAAGGTCGCATTGACTGTATTGTCCAAACTGAAATCTTTATTTATGTCTTGGAGTTTAAATTACAAGGGACACAGGATGAAGCTTTGCAGCAAATCAAGGACAAAGAATATGCGCAAAAGTACCAAGGTTGCGGAAAGGAAATTGTTTTATTAGGTGTGGCGTTTGATCGGCAAGAGCGTAATATCGGTGCGTGGGTAAAAGAATTATACTGACTGTTACGGATTTAGGGGAGAGGTGTGCCCAAGCGCTACTTGGGCACCTCCTCCTTTATTCAAGACTCTTCAAAAACGCTTTCAAACTCCTTCCCCGACCAGTGAGCCCCAATTTCTTACGGATATTCTGACGGTGGAAAACGATGGTATTCTCGGAAAGACAGAGCAGCTCGGACATCACCTTACTGCTCTTCCCCTCCCTGATCAACCCCGCAATCTGAGTTTCCGCCGGGGTCAGGTTAAAGCCAGAAGTGATCAGCTTCTGCGAAAACTCCGACAGAATTTCATCCAACCCGGTACTGATACTGTTCAGGCATTCCTGCTGCCTTGATTGTGTCAGGCTTTCTCGCAAAGTTTCGACCAGCGGGAAAACCCGGTTGTAGATATTGGCTTTTATTTTCTCTCCGGCCTTTTCTGTGATTTCTTCCCGAATCTGCATCACCACCTCAAGAGCCTCGGTGCGCTGCTGCACCATTTTTTCCAGCTTCTTTCGGTTTCGGCTGATTTCAAGGTGGGTTTCTACCCGAGCCAGCAGTTCCGTCTCCCGAAAGGGCTTGGTCACATAATCCGCCGCTCCAGTTTGAAAGCCCTCAACAATGCTTTCTGTATCGTCCTTTAGGGTCAGAAAGATGACCGGAATATCCTTGCTCGCCAAATCCTTTTTCAGTCTGCCACAGACCTCGTAGCCATCCATGTCAGGCATGACGATATCCAGCAGGATGAGGTCAAAATGAACCTCGGTCACTTGTTCCAGAGCCGACTCGCCGTCTTCGGCAAAGGCGATTGCATACCCCTGTTTGGCGAGAATAGAGGCCGCTGCCTGGATGTTCTCTGGTGTATCATCAACGATCAGTATTCGTGTTGTTTTCATCGATTTTCTCCTCCTTTTCTTCAATATTCTGTTGTGCTGCTTTAAGCTGTTCTATCAGATCAGGATATGCATATAAAACAGTTTTCATTTTTTCAACTGCAAAATTATTACTCTGCGTTTTCAGGCGTTCTCCATAGTTGAACAGCATGGTGCAGGAAGATTCTTGACCTATTGCCCTCATCTTATCCGCGAATCGTCCAATATCTCCGAACATCTTCGTCCGGCAGACTTATTTTCAATTCATTTCCATCATCAACGAAGAAATTCGCGAACGCTACACCCTCAGCTGAGCACCCGATGATGAGTGCCGACGTACAATTGAGCAAACGATAGTGGGGGGAAAGCCTATCGTTTTTCCTCTATGTTTTCAGGAATTGATTCCTTAGAGACTGAGATTTATTATCGAGTTCATACGTTGAGCGATTGCTTAAAGCAAATTTTTTGCCTCTTGACTGATGAGAGTCTGGGGAGATGGCAACAACTTTATCGGTATTGACGACAGGGTATCTTGGTCGCAACGAACCAATAACCTGATACCATAAATAAAACTACATGTTGCTTTCATTTTGGCCTCTTGTTACCGGACCGCTGTTTATGAAGGGTAAATAATGTGTTTACCCTGAAAGCAGTAGGGTCCGATTTTTTTACGAGCTGTCAAAAGAAGACCAACGAAATGACTTGCTGGAAGGAATCACTCGAATCTTGCTAAAAAAGGAGGAATAAGTAATGAGGATTTACATTTATGAACGAGATGTTGCATGGTGATGGTACAGTGAATGACCTTGATAGTGCTGCTTCGGTACTCGCGGGGCATAAATATCAAGTCAGTGTTTATCCGAACTGCGAGAAGGAAGAACTACATGAAGAATCAATGCAAGACGATCTATGGGTTACTGATGTTATCCCCGCCGGTGCCAAGAGGTGGCACGGGTGCAGAGAGCTGAGTCAGTATTTCGAGGGTGGATATATCCCTTTTATTTTAATGAGGCATGATCCCTTTTATTTTAATGAGGCATGAAAATGATGCTGATATCGCACAAGAGGCTTTTGCAGCTGGAGCAGTGGATTGTTTCGTGTTACCATATCCTCAAAAAGAATTCGTAACACGCGTCAGAAGAAACTTATTTTTTTTAAAACAGCATATCGCGCTTGTTAAAAAAAATCAGATTCTAAAGAATCAATTAGATGAACAGGAGCATGCTTGGGAAACCGTGTTGCGAGTTCGGGAGAAACTGGAGAAAAAACATGAGAAGAAAATCATGGGGAATATTATGGGGCGTGTTCTTCCTTTGGTGCAGACGTTACGGGAAAGTTTGACTGCTCCCAGGCAGAAGGAATGTTTGGATAGTATCACGACAAGTGTCAGTGAAATTCTATCTGATTTCCCCTTTAAACTGATCCACCGAGGGATCGAACTTACTGGGGCCGAGACCCAGGTGGCAGGACTTATCCGGGAGGGCAAAACAAGTAAACAAATTGCCGATCAGCTTTGTGTTGCTGAGAGCACGGTTGTTTTTCACCGGCAGAATATCCGCAAAAAACTTGGGCTGACAGGGAAACGGGAAGCACTGGGTACGGTTTTAAAGGCAATTGATTGAGGTGACACCGGCAAGGAGCCATTCGTTTTGACCGACAAGTAAATCATTCCTCTATCGTCCATCAGCTTGCAGTTGGTGGGCTTCAAGAAAACGCTCTCTCTCCCCATCCCTGAAAACCATTTTACCTGCTAGCCAGAATAGGGTAAGGTTGAAGGCATGGAAATCATCACGACCCACATAAACGCCGATTTTGACGGACTTGCCTCTATGGTGGCAGCCAAGAAGCTGTACCCCAAGGCGACCTTGGTTTTTTCCGGTTCCACGGAACGACCCTTACGTGATTTTCTTTCCCAGGATATTCGTAATCTGTATGGATTTAAGAAGATCAAGCATGTTGATTTGGCGTCCGTAACTCGCCTCATTGTCGTCGATACCCGCCAAGCTAACCGTCTCGGCCCCTTGGAAGCATGCCTGAGAAATCCGGGTATTGAAATCCATCTCTACGATCATCATCCTGATGCCCCAGGTGACATGCAGGGCGATGTCGAGCATATCAAGGCCGTCGGATCGACCACAGCTCTTTTTGTTGCCCTGCTGCGGGAACAGAAAATGACCCTCTTTCCTGATGAGGCAACCCTGCTCAGTCTCGGTCTGCATGAGGATACCGGTTCTTTTCTTTATGCCACCACCACTCCAGCTGATTTACAGGCAGCAGCCTGGTTGCTGGAACAGGGGGCCGATCTTGACATCGTCAATCAGTTTATCTCCAAGGATCTTTCCGCCGAACAAATTCCCCTGCTTAGCCTGCTTCTGGAAAATTCTATGACCTATACGGTCCACTCTGTTCAGATTACCGTGAGCAGACTGACCTTGCCTGCATATGTGGATGATTTTGCGGTCTTGGTCCGCAGAATGATGGTGATGGAAAACCTGGATGCTCTTTTTTCGTTAGTTTGCATGGGGGAACGAATCTATCTCATCTGTCGTAGCCGAATTCCTGAAGTTAATGTCGGGGGTATCGCCCGTGAAATGGGTGGTGGTGGTCATGCAGCGGCTGCCTCGGCCACTATCCGGGATAAAACTCTGTTCGAGGCTGAGGAAGAGCTGCTTTACCTGTTGCATCGTCGAGTGAAGCCACGAGCTATGGCTGGTGAGCTGATGTCTTCTCCGGTAATAACTGCCACGCCAGATATCACCCATAAGCAGGCAAACGATCTCATGGCCCGTTATAATATTAATGTCTTGCCTGTGGTTGATGAGAATACCGATCGCAAGAACCCGTCTGGATTACTGGGGATTATTTCCAGGCGGGATATTACTAAGGCCATTGCCCATAAGCTTGATGATATGCCGATCAGTGAGTATATGACAACGGATCTTGCGGTCCTGCCGGAAAGCGCAACCCAGGCTGACATCCAAGAACTGATTATAGAAAACCGACAGCGCCTGATTCCCATTGTCCGGGAAAGTATCCGGGAGAATATCCCGGAAACTTCACAGGGGAAAAAGAGTGAGCAAGATATCTGCGCCGTTATTTGCGGGGTTATCACTCGTACGGACCTGCTTAATCTGCTGATCAATGATCCGGGGCATCTTCCTCGCGATTTATTTCATGAGGATGAACACCCGTCCACAGAGCGAACCCGCAACATCAGCTCCCTTATGACAGATACCTTGAGTCGGGATATCATTTTTCTGTTGCGGGAAATCGGTGAAATCGCGCAGGATCTTTGTATGCATGCCTATACTGTTGGTGGTTTTGCCCGAGACCTGCTTTTGCAGACCAAAAATTTGGATATCGATATTGTGGTGGAAGGGGACGGTATCCAATTCGCCAAGGAGCTGGCTGCGAGGAAACAGGGCACGGTCCGTACCCATGAAAAATTCGTCACCGCCACTGTCATGCTGGCCGACGGTATGCGTATTGATGTGGCAACAGCACGGCTGGAATACTATGCCTTTCCTGCTGCCCTGCCCACAGTGGAGCATAGTTCGCTGAAGCAGGATCTTTTTCGCCGCGATTTTACCATCAACGCTCTGGCGATTCATCTGAATCCAGAACGATTTGGCACCTTGGTGGATTTTTTCAACTCGCAGAACGATCTCAAGGAACGGCGCATCAGAGTCTTGCATAATCTCAGTTTTGTGGAAGATCCCACTCGTATTTTCCGGGCTGTTCGTTTTGAACAGCGTCTTGATTTTACGATCAGCAGGCATACAGAAAAGCTGATGCGGAACGCTGTGCGGATGCATATGTATGAAAAGTTCTCCGGACCTCGTTTTTTTAGTGAGTTGAAGCTTATCCTCTCGGAAGACCATCCCTTGGCCTCCCTGCGTCGGCTGGATTCCTTGCACCTCTTTCCTGTGCTCTGGCCTGATCTACGGCCCAACCTGAAGGTAGATCGCCGTTTTGCTCATATCCTTACCCAGGCGGAAGAGGCTGTTTCCTGGTTTAAATTACTTTTCCTAGAGGATACTGGAGAGCTGGCTGGCCGGTGCAAGACCTGGATGGTTTGTCTGCTGGCTGTGTTCAGTCGATCCCGTGAGCAGGAATTGCGCAATTTCTGCCATCGTTTTGAGTTGCCAACCAAGCATCGGAGGCAGTTATTGCGACAGAAGCGCAAGGCAGATCATATTGCTCTGCATATGCTACGACGACCGGTAGCCGAGCATGCGGAAATCTACTGGTTGCTTGATCCTCTGGAGAATGAAGGTCTTCTGTACCTGATGAGCATTGCCCGGAAAAAACATATCCGTCAACAGGTCTCGCATTATGTGACCCATCTTCGTGGTGTCCAACCGCTTCTCAGCGGGCAGGATCTGATGGAGCTGGGGTATACTCCGGGAAGCCTGTTTCGCATTATGATAAATTATACCTTGAGTGCCCAATTAAACGATGAGATCTCCGATAAAGAAGAGGCGATCATTCTGATTCAGCAAAAATACCCTGTGGTCTCTCGGACTCTCTGAGTTTTTAACTCTCCTCCCGATCTTTGAACGATCCTTTAAAAAAATACTTATGGACCTGAACGACACTATTCGACAGCTCATTATTATGGCTCCTCCTTTTCTTTTCGCCCTGACCTTTCATGAGCTGGCCCACGGTTATACTGCCTGGAAACTGGGGGATCCTACGGCGAAAAATGCAGGTCGATTGACTATGAATCCGCTCAAGCATCTTGATCCCTTTGGGACGCTTGCTTTTTTGATTATGAGGATAGGCTGGGCAAAGCCTGTTCCGGTTAATCCACGATATTTTCAGGACCCACCCAAAGGGATGTTGATCACCGCCCTGGCCGGTCCTGTTGCTAACCTGTTTTTGGCGATTATCAGTGTTATCCTACTCAAAGTACTCGCCGCTGTTCCTATTTCGTCGCAGTTTATGTTTAACCTGCTCAATCCGATGTTTGATATGATTATGGCATCAGTATGGATTAATGTTATGCTGGCTGTGTTTAACTTTCTCCCTATTCCACCCTTGGATGGTTCAAAGATCTTGATGGGGCTTCTCCCGCCAGATCAGGCTGCTGGTTATGCCCGATTGGAGCCCTATGGTTTTATTATTCTGTTGGTCCTCTTTTATATGGGGATTATCACTAAGCTGATAATGCCGATAATTAATTTTATCGTCGGTGTAATGATCGGCTAACCTTGTTCCTTGTCGTATCTCCCTGAACTTTAGTACGATTACAGTGAGAGGTTGTATCTCTCGCTTCTTTCTTGGGGTATTTTGTTGTTGAAAAAACCTTGATAAAACTATACCCTATCCTTTAACGGTATATTTCACTGCATGACTTCTCTTTTCTTTCTTGAGGAAATTCTGAAATATCGAAAAAGCAGGATACTCTCTCAGTAACATTTGATAAAACACTTGATGACGCTGTCTTTTGTGGCTTTCTGTCGCATTCGCAGGAAATACACTATCCTTTTTTAAAAAAATCGTACCGGTAAAGCAGACGCAACAGGATGCAGGACAGGGATATTCTTTGCGCTGTTGACATCGACGTGATGTACTGAAAAAAAACAACATGAGCGGTCGGCAGCCGAACGATGCTATATTGGTTTCTATTCTTAATAAGATCAGTGCTCTGAATCAGCTTCAGGATGTCAACACGATCTTGGATTTGACTCTGTCCGAAGCACGGAGTCTGACGCATGCCGACGCAGGATCCATTTTTCTTGTCAAGGGAGAAAAGTTGGAATTTCGTCATGTGCAGAATGATACCCTGTTCGGTGAAAAGGGTGCCGGAGCAGCTCGATATAGAAATGTCAGCATCCCCATAAGCGAGGACTCCATTGTTGGTTTTTCTGCTCTGACTAAGGAGATCGTGGTTATTGATGACGCCTATAAGATTTCTTCGGATGTGCCCTATAGATTTAACAACTCCTTTGACAGAAAAAATTATTACCATACCACTTCTATTCTGACTGTTCCTCTTGTTTCCCTGGATAATCAAGGCTTAGTCGGCGTGATGCAGCTTATCAATGCCCAGGACGAGCAGGGGAGAGTGATAACGTTTTCCGAGCAGAGCAGGATGTGGGTCCGTATCTTCAGTAATAATGCCGCTGCTATTATCGAACGAAGCATGTTGAATCATGAATTGATTCTGCGTATGGTAAAAATGGCGGAATTGCATGATCCAGAAGAAACCGGTGCCCATGTTCAGCGGGTCAGTGCCTACAGTGTTGAGATTTATAAACGTTGGGCTGAAAAAAAGAAGGTGCCGCAGGTTGAAATTACCAAGTATTGCGACCTTTTGGGCCGTGCTGCGCTTCTGCATGATGCAGGTAAGGTCGGGATTCCAGATGCGATTCTTAAAAAACCAGGTCCTCTGAATTCGGAAGAGTTTGAATTGATTAAAGATCACACGGTTTCTGGTGCTGCTCTATTTACCAATATCTCATCAGTGCTTGACCGGATGACCCATGATATTGTTCTTTATCACCATGAGAGGTGGAACGGTGAGGGCTATCCCGGCCGTTTGGTACAGGGCGATTCAGGATGGATTCGAAGGCCGTTAGTCGGTGAGGAGATCCCCTTTGCTGCGCGGATCGTCTCTTTGGCAGATGTCTTTGATGCCCTGTCTTCGAAACGCTGTTATAAAGCCCCCTGGGATAATGAAAAGATCTATAACGAGATTCGGAAAGAATCCGGCGAGTATTTTGATCCAGAGTTGGTTGACGCCTTTTTCGAAATAACGGATATTCTCCACGCCATTCAGAAAAAATTTAAATGAAACTCCTTGCTCGTGTCATCATTTCAAGGGGAAAGTTCTTTGTTTTGCACGAAAAAATAATATCCATCAAGAAAAAAAGAATATATGGAAAAACTACTTAAGGAATTAAAGAAACTCGTTCCCTTTAAAGAGACGACTGATGTCGGTGATCTTGTTCTCGTAGTGTTCGAGGAAAATGAAATGGCAGGTTATGCCCTAGTCACGGGGATTGAGCCTGATCGTGCCCGCAAGGATGAATGGTGGGAAGTGCATATGCAGCTCCTCTCTGTTCCGCCTCAACCCCTTGTCTGGACCTTACGAACGGAGCAGTTTACTGGGCAGGAAACTTTTACTATGGGCGGAAAGGGACGCTTTGTTCAAGCGGTTCATTTTGAGACAGAAGTGAAAAAGGCCGGTTCGCTCTCTTTGTCGGAGACCGAGGTCGGCACAGAAAAAAAAGGCGGATTGCGCCTGATTAAATGAATATTGTTTCCTGGGAAAGCACCGTCACTAACCCCAACGGGGTGCATTGCCGGGTTGCTGAGCGTTTGATCACGGTGATTGACGAGCACGAGGCAACTGTGCAGATGACACATCAAGGGCAGCCCGTTGACTGCACTTCTATTCTTGAATTGCTCAGTCTTGCCTTGGTGCAGGGGAGCCGAGTGCAGTTCTCTGCCCGAGGGCCTGATGCGGAGCAGGTCGTCGCTGCTGTGGAGCAGGTTTTGTCAGAGCCTGAACCTCAAAACTCTTCTGCCCGAATGCAGGTGCAGCCGGAGGCTCTGAAAGAGTAATGGCAAAGGGGGTAAAGGAGGCAGAGGAGGCAGGGCGGGAAGGTACACAGAGCGCAGACTGTGAGCCGGAAACGCTGTACGGTATCAGCGGGTCACCTGGGATTGTGGTCGGCCGGGCCGTGGTTCTGAGGCCCCGTTCTGATGATCTTGTCCGCTATCGACTGGAGAAGGAAGCCGTTCAAGCGGAACAGGTGCGTTTTCAGCAGGCTGTTGACCGGGCGGAACAGGAACTGAAGAATCTGCGCAGCAAATTCGAGGGTGATCTTTCCGACACCCTCATTATTATGGATTCTCATATCCGAATGCTCCGGGACAGGATGATCCTGGACCAGACCGCCAGCCTAATCAAGCAGAAACAGATCAATGCGGAATGGGCACTTTCCCGCGCTCTTTACCTTGTTAAAAAGAAATTTGATCATATTGCTGATGAGTATATCAGGGATCGTTTTGCTGATGTCGAATATGTGGTCAATCTCCTCTTGGAGCAGCTTTCAGAGCACGGGCAGCAATTTCCTACCGGTTTTGCAGAACCGGTCATCGTGGTGAGTGAGGATTTCACCCCGGCTGACACTGTTCGAATGCAGTCTGAGAAGGTGTTGGGTTTTCTGACGGAAAAAGGTGGGACAACCTCGCATTCAGCTATTGTCGCTAGATCATTGGGCCTGCCTGCTGTGGTGGGGGTGGAAAATATTACCGAACGCTGTCGTACCGGTGATACTATCATTCTTGATGGGTATGATGGGCGGGTTTGCCTTTCTCCGACCATGGATCAGCAAAAGTTGTATCAGGAGTATGACCGTCAGCATCAGGCCTTTTCCGATGAACTGTGTTGGTATATCCATCTGGCCTCGGAAACCCTTGACGGGCTACGGGTACGTCTGTCCGCCAATATTGAGATTCCTGACGAGATAGAAGGGGTAATCTATTACGGGGCGGACGGTATAGGCCTGTTTCGCTCGGAGTTCGGGTACTTCCAACAAAAGCATCTTCCAGACGAAGAAACGCTGTTTCGTGTGTATAAAAATCTGGTCATCGCCCTAGACCCACAACCGGTTACCATTCGAACCTTGGATGCAGGTGGCGATAAACTCGCGACCCAGCTGCCAGGCAACAGATTTAAACCCCTGAATGAACGCAATCCGGCCCTCGGCCTGCGTTCTATTCGGCTGTCTCTGCGGGAAAAGTCGCTGCTTAATACCCAGCTGAGGGCCTTGCTACGCGCCTCCGCCTTTGGTCGCCTCCGTATCCTCCTCCCATTGATCAGTCTGCTCAGTGAATTAAAACAGGTTCAGGAGATTATAGGTCAGGTCATGATGGAGCTGACAGATGAGGGCGTCCCTTTTGACCCAGATATTGAGATCGGTATTATGATTGAGGTGCCCAGCGCTGTTACGATGGCGGATGCCTTGGCAGCAGAGGTTGATTTTTTTAGTATCGGCACCAATGATCTTATCCAGTATTCCCTGGCCATTGACCGGGGGAACGAATATGTGGCCCATATGTATGATCCACTTCATCCGGCTATTCTACGTATGATTAGTCGAACTGTTGAAGCGGGGCATGCTCAGGGTATTGAGGTGGCTCTTTGTGGCGAGATGGCAGGAGACGTGTTCATGACGCCGGTCCTGTTAGGACTGGGCCTTGACGAACTTTCTATGCGCCCTTCGGCCATTCCGCATGCCAAACGTCTGCTTCGTCACTCGACTTCGCGCCGGTTAACTGGCTTGGCAAAGCAGATTTTAAAATGCGGGGATGGTAGGGAAACCCGTGAACTGCTCGATAGCTATCTGGCCAGTAATACCAGTAATGTCGGTGAGTGGTGGAAACGGTCATGACAGAGCGCGATGTGATAGAGCAGATCCGAAATCTTGCTTGCAATAAGGGCGAGGGCTTGGTGCAGGGAATCGGCGATGATTGCGCTGTGGTTGAAAAGGATCAGCAGAATGTCTGGTTACTGACTATGGACACCTTGGTCGAATCAGTTCATTTTGATTGCTCTTGGCACCCTCCGTACCTGTTGGGACGTAAAGCTGTTTCTGTCAATGTGAGCGACATCGCTGCAATGGGAGGACGACCGGTTTTTGCTCTGCTTTCTCTTGGGCTACCAGCTGATTTTGCGTCGGAATGGGCAACAGCGTTGAGCAGAGGCATCAATGATGCCTGCTGGCAATACGGTTGCCTTCTCATCGGCGGTGACACGGTGTGCAGCCCGGAAAAGGTGAGCTTGACCTTGACCCTTATTGGAGAGACGGAGAAGGATAGGGTCCTGTACCGACATGGAGCCTGTCCGGGGGATATCGTCTGGGTTTCCGGCTCGCTGGGATATGCTGCTGCCGGGCTTGACTGTTTCCGCTCAGGAAAGATTATCGGAAAAAATATCGGAGGAGATATCGGGATGTCCAACGGTTATCCTTCAGGTTACCCTTCTGATTTGGCCCCCTGTATCAAGGCCCATCTTGATCCTGAGGCGCGGGTGGATCTTGCCAGAGCCCTTGCCCAAACAGGTTATGTCCACGCCATGATGGATCTTTCGGACGGATTGGCCACGGATCTCTCGCATCTCTGTCAACAAAGTGGGGTCGGAGCGAAAGTTGCGGCTGAAAAGCTTCCTGGGCGGGCGGGTCTTGCTCCTGCCGCCTCCTTGCTGGATAAAAAGAGAAGCGATTGGATGATTGCGGGTGGTGAAGATTACGAGCTGCTGTTTACCGCAGATCCAAAAGATAGCCAAGCCATTCTGGATGTCGCAGCCGGGCAGGGGGGCAGGGTAAGCCCTGTGGGGACTGTTATTACGGGGCAGGGCGTAACCTTGCAGCGAAAAACGGCCGAAAGTTACGAGGAACAGCATATTTCATTTCAAGGATTCGACCATTTCATCAGGAATTGACAGGTAATGAAAAAGATAAAGTATCGAATTGGTGTTCTTTCCCTGTTGTTGTCCTGCCTTTCTTTGATGCTTGCGATTCTTCCTCCCTGTCTGCTTGACCATAAAATGAAAGAAATTAAAGCTATTGACCGAGTTGATGATGCAGCGGTCTCGCTGGAAATTCAAGGGGTGAGAGAGGATTTCGCACCGTTGAAAGGGCCTGATTCTCAAAAAGTCTTAACTGCTTTTTCGGAAAAAAAACGGAAAATAAAGGACCTGAAGAATCTTTCAGTTTTTTTCACGGTTATGATGGTTCTGACTGCTGTTCTGGCCATCAGCACAGCGATTTTTTCTTGGGAAAAAGAACACGGAAAAGAGATTTGTATCGGGAGCATTGTTACGACGGTGGTGGCCCTGTCTTGGCAATATATCGGGGCAGGGATATCAGCCGGTGTGGCAGTCTTTGTCTTTATTTTGCTGGTAGCCAGTTTCAGCTGATCAGCTGATTCTTGAGGTTGGCGGAGATGATAGATATTTAAGCCTCACCCTACCTGAAGATCTGTTGAAACGTCTTGAGCAGCGTGAGTTTTTGGAAGAGCTGGCCTATCGCTTTGCTGATGTTGCTGCTCAGGGTGTTACTCCGAGCTGATGAATATTACCCCGTTGGGGTATAAGGAGTCTCTCGATATTCCGTAGAGGCAAATTCCTGTGTTTATCCTTTGATGAGAGTCCGATTTTCAAGCAAAAGGACTGCTTCTGCCCGATGAGGGCGAAATAACATGCCGCCTGTAGAGGGATATCTGCCTGACTACCCAAAAAATACAACCGTAATCATATGACTCACCGATTGGTTAATAATCTAGTAATTGAATTAATTGTTTTACATGAAAAAACAACACCTTGAAATCTTAGTAAGTGAAATCAACATATTGGATGATTGCTTGTGAAAATAGGCTGTTGAGAAGTTTCCTGTTTAGGAATACTTATTATCTGGCCCAATATAGCGCTTAAAGGACATCTCTGCAAATACGGTCAAAATACCGGCATCTCTTATAACGTTATGATTTGTTTATGTTTAGTCAATTAATTATATACACTTTTTATTGACCAATCGATGAGATATGAGTCCATTTATCACCATCCTGTTACTCCTGTTCAGTGGGCTGTATCTTCTCCTGCTGGTCGTTGAAGGCATTATCACCCGTTCCGGGAAAAGAATTCTGGTCGAGGCTCTCTTACTCGGTATTTTTCTGGTGCTGCTTCATTGGATGACCGGCTTTCCGGCCTCCTTATCCCGGCAGGCATTTGGCGGAGTTTCGCCGCTCACAGCCATCGGCCTGATGTTTGTCTGCACGATGTTGGGAATCATGGCCCATTATATTTTTTACCTGAAAGGGAAATTTTCCTGGCAGGAGTTCCTGAAACCGCTGGTTATCTCGCCGATTGTTTTTCTTCCCTTGGTCGGCTCGGTGCAGAGCCTGACCGGACTTGAGTCCGTGCAGATGATCTCCTTTGCCATCCTGGCGTTTCAAAACGGGTTCTTTTGGAAGGAGGTGTTTGGACGTGTTAAGAAAAAGGAAAAGGCATAGTTGCGTCGCGACCTTCAGCGCAGTTCTGCTGCTCCTCTGTTGTTCTTTGCTGTACGCTCAGGATGTTCCGCCGCAGTACCGGCAATACTTTGTCAAGTACACGGACAAACGCTCCATAGCGGAAAAGGTGTTCAATATTGCCGGGGTGACCAATGCGGACGTGGGCCGGAGTTTTGCTCTGATCTGCGGTATTTCAAAATACCCGAAAATGAAAGGAGAAAAGGGGGATCTCGTCCCGGCAGCGGAGGATATTCGCAAGCTGCAACGCTATCTGAAGCGATATGAGTTTTTTGATGAGATTGTGGTGTTGCGGAATGAGCAGGTAACCTTGCCAAACCTTGAATATTTTCTCCAGACCTATTTTTCGGCCCGATTGAAGAAATTTCCCAAATCACGTTTTCTTTTTGCCTACAGCGGGCACGGGATGACCGAGAACAACAAGGGATATCTGCTCAAAAGTACAGCTCGTAATCTGAAGGACAAGGGGCATGCTCTCCATATCAATGTGCTGAAGGTGTATATTGATGAGGTGGTTGCGGCAGGCCATCAGGTGCTAGTGCTGTTGAATTCCTGTCATAGCGGCACTTTTCTTAAACGTCCTTACGGCGAAGTCGTGTTGCTTCCGAAATATCGCGGTGCTCATGCCATCACCGCAGGCGGTCCGAGTGAATTGGCCTGGCATATTGACGAGGTTGGCTCTGGCAGTATCTTTTATGAGAAGCTTCTTGCTGGCATCAGCGGGATTGCTGATGTTGAAAAAGACGGCATTGTTACGGCCTGTGAGCTGCATTCGTATCTGAAGCGGGAAATTCAGATGGTGACGGATCAGGGGCAGAATCCGCAGATGGGGGATATCTCTCTGCACGGCAGCTTGGGGGAGTTCTTTTTTCTGAACAGAGATACGTCGCTTGTGCAGCAGAAGAGGGTGAAGATTTCAGGTGGGACGAGTATGGGTATTTCTGTTGAAGAGGTTGTAGTGACACCGCCTGCGCCGGTGCAGTCTAAGCCGGTTCAGCCCAAGACTTGGACAGAGCCGATTACGGGTATGGAGTTTGTTCGGGTTGAGGGCGGTTGTTTTCAAATGGGACAGATGGAAAAAGAGAAAAAGCAGCTTATTGCCGAGGTCGGTCAAGGAGATTACGACAGTTATTTTGAGGATGAGTTGCCACGGCATAAAGTCTGCGTGGATGATTTCTGGATGGCGAAATACGAGGTGACCAACCGTCAGTTCCGTCTTTTTCGGCCTGAGCATGATTCCGGTGAGTACAAGGGAAAAAGTCTGAACGGAGAGAAGCAACCTGTTGTGG
The DNA here is from genome assembly GCA_942492895.1 of Candidatus Electrothrix laxa. Classification (GTDB taxonomy): domain Bacteria; phylum Desulfobacterota; class Desulfobulbia; order Desulfobulbales; family Desulfobulbaceae; genus Electrothrix; species Electrothrix laxa. The sequence continues at coordinate 50,957 of OW818652.1, forward strand.
AAGTGAGCCGGGAAGATGCCCGTGACTATGCGGTTTGGCTTGCCCGGCAGTCGGGGAAAAAGATTCGGCTGCCCACAGAGGCGGAATGGGAGTATGCGGCACGGGCTGGCACTGATACCGCACGATTCTGGGGCGATGCAGCGGATGATGCTTGTCGCTATGCCAATGTTGCAGACCAGACGGCGAAAAAGAGCTGGCCTGATTGGACGATTCATAACTGCGATGACGGCTATGCCGTGAGCGCGTCGATTGGTTCTTTTTGGGCCAACGCCTTCGGCCTCCATGATATGTTAGGCAATGTCTGGGAGTGGTGTGCGGATTGGTACGGGGAGGATTACTACGCCTCCAGTTCCAAGGATAATCCGACCGGTCCTTCATCGGGCTCGTACCGCGTGATTCGCGGTGGCAGCTGGTACGACGATCCCGGGTGCGTGCGTTCGGCGAACCGTAGCAGGAGCACGCCTGACAGGCGCGGCAACGGCCTGGGCTTCCGGCTTGCACTCCCAGTTCAGCAAGGCAGGAACGGAGGTGCGTCAAGGCCGTTGCCCCGTCGCGGAGCAGGGGCACGAGCCGCAGATCGCCTCCGGGCCTGCTCGGAGCAGAGGTTCGGGGCGAAGCCCCGGCGATTTTTTTGCCCCGACGGGGCTGTATCTATCAGCTCAGGGTAACACCCTGAGAACAAAATACATCTGGATTACTCGGGGTGTTACCCCGAGCTGGTAAATATTACCCCGTTGGGGTAGGCGGAATCTCGTAAATTATCACTGAAAATCAAAACAACGCAAAAAAACTATGAAAAAAATATATACCCTTCTTACCGTAGGCTCCCTGCTGGCAATCAGCCCCACAGCTCACGCGGAGTCGGGCCAAGTCGGTCTGGCCATTAAAGCAGGAACCCTCGGTGGCGGGCTTGAGGTCAGTATGGATATCAACCCTTACCTGGAGCTACGGGCCGGGATCAACCAGGTCAGTTTTGATTTTGACACCACAATCGGGGATATTGATTATGATTTCGCCCCGGATTTTTCCACGAGTTCGTTACTTCTTGATCTGCACCCCTTTGCCAATGCCTTTCGTTTCACGCTTGGTGCCTATCTCAATAATAATGAGATAGATATTGACGGCACCTATCGCCAGGATTTGCTTTCCCCAGAACTGAGCCGCTATGCCGATCTGATTGATCAGGCCCATCTTGTTGGATTGATTGAGTTTGACACCTTTGCTCCCTATCTCGGTATCGGCTGGACAAGCAATCATGAATCCATGAGTCGCTGGGGCGTGAATATAGACCTGGGAATTATGTTTCAAGGCTCAGCTCAAGTCACGGAATTGCATGTAGAGGATCCGTGGGGACTCGGTGACCACCCGGTTGCAGAGGCCTTTATCGAGCAGGAGCGGCAGGAAATAGAAAAAGAAATTGATGAATATGAATACTATCCTGTGGCTTCCATTTCTCTCAGCTATAAATTTTGATTTTGCGCTGTTCGGCTGCACGGATAATGCCACATTGTCAGATTCATCAGAGCGAGTAAAAAAAATACAACCTATGCAATCATCGGTTGTAACAAATCGCGCGATAGAGTATTCTTTGTCTGTGTTAATCGATGTATTCTTTTTTCATCGGATTTCAGGGGAATATCTGAGAGAAAACAGATGGGAAGCAGATAAAAAACAAGGGTAAGCAGCAGGCTATTTTTGTTACAAACAGGGAATGTGAGGAGGATGAAAACAGTGAAGATGAAATTTTTGGCACAGGTAACCTTTTTATTATTGTTATCAGTCTGTACCGCTCAAGCAGCGACTACACTGACAGTAATCGGGCGTCATCCATTTTATACGCCCCCTCTCAAGTCAGTGGATGACCTCAGAAGTATGGTGCAGACGCAACAGACTGCTATCAGGACAGGATTGGAGGAGGCTGGTGTCCCAGAGCTGTACACGCCGCTTATGCAACAGTTTCCGCAGGCACAAATTCAAAATGTTGAATATCATTCCGGCCAAAGTTTTTATTGGATGCTGTTCAGATCGAATGGCGTTGGTCCGGTTAAAGCTGCCAAAGATCTTATCTGGGGTGGTAAAGCAGCGTTAAGTGGTTATGAATTCTTCATTGATTCAGGCGATAAACGCTACATTTTTGCTGTACCTCTTTTTTGCGGCAATCTGGCCCTGAAAGAGGTTGTGCAGATTGTAGTTAAAACAGTTCCTGGTCCTGAGCGGATAGTTCCTGGTCCTGAGCGGATAGTTCCTGGTCCTGAGCGGATAGTTCCTGGTCCTGAGCGGATAGTTGAAAAGATAGTTCCTGGTCCTGAGCGGATAGTTGAAAAGATAGTTGAAAAGATAGTTCCTGGTCCTGAGCGGATAGTTCCTGGTCCTGAACGGATTGTCGAGAAGATTATTCAAGCACCGCCTCGCATCGTTGAAAAGGTGGTTGAAAAAATTGTTCAAGCACCGGCGCCCTGTTGTCCAGAATGTCTTTACCCCGTTCGTTTCGTGGCTGATATGGGATATCTGCGTCTGTCCGATCCGGCTGATTTCGGTTTTGGCAGAATAGGCGTAGAGTATGCGTTTAACCAACGTCTTTCCTTTCTCGGTATGATCGGTGGAGCTGCAAAAGCTGACGGATCCGATGGTGATGATGCATGGTTGATTGACTTCATGCTTCAGTACAACCTGTTCTTTCTCCAAGTCGGCGATGTATGGAATCCAGTTTTTCTGGGATTCGGTCTCGGTGGCTGGATGTCTAACGGTGATGACGATATTGACTCAGAAGATAGCGACATCGATATTATTGCCCAGATTGGTACACAAATCTACGGTCATCCGGATAGCTTCAATACCTCAGTTTTCTTTGAAGCACGTTCAGGAATTGATGAATTCGATGATCTGTCTATGTATGGTCGCTTTGGTGCAGGATTACGTTTCCGCTTCTAAAACGTAATAAAAAGTAATACTCCTTTTTCCCTGATCTTCTGCAAGACGAGACGGAGAGAGAAGCGTTGTACTTGAACAGGGAGGATGAGCCGAGCTCATCCTCCCTGTTTTATTTTATCCTGCTGTGCTGCGAGGACAAAAAAGGCGGATACGTTGTACAACGTAGCCGCCTTTTTTATGGCCCCTGGATTCAACTGAAAAAATGGTCAGCCGAAAGGTACTCTCTTTATCCCTGTTGATTATATTGATTACCCTCTTCTTCCTTCGCAGCAGCTTTTGCCGCAGGAGAACAGGTTCACCGTGTTGTTGTTCCTCTTGATCACGTTAAAGAATCTCGCCCCGATATAAAGCAAGAGCAGGAACACTAAAATAGCCATTGAGCCGTCAAGTATTCGTTCAGGCGATGTTGCAAACCCAGCTTCGACGCGAACGTTTATTATAATATAAATCAGAACGGCCAATGACCAGTAGGATGATTTTTTTTTGGAATAGTAATCGGTTGTCATTTCTCCCCCTTTTTTGCGATGCAGCTAAAGTTTTTTTCAAACAGGATGCAGCAGCTTTTGTTGGTTTTTGGTTAATAACCCCTCATGGTAATAGTCATTAATGTTCTTCCCTCATTCTCTCTTTTGATTCGCTAATCATTCTTAAATTCTGTCACTAGGGCTTGAATTGAGACCTTGGCATCGCCGAAGTACATACGGGCATTTTCGGCAAAAAAGAGGGCATTTTGAATGCCAGCAAAGCCTGGATTCATAGAGCGTTTTAGGACAATAACCGTTTTAGCTCGGTGTGTTTCAATGATAGGCATACCGTAAATCGGGCTGGACTCGTCATCCAGTGCAGCTGGATTGACGACATCGTTGGCACCGATGACCACGCAGACATCGACACTGTCCATACGAGGATTAATATCATCCATTTCCACAAGCTGATCATAAGGAACATTGGCCTCCGCCAGCAGCACGTTCATATGACCAGGCATACGTCCGGCAACCGGATGAATAGCGTAAGAGACCTCAGTGTCGTTTGCTTCCAGCAGGTCGCCGAGTTCTTTGACCGCATGCTGAGCCTGAGCCACAGCTAAGCCATATCCCGGAACAAAGGCAACAGAGTCGGCAGCTTCGAGGATATAGTAAACATCTTCTGCTGAAGCTGGCCGGACCTCGCCTTGGGGGCCACCGTCACCGGCCTGTACGGCTGTTGTGCTCCCGAAACCGGAAAATAACACATTGGCCAGGGACCGATTCATAGCCTTACACATGATATTAGTCAGGATGATCCCGGAGGCACCGACCAAGGCGCCGGCAACGATCAGGATGTTATTGGAGATAACAAAACCGGCTGCGCAGGCGGCAATGCCGGAGTAACTGTTCAGTAAAGAAATAACAACCGGCATATCAGCCCCGCCGATGGGAATGGTAGAGGTTATACCAAATCCCAAGGCGACCACTAAGATAAGGGCAAAGAGTACATAGCCGAAAGTGCTTGCAGGTGTTATGCAGAAAAGAGCAGCAGCGACCAAGGCGGTGCCCAAGATGCCCGCATTCATAATATGCTGTCCTTTGAACACCACGGCTTTTTGAGTGATTTTGCCTGAAAGTTTGCCAAAGGCGACCATGGAGCCGGAAAAGGTGACGCCACCGATAAAGGCGGAAAGAAAGGCAACAATGGCTATAAAAATAGATAGTTCTCTATTCTGATGATATTCAGCCCAGGCCAAGAGGAGGCTGGAAATACCGCCGAATCCGTTGAACAGGGCAACCATTTCCGGCATGGAGGTCATTTCTACTCGAATTGCGACAAAGGCACCGATGCCACTGCCGATAAGAATACCGAGGAAAATCCACTTATAATCCAGGCCAGCATTCATCAAGGTAATAATAATAGCGATCAGCATCCCCAGTGAGGAAAGCAGATTTCCTCTCCGGGCCGTAGCAGGTGAGCTGAGCATTTTTAGGCCGAAGATGAACAGGGCTGCTGAAATGATATAGATAAAGTTGATGAAAAGAGGGTTCATCGGGGACCTCCTTCATTCTTGTTTTTTTTCTTAAACATTTCAAGCATTCGGTTGGTAACCATATATCCGCCCACCACATTGATGGTCGCAAAGGCGACAGCTGCGGTTCCGAGGACGGTGGCAAAGGTGAGATTGTCGCATTTTAGGGAGGCGATAGCCCCGATCAGGGTGATGCCGGAAATTGCATTAGAGCCGGACATCAACGGAGTGTGCAGCGTTGAGGGGACCTTGGAGATGAGTTCAAAGCCTAAAAAAATTGCCAAGACAAAAACAAACGTTAAATATACCGATTCCATTTTATCCTCATTTATTCATGATGTTTTTGTACATCTTGCTGACGATTTCACCATTATGGGTGATCAATGCCCCCTGCATGATTTCGTCCTCTTGGTCCACGGTCAGCACCTTGTTTTCTTTATCCCAGAAATGCTCAATAAAGTTCCCCAAGTTGGCTGAATACATCTGGCTGGCCGTCGCAGCAACTCGTCCGGGAAGGTTGGCTATGCCTAAGATTTTTACACCCTCTATTTCAACGATGGTATCCACTTCGGACCCCTCCACATTTCCGCCGGTCTCTACGGCCATGTCAATAACTACGGAACCGGGTCGCATTTGGGCGAGAATGGTATGATCAATAATTCTGGGCGCGGGGCGTCCGAAAAGTTGGGCTGTGGTAATAACAACATCTGCCCTAGCGCAGGCCTTGGTCATTCCTTCTTTTTGCAAGGCCATCTGCTCTGAAGTCAGGGCTTTGGCATATCCGTCCTTGGTTTGGCCCGTTTCGCCGAGATCAACCTTAACAAATTTTGCGCCCAAGGACTTCACTTGCTCCTCGACTACAGGCCTGGTGTCAAAAGCTTCGACCAAGGCTCCCAAGCGTTTGGCAGTAGCAATAGCCTGAAGCCCGGCAACACCAACACCGATAATAAAGATCCTTGCCGGTTTTATGGTTCCGGCCGGTGTGGTCATCATAGGAAAAATCTTGTCCAGCTGCTCCGCTGCTAGAGTAACTGCTGCATAGCCACCAAGATTGGCTTGAGAAGAAAGGACATCCATCTTTTGAGCGATAGTGGTGCGCGGAATCATCTCTAGGCTGAGAGCAGATACCTGTGCATCCTTCAGGGCCTCAACAAGATCCACCTCGTTAAAGGGGTCAAGATAGCTGACATGAAGGCAACCTTTTTTCATCAAGATAACGTCATCTTTCGAAGGCTTACGCAGGCGGAGAATAATATCTGCTGTTTTCAGCATTTCCCCACGAGAGGTCCCGATGGTCACGCCAGCTTCTTGATACTCCTCATCTTTAAATCGACAACTCATACCTAGGCCGGATTCAATAACCACTTCAGCCCCAAGTTTAACCAGTTTGGCTGCTGTCGCGGGAATGAGCGGAATCCGTTTTTCCCTTGGGTGTCTTTCTTTCATGACCGCAATTATCATAAATCATTCCTTGGGTTGTATATAAAAATTTTTGATATCAAAAAAGACTGCGTTTGGATGTAGACAGGGTGTACGTGATATTTCGCGATTCACGGAGGACGTTTAACTTATTTCTTTCTACACGAAAAGGAGAAAAAAAACCACTGAAAATGGCGGGGAAAATAGTCATCCGTTCTCATGGTAACCACTCGGAAATAAATACGTTATTGTTCTCCTATAATAGTCTGTTATTTTGTTTTGTAAAGGCCGAATTCTGGTGTGCCTATAATTGGGTGATGCGCTGGTGGGAGTGCGGATATTACATGGTTTTTCCGTGATTATTTCTTATTTTTTTATTGTGTAAGAGAGCAAAATTCGTTATAAACGGATAGTTTTTTAGAGTAGGCAGTATGACAAAGGCATATCAAAGAATAGACAATGAGGTGTTGTGTAAATGAAAATGAAAATGAAAATGAATAGTATTTGTATTTATTTGTTGGTAATAATTATAGTATCTTTTCTTAAATTGAGCACATCAGCACATGCGATGATTTTCCCGATAGTTGTAGGAGCAAAAGGCGATGCGCTCACTTCGGACGTGGTAAAGGGTAAAACCTTTTCCAGCCAACCGTCGGGCAGGGAAGCTACTGGAACGCTTGAGTTGCCGCCCAATGCGCAAAGCTATACTAATTCCCTTGGCATGATCTTTCATTTTCTTCCGTCAGGGACTTTTACTATGGGCAGCCCTGATGGGAGCGGCAGTGAAGAGGCCGAGCCGGGTCGAGACATAGATGAAACTCAGCATTTGGTCACACTGAGCAAGTCGTTTTATATGCAAACCACAGAGGTGACCAATAAGCAGTGGAATGTCGTTATTGTTGATACTGCCCTCGGTGTTTTGCCGTCGGACAGTCATACAGGTGATAACTATCCGGTAGAAAACGTAAATTGGTATGAAGCCGCCTATTTTGCCAATGCTTTGTCTGGCTCTGAGGGGCACAGTGAGTGTTACGATATTACCGAATGCAGTTTAGCACCCGGCGATGGTATGCAATGCTCAAGCGTTGTCGTCAATGCTGACTGCACCGGCTACCGTTTGCCCACTGAGGCGGAGTGGGAGTATGCAGCTCGTGCGACCACCACCACAGCCTATGCTAACCCTGTCTATTTTGACAGCAGTAACTCGGAAACCGGCTTAGGTTTTAATGACAACCTTCATGCTATGGGTTGGTATTACTATAATAATGAAATGGAAAATTCGCATGGTGAAGCAGCTTATGAATCAGGCACAAAGCCTGTGTCCGCTAAGCAGGCTAACCATTGGGGTCTGTTTGATATGCACGGCAATGTCTGGGAATGGTGCCAGGATTGGTGGGATGGCTCGGCTTATTCTTCCGATTCCGTAACTGATCCCCAAGGAGATGAAACCGGATCAAGCCGTGTGGTTCGCGGTGGCAGCTGGAAGAACTATGCCGAGCGCGCACGCTCGGCGGTTCGCCTTAGGAACATGCCAGCCTACAGTAGCGACTACATAGGGTTTCGGCTCGTTCTGTCTTCGAGGCAATGATTCAAGCAGGGAGCGGAGCGAGGAACTTTGTTTCTTGTGAAAGGGAAAAGAATCAGTTAGAGCTGAAAATAAGTAACTGGTCGGATATAATCTATATTTTATCTAAGGCTTTTAAAGAGTCGGTTATTTTTGGTTGAGTCCTTAAATTGATGAAGAAAAACAACAAGAAACTATGATTGATATCAACACACATAAACAGCAGGTAGAAGAAGCCGTCGCTTTTCTCCGATCCCGTCTTTCAGTACTGCCGGAGATTCTGATCCAGTTGGGCACCGGCCTGGGTAATCTGGTCGAGGCAATGAATAACAGTGTCTCCATTCCTTATGAGGATATCCCTGGATTCCCCCATTCCACTGTGACCAGTCATGCCGGTAATTTAGTGTGCGGCACCTTAGCTGGCAAACCCTGCGCGATTCTTCAGGGGCGATTTCATTATTACGAGGGCTATTCCGCCCGTGAGGTCGGATTTCCGGTCCGGGTACTGTCCCTGCTCGGTGTGCGGACCGCCATCATCACCAATGCCTCGGGTGGATTAAATACGTCCTGGCAGGCTGGGACCATTATGATTTTCAAAGATCATATCAATCAGTTGCCGGATAATCCTTTGCGTGGCCCAAATATAGATGCATGGGGACCCCGTTTTCCCGACTTGTCTGAACCGTATGACCCAGCCTTGCGCAAGTTGGTCTGGCAGGCAGCCCGTAAACTGGCATTTCCTGACGTGACTGAAGGCACCTATGTCTGCATTCCCGGTCCTAGCCTGGAAACCCCGGCAGAGACCCGGATGCTCAAGCAATGCGGAGCTGATGCCGTGGGTATGTCCTCTGTGCCGGAAATCATCACGGCCCTGCATGGTGGATTGCGGGTGCTGGGTCTGTCTGTGGTGGCCAATGTCAATGACCCGGATGATTTTATCCCTATTTTGTTGGAAGATATTGTTGAGGCGGCCAATCAGGCAGAACCGAAGCTGCAAAAAATGATCCTTGAAATCGTACAGGAGCTGTAATTATGAGTCAGGAAAAAACAAGGGAAGTTAACCTGATCCTTTCCGGTCGCTATTTGGTGTTAAACAGCCGGGACGTACAGGAGCAGGAAAACATTTCGGTTGCTGTTGCCGGAGACCGAATTGTTGAGATCGGACCGAATCTGGCGGAGAAATATCCGCAGGCAGAATGTATTGCTCATCCGCATGGCCTGATCATGCCCGGCCTCATCAATACCCACACTCATGCGGCCATGTCCTGCTTTCGGGGGCTGGCTGATGATCTCCCTCTGATGGAGTGGTTGCAGGAGCATATCTTTCCCAGAGAGGCCCAACTGACCCCGGAGATTGTTTATCAGTCCACGTTGCTCTCCATCTGCGAAATGATTAAGTCCGGTACCACGTCCTTTAATGATATGTATCTCTTTGCCAAGGATGTGGCCCGTGCAGCGGATGAATCCGGTATGCGGGCTTGGCTGGGCGAAGTCCTGTATGATTTCCCCTCACCCAACTATGGCGAGCTGGAAAACGGTTTTGCCTATACAGAGGAGTTGTTCGAGCTGTATGCAGACAACGAATTAGTCACGGTGACGGTCAATCCTCATTCGGTGTACACCTGCTCTCCGGCCCTGCTGGAACGACTGGCCGCGCAAGCAGAAGAGAAGAATGCCCTTTATCATATTCATCTGTCGGAAAATCAGGACGAGGTCAATACCTGCACGGAACGATACGGGTGTTCACCGGTTCAGCATTTGGAAAATCTGGGATTGCTCAACCAACGGGTTGTGGCGGCCCACGGGGTTATGGTTACTGAGGAGGAGATGGGTTTGCTGGTGGAACGCAAGGTGAAGATAGCTCATTGTCCTGAGTCCAACATGAAATTGGCATCAGGGGTTGCTCCTGTGCCTGCTATGTTGGAAAAAGGGCTCACTGTCGGCCTCGGTACGGATGGAAGTGCTTCCAACAACGATGTGGACCTGTTCGGTGAAATGAACTCGGCTGCAAAAATGCATAAGGTGGCTCGAATGGATCCCACAGTGATGAATGCCGCTGCAACCCTGCATGCCGCCACCTTGGGAGGGGCTGCCTTACTCGGCGCAGAAGCAGAGATCGGCAGTATTGTCGTCGGGAAAAAAGCCGATATGATTATGTTGGATATGGACCAGCCCCATCTTACCCCGGTCTATAACCCGGCTTCCCATCTGGTCTATGCAGCCGGAGGCGGAGACGTTATCCACTCAATCATCAATGGGCAGGTGGTTATGCGGGATCGGCAACTGACGACCCTAGACGAGAAGGCGATTATAACGGAAATGCAGCGGATCGGAGAAACGGTTCGGAGGATGGGGTAGTAAGGGGTTCAATAAAAAATATTCTACCCATTATTTCGAGTGCCGTAGGGGCGAACCTATGTGTTCGCCCTTTTATGCCGGGCAGACACGCAGGTCTGCCCCTACAGTACGATTTGTCTGGTTTTATTTGATTTCAGACAGGAGTTTTGGATCAGTAACAAGCTGCCGTACACCGTGGGCATGGTCTTCCTTGAAGACATTGTCCTTGCACCATGCATTCAGGCTGTTGATGTCAACTTTAGCACATTGCGGACGAACGCTCCAGGTAACCTGCAAAGGTGAACATGTTTCCTGAGTGTATTTCGGGCCTGTTGTGGAACCCAAAAATTCAACCGGAGTTCCGGTGTCGCCGGGCAGTGATTTTGCCTGATGCAGTCCGTCGACAATATTATTGTCATAGGTCATCTGGCCGAAATCCATGGCATCGGGATCATTGACGACCAGGAAAACCTGTGTTTCCACGCGGAGATCTGGATTTGCACAGGTATCGGAAAGGCAGGAGCCTAGTCCCTTGCCTGGTGTTACATCGCAGGAACTGTGAACCCAATGCACCTCAATGGTATCACCGGGCTTGACGCCCTCGCAGCCTTCTTTGGCGTCAACTGGAGCCAGCTCTTTCTTGGTGAGGTTCTTGGTGTCGTTACACTGATAGCCGCCACCGTGACCATGCTCACCTTCACCGGCATAAATAGAAAAGTCTTTTGCTTTATGCTCGGCATTCACATGGAAATGAATGTTACAGAGATTCATGTCTTTGTAGCCGGGTGCAAGAGAAAAGAGTCGCTTATTCTCTCCGGTTTTATTGTCGATATCCCTGGGTGTCTGTGGTCCGAAGCCCTCGCATACCTTTCCTGTTCCTTCTGTATGCCCTGAATGCTCTGTGTTTTTCGCACACCCTGCTGTGGCAAGTAACCCAAAAGCAGAAGATACTACACAAAAAGCCTGTAGTGTTTTTTTAAGATCCATTGGTCTTTCTCCTTTTTTCTTAAAATTTGTGTCTGTTGCAATTTCAAATCATTCAGAATCTATGATATTCTGGTTGATCTTTAGATGTTATTTTATGCATTGAGGACTTCAAAAGTCAAAGGATATTTTCCTTGGGAAAATAGTCGGAATTATTACTCTGAGGAAATTACATGGTTTGCTGTTATTCATTCAGCAGGAAGGAAAAAAGAACTCCTGTTCGGTGGCTCTCTGTAGGTCATCGGTGCCGTTGAACGGTACCGTGTCGAAATTCGCCGTTTTTGTGTCGAAGGTAGGTTTATATTGATGCTCCAGAGCTTCTTTCCATCCCGGAACGAGATGGCTTCCCCAGTCCAGGAAATGCTGACCGAATCCGTCTGATTTTTCGCCGTTCGCGCTGCGGGTGCGGCGCAGGACAATCCGCTCAAGTTCTCCGGTCAAAGCAAGACTGCTGTTTGCTGAGTCGCAACGTAGATGCTGGAAGCGAAGCAGGTTGTTTTTCTCTTCCTCGTTTTTATCATTGTCCTATTGACGCAAAAAAATTGGTCATAACCCAGGACGTCCCGAAGTGTCGGTGTGACGCTGCCTCTTTTTATATTCGTAAATTCAGTTCCCTGTCAATACCTTTTTGTAGTACCTCCCCTCCTCGGCCCTGTTTCACCGCTCTTTTGAGAGAGGTGCTACACCGTGTTGGTTTTGGCGAATAATAGCGTAGATTCAGCAAGATATTTAGGTTTCGAAAATTTGATTTAACTGATTGATTCAAATAGGTTTCTTCGAATTTTTCCCGAAATAACCCCATTCCCCCCTCTGGCAGGCAAAAATGGGCCAAAACAGCCCTGAAACCGACCTAGGATTTTTCCAGGGAGATATTTTGTCGGAATATTGAATAAGTAACCGCGTTTTTGTAGGGGCAGGAATACTCGGGGTGTTACCCCGAGCTGATAAATATACGCCCTTCAGGCGATGGATTCTCCGAGTTGAGTACCCTGTGCAGAATTCGGCTGTTGTGCTCAGGTCGCATGACAATTTTTTTGCCCATGAAAATGTCTCGTGCAACTCACAATACCCCAACGGGATTATATTTATTAGCCCAGGGTAACACCCGGGGTGCTGTAGATACGACCGGCCGGTCGCCCTTGTCATAATGCAAAACCTTCGTTATACCGAAATCCTGTAGGGGCAGCCCCCTGTGCCTGCCCGGCATAACCGGGGAGGAAATTCAGGGCGCACACATAGGTGCGCCCCTACAGATCGCGGTCATTCCGGCATTGGGTAGGGGCACGGCATGCCGTGCCCTTACGGTCATAACCCAGGACGTCCCGGAGTGTCATTGTGGCTCTGCCTCTTTTCGTACCCGTAAATTCAGGTAGTTGTCAAGAAGTTTTTGTAAGCCTCCCCTCCCAGGCATGAATATCTAACGGTTGCAAAAGGGTCTTGTCCTCCTGCAAGGAAAGCCCCAGCGGTCCCCGCAGCAGGCGGATATCGGCCAGGGCCACCTCGCCTTCTGCCAAAGAGCGGAGCATGATCACAAAATCATCGCCGTAGCGCACCACCCGGTAGCCCCGCCCGGCCAGTTGCTCATCAAAATCATCCAGATAGAGGTTGGAGAGCAGGGGAGAAAGCGGGCTGCCCTGGAGCAGGCCCTTGTTCCGGGGGATGATGCCGTCCGGCCCGCGCACCCCGGTTTTGATGCATTGTCGGACAAGGTCGCGCATGCGGGTGTCTGCTGTTGGCAGGATCGCATCCAGTTTTTCTTCCAGGATCTGCCAGTCGATCTGATCGAAAAAAGAGGCAATATTCGTCTTGAGCACAAAGGTAAATCCCTCGTGAAAGGCCTCAACAATGCGCTTCTTAGCCAGCTGCCGGGAACGGTGGGGCCGGTAGCCGATAACCGCGTCGGTGAACAGCTTATCCAGCACCGGCGAGAGCAGGCGGTTGAGAAAATAATGGATGCAATGGCTTTCCGGGTGGAGGATGGCAATGCTGCGTAGATTGCCGCCCTTTTTCGGAATACCGGCACTATGGGCCGGGCCGAAGTGCAGGCGGTTGGTCAGCAGGGCCTGATGGAGATCGGTCTCGGCCTGCTCCGGGTCGAGCAGTTCTCCGGCAATATCCGCCTCGTGATCGCTCTGTTCCAGTAATTCCTGGCGGAGGCGGAGAAACAGGTTGCGGTCCGTAAGCTGCGGCTCGAAGAACGGGCGGTTCTGTTGCAGGCGATAATGGCCTAGACCGAAAGAACTGCGTCTGCCGCTGCTGATCTCGGAGCAGAGTAGGAGGAGCGGGTAGACCGGCGCGATCTCGCCGCGCAGATAGAGAGGGCCGACTGTGCCGTTCAAATACTGTTTTCCTGTATTGCTGCCCGAATCCCGCTGCCGTTCATAGTAGTCCCAATAGCAGGAGAGCAGGCGGACACCGCTCCAGCTGGTTTCCGCCTCGGGCAGGTCCAGGTCAAAGGTTCGCTTGATCCGGGCCTCCAGTTTGCGGAAGAAGATGTCTCGGTCGATGAGATGGCGTTGGCCCCGTTCCTTGGGAGTAAAGGGCAGGGGGGTGATGAAATCCAGGCAGATTTCCTGCGGGTTGATCAGGGGGTTTTCCGTGAGTAGGTCGGCAAGGCTGCGATTTCGGGCAGGTTCAGCGCTGTGCAGGGTGAAGTTGTTGCGGGGATTATTCAGGTGCTCGGTCAGGCCGGTGAGAAAGCGCTCGCTGGTTTCGCTATCTCTGCTGTTTCCGTGGGGGAAGACCAGCTCCAGTGGGTAGATGGTATTTTTGCGGATGCGGTCGTCGGGCGGGCCGTCCAGAGGGTGGTAAAAATACTCGTTATGGGGGATGCCTGCCCGTTTGGCAGCGTGCTTGCAGATTGCGGCAAACACAGCCAGCGGGTGCTGACGGGCAAAGGTGTTGCGGGTGTTGCGCAGTTCGATACGGAGGGTCTGCCAGGAGAGGTCGAGCAGGGGCCTGAAACAGGGGAATATTTCCTGACCGAACTTAAAGACCTTAAGTATAATCTCACCGATTGGTTAATAATCTAGTAATTGAATTAATTGTTTTACATGAAAAAACAAAACCTTGAAATCTTAGTAAGTGAAATCAACATATTGGATGATTGCTTGTGAAAATAGGCTGTTGAGAAGTTTCCTGTTTAGGAATACTTATTATCTGGCCCAATATAGCGCTTAAAGGACATCTCTGCAAATACGGTCAAAATACCGGCATCTCTTATAACGTTATGATTTGTTTATGTTTAGTCAATTAATTATATACACTTTTTATTGACCAATCGATGAGTATAATGATGTCAGAAAAGCTGACAGGGAGATAATGAGTCTCCCTGTCTGTTTGCTGCTTCCGCACGCCTGATGCATCCCGTTCGTTTCAAGAGGACGGGCAGGAGATGGGTTCTTTTTTCATCGATAGTAATACACCGGAGACGGGAGGGGAATAATAACCCTCGGTGTCGGTACCATCACAGGGTGACGATACGCCCTTGTTGTAGCAGCTGGCCGTATTACCGCAGGCTGGTAGGGGGGCGGAGGGAAATAACATCCCCCGAGCAGAATGGCCGTTACTGCAAGTGTAAGAAATATTACAATTTTTTTCATGACTTTGTATCGGTTATTGAGCAGGTAGGTAAGGAGCCCTTATTTTTAAAATTTTTTATCCTAGGTGTGTTTTTGGGCTCCGTTTCGATCCCGCGAAATCCCGGTTAGTATGGACACACCGGTTTATAGACGGGCTCACATTCACAGGAAGGTTTGCAGACAGGCTTACACTTGGGTTTTTCTTTTTTCTTGATTTCCATCGGCGGTGGGCACTGGTAGCCCTGTTTGTAGGGGCGTTGTTGGTAATAATACGGAGAAACATAGCAGCCGCTGAGGATGGTTGCCGCGATTGCCAAGGAAAGGAAGGTGCTGAGTTTTTTCATGATTTCTTTTACCTCTTTTTTTGGGGATGGCAGAAAATAAATCAATCCTGTTGCTTACAGGAAAGGATTTAATTATTTGTTTTGTTTGGATTGTTGCTAAGTTTTTTGTTCGCTCTCTATCTCTCTGGGACAGAGAGCGCATTTGCACCCTGCACTGATGTGCAAAGGAAAAAGGCCTTGCACATCTCGCAGGTTTTGTCGTCCTGTTATGGGCAGCAAGGCTCAGGAGGACAGTAGGTCGGTTCCGGCGGTGGACAAATCGGTTTCGGTTTTGGCTTCGGCAATGGCGGAGGGCAGTAGCTGCTGTTATACTGGGGTATAGAGCGTGTTGTCGGGCGCCTTGTCATGGTTGACGATGATGTGTAGGTCCTTGTTGCCGGAGTGCTTATTGTTGAGGGCACAATAAACCGTGATGTTGGAGTGCTGACCACAGATGGAATCGTAATTTTTGTCGCCGGAGTGCTGGTGACAGTTGACGGAGAACTGTACCGGGTACTGACGTAGCGTGACGGCGAAGTATATCGTGTTGTCGAGGATCGCACTGTCGGGCGGTACGTGCTGCGAATAACCGGTGTGTAGGTTGTTCGCGTTCGTGGTGATGAATAGGTGCGTACTGTCGGGCTGTATGTGCTTGAAGTATAGCTACGTACAGTCGACGGGTAGGAGCGTACCACCGGGGTATAGCTCCGTACGGTCGATGGATAGGAGCGTACTACCGGAGAATAGGTACGTACGGTCGATGGGTAGGAACGTACTACCACCGGGGAGGATGTACGAACAACCGGTGAAGAGGAATGGACAATCGGCGTATAGGTACGTCGTACCGAACGACCTGCTCCGCTGCCGGTGCGGGTTGATGTGGAAACCGTTTGGGTTGTTGAGGTATACGTATGGACTGCCCGTGAGGTGGGCCCACTGGGATATCCGCATGCGCTCAATAAACCAGCGGTAAGCACAGGTGTTAATAAGAATGTTGTAATTTTCATGAGTTCTTCATCTCCTGAAATGATAGAGTATTGTATGCCGTATTAATAAGGATGGTAAGGAGACGCTCCTCCGTAATAGGTGGAGGTTCGGACGGCCTGTGTCGATGTCGAGTAGGTATCGACAGTCCGAGATGTCGGGGGTGCATAGTAGCACCCGCTCAATACCAGAGCGGCAAAAGATAATACAATAACAAATAAGAATCCTGATTTCTTCATAACGCACCCCGCTTCCTGAATATTATATGTGCAATATAATTATATTTCCTGTTTTTCCTCTTCTTCTTATAGGGATAGTATAGGAAATTTTTTAAATACTCAAGTTTTTTCTTGACATTATTCGACTGAAGAACCTGTTTTCTCCTGTTTTCTCAGATGTTTTCCTCCGAGCCCGAGACTCAGCAGATAGCAGGCCGTAGCAATAAGAATAATAACCGAACCACTGGGCAGATCAAAAGAAAAGCTGACTCCAAGACCGCTGACGATAAACAGGCCAGAGAGGAGTGTAGCAAAAACCATCATTTGGCGAATGCCGGATGCCATATTCCCGGCAATGGCCGCTGGCAGGGTCAGGAGGGCAATCACCATAATAATACCGACGATGCGAACAAGCAGGACAATTGTCAAAGCGGTTAGGCAGAGAAGCAGCAAGTAGAGCCAGCGGGTATGCACACCTCTGAGCTGGGTATATTCCTCGTCAAAACAAATTGCGACCAGTTTGTTATAAAAAATACCGACCACGGACAGAATTACAAGATCAAGCGCGATAACAAAAGAGATATCGTCTTTTCTGATGAGCAGGATATTACCGAAGAGATAGGACATCGGATCAAAATAGCCAGGGGTGATGGCTATGAAAAGAAATCCGATGGACATGCCGCCTGCCCAGAGCGCCCCGATAACGGAATCTTCCCTCTGTCCAGCATTTTTGCTCACCTGTGCCAGGATTAGGGCAGCCAGTAGGGATACGATAATAGCTCCTCGGATAGGAGTAATCCAGGGGATGCCGACTACGTTCTGAAGGTATAAGCCTCCGCCGATGCCTGCCAGTACACAGTGGGAAATGGCTCCGGCAATATAACTGATACGCCGGACAACGACAAAGGTGCCGATAATGCCGAAGGCAATAGAGGCGAGCAGGCCGGTAATCAGGGCATAACGGAGAAAGGGGAGATCAGGGTCAAGGAGTGCGCTCCATAATTCAGTCATGTTCGTGTCCTCCGGTGCCGCAACGATGGTCATGGCGAATCATGCGTAAATCACCTCCGTACATATCACGGAGTAGCTCGCCGGTCAGCTCGCTGGTCGGGTGGACATAGACCTGATTGTTAACGCAGATCACCCGTTGGAAAAATGTGGGCGATACCCCTATTTCATGGGTCACCATGAGGATAATCATGTCTTTGTTGAGTTTATCCAACAGAGTAAAGAGCTGTTGCTCTGATCGGTTATCCAGGCTGGCAGTGGGTTCATCAAGGATGAGGATGTCGCCTTCCGCAGCTAGGGCTCGGGCAATGAGCACTCGTTGTCGTTGTCCTCCAGAAAGAGCGGAGAATGAACGCTTGGCCAAATGAGCCAAATTAACGGCATGTAGAGCCTCCAGGGCGACGTCCTTATCGTGGCGAGTATAGTGGCCGCTGAGGGAGTTACCTATTCGGCCCATGCAGACGACCTCCAGGATAGAGATGGGGAAACTGGGGTCATAGCGGGCATGCTGAGGGACATAACCTATCCGGGTGCGTTCTTGCTCCGGCTCGTTACCATGAACCAGAACCGTCCCCTGATCCGGGTGCGCTAAGCCGAGGATTAATTTAATCAGCGTGGTCTTGCCGCCGCCGTTGGGTCCGATAATAGAGGCAGTATCTCCCGAGAAAATATCCAGATGGACATCGGTGAGAACCGGAATATCATCATAAGAATAACAGAGGTCTCTGGTCTGGATAGCAGCATCTTTCATAGGGAATATTTCTCCGGGGCTTATCGGGGCCCGAGCGCAGTTTGCACGGCCTCGGCCATTTGCCTGAGGTTCTGTTCGATATTCTTTGCCAAAGGATCAAGCTTCACAAGCCTGCCCTTGATAGCCTTGGCCACGGTTTGGGCATTTTTTTGATCAAATTGGGGTTGGACAAAGAGGACCTTCACTTTGTCC
This sequence comes from Candidatus Electrothrix laxa, assembly GCA_942492895.1. GTDB lineage: Bacteria > Desulfobacterota > Desulfobulbia > Desulfobulbales > Desulfobulbaceae > Electrothrix > Electrothrix laxa. Next base: position 69,248 of record OW818652.1, read on the forward strand.
GCCTTGGCTTTTTTGACAAGGGCATAAAGTTGTTTCGGAGAAGGGGCCTTTCCTTCGATTTCTACTGCCTCCTGATGCAGGTCGTAGGTATGAGCAAAATAACCGAATGCGGGATGAAAAACAAAAAAAGTTGCGCCTCGGAACGGGGCGAGCTGTTGCTCCAGTTCTTGGTGAAGTAGGGTGAGCCGTTTTTTGAGGGCCTTGAAATTTTGTTGATAGATCGCCCTGTGTTCGGAATCAGCCGTTGTTAGAGCTTCTGTCATGGCCGAGGCTATTTTTTCTACATTGCGTGGATCAAGCCAGATATGCGGGTCCGCGTGCTTCTGGTCCAGGTCCTGGCCTGCTTCCTCATCTCGGTGCTGAGCGTGCCCCTCATGATTCTTTTCTTTATGACGATGAGCAACCATAGGAATTTTTTTGATGCCCATTGTTACGTCAATAAGTTGAAGGCTTGTGGTCGCATTATTATGACTGGTAATTTTTCGCGCGATCTCAAGTTCAAACGGCATTCCGATCGTGAAATAGAGGCGAGAGCGAAAGAGTAAGGTCATTTTTTCTGGACTTGGCTGGTAGGTATGCGGCTCCTGTCCCTTGTCCAGCAGAACTTGGGTTTTGACCAAATCTCCGCCTAATTGCTCTACTAACCATTTTTGTGGAGCAATGGAGACAAAGACGGGCAGGGGCTCTGTAGCTGCTAGAAGATGTACTGGAACCACTGCGGTTGTGAGAAGGAATAAATAGCTCAGAAGGAGGGTGTTTTTTTTTGTTAGCATTGTATGAAGTTGAAAAGGTTGAGGTCAAAGGAACAACTTGACGCTATCATTCTTCAGTTTCTGCGTACACAAACTGTTTCACAAAGTTTCTGATGGCAGCTGGGCCAAGAAAGAATTTACTCAGCCTGTGTTCCCCGACCTGTAAGGTCGGGATCATTTTGATTCTCTGTTGGAAGGCCTTACCCGGATTGGTCAGGATATCTACGGCCTCAACCTTGAGCTTGGGAAACTCCTGCTGGAGATCGGTCAGCACCCGGCTGACCAGCATGCAACGCGGTCAAAGGGCTGAGGTGTAAAAGATAACCCTAGTGTCAGTTTTTTTCATCAGGCGGAGGCTCAGATTCAGGAGAACGGGTAAGGTCAGCAACCCGGTCCAGACTGGGGTCTGGATTTGTTCCGCTCGTGCCAAAATTCGTATCAAGATGCACTGTGCGTTGAGGAAAGGGTATCTCAATTCCGTTATCTTTAAAAGCGCTATGGATCATTTTAAGCAGATTATGGGTCTGTAACCCCCGCTGGGCCGGTTCTTCCACCCAGACTAGCAACTGAAGAAAGATAGATGATTCACCGAAACTACGGAATCTGACCCTGGGTTCTGGCTTTTTTTCCAGAGCATGATTTGCCGCAGCAACCTGAAGCAGGGTTTTTTCCACTGTTCGTAGGTTGCTGTCATAACTCACGTTCACATCAATACGGATTCGAAAGCTGACATCAGGGGCGGATTGATTGATAATTTTAGTGGTGGACATGATGGAGTTGGGTATCGTGATCATCACATCATCCCTAGTTTTGATTTTGGTGGAACGAATGCCCAGTTCTGCTACTTCGCCCCGCTCTCCGCTGTCAAGAATGATGTAATCACCTACTCTGTAGGCCGCATCGGTGAACAGGGCAATGCCGCCAAAAAAGTTGGCTAGGGTGTCCTTGGCAGCCAAGGCAATGGCGATACCCACAATACCGGCTGAAGCGAATAAGGGGGTCAGGTTGACTTTCCAGATGATCAGCGCCCAGATGATCCCGATAAAGAGGAGGATGATCCGCGAGATGTTCTTCAGCATGTAGAATCTGGTCTTGTCGAACTTGCGCACGGCCCAGCCGGTATTATTAGCATTCATGCCCGTGATTTCCCGGATCAGGGAAATCCACCAGACAGCCAGAATTAGCGTCTTGATTACATTGGGCAGAGCTGTATCCCAAGGCGGCGGAAAGACTGGTTCCAGGAGGGCGGCATGGAGAATCCCGAGGAGGAAAATAGACAGAGCTGCCGGGCGACGGATAAAGCGGACAAAATGTTCGTCCACATCAAAACTGGTTCGGATGGCTATCCTGAGCAGCACCTTGCTGATAATCATATCAGCCGTTTTGCCCAGGATAATGTAAAAGCAGATAACAGTGAAGCGTTGCCCAAACTGATACTGACTGAGATCAGTCAGAATGGTGCTGAGCCAGTGCATGAAGGCTTGCGGAAGGATACTGAAGTCCATAGGGTGTATTGCTGAGAATCAGGCGGATTGTTTCGAGGATAAGGGCTGAGCTTCCTCAATGATCATGATGGGGATGCCATCACGAATTGTGTAAGAGAGTTGGCAGGCATGGCAGAGGAGGGCGTTTTGATCCTCACTAAGCTCTATCTTGCCTTTGCACTGGGGGCAGGCAATAATATTAAGGAGTTCTTTTTTCATATTTTTTCTCGGATGATGCTGTTGATCGGTAGGGCAGGATCGTCCGGGCTGCCGGATTCTGTTTTGCCGGAGTTACTGAAGCAGCGTAACGTAGTTACTACGGATTTGATGATGCGCTATTTCAGCAGCAGTGTTAAATTAGCCCTTGAATGTCTCCCGGTCATATAACGGTTCGGGAACAGGGGGCGTACGAGAATTCACTATTATACCAGAAAAAAGAGTCGCTGACAGTAAAACAACTAGAGAAAGCGGAGAAAATATGAAAAAACGTATACCGGTAGACCAGGCCGTCGGTATGGTGCTGCCCCATGATATCACGAAAATTGTCCAAGGGGAATTTAAAGGATGCGCTTTTAAAAAAGGTCATATTCTTCGTTTGGAGGATATTGAACACCTCCGCCGGCTGGGCAAGGAGCATATTTATGCCTTGGAACTTTCAGAGGGAGAAATTCATGAAAACGAGGCTGCCCGCCTGCTGGCTGCGGCTCTTGCCGGAGAGGGAGTAGAATACTCTGATAAGGTGTCCGAAGGTAAGGCTTCGCTTCGGGCGTCCTGTGACGGCCTGCTCAAGATTGAAAAAGAGGCACTCTATCGCTTCAACCTGTTGGGTGAGATCATGTGTTCCACCCTGCATACAAATACCCCGGTCAAAAAAGGGGAACAGGTCGCCGCTACCCGCCTGATTCCTTTGGTGGGGGAACGTTCTTTGGTTGAAGAGGCCGTGGCTATTGTCGATCCTGCTGGGCCTGTCGAAGCTGCGAAAGCTGGAAAGAAGGTCGTCCGGGTGTTGCCTCTGAAAAAGGTCAAGGCCGGGCTGGTAGTAACCGGTAGTGAGATTTATTACGGCAGAATTGAGGATAAATTCGAGGCAGTGCTCCGGGAGAAGATGACAGAGCTGGGCTCGGAAGTGGCGCGGGTTGGCTTTGCTCCAGATGATGCAAGTCGCATTGCTGAGGAAATTCGTCTTTGCTTGGAAGCCGGGGCTGACCTGATCATTACCTCCGGCGGTATGTCCGTGGACCCGGACGACGTGACCCGAACCGGTATCCGGGAGGCCGGGGCTGTGGACAGGGTCTACGGTACGCCGGTCCTGCCCGGTGCCATGTTTCTGGTGGGCCGAATAGGAGATGTACCTGTTTTTGGTCTGCCTGCCTGCGGGATGTTTCATAAGATCACCGTTTTCGATTTGATTCTTCCCCGCATTCTCACCGGTGAATCCATCGGCAGAGAGCAGTTTGCCGCTATGGGGCACGGAGGTCTTTGTCGCAATTGTAAACATTGCCAGTACCCGGTCTGCAATTTTGGCAAGTAACCTCAAATAATCTCTGGTATATTACTATCGTCTTGTGTAATATCTTATTGCTGGTATAATTCTCGTTTATATAGAGTAGGGGCGAATACCTGTGTTCGCCTTTACCGTCCTGACAACAAGACACCATTCCCGTTTATCTTTCTTCTGTAAGAGACTGCCATGAGCCTTTTTCCGATCAAGTACCCGATTAAATTCGCTATCCTTTGCCTGCTGTCGTTTACTATCTTTACTGCTGAAACCTTTGCTGCCTCGCTTGATACCGACTTCGGTGATAACGGGAAGGTTGCTGTAGATCTCGGATCATACGGCGACCAAGGCAATGCAGTGTTTGTGCAGCCTGATGGTAAAATTTTGGTGGGTGGCTCCACTTCCAGTACAGCTGATTTGGATTTTATGCTCTTTCGGCTGCTTGCGGACGGCTCTCTGGATAGCGAGTTCAATTTTGATGGCACCGTCTCGACAGCGATTGGCTCCGATGATGACGAGGTCTTTGCCTTAGCCCTTCAGGAGGATGGAAAGATCCTTGCAGCAGGATACAGTTCGAATAACGGAAGTCGGGATTTTGCTGTAGCTCGTTATAACAGCAATGGATCACTTGACCGGGAATTCGGCTTGGAAGGGATGATGGTGACTGCGGTCAGTGATTCTGATGACGAGATCACCGGTGTTGCCGTGCAATCGGACGGTAAGATCCTGCTGACCGGTACAGCTCTAGGAGATGAGGGGCGGGTGGTGGTCTTGGCTCGGTACCAGAGTAACGGAACGCCGGATTATACCTTTGCCGATGAAGGCTTCGCCCTCAGTGCAGTGGGCACAGATGTCCGGGCTGAAAGTTTACTGTTGACCGAAGAGGGGCGTATTCTTATTGCCGGTACCTATAGCGAAGAGGAAAATACCGCGCTGATGGTGCTCGGTTACGATGACAATGGTGATGTAGACACCTCTTTTGGCTATGAAGGCGTGACCGTACCTTTGGACGGCACTGTGTCCAGTTCGGGTTACGGTATGGCTGTTCGGGATGATGGCAGTATTCTGGTTGCCGGGTCTGTTGGTGAAGACGGAACACGTGATGGGGCTCTGTTCCTCTTTGGTGAGGATGGGTTACCAGACAGGACTTTTGGAGATCAGGGGGTTCTGGTCACAGATGACGAAGATGATACGATCTTCTACGATGTTTTAATCACTGAGGAGATGATCGCGGCGACTGGTGTGACGGTTGCTGAAGGTGGGATGCGCGAAGCCCTGTTGATTACCTATACAAGAGAGGACGGTGCCAACAGTGAACAGCTCTTTCAGCAGCAGGTCGCGGATGCCTCAACTGATGCCGTTGATGAGGATTCGGAAGAGGCAGAAATAGTTGCTCAGGTTGTGACTACGGAAGTGGATAATGAAGAGGACTATGCTTTTTCCCTTGCAGCGGCTGATGCAGGCAGTGTGATTGTGGTCGGTGCCAGCGGTTCCGAGGAGGTCGCCAGTGCTGCGGTCAGTAAGTATACAGTCTTTCAATCAAGTGTTTCCGGTTCATCCTGGAGTACAGCCACCGGTAATGCTTATGTTCTGACCGGTGAGGCTCAGGACGTGACCCGGACAACTGCTCTTATTCCGGGAGAAATTCTTTCCGGGCTCGGCACGGTGACGGAGCGGGGAGTGGTGTTCAGTACTGATCCTCTTCCTGTTTTGGAGGACAGTGATGATTCCTCCACGGATGATGATACTGATGAGGATGATGAAGATAGTGACGACAGTAGTTCTGAGACCGACGAGACGGCACCGTATATTACAACAAGCACTAGCGAAGAATTTTTAACCACGGAGTCGGTTGTTTTATCGGTCTCTACGGATGAGGCAGCATACTGCAAATACGATACTGTTGATCAGGATTATTCGGAGATGGGTGATAATTTCTCCTCTACAGCTGATACCAGTCATTCGGTTGATTTTGGCACTTTTTCAGAGGGCACATACTACTATTATGTTCGCTGTATGGATGAAGAAGGTAATACGAACACGACAAGTACTCAAATAAGTTTTACTGTTACGGAAGACGATATAACAGCTCCCATTATAACAAGCGATGATAATAACGGGCAGACGTACAAGACAGGTGAAGATGTTACATTAGGAGTAACGACAAACGAGACGGCAACCTGTAAGTACAATGAAAATGAAGATATGAACTATGCAGATATGCCCTCTGCAAACGAGTTTTCTTTGACCGATGGAACGGATCACACCAAATGGTTTGGGGATGACACAGCTTTTTCTACCGATGAACACATCTTTTTTGTTCGTTGCGAGGATTTATCACAGAATGAAAGCAACCCAAGGCAAATTTCATTTATTGTTACGCCAGTCATTGTCTCTAACCGTGACTTCTCATCCGGGATATTATCTGTAACTACCGATGTCTCCGCAAATTGTGGATACAATGACGGCAGTGACGTTGCATATGATTCGATGACAAAATTTACAACGACGGGGGCGACTGAACACGAGGTTGATTTGAGTGCTCTGCCTATTGGGTCGTATACTTATTATGTCCGTTGTCAGGATGCATTAGCAGATGAAACTCCGGTCGGCACAGCAATTCCTTTTACAGTCGCTTCAACAATACAACCGGACGATCAAACAACACGGCTGTTTGCTTCCTCTTTCTCCTTTAAAGCAGGCCTGACCACTGCCTTGGAGAACGTAGGTGACCTGTTCGTCAGCACCGCGATTGCCCAGGACGATGAAGACATTACTGATGAAGACACCGATACCAGCGACGTGGACACCGAGGATAGTAATTTCCTGGAAGAGGGCAGTGTAGACGAAGGCTCCGACACTGGTAAGTTCACCGCTAAGCTGGAAGACCTCAAGCCTGGTACCTTTTTCTATGCCCGAGCCTATGCCGTGGTTGACGACACCGTCTATTACGGGAATCAGATCAGTTTTCAGACAGCAGATTCCTGCTTTGTAGCTACTGCAGCCTATGGTTCCCTTTTTCATCCCGCAGTCCAGCTCCTTCGGGATTTCCGGGATCGCTTCATGCTTGATAACCCGGTGAGTCGTTCTCTGGTGCGTATGTACTATCACTATTCTCCGCCCATTGCTGATGTCATCAGCAGCAATACAATCCTGCGCTCTGTGACCAGAACTTTGCTGATGCCCATTATTGGTTCGGCTTGGCTGACCATGCGCTTTGGTTGGCTGTGGCTGATCCTGCCTGCGGCGGCTTTGGTTATGCTGAGCTGGTTCGGGATGCAGACGATGCAGGTAGTGCGAAAGGAAGAGTTGTAAGGGATTTCTGAAAAAATAAGATACGTTGTAGGGCTAATTTATGAATTACCCTTACCGGGCAGACACAGGGGGCTGTCCCTACGGCCCCTCTATATATAACAGAGGATGTAAAATGCAGAGGATGCAGAAGGGGTTAGCCCAATTCCTCGCCCAATGACCTACTGCTCCACATAAAAGGCAGCCTGCAATAGTTCCTTGGTGTAGGAATGTTCCGGTTGGTTGAAGATACGATCGGCCATGCCCTGTTCAACGATTTTTCCGTTTCGCATAACGGCCAACTCATCGGCTAATGAGCGAAGCACCCGTAAATCGTGGGTGATAAAAATATAGGTCATACCGTAATTTTTCTGCAAGCGTTTCAGTAGGTCGATAATCTGGGCCTGGATCGTGGTGTCCAGGGCAGAGGTGGGCTCGTCAAGAATGAGCAGCTCCGGCTTGAGGATAATTGCCCGAGCAATGGCGATACGCTGGCGTTGACCACCGGAAAATTCATGGGGAAAACGATTCGCCATATCTGGATCAAGTTCTACCTCTTCAAGGGCCTGTTGGACGAGGAGGCTACGTTCCGCCTTGCTGTGTCCTGAGTCATGCACCTTTAAGCCTTCGGCAATAATTTGTTCAACAGTCATCCGGGGCGAGAGCGAAGAAAACGGATCCTGAAAAACAATCTGCATCCGTTTGCGTAGCGGTCGCATCTGGCGATTGCTCAGCTCGGAGAGCAACACGCCCTCCTCTTTCCCTTCCTCTGTAAAATATTGGACTGATCCTGTAAAGGCCTGAAGCTTGAGCAGGCAAAAAGCCAAGGTGCTCTTGCCGGACCCTGATTCCCCGATAATTCCTAAGGTTGTTCCCTGCCGGACCGTCAGATCGACATTGTCCACAGCCTTGAAGACTGTTTTTTTCCGTTTGAACGTCCTTTCTTTGAAAAAGCCTTCCCAAGACCTGCCGGTTACGAACTCGCATTTGATATCTTGCAGCCTCACAAGGGGTCTGCCCAGCGCAGCAGGTTGATGATGGAAGCGAGGGATGGCGTTGAGGAGTTTGCGGGTGTAGTCCTGTTGAGGATCGGTGAAGAGCGCCTCTGTTTGATTTTGCTCCACGATTCGTCCCTGATGCATGATAGAAACCGTGTCCGCAACCTTGCGTACCAGCGGGAGGTCATGGGTGATCAGCAGGACAGCCATATTGAATTCATTTTGCAGGTCTTTGATCAGCTCAAGGATTTGGGCCTGAATGGTCACGTCCAAGGCGGTAGTGGGCTCGTCAGCAATGAGCAGGGCAGGGCGACAGGCCAAGGCCATCGCGATCATGACCCGCTGGCGTTGTCCTCCAGATAACTGATGAGGATAAGATCGTAGTCGATTTTTTGGATCAGGGATTCCGGTTCGTTCCAGCAGGCTGACGGCTTCCTGCGCCGCCTCTTCTTTTGTCAGCTGACGATGTCGTATCAGGGGTTCGGTGAGCTGTTGACCTATGGTGTAAACCGGGTTGAGCGAGGTCATGGGTTCCTGGAAAATCATGGCGATATCATTGCCCCGCACCGCCCGAATATCTTTTCTGCTCAGTTGCAGCAGATCCTGTCCATTGAACAGAATACGTCCCTCTGTGTGTACCGTGCTCACATCTTCAAGAAGCCGCAAAATAGACATAGCGGTCACGGATTTTCCAGAACCGGACTCCCCAACCAAGGCATGGGTTTTTCCCTGCTCAAGAGTCAGGTTTATATTGTGCAGGATCTGGCTGTTGCCGCCGATCTCCTGGTCTGAACAGAAGGTCAGGGAAAGATTCTCAATGGTCAATAAGGTATCCATGAGAGAAATGTACCGTATGGAAGCGGGCAGAGCAAGGCCAATAAAGCTAATAAGGCACGTAGCGAGTAAAAAATATTCGAAGTGTACCCACTGTAGGATATAAAATATGCAGCTCGATATGTGCTGTGAATTTCTCCCTATTGGTAAGGACTATTATTCTTGTTATGCTCCGGTAAAGTATCTATGGTAGCCGTGTTGGTCGTAGAATGGCATGAATTAAGCATGGCAAAAGTTATATATTCAGGTATTATTATTTTCTTCTTCTCTGCAAAAAAGAAAGGGGAAGGAAAAGAGGATGAGGCTCGGGGGAAATTCAGCAAATCGCAGCGTGTTCTACACGGGGATAAGAGGGAGGATTTTATGAATTGTTGGGAGTATAAGCAATGCGGGCGAGAAAAAGGCGGAATTCATACAAAGGAAAAAGGTGTTTGTCCGGCATACCCTGGTCATGGCAAGGGATGTGCTCGGGTTGCAGGGACCTTATGCGGGGGTAAGGTACAGGGAGAGTTTGTTATGAAGCTTCTTTCCTGTATCAAATGCGATTTTTATCAAAGTGAAAATTACGATAAGTCCTACGGAGCGGTCAAGGATATCGCTTGATTCGTAGGATCTTCATGGGAAAAACAAAACCCTTGCCCCGTCTTTTTTTTCGGGAACTTACCGAATCCTGTCGCGTTGCGCAGGGGAGCAGGATTATTATTGCGGTTTCCGGTGGCCCGGATTCTATGGCCCTGCTCCATCTCTTGGCAGATGCTCGGAAGCGGTTGGAGCTTGACCTGACAGCGGTCTGGGTGGATCACTGCCTGCGTCCGAAAGAAACTCCGAGAGAAAAACAGACGGTTCGTGCTGCGGCGGAGAAATTGCAGATCAACTGCGTCAGGCACCGGGTGGATGCGGCGTCCTGTTCCAGCGAGCAAGGAATTTCTCTTGAGCATGCTGCCCGTGATCTGCGCTATGCAGCTCTTCGGGCTACCGCTCGCGAGGTGGGGGCGGAATACATTGCAGTGGCCCATACGGCTGATGATCAGGCGGAAGAGATCTTGTTGCGGCTCTTACGGGGGAGTGGTCGGGAGGGGGTGTCCGGGATGCGGATGCGGAGCAGAGACCTGATCCGGCCCTTGCTTAATATCGATAAAAAAGACTTGCTGGCTTGGCTGGCAGAGCAAGAAATCGCCTCCTGCTTTGACTCCTCTAATGACGATATGCGCTTTCTTCGCAATCGAGTTCGCCATCAGTTGCTGCCTTTTTTGGAAGAGCATTTTGAGCAGGGGATCAAGAAGTCCCTGCGTAAGACCGCAGATAGTTTGGCGGTAGATGAAGATTTGCTGGCCGCATTAACCGCAGAGGCGGAACAGAAAACGATCCAGAAAACAATCAATCCATTATCTCCACTGGGGGAGCCGAGTGAGTCTCAGGAATCCCCGAAAATGCAGCTTCTCCGTGCCCCGTTTTGCGCCCTGCATCCTGCCTTGCAGCGCCGGGTGGTTGAGCGCCTGCTCTGGAAGATAGGGGGGCGAGCTGGCTATGATCATATCCTCTTGGTGATTAAGGCTGCGGAGAGCGGCAGAACAAACAGCGAGTTGCACCTTGGGTGTGGTTTGCGGGTTGGTGTTTTTCGGGATTGTTTGGAGTTTTCTTATCCTGCGGGGAAAAAGGCTTGGCGGGGGCGGTTGTTCTGAAAAATTAATTGAGAAGCAAGAGAATTATCTTTTTGTTACGGTTTCAAGCCAAACCAAAAAAGGCTCCCAGTGATATTCAACCCACTGAGAAGAAAGACGATACTTTTTAAAAAATAATTCACGGGCATAATATCTGTTTCTGCCATCCTTGCCCTTTATGCCTTTTTCTGAAAACCTTAGCACTTCTATCTCACCGATTGGTTAATAAAATTCCATTACTTTTATTATAGATATTTTGATATAATTCTAAGCCAATACCTGCTCTCCGTAAAAGATCCTTTTGTAAATCTGACAATGGAGTCAGGTGACGTATTACCTGGCCTCCGGAATGAATGATGCTGAGAGAGATATTGGAAAAGCTCTGCAGGATCCGTTCAACGGTCGGTGAAGCTGTGCATTTTTTGGGTTGTCCCGGATACATTCCCTTCAGAACAGTTTGATCCTTCTTCAAGGAACGGCGCACTACAAATTCTATCAATGTCAGTACCCGAATCCCTAACGTTAACAGATGAGTTAATCCAGCCACTTGATCGTCGCGTTGAACAAATAATGGAGCGATATTCAAACGACTTTTCAAACGCTCAAAGATCCGTTCAACCCGATATTCTTTACGATAGCACAACACGGCTTCCTGTAAGCTGAGATCTTGTTGATCGACATCGGTAACAAATGCCTTCCAACCGAAGGTATCTTTTTTCGCTGTCACCAGCTCTTCTTCACGTCTAATCTCTTTGATTTGATATCTAATTTTTTTGACAACGCGCTGAGAACGTTTCTTTGAGCCACGGCCTCTCCCAATGTACTTGGTATGCTCTTCCACCTGTTTTTCGTATGCAACCGTCAATAATCCTTCCACCCTGTGGGTCTTAAGAATTTTCTCAATTTTTGTCTGCAAAACAGACTCTTCTGTGATTTGACGTTTGCCTCTGCCGCGAGGAGGCGTCAACGTATTGAGCTTGAGTTGCGCTTTTTCAAGCCGTTGCTCCAGGCCTCGCTGTTGTTTGGCAGCATGAGCCGGAGAATGAACAACAAGAACTCGTTCATTCCACTGGAATTCCTTGCCTTCGTAAATACCACTCTGGTCGCGATCCAGCTCGTATCCCTGAGCGATCAGCACTTTTTCGCCTTTATCATTCTCCCGAAAAACCTGCTCCAGCTCTCCATGTGTTTTGTGGGTAAGGCCACCTTCAATCCATCTTTCCATCTCCTTTGTGATCTTACCGGTCAAAGGAAGAGGAGATAAGTAATGATTATCAAGGCTTCGTATGTATGTACGAGTCTTCAACGAACTCATCTTGCAATCTCCGCAATAGAGAACCCCTGTCTTCTGCAAGGCATTGTTAACTCTTTCAATAACAGGGATATAAAGCGGGTCGTCAGCTTTTTCACCGGAAACCACATCAGTAGCCAAAGGCATTCCCAGAGGATCAAGAGCTCCAGTCATCACCTTGATCTGACGAAGACTTGCGTCATCTTTACTGTGACCGAATTGAAGCAGACTTGCTTCACTGCCTTCATGATATCCTGAAACCGTGGTGGCGTCACATCGAACAACTTTGGTCGGCAGTTCATGAACCTCAATACTTCTTTTGCTAAGATCCCTTTCAATTCCAGCCCAGTAAGCCTCTTGGCTCAGATATCTCAGAAGAACCGCCAGACGATGTGTCGCGAAATCTGCTTCAAAAATCTTCTGCCCGGTTAAATTCTCCAGAGTCTCCTGCATCCTACTAATATATTGCTCCACTGAGGATTTGCGATGATCTCCTTCAGATAAAATATAAGACAACCAGATCACCGCTGTCCACCCCCAACTCAAAGCTCTTTGCTTCCAGTGAGTTGGAGTATAGTTATCCAGAATTTCGACCAACCCTGTATTGATCATCGTCCCTATCAATAAGGGGATATCATCAACTCGTTCTGTAATGATCTGCAACTCTTCCATTTACTCTCCTGGCAAATGTTGATTTTATTGCCAGAGTAGTAGATTATGAAGAAAAAGAGCAGGGCCAAGACTGAAATAATTTATTTTAAGTTCTTATTAACCAATCGGCGAGTTCTATATTTTGGTTTAATACATTTTTTGAAAACCCTTTATCTTGCAAATTTGCTATATCCTTCTCCGTAAGAGTGCCATTTTCATGTAATTTTCTCATGTGGTATTGAACAAACTGTCCAATACGCATTCCGTTTTCAGTTCTTTTTCCCGAAGATGTTGGTTGTGTTTTTTGTTTTGAAATGCTTGATGAGCCGTTGGTTCTTCTCGGATCAAGTTCGACTAGTTTTATTGCTCTTGAAAATAATTCTCCAGTATCATGCTCTTCTTTAACTCGAAAGCATAGGAATTTCCATTTTTTAATCTTAATTGTCGGCAGGTTATATTTTGTTGTTGATTGTAAACGTGGATGTCCTGTATTTTTATCAGGCCCGTGACATGCTTTTCCAGCCAGTGGATTAATCGGTTAATTTTACGACAGAAAAAAATGGACATTTGAAATTTTTCTTGTACCAATGTGATAAATAACGATTTGTCATTGGTAGCCAAGGAAGATGGAAGATGTTGAGTACAGCGAAAAGTGCATGGTGTACGGTCCCGGTCTTTAACAACGGTCGGAAGATAAGCAGGGAACTGCAATATATTCTATGGGAACATGCGTCACAGCACCCAGAATGTACAAGTTCAGCCATTTTGCAAAACATCAAGGCTGAATACGGAAATTTTAACATAACCACCCGTCATGTCAACCGACTTAGGCAGGAATGGGGGGTAAGCAGAAAGAAAGGACGCCCTTGTGGTCGGCGACTGCTGAATGCTCCCGGCGGGGAGTTCGTCAAGCTGACACCCAACCTTCCTTTTGTCGGGGTGTGCATACTGGACGCTTTCGTGGAGCAGAACGGAATAATTGAGCAGGTTGCCACTGCAATTCAAATAAAAATAGCTTGTTACAAAAAGGAGAACCCTGAAGAAACTTTTCCGTTATTATACCATAAAAAACAAACAATTATAACGCGTTTCAAGGCTCTTTTTTACGCAGCCTTTTTTGGTATCGGTAAGCTGACTGAATATGATGTCAAGGAGCATGGGCTTGAAGCGTTAATCGGTCGTGGATATCAAAATAATACCCTCCGGCAATTTCTCGGAGAACTCGAACGTATTGATGCGGCTGACATTTTGATATCCTTGCTTACTTCCTCGAATCAAGGACAGCTAGGCTATATCGACGGCCACATGATCCCCTTTTGGACCGGTGCGAAAATGCACAAGGGAAAGATAACCATGCTGGGACGCATTATGCCGGGCTCCAACGCGATAGTGGCCCACAATGAACAAGGGCAGGCAATATTTATGGATTATTATCCACCTGATATTCGCATGCCCGCTATGATACTGGAATACTGCGAAAAGATAGTGAACGCAACGGGTATCCGCAGTTTCGTTATTGACAGAGAGATCAATTCCGTAAAGATAGCGAGAGAATTCAAGAACAGGGACTGGGGCTTACTATCCATGTTGGACAGCAACGAATACAAAGCCCTTTCGGACTGGGACACGGAGTGTATATGTGAGTATGAATCAGGAGATCGTTTATATACAGGGAGATGGGCTACTCCGCGAGAGGATGATCCCAGGATATTTGTAATTTTGGAGGCCGATGAACGTTTATTGGTCTACTGGGGAACCCCCAAGCTTCAGGAGTCCCTGCCACCGGTTGAATGGCCCGAAGTTTATTCCAGACGCACTGAGATTCAGGAGAATAGCTTTAAAAGAATGATTAATAACGGTGCTTTGAATGTAAATTTCGGAATAAAGAAGATCGTTGGACCGGACCGTCATAAGGAAAGGAAGGTAAAAGTACTTAAAGATAGGGCAGTAAAAGTCGGACAAAAAATAGAAAACAAGAAAAATGAGCTCGCTAAACAGAAAGAAAAAGTAGCTGAATCAAAGCAGAAAAAACATAAAAAGCGACTCGAACAAAGAAAGAACAAGCGACATGATATAGAAAATGATTTAAGACAGATAGAGGAAAAAGAACGTAAGATCAAGGAAGGTATAGAATCTCTTGGCCCTGTTAAAGAACGATCAGATCGAGATTTTCGAAAGCAGAAGATCATGACCTTCAGGACTCTCCTAATGGAGAATCTTTTAATGGCTTTTATTCGTCTTTTCAATGACAAACTGGATCAAAAAATAGGCACTGACACACTCATGTCAATTTTTTTCAGGCGAAGTGGGAGTTGCATGGAAACTGCATCGGAAATCACCTACGAACTGAATACAATTGGCTTGTCATCTCATTATAAAAAAGTGCTGGGTGATATAACATCTGAATTAACAGCTATGGGGATACAACGTCACGGCAAGCTGATTAGCGTGAGGCTGAGAGAAGCCCCAACCTAAGTGCTGTTGCGTTATTGTGCCCTATGTCCATTTTACAGAAAGGCTGTCAGGGGCCTGTTTATGAAATGCGATTGTCCAAGACTGAAAAAATAGATAAAGAAATATTCACCAATATTTTCTTAGACAACTGGGACGATTTTAAAGATCTTCATCCAAAATACGCAGATTCACAATATGAAGATCCTGTTCAGAAAATGTTGGGCTGTGGCAAAGAATCGAATGGCTACAGTGAGCATATTTGCATGGATTGTGGTCAAGATGTCAGAAGAATTGCCTTTAGTTGCAAGAGTGGTTTTTGTTTATCCTGTGCGAAAAAATATGTAGACGATTTTGTGTGCCAGGTGAGCAATATGCTGCATCCCGGAGTAATTTACCGTCACATCGTTTTAACAATACCAGAGCAATTACGAATAGTCTTTTACCATCAGCGTCATGACGGCAGCCTGCTGTCGATGTTTATGAAGGTTGGTCATGAATGCTTGGAAGATGTTGTCAGCACAGTAAAACGTTTTCTTTTGAAAATAGGATGTATTGTTGTTGTTCAAACCCATGGTCGTTCCGGGCATTATAATCCGCATTTGCATATTATAATGACAAGTGGCGGGGTTGATACTGAGACTGAGCGGTGGGTTGATTTGGGCTATTTTAACTATGAAATTATTCATAAGAAATGGCAATATCACTTGTTCGGCATGCTGAAGGATTTTTTTGCACGTGCGGAGATTAATCAATTGATCAATGAGTTGTGGGAGAAATATCCTAATGGTCTCGTTGCGAATGTGAGCAAGGGTGATGTTCCGAATAACTGTAAAGGATTAGCGCGTTATTTGGCGAAATATGTTGCGAGTCCACCGATTGCAGTAAGGCGTATTGTTAGTTATGACGGAGAAACAGTAAAGTA
Source organism: Candidatus Electrothrix laxa (assembly GCA_942492895.1). Classification (GTDB taxonomy): domain Bacteria; phylum Desulfobacterota; class Desulfobulbia; order Desulfobulbales; family Desulfobulbaceae; genus Electrothrix; species Electrothrix laxa. Next base: position 85,084 of record OW818652.1, read on the forward strand.
TTGGTATAAAGATCATAAAACGAAATCAAAAGTGTTCGAAGTTGTAGATGTCTTTACCTTTATCGGGCGAATGGTTCAGCACATAATGCCTAAAAATTTTCACAGGGTTCGCTATTACGGCTTGGAGAGTACGAAATCTTTTAAGAAGTGGGCGGAAGTTATCAGGCAGGGAATAAAAAAACTCGGCAGGATGGTTAAGGGTGCCTATGAAATCGTAACAAAAAAGAAGTATCGTGAAAGATATGAAAAGATTAGTGGATACGATCCAATGAAATGTCGTTGTTGTGGCGGCAAAATGGGATTATGGAAAATATGGCATCCTAAATACGGACTTATTTATGACGAGTCGGAAAATATTAAATCAGGAAAATATGAACCATATCCAGCCGATGAAGGAAGGGGAGGACATTCCGTTTGGTCCTCCTCCAGAGGAGTACAATTATCGTTGTTCGCATTGCTTTCATGAAATGCAGGTTAATGAGGCAATCATAGATGTAGAAGTTGCTATGGCGGAATATAACGGAACGTACCATCAAGGATTTATGCCTGTGCTTGGCTGTCCAAATTGTAACCACGAAACAATGATGGATTCGTAAAAAGTATCCCTATATAATTATCTGAAATTACTTGTATATAATTAATTTTTCTCTTGCCATAAATTAGTCGGCATGATATTATTGTGTCAATATTACGATAAGATAAGCAAGAGAGCTATGTTAAACATCAAAGATCACAAAACCATCAACATGTTCGACCCCTTTGGTTTCCTCGGGCCGAAGCGTCGAAAAATGCTGGATGAATCATGGGCCGGGATTTTTCGGGATCATGTTCGCCATATTCTTCCGGTTGATCTCCTGGCACTGCATTTCAGTACAAGCATGGGGCGCCCGACTAATGAACTCGTTGCTATGATGGGAGCGATGTTATTGCAGCATATGCATGATCTGACAGACGAAGAGACAGCGGAACAGTTCGCTTTTAACATGCAATGGCATTATGCTCTTGATATCACAAATAACTCAGACAAAGCGGCCTATGTCTGTCCAAAAAGTATTTGGAACATGCGCTTTGTCATGACGAAATACGGACTGTATGACGATGTCTTCCAGGCTGTTGGCGATGAATTCATAAAAATATTCGATGTTGATCCTTCTCTGCAACGTATAGATTCCGTTCACATATTTTCCAATATGAAGCATCTCGGTCGTATCGGGATCTTCACAGGCACCATCAAAAAATTCCTGGTAAATCTCAGACGGCAGCACAAAAACGAATTCAATGAGCTTGACCTGAATCTGCGAGATCGCTACCTGAAGAAAGAAGAGGAAAGTGCCTTCTCTATGGTCAAACCATCTGAATCCGCCAAAACTCTTCAGATGGTCGCCGATGATCTTTTCTTTCTTATCAACAGGTTCCGCTCGTGCCCTGACATTGCGTCCATGCAAACATATCAGCTCATGACACGCATTCTGAAAGAACAATGTATCACAGAGCAAGTCGAAAATACTGATGAACTGCGTGTCATTCTGAAGGCAAATAAGGATATCCCTTCCGACTCTCTTCAGAATCCCTCTGATCCTGACGCCGGATATAGTGGGCATAAAGGCAAAGGATATCAGGTGCAAGTAGCGGAAACATACAGCACAGAGGAAGATGCCGAAACTCTCTCCCTGATCACTCATGTTGATGTGCAGGCTGCCCATGAAAGTGATACCGATGCCCTGCTACCGTATCTTGAGGCTACGGAACAACGTGACATAAAGCCGAAAGAAGTAGCAGCTGATACGCTCTACGGAAGCGACGACAATCACGAAGCGGCAAAACAAAAGGGTGTCAACCTCATCGCTCCTACTCTGGACCGACAAAAGGACCTCTTCTGCACACTGACCGATTTTGAGCTTTCTGAAAACGGTTTTATCATCTCGTGTCCTGAAGGGTGCCAGCCTGTCAAGAAATCCAAGAAAAAAGACAGGTTCAGCATAGCCTTTTCGTCAGAAACATGTAAGAGCTGCCCGAGAGCCAATCATTGCCCTGTTAAACCCGGCAAAAAAGATCTTGCTTATCTCCGCTATAACGAAAAAACCGCCCGTCTTTCCCAAAGAAGAGCTAACGAGCGAACCGATGAATTCAAAAACAAGTATCGGTTCCGGGCCGGAGTCGAGGCCACTATGTCGCAACTTGATCGACGTACGGGAATCGGCTACCAACTTAAGCCGGGACAGGAAGTGAATTCAAAGAGTTACTATTGACACGTCTTCTAGGCTTACGAGGCAGGGGCAACTCGCCCATTTGGTGCAGCACCCATTCAAATAAGTCTGGTGGCTTTTCACCAAACAATCGTTGCGCTGCTGTGCTACCATCTGAGCGTGTTATCAAATAATTATGCAAAACGGTAAGCGTTTTGAGACGCTTTGGGCGCAATCCTCTATGATTATGATAAATTTGGGACAAAAATCCGTTGCGTCCTTCGACAGCTGAGGAAGCTCGATGAAATTTTCCCACCATTTCCTGAGCCCAATTTTGCCAAAAGAGCATCTCATCCTCGCTAAATGTTCCAGTCAAGACATGCGTGTAAAAGACGACCAAGGCTTTTTGATGTGCTTTTTCATATTCTTTTCGAAGGGTTGGATTCTTGGTTTTTTTCGACTGATTGTACCAATATACCGTAGGCAAAAGAGAGTACATTGCCCAGTCTAGCAGTTCCTTGCTCCTCTGCCCCTGCTCTATCAGGCTGGTGAGTACATACAACCACCAAAAATCAATTGAGGGAACCAACTCTTTTATTTTATTCTTAAATTTATTCATCACGCCGGTATTGTCGTTAATACCGTGTTTGCAGGCCAGCGCTTCAATATCCTTGGCTTGCTCTCGCAGCTCTTTTGCAACGTTCGCAGAATCTTGTGGTTTATTGTCGTCCAGCTTGAATGGATGTACCGTTTTTGATATTTTTCTTATTGTTCCACGGTAGTTATCCAGGGCTTGCGTGGCTGCTTGGTCTTGAGCCCGGGCTTGTTCGACCTGATCCACTTTGGACGCTACAATTGTTTTGCTTGCTCCTTTTTTTTCAGCTTTTTCAAGGCTTGACTCGCATTTATCCAACTGTCTTTTGGTCGCACACTTACGGCGCCCTAAAGTTGAGCCCATCCATTTGCTGATATCGTGCAGGCCGTGAAAAACATCAGCATTATGCTCACATTTAAGCCCGACCACAGCCAACTTTATTAACGCTTTAGCTCGATCAGATACCATCAACTGAATGTGTACGCCTAACTGCTCAAGGCGCGGTTCCAACATTTTAAACCAGGTATCAAAACTTCTGTCGTCAGCGATATCTTCTAAAATTAAATACCCCGATGACAGATCCATAAAAACCAGGATGAGTGCATTGCCGAAAAATGTTTCGTCCGCCGCACCAATCACCTCTTTGAATGCATCCTTATAATTTTGTTCAACTTCTTTTTGAAACCTGATAATTGCATTCTGAAGCTGAGTGAGTCTGGTTCGTATAGGCGTGGGTGATACCCCGATATGCGTATCAAGTCGAAGCATCTTGAAATATCGGGAAAGGGTATCCGCTCCTATTCCCTGTTCCACACCAAATATCAACAAGGTGGCAAAAAAATGCATGCGGATCCACTCGTATCCCTCTTGATGTTCCCAAAAAAGAGATTCCGGATGGACATTTCTCTTCTGAATGCCTTTGACTTGTCGAAACGCACTGCTTTTGCTCGTACCCGCTTCTTTTGCCAGTTGTCTGTAGGTCAGTTTGTCTGACTTCCACAGAGCCGCTAAAATTCTGCCGCCGATAGATCGTATTTTTCCCGTTAATGCTTTCATAACGGAACTATGCTATTCTTTCACGAGAAATGAAAACGTTTTTTATCGACTTCAGTCGATAATTTCATGGGACGTAGTTGAATGTTGTCCCGGCTTAAGTTGGTAGCCGCCTTTTGTAACTCAATGATAACCAGCCTGCTGCTGCCGTCCGGCTCCCGTATTTTTGCTGCGAAATCAATCCGCAATACTGTCAGACCGCCGTCAGGAAGTTTTCTGTTCAACTCGGTAAAGGCGAAATCAAGGGATTCTATCTCCTGTTCAATGATGTTTGATATGACCAGTTTGGCAACCCGCATATCCTGCATCAGGTATTTGAACACGACATCGTATAAGGGGTTTGCGACTTTCATTGTTTTATTCCTCGGACCTGATGGAAACGTTAGCAGATGCCATGGTTTATGGTGTTACTCTGGGCTTGGTTAACACGCCGCGTTGGGGCAAAAAAAAGCTCCGTAGGACGCCAGCTCCCGCATCAAAAAATCGGCTTGCGTCGGTAACCTTAAAACGCAATACCTGCTTGTTTCAATAGTTTTTCAAGCCTGGATTTTTCCGCTTCAACTCTCTCTTTTTCCGCTTCCGCTTTCTCTTTTTCCGCTTCCGCCTTCTCTTTTTCCGCTTCCGCCTTCTCTTTTTCTGCTTCCGCTTTCTCTTTTTCCGCTTCCGCTTTCCTTTTTTCCGCCCTTTCGTAAGCTATAAGCCGCTCCTGAGTCGCTAATTCTTCTAAAATTTCATCCTCCATCTCCATATCTTCACAAAGTTCTTTGCTGGCGGATGCCTTGTGTAGCCGTCTGATGATGACCTTAAATTCATCTGGAAACGAGGATTCCAGTACATCAAGAAAATGTTTACTCTCTTTGCTGGCATTGCTCTGATCAAAGATACTCAACAGTGTTTCCAGCTTATTGCGATGTTTTTTACGCAATTTCCGCACCTGGATGATATAACTGTCGTGGGTGAGACTTTCTATGAATTCCTCTTTCCGGGTCAGTTTCTCCTTGGTGGCATGGTCGTAATAATCTCTTTTCACATGGATAACCGGGCTGTCATTATACTGGAGATTATGCCCGAGAATATAAATACTTATAATGGGAAGTGCTTTCTTTTTCCGCGTCTTCTCATCCAGATGGATGTTGGAGTCTTCCTGATATTGTTTGCCGAGATATTTACGAAACCGGGTTATATCAGTGGGAAATTTGGCCTTTTGCAACTCAATGATAACCAGCCTGCTGCTGCCGTCTGGCTCCCGTATTTTTGCTGCAAAATCAATCCGCAATACTGTCAGACCGCCGTCAGGAAGTTTTCTGTTCAACTCGGTAAAGGCGAAATCAAGGGATTCTATCTCCTGTTCAATGATGTTTGATATGACCAGTTTGGCAACTCGCATATCCTGCATCAGATATTTGAACACTACATCGTAGAGGGGGTTTGCGACTTTCATTGTTTTATTCCTCGGACCTGATGGAGACGGCAAGTCAGGTGGCATGGTTTATGGTGTTACCCTGGGCTGGTTAACGCGCCGCGTTGGGGCAAAAAAAAGCTCCGTAGGATGCGCAGCTCCCGCATCAAAAAACCGGCTTGCGTCGGTAACCTTAAAACTCAATACCTGCTTGTTTCAATAGTTTTTCAAGCCTGACTTTTTCCGCTTCAACTCTCTCTTTTTCCGCTTCTGCCTTTTCTTTTCCCTCTTCTGCTTTCCTTTTTTCCGCTTCCGCTTTCTCTTTTTCTGCTTCCGCTTTCTCTTTTTCCGCCCTTTCGTAAGCTATGAGCCGCTCCTGAGTCGCTAATTCTTCTAAAATCTCATCTTCCATTTCCATATCTTCACAAAGTTCTTTACTGGCAGAAGCCTTGTGCAGCCGTCTGATGATGACCTTAAATTCATCTGGAAACGAGGATTCCAATACATCAAGAAAATGTTTACTCTCTTTGCTGGTATTGCTCTGATCAAAGATACTCAACAGTGTTTCCAGCTTATTACGATGTTTTTTACGCAACCTCCTCACCTGGATGATATAACTGTCGTGGGTGAGACTTTCTATGAATTCCTCTTTTCGGGTCAGTTTTTCCTTGGTGGCATGGTCGTAATAATCTCTTTTCACATGGATAACCGGGCTGTTATTATACTGGAGATTATGCCCGAGAATATAAATACTTATAATGGGAAGTGCTTTCTTTTTCCGCGTCTTCTCGTCCAGATAGATGTTGGAGTCTTCCTGATACTGTTTGCCGAGATATTTACGAAACCGGGTTATATCAGTGGGAAATTTGGCCTTTTGCAACTCAATGATAACCAGCCTGCTGCTGCCGTCCGGCTCCCGTATTTTTGCTGCAAAATCAATCCGCAATACTGTCAGCCCGCCGTCAGGAAGTTTTCTGTTCAACTCGGTAAAGGCGAAATCAAGGGATTCTATCTCCTGTTCAATGATATTTGATATGACCAGTTTGGCAACCCGCATATCCTGCATCAGATATTTGAACACGACATCGTATAGGGGATTTGCGACTTTCATTGTTTTATTCCTCGGACCTTATGGAAACGGCATGAATGTGTTGCGTGCTCAGGGTGTTACCCTGAGCTGGTTTGTAGGGGCGCACCTGTGTGTGCGCCCTGCAATAAATAATAGTCTGAATAGTCCTCCCCTCTGCGGGATCACTCTGCACAACCGCGAAGTCATTCTTCTCTTGCTCAGAACGATTCTTCGGCGTTGCAGCACTCTTCTAAACTTGCCAATTATGACACTGCACAGGTTTTTTATCGTCCTTGGACAGAAAAGAGTCATTCTTCCCTGATGCAGAATGCCGCTGCCCTTGTTTCGCATCACTCTGAACCTCCTCCGAATCATTCAGAGGTAGAGAATAATGACGGTGCGCAATATTTTTATCATTATTCGGTAGCGTTTTGTCATAATTCGATACAAATTCATCATCATTCACAAGGGGACGGTCATTATTCGGTGGTGCTGAACCGTTCTGCGCAGAGGGAGAATCGTTCGTTCCTTGTGACGCGACATGATCCCCAAAGGGAGAATCGCTCGCCCCTTGAGAAAGGCAAAAAAACAAAATCACTGTCCGCCGCGCACCAACCGAACTGCGCCGCTGTCGTCGCGATAGGCGACGCCGTCGGAACTGCCGTAGTTGAAAATGACGCCCCACGCAAGGACCGAGCTGCCGGCATACGGCGACCCGGACCAGACATAAGATGCCTTAGTATTCGGAAAAGCCTGCTGATTGATCGTCGGTGCTTCAGAACCATCCTTGCAGCCGCCCTCTTTGTTTTTTCCCTTGCTGCAATACACCAAGGTTTTCAGTTCATCAATGGTTGGCAATCGCCAATCTCTATAACCGGCATAATCAACATTCTTGAAACGTTCAACCGCCTCATCCCATGTATAGCGTTCTACCTTACCCTCTTCACAATTCACACCTGACAAACCTTCCAAACAGCGTTTCCACATCAACCCAGTTTTAGTGTCAGTAATCGTGCCATCGCCATGATCGGTATATCTCCCGATTGTTCTGCTTTCTTGCGGCTTGGGCGAAGGAGGGACAACCAGTGCTGGCTCAACGGAAATAACGGTCTTTTTCTGCGGTTCAGTTATGGCAGAATGGGCAAGGCAGGTTCGCAGCCATTGCTCAATAAAGGCAGGAGGGCTGATCTTCGCATTGACAAGTTGCTGCACCAGCAGGCTGCACTCCTGATCCTTTGCTGTCATCTCCTGCCTGGGAATGGAAAGTACCTGGACCGCCTCGAACACAATGTGCGCTGTCAGCCGCCCCTCTGCCGCCAGCCTGAACAAAGCACTCTCTGCCTCCCCTAGCTGTTTTTCTTTTGGAGCCCTGCCGCTCCGGGCAATCACCAACTTTCCCTTGGCATCAAGGCCCCACTGCATCGGTTCCTGCACGCCCTCCGCCCGCACCTGCTCCTGCATATCCACCCAGCCGTCCTCATTCCTGTCCGCCTCGCCGGAACGGATACCCTCAACTAGGTGCTTGGTAAACAGGCCCAATCGGTCACCCTCTTTTTCCACCGCCACCTCAATCCCGGTAGAGGCGGTCATGATAAAGGTACCTTCGCCAGACATATCCTGCAGTTGACTGTCCACATCTCCTTTAGGAACAAAGGCAGTCCCAATCAGACCGCTGTAACAGCAATCCAACAGGAGCACCTTCCTCCTGCTGTTGGATTGATCAAAGAGATACTTGAGGAAGGAGGTCGGGATGGAGGTCGCCTCAAGGGCCGAAAAGGTGGTGTTGCGGGTGGTCAGACAGAGGTGCCCCGAGCTGTTCCGCTTGCCGTGGCCGGAGTAATACACGAGGACCAGATCATCCTTGCGTGCAGCAGAGAGGATGCGGTTCAATTCAGGTAGAATCTCATGGCTGGGCCGGTTCGGAAAGGAAAAGGTCTGGGTAAAACCACCGAATGCCGGGTCGCGGAGCACGGCGTCAACGGCCTCAACGTCATGCTCCGGGCAGCGCAGTTCAGCCAGCTTCGGCTCTTCCGGGAAGATACTGTTGCCGATCAGGATGGCGTAGCGTTGCTGCTCAGACATCAATAAAAAGCCTCTTGGCTGCCTGCAGGGTCTGCTCGATCTGCTCAGGACTGAGATGTTCGGCCTCCAGTTTCAGCTCTCTGCCGTCCTGTGTCTTCAGCTCAATCAGCAGGCTGGGCTTGCGCTCAAAGTAGGATTGCAATATCTGAAACAGGGCCACAACTGTCCCGGAACTCAAGGCGGCAAGGATGATCTGACCGACAACCCCAAGATCCCCCTTGGTTCCAATGCCTCCTGCTTGTTCAGGTAAGCTCGCTGTCACATCCGTTTCCTGATTCAAGCTCCGCGTGAGCGAAAAGACCAGTTCCTGAATGTCTTCTTCAGACATTTCATCGTGGTGCAGGGTGAGTTTTGCATCCATAGTTATTTGCTCCCAGCAGATTAAAACGAGAGGAGATCGCAAAGGTTATACAACCTCGTAGTTCTCTGTTGACGGAAATAAGAAAAAGAACAGCAGGAGTGTACAAAAAAGAGTGAGATTCCGCAAGGTCGATACTGAAGTCTAAGATATTACTTCTTCTTTCCCCTTATTTCATTTTTCACTTTGTCCAAGGCATCAAGCGCGATATTATACTGGACATAATGGCGGCTGAAGGATTATTCAATCAGAACAATCAATACCATCTTGACTTTTTGTACGCACTCATTACGTTATATTAATTTAAAAAATACCTTGCCTCCAGAATGGTGGCAAATAGAAATTCCGTGCTCACCTCTGCTAAACAGAGCAAGGTGATCGCCTCTGAGCTTTGCAAGAAATCCTGATCAAAAAAGGAGATAAGATATGAACCCATCTATTGAGACCTCACCGATTCCCCAGCCTTTGGCGGAACAAAACAATACACCGGATGTCGCGCCGGAACAATCTGTCCAGGAAATCAACAAGGCTGTCCAGAACAGTTCGGCCTGGGTCGGCCTGCTGAAACGGGAAGTGGAGAAAAACATTATAGGCCAAGAACGGCTGGTGGAACGCCTGCTTATCGGCCTGCTTTCCGGTGGACATATTCTGTTGGAAGGTCTGCCCGGTCTGGCTAAAACCCTGGCGGTGAAAACCCTCGCTGCTGCCGTGTCCACGGATTTCCGCCGCATCCAGTTTACCCCGGATATGCTGCCAGCAGACATCATGGGCACGGAGATTTATAATCCGAAAAATACCTCCTTTGAGGTCAAACAGGGGCCGATTTTCTCCTCCATCATCCTAGCGGACGAAATCAACCGTGCTCCGTCCAAGGTCCAGTCTGCCCTGCTGGAGGCTATGCAGGAAAAGCAGGTCACCATCGGTGAAACCTCTTTTGCACTGCCTGAGCTGTTCCTGGTCCTGGCAACCCAGAACCCCATTGAGCAAGAAGGCACCTATCCCCTACCTGAAGCCCAGGTGGATCGTTTCATGCTCAAAGTGAAGGTGGATTACCCCACCCGCGAGCAGGAACGACGGATACTCGACATGGTGGAACATACCGACTCCAAGATGCAGGTGCAGCCGCTTATTTCCCCTGAAGATATCCTGACCGCCCGCAAAGTGGTGGACACCATTTATCTGGATGATCGGATCAAGGAGTACATCGTGGATCTGGTCTTTGCCACCCGTGATGCAGGCAGCATCAGCCCGGAACTGAAAGATTATATCGAGACCGGAGCCTCGCCCAGGGCCACCATCAACCTCAAGGCGGCTGCCCGAGCCTTGGCCTATCTCAACGGTCGCGGCTATGTAATTCCAGATGATATTAAAAACTGCGCCCCGGATATAATGCGCCATCGCCTGCGGATCAGCTATGAGGCCGAGGCTGAAGGGGTGACTAGTGAGGATATTATCCAGCGCCTGCTGGATACGGTGCCGGTGCCGTGAGGCAGAAAAAGCAAGGGGCAAAAAACAAAACTCGGGAAATCGACAAGAAATAATCCTTCGTTCTCAGGTGTTTATTTGTAGGGGCAGACCTGCGTGTCTGCCCGGCATAAAAGGGCGAACACATAGGTTCGCCCCTACAGCACCCGAAACAATCACTAGCTTATCTTTTTGTTGAATTCCTCGCAGTTCCTTCCCCCCCAAAAAAAGAGGGGGTATATATCTTAGCCCAGGGTAACACCCTGGGGATGCGCAGCAGCCAAGATACATGGAAAAAGCAATAACCAAAGAAATCCTGAGGAAAGTCCGCCGCATTGAAGTGCGGACCCGGCGCATGGTCGACAACTCCCTGGCCGGGAGCTACCACTCGGTCTTTAAGGGCCAGGGGATGAACTTCGACGAGGTTCGGGAATACGTGCCCGGCGACGAGATTCGCAGCATTGACTGGAACGTCACGGCCCGCACCGGTGTGCCCCATGTCAAGAAATTCACCGAAGAGCGAGAGCTGACCATCATGCTGATGATCGATATCAGCGGCTCAGGCGGATTCGGCTCCGGGGACCAGTCCAAGCGAGAGATGATGGCTGAGCTAGGCTCGGTCCTGGCCTTTTCCGCTGTACGCAATAACGACAAGGTGGGCCTGATCCTGTTTTCCGATTTTGTTGAACTCTTCATCCCGCCAGATAAAGGGCGCAAGCATATCCTCCGGGTCATCCGGGAGATCCTCTTTTTTCAGCCCAAGAATAAAGGCACGAATATCTCCGAGGCCCTGAATTTTGTCAACCGGGTCGCCAAGAGAAAATGCGTGACCTTTCTCCTCTCTGATTTCTGCCTGCCCGGCGATTTTGATGATTCCTTGGCAGCACTCCGCCCCAAGTTACTGGTCACCGGACGCCGTCACGATCTGATCACGGTCTCTGTCACCGACCCAAGGGAGCAGGAACTGCCTGATGTCGGCCATATCACCTTGGAAGACGCGGAAACCGGCGAGCAGTTGGTGCTCAACACAGCTGATCCGCAGACCCGACAGGCCTATGCCAATCTGGCCCTTGATCGGGCTGAGCGTTTTGCCCATACCGTGCGCAGTGCCGGGCTTGACCTGCTCCAGCTCTCTACAGATAAGCCTTATATCATGCCATTAATGGGATTTTTTAAGGCGCGGGAAAGGAGGATGGGTCGATGAAATGGTTATGTTTAAAAACGGTAGGGGCAGGTCCCCGTGCCTGCCCGTTTATATCCTGCCCCGGATGCTCAGGGCGAACATTGTCAGAGCGAACACAGCCAGGGCGAACACAGGGGTTCGCCCCTACAGCATTCCTGCTTCTTCTTCTCTTAACAATGATCCCTGCCGCTGTATCTGCCGATCAGGTAATGGTGCCTCTTGCTGATCCTGCTCAAAAATCTATGCAGAATCAAGCTGCGGTCCAGCCGGATAATCTCAAAGAACCCGCTCTGACGGAGAATCAACTCTATGATATCCGGGAACCCATCCTGATCCCGGACAACAACCGAATCCTGTGGTGGATTGCAGCGATACTGGCCGGACTGCTGCTGATCGGCCTGCTCTTCTATTTTTGGAAAAAGCGAGCCCGTCAACAAAAAGCCGTGCTGGCCCATGAGACCGCCCTGCGCGAATTGGACCGGGCAGGCCCCCTGATTGAGGAGCAAAATATCAACGCCTTTATCACCCTGATCGACCAAACCCTGCGCCGTTATATTGAGCAGCGTTTCGACATTTTCGCCCGCAGACAGACCACCCGTGAATTTATCCACGAGCTGGCTGAAGATCAGAAAAACGTGCCTGAATCTTTAATGGAAAATTCTGAAAACTTAAAGACTTGGCTCCAGCATTGCGACCTGGTAAAATTCGCCAAGGCTGGCCTGAGCCAAGAGACCATGACGGATATGGTAGCAAACCTACGTACCTTTATTGAATCAACCAAGGTGGAGGCGAAAGAAAAATAATGGATAGCCTTCGTTTTGTTTCTCCCGAACTGCTCTGGCTCCTGCTTCTCCTCCCGGTTCTGGCCTTCCTGCGAGGGCGGCGCGGACCGGCACCGGCCTTGGTGTTTTCCTCCATCTCCATTGCCAAAGCAATTTCCGGCGACCGCAAGGTCAGCCCCGGTAAATTCCTGGCCTGGTTGCGTCTGGCAGCTATCGGCCTGCTCATCATCGCTATGGCCCGGCCCCAATGGGGCAATACCAAGACCGAGGTGGAGGCTTCAGGCATTGACATCCTGCTGGCTGTTGATGTTTCCGGCTCCATGCAGGCTATGGATTTCGAGCTCAAAGGCAGGAACGTGGATCGCCTGACCGTGGTTAAGGCGGTGGTCAAAAAGTTCATTAAAGAACGCCCTAACGACCGCATCGGGCTGGTCGCCTTTGCAGGCCGTCCCTACATGGTCTGCCCGCTGACTCTGGATCATGACTGGCTCCAACTCCGCCTGGATTCTCTGCAAACAGGCATGATCGAAGACGGCACAGCCATCGGTTCCGCCATTGTGGCTGGGGTGAACCGGCTACGGGATCAGGAGGCCAAATCCCGGATCGTGATTCTGCTCACCGATGGGGTGAATAATTCAGGCAAGGCCGCGCCCCTCACTGCTGCCGAGGCCGCAGAGACCATGAAGATTAAGGTCTACACCATCGGCGCGGGCAAACGCGGAGTGGCTCCTATGCCGATGGTCGACCAGTTCGGTCGCAAACGGATGGTTCGGGCTCAGGTGGATATTGATGAGAAAACGCTGGGGAAAATCGCCGAGATGACCGGGGCGAGATATTTTCGGGCCACGGATACCAAGTCGCTGGAAAAAATCTACGAAGAGATTAATGCGATGGAGGTCACGACCAGAAAGATCAAGCATTTTGCTCGCTATCGGGAGCTGTTTTCCTGGCTGGTCTTTGCGGCGTTGGTGCTGCTGGGCGTGGAGTTCTTTGTTTCTCGGCGGCGGTTGCCGTAGTGGGACAGTACTTAACCCCCTACACAGGAACAACGTGAATCATACAAGAATACTAAATCAATCAGCTCCATACTATCTCAAAAGGACTTTATGAAAATTGAAATTGCCGAAAACATGGTATACAGCTATTTAAAGCATGTAGAATGCTGCAGAATTATTCAAACAAACTGGAAAACAAGTGGAAAGTGGAAAACGACAGAATATGATGAAAGGGAAGCTAGGAAATTATTTAAAAAGCTAAAAAGTTCAGAATCATTCAAGAAAATTTTCAGAAAAAATAATTTCGATCAATTAATAAAACAAGCAGAAATTGATGTAGTTGGGATTAATACTGCTGAGGATTCAATTTTTGGCATTGATGTTGCTTTTCATATATCAGGATTAAACTATAACGGCCCAGAAGAATCAATAAGAAAAGTTTTTATGAAAATATTCAGAACTATTCTTATAATGCAAACGTATTTTAGTGGATTTGATAAATACAACTCTTTTTTTGTTGCACCAAAAATAAGTGATAGAATTGTTAATGAGATTAAAACCCTTTTGAAAGAAGCCGAATTAATTATTAATGAAGAGATGATTTCAATTAACTGGCGACCAACTTAAGCCGGGATAACATGCAGGTTCAAAATTCTTGATCTGGAATCCTTCGCCCTGTATGCCTGCCGAACAGGAACCGTTCCTTTAGGAAAAAAATGGCCCAACAGGGCAATATCTAACCAGCTCAGGGCACCACCCTGAGTTCATGACTTTTTTAGAAAATAAATAAACTTAAACAAACATCTCCTATTTCCTACACACGCCTATGCAATGGCTCACACGACTGCACCGAATCGAACATGCCGGAATGCCGGTATACATTGATCAGGAAAAACCAGACTGGTTTGTCCCTTCCACCCGCACCGATGAACTGCTCAGGGCCTGTCAAAAACATGGCAACCGGGCGGCTGCGCTGGCTGAGTTCTGTAGAAACCGCAACGAAGAACCGGATAAGGCCGGACGCGATCTTAGTCGATTAGAGCATCTGTTGGATCGAGGAACATCGCCGCCCTATCAGGGACGCAGGCATCATCTGCGTCTCGGCCCCTTAAAGGAGATCTGGTTTCATATCGCAGATACCTGCAATCTCTCCTGCGTTCATTGCCTCTTTGCCGCCTCGCCGAGCAAAAAGGAAAGTATGGAGAAAGAGCAGCTGCATGATGCCATTGATCAGGCCACTGCGCTGGGCTGTCATCTTTTTTATTTCACCGGCGGCGAACCCTTTGTGTATCCTGATTTTTGCCAGACCATTGCCTATGTCCTGCAAAAGGATCCGGCCCATCATGTGGCAATTCTGACTAATGGGCTGTTTCTTGAGGAGCATCTTGCCGAATTGATGGCGATGGATCATGAGCGGATTCATTTTCAGGTTAGCCTGGACGGTTTACAGGAAGAACACGATTTTCTTCGGGGACGTAACACCTACAGCAGGCTTTGCGAAAATCTTCAGGCCGCTGCAAAGGTGGGATTGGCCTTCACCATTTCGGTGGCTGTGAACAATGATAATGTAGGGCGGCTGGATCAAATCGCTCGTCAGGCCCACGCCTTGGGGGCAGGCGGTCTCCATCTGATGTATCATTTTGTCCGGGGCAAGGGAACAAGTGGGCAGTTTGTCCCGGTGGTTCGCCTGTTCTCTCAGATCGTCAAGACAGCTGAGGTTTGTCGAGAATTTGGCATGAAGATCGACAATCTGGAAGCCATGAAGGCCCAGGTCTTTACTGTGCCCGGTTCCCGTTTTGATTTGACCAATATGGGTTGGGAATCCCTTGCTGTGGCACCAGACGGGACTATCTATCCCTCTCCGGCCCTGATACGCGTAGAGGAGCTTTCCTGTGGGCATCTGTATCAGGAACTGGCTGATGTCTGGAAAGATAATATCATGCTAAGAACGATTCGTTCGACCAGTCTGATAGATACTGAAGAACGGCAGCAACGCCCCTTGGCATTCATTACCGGCGGTGGAGATCCAGATCATTCCTGGAACACCGGTCATGAGTTGGTCGGGCATGATCCCTATATTGATTTGTACGAGCAGCTGGCCTTGCAGCTTATTACGACTCAGGCTGCTCAATATCCTGATCAGGGTCTGTTTCGCTTGCGGATGGGCGATGTGCGCCATGATTGCCCGGACACGGAAAACGGCTCTGACGGTTCGGTCAGTCTCACCCATTGTAATTGTCTGATTTCTTTGGCTGAGCATGACGGTCATTCCTCGGTGCGAGAATTTTACAGTGCTGCTGCCCAGCAGGCCAATATAGAGATTGTTAATCCTTTTAACCCGGCTGTGGGGCTAGGGAGTTATATCCCGGATGAATCCAAAGAAAAATCCTACGGTTGCGGTAGTCCGGTCAAAGATGCTGCGCCCAAGCAGGGGGAAACCGTGGTGGATTTGGGCTCGGGCAGCGGGGTGGAGTGTTTTCTCGCAGCAGCTGAGGTCGGGGCTTCGGGAAAGGTCTACGGCATTGATATGACCGATGCCATGCTGAAGCTTGCTCGCAACTCGAAACAGCATGTGGTGACGGACTTGGGCTATGATAATATCGAATTCCGCAAAGGGTATCTGGAGGCGATTCCGCTGGATGATGCAACAGCGGACGTGGTGATATCCAACTGTGTGATCAATCTCAGCCCGGATAAGCGCAGAACCTATCTGGAGATCATGCGGATACTCAAGCCGGGCGGTCGGCTGGTGGTTGCTGATGTGGTCAGCGACGAGCCGGTCAGTGCGGCGATCAAGAACAGCACCAAGTATCGGGGCGAGTGTCTGGGCGGGGCTATGCAGCAAGACGATCTTATTGTCATGCTGGAGGATTGCGGGTTTTCCTCGCTCTATCTTCATAAAAGATATCCGTATCGGGAGGTTGAAGGGTGTCGTTTTTATTCCTTGACCTATGAGGCGGGCAAAGCTGAATTGGCTGAATTCGTTGACGAGGAAGCAGAAAACAAGGGAGCTGAAAAGATTCGTTGTCTCTTCCGAGGGCCTGCGCCCGCCCTCGTGACATCTTCGGGCCAGCGCTTGGAACGTGGGCGCATCACCGAGCTTCCTCGTCAGGAGGCAGAGCAGCTTGGTGAGCAAGTTTTTCTTCTTGATGAGGAAGGAGCTGTTGCCAATATTGCGCAGGAGGCCTGCTGCTGCGGAGTGCCTCCGGAAGAGGCAGGGGAAAAGGATTCGGTAGCACCCCGAAATGCTTCCCGTATCCGTCATCTCAGCGGCTGCACAGTCTGCGGTGAGGAGCTCGTTTATCAAGTCGGGAATGGCACAGAGGCAAATTGCTCTTTCTGTGGTCGCTTGACTGTCACCTATTGCACCTGCACGGATGGCCATTATGTCTGTGACAGCTGTCATCAGCAGGAGGGCCTTGAGGTCATCCGGTCAGTTTGCCTTAACAGCAGAGAAAAGGATATGATTGCCCTGATGGGTCGTATCCGCAACCATCCTGCTGTCCCGATGCACGGGCCTGAGCATCATGCCTTGGTGCCCGGCGTGATTCTGGCTGCCTATCGCAATAACGGCGGGGCAATCAGTCAGGATATTATTGCCACCGGGATTGATCGGGGCAGTAATGTACCCGGAGGAGCCTGCGGTTTTTGGGGCTGCTGCGGCGCAGCTATCGGTGCGGGAATTGCCGCCTCCCTAATTTTTGAGGCGACCCCGTTGAAAGCGGAGGAACGACAACACTCTTTGGCCTTTACTGCTGCGCTTTTGAAAGAGATTGCCCGAATGAACGCGGGGCGCTGTTGTCAGCGAGAGACTTGGCTGACTCTGGTTCATGCTTCCCGGCTCTCTGAGGATTTTTTCGATATCGCTCTTCCGGCAGAGACTACCCTTCATTGCAATCAGTACGAGCAGAATCGGGAGTGTATACGTAAACGCTGCCCGCTCTGGGAAGAGCGGGAGTGGAAAAAAGGGCGCTGGCGAGGAGGTCTGCTCAGGAAGGATACCGGATCAATTCTTCCTTACCCCTCCTCAATATAAATTGTCATGCCCTTGCCCTCCTGGGCACGGAGGATAACGTCACCGGCCTCGGCTGCTACCGGATCATGTCCTCGGATTCCATCGGAAGGGGCAAAGATTACTGTCACCTTTTTGCCGGTGGAGAGGCGCTCAATAGTGATGAGTTTTTCTTTAATGGTTGTGTCCAGTTCAAGAAATTCTTTATCTGTGTAGCCCTGCATAAAGAAGTCGTAGACCAGGGAGGTACAGAGCGCGGCACCGTGGGTGATTTTAAAATCGCCCTTTACCGGTGTAGCCTCTTTGTAGAGAAGAGGTAGAGCAACCTCCAGCGCCTTATAGGCCCGTGCAGAACCTGGGCAGAGATAACCGTCCGCTTGGATCAGGTCGGCAAAGCTATATTCTTGGGTTGTGGCTCCGTCCTGCACTTTGATATTGGGTAAAGTTTTCTGCCATTCTGTAGGTTCCCATCCCCAGATTGATTCGCCGGACTGCCGCATTTTTTCCTGCATCATCTTCCGCATCTTAAAGCGAAACATATACTGGCTTTCCTGTTCGCTGTTAGGGGCGGTCTGGGCTGTTATTTGGGTCTTTGACGCCATGTTTTTTGCCATATTGGCCTGGATCATTTCCTGTCGCTGCTGTTCCGTAGGTGCAAGGCTGTTCTGGGCGTGGACCTGAGCAAGGGTTGGCAAAAGAAAAAGAGAGCATGCGATAATGCGATAAAAATGTTTATTCATGGCAAGATGTCGGATGAGGTTGATTCAGGTTGGTGGTTGTATTTCCTTATACATACATGGGTACGGGTTGAGTTTGTTTTATTTGAGTCTCTCCAGTCTTTTCAAGCATCGGCGGCTGAGTGATTTAAGATAAAGGTACTCTGCTGTGGCGCTTTTGGCAAGCAGGGCTTGCAGGCTGTGCAGAGCAGGGGCTAGATATTGCCGGAAAAAAGGTTTGCCTCGTTGCTGGCTGAGAAAGGCAAAGGCACCCAGGATCTGGAGATTGCGTTGCAAGGCCAACAGGAGATATTCTTGCCGGAATTGTGCCCGGTTGTAGGGAAGTAGGGCGGTCAGGGCGTTGAGATAGTGTTCCAGTAGTTCATCCTGAAAATGATCGGGCAGGGCAGCATAGGGATCAATGAGCAGGGAGGCAAGATCATAGGCCAAGGGGCCTGAGCGTCCTGCCTGATAGTCTATGAAGCGGACCCGATCCTGTTGGATCATGATGTTGCGGCTCTGGAAATCCCGATGAAGAAAGAAGGTGGCTTCAGCTTGGGAGGCTTTATCAGCCAGTGCCTCAAAATCTTGCGTTATTTTTTCTTCGTCAATCTCTAGCTGGAGAAAATCATGGCACAGGGCTTGGAGAAAATAGCCGGATTCCCGCTCCAGCATGAGAGCTCGGTCGTACTTCGGTGTATCCCAGCACCAAGCAGGATCGAAGCCTTGGCTGTCTCGCATCTGCATCCGGGCGAGTTCGCTCACAGTCTGTCGATACAGTTGAATGACCTGTTCCGAGTCATTGCTCTTTTCCAGTATCAGATCATGTAACCGTTGATCGCCCAGATCCTCGCAGACCAACAGACCGTTCTGCTCCTCAAAATTGTACAGCTCCGGGACCGGTGCGCCGCAGGTAAAGAGGTGGCGTCCGATATGCCAGCCGGAAACCGCCTCTTGAAGACCGGCATCATCATCAGGGGGCGGGGCCACAGCCACGGCTGTTCTGCCGTCCTCATGCGTAATCCGGCAGAAACGGCGGAGGGAACCGTCCGGGGTTAAAGGAGTGGCGCGGACCTTGTCCGGCTGCCAGTCATCACCTGCATTATCTGAGGTACTGAGGAGTTGGCAGGCTTGTTCTATGAAGTTTTTATCCATGAGCTTGTTTGATACCCCGAAGGGGTTATATATAATCAGCTCGGGGTAACACCCCGAGTAAGGGGTTTCTTGGGCCAGGGTGTCACCCTTGGCTTGATAGATATAGCCCCTTCAGGGCATTTTTTCGGAGATTTCGTGCTGGAAAAAGGCGTGAAGAATGCGTCAGTACATATGATGATTATCGCCACTCACGTAAGAATATGATACCGTTGTTCCATGTACCCTACAAGAGATATTTTGCAGGGTTGCCCTGGGTGTTACCCTTTGCCGATATATATAGCCCTTTCAGGGTATTGAAAACGATTACAGGAGGAAAAGAATGGGGCCGGAGCTATTAACCTTTGTCAAATCATCCTGGATAAAGCCCCTGTGGAAGCAGCTCGGGCGGATAACCGGGGAGCGGAAAAAGGAACTTGACCGCCTGCGGGACGAGTTTGTCGATCCGGAGCAGCTCCGGGGCTTGTACATTGAGCCGTATCTTCAGGACCGTAATCCGGCGGATGCGCATCAGGATGACCTAATTTCAGCGGCTCAGCAGCCAGCCTTTGAGCGGATCAACGGATTTTTTCGCGGCAATCTCCCGTTGGAAAAAGACGGTCGCCACCAGATGTTCATCCTCTCCGATGCCGGAATGGGCAAGACCTCCCTGCTGCTGATGATCAAGCTCATGGATCTGACCCGTTTTTGGCCCAAGGGGTATCATTGTGCGTTGTTCAAGTTGGGAAAGGATACCCTGGAGCGAGTGCAAGCTCTACCGAATAAAGGCGAAACCGTATTGTTGCTTGATGCTCTGGATGAAGATCCCAAGGCCTGGAAACGGATTCGGGAGCGCCTGCTGGAGCTTTTGCAGGCCAGTGAGGATTTTCGTCGGGTGATCATTTCCAGTCGAACCCAGTTCTTCCCGGAAATGGAGCCGGACAGGCTTGGTCGTCCAGAGATCAAGGTGCTGGCTGGCTATCATTGCCCGGTGCTCTATCTCTCGCCGTTTACGGATGAGCAGGTGCAGGAGTTTATTCGGCGCAAGCTGCCCCTGAACTCTCATCGATTGGTCAATAAAAAGTGTATATAATTAATTGACTAAACATAAACAAATCATAACGTTATAAGAGATGCCGGTATTTTGACCGTATTTGCAGAGATGTCCTTTAAGCGCTATATTGGGCCAGATAATAAGTATTCCTAAACAGGAAACTTCTCAACAGCCTATTTTCACAAGCAATCATCCAATATGTTGATTTCACTTACTAAGATTTCAAGGTGTTGTTTTTTCATGTAAAACAATTAATTCAATTACTAGATTATTAACCAATCGGTGAGTGAACTGGCATCATTATTTTTGCTTTCAGGCAGGACGGATCAAAAAAGAGCGGAAAAAGGCGTTCTGTCTGCTGGAGCATATGCAGGATTTGCGGATGCGGCCTATGTTACTGCAACATATTGATAAGTTGCTTGCAGTAGAATGTCAGCAGGCATGGAATGCTTATACGGTGTATGAAGCCCTTATCGATCAATGGTTAGATAGAGAGGTGCGCAAGTTACAGAAACAGCATGACTGGCGACGAATACCAAAACGGGAAGAATTGTTTCACGCCTGTTTGCGGGTTGCGGAAGCGATGGAGCGGCAGAAGACGCGGGTTATCAGTGAAGAGGCCTTGCAGCAACTGATTCGGGAGGATGCAAATATCGGGTGGCTGGAGAAGTTTGAGCTGGGCGGGCGATCCTTGCTGAATCGTAATTCTGACCGGGCCTTTCGCTTCAGCCATTATACGATTCAGGAGTTTTTGCTTGCTTGGGGTGTGGTGAACCAGCAGCTCGTTGGGCAGGAACCGCTACGGGCTACGGATCAGCTGGTGCGGTTTCTTGTGCTTGCGGATCATTTTCGATTGACCGGTGGACAGCTTGATTTTTCTGGATTCAATTTGTCGGGGTATGTTGAGTCGTATGGACCATTATCTTTTTGGGATTATATCGATAATTGTGATATGAGCCTGGAAATGATCATGTTACCGGGTGGGCGTTTTCAGATGGGTGATAAGTATAACGGCCCGGTTCATGAGGTAGAACTGGATATTTTTGCCATTGGTCGTTATCCGGTGACCTTTGCTGAGTACGACACATTTTGCGAGGCCACAGGGAGGGAACAGCCGAGCGATGAAGGATGGGGTAGGGGGCAGCGACCAGTGATCAATGTGAGTTGGAAAGATGTTCAGGGCTATTGTAAATGGTTGAGCCGGGAGACCGGGAAAACTTATCGCCTGCCTACTGAGGCAGAATGGGAATACGCCTGTCGGGCAGGTACGGAAACAACGTGGTGTTTCGGTGATGAAGAAGAACGGCTGGGGGAGTATGCTTGGTATGAGAAGAATTCTGGAGACAAGACGCATCCGGTCGGGGAAAAGCAGGCCAATGCCTGGGGACTCCATGATATGCACGGCAATGTCTGGGAGTGGTGTCAGGATTGGTACGGCAGTAGGTACTATGCCGAATGCCAGAAACAAGGTGTGGTGGAGAATCCCCAAGGACCTGCAACTGGTTCCGGCCGTGTTATGCGGGGCGGTTCGTGGGGCAGCAGCGGCTGGAACGTCCGTTCCGCCTACCGTTACCTCTACTCGCCTGATTACCGCGACCAGTGGTGCGGTTTCCGCCTTGTCTTAGGTCGATAAATCAGGCAAGCGGAGGCTGGATGCAGCGGCGGCGCAGCAAGGTTGCTTGTCCGTCGCGGAGCAGGACAGCACCGCAGCAAGCTCGACGTTGCATTATGTCACCACCACCTATATACCCCAACGGGGCTATACATAATCAACTCGGGGTAACACCCCGAGTAAACAGTAAACAGATTTTTCCTAAGATAGCCAGGGTGTTACCCTTTGCTGATATATATTGCCCCTTCAGGGCATCGGTATCCTGTTAACCTGTCGCGATGAATCGTTGCGGTTTTAGTCTTGACGTGAATAATGTTTTAAGTTTAATATGTTATGAAAGTTTTCATATGTTCCGTCTAACATTAATGAGCTGCACATCAAGAGTATATCGTGCTGCTTATTTGTCCGCCTCGTCCTACCCGGACCCGACGGGTGCCTTTACTGTTTCCCTTCCTCCACATCAACTCAATTAGGCAAGGAAAATCAACATGAAGATCAACATGAGCAACCAGGAATTCTTGCAAGAAATCAAGGTCAACGGCAAGTCGTACAGCTTCTACAATATCAAGCTGTTGACTGACAGAGGCGTTAATATTGCCCGCCTGCCTTTTTCCATTCGGGTTTTGGTGGAAAATATTCTTCGCAACATGAACGGAACAACGGTAACGGAAAAAGACTTAGAGCAGATTTCCGGCTGGAAACCCTGGTACATTGAGCCGGTGGAGATTCCCTATCATCCTGCCCGGGTCCTGATGCAGGATTTCACGGGCGTTCCGGCAGTGGTGGATTTGGCCGCGATGCGGGACGCCATTAAAGCGCAGGGAGGTGATCCCAAGAAAATAAACCCGCTGATTCCGGTGGATTTGGTGGTTGATCACTCGGTGCAGGTGGATCATTACGGGACGGCCCAGGCCCTGGAGCAGAACGTGACAAAGGAATATCAACGCAACAGCGAGCGCTATGCCTTCCTGAAATGGGCACAAAAGAATTTTGATAATTTCAAGGCTGTGCCGCCGAACTCCGGCATCTGCCATCAGGTGAACCTGGAATATCTTGCCCGAATCGTTATGGCCGAGCAGGACGATAATCAGGACGGCGATCAGGATGGCAAATCCCCGCTGCTCTACCCGGACACCTTGGTCGGCACTGATTCGCACACCACCATGATCAACGGAGCCGGGGTCATGGGCTGGGGCGTGGGCGGGATCGAGGCAGAAGCCGTGATGCTGGGCCAGCCCTATTTTATGTCGATCCCCGAGGTTGTCGGAGTCCATCTGACAGGAGAACTCAGGCCCGGTGTCACCACCACTGACCTAGCTCTGACCGTCACCCAGATCTTGCGGAAGCAAAAGGTGGTGGAGAAGTTTGTTGAGTTTTTCGGCAAGGGCAGCAAGAATCTCAACGTCATGGATCGGGCCACCATCGCCAATATGAGCCCGGAATACGGGGCCACTATGGGATTCTTTCCGGTGGATGAAAAAACCATCGAATATTTGGAGATGACCAACCGGGCAGAACAGGCCCGTATCACTGAGGCCTATGCCAAGGCAACCGGACTCTTTTATAACGGTGAGGAAACACCGGAATACAGCAAGGTGATCGAGCTTGATTTGGCGTCTGTTGAGCCTTGTCTGGCCGGGCCCTCTCGCCCCCAGGACAGGATTCCCCTTAACGAGTTAAAAGCCTCTGTAACGCCGCCAGAACAGAAAACCGTCTCCCTGCTGATTGATGATCAGGAGATAACGCTGAGCAACGGCAGTATCGTTATTGCCGCCATCACCTCCTGCACCAATACCTCAAACCCCTTTGTCCTTATCGGTGCGGCCCTGATGGCAAAAAACGCCATTGCAAAAGGTCTGAAAATTCCACCCCATGTCAAGACCTCCTTTGCGCCAGGCTCCACCGTGGTTGCAGATTATCTCCGCAAGGCAGACCTGCTTACTCCCCTTGAAGGGCTTGGTTTTCATATCGCGGCCTTTGGCTGCACCACCTGCATCGGTAACAGTGGCCCCCTTCATCCGGCCATTGAACAGGCCATTACGGATAACGGTTTATCTGTGGCCTCAGTCCTCTCCGGCAATCGCAATTTCGAAGCCCGGATTCATCAGAAGATCAAAGGTAATTACCTGGCCTCTCCCATGCTGGTTGTGGCCTTTGCCCTGTGCGGTCGAATTGACGTGGATCTGGAGAACGAGCCGCTCGGGCAGGATGCCAACGGAGAACCGGTTTTCCTTCGTGATATTTGGCCGGATGAGGCCGAGATTGAAGCTCTTATCAGTCGGCATGTCAGCGACGAGCTCTTTCAGCGCAATTACGCAACAATATTTGACGGCGATATCCGTTGGCAAGAGATGCCGGTTGCAAAAGAAACCACCTTTCCTTGGGATGCGGATTCCGACTACATTAAGAACCCACCGTATTTCGAAAATTTTCAGGCGGAAACTATTGCAGGAGAAGAGACTATCAAGGCGCGGGCCTTGCTCCTGTTGGGTGATTCAGTTACCACGGATCATATTTCTCCTGCTGGGGCTATCCCGGCGGCATATCCTGCTGGTCAGTACTTATTAGAGCAGGGTGTCAGCGCAGAGGAGTTTAATTCCTACGGTTCACGGCGCGGTAATCACGAGGTGATGATGCGGGGGACCTTCGGCAATATCAGGATAAAAAATCATCTTGTTGCCCCGAAAGAGGGGAGTTTCACCCGGAAATTTCCAGAGGGTGTGGAGATGTCCGTCTATGAGGCGGCAATGCAATATCAGCAGGAAGGGACCCCGCTGGTGGTTCTTGCCGGGAAAGAGTACGGCACAGGTTCTTCCCGAGACTGGGCGGCCAAAGGAACCCAGCTGCTTGGAGTGAAGGCGGTTATTGCGGAATCCTACGAACGCATTCATCGGAGCAATCTGGTGGGGATGGGGGTGCTGCCTCTTCAATTTAGGGAAGGCGAGAGCTGGCAGGGACTCGGCCTGGACGGCTCAGAGTTTTTTGTTCTCAGTGGCTTGAGCGATCTGACGCCGGGTAAGGCTATCCCCGTTCAAGCAGAAAAGGCTGACGGCAGTACAGTTGAGTTTACGGTCCTTGCTAAGCTGAATACTGATATTGAGGTGACCTATTATCAGCATGGGGGGATTCTGCCGTATGTGCTGAGGAAGTTGATGCAATAAGCTGAAGGCGCTGGCACTAAAGAGGGAATTATTTTGGGGAGCTGGGTTTCCTGCTCCCCAACCAGTCTCAAGCAATCGGATTTATTGATTAAGCAAAATGAGTATCCATCGATTTGATACGACCGTGGATAGGCGGGACAACTTGGTCATCAATCCACACATCAAGGACAGTGGGGACCTGAGTTGTCAGGATATCCTCAACCAGCGAGTCGGAAAGAGGTTCGTTCGCGTCAAGATGAATACCGCGTGCTCCCAGTCCTTCGGCAATTTTGACGTAATCGACCCGTTGAAAGCAGGGGTCCATTGCATCAGGGACGGCCTTTTTATACAGACGTCGTCCGTGATAGACCATGCCTAACATGGCATTATTCAAGACCACCCAGGTCACCGGAACCTTATAGTTGACTGCTGTGGCAACCTCAAACCCGTTCATCAGAAAGGAACCATCCCCGACTATAGCCACCACCGGACGATGGGGAGCGGCCAATCCCGCCCCGACCGGAGCTGCAACAGCATAGCCCATAGAGGCATATCCCAACGAGGCGAAAAAAGAGGTGGGTTGGTCAATCGTCATATAATGCACCGTCCACGCCATAGCCGTACCTGCATCTGCAAAAAAAATAGTATTTTTCGGGAATTTTTTTTGAATATCAGTGATGAGCTGAGCAGGGTGATAAAGATTACCGCTTGATGCTATTTCTTCTTTTTTAACAGGCGTTTTTGAGGGTATTGCTGGTTTGTTCCGCTTTTTTTTTGCCAACCCACCTGGCTGGATTATTCGTTGAACAGCCTTTGATATTTTTTTTAAATTGATCTTTGCATCCCCCTCCATTGGGAGAGATGTAGGGTAATTTTTACCAATTTTTTCGGCATCTACATCCAGATGAATCAAATGCCCGGAAGGCCGAATATGCTCGTCCCAACCGTTGGTCATCATTTCACTGAAACTGGTGCCCACAGCAAAGATTACGTCTATATCATGCGTAATAATATATTCTTCCGCGACAGGAGAACCGGCAAATCCTAAGACGCCCAGAGCTAATTCATGGGATTCGGGAAAAACCCCCTTTCCTTTGGGTGAAGTGGCTACTGGAATTTGCAAGAGTTCAGCCAGATTGAGAAGTTCTGGCATAGCTTGCGAAAGATAGACCCCCCAACCTGCTATAATTGCCGGATGTCGGGCGTTAACAAGAGTCTCTGCTATCTTATCTACATGTTCTGCATCAAAAAGGCGAGTTTTCCCTTTGCTTGGAAACATAGATAACTCTTGGAATTCCACAGGTCTCTTCATTATATCAGCCGGCATATTAAGATGTACCGGTCCCCCAGGATTGCTTAAGGCTAGGCGAATAGCCTTTTGCAGCATATATTGGCTACGGTTTTCTGACATCAGCATTCTGCTGTATTTTGTGATAGTACTGAAAATTTTCATAAGATCAATCTGTTCAGGTCCTGACTCCTGCAAGGCCCCTTTACCGAACAGCGAAGTGGCAACCTGACCTGTTAAGGCCAGTACTGGGATTTGATCGAGATATGAGAAAGCCAAGCCGGTAATAAGGTTAGTAGCTCCAGGGCCTGAAGTGGAGTAGCAGACCCCGAGTTTCCCTGATAAGCGGGCATAACCGTCAGCCATAAAAGCCGCTCCCTCTTCATGTTTTGTCACAATCGGAATGATATCGTAAGAGTTCTTGTACAGCGCAGTGTTAAGGTCTTCAATGGCACCTCCGGGAACACCGAACATGTATTTGACGCCAGTCCGGCCTAATACTTCGACGATCATTTCAGCGGTATTCATATCTTACCCCACGGATAGTATAATTTTTATAGTATCAACAAAAAACAACTCCACGTATGTATTTATTAAATTCGTTAATAGACGAATAAGGTGTAAGTATAAAGTGATAAGGGGTTATTAAGTTAATATTTTTAGTAATGTTTCTTGACTATCTTATTTTTCATCTTTTCATGCGGGACACTCGCAATTTTTTCTCTTATTGCAAGAAGAAGAGCATTTATTTTTTTTTCATCATGAAGAGTTTTGCTGAACCCGATGGAAAGAGTGATAGTCTCATTAAATCCTGTTGCTCCGATGGCAAGTAATGGGGCATAAACAACAGGAGGGATAATAACAGCATCTGTTACTTTAATTTCATCGAACGCAATATCTTCTCCTTTGATAAGACCCATGTTGGTGAACCACGGAGGAATATTTTTCGGGCCGACCAGATAGTTCAATATCGAAGAAAAATTATGCATTTTGTAAGCTAATGAAGCAGGTAACCATTGTATACTGAAAATGGAATTTTTATTGATATCTAAACCGATGTAGTTCGCCTTGCGAGTTTTCATCTGCCCATGTACTAAGGATATTGTCTCCAATAAGGTATCTCCGATATCATGACCAATATTAAGAAGGAACATTTTGGCCAGATTGGTAATAGACTCTCCTTGCTGGTTTGCAAGGTAACGGCGTAAATCGACTGTTACACCAACTCGGAGCGGAGTGCCGATATCAGGTTGAATAATTTTATAAAGCCCGCGCAGGATACATGCCGTAAGGATATCATTAACTGTAAAGCCATAGTCTCTTGCAACCTGTTTTATTTTCTTAAATTGGTCAGAGGGGATACGATGGAGAAGAAAAGTATGATTGGTCGCTGGATGCTGGCGTAGAAAAGGAAAGGTCCAGTTTTTCCTTGGGAAAAGGCTGTCGTGCCAGCCTCGCAGGCTCAAAAATAAAATTTTAAATTTATCATACAGGCTCAAAAAATCGGTTACCTGTTTATATGAACGGCTTCCAGTCAGGTTGATTTGCGGCGTAAATGCCGGATTAATTTTCAGAGCTGAGTAGAAAGATGAGAGAAGGCGAGCATATTCTTTTACTCCGCCAGCATCTGAAGCAATATGGTTTATTCTGATACAGAGTGTATCTGATTCGGACCGAAAAACATGAGCTTGGACCATAGGGTCATTGTAGGGATCACAATGCGAACTCAGGTATCGGATGAGAAGTTCTTCTGGGCAATCGGTTTCAGTTAACCGGCAGGATTCGAGACTGTCAAGATCCTCTCTTCGTTGCCAAAACTGACCGTTCTTGTTTTCGACAAACCTGCATCCTAGAATTGGCTCGGCATCCATAGTGAGTCGAATTGCCTTTGCTAGTCGTTCGAGATCAAGTCTGCTGTTAAAAGTTATAATGTAATGGAGCTGTACATTACAAACATGACGAATACTAGAAAGGATTTTATCTCCCTTGACAGCTTTAAAGCACGTAGGAATCTCATTCGAGCTGCTTAGACAGGGAAATTGAGGGACAGCTTTTTTATTTTTTTTCATGGTCTCCATTTTTTATATTTATCTGGGATGATTGACGGCTAAAACATCTGCTCCTCCGTCGACAACCCATACGCTGCCCGTTACATAGCTGGCTTCAAGCTGAGCGCATACTACATGTGCGACCTCCTTTGCTTTACCAAGTCGTTTTAATGGGATATAGCCTTCCAGCAATGCACGATGCGCATTCATTTTTTCTTGGCTGAGATCTAATTTTTTTAATAAAGGGGTGTCGATGGCGCCTGGGGAAACTGCGTTGACGCGAATTTTTTTAGGAGCCAGCTCCAAAGCAAGGCTTCGAGTGGCTGCCTCCAAGGCTCCTTTTGTTGCAGCGTACAGCGCTCCTTTGACCAGTCCATTATTAACGGCAATGGAAGAAATATTTGTGATACTGCCCTGTTTTTTTTCTAGAGCTGGTAATACTTCCCGTATTAACTCCAACGGCCCTCGGATATTCGTATCAAAAAACAACGCGTAATCAGATAATAACAGGGACTCGAAAGGAATAAATGACGCTATCGCAGCGTTATTTACAAGTACATCCATTCCATTATCCCCAAAAAAGGAAGCCAAGTGCTTTATGTCATCTGGCTTAGCCATATTAGCAACGACATATGCAACTCCCAGCTCAGCAGCTGCGTTATTGATCCTTTCTTTATGGCGACCGGAAATAACAACTGAATAGCCCTTTTTCTTTAACAAAGCTGCCGTCGCATAGCCTATCCCGGAGTTTCCTCCTGTAACCAAAGCAATTTTTGATATATTTTTATTCATATTTGTACCTATATCTGTTAATAAATGTAGAGGCTCTCTGTATGAATCTTATTTTCATAAATACCTTGGAGTAAATTCTTTTTTATATAATTCTATATATAGATGAGTTGTGTGTTTTTTGTACTTTTGTTGTAAACAAATATTCTGGATAACTGAAAATATAAAATAGCGTAATCTAATATAAAATATATTTTTCATTCTTAATGATCTTTAATTGTTATCTGTTCGAAATTATTCATAATCGGGTCGTTTTGTCTATAATGTTTTAATTCCTCAACAGCTTCTTTATGCAATGCAGATGCGAGATATTCCTCTCTTTCAGATATGCTTCTCCATTTTGAAATGACCATGAATTCGTTGGGACGATTTGCCTTTCTAAACAATTGAATGCCTAAGCATCCTTTTATGTTTTGATAATTATCAATAGCTTCCATGTATACCCCTACTGCCTTGTCGACAAATTCAGGTTTAATGAACGAACAAACGACAGCAGTTATTTCTTTTGGCATAGTTGTTTTCCTGACAGAGGTTCTTTTGTAGCTATTTATTTACTTTTACGAGAAACTCGTTAATCATCACATACTGAGGAAAAATCGACATGGATACTAACTTCGAAAAATTAATAAGAAAAGAAGCCTCTTGTTATCACAAAACAAATCCAGAAGAAAAATCAGAAGACTTTTTGATGAACAATGCATGTCGAGAAGTAGGGTTATATGATTGGGGAGATACTGATTTTGTCATACCGTTACGAATGTTGCTTAACTCCTGCCGGGAAGAAGGGGGGTTTAATTCTTTCGGCTGGTTTTACATTCATTCGCTGCTGACAAAATACCTGTGCGGACGATTACTGATTCAGAAACAATACAAACAGTATCCACAAATCAGTGAAGAACAAATTAAAAAGCCTTTATTTATTATCAGCTTGCCCCGAACCGGCACCACACTGCTTCAGAGACTGTTAGCTCAAGACCGTTCCAATCGTTCTCTTCTTTATTGGGAAGGATTGTTCCCAGCACCTTTTTCAGAAGTATCTGCACAAAAAGTCGATTCCAGAGTGCAGGCTGCTGAAGAATTCCTTCGGATACGAAATGCTGTGGTGCCGAATATAAATATTATGCATTCTGTCTACGTACGCCAACCTGAGGAGTGTTTCCTCCTCCTTGATAAAAGTTTCATGTCCCCTATGCTTCATGTTCTCTTTGATTTGCCATCTTATTACAAATGGTTAAAGGGGCAAGATATGCTTCCGATATACCATTATTATAAAAAACAGCTGCAACTGCTCCAATTTATGAATCCTCATAGCGCTCAACAACGCTGGGTTTTGAAAAGCCCCTTTCATATGTTTGAGATAAACAGTTTGTTAAAAGTTTTTCCAGATGCCTGTATTGTGCAAATTCATAGATCCCCTATTCAAAGTCTTTCATCTCAATGCAGTATGCTGACAGCGATCCGAAATAATCTTCAAGAGAACAAAATTATGGATCAACTGGGCAGTGAGGTAGCATTATTTTGGAAAGATATGTTGGGTAAAACCATTCAGTACCGACAGGAGTATGGGACAAAGCGATTCCTGGATATAAATTATAAGGATCTCACTAAAGATCCTGTAAGGATGATGCATAATATATATAAACAGTTGCTAGGAGCCGTCCCAAAGGATACCGTTACGGAAAGGATGAATAAATGGCTATCAGAGAATCCAAAAAACAAGCACGGCGTCCATAAATATTCCCCGGACAACTACGGTTTAACCGAGGAGGTTGTAGGGCGATATTTTTCTGAATATTATCAATATTTCGGCTTGCAGGATTGCAGCTTATCCTGACAAAATAATCAGAGCTTTTTTTGAAATTTATTTGTAACCTTCCTGAAATCAGGTCGTAATATTGTTTTCGCCCTGTTCATTTCGCTATTCATCGAATAAATGAGAATAACTCAAATTAAGATTCATCAGGCCTGCTCCTCCTGTCAAGAAGCACATAATTTCTCTTTGCATTGCAACGCATTCTTCTTCTGTGACATGAGTCAGTTTTATATTCGGTTTGACGTGATAGCTGCATTCCATTTCTTCTTCTGACTTTAATATATTTTTCTTTCTACATACGTTGTACAGTTCGGTTCCTTTAAACGGATAAAAAAAAGTACAAACACCTGTATCTGCTTTTATCGTTCTATTTAATTCCAAGGTTTTCTGCATTTCAACTTTTGTTTCAAAAGGCCATCCCACTATATTAAATGTGTTGATTAATATATTGTTATCTTTAAGTGTTTTGCATTTATCAATAAACAGTTTATTGCTGTATTTTCTGTTTAAAAGATTTCTTCTTAAGCTCTCACTTCCACTTTCTAAACCGATTTGTGTTAAGTAACAGCCTGAACTGTTTAGTAACTTTGCCATTTCGCTGGATACGGCTTCGGGGCGAACCATCAAACGATAAGGCAAGTTTATCTGTTTTTGGTACTCTTCAGCAAAGGCTCGAAACCACGTTTTATCGGCGATTAAGAGATCATCTTCAAACACAAGATTGATTGCCTGTGGATATTGTTTAATCCTTTCTTTTACTACGTTTATTGAATACTCTACCGATGGAATTCTTAGGTATCCCCTTGTTGAAGGATATATTTTTCTCAAGGCATTATTCGAACAATAATGACAATCATATGGACATCCTCGGCTCAACATTATTTTCAGTTCTCCCCTCGGAGTGCAGACGAGAGAGTTGTCAAACACTGTTGGATCGGGAGAGTCTATTTTTGAGAGGTCATTTATAAATTGCGGGATAGGGTTTTGTTTTATTTTCCCATTAATCTTCCAGTAAATACCTTCAATGTTATATATATCTTTGTCCTTATTCATATGATCCAGTAAATTTTCTATTGGCTTTTCCCCTTCACCTACAACAACCCCGTTAAGAAAAGTGGTCTTTAAAACATCCACCGGTTCAAGTGTAGGGAGAACGCCTCCGGCAATTTGGATGATATGAGGAAGTTTTTTTATTGCTCGTGAATATTTTTTGAGAAATTTATATTGAGGAGAGGTACAAGAAAATCCTACAATAGAAGGGTTGAAAGCTTCTATTTTTTGCAAAAATTTTTCAGAACTTATTTCAGCGTCCAGAGTTAAAATAGAAACATTATACGATTTAGCTCTAATTGCCGGAATAAGGGAGGCAATTCCATGATGGCATCCAACATATCCACCTTCTATCGCAATGTATACAAAGAGAAAGTTTTTATCTAGTATCGAATTTTTCATGATCGCTCCTTTGTTTTTCATGTTGTTAGTGATTGATATTCATGGGTAAAATTTTGTTTGTGACCAAAATGTCCGAGTCAGTTCATGGTTTCTTTTGTTAAAGCCGTAGCTCTTTTTTTCAATTCTTTAGCCACTTCCCAAAATGGACCGCGAAAACCCTGTCTGAAAATTTCAACCACAACGTCGTCTGTATGGACTCCTTTTGCACTCGTCGGAATATAAAAATTGTCATGTTTTTCATGATATTGTCGTATAGTTTCAATCAGCCATTCCTTATCAATGGAAGGTGAAACATAATAAAATGGTTCCAGAGTATTAGAATCGCAAGCGATCACTCCCTCCTGACAGGCAATCTTCCAAAGAGGGGTTCGAGGATAGCATCTGATCCCGATCATTGTGCTTGATGCAATAGGTTTTATCCTGTCGATATTTTCAAGGCTTTCTAATACTGTCTTTTTGGTTTCACCGGGCCCACCAAAGAGAAGATTCAAGCTGCAAGGTATGTCAATTTCCTTGCAATAGCGGGCCGCTTGATGGACATGCGCTACCTTGAAACCTTTTTTTAAACGCAGCAGCATCTTTTCGGAAAGGGCATCAACTCCGAATGTAATTCCGTCGCAGCCTGTTTGCTTGAGAAGGTAGAACAGCTTCTTGGACGGGGGAAACGGTGTCATGTATGGAGTGTATTGAATGGATACCTTTCTTTGTATCATTTCATTACAGATGGCATAAGCGTGATCATTAGGATTATTAAATGTACTGTCCGTGAAATGCAGATAATCAATCCCCATCTGCTTGAGCATTTCAATTTCATTCACAACTTTTTCAGGACGACGAAATCGAAGTTTTCTGCCTTCGATAATCGGATATGTGCAATAAATACATTGCTGATTGCATCCTCTTTTGGTCTGGATACTCCCCATGCCCCCGTCGTGGAGGTATCGCGCATTATCGAAAAGATCACGGGCCGGTATTGTTAACTCATTTAATAGGGCTGACGACATATTTTCGGCTGGTGTTTGCACAAGTTCGTTTTCATCTCTGAAAATGATGCCCGGTACACCCTTTGGTTTATTTCCCTTGCTGATCCAGGTCAGTAAGTTGACAAATGCCCTTTCCCCTTCCCCAATAATCCCATAATCGGCAGATGTTATCTGCATAATCTCCTTCGGCATCATCGAAAACCCGGGACCGCCGAGAACAATCGGTGCGATACTGATGCTCCGGCAATATGAAATAATTTCTTTGATCTTCGGAAGGAAATAAACGCTATGGATCATGGTGACATTGTCGATATTCCGGATGGATATCCCAAGCACCTGGGGTGAGTAGTTTGAAACCGCATTTGCGATATCGTTTTTATAATTTTCAGAAAAATTCAGATCAACAATTTTGATACGGTGACCTGCCTCGCGGGCCGCTGTCGCCACATAAGCCAAGCCTAAAGGCATAACTGGTGGGAAGAGCATATTGGAGTTTATCAATAAGATATTCATAGGTATATAAAATATTTGATAACTTTTGTTGATCGATATGCTTAAATACTACTAATAATGATAGATCAGCTCGGCATATATCGTTCTGCTCTCCATCGGAATGTCATTCGGCATGTCGGATGATATCGGTTCGCGAATATCTTCATTGAAGATATTTTGAACAGAAAAAGCCAGATCAATATGTTGCGTAATATTTTTTCTTCGTATTGTCATATTCGCAATATTGTTATCTTTGATGTCTTCCCGGGTATCATCTTCTGCTCTATGACGATCACCAATCCAAAAATATTGCGCATTGAGATACCATTCAGGCATGAAATTCCAGTGAGCATTGAAATACAATTGCATGCCGGGCGCGTCGGCGACAACGGCTCCCGTATCTTTATTTTCAGAGTCCTGAAGGGCGAGGTTACTGCTGAGCGTTAAAGAGGGCATGACTTCCCACTCCAGCTCAATCTCGAAGCCATGTCCCTTTTGGTTTATATAGTTTTGGGCTGTTTTGGTGCTATTTGAAGAAGGGTCGGCAATGTATTCAATGAGCCCTTCAATCTCATAGGCAAAAAGGCTTACAACTGTTTTTAAAAATCGAAAGGGTCTATAGTCAAAGGCAAGCTCGTAGGTATCAATAGTTTCAGGGACAAGGTCCGAATTGCCGAGAACTATGGGATTGTTTTGCACATAGCTTTCAGCAAAAGACGGGGGGCGGAAAGCATGACCGTACATGAGTTTGCTTGTCAGGTCATAGCGAGTTTCCCAGACCAAAGCAATACGAGGGTTTATAGTTTCTCCGAAATCGCTGTAATGGTCGTAACGTACCCCTGATGTCAGTTCCCATTTTCGGGCAAAGTTCCACTCGTCCTGCAGGGAGGCATAGAAAACTGTGCGGTTCTGGTCAGACATAAATATGTATTCCGTATCTGTGACATCTGTTAATGTGCTGTCGATACTGTCAGATAACGTACCTTCAGTCAGAATACCCGGCCCAAAATTTTTGAACGATTCGGTATTTTCATCCTGTAATTTACTCCCAATACCGAGACGCCAAGCATGTTGATCCCATCCGTCATATTTTGTAGTAAAATCAAAGGTCATCTGCTGGTCGATAAGGATTGGTTCTCCAAAAAGGCCATCGGTAAACGTAGTTACTCCCGCAAGCGGTGAGGTGAAAATATTTCCGTCAGTGCCGATCATAACGGTAGAGCCGGGCGGTAGACCTTGGTAGATGGCATCTTCCTTACGGTATAGATAGCTCAGCTGCGCAGTGAACTCGACATCGTCAATAAGCTTTTCGTCATGCCAAGTTATGTCTCCAAGAATTTGTTCTGAGTTAATATTGGTCTCAGGTCCCAAAGCCCCCGCACTTCCTGTGCCACCCTCATAGTCATCCAGAAACCAGCCCCAGAAACGAATTTTCCAGTTTTTACGGCTGAAATTAGCCATAAGATTGTAATTTTCAAAATCCGTATGCAAGGGGCCCGGAGCCAGTGAGGCATTTGTGCCAAAGGCCTGATCCAGCTTAGTCTGGAGGTCAGCGTCAATGACTCGATTATCATCACTGCCACCTCGCCAGTATTCTATCCCTATGCCGACATCCCAACCTTTGTACAACCCTCCGTGTTGTCCCCAGACATCCAAACCGTCAAAGGAAGACATACGTACTCCTGTATGCATACCTTCGACTTCAAAACGGTCCTTGATAATAATGTTGATAGTGCCCGCAAAAGCGTCTGCACCGTAGAGGGCAGAACCAGGTCCTCGCACAACTTCAATACGAGATATCATAGAGACCGGTAAACGAAATCCTGCTGGTCGAGTGCCGTTATATGGTTTAGTGAAGGGAATGCCATTTATCAACATCAAGACTTGAGGATTCAGGCTGGTATGGATGCCGCGTATGGAATAGATAGAATCAAGATGGGCAAAAGAAGGAGTAATATGAAGACCGGGCACGGTTTCCAGCACCTCGTCAAGGGTGGTGGCACCGAGTTTTTCGATATCCTCAGCCGTGATGACTGAGGCCACTGAAGGAGCCAGATGAATAGGTTTCATGCTGCCGGTGGCTGTGAGCAAAAGACGATCAGCACGGTAGAGATCTTCTTCCTGCGGTCCCTTCTCGAACATTTCTTCAAAGGCTTGGATATCTTCTTCGTTTGTCGTAAAATTTTTGTTCTCTGGTTCAGCGTTTCCCTTTGTACAATTTAAAATGAGAAGAAGAGCGACTGCGACAGTGATCTTGTACATATTTTACCCCTCTTGTAATTATAATATATTTTTATTCAATGACTTGTGTCGCCATATCAAGGGATGTTTGATGCAGTATTAATCCTATGCGTTTAGCAGTAGTACGGTTAATGATAATCTGGGTTCCCAAAGGAGCCATCACGCCGATAAGATCGGGACGTTGATGGCGGTTGATAATATTCTTCGCTATAGAGGCAGCCTGTGAGCCGATATCAGTCAAGTCAGGATTAATGGAAAGCACAAGGCCGTGCTCAGCTATATTTTTTGACTGACCGATACAGGGCAATTTTTCTTTGATACAGCGTATTTTGAGCCAATCCATATTTTCGAGCGTATAAATCACCGGGTCATTCAGCACAAGAAAGGCATCAACTTTTTCCCTGATCTTTTTAAAAGATCTTTTGAAGTCCTTTGATCGGTTGATTTTCTTGACGTATAGCTCAATATTAAAAATTTTAGCCGCCTCTTTGGCCTGTTGCAGTACCTCTCTGCTGTGCGAGCTGTATATCACCCCTATTCTTTTAATATCAGGAGAAAATATTGTGATGTTAGCAAATTTTGTCCCTGGAGCTATCTCGCCCGCTATGCCTACCATATTTTTTTGGTCCATGAGATTATATCGTTGCCAGTTTAACACTAGGGCAAAGAGTACGGGGATGTCTTGGTTCTCACGAGTCCAGAGTTTAGCTGTAAAGGCTGCTTTTGCGCCCAAGGCAAATATTAATCGAGGATGGATCAAGAACAGCTTATGTTTCAGAGTAGGATCTTTTTTGATATTACCTTGCAGGTTGAAAACATGGACAGAATGGTCGATTTCAGTGCGAAATGCCTTCATCGTCGCATGATAGACGGACTCGTTATCGGAGAGCAGAAGAGCTATCGGATGCTCACTGTCAGCAGCATACAGCGCCACCGGCAATTGTCCGTATAGCATTGACAGGAGCAGTAAAAATATCTTAGCGTGCATAGTTATGCCATGCATCAATTTGCAACATATCCATGAGGTTAGCAGAGTCATCGGAGTACTTAGCCTCCAGGAAAATTTTTTTCAGCTTTATAATTTTTTTATCCAGAGTTTTTCCGTTCCCTGTGCAAAGTATGGGCATTGGAATAGGCTGTGATTCTGCCAATTGGCGTACAATTTTTAGGAT
The DNA here is from genome assembly GCA_942492895.1 of Candidatus Electrothrix laxa. GTDB lineage: Bacteria > Desulfobacterota > Desulfobulbia > Desulfobulbales > Desulfobulbaceae > Electrothrix > Electrothrix laxa. Next base: position 122,193 of record OW818652.1, read on the forward strand.
ACGGGGGTTGATTTTGCCAATTCTTTGTAAATTATTTTCAGAAACCAAGGCTGCATCCACTTGTCGGACAGCCAGCGCAAACAGGGCATCTGAATCCTTTGGAGTCGCAATAATATTTAATGAATTTGATTTGATTTTAAATTTATTAAATATAAGACGATTCAGTAACTCAGGGTCTTCATTTCCCATGGTTGTCATGGCAAGAACTTTATCGCGCAACCCCTGTAAGGTGAGCATTGAGTCCTGCGTGGTTAACAAGATTTTACGATAAGTTGCCTGGCCCTTACGAAGTGGTTGCAGAAGAGGTTTCAGCTTGGAATTCTTTTTGTTTTGTTGGTAATACCAATCAGGAAGAAAAACAAATGCGGGAAGTCCAGCCTGCATTTCACGATGAAAATCATGATATTTTGCAAAGGGCTGAAAGTTAAGAACAAGATCCTTTTTGTTCAGAAATCGTTCCATTTCTTTTTTCAGGCGGGCGAGGTTGCTTTGTGAGGAGTCGGGATTAAAATAGTAAAATTTTTCAGCAACGGCTCCAAAAACAAAACCGGCATTTAAAAAAAATATTATTCCGAACAACATAAAAAGCTGCACTATGAGAATGCTGATAATTTTCGTCTTGAAAGAGATATTTTTCACTCGATTTTATGTGACATACGGTGGTGATTCTTTCAATACAAAGGGTCAGGAAAGGGCAAAATCACGAAAGCGGGGATGGAGAATGAAAGAATATAAATCCACCCCTCTATTTTTAGCTCTACAATAGTTATGTTGAAAAAGCAAGGGGAGATGCAATGAGATGTGGTTATTTTTACCATTTAAAATGGTATGATATGTAATTTTTTTCTTCTGTGAGAAAGAAAAAAACTACCACAGGGTGTGCTGGGTATTGCTTGTTGATCCAGTTTTTTTATCTTTGACGCTTAGGAAATCCGATTGACGGGCAGGAGGGCATTAAGAAGGCTTGTAAACAGAGAAAAGTACAGGTTATGAAACGATTATTTTCCGGCAGGGAGGGAAATGTGTCCAGATGTCGTCAGGAAAGTAGGAAAGTAGAAAAGCAGAAAGAAGCAATGAGAGCAGCCGAACTCGACTTGAACGGTTCGGCTGTTAAGGTATAGTGTTTGATTATATTGAATATTTTTTAAAGCCCGTACATGCTCTTGTCGCCGATGTCGAAATGGAGGGGCATGCGCCATTTGGCGATAACCAGCCATGTGAGAAGAAGAGCGGCCGGAAAAAGGAAGTAAGGCTCGGAAGATGCAGCTCCGAGCAGGCGGCTCAGGATAGAACCACAGAGGAATAAGGGTACCAAGGGCAGTCCGATAATCCGAAAACAGAGAGACTCTTTCAGGGCAAACATGCCAGCAGCGACATAAAAGAAGCCAAAGCTGAGGTTTGCCAAGGTGTCTGCCAGAGGACTTGTTCCTTTGAGAGTATAAGCAAAGGCCAGAATGACAAAGCCGATCCAGCTAACAAAGGGAAAAAACCATCTGAATTTCGGGTCGTAAAGATGTACATCTGCACTTGCCAGGGCAATACCAGTAGCAAAGACAGGTAAGTAAAAAACACCGAGTATCTGCACGCCGATGATTCGTTCAATGCTGTAGATCAGGGCAGCTAAGGCCGCAATAGTCAAACCGGTTCTATACAGGGCAACAGTCATGTTGTCCAAGGAATTCATTTCTGGAGTATGTTCAGGAGTCGCCATAATAATGTATGATGTAGATGTGTTGGATGTACTGAGAAATCGTCCGGATCTGAATGTTGATACCGGAGAATAGTAAGGTAAATCTAGGATGCTAGATAATCATTCCAGGGAGATAAAGTCAACTGATAAGTCAATCGATCTTACTGGCCCATTATTTTTCCTTGAATCCCCAAAACGGATAATCAAGCTGATATGAGCCGATGAGCCCCGGTGTATGTTCCCGGCTGGCCACCAGCCAGAGCGCATTTTCGCGTTGCTCTGGTGGGGCATTGCTAAAGGGATCCCATTGCGGCAGCAGAACCATAGCATTGTCTGCTGAGTACTCGATATCCCCGGATCCCTTAAAGGCCCCCAGCTGCGGCTGTTTATCGTACTGGCCATCATCACCCCGTGTCAGCTCGGAAATCACCAGAAAAGAGACATTGAGTTCATCACGTAGGGCCTCAAAATGGCGGAGCCAGGCATCAATACCGGTCCTCCGTTCTGAAAAATCCTTAAACGGCAGTTTATGGAGGCTGTCAATCACCACCATAATGTACTCGGATTTGCTTTCATGGCGAAGAAAATCAATATGGCTGCGCATCAATTCTGGATTCAGCTTACGATCTGTGACCACCCGGAACCAAGGCAGCAGTTTTTGCAACTCCGCTTTGGCAGCTGCAAGCTGTTTTTGTTCCTGTTCTGTGAGGTTATTACTCTGGAGCTGATCACTACTCAATCTGCTTAAGCGGCATAAGGTCCGCTGGTAGATTTTCTGGCGACCGTTTTCAAAATCATAGTAAATAACCGGAACTTTGCGCCGAGCCATCTCCGTTGCAACTTGGATAAAAAAGCAAGATTTGCCCGCCTTGGGCAGACCACCCATGATGTTGACCCCGTGCAGGCCCCCCAGGGCCTTGTCCATCTTGGCAAAGCCTGAGAGCATGGTCTGGTAGTTTTCCCCGCCTTGCAGGTTGAGTTGTTCCTCAAGATGAAGAAATTCCCGTTCTGGTGAACTGAAAGGAGAAAATGATTTTGCCTCCAGAATTAGTTTAAAAAATGCCTGGTGAAATCCTTTGCCCTGTTCTCTAGCCAGTTGAACCAGATTAAACTGTCTCGTTGCGGTATCCGGCCAGCGGATCATCCTGATCTTAAAGCCGATCCGCGTGGCAAGTTCACGGGCTGCGGCAATAGATTCCGGGGTATGGTTGACGCAGAGAAAAACGGTCTTGAGCCAGGCCAGCCGTTCTGTTGCTAGGTGAGCAAATTCACTGATATCAGGCAGAGCAATGCCGGGCAGGCCCAACTGCCGAACCGCAAGCAGATTATCCTCGCCCTCAATGATCACCAAGCTGCCGTTTTCACAACGCTGAATATCCTCCAGGTTGAAAACGCGCAATCCAGCCAGGGCAAAATCTTCATCACCGTACCAAAAGTTGTCTTCAGGCTTGTCTGGATGGACACAGCGGGCCGCATAGCAGTTGCCGTCCGCTTGAACATAAGGATAGACCAGATAGCGTCCGTTATAACCGATTTTCATCTCCTGAAGAACAGCCCGAGATATCCCGGATTGGGCAAAACGGTCAATCAGGTCATCGGTCATTCTGTCCATAAAGTCGAGCACTTCATGGTTGATATTTTTAATCGGGTAATTGATCTGACTGGCCGCGTAATCCCGATCCGGGTCAAAACCGGGTGCTAAACTCAGGTCAAGATGCAACTGTCTGGCAAAATGGAGCGGGAATCCGCCCGGAGAACAGCGATTGAGACAACGATAATAGCCGTGAAAATAGCTTTCCGGGTTAAGAAAGACAACAAGCGCCGTTTCTCCCTTTGGATGTTTTTTGCCGGACTGACCGCTGTTGCGGGAGCAGAAAGGGCAGTCTGCGGTCAGGATATTATTGTGCAGTTTTGCCCCTGGGATCTGGCGGAGGTAGAAATCTGTTACCGGGTCGGTGCAGTTCATAATCAGTATCCTTTGTTTTTCAGCAGCACACATTGTTATTTTCAAGTGATTCTATCATGAAACAGCATGCAAGTACAATTCAATTACCCTGGATTCAAGTGATACGTCTGGAGGCAGGCAGGAAATACCTCGCAACGATGTCGATCGGCTCCGCGATGTTTGGCAATTCGGTCAATCAGGTGTATGCTGAAAAGTGGAAAGAATAGGGTTATGAAAGGGTATACATCTGTTTTGTTACGGAGGGAAAAGATGATGCAGGCTGTGAAACAGGAACGGTTTATTACCGTTGAAGAGTATCTGACAGCAGAACGGAGAGGCAGGGAAAAACATGAATGGTACAAGGGGGAATGTTTTGCTATGGCAGGAGGTACCCGCTGGCATAATATTCTGTCCAGTCGAATTATCGCCGCCTTAGTGGAGCATCTTGACGGGACGCCTTGCATACCGTATATGGCGGAGTTCCGTCTGTCCATTGAGGCGCATCAGCATTATGTCTACCCCGATATCATGGTGGTCTGCAATGAATCCTCCTATATTGCCGATGATATGGCGAACAACGCTGAAATTGTCCTTGAGGTGCTTTCCAAGGGGACGGAATCCTATGACAGGGGACAGAAGTTTCTTCACTACCAGAGTATCCCTCTGCTCCGTGAATATATTCTGGTCAGTCAGGATGCCATGCAGGTTGAAATCTATCGCCGACGTGAGGGCGGAAGATGGGAATATCAGCGTTTGACACAGCCGTCTGATGCCCTGTTTTTCGAGACGATCGACTGCGCAATAGTGCTGGAAAAACTCTATCGTTCAATCCCCTTATAAAGATTTTGTGTTTGTTTCTCGTTATTCGTCGATAAATACAGAGGTCAATTCTATCCTGAGCTGTTCGAACTGCTCCGAGGTCAAAACATCGTTGCAGTCTAAAATTTGTGCTTTTCCATATTCGCCGCCTTGATTCAGCGTGTAGAGCATGGCGATTTTGTCTGTGGGATGCAGCAGCCAGTATTCCTTTACACCATGTTGTTCATACAATACCCGTTTAACTTTCAGATCCTTGGCCGCTGTCGATGGGGAGAGAATTTCAATGACGAGGTCAGGCGCACCGATACATCCGCGATCATCCAGCTTTTTCCTGTCGCAGATAACCGATATATCCGGCTGGACAACCGTGGTAATTTCTGCATCATCGGCTTCTTTCGTGTCTGGTAATCGGACGTCAAAGGGAGCTGCATAGACCTCGCAGTTCTTGTCTTTGAAATAATCGAACAAGGCGTAGAAAATTCTGGCCGACACAGCCTGATGAAGACGCGAAGGGGCAGGGGACATTGCCCACACTTCTCCGTTGATCAGCTCCCATTGCTCCTGATCATCCCAGGAAATATAATCAGCATAACTGTATTCGGTATGGGATTGTTGCGGTAATGCCATAACAGAACCTCTGGGTTGATTATGCTAGATTGTCTCGGATCAGTTGCCAAATCCGAGCGGGAAAGGTAGTATTGCCATTCAAACAAACGGATAGATATTTTTTACTCTATTCTCTCTGGAAAAACAATGGAACCGGTGAGCGTCCGGCATTGGTGCTCTCGTCTCAACCATACAGCATGATATCATCTTCCGATGAAGACCACCTCATTTTCTCTTGCTCTTTTTCTTCTCATCTGCTTTTCTCCGGTCATTGCGCAAAATACGCCAAAAAAGGCAGCCGAAGATATCAGCACAGACCTTGTCCAAGCAGCGCTTGAACGCACTGCTCATCAAGTTACCTATAACGGCAGCTACCGGAAGATAGCCTATCCAGGCGGTGACGTACCGGATACTATCGGCGTTTGTACAGATGTGGTTATCCGTTCTTACCGCAAAATCGGTATTGACCTGCAAAAAGAGGTGCATGAGGATATGCGGGCAAACTTTTCCGTCTACCCGAAAAGTTGGGGACTGAAGCGACCCGATACAAATATCGACCACCGACGTGTTCCTAATCTCCAAGTCTTCTTCCGGCGTCACGGCATGGAATTGTCCGTGACTAATGACTCGCAAGAAAATGCGCAGGAGTATAAGGCTGGTGAGCTGGTAACCTGGATGTTGCCGGGCAATTTGCCTCATATCGGCATTGTGACGGACAAAATATCTGCTGATGGCCAACGGCCCATGATTGTCCATAATATTGGGCGAGGTCCTCAGCTTGAGGATATGTTGTTTCGTTATCGGATTACGGGGCATTATGTCTATCCGTTAAACCTGTGTGTTTACCCTTTTCGCCACCCGTGAAATAAAGGGCAGACACATAGGTCTGCCCCTACAACGCCCGATATATAAGGGCGACCGCCGGTCTCCCCTACATTTTGTATTGAACATATCGAATTTATTTTAAAAATTATGAACGCGATACTCAGCCTGCACCATTATGGTATGTCCGACGAGGATATCCAGGAACTGACCATTGACTTAAAGAACAGCGTTAATCAGGAAACTGACCTGACTGCACAATTGCCGGAAGAAGCAGGCGGACCCGGCACAAAAGGCGATGAGATCACTCTCGGTCAGATATTTCTTGCCGCCTTAAGCTCCGGTACAGTTGTTGCTCTGTTGCAGCTGCTCAAAGCCTATATTGAACGGACACCGAAGATAAAGATTACAATCGAGCATCCTGATGGTCGAAAAATCAGCATTGAGGGGGAAGACCTGAAGGCCGGGCAGCTGGAGCAAACCACAGAGGCGATGCAGCAGCTCTGCGAGCAAGCCAGCGATAAGGGCAATGGCTGAAAAGCGTTACGCAATCCTCATTGCCAGCAGCGAATATTCGGAGGAATCCGGGTTGAGTCGGCTGCGTTGCCCGGAAAATGATGTCAGGGCTGTTGACGAGATATTATGCTCCCCGGACTTCGGGCAGTTTACCGAGACCTTTGTGTTTAGGAACGCGCCGAGCTACGAGATCCTGCCTCGGTTGAACAGCGTTTTGACAGAAGCGGGTAAGGATGATCTGGTTCTCATCTATTTTTCAGGGCACGGTAAGCTGAATCGCTTGGGGCACCTCTGCCTTGCAACGGCCAATACCGACAGCAAGGCCCTTGAGGCCACTACCATTCTGGCATCAACCATTAAGTCGTATTTTGATCTCTCCTATTCACGAAAGAAGATCCTTCTCCTTGATTGCTGCTACAGCGGCGCAGCAGGTGAGGAGTTTGCCCGAACCAAGGGCGGTGTGGATGAGGAGTTGCAGCTTATGTCTGGAGGGCAGGGCACTTTTATCATGACGGCCTCTTCCGGTCTTCAGACGTCGGTGGAAAAGGAGGGTGATCAGTACGGCCTGTTCACCAAGCATCTTGTTCAGGGGATTTGTTCCGGTGAGGCGGATAAGAATGAAGACGGCTTTGTGGATATGCACGAGCTATACGACTATGTTCATGAGAACGTCACAGTAGAAGGCTCACAGGAGCCGATGAAGTTTGATCTTCATGCCAAAGGTAAGCTGGTTATTGCTTGCAGCGGTAGAGAATTACGAGAAAGACGGCAGCAGGAAAGCAGGAAAAAATTATACGAGTTGGCGGCGCAGAGGCTACTGACCGACAATATTGTCGCGGAGGCGGTCAATATCCTGTTTATACCAGATAAGAAAAAAAACAACAAAGAACGAGAATGCGATTTGTTGATTGAAAAACTTGCTGTTGATAAGATTAGCCCTGCCGATTTTGTTGAACGGTGGGTGACAACCTGTTTCGTACATACACAACAACAAACAAATGCAATAGAAGATGAGCCGATTTCTCAAACAACCCCTCAGCAGCAGCGCCGAGAACAGAGAGAAGATTCTAGTATTCTAAATCGTAAACGAATTCTCAGTATAATTAATCTGCTGCCCTTGCTCTGTACCGTAATATTTCTTTATGTTGGTGGAGTATACGTCATGGATTGGCCTATTCTTTCCTACAAAAAAAAGGACACCAAAATATTCAAAACTGCTATCGGTATCAATCAGCCTAAATTATTGAAGACTTCCGAGAGGCCCGACAATACATCTGAGCGAAACGACACTGGCACTAAAGAACAGCTCAATATTGTTACTGAAAACAAAAAAGAAAGACAGGTGGTTGAGCAAAAAAAACGCAATTTAAAATTCGGTCGTTTTCATGCTCTATTGATTGGCAATCAAAACTATCAGCATTTAAAATCCCTGAAAACTCCGCTAAACGATGTGCAAGCCGTATCTCAAATCCTTAAGGAACAATACGGTTTTGAAGTTAAGCTGATAGCAGATGTGGACCGTGATACCATGATGCGGGCTTTTTCTGAGCTTCGCGCCAGCATGACGGAGGAGGACAATCTGCTAATATACTATGCCGGACACGGTTCTCTTGATTCAGTAACGGGGAGCGGCTACTGGCAGCCAGTGGATGCGGAACGAGACAATGATGTGCAGTGGATTTGGACCTCCAGAATCTCCAGCACACTGAAGGCAATTCAGGCCACACATGTGCTGGTGGTTTCCGATGCATGCTTTTCAGGTAAAATTCTGACCCGTGACTCTGATTCTAAATTATCGACCGGAATAGGTCGATCAGAATGGCTCCAAAGAATGTTTCGACGTCGCTCTCGCAATGCCCTTACTTCCGGCGGTAACGAACCAGTGCAGGACAGCGGCGGTGGCACACACTCGGTTTTTGGCAAAGCCTTTTTAGAAGTATTGACTGAAAATCGAGAAATACTTGATGGTAGCAGTTTGTTTGAACGGATCAAAAAAATGGTTATTCTTAACGCCGCCCAAACACCAATGTACGGGCCAATTCCAATGACCGATCACGAGGGAGGGGATTTTCTTTTAGTGCCCAAATTACTTCAGGAAGAAGAATCATTTGCGGAAGAACTAAATCCAACAGAAAGTATTAGACTACGCTGAATCGAACAGGGCTCTATTTATCCAGTCCTGGGTACCACCCTAGGCATACTGAGCACACCAAGCCGATAACTCGGGGTGTTACCCCGAGCTGATTAAATATACCCCCTTCGGGGGATGGTGGACACGATGACAGACATTCATAAAGAACAGTTGATTCGGGAAATCGAAACATTAAAACAAAAAGTGACAGTGTTGGAAGGATAGGTTGAACAGCGCATTCTGCCCTAAAGGGGCTGTATCTATCAGCTCAGGGTAACACCCTGAGCACAAAGCCCATTCATGCCATTTACTCGGGGTGTTACCCCGAGCTAATTAAATATACCCCCTTCGGGGGATGGTGGACACGATGACAGACATTCATAAAGAACAGTTGATGACCAGGTAAAAAGTCAGTCAGCAAAATGAGGATAAAATTTCAAAAAGCTGGTGATGTGACTTTGGCGATTTTGATTTTGTCCAAAAAATCGTAAAAATGCTCTTTGACAACCCAAATCAGGTCAATCCAGCCTCCTATGGAGGGTGATGAGGGATTTTTCCCCTTATTTCGTCGTTTTTTGTACGCAGCTGCCCGTATTATATTGAGTGCTGTTGCCTTCATGGTCGCTGCGAAACGAACCGCTTTCATGCCTCGTACCTTGAGATGCTTGATTCCCGTACGTCGATCAAGTTGCGACATAGTGGCCTCGACTCCGGCCCGGAACCGATACTTGTTTTTGAATTCATCGGTTCGCTCGTTAGCTCTTCTTTGGGAAAGACGGGCGGTTTTTTCGTTATAGCGGAGATAAGCAAGATCTTTTTTGCCGGGTTTAACAGGGCAATGATTGGCTCTCGGGCAGCTCTTACATGTTTCTGACGAAAAGGCTATGCTGAACCTGTCTTTTTTCTTGGATTTCTTGACAGGCTGGCACCCTTCAGGACACGAGATGATAAAACCGTTTTCAGAAAGCTCAAAATCGGTCAGTGTGCAGAAGAGGTCCTTTTGTCGGTCCAGAGTAGGAGCGATGAGGTTGACACCCTTTTGTTTTGCCGCTTCGTGATTGTCGTCGCTTCCGTAGAGCGTATCAGCTGCTACTTCTTTCGGCTTTATGTCACGTTGTTCCGTAGCCTCAAGATACGGTAGCAGGGCATCGGTATCACTTTCATGGGCAGCCTGCACATCAACATGAGTGATCAGGGAGAGAGTTTCGGCATCTTCCTCTGTGCTGTATGTTTCCGCTACTTGCACCTGATATCCTTTGCCTTTATGCCCACTATATCCGGCGTCAGGATCAGAGGGATTCTGAAGAGAGTCGGAAGGGATATCCTTATTTGCCTTCAGAATGACACGCAGTTCATCAGTATTTTCGACTTGCTCTGTGATACATTGTTCTTTCAGAATGCGTGTCATGAGCTGATATGTTTGCATGGACGCAATGTCAGGGCACGAGCGGAACCTGTTGATAAGAAAGAAAAGATCATCGGCGACCATCTGAAGAGTTTTGGCGGATTCAGATGGTTTGACCATAGAGAAGGCACTTTCCTCTTCTTTCTTCAGGTAGCGATCTCGCAGATTCAGGTCAAGCTCATTGAATTCGTTTTTGTGCTGCCGTCTGAGATTTACCAGGAATTTTTTGATGGTGCCTGTGAAGATCCCGATACGACCGAGATGCTTCATATTGGAAAATATGTGAACGGAATCTATACGTTGCAGAGAAGGATCAACATCGAATATTTTTATGAATTCATCGCCAACAGCCTGGAAGACATCGTCATACAGTCCGTATTTCGTCATGACAAAGCGCATGTTCCAAATACTTTTTGGACAGACATAGGCCGCTTTGTCTGAGTTATTTGTGATATCAAGAGCATAATGCCATTGCATGTTAAAAGCGAACTGTTCCGCTGTCTCTTCGTCTGTCAGATCATGCATATGCTGCAATAACATCGCTCCCATCATAGCAACGAGTTCATTAGTCGGGCGCCCCATGCTTGTACTGAAATGCAGTGCCAGGAGATCAACCGGAAGAATATGGCGAACATGATCCCGAAAAATCCCGGCCCATGATTCATCCAGCATTTTTCGACGCTTCGGCCCGAGGAAACCAAAGGGGTCGAACATGTTGATGGTTTTGTGATCTTTGATGTTTAACATAGCTCTCTTGCTTATCTTATCGTAATATTGACACAATAATATCATGCCGACTAATTTATGGCAAGAGAAAAATTAATTATATACAAGTAATTTCAGATAATTATATAGGGATACTTTTTACGAATCCATCAACAGTTGATTCGGGAAATCGAAACATTAAAACAAAAAGTGGCATTGCTGGCACGGAGGCAAGGCAAGGCCGCTTGATCTTAGTGCCTTGAAAATCCATCTTGACATACTGTCCTTTTAAGGTACCATAAAAAGACAGGAGGTGACTGAATGAATATAAAAAGTGATATAAAACCAGTAAGTTTTCTCAAGAGCAGATCTGCTGAAATTCTCGAACAGGTAAATACTACACATCGCCCGGTGATAATAACCCAAAACGGTGAGCCCAGAGCTGTGCTTCAAGATCCTGAAAGTTATGAGAATATGAGGAATGCTATCGGGATATTAAAACTTCTCTCACAGGGTGAAGAGGATATAAGAAACAGTGATACTCATACCCAAGAGGAAGTATTCGTCAATATCGAGCGTAAGATAAAAAAATGACGAAAAGGTATGAGGTTATATGGGCAAAAACAGCGGAAAATGACCTGTTGAAAATTATAGAATACATTGCGCAGAATAATCCGGCCAATAGCATAAGAATACTAAGAAAAATAAAGAAACAAACAGATGGACTGTATCACTCGCCCAAGCGATGCAGAATTGTTCCTGAATTATATGATCAGGGAATCACCCAATACCGGGAAATGGTTATCGCACCTTGGCGTGTAATGTATCGTATCTCCCACGATAAAGTTTATGTCCTCTCTGTTTTGGATTCAAGACGGAATATTGAAGATATTTTATTGAAACGTTTCACTCATCGATTGGTCAATAAAAAGTGTATATAATTAATTGACTAAACATAAACAAATCATAACGTTATAAGAGATGCCGGTATTTTGACCGTATTTGCAGAGATGTCCTTTAAGCGCTATATTGGGCCAGATAATAAGTATTCCTAAACAGGAAACTTCTCAACAGCCTATTTTCACAAGCAATCATCCAATATGTTGATTTCACTTACTAAGATTTCAAGGTTTTGTTTTTTCATGTAAAACAATTAATTCAATTACTAGATTATTAACCAATCGGTGAGGTTTCACTCAAAATATTCTTTAATGCGCAGTCATGCAGGATACACTCTACGCACCATTGTTTGATGCTGGGACCGCATCCTACGGCATTGTGCCCCAAAGGGGCTGTGTATATCAGCTCAGGGTAACATCCTGAGTTCGAGACTTTCTCGACCTTAGTACCCGCCGTTAAAACAGCGGGCTACTTTCTGCCGTCCCTCCGGGACTTATTGTCCCGGAAGGACATTCGAGCATAGCCCAGTGATTTATCGCTGGGGATAAATAACTCGGGGTGTTACCCCGAGCTGATTAAATATACCCCCTTCGGGGGATGGTGGACACGATGACAGGCATTCGCGAAGAACAATTGATTCGGGAAATCGAAACATTAAAACAAAAAGTGGCATTGCTGGAAGGGCAGGATGAACAGCGCATTCCAACATACCAATATCATAAAATTCGCGATCGTGACCTGACAGCATTATTCGATATTGAGCGCAATGTCGAACGTGAGCGTTTTGCCTCGTGGTTTACGAGCCCTGTAAAAGTTGATGCCGCCACAGAAGCATTTTTAGCTGAATTGATTGAGGAAAATACCCTGTTGATTGACAGCTATGGAGAAGAAGATTTAAAAATTAAGTTTATCGGCCCCCTGTTGAAGCAGGTCAGATTTACCTCCTACGAGAAGCGCGTTCGGGATTTTTACGAAGTGTCGATGGCTTACGCAACCAATCGGTTTATCCTGAAGGGAACTGTCGATTTTATGGTGGCTGAAGGCTTGGTTGACAGTAAAACGCCCTATTTTTTCATTCAGGAATTTAAACGGAGCGAAGAATATGGTAATCCTCGTCCGCAACTCCTTGCTGAACTGATCAGCGCACTTGAGCTTAACCAGTGGACAGAGATCAAAGGGGCCTATGTTATCGGTGGAAACTGGCGTTTTGTCATTCTTGAAAAGCTCGCTCAGGACACGTATCAATATTTTCTTTCCCAGAATTTTGATGCAACGAAACTTGATGATCTTAGAGAAGTCTACAAACATCTTGTCTGTGTTAAACAGGAAATTCTTGCCCGGATTGATGCAGAACGAAATGCTTAAGGAAACCAACAAAAAATAAACTCCCCGCTTTCAGGTGCTGAATTGTAGGGGCAGACCTGCGTGTCTGCCCGACATAAAAGGGCGAACACATAGGTTCGCCCCTACAGTACTCGACATAACGGGTAGAATATTTCTTTTTGAATCCCTGAAAATATACCCCCTTCGGGGATGGATATTTTATAACCGTATACAATAAATAATCTATTTAACATGATACGATCCCAAGTAAAAACACTGGTTGACCAATGTTTCCAGCAGGGTGTGGGCCAAGGCCTCTGGTCTGATGCCGCTGCAAATCGCTACAACGTAGAAGTCCCCCGCCATGACGGACAGGGAGATTTCTCCACCAATTTCGCTATGGTGCTGGCAGGCATGGAAAAGCGCAATCCCCGTGAGATTGCTGGCCAGCTGGTGGAATTACTCAATCAGGATGAAAGCATCCTGGACAAGGTAGACATTGCTGGACCCGGTTTTGTCAATATCTTCCTCAAGTCTTCAGTCTGGAGCACCGTGCTGGCGCCCATAAATGAGCAGGGCAAGGATTTTGGTCTTTCCGATGTGGGCAAAGGTAAAAAGGTCATGGTGGAATTCGTCAGTGCCAATCCCACCGGCCCTCTCAGCGTAGGCCACGGACGGAACGCCATTCTCGGTGATACTATTGCCCGGCTGCTCAAGGCCACTGGCCATGATGTTACCCGTGAGTATTATTTTAATGATGCAGGTCGTCAGATGCGAGTCCTGGCTGATTCGCTCAAGGCCCGTTATCTGGAAAAGCTGGGCTTGGAAAATGAATTCCCGGAAGACGGTTACCAGGGCGATTATATTTACGAGATTGCCCAGGCTATGGTTGATGAGCAGGCAGAAGGCTTTAAAGACGCTGAACAGGCTGTTTTTCGTCAACGGGCCCAGGAAGCCATTTTTGTTGATATTGATGCCACTCTGAAACGCATCGGCATTGCCTTTGACTCCTATTATAACGAGCATACCCTGTACGAAGAAGGCCAGATTGATGATGTGGTTGCCAAGCTGCGAGAAAAGGATTTGGTCTATGAGAAGGAGGATGCGACCTGGTTTAAGACCAGCGAATTTGGTCAGGAACAGGATCGGGTCATAATCAAAAATACTGGTGAGCCCACCTATCGCCTACCGGACATCGCCTATCATCGTGAGAAATTCCGGCGTGGTTTTGATTGGATGATCAACGTGTTCGGAGCTGATCATATTGCCACTGTGCCCGATGTACTGGCCGGTATCGAGGCCTTGGGCCTTGATAAATCCAAGGTCCATGTTGTTCTCTATCAATTTGTCACTCTGTTGCGGGATGGTAAGCAGGTCAAGATGTCTACTCGCAAGGCCACCTTTGTCACGGTGGATGAGCTGGTTGATGAGGTGGGGGTTGATGCGCTCCGCTTCTTTTTCCTGATGCGCAAACCGGATTCCCAGCTGGAGTTTGATCTGGAGCTGGCCACTGCCCAGAGTCAGGAAAATCCGGTCTATTATGTCCAATACGCCCATGCCCGGCTCTGCTCCATTGAGCGGATGGCTCAGGAAAAAGGCGTCACCCTGCCCGTGCTGACGGAAACTGATCTCTCGCCCTTACAGGAAGAGGAAGAGTATCAACTGCTCAAAACCTTGGCAAGCTACCCGGCCTTGGTGGCTGATGCAGCCACTGATTTGGCTCCCCATCGGATTATCTTTTTCCTTATGGAGCTGGCTGGCAATTTTCACTCGTTTTATAATAAGCATAAGGTGGTCACAGAGGATGAGCAGCTCACAGCGGCCCGACTTTGCCTTTGTCAAGGTGTTAAAGCTGTGCTGGCTAATGGATTGGATTTGGTTGGCTTAGTCGCACCTGAAAAGATGTAGGGAAACCGACAAGAAATAAAATCCCCGTTTTCAGGTGCTAAATTGTAGGGGCAGACCTGCGTGTCTGCCCGGCATAAAAGGGCGAACACATAGGTTCGCCCCTACGGCACTCGAAATAATGGGTAGAATATTTCTTGTTGAATTCCTAGCCCTTTTAATTACCTCAAAAAAAATGGCTCCTAAGGCAAGGCCTTGGGAACCGGATGGAATAACTTTTTATTTTTCTTCTATCGGGTATATCGCCTTATCTTCCTGCCGAAACCACTCTTTCCAACCACCCTTGAGGGCATAGACGTCCTTAAACCCCTTCTCCTCAATCAACGTGCGTGCCAAACTGGCACTGCTGCCTTCATTGTTTCAAGCGCAATAAATAACTAGCTTTTTTTTGGTTGGGATGCTGCTCACCCACTCGTCAACAGTGTTCGCCGGAGTACGTATTGCTCCTTTAATCTTAAATTCACTGGACTTCCAATCTTTTCCAGACCGGGCATCCAAAATAACGATATCGCCGGAACCAAGCTGTGTCTTAAGTTCTTCTTGGGTCATACGCGGAACTTCGGCGGCAACAGCCGCAAAAGAACCGGTAAAGAGAAGCAATGTGACTAAGAATAGAATTTTCTTCATGCTCCTTTCTCCTTTTGTGAATATTTATTGATAAAAAACCGGCAAGCTGCCGTCAGCATACCAGCACTGAGGATGGAAAAAATACATAGAACAATTTGAACCCTTTCAGGGGCCCCAAACAGAATAATCGGTAAGATAATTGCAAGCAGAACCGTGCTGAGTAATGCCGAGACAGAGAGCGGTTAAGCTGAGGTGGTTCAACAAAGCAGGAAAACAGGGTGTATCTTTTGCAGACAGCGTAGATCGGAAATCATGAATCTGAACTTTATCTCTATGATAAACGAAATCATAGTTCCCTTCAAAACAAAAAGATTTTTTTCAGAAGGAAGATGTGGGCTATCATCGTAATTCATAAGTCTCGTTGTCAGCTCGGGAAAAAGATGTTATCGTTTTTATTTATGTCAACTCGCTCATAATGCTCGTTTCAACCTTCCTGAATGATGAAGAAAACACATAATGCAATAGCAGGAAAAGGATCGCCCTTGTCCAAGTACCAGGATATCATGGTGGGCAACCGCTCATTTGCGGCTTTTCTGTATTATGAATGGTGCCAATTATTAGGCCCTATCCCAGGTGTATTGGGCCTTGCCCTGCGTAAGCTTTTCTGGCCTGCGATGTTCGCCAGCTGCGGTAAGGGATGCATGTTTGCATCCGGTATCACCCTTCGTCAGCCCGGTAAAATCCATCTTGGTGAGGACGTGGTCCTCAGCGAGGGGTGCATTCTTGACGGTCGTCATGGAGCCGAGCCTGTCTCCATCCGTCTCGGTAATAATGTTATTCTTTCCAATGATGTGATGATCTCATGTAAAAACGGCACTGTCAGTATTGGTAACAATTGCGGAATAAATGCTCGTACTATTGTTCAGTCCACCAATAATTGCCCGGTGGTTATCGGGCCGGACTGTATCATCGGCCAGCAATGTTTTCTTGTTGGGGGAGGAAGTTATCATATTGATCGTTTAGATATTCCGATTCGGGAACAGGGGATACAAGCTGACGGCGGCGTGTGTCTTGAGGAAGATGTCTGGCTCGGTGGCAATGTAACCGTGCTCGGCGGAGTGACCATGGGCAAGGGGAGTGTAGCCGGAGCCAGTGCGCTCCTGACCCGTTCTGTTGCTGCCTCTACAATTTCTCTAGGTGTACCTGCTCGGGTGGTTAAGAAGCGTACACCGCGTAAAACTATGGGCGAGGGATGACCGGAAAAATGACCGGGAAAAGAAAACGACAGCTTATTCTTGCCGTTAAAATAGTCTTCAGTTCCACGGTGATGTTTCTGCTGTACCGCAGCATTCCCTTAGAAGAGCTTAAGGAGGTAATGGCATCATTAAATTATTTCTATTTCCTGCCGATTTGCCTGCTGCTTTTTACGAACACAGTCCTGAGTGCTCTAAAATGGCGCCTCTTTCTGTCAGCCGATGGGGTTGATATCCCTCTGTCAACGTTGACTATGACCTATCTGATCGGCAGTTTTTATAATCTTTTTCTTCCTTCAAATATAGGCGGAGATTCGTATCGAATCTACGATATCGCGCAAAAAAGCAGAGACAGCGTACGGTCAGCTGCGTCCGTGTTTGCCGATCGTTTTTCCGGTTTCCTTGCTCTTGTTTCGCTGAGTTTGGTTTCTTCGATACTGGTGGCCCACGAATTTCATAATCTGTTCTTTTTCCTCGCACCCTTGTTGATCTTCCTGATTATGCTGGTCGTGCTGGTCGCTTTAGTCAAGGAAAAGCCTGTACGAGCCCTGCTCAAGTTGACCCGTTTAGATCGCTTCCCCTTTCTGGTCGGTCTCACGGAAAAGTTTTTCCTCTCCTTCCAATGTTACGGGGCTGATCGAAAATTGCTGACCCAGGTTATGCTGATTTCCTTTGTTTTCCAATTATCAGTTATTCTGATCGTGCAGCTGCTGGCTCTTTCTCTCCATGCCTCTGTTTCCTTCTTTTATTTTAGTGCCTTTGTGCCACTTATTACACTGATGGAAGCCCTGCCTATTTCCCTGTTCGGTTTGGGCTTACGGGATATGGGATATGTGTTTTTCTTTGGCTGGGTTGGCATGACCGATGTACAAACCAGATCTCTCGCGCTCCTTTTTCTGGGAACGTCAGTCGGGTATTCTTTGATTGGAGGTGTTGTCTACCTGTTGCGACTCCTGACTTCTGAATCGAGTAAAACAGCAGACTCGCCGATACCTTGATAACTCATGAAGATATTAGCCTATGGTGAATAATCGTTTTTTTCTCAAAGCTTTGTTGTCCCTGGGTATTTCTCTGCTGCTCATCGCCTTGTTGATCAACGGCATTGCCGGTTCAGCAGAGCTTGCGATCAGAGCAAAACTGTTTTCCGTGCTCACGCGGACTTCAAGACATGCGCTTTTGCTCTACATGCTGGCAAGTATCCTGCAAACTTTTTTTCGAGCAGTCCGTTATAGGGTGCTCTTGAAAAGCTCTCTCAAGAATGATGAAGAGCTGCCCGGCTTGTTACGCCTCTTCATGGTCACGATGAGCAGGAATATGTTTACGGACATGCTTCCGGCCCGCTTAGGAGAACTGAGTTATATTGCCATGCTGAACCTGGGGTTCAAGGTGAGAGCGGACGCCTGCCTGAGTTCGTTTGCACTTTCCTTTGTTTTTGATCTGATCGCCTTGGCTCTCTTGCTCCTGGGCATGATCGGTTACCAGTTGCTCATTTCTGGAGTTGCGTTATGGCTTGTCGCGACCTTAATCGTTTTGTTGGTTATCTGCGGCCTGCTTTTATTTATTCTTTTTCCGACCCTCCAAAGGATAAGCGAACGTCTGTCGATTTATTTCTCCAATAACGGCAAAGGGGTTGGAAAAATAGGGAAATTTGTCAAACTCCTCCGTGACACCTCTGTTGCGTTACAGAATGCAGCCCAACGAGGCATCATAGGCCGGGTACTGGTTCTTTCGTTGGGGGTACGCATTGCCAAATATGCAGGCCTGTACCTGCTATTTTGCGGGGTGGTTTCGGGTTCCTTTTCAGACATAACCAGAGATGTTGTTGATGTCGTTATTGCCTTGGTCAGTGCTGAAGCCGGGGCTGGCTTACCTGTGCCAACCTTTATGAGCTTCGGTACCTATGAGGCAGGCGGTACCTTGGCTCTCATTGCCCTGGGAGCTAATAAGGCGAGTTCTGTTGTGGTGATGCTTGCTTTACATATCTGGAGCCAATGTATTGACTATGCCTTTGGCATCGGGGCAACAATCCTTTTTACCCTGTCGGTCATTGACCGTGAATCCATCGTTAAGAAAGCAAAAAATGATGGGGTCAGGCATTGGAAAATGCTTTCCTGTGCGCTGTTCATGCTCTTTGTTGGCGGCTTTTTCTTGGGGGTTCAACTATGGAAAGTACATAAGGCGGGCTGGGTTCATCCACCAAGCCCTGGCAAGGGCATATCGGTACCGAGTACTGCTGAGCGAAGAACAAATCCTGTTTTTGACAACCTGCACGGTTTTGTCATTTGGAGCAGTAACAGGTTTGGCAATCATGATCTTGTCATGTTAACCCTGCCGGAATTAGAGCTGACTCGCTTGACAACAGACCCGCACACAGAGTATTTTCCTCGAATTTCACCGGATGGCGACAAAGTCCTTTTTTGCCGTTCTCAGGAACCTTGGGTGTCTCAGAGGAATAAGTTTGCCTGGGATACTTGGGTTTTGGATTTGGCAACCGGTACGACTCGGTTGCTCGCCAAAAATGCAAATACGCCGACGTGGTCTGCTGACGGTGAAAAGGTGTATTTTGTCCGCCAGGCAAACCAGTTTGTCGAATATACCCTTGCCAATCAAAAAGAAATTGTGGTATTTGAAACAGGGAAGAATCCTTCGCTGAATGATTCGATTCAACTTGAGACCCCTGTTCGAAGCGATGCCAAGCAAGCCTTGGCGGTGACGCTCCGGGGCGGAGCAAGAGGGACCTTTCTTATCAATAAAGATAAATCGCTCGAACAGGTCGGTAGGGGATGTCAAGTAAACTGGTCCCCTGATTCTTCGTTTCTCTATCTGGTTGATCATCAAAAGACGGGCGGTAATGCTTTTTTCATGGTCAATCCTGAAACCTTGGAGAAAAAACTTTGGTTTGATGCTCCGGGTGCGTACAGTCATGAGTATTTTCCGAAGGTTTCAAATACAGGCGATGTGCTGGTTTTTGGTGCAAGTACAGGTGGTCATGAGCATGATAGAGCGGATTATGAAATTTTTCTCTGGCCCATTGGTACCCCTATGGGCAATATAGCTCGCCTGAGTTTCCATACCGGTAATGATAACTGGCCTGATATTTTTTTGTATTGATCTTTTAAAAGAGGCAACTATGCAAATAAGCACGCAAAAGATTCCTGCTTTTCTTTTTATAATTCTGGCCATTTTCATGTTTTTTCTTATAATAGGGCCGAGAGTATCCGACGAGCAGCAAAGGAAACATTGCGTTTACAATATTCATTTGCCCGGACCCTTTGGCTTGTCGTTGAATTGCGATTCGCTCGATTTTCTTTCCTTAGCAGATAACCCAAAAATATTTCTGCAAAAAGGAAATGTGCGTCAAGATCGCCCTGGATTCATTGTATTGGCCTCAGCACTTTCAAAGTTTTATCCATTGAAAATGAATAAAGCCATGAGGCGAGCCGTTCATATAGCAACAGTGAATGGAAATGGCTACTATATGCCAATATTTTATTTTAAGTATTATGTTGCATATATTATAATAAATATTGCAGTTCTTGTTCTGTCGTTTTGGTTTTTCTCTAAAATAATTTTTAAAAAAATGCCTGGCTCATTTGTTCAAATAGCTCTAGGCGCATTATTTATCTTTAATGATCCTGTAAAAGCATTTGTTTGGTCTCCTCACACGCAGATGTTTAACATCATGCTGCCATTATTCTGCGTGTGGTGTTTTGTCGGGGTTGTCGAAAAAAAACTATTTAAAAAAAAGACAGTTTTTACTCTCTCGTTATTGGCCGGGCTGGGAGCAACAGCCTATGCAAGTTTTTTTCTAATTCTCCCGTCAATCATTGTTCCAGCAATGTTAACTCAGAAACCATCCGGCGTAAGCGCAGTGTCTCGTTTCATTGTACGCAGCGTTGTTATCAGTATATTAGTTGTACTGCCCTCTGCGTTATGGTACTTCTACGTTCTTTCGAAAACGGGCAGCTTTTATTCTCATTCAACAGAAGCTTATCATCATGTTATATGGATGAAAGAAGTTTATCTCCATGATGGATTGACGATTTTACTTGCTAAACTGTTCAGCAATTTCGGAGAACTTTTTGTACTTGCAGCGAAACAGAGTTGGATTTTATTGCCTGTGCTTGCACTGGCGCTCGTCGCGAACGGCCGCTCTGAAAATAAAATTCAATGGCGAGATTTTTTTCAATCAACACAGTTCATTGGTTGTATCTTTATCTCGATAATTTTTCTTGTTTTTTTCTCAATGGTTGGTCTGATTGCGGCCCGCATTGCCTATACCGCTGTCCCTCCGTTAATCATACTGACAGCGTATCTTATGCAACAGGTTCCACACAATAAAACTACGTTGACATACAGGCTTATTCCTTTTGTCATCCTTTCCTATGGAGTTTACGAAGTCGTCAAAGATGGTCCGTATTCATAGAAAAACAAGAATGATAACAAAATAATGTTCCACACCAAAGCCTGACCTCGCTACTCCAAAAAAGCTAAAGGA
Source organism: Candidatus Electrothrix laxa (assembly GCA_942492895.1). GTDB lineage: Bacteria > Desulfobacterota > Desulfobulbia > Desulfobulbales > Desulfobulbaceae > Electrothrix > Electrothrix laxa. The sequence goes on from OW818652.1 coordinate 143,278, forward strand.
ACCACAAGCGTTCCTGTTAAATTGAATACTGATCAAAAGGAAGAGAATGAAACTCTCTGTCGTCATCCCCATCTATAACGAAGAAGAAAACATCAACCTCCTCTACGACGAGTTAAAAGGTGTTCTCAAAACCATAGAGCATGAGCACGAGATCCTCTTTGTCGATGACGGTTCAAGCGACGCAAGTTTGTCCTTGCTAGAAAAAATACAAGAGCAGGATGAAACCGTTGTCGTTGTTTCTTTCCGCCGTAACTTCGGCCAAACCGCAGCCATGTCTGCTGGTTTTGACTATGCCACCGGTGATGTTATCGTCACTATGGACGGAGATATGCAAAACGATCCCCATGATATTCCCATGTTCCTAAAAAAAATGGAAGAGGGATATGAGCTGGTCAGTGGCTGGCGTCATGATCGCCAGGACCCTTTTCTTAATCGCCGGTTGCCTTCGATGATCGCCAACAAGATTATCTCCGTGGTTACGGGCGTCCATCTGCACGACTACGGATGTACTCTGAAAACTTTTAGAAAAGAGATCACCCAGGGGATTCGCCTCTACGGGGAAATGCATCGCTTTATTCCGGCCATTGCCAGCGGCGTGGGCGGTAAAATTACCGAAGTTAAGGCAAATCATCGCCCTCGGCGTTTCGGTACCTCAAAATACGGTATATCCAGAACTCTCCGAGTCGTGCTGGACCTGATGACGGTTAAGTTTCTGCTCAGTTATGCAACTCGGCCTATTCACGTTTTCGGTACACTTGGCCTTGCTAGTGGTGGATCAGGATTTCTTATTGCCTTTATTATGACTGTTCAGCGGATGTTTTTTGACGTGCCCATGGCCAATAGACCTCTCCTCCTGCTGGCGATCCTGCTTATCCTCATGGGCATGCAGTTTATTTACATGGGCCTGCTGGGAGAGCTTCAGGTAAGGACCTACCATGAATCGCAAAAAAAGCCGATTTATGTGGTGCGTAGGGTGCTTGGACAACAGGATCAGGAAGAGAAAGACGGTTGATGAGCAATGATCAAGCCCCAACGGTCAATATTGTTATTCCGAACTGGAATGGCTTGCGCTTTCTACCCGCCTGTTTAGCGTCAATTAAACAACAGAGCTTTCCTTTTCTGCAAATTACTGTTGTTGATAATGGGTCCAGCGATGGTTCCCAGGAGTATTTATGCAAGAATTATCCGCAGGTACGAGTCATCGCGCTGCCGGAAAACAGGGGATTCAGTGCGGCAGTGAATCAGGGGATTCTGAGCAGCACTGCTCCTTTTGTTTTCTTGCTGAATAATGATACCGAGTTGGATCCAGCCTGTTTGTCTCATCTTGTGCAGGCGGCAGATGAACAAAAAGAATTTGATTTTTTCTCACCAAAAATGCTCAGTTTCCATGACCGCACAGTATTGGACGGGGCAGGGGACGGATATCTCCGAGGTGGGGCAGGGTATCGCTTAGGGACAATGGAAAAGGATAGCTCTGTGTATAATCAACCAGGTTCGATTTTCGGTGCCTGTGCCGGGGCAGTTTTGTATCGACGCTCACTGTTCGATCAAATAGGCCTGTTTGATGAAGATTTTTTTGCCTACCTTGAAGATGTTGATCTGAATTTACGTACCAATCATTCAGGTAAAAAAGGGTATTACGTGCCGACCGCCAAGGTTTATCATATTGGCAGCGCATCCAGTGGTTCTAAAATCAATCCCTTTACGGTTCGCCTCTCTACCCGTAACTCTATCTATGTACTGCTGAAAAATTATCCAACGCGCCTTTTTTTGCGCTTTTTGCCGGTTATTTTGATTTACCAATTTTTCTGGCTGCTTTTTGTCATTAAAAAGGGGCAGATCCCAGCCTATCTGCAAGGGATAGGACGAGCCGTGGCCAGCATGGGGAAAATGCGAAAAAAACGCAAGGAAATCAGTAAATATGATGTTCTGAATAATGAGAAATTTGCTGCTCGCTTATCTGCGGCGGAGAAGACGGTCATAGAGTCCATCATGCGGAGGCGAAGGGCTGAGGGAAAAAAGAATTGGTTACTGAATATCTATTTCGTTCTATTTTGCAGGAACTAACTCATGGATAATAAATTTGAAAAATCGCAGGCAATCCGGGATAAAAAAAATATTTTATTTCCTATAATTCTCGTACTGCTCTCCACATGTTTTTTTTATTATATCAACTCAAGTGTTGAGGAGTTTGATCTTTGGCCGACGTTGAAATTTAAAACAGGCGACAGTAAAACATACTTGAACACCGGAAATTGGCTCTTAAACAAAGCAAAATTTACAGATGTCGAAGGCAGCGTAGCAACAAGGCCGTTCCTATACCCCTTTATCCTTGCAAGCGCAGAATTACTGCATCCATGGGCAATTATTGTTTTCCAGTTTTTTTTATGGATCGCTCAGATACTGCTTGTTTACTATTCAGCTTTGTTAATTAGTCAATCCCACATAGCATCCTTTGTTCTCACGTGTTTTTGCTTGAGCGTTCTTTCGCCAATAGGAATGGTACTCCATGCTCTAACGGAAACAATGTCTTCGTTTCTCCTGACATTTTATGTAGCAACAATTGTTTTCTATATAAAAAAAGGGCGGAGAAATATATTTCTTTTTCTTGGAATGCTTTCGCTATCCTTGTTATCAGTCGTCAAGCCATCGTATTTATACATATTCCTATTTAATATAGGTACAATTACATTTCTTTGGAGAAAGAGATATAGTTTTTTAATTATATCCATTTTTATATGTCTATGGCCTGTTTTCTTTCAATACAGAATAATGAAAGAAAAGTTTAACCTGAATAAAATTTCAATTATCGGCACAGTGGCTATAAATGATTATTTTCTCAGTTATTTTGAGCTTAAAAAGAGAGGATTAGTAAAAAATAAAGATAGCAAATATCACATCGGAGGGATTCGCAAGCTAAGGCGTAACTATTTTTTCAATATGAAGAAAAGCGAAGGATATGTTACAGCAGTAAGAAAAATAAAAAACGAACTTATACTTAACGTTAAACACTATCCTTTTGAAGTGATAAGCACCTTTATTGATCTCACAGTCGAAAACTGTACCCAAGCATCACACTATCTGCAAGAAAAAACAAATCGTGATTATCTGTATACTATTGTCAGCTTATGGCAAAGCAGAGGACTGCTGCTTATAAATATATTTTCTGTATTATTTTTTATACTGACGCTAACAAAGAAGAAAAATAACCTACTTAAAAAGGATTTTTTTGTAATCAATGTAACTGCATATGCCATTGTTTTGTTTGTTTATATATCAAGCGGTGTCAGTATAGGACAGGGTGACAGATTTTTGGTGCCTATATATTTTGTAAGTTATCTGTGGTTCTTCTTTCAAATAAATATGCAGATAGCTGACTATAGTCATCCAACTTAGGTTTTTCTTGGCACGTTTTATGCTTTTACCAATTCAGCGGGAAAAGGCAGCCGTTTTTTTTTACAGACTACGAAATTCGGAAAATATAAAGAGCCATTTCATGCGGTTGCAGCTTGACGAGCGGTCAGGCGGAAGCAGTAACCATGCCAGAAAAACCTAAGCTGGAGCAGTATATTCAGAAGATATGCAATTACAATAAATTGATATCATGAAAAGAAGATGAAAAACCAAAATAAACATCGTAAATTGTCTATCATTATTCCGATATATAATGAAGAAAAAACTCTCAATAGGGTGATAAACGCCGTTCAGGCAATTGACCTTCCTCTGGCTAAGGAAATTATTATAGTTGATGACGCCTCAACCGATGAAACTCAGGAGCTCATAGAACAACTGCCGGATGAAGGGGTTGTGAAAATTTTTCATAAGAAGAATCAAGGAAAAGGAGCAGCCTTACGTTCCGGCTTTGCCAAAGCAACAGGAGATATTGTTCTAATTCAGGATGCGGATTTAGAGTATGATCCTGCTGAATACCCAAAATTATTGAAGCCCATCTTGGATGGTGAGGCTGATGTAGTTTATGGATCACGATTTATCGGCTCCGATGCTCACCGAGTCCTTTATTTTTGGCATATGGTCGGTAATCGTTTTTTGACACTCTTGTCGAATATATGCTCTAATCTTAATTTGACTGATATGGAGACCTGCTACAAGGTTTTCAAAAAAGATATCCTTGACCAGATAAAGTTAGAGGAAAATCGTTTTGGAATTGAGCCTGAGATAACGGCAAAAATAGCCAGATTAGCACAGGATAAAGATGTTGCTATCTACGAGGTAGGGATACCTTATTTTGGGCGAACCTATAGTGAAGGGAAAAAAATCGGTATAAAAGATGCATTTCGGGCTGCATGGTGTATATGGAAATATAATACAACAACAACTGCAAAAATAATTAAATACGTCACTCATGGCTCTGTTGTCGCTCTGTCTCAGTTTGTTTTCATGATACTCCTCGTTCGTGGAGCAAAGCTAACGACAGCTTATGAACTTAACGTGGCAAATATACTGTGTATTGAAGGAGCGCTACTCATAGCATTCTTACTGCATTCAACTCTCACTTGGCATGTTCGATTCACTTCGATCAAAGAAGTTGTGAAAAGTCTCTTTGAATTTCATATCATTACAAGTGTGAGTATCCTGACAAGAATCGGTAGTTTTTATTTATTGAACCTTCTCGGGCTCCATTACATCCCCAATCTGACCATCGGACTTGTCGCAGCAATTTTAATTAACTATTTCGGCTATGAAAAAATTGTTTTTAACAGGGACAGGATGAAGCAAGAACCTTTCATGGAGCCTATTCTCCGAAAGATGAGAATCAGCAGAGTGCTTAACGAGATCAAAAAGACACCGAAATGTACACTTCTTGATGTGGGATGTGGTTTTAATCATGCATTTTTATCCGCTATTGAATCTTATATTGGGAGCGGAATTGGGATTGATTTCAAAGTCGCTGAAAAAACATCTGCTAAGATTTCCACTATCCAGGCCCGGTTGGGTAAAAAGTTACCTTTTTCAGATAATACCTTTGATACGGCGACGATGCTTGCCGTACTTGAGCATTTAGATCATCCATTAGAAATTACAAGAGAAATAGCCAGACTACTCAAGCCAGGCGGAAAGTTAATTCTCACCGTACCTGGAAAAAGGGCACAACCTGTGCTTGAATTTCTTTCCTTTAAATTAGGCATTGTTAACCGTGCTGAAATTGAAGACCATAAAAAATATTATGACCTCGAAGAATTAAGAGAACTTATTCAACAAGTTGAAACCTTAGAAATTGTTCAGCACAGATCTTTTCAGCTAGGCATGAATAATTTTTGCGTAATACAAAAAAAATGAAATTTTCTTGCGCTCGGCTCTAACGCAACAGTCTGGGCCAGAGAGCCGCCTCCATCTATGCCTGAAATTGCCGTCATCATTGTTACCCACAACTCTCAGGATGTTCTGCCTCGCTGCTTGGATGCCCTTAACCGGCAAACGATTCAGGCCGATATTCTCTTAGTCGATTCAGGATCCAAGGATGTTTCATATCTGGATACCTACGAAAAGAAGCCTAGCATCAGAATCATTCTCGAAGAAAATATAGGATTTAGCCGAGCTAATAATAAAGGCTATCAAGCGGTATCTCAAACAGCAGAATTTATTCTTTTTCTCAACCCGGATGCTTTTCTCACAGAGAGCACCCTTGAAAAAGCGCTCTTTTTTCTCAAAGAAAATGAAAAAATTGGCTGCTTGGGTGGGCGACTACTGGGCTTTGACAAAAACAGAGGGCTTCCCACAAATATTTTGGATTCCACCGGGGTTTTCAGGAAATGGTATGGCTGCTGGTATGATCGAAGCCAAGGAGAAAAGGAGACTGGGCAATCTCCGATCCCGGAAGATGTCCCGGCCCTTTGCGGGGCATTCCTTTTTTGTCGTCAGTCTCTGCTGGCTCAACTTGCTTTAGGGAAGAGTAAAGACGGTGCCGCAGTCTTTGATCCAGACTTTTTTTTATACAAGGAGGATATTGAACTCTGCCTCCGGATCAGAAAAGCGGGCTGGAGGATTGTTTACCATCCCGGAATAAAGGTTTACCATTGCAGAGGCTGGCAGAAAGAGCGACAGCAAATTCCCTATCAGCAGCGCTTGACAGCGGCAAAAAGTGAACTACTGTTGTACAAAAAGCATCCTTCTTTGTATATAGTCTGGGCGTTGTCTAAGTACCTACTAGTACGCTTGCTAAAAATATAGCTGCTCAAAATCGATGAATAAAACTCCGACAGTCTCGCTCATCATACCAACCTTGAACGGTGAGCGCTGGCTTGATGACCTGCTCTCAGCCTTAGAACGACAGACTCTTGTGCCTGACGAAATACTCCTCGTCGATTCGGGGTCAACTGATGGTACTCTTGCCATTGCAAGGCGGTATATGAGGAGGCATTCCTTTATCCGTCTTCATGAAATTAAGCAAGAAGATTTTGATCATGGCGGAACTCGAACAATGGCGTCTCGGCAGACAGCCGGGGATATTTTGCTGTTCATGACTCAGGACGCTATTCCGGCTGAAAACAACGCCGTTGAGTTACTGGTTCGTTCATTTGAGAGTAATGAAAATCTTGCCGCAGCCTACGGTAGGCAACTGCCCGCGCACAATGCGACGTTTTTTGGAGAGCACCTCCGTCGTTTTAATTACCCTAAAAAAGCACAACTGCGTTGCCAACAGGATTGGGATCGCTATGGTTTTAAGACGGTTTTTATTTCTAATTCTTTTGCAGCTTGGCGCCGTGACCTGTTGGCGGATCAGGGATATTTTCCTGAACACCTGCTTTTTGGCGAAGATACCGTAGCACTGGCAAAAATGCTCGAAAAAGGATATCATGTAGCCTATGTGAGTAAGGCTGCGGTGCGTCATTCTCATAATTATTCAATCATACAGGATTTCAAAAGATATTTTGATATTGGTGTCCTGCATGAGACGCAGTCAAAGCACCTGTTGCAACACGGAGGACCTGCCGGAGCTGGCAGGAAGTATGTCCTGTCGGAACTGGCTATGATAGCCGAGCAAAGAAAATATTATTTGCTTCCAGAAGCTTTTCTTCGTAACCTTTGTAAGTTTATTGCCTATAAGGCAGGCAGAAGGTTCCATATGTTTCCCGGTAATTTTCCGGCTCGTTTAAGCATGAATCCGGGCTGGTGGCACTAACCTTTTGATTATGTCCCCTGCTTTATCCTGGAATCTGCGCCAACGCAGCTCGATTATTTATAAACTGCTCCATATCCTTGACTGCTCTTTAGTCTGTGGCTATCTATGGTTGCTTGTTTTTTTATACAAGGTTCCTTGGAGTCATTATTACACTTTGCTGGAACTGGTTGTCTTTGTTCTCTCCTTTATTTGTTTTCAGTACCTTCAGATGTACCGTTCCTGGCGTGGCTGGAGGCTCTATCTTGAATTTTTTGTTATTCTCAAAGCCTGGGCATCTGTTGTCGGTCTCCTGCTTTTTTATTTTTTTGTTTTTAAGGTGTCCGAAGGATATTCCAGAGCGGTTTTTCTGTTGTGGTCATTAACTACCCCCTTTTTGATTTTTCTTTCTCATCTCCTTGTTCGTCAACTCTTGCGCTATTATCGAACGCAGGGAAAAAATATTCGTCATGCCGTCATTGTCGGTGCCGGTGACCTCGGATTAAAAATGGCCCAGCAGCTGGAAACAATACCTTGGGCCGGTATTGAAATTATCGGCTTTTTTGACGATAAACTTCAGGATAATTTTTTAAAAAACAATGATAAGCCACTGTTAGGAAGGATTGATGATATACAGGGATATCTCATTCGTAATGATATTGATTATATTTATATTGCTCTTCCTATGCGGGCTGAACGGAAAATTTTTTGGCTTCTACGAGAATGTCGGGATCTTGGCGCTCAAATTTTTTTAGTGCCGGATCTGTATATTTTCGGCTTGCATCATGCAGAAATTCAGTCAGTTGGAGACATGCTGGTTTTGAATTTTAACCCTGCGTCAGGTTGGAAAAGAACTTTTGATATCATTTTTTCATTTTGTATTCTCTTGCTAAGCAGCCCACTTATGCTTGTGATCATGTTGTTCATTAAACTCGACAGTACCGGGCCGATTTTTTATCGACATCGACGTATTACAGCTACTGGTCGAGAGTTTGGATGCCTGAAATTCAGAACTATGATTGTTGATGCGGACAAGATATTGAACGAACTTTTAGAAAATGACCCGGTTCTTGCGGAAGAGTGGAATAGAAAGTTTAAGCTAAAAAAAGATCCAAGGATCACGAGGGTAGGTCGTTTTCTTAGACGAACCAGCTTGGATGAGTTTCCTCAGTTTTTCAATGTCCTGAAAGGAGAAATGAGTGTGGTTGGGGCTCGTCCTATTGTGGGCCGAGAATTAAAAGAATACTATAAAGGAAATGGAGAGCAGAGTGCTGGTCGTTATGTCTCGATGAAACCTGGCATTACAGGGCCTTGGCAGGTAACGGAGCGAAGTGATATGGAGAATTATAAGGAAAGAGTGGAGCTTGATGATTGGTATGTTCTTAATTATTCTCTTTTATGCGATATGAAAATTATTCTTAAGACTGTTCGCTGTATGTTCAGTGGTAAAGGGGCATATTAGGTAGGCTCCGTTCATAGCTTGGTAACAAGGGATATAGCCTGAAAGACCTCACCCTCTTATGCCTCCCCTGCATTTTTTGTATGCAGGGGAGGCCATAGGGACGACCCCGGCGGTCGCTCTTCAATTTTTTTGTCCTGTCGTTGCATTTTTATCGTAACCGTCTCCCGGCCAGCCAAATGAGAAGCAGCACCGGCACACCCATTAAAGCCGTGACGAGAAAGAATTGATGATACCCCCATGCCGAAACCATCGTGCCGGAGTAGCCGCCGATCATCTTGGGCAGTAGGGTCATCAGGGAGCTGAAAATGGCATATTGCACCGCTGTGAAGGAAATATTGGTTAAACTGGCCAGAAAGGCGACAAAGGCGGTGGTGGCGATGCCACCACTCAGGTTGTCGGCGGAGATGACGAGATAGAGTAACTGGACATTATTTCCTGCATCGGCCAGGAGCATAAAGAGTAGATTGGTAGCGCTTGAGAGGAGGGCTCCGAGAAAGAGGATTTTCATCACCCCGTAGCGGACAGTCAGGGTACCGCCGAGAAAACCTCCTAGCAGGGTCATAAAGAGGCCAAAGGTCTTGATTACGCTGGCAATGGTCTGTTTAGAAAATCCCATATCCTGATAAAAAACATTGGCAACCACTCCTAGGATAATGTCCGATATCCGATAAAATCCCACCAAGGCTAAGAGGAGCAGGGCTGTACGTAGGCCGTAGCGGCTGAAGAAATCAAGTACTGGATTGATATAGGTTTGGCTGACCATGCTGCCGTCCACCAGATTTTGGCGCATGAGAAAAAAGGCGGTGAACAGGGCGCAGAGCAGGGCTATCAGCAAGCGTGCGGCTTCTGCCAGAAAGGAAACCAGCGGGCCAGGGGATTCAGGGATTGTCGTAGTTAGTCCCCGAAGCATGCTGTTGAGTAGATTTACGGTATTACCAGTCAGGAAAAAGACTGTGACAAAGACGCCCGCTGTGCAGGCAAAGAGGAAGAGAAATCGGAGATAATAGCTGGCTGGGTAATCGTAATTTTTGGAATTAGCTGCCGGTTCCGGGATCAGCAGGGTGGTGGCGACTCCGACGAGCATGACTCCGGCCATACAGAGGTAACTGTATTGCCAGGCTGCGTAGCTATAGGCATCTTTACTGGTACCGAACCAGGAGGCCAAATACAGGGCTCCGGCTCCGGCCACCAGCATTCCTATTCGGTATCCGGCAATATAGGTTGAAGACAGGAGCGCCTGCATATCTTCTTCTGCGCATTCGATGCGGTAGGCATCAATGACAATGTCTTGGGTGGCGGAAGAGAAGCCCAGCATAACGGCTGCCAAGGCCATGGTGATGAGGTTTTGTTGTCCACTGGCAGGGTCAGTCAGGGCCATAAAGCAGATGGCCATAATCACCGCAATCTGGGCCAGCAGCAACCAACCACGCCTTCTCCCTAACCTCTTGGTTAAAAACGGCAAGGGCAGGGTGTCAACCAATGGTGCCCAGACAAATTTAAAGGAATAACCCAGGGCGGCCCAGCTGAAAAAAGTAACAGCGGAACGACTTACTCCGGCCTCTCGTAACCAGAGAGAGAGGCTGGAGAAGATCAGCAGGATGGGGATTCCGGCAGAAAAGCCGAAAAAAAGCATGGTCACTACCCTGGGGTGGGTCCAAGCTCGCATGGTCTGCTGCCAGGTTTTTTTGGTTGCTTCTGCCTGCGGGGTGAGATGGGTTTCTTGATTCATCGGGTTTCTCTGGAGTTCGAATGTATAGCTGCGTGAGTGGCCTCTGTGGGGAGGCTTTGGTATTGCGCAAGGGTGTATTCGGCAAGCAGGCTGTCCTGGTGATAGGAGTATCCTTTGAAAAAACAGGCAAACAGGCTCAGGCTCTCCTTGCGGAGCACATCCGGGACCAGCTCAACCTCAATCTGCATATCCTGATACAAAGGCGCAAGCTGGTGCAAAGGAAGGTTGGTTCCGCCCCCCATCATATCCTCATAGGCCCAGACAAAGCGGCGAACCCCGGAAAGAAGCAGGGTGCTATAGCACATCAGGCAGGGTTCCATAGTGGAGTAGACCGTAATGTCTCGGCAGTTAATTCTGGGCTGTTCAGCAAGCAGGGAGCGCAGAGTAACCATCTCGGCATGGTCGATTTCATTGGTACTGGCTCCTTCGCTGTTCTGGCGATGGCCTCTCCCTATGATTTCGCAATCCTGTACTAATACGCAGCCTACCGGGAATTCCCCAGCGTCCAGTGCCTGACGGGCTTCGATCAAGGCCTGCCGCATAAACTTTTCATCCTCTAGTAATAATGTCTTTTGCATAGTCGATCCTGTTGATGCTACGACCCCTCTTCGAAGGGATGCTCTTAATGAATATATTTCTGTATTTCTCAGTGCATGTATGTTCTGTTTCAGAGGGCTCTGCCAAAATGGAGCACAGACTTGGCGATGACGGTGCCGCCCGGTGTTTGCACCCAGTCATGATGGCAATCCTTAAAAGGGAGAAAAACCAAGGATGACGAAATGAACTCCGGTTGCAGATAAGGGAGGTGCGGAAAAACCTTACGTTTGTTTGTTGCCGAGTCGGCCAGGACCAGTTTCAGGGATTGTTTTGCCTCGCTTAACGGCAGGGTGACCGGGTACATATTGGGCACAATCCGCATCTCCTTTTCCTGTTGTTCCCCGGTCAGTCGCCATTGGCTGACAGTCGCTTGTTTTGCGGTACGGAGGAAGATTTTCGGGCGTAGCTTAAAGGCCGGTATCCAGAACTGCATGGCTTGTTTTTCCCATTCCTTGCGCGGGACTAGGGGCTGGTTCGTTCGGCGGATAAAGTCGGCAAAACTCTGAATTTCGACAGCAGGAAGATTGACGCTCAATCTCCAAAAAGGCAGATAGAGGGCTGTATCAGAAGGACCGGGAAACATAGTGCAGGCGATGTGAGAAAGTCCTTTTTTGTCGATTCTCCAGGCTGTATCGCAGCTTGAACAGATCAGTACCAGACAGTCACCTTCTCCGTCCAGATTCCAGCCGCAACGAGGACAGAGTGTGGCGAGAAATTTCATCTGCCAGTTGGGTTGGAATGGAGTGCTCGCCAAAGCCTGAACAGTTGATGCATCGGCGTGGGGCAGCGATTCACCAAGGACGGCATCAAAGAGTCCGTCCTCGCGAGGGAGGAGGGGCAGGTAAATATAACTGAGGGTTTCACCTATATACGCACGGTGGTGCAGGGATTCGTCTCCTTTTCGGGACAGGGACTGAATCCGGGCTGCTTTTTCCAAAACCTTTTGAATATTCACTGCCAAGGGGAGAAAACGGCCCCTTGTCTCGTTATGGATGCGAACCAGTTTCATCGCCTGGGGACGAAGCCCAAGGGAAGGGGGTAGGCCGGGTTGAAGACAGCCATCCTGTGTGGTATCCAGCACCTTATAGGAAATGCCGGATTCGCTCACCGTAAAAATATTTCCCTTAAAACGAAGATAAGGGGCGTACAAAAGCTGATCCTGTTTTTCCGCTATCACCTTATTGGGCAGAGCATAGCGGAATGCCCCGGAAATTTGCAGGAAGCTTTTTACCCCGCAAAAAGGACAGGCGAGTAGGCGATCCTCAACCGATAGGGTGACAGATCCGTCGCATTGAGGGCAGGGCTGTTCAACTTGAATGTTCATGGGGTACGGAAAAGTTGTGAGGTAATGCCGAAATTTCTCATTCCTGCTTATTTTTTTGTATTGAGATATCGAGATATAACGGTGAACATTTCTTTTTCATTAAACGGTTTGCCGATATGCTCATTCATGCCTGCCTCTTTGCTTTTTTTCTGATCTGTGGACAGGACATTCGCTGTCAGAGCAATAATGGGTAGATTTTTATGTTGCGGGAGCTTGCGAATTTTTTGGCAGGCTGTGTAGCCATCCATGACCGGCATCTGGATATCCATCAACACGCAGTCAAAGTTGGAGGTCTGCAATATTTCCAAGGCTTCAGCACCGTTGTTCGCTACCGTGACCAGAATACCTTTGCGAGCGAGAAGGAGCTTGGCTAGTTCCTGGTTCAGCTCATTATCTTCTACGAGCAGGACGTTGGTTCCCTTCAGATTGAGAGGTTCCTCCTGGGAATTCTTTGCGTTGTTTTTTTTCTGTGTCTCCTTTACCCGTTGTTCATCGGAGCAGGCGATAAAGGGCAGGGTGAAATAAAAACGGGAGCCTCGACCGGTAGCGCTTTCAAACCAGATTGTGCCGCCCATCATTTCCACCAGCTTTTTACTGATGGAGAGGCCAAGACCGGTTCCGCCGTATTTACGGGTGGTGGAGGAATCTGCCTGACTGAATGATTTAAACAGTTTGCTTTGTTGTTGGATGTTCATGCCGATGCCGGTATCTGCCACGCAGAACTCAAGCAGGATAATTTCATCCTGCTCGCGCAGTCGTTCAACGGTTATTTTAACACTTCCCCGGCTGGTGAATTTTACAGCATTATTTCCTAGGTTTATGAGCACCTGTCCCAGCCGCAGAGGGTCACCTTTCAGGCGTCCAGGTACCTCTGGTGCAATATCAAGGTCCAAGTTGAGTCCTTTTTCTGAGGCCTTTAATTCGATGATATTGGTAAAATTTTCAAAGACCTTTGCTAGGCGGAAAGTAACGGTTTCGATTTCGAGTTTTCCAGCCTCTATTTTGGAGAAGTCAAGGATGTCATTGATAATGCCGAGGAGGGATTCTGCTGAGCTATAGACCTTTTCTACATAGTTTTTCTGCTCTGCATTAAGGTTTGTTTCCAAAGCCAGACTGGACATACCGAGAATGGCGTTCATCGGGGTGCGGATTTCATGGCTCATATTGGCAAGAAACTCCGATTTTGCCTCGTTGGCGGCTTCGGCTCGTTGTTGAGCTTCTGCCAATTTTTCGGTAATGTATTCGTATTCGGTAATGTCCTCCAGGATACCGTTAATGGCCAACAGCTTACCGGTTTTATTATGAATCGGATGGGAAGATACTCTGATGGTGCGCAATTGCCCGTCCGGGTGACGGAATTGCATATCGTGCTGGATAAAATCGGCCTTGCCTTCTTTGATTCTTGAAAGATGAAAACGCCGTTGTTCCAAGGAGTCTGGGAGCCAGTCGATCAGTTGACTCCAGGCAATATCCCCTTTGTGTTTTTCCTCCGGGCAGCCAAAGACCGAACAGATGCTGTCGCTGGCATAGGTCCATACTTCTATATCAGGATCCTGGCTGAAGACAACAAATTTATCGCCGATGTTTTCAACGAGTCTTCGATATTTCTCCTGATTTTCCTGTAAAAGCATTTCTTTCTTTTTCTGGTCGGTAATATCGTGTACGACCTGAAGGATTGCAGGGCCAGTATCATTTCCTGTGAATTTTGTTGAAGTGATTTCAAATATTCGTTCTGTACCGGAGGAGGGAAGAAAGCAGACCGATTTTTCCTGTGCAATAGCGTCCTTAACATATACGCAGTCCCAGGGGCTCTGTCGGTCCTCTGTCAGGAAACCGCAGTCCTTACCCGTCATATCGCCGAACCAGTCAATCATTACCTGATTCATGTAGTGAACTTTCTGGTTCGAATCAATGATAATCAGTCCTTCACCCACACGGGAGAGAGAATTGATAATGGCTGCGGCCCGGGACTGAGAAATTTCGAGATCGCTATTGAGCTTTTGCAGATCATTAAGCTTGTCATTGAGCAGAGCGGTGCGATCGTGGACCTCCCGTTCAAGAGCCGAGTTGGCCTCCCGCAGTCTTTGTTCAATGCGGGTCAGTTTGCAGGAGGCATAGCAGATGGCTAGAAACAGGAGGAAAGTAATGGAGATAATTTTTATATGGAGAGTGAGGGTGATATCAGAAAGCTCTTGTTTGCTGATATTGGAGGTCACTTTCCAGAGGTAATTCTCCGGTGTGTGGTGTAAACGTTGCTTTCCTCCGGGGGCTCCTGTCCAGATGCCGTCCAAAGGATGTACAGTGTTCCAAATCCATAACCCGTCATCATTGAACAAGGTACCTTTTTCTGCGCGTTCGATTTCTTGCCAAACTTTTGGAAAACGACTTTCTAATTTTGTATTTTTCAGATTGAACATGAAACCCCATTCGTCAGCAGCATTTGGGCTGACCAACCAATACCCTTCTCTATTTAATACAGACACACGATCTCTGATTTTAAAGGTAGTCGCGAGAAAATTATCCAGCATATTTCTCGCAGTATAGTTAAAGATAAGGATGCCGCGTTGTTCGCCTGAGCGATTGGAAAGTGGGGTGGCTATACGAATTGTCGGTTTAAAGGGATATTCCACTTGTCCGCGTTCAACATTGAGATCAAGAGGTGAAATGAAAATTTCCCCGGGAGACAATTTTAAGGCTTCGGTTACATAATAACGCCCGTGTTTACTCTGTAAGAGATCTGATGGAGCGGCCTTGGGCCCGTCAGGCGTGTACTCGATGCGTACTCGTTCCATTCCTGTTTCATCAATCCAGCGAATCTGATCGTAATACCCTTTGATTCTGGAAAACTCGATAAAATTTTTAGCGAGTTGCTCCAGATGCTCTTGGTCGGGATCCGTTATTTGGTCAATCAGGCTGTTTTGGCCAGCAAGATAAAGAAGATCCCTGGCGATTTTTTTCAGGTTATAGGAGAGTGTGCCCACCCCTTGTCCTATATAAAAGGTGTCCTGGTTGACGAGTCGATTTATCTTATTTTTTCCAGCAAGATCGCTGTAAAAAAAAGCCCCAGCAAGTAAGAGGATGGTGAGTGGAATGATACGCTTCAGAAGGAGGATATTTTGCTTTTTTTTGCTTTTTTTTCGGTTTTTTTTCTGCATTACGATTTTTGGAGAAGCGCTTGCGCGGAAGATGTGCCCTATGATTGGTATTCTTTCCGATTTATCAAATAACCGACATCCACCACCCTTTTTTGCATAATTCAGAATTAATAGATACAGTAGCCCGTTTTATAGATTTTTTTGAAGGGCATTTTCAATAAAGTCATTCTTTTTGTTCTTCGCTGGACAACCAAATCTTGAATGTCTCGTGAAAAGTGTTTACAAATAAATAACTTATGGATTAATTGGAAAAATGATTTTTCAGGTGCGGAATGTGGAAAATAACTGACGAAATAAGACACATGAGTATGTCATGCTTTAGTCTTTCTCGTCAATAGAATTTTTTTGTTTATAACGGATTCTGCTGATATCTGAAATTTTCGTTCAGACGTTCAGACGGGGTGGATCTGCCCGTTGTGTTTTTTGATGTATTGAAAATGGTAGAAGTCCGGCACTGGCGGGGAGGGCGATACTGTGTGTTTACAGGCGTGCTGTAAATTCGCTCAGTGGATCATAGTGCAAAGCGTTGTTTGACCGAATTTTATGGGATGCCCTTGTAAAACGGTATAGGTATAATCCTGTCTAATCTAACATGTGGTGCAGGAAAATTGAGTAATCAGCTCATCTCGATACAGCGCAATAAAGGCATCAATATCCTGCTGCCAATCCTGCATAAAATTAATATTTTGCTCTTTCAGAGAACGATTTTCCAGGATGGAATTGGCCGGGCGATGGGCAGGAGTAGGATATTCAGCTGTGGCACAGGGCTCAAGAGAAAATGCAACTCCCATAGATTGAAAAAAGTATTTAGCTCCATCATACCAGGTGCTGGAGTTTTCCGCTGTGGCATGAGCAATACCGGTGAGCTCTGAAGTCAGAAGCTGTTTGATCTGGCGGGCTAAGGTCATGGTCCAGGTCAATGAGCCATACTGATCATTAACCACTCGGATGGTTCGCTCGGGATCAGCCATTGCAAGGCGTAACATGGTCTTGAGGAAATTATTTCCTCCTATCCCGTAAAGCCAGGACGTGCGCAGAATAAGAAAGTCGTCCATCCTTTCCATAATGGCCTGCTCACCAGCCAGCTTGCTTTTCCCATAGACAGAGAGCGGTCCATTAGGATCTTGCTCCGTGTACGGTTCCGGGACAGGTTTATCCCCAGCAAAAACATAATCTGTTGAGATATGGATAAGCCGCGTGCCACCTGCTGCACAGGCTTCAGCTAGATTGGCTGCTCCTAGGGCATTGACAGCCCAACAGGCCTCCTGCTCGCTTTCACACTTGTCTACCGCAGTATAGGCGGCACAGTTGACGACCACATCCGGTCGTAAAGCTTGAATTTCTTGCTGCACCTGTCCAGGCTGTGTAATATCTAATTGCCCTGAGGTTCGGCCATGTACGGTATACCCTTTTTCTATGACCGTAAGGCAATCCTGCCCCAGCTGACCACCTGCACCTGTTATAAGAATATTCATTGCAAAACTCCAGATTTGCCCCTTTTTCTTCTTTAGTTTTTTAAAAGAGAGGGCGTTCATTTTTTATTAAACGAGGAAAAATTTATCATTGCCGTCACTGAGCGGCATTGTGATTACGTTGCCAACTTATCCTCCAGCTTTGCATCCTCCAGCATGGCCATCAGATATTGACCGTACTGATTTTTCATCATTGACTTGGCAAGCCTAGCGACCTGTTCTGCTGTTATATAACCCTGGCGATAGGCAATCTCTTCAACACAGGCGACTTTAAGCCCCTGGCGATCCTGTACTGCCTGTACATAGCTTGACGCCTGCTGTAAGGATTCATGGGTTCCTGTGTCCAGCCAGCAAAATCCCCGCCCTAACAGCTCTACGCTCAATTTTTTCTGCTGAAGATAGCAAGTGTTGATATCTGTGATCTCAAGTTCGCCACGAGGAGAGGGTTGTATTGAGGCCGCAATATCGACCACTGAATTATCATAAAAATACAAGCCAGGTACTGCATGGCGTGATTTGGGTTTTGCAGGTTTCTCCTCAATCCCGATAACTTTCCTCTCTGCATCAAATTCAACAACACCATATCGTTCCGGATCCTTAACCAAGTACCCGAAAATGGTTCCTCCGTCTGTGAGTTTGCTGCATCGCTGCACGATCCTAGCAAAACCAGGGCCAAAAAAGATATTATCCCCCAGCACAAGGGCAACTGACTCATTCCCGATAAACTCTTTGCCGATAAGAAATGCCTGTGCCAGCCCTTCGGGACGAGGTTGTTCGGCATAGGAAATATTCAGACCAAGCTGATCTCCATCTCCGAAGAGCTCGATAAACCTAGGTAAATCACTTGGTGTTGAGATTATCAGGATATCCCGAATACCAGCCAACATAAGAACGGACAGCGGATAATAGATCATGGGTTTATCGTAGACCGGGATCAGCTGCTTACTCATTACCTTGGTTAATGGATAAAGACGGGTTCCAGAGCCGCCTGCAAGAAGAATACCTTTCATATATCTCTCCGAAGCCTCCTGGGAAGCACTTGCTGCTTGCCTCAGGGGCTGATTCTATGATATGAATTAACTCATTACCTTTCTTGTTGCTCAAATATTAAGCAAATATTAGGCTTCAGTATAACGTATTTATTTTTGTTGTTCAAAATTTGTTTGGCAAAATATTTTCATTCCACCAGAGACTAGAGGTCAGTTATGTCGGAACCGCTCAAATGTTTTACAGCCTATGACGTCCGAGGACGTGTGCCGGAAGAGCTGAATAAGGATATTGCCGCCCGTATCGGGCTAGCCTTCTGCCGACAGATTGATGCAGGCAAGGTCGTTATAGGACATGATATTCGCTTGTCCAGTCCAGAAATCAGCGAGCATATCTGCCAGGTTCTCACCAGAGGAGGCATTGATGTTATTGATATCGGCCTCTGCTGCACAGAAGAGATCTATTTTGCTGTGTTTCAGGGTGAAAGTGATGGAGTGGACGGCGGCATCATGGTTACAGCCAGTCATAACCCTTCTGATTACAACGGAATGAAATTTGTTCGTCAAGGTGCCCGCCCCATGTCCTCGGATTCAGGTTTACTTGAAGTGGCAGAAAAAGCTGCCTCCAAAGACTGGTACAGCAGCTCCTTACCCGAGCAGCCGGATCATATCGGGCGGCACACTAAAATGCCGAACAAATATCAATACATTTCAAACCTTCTCTCCTCCATTGACAAAGACAATTTACAGCCTTTAAAAATCGTTGTTAACACAGGCAATGGCTGCGCCGGACCTGTAATAGATCTTCTGGAGCAACATCTTCCTTTCACCTTTATCAAGCTCAATGACGAGCCGGACGGTAGTTTCCCCAAAGGCGTACCCAATCCTCTGCTTCCAGAAAACCGAGAGGAAACAACCCAGGCCGTGCGTACACATGGTGCAGACCTTGGCTTAGCTTGGGATGGAGACGCTGATCGCTGTTTCTTTTTTGATGAAACAGGTCGTTTTATTGAGGGATATTATATTGTCGGCCTCTTAGCTGCTGCCATGCTCAAACGTCATCCAGGGGCGACAATTCTTCATGACCCTAGGCTGACCTGGAACACCCAGGAAATTGTCCAGGCAGCAGGCGGCAAGGCGGTTATGACCAAAACCGGCCATGCCTTTATCAAAGAGGCTATGCGACAGGAACAGGCCGTCTACGGGGGCGAGATGTCTGCCCATCATTATTTCCAGGACTTTGGTTATTGTGACTCAGGCATGGTGCCTTGGCTGCTGGTTGCTCAGTTGATCTGTCAACAGAAAACCACCCTGTCCTCTCTAGTTGACGAACGAATGCAAGCCTATCCGGTCAGCGGCGAAATCAACTCGACAGTGGCGGACCCGGATGAGGTTATCCGACAGATCGAAGAAAAGTACAGCGACGGTGAACAGGACTATACAGACGGACTTTCTGTTTCCTACCCAGAGTTCCGTTTCAATCTCCGTAAATCCAACACCGAGCCGGTCTTGCGCCTTAATGTGGAAACTCGTGCCGACACGACGCTCTTGCAGGAAAAAACAGAGGAGCTGCTGGCCCTGATCAGGGCGTAAGGAATTTCGCAACAAATATATCCCTTTTTCGGTGCAGGACTTGTAGGGGCAGACCTGCGTGTCTGCCCGGCATAACAGGGCGAACACACAGGTTCGCCCCTACGTAACCTGCACTACCGACCCGCTGTAGGGGGCGAATCATGTGGAGATTTTTATCTTCGTCCTGCATTTTTCCTGGATCACAAGGATGCTCCCTACGACCTTTTAATAAAACGACCTTTTAATAAAATATGCGTATTCAACCCGTTATCCTTGCCGGAGGCACCGGCACCCGCCTTTGGCCTCTTTCCCGTGAATTGTACCCAAAACAGTTACTCAGTCTGATCGGAGAATATTCGCTCCTGCAAACGACCCTCATCCGCGTTAGCCTGATACCGGATGCCCTGCCGCCTCTTATTGTGGTGGGCGAAGAACACCGTTTCCTCACCCGGACCCAAGTTGAAGACCTGAATCTGTTTCAGGAGTATCAGCTCCTCCTCGAACCCTTAGGCAAAGACACAGCCCCGGCAGTCTGTGGTGCTGCCCTGTTTGCACAGAAACACAGCGAAAAAGAAGACATCCTTTTGCTCGTTTTACCAGCAGACCATCTCATTGCCCGACCGGACGATTTTATCACGGCTGTGACACGGGCAAAAAAACTTGCCAAGCAAGGCAAGCTTGCCACCTTCGGTATTGTGCCGGATCGTCCCGAGACCGGATACGGCTATATCCGTAGAGGAGAAAAGCATGCCGTGCAATCCTTTGTGGAAAAACCGGATCTGGCAACAGCAGAACAGTACATTGCCGACAGCAACTACTTCTGGAACAGCGGCATGTTTGCCTTCCCTGCTAATCTGCTTCTTGCCGAACTGGAAGAGCATGCTCCTGATATCGTAACCTGCATGAAAAAGGCAGTCAAAAAAGGGACTCCTGACGGCGTGTTCTTCCGCTTTGATCCAAAGTCCATGGAGCAAAGCCCGGCTGACTCTGTTGATTATGCCTTGATGGAAAAAACAAGCCAGGCCGTTGTAGTTGAGGCTGATTTCGGGTGGAATGATATCGGCTCCTGGAGTGCGCTTTGGGAGATTACAGAAAAAGACCCAAAAGGCAACGTTATCAGCGGTGATGTGCTCCTTGAAGATGTTGAAAACTGCCTGATCCGTTCCGAAGATACCTTGGTGGCTGCGGTTGGTTTACGGGACACCTTGGTGGTGGAGACCTCGGATGCTGTCCTCATCGCCCCGCTGGATCGCGCTCAGGATGTCAAAAAAATTGTCAACAAACTGAAAAAACGAAACCGGACAGAATTTCATAGCCATCGGACCGTTTATCGTCCCTGGGGCAGTTATACCACCTTGGAGATCCACGATCGTTTCCAAATCAAACGCATCACCGTGAACCCCGGTGCCCGCCTTTCTTCTCAGATGCATCATCATCGCCACGAGCATTGGGTGGTGGTCCGAGGAACTGCTCGGGTAGAAAATGGTACACAGGAAATTTTGCTCCGGGAAGATGAATCAACCTATATTCCGCTCGGCACCACCCATCGGCTGGAAAATCCTGGGGTGATTCCGCTGGAGCTGATTGAGATCCAGATCGGAAGCTATCTGGGAGAAGACGACATTGTTCGTTTTGATGATGAATACGGTCGGAATATCTAAGCCTCTAACCTCTGAGCCTGCTACGAGCTATGACTGATGACCTAACACGCCCCTGCACTGTCGGCGTTGCCATGAGTGGCGGCGTTGACTCCACTGTTGCTGCCGCGATTCTGCTTGAGCAGGGTTTTTCCGTGCATGGTTTTTTCATGCAGCTCCCCCTGCCCGGCCTTGATGAGCAGATCCGCAAAGTACAGAAGGTCGCTGATCGTCTCAAGATTCCCTTGCATTTAGTGGAGATGGAGGGGGAATTCAGGAAAAGGATCATTGCCTATTTCACAGATTCTTATTGTCAAGGCCGGACCCCTAACCCCTGTGTGGTCTGCAACCGAGAGATTAAATTCGGTCTGCTCACCGAGGCTATGCTTGCTCAGGGCATGGACAAGGCCGCCACCGGCCATTATGCGGGGATCCATCAGTTGAACGGTATAAACGGCAGAAATGACAACATTCTTCTCCAACGAGGCAAAGATCCTCGGAAAGACCAATCCTACTTTCTTTGCCGCCTTTCTTCGCAACAGCTTCAACACACTCTTTTTCCCTTGGCTGATCATTGCAAAAAAGACATTTTCCTCCGGGTTCAGGACTTCGGATTTACCCAATTCGGCGGTGATGAAAGTCAGGATGTCTGTTTTCTTGCTCATCAGAATTTGGCGGCCTTTCTTGCCGAACAGGGAATGAAGAGCATGAGCGGAAAAATTGCCACGGAAGACGGCAGAGTGCTGGGCAGTCACGAAGGAAGCTGGAAATACACTGTGGGGCAGCGGAGAGGCTTAGGCATACCGGATGCAACGCCTTGGTATGTGGTTGGGCTTGATGCGGAAAATAACCGAGTCATTGTCGGAAAGAATGACGAGCTTTTTCAGCGGGAACTCCTCCTTTCCGATGTGCAATGGCAGCTGGAGTTACCGATCCCCTGGCAGGGTAAGGTGCAGCTTCGTTCGCGCCATCGGGCCGCTGAGGCTGAGGTCAACCCTGTGGGGAATGGAAATTGGCAGGTTCGATTCCGAGAACCTCAACGGGCTGTGACTCCAGGACAATTCGCTGTCCTGTATCAAGAGGATATGGTGGTGGGTTCTGGAATAATAGCGTCATAATATCACGTCCTGGGGTACAAACCTTCAACATTTCGCAATGAAATGACTGTGCCCCCATACGGTAAGGCGATTGCCACCACCGCCCTGCCTCAACACCTGACTTGGTCACCATTATGGATTGCCTCGAACTCTTGGGATTCCTTGCAGCATCTTTAATGTTTTCAACGTTTTATATGAAAAACATGATTCCTTTGAGAATCATTGGCATGGCAAGTAATGCAACGTTTATTATCTATGCGGTTAATGCTGAGGTCTGGCCTTTATTCGTCCTGCATACTGCCCTCCTCCCGATGAATTTTTTTCGTTTGATCCAAATGCTCAAACTGATCAAAAAAGTCCGATTAGCATCAGAGGATGACATGTCGTTCGAATTCATGATTCCTCATATGCATAAAGAAAAATTCAACAAAGATGAGCTCGTTTTTCGTCGAGGTGATAAAGCCGATAAAATTTATATCCTTAAGGCAGGAATTTTGACCCTTGATGAACTGAACGTTGTTATCAGGCCTGGGGAGATCTTCGGCGAGATGGGGGTCTTTGCCAGTGAACCGATTCGCCTAGCCACCCTACGTTGCGGAAGCGAGGTGGAGTTGCTCTCCATGACCGATACGCAGATCAAGCAGCTCTATCATCAAAATCCCCAATTCGGTTTTTATCTGATCCAGTTACTGGTAAAGCGTTTTTCTCAAAACGAGGGCCATGGAGAGGAAAAGAGCAACGACGCTATCCCGCTTGAAGAACGGATAATTTGATTCCTGAAGAGACGGAAACCCAGGTGCCGGATGCCTTCTGCACCGGTCCTCAGTGGTGTTAATTGGGGTCTATCCCTGATTAAATACTATCGCCATGCGGCGATTTGAGAGAATCAAGAAATGGACGGTATAAACAAAACCTACAAAGCATTGCGGACATGGTATCTACGGCTTTGCGCAATACCGCCTGTCGCGTTTGCTGGCATGGTTTTATGGGCGAAGTCTCAGCCTCAGCAAGGCTGGGGAGGCTGGGCTGTAGGTGCTGGTCTGTCATCGGTAATGCCCTCAATAATCGCCTCAAGTGCAGTGATGGCCCTGTTGGGAGCCGCCTTGGTTTTGTGGGCGAAGTACTTGGGCGAAAGGCTGACATATCTGCTCCTTGGAACCATGTTATCCGGTTCTGTCGCGGGCTTGGTTCTTGTTTACCTAACGTTTCGATAACACCAAACCCTGAATCAATAATTCGGTGTTTGTTATTTAATTGGGGTCTGTCCCTTATTGATTTAATTTAACTTTCATGGTTTGTTGTCTTCACCCCCAAGGGGGGGAGATGGAAGTTATATCATAACAGGAATCCGTTATGCCCTCATCATCCCTGGAATCTGCTCTTGTCCGTATTCTGATTGATGACCAAAATCCGCGCAAGCCAGTAGGTGCCGGTTTTCTGGTGACACCGAATCATGTCATCACCTGTGCCCATGTGGTCAATGATGCCCTGAAGCAGCCCCAGAGAAATCCTGACCTGCCTAATATGGAGGTGTTCCTTGATTTCCCCCTGATTAAGGAGCAGCCCTTGATCCAGGCGAAGATCCTTCATTGGTATCCGGTACAAGAAGATTCCACTGTGGGCGAGCTTGAAGACATCGCCGTGCTGGAGCTGCTGTCCGAGACTCCGTTGCCTACCGGGTTACGACCTGCCCCGGTTGTGGTGGTGGCAGAACAGGAGGGCTTCTTGACCGAGTCCAAGGTCAGGATGTGTGGCTTTCCCGCCGGAGTTGACCACGGCACCTATGCCAACGGTACTCTCCAAGGGAAGACTGCCAAAGGATGGGTGGAAATCCATCACCGGGGCGACAACTTGGTTGAGCAGGGTTTCAGCGGGACAGCAGTCTGGGCGGTGGGAGAAAACGCGGTCTGCGGTATGACGGTGAGCGTGCTGAAGCGACGCAATGCTGTGGTTGCCTACATGATTCCGGCGTCTGTGTTGATTGCCGCCTTTCCAGAAATGGAAAAACTCAGCCGCCCTGCCAATCCCTATCGCGGCTTGGAGGCTTTTCGGGAAAAGGATGCCAAGCTCTATTTCGGCAGGGAGCAGACCATTACCCGGCTGGAACAGGTCATTGCGGACCAACCCTTTGCTGCGGTGATCGGGGCCAGTGGCAGTGGTAAATCCTCGGTGGTCTTTGCGGGCCTGGTTCCGGCCCTGCGCCAGACTGGGGACTGGCTGATTGCCCATTGCCGCCCCAAAAATCAACCCCTGTACGAGCTGGCTGCCTGCCTGATTCCTCTGCTCTATGATGATCCCTTAATGCGTTCGGAAATAACCGAGGTGCTTAATAAAAAATTCAGCACGGGATCAATCACCCTGACCAGTCTCATTCGCCAAATCTGCGAAAAAAATGGAAACCAGCATTTTCTCCTGATCATTGATCAGTTTGAAGAACTCTTTACCCTGAATCCAGAGACAAAGCTGATCCGCCAGTATATCAACCTGCTGCTGGAGTGCCTGCACACTGAGCAGTTCACGGTTCTCTGTACCATGCGGGCGGATTTCTTTGCCGCTGCGGTCAGCCACCCTGCCCTTGCTCAGGCTTTGGATAGCTATGCCCCGATTATTTTGCCTCAGCTTGATGAGAAGGGATTGCGAGAGACGGTTGAACAACCTGCCAGTTCCCTTGGTGTCCGCTTTGCAGATGGCTTGGTTGACCTGATTATCCGGGATGTGGGCCAGGAACCGGGCAGCCTGCCTTTGCTGGAGTTCTGCCTGACTCAGCTCTGGGAGCGGCAGGAGTTCCGGGAGATTAATCATGATGCCTATAAGGCCATTGGTGGGGTCCAACAGGCCCTGGCTCATCATGCTGATGCGGTTTATGGGGAATTTGATGAAGAAGAGCGGGAGCAGCTCCGCCATATCTTTCTTAAGCTGGTGCGTCCGGGACAGGGCACTGAGGATACCCGACAGGTGGCATCGGTTGGGCAGATTGACGAGGAATACCGGGGACTGATTACTCGGCTGGCAGATAAACGACTTCTCGTGACCGGACGGGATGAAGAACGTGGGGAAGAAACGGTTGAGGTGGTCCATGAGGCCTTGATTCGCCGTTGGCAGACGCTGCGGCAATGGGTGAATGAGGAACGGGAGTTTTTGGTCTGGCAGGAGAAGTTGCAGGTGCTGCTGGGGCAGTGGGAGGAGAGTAGGAAAGATGAAGGGGCCTTGTTGCGGGGGTTGCCGTTGGATGAGGCTTTGCGGTGGAGGGGAACGCATGAGCTTCATTTGGCGGATGGAGAGCGGGAGTTTATTGAGGGTAGTAAATCAGCGCGAAAGAAGCAGCGAAGGAGGAAAGGCTTTGTTGTAGCTTTTGGGATAATGCTAGCTGCTATAGCCATGGTGACTTTTTTTGTGCTGTGGAAAGATACGCAGCGACAGAAGGCTGTTGCCGAGCAAAAAACTGCTGAAGTGGAGCAGCAGAGGGTTATTGCCGAGCAGGAGCAGCAGCATGCCGTTGAGCAAAAGGGCATTGCTGAACAAAAAACTTTTGAGAAACAAAAGCAAACCCTTGTGGCTAACTATAACCTTTCCAAGTTCTTTGAGGAAAAGGCGTTGACCTCCTTGAAAGCAGCCAACGGAAAAGGGGATCTGGAATATAAAAAGGCCATTTTATTTACTTCAGCAAACTTAAAGCAAAATATTTCAGCATACTACAGATTGTTGGAAAAAAATTCTACTGCCACTCTTTTTACTCCTCAAGTGTTTGCCGCTGCATTAACAGAATGGGCTACCCTTATAGGACATAAAAGATCTGTCTCCAGCGTGGCCTTTAGTCCTGACGGAAAAAGGATCGTTTCCGCTTCTAGAGACGATACAGTACGGCTTTGGGATGCGGCAAGCGGCAAGCAGCTAACTGCCCTCAAAGGGCATGAAGGCTCTGTCAACAGCGCAGCCTTCAGCCCTGACGGTAAGATGATTATTTCCACTTCCAATGACGATACCGTACGGCTTTGGGATGCCATCAATGGCAAACAGCTGACCATCCTCAGAGGACATAAGGGTAGTGTCTCCAGCGCAGCCTTCAGCCCAGACGGCAAGACAATTGTTTCTGCTTCTAGTGACAATACCGTACTCATGTGGAATGCTGTAAGCGGCAAGCAGCTAGCTATCCTTAGAGGGCATAAGGATCGTGTCAATGGCGTAGCCTTCAGTCCTGACGGTAAGATAATTATTTCCACTTCTAATGATGATACCGTACGGCTTTGGGATGCCATCAACGGCAAACAGCTGACCATCCTCAGAGGGCATGAGGGTAATGTCTACAACGCTGCCTTCAGCCCAGACGGCAAGACAATTGTCTCTGCTTCTAGTGACAATACCATACTCATGTGGAATGCTGTAAGCGGTAAGCAGCTGGCTATTCTTAGAGGGTATAAGGATAGTGTCAACGGCGTAGCCTTCAGTCCTGACGGAAAGACGATTAGTTCTGCTTCTAACGATGATACCGTACGGCTTTGGGATGCTGTAAGCGGCAAACAACTGGCTATCCTCAGAGGGCATGAGGGTGATGTCTACAGCGCAGCCTTCAGCCCAGACGGTAAGATGGCTATTTCCTCCTCATGGGATCATACCGTGCGAATTTGGAATGCGACCAGAGACAATCAGCCTACTCTGCTCATAGGACATGAGGATGCTGTTAACAGCGTGGCCTTTAATCCTGATGGCAAGAGGATTGTTTCCAGCTCTCGAGACCGTACCGTAGGGATTTGGGATACTGCAAGCGGCAAACAATTAGATCTGCTTAGGGGCCATTCAGATTTTGTTAACAGCGCGGCCTTCAGCCCAGACGGCAGGATGGTTGTTTCCTCTTCATCGGATAAGCTCATGCGGATTTGGGATGTAACCAGAGAAAAACCGCTGGCTACCCTCAAAGGACATGAAGGTAGGGTCAACAGTGCTAATTTCAGTCCAGACGGCAAGACTATCGTTTCCGCGTCTAAAGACCTCACCGTGCAAACCTGGGATCCCAAGAGCGGTAAGCAACTAGCTCTCCTCAGAGGGCATGGAGATTGGGTCAATAGCGTAGCTTTCAGTCCAGACAGCAAGACTATCGTTTCCGCTTCTAACGATAACACATTGCAAATTTGGGACTCTAAGAGCGGTAAACAACTAGCTCTCCTCAGAGGGCATGGAGGCTGGATCAATAGTGTAGCCTTCAGTCCTGATGGCAAAAATATCGTTTCCGCTTCTTCGGACAAGACAGTGGGACTTTGGGATGCGACTAGCGGCAGGCAGTTGGCTAGCCTCGAAGGGCATGAGGAAGCTGTTACTAGCGCGGTATTCGGCCCAGACAGCAAAACTATCGTTTCCGCCTCTTGGGACACGACATTGAGGCTATGGGATGTACGCCTTTACAAACTTTTCCTATACTACAACTCCAAACCCACCCCCCTCTACCACACCTTCATCGACGCCGTAAAATTCCTCTGGCAACTAGACGTACAGGGCCTTGAAATCGTCGAAACAAAACGCCGTACCCCGGCGGACCTGGAAAAATACGGTTCCCTGCTCGCTCCCCCTCCCCCCGGCCAAGGCAAATTCGACCAAGTCTTGGAATGGGCAGAGAAGCAGCAGGTAAAATAAAGCATTTAACGCCAGGTATATCCCTTTGACATATCCCAAAACAACTGTATAATATACCTGATGCCTCCCGCCCAACATCACCAGTATTCCCTTCAAATACATTTAAGAGGTGCCCCATGAACTGCGCTCGAACCAAAATATTTAAAAGCAACAGAAGCCAGGCAGTTCGCCTGCCAAAATCTGTTTCTTTTCCCGAATCAATTAAAGATGTTGAGATTATAGCCATCGGCAACAAACGTATCATTGCTCCGGCAGATCAATCCTGGGACGACTGGTTTGATGCACCGGGAGTTTCTGACGATTTCATGGAACAAGGACGGGAGCAGCCCGATGATCAGATCAGGGAGACCCTGTAATGCTGAAGTATATGCTGGACACTAATATCGTTATTTATGCGATAAAAAATCGTCCGCAACAGATCCGGAGCTGTTTTAAAAAACATCAGGGACAACTATGCATTTCCACCGTCACCCTTGGCGAACTGATTTTCGGAGCAGAGCGTTCTCAGCAGGTAGAACGCAACCTTGCGGATATTGAAGCAATGGTCGCCCGGATGGAGGTGCTCACTCTGGACAATCAAGCTGCCTACCATTTCGGTCAGATACGGGCGGAGCTGTATCGGATCGGTCAGCCCATAGGGCCGTATGACATGATGATTGCCGGTCATGCCCGATCATCAGGACTCATCCTGGTAACCAATAATACCAAAGAATTTGAACGCGTTCCTGGACTACGCCTTGAAAACTGGGTTAAATCGGATTGCTAAAAATGATGACCAGGTAAAAAGTCAGTCAGCAAAATGAGGATAAAACTTCAAAAAGCTGGTGATGTGACTTTGGCGATTTTGATTTTGTCCAAAAAAACGTAAAAATGCTCTTTGACAACCCAAATCAGGTCAATCCAGCCTCCGACGGAGGGTGATGAGGGACTTTTTCCCTTATTTCGTCGTTTTTTGTACGCAGCTGCCCGTATTATGTTGAGTGCTGTTGCCTTCATGGTCGCTGCGAAACGAACCGCTTTCATGCCTCGTACCTTGAGATGCTTGATTCCCGTACGTCGATCAAGTTGCGACATAGTGGCCTCGACTCCGGCCCGGAACCGATACTTGTTTTTGAATTCATCGGTTCGCTCGTTGGCCCTTCTTTGGGAAAGACGGGCGGTTTTTTTGAACAATAAGGGACAGACCCCAATTGCTCTCTTAAGATACTTTCTCTATCGCAAGCTCAATCACCTTCTTTATCGCTTTAGAGTATGTTTCATACTCAATTTTTTTAGTTGGAACATGAATAAACATAGTCGGAGTATTTGGATATTCCTTACTTAAATAATAATAACTATTATAACTAACATAATTACATAAATACTCACCAATTCCTGTAGAAATTTGATTATCAAAACCATCCCTTATTAACTGATCATGGATGTTGTCGATGCCCATTTTGTTTTCAAATTTGTCAGGCCCATTCTCAATAATCCATGTGTGATTAGGTTCCCTGCCCATATTATCAGGCATACTATCAGTTGCATTATTAGCCTGTTTTTCTAAATGCAGTTCGTTAGCACCACCATCTTCCCCCACATTAATCACAAGCTCAGGTCTATACGCATCAATCAAGCCTTGTAGGACTTTAGCCGTTCCATCCCAAATGACGGGTAATTTCCACACATAAACCTTAGCATCACCTACTGTAATGCCATTCAGGTCTTTCACGCTTTCCCAAGAAGCATTAATGGGACTCCCTCCAAAAGGCTCGAAGCCAGTCACTAAAATCGTCTTCATTATTTAAACCTCATTGTTAATAATAGGGGCCAGGCCCAATTGATTTCTCTTGGTTATCGGGTGTGTACAGCCGGAATTCGATAATCCAAATCCCAACTCCCACCCATACACAACCTCAACCCCACTACGCACCCAACGCCGCCACCGTTCCACATACCGACCAATGTCCTTTGCAGAAACACCTCGCCCATAAAGCTGGTTCAGTTTGTCCCGATGATTGGCCCAGGTCATCCAGGCAATCGTCAATCCATTGATCAATCGATTGCCTATCCGATAACCGTGAAAGTCAAAGCATGATGGTTCTCAAACGACCTATGTAGGTCTTAACCGGGTGCTAAGTCATCTTACTCGCATTTACACGCCTTAGTTACTTTGCACGTGTAGGTATTTGTACCAACGGAAAAATTTCCTTCGCCGTTCCAATCGTTATCAACAGCAAAGCTTGCTGAAAATGGTACAAGGTAGCTTCCAATTGCAGGAGGAGGGACGGATACAACAGTCTGCCCGCTAACCGCACCAATTTTAGTGATACCACCCAGTCCAGTACTATAGATATGTCCAGCTGCACTGGCCGCAAAGTTCGGGCTAAATTGTGTTCCCTCTTCAATGGTTCCATCAGCACAGCCTGTTATCGTATTGTTTACAGGATCAACAGCAAGCTGAAGCTTCATTGAGGCACCGCCAAAATTTTCGGTGCTGAACTCAAGGTTAACAAGATAAAGCGATTCCTCAGACATGATTATTTCCTCCTTTTTAAGTAAAAATAGCCACACCATGTGACTACCAATGGATTATTCAGGATAATCTAAATCAATTTACTTCTAATCGGTTAGTGAAGCGGCAAGCGCATCTCTCGCCAAACCCACCGCCCATAAACCTTACCCTCTACACTCAAGAACCCCATCAAGCCCCTGCTCCATAAAACGTCGTCGAACAACAGCCACTGTACTTTTATGGACAGAAAAGGCTTCAGCGGCCTTTTCATCAGTCCAACCATCACTATTCTCATCAACTTTCAAGAGAATATTGGCATTTTTTATTTTACAAGCAGAGCTTTTTCCTCTCTTCACTATATCTTCAAGGATTTTTCTATCTTTTTCTTGAAGAAGAACAACATATTTTTTATTCATAGCATTATGATAAAAACATTAAAAATAAAATATCATTTCAAAATACAATCTGATGCAGGTTATCACTATATTAAAAAACATAACCAAAATATATAGAGATAAATATATATCTGCATATGCATATTTATCGACATCAATTAATTTCTCTGTCAATCGATCATAAACTTGTTATATGTGATCCGGAACCATGTTTTCAAGTTAATTTTCAATTAACTTCCTTTTTATATGTGTAAAAAGACACTTCAACTACGTTTTCAAAAAAATAACTCTTTAAAATTTCGTTCTAATTCTTATCAAGACACACACCTGGAAAAAAGTTATTAAAATTTCAATATTCACTCATGCAATAAAAACAAAAAAACAGGTGATAATTTGTCTTAAAGAAAGAAATTTCCTTGAGCCAGAAGCAAAAAAAAACAAAAAGCTCCGCTTGAAATGACAAGAAAGAGAAATTCTCAAAATACCAAGCTTGCAAAAGGCACTCTGCCGGATATACTCTGAAGCAATGTCCATCCAGGCCAAAATAAGCGTCAAAATCCCAACCCTGCCCAAAGCTGATTTCCAAAAGGACCCTTGCTATGACCAAAAAAAGTGTTCATCACAGTAAAGAAGAATATATCGGTGAATTATCAGACGGGATGCGCAACGGCTTGGGCTGTATTGAATGGGCTGGCCGTTATTACGGGGACCGGAAAGATAATATGCGGCACGGGCAAGGCGCTCTGAGCATGCCAGACGGCACCGTGTACAAAGGTCAGTGGCGAGATGATATCCGGGAAGGCAAAGGCACCCTGATGTATCCCAATGGTTCTGTGTACGAGGGAGGATGGTGGGACAACCGTAAGCACGGACAGAGAAAATTGACCTTAAAAAGCGGCAGCAAAAACAAGAGACAGACCCCGATTAATTGTTATTTCCGCGTTGGATGATGTGGAGCGGGGTTCCTGGAACTATAATTCTTGAGCGTCTTGGCAGAAGTTAACTATAGACCATCACACCATGGCGGGAACTCAGAAGCTGGATTGGTCTGCTTTGAGCAGACCAATCCACAGTAAAAAATTAAACTATCCTCAGTGGTGCTTTCCTTCTTTCCTGGGAGGAATAATCGGCTGGAGAATCTCGTAGATCTGCTGCGGTGACCGGCTGTTCTTTTTCGCTATCTGCGCCATTGATTTGTCAAAGCCACCCTCCACAATACCCGCTTCCTTGAGTAAGACCGCCGTGGTCTCGGGGCTGATCTCCATTTCAGCACAGAACTCCTGCAAGGTCGCCCGTTCCGCATGATGGAAAGGAGGCTCGCTGTAGGTATTATTCGCCTGCACCGTCAGATGTTTACCAAACTGAATAATTTGTGCCATCGGCGGGAGAGGGTAGAGAGTGCCGATCATGAAATAGAGGGCGACAAGCAGGGCGATATTAAAATTTTTATTAAATATGGTCAGCTGTTTGGATTTGTTTTTTAGATAAGCGAGAAGGGGACGCCAGTTTAGAATAATATGGGTGAAGGCGACTAGGAGAAACAATGTCCCCACCGTGATGTGGATATCACGCCATTGGGCTCTGTTCAGCCAGAGGAAGCGATAATCATGCCAGTAGGCAATGCGGCCCATAGGAGCCATGTATAAAAAAATGCTTGTGAACAGTTCAATGAAACCGGAAAGGACAAGGAGAAGTGAGGTTGTTTTGCGCATAATACAGTTTGTTCTCTTATTTCTTTCAGTTGAAAATGAAACAGACAGGCGGTAACAAGAAAATGCCTGACAGGAAGAGCATGTTTCTCCAAGGATCGGCGGCCTGATCTGTTTTTTTGTGATTGCGTGGGTTTTTGCAGCTGGTATACTTTCTCAGACAATTTTTTTATCGCTTTCTTTTTGCATGAAAAACGCATGGAAATAAGGCAGAGATGGTACGTGCCAACTCGACAGTCGTGAGTTTGTAATGCTTAACACTGAACTCACCGATTGGTTAATAATCTAGTAATTGAATTAATTGTTTTACATGAAAAAACAACACCTTGAAATCTTAGTAAGTGAAATCAACATATTGGATGATTGCTTGTGAAAATAGGCTGTTGAGAAGTTTCCTGTTTAGGAATACTTATTATCTGGCCCAATATAGCGCTTAAAGGACATCTCTGCAAATACGGTCAAAATACCGGCATCTCTTATAACGTTATGATTTGTTTATGTTTAGTCAATTAATTATATACACTTTTTATTGACCAATCGATGAGACTGAAGTAGCTGTATAAATCATTTTCACTTAAGATTATGAATTTTCAAGCTGCTCGTTGGCAAACGTGGTCTTCAGTTTGAATGATTTTTTTCTTAAATCTGCCCTTGATAATCTTGGCACGAATTTCTCGCATTGTCGCTGTTGGTGCGACTTTGAGGAAATCCTGTACCAATAAATTTGCAATCACCATTTTGACCGTTCTCTCAGAAGGAATATATCGAGAACGAGTTCGCAGGAATCCTTCAAATCTGCTCCATATTTCTTTTGGAAATTTGAGTGCTATTAATTGAAGCAAACCAAGAGAAATTGCTCCAAGGTTCACAAAACGTTCAGTAGCATCCCAGCAAGCCTGAATCGTTTTTGCGTTTTCTACCTGTGGAGCCTGCTGAGTTTTATTGCTTTTGGGTTTTCTCGAATGCTTAGGCATTTTTTTCGACCAGAAATGACATTGGAAGATATGGAGAACATTTTTTAGCATATCGAACATGGTTTCTATACGGGTTCTGAGACAATAGAGTTCGATTGCAGCAATCGGATCCTGGTCGAGATTACTGCACATGAGAACAATGGGACCACGTGACGTTTTGGCAAAAACAAAACGAAGAGACCCTTTAGTAGATTTCCATAATAAATCCAGGTGGTAAATATAAATTTCCTCCATATGTCCGTAAATACGGACTGATACTTTTTGAAACAGGTACAAATGGTCAAAAACTTCTGCCAGATGAATATGTTCTCCGTACTGACTGGGGCGACCCATCCCAGTATAACAAGACGGATCTGCCTGAAAGTACCCGACATAGTTTTTCTTTGCCTTTGTAATAATATGTACAGCAGGAGCTTTAATTGACCTCAACCAGGTTGCCTGAGCCAGCAGAAACACCGGACCTACAGAAAAAAAAATCATCCAGAACCAAGACAGCACCCTGGTTCGTTTGAAGAGAAAAATCAATAGCCATCTGGACCATCTGTTCTCCCAAAGTCAAAGATGATTTCTTGGCTTCCCCTAAATGAATGGAACCTTGATGCAGACGTAAATTTAACGGTAGTGCAAAAGGAGTTGTCATGCCCCCGACTGCCAAAGCTAGGCCTCCCCAGCACTGACCTCTGAAATACGAGGGTTTGCTTTGTGTTTCAGAATCTTGGCGTAAAGTTACAACACCGGGCATTCGGCGACCTTCCTTGGGGACATATGTGTGGTCTCCGAGTGTAACGACACGACCTTGTGAGCAAATGGCTTGTTGTTGATAGACGGCAAAAACAGCCCAGTGCTCCAATAAGCCACTTAATTCCCAAGCTGAAGAGCGAAAAAAACGCAGTAAAGTATGGTACCCTTGGTTGTCTATCAGCCAAAAACGACAGAAAGAGGAAACACCTGTCATTTCACTGCTGCCGATGAATCCTAAAACTGATGGATTCGTAAAAAGTATCCCTATATAATTATCTGAAATTACTTGTATATAATTAATTTTTCTCTTGCCATAAATTAGTCGGCATGATATTATTGTGTCAATATTACGATAAGATAAGCAAGAGAGCTATGTTAAACATCAAAGATCACAAAACCATCAACATGTTCGACCCCTTTGGTTTCCTCGGGCCGAAGCGTCGAAAAATGCTGGATGAATCATGGGCCGGGATTTTTCGGGATCATGTTCGCCATATTCTTCCGGTTGATCTCCTGGCACTGCATTTCAGTACAAGCATGGGGCGCCCGACTAATGAACTCGTTGCTATGATGGGAGCGATGTTATTGCAGCATATGCATGATCTGACAGACGAAGAGACAGCGGAACAGTTCGCTTTTAACATGCAATGGCATTATGCTCTTGATATCACAAATAACTCAGACAAAGCGGCCTATCTCATCGATTGGTCAATAAAAAGTGTATATAATTAATTGACTAAACATAAACAAATCATAACGTTATAAGAGATGCCGGTATTTTGACCGTATTTGCAGAGATGTCCTTTAAGCGCTATATTGGGCCAGATAATAAGTATTCCTAAACAGGAAACTTCTCAACAGCCTATTTTCACAAGCAATCATCCAATATGTTGATTTCACTTACTAAGATTTCAAGGTGTTGTTTTTTCATGTAAAACAATTAATTCAATTACTAGATTATTAACCAATCGGTGAGGCCTATGTCTGTCCAAAAAGTATTTGGAACATGCGCTTTGTCATGACGAAATACGGACTGTATGACGATGTCTTCCAGGCTGTTGGCGATGAATTC
This sequence comes from Candidatus Electrothrix laxa, assembly GCA_942492895.1. GTDB lineage: Bacteria > Desulfobacterota > Desulfobulbia > Desulfobulbales > Desulfobulbaceae > Electrothrix > Electrothrix laxa. Next base: position 178,436 of record OW818652.1, read on the forward strand.
ATAAAAATATTCGATGTTGATCCTTCTCTGCAACGTATAGATTCCGTTCACATATTTTCCAATATGAAGCATCTCGGTCGTATCGGGATCTTCACAGGCACCATCAAAAAATTCCTGGTAAATCTCAGACGGCAGCACAAAAACGAATTCAATGAGCTTGACCTGAATCTGCGAGATCGCTACCTGAAGAAAGAAGAGGAAAGTGCCTTCTCTATGGTCAAACCATCTGAATCCGCCAAAACTCTTCAGATGGTCGCCGATGATCTTTTCTTTCTTATCAACAGGTTCCGCTCGTGCCCTGACATTGCGTCCATGCAAACATATCAGCTCATGACACGCATTCTGAAAGAACAATGTATCACAGAGCAAGTCGAAAATACTGATGAACTGCGTGTCATTCTGAAGGCAAATAAGGATATCCCTTCCGACTCTCTTCAGAATCCCTCTGATCCTGACGCCGGATATAGTGGGCATAAAGGCAAAGGATATCAGGTGCAAGTAGCGGAAACATACAGCACAGAGGAAGATGCCGAAACTCTCTCCCTGATCACTCATGTTGATGTGCAGGCTGCCCATGAAAGTGATACCGATGCCCTGCTACCGTATCTTGAGGCTACGGAACAACGTGACATAAAGCCGAAAGAAGTAGCAGCTGATACGCTCTACGGAAGCGACGACAATCACGAAGCGGCAAAACAAAAGGGTGTCAACCTCATCGCTCCTACTCTGGACCGACAAAAGGACCTCTTCTGCACACTGACCGATTTTGAGCTTTCTGAAAACGGTTTTATCATCTCGTGTCCTGAAGGGTGCCAGCCTGTCAAGAAATCCAAGAAAAAAGACAGGTTCAGCATAGCCTTTTCGTCAGAAACATGTAAGAGCTGCCCGAGAGCCAATCATTGCCCTGTTAAACCCGGCAAAAAAGATCTTGCTTATCTCCGCTATAACGAAAAAACCGCCCGTCTTTCCCAAAGAAGAGCTAACGAGCGAACCGATGAATTCAAAAACAAGTATCGGTTCCGGGCCGGAGTCGAGGCCACTATGTCGCAACTTGATCGACGTACGGGAATCAAGCATCTCAAGGTACGAGGCATGAAAGCGGTTCGTTTCGCAGCGACCATGAAGGCAACAGCACTCAATATAATACGGGCAGCTGCGTACAAAAAACGACGAAATAAGGGGAAAAATCCCTCATCACCCTCCATAGGAGGCTGGATTGACCTGATTTGGGTTGTCAAAGAGCATTTTTACGATTTTTTGGACAAAATCAAAATCGCCAAAGTCACATCACCAGCTTTTTGAAATTTTATCCTCATTTTGCTGACTGACTTTTTACCTGGTCATCAAAACTATCATCACAAATATTAACCATGTGCGATGACGGGAAAATACTTTACGAAAACCGTAGAGTGAGTCATATAAGTATGTGAGCATACAAATTCCTTCATTGTGAAGATTAAATGTTTGGTAGACATTTACAATTTGTATGCTCTTTTATGTTTTTTCTTTAGATAAGTCTTCTCGTTCTTGTATTTTTTAGAGCTTTAAACGAAGTGAGAACTCGCGACTCACGAGGTGCCAATTAGGCAATAAAAAAGGGTCACGCCTCAAGAAGACGTAACCCTTTGTATGTCCTGGAGCCGATATCCGGACTTGAACCGGAGACCTACTGATTACGAATCAGCCGCTCTACCAAGCTGAGCTATATCGGCATTTTTTTTCGCATGCAAAAGCGAGTTATTCACCCGCTTACTCAATTGAGCTTTATCCATGTAGCATGGTTAAGCTATACTGTCAAGATTATGAAACACCATTTCACATTATTTGCCTTTTTTTTTCTGCTGCAGCTTCTCGGATGCGGTGAGGAAGAAAAAAAGGTTATTCCTCTTCCGTCTCCTGAAGTAAAGCCTGTAGCGCTCAAGAAAACGCTACCACCGTCCCCGCCAGCTCCTGGCTGTCAAGCCTGCCATAGCGAGATAAAGATGCAAACAGACAGCGCTCATGATCTTGTCTGCACTGAATGTCATCAGGGTAATAATAAAACAAACGACAAGAAATTGGCCCATCAGGGCATGATAAGCCAGGCAGCAAGTCCGGCAAACATGCAGGCGACCTGCGGCAAATGCCATGCCGAGCAGCTGGGACGCTGCGGTCAGTCAGGGCATTTCACTATGAGCAATGCTGTCAATCTGGTTCGGGAGCATTTTGCTCTTTCCCCGCTGAACAGTCTCACTGAAATTCCAGAAGGTGAGGAGCCTCCCCAGAGCAAAGAGGAGTTGGTTAATGATCTGCTCCGTCGCCAATGCCTGCGCTGCCATGTGTACAGCAAGGGGGATAACTACCCCTATGTTCGGCACGGTAGTGGGTGCGCGGCCTGTCATCTTCAGTATACGGATGGCAAACTAACGAGCAGCGGCGAAGGAAAATCCAACCATGCCTTTATCCGACCGGGGAAACGCCAATGCCTGAGCTGCCACTACGGTAATCATGTGGGTAGTGATTTTTATGGCGGCTATGAGCAGGACCACAACTGGTCGTACAGCACCCCCTTTGCCACCAGAGCCCCTGTTCTCCGTCCCTACGGGATGGAATTGCATAATCTGGTTCCGGATATCCATCAACAGCGTGGCATGACCTGTCTGGATTGTCATAGCGGTGCTGAGTTGGCCAATGAAAAACCTTCTGTTCAATGTGTGGATTGCCATGCCCCTGCCACCCCTGATGATGCCTCTGATGGAATCTCTCCCTCCCTTGCCAATCTGCGTGTAAACGGAGAAAAACTCCTCCTGAAAATTCAGGGCGACGAGCAGGAGCGGTTAGTACCGCGTCTGGAGCATCCGGCCCATGCTAAGTATAAAGATCGTGTCGCCTGCCAGGTTTGCCATGCTCAATGGACTTTTAATGACCGGGCAACTCATTTATTGCTGAGTTACTCTGATGATGCCGATTTTTGGGAGCGCCTTGCTGCCCAATCCAGCTCTGAAGTGGAACGCTTTGTCGAGCATAATATGTACAGCGAGGACGAACTGATCGAGCCCTCTTTGCCTGACCAGATCAGCGGGCAACGAAAAGCAGGGATCTGGTATACCGGTTTTACCAAGCGTCGTTGGGAGGACATCTTGATTCTCAAAGATAAGGATGATATCATCAAAGTGTTTCGCCCCATTCTTGATCTTCGACTTTCCGCTGTTGATGAGGACGGCGAAGTCCTTGCTGACTTTGATAATCTGACCGGAAAAGACCAGGGGCTGTTGCCCTATATCCCGCACACCACTGGTCCGGCGGGTCTCTTTTATGAGCAACGTTTTCTGCATCTGCTTTCTCCAAAAGATAAGGGAATAGCCAATAACGGTCATGATCCGCAGGCACCGCAAAGTATGGAAATCGACAGGTGAATCGGACGAGTTGCCGATTATTTTCATATAAAAAACAGTAATCAGAGAAGAATGATGAGTACGATAAAATCATCTGGATGGAAGAGTATTTCCCTTACGCCCCTCCTGCTGCTCTGCCTGTTGCTGCTCGTGAACGGCTGCACGAGCAAGAAGCCTACCACTGCCCCTCAGGATCTCACTTTTGAGCTTGAGGCGCTTCAGCAAAAAGAAGAAGAGAAGAAAAAGAAAGAAAAAAAAGAGCAAAAAAAAGAAGAGCTGGAAGGCAAAGAAGCAGAGGCTGGGAAGAAGCAGAAAAAAAAGAAGCGGAAAAAGCTTCCTGCAACCCAGCGGCCTTATGTCATTGAGGGGCAGACCTATTACCCTATTTCATCAGCTGAGGGTTATGAGGAAACAGGGCTGGCTTCCTGGTACGGCGATCCTTTTCATGGACGCAAGACTGCCAACGGCGAGACCTATGATATGTATGGTGTGACAGCGGCTCATAAGACCCTACCTATGAATACCATGCTCTTGGTGAAGAATCTGGTCAATGGCAAAACAACTACTGTCCGTATCAATGATAGAGGGCCCTTTGTTGACGGTCGAATTATTGATTTGAGCTATACCACGGCTAAGGAGTTGGGGGTTGTTCATCACGGGACAGAGAAGGTTCAGATCATTGCCCTTTGCGCAGCGGAAGAGCAGGGCAAAGACCAGAAGCTTGTAGCTAGGCCTAATAAAGAGAATGAAGATCATAAAAAAAATAAGGAAAAAAGGGGAGAGGAAGAGGGTGTTTCGGTCCTAGCCGTGAAAGGCAAAAAGAAGAAAGCTGATGCATCGGGGATAAAAATCGGCACCATGTGCGTGGTTATCCGCCCGGATGGTAAAAAACAGCGAATCCGTCAAGATTTTGACAAGGGTAATTTTTACGTTCAGGTGGGAAGCTTTGAAAAGAAAAAGGAGGCACGGGATCTGGCACGTACTTTTGCTAGTAAGGGACGGAATGTGATCATCCAGGAATTTGCCGCAGCCGGAACCAGTCTTTTTCGGGTCCAGGTGTTCAGCAGTACCTCATTAAAAGAGGCGAAAAAGTATAAAGAAAAATTGGCTGAGCAGGGTTTTGAACACGCCTTTGTGATTGCCCGGGATAAAAAATCGCAGGGCAAGGGCAAAAAAGCAGCCCGAAAGGGCAGCAAGGGTTTGAGCGAAAAAATAGCGGACAAGTAGCGGGTAAGGGTGAGCGGGCAGGCACAAGTGCCTGCCCGCTACAGTTTCTACTTCCTTACTTTCTTACAGGGTCAGGCTCTTCTTGGCCACCGGGTAGGCCTTCTCATTCACCCCGTCTTCAGGAATCCCAAAGCCCTTAATTGCCTTGGGAGGGAAGAGGCGGTAGATCAGCATCACATCCACCTGGCTGATTGTCGGATCCGCCAGTGAGTAGGTGATCTCACGGGTCTCGCCAGCTTTGAGCCGCGTATCAAAGGCTATCCCGTCAGCCGCCCAAGATGGAACACCTTTTTTATCACCAGCCTTGAAGGCCTTAAAGAACAGGGCTTGCTTGTCTTCCAGCGGACTCTCTTTGAAATTTTCCCAAACCTTTTTCCCGTCCTTATCCTTGGCAACCACCTTAACAAAGGCGATGCGCATGGGGTTGGTTGAGGGGAAGGTGTGCTTGATTATATTTTTCACGGTCACCACAAGGTTTCGCTCTTTGCCTTTGGAATGGACTTCCGCATCAAGAGTTGTCGCCTTTTTTAGCATTTCTATATCATGGCCCCCAGGCATCTTGTGGGAACGATGGGTTTTGCCATCTGTCCCAACCGTGGACCGGCCTTCAATCTCAGGCATATGACATTCAAGACAGTTGCCCTGGGCCTCATCCTTCATCTGGCAGATCGGTACGCCTTTGCCGTTTATCTTATGGCTATGGCAACCCATACAGACTTTACCCTCACCAAACAAGTCAGATTGTCCTGTTTTGTGCGGGAGGCCCTCTTTGGCTGGTCTGCTGGTGTGAAAGGAGCCATCCTTATTGAGCTTATACTGGTTGAATTTCTCTTTTTCAACAATGGATTCAATTCGATGACAAAAGGCACAGCCGGTCCCCTCTGTGTGGGTCCAGTTTTTGCTGTCCAGTTCTGCCTTGCCAGCCATCAGGTCTTTAATATTATCCGCCATAGGGGCATGGCAGTTGGCGCAATGATAATTGCCCTTTTTGCCTTTTTCCTCCATAGCCTTGACAAAGGCCTGATGCACAGCTCCGTGGGCCGGGTCTTCAAGAGCAGATGATTTGGCGTGAAATGATTCCAGCCATTCCTTATAGATGGTAGGGTGACAGGATGCGCACTCCTCAGATCTCGCCAAAGGGACAGCGCCCTCAGGAAGTTCATGGCTGTAGCCCGCAGTGGTACAGCAGAGCACTGAGCAGCAGAGCAGCAACAGGGAAAGGTGCTTCATGATCAGATTCTCCTTATTAAGTATTGTGATTAAGATATTGATATATAATTTTTAAATCGTTTCGGATGGAAGAGTCTTTCTTGTCTTCATGAGGTCCTACGAAAAGCATCTACAATGAGGTGCTAGAGATCAAGCCCGGTAGTGTCTTCGTTGAGCACTTCACAGCCGTCCTCCCGAACAACAGCCATGTTTTCCAAACGGATTCCGCCCCACTCGGGGAGATAGATCCCCGGCTCAATAGTGACGATCATCCCAGCCTGGAGTTTTTTTCTGTTCCTTGGTCCCAACCCCGGAGCCTCATGAACAGCCAGTCCAACCCCGTGACCTAGGCTATGTCCGAAAAAATCACCATACCCGGCATCCGTAATGACCTTGCGGGCCGCTTGGTCAACTTCGCGACAAACAGCTCCGGCCCGGATAGCCTTTGTTCCGGCTAATTGGGCCTTGCGCACTATCCGCAGACGTTGGAGGAACTTTTTCTTCGGTGTACCGACAACAAAGGTTCGAGTCATGTCCGAACAATAACCCTGCAAAACCAAACCCATGTCAATCAGAACGATCTCGCCCTCCTGTAAGACCCGATTGGTGGGTACGGCATGGGGTTTTGCTGCATTCGTGCCAAAGGCGACAATGGTCTCAAAACTGGGTTGCTCTGCCCCCATTCTTCGCATGGTCTGCTCCAAGGCCAAGGCGATCTCAATCTCAGTCATGCCCGGTGCAAGCGTTTTGTGGACGGACTGAAACACCTGCTCGTTCAAAAACACAGATTTTTTGATCTGCTGAATCTCTTCTTCGGTCTTGATCACCCGTATCCGTTCAACTAAATCAAGTAGCGGAACCGGTTCCACCTTGATTTTCTCTGCAATTTCCTCCAGCTTTTTGGCTGATGAATGGAGGACGTAATGGCTTTCAAAACCAAAGCGTCGGATTTTTAAGGCTGGCAGCAGTTTTTTGAGCAGGGCATATAGCCCCTTTTTGTAAAGCTCAATTGTAAAGCCTTGGGCCTCCTTCTCTGCCTGTAAGGCAAAACGGGAATCGGTCAGCAACCAGGGGTTGCCTTTTTTCGGGATGAGCAACACCCCGGCAGTTTCCTGGATACCGTGGTCCGCAGCTGTGTAGCTGCTCAAATAGCGCCGATTATGGGGTTCAGTAATGAGCACGGCGTCAAGTTTCCGCCGTTGGAGGGTTTTCTGAATTTTTTTTACGCGTTGTTTGTTCATAAAGTTCAACTTGAAAGGAATTTTTCAATTTTTTGAAGGGGTGTGTCAGGGTAAAAGAATTAAGCCATCATAGCATGTTGCAGATATTCTCGCAATTCGGCAATATCATAAAAAACTTCGAAGACGAGTACATTATACATGCATCATACGTACACCTATGATGAGAACGATAAAGGCAAGGAAAATGGCGACACGTTTGAACAACACAGGCTTGTTCGTATTTTCCCCGTCGAAAGTCCTTTCACGAGATACGCTGGCATCTATTCTTTTTTTAAAATAGTTTTTGAGGAACAGGCGGTTGAGGTAGGTCCAAGGTGCTTTTGAAATTTTTGTCTTCCCGGAAAGAGTGGCCTGGGGATCAAAAAACACATCAAGTATATGACTGGTTGGATGAACAAAATTTAAAATATTGGCACAGCCCGCGCAATAGGTGATAATTCTGTTTTCGCCAGCAGCCTTTTTGCGCTGGATACCCCAATTTCTAGAGTGATCAGGACTGACACAGCCTACAGCGCCGCCCTCACCGCAGCAAAGGGTTTTCGTCCCGAAATATTTCATTTCATCAATCGTCAATGATTTGCTTTTGGCAAGCTGACGAACTGCGACATGGATTTGCTTTTCATCTCTGATACAGCATGGGTCATGAACTGTAATCGTTGAGGGGATGTTTGACGAAGAAGGCGGCAGAGAGGTTTCGGAAAAATGTTCATAAACAGTTTTCACCTGCAAATTTTCGCCGTAATCTTTGAAGACCCGGTAACAACTCGGACAGGCGACTAAGACTTCTTTTACCCCGTGACGCCGGAGAAAGTTGTTCATTTCATTAAACATGGAATGAAAATGACTCTCTCGGCCAAGATCATGAGAGGGCTTAGTACAGCAGTCCAACACTATACCGAGCTGCGGTATTGTTTTTTGCAAATGCTCATAAATGCCTTTGACCTTGTCATGCCTAGTGCCCGCCAGAGTGCAGCCGGGAAAGAAAACAGTGCCACAGTTTTTCGGCAGAGCATAGTAGGAATATCGTTGGGATGTTCCCCTTTTTTCATAATTGAGAATAATGCTGTAGTCGGGAAAAAGCTGTACGCCCTGCGCAACCGCCTCGCGGCGCATCTCCAGAAAAAGAGCTGCTGGATTTATTTTTGCCGGGCATACTGCCCTGCAGAGCCCGCACAGGCTGCACTCAAACGGCATCTTCATATCTTTTGCCGAGGAAGGATCAAAGTTGTCGGCAATGTGTTTCGGAGTGCCGTATTGCCGCAGAAATGTACATTCCTTGTGGCAAATTTTGCATTCGATACATTTCTCCGATTGCATTTGCAAGGCGTCCCGCAGGGCCTGTCTTTTTATATGCCTCATGGAGGGCTAGAATGGTATCAGAGTATCAGGTAAAGATTTTTTTTCAGGAGGAGAGAACTGCTTCCCCGCCTCCCACTATCGACTTATTTTGTTTTTGAGGTGTCAGCCTGCTTCGTTTCCAGAGGGTAACCAGCACCCTTCCACTTGTCGACTTTCATGTTCACTGCCACTGCATTGGTCAGGCCCAGTTCAGTGAGTGATTTGGTTGAAAGGATGGCCCTTCCGCCTACTTTGCAATACACGAATATACGCTTATTTTCATCCATATTTCTAGGGAATCCAATATGTGGCCAGATTTTAAACTCCAGAAGTCCTCTGGGGATATTAATTGCCCCAGGAAGATGACCGCTGGCATATTCCCCCGGCTCTCGAACATCAACTATCAGGTCGTAGTCTTTTTTTTCGAATAATTTGTGAAATTCTTCCATGCTGATGATTTTAATGCTGCTTTTGGCAGCAGCTATTTTTTGATCGACATTTTCAGGCCATGACTGTCCGGTAATCTGTCTGAAGGAATTAAAAATGTTCTCCGTGATTCCTGTCGAGCTCATCGCGTTGTTGGTCCACATCATTGAACCCGAAGCGATGCAGGTGCATATTATTGAGAGTATTAATTTCTTTTTCAAAGGGTTGCCTCCGTGTAATAGTTGTAAATTTTTTTTACAGTTTTTTTAAAATAGACGGTTTTTATCCGTCGGTATTTTTAAAATCCAGACGTACCTGTTTGTGATGAGAAACGGCTGGTGGGGATTCCACACAGCCGCCCCAGAATTAATTTTTTAGGCTTTCAGGCAACGGCTTATTTTTATGCGCAATATAACATACTCAGGTTGCATAAAAAAGCAAAATATTCAGTCGGTTCCTGAGAAAGAATCTTTGAAGGAAAGGAGAGCAATCAGATTGTCTTTTACGCCCGTCGGATATGCTTGACCGTCTGAATTCTAAAGGCCGGATAGAAAGTTTTTTATGGATGATTTTTAAGAAGATGAAACATGAAGGGGACATGTAGGAATTTTATTGCGTCACAATGAATTTTGTGAATTATGAAAATATTTTAAAAAATTGTAACATATTATGGGTGCTGATATTTATTGACTTGTAAACTCTAAAATGTTTTAAAGGAAATTATTCTTTTTCAATTAAATTCCTTTGCTTCTTTTAATCTCTTACAATGCTCACCATTTTGGAGGAAAAATGCTTCTTTATCCGTGGAAAGATGACTATTCTGTTGGAGTTGCTCGTTTCGATAGGCATCATAAAAAACTTTTTGATATTGCTAATAAACTACATGAGATGATGAAACAGGGGAAGGGAGAGGATGTAATAAAACCGACCCTTATAGAATTGGTAGATTATACTAAGTATCATCTGGAAGAAGAAGAAAAAGCTATGGTTTCTATAGGCTACTCAATGCTTGTCGGGCACAAGGCCGCTCACAAAATATTTAATCAAGAGCTTAATACCGCAATGGTTGAAGTTGAGAAAGGGCGCACTCTTTTTGTGGTTATTAAAATCGCAAAACTCGTTATTGATTGGTTGATTGATCATATTTATGCTATTGACAAGAAATACTTGCCTGAGATGACTGCTGCCGGAATAAGGTGATTATGATTCCTCCTCACCAGAATTACATGCTGAAATTCGATCGAATTTTAACCTCGGCCTGTAACCCCAGCAATTCCCGGATAGCCAGGAAACGCCACAATAGCGCGATTTTTACAAATTGCTTTCGTAAACTTTTTATAAGCAGTCGTTCGGTAAATACCTCGCAATGCAGGAATTTCAACGTCTTAACTGAAAAAATGTATCACTGGATAATATTTAACAATTTCAGTATATTGTTTTTTTGCTGGTGTTCAGGACAAGAGAAATAGCAAAAAATAAGAGCATTCTTCTTGTGTGGACAAGATCAAATTTTTGCAAGGAGAGAGCCGTGTCTAGCCATATCAAAAAAGTTGTAAAAGCTCACCAGAAAGACATCAAACGCAAGGAAACAATCAAATTGCGCAAGCATTTGAATGCCGATGCTCTTTTTAAAAATTTACACAATGGATTCAGACAGATTAACGATCATAGACCCGGCATGGTGGACCATACTCTGGCAGACACTCTCATGTCAGGTTTTGCAATGTTTTCTCTCAAAGATCCTTCGCTTTTGGCGTTTGATGAGCGTAGACTAGCTCCCCAAAATCTTACAACTATTTACGGCATGGGCAGTATTCCCTGTGACACCTCCATGCGTGAAATTTTAGACGGTGTTGATCCAAATGACCTCAGGCCGTTATTCAAAAAACAATTCAGAACGTTACAACGGGGTAAGGTTCTGGAAAAGATGGTATTTATGCAAGATTCTTATCTGCTTAACCTTGATGGAACCGGTTATTTTTCTTCGCCTACATTGCATTCCGATGCTTGCATGAAAAAGGTTCAGAAAAAAACAGGAAAAATTACCTATTATCTTCAGGCTGTTGGAGCCGCCATTGTCCATCCTGATTTAAAGGAAGTCATTCCACTCTGTCCGGAAATTATCAAGCGACAGGACGGGGAGACCAAAATGGACTGTGAACGAAATGCGGTGAAAAGATTTCTGAAAAAGTTTCGCCAAGAGCATCCCCACCTCCAGGTTATTGTTAACGAAGATGCACTTTCTTCCAATGCTCCGCATATCCGCGACCTTGAACGCTATAACTGTCATTATATTCTTGGTGTCAAAAAAGGAGATCATCAATACCTCTTTTCATATGTTGATCAAGCTGTTCAAGAGGGTAATGCTGTTTCATTTATTATGCAAGATGAGCAAGATAAAGATGTGATCCATCATTTTAAGATCGTTTATGATGCTCCGCTTAACAAGTCAAATCAGGATGTCCGAGTTACCTTTGTTGAATATAGTGAGAAAAACAGCCGAACCGGGAAAAGCATAAGATTTAGCTGGGTTACTGACTTGGAAGTCAATAAAGGCAATGTGTATAAGTTTATGCGTGGAGCGCGAGCCAGGTGGAAAATTGAGAATGAAACCTTCAACACGCTTAAAAATCAAGGATACCATTTTGGTCACAATTTCGGCCTTGGAAAAAAGCATTTGTCTGAAACATTTGTACACCTTATGATGCTTGCCTTTCTCATTGATCAAATTCAACAGTTATGCTGCCCACTATTCAATGCAGCCTGGAAAAAATGGAAGAGCAAACGTTCTCTTTGGGAAAAGGTTCGAGGAAAATTCCATAATTTTCAGATTGCTACCATGGAAGATTTGTATTTATCACTACTGGAGCATAAGCCAGTTCCGCTAGTTCTTTAGCGGATTAACATCAAAGATCAGGGATCTTGTCTGTAAATACAGGTAAGTCCCAATGGATAATTATGTCTAGAATTAGCAAAAACAAGGTAAATCAAGGCTCCTTTTCTCTTCTTAGTGGTAAATCGTCCGGTGGTAGTAATTGAAGAGCCGTGTAGCCACTGAAAAAGAGTCATTCTGCTCATCAATTACGGCAGCCGGGAATAGCTGCTGTAACCCTTATTACTGCGCGGTTTGAAAACGGGCTGTGATACCGGTGGTGTGTATTTTCTTATGACAATGGTCAGGGATTTATGTTTACTTCTTATGTTCGGTATGTTCTTATGATGAATATAAAGATTTGAAAATATTTAGAAAGTAAGCGGGGTGCCTACATTGCGATATTATGTGAAACAATCAAAGTGAAAGTAATTCCTTCTTTTTCAGTAAGTTATCATTTATCCTTCAGTATTTTTGAAGATTTTGCAGGTTTATTTTAAAGGGAGATTTTAGAGTATGACACATACGGAAGAAGATGCCAGGTTTGAATTAAGGAAGTCTGTTGAAAAGGGAGAAGGAGTTTTCGCTGTTGGATCATTTCATGCTGGCGAGATTGTGATGGTAGGAGTTATTAAGGAGACGGTGGAAGAGAATCATTCTCACGCCTCTCAGGTTTCTGAAAATAGACATGTTTTTCATGCCGGGTTAATCAGCAGGGTCAACCATTCCTGTGAACCAAACTGTGGTATAAAAGTAAATAAAACGGGTGCGCATGATTTTTTTGCAATAAAAGAGATCGCTCCTCATGAAGAAATAACTTTTGATTACGCCATGCGTAATTATATTGTTGAGCATTTTCCATATAAATGTATGTGTGGTTCTGATACTCGACAGTCGTGAGTTTGTAATGCTTAACACTGAACTCATCGATTGGTCAATAAAAAGTGTATATAATTAATTGACTAAACATAAACAAATCATAACGTTATAAGAGATGCCGGTATTTTGACCGTATTTGCAGAGATGTCCTTTAAGCGCTATATTGGGCCAGATAATAAGTATTCCTAAACAGGAAACTTCTCAACAGCCTATTTTCACAAGCAATCATCCAATATGTTGATTTCACTTACTAAGATTTCAAGGTGTTGTTTTTTCATGTAAAACAATTAATTCAATTACTAGATTATTAACCAATCGGTGAGACTGAAGTAGCTGTATAAATCATTTTCACTTAAGATTATGAATTTTCAAGCTGCTCGTTGGCAAACGTGGTCTTCAGTTTGAATGATTTTTTTCTTAAATCTGCCCTTGATAATCTTGGCACGAATTTCTCGCATTGTCGCTGTTGGTGCGACTTTGAGGAAATCCTGTACCAATAAATTTGCAATCACCATTTTGACCGTTCTCTCAGAAGGAATATATCGAGAACGAGTTCGCAGGAATCCTTCAAATCTGCTCCATATTTCTTTTGGAAATTTGAGTGCTATTAATTGAAGCAAACCAAGAGAAATTGCTCCAAGGTTCACAAAACGTTCAGTAGCATCCCAGCAAGCCTGAATCGTTTTTGCGTTTTCTACCTGTGGAGCCTGCTGAGTTTTATTGCTTTTGGGTTTTCTCGAATGCTTAGGCATTTTTTTCGACCAGAAATGACATTGGAAGATATGGAGAACATTTTTTAGCATATCGAACATGGTTTCTATACGGGTTCTGAGACAATAGAGTTCGATTGCAGCAATCGGATCCTGGTCGAGATTACTGCACATGAGAACAATGGGACCACGTGACGTTTTGGCAAAAACAAAACGAAGAGACCCTTTAGTAGATTTCCATAATAAATCCAGGTGGTAAATATAAATTTCCTCCATATGTCCGTAAATACGGACTGATACTTTTTGAAACAGGTACAAATGGTCAAAAACTTCTGCCAGATGAATATGTTCTCCGTACTGACTGGGGCGACCCATCCCAGTATAACAAGACGGATCTGCCTGAAAGTACCCGACATAGTTTTTCTTTGCCTTTGTAATAATATGTACAGCAGGAGCTTTAATTGACCTCAACCAGGTTGCCTGAGCCAGCAGAAACACCGGACCTACAGAAAAAAAAGCATCCAGAACCAAGACAGCACCCTGGTTCGTTTGAAGAGAAAAATCAATAGCCATCTGGACCATCTGTTCTCCCAAAGTCAAAGATGATTTCTTGGCTTCCCCTAAATGAATGGAACCTTGATGCAGACGTAAATTTAACGGTAGTGCAAAAGGAGTTGTCATGCCCCCGACTGCCAAAGCTAGGCCTCCCCAGCACTGACCTCTGAAATACGAGGGTTTGCTTTGTGTTTCAGAATCTTGGCGTAAAGTTACAACACCGGGCATTCGGCGACCTTCCTTGGGGACATATGTGTGGTCTCCGAGTGTAACGACACGACCTTGTGAGCAAATGGCTTGTTGTTGATAGATGGCAAAAACAGCCCAGTGCTCCAATAAGCCACTTAATTCCCAAGCTGAAGAGCGAAAAAAACGCAGTAAAGTATGGTACCCTTGGTTGTCTATCAGCCAAAAACGACAGAAAGAGGAAACACCTGTCATTTCACTGCTGCCGATGAATCCTAAAACTATCATCACAAATATTAACCATGTGCGATGACGGGAAAATACTTTACGAAAACCGTAGAGTGAGTCATATAAGTATGTGAGCATACAAATTCCTTCATTGTGAAGATTAAATGTTTGGTAGACATTTACAATTTGTATGCTCTTTTATGTTTTTTCTTTAGATAAGTCTTCTCGTTCTTGTATTTTTTAGAGCTTTAAACGAAGTGAGAACTCGCGACTCACGAGTTCTGATAGATGTCGCGGCAAAATTACGGGCTGGAAAGATTTACCTGAGAAACTCAAGAAAGAGTATGCGGACTGCGCGGCTCCTTATCTGCTTGAACTGGATACCAGGCGGGTGAGTCCTGTATTAGCTGCATAATATTATGTAAAACTCTCAAAACAAAAAAAGCCGCGACTTGGCATGCGGCTCTTTGAGTTATATCCGACATTCAGCACGTCTCTTTGCAATATTCAGAATTAATGAATACAGCAGCCCGTTTTGTGGGCTTTTTGAAAAAAGACGATTTTTATATTTCTTGTTCATCGAAAAATACATGCTTTTCAAAATAGTAGAAAAATTCCTTACAAACAAAATACTTGCAAGGTAAATAAAAAATCAACTTGTCAAGTGCGGAATGTCGGTTATATGTAATTGGACGGAGAATGTTTTCCGTCCAATTCTACCACCACAACTCCTGAGCAGAAATTTTATCCCTCCCCCAGAATCACTCTCCTACGGCAGGTTCACGCTTACTTCCCGCAACAACCACCTCCGCCTTGTCTGGTTTCCGGCACACCTATTTTTTTTAGAATAATACCCAGCGGGCAGAATTTAGTGAACCCGAACTGAAACAGGTTCAGGCCGACAAAGAGGGGTAGGAAGAGAAAGTACTGATGAACAAATATTGGGTTGCCGCCGCAGTCAAAGCCCAGGGCCAGCCCAACGATAATAAAAAAACCTGCAATACTGTGAATCCAATCAGTAACTATCATGATGAACCTCCGCGTTATTTTATTTTTTGTAGAAATCCACCCCATTTGAGGGTGGATTATTTCTTCTTTCAGCTTCATTCAAAAAATCGTTAAAAACGATGTTAAAAACTATAGCGCACACCGACAAAGGCGTTACTGTTATCCTCAAATCTGCCCCAGAAGGTATGTTCATTCTCGCCGAAGAACAGGTTGAATCCACCATCCACCAGCCAATTATCGTTCAATTTATATTTGAATTTGGGCCGGACATAGCCGTCATTATCCGTGGGTGAATAGTAGACAAAGAATGACAGGGTCAGGGTTTGCTGCATCATCAGCTTAGTCAGGCGCATGGTCAGCATCTGCCGATACTCATCTCGTGCCTCCATCCCGGAGACAACGGTCTGCTCGTAGTTATCATACTCGTCAATCACTTCCATGTAGTACTGGAAGCCACCGGTGAGTTCATGGGCTAACTCCCGCTCAAAGCTGACCAGGAAACGATATTCCGAAGGTCGTATGTAGGGATTCAGACCGTCATCGTCATCAAAGGAGTCATAATATCCCACTTCGAAATTGCCAATACCGCCCAGCATAGGAGAACGGGCTGAAGCGCCCCAGACATTAAGGCGGGGATAGATAGCCTTACCCGTGGTCGCATCCATGCCTTCTGGTTCCTGCCAAAAACCCATATAACCATACAGGGCTGTTTCAACCCTGCCGAAGCGTTTGGAAAGGCGGACTGAGGTCTCGTCATCCTCAAAATATGCATCCGGGGCCTCATCAGCCATGACCATATTTTGCCCGACAATCTGACCAGCACCGGGATTAAAATAGGACAGCCGTTCACCGCTGACAAACTCGGAGCCCTGAAAACGCGGGGTGTACACCAGATTAATGGTGTAGTCACCGAGGAAGAGCCCTGTTCGGATGGAGTTAGAGGCCTGCTTGAGGTACTCATCATCCCTACCGATAAAAAAGGACTGCCAGTCCTTGGGAAACATATCATTGATAAAGACCAGATCACCGGTTCCCCAGGTCGAAACCATTCGTCCCAGCTTGATATCAACCATATCTGAAGGGGAAAAAGAAAGGCTCAGATTGCGAATATCTGCTTCCAACTCTTCAGTGACTGCATCAGCCAGTAGATCGCCCTTAAAATGAACCTGGAAGCTGTCAAAATCACGATCCAGTTGGACCTGGACCCGAGCCTCGCCGATGCTCAGGGTGTCCTCGTTTTCATCATCAACAAGGCGTACACCCCAACGGGTTTCAGCAAAACCCAGCGCTTCAATGCCGTAATCGTCATACAATTTATTGCGTAACGAAGCCTCATCCTCGGCCCGGACTGCACCGCTTTGTACAACGAGGATGAGGGCGGCTGCGATATATGATATTTTCTTCATTCCCTCCTCCTATCTTTTTGCCTCTCTGGGAGCTTTGCGCAGAGAGCGTTCAGTGAATATTTTATCTTTCAGGCCGATGTTATACTGCACCTTGGTGAATTTGGAAACAGTATGACTTCCTGCGGCTAGGTCGGTTACCTTGGATTCCGTCACTGTGGGGATACCGTCGATTTCCTCCACCTTGGTGGCTTCAACAATGCGGTACTCTTTGCCGCTCTTATCCAGATAGACACCCTTAACCGGCAGGAAGGTTTTCTTGTCAATCTGCACGGTGTAAGAAGAAAATTCCACGTCTTCCGGTTTCTTGGGCGTGTTCTTAATCACGTACTGGGTATCGTTGCTCTCCACCAGTTCGCGGGTATCTTCTGACAGGTTCCGGCCGGAGACATCTTCGTACATGAAGTTACTGCCCACAAAGGAGGTTCGCTTGTCTGAGGCGGCAATGCGTTTGACCAAATCCAGAGCAGGCAGGTACATCCAGCGATCATCATCCTTGCCCACATTTTTATGAACCATGAAGACCATCTTGCTTACGTCGCTGGGTTTCTTGAAATAAACGTAAAAGAACTGCTGCCCGCCGTCCTCTTTATCCTTGCGCAGAATGATAAACTCACGGGTCCGCTCCCGGCCTTGGCTGTCTGTGATGGTCATGTTGATCTCAGCCTTGCCGTCATCACCAGCATAATAGGCCGCCAAGTTGGCCTTGTTAACGACCTCTTCCACATTGACCTCTTCTGCTGCCATGATTGAAGCCGGGGCTGAAACCAGCAGGGCGAACAGGCTGCACGCGGTTACTATTGTTTTCTTCATGATGGATCCTCCTGTTATCATATTAAATTAAAAACTTATTCTTCTCCGAGAAAAGATTCCGCTCGATGAAACACCCAATTCAGCACATCAAATATTTCCTGCAAATTAACCGTTGCTGAAAACTTCTTCGGATCTCTGGTGAATACTTGTTTGTCCAGCTTGCCGAATGCCCAGGTATTACCCGTTGTCACAATGCCATAGCATTCTTCTCTTCCCTGCAAAGAAGCAGCAACCATTTCCGCTAAGGCCTGGGTCCAGCCTTCCTCAAAATTATCTTTCTTTGCTTCTACAATGCAGAGCGGCGGAACCCCCATGTCACCGTATTTTGTCTTCGGTGCAACCAGATAGTCCGGCTCACCGACCAGTCCTTTTTCTTGGTCCACGTTATAGGGTACATGTGACCAGATCTTCAACAAGTCATACTGGTCTGATATCAGCTCCAGTATTGGACTGATGATCCTTTCGCAAATTGTGACCTCATTAATAAAATTGAGTTCATCAATAAGCTTTTTCTCGAAATTTTTGAGATGATAATCAGGTAGTTCTATCTGTAGTTTCTCAATAAAAGGCGTGTTGCCGCCGACTTCAATGTCAAATTTTCGGGCGACCTCCGCGATTGACTCAAATTTACCGTAGGGCATTATCCCTCTCCTGTTTCTCGTTTCACCGGCTTTTTCGTGATTTCAGTGATTTCAGTGATTTCGTGCAACATTGTTTACCGATTAACTTCACTGAACATCCAGTTCAACGTATCAAAAACGAGCTGAAGCTCTCTTGTTGCGGATATCTGTCCGGGATCTTTTGAGAAGGTGCTGTTTTCCAGCATACCGAACTGCCATATTTTCCCGGTTGTCACAGCACTGTAGCATATGTCGGCACCTTGAACAGAAGCGGCAACCATTTCCGCCAGAGCCTGGGCCCAGCCCGCATCCCAATCCTGTTTTTTAGCCTCGATAATACAAAGAGGAGGCAGTTCCATGCCGCCGTAATCTGTTGCCGGGGCAATCAAATAATCCGGCTCTCCTACCAGCCCTTTTTCCGGATCGACATTAAAAGGCTCTTCTATCCATACATTGAGCGGTTTGTTGCGTTCTGCAACGGCATTGAGGATAGGGGTGATGACCTTGTTGCAGATTGTCGCCTCGTTTCTGAAACTTAAACTGTCCATCAACTTTGTGCTGATATTCTGCAACAGCTGGTCCGGCAGCTCTACACTTTTACTTCCGGCCACAAAGTCATCTTTTACCTTGATGCTGAAAATACGCGCAACCTGTTCAACAGACTCAAATTTACCGTATGGCATCTCTGATGCTCCTATTTCTCCGTAATTTTAAACTTTCCTTCAGGCGGTTTCTGTCTCTTTCCAGCTTGGAATCGGATTGATTGTGTCGGGCATACATCTATACATGAACCGCAGGAAAAACAATCAGGAATCGTTTTTTCCCTTTTTAAAATCGCCTCCATTGCTGTGGAAGGGCAGGCCTTGGCACATGCCTCGCAGGCAACACAGGTATCATAGTTTACCTTTACTTTAAAGACAGAGATCTTCTCAATAAGCCAGCCGACCAGGCCGAAGGGACAAAACAGTTGGCACCAGGGTCTGTAGACAAAAAGGCTCATGATGAAAATGCCGATGACAAAGAACCAGCCAAGCGGCTTCATCATGGCAGGTTTGAAAATTTTAAATGGATCAACAGGATCAATGATATCCGTTGCCCAAGTAAAGGCGACCACTGTGAAAGCGGCAAAAAAGGCAATGCGGATAGAATTGGTGAGCAGGAAGGGAAGCTTGAACTGCGGCAGAATCCCCTTGCTGTCCTTCCGGTTGCGATTCAGTCTAAAAATGAGATCCTGCAAAGTGCCGATCTGGCATCCCCAGCCGCAAATAAATTTATTCGCCAAAAGAACAAGGAGAAAAAAGACGATCATGGCGATCATCCTCGGCTTGAAAATAACCCCTTTAGCGCCATACAGGGCAATGGCATCCTTAACGGTTCCCATTGCGCCGGGATCAGCCCCAAGGATAACGCCGAAAATCAGTACTGCTGCCAGATAGAGGATTTTTCTTGTTCTGGGAGTTATTTTACCTTTTCGAATCAGATAAAAACATAATCCGAGAAAGGCAAACCAGAGCCCGAACTTCAGCGGGATTTTTACCCAGTTCTTTGACTGATGTTCTTCTTGCAGGGCAACGGCTTGTTTTATTTCCCGTTCGATATCAGCAGCAGCGATTCCTGTCTCGGCAAGCTTTTTGTGCAGATCCTGTTTTTGCTTGAGATGAAAAACGTTTTTTAAGACAGGGATGGGAATATTATTTTTGCTGCCGAAGTCCTCTATCGACATCTCAGGGCTGAAAATGAGTTCGATATCGCCGGGGAGTTGCTCCGGTTTTTCACCCCATATCTTGGTCGATACATGAGAGGTGCCGATGACGGTAATCAGCAGCAGGCCTAACAAAAGTATCACTCGTGCTTTTGCATTCATTGCTTTATCCTTCCTGTCTTTGTTCCGTCTAAAATTGATGTGTGGACAGCAAAACCAGAGTGCAGGCTCGCAAAACCGTTATTCCTGCATCTTCCAGCACCTGCTGATGCTCATCATTTTCTGTGCCCGGATTCATGATCACCCGCTTTGGCAGCACCTTGATCACATCATCAATGTGATCCTGAAATCTTTTCGAGTTGATATATAAAGTCACCGTATCGACTTTGCTCTCATAGTCAGCAACAGAACGAAGACATTCCTGTCCCTCAACTTCTTTTTTAAACGGATTAACGAGGATCACTTCATGCCCGTGCTTTTGCAGCGCATGCATTGCCTTATTGGCATATCGATCCGATTTATCACTTGCCCCTATAATCGCCACTGTCTCTGTCATTTTTTACCTCATGTTTGTTGGCAATTATCAATCAGATATTTTAAAATTCCTACAATTTTTCCACCATCCTCGAAATGGTAAAGACAGCTATCGATCACAGCGACCGAGTTTTCGAGCGCAATAAATTGCCATAAAACACCATCGGTCACAACACCGTAGATTGGAGATACAGGGTTTTCCTCCTGCTCATTGAATATTCTTGCTGCTTCCATTTCCGCAATACACTGGGCCAGCCCACTGCTGAGATCCGACTTTTTTGCTTCAACCAGCACGACAACAGGTGAGGTGATATAAAGCTGGTTGTCACTTTTGCTGATGAGTCCGTCAGGGTTTCCTGTCAGTCCCTTGCTGCTATCCACATTAAACGTATTGTGCAGAAAAAAACTTATATCGATATGTTGATCGAGTTCCATCAGGACATGATTGACAATCAGCGATTGCCGAGCACTTTCTGTATTGATCCGCACGGCTTTTGGGTAGGCCATTTTCATGGTTTCTATGAACCATGGCGTGAGTTCTACAGGATCAATATGTGTATACAGCTCGTTAGCATCTTCTATGCTGATGCCTAATTTCTTATGAATCTGGCCGAGCGTTTTAAAATCACTGTATGCCATAGCATTTTTCCTCACGGAGTTTTTTGAAAATCGAAATCAGCAGCACATTTGTGTCGATGACAAATCTCGGCTTATTCTTCATTCAGCCAGTCATCCATAGTCTTTTCCGACAGTTTCTTTTCCGCCCAGATATTGCCAGCTTCATCAATGGCCTTTTGGCTGAAATGACTGACCAGCAGTTCTTTCAACTCCATTACTTCATCTTGGTCCAAATCTGTAGCTCGCCCTGTTGCTAAATCGGCAAAAGCCGAAGGAAGTATCTCAAGAATCATTTTATCGGTTCAACAATGTTTTTTTTCGCTTCGTTCTAATCCATAGGTTCTTCAAGCCCGGTCTGCCGACGAGACGCTGTCTCTTCCAGCTCTTTCCGGTGCGAGTCAGCCGCTTCGTCATGCATAGCTTTATGAAAATCATTTTCAATCCTATGAACAAATAAAGTGAATTCTGCAAATGAAAACGTTACTTCACCTTTGTCGTTTTTGAACTTGTACCCATTTTCGTCTATATGAAAGTTGCTATGAGCAATCGCGTCTCGGATAATTTTTATCTTTTCAATATCTCCCGAAAGTTCTTTTCTTTGTTTTTTGTATTCTTCTTTCTCACCGATTGGTTAATAATCTAGTAATTGAATTAATTGTTTTACATGAAAAAACAACACCTTGAAATCTTAGTAAGTGAAATCAACATATTGGATGATTGCTTGTGAAAATAGGCTGTTGAGAAGTTTCCTGTTTAGGAATACTTATTATCTGGCCCAATATAGCGCTTAAAGGACATCTCTGCAAATACGGTCAAAATACCGGCATCTCTTATAACGTTATGATTTGTTTATGTTTAGTCAATTAATTATATACACTTTTTATTGACCAATCGATGAGTTCTTTGATTTGAATTAAAGGAATTAATCTATATATTCCAAAAAATTGGTTGAGCAGCGGGTGAATAGTTTTAAATTTCTTTTCAAATTCTTCTCTAAGTTCACCAATTGTTTTGTCACTCGGAGCATTGTCAAAATCATGAAGAACAAATTCTATAAATTTTATATGGGCATTTAGATTTAGCAGTGTTTTCATTATTACCTGATATGGCTATTGATTAACTTAACACGAATTCCTCCCCGGCGACATCCCAAGTCGGGATGTCGCCGGGAAAACCACTATATCATCACCCCTCAGCCTTCGCCGCAAACGCCTTCAACTCCTTCTTGAACACCCAATCCTTCATCACCGTCAATAAAGCCGGAAGAATCCAGAGGGTAGCCATGCCCGAATAGAGCATAATAGTAGCCAGGAAAACACCCACGGTCTGATAGGGAACCAGCGGTGCCAGCAGCAGCGGAGTAAAGCCGATGGCGATAACAATGATGTTGCGCAGGATCGCCCGCGCAGGGTCATCAAACATATCCCGGATCGCTTCGCCCCAATCCCCGGTCTTGGCCATAGTCATTCTGGTACGCTGGAGGAAATGGATAGCAAAATCCACGGCCAGTCCCAAAGCCAAAGAGGAAAGCACTGCCACCGGCATGTCGTAATCCTTGCCGATCAGGCCGATAAAGCCGTAGATAAAACCAATGGTGAAGGTCAGCGGCACCATTGCCAGCAGGCCCCAGGTCGGTGAGCGGAACAGAAAGGCCATCATGAGAAAGACCACCACAAAGCTTCCGATAAAGGAGTCCCGCATCCCGGTGACCATTTTTTCCTGCCAAACCACGTTGATGTAGGTCAGGCCAGCCCAGTCATGGCTCAGCTCTACCGGCGGAGGATTCGCGGAAAAATACTGTTCCACATCCTCAATTACCCGCTCCATGTCCACATTATCACCACTGCGCAGCTGGAGCCAGAGGTTGGCCTTGGTGTAATCTGGTGTCACCAAATGCCAGAGATCATCCGGTTTATGACTGTTCTGAAAGGAAATCAGGGTCTGGGCCACAGCATTAACCGTGTCCGGGATAGCAAAGCGTTCCGGGGCTCCCTCAAACAGCTCCATATGTACTTTTTTGACGACATCGGCCACAGTGTTGGATTTGCCCACATCACCTTTTTTGACCAGATGCTCCTGGAAATCTGAGATATAGCGCAACACATCGGGTCGTTTAAAGACCTCTTTCTGAGTGCCTATTCCTCCCAGACTATCCAGGGATTTTTCCCATGAATCGTACACAGTATCATCGTCTTCCGGAGCATTGTCAAGTTCGATATTCCAGAGCTGGGCCAAGGAATCCTTGAGCCCCTGAACACTCCTGCTGTTCGAAATTTCTTGATCAATATCCGCTATCGCAGAGGCTAATATTACCGGAGATTCCGGCAGGGCGAATCGGAGTTTTTCTTTGAGCTGCTCAGCTGCCTGAGCAACCGTCATCTCCTCCGTATTTCCGGTCAATACCAGATAGGCCTCATAGGTGCCGCCGAAGTGACTATTCAGTACCTTGTCTGCTACGCGGATCTCATGGCTTTTTTTGAACCATTTGACCGGATTATCATTAACCTGGATCATCAGAATACCAACGACACCCACGATCATGATGCCGATGTTCACCCCTATAACCACCCAGGGTTTTCCAGAAGCCGTCTTGCCGATCCAGCGCAGGTGGCGGTTGAGGAAGGAGTTTTTATGGGATGCATCGGTGGTATCCGTACCGAAATTTTCCAGGCTTTCCTCCTTCATCATCATTATATAGGCTGGAATGAAAATGATGGTCAGGAACCAAGCCAGCAAGATACCCAGAGCAACAAAGATACCAAAGGCCTGGACCGGCGGAATCGGAGTAAAGGCTAAGGAGGCAAAGCCTGCCGCAGAGGTCAAGGAGGTGAAAAACATGGGCTTGAACAGATCACCCAGAACATAAATCAGGGTCTCTTCCCGGTTTTTACGCTGCTGATAGGCATCAAAAAATTCCGATAAAATATGAACCGAATCCACCACGGCAATGGGCATGATGAAAATCGGAATCATCGAACTCATAATATGGAGGGTGTGTCCGGTGCCGATAAGCATCCCCATAGTCACGACGACTGTACAGACGGCGATGATCATGGGGGCGATGATCAGCTTGACATTGCGGAAGAAAAAGAGCATGAGCAGGAAGATCATCAGCATGGCCAGAGGGGCGGAAACCGCCATCTGGATAAACATCTCCTTGCCAAAGGTATCCTCAGCCACGGGCAGGCCGGTGATATGGAATTCGTCATCACCGGCACCGATCTCATCAATCTTTTTTCGGAGTTGCTCAGCCACGGAATGGGCAAAATCCTTTTTGGTAATAGGGAGGTATATTCCAAGTGCCTTTCCGTCTTCCGAAACCATAGTGCCCTTGAGCAGGGGATTCGACAAGGCATAATCGCGGATTTTCAAGGCCTCTTCGCGGGTCTTGGGTGGCTCTTTCATCAGCCATTCAAAACGCACCTGCCCAAGCCCGGCCTGGAGGATATTATCCACATTATCCGGGGCAATGATGTCCCGACTGACCACCCGGCGTTCTGGATCTTCGGGGTCTGCCAAGGTGGCAGCGAATTTACTCAGGGTGTAGACCCGTTGCAGGGTTTCCGGGGTAAAGACCCCGTCCGGGTGATGCTCATTGACCACCCCCAGCACCACCACATCGTACAGGCCGAATTCCTTCTTGGTCTGATCGTGAAAGACGCGCACTGCCTCATGCTCGGAAAGCATGTTTTCCGGGTCGGTGTCCACATGAACCTTTACAATAAAGGCCCCAACGATAAGGGTGAACACAAGCATGATCGCGGTAACGATCTTGGGTTTGCGCAGAGAAAAGTGAATTGCTCTGGTCGAGAGTTTCATGACTGCCTCCTGTTTTTATCTGTTCAGAATCTGTACGATTGGTTTAGGCGATAGTGCAAAATAATAGTTTCATTGTTTTCATTAACTCGATAATCCGTTCATCCGCAATGCTGTTATAAATAAAATTAGCTTCTTTGCGGGAACCGATAATGCCTTGGTTTCTCATTATATTCAAATGTTGACTGATATTTGCTCCGCTGGTCGCCACTTCTTCCCGAATTTCGCTGACAGTAAGTTCCTTGTCCTGAAGGAGACAGAGGATCTTTAAGCGGATGGGATGGGAAATTGATTTGAGCAAAAGCGCCAGGTCATCGATTTGGTTGTCCATTTGGTTCTCCGGCCTGGAGGTTAAGTGTTTAACTAATTAGTTACATACTTAACTAATGTGTGCTTTGCTGTCAATATAAATCTAAACTTGAATCTATGAGGAAAGAATATTTTTCCGCCTTCAAACAAAGCCTTCAAACAAACAAGGGCCGCCCTTGCGAGCCGCCCTTGTTGTTAACTATAGGTGAAGAAAAAGTAGTTTGTTGTCCCTGATATTAAAGACTTACAGCCTCATCTTTACCTGATCAGCCAATCGCCGAACCTGCTTCAGTGTTTCTTCCAGGTCAAAGCTAAGAATTTTACGATCCTGCATTACCGGCATCCCATTAATCAGGACCGTTTGGACGTCCGAGTCTTGGGCAGCATAAAGGGGCAGCTCCGAGCCATGCACAGGCTGGAGATGGGGCGCATCAAGATTGAGGAGGATGATATCAGCTTTTTTCCCCTTTTTCAGTTGGCCGATTTTCTTTTGCAGACCAAGAACAGAAGCGCCGCCACTGGTTGCCATCTTTATAATTTTATCTGCCGGAACCGCCACTGGATCAATGTCTCGTAGTTTATGCAACTTGGCACAGACATCCATTTCACGGATCAAATCCAGACGGTTGTTACTTGCAGCGCCGTCTGTACCTATTCCGACGCGGATACCGCGCGCAAGCAAAGCCTGAAGCGGGGCTGTTCCAGAGGCCAGTTTGAGATTACTCTGGGGACAAACCACAACAGCGGCATCGGTTTCAGCCAGGATATCCAGATCCTGTTCATCAAGCCAAACAGCATGAATACAAACAGTCTCGGAGTCAAGGATACCTAATTTATGGAGATGACGAACAGGTGAGTCACCCGGTTCTCCCAGGGTTTTCTCCTGTATCATGGCGGCTTCCTGTTCGGTCTCAGCTACATGGATAAAAAACAGGGCATTTTCCGAGCGGGCAAGCTCTTTTGCCGCCATCAAGGTCTCTGGGGAGCAGGTGTAAGGAGAATGGGCAAAAACTGCTGGCTGTACAAGGGGATGTCCCCGCCAGTGGGCAAGGAATTCATCGGCATGGTGGATCTTTTTTTCAGGATCAGGAACACCGGGGGCAGGAAAATCAATCACGCCTTGGGCTGCAACGGCCCGCAATCCTGCATCAGCAAAGGCCTTGGCCGCATGATGTTCATGGAAATAGCCGTCTGCTACGGTTGTCGTGCCGGAGAGGATCATTTCGGCAGCAGCCAGTTTACTGCACCAGTAGACCATGTCTGGTGTTACGTGCTTGGCCTCAGCAGGAAAGATATGGTTATTGAGCCAATCGCCAAGACTGAGGTCATCAGCCAGGCCGCGAAAGAGGGTCATAGCGGCATGACAATGGCCGTTAATCAGGCCGGGCATGGCCAGTTGCCCGTGGCCGTTGATGACCGTTTTCGCCTCAATTGTATTGAACTCGCTTGCTGGTCCGATTTGGCAAATATTTTCTCCCTGAACAGCTATGCAGTAATTTGATTTCATCGGAACATCAACGATATCTCCGACGATTCCAACTGGGTCAGGCAGGCAGATGTTGGTCAATAAAATATCCGGTGTCATGTTCAGTACCTTTTTTCGCCTCTGATTAAAAACCCTTGCGGATCATAATGGTGGTCCGACGATTCAACCTCCGCCCGGCTGCGGTCTTGTTAGAGGCAACAGGATGGGCATAACCGTACCAATAGAGAAGAATGCGTTTCTTTGTGAGCGCCGGAAAGTGATTCAGTAGGTATTTTTGCGCACTTTCCGCCCTGCGTTGGGATAAGCGCATATTGTATTTTTCTGGCCCGAGAATGTCGCAGAAGCCGGAGAGGACGGCATAATGCGTTGGGTTTTCCAAAAGATACTTCCCTAACCTATTTAGAGTTTTTCGATATTTTTTGCGGATATTCGCCTTGTCAAAGGCAAACAGGACGTCTTCAAAAAGTCCGTCCGGTGTCATGTATAAACGTCCGAATAAATATTCCGGGTGGGCAGTAACTGTGTCAAAATCAACGACTTGAGAGCAGTCGTTTGCCTCGGCAATTCTATGGAGTAGTCTGTCCGCCTTTGGAGTAGTTGCGCTACTGATGATAGTAAAGCAGACATCGAAATTACGAGCTAGCATTTCAGCCTGTGTCAAAGGTGCAGGTTCATCAATTCCTCGAAAACGAGCATCCTCACCATTGGTAAAGAGGAAAATTTCCGTACGACCGGGGAGCCCGAGAAGATACTCCATCTTCATCAGAGACATTTGGAGCATGGGGGGGCCTGAACTGGTCACCGGCAGCTCCCTCAGTGCGTTGGCGAATTTTTTCTTATCGTAATTCTGTAGGGCATAGTAGGGGTGAAAGCTGCCCGGCGAGGCAGGAAGCCACATCACGTTCTTCCAGTGGGGATAAAGACCGGTTTGCCAGCGCAGGTCCGGCATGGCAGCATTACTCTTGAGCAGGATCTGTTTGGACATCTCCAGTCGGGTCATACCGGTATCCTTATAGGGCACGGTCATGACTGTGGAGGGGTCATAAAAAACAAAAAAGTTATCCGCCATCCTGATGTACTTGGGTGGTGCTTCAATCATTGCATCGGAGCGGAGAACAGGCTTTATTTTTTTGGGGATGGGTTTTGCATTGGGCTTTCTGCCACCCGCTGTCGCCGCCAGCGGGAGCATTGAGAGGATAATCAGGGGGAAAAGGAGTGCTGTTGCTATCTGTATGCTTCTGGGGGCCATAGTTATATATTCCTGTACCGAGTTTTGCTGAAAAGACAAGAGACCGCTGAGCTGGACGGTAGGCGAATTAGAAAATCAGGCGGTCACCGGCGATGGGTAGCAGGGTATCGGGCCTGTCCTGCACAATTCGTTTTATGGTATCGATCTCATTTTTTCGCAGACTATGTTCCAGATGAACTAAGGCGACCTGTCCTATGTCCATCTCATCCGCCAATTTCAAGGTGCTGGTGATGGAACCATGATAGGGATAGGTGTCAACCATGTTAAATGATTCGTGGATAGCAAAATCACAACCTTGGATTAATCTTTTTACACGGGTGTTGGCTCGTCCGTCACCGCTGTAATAGATTTTTTTGTTCCCGTCTTTCAGTAGTAGTCCGAGATTGTACTGGGTATGCTGAGTTAATGCTGTCGACCATTCCATTCCGGCTATATGAGCAGTTGCCCTTGGCGAAATGGCATAAAATTCGAAAGGGAAACCGATTTTTTTACTGAAGGTAGGGTAGGCCATTTCCAGCAGATTCATAACCCTTTCTTCAACGCCTTTTTGGCCGACAATGAAAAGCGGTTTGGTGCGACCCATTTGCCAGAGCCGAAGAAATAGCAGGGGAAGGCCGAGATAATGATCGCCGTGAAAATGAGAGATCCAGATATAATCCAGACGGGTTGGGTCCTCGACAATACGGAAATATTGGTGCGGCACTGTGAAACCGCAATCCAGTAAAATCCTGGTACCGTTACTTGTTGTCAATATAGAGGAGCTGTTGCCGTGCGCTGTGTCACAGGTCTCTCCGACACCGAGAAAAAAAATTTCCACAGTTGATTACTCCGTTATTATCTGCTCGTTAATTTTGGCGAGGCATGTTGATATATGGTGTCGACGCATTTGTCGAGAGCTTTGTCACGATATCATGGGAAGGTACTGGAGTATTTTTCCTACTCTTTTCAATATACGTATTTTTTCAGGGCGAGGCAAGCCGGTTCAGAAAAAATTTACCAGGTCTTCAGTCTCCTTCCTTCCCGAATGAGGAAGCATCAAGAGGTAGCCCAACCAAGGAGCTTTGGTTGGTATATTGTTCAACCTTGCAGCAGAGTTGCTCAGGAGGAAAGTCAAAAAAGCTGAAAAGAAAATCCTCCAGTTGCTCGCATCTTCTGAAATTATCTCGTATTAAGCCTTGGATGCGCTCATCGTTTCCCCCATAATTTTCCAGAATATATTCCAAGCGCTCAGCTAAACTGACAACAGCGTCATGCCGAACGCGTTTATCAGCATAGTAGACGATGTCTTGGGCCTGAAAAAAGCCTTGCTTGTATTTTTCTGGAGAAAAATTCTGAAGGATCACATGACCAGCGACAATCTCGGCTACCTCGGGAAACCCATGTCGTCGGCAGATTTCCGCACCGGTCGCAGCATGATCACAACCGTCCTTCAGGCAGGGCGTTTTTGCGATATCATGGAGCAAGGCACCATTTATGCAGAAGTCCTGATCAGGAGCCTGCCCGGACGGTAACCTCTTGTGGAGGTGAAACGCAAGCAACTCAGCAATTCGGGCAACAAGCAAGGAGTGGCGCCGGATATTCGGCAGCATTGCATACTGCTCCATCAGAGCAATGCAGGTATCGATATCCGGAATCTCCGGGGTCTCCAAAATTTCCGGGATGTCCAGAGTTTGCATAACGAGAACCCTCCTTGCCAGACCTAGGAATTATCGCGCACTGAAACGATGAACGGCCTCAACAGCAATCCTGGCCTTGTCCGGGTCAGTTTGCGGAAGAATTCCATGCCCCAAATTAAAGATATGTCCCTTGGCGTCCTGAGCATCGTTAATAATTGTTTTGATTTGCTGCTCCAGTTCTTTTTGCGGAAGAAAAAGAGCCACCGGATCAAGGTTCCCCTGAACGACATGGTCGCCTACCATTTTGGCGGCCTCACCGATATTGATGCGCCAATCCAGGCCGAGCACATCAGCGCCAGCTGTTTTGGTGTGGTTGATCAGGGTGGAGCCGTTATTGGCAAAATAGATAATTGGAACATCGGTCATCTTGCGTAGATCAGCAATAATGGACTGCACATAGGGCAGAGCAAAGCGTGCATAATCATGCGGGGCCCAGATACCGGCCCAAGAATCAAAAATTTGCAGAGCCTGGGCACCGGCCCTAGCCTGGGCCTGGAGATAGAGGCTGGTGCATTCAGTGATCTTTTGCAGCAGGGCATGATACATTTCCGGTTCCTGAAAAGCCATCTTTTTTGTTTCCAGAAAGACCTTGGATGATCCGCCCTCAATCAGATAGGTTGCCAGGGTAAAAGGAGCTCCGGAAAAACCGATCAGCGGAACTTTGAGTGCTTTGCGCAGCAACTTGATTGTTTCCATAACAAAGGGCATGGTCTCATCCGGGTCAGGAACAATCAGGCGGTCCACAGCAGCTTGGGAGCGGACCGGATTCGGGAAGACAGGTCCTCGTCCCTCATGGAATTCCAGCTCCATCCCCATCGCCTCCATCGCAATAAGGATGTCCGAAAACAGAATTGCTGCGTCAAAGCCGAAAATATCAATAGGCTGGAGGGTGACCTCGGTGCAGAGCTCTGGTTTCTTACACAGCTCCAGAAAGGTCAGCTTGCTGCGGACAGCCTGGTATTCCGGGAGATAGCGTCCTGCCTGGCGCATGAACCAGACCGGGGTATATTCAGTTTTTTCGCCGCGACAGGCCTTAAGAAAGGTATCGTTCATTGTGTATTACATTTGGTTTCAGGTTAGAAAGAAAATCGGCTTAGTTTCGGGGCTGATAGGAACAAAAAGGTTCCTGGGCTAGGTAATCACCCGTCATAGCATAGGATCGAGCCCGACAGCCGCCGCAGACATTGACGTACTCGCAACGTCCACAGTTATCTTTATACCCTTTGAAATTGCGGAGTTCCAGGAAAAGCTTTGAATTTTCCCAGATATCCTGAAAAGACTGCTCGCGAATATTACCGCCAGACTTTGGAAAATAACTGCACGGTAGCACATTGCCGTCAACATCAACAAGACAGATCAGCTGGCCTGCCAGACATCCTTTGGAGCCACCAGTGGAAAATTTCAAGGAGCGACGTTTGAATTTTTCGCCTTCAGCCTTGGAGCGCTGGAGCACGATCCGGTAATACTGCGGAGCACAGGTCGGACGCACCAGCATCTCCTGCTCTTCTTTTTCCATATCATAATGCCAGTTCAGTATATCCTCGTATTCCGATTCCGGAATCAACTCCTCCATGATCTCCTCACCGCGTCCGGTAGGAACAATCATGAACAGGTACCAGGCTGTAGCGCCCAACTTTTTGACCAGCTCATAAATTTTCGGTGCTTCGGTTTTATTTCTCTTGGTAAAGGAAGAGTTAATAAGAAATTGAATACCGTGTTCGTTAAACAGCCGAATAGCATTCATAGTGCCTTCAAAGGCTCCGAGTTGGTTCCGAAAATTATCATGTACTTCAGCAGTGGAACCGTCCAGACTCAGGGAAACCATTTTAATGCCGGATTCTTTAATATTGCGGCAGATTTCTTCGGTGACCAAGGTGCCGTTGGTTGCTAGGCACATTCGCAAACCGAGGCCGGTTCCATAGGAGGCAATATCAAAAACATCAGGGCGCAAAAGCGGCTCCCCGCCTGAGAGGACCATGACCGGATCAGCATAGGATTTGATATCATCCAGCATGCGTTTTGCCTCTTCAAGAGAACAATCAGGATGACCGGCAATATCAAGCTCGGAAGAAGACCGGCAATGCACACAGTTGAGATTGCAACGACGGGTGATTTCCCAGGCGATCCATTTCGGTTCAAAATTCATTGTCTGGCACTCATTTATTATGTTAAAGGTAAGAACTATTCTCTTAGGTATTCAATAAGAAATACCCAGCCCATTATCTCGGATACCGTAGGGGGAACCTATGTATTCTATTTGTTCGCCCTCTTATGTCTGGGTAGATACGTAGGGCTGCCCTGACAATTCCACACCTGAAAATGGGAACTTTATTTCTTGTCGGTTTCCTTACTGTTAAAGAAAAACTAAGTATATTCTCCTTAACCGCAGGGGTCAACTGCTTTTCTTGGATTTTTGCTTTGTGGAACGGAGACAGCAGGGGAGTACAAAAAATTATATTATTTTTTTGTAACTATCCATAGCAATGGCTTATACTCTATATAAGGAGTCTGATGAAGACTGCATGCTTATAAAAAAATAACTTGGGGGCAACATGAAAAAAGCATTTTCAATACTGACACTTGCCGGGATGATTGCTCTGCCTGTCGCTGCAATGGCAGGAGGAGAGAAAGTTCCGTCAGATATTTCTGACGGAAAGATTGAAGAGTTAGCTCAGCAGGTCGATCAGTTGCAGGAGGAACTCGCCCGGAAAAATGAGATCGTCACTGAAAATGATGAAAAATTGCAGGCCATGAATGAAACTCTTGAAGACATGGAGAGCAAACTGGAGGACATGGACGAACTTCTTGAAGAGCGCTCCGGGGCCTGGGATCTCGCATCACGATTCCTCCTGACCGGTGATTTTCGCTCCCGGCTCGATTATTACAGCGCAACCGGTGCTGATTATATTGATTCTGCAACCGGATTGCTGGAAAGTGGGCGTGAGTACAGTAATGACACCTTGCTTACCAACAGGTTCCGCTTAAACATGGAGGTTAAAGCCACTGAAAATATCAAGTTCAAGGGACGGCTGGCCATGTACAAAACCTGGGGCATGGAAAGCTATGCTAGGAATGATATGAACACTTGGTGGCCCCAATTTGACGGCAACTCAACCCGGACACCTGCTGATAACGCCCTCCGGGTTGACCGCGCCTATGTTAACTGGACAAATATCGGCGGTTCCCCTATTTGGTTCTCCATCGGGCGGCGACCGACTACGGATGGAGTACCTGCTCAGGTTCGACTCGGTGTGGATAAGCGTATGGCAACGGCTTCGGCCCAGATGGAATATGCCTTTGACGGTGCCACCCTAGGGTATGCCTATGATTGGGGGAACGAGTCCTTGGGAGACGGACGTATCCGTTACTGCTATGGTCGAGGATTTGAAAACGGAGTTCAGTGGGATGCTGCAACCTATTATGGTTCCACAGATATCTATCCTCTGGATGACACCGACTTCACCGGCATCAGTTGGGATATCATGGAGACAGAGGATCGTCTGCTTTATTTCCAATCTTTTGTTGCAATGAATATGTTTATGCGTCCGAATTTTTTGGATGATGATTTTCAGGCACTAATGGACGAACAGGCAACCAACTATACCGAGGGGAATCTCTATCATAGCTCTGCAGTTTATCAGGCAGCAGCTGGTGATTTTACCTATTTTATCTCCGGTGGTTGGAGTAAAACCGATCCGGGTGGTCATGGTATGTTCAACGATTATGCTACCTCTATGGTAATGCAGGCTGACGGTAGCATGGTTGCTAATCCAGATTGGCGGCCAAATACAGACAGTGAAAGTGGATATTCCCTTTACGCTGGCCTCCGATACGATTTTTCTGATATCGGAGTAAAGGTTGGTGCTGAATACAACTACGGTTCCCAATATTGGGTTGCCTTTAATCCCGGACATGACGATCTTTATCTGGCCAAGCTGTCAACCCGAGGTCAGGTCGCTGAGCTGTATATGATTTATGATCTCCCTGCTGGGGAGGCTATTTCCAAGTACGCCAAGACCTTTGTCCGTCTGGGCTATCAGCACTATGAGTACGACTACACCGGAAATGACTGGAATACCAAGCCGTATGATACTGATGATGCTGCGATGATGACGGCTGCTTTGAGTATGGCGACCGACTCCGGTTCTGTAGTGCCGGTGGACAGTGCTGACCAGGTATATGTTACCCTGGATGTCTTTTTTTAAACCGACCATGTTGAGGTAGGGGCACGGCGCATTATGCCCCTTGTATCTACGGTGCTGTACCGAAGTACCGAAAAGAGTTTTTTTAAGGGGGAGAGTCGCCGGACTTTCCCCCTTTTCTTTGTCCAGAGACGCTAAACATAAAAAATGAAAAACCGATCCTTGCAGGATATCTCATTACCAGTGCAGCCTACGTTGAAGTCTAATTTGCTTTTTTCTACTTCTCCGCTCATCACCACCCCGCATGCCATCTTCAGTCGTCAGGGAGGAATCAGTACGTCTCCTTTTGCCAGCTTGAATCTTAGCTTCTCGGTTGGTGACGATCCTGCTGCTGTCAGCCATAACAGAGAGGAGGCGAAAAGACTTCTGAACGTGCAGTATCTTGCTTCCGCAGTACAGGTTCACGGTGACCAGGTGACTGTTGTAAAAGATATTACCTGCGATCAAGAGTATAAAGATACTGATGCCCTTATTACCGAGCAAAAGGGGGTAGGATTGCTTATTCAGCAGGCTGATTGCCAGGCCGTGCTGTTTTATGATCCGCAGCGCAAGGCCATTGCCGCAGTGCATAGTGGTTGGCGGGGCAGTGTGAAAAATATTATCGCAAGAACGGTCAGGGCCATGCAGGAGCACTTCGGTACCTCGCCTGAAGATTTGCGGGCTGTTATCAGTCCTTCTTTAGGCCCTTGCTGTGCAGAATTTGTTCATTATGCAAAAGAGCTCCCTGAGCTCTTTCATCAATGGCAGGTGACAAATAATTACTTTGATTTCTGGGCGATCAGTCGTTGGCAGCTGAGAGAGGCTGGCTTGCGCAATGGGCATATTGAAGTGATCGGGATCTGTACCGTGTGTGAGAGGGATTTTTTTTCCTACCGCAGGGCGACAAAAGAACAGGGGAGAGTAGGCGTAACAGGCCGGAACGGTTCTGTTATTGCCCTGTCGTTGTAAAGGTTTGTTGTGATAGAAAAAGAAGGGGGAAACTGCACCGCAGTTTCCCCCTTCTTTTGTATGCATGCTGGTTAAAATTGCTGTAACTTAGCTGGTTGGTTGCTCTTCTTTAAGAGTGGCAGGGGTGGCAGCCAGATCCGAAGACGGGCTCTCCAAAGGTTCTTCAATATCTTTTAAAAGAGCATCCTCAAGTTCTGCATCATCTGAAGGGGTTGCCTCAGCAGGGGCTTCGTTGCAGGTGCCACTGAGATTGAATCCGAAATTCGGCATAGCTACAGTGTTTTCGTTTTGCGGATGCTCGTGGTCGCAATGGGAGAGCGCTTTTGCTGGTGTGCAACCAAGGGTCAGGAATAAAGCAAGGGCGATGATAAATCGGTGAGTTGCTTGGCGATGTGTTATCTTCATGATGTTTCTCCCTGGATGTATGGATACTGCATGGGCTAGCTGAGATCTTCTCTTGAGTATGCAGTTTTTTTTGTTATTTTTTGTATTATGGATTGCTTAGTTTGTTCCTTTGTTGGTAGGAATAAAGTAATTCAGTTTTTTTGACCTGTCAAGATGACAGTACAATTTTTTTTACCAAGGGGGAGATTTTAAAAAAATAATGGCCTCCTAGAGAAGAAAAAAAAGGGGGAGACGCAGTTGAAAAAAAAATTAGGTTCAACAATTAAGGGCGAAAACTTGCTGTTTTTTTTGAGAAGAATACGGTACTATAATTTCATTGTCATTGGTTGACAGACACTGTTCTGGATGCAGGTACGGTATGTTCGTCAGTATGGAGCGCTATATGTACAGCATCATTGACCCGGGTATTTTTTTTGCCGTAAGTGTTTTATCATAATGTTTTATAAAGAAAGTAATAAAGGAGAAAGAATGAAACTCGTTGTATGTGCAGTATTCAGTTTTATGCTGGTTGCCGGACCTGCTATGGCTTCAGATCCAGTGACGGAGTTGAAAACGGACAAGCAAAAGCTTAGCTATGCCCTTGGGCTTGATCTTGGTTCGTATTTTAAAAGTTTGGAAACAGATTTTGATCTTGCGGCCATTTATCAGGGTATCACAGCTTCCTATACAGGAAAGAACGCATTGTTGACTCATGATGAGGCAGCAGAGATTCAGAGGAAATTTGCGGTTGATCAGCAGAAGAAAAAGGTGGAAAAAATGAAGGCGCTCCTGGAAACGAACAAGGATGCTGCTTCTGAATTTTTGAAAAAAAATAAAGAAAAAAAAGGGGTTAAGTCTACCGATTCCGGCTTGCAATATAAGGTGATCACAGAAGGTAAGGGCGAAAAGCCCACCGCAAGCGATACTGTTAAGGTCCATTATAAAGGAACATTGCTCGACGGAACCGTCTTTGATAGCTCTTATGAACGGAAAGAGCCTGTCACCTTCAAGGCAAATCAGGTTATTCCAGGCTGGACAGAAGCCTTGCAGCTCATGACTCTGGGGAGCAAGTACGCCTTGTACCTGCCGCCTGAGCTTGCTTATGGTGATCGCGGTGCTCCCCCTGCAATTGAGCCGGGTTCTCTCCTTGTTTTTGAGGTTGAACTCATTGAGATCGTTAAGGGTGATGACGCTCAAACAGCAGAGTGATTGTAGAATAATTTTATTTCATCCATTTTAATATGGGCCTTGGTTTTGGAGGCCCATAGAGTAGGGAGTGAGATATATGGGAAAAGAAGTACTTGACAAGCCGAAGAAAAAATGTTGTGGTAAGTACCGAAAAAAAAATACGCATTGTAAAAGA
Organism: Candidatus Electrothrix laxa; assembly: GCA_942492895.1. GTDB lineage: Bacteria > Desulfobacterota > Desulfobulbia > Desulfobulbales > Desulfobulbaceae > Electrothrix > Electrothrix laxa. The sequence goes on from OW818652.1 coordinate 214,812, forward strand.
TGTCCAGTGAGAAATAGGCTACAATGCCAACTTGAAAGGAGAATTACTGAAATGAGCAAGAAGAAAGACGAAAAGAAAAAGGACGCGAAAAAAGCTGCAAAGAAGAAAGAAGAGAAAAAGGCATGCAGCAAAAAAATATGTAAAAAATCATGCAAGAAAAAGTCTGATAAGAAGGACTCAAAAAAGAAGAGTAAAAAGGGTAAGAAGAAAAAATAGTCTGTTCTCAATAAGCAGCCAAGGCCTGCCCCCTTATGGGAGCAGGCTTTTTTTGTTTTTATTGATGCTGCCAGTTGGCAGAACTTTTATATCGTTAAACTCCCTATAAAAATCCCCAAGCTAAGTTTCACGCCTTCCCTGTTTCTTCAAGTAGCCCAAGGCAGTATAAATTTTGCGGGCCGGTAATCCTCTTTTTCTATCCAACGCCTTGATGCTCAAGGCTATCCCATTGTGCAGTATGACTATGATTGTAAAGCGGGAAAATATCCTGAACAATTTGCCACAAGTCAATGATTGCATTATACTGCCGAAATACGCTTAATTCACCGCCAACCCGTCCATGACGACCAACCTGTCCGTAACTCAATCGATCTATTTAACCAATTGATGAAATCCGATAATAAATCCGACACTACATCTCCGACTCGAAAGCCTTTGCAAAAATGGCTTGTTTCCCTTCTTGTCATTTTCCTGCTTTTTCTCGCTGTTCTTCTTTTGGCCCTGACTACAGAAACTGGTTTTCGCTTCCTGCTGCGCACGGCGGACAGTCTGAGCGGTCCTGTTTTTTCTGTGGAAGAGATAGAGGGTCGCTTGCTGAGTCGCTGGCGACTGGGCAAGGTGCAGGTGCATCTTGATAAGGTGATTGATGTAAAGCTGGATGAACTGGCCTTTGCCTGGTCTCCTGAGATGTTGTTTCAGAAGAGACTGGTTTTGCATCAGGTGGTGGCACAGGGGCTGGTGGTAAAATTGACCGGGAGCAGTAAGGAGGATGAAAAAGAGGAGAAAGACAGCCCTGTTGTCATGCCGACCATCAAGTTACCGCTGGATATCGACCTGGAAGAGCTGCATCTCCGTGACGGCCAGATCTTTTTTTCCGAAAATGGAACTCCGCTTGTCATTGAGGAGGTTATCCTTGAGGCTACTGCTCGAAATCAGCAGCTTGAAACAAAACAGGAAATAAAACAGGTCACTCAGGTTGATATTCAACGAATTAAATTGGACCTTCGCGATTATGGAGTAGATTTGCAAGGACAGGTTGCCTTTCATGATGCTTGGCCTTTGCAGCTTAAAGGAGCTTGGCAGGTGGCTGATCCCGGTATCAACGATCTCGACGGCACCGTGGATGCGCAGGGTGATCTGGACGATCTTGCCGTCTTTCTTACCTTGATTGCACCGAGCGAGGTTACCTTGGAGGGCAAGGTAACCGACATCCTGAACGATCTGCACTGGCAGGCCGCTGCCAAGACCGGCCATCTTCACCTCAATGATATCAAGGTCGATGTCCCGGTGGACGGCACCCTAACCATTGTCGAGGCCTCGGGCACGGTGGGGAGCTACCAGGGAACCTTGGTCGCAGATATCCATTACGAAGGGTATCCACCGGTTCAGGCTGAGGCCAAGGTCATTGCGGAAGATTATAGCGGCGTGGCTATTGAATACCTCTCTATTCATCATGGTGAATCCTCTTTGACCACCCGAGGCAAGATGCAATGGACCGGCGGTTTTTCTTGGCAGGCGGAGCTGGTGGGAAAGGAAATTGACCCCTCCTTGGTTGCGGAAAAATGGCCGGGAAGAATCAGCGGTATGATCCAGAGTCAAGGGCAGCTCGGTTCTTCAGGGACCTCACTGGAAGTGAATATCAACGCCCTGAACGGTGAATTGGCCGGATTTCCTCTCAAAGGCAGCGGTGGTATGGAGCTGGATACGCAGGGGATGGTGTTCAATGACCTACAAATCCAGGCCGGTTCTGCGGAGGTCGAGCTTGACGGACGTATTACCAAGGATAACTCGCTGGACCTCAAGGTTCGTGCAGAATCCGATGATCTTTCAGCCTTCTTTCCTGAGTATACTGGCAGTATCCACCTTCGAGGCACAGCAACCGGCAAGCAGGAAAATCCTGGTATTGATCTTGTTCTGGAGGGGGCCGGGCTTGAGGTTGCGGGCTATAAGCTCAGTAAGCTTCAGGCTGATCTCAAGGCTGATCTGGTCATGGAAGGGGAAGAGAGCGGCATGAAGATCAACGAGTTGAAACTGCTCGTTGATGAGGATATGTCTTTGGATGCAACTGGGCAAATTGGCTGGCATGAGGGCATTTCCTGGCAGGCGGAATTGAGCGGAGAACAACTGAATCCAGGGTTGTTTGTTCCTGAATGGCCGGGAAAGATTCAGACCAAGATACGTTCGCAAGGAACAAAAATTACTGATAAACTGGTCGCCAAGGTGGAAATTAATGAGCTCAGCGGCATCTTGCGCGATCTCCCCCTGTCCGGGAGCGGCAAGGCGGAAATCGATGGCAAGAAAATGCATATTGATGGCCTGCATCTGCAATCCGGTTCCACCCAGCTGGATATTGACGGGCAGGCAGATGAACAGGAACTCCATTTCACGGTTCAGGCTCGGTCCGATGATCTGAGCCCTCTTGTCCCTGAACTCAAAGGCGGTTTTGAGGCCACCGTCGAGGCGCAGGGGGAGCCCACTCATCCTGAGATCACGCTTTCGCTGAGCGGCACGGAGCTTGCTTTCCAGGATTATCCCCTGCAACCTCTGCAATATGTGCAAACCGATGTAAAGGCAAAGCTCAGCTTGCAGGGAGAGGATCAGGGCGCAACCGTGGATGAGCTGCGCGTTGTTTTGGATACTAAGGGTAACAAGAGTACCCTTGCTGCGAGCGGGCAGGTAGGCTGGAGCAACGGGTTATCTTGGCAGGTCGACCTCAGCGGGAAGCAGCTTGATCCCTCCCTTTTTCTTCCAGAATGGCCTGGAAATATCACGACTGAGATTCATTCCAAGGGTCGAAAAAACGGAGATGAGCTGTTTGCTCAGCTTCAAATAGGTGGGCTAGGTGGGAAACTGCGTGATCTTCCGCTCTCTGGGAGCGGTAAGGCTGCGTTAAATAATAAGGTGGTTCTGGTTGATAAGCTGCGCCTCGGTTTTGGTTCAGCGCAGGTGGTGGTTAATGGATCTGCAAATCCGGCGCAGCAGTTTGACTTCAGCTTTGAGGCCGAAGCAAAGGATCTGGCAAGTCTGCTGCCTGGGGCCAGCGGGGAGTTTCGAGTGCAGGGAACCTTAAAGGGCAAGGTGCAGCAGCCTGATCTGAATCTGACCGTCAATGCCGGGAACGTGAAGTATGAGGAATACCAGCTCAAGCGGCTCAACGGCAGGATTAAGGCAGATCTTGCCGAAAATGGCAGGATTGATGCAGACCTGAAGGCCTCTGGGATTCGGGTGAAAGAGGAAGAGATCAGCAGCGCATCCCTACAGATCCAGGGCAGCACAGAGCAACATACACTGGAACTTTCTATTGCTGGGACGCCGGGAAAAGTTCAACTTGCTGCTGTGGGTGGTCTTAATATCAGCAATAACAAAGAGCAAACATGGCAGGGCAGGCTGGCCCAACTTGCCCTTGATCATGAGCAATTCGGTGCATGGGCAATGTTGCATCCTGCTGATTTGCGTTTGTCGGGCAAGGAATCAGGTAAGGAAGCCGTGCTTTCCGGCTTCAGCCTGAATCATAAAGAGCTGAAAAAGGAGCTGGATAAAGATTTGAAAATATCTCTGGACGGAGCTTGGAAGCAGGAGGGCGGCTGGCAAGTAGAGGGAGCAGTGGATGATTTTGCCCTCAAGCTCTTGCAGGAATGGAAGCTGCCGGTCCCGGATTTTGATGGCACGGCAAAGGCAAGGTTCGCCGCACAAGGGCAGGGGGCTGTTCCTGATCAGGCAGAATTTTCTTTAGATCTGCCCAAGCTTTCCCTGACCACTGAGAGTTTTGAGGATGACGGGGAAGAGCTTGGTACAACCGTTTGGGTCTGGACTAATAGTGCCGTTGAGGTCCGACTCCGGGATAAAACGGTACGGCTGCATGCTCAGACCGAATTTCAGGATAAGAACGCTGTCCAGAATAACAGCACTGCGGAGTTGGAAATATTTGTAAAAAATTGCGGTGATTTCAGTAAGCCGGAAAAAATGCCTCTGAGCGGCCAGCTTGATCTGAATCTTCAAGACCTGAGCCCGATTACTCACCTGACCAATGAGGCGGTCCAGGCCACGGGGGAATTCGGAGGACGAATCCTCTTTGACGGGACGGCCCGCAAACCGACAGTGAACGGCAAACTGGCATTACGTGACGGGAGAAAAAAGGACGGCGAAATATTTATTCAGGCAGCCGGTATCGGGCTCAAAGAACTCAATATTGCTTTTAAGGGTGATAGCCGTTCCAATACGATAGATGCGCAACTGCGTTCTGGCGAAGGAGAAATCAAGCTCACCGGCGTGGCCCAGCAGGATGCAGAACAACATTGGCTTGCCGATGTTGCCATCTCTGGTAAAAATTTCCAGGCCGCAGATCTTCCTGAATATAGAGCTGTTATCAGCCCAGACCTCCGCCTGCGTTATGCGGAAACAGAAACTCGGCTCAGCGGCACGGTGACGCTAAATAAGGCTGAAATTGCCCCAACAGGATTCAGCGGTGCCATATCTTCCTCCAGTGATGTTATTGTTATTGACGATGAGCAGGCAGTAAAAGGGGCTTCACCAATGCATCTTGATCTCAAAGTAATTATGGGCAAAGATGTGCTGGTGAACACCTTCGGGCTCAAGGGTTTTCTTGACGGTAGCCTCAAGATAAAGGCAAAGCCCGGCCGCTCAATCACCGGTCTTGGCAATCTTGATCTTCGTGACGGTACCTTTGATTTTGAGGGCAATACGCTGCAACTCACCCAGGGAAGGGTTTTTTATCAAGGTGGCCCTATTGATAATCCAGGGCTGGATATTCAGGCCTCCAGGGAGATAGATAAGGTCGAATTGGGAGTGCGCCTCACCGGAACGGCAAATAAGATGGAGATGCGGCTGTTTTCTGACACAGCTATGGATGAATCAGAGATCCTTTCCTACCTACTGACCGGACAGGATATCTCTAAGTCCGGTAATGAGGACAAGGCGCTCTCTCCTGCTGCGGCCACCTTGGGTAAGGTGGGAGGCGGGGTGCTGTTGAAGACGGTTGATCCTCTTAAAACTCTTGATATGGAGGGGCTGGTGGATCTCAGTATCGGTGGGGGCGAGGATGCCTCGGATTTGTCTCTGGTGATGGGAAAAGAGATCTATAAGGATCTTTATATCAGCTACGGTAAGGATTTGACCGGAGCAGGAGGAACCTTTAAGGCTCGCTATGATTTGAAGTACGGATTTTCCGTTGAGACCGCGACCAATGCCAAGACCAACGGTGCTGATTTGTTTTGGTCCTGGGAGAATTGATGGAGTTTGGTGTGTGTAGTGTTTTGAGATAATTATTGAAAAAGGGCAGGTCTCATTGAAGAGAACCTGCCTTTTTTATTCGGTACGTAACTTGAAGACGGTTAACGAACCGCCCTCACTGGATCCCTAACACCAATAGTACTTATTTCCCAAGAATATCGTCGCGAACACTATTGGCCACGCCAGCGGCCTGTTGAATCAGCTCATCTTTCACGCCAAGCTCTTTCAGTGTGCTTCCGAGATGCTCAAGAATAATGTCAAAATGAGTGTCGTTCAGACCTTTTGCGACCAGATGAGCATGGCCAGCCCGCAGGTCTTTTCCCTCATAGCTATTTGGTCCGCCAAAGGCAAAGGTGAGAAAGGCTGTCTGCATGGCCCGTTGACGGTCCATATCAACGCCTTCGAAGAAGCCGTTCACTCGATCATCAGCCAGCACCTTGTCGTAAAAACCGTCTACTGCCGCTGTTACAGCAGGTTCTCCGCCCAATTGCTCATAAAGGGTCGGTTGCGGCTCCTCAGCTTCAACCTTGACTTCTGCGGGCTGGGCACTGCCAGCAATTGCGCTTGTGCCGACACCGGCGAGAAATAAGGCTGCAAATGCTGCGAAGAAAACAAGTGATTTTTTCATGGGTCCATCTCCTTTTTTAGTTATTTAGGGCTGCTCTCCGTGCATCATTATGCACCAAGGCACGATGAGCTTTTTGTGACCGTTTTATGATCATTTTGAACGGAGGTTGAGAGGGGAAAGTCGATCAAAAGTTGATCAAAAGTCGACCCCCCTCTCTATAAACTGAATTGTATGAAACCACCTGGTAAATGCAAGGGAATTAATAACCGTTATCTTTTTTTCTGGTTAGTTGTTTGAATTATCAGTATATTTTTTTATTGTAATCATGAAGAATATGAGCGTGGTCAAAAACTAATTCTGGCAATTCGTTTTTGCTAAAGATCTGCGCCTGCTTGGCATCGTCCGCGCCTATGGGGGTACCGACAGCCGTGGCGATAAAGACTGTTGAGGCCGTATGCTGTCGTTGATCTCGGTCTGGATGGGAATAGGTATGAAACTGGCGGACCAAGGTTACATCCAGGCCGGTTTCCTCTTTTGCCTCGCGGACAGCAGCATCTTCGAAGCTTTCTCCGTAGTCGACAAAGCCGCCGGGCAAGGCCCAACCAAAGGGTGGATTCTTCCGTTCAATAAGAACAATTCCTTGTTCCAGCTCAATAATAATATCTACTGTGGGGGTCGGGTTTTTATAGGCCGGGCTATCTGCACCGCATTGACTGCATCGCATAGGCTTTCTCCGAGGATTTTTTTGATTATTTGGATAATTGTTCACCTGAAAGCTGAGGGTATATCATTTTTCCTTCGAGTTCAGCGAGATGAGTGAGGTGGATTGCCTGCCAGAGATTATTGACCTTGGCACTGTTTTTCTTCGTCAGATTATAGTACACCAGCTCTTTTCCTGATTCTGTCAAAAAAAGGGTTCTGTTGGCCCAGCCCACCCCGGCATGTTTTCTGTTTTGTTCAAAGGGAGAGATCCCCAGAAAAGAATTCTTTTTTTTGGGATTCAAGGCGAGAATCTGGGCAATCATGGGGGCAAAGCCGAGGCTGGTTGCGTGGTCGGCATTATATCTGCGGGGCAGTTCGTGGAGCGGGCTATAGATAAAAAGACCTAATTCTTCAAAGCATTGCCTGTTATAATCGCTTCCAGCAATTTCAATATAGGGACGCTCCGGCCAATGGGAATGGTCCCCGGTCACGATAAGAATCGTTTTTTTTGCCAGATCAAGCTTTTGAAACGCATCCCAAAAAAGTCCAAAAGACCGATCCCAGCTATGTGTTGTATTATAGACCCAGTTTTTCCCGTCTTTGTACGGACAGCCGTCACTGTCATTATTCAACCCGACATGGCAGCCCTTCGGGTAGGTTGCCAGATAAAAAGGTTGCTTGTCCATCTCCATATCTTTTTTTTGTAGTAAGGTGATGAGCGATTGCATAAGTTCCTGATCAGTCAAATGAAGCTTTGATGTGCCGTTATGTCCAAGATATTGTTGCTCTATTTCTTTTCTGAAGATATTGCGTTTAAAGCCGATCTGTTGGGTTTGAAAAGAGAAATGGCAATGTTCCTGATCATCCGGTCCAAAGAAAATCGTTTCATATCCTTCGTCATTTAAATGATGTGGAAGGCATCGGTAAGGGCCGGTCGGTGGGGTGAATCCGGGCAGGGACCAGGCACCGTCCCCTCCGTAATAGGGAAACATGGAACAGTTTTGTCCCCTCAGCCCGCGAAAGGTGGAGTACGTATGGGAAAAGTACTGCTCAACAGTCATTGCTTGCTGGGCGAATCGGGCAATATTCGGGGTGAGATCCTCTCTTGCCGAGGGGGCATCCAGAGCAAAGTTTTTCTTATACGGGGCTAGTTTACGGGCTGATAGAGATTCAACAAAGAGGACAATGATATTAGGTTTTTCCGGGGGTTTTTCTCTGCCGCTTTTTAAAGGAAAAGGGAAGGGGGAAGAGTAGAGCGTTTCGTTGAGCATGGGATATTCCGGCATGTCACTAACTTTGATGAGCCGCCGTACCCGGAAGTCTATTTCTCCGTCTGTAATTATCTCCTGGACGTTTTTTATCATACTGATAAAGGCCATTCCGGGAGAAAGATTGCCTATTTTTAGGGTATTTCTGATTTTCTTGTTTGAGTTTTCTAGATTGTTGTCTGCAAGTATGGCGCAGAACACAAGTAAGCAGGATCAAGAAAAGGTTACTCAAAATCTTGTTTGCTTTGGCGGATCGCAGAGAAAAGAAAAAGTAGAGGTAAAAGCTGACGAACAACACAGTCAGGATGAGCAAGTGGCGTACTGTGTTGACATGCAGAACAAGCGAGATGGAGCCGATATTTTCGAGAAGGAAAAACGACATGAAATCGTCGGAGTTCCATAGAACGTTCAGTTGGATGACCCAGATAAGGAGGCAGCAGAGAGAAGCGATGATGAAGGTGCGCGATACGGTCTTTATGCGTATCCCGGCCCCTGCAAGAAGCAGGATAACACAGGCTATTTCTGCATAGAATGCCTTGAAAAAAGAAGCTTGGGCGACGGGAGAGCTAAACTTTCCTGTTATGCCGAGGAGATGGGAAAGGTAAATGTTCATCATTCCGCAGCAGGTGATGAAAATAAGACTTGCTATCCAGAAGGAAAGAAATTTTTTGAGTTTGGAAAAAGAGTCAGTAATCATGAGCAGAGATCAATAAGCAAAGGATGCTATGGGATGGTTGCAGGTCTTTATAGTCAGTCTGTAGGGGGAAGAAAATGCTTTTACATTTTAGAAAAATGAGGTATTATCATTCCCGACTATCTTATGCGCCCGTAGCTCAGCTGGATAGAGCATCGGACTTCGAATCCGAGGGTCGCAGGTTCGAATCCTGCCGGGCGCACCAGAAATTTTAAGGGATTAACTCATTTTCGAGTTAATCCCTTTTTCTTTGCCCGATATGGTGGACAAACTTCGTAGAGTGGGCAATGAGCACTGACGTTAACAACCCTGACAGCACGGCATTTTTTTCATCAATAGAGGATGAGTTGAGCCGAAATATTGCCCATCCTCTCTCCTGCCTCCTGACAGACAACAACAATCGCATAAATTTTACAACGAATTTTTAGTAGGGTGAGCAACGAGCAGTGACGTTAACAATCTTGACAACGCAACAGCTTTTTCATCCATTTTTTCCATCAAGAGAGGATGAGATGAACCGAAATATTGTCCTTCCCACCTCCTTATTTCAATATATTACAATATATTTCATTATGCTCACCCTGCAACAGCTCGAATCCTTTCTCTGGCAGACCGCCGACATTCTCCGGGGCAATATGGACGCCTCAGAGTTCAAAGATTTTATTTTCGGCATGCTCTTTCTCAAGCGGTTGTCCGACGCCTTTGAAGAAGAACAGGAAAAGGTGGTGCAGCTCTATCTGGACAAAGGCAAAACAGCAGAGCAGGCACAAAAGCTGGCCCAGGATGAAGATGAATACGACACCTTCTTTGTCCCGGAAAAGGCCCGCTGGAGCCATCTCCAACATCTGCACAGCGATATAGGGGCACAGCTCAACATGGCGACCGAGGCCATTGAAGAGCATAATCCGAGCTTGGAAGGTGTGCTGGTTTCCATTGATTTCAACATCAAGAACAAGCTCTCAGATACCAAACTCCGTGACCTGATCTCCCATTTCTCTCAGCACCGGCTCCGTAATCAGGATTTTGAGCGACCGGACATGCTGGGCACGGCCTATGAATACCTGATCAAGATGTTTGCCGATTCCGCAGGTAAAAAGGGTGGGGAGTTCTATACCCCGTCGGAAGTGGTCAATCTCCTGGTGCGCCTGATCAAACCGGAGGAAGGAATGCGGGTCTACGATCCCACTGCCGGTTCCGGCGGGATGCTGATCCAGTCGAAAAACCATCTTGCGGAACAGCGACGCAATGCCGCAAATATCTCCCTGTTTGGCCAGGAGATGAACCTGAACACCTGGGCTGTCTGCACAATGAATATGTTCCTGCACGGGATCTATACGGCGGATATCCGCAAAGGCGATACCATCCGCGACCCGCGTCATATTGAAGACGGGGAAATAATGACCTTTGACCGAGTCATTGCCAATCCCCCGTTTTCCCTCAAGCAATGGGGCAAGGCGGAAGCGGATCAGGACGGCTTTGGCCGATTCCCCTATGGCACGCCGCCGCAGAATGCCGGTGATCTGGCCTTTATTCAGCATATGATCGCCTCCCTGAACGCTGAAGGGGTGCTGGGCGTGGTCATGCCGCACGGGGTCCTGTTTCGTGGTTCCAGTGAAAAGAAGATTCGGCAGGGAATCCTGGAGGCGGATCTGATGGAAGCGGTCATCGGCCTGCCTTCGGCTCTGTTCTACGGCACCGGCATTCCGGCCTGTCTCCTGATCATCAATAAGGCCAAGCCTGCGGAGCGCAAAGGCAAGGTGCTGTTCATCAACGGGGAATTGGAGTTTGCAGCGGGCAAGAAGCAGAACGCGTTGCGGCCCCAGGATATTGAAAAGATTGTCCGGGTCTTTGATGACTATGCCGAGGTGCGCCGCTATTCCAGGGTGGTGGCGCTGGATGAGATCCGGGAAAACGATTATAATCTGAATATCCGGCGCTATGCAGACACCTCGCCGCCGCCGGAGATCTTTGATGTGCGGGCGGTTCTGCACGGCGGTATTCCGGTGTATGAGGTTGAGGATGATTATATCCAGGAGATCCTGAACGGCTTTGATGTGGGGGCTGTGTTTGTTGATCAGGGGGATGGGTATTATGCGTTTAAGCCGTCTGTTGTGAAGCGGGAGATGATTCGGGAGGTTTGCGGGAGTGATGATCCGGCGGTGATTGCTCAGCTTGAGCGGTGGTGGGATAAATATCGGGTTTCTTTGCGGGAGCTGGATCAGGAGGTGGTTGCTGCGGAAGGGGTTATGCTGGGCTATTTGGAGGAGTTGGGGTATGAGTGAGGGAGTGGCGGTGCCTGATGGGTGGAAAAAAACGGTATTAGAACAGGTCGCAGAAAACGTCTCAGATAAATTTCAACCAAATGAAACCCGTTCTAAAAAAATAAAATACGTTGGGCTTGAGAACCTGGAGCCAGAAACTTTTAAAGTTAAAACATGGGGATATTCTTCAGACGTTGTGTCAGCTAAAAATGTCTTCGTAGAAGAAGATACGTTATTTGGCAAGCTAAGACCGTATTTGAAAAAAGTTTCCTTAGCAGATTTCAAAGGTATCTGTTCAACGGATATATTGGTCATTCGACCCAAACAAGAAATATCTCCCTTCTTCCTGTATAGAATTTTATCGACAGACAAAATTATTGCTCATTCCACAGAAAGTTCAGCAGGCAATGTAATGCCAAGAACTTCATGGAAAGAATTGTCTGGCTATGTCATTTTAGTTCCTCCCCTCCTGGAACAAAAGAAAATAGCCGCTATCCTCACCGCTGTTGATGAGGTAATCGAGAAGACCGCCGCGCAGATCAGCAAGCTCCAAGATTTGAAAAAGGGCATGATGACCGAACTGCTGACCAAGGGTATTGGGCATACGGAATTTAAGGACAGCCCGGTGGGGAGGATTCCGGCTGCGTGGGAGCTCTTAACTTGTGGTGATGTTTGCAGGAAAATAGAGGTGGGGATAGTTGTTAAACCAACGAAATATTATCAAGATACCGGGATTCCGGCTCTGCGTTCTGCAAATGTACGTGAAAATGGATTAAATAAATCCAATTTGAAATTTATTTCCAAAAAATCAAATGAATTGCTCATAAAAAGTAAATTGGATGAGGGTGATGTTGTTACAGTTAGAACTGGTTATCCTGGTACGACGGCGGTAGTAACGAAAAAATTTATCGGTTGTAATTGTGTCGATTTAATCATCTCAAGACCTTCACACAAGGTGAATTCTTTTTTTCTTTCTCTTTGGATCAACTCTGATTTTGGTAAAGGTCAGGTGCTAAAAAATCAAGGCGGGCTTGCTCAACAGCATTTTAATGTTGGCGATATGAAAAAGATGCTCATTGCTATACCTCCAATGGGCGAACAAAATGACATTGTCAAATATCACAAGGCAATGACACATAGAATAGCATGTGGTATCAATAAACTTACCCAAACCAAAACTCTGAAAAAAGCCCTTATGCACGACCTGCTCACCGGTAAAAAAAGGGTAAGGGTTTGATCGGATTGATGATTGCGCACCCGGTTGGGTGGGGCAACCCGGCGCGGTGCCTAGGGTGTTACCCCAGGCTTTTTATATATAACCCTTTCAGGGTTGCCGGAACCTCGACCATTTCAGACGCACCCCGATAATCGGCAGCACCTAGCCCTGAAGGGGCTGTATATATCAGCCCAGGGTAACACCCTGGGAAAACAATGTATTGCCCGCATATTTGATGTTGCAACCAAGGCCGAATGATCTCGTTTTTTGTAGGGGCGGACCTATGTGTCCGCCCTCATCTTGTGCAATAACGGCCCTTTCCGGGCAGACACGCAGGTCTGCCCCTACCGTAACAACCACCGTTTTAACGGTGGGTCGGAACTGGGAAACCAATGTATTGCCCGCATGTTTGATGTTGCAACCAAGGCCGAATGACCTCGTTTTTTGTAGGGGCGGACCTATGTTTCCGCCCTCATCGTGCGCAATAACGGCCCTTTCCGGGCAGACACACAGGTCTGCCCCTACCGTAACAACCACCGTTTTAACGGTGGACCGGAACCCCGATAATCGGCAGCACCTAGCCCTGAAGGGGCTGTATGTATCAGCCCAGGGTAACACCCTGGGAAACCTGTAAAATCCACCGACCCGCCCCCATGGATAAGGATGAACTGAACAAAGTCGAACAACCGGCCATTGATCAATTGGTCTCCCTCGGCTGGACCTACCTCCCCGGCGCGGCCTTATCCCCGGAACACCCAGCGCAGGAGCGATCATCCTTTAAAGAGGTTGTCCTGCCCACCCGCCTGAACACCGCGATTCAAAAAATAAATCCCTGGATCTCCGTTGACAACCTCCGCAAGGTCACCCGTGGCCTGATCCACCCGACCGCCGCCACCCTGATGGAAGCCAACCAGGATATGCACACAGCCCTGGTGCGCTATCTTTCTGTGGAGCAGGATCTGGGCAAAGGCCGTAAAGGGCAGACCGTGCGCATCATTGACTTTGATGATCCGAGCAGGAATGAATTCCTTGTCACCAATCAGTTCCGGATAGTAGGCGCGGACGGTCCAATCATCCCTGATCTTGTCCTCTTTGTGAATGGCCTCCCACTGGCGGTTATCGAATGCAAGTCCCCGTACATCAACCATCCCATCGCGAAAGGCATTGAGCAGCTGCGTAGATACGCCGACCTCCGCAACCCCTCGGATAATGAGGGTGCGGAACGGCTGTTTTACACCAACCAGATGATGGTTTCTACCTGCGGTCGCAAAGCGCACCTCGGCACCATATCCTCGGGGCCGGAACATTACCTGGAATGGAAAGATCCCTACCCGTTGCGCAAGGAGGATGTTAATAATATTAATGGTATAAACAATATCAATAAAAAACCCTCCTCGCAGGAAGTCCTGCTGGCCGGGGTGTTCTCTCCTGATAATTTCCTTGACCTGATCCGCAATTTCATCGTCTTTGAGCCGGTAGGGGGCACAATCATTAAAAAGCTGGCCAGATACCAGCAGTACAGGGCTGTCCACAAGACCGTGCTGCGCCTGAAGACCGCGCCCACCCGCAAGGAGAAAGGCGGGATTATCTGGCACACCCAGGGCTCCGGCAAAAGCCTGACCATGGTTTTCCTGGCCATCAAGATCCGCAGAGACCCGGTCCTGAAAGCCTATAAGCTGGTCTTTCTGACCGACAGGACCCAGCTTGATGAACAGCTCACCACCACCTTTGCCCGGACCCAGGGGGAAACAATCTACCATGCTGATTCGGTCAAGCACCTGCACGAGCTGCTGCGCAAGAATTCCTCTGATCTGGTCACGGCTATGATCCAGAAATTCCGGGAAACAGATACGGCAAGTCAGTCAGGCCAAGATGAGCTGGCAGAACTGAATCCCTCAGAAAAGATCATTGTGCTGGCTGATGAGGCCCACCGCAGCCAGTACGGCGATATGGGTGTGAATCTCAATATTGCCCTGCCCAATGCCCCGAAAATCGCCTTTACCGGCACCCCGCTGATTAAAACCCAAAAAACCTCGGCTGAATTCGGCTCCTATATCGACACCTACACCATTGAGCAGGCGGTCCAGGACAAGGCCACCGTCCAGATCCTCTATGAAGGCAGAGAGGCCAGAACCAAGGTGACCGGTGATTCTCTGGACGCGCTTTTTGACGCCTACTTCGGCGATAAAACCCTTGAGGAACAAGAGGCGATCAGGAAGAAACACGGCACCGAGCTGGCAGTGCTGGAAGCACCGCAACGGATTCGGGAGATCTGCATCGACCTGCTCCGGCATTACCAAGAGCATATTCAGCCGGATGGTTTCAAGGCGATGATTGTGACCGCTTCCCGGCATGCCGCTGTGACCTATAAAGAAATGCTGGATGAGCTGGGCGCACCGCCGTCAGCGGTTATCATCTCCGGGAAGGCAGAGGATAAAAAACGGCTCCGGCCCCATAGCAACTCGGCTCTCCAGAAGCAACAGTGTAAACAGTTTGTCAAACCGCTGGCGGATGAATCTCCAGCGAGTGAATCCCTAACCTTCCTGATTGTCAAAGACATGCTCCTGACCGGCTTTGATGCGCCGATCTGTCAGGTCATGTATCTGGATCGGAAGCTACGAGACCATAGCCTGTTGCAGGCCATTGCCCGAGTCAACAGAACCGCGCCGGGCAAGCAACGCGGTTTCATCGTGGATTATTACGGGTTGTCTGATTATCTGGCTGATGCCTTGGAGGTGTTTTCCGCAGAGGATATTCAGGGTGCAATGCAGAGCCTCAAGGATGAAATTCCGAAACTCATGGCTCGCCATACCAGAGTGATGCGGTATTTTTCTGCTGTGGGTACGGTTGTGGGTCTACAAGATATAGAGGCCTGCCTGGAGGTGCTGGCGGATCAGGAGGTCAGGCACCAGTATTGGATTGATTTCAGAAAATTCGCCCGTTCCATGAACATTGTCATGCCGGATCCTGCGGCCAAACCCTATCTTGCTGACCTCAAGCGGCTTGGTAAGATCAATATTGCTGCGAGAAACATCTTTCAGGATGAGCAGCTCTCCCTGGACGGTGCAGGTGAAAAGGTGCGCAAACTCATTGCAGAGCATCTGTCTGCAACCGGGGTTGACCCGAAAATCGCGCCGATTGAGCTGTTCGCTGCCGATTTCAGAGAACATATTCAGGGCATTAAGTCCGCTCAGGTAAAAGCCGCTGCCATAGAACATGCGATCAAGGCCCATATCTCTGTGCAACTGGAAGAGGATCCGGCCTATTATAAAAAACTCTCTGAACGGCTGGACCTGATCATTCAGCAGCAGGGGGAACACTGGGACAGCTTGGTGGAACAGCTTTCTCTGTTCATGGATTCCATCGAACCCGAGCGTGAGGCCGGAGCCGAAGAACTTGGCCTGACGGAAACTGAATATGCCTTCCGCAATATTCTGCATGGGGCCGTATGCGGCGAGCGTAAAACAGAATACCTCTCCGCCGCTGTTGCTGAAGAAATAAACGACCTGAGCAGGGAGATGGTGTCTGTTATAGATGAACAGGCTGGGATTGTGGATTATTTCAGGAAGAAGAGCAATGGCTGCAAAGAGATACGACGGGAAACCAAACGAAGGCTGGTTGATGCCTCCTTTATCGGCGATGACGACGAGGGGTTGATCAAGACTGTTCAGGACGAATTTGTGGATCTGGCCCGAACCAGGTACGGGAAAAAATGATGTCTTTTGCCTATCAGGTGATACGAAGGCCGCGCAGGAAAACAGCGTCCATCTCTGTGCAACCGGATTGTTCTGTGCAGATACTGGTACCGTCCTTTTTATCCGACCTGAAAATTGAGGAACTGGTTCAGCGGAAAAGCGGCTGGATCAACAACAAGATCAGTCAATTTGAGGAAATCCGGCGCAACAGCGGAGTAAAACAGTATGTCTCCGGGGAATGCTTTACCTACCTCGGCAGAAACTACCGCCTCAAGGTCGTTGCCGGTGTCCAGGAAGAGTATTGCGCCAAGCTCCTGCACGGCAGGTTGCAGGTTTATGTGCCAGCGGGTACTGAGCGAGAGGCCCATGATCAGCTGGTCATTAGGCAGCTGTCTGCCTGGTACCGGCAGCGGGCAGCGGTTTGTCTCCGGGAAAAAACACAACGCTATGCAGCCCGCCTGCTTGTTGCCCCGGTTTCTGTCGGCATCAAGGAGTACAAAGCCCGCTGGGGCAGCTGCCATACCGACGGACGGATTTATTACAATTGGCGGATTATCGCGGCCCCGCATTCTGTGGTTGATTACGTGGTGGTCCATGAACTCTGTCATCTGGTGCATCCTGATCATTCCCAGCGATTTTGGAACCTGCTCGCCACCATCCTGCCGGATTATCCGGAACGAAAAGCATGGCTGAAGGTGAACGGGGGCGGTTTTGGGGTGTAGTTTTAATTTTATCGAATTATCTCTTGACAAATAGGCCGCTCGATTTAAGATGGAGGCAAGCTAAACAACAACTCCATCAGTATATATACATATAATGATCTCAGCAGAACTCCTTCGCAATCTTTTTTTCCTTCTGGGCCTACGGGGGCTGCACAGCGCGACTGTGGCAGAAGGGCGAGGTTTGTTCTGAGTATAAGGAATAAAATTGATCCAACAGCCACGGTTCAGCGTATGAACCGTGGCTTTTTTTTTGTTTTTTTCGGATTTGTCCTGTGACCGTGCAGAGCAGAGTGATGAGGTATGTACAACACCCATCCTGCCCATCGGGCCGAGACAACAAAACATGAAAGTTGGGTTGGGTGACTTTGAGGAGTTATTGGTACTTTTATATAAAATCTCATCCCGCCCCTCTGGGGCGGGACAACAAAAAATGAAAATTAGATCGGGCGACTCAGAAGAATCGCTCGCTACTTTCATGTAATAACTTGTGAAAGAGGATAAGACCATGCAGGCTGATAAATTGAAGAAGTATCGTCCCTACCCGACGGTGCCGTTGAAGGATCGTACCTGGCCCGATAACACCATCACCAAAGCGCCGCTCTGGTGCTCTGTTGATCTCCGTGATGGAAATCAGGCCCTGAGTCAGCCCATGAATTTAGAGCAGAAGCTGGAAATGTTCCAATTGCTTGTTGATATCGGCTTTAAAGAAATAGAGGTCGGTTTTCCGGCTGCTTCCAAGGTGGAATTTGACTTTCTCCGCCTGCTCATTGAGGATAAGCTGATCCCGGAAGATGTGACCGTGCAGGTCCTGACCCAGGCCCGTGAGCATCTGATCCGCAAAAGTTTTGCAGCCTTGGAGGGTGTGCGTAAGGGGATTGTTCACCTCTATAACTCCACCTCCACCTTACAGCGCCAGGTGGTGTTTAAGATGGACAGAAAGGAAATTATTCAACTCGGTGTCCAGGGGGCCAGGATTATTCACGAAGAGGCTGCCCGGTTTGATGGTGATATCCGTTATGAGTATTCACCGGAGAGCTTTACCGGCACAGAGCTTGATTATGCCTTGGAAATTTGTGAGGAAGTTATGGCCGTTTGGGAACCGACCCCTGAACGACCGGTAGTGGTCAATCTGCCAGCGACCGTGGAGATGGCCACGGCCAATATTTATGCCGATCAGATCGAGTGGTTCAGCCGTCATATGAAGAATCGTGATTGTGCTCTGATCAGTCTCCATGCCCATAATGACCGGGGCAGTGCCGTAGCAGCCACAGAGCTGGCCCTGATGGCCGGGGCGGATCGGGTGGAGGGTACCCTGTTCGGCAATGGCGAGCGGACCGGCAATGTGGATATTATCACCCTGGCCCTGAATATGTTCAGTCAGGGTGTTAATCCGAATTTGGATTTTTCCAACATCAACCGGGTGGTTAATGTGTACAAACGCTGTACCAACCTGCCTGTTCATCCCCGTCATCCCTATGTAGGTGATTTGGTTTATACAGCTTTTTCCGGTTCTCATCAGGATGCCATTAGTAAAGGCATGGATGCGGTGGCCGAGGATGCATCTGGCATCTGGGCAGTCCCCTATCTGCCCATTGATCCCGAAGATGTGGGCCGTACCTATGAATCCATTATCTGTATTAACAGCCAGTCCGGCAAGGGTGGGGTGTCCTATATCATGGATCGTCAGTTCGGCTATAAACTGCCCAAGGCGATGCGGCCCGGTTTTGGGCGGGTGGTGCAGGCAGAGTCGGAAAAGGTAGGGGATGAATTATCCAACAAGGCAGTGTACGATGTCTTTGAGCGAGAATATCTGCGGGAGGATGGCTATTATAGGCTCAAGGAGTTCAATGTGGTCAAGCGCCATATTGATCAACAGGAGGAAAAATCAACAGCTGCAATTGAGTCTCTTATTGCAATCAATAATGAAGAGCAAAGTTTTCAAGGAACCGGCAATGGGCCTCTTGATGCGATGTGTGCAGCCCTGAATGAGCAAACCGGCCTAGATTTTATCTTGAATTCCTATGATGAACACTCCTTGACCGAAGGGGCCTCCTCCAAGGCGGTCACCTATATCGAGCTGCTGGATAAACGAGAGAACGGTAGCCGGGAAGGATGGTGGGGAGCTGGCGTGGATACGGATATTATCGTGTCCTCAATCAAGGCCCTGCTCAGCGCGGTTAATCGAATGCATGCGGGCCGGTAAATACACCGGAAAGATAAAAAGGAAGGGGAAAATGAAGAAATCAAGAAGGTTGCACAAGGGGCAGATCGCAGGTGTTCTGCTGCTGGCCTTATCCTTTGTCGCTTCGGCGGGTCAGGCGGAAATTGTTGGTGAAGTCAGCACTACCTTTAAGCTCCTCGGGGCAAATGATAAGATCGTGATTGAGGCCTTTGATGATCCCCATATCAGTGGGGCTACCTGCTACCTGAGCAGGGCCAAGACCGGTGGCATTAAGGGGACCGTGGGGCTGGCCGAAGATAAATCAGACGCCTCCATCGCCTGTCGTCAGACCGGGCCGATCACTTTGCCCAAAGATGTGGCCAGCGGCAAGGACGACGGAGAGCGAGTTTTTCGTAAATCGACCTCCCTGCTGTTTAAAAAAATGCAGGTGGTGCGTTTTTATGATCCCAAACGGAATACCTTGGTCTATCTGACCTATTCGGATAAGTTTATTGACGGGTCGCCCAAGAACTCAATTTCTACTATCGTGATCAGGCCTTGGGAGCAGGAGAACCAATAAGCGCGGGGGAGGCAATGATGGAGCATGTAGGGTTGCAGGATTATCGCGGCGATTGTTGAAGGGGCTATAAGGACGTAAGGTTACGTCTGAAAAAGATGGCTAGCAGAGAGCAGTTCAGCTTTCTTGTTGAGAAGAAGATCGCTGAACGGATAAATCGGGTCATCGCGGTGAATGACGGGCGCGTTGTCTGTATTGAGGAGCAGGGTGAGGATTTGATGTATACGGTGGAGCGTACCTGATGAGATTTTTCCAGGAGCTTATACGAAAGATCAGCCATGCAATTGCTGTTGCCACGGATTGGTTACTGATTGGGATAGGTGTATTGCTGGTGCTGATTGCCTTGGTCAGGATTGATGTGCAGTTGGCCCGCTATGTGGTTGTCGCTGGCGGGCTGGTCCTGAGCGGGTTTGGGCTTTGGTATCGCTGGCGGCGGTTGCGAAAAGGGTAGGGTGGGCAAAATTTCGTCTTCTTCCAACCTGTTCTGATGTAAAAGCTGTCACGTCGTTAACGTTTTCACGTTATCTCTCGTTGCCCACTCTACGGACTGACGGCGGGCAGGGGCGTAGGGGAACGGCGTGCCGTGCCCGTGTTCCCTCAAACCTGTTCTGCTGTAAAAGCTGTCACGTTACCCCGTTATTCACGTTATCTTTCCTTGCCCACTCTACGGACTCAGGAAGGGGTAAAAAGAGCAAGTGTGCTGCTTTTTTGGCTCTGAATGTGAAAAGATGTATTTTTTTGCCTGCGAAGGGAGGATAATTTTTCATTTTACTTGACATCAAATTCATTCCTTGGTAATTGACATAACGTTTTCAATATTTATGCGCTTGCAGAGTAACGGCAAAGGGCAAACAATATTGAAGCTGGAAAACAGCATGCAAAAAAAAAAACTTGCAGGCGCGTAGCTCAGTGGGAGAGCGCTACCTTGACATGGTAGAAGTCGGCGGTTCGAAACCGCCCGTGCCTACCAATTTACATAAAGGCTAAGGGTCGGCGAGAATATCACCGGCTTATTAGCCTTTCCTTTTTTATATTTTTATTGCGAAGATCCTTCAATCATGTTGACACCCGCCCTCAAGGGGCCGGGCAGTTTACTCAGCAGACTTTTTTGACAGACAGCATGACCGATATATCCATATCCATACCCGGAGAAGAAGCCAAAACAGTTGCCGCAGGTATTACGGCGCAGGAGGCTTTGAAGGAACTGCTCTCTAAGAAGCAGCGAAAGCAGGCTATTGCCGTGCTCTGTAACGGAGAGGCGACAGATTTGTCCGCAACCTTGCAGGCGGATACGGTGCTTGAGCCCATTTCCGCTGATTCTGATGAGGGAGTGCATATCCTCCGTCATTCCACGGCCCATATTATGGCCCAGGCAGTGAAAGAGCTTTTTGGTCAGGATGTGAAGGTTGCTATCGGTCCATCTATCGAAGATGGGTATTATTACGATTTTGATCGTGATCCCGCCTTTAATCCGGATGATTTTGTTGCTATCGAAGAACGGATGGCCGAAATTGTCAAAGCACGTCTGCCTTTTGAACGGCGCATGATGCCCATAGCTGAGGCTCTGGCATTTTTTACCGATCAGGGAGAAAGCTATAAGGTTGAGCTGCTCAAGGATCTCGAAACAAGGGGAGAGGAAAGCGTTTCCCTCTATCAGCAGGGTGCATTTATTGATCTCTGTCGAGGTCCCCATATCCCGGATACCTCTTGGCTGAAGAGTTTCAAATTGCTGCGAGTGGCTGGTTCCTATTGGCGCGGGGATGAACGCAATCCCATGCTGACCAGGATCTACGGCACAGCTTTTTCTGATAAGAAAGATCTGAAAAAATATCTCAATCGTATCGAAGAAGCCAAAAAACGAGATCATCGTAAGCTCGGCAAGGAACTTGCTCTGTTCACGATTCAGGATGAAGTTGGTCCCGGTTTGATTCTCTGGCAGCCGCGTGGAGCAATGCTCCGTAAGCTGATTGAAGATTATTGGAAGGATGCCCATTATAAAAATGGGTATGAACTCCTGTATACCCCGCATATTGCACGTCAGGATCTCTGGAAGACTTCTGGGCATCTTGATTTCTACGGCGAGAATATGTACTCGGCTATGGAGATTGATGAGGTTGCTTATCAGCTCAAGCCGATGAACTGCCCCTTTCATATTGGGGTCTACAACGCAACAAAGCATAGTTATCGGGAATTTCCTGTCCGTTGGTGTGAACTGGGAACGGTTTACCGCTACGAGCGTACCGGTGCCCTGCACGGTTTGATGCGGGTGCGCGGTTTTACCCAGGATGATGCCCATATTTTTTGTCGCCCTGACCATCTGGAAGAAGAAATATTCAATATTATTGATTTGAATCTCCAGGTTCTCAAGACCTTTGGTTTTGCTGATTATGATGTTTATCTGTCCACCAGGCCAGAAAAATACGTGGGCAGCGATGAACATTGGGATCTCTCCACCAAGGCCCTGCAAGGGGCGATGGAGAAAAAAGGCCTTGCCTATGAGGTTGATCCGGGCGAAGGTGTTTTTTACGGTCCGAAAATTGATATTAAGATCAAGGATCAGCTGGGCCGTTCTTGGCAATGTTCAACTATCCAGGTTGATTTCAACCTGCCTGAGCGCTTCGGTATGACCTATACCGGCCAGGACGGGGCTGAACATCAGCCGATCATGATTCATCGCGCTTTGATGGGATCTCTTGAGCGTTTTATTGGCGTACTGATTGAACATTACGCAGGTGCTTTTCCGCTTTGGATGGCTCCAGAGCAGGCAAGGATCTTAAATATAACGGATGCCCAGGCCGATTATTGCTCTGGAGTTTATAGTGAGTTACGTCAGGCCGGGGTTCGGATTGAGCAGGATCTGCGGAATGAGAAACTTAATTATAAGATCCGGGAAGCCCAGATGATGAAGACACCGTATATGTTGATTATCGGTGATCGGGAGATGGAAGAAGGTACCGTAACAGTACGTAAGCGCAACGGAGACAACCTGCCTCCCATGACTTCGCAGGAGTTTGCGGACTTGGTGAGAAAGGAGTGCGAACAGGGGACGGCCTGACAGGCTGTATTGGTATTGGATTAATCAGGAGGATCCGAACATTAAACGAAGAGGCAGAAAACTTCCGCAGAAGCAGGAACTTAAGTCTAAGATCAATGAAGCGATTCGCTACCCGGAAGTCCGATTGATCGGGTCTGAAGGCGAACAGCTTGGTGTTGTCCCGACAGCAAAAGCACGACAACTTGCTGATGATGTGGGGCTTGATTTGGTTGAGGTCTCAGATAAGGCCAAGCCGCCGGTTTGTCGAATTATGAATTACGACAAATATCGGTACGAGCTGAAAAAGAAGCAGCAGGAAGCGAAGAAAAAACAGACGGTTATTGAGACAAAAGAGATTAAGTTCCGTCCCAAGACTGAAGAGCACGATCTGAATTTTAAGATCAAGAAAATCAAAAGATTTCTTGAGAAGAAAAATAAGGTCAAAGTGACGATGCAGTTTCGCGGGCGGGAAATTATTTATGCTCAATCTGTTGGCCTTGAGGCGATTAAGAAGATTGCCGACAACCTGCGTGAAGATTGTGTTATTCTGCAGGAGCCGAAAATGGAAGGACGGCAGCTTATTATGTTTGTCGGTCCGAAAGCCTGATTAATCGCAGAACGATTGAAAAAAGTAATAAACCTCATGAGCCTCTGAGATATTTACAGGCTTTTGAACAACAAGGAACGTATCATGCCAAAGATGAAAACGAACCGGGGGGCGGCTAAGCGTTTTAAAGCGACCGGTACCGGTAAAATTCGGAGAAGTAAGGCCTTTACCTCACATATTCTGACCAGTAAATCAACCAAGCGGAAACGTAATCTGCGCCAGAGCGGATTAATTGATGCAGCTGATACCAAGGCAGTCCGACGTATGTTGCCCTACCTCTAAGCAGTAAGTAGAAGCAGTAAACAGAGAGGGCGGTCATACTCATTAGAGTATCGGTCAGTATCGATTTTGGATGACTTATAGAATTATTTTTTTAGTAAATTTTGTACATGGAGTGCAAGGATGCCACGCGTAACACGCGGGTTCAAGGCCCGCCGCAGAAGAAATAAAGTTTTAAAACAAGCTAAAGGATTCCGGGGTGGCCGGAGTCGCCTGTATCGCACCGCGACAGAAGCTGTTGATCGTGCGTTGTGCTACGCCTATCGGGATAGAAGAAC
Source organism: Candidatus Electrothrix laxa (assembly GCA_942492895.1). Taxonomy (GTDB): domain Bacteria; phylum Desulfobacterota; class Desulfobulbia; order Desulfobulbales; family Desulfobulbaceae; genus Electrothrix; species Electrothrix laxa. The sequence goes on from OW818652.1 coordinate 238,340, forward strand.
CAATAAGCGTAATTTTCGTCGCTTGTGGATCACTCGTATCGGTGCTGCTGCTCAGTTAAATGATACCAGCTACAGCAAGTTGATTCATGCTCTGCAGCAGACAGGAATCGAACTCGATCGTAAGGTGTTGTCTCATTTGGCTATTGTTGATCCCAGCGCATTCACTGAGATTGTCAAAGCCGCTGGCATTGAAGCAGCAGCCTGATATCTGAGAGAAGACGCGCATAATGGAAAACAGACTGCAAAGCCTGAAAGACGAAGCTGTCCAGGCTTTATCTGCCATCAGCGGCCAGCAGAGCTTAGAGGAGTTCCGGGTTACATTTCTCGGGCGGAAAGGCCTTCTTTCATCTGTGATGAAGGAATTAAGCCAAGCCCCCAAGGAAGACCGGCCTCGTCTTGGTCAGCTTGCAAATACTGTGAAGAAAGAGGTGGAAGCTCTCTTTCTCGGAAAAAAGGAAGATCTGGCAGCAGGAGAGCAGGCACATGCGGCTGAGGCTGTTGATCTCAGCCTGCCGGGTCGTTTCCTTCCTTGCGGTAAGCTCCATCCTGTCACTCAGGTGATGGAAGAGATTTGCTCTGTTTTTGAGGGGATGGGTTTTGCTGTTGCTGAAGGGCCGGATGTTGAGACCGATTATTACAACTTCGAGGCCCTGAATATCCCCAAGCACCATCCTGCTAGGGATATGCACGACACCTTTTATGTGTCTGACTCGCTGCTGTTACGGACCCATACCTCGCCTATGCAGGCCAGGATTATGGAAAATCAGGAGCCCCCTCTCCGTTATATTGCTCCGGGTAAGGTGTATCGTTGTGATTCCGATATCACCCATACGCCTATGTTTCACCAGGTTGAGGGATTTTTGGTTGACCGTAGTGTCTCCTTTGCAGATCTGAAAGGAGTGCTCACCACCTTTACCCGCCGTATTTTTAAAGGGGATTTACCCCTTCGTTTTCGCCCAAGTTTTTTCCCCTTTACTGAGCCCAGTGCGGAAGTGGATATTGCCTGTGTTATCTGCGAGGGAGCAGGATGCAGGGTCTGTAAACGGACAGGATGGCTGGAAATACTCGGAGCGGGCCTGATTGATCCAGAAGTTATGAAAATGGTCGGCTATGATCCGGACGAATTTTCCGGGTTTGCCTTCGGTCTCGGAGTAGAGCGCATCGCCATGCTGAAGTACGGCATTGATGATATTCGCCTCTATTACGAAAATGATCTTCGGTTTCTTCATCAGTTTTAATCCTTCCGTTGTAGAGCCGAGTAAAGCAACCCGGTCATAAAATTTTCTGAACCGTTACCTCACGAATTGATATATTCCCATGAAATTTACCCTCAGCTGGCTTGGTAAGTATATTTCTCTTAACGGCCTGACTCCTGATCAGCTGGCGGAACGCCTGACCATGCTCGGCCTGGAAGTTGATGCGGTTGAGGAACTTTATGTCGGCCTTGACGCTATCCAAACGGCAAAAGTATTTTCCGTGCAAAAGCACCCCAACGCAGATCGACTCAGTCTCTGCGAGGTAGAAATCGGCGACGAAAAAGTACCTATTGTCTGTGGTGCGTCCAATGTACGGCCCGGCCTGATCACAGCCATTGCTCGTCCCGGCGTTAAATTGCCTGGGGGAATGAAGATCAAAAAGGCCAAGGTGCGGGGCGAAGTCTCTATGGGTATGCTCTGTTCTTGGCGAGAGCTGGGAATAGGCGAAGAGCACGCCGGAATCATTGAGCTGGATTCCTCGCTGGCATCAGGACAGTCTCTGGCCGAGGTGCTGGAACTCTCTGACACCATGATTGAGATTGATCTCACCCCCAATCGTCCAGATTGTACAGCTGTGCTTGGTATTGCCCGTGAGGTTGCCGGGTTCACTGAGCAAAAGGTCACCCCGCCGATATTGTCCTTGCCTGAACTTGGAGATTCGACTTCTGAGTTCACCGTAAAGATCAGCGAGCCGGAACTCTGCCTCCGTTATGCTGCCCGCAAATTGACCGATGTTGTGATCAAACCCTCCCCGTGGTGGCTGCAACGACAGCTCCTTGCTGTGGGGATGCGTCCGATCAATAATATCGTGGATATTACCAATTTTGTGATGCTGGAATACGGTCAGCCTCTCCACGCCTTTGATTTTCAGGAGCTTGCAGGCAAAACCATTGAGGTACGTTGTCCTCGGACGGATGAGGCGACCTTTACGACCTTGGATAAGAGCGAGCGGAAAATCGAGTCGGATATGCTCATGATCTGTGATGGCGAAAAACCTATTGCTGTAGCAGGCGTCATGGGTGGGTTGCATTCCGAGGTGACCGAGAAGACAACGGAAATTCTCCTGGAGTCGGCCTGTTTTGATCCGATTTCTGTGCGTCGTACCGCCCGTACGCTGAATCTTTCCACCGAGGCCTCCTACCGCTTTGAGCGCGGAATAAACCCGGATGGCGTGACTGAGGCAATGGAGCGGGCTGCGCAGCTCATCTGTGAGCTTGCTGATGCCCAGGTTGCAGACGCTGTGGATCTCTATCCAGGAAAAAAAGAGCTGCTCCAACTTGACCTGCGGGTTGAACGGGTTAATTCCTTGCTCGGCATTACTTTGACCGGCCAGCAGATCGCCGCCTACTTACGCGGTATTGATTTTGTTGTGGCAGATGAAGATAACGCAACCTTAGCGGTTTTAGCGGTAACAGTGCCCGCTTTTCGGGTAGATATTGAACGCGAGATTGATCTGGTGGAAGAGTTGGCTCGCTTAGTGGGGTATAATGAGATCCCGACGACTCTCCCGAACATCTCTATGGATTATCCGGAACGGGATGGCATGCGTCAGCTTCGGCAGGAGGCCGCATCCGTATTTATCGGTTCTGGTTTTTACGAGGCCATCAACTACTCCTTTGTTGCGGAAAAACATTGTGACATGCTGGGGCTCAGTAAAGACGATTCACGAAGACAATGCGTGCGCCTGCTCAATCCTCTGACAGAGGATCAGTCGGTGATGCGTACCATGCTGTTGCCTGGCATTCTGGAAAATATTCGGCGTAATATCAATTTTCAACAAGCTGATATTCGTCTTTTTGAGATTGGCAAGGTTTTTACCCTGCGTGATCCAGCTGAGCAACCGGGAGAGCGTTATCAGCTCTGCGTCGTTATCAGCGGGGCTCGTTATCCGGCCTCTTCCCCGTTGTATTTTTCCGAGGAAAATGCTGATATATATGATATAAAAGGGGCTGTTCAGAACCTTTTGCAAACACTGCATCTCCAGGGGGAATCAGGGGATATCACCTTTCAGGCTGTTGACGGGGCTGGCGATGCGTCATCAGCTACCCCAGAATGTACCTGTACCTATGCGGATCCAGCCTTCTCTCTTCGTATCATGGACGGTGAAAAGCAACTGGGCCTGATCGGCAAGCTGAGTAAACAGGCAGCCCAGGCATTTTCCATTAAGCAGGATGTCTTTTTTGTTGAGCTTGAACTGGACGCCTTGCTGGAATTGCCAACAGTTGAGAAGGCATTTACTCCCTTGTCCCGTTATCCGTCAGTAAAGCGTGATATCGCCTTGCTGGTGCCGGAAAGCGCAGCTGCCGGAGATCTGTTGCAGGAGATACGGGCGCATAAGAAACAGCATGTTGTTTATGCGGATATTTTTGATGTCTACAGCGGTAAACCCATTGATGAGGGTATGAAAAGCGTTGCCTTGACTGTTACGTATCGTTCTGATGAAAAGACCTTGGATGATGCAACAGTTGACGGCTTTCACGAAAAAATAGTAAATGCACTGATGTCCCGCTTCGGCGGTCGATATCGGGAAGGAAAAGAGTAAAATGAAAAAAGAAACAACGAGTAAATCTAATGGAAGCAAGGGCAACGTCACCCGGAAAGAGCTGGCTGTTGCGATTAATAAAGAACTTGATATGTCTCAGCGTAATTCTGCAGAGCTTGTTGATACCATCTTTGCTTCCATGAAGGAAACCTTAGTAAGCGGAGAGTCGCTGAAGCTGGTTCAGTTTGGCACCTTGACCGTGCGGGATAAATCTCCCCGTCGCGGGCGTAATCCCCGGACTGGTGAGTCCATGATGATCACCAAGCGGAAGATGGTTTCTTTCCGTCCTTCCAAACGGCTGCGTGAGTTGCTGAATCAGTAGTCTTTCCCTCCTCTGCGCCGAAGAAACTGCTCCGTCCTCCTTAAAAAAGGGGAGGACGAAGCAGTTCGATTTTCTACACTCTTTCCTCTATTCTTCCTTTTTTATTTTCATCTCCCACCTGTTGTAATACTTCTTGTTGTGTATTTGTGTAGGTCTGCTTGAGTGTAACGAAAGCGGAAAGCTTTTGCTATTCCAGCAATTTCAGCCTTGGTCTTGGGTTAATTTTTTGTTTACTCGTTCTGTATTCCGTGTTAACTCTGTATCTGTGTATGATAAGAGGGGGAATGCAGGTGAGAGTGGTTAAGCGAAAAAGTTTTTTTGTTTTCGGCTCAATATCGGAATAAGTGGTGTTTTCTACGGAATCTATTACGATCAATAACACAGAAGGTTCCCATTATTGACACTGTTAGCAGAAATAAAAAGGAAGCAGCTGTGGATATTTATTTTGGCCCAGAAGATATTTACAAAAAGTTTGTCGAGGATCAGCCTGAAGATGAAGAATGGTTGCTTGGTTTGGTAGCATTTGCCGTTGTTGAGGAACAAAAAATTGAATGGATGAAACATCAAAAGGAAAATGGTACGATACCTTCAACAGCAGACATAGAAAATTGGTATAAACAACAACCTTCTGGAGTATTACTTAGAGCTAAAGACACTGCGGAAGCGAGGCTGACAGATTATGCTCAAAGCGCAATTGAAACTTATATGTCAGATTTTCAAAAAGAAACAGAGGAGAGTATAATTGTTGAAGAAATTCGTAGTGTCAAAAAGTTTGGACCACAGTTTTTAGTTAATTTAGCTGGTGGGGTTGCGAGTGCAATTCTATTTGCAGCGTTTCTCATGCTGGTAGCATTCTTTGTTTTCAATGATAATTCACCTGTAGATATTGGAGCAAAACTCGGACAAAAAATAGAGGTAACGCAAGATGGCAAAAAAGGAAGTTACAAGTAAAAAAGCTGCGTCAGCAGCATCAAAAGTGTTGCGTAGTAAAAGTTCAAGTAAAGCTGCAAAATCGGCCGCTGGTTCTGCACTATCTCAAAGTAAAGCCCCACAGAAAGTAACTTCAACTAAAGCTGGGACTGCAGCGTCTAAAACTTTACGTAAAGCTGGTACCAGTAAAGCTGCAAAATCAGCGGCAGGTTCAGCACTAACGCAACGCCCTGCACGACGAAAAAAGTAAAGTGTCTGGTGCTATTCCAGACCGAAAGAAGCTTTTGATCTGAATCAAAGGATCAATAATAGGGTCAGACTCGATTGATTTTGTCAAGCCGGGTATGATGCGCACTCCATACCCCAACGGGGTTAGATATAACCAGCCTAGGGTAACAACTTGGGCACCCCTGAAGGTTGACCAACTTGGTCTTGTTTGGTACAATAGACTAAATTGATTAACGCATTCACCACAGGAGGGCATCATGATCGTCAATATTTCCGAAGCAAAAACAAATCTCTCAAAATTAGTGAACATTGCCTGTCATGGAGAAGAGGTCATAATCGCCAAAAACAATCTTCCCCTTGTAGAGATAGTTGCTTATAAAATAAAAGGAAAACGAAAACTAGGTCTCCTTGCAGGCAAGATTGATGTGCCAGACGATATTATGGACGAAGATGAGGTGCTGAACGAAATGTTTTATGGGCCGAGCGAGGCCGACGAGACAAGGAAGCAATGAAGATCATTATTGACACCCATATCTTCCTGTGGGCACTTGCCGATCCGTCTAGAATCAAAGCCGGTAAACGGGCTGAACTGGAAACGCTGACAAACATTGTTTACGTGAGTTCAATCACTATTGCCGAAATCATGATCAAGGCGTCTATCGGCAAACTGAACGTGGATTACGACCCGGTTGACATGGTTCGGCAAAGCGGCTTTGAACAGCTCGACTTCCGGGGACAGGATGCTCTGCTACTCAAAGAAATGCCCTTTCATCATAAAGATCCTTTTGATCGAATGCTGATCGCACAATCCATTGCCAATGGGTATTATCTCATGACAGAGGACAGTAAATTTTCCGCTTATGATTGTCGTTTGCTCTAAAAGATCGTAAGGGAATCAATAGGGTCAGGCTTCATTGATTTTGTCAAGCCAGGTACGATGCGCATCTCATACCCCAACGGGGTTATATATAACCAGCTCAGGGTAACGCCCTGGGCAAGCCGTTACTCCGAGTTGACCAATATGCGCCTTTCAGGCGATAGGGTTACAGGCCCTCTCCGTTTCTCATCTCTTTTTCATTCCATTTTACCTATTCTGCGGTATACTTTCAGGATATCGTTGCGTCCTCTCCCTTCTTTTACACCAACAGGAAAAAATGAACTTTGCAAATGATGAAAATTGATTATACTTCCGGGTTTCACAAAACGTTGTCGCACAATAAGAGTGTTTGTAGGCTATAAAAGATTGGACAAGATATATCACTGGAGGATGTTATGGCAAACGAGGTTGTAGAGCTGGCAAGAGAGAGTATGGAGGAAAGGGTTGAAGCACTGAAACGAGAGCTGACCAGGATCCGAACCGGTCGTGCTTCCCGAACTTTGCTGGACGGAATCAGAGTGAACGCCTATGGTTCCACCCTGCCTGTTGATCAGGTGGGGACGATCACGGTTCCAGAAAGCCGAATGATTGTTATTCAGCCTTGGGATCCGCAGATGCTGGCTGTGCTGGAAAAGGCTATCATGACCTCTGATCTCGGCCTGACACCGGCCAATGACGGCAAGGTTATCCGTCTCAATATTCCGCAGTTGACCGAAGAACGGCGCAAAGACTTGGTCAAGCAGGTAAAGAAGATTTCTGAAGAGTACAAGGTCGGTGTGCGTAATGATCGACGTGATGCCAATGATACCTTCAAAACGCAAAAAAACGATAAGGAAATCTCTGAAGACGACATGTTTCGCTATCAGGAAGAGGTACAGAAGGTGACAGATGAGTTCATCACCCGGATCGACGATATAGCTGCTGGCAAAGAAAAAGAGGTTATGGAGGTTTAGCCTCATTGAAGACTATGGATGAAACTCGTTACCTGGACCCGCTTCCCAAGCATGTGGCTATTATCATGGATGGTAATGGGCGCTGGGCCCAACAGCGCCACCGTCCGCGACTTTTCGGTCATAAGGCCGGAGCGGATTCCGTGCGTGAGGCGGTAGAAACAGCTCGTGAGGTCGGGATCAGGCATCTGACCCTGTATGCCTTTTCTACGGAGAATTGGCAGCGTCCCGGCCTGGAGGTCAAGGGGCTCATGGCTCTGCTGAAGAATTATCTTCAATCCGAATTAGACACGATGATGAAGAACGGGATACGTCTGGAATGCTTTGGCCAGAAAGATCGTCTCCCAGATGATGTGCGGGATATGCTGGAGAGGGTCATTGCTGAGACAAGAGACTGCTCTGAGCTCCGCTTAAATCTCTGTCTGAGCTACGGCTCTCGGGCGGAGATGATAGGAGCTGTTCAGGAGATCAGTCGAAAATGTGTCTCCGGTGAGCTGAAACCTGATGATATTGATGATCAACTCTTCAGTGATCATCTCTATTCTGTAGATCAGCCAGAGCCAGATTTATTGATTAGGACCAGCGGAGAGCAGCGGCTTTCTAATTTTCTGCTCTGGCAGCTCTCCTATGCAGAGCTGTACTTTACAGATACTCAATGGCCGGATTTCCGCAGGGACCAATTTCTTGCAGCCTTGGAAGAATATGCAGGGCGTCAGCGACGTTTTGGAAAGACTGGAGCGCAGGCGGAAACTGGCTGTGCCTCCTCGTGATTATTTCCCTTTCTGCCCCTGATCCCAGTTCATCGGGCCGGGATAACAAAAATAAATATACAATGTTATGAAACAACGTCTGATCCCCGGAATATTCATGGTTGTTCTATGGATATTGCTGCTGTTTCTGGCCCCTCCTTTTATGTTTTGGTGTGCTCTCACCATTGGTTCGGCTATTGCTCTGCATGAGTTCTTTCGGATGATTGACAAAACGCCTGGAACAGGCATTCTCATTCTGTCCGTGTTGACCTGTCTGATCCCGGTCCTGGTCTCTGCTGACGGTAGCCCTTCCGAGGTGCTCATCGGCAGCTATCTTGCCCTGCTGGGCTTGGTCGTGCTGACCATCTTTTTTTATACCCGTTTTGCCGACCCCCTGGCTTTTCTCATGCAGTCCGGTTTTTCAGTCTTTTATATAGCTCTTTGTTCCGCCTTCCTTGTTTTGCTTCGATTTTTGCCAGCTGGCAATTCTTGGTTATTGGTGCTAACGGCTATTACTGCCGGGTCTGACACAGGTGCCTATTATAGCGGTCGAGCTTTTGGCAAAAAGAAGCTTTGTCCAAGCATCAGTCCTGCCAAGACAATCAATGGAGCAATCGGGGGTGTTCTCGTTGCGGTGCTTGCTGCTACCCTCATAGGCGTTTTTTTCCTGCCTGATGTCGGTATGGTGCAACTGGCCCTGGCCGCCGCCTTGCTTGCCGTGGTAGGCATTGCCGGTGATTTGGCTGAGTCCATTATTAAGCGCGGTACTGGGATCAAAGATTCCGGCACCCTGCTGGGAGGACACGGTGGGATCCTTGATCGGGTTGACAGTCTGCTGTTGACAGCGCCTCTTCTTTATCTGCTTATTTTCTCTGGAGTTCTCTGATGAAATCCATTTCCCTGCTTGGCTCTACCGGTTCCATTGGCAAAAATGTCCTCAACGTGGTGCGTTCCTTTCCGGATCGATTTCGTATTGTTGGGCTCTCCGCAGGGAGGAGTATTGCAGAACTTGCAGACCAGGTACAGGAGTTTCAGCCCGAGTGTATCTCGGTTGCTGATCAGGCCTTGGCCTCGCAGCTCATTACTCTGTTGCCGGAGGAGTACCGAGGTAAGGTTTTTTGGGGAGAAGAGGGAAATCAGAAGGTCGCCACTGTCCCGGCAGCAGAGATGCTTGTCTCTGCCGTGGTCGGTGCGGTGGGGCTCCTGCCCACCTTGGCGGCAATCGCGGAGGGCAAGGATATCGGACTGGCCAATAAGGAAACCTTGGTTATGGCTGGGCGGCTGGTCATGCAAGCAGCACGAGAGCATAAGGTCTCCCTGCTCCCCATAGATTCCGAGCATTCAGCTATTTTTCAGGCCTTGGAGGCCGGACGTCGCGATGATGTGGGCATGATTATCCTGACCGCATCAGGTGGTCCCTTTCGTGCCTTGGATAAAGAGGGCTTGTGCCAGGCCACCCCGGATCAGGCCTTGGCCCATCCCAACTGGGATATGGGACGCAAGATATCCATTGATTCGGCAACAATGATGAATAAGGGGCTGGAGGTTATTGAGGCCTGCTGGCTTTTTGATGTGCCGGTAGAGAAGATTCGGGTGGTTGTGCATCCAGAATCCATTGTTCATTCCCTGGTGGAGTATATTGACGGCTCTGTGATGGCCCAGCTGGGCATTCCGGATATGCGTATTCCCATTGCCTATGCTCTGTCCTACCCAGAACGAATTCCCCTCAATCTTTCCCGTCTTAGTCTTTCCGAGTGCGGTAAGCTCAGTTTTGAAAAACCGGATTATGATCGTTTTCCGGCTCTTGGGCTTGCCTTCAGAGTAATGGAAGAGGGCGGGGTAAAACCGGCAGTGCTCAATGCGGCCAATGAGGTTGCTGTTGCTGCCTTTCTTGATGAACAGATCGGTTTTACAGATATCACCGCCATTGTTGCTTCGACCTTGGATTGTTTTGCCCCTGGTGATGATTTGGATCTGGATGCTATCTTAGCAGCAGATAGAAAGGCGCGGGAGATTGCCGAGAAGGAAGTCGCGCAGAGGCAGCTGGCTTAGGGGGAGAGAAGCAGGAGAAAGGTGGCAGAGAAAAACGGTGGAGAAAATAGTGGAAAACAAAATCATAATCCAGGAGAGGAAACAGCATGGATAGGCATCTGGCGACAAAAATACTCCTTGTTGATGACGAAGAGGAGTTTGGCCGGCTGCTTGCTCGTCGTCTTGAAACCAGAGGGATGAAGGTTGCTGCTGTTACCTGCGGCGAGGAGGCAGTGGCCTTAGTGGACAAGCGGGTTTTTGATGTTGCTGTCATTGATCTTTCCATGCCAGGCATTGACGGTATTGAAACGCTGAAACAGATTAAGGCCAGGAGGCCGGATCTTGAAGTGCTGATGTTGACCGGGCATGCCACGGTAGCTGGTGGTATTGAGGCCATGAAGCAGGGTGCCGGTGATTTTTTACAGAAGCCTGTGGACATTGATGAGCTGCTGGAAAAGATCAAGACAGCAAAGAAAGCTCATCTGACAGCCGTACATCGGCAAGCGGATGCTGAGATGCAGGATATTCTTAAGCGAAAAAGCTGGTAGTATCAGAGAAATAGCAGGAAAATTTTTCTTCTGAGGGGGAGAAGGCATGTCGGAACAAACAAAGGATATACGGGAGATGGTCATCCCTCTTGAACGGTGTCCCCGGCTGTACGATCATCAGACCCTGAACGAGGCCATAGCTTTGTTCGCCCTGAGTCCTTCTGAAGAAAATCCTGTTGATCTTCACCACCTCTTTGTGCTTGATCAACAGAATAATCTGGTGGGTAGACTCTCACGGATCGACATCCTGCGCGGTTTGGTGCCCAGTCTGTTAGGTATGGGGAGGGGAGGGAGTACATCTTCCTGGGGCAATATAGAGGATCCGCATCTGACCTGTCTTTATGAAGACCACGCCCTTGCCGAGTGCGGGGGAAATCGGACCCGATTAATTCGTTCCCTGATGCGTCCTGTTGATTTTACTTTATCGGCGGATACGCATATCCTGGAAGCCATTGTGGTGCTGCACCGCCATAATACCTCCTGTGTTCCGGTGATCGACAACGGGGTGGTTATCGGTCTCCTTCGTTTCGAAGAACTTTTTCACGCCATGTGCAATACCTGGTGTACGTTGCCGCAGGATTGAGATTTTTTTGAGAAAACAGGAAGAGAAGTAACAAAAGAAATAACAACACGACGGAAAGATACGATGCAGTCTTCAGGCCCTCAGGTACTCGCTTTTTCCGGGGAGAAAAAGCGCTTTGATTGGAAACGATTGCTCTTTATCTTCACCGGGAGCGGCCTTTTTGTTCTTGTGTACTTCTTCCCGCCTTGGCCAGATGCCATTGATCCGACCGGAGCGCATTTCATCTTAACCCGAGAGGGCAAGGGTGCCTTGGCTATTTTTCTGCTGGCTGCAACTTGGTGGGTGTTTGAAGTGGTGCCCATCGGTGTGACCAGTCTGACCATCGGCGTCCTGCAAGCCCTGTTCATGATCCGTGATCCTGGAACCGCATTTCGGGATTTTATGGACCCTTCTGTGCTTTTTATCTTCGGCTCCATCATGATTGGCATGGTGTTCACCAAGACCGGTCTGACTCGGCGGATGGCCTATAAGATGCTCTCCATTGTCGGGGAGCGAACCAGCATGATCTACCTGGGCTGCTTTGCCATGACCGGCGTGCTCACCCATTTCATGGCCCATACCGCAGTGGCTGCCACTATGTTTCCCCTGCTCATGGCTATTCATTCTCTGTATGCCGACGAAGAAAAGCCGACTCGCTTCGGCAAAGGTCTGTTCATCGGCATGGCCTATGTGGCGGGCGCAGGCAGTATCATCACTCTGCTAGGTGCGGCCAGGGGGGCGGTGGCCCTGGGTTTTTATAAGGACATCATGAAGGTAGATATCAGCTTTTTTGAATTGAGCTGGTACATGTTTCCCATTGGCTGGCTCATGATTTTTTTGCTCTGGGGCTTTTTTCTCCTCTTTTTTAAGCCGGAACATGCCCGGATTCCTGGCTTAAAGGAAAAGGCGAGCAGGATGTACAAGGATTTGGGACGGTGGAGTCAGAAGGAACTCCTCACCGCCGGGATCGTATTCGGAACCATCCTGATTATCGCACTGAAGAATTTTATTCCCGCCTTGGCCGATATCCATAAAACCGGTATCCTGCTCTGTTCCACTGTTTCCTTTTTTCTCTTCAATATCCTGGAGATTGATGATCTTGAAGAGGTGCCTTGGAATATTATCCTGCTCTTTGCTGGGGCCATGTCCATCGGCTTCTGCTTATGGGAGACCGGGGCAGCCCGTTGGCTGGCCGTCAATTGGCTGGTCCTCTTTCAAAACTCTCCGCCTCTGGTCTTCATTCTCGGCATGGCTTTCTTTGTCATGATGATGACCAACTTCATTATGAACGTGGCTGCCATTGCCATTTCTTTACCTGTGGCCTTGGTTATTGCTCCTTACCTCGGCGTCAGCGGCGAGGTCATTCTTTTTTCCTCCCTTGTCGTTGCAGGCATGCCTTTTCTCTTGCTTGTCGGTGCAGCTCCTAATGCCATCGCTTATAATTCCAGGCAATTCACTACCGGAGAGTTCTTCCTGTGGGGCATTCCGGCCAGTATCCTGTTGATGCTGGTGGTCTGGTTGGCAGTGGCTGTGATCTGGCCGCTCATGGGTATGGAGGTTTTTGTTCCTGTGACGGGGTGATCTCACGATAATAATTGCCTGTCCTTAGTGCAGCTCGGTTGTGACCTGCGTGAGGGTAGTCGAAGAAAGAAAAAACAATGCTGAAAAATATATCAGACCTGCTCAAACAGATAGCCTTGGGTGAGGACTCAATTCTTGAGCTGAAGAATATCTCATTCAAGAATGACAAAATCAGCGGACCTCATCGTAATGGGATGGCTGATGAGCTTGCCGCAATGGCTAATACCCATACCGGTATCATTCTTTTGGGTGTTGATGATAAGACGAGGAAGATTGAGGGAATCCCGTCGGCAAAGCTTGATCTTGTCGAGGGCTGGCTGCGTGAAATCTGCAACGATCTTATCGAACCTCCGATGGATTGCATTATTCGTAAACTCTCCGTGCCTGTTCAGTGTGAAATAGAAAGAACGATTATCCGGGTTGATGTTCAGCGAAGCCTGTTTGTCCATCAAAGTCCGGGCGGCTATTTTCGTCGTATCGGCAGTTCCAAGCGGCAGATGAAGCCGGATATGTTAGCACGTCTTTTTCAGCAGCGCAGCCAAGCTCGCCTGATACGCTTTGACGAACAAGCTGTACCGGGGGCTCGGCTTGATGATTTAGCCCCGAGCCTGTGGAATCGATTCAGAACTGTTATCTCTTCTCATGATGATCAGGAATTTCTGCTCAAGATGAAATTGATCGCGTCGGGAGATAACGATGTCCCATATCCGACAGTCAGCGGTATTTTAATGGCCTGCGAGACACCGGATGCCTTTATGCCCGGTGCCTTTATTCAGGCAGTCTGTTATCGCGGTATAGAGAGAGACGGCGGATATCAGCTTGATGCCAAAGATATCATCGGCCCCTTGGATATTCAGGTTCGAGAGGCCTGCCGGTTTGTTGAACGCAATATGCGTGTTTACGCAATCAAGGCTCCGAACCGGATCGACACACCGCAGTTTTCTCTGAACGCTGTTTTTGAGGCTGTGGTCAACGCGGTTGCCCACCGTGATTACTCGGTTTACGGATCAAAGATTCGCCTCCATCTTTTTGCTGACCGTCTTGAGATTTTTTCTCCGGGGACCATTCCAAATACCATGACCATTGACAGTCTCTCGGAACGGCAGTCTGCCCGTAATGAGTTACTGACCTCTCTGCTAGCCCGCTGTCCGATGAATTTCAATGCCATAGGGAGCCAACGGAGTTCTATCATGGATAAACGCGGAGAAGGAGTCCCTATCATTATCATAGAGAGCGAACAACTCTCCGGTGTCAGGCCGGAATATCGGCTGCTTGACGATGCCGAGCTTAAGTTGACCATCTATGCGGCCCCCCCGCCTGCGGAGCACGGCTGATTCATCATGAAAAAATGTTCTCTCTGGTTGGGGAAGATCCTGCCGCCGCCTCGGGGCAATTTTATGATCCGGGCGGATCTCGATAAAGGCTATCGTCGTTTTTCCAGAGGACTCTCATTGATTTTGACGGTCCTGGTTCTGGTACCCATGACCATCATCGCCATTCTTTCCCATTATCAGCAGATCACCATTTTTATTTTTTGTGCTCTTGGTGCGGTGTTGGTGGTCTTTCAACTCAGTGAGGCCATCACCGGACATCTGCGCGAGGCTGGCTTGAAACGTGAGCAGTTTCTTGCACGGGCTGAGCAACCCAATAAGCTGGCTTCCATCGGCAGACTGGCTGCCGGGGTGGCCCATGAAATCAATAATCCCTTGGCGATTATCAATCAGCAGGCTGGCTTGATACAGGATATTCAGGAGATGTCACCTGGTTTTCCCCATAAGGATATGGTGGAGGAATCCCTGGCAGGTATCCAGAATAGTGTGCAGCGCTGTAAGGTCATAACCCATCGTCTCCTTGGTTTTGCTCATCAGACCAAGGTGAAAATGGAAGAGGTTGATATCAACGCCCTCCTGTACGAGGCGATTGATTTTCTGGCCGAAGAGGCATCGTATAACCGGATCGGTATAGAATTTATCCTGGATGAGGATATCCGACGTCCTTGGAGCGATCACGGGGAACTCTTGCAGATTTTTCTTAATATCATCGGGAACGCTATAGATGCTCTGGCGGAAGTTGAAGATGGAGGGAGCGGTAGGATCACCCTGAGCAGTAAACAGGTTGACTCTAAAAACCTTCGTATCTGTATTACAGATAACGGTCCCGGTATGACAACCGAGGTGCAGCAACATATTTTTGATCCTTTTTTCACAACAAAGGAAACAGGGCGGGGGACCGGGCTGGGGCTGTCCATTGTCTACGGCCTGATCAGAAAGCTGGGCGGCACGGTGAATGTGGTGTCTGAGGTCGGAAAGGGCACGGAATTTGAGATTGACCTGCCGGTCCATCAGGAGGAGGAATGAAGGATAAGGAGCAGGAGATGGGTAAGAATAAAGGGATGAAGCTGCTGATCATTGATGATGAGGTGGAGTTTGCCGCAACCCTGTGTCGGCGTCTCCAGCTGCGCAATATAGACGCAGTTGATGCTCATAGCGGCCAAGAAGGGCTGGTGCTTCTGACCGAGGAAGACCCGAATATCGTTATTCTTGATTTGAAAATGCATGATATGAGCGGGCTGGATGTATTGAAAAAGATCAAGGCCTATGATGCGCGTATTGAGGTGATTATGCTGACCGGACATGGTTCGGTTCGGGCCGGAATTGAAGCCGGGGAGAAAGGGGCCTTTGATTATATGATCAAGCCGGTTGATTTGCCTGATCTCTTGCTCAAAATTGATGAGGCTATGAAAAAACAGGCTGAGGGGAGAAGGTGACAACAGGAGTAACAGCAGAGGGGACAGGGGAACAAGAAAGAGCAATGCGGCAGCAGCAGATGGCCTCTTTTGGTCGACTGCTTGCGGATTTTTCTCATGAGATGCGCAATCACCTTGCTGTAATCCAAGAGGCGAACGGTCTGCTGGAAGATATTCTGGCAATGGAGGATAGCAAGGGGAATTCGGTTCCGGCCTTGCTGGAGGAGACAGCGGCTCAGATTGGGCAACGGGTACGGCGTTCTGCCGATCTCTGTCAACATCTCAGCAAGATGGCCCACCGTTCCGACACGCCGCTTTCTTCCTTTTCAGTGAATGAACTTTTGGCGGAGCTGATTGTTTTCCTGGAACGTTCCGCCCATTCACGGCAGGTTTCTTTGCAGCTTAATCCGGGGGAGGGGATAGGAACCATATATAACGACCCTGCTCTCTTGCAGCATATTCTCTATCAGTTGTATGCTTTTTCTCTGGAGCTGTTGAGTAACGGACAAACTTTGGTCATCAGCACCGCGCAAGTAGAAGGGGGCGCTCTAATGAGTTTTTGTCTGGTCGGTGTACCTGAATTGGACCTGATTGGGATGTCTGCGACAGTGCTGGTAGCGGTTGCTTCGCTGGGAGCGAAATTGGAAGAGCTGGAGAAAACAGGGGGGGAGGTTGCTGTTTCTTCTGGATTCAGATTATTGGTGCCTTCGTTGCCTGTTGCTTTGTAAATAGCGGGATTTTTTTTGAGGGATTTTTTCTGAAATATCATCTTATTGATGAAATTTTATCGCCTAAAAGATCACAGTTAGATCACGGTTCTCTCTTGGGAAAAAGGATACTTTTCTTTTAATTATGCTTTTTTTCTTCCTGTGGAAAAAGAAAACGTTGTTTTTTTGAAACAAGCAGGGTATAAAAAATTGTATAAAGAGTCGAAAGATGGGCAGGAAGTTGAACTATTCTATTTTGTGAAATGAAGGCAGCTGAAATTGGAGGAAGTATCATCATGAAAAGGAGGATATGGATTTCAGCTGCCTTCCCTTTATAATGAACTTCACAATGCGGATTCTGTCAATCCTATTCTTTCGTGGTTATCTGAATTTGTAATCTTTTTCATGAGCAGTTAAAAAAAGCGGACATTCAAGTCGACTGCCGGGCACGAATTATTTCATTCCGGCAGTCGACCTCAAGAAATTACAACAACCCTTCCACCCGCTTCACAGCGCAAAAGTCACCACACATGGTGCAGACATCGCCGCCATCTTTAGGCCTGGAGGAATCCCGATAAGCCAAGGCTTTTTCAGGATCAAGAGCTTGCTCGAATTGACCTTCCCAGTCCAGTTTTCCCCGCGCCTTACTCATGGCATTATCGCGGTCCATGGCACCGGGAATGCCTTTGGCCAGATCGCCAGCATGGGCCGCAATCTTGGAGGCGATGATACCCTCCTTCACATCTTCAGCAGAGGGCAGGCGCAGATGTTCTGCCGGGGTAACATAGCAAAGAAAATCAGCTCCGTGCATGGCTGCCAAGGCCCCACCGATAGCTGAGGTGATATGGTCATAGCCTGGTGCGATATCTGTGACCAAGGGTCCGAGCACATAAAAGGGCGCATTATGGCAGAGCTTTTTCTGGAGTTTCATATTCATCTCTACCTCGTGCAGAGGCACATGGCCGGGGCCCTCAATCATTACCTGCACTTTGCGTTCCCAAGCTCGCTTGGTTAGCTCACCCAGGGTGATCAACTCTTCGATCTGAGGTGCATCGGTGGAGTCTTTAATGGCTCCTGGCCGCAGACCATCGCCCAGACTGATACAAACATCGTGTTTTTCACAAATATCCAGTAGACGGTCAAAATGCTCATAAAAAGGATTTTCCGTCCCGGTTTTTTTAATCCACTCAAAGAGGATGGAACCGCCCCGGCTGACAATGCCGCAGAGACGCGGATTCGTTGTGATACTTTGCACGCATTTACTGGTCAGGCCAGCATGGATAGTGATAAAATCGATACCGTTTTCCGCATGTATTTCTACGGTCTTGAACCAATCTTCTATGGTGAGATCCTCAGTGGCCTTGCCGGTTCGAGTCAGGGTATCGTAAATGGGAACCGTACCGATCATTACCGGGATATCTTTGACTAATCGCTTCCTGAAGCCCTCGGTGTCACCGGAGACACTGAGGTCCATAATTGCATCAGCCTTGAATTTCAAGGCAAGCTCGGCTTTTTTCATCTCGCCGTCAAAGGAACAAACATCCTTGGACACGCCCAGATTGACATTGATCTTGGTGGTCAGCCCCTCACCAACTCCGGCAGCCCGTAAATTGGTATGGTTACGATTGGCCGGGATAGCAATATGCCCTTTGGCCACACGCTCCATGAGGAGCTCTTGAGAAATAGTCTCATTTTTCAGCACCTCGGCTATCTGCGGGGTCACAATGCCCTTGCCAGCCGCATCCATTTGGGTGGTATACTCTCTCATCTCTTTTCTCCTGAGTTAAAAATTTCCTGAATTTCTTTGATCCGCTGCCCGATATCTTCAGCTCCGATAATCTCGGTAACCAAGCAAACGGTTTTTGCCCCGCGTTGTAACACCTGGGGCAGGTTCTCTCGTTTAATTCCGCCGATAGCCACAAAGGGGATATTATGGTGTTTAACCACATACTCCAGATACTCCAGCCCCACAGCATCACAGACATCTTCCTTGGTCTGGGTGGTGAAGATCGGTCCGACACCGAGGTAGTCTGCTCCGTCCTCAATGGCCTGCCGCGCCTGCTCTGGGGAATGGGTGGAACAGCCGATCAGCATCTCCGGGGCAATTTCGCGCAGGACCTTGACCGGCAGATCATCCTGGCCCTGATGAATTCCGTCTGCTTCGACCATCAAGGCGATATCAGCATAGTCGTTGATAATGAAGGGCACGTCGGCATCACGCGTAATTGTGCGGATGGCAAGGCATTCCTCATAAATCGCCCGGATACTCTTATACTTCACTTTTTCCCGATACTGGAGCACGGCTACTCCGGCATCCACCATTTGGCGAGCCACCTCCACATTGCTCCTGCCCCGAGAAAATTTTTCGCCTAAGATACCGTAAATACCCTCAGGCAGTTGACGACTGAAAAGGGACATCAACTCCGCCTCAAGCTCGTACACGGAAAAACGCAGCTCCTCCACAATCTTGCCTGCACTGTACTCGCCCTTGGTCTTGAGGACTTCCTCTATGGTCCTGCTGGCCTCCTGCACTCGTTTGAAGTTGGAAAGCACAGTGTCCCTGAGTCCATTCCGCTGATCTGAGCCAATATTCTGCTGCGAGGTCACCTGCCCTACATCGGCGGCTGAGTCTCTTGCAGACAGCAAGGTGTGCTCCCGGCCTTTGAACAGGTCCCGCACCCTGTGGCGCAGGCTGCGGATGGCTGAGGAAAGCTTTTGATTATCAAGGCTGAAGCGGGCAATATCCTCTAAAACCCGCAGTCCTTCGGCAGAACGGTTAATATTTGCATCAAGCAATCTGTTTTGATTCATGGCTTTTATTTAATCGTGACTGATAGCATTATTAATATTTCTGGTTACGTTCGAGAGGTCAGGCAATTCCAGCATTCAGTAAACTGCTCTTCAGACTTTTCGCCGCAAACTTTACATACCCAGTTCTCGGTACCGGAACTCTTTTTCCTGTTTGCCTCTTCATATTCAGCGATTATCGCTCTTGCTGTGTCAAACTGCGACGCATCCAATATCCAGAGAGTCGGCGCTGTTTCAGCTGTCATGGGTAGCTCGCCCCGTAAAGATGATAAATTTTCATTCATCATCTCACAGGGAATACCTTGGGCTTCTATTAGTCCTTTGACGATATAGGCCTCTGTAATATCATGGGTTATATATATATTCACCATTTCCTTCCTACCTCTCTGCTTTGATGAACGGGTCCAACTGCGGCTTGAGTTGAGGGGAAAACTGCTGAATCTGATCCTCTGTGGCGATCTCATTGTCCGCATATTCAAAGCCGGGAGAGACAGCCTCGCTGATTAAGGCGTAGTCACCTGCGCAGATCCGTGATGCCTTCCACCAACCGCCCGGCACCAGTAATTGCAGGGTCTCGCCGTGAGCGATATTCGGACCAAGAATTTTTTCGGAGAGCACGCCGTTTGGAGAAACAATCATGTATTTGATGGGTGCGCCGAGCTGATGAAAATGGATAATATCCGATTTGTTTTTGTGCAAAAAGCCGACTGGGCTGTCCTTGGTCAGCATATAATAAATCGAAGTCAGAATTTTCCTGCTGCCGTTTTCCGTGTCATAGCGGAGGTCGGACTCATAGGTCCTGCGGAAATAGCCACCTTCGGTGGGGTGGGGTTCAAGATTGAGGAGGGTGATAATATCGTTAGGAGTCATTACAATCAACCACCATGCTCCGCCTGCACACCCCTGACTTCTTCCTCTGTCAGTTCGGTCATTTCCGCAATAGTTTTGATATCTAATGCACCAGCTTTGAGGAGCTTTCGTGCTATTTGTATAGCTTTTTTCTTTTCTCCCCGTTGTTCCCCTTCCAAAACAGCGGCAGTATACGAGGATTCAAACATGCTCGCCTGATAATGCAAATTTTCCCGGTGCCGTTCATAAGCCCGTCGCTCATTATCAGGAAGTTTCATGATATCAAGCTCATGTTTTGCCTTTTTCAGCCCTCTTGCTTGAAATTCCTCTTTTATTTCTTCATTTTTGAGAAAATATATCCACTCATCCAAGGTGTCTTTGGCGACATCATTGAAACTGTTGACCTTGATGAGATAGTATTCCGGGAAAATCCGAGAAACTTCCTCTTTATGATAAAGGGCCTGCTGGTTCTCGGACAGCCGAAGAATATCTTGATTGTGAATGCCCAGGAAAGAGGTTGAGCCGTGATAGACATAGTCTGTTCCTTGGCCGAGGTCGAAATAAAGAATATTCACGGAGATCACCTTAACCACGGCGGAATAGGGGTCGCCTTCCTGGAGATGCTCGGTGATGACCTTGGAGGTGCCGAAGAGAATACGCTGGAGGTAATCAAGCTCGCGGTCATACTGCACTTCGATAATCAAAAACTCATCTTTCCGGTTTCTGACCTTGAGATCCACCCGGTTGAACTTGTCCCGCTGGTCTTCCTTATTCCCTTCACTCTCAAGAATTTCCAGAATATGGATATCGTCTTTCAGGAGTTCGCTCAGAAAACCTTCTAGGATGTCAAAATTGGCCTTGCTCCGCAGGAGCTTTTTCATGGCCCAGTCAAAGCTGATGAGTTTTCTTGCCATAGTTACCGGTATTGTTCGTAGGTTCTGCGGAAATAGCCGCCTTCGGTGGGGTGGAAGGCAAGGCCGAGGAGGTTGATAATTTCGTTTGACTTCATGATAATTTATATAAAAAAATCAGCGATAACGCCAACGCTTTACTAGGCTTGTAATTCCGGCATTAACAACGAGTTCCACTGGGGATTTCGATTCTTGTACTATTGTATCCAATTTTTTATTAAAGGCTACCCGGTCAAAGAAACGGGCTGTCCAGCCTCTTCCACCGCCTATGAGATGAGATGTACGAATTGGTGCAGGTGAATAAATACGGATCAGGATAGAATCGTTGTGATTTCTTGAATCATTCAGGTAAGGAACTTCTATTGACAAATAATGGATTCCTGTTTCTTCAACAACGCATGAAATTGTCGGGGCAGGCTGACGAATATCCTCTAATGGGTCATCAATTACCATTTCATAGAGTTTCTGAGGACCGTTATCCTCATCTAGGTATAGTTTGAGGCGAATATTTTCAATTAGCTTCTCGGACTTATTTCGTAATTCAAATAAAGTCAGATGGAATTCTTTAATCGGCTCGTCTTGATAGGTAACTTTTAATCGTTCTTTTGCATCGCTATTTAACTCTATTAATGAAATTTCTTTTTGTTTTTCAAGCCGAATAACAGATGGTTTCCGAACATACTTGCGTATTACATGCACAAGCAGCCCTATAAGAAGACCTGCTCCAAATACAAGATAATTCGAGATAGCCTCGTTTGTAAGTAGAGTTTTCCAGTTCATAAAGTTACCTCAAACCATCTCCCAATCCTTAAACACCGGCTGATATCCCCTCTGCCGGATCATCTCAGCCATCTCATCTACACTGCGATCAATCAGTTACTGCTGGATAACGGGTTTTTCGTTTTGTTTTCCAGTCGTAAATCCTCTGCATTTTCTGGACAGACAATACTTTCACCGGTTTTAGATTCAATTTCTTTTCTCGCGGTTCCTGCAACATGTCCGCCTTCTCTCGCAACTGTTTTGCTTTCGGCAAAATTTGTCGGATTTTTCTTTTTGGATATTTCCGCTGTTGAAGCCTCGGCAAGCATATTTAAAACCAACTCAAGGTTGGTCATATTATCTCTTAGGTTTTGTTTTTTCAGCCCTTTGAATCTTTTGTATTCTTTGACACTTTTGCCTGCCCAAGCTTCTGTAATCTCATTAGTCAATAGGGCATATTCCAAGCCTTTTTTTACACCTCGTTCCTGCCATTCATCCGTGAGTTCTTTTCTGACCTCAATACTCTTCAGCCGCTGATTTATCCATTCCTTGCTGTAGCCCTTTTTCAGATAGGTCTGCATCGCTCGTTCAAAGGCAAGTTCGGGGTCTTCTGTTTCTTCTATACGTTCATAACCGACTTTGGCTAACCACACCTTAAACGGTTCTGCTTTAGGAGAGGGTATGGATTGAACAGTACGAAGCAGGTCTTCAGTATTGAAACAGTCTGTATTGTATTTTTTCCCATCAGAAGAGGGCAATTTCAGTTGTACGATATTTTCGTACACCTCACTACCTTCTCGTTTTAACTTTGATTTTAAATCAGACCAATATCTTCTCGGGTTTGAAGAGTCAGTCAGAACGGCAACAACATCAATAATAGAAAAGTACCATTGTTCTTCATTGTCGTCCCAATAACGGCGTACTTCTTTTTGATTAAACAGGATTATTGAATTTTCTTGCTGCACGACTTATCTCTTTGAATAATATTGTTACGTTAAATCTCTTAGGCGAAAAGCAATATGACTCACTACACCATCTCCCAATCCTTAAAAACCGGCTGATACCCACTCTCCCGGATCATCTCAGCCACCTCATCCACACTGCGATCATCAGTGACCTCGAACTGGACTGTGGCATCGTCATGGTCCTTAAGGGAATATTCCCCGACTCCCGTCTTGGAGCCAGAGGAAAAACGAGTCGCGCCAAGATGGATCAGTCGATCCCTGAATTCTGCTGATTCACGGGTGGAAATGGTAATTCCCAATCTGGGCATAAAGAGCCGCCAGGCCAGCATGAATTGAACAAGATCAATATCCGTAAGAATATTCTTGGGTTCAATAATCCCCTTGGCCTTGGTCATCCGGGGCAGGGACAGGGAGACCTCCACATCTGGAAATTCAAGCTCTAGGTAACGGGCATGCTGGGCTGCCAGATAGGCCTCCTTGCGCGGCTCGCCCAGGCCGAACAGGGCACCGATATTCAAGGCCCGAAAGCCTGCTCGTGCCCCACGTTCTGGGGTCATCAGCCGATACTCGTAATCCGATTTTCTTCCTTTGGGGTGTACCTCTTTATAAATATCCCGATCATAGACCTCCTGATACACGGTCAGGGAATCAGCCCCGGCCTTGCACAGCACCTGATATTCCTCTTCATCCATAGGGAAGATCTCTAGGGCAATGGAGGAGAAGTACTTCTTCATGATCTTGACCGCTTCTTCCAGATAGGACATGGGCGTCTGGGCCGGGGCCTCACCGGTCAGGATCAGGATATGACGGATACCGGTCGCCGCAATGGCTGCGGCTTCCCGTTCAATCTCCTCCAAGGAAAGCTTGGTTCGGGGGAAATCCACGCCCGCGTTAAAGCCGCAATAGGTACAGAGGTTGGAGCAATGATCCGAGATATACAATGGAGCATACAGGCTGATGATATTGCCAAAGTACTGGCGAGTAACCTGCCTTCCTTTTTGCGCCATTTCCTCCAAAAAATCCTGGGCTGTCAGAGAGAGGAGGTTGAGCAGATCACGCTGGTCCAACTCATCCCGTTGTAACGAGTTGCGTACATCCTCCGGGCTCACCGAACGAAAATATCCCTCAAAATCAAAAGACTCCAGCTCAAGCACATTATTCATAAAGGACATATTATTGCCTCAGAAAACCGGTCAGGGGAGAGGATGCCTCGGCATACTCCTTTTCCTCGGCCATCTGGGCCAAACGTGCCATCCGTCCAGCCTGTACAGCCAAAGCAAAGGCCTTGCCAGCCATCACCGGATCATGGCTGGTGGCAATGGCGGTATTCACCAGGACTGCATCCGCGCCCATTTCCATTGCCTCTGCCGCCTGAGAGGGTCTGCCGATTCCGGCATCCACTACGACGGGCAGCTTGCTGATCTCAATAATCCGCTTAAGCATTGCTTTCATTTCCAGGCCCCGGTTGGTGCCGATGGGCGAGCCTAAGGGCATGATTGCGGCAGCGCCGGCATCGTGGAGTTGCTTGGTCACGGTGATGTCCGGCATCATATAGGGCAGGACGATAAAGCCTTCCTTTGCCAAGATCTCGGTGGCCTTGAGCGTCCCTGCATTATCCGGCAACAGGTACTTCATGTCTGTGATGACCTCAATTTTGATGAAATCACCACAACCGGCCTCACGGGCGATGCGGGCAATACGGACAGCCTCTTCGGCTGTCCTAGCACCGGAGGTGTTGGGCAGGATACGCACCGACTTGGGGATATATTGCAGGATATCTTTTTCTTTGGCATCGGGGTCTACCCGGCGCAGGGCCACAGTGATCAGCTCAGAGCCGCTGGCCTCCAGCATGGGGGCGATAATATCCCGAGAGGCAAACTTACCAGTCCCGGTGAGCAGGCGGCTGGTAAAGGGCACGTCGCCAAAGTATAGGGTATCTTCTGTTTCTTTTGTGGACATCATCCACCTCCTACAAAACTGAGCAGCTCGACCGTATCGCCTTCGTTAAGGGTGGTCTGCTCCCAGTCATTTTTTTTAATCAGCTGAAAATTGACTTCCGCAATTAACGTATTCGGATCAAAACCCTTTTCCGTAATCATCGCGTGCAGGCTTTGGCTGGAGATAGCTGTCTGTTCGCCGTTCAGAATAATATGCATCAAAATTTGAGGTAATTCGAGAGAGTAAGGTGATAAAAAAGTTCACGGCAGGCCGTGGAGAATTACTGAGGGAGAGGGAGAAAGAGGGCAAAAAAGGAAGGTATTTCTGCGGAGCTTTCTTCACTATCCCTACGACGGCATTAACCGCATCAGGTTCCAAGGGTTGAGGCACTGACCTCTCTCAGCTTTATTCAAAGCACCCCCAGTGAAATGTGGGGTAATGTCTACTTGATTTTTTACCGAGTTGTCAATATGAAATCAGGCGGTCGCTCCGATTTCTCCTGGGCATATAAACTGAGAGGGGCTGGGCTCGTGCTATTATGACATACATTATATTGCGTTAGTCGGTATCGAAACGATACCTTCGGTTGTCTTTTGTTGATCTCTTGGAATGGCAGGAGCCCGGGTGCCGAATATTTCAGTGCTCTTGCAAGGGGTATTCTTTGGCTAACCGATGTACAATTGCCTTTGTAACTTCTTCCTGATCATCAAAATATATGGTTTTTGTTTTGAGCACCTGATAGGTCTCATGCCCTTTTCCTGCCAGAATCACGACATCATTGTCTTCGGATTTATTGATAATGAATTCAATCGCTTTCTTTCTGTCCTGAATTGAAATATAATCATGAAAATCAGGGCCAATTCCTTTTATAATTTCATCCATAATACTTTGACTCTCCTCTAAACGAGGATTATCATCTGTAATCACAAAAAAATCAGAAATCTCTCCGGCGATCCTTCCCATTTGAATTCTTTTCCCATGGTCTCGATTTCCACCGCAACCAAAAAGAAGCAAAAGGCGACCTTTTCGATGGGCCGCAATTTTTTTAACTGTGAGCAATGCATTTTGGAGTGCATCTGGGGTATGAGCATAATCAATCAATACCATAAACTTTTGTCCGGCCTCGACATTTTCCAGACGGCCTCTCGGGGGACCGCATGAAGACAAGGTTCCGTTGATGTATTTTTCAGCAATGCCGACATGTTTGAGTGCAGTTATCGCAGCCTTAATATTTAGTAAGTTGAAATCACCTACAAGTTGTGTCGTAAAATCAACTGGAGTTTCCGAAAAATTTTCCGGATAAATTTTATGTGCTTCACCTTCATTCATGAAACTCAGCTTGACAGCTTCATATTTCCGGAATGTTTTATGGTAATCAAGATGATCGCGTGTGATATTCGTGAGTATTTTAACATCAAAATCAACATCTTTGATTCGATCCTGATCTATCCCTTCCGAGGTTACTTCCATCACGAAATGCGTGCCCCCCTGATCTAGGTGATCTTGCATAAACTTGAGAATATCCACTGACTCCGGGGTGGACAGATCCTTATTTCCTGAATTTAACGTCCCTAAAACAAAAGGCTTACAGCCAGCCGCATTGAGTACTTCTCCAAGTAAATGCGCAACGGTTGTTTTTCCGTTTGTCCCGGTGATGCCGATTACATAAAGTTTATGAGAGGGGTGTTCGCTACGATCAAGCAGGTGAGAATCAATTTTTTTTTGAGGATTATCCAAAACAACTCCCTTCAGGGGTTTATTATATTTTTGTATATATTACAAAAATATGTTCTACAGAGGAATTTTTTATAAGCCGTCGCTAAGCGACAGTAATTCATTGTTTTTATATTTTTTTAAGTGTTGATGATCTTGTGAAAAGCAGGGGAGGGCAAGTCGCTAAGGTTAACTCATTGAGTTCCGAGGCGAATTTTTGAAAAATTGGGCCTTCTAAGAAGGTGCTGATATTGCAATGGTTATTTTTTTCATAGCGATCTCATTGTGGAAAAATGACCGAGGTAGAATATAGCAGAAAAATATCAATTAGGCACTTTCCCGTTGGGTAGAGAGGGGTGTTTTTTGATAAGATTTAAATATTTACGGTTCATTTGTAACCTTGAGAAATAACTTGGCGCCTCTTTTGAGAAGACATCTTATTCCTCTTTTACATAAAAGATGTTCTTTGTATCAGATACCTGCGGGTATTGTACACTTTTTATACGAGTTCGTTTTTTACGTATTATATAAATTCAGGACGCTAGATAATAACAGAACCGTTTAAAATAAAAAAGTGGAGTTTTTTAAGGATGAGGAGGGGCGTTGAGGTGCTCTGGGTTTTAAATGACATTTTTTTCATATTTATTGTTTTCATTATGTCATAGTTAACTGCTAATATAACTTTATAGCGAAGAGGAATATAACGTAAATAGCTCACTTGGGCCACCTCGCTTGAGATATTTCCCAGAACACATCTCAAGTTCTTGGCAAAAAATATTACAGTGGATTTGGATATGATGCGGATTGTATCGTAAATTTAAGTAAATGGGGGAATTATGCAGACAACATGTTTAATGCGACAATTTTTTTTTATGAGCCTCGTGGTTATCTTTTTCGAAACAACAACGGCTCAAGCCGATTACGTCGTAGTCGATACCGGCCAGACCTCTTGCTTTGGTCTTGATAGTCAAATAACCTGTCCAGATGAAACCGAGGTGTATTATGGGCAGGATGCGCAATATGACGGGCAGGCAGCAACATATACAGGCGCCAGCGATACGGTCATCGATCATAACACCGGCCTTGAATGGCAGCAGACAGCGGACAGCAACGGCGATGGAATTATAAACTCCTCTGACAAAATGTCTCAGAGCCAAGCGGAAAGTTATTGCCAGGATCTTCTACTGGCAGGTAATGAGGACTGGCGGTTGCCGGATATAAAAACCCTCTATTCGTTGATTGATTTCAGCGGAGAGGATGTCAGCGGTCAGGAGACGGGAGCACAGCCCTTTCTCAATACCGATTATTTCGATTTTGCTTATGGCGACACAAGTGCTGGAGAGCGGCTCATTGACGCCCAATGGGCTACTACCTCCAACTATGTTTCCACTGTTATGGGCGGTAGCGCGGCTATGTTCGGCGTCAATTTTGCAGACGGCAGAATAAAGGGGTACGGTCCTACGAATATGTTTTATATTCAATGTGTTCGTGGCGATGAAAGCTATGGCACGAACAGCCTGATTGACAATGGAGACAGCACGATCACTGATCAGGCCACCGGGTTGATGTGGCAGCAGGAGGACAACGGCACTGGGGTCGAGTGGGCCGAAGCTCTTGCCGGTTGTGAAAGCGCAACTACGGGCAATCACACTGACTGGAGGCTGCCTAATGCCAAGGAGCTACATTCCATAGTTGATTACAGCAGGTCACCGGACACAACCGCCTCTGCTGCTCTTGATGCAATTTTTTCCGCAACCGGTTTGATAAATGAAGGAGGAGAGGATGATTACGGTTTTTACTGGACCGGCACAACCCACAAAACAAGTACTGGTCACGGGGGAAACGCCGTGTATATTGCCTTTGGTCGGGCTCTTGGCTATATGGATTCTCAATGGATGGATGTTCACGGTGCCGGGGCCCAGCGTAGCGCTATGAAGGAAGTAAAAAATATCAGCGAGCTTGACCAAAGTTATCAAGAGGCTCCCACAGCTCAAGGAGGCGTGGCTATCATTCATGGTCCTCAGGGAGATGTGGTGCGGAGCTTGAATTATGTCCGATGTGTTCGGGATGTTGATGCCGACACCTCTGGCAGAGTGGTAAGCTTGGCACCGATATACCTTCTTCTTTTGCAATGACCTTTAATTCAGTGAACCGAAGGTGCTTTTTACTTCAACAGGTCGATAATGAACGCCATGGGCCTTTGCAGTTTTTGGGCGATCTGTTCCGCATCCATTCCGTTCTCATGTAAAACCTGTACGGTTATGGAAAGCATCTTCTTTTCTTCGGCTTGGGCCTGTTCTTTTTGTCTGCGCTCTTCCTCCGCCCTTACTTGAGCTGCCTCCGTTCTTGCTTCAGCCTCTTTTACCTTCTGCTCGGCACGTTCTTCCCCTTCCGCAAGGGCCGTTTTATAGACATTCTGTTCAATCCGCTTGGAATTAAGATATTTTTCGTAGCTCTTCTTTTCAGGCTCCGGCAGGTTGTCCACGCGCAATTTTTCTTTGGCTTCCCGGAGTCCCTTGGCCTTGAATTCGTCTTTGATCTCGTTATTTTTAAGAAAATAAATCCACTCATCCAGGCTATCCTTGGCAAGATCATCAAATTTATTAACTTTGAGCAGATAATAGCTCGCCGATTGGTTAATAAGAACTTAAAATAAATTATTTCAGTCTTGGCCCTGCTCTTTTTCTTCATAATCTACTACTCTGGCAATAAAATCAACATTTGCCAGGAGAGTAAATGGAAGAGTTGCAGATCATTACAGAACGAGTTGATGATATCCCCTTATTGATAGGGACGATGATCAATACAGGGTTGGTCGAAATTCTGGATAACTATACTCCAACTCACTGGAAGCAAAGAGCTTTGAGTTGGGGGTGGACAGCGGTGATCTGGTTGTCTTATATTTTATCTGAAGGAGATCATCGCAAATCCTCAGTGGAGCAATATATTAGTAGGATGCAGGAGACTCTGGAGAATTTAACCGGGCAGAAGATTTTTGAAGCAGATTTCGCGACACATCGTCTGGCGGTTCTTCTGAGATATCTGAGCCAAGAGGCTTACTGGGCTGGAATTGAAAGGGATCTTAGCAAAAGAAGTATTGAGGTTCATGAACTGCCGACCAAAGTTGTTCGATGTGACGCCACCACGGTTTCAGGATATCATGAAGGCAGTGAAGCAAGTCTGCTTCAATTCGGTCACAGTAAAGATGACGCAAGTCTTCGTCAGATCAAGGTGATGACTGGAGCTCTTGATCCTCTGGGAATGCCTTTGGCTACTGATGTGGTTTCCGGTGAAAAAGCTGACGACCCGCTTTATATCCCTGTTATTGAAAGAGTTAACAATGCCTTGCAGAAGACAGGGGTTCTCTATTGCGGAGATTGCAAGATGAGTTCGTTGAAGACTCGTACATACATACGAAGCCTTGATAATCATTACTTATCTCCTCTTCCTTTGACCGGTAAGATCACAAAGGAGATGGAAAGATGGATTGAAGGTGGCCTTACCCACAAAACACATGGAGAGCTGGAGCAGGTTTTTCGGGAGAATGATAAAGGCGAAAAAGTGCTGATCGCTCAGGGATACGAGCTGGATCGCGACCAGAGTGGTATTTACGAAGGCAAGGAATTCCAGTGGAATGAACGAGTTCTTGTTGTTCATTCTCCGGCTCATGCTGCCAAACAACAGCGAGGCCTGGAGCAACGGCTTGAAAAAGCGCAACTCAAGCTCAATACGTTGACGCCTCCTCGCGGCAGAGGCAAACGTCAAATCACAGAAGAGTCTGTTTTGCAGACAAAAATTGAGAAAATTCTTAAGACCCACAGGGTGGAAGGATTATTGACGGTTGCATACGAAAAACAGGTGGAAGAGCATACCAAGTACATTGGGAGAGGCCGTGGCTCAAAGAAACGTTCTCAGCGCGTTGTCAAAAAAATTAGATATCAAATCAAAGAGATTAGACGTGAAGAAGAGCTGGTGACAGCGAAAAAAGATACCTTCGGTTGGAAGGCATTTGTTACCGATGTCGATCAACAAGATCTCAGCTTACAGGAAGCCGTGTTGTGCTATCGTAAAGAATATCGGGTTGAACGGATCTTTGAGCGTTTGAAAAGTCGTTTGAATATCGCTCCATTATTTGTTCAACGCGACGATCAAGTGGCTGGATTAACTCATCTGTTAACGTTAGGGATTCGGGTACTGACATTGATAGAATTTGTAGTGCGCCGTTCCTTGAAGAAGGATCAAACTGTTCTGAAGGGAATGTATCCGGGACAACCCAAAAAATGCACAGCTTCACCGACCGTTGAACGGATCCTGCAGAGCTTTTCCAATATCTCTCTCAGCATCATTCATTCCGGAGGCCAGGTAATACGTCACCTGACTCCATTGTCAGATTTACAAAAGGATCTTTTACGGAGAGCAGGTATTGGCTTAGAATTATATCAAAATATCGATAATAAAAGTAATGGAATTTTATTAACCAATCGGTGAGTAATAGGTTGTGAAGATATCGGAAACTTTGCTGATAGGATACGCTTTTTTCTGGGCTGCGTTCAGCTCCAGAACATCGTCGGTGTGCATCCCGACGAAATTGGTTGACCCGATATAGACGTAATCTTTGCCCAAGCCTAAGTTAAAGTAGACGATGTTGATGGAGAAAATCTTTTTGATATTTTCATAGTCTTCGCCTTCAGCAATGTGCTCGGTCAGCAGCTTGGCCTGGCCGAAGTTCATCCGGTGAAAAAAATCCCGTTCCCGCTCGTTCTGCACCTCGATCAGCATCAGATCGCCTGCTGTGTTTTTGACGAGGATATCGATCTTGTTGAATTTGCTGTCTTCCCGTTCTTTATTGCTTTCGCTTTCCAGGATTTCGCTGATGACCACATCTTCTTTGAGCAGCTCGGAAAGAAAGCCCTCAAGGATGCCGAAGTTTGCCTTTTGGCGCAGGAGGCGTTTGATGGCCCAGTCGAATCGGATGTGTTTTTTCATGACAATATGCCGAGAATAAATTCAACAGGTCTTTGCAGCTTCCGGGCAATCTGCTCCGCATCCATTCCACTCTCATGTAAGACCTGTACCGTTATAGAAAGCAATTTCTTTTCTTCGGCTTGGGCCTCTTCCTTCTGTCTGCGTTCCTCTTCCTTTTGCTTACGTTCTTCTTCTGCTCTCTTCTCTGCCTCTTTTAACTCCTGCTCAACAAGACTTCGCCCTTCGGCAAGGGCTGTTTTATAGACGTTCTGCTCAATTCGTTTAGAATCAAGGTATTTCTCATAGCTTTTCTTCTCCGGCTCCGGCAGGTTATCTACCCGCAGTTTTTCTTTGGCTTCCCGGAGGCCTTTGGCCTGGAATTCGTCTTTGATCTCGTTATTTTTAAGAAAATAAATCCACTCATCCAGGCTATCCTTGGCAAGATCATCAAATTTATTAACTTTGAGCAGATAATAGGTTGTGAAGATATCGGAAACTTTGCTGATAGGATACGCTTTTTTCTGGGCTGCGTTCAGCTCCAGAACGTCGTCGGTGTGCATACCTACAAAATTGGTTGAACCGACATAGACATAATCTTTGCCCAAGCCTAAGTTAAAGTACACGATGTTGATGGAAAAAATCTTTTTGATATTTTCATAATCTTCACCTTCAGTGATATGCTCGGTCAGCAGCTTGGCCTGCCCGAAGTTCATGCGGTGGAAAAAATCTCTTTCCCGCTCGTTCTGCACTTCGATCAGCATCAGATCGCCTGCGGTGTTTTTAACGAGAATATCGATTTTATTGAACTTGCTGTCTTCCCGTTCTTTATTGCTCTCGCTTTCCAGGATCTCGCTGATTTTTACGTCTTCTTTGAGTAATTCGGAAAGGAAGCCCTCAAGAATGCCGAAATTGGCTTTCTGGCGCAGGAGCCGCTTGATGGCCCAGTCGAATCGGATGTGTTTTTTCATGACAATATGTCGAGGATAAATTCAACAGGTCTTTGCAGCTTCCGGGCGATCTGATCCGCATCCATTCCGTTCTCATGTAGAGCTTTTGCTGTTATTGAAAGTATTTTTATTTCTTCGACCTGCGCCTTTTCCTTCTGTTTCCGCTCTTCTGCCGCCCTCACCTCTGCTGCTTCCTTTTGCCTACGCTCTTCTTTCGCCTTGGCTTCAGCAGCTTCTGTTCTTGCTTCAGCCTCTTTTACCTTCTGCTCGGCACGTTCCTCCCCTTCCGCAAGGGCCGTTTTATACACATTCTGCTCAATCCGCTTGGAATCAAGATATTTTTCGTAGCTCTTCTTTTCAGACTCCGGCAGGTTGTCCACGCGCAATTTTTCTTTGGCTTCCCGGAGTCCCTTGGCCTTGAATTCGTCTTTGATCTCGTTGTTTTTTAGGAAATAGATCCACTCATCAAGGGTGTCTTTAGCAAAATCGTCAAATTTGTTGACCTTGAGCAGGTAATACGTCGTGAAAATGTCTGACACCTTGCTTGCGGGATAGGCTTTTTTCTGGGCTGCGTTCAGGTCAAGTACGTCGCCAGCATGCATTCCGATAAAATTGGTTGACCCGATATAGACGTAATCTTTACCCAAGCCTAAATTAAAATATACGATGTTGATGGAAAAAATCTTTTTAATCTTTTCGTAATCCTCACCTTCAGCGATATGCTCGGTCAAAAGCTTGGCCTGTCCGAAGTTCATGCGGTGAAAAAAATCTCTCTCCCGCTCGTTCTGCACTTCGATCAGCATCAGATCGCCTGCTGTGTTTTTGACGAGGATATCGATCTTGTTGAACTTGCTGTCTTCCCGCTCTTTATTGCTCTCGCTTTCCAGGATTTCGCTGATGACCACGTCTTCTTTCAGCAGCTCGGAAAGGAAGCCCTCAAGGATGCCGAAATTAGCTTTCTGGCGTAAGAGTCGTTTGATGGCCCAGTCGAATCGGATGTGTTTTTTCATTTTAATATATCGATAATGAATTCAACAGGTCGTTGCAGCTTTTGCGCGATCTGCTCCGCATCTATTCCGTTCTCATGTAAAACTTTTACCGTAATGGAAAGTATCTTCATTTCTTCGGCTTGGGCCTCTTCTTTTTGTTTGCGTTCTTCTTCCGCCTTAGCTTCAGCGGCTTCTGTTCGCGCTTCGGCCTCTTTTACTTTCTGCTCGGCACGTTCCTCCCCTTCAGCAAGGGCTGTTTTATAGACATTCTGTTCAATCCGCTTGGAATCAAGATATTTTTCGTAGCTTTTCTTTTCAGGCTCCGGCAGGTTGTCCACGCGCAATTTTTCTTTGGCTTCCCGGAGTCCCTTGGCCTTGAATTCGTCTTTGATCTCGTTGTTTTTTAGGAAATAGATCCACTCATCAAGGGTGTCTTTAGCAAAATCGTCAAATTTGTTGACCTTGAGCAGGTAATACGTCGTGAAAATGTCTGACACCTTGCTTGCGGGATAGGCTTTTTTTTGGGCTGCGTTCAGGTCAAGTACGTCGCCAGCATGCATTCCGATAAAATTGGTTGACCCGATATAGACGTAATCTTTGCCCAGGCCTAAGTTGAAATACACGATGTTGATGGAGAAAATCTTTTTAATCTTCTCGTACTCCTCACCTTCAGCAATATGCTCGGTCAAGAGCTTGGCCTGCCCGAAGTTCATGCGGTGAAAAAAATCTCTTTCCCGCTCGTTCTGCACTTCGATCAGCATCAGATCGCCTGCTGTGTTTTTAACGAGGATATCGATTTTGTTAAACTTGCTGTCTTCCCGTTCTTTATTGCTTTCGCTTTCCAGGATTTCGCTGATGACCACGTCTTCTTTCAGCAGCTCGGAGAGGAAGCCCTCAAGAATGCCGAAATTGGCTTTCTGGCGCAGGAGTCGTTTGATGGCCCAGTCGAATCGGATGTGTTTTTTCATGGTGTTTTTTTAAATTTTATGATCACAGTGCTACGCGGTCCAATTATTGTCTGTGATGCCTGTATCAGTACATTTTAACGACAAAAAAAAATTCTTGTTTACTTTTCAAGGCGATGGTGTTTTTCTTTATTCAAAGAAGATCTTTATAAAAGAAATACAGTTAATAAAAATGAATAATGATAATCAGATAAGACCCTGTTGGATATGTGGTGAGCCGTCAGATAGTCGAGAGCATATATTTAAAAAAAGTGATCTTGTGAGACGATATGGAAACGTTCCTTTTAAAAATGTTGGCGGAGTGTCCCATTTCAAAGGCAAACGGGTTCAGAATGTTCCAGGCCCTAAATCAAAAATACTTTCTTACGCCCCTCTAATATGCTCAAATTGTAATAATAAGAAATCTCAATCATGGGATAAGGCATATGGAATATTCGAAAAATGGGTATTCGATTATTCAGATTTCATTTTTGAAGTACGATTTATTCCCTTAGAACTTGTATATGGTGAGGATGATTTATTATCTCAAGCTGTTAATCTATTTAAATACTTTGTTAAATCATTCGGATGCAGGTTGTCGTATGCAGAAACTTCTGTTCCAAATGATTTGGTTGATTTATTGGATAAAAAATATTTTTCGACTAAACTAAGATTAACTTTTTCTATTAATAGAGTTGCGTTTGCTTTTCCAGAATATTTTGAAAACTTTTTAAGTGTTGGT
This sequence comes from Candidatus Electrothrix laxa, assembly GCA_942492895.1. GTDB lineage: Bacteria > Desulfobacterota > Desulfobulbia > Desulfobulbales > Desulfobulbaceae > Electrothrix > Electrothrix laxa. The sequence continues at coordinate 272,899 of OW818652.1, forward strand.
GATTTATATAGGATAAATTCCAAAGCAAAAGGTATAATGGAAAGATTCAGCTGGTTTATTAATGTTGGCTGGTTGCGAATTTATTTTTTTTATGACGATGAAATTCCTTCAGGTGTTGGTGCAGCTTGGACAGCTGATAGTTCTTGTTTGTATTTAGGAGAAATTTATGCTCCTTCACTTGAAGATTATGAAAAGCTAATAGAAGATGCAAAAAAAAATGGGACTGCCGAACAGTTTGATAATTTAACAAGAATTAAGGAAACCTTGTGGGGTAAAACGAAATAATTTTCTCATGTTAAATCCCCTGAACAGAAAGCACAACCCCTCTTCCTGTTCAGGATTAAACCTCTCCTTCCTTCACCCCTCCCAAAAAGGCGACATAGCCCGAAGATCAGCAATAATTTTCGGCATCTTCTCCAGCACAAAATCCACTTCTTCTTCTGTATTATATATAGACAGGCTAAAACGGATCGACCCATGAGCCGCAGTAAAGGGCACGCCCATTGCCCGGAGCACATGGGATGGCTCCAGCGAACCCGAGGTACAGGCAGATCCCGAGGAGGCGCAGATACCGTGCTGATTCATATGCAGCAGGATGGCCTCACCTTCCACATACTCAAAGCTGATATTACTGGTATTGGGCAGACGATCTTCCGCATGACCGTTGAGGATGGACTTAGGAATGGAGTTCATCAGGCCCTGTTCCAGCTTATCACGCAAAGCCCGAACGCGGGTATTCTCCTCTTCCATCATCTCTCGGGCCAGCTGGCAGGCCCGGCCCAGCCCAACAATGGAAGGTACGTTTTCCGTGCCGCCGCGCCGACCGTGTTCCTGGTGACCGCCGTGCAGGAAAGGTACAAAGGGGCTCCCTTTACGCACATAGAGCACTCCGACGCCCTTGGGAGCATGGAGTTTATGCCCGGACAGGGAAAGGAAATCAATCTGATTTTTTCGCATATTAATAGGAATCTTACCCACGGCCTGGACAGCATCAGTATGAAAAAGAATGCCCCGCTCCTTGGCCATGGTAGCCATTTCTTCCACCGGAAAAAGCACCCCGGTTTCATTATTGGCCCACATCACCGAAACAATACCTGTGTCCTCAGTCAAAGCTTCCTGATAGGCCTGCATATCCAGCGTACCATCAGCCTCCACCATCAGCCGGGTTACCTTATGCTTATGGCCGGTGAGCAGATCCAAAGTCTCGCAGAGATTTTTCACGGCAGGATGCTCCACCCGCGTTGTGACGATATGGCGATGCTCAGGCAGGCTCTGCAAGGCGGAAAGAATGGCAGTGGAATCACTTTCTGTGCCGCAGCTGGTGAAAATAATCTCCTCTGGATCAGCACCGATCAAATCAGCAATCTGGCTGCGAGCCTGCTCAATAGCCTGATTGACCTGACCACCAAAGGTATGCATGGATGAGGGATTGCCGTAGCAATCCCGGAGAAAGGGCATCATTACTTCCAGCACCTCGGGGGCAATCCGGGTGGTGGCGTTGTTGTCCATGTAAATGACCTTGTCGCTGCCGCAGTTCATTATCTCTCCTCCTCAACAATCAGGCTGTCCACCACCTGTTCACGCAGTTTCTTTTCTACATATTCTTTCAGAGTTGTCCGGGAGGAATGGCAACCAGCGCAGGCCCCTCGCAGAGAAACCGTGACAAAATCGCCGTCCACATCCACCAGCTCGATATCACCGCCGTCCTTTTTCAGGGTCGGTCGGATTTCTCGCTCCAGGACCTGCTCAATCTTTTTAATTTTTTGCAAAGTGGTCATCCGCTGTTCTTTGACCGGCTTGCTTTTTTCCGACAGACCTTCCACTGTCTGCTGAAGGATTTCCCGTAACCGGTCTTCACATTTGCCGCAGCCGCCTCCGGCCTTGGTGAAATTAGTGATCTCCTCAACAGAGCGAAGCCCGGATTCCTGGATCGCCCGGATAACATCAAGATCAGTGACACCGAAACATTCGCAGATCACCTCGCCCTGGGCCATGGGCAGGATGACGCCCCGGTAGTCGGCAATGGCAGCCTCCAAGGCCTCCCGGCCCATCACAGAGCAATGCATCTTTTCTTTCGGCAGACCGCCCAAGGCCTCGGCAATATCCTCATTGGTAATTTTGGCGGCCTCATCTACAGGCATTCCTTTGATCAACTCAGTCAATACGGAGGAAGAAGCGATGGCAGAGGCGCAACCAAAAGTTTTAAATTTAGCATCGACAATAATGTCGTTTTCGTCTACCTTAATGGTCAGTTTTAAGGCGTCGCCACAAGCCAATGAACCCACATCGCCGGTACCGCTGGGGTTGTTTACCTCTCCCACATTTTGCGGTTGTATGAAGTGCTGCTGCACTTTGTCTGTATATTCCCACATAATAGTCTATCTATGAACGAAGATTTATGGTATTAAGGCCTCTTTGACCGTTCCCCACGGTCAGGGGCCCGTACTTGTTCCGCAAGGACGAAATCCTTGGCGAATATCGAGGCAAGGTTACCTCAAAATGACAGGGCCTGCACGGGTTAAGGTTGACAACGGAGAAAATTTTTATAATAGTTTTTCTGTTACACTGCGGTCAACAATCTTGTACTGCGGGATACATTGCTTATACACTGTTTAGTTGATCAGTTATTTTATAAAAAGACATGTGGTCTGGGAGATGAAAAGACATGGGACAAGCACACGACGAAAAACTGATTCTTTGGTTTGACGAGATCGGTATAGACGATGTACCGCTGGTAGGAGGTAAAAACGCCTCACTTGGTGAGATGTATCAGCATCTCACCGGCAAAGGTGTTGCCGTACCGCACGGATTTGCCATCACAGCCTATGCTTATCGATATCTGCTCAAAGAAGCTGGTATTGAAGCGGAAATTCGGCAGGTATTGTCTGATCTGGATACTGAAGACATGGCCAATCTGGCTGAGCGCGGTGAAAAATGTCGGGACATCATCCGCAACGCACCTTTCCCTGATACCCTGCGGGATGCCATCATTGAGGCCTACCAAAAAATGGAAGCCGAGTACGGAGAGAACTGCGACGTGGCTGTCCGCTCCTCGGCCACGGCTGAGGATCTGCCGGATGCCTCATTTGCCGGTCAGCAGGAAACCTACCTGAACATTCACGGCTACGACAATATCATCCAGAATTGCCGGAAATGTTTTGCCTCTCTGTTCACCAACCGGGCCATTTCCTACCGTCAGCATCAGGGCTATGGTCAGTTTGATGTGTACCTGTCCATCACTGTCCAGAAGATGGTACGCTCTGATTCCGCTTCTTCAGGTGTTTTGTTCTCCATTGACACAGAGTCCGGTTTTGAGGATGCCTGTTTCATCACTGGTGCTTGGGGTCTGGGAGAAAACGTGGTGCAGGGTGCCGTCAACCCGGATGAATACTACGTGTACAAGCCAAAACTCAAGGAAGGTAAACGCCCCATTGTCGGGAAAAAGATTGGCTCCAAGGCCATCAAAATGATCTACGATAATGACCCGTCTACCGAAGAGCCGGTCAAGAATATCGACACCACCGAAGCAGAGCGTAACTCCTATGTTATTTCTGACGATGAAATCCTTCAGCTGGCTCAATGGGCCTGCATTATTGAGGATCATTACGGCAAGGGCATGGATATTGAGTGGGCCAAGGATGGCGACGGCAAGGAAGTGGGCACCGGTGAGTTATTCATCGTCCAAGCCCGTCCTGAGACTGTTCATTCCCAGGCCAACAAAAGCGTCATGGAAACCTATAAGCTGCTGGAAAAAGGAACTGTCCTGTCTGAAGGACTGGCTGTAGGGACCAAGATCGGCCAGGGTGTGGCCCATTGCATTAATGATGTGAAGGACATCGGTACCTTTAAGAAAGGCGAAGTGCTGGTTACTGACATGACCGACCCGGATTGGGAACCGATCATGAAGATTGCTGGTGCCATTGTCACCAATCGTGGCGGTCGGACCTGCCATGCCGCGATCATTTCTCGTGAGCTGGGTATCCCCTGCGTTATCGGTACGGGCGATGCTACCGACAATATTTCAACCGGTCAGGAGATCACAGCTTCTTCAGCTGAAGGCGAGACCGGCTATGTCTATGAAGGTCTGCTCAAGTATGAGATTGAGACCACTGATCTGGCCAATATGCCTGCCACGAAGACCAAGATCATGATGAATCTGGCCATTCCAGAAAAAGCCTTCACGGAATGCCAGATCCCCAATGACGGCGTTGGCTTGGCTCGCGAAGAGTTCATTATCAACTCCCATATCGGTCTTCATCCGCTGGCTTTGTACAACTACGAAGAGCTGAAGGCGTCCGACGATCCAGAAAAACAGGACATCGTCAAGCGCATCGACGAAAAAACAGCTGCCTATACTGATAAAAGACAGTTCTTTATCGATAAGGTTGCTGAGGGCGTGGGCCGCATCGCGGCTGGCTTCTACCCCAATGACGTTATTGTCCGTCTGTCCGACTTCAAATCCAACGAGTATGCCAACTTAGTCGGCGGTACACTCTATGAGCCGGAAGAAGAAAACCCGATGATCGGCTGGCGCGGAGCTTCCCGTTACTACGATCCCAAATATCGTCCGGCCTTTGAGCTGGAATGCCAAGGTTTGCTCAAGGCGCGGAACGATATGGGCCTGGATAACATCAAGCTGATGGTGCCCTTCTGCCGTACCCCGGAAGAGGGTAAGAAGGTCATTGAAGTTATGCGGGACTGCGGTTTGGTTCAGGGCGAGAACGGCTTGGAACTGTACGTTATGTGCGAGATTCCCAGTAACGTGATCTGTGCTGACGCTTTTGCTGATATTTTTGACGGCTTCTCCATCGGATCCAACGATCTGACCCAGCTCACCTACGGCCTTGATCGTGACTCCGGTATTGTCACTGGCATCGCTGATGAACGTGACGATGCTGTGAAAGAGATGATCAAAATGGTGATCAATACCGCTAAACGCCGGGGCAAAAAAATCGGTATCTGCGGTCAGGGGCCGTCCGACTTCCCTGAGTTTGCTACTTTCCTGGTTGAGCAGGGCATCGACTCCATGTCTTTGATCCCGGATACAGCCGTCAAGACACGACTGGCTGTCCATGAGAAAGAAAAAGAGATGGGGATTGCTCCTGAGTAAGTTGAGGAGCTACAGCTAACGTCTCTGAGGAGTTAAGAAAGGGCGAATCGCTTATGCGGTTCGCCTTTTTCTATGTCGTTTGAGCGAGCAACGATCATTCGTAGGTATGCATGAAAAACGTAACATCTTTTAGCAGAAAGTCGCTGTAATTTCGTGATTCGCGATTTAATTAATTATGCACGGGTACTTAAAAAAATCATGCATCTCCACACCACCCAACAAAAAATTTTCAGTGTCTCCGAGCTGACCCGCTCCATCAAGGGGATGCTGGAGGGCCGTTTCTCCTTTATCAGTGTTGCCGGGGAGATCTCCGGCCTGCGACGACCAGGGTCTGGTCATATGTACTTTACTTTGAAGGACGATCAGGCTCAGATTAAGGCTGTGCTTTTTAAGATGCAGCAACGGTATCTGCAACAGCCGCCCAAGGACGGTGATATGGTGATCTGCCAGGGAAGAGCCTCTGTGTACGAGCCCAGAGGTGATTACCAGCTCATTATCGACAGCCTGGACTATCACGGGGAAGGGGCTTTGCAACTCGCCTTTGAGCAGCTGAAAAAACGACTGGATACAGAAGGTCTTTTTGATCAAGAGCTGAAAAAGCCAATCCCTCCTTTGCCCGAGCATCTGATTCTCGTGACCTCGCCCTCGGGCGCTGCGGTCCATGATTTCATCCGCATTGCCCAGAAAAGGTACCCCCAGGTACGGATTTCGGTTTATCCAGCAGCAGTACAGGGAGAGTATGCGGCAAAAGAGTTGTGTCAGGCTGTGTCGGAGATTAATCTTCAGCAGGGTGCTGGCCAGTTGGCAGCAGACGCTCTTATCCTCTGCCGAGGGGGTGGTTCTGCTGAGGATCTTCAGGCTTTTAATAATGAGGAACTGGCCTGGGAGATTTACAGGTCAGTCATTCCGGTGGTCAGTGCTGTGGGCCATGAAATTGATTTTACCATTGCAGATTTGGTGGCTGATCTTCGAGCGCCTACCCCCAGCGGGGCCGCAGAGATGCTGCTGCCGGATAGTCAGGCTTTGCGCGAACATCTTGTTGCCCAGGCCCGCAGGCTGCGCCGCACTATGCAGGATAAGCTGGATCGCCATCAGGAGCGGATAATCCTGTACCGGCAAAAGCTGACCGGTGCTGCCCAGCCTGTTGACACCCTGCTGCTCCGTTTGGACCATCTAGCCGGAAACATGGAACATGCCATGCAGGCGAACCTGACAGCCCTTCAGGCTCGTCTAGACCGGGTAGGAAATCGGCTTAAACGGAACAACCCCTTGCTGGTGCTCAGTCTCTATCATCAGCGGGTTGAGGAAATGCAGCGACGACTCCGTCAGATCGGCATCAGGCTTATCAGCGATAAGGAACAGGAGCTTGCCCGAGCTGCCGGTGTGCTGGAAGCGGTGAGCCCGCTATCTACGATGGCACGCGGTTACTCTGTGACTCGAAAATCCTCTGGTCGCCGTACTCTGATCACCGCAGCAGATCAGGTTCAGGCTGGAGACCCCATTGAGGTGCTGCTCCATCAAGGGCGACTGGAGTGCGAGGTGACCACGGTGAGCATCAAGTAATGAATCTTCACTGAATTTTATGCGGTGTTGAGGAGATATAAGGCGGGAGGGAGATGAGCACGAGAGCAAAAAATAAGGAATGGAACGTCTCGCCAGTGCAGTTAAGAGGAGGGCGGGCTTTCCTCTTCTGTGCGTTTTTTCTCCTCAGCGGACTGGTACTTGCTCTTCATGCTAAGGAGGTACTCCGAGCTCCGAGCAGGGAACAGCCCTTATCCCTTGATTCGCAAGCCCTTGCTGTGATCTATTCCGGCCAGGAAAAAATGCATTTTTCCATCTCCTGGTCAGGGGGGGTGAAGATAGGTGATCTTGTTCTCACTGTTACGCCGAACCCTTCAGGAGAGGGGCTGATGATCACAGCACGGGTCAGAGATTACGGTCTGTTTAAAATGCTCTATCCCGTGGATGATACCTTTACCACCCTTGTGCATGGTCCGCTGAAATTGCCTTCCCGCTATGAAGTTCATCAACGCGAAGGAGGCAGAGAGGTGCATCGACTCACGCTCTATGATCAGGAAAAATTTGTAGTCAGGTATCGAAAACACGAAGATCCCCTGACTCTCTATGCCCTGGCTGGGTCGTCGTATAATGAATTTTCCGCCTTTTTTATCACTAGGGCTTTGCGCCTTAAGAAGGAGGTGCAGCAGATGATTCCTTCTTTTGTGGATAAAAAGCGGCACAGGGTTGCGGTGAAGGTCTTTGGCAAAGAGCGGAAAGAGACGATTTTCGGTCCGAGAAACACAATCAAGGTTATGCCGAAGATGAACTTTAAGGGTTTATATGATAAAGATGGCAAAACCGTCTTTTGGTTGACCGATGATGCCTGCCGGATTCCGGTAGAGATCAGATCAAAAATCCTAATTGGTTCATTGGTTGCGGAGTTGGATGCGTATTCTAATCCGGCTTGCAGGGCTGTATTTTCCCTGAAAAATTAATCCTTCTCGTGAGAGGTCTTCTACCGGTGACTTTTTTTATATACTTTGTCGAAGCAGACAAAGTCCGTTATAATCATCGTCTGTTTTTTACCCTGAACCACGAACCTTCTGTGGAAACTCCGCAGTAAATAAAAAAATAAAAAGCGATGAGCAGAACAATATTATAAAATATGCTAAAAAAAATAGGCCTGCGTAACAGATTTCTTCTCTATTTCCTTCCCTTGCTCCTCTGCGTTCTCATTCAAGGCGGGTGGTGCATCTGGACATTCTCAACCGTTCACCGTCATTTTACACAGCTGCAACAGGAGGCAACAATGAATGCCTCTGCTATGCTGGATCTCAAAAAATTGCTCCTTTCCTTGGATGCAGGGATTCGGGCACAACAATTTAATCGGGACCTGATTAGAGAAAAAGCCAATCAGCTCAGTGTCATGATCGAAACCCATGCCAAGCATAAGCATAAGTCATTGACACAGGAAGAGCTGGCGGCCCATAAAATGCTCCACCATGTTATTTTTGCGACAACGCTTTCACAATATCTCCTGGAACAATCAGAGAAGGGTTGGCCAACCAATAAGGAGGATCTTGCAAAAATCTCCGAAGCAATCAAGGAAGAGTTGACCCATCTAGAAAACGCTATTGATAAACATCTCCATCTCCACCTGCGGCAGATCGACAAAACCGAGGCCTTTATCGGCCAGCAATACCGACATACCTTGGCCGTTGTCGCACTGACTGGCCTCGCAGTTATCTTCCTGACCCTTATTGTTGTCTTCCTGATGATGCGCTCCGTACTAGAACCAATGAAAATTCTTCAGGAAGGTACCCGCCAAATCGGCATGGGCAACCTCAACCATCAGGTGCATATCAATTCGGGTGATGAGTTTGAATTTCTCGCCAGAGAATTCGGTAAGATGGCGGATCAACTAGCTGGTTATCATGATGAATTCGACCTCAAAGTACAGGAAAGGACCGAAGAGCTGGTTCATGCCAATGGCGAACTCAGGAAGGCGGAAGAGCAGGTTCATAATTTATCCCAGAAGCTCCTGACCGTGCAGGAGACCGAACGCCAGCAGATCTCACTCTACCTTCACGATAATGTGGCACAAAACCTTTCCTCGCTGAAAATTACTGGTGAAAGCTTACTGCAAGACGCAACACAGGGACACCTGCCCAGTCAGGAAGAAAGAGCTGATTGGGCCAAACTCCTTAATCACTGCATTAAGACCGTGCGGGAGCTTTCCTATAATCTGCGTCCTCCAGGGCTTGAACAAATAGGACTCCCTAGTGCCATAGCCGATTATAGTCGGGATTTCACCAAACAGACCGGTATATTTATCCAGTTCTCAAAGGCTGGAGTTGATGCCCTAGACTTTCCTTTTGACCATGCGATAAATATATACCGTTTGGTTCAAGAGGCATTGAATAATATTGAAAAGCATGCCCAAGCAACCAAGGTTGAAATACGCCTGATTGCCTCTCATCCGAATATTATTCTCCGGATCGAAGATAACGGCTGCGGCTTTGATCCTGAACAGGGGGTTCGCAAGGCCTTGGAGAATAAACGCTTTGGTTTACTGGGTATGGAGGAACGGGTTCGGATGATGCGAGGAACCTTCAAGATCCTTTCCGCCCCGCAACAAGGCACCAAGATTATCATTGAATTCCCTGGTCCGGCAGCAGAGAAGGCCGAGGGAACACTATCCTGAATCTCAGCAACGGCGAGCCATGAAAAAAATAGTTCTTATTGATGACCATGATACCTTTCGGGCCGGGGTCAGACAGCTCATTGAAAAATACTCCGACTTTGAAGTTGCTGGCGAAGGCGCTGATGCCCGACAAGGAGAGGAGGCTGTCCGTACCATCAAGCCGGATATCGCAGTGGTTGACCTTTCCCTGCCAGATAAAAGTGGCATTCAGCTGACCAGAATTTTAAAGGGAGCAGTGCCTGAGACCCGCATTATCATTGTCAGTATGCATTCAAAAATCGATTATATTCTCGGCGCACTTCGAGCCGGGGCCATCGGTTATATCGTCAAAGAGTCGGTTTCTGACTGTTTGCATAATGCGTTGGAGGCTGCCCTTCAGGACGAGTATTACCTGGATTCGGCTCTTTCTCGGGAGATCGTTGGTCGTCTTCTTGAAGCTGCTGAATCCTCGGATCTCTCCGATTCAAGCTATGGTAATCTAACCGCACGGGAACAGGAAATTTTCCGGCTTCTCGCCCAAGGAGCGGCAGCATCTGATATCGCGGATAAACTCTGCATCAGTACCAAAACCGTGACCAACCATCGCGCGAATATCCTGAGCAAACTGGATCTGCACAGTACGGTCGACCTGGTTCGTTATGCAGCAAAGCTCGGCCTGCTGGAGGATATCAGCTGAATTTTACTCCTTATTTATTTCTTCTCACCTGACGTTATCGGGCATTTTTCCTGAAGTAATGAGGCGGTGAGCTCATTGCTCGGGTGCCATCTCTGTGGTACATTCGCTCTTTATTGCTATAGGGTATTTCATTCTGGCACAATGTATTTTCGTGGAAAGAAACATTCTACATCGTGCTCAGGGTGTTTTAAGTACATGGTAAAATACTTAGCCTTATTATAGCAGAACCAAAAAAGGAGGAGTGACGTGACAACATTGGAAAAGAGCTGGAAAAATTTTGTTCATCCATCAAGTAATCTCACAAAAAAACTACTGGTTGTTGATGACAGTCCAGGCGAATTACAGCTTATCTATAAAGTTCTCAGTAAAGCTGGCTATACAATTATCACCGCTTCTGACGGAGCTGAAGGTATAGAAAAATCCTTGTCTGAACAGCCCGACTTGATTATTCTTGATGTTGTTATGCCGAAAAAAAACGGCTTCCAGGCATGCCGAGCCATCAAATCCTGCCCGGAAACACAACATATTCCGATCATTCTCTTGAGCAGTAAGAGCCAGCCAGTAGATAAATTTTGGGGAATGAAACAGGGCGCAGACTTGTACCTGACCAAGCCGCTTGTGCCTATAAACCTGTTAAAGGCGATTGCTGGATTTATTGCAAAACACCTGCTCTTGCGTTATGAACGGGAGGAACGACGACAACTGCGTAAAGCCGCTGTCACAATCAGCAGTTCATCTATTCAGCTCTGAGCAAGGGCTGGCAAACGGAGAAAGAAATGGACAAAGTACTTCAGGAAGACTGGGAAAAATGTATTGCTTTTCATGGTCATGAATGTCCTGGCCTGGCAATCGGTTTTCGGGTGGCTATGGCGGCTCGGAAGCGTTTGGGAATAACCTCAGCCGCTGACGAAGAGTTGGTCTGTGTGACAGAAAATGACGCCTGTGGTGTAGACGCGATCCAGTTTTTGCTCAGTTGTACTCTCGGGAAAGGAAACCTCCTCTACCGAGACAGAGGGAAACAGGCCTTTAGTTTTTTCCTCCGGGAGCAGGGTAAAAAGCTGCGTATTCGACTCATACGTCCCTTTAACAAAGAAACCGGTGACCGAAACATCTATCAGCAAGAAATTTTTTGTTTTAGTGAACCTGACTATGATCTGCCAGCCAAGGCACGGATTTTTAAAACTGTGACCTGTGAGCAATGCGGCGAAACCGCAACTGAAGCAAAAATACGCTTGCATGACGGGAAAAAACTTTGCTTCGACTGTGCGCCGGAATATTCGAGAAGATGGTAAGTAAAGGCACTGATTGGAGCGTGGAGCAGGATGAACAGTATATCAAAGAAATCCTAATAAGGCCTGCATGAGCGCATCCGCTCCGGCAGCAATTTGGTCAACCCGTGAATTCAACATATAACAGGGAGTAGAGACAATCTTGTTCTCCTGATCAAAAGCTATTTCTCCGATCCCGGTGGGTGCATGAGTGGCGCCCATCTCTCGAATTTGAGCAGCTGTTGCCTCATCCTGCCCGATGGTTAGGGTGATATCTCCGAGGACTTTGGCAAGTATAACCGGCGAGATACAGAGAGCGCCGATGGGCTTTCCTGTCTGATGCATAGCCTTGATTGCCTGCTCTACATCTTTATTCACCGTGCATTGCGGGCCGTCAAAGGCATAAGTGCAAAGATTTTTGGCCGCGCCCACACCGCCGGGAATCACCAGGGCATCCACTGCTGCCGCATCAAACAGAGCAAGATCTTCAACCTTTCCTCGGGCAATACGGGCTGATTCGATCAGCACATTGCGCTGTTCATCCATTTCCTGACCGGTAATGTGGTTAAGGACATGGTGCTGCATGATATTCGGGGCAAAGCATTGATAATCTGCGCCGTGTTTATGGATTGCCCACAGCGTGAAGGTTGCCTCGTGAATTTCCGCACCGTCCTGATGGCCGCAACCGGATAGGATGACGGCTATTTTTTTCTTGCTCATAGAAAAACTCCTCCTGTACTAACGGTTTATTCCATTTTTCGGCGATAAGTTATTGGGCATATCCCGCCGTTTTTGTTTGATATATATTATTTCTCCTGAATATTCCGTGATTCTGCTTCCATCCTCCAGTTCCATGGACAGGCCGCCGCAGGGATCAATCTCTCGTGCAACAGCCTGGTAAAGCGGTTTTTGCTGAATATCAAAACCATATTCGACCTGTTGTCCTACAGTATCACAGAGTTCTTGCCAGCCAGCCAGAAGTAACCCCTCTCTGCCCTGTTCACAGCTTTCGCCTTCCTCAAGAGCCTGCTCCTCGTCATAATGGAGCAGCCCGATGGACCAGCGCAACTCAGCAAGCAGGCTGCCGATTAATTTTGGAAGATCTATTGTGCGGGATAGTTCAGAACGAAGACTGGTTGCTCTGCCCTCTAATTCTCTTGGAAAAATCTGATTATTGCCGTTAATCCCGATTCCGATCAGGTGATAGCGATCACCACCTAGGCTTTGCACGGTTGTGCAGAGAATACCGGCGAGTTTTTTTTCGGCTATTAGCACATCGTTGACCCATTTCAAGCGGGCATCAATCCCGTATTTTCTGATAGCCCGGCAACAGGCCATTCCTATAGCAAAAGGCAGAAGGCGGGTGAATTCTGGCAGCAGGATATCCGGCCAGGCCATCGCCAGCCAGACTCCTCCTTTCGGGGCATGCCAGACACGGTCAAAACGCCCACTGGAATTGATTAAGGTATCTGCTAGCACAACAGTACCGGCAGCCAGCACCTGGCCCTGTTTTTCTTTTTCCTGTATTAGCTGTTGCAAGCGATCCATGCAGCGGTCAAGTCGGGCATGGTGTTCGATCATCGCCCCGACCGGGGCACCATAGGCAAGAATTTTTTCTACAGCCGAGGGAGAAAAGGCGTGCGTATCCAACTGGCTGATAAAAGCCTGTTGGTGTGTACGAATGGATTGCAAAGGGGAAGACAAAGGGGCTGCGTACAGGGAGAAAATTACAGGACTATTCCCACTCGGCCTTAACTCTGGTGATGACCTTCTGAACAACAGGAAGTTTTTCTTCCGCGCAGACCCCTATCAGAGGTTTGCCTTGGTCAATACTTTCACCGGGGGTAAAATACACAGAGTGAATGATTCCGGGTTCTCCTGTATAGTAGACCGGGGTGTCCCTCTTCATCAAGGACATGGTGATAATTTCATCTCCTGGCTGGATGAAAACTGACCGAGCACCTTTTTGGTCAATCCTGGACTGGATATCCATAGCAAAATAATACCGAGCCCGTTCTGGGGCCTCAAAGAGAAACAGAACTTCCTGAAGGATGCCTTCGATAATTTCTTTTTTCTTGAGCGGATGACGGATAGTGAGCAGTTTTTCTCCGGCTTCGACAAAGTGACCATCCAGCTCGGAGCGGACAGAGGAAATCGTTCCGTTAGTTTTGGATGTTATGACCTTGGTGTTCCGTTCGCGATTAATTTCGTACAGGCGCGTTCCCGGCTTGTGCATCCATTCACCGGAGGCTCCTTCAACGGCAGTGCCTTCTTCGACCAAAAAACGCACCTTTCCGGTATGAACAGCATGCATATCTAAATAGTTATAAGGGTCAGACTTGTATTGACCGAGAATCTCATCAAAATGTATTTCCTGATTAGAAGAAGACATAGCTGTCCGATTGCTTTAAATTAAATAAATATTTTTATTGCGAGCCCAGAATAAGAACCCTGCTGCCTGTGTTTGCAGCGAACGTGAAAAAAAACTTTCATTCATTATACAGGCAATAATTACCATGCATTTTATACTTTCAGTTTGACAAGATAGCAAGGCTATTTTACAAATCGACAAAACCGAATTTTTCGCATCAGCAGGAAAGAGGATGAACAACGACAAGTTATACAGCAGTGGCAAAGTGACAGAGGATTTCTCCTTTAACGATAAGGTAGCTGAGGTTTTCGATGATATGCTTGATCGCTCTGTGCCGCATTATCGCACGGTGATCATGACCATAGCTGCCATGATTCGCCGCCTAGCAAAGCCGGAAAGCGTGATTTATGATTTGGGCTGTTCCACAGGTTCTACCCTGCTGGAACTTTCGCGCCTGCTGCCAGATATGAATCTCCGCTTTATCGGGCTGGATAATGCGCCAGCGATGCTCGATAAAGCTCGACGAAAGGCTGAGATGTTCGGCAAAAGCGCGGTGATTGAATTTCATCAACAAGATATCACGGATGCCGGGTTCTCAACAACACTTGAGGGAGCGGATATCATTCTCTGCAATTATACCCTACAGTTTATCCGCCCCATGCTTCGCCAGGAGTTCATCAACCGCCTCTCTGCCTCTCTCCCCGCTGACGGATTACTCTTTGTCAGTGAAAAGATCATCAGTAACCACAGCCGCCTGAACAGGACCTTTATCGACCTGTACCATGACTTTAAACGGGATCAGGGATATTCCGAGTTAGAGATTGCCGCCAAACGGGAGGCCCTGGAAAATATCCTGATCCCCTTTACCCCGGAAGAAAACATCAGCCTGCTCAAGAAAAGCGGTTTTCAAGAGGTAGAGATGTTTTTTCGCTGGATCAACTTTGCGTCTTTTGTGGCCCTGAAAAAACAAACGAAGTGAAAAGGATTTCCTGTTACGGAGATTCAACAAGAAATATTTTACACCTGGTGCCGTAGGGGCGAACCTATGTGTTCGCCCTGTTATTCCGGGCAGACACGCAGGTCTGCCCCTACAGGCCCTCATCTGAAAGAGTATCTTATTTTAAAAAAAACTCCTTACCGCTTGACGTTTCTTAACCGACAAACCGTCCCAGCTTCAGAAGCTGGGCATCCATCAACTCCTTTTCCCGAGCCCCAGAGATCACCACGTCCGGCTCCGGCACATAATTAAGCTTCTTATTCCCCCGATCATAGGGGACCGTATTGAGAATAATCTTCATCACGTTCAGGCGGGCCTCATGCTTATTATTGGACCGAATAATCGTCCACGGCGCCACGTTGGTATGCGTACGCTTCAGCATTTCGTATTTTTGCCGAGTAAAATCATCCCAGCGATTTTGGGCCTGAACATCGATTTCTGATAACTTCCATTGGCGCAACGGATCGGTCTTGCGCCGCTCAAAACGTTTAGCCTGCTCTTCCTTGGTCACGGAAAAATAGAGCTTGACCAAAACAGTGCCCTGTCTAACCAGATCTTTTTCAAAGCCAGTAACGCCTCGCATAAAATCATTATACTCTTCATTGGTGCAGAAACCGAATACCGGCTCTACCACTGCTCGGTTATACCAACTGCGGTCAAAGAGCACCACTTCGCCGCCGCGTGGAAACTCGGTGACATATTTCTGAAAAAACCACTGGGTTTTTTGATGCTCTGTGGGCTTGCCAAGTGCAACAATCCGGTAATGTTTTTCGTTCATATACCGGGTTACCCGTCGGATAGTGCCGCCTTTTCCGGCAGCATCCCGTCCTTCAAACAGAATAACCATGCGTCGCTTGTTCAACTCAAGATACTTCTGCAGCCTGATCAGCTCGGCCTGATAGGGCTTTAAGGCTTCTTCTCTGTGATAGCGCCTTATTGCCTTACGTTGGAATTTATTAAGGCTCGGAACACCGTCAGCCAATTTTTTATGTTCTTTGATAAATCCTTTCAGGCGGACTTGATTGCCATCAATAATAATTTTTTTTGGGTTAGACGTGTTAATATTCTTTTTTTTCTGTGTTTTTTCTTTCTGCTCATCATCTATCCCCCCCTTTTTTACCTTCAGGCTATGGCTCTCTTCAGTGGTACTTTTCTCTGGATCGCTTTTCTGTTCATCAGCAGGAGCTACCTCCAAAGAATCCTTTTCTTTTTTTTCTTTGTCCAATCCTGGTTCAGTCATTTGTTACGTCCTGTCGTTTAAAGTTCACTGAGACGATTTTAAAAAAATACATCTATCAAAAAAATTTCTAAAGAAAATCAGTAAAAATTATATCATTTTTTCCCCGGCTCTGTCAATGCGTGAAAAAGAGGATCTCAAGTGTAAACAATAAATTCATTATTTAAAACCAGTTAAAAGACCCTGCACACTTTGTTTTTTCTCGGTCAGGCTCTGATGAAGAACAATTTTTTTACCGGCAACAACAGCATCCTCATAGGACTCCGTGTTAATTCGCCCCCCTCGGGTCGTGCAGGTTCGCAGGCGTGGGAAATGAAACCCCACAAATTTCTGCAACACAGTATCCCCACTCACAATAAGCGCTCCAGTCATTTCACTGTCCCCGACTGTCTCGCTCCTTTGTTGCGTTTCCCCCTGCGATATATTTTGAGCCTGTTTACCTTGCTCAGCCATCTTTTGAGAAAATCCATGCAGTAGGCCAAGGTAATAGCTGTTTTTCGCTGTCCGCGTATTCCCCTTAAACTGCTGTCGATTTTTTCCCCAGAGAAACTCCAGTTGCTGCTCAAGAAAATAATAGCAATGTTCGGCAACAGGCACATTTTCCGAACGCCCCAACAGCTCAATGGTTCTGTAAGAATCCCGGCGTTGCGCATCATAGAGCGAAGAAAAAATCACCTCAACAAAAAAATAATCTTTCAGGATCCGGCAGATGGCTTTCCTCCAGGACGGAATCTGTTTTTTTCCGGTCTTGATCAGTAAACGAACACAGGCAGAGGGGTTGCCCGCAGGATTATTTCCAGCATCTCCAGCTGTGGTCATTTCCACATTATGCCGATGAAGAAGCTGTGTAGCCCGCTGCATGGCAAGAGCGGCCTCATGCTCATTCTCTGATCCGGCAAGAGCGAGTAACTTGTTCACCCGGCGGATAATATTTCGCCCCGCCTCTGTCTTGCCGTCCTTGGCCGGTTCTGCAAGTACCTCCGGCAGATCACCAGTGGAACGGTTATACGGCGAGGGAACCCCGAGCAGTTGACAGGCATCCTGAAACGCCTTGCCGTGCCCGGCACTAGGCAGGCCGAAATATTCACTGCATATCTGATGCGCCATCTCATGCTTGAGCACCATCAGAACCACATCCCAGCAAGACGAGACAATAAGATGCTGACTTATTCGAATGATGCGCTGGTCCGGGACCCAGCAACCGAGCTGCTGTTGTGCTGTTGACAGCTCAAAAATTGGGGTACGGAGTTGGACACGATAATAAGAGCAAATATCGTTGAACTCATGGATCAATTGCTCAAGCCATGCTTGTTGTGCAGCCTCGTTGATTTTTGTGCTCGTCATACTCTCTTTCATTTTTTGTTATCCCTCCCCAGAGGGGAGGGATGGGTGTTATGATATACGTGCAGATCCTTTTTCCCCGGCAAGCCCTCGAATCGCCTCAATCCGTTGCAAGACAGGCGGGTGAGAATAATTAATAAAGACATTCAAGGGATGCGGGGTCAGATTGGACAGGTTATGGACACAGAGTTTTTTTAACCCGTTGATCAACCCTTCTCCTTGATCCTCTGTTGTGTTCACGGCCCAGGCATCAGCCTCGTATTCATTTTTTCTGGAATAGGTATGAAAAAAGATGGAAAGCAACATGGAAACCGGTGCATACAGGAAGCCGAAGAAAATCAGACCGGCATAAACTGAAACATGCTCCATGCCGAAAGCGGCAAAGAGCTGCCTATTACCGAGAAACAGCGAAAGAATAAAAAATATACAACCTGTTTGCAGAACAGAAATCCCCATCATTTTTAAAATATGCTTCTGTTTAAAATGCCCCATCTCGTGGGCCAGAACAGCTATTATTTCCTGCGGGTGCAATTTCTCAACCAAGGTGTCAAAAAAAACAATCCGACGAAAGGGACCAAAGCCGGTAAAAAAGGCATTCAGTCGGGTAGAACGCTTGGAGCCGTCCATCGTGTAGATACCCTGAATGGCGAAATCCTGCTGGGCTGCGTAGTCGGTAATCCCCTCTTTTAATTCCCCGTCTTCCAAGGGCGTAAATTTATTAAACAGCGGCATAATCAGAACCGGTGCCAAAAATTGCAGCACAAGTGTGAACAGGGTAACAGCCACCCAGCAATAGATCCAAGCCATGTTTCCGGTAATCTCAAAGAACCAAAGCACCGCAGCAAGGAGCGGTCCCCCGATAACAGCTGCCAGTACAATACCCTTGAGCAGATCAAGGACAAAGGTCTTTACCGTGGTCTTGTTAAAACCAAAGCGTTCTTCAATAATAAAGGTTGAGTAAAGAGAAAACGGGAGTTCGAGAAGGAAGGAAAGCAGAATCAAAATTCCTGTAAACAGCAGACCGGTACTGATTGATCCCCAGCCGACACCGAGACTACGTGCCAGCAAATCCACAGCGTTAAATCCGCCTGCCAGTATAAAAACAAGGGTGAGAACCAAGGTGACTGTATCCTGTATCAAGGAGAATCCTGTGGTCACCTTGGTGTACTCCTGTGATTTACGATATTTTTCCTCATCATAGACATCTCTGAACTCCATCGGTAGCTCAGGTTGCAGAGAACGTATTTCAAAGAAAGAAACCACCAAGTCCAACAGATATCCGACCACAAGGACGGTAAGAATAAAAATAAGGTATGGGTTCATAAATTTTTTTGTTCAGTAGTAACTCACATTGAGCGGGTTGTCTTTTTTGAAAAATAGATTAAAATTCACCATAATTCCATACTGTTCGCTATAACCATCTTATAATACTGTAATAATGGAAAAATACTCGGTTGAACGAATTGATCATTTAGGCATAGTGGCCGGAACAATTAAAGATCTCGGACTGGTAGAACTTATTGACTCCCACTTGGGCCATTATGAAAATGAAACTTTGTCCGCTGGGGAAACCGTAGCTGGAATGATATTGAACGGATTAGGTTTTTCCAATAAGCCCATGTCGTTGACCCCTTTATTTCAGCAATTCCCGGATAGCCAGGAAACGCCACAATAGCGCGATTTTTACAAATTGCTTTCGTAAACTTTTTATAAGCAGTCGTTCGGTAAATACCTCGCAATGCAGGAATTTCAACGTCTTAACTGAAAAAATGTATCACTGGATAATATTTAACAATTTCAGTATATTGTTTTTTTGCTGGTGTTCAGGACAAGAGAAATAGCAAAAAATAAGAGCATTCTTCTTGTGTGGACAAGATCAAATTTTTGCAAGGAGAGAGCCGTGTCTAGCCATATCAAAAAAGTTGTAAAAGCTCACCAGAAAGACATCAAACGCAAGGAAACAATCAAATTGCGCAAGCATTTGAATGCCGATGCTCTTTTTAAAAATTTACACAATGGATTCAGACAGATTAACGATCATAGACCCGGCATGGTGGACCATACTCTGGCAGACACTCTCATGTCAGGTTTTGCAATGTTTTCTCTCAAAGATCCTTCGCTTTTGGCGTTTGATGAGCGTAGACTAGCTCCCCAAAATCTTACAACTATTTACGGCATGGGCAGTATTCCCTGTGACACCTCCATGCGTGAAATTTTAGACGGTGTTGATCCAAATGACCTCAGGCCGTTATTCAAAAAACAATTCAGAACGTTACAACGGGGTAAGGTTCTGGAAAAGATGGTATTTATGCAAGATTCTTATCTGCTTAACCTTGATGGAACCGGTTATTTTTCTTCGCCTACATTGCATTCCGATGCTTGCATGAAAAAGGTTCAGAAAAAAACAGGAAAAATTACCTATTATCTTCAGGCTGTTGGAGCCGCCATTGTCCATCCTGATTTAAAGGAAGTCATTCCACTCTGTCCGGAAATTATCAAGCGACAGGACGGGGAGACCAAAATGGACTGTGAACGAAATGCGGTGAAAAGATTTCTGAAAAAGTTTCGCCAAGAGCATCCCCACCTCCAGGTTATTGTTAACGAAGATGCACTTTCTTCCAATGCTCCGCATATCCGCGACCTTGAACGCTATAACTGTCATTATATTCTTGGTGTCAAAAAAGGAGATCATCAATACCTCTTTTCATATGTTGATCAAGCTGTTCAAGAGGGTAATGCTGTTTCATTTATTATGCAAGATGAGCAAGATAAAGATGTGATCCATCATTTTAAGATCGTTTATGATGCTCCGCTTAACAAGTCAAATCAGGATGTCCGAGTTACCTTTGTTGAATATAGTGAGAAAAACAGCCGAACCGGGAAAAGCATAAGATTTAGCTGGGTTACTGACTTGGAAGTCAATAAAGGCAATGTGTATAAGTTTATGCGTGGAGCGCGAGCCAGGTGGAAAATTGAGAATGAAACCTTCAACACGCTTAAAAATCAAGGATACCATTTTGGTCACAATTTCGGCCTTGGAAAAAAGCATTTGTCTGAAACATTTGTACACCTTATGATGCTTGCCTTTCTCATTGATCAAATTCAACAGTTATGCTGCCCACTATTCAATGCAGCCTGGAAAAAATGGAAGAGCAAACGTTCTCTTTGGGAAAAGGTTCGAGGAAAATTCCATAATTTTCAGATTGCTACCATGGAAGATTTGTATTTATCACTACTGGAGCATAAGCCAGTTCCGCTAGTTCTTTAGCGGATTAACATCAAAGATCAGGGATCTTGTCTGTAAATACAGGTAAGTCCCAATGGATAATTATGTCTAGAATTAGCAAAAACAAGGTAAATCAAGGCTCCTTTTCTCTTCTTAGTGGTAAATCGTCCGGTGGTAGTAATTGAAGAGCCGTGTAGCCACTGAAAAAGAGTCATTCTGCTCATCAATTACGGCAGCCGGGAATAGCTGCCTTTATTTTTTCAGACCTGTCCTCTTTCTTTGCTGTTTAGGGACGGAGTGAATGCCGATGATTTTAATCGTTTCAAACTCGGGCGCGTCCTCGACCGTCTGCACAATTTTGGAACCGAAGCACTTTTCAGTCACATAGCTGTCGATGTCTGTGAAAAAGAAAACATTGACTTTCGTTTCAATCATTTGGATACAAGCGCTTTCAGTCTGACGGGTGAATATCTTCCAGATGCTGATGAGCAGGCGATTTCTATCACCCACGGACATTCTAAAGACCATCGCCCTGATTTAAAACAGGTCATGCTTGAAATGATGGTTACTCAGGATGGCGGAATTCCAATTTTATTTAAAAGCTTAGACGGTAACAGTTCAGACAACACTGTCTTTAAGGATCGTGCGGCAGCTCTGATCAAAGAGTTTGAACAGTCTGAAACCCCTCGGTATATTGTAGCCGACTGCAAGATGTATACTCGGAAGAATGCCCCAAATTTAAGTAAACTGCTTTTTGTCACCCGTATTCCTCAAAATATAAAAGAAGTTGAAGAAGTTATCACTCAGGCCTTGGATAACACAGATGACTGGCTGGAATTCGATGACGGACCTAACGTCAAGATGTTCAATGTGGAGCATTATGGAATCAGGCAGAGGTGGCATGTTGTTTCTTCTGAAGCTTCTCGTCAAAAATCCGTCAAAAAAATCGAAAAAAAGGCAAAAAAAGAAAGAGTTAAGATCCAGAAAGCAACTTTTCACCTGCAAGCGGATCGCTTTCACTGCGTAGAAGATGCAATCAAAGCAGGCGAGAAATTAGCCAGCAGATGGAAGACCCACAGCCTATCATCGTATGAAATCATAGAACATAAACAGTACAAACAGGCCCCTGACAGCCTTTCTGTAAAATGGACATAGGGCACAATAACGCAACAGCACTTAGGTTGGGGCTTCTCTCAGCCTCACGCTAATCAGCTTGCCGTGACGTTGTATCCCCATAGCTGTTAATTCAGATGTTATATCACCCAGCACTTTTTTATAATGAGATGACAAGCCAATTGTATTCAGTTCGTAGGTGATTTCCGATGCAGTTTCCATGCAACTCCCACTTCGCCTGAAAAAAATTGACATGAGTGTGTCAGTGCCTATTTTTTGATCCAGTTTGTCATTGAAAAGACGAATAAAAGCCATTAAAAGATTCTCCATTAGGAGAGTCCTGAAGGTCATGATCTTCTGCTTTCGAAAATCTCGATCTGATCGTTCTTTAACAGGGCCAAGAGATTCTATACCTTCCTTGATCTTACGTTCTTTTTCCTCTATCTGTCTTAAATCATTTTCTATATCATGTCGCTTGTTCTTTCTTTGTTCGAGTCGCTTTTTATGTTTTTTCTGCTTTGATTCAGCTACTTTTTCTTTCTGTTTAGCGAGCTCATTTTTCTTGTTTTCTATTTTTTGTCCGACTTTTACTGCCCTATCTTTAAGTACTTTTACCTTCCTTTCCTTATGACGGTCCGGTCCAACGATCTTCTTTATTCCGAAATTTACATTCAAAGCACCGTTATTAATCATTCTTTTAAAGCTATTCTCCTGAATCTCAGTGCGTCTGGAATAAACTTCGGGCCATTCAACCGGTGGCAGGGACTCCTGAAGCTTGGGGGTTCCCCAGTAGACCAATAAACGTTCATCGGCCTCCAAAATTACAAATATCCTGGGATCATCCTCTCGCGGAGTAGCCCATCTCCCTGTATATAAACGATCTCCTGATTCATACTCACATATACACTCCGTGTCCCAGTCCGAAAGGGCTTTGTATTCGTTGCTGTCCAACATGGATAGTAAGCCCCAGTCCCTGTTCTTGAATTCTCTCGCTATCTTTACGGAATTGATCTCTCTGTCAATAACGAAACTGCGGATACCCGTTGCGTTCACTATCTTTTCGCAGTATTCCAGTATCATAGCGGGCATGCGAATATCAGGTGGATAATAATCCATAAATATTGCCTGCCCTTGTTCATTGTGGGCCACTATCGCGTTGGAGCCCGGCATAATGCGTCCCAGCATGGTTATCTTTCCCTTGTGCATTTTCGCACCGGTCCAAAAGGGGATCATGTGGCCGTCGATATAGCCTAGCTGTCCTTGATTCGAGGAAGTAAGCAAGGATATCAAAATGTCAGCCGCATCAATACGTTCGAGTTCTCCGAGAAATTGCCGGAGGGTATTATTTTGATATCCACGACCGATTAACGCTTCAAGCCCATGCTCCTTGACATCATATTCAGTCAGCTTACCGATACCAAAAAAGGCTGCGTAAAAAAGAGCCTTGAAACGCGTTATAATTGTTTGTTTTTTATGGTATAATAACGGAAAAGTTTCTTCAGGGTTCTCCTTTTTGTAACAAGCTATTTTTATTTGAATTGCAGTGGCAACCTGCTCAATTATTCCGTTCTGCTCCACGAAAGCGTCCAGTATGCACACCCCGACAAAAGGAAGGTTGGGTGTCAGCTTGACGAACTCCCCGCCGGGAGCATTCAGCAGTCGCCGACCACAAGGGCGTCCTTTCTTTCTGCTTACCCCCCATTCCTGCCTAAGTCGGTTGACATGACGGGTGGTTATGTTAAAATTTCCGTATTCAGCCTTGATGTTTTGCAAAATGGCTGAACTTGTACATTCTGGGTGCTGTGACGCATGTTCCCATAGAATATATTGCAGTTCCCTGCTTATCTTCCGACCGTTGTTAAAGACCGGGACCGTACACCATGCACTTTTCGCTGTACTCAACATCTTCCATCTTCCTTGGCTACCAATGACAAATCGTTATTTATCACATTGGTACAAGAAAAATTTCAAATGTCCATTTTTTTCTGTCGTAAAATTAACCGATTAATCCACTGGCTGGAAAAGCATGTCACGGGCCTGACAAAGGGAAAGGACGTCCGAAAAAAGGTGAACAACCTGTCGCAATTGATTATCAGATAGTTTTAGCAGCACAGCTTGACAGCGACAAAGTGGATCGACTGCAAAAAGTAGCTGCATGTTATATCATAGGCACTAATATCCATGAAGAACATCTGTCTGTACAGGAAGTTCTTGATGCCTATAAGGAACAAAACCATGCGGAACAAGGGTTCCGTTTTCTGAAGGATCCTTTATTTTTTGCTTCCTCCTTATTTTTAAAAAAGCCGTCTCGAATTTCTGCATTACTTATGGTCATGGTGCTTTCACTGTTAGTTTACGGGATAGCAGAAAGACGAATGCGTAATCGGTTAGCTGAACAGCAGGAAACCGTTCCTAATCAAATTAATCAGCCTACTCAGACACCTACTTTGCGCTGGATTTTTCAGTTAATGGGCGGAATCAGTCGTATCAAAATCACTGTTGGAAACCGGGTTAAATATGTTTTTGACGGCATTACCGAGCTGAAAAAACGAATACTGTTACTCTTTGGTGATGGTGTGGCTAATATATATCAAATTTCATAAAACCGCACCCGCTCAATGTGAGTAGTAATGGATGCGTTGATGAATTCCAATTTCCGAGAAGGAGAAGAGGATCTTTTCCCGTTGCTGTTCTTCCTGTTTGACATCTCTCCCTCCCCCCTATACCATTATGATATCAGGAAAGAAAAAGGGCTTCAGTTTTCTGTTGCAAGAACAGGTGTATACTGTTCCTGGGGATACCTCTTGAAGTTTCGTTTATGATTTATCAGCCACATAATAATTTGTATGCAAAATAATACAAGTGCAGGGCTCAAACAACTTCGTCTCTGGTGCGTGGCAGCACTGATCTCCTGGTCGTTTCTTTTGAACGGTTCTCTCTGTCTCTATGTTAAGCATGAATGGCAAAGCGTAGAATTTATTGGGAAAAAGATAGGGCTGGCCGCTGTTAATAAAGACTATGTTTACGAGTTGTGGAATGCCCATAACGGCGGTGTCTACGTCCCGGTTAATGACAGAAATCAACCGAATCCCTATTTGGGCGGTGTTACTGACAGAGATATTATCACGCCGAGCGGAAAACAGCTCACGTTGATCAACCCGGCCCATATGACCCGTCAGGCATACCAGCTCGAACAGGAGATATACGGGATTGGCGGCCATACTACCAGTCTTAATGCGGTTCGACCCGAGAATACACCGGATGACTGGGAGAGAAAAGCCCTCCTTTCCTTTACCCGGGGAGAAAAAGATGCTTCAGAGCTGATCAGAAAAGGCAAGAAAACCTTTATGCGGGTCATGATGCCAGCAATCTCCCAGGAAAGCTGTCTCCAATGCCATATGCGAAAGGGCGATCAAGTCGGTGACATTCGTGGCGGAATCAGCATAACCTTTCCCATTGATGGAATTGTGGCGCTCTTCGAGAGTCAATTCAAAACAACCGCCCTGTATCATTTACTGATTTATCTGATAGGAATAACAGGCCTGGTGATTTTTTATGTACAGACCAGCAGGCAAATAAAGAAAAAAGCAATCATTGAGAAGCAATTGCGGCGCCAAACCGAAGAATGGCAAAATACCTTTGACGCTATTCCGGATATTATTACTCTTCAGGACAGTGAAATGCGCATCATCCGGGCGAATCGGGCAACATATGAGTTTTTCCAGGCAAGCCCCGAGGAGCTTGTTGGCTCTGCCTGCTACAGTCTGTTTCAAGAAGAAGCGACGGCCTGCCCTGGATGCCCAGGAATACGTTCGATCGTTGATGGATGCCAGCATTGCGGTACGGTTGAGCATAAAATTCTGGAAAATTTCTTTCATATCTGTTCGGCCCCTGTTCTGGACGAACAGGGTGAGTTTCAGTATCTTGTTTATATCGCTCGTGATATAACGGATAAAAAAAAGTTGGAAGAAGAGCTTTTTCAGGCCCGAAAGATGGAAGCCATCGGCACTCTTGCCGGAGGAATTGCCCATGATTTCAATAATATTCTTGCTGCAATACTGGGGTACACCGAAATAATCCAGCTGTCTTTGCCTGCGGGAAGCCCTCTGGAAAATGATCTAAATCAGATTATTCTTGCGGGAAATCGGGCAGGCGATCTTATTAAACAAATTCTCACCTTCAGCAGAAAGAAGAAACAGCAGAAAGAAGAGCTTCACATCAATCGGACTGTCCAAGAGGCTGTTAAAATGATGCGTTCTTCCTTGCCAACAAGCATTGATATTCGGGAAGATATCGATGAACAATGCGGCCTTGTGCTTGCCGATCCGACCAATATTCATCAAATAATTTTAAATCTTTTTACAAACGGGTTCCATGCCATCGGCAATGAACAGGGAACGTTACAACTTAGCCTGAAACCTGTCATCCTGTCCGCTGAACTTGTTACTGACAGGTCGGAGATAAAACCGGGCTCCTTTGTTAAACTGACTGTGCAGGACAGCGGCCAAGGAATGGATGAAATCACCATGAGCCGCATTTTTGATCCTTATTTCACAACCAAGGAGCAGGGTGCAGGGACAGGATTAGGCTTGGCCGTCATCCACGGCATTGTGGAAGACTGCAACGGATTCATTGAAGTTGAAAGCGTTACCGGGCAGGGAACAGCCTTTCATGTCTATCTGCCGACCGTGAACAGAGAACAAAAAGAAAGAACCCAAGAAGAGATCCCTCACACGTTGCTTCCGGTCGGTAACGAACGAATCCTCTTTGTTGATGATGAGGTGGACATTACCCGTATCAGTTATTCCCTACTGAGTAACCTCGGCTACAGGATCACTGTTGAAACACAGAGTCTCAAGGCGCTCGAAAAAATTCAGAAAGACCCAGATGCCTTTGACCTGCTGATCACAGACCACACCATGCCGGAACTCACAGGAGGAGATCTCGCTCGTTCTGTTCTGCAACTCAGGCCCGACCTACCTATTATTCTCTGCACGGGCTACACGGCTTCCTTTTCCGAACAGGAAGCTCGTCAACTCGGTATTAAAAAATATGTTATCAAACCGTTGTCCACAAGAACGTTGGCCGAAATTGTTCGAAACGTGCTTGACGAACAGGATTGATGAGTAGGTTTGATAAAAATACGTCTGACCATATATTCTATTCGGTTATGGCAGGAAGCTCTATGTAAACGGTTGTGCCCTCTCCCTTTGTTGATTCAATATCTATATATCCCTGATGCTGATGTATTATTGAGGAAGCAATGGTCAATCCCAGCCCCATTCCTTTGCCGTTTCCTCGTACTTTGCTTGAAAAATATGGGTCAAAGACATTGGTAAGGTCCTCATGCTCTATGCCGACACCTTGATCCTGAAGGGCTATTCTGATGTATTGTCCTATATCCCTCTCAGGATGGACCCGCCCGGAACGAGTTATATTCTCAGCGGTCAGCGTAATGATCCCACCTTCAGTCCCCATCGCCTCTAGGGCATTAAGAAAGAGTTCACGCAGGGCTAACTCCAGCTGGCCTGGATCAATATATCCCATCCATAAATCCGGCGAAAAATGAAATTCTGGAATGATATCGGAGCCTGCAAGGACAGCTATGCAGCAGGTGGCAACCAGATCACCAAGAGGAACAGCCTGACGCACAGGCGGATCAAAATTTGAAAAAAGCAGGAACTTATGGGTCAAGTCTTTTGCCTGGACAGAGGCCTCCGTTGCATAGGCAAGAAATGCAGCAGAGCTATGTTCCGGCTGTATATTCATGGCTGCAAGTTCAATATTACCGACAATGGCCATGAGCAGATTGTTGAAGTCGTGAGCTATACCTCCTGCCAAGGTGGCGACTAATCCCATTTTGCTGTTTTTCAGAAAACTGGCCTCCAATTTCTTGCGACGGGTGATATCAATACAGTACTCTATGGTCTGTTTTATTTTATCATCTCCCTCTCGAACCGTCACTGGATGGGTATGCACTTCCAGAATCCGTTCATTTCCCTGGTGATCTCGAATGCTGTGTTCAAGCAATGCCGGTTTATCATGTTGGAGGATCTCCTGTAAAGGGCATGGAAGACCTTTTTCGTGACAGGGTTGCTTCAATCCGTGCAGGTATCGGTAACATTTTTCGCCTTCGGGGAGACCTGAGCCCTTTTCCCGTGTAGCCTTATTGGCAATGGCAACCGTGTAATCAGCAATATTCACCACCATAAAAGGATGGGGAAGGGAATTGATCACGGTGTGAAGAAAATCATTCTGTTCAACAATACGGGCACTTCTCCGAACCACCTCTTGCTCCAGCATGTCCCGGTGCTTCCGTATCTGTTCTTCGGCTTTCTTCCGTTCCTCAACCTCTTTTTTTAGGAGAATGTTTTTTTGATCCAGCTCTGCTGTCCGCTCTTTCACCTTATCTTCCAGCAAATCTCGCTGCATAGCCAAGGCGGCAAGCATATGCTCCCGTTCCATGGCGATATGCCATTTTTCAATAAGGGCGCTGGCACTCTGCCGTATTTCTATGGATTCAAAAGGCTTTTTTATAACAAGAAGACTGTCCTTGGAGGTCAAAGCATTACTGATATCCTGCCAGGAATAATCAGAATGTGCCGTTATGATAACATATTGGAGCCGATCATCCTCCATCTGTAATTTTTTAATAGTCTGTAGCCCGTCAAGACCGGGAGGTATCCGCATATCAACAAAGGCAAGGGCATAGGGTTGCTCTTCTAGTCTAGCCTGACGAACCATTTTGATTCCTTCATCGCCCTGAAAGGCAGAATCCACCTGAATCATGGCATGGTACGTTTTTGAAGCAGGCTTGCCGGTAATATCCGAAAGCAAGTCGTCGAAATCATCAGGTGCAGTTGTCGGTTGCAGAATCTTTTTAATATCGTTGTGAATCGCCGGATTATCGTCAATCACCAGAACCCGTCGAATCCTTTGTGCTATTACTGTCACTCTCTTTCCCCTGTTGCTGTTACAGGAAGCCGCATCCTGAACCTTGCTCCCTGTTCCGATCCTGCGCTTTCCCCTGTCAGATTTCCACCCATTTCTGCGGTCAGATTCGCCGCATTATGGAGACCGAAACCATACCCACCTTTTTTAGTTGTAAAGCCAAAAACAAACGCCTGTTGCAAAATATTTTGCTGCATACCTTTCCCGTTATCTCGTACCTCGACAACCACATCATCCTGATTGGCCGTCGGATATATGCTCAAAGATATCTTTTTTTGTTCAACTGATATTCCATCAAAGGCGTCCACGGCATTTCGAATGAGATTATTCACAACCTGCAATATCTTATGCGGTTCTCCGCAAATAGTCTGTTGAAAACAGTAATGACGCTCCACGGTAATCTGTTGTTTATCCAACTCCCGCTGAAAGAATTCCAGGCTTTCTTCGATCAGGGAAGTCAAATGCACCTGTTCCGTAAAATCAATCAACTTTACCGTATCCTGCTGGGCCCGAATAATCTCGGCAACACGTCGGATGTGGTGAAGCTGACGGGTTGTTTCTGTCAGTAAGGATTCCCGTTCTTCGGTCATTTTTTCCGAAAGCCGGGCAAAATAGGCAGGCAGTCTTTTTCCTCTGGGATCATGCGTGCAAAAAAATTCCCGATCCTCCTCATGATCCTGTATCAACTGAACAATATCAGGCAGACTCGTACTGCTGCTCCGTTGGACAATTTCCCGGATATGTTCCGAAGAAACCGAAATACTGTTTAGGGTGTTCCCCACATTATGGAGTACCTCGGTGGCGACCTCTGCCTTACCCGCAAGATGCGAAGTACGAACTAATTCTCGTAAAGTCTGCACATGCTTAATAGACAGGGCGCAGACTTCGGCCACAGTCAGAGCGGCATTGAGATAAGATTCAATATATTGGGGAAAAGCAACCCGCACGACAAAGATGACAGCGCTTGTCTGTTCGTCCCTGCCGAGGCGAAGTAGAAAGCTGTCTTCGGCTCGGTTCAAGAAAAACTGTTTATCTGATTCGGCCAGAAACGACATCACCTGCTGTTTCTCGTCCTCTGTCAGCTCAGGTACCTGGTCAAAACGTATTTCTTTCGACTGTACTGAAATAAAATAAACCCGTTCCGGGGCAAACAACATGGTGAACAGGTCGACAATTGCAGAAATAACCTCTGTGCGTGACTTTGCCTTAGTAACCATGCCGATCAGATCAAAAGTCATGGCCGAGTCCGCTGCTTGACGTTTACTTTTCTCTATTTCTTGTTGCGCCTCTTGTCGGCGATGTTCAGCAACAATCTGACTGACAAAAAGCTGGTGAAAATCAAGGCCAACAGGTATCATTCTCCCTGGAAGATCTAAAAAATTCTGTAGCTCTTCCAGGTAAGAAGCTGTCTTTTCCCTTATACCGGTATCCAGGAGAACCAGCCGTTGCACAGATTCTCCGAAAAACTCCCTTGCTGTCTGACGATCAAATCCCCATTGCGCAACATTTTTCTGCCAATGGCTGAGCCAACCTGGACTGAGCAGATATCCTGATTCCTCCTGCAAGGAATCGACCAGAGCTGCATTGCAGATCATGTGGAAACATTGTTCTTTTCGATTGACTCGGCATCGGATAAATTCACGAGGAACCGGCAGCAGACTATCAAGACAGTAGCTCCCGAATATTTCAATACCACATCTCTCTTTCTCTGATATACGCTCGGCAAGCTCCTGCCAACGCAACGGCGGGGAGCCGCAACGGGCCGGGAAAGAGAGAACCTCTACCTCCGTGAGCTCCTGAAGCCGAACAGCCTCCTGCATTTCAGAGTAAAAATTTTCACAGACGAAAAAACACAGCAAACTCGGCATCTTTTTCCCTGCTCTCAAGATTGGACAGATTGAAAAATCACAATATGTGCCGAATTCGTCAGGACCGACACCATAAAAACCACTGGCTGAGCTTGAAAAGCTACGAGAGGCTCTTTACTCGACCACCTTTTTTGTTTTTTCTAGGCAGGCTGCCATTGCTTCAATTGCCTCAGCAGCATTTGCTCCCATAGCGTCAGCCCCTACTTCCTGCCAGAGCAATGGATCAAAACGATAGGGGGCACCGCCGACAATAATTTTTGCTGAAGATCCGGCCTGTTCAAGAAGCTGTTTCACCTGTTTCACGCGTAAGGCGGAACGGAGCATCAGGGTTGAAATAAGGATAACCTTTATAGAATCCTCACAAACTTTTTGCACCAATTCTTCAACTGTGAGGCGCCCGTAATCCTTAATACTATATCCCTCGGCCCGCAGGGCTGTAGAAATAATCATTTTGCCCAGGGCATGATAATCTTCAAGCAGGGCAATGGCGATATAGGACTGCTCCTTCTGTTGCGCAACTGTCTCGGGAAGGAATCGCTTCATCAACTCCTCACAGACCTTGCTGCTCATATAGACCTGAGCTAAAGCAACAGCCCCTGTTTCCCAGCCTTTGCCGATTTCTTCCAAGGCCGGAACAATGAGTCGATCAACCGTGTTGAACGATTCTCCCTGTTCTAATGCCCGCACCACTAACTCTTCCGCCCCTAAACGATCAACTCGTAGCAGCGCATCCACTAAGTCTTTAATTTCCTGACGCGTCGATTCCATTATAATTTACCTGAATCTATCTGAACATCTTGAGGATGTCAACCGATGAAGGTATTAACCAATTCGATTTTCTACAATCTTTTTTCAACTAACTGTCTCACCCCAGCCTTTTTTCCTTACGTGCTAAAAATCACGGAGCGGATAGGATCCCCATCGATGCACGGCGTCCGAGATGGTCGACAGCACTTCCTCACTGACTTGCCAAGGAATCTCACCATGGTTATCAGAAAGGATAAATCCGCCTCCGGCACCTGCCTTGCCTATGGCTTCCCTGACTTTGTTTTCCGCTTGTTTTGGGGTCCAGCGACGCATTTCAATACCATTAAGGTTTCCTAGCACAGTCAATCTTCTCCGGCATAGAGCTTTCACCTCTCCCAGGTCCTCTGTAATACTCACGCCGAGAGCGGCTGAACCAGTGGCGACAATATCATCAATAACAGCCCGGGTTCTGCCCGAAGCCAGATGGAAAGCTGACGGCGCCTGTATCCTGGCCAAGGTCTGCCGTGCGACGGCAAACCCTTTTTCAAGATGCACTCCGGGAGCCGTAATAGTTGGCGAGGTCAAGGGGTCAAAATAACAGATAGCGGTTACTCCGGCCTGAACTTGGGCATTGGCCCAGGTAACACAAAAATCCTGGTTCACTTCCATGAGCCGTTGGAAAAGCTGAGGCTGTTCATGCATCAGCTCAATGTAGGCAGGAAAGCCCATCTGCATGACAGGCAGAGAAAAAGGAGAAATCGCCACTCCGATAATCGGCACTCTGTCACCGACCTCTTTTTTCAGAGCTCGAATTGTGTCCAACACTTTGGTTAGACCGGAACCTTCTATGTCCGGAACCTGCAAGGTACGGATGTCTTTTTCACTCCTGATGACCGGGTCACCGCTGTTGGGGGGGCCGTCTTCAAACCATATGGTTTCCGAGCCAAAGGCTTCCGCCTCCATTGCGGCGTAAAAAAATGGGTAGAGGCAGTCATGGCGATATTTCTCCAACATGCGTAACTGACCCTCCACGACGTACTCAGCCTTGGAAAAATACTCCTGAATACTCAGCCCCAGCTCTCTCGCTCCGTGCATGGTTAACAAAAGAAAAAAAGGAACCCGGTCCGGCTCCTGATGCCCTAGGGTAGTGAGGACGCGCTCCATAGAAGTCATTGTCGCGCCTTGGTGTTCATCCGTCATATCATTTTCCTCTTAATAAAACTGCATCAGCCCCATCATCACGGCTGTTCGGAGTGTGATTCTGGACTGATATATTCCGCCCCATATATTTTGCAAATATTTTACTTAACGCCTCTAGAAGAACCTAAAAAGGTTCAAAAAGATCAGTCTATATTAGCTCAGGGTAACACCCTGAGTGCCAACACCAAGAGCCCGGAATAGCCAAAACTCCCTGCCGATCATATCCATTAATAAAGGCATGATCTGATCCGGTTCTGCATGCAGGTCGTGATTTTGGATATCAGAAATGACCTGATGCACCAACTCAAAATGTATCCGTTGGGGCCGATCCATAGGTATGAATCGACCGTTCTCAGTATTGTTAAGTTTTTCAATCTCCCCCTTGGCCACCTTGCTCTTAATTTCCGGCTCTCGAATGTCCCGAAACAAGGCAAAACCGATGTCTTTATTTTGGATAACCATCTGATTGAGATTCTTGATTCTCGGGGCAAAGGAATAGGCATCCGTATGAAGAAAGGCCACAGCGGCTTTTTTCTTTCGCCCGCCCTGCTTGCTGTTGTGCTGATGATGAATAACCACATGTTCGGGCAGTTTTCGTTTTCCGAGGCGCAGGTAGTCGAGACGGAATCCGTACAACGGCTGCAAGGCATCAAGAACCAGCTGCAACTTCCCTAGGTCGTCAGTATCGCTGATAATATTTTTTCGACTATAGGCTGCAGCCAGCTGCCCCTGTTTCTGCTCAATATAACTGACAACTTCTCCGGGTACCGGATTGAGCGACACAGTATCAGGCTTTTTTTTCAGATGCAGATGCTGGCGCAACTCTGCAATTTCCTGCCGGAGCTCCTGAAAGGTCCGATCAACCCTTGCTTCAAAACTCAAGGTGTTGGTCGGCAGCGGAATCCCTTCTACTTTATAACGATAATAGTCTGCGGCGCAATTCAAAACACTGCGAATAGAACGATGACTGAGAATACTGTCCAATTCATCCGGGTCAAACAAGGTCCTGCTGTCCAGATCAACCGCAGCCAGCTTCAGGGCCAGCATTTTTGCCAGCACCTCCTTACCCGGCAACTCCAGAGCCATCTGATACTGGCCCATCCGTTCCGTGACCGAGGCATCAAAAAGCTGCCGAAAATAGCGCCAGCGATCAGGAAAGAGGTTGAACAGCATCAAACAATTGGGCACATGGGTGAACAGCTCTTTCACCGCCTCGCCGAAGCGCAACAACAAGGCCTGATTATACTTCAACCCTTCCAGCTGATCAAAAACAATAATCAGAGGTTCATCCACAACCGAAAGCCTGCCAAACACCACCATAGCCTGGAGAGCAAAGTCTTCCCGGCTCAACGTCTCTTCCCAATTATCCAACCTCACCGCCCGGAGTTCACTGTCCAGCAAATGATGACCGGCCAGCCAACGCCGGACGAGCTCTTTTTTATTGGTATCAGAATAGCGACAAAAGCGGATCAGGCCGGTGACGATCTTGCTGGCGTAATCACTGAATCCATAGCTTTCTTGCCACCATTGCAGGGTCTGGCGCTCGATGTAATCCCAGTTACGCCTCTTTGCCTCTGAACCCTCTTTGCCCAGCACGGAATAGATATTGAGTTGGCCTTGAGATAGACCATGCAGGATTTCCAGATCCTTTTTGCTCGGCTTGCTCCGGGCTTTCAGCGTACTGATGACGATTTTTGAAAAACTACGGCCCAGAAGATATTCTAGCTGCGAGTACTCAGTATCCGGGATCGGCTCGATAAAGGATTCCAGCATTCTGCTGTAAATATGATAGAAAACCGCTTTCTCATGATTAGGCTGGCGAATAAAGAAGAGGCGGTTGGTCTTCATGGTATGGCGAGCTAGACGCATCATCAAGTGGGTCTTGCCGTTCCCTGCTACGCCCAGCACCACTGCGCCTCGGCTCTGCTGATTGCTGTCTGCCTTGATCTCATCAATCAAATTGGTTATGCGAATAAAGGCATCATGGTGGACATCATCCAGGTCAATATGTTGCTGAAACGGACTGTCAACCCGAGTATTACTAAAGGGATTGGGGAGCGCTCCCTTATTGTTTTTACTGTACATCTCGTGCTGTATCTTTCGATAAAGTTGAAAAGTGAACAGGGCGTCATAATGGGCGCTGTGGGCAGCCTGCGTATTAAAATAACGTTTTTTTACCTTCAGGCGCAATGATTTACTGAGATATTCTAAAGAATACGAGGCGAGACTCGGAAAACAGCTCTTGGCCAGTTCCCAGGTGCAGATAAAATGAAAACCCGGCCAAGTCAGCTCTGCTACGGAAAAACTCCTGCGCAGAATCTGTTCATCATGGTCGGCATAATGACAGACAATCTTTTTCTTCTCAGCAAAGGAAGTGAACCGCTGCAACAGCTCGGCAAGCGGATAGAGATCATGTCCGGCCTCGTTTCCTTGAACAAAGCCCTCAAAGAGCAGGTTGCCCAGAGCATCAAGGACAGCTATCTCGTTCAGGGTGTCGCGTCCTTCGGTGTCAATAACGATGAAATCGGCAAAAAAGGGCATTGAGGGGCTGGAGAAGAAATATGGTGATTGGTTTATGCTGCCTGTGAAGGCAGATCTCTGATAAAATAACATCTTGACTCTGTTGCATTTAACTCACACATGGAGCGCATAAGAGTACCCCTTTTCTGGGGATATGAGAATCATTATCAGTGCCAACTCTTCTTTGTTGACTTATTTCCATAAGCATGTTCTGTATATTTTTTATACGAAAAATCGTTACAAAACGATGATTTTAACAGTACAAACAGTTTTAGAAAGACGTTCTTGAATTATAATTTTTTTTATAAAAAAATACTATATAATGGATAGCAAAGAAGTAAAACAAAGTCGTATTAATGAGTTAAGGGTTAAAATTTATTACACTGAAAAGACCCGAGATAATTATAAAAATATTCACCCAATTCTTTATCAAACAAATTCTTATTATTTAGAAGGGTTAAAGCAAGAGCTCGAAAAATTAGAGAAGTCATACATAGATATGGAGAATGAAAATCAACGAAAATTTTCTCGAGTAAACATGCAACAGGCTGTACATCTTGATTTCTGTTCAAAGAAATATCACGGTATTATTGACAATATTAGTCTGTGCGGTTCCTTTGTTAAAGGAGCGTTCAAGCAGTCGAAAGGAGATATTTGCAAAATAGACCTGAAAGAATCCGCTTTAGATTCAGAGGTTGCTGTTCGCGCTATCGGCTCAATAGTCAGGGGGGATACCAGTGGCGTTGCAATTGAGTTTATTGCTATGAAAACATATAGCTATAATTGGCTTGAAACAGAGTTGTTGACTAAAGCTGCTGATCCTTCGGTTCTAGAAGATGAAATTTTCCAGCGCAGTATTTTTGAATTTGACGATGACTTGGTGTATAGCAGTGTTTTTAATTGCAGCAAAAAGAAGCTGAAGAAACTGCTTGATTTTCCTTAGCAGGAAACATCCATTTTATCATTATATTTATGACTGCTCCTTTCTATGAAAGTAGAGGCTATTCTTAAGAGTTGATCGACCTACTTGCATATTTTATTGTTCCTCTCTGGGGGAGGGATGGGTTTGATATCCTATAATTTTTCAATAAGAAATTATCTCTTTTTCTTTATCCCACAAACAATCGTTCCACCAACTCATGTACGCTGCGAACCGGCTGGATTTTAATCCCTTTGACCGCGCCGGTCTCCAGCTGCCGACTGCTGGATTCGGGCATGAGGAAGGTCTTGAAGCCTAATCGCTGAGCCTCGCGCAGCCGTTGCTCCATTTGTCCCACAGCCCTGATCTCTCCGGCCAAGCCAACCTCACCGCAAACCACCGTAGTGGGCTCAACTACCTTCTCATACAGGCTGGAGAGCAGGGCCACGACCACACCCAGATCCAAGGCTGGTTCGTCAATACGGATGCCACCGGCAATGTTAAGGAAGATATCATGGTCAAACAGAGTGACGCCAATTTTTTTCTCCAAAACTGCGGTCAGGAGTGCCAAGCGATGGGGGTCAGCTCCGATGGCGGTACGCCGGGCCGTTCCCGGACTGGATGGGCTGACCAGGGCCTGTACCTCCACTAGAATAGGTCGGGTACCTTCTATACTGGGCATGACCACGGAGCCTGGAACATTGACCGGGCGTTCAGCAAGGAACAGGGCTGAGGGGTTATCCACCTCGGCAAGTCCGCTCTCCTTCATCTCAAAGACACCGATCTCGTTGGTGGAACCGAAACGATTTTTCACCGTACGCAAAACCCGGAAGACTTGACCGCTGTCGCCTTCAAAATAGAGCACTGTGTCTACCATGTGTTCCAGCACTCTGGGGCCAGCAATGGAGCCATCTTTGGTCACATGGCCGATCAGGATAATGGGCAAGTCAGTGCGTTTGGCCAGATTGACAAATAGGGAGGCAGATTCCCGTACCTGAGTAACGGAGCCGGGCGCCGAGCTGACCTCTTCGCTGAACATAGTCTGGATAGAATCCACAGCCAGGAAGGCAGGCTGCACCTCATGCGCCAGTCCGATAATGGCCTGAACCGAGTTTTCCGCAGCAAGGAGAATATGCTCACTGCGCACGTTGAGCCGTTCCGCCCGCATTCGGATTTGCCCTACGGATTCCTCGCCACTGGCATAAAGCACCTTGTGCTTCTGGCCCGCCAGGGCTGCCAGTAGTTGAAGGATCAGGGTTGATTTCCCGATGCCGGGATCTCCGCCGATCAGCACCATTGAACCCGGCACTATTCCGCCGCCCAAAGTGCGATCTAGCTCACTGATGCCGGTTATTAACCGAACCGGTTCGTCCCCGCCTTCCCCGGTTAATGGGAACACTTCGGTTGTTGTTCGACCGGTACGGAGTTTCAGTTTTTTCTGTTCGTTCAGACTGTCCCATTCTCCGCATTTCGGACAACGCCCCAGCCATTTTCGGCTTTCATAGCTGCAGGTGTTGCAGAGATAGATTTTTTGTTCTTTTGGGGGCATGGAATTATGTTGATTATTTTTGGATACAACAGTTACGGCAAGCCGGCCCCAGTCTTGAAAGGTCGAAAGACTTAGATTTTTCCGGGACTGAGTATACTTCGATGCGCTGAATTAGCAAAAAATCGTACAGCTCATCAAAGAAGGTTGCTAGGTATTTGATGTGGATATCAGTAATCATCCTCACCGATTGGTCAATGACATTTTGAAATAATTTATTTGATCTCCTGGGTTAGTTAACTTTTTGTTATCTCTATAAAAAAGGCGTTTTGTTGTGTTTTTTTTTGTAAAATAACGGAATGTTTTATAGGGGGACGGTTGAGTTGCTTGCTGAAATACTTGGCCGACCTACGTGTTAAATGTCTTTGCTCAGAGCGATCCGGTGCTTCATCTGTCATTATAATGCATCATTACTTCGTTGCAGGATTGTTGTAAGGTTAATGTTAAAAGTTATTGAGCGGGTCAAGTATTTACTCAGGAGAAAAGTATAATATTTTATACTTGATTTTATTTTTTTAACAGGTGTTTTTTTAATACTAACGTATTGATTTTTTTGCCTGTGCAGGATTTTTATTGTGAAATAGATATTGTGGTGGGATTAAATATTGAAATATAGTGAATTTATTTGACAAATTTAATTTTTACTGTTTTATACTTAGCACTATTTGTTATTAAAAATGTTAGGTGACTATTATTGCCGTACTCTAAGCGAAGTATGGCATAACAGGTGAAAGAAAAGTAGGAACCGGCAGTTTTTTTTTGCTCTGGTTTGATGAAATGAATATTTGTTTCTGGTGTTATGTTTTTTTATGTATCTAAAATTTAATGTTAAATTGAAAATGGGGCCGTGCAACTATTCAGTGCGGTATCAAGATACTTCCCTTTGTTTGTAATAAAATTTGTTATTTCAATTCGCAGAAAGCCTCTCCGCAGATACTGATTACTCTTGTGGAATGTTTCAGATTCAGCTGAATGAAGAAACGAAACGGATGTTTTCTTTTTTAAAGGCAAACGTATAAGAGCTGTTTAATGAAAAAGGTATTGTTGGTAGATGACGATGAAATGATCCATGAAATTGTAGATTCTACACTGGGTGATTATAAGGAAATATTTCAGATATCACATGCTTACGATGTTAAAGAGGCGGTCAGACAGGTAGACAGGGGGGATATTTCTCTTGTTATTACTGATTTGGTTATGCCGGGGGGAGATGGCTTTCAGCTCTTATCGTATATTCAAAAAAAGCATCCTGATATACCGAGAATAGTTATTACCTCCTATGATCTTCCTGAGTTAAAGAGCAGGTTGATGGGGAAGGCATTTCAGGTTTTTAAAAAACCGCTTGCTTCCGAAGAACTTGCCGATGCGATCCTGAGAGGTTTGAAGACCCAGCAGGGGAAAGGCGATTTGGGCAAGTTTTCCGTTGTCGGTATTGTACAGCTGATGGAAACAGAAGAAACGACCTGTCGTCTTGATGTCCATAATTGCGGTGAGCATCAGGATATCGATCATTGCATAGAGAATAAATGCCATGAGTACAAAGGGAGTCTTTTTCTTGTCCATGGGAAAATTTATGATGCTGTTTGCGGCAAACTGATAGGTGAAGAAGCAGTACTCAAACTGCTCAGTATGGAAGGGGTCCAGGTCAGCAGTTGCACCTTAAAAGACGATGTGGTCAGAAGGGTACATAAAAGCAATCAGAATTTGCTGATCAACGCCATGATTCAGAAAGACAATCAGGGTGACGATGCAGAATCCGACACTGTCCCCCGGCATGAGCTGTTGGATAAAGGTATTGAACTCTGTGAGCGGCTGGAGTTAAAAACGGCCCAGAAGAAACTAATGGACTTTGTCCGCGATAATCGACAGAGTGCTCAAGGTTGGTTGTGGCTTTCCCGTTCGTTGACAGAGTTGCCAAAAATTAAAAAAGCGTTGGGTGAGGCATATAAATGTTCTCCTAAAGAGCCGCATATTCTTGAGGATGTTGAAAAAACAAGACTTTTTAACGG
Organism: Candidatus Electrothrix laxa; assembly: GCA_942492895.1. Lineage (GTDB taxonomy): Bacteria > Desulfobacterota > Desulfobulbia > Desulfobulbales > Desulfobulbaceae > Electrothrix > Electrothrix laxa. The sequence goes on from OW818652.1 coordinate 312,202, forward strand.
AAAAGGGAAAATTATTCGCTGTCCTTTTTGTTATGCTCCTATGGAGCAGCAGGCTGTGTTCTGCGCGTATTGTAAAGCAAATGCTCTTGCTGACTCTTCAACGCTCGCTCAAATTGATCCCTACAAGGTGGAGCGGAGAATGGTTCAGCAGGCTGCAAAACGTTTTGAACGGGTGCTGGCCAATGAAGTAAATCCGAGACTGCTCTACTATGCCGGAGCCGCCTACCTTAACCTGAATGATTTTGAAAAGGCATTAACATATTTTGATCTTTTGCTACCCATTGTGCAGGTTGAGAGTAAATATCATAAGGTTGCAGGTCAGGTTGATGAAATTGTGGCGTATATCGCCTCGAATCAGAGGCCGGAGTCAGGTGAAAGCAAAACAAAAAATAGTTGGCACGAGCAGAAAGAAAAAAAAGAAAAACGTTTAATCACTAATCGATCCTCCAGGAAAACGGTTTTGGTTGTTGAAGACAGCCCAACAACGAGGAAGGTTATTAAAATGACCCTGACCAGCGGTGATTTCCGAGTAGTTGAAGCTGCTGATGGCGTAGAAGCTTTAAGCAGGTTAAACGAGGAACGGCCGGATCTCGTTCTACTTGATATTATGCTGCCGAAGATTGACGGATATCGAGTTTTGTCTATCCTTAAAAAGAATAGTGATACAAAAGATATACCTGTTGTTATGTTGACGAGTAAAAACAGGATAATTGATAAGGTGAAAGGTAGACTTTCTGCTGCCAGTGCTTATCTTACAAAACCGTTTAAGCCTGCCGAGCTTATTGATATGGTGAACTCAATAATTGTCAAAGACGGGGCAAATGCTGAACAGTCAGTTGAAACACCCAATGAATGACAGTTAAGGAATGCAATCTTGATGGTTACGTAAAAACTCTAACTTTTCGATAGTTTACCTCCTGCCTCTTTGAGGCTCATGGAGGAACGCACCTTTAAGCTGTTTATAGTTTGCTGGCTTTTTACTAATACATCAATCTTTTATTGATTTTTTAAAAAATAAAAAAGGGAAAATATGTCTGCGAGGAAATTACTGATTGTTGATGACAGTCCGACAGAACTTAAATTGATAACCGATGTGTTTAATACACCGGAATATGATGTTGTTACTGCCGGGGACGGTGAGGCCGGTGTGGAAATGGCTGTGGCGGAAAAACCTGAGCTGATCATTCTTGATGTTGTTATGCCAAAAATGAATGGATTTCAAGCATGTAGGAAAATTAAATCCATACCGGAGCTTGAGGATATTCCGGTTATTCTCCTGACCAGCAAAAATCAGAAGTCGGATGAATTCTGGGGAAAAAAACAGGGGGCTGACGTGTACCTAACAAAACCTTTTAATACTGATGAAGTGCTGGAGGCCGTAACTAAGCTTCTTTCCTGATTTCTTTCGAGCTTCCGAGAATGATCAAGAATGACAATGGGGAACGATATGAGCGGCAGAATAGACTCTTATTCTAATCTTTCGGAATTACTGCGCACTATTGATCAGGAAATATCAGAGGTCGTGCTGGAGTATGGCGACGGTCTGAAAATTACCTCTGACGATAAACAGCAGGAAATCGGGAGGCATATATGCTTCGATCTTGGTGACAGGCGATTGGCGGTGCCTCTGTCATTGGTTGTTGAAGTAGGAGAACTGGAGAATATCCGTCCTTTGCCTTTTTTGCCGGAGTGGGTTCAAGGGGTGACCAATATACGCGGTGAAATCGTTTCTGTTACTGATATTGCACTTTATTTCAATATCTCCAAAAGGTCGAACAGAAAGAAAAATCGTGCAGTTATCGTTATTCATAATGGCGAGGTAAAAACCGCAGTTATTGTTGATCGTATCACGGCAACCCGTATGCTGTACAAAAAGGAGGAGACCGGGGAGGATGAAAAAACGGAGCAGACAGTTTTGACCGGTTTTTTATCCGGTTCAGCAGTGTATCATTCTGGTGAAAAAGAGGAAATGGTCCAACTTTTTGATGGTGAACAATTGCTCTCATCTATACGGATATAATGAGAAGTGGATCGGAGAGAGTAGATGAATAGCAGCTTGGGTAGTGACATTGTGACTGGATTTATCGGGGAGGTAGAAGGATACCTGCCTGATATGAGCCGTTGCCTTCAGACCCTGCAGCAGGATCGAGCACATAGACCGTCATTAGCAGAACTGCATAGGATAACCCATACCATCAAGGGCGCAGCCGCAATGGTCGGCTTGAATGACTTGAGCGGTATAGGTGAAGTTTTGGAAAAAGTGATGGAGAACGTTCTTGAGGCTTCTCTGGTTCTGGACGATGAAACCATCACCCTGTTGGGTGATGCAACCCAGCGTATTGACAGCTACTGCATGATGCAGCGAGATGGAAGGGCGGGTGATGGGCGGCACTTCCTTAAAACGGTTGCAGAAATTGAGGAGAAGATTTGCAGGAGTACTGTTGCGTCTGATGAAGTCGAGGGAAGTTCGGCAGGAAGTAATCCAGAAACTATTCTTTTCGAGCAGGGCGCAGAGGACGATGTTGCATTAGAAACTGCACCGGAGGTGTTAGATGATTTTTTTGCGGAGGTCGATACAAAACCATCTGAAGATGCTGAGAGTATTTTCGACGAGATTTCCTCATCAGTTTCACTAGTAGAAGAGGAGGCTGAAGAAGACAATGATTTATTTGGTTCAGTTGTTGTTACTGAACAGTTTGTGTCGTCTGAAGAGCGCCTTTCTTCTAGCGAAAGAGGGCAAGCAGGCCCGGTGCAGGAGGGTGCCGAGACGACAGCAATTGACCCGGAACTGCTGGAATGCTTTTGTGAGGAAACAGAAGAGCATCTGGAAAATATCGATAATTGTCTGAACAGCCTCGAAGAGGACATCACCGATTTGGTGGAACTCACCCCGTCCACTCAGGAAATACTCCATTCCCTCCGTCGTTCCGTGCATACTCTGAAAGGCGCAGCCGCAGTCATCGGTATTGAACAGATTGCTGCTTGGGGCCATGATTTTGAAGATTTTCTTGATTGGCTGCATGATGAAGCGAGAAGACTGGATTCGCCCACTGTTGCCGCTCTTCGGGACGGGGCAGATCTTTTGGCGTCTCTTACCGAGGAACCGACATCCCCGGCTGAGCAGGAAAAACAACGCATCATAGCTACATTTGAGGGAATTACCGAGGGTTTTTCCTCAAACTCTACTGTCAGTGACGGTAATGAGGACGAGGGAATAGCTTCGTCGTTAATTTTTGATGAAGTGGAAAATACATTAGACTTGAGCGAAGAAAGTGCGGTTGATTTTTTTGCTGAAGACGACAGTGAAGTATCGGAAAAAACAGATAGCCTTTTTGACGAAATTGTCTCATCTGCTTCACTGGTTGAGGATATTGAAGAAGAGAATGATTTGTTTGGTTCTTCTGCCATAGAACAGTTAGAGACATCTGAAGAAGTCTCTGCTTTTGGCGAATCAGGGCAAACGGGCCGAGAGAATGCCGAAATCGAGGACATTGACCCGGAACTCCTGGAATGCTTTCGAGAGGAAACAGAGGAACATATAGAAAATATTGACAGCTGCCTGAACACCCTTGCTGGCCAGATCACCGACTCGGTCGCACTTACTCCGTCTACTCAGGAGACACTCCATTCCCTCCGTCGTTCCGTGCATACTCTGAAAGGCGCAGCCGCAGTCATTGGTATTGAACCGGTTGCAGCCTGGGGGCATGATTTTGAGGATTTCCTTGATTGGCTACATGATGAGGCGCGAAAGCTTGATGCTCCTATTATTGTTTTGCTCCGTCAAGGATCTGATTTGCTGGCAGAAATATCCGAAGATCCGAGTTGTCCGGTAGAGCAGAGGAAGCATGATTTAAACAGTCAATTTAAAAAGATAATTACAGGCGGTGTTAGAAAAGAAAAATCTGTTGATCCAGCCTTTTTTCCAGAGGAAGAAGATGCTCTAGAAGAACAGCAAGGCGGAGAGGGCGCAGATAATTTCTTTGATGAATTACCGGAAATATCTGGAGCTGATGAACAGGTAGTCCAAGTAGTGAGTAAAGATATTGATAGAGAGCTCCTTCAATGTTTCCATGAAGAAGCAGAAGAGCATCTCGATAATATCGATCGACAGCTGAATCATCTCGGCATGACAATTTCCGGTGAGACGGAACTCTCAGATCTTAGAAGAGGAGCGCTGCACTCTATCCGACGCTCGGTACATACCCTTAAGGGCGCAGCCGCAGTTATCGGCATTGAACAGATCGCGGCTTGGGGCCACAAATTCGAAGATTTTCTTGATTGGCTACACGATGAGGCGCGAAGTATACACCCTGAAGTCGTGAAGGCGATGCAGGAAGGTGCGGATATCCTTATTCGGCTTGTTGAAGATCCGAATGGTTCTGTTCGTGCTGATCAGCAAGGCATCCTAAGCAAATTTACTCGGATTATAACTGATGATGTCGGAAAGTCAGCCATACCAGCCATAGATAATATGGATGCGGAAACTGTTGAAGAGACAGACTCTTCTTTGTTCTCCGATCAGGTGTCTGGGGGAAAAACAACGACTGCCCCTGTCCAGCAAAGTCAAAGTAAAAAGACTGCAACACTGCGCGTAGATATCAACAGAATTGACCAGATGGTAGGCCTGAGCGGTGACATGGTTATTAATCTGAGCAGTTTTGAGGACTCTATGGATGCTGCGTCCGGGACGATGAAAGAGCTCGACATGATCCTCCAGCGCCTGAAAAATATCAACTCCAGTTTAGAAGCGGGTTATGAATTGGCCTCTATTCCTCATCTTGGGAGTCAGGATGATTCGCAGGTTTCCGGCATTAATGAAGATTTTGATCCGTTGGAGATGGACAGGTATTCGGAGTTAAATATTTTAATTCGTTCTCTGAGTGAGGCGGTCAGTGACCTTGATTCCATCATGGCTCAGAATGCCTTGGACAATGTTGCCCGTGAGAAGACTGTTGAACGACAGAGCATGGTTCTGAAGGAATTGCAGAACAGAATGATGGGCGTCCGTATGACGCCCCTGTCAACTCTGTCAAGCAGGATGCATCGAACTGTCCGGGAAGCAGAGCGAACAACCGGGCATTCTGCGCGATTAATTATTGACGGTGAATCCATCATGATGGATACCCGCGTATGGGATGTGATGGCAGATCCGCTCATGCATATTCTCCGTAATGCTGTGGCGCATGGAGGAAGTTTGCCTCAAAAAGCGGGTCGAGAACCCCTTTCCATTACTATTCAGGCAATAAGAAGGGGAGGGCAGTGTACTCTTCAGGTCAGTGATAACGGAAAAGGACTGGATTACGAGGCAATACGGGTTAAAGGAATGAAGTTGTACCCCAATGATCGGGTTAACCTGATGAGCGACAGTGAACTGGCCGATCTGATCTTCAAGCATGGTTTTTCCAGTACCGGATCGATAACCAATATCGCTGGCCGTGGTGTTGGTATGGATGTTGTTCGCGATGCGATTGATCAGCTGAACGGCTCAATCGAACTTGTTTCCGAACGAGGGCAGGGAACTGAATTTATTATGCGTCTTCCGGTTGCTGTTGCCCAGCTGCCCGCCATTCTTGCCCGCTTCGGAACCCAGATTTATGCTATTCCTATGCATGATTTGGCGAGTGTTGTCCGGGCTACTTCTGAAGAAAAAAAAGGGCGTGAATATACTTTTGACGGAGAGGCTATACCTCTCCTGCATCCTGCCAAAGTACCGGGCTTTGAGATAGGCAGGGGGTATGTTAAAAAAAATCTTACTGAAGATGACCAAGCCCTCCTTATCGTGCATGCCGGAAGAAAACGAGCTGCCGTTCTTTGTGAACAGCTCATCGGACAGAGGGACATTGTTTTTAAGGACCTGGGGACGCATTTGCATAATGTTCCTTGTATATCAGGTGTGACCATTATGGGTAACGGAACCTTGATTCCTATTCTTCAGGTGGAGGAAGTTCTTCAGAAGTGGTCTTCTGTGATCAAGAGGCGGGATGAAGGGCCTGCAGCAGTACGATCTGTTGACGAGCGTGGACCTTTGCGTATTCTTGTTGTTGACGATTCTATCAGTGTGCGGAAAGTGGTCTCTAATTTTATCACTCAGCAGGGTTGGATTCCTATCGCCGCTCGAAACGGTATTGAGGCTATAGAGGAAATACGTCGAGAAAAACCGGATGTTATTCTGCTTGATGTTGAGATGCCGCGAATGAATGGTTTTGAGGTTTTGCAAGCCCTCCAGGCTCAGCCTGAATTACGTGATATCCCGGTTGCTATGCTCACATCGAGGAGCGCAGGCAAGTATCAGGAAAAGGCGAGGGGATTAGGCGCACGGGGTTTTATGACAAAGCCCTTCAAGGAGGACGAAGTCATTCGTTTTATCCATAAGGAGACATCAGATGAATAGGTATATTCATAATAGGTATAACCTCTTCGCCTATGCTGGTAATCATACCGACAATCTTACTTATTATAAAAAATGAAAAAAGTTTGTTTGGTAAAAGGGGGGAATTTTGTTTTGGGGATTGAGGATCGCTACATTATTTCTCGTCAAAATGTGATGTTGCCTCAAGAGTTAGCGAGCGGAGAAAGAGAAATATTTCATCTCGGCTCTCTTCTTGCCCGAAAACATTGTGAACGCCCGGAACCCGGTTCGGTTTTTCTTCAGCTTCATAAAGGAGACAATACCTTTTTTTTACTGGTTGATCAGGTCATTGATGAAATAGAATTGCCTGAACAAACGACCCGTTTACCTCCTCCTTCGCCTGAACTTGCTGAACAGTTATGTCCGCAGGTTGCAATCTGTATGAATCTTGTTGTACTGCTATTGGATCCTGCTCAGGTTATTCCTATTGCTCGACAGTTGGGCCCAGGCGTTGGACTTTTTGCCGTAGAGGGAGCAAAGAATAGTCTGGGGGCCGTAGCTGAGGTCGTGAAAGATTCTGGACCGTCAACCCCGAAAAAGCAGATTCAAAAGAATAAGAAAAGACCTAAGTCAGTAGATGAGGAAACCTTTAAACGTGTTATGTCTTGGACAATAGCCCAGTTTAAGCAAGGCAAGGTCGGCACTGAACATCTTGCTGCGGATCAACTTCCCCCTGGATTGGTGCAGCAGGAAGGGGTGAGTGAGACGGTTATTCAGTATTTGATTGATCAGATATCTCTCCGGTGTCAGGAAAGTATCACTCCGGGTCGACCGGGAGAACATCATGGCGGTTAAGAAAAAAAGACCTACTGGTGCAAAGGCAAAAACCGTTTCTGTGTACTTGGATTCCGATGAAATTCAGGGAAGAAAACCTGCTTTGCTTTTTACTGCTGGCCAGATTGATGAGGTGCTGGCGGAGGCAGAAATCCAAGAGCTTCCCTTTGCATCAGAGTATCTTCTCGGCCTTTGCGCATGGCGAGAACAGGTGTTACCTATAATTGATCTTGTTCGATTTTTCGGGCTAGGCTCTTCGGGGAAGAAAGAAGAGGAGCGATACTTGGTTGTGCGTACAGTCGATACAGTGTCACCGGAGAATGATAAAAATCTTCCTTCTGAAAAGGTGATCCTGCGCTGTATCCTCAAAGTTTCGGATCAGATTATCAGTGGAGATATCCCTACAGACTGCGAAGCTGTTTATCCAAAACAAGTAGGATTTGCCCCGATTTTTGTTCGAGGGCTTTTTCGAGGCGAGAAGGAAGTATTTATTCTTCCTGATATTGCAGCAATAATACGTTCGAATTCCCAGGGCGGTGTGGAATAAAAAAGCAGTTACCTGTTCGAAAATTCATGTCGGGTAATTTTTTCAAAGGAGAAAAAATGGCGCAGAAGGCTAAAGAAAAAAAGATGTTGAATACAAAAAAGCTGTTTCGCGGCGGACAGACTATCAGGGGAAAGCTGCTGTTTTGGCTCCTTATTATTTCACTGGTGCCAATGGTTGTCATCGGTTTTGTCAGCTATAAATACTCGTCTTCTTCATTGCAGCGTCAATCCTTTGAACAGTTGGAGACAACCCTAGCGTTTCAGTATCAGGCGCTGCATCGCTATTTTGATGAGCAAGCCAAAAAACTGGAAAATATTTCCGGTAATATGCGAGTTTTTCAGGATGAGGCGTATACAAAGCTTTCCGCTGTTAGGGCTCTGCAGAAAAAACAGGTGCAATCCTATTTTAAGATGCGTTTCGAGGATGTAAAGATGTTTGGTGAGAGTCCTCAACAACAGCAGTTTTTTGGCGAGCTTCTGAGAAATACGAGTGCCGATCCGGGCATCGAGTTTGTCGAATTCCTGGAAGATTGGCTCGTAAATCGAGATTTTTATTCACTTACTTTGCTCAGCCAGGACGGGAAGGTTGTCTTTTCCACGGATCGGGAAGCAGAGCCGGGTGCCTTGGTACAGGAAGGAACATCAGAATGGGAAGCACTTCAGAAAGGTATGCTGGAAACTCGTTTTATAGACTATCGCCCCTCTTCTTTTTCAGAGCTGAAGCATGCGGCTTATTTTTCCACTCCCTTGTCCAGTGCTGATCAATCATCCGGCCTTCTCCTTTTTCGTCTTAAAGATAATGCCTTGGACGATATTATGAAGGATACGACTGGATTGGGTGAAACAGGTGAAACCTACATGGTCGGTATGGATGGTATGTTTCGCTCTAATTCCCGTCATTTTGAAGAACCCACCATTGCCAATCCCTCTTTTCTTGTTGATACTGAAAGTATTGTTTATGCGCTTGCAGGCGAGGACGGAGAGGTGACTGTTGTGAATTATCGGGGTGACTATGTCCTTTCCGCCTATACAGCGGTCAATTTGTATGGGACCACTTGGGTACTCATGGTTGAAATAGACCAAAGTGAAGCAGTGATACCCAAGATGGAAAAAGGGAAAAAGGATCTTCTTTCGCAGCTTGCCGAAACGTACAATTTCTCTGATCTCTATCTTATTTCTCAGGACGGTTATATTTTTGCCTCTGCCGCTCATAAAAAGGATTACTTGACCAATGTTGTTTCCGGTCCTTATGCCGATTCCATGTTTGGCCGATCGGTTCAGGAGGTCTTGAAAACAAAAGAAATGGCGGTCAGTGATTACGCATTTTATGAACCGGCAGAAGGAGAAGCCGCTGCCTTTATGGCTGTTCCGGTTATGAATAGAGATGAACTTTCCATGATCGTTGTCCTACAGATATCCAATGAGCCGATTAATCAAATTATGGGAACTCGGTATAATTTTGAGGAGGAAATTGGACACAGCGACGTGGAAGGTCATACTGAAATGGTTAATATTGATACCTATTTGGTCGGATCGGATAAATTATGGCGTTCAGAAGCCCGAGATGCCGAGAAATACAAGGTGAAATCTACGCTCTTGAATCCCAAGACCAAGGTGGAGACGGACGCTGTGAAGCAGGCTCTTGCTGGCAAGAGTGATACGCAAATAACGGTGAACAGTCTAGGAGAAAAGGTCTTGACCTCTTGGGCACCGGTTCAATACAAGGGGCTCAGCTGGGCTATTATCAGTGAAGTTGCGCAGGAAGAGGTTGATCGTCCTGTTATGCAGCTGCTGCGCATTGTCGGACTGCTTGCTCTTATTGCTGCGGTAGCGGTTGTTTTCGTTAGTTTACGTGTTGCTGGCGGTGTGACCAAGCAGGTTGATGAGATTATGCAGGGTATTGCAAAGGTTGAAAAAGGTGAATACGGTGAGCAGGTTGAAGTGACCAGTGAGGATGAGCTCGGTCAGATGGCTGGTTCCTTTAATCAGATGACAACAACTATTCAGGGTCTTATCGAGTCCAGACAGAAAGAGCATGATGAGCTGCAGGATTCCATCATTCGGCTTCTTGAAGAAATTACTGAATTGGCTGACGGTGACCTGAGTATTCGCGCCACTGTGACAGAAGACGTTATCGGAACTTTGGCCGATTCTTTGAATCTGATGCTTGAGGAGCTGGGAACGGCTTTTGTCAGGATTAAACAGTCTGCCGAGCAGGTCGGTTCAACGGCAAATATTCTCAGTGAGTCGACAGGAGAATTGGCCGGTCAGAATAATAATCAGGCAAGCATGCTTAATGAGGCGGTACAGGAAATTAATCTGTTGACTCAGGCAATCAGGGAAGCCGCTGATCAGGCGAATCAGTCAGCGAGTTTCTCCAGAGAGTCCAGCCAGGTTGCTACGGAGGGTGCAAAGGCGGTACGTGAAACCAGTCAAGCTATGGAAGCCATCAGAGGTAATGTGCAGAATACAGCTCGGTCCATTAAACGTCTTGGTGAGAGTTCACAGGAAATCAGCGATTTTGCTCGGACAATTAATGAAATTTCCGACCGTACTTCTATTCTGGCTCTGAATGCCTCCATTCAGGCAGCAGCGGCTGGCGAAGAAGGACGTGGTTTTGCGGTTGTTGCCGAAGAAATTCAGCGTCTGGCAGAGCGGGCCGCTGTTTCCACCAGGCAGATTGAAACATTGATTAAAAATATTCTCGGCGAAATCACTGAGGCTGGTGTCAGTATGGATTCCAGTATTCAGGAGGTGGTCCATGGGACCACACTTTCCCAAAATGCTCTTGCACGATTGGATGAAATCACAGAGCGTTCAAATGAGGTTTTTGAGCTTATCCAGAGGGTCGCTTCCGCGTCTCAGCAGCAGGCGGATACAACGGCGATCTTGGCGACATCAATGGGCGAAATCGGCAGTATTAGTTTGGAAACAGCTGAAGAAGCGATGGGAGCCTCGGTTTCTATGCAGGAAATGGCGGTTATGGGTGATGATATGTTGCAGGCTGTTGCCACCTTTAAACTTGAGGCGGAAAAGCAGGCCGACGATGCCGCCGCTGAAGTTTTGGATGCAGATGTGCTTGATGCCTGAACTCCATCGTGTGACGTATATTTTACTCGCTGAAAAAGATAATTGAACAACTGAAAAGGGTTGAAAGGAATGAAGAAAAACAGATGGAATATTCTGTGGGGCTGCTGTCTTTGTATTGCGGTTGCCATGCCTGGACAGAGTTCTGCAGGAACCAGAATCGGTCAATCCTGTGCATTGACAGGCCCCACAGCATTTCTCGGTCAGCAGCTGCATAAGGGTGCAACGGCTTATTTCAATGTGCATGCCGGGGATGATATCGAATTGCTGGTAAAGGATGATGGTTATGAGCCGGCTCGCTGTCTTGAGAATACACAAGCCTTTCTTCAGGACGGTGTTCAGACCCTGTTCGGCTATGTGGGTACTCCGACAGCAAAGGTTGCTGTTCCTCTGGCAACGAAAAATGAGGTGTTGTTTTTCGCGCCCTTTACGGGGGCTGGTTTTCTAAGTGATGTCAAGGTGAATCCCTATGCCTTTTCGGTACGTGCCAGTTATGATACCGAAATTGAAAATATGATGCGGCACTTGAAAGAGGATTTGGGAATCAGCCGAATTGGACTCTTTGTTCAACAGGATGCCTTCGGCATGGCCGGAGTACATGCCGTTGTAAAGGCACTGGAAAAAATTAAAGGGATCAATGTAGTTCCTTCCGTCCCGAAACTGCCTGATGATGAAAGCTCAATGGATGAATGGAACGAGTTCTGGAAAAGTGTGCCGAATTATCGGCGAAACACAGTTTCAGTAGGGGGAGGAGTCCGCCAGATCAGAGGGCAGGCGGTGGAAGCCATCATCCTTGTCGGGGCCAGTAGACCCTGTGCGCTGGCTATTAATCAATGGCATAAGATGGGATTCAACGTGCCGATGCTGAATATTTCCTTTGTAGGTTCTACAGCCTTGGCCCGTCGTTTGCAGCAGACAGATAACGTCTATATCAGCCAGGTTGTACCGGATCCTTGGGATAACAGTCTCCCGCTTGTGAAACAGTATCAGCAGGATATGGGGGATGATGAATACGGTTTTGTCAGTCTGGAAGGATATCTCGGTGCCAAGGTCTTTCATCGGGCTCTTGCAGAGGTTAAGGGGGAGATAACCACAGCAGCGCTGAAAAATTCCGTTGAGGCGATGTCAGAATTTGATGCTGGCGGAGTGAATGTCTCTTTCGGAAAGGACGATCATCGCGGCATGGATACGGTTTACCTGACCAAAGTCGGTAAGTCTGATGATACAATTCAGTTCACTTATGTTGACACTTTATCTCCTGAGGAGAAGTAAGTCCTTTTCTCAGAAGAATTTGTATCAGATAAGTACCTGTGCATAATTATTCAACATTAAGATACCTCTGTAATGTGTTGTTTTTTGTAAACACCTACTTGTGCCTTCTTTGTCACACAGTGTGATGAATACCGGGGGAGCGCCGCAGAACAATACTGCACGATATTAAAAAACCGACCCCTATGGGATCGGTTTTTTTGTTTTTTTAAGGAATAAAGAATAATAGTATAAAAAAAGAGGAATATGAGAAAGTGAAAAAACAAAATTGTTGGGAAGCCAAGAAATGTGGACGGGAGCTTGATGGAATAAAGGTTGATGAGTTCGGTGTCTGCCCTGCTGCTGAAGAAGGAAAGGCCGACGGGATTCATGACGGTGCGAACGGTGGGCGCTGCTGCTGGGTGGTTGCCGGGACCCTTTGCAAGGGTGCAAATGCCCAGGGCTCGTATGTGGAAAAATTCAGCGGTGATTGCCAGAAATGCGAATTTTACAGCATGGTGAAGCGTGAGGAGGAGCCGAATTTCAAGATCGGTTTATCCATTATGAAGGAGATGCGAAAAAGGGGGTAGGGAGCTTGGTAAAGCTCTCACAAACCGCGCCCTGCGGTTCAGGGCGCGGTGCTTTCTTGTGCTACTTGTTGTTCATTGCCTTGCTATGGTGAAAATCTTCTAATACCGTCAGCTCTTTTTCCAGCTTTTCAACTGAGGCCAGGACAATGACTGGCAAGGCACCTTTTTGAATATCGATGAAGAATTCTTTAGCGACCGGCCAGAACTCGTTGATTTTATTTCGTGCAGTAAGAGCATCTTCAGGATATTTGGTATATGCATTAACATTTGTCAGTGTGGTATAGAAATCTTGCACAGCCTGCTTCAGCTGCACCACATTATTGTAGTTTTTAAAGCCCACCTGGTAGGCAATATAGAATTTATTAATACGCTCCAAGAGGAAAAGCGAATGCTCCACCGAGATCAGCATTGCCTGTTCGTCCTTATTTTTATGCGTATGCCGCTTTGCTATAAATTCAGCACCCTCAAGCATTGATTCACTGTAGTCGATCATCAATGCCCCGTTGTCTGTGCTATAGGGCTTACCCATGACATCTTTCAACTCATTCATAGTGTATTCAAGAAAGACGGCTATATTCTGTTCTTCCTTATCCTTCTTATCAATACCCTCCTGAATGGTAATTAGGTCTTTTTGCAGAAGAACAAGACTTTGCTTCAGGTCCTCTGCCGCCTGATCTGGACGAACGCCCTGCTGCTTATAAAAATACGCCTTGGTTACCTTCTGGCTGAGAAATTCAATATTCTTAGAAGCTTCTAGCATAAGCAGTTCATGCGTCTTGTTTGCCGCCATTGCAGGATTGAAGGACAGAATACAGATAAATGCTGCCGTGAGTACCTTCAGTATATTCATTGTTCCAAATTTCATGATTTGGTTCCTCCCTCTGTATGGACAATTCCGGTGAGTACCCTGAAAATTTCGCCTGCGGTTTCTTCATCAGCAATAGGCGTAAAATGTCCAGACACAGTTCCTTCAACCAGCTTTTGTTCTTTTTTCAGAATGTCACGAAGTGTGTTGAAAATTTTAGTCGCCATTTTTTCAGCAGCTGAAGGCATAAAGCGACCTGAATCACTCCTTGCCATTACGCTGAAAGCAATGAAATCTTTTTCAACTTTCTTCAGCTCTTCTTTGATTTCTTCAGAGACAAGCTTATCATCTGTTTCCAGCAGCTCTTTGTATATTTTTTCAGTTTGTTCAACAACCTCTTTGACCTCTGTTTCGTAATCAGAGTTAGTCACGCCCCACGCCTTCATCAGGTAGAGAGCAGCTAGTCGTTGTGACTCCATGCCCAGCGCGGCAACAAGAACGACATTATGTTCTCCTTCTATTCCGGTATCTTTAGATATATCTTCGGCGACTTCTTCACAGCGAACCGTGAATTTCTCGACCATTACACGGAGATCATGCATTTTTGTTTTTTCCGGCTTTTTCTCGAACTCAGGCTTGATGGCATGCCAGGATTTTTCAATTTCAGTAATCTCTGCGGCAAGTTTTTCATTGACCTTTTGTCCTTCAAGATCTTTGAGTTCATTCTCCATAAGCTCCAGGTTCTCTTTGAGATTCTTGGCCGGATCATTATACTGAACCTCCATCCCGACCAGTGCATAATCCTTTAAAAGGCGGTTGGCCTGCATGCAGATGGCAGCCATTTCATGAACGTCTTTCGCAGATGCATTTGCTGAAACTTCTGTACAGAAAAACAGCGTGATGACGGCTGTTAAAGTTAGTAGTAACTTGGTTGGCAGATGAGTGATTTTTCCGCCTGTGTGTCTTTGTTTCATGATGCTTTTTATTCCCTCTTGATAGTATTGTTGATTGCACGAAATAAACTGTTATTCCGTATAAAAAAAGTGGTATAAGCAGGGAATCCGGTATGGATTTCTGCTGACTGTAACGTACGCGAAAAAAACAATATGCAATATTTCTCTTAACGTAGCAAAATAAGAATGATGTATGTCGGAGCAGTACGAGCCGAGTGTCGTTCTCTTTATTCTGTCTAAAATCGGTACCCGGTACGGTGCTTAGAGACTGAGGGGGACGGCGGTGCGAATTTGCCGATACGAGTGGAAAAGGTACTTGGGTAGGGTAGAATTCTCATAACATATACTTTCCGATATTGGTTTATAGGTAAAAGCAGGTAACCCGGCTGTCTCCCCATGGAGATCCGTGGCTTTCCGACACCGCCTCACGACGGCTGTGGCTTTATCAACTTTCCGTTTCCGGTCGGAAAGCAGGCACCCGCTTAGTTTAACTAAGGATTGCCATTTTTTAAAATTTAATAATACTTAACTGGAAACGTCTTCAGGAGTGACCAGTCGGTTTTTTTTATTGAGAACAATGAACAGCAGCTCGTCGTGTTCCAGCAATTTTAGCTGAATACCTCTTGTTTAATCACACGAGGTGGTAGTTATTCGTTGTGTTTCTTATTAGCAATAAATTTAGCTAGTTAAGCTGCTGAGGTTTACAGTATGCTTAAAATGTACCATTTTTGTCATTATATTTTTCCTCTTCTTACAGAGCTGTTTTTAAATGAAAAAAGAATGTATAAGGATTTTTTCTGATAAGTTTCTTTTTGGTTATTTCATGATGGTAGTATAATTTTTTGCATGTACGGCTTGGTAAAGTTCTATTTTTTATTAAATATTTTAATTGCGAGGTGTAAGGATGAAGCTAAGTCGGATGTTTCTTATCGGCTTTGACGGATGCACAATCAGGCAGGAGCATTGGTTGCGAGAGGCGTTGGAGACGTCCCCGCCAGCAGGTGTACTTCTTTTTGATAGAAATATTGATGGAAAAGTGCAGAATTTTAGTTCCCCGGAACAGCTGAAGGAGCTGACTGCCGAGCTGGCCGATGTAGCGACTGCCCCTTTGCTGATAGCAGTGGATCAAGAGGGGGGACGAGTGTGTAGACTCAAAGAGCACGCCGGCTTTTTATGGACGAAAACCGCTGCTGAACTTGGTCGGCAAAGCCCGGAGAAAGATACTCTGCCAGCGGCGGAGGCAATGGCTGCCGAGTTGGCAGGGTACGGCATTAATATGAATTTGGCTCCGGTGGCAGATCTAAATATTAATCCTGAAAATCCGATTATTGCTCGGTATGAGCGCAGTTTTGGGCCGGACCCCGATACGGTAGCGGCTCATTGCCAGGCCTTTATGGAGGGGCATCATAAACATGGGGTAATGTGCTGCCTGAAGCATTTTCCAGGGCACGGGAGTGCCTCAGGGGATTCACATCTTGGCTTTGTTGATATCAGCGAAGATTGGCAGGAAAAGGAGCTGGAGCCCTATAAGATAATGATTGGAAATGGTGTAATTGATGCGGTTATGACGGCACATGTGGTTCACTACGGGCTTGATCCCTCTGGAGTACCCGCCACTTTGTCGCCGGTTCTGCTTGATAGCATGTTGCGGCAGAACCTGGGCTTTCGTGGTGTGATCATAACCGATGACTTGCAAATGCAGGCGATTGCATCACGATACGGTTTTAAAGAGGCTGTCCAGCGTGCTGTTCTGGCTGGGGCGGATCTTTTGATCGTGGGTAATAATTTAGAGCGCAACCCGGATGCTTTGAAGCAGGGCGTTGCCGCTGTGGAGGAACTCCTGGATCAGAGAGTTATCAGTAAAGATCGTATACAGGCATCTCTACAGCGTGTTGATACCTTGCTCCGGCGTAACTTCAGGGGGAGGGGAAAGGGTATCATCTGTTGATGAGGAAGGGAATGGGTTACCCTTTTTTTCTTCTTCATCAAGGATCTTATGGAGAATGGCTGTCAGGCAGCCGGGCTGTAGGTAGTCCTGTCCTCGACCTTGAGCAAAAATGAAGGAGGATTTTGCCGCCATATCTTCCCAGGTCATAGTTGAGGGATTCTTGGCCACGGTTTCAAAGAAGTTTCGGTTATAGGGATCGTTTATCATCGCCATTCCCGTCCCAATGGTGGCAAGGAGATCAATATGACCGAGAAACATTCGGGTCAGTTTGGTGTAGGCCTTCACACCCCCGCAGGAACCGAGGCTGAGAAAACGTTGTCTTTTAGCGAGGTCGCTTGTGGATATCTGTTTGTTTTCCTTGAGTTTTTCTAATGGGCTAGTAATCTGTTCTGAACGCCAGTAAGAATGCCCCCGTTGAGCGAACATTTCATCTTCACCCTGGAGAAAGCGTTTCATCAGGAGTTGCTGATCAGCTTCGTTGGCGTATACGTAGACTGAATGGCTTATGATAATGCCGTTGACTTTTTTAACAAAAGCCGCTGCAAAGGGATTGCGGCGCATGGTATCAAAGAGCGCTGCAATCCCTTTGCCTGAGCGGGCCCGTTGGATAGCACGCTTACTTAGTTCCTGCGTGCTTGCGTCCTGGTACGGGGTGTATTCTTTGGAAAAGGCTATTTTGTAGCCATGCTTGAGCAGGGTTTGTGCGTTGGAGACAAAGGATTTGCGTCCATCATCATCAGGATGAAAGACGGAGATTGAGCCCAGCCGCTTATCCTCTTTCCATTCACCAAAGGGTGTTAACAGATATTTTTTTAAATCTACGGCACCGTTGCGTTCAACAGTCTGCTGGATAAGCTGCCGTGAGGGGGCATTGAGAAGGTCTGGGTACTCCTGCACATAGTACTGGAGAATAACAGTAATCAATTTACTAAAACTGCCTCGTCCGTTATCGGACAGGACCATTTTTTGAATCAGATAATATCGGACGTCTGGATTTAATACTTTAAGCAGATGGCGAAAAGTTGCTGAAAAAAGGAGAATGGTATTCTCATCTTTAAAAGCTGAAGCTGCCACCAGATCTAGGATTTTTTCTTGCTCAGCAGCTTCTTTCGGGAAAAAAGTGGTTAATTTGCCTTTTTGGGCCAAGCTGACGATAAAGCTGGAAACCAAGAGGTTTGCCGGATCTGTTGCTTTGAGAAAGGTAAGCAGATTATTATCATATTTTTTATTTATTCGTTTTTTTAAGATAGGAACCAAGATATCTCGAAAAGAAGAGTCATACAACTCGCTTCCTTGGGCCAGCAAGGCATAGATATTTGCCGAGGTGAGGTCTTCCGAGACCTGCGTGCGGTCTGCTGTGGTTGCTTTACGCAATATTCTGATCATACTATTTTTCTTGCCTGCCTTGTGCGCATCGAAAAAATGACTACTATAATTTACCTTGGTTTTTTGGGACAGCTTGGCAAAAAGCCCCTGCAATTCTTTCCTGGACATTGCCTGCAGGCTGGCGCTGGAAATTTCCATACCGTATTCATCGGAAACAGCATGTAGGCTGTTAATTCTCCAGACCAATTCTTCACCAGCAGCATAAAAAGCATCCAGCAATTGAGTTCGCTCGCGACTGTCATAGCGATAATACTGCTTCTCCTGCACATGGACGGGGTGAGCAAAATAACTGATCAGCCATCTCCAGGCGGCATTTCGATTGAGTTTGTCCTTTTTTATCAGGATGCGCATATTCCAAGCCGCATCATCTCGCAATTGCTGTAAAAGAGGCAAGGCATCCGTAACAGTTCGCGCCTCCATCCTTTTGGTTTCAGCAAAGGCGGCATAGGCCCAGGCCTGTTTATCTGTAAAACTCTTGATGATACTGAGGTTGTTTAAGGCCTGTTCCGCTGTTATTCCGCGTACAGTGAACATCTTGCGAGCGGCAAAATTACCCGAAGGCTCCATTGCTATAATTTGGGGAATGAGTGAGAGGATGGCTTCAGTTCCTTGCCTTGGAATGGTCAGAAAGGCACGGAGGCATTTCACCTCTTCACGAGTAAGGTCTCTTATTATCTTGAGTACTTGAACAGCCAGAGGCATAGTCGCGTCAGGTAGCTTGGTCCATTTTTCAAAGGCGAGAATCTGATCGTAGGAGAGATTTTTATTCTCCAACTCTTCCCAAATTTCTTTACACTGGGCGAAATTTGCACCAGATAGGAGGCTGATTTGACGAGTGATTCGCTGGGAGTTATAGTTCATCTGTTTAAAAACCTGTCTCCCGTATTGCAGTTCTTGTTCCGTTAGGCCCGGTATCTTGGAAAAGCTCAACATGGTTTTTTTGACCACGATATCAGATGGTTCTGTTCGGGCGGTCTGGGTATGAATTAGGGTGAAAAGAAAAAAGAAGAAGAACAGAAAGGTGGTAGAGAGAGGCTGTGAAGAGAAGACGAATATTTTTTTTGGTTGAGCATCCATAAGTGAAAAAGTATTTTGGTTGAACGTATGTTGACTCAGGTGAAGGCGCAAAAAGTCTGTGGATTAAGTTGATTGCTCAGCTTTAATCTCCCGTAGTTTGCTTTGTACTTTAAATAAGTATATTTGGTGATCATTATGTTTGAATGATACCGTAAAATTGAAAAAGGGCAAAGAGAGAAGTTAACGGCCAATGAATGGGGTAGCGAGAAGGAGGGGGGCGCTGGCAGAGGAATTTCTACCCCGCAAGTGCGAAGTAGAAATTCTTGGCATTGTTGTTGTTTTCTATGTTCCTTCTATTTTAGAAGGAGTAGCGAACAGAAGCATTGACAGCACTGCTTTTCAGATCATCAACTCGGAGGAGATCGTGATCCCGCCCGAATTCCACATCACCGGTGCGCAGGTATTCATAGCCCAGATCCAATGCCATATTCCGAGCAATGTCCATGGCCACGCCTGCACCGGCTTTGTAGGCAAAGGTTACTTCGCTATCGTCGACGCCATCGGCAAAAGCCATCTCTATCTTGGCCGTACCTGCACCTGCGGTTCCGTAAACAGAAAAGGGACCGTAGACTGGAACTCCGTAAAATCCGTTCAGCATGGCCGTGCTGATGGTCACATCGGAAAGCCCTTCATCTTTGATGTCGGATGTTCGTCCGGCAAGCTCGCCTTCAAGACGAAGATTGCCGAATTGCCGTCCTACTGAGATGCCGTATCCGTATCCTGTATCTGTATCTGCTTGAAAGCCGTAAAACTCTTTATCCAGATCCATTGAGCCCATCCAGGTCAGTTGGGCCGTGGCCTTAACATACCAGGGATTATACAGTTCCCGGTTTTTCAGTTTCTCAATCTCTTGAAGATTGGTTTGGATATCGGAAGCATTGGTTTCTATGGCCTGATCCTGGCGAATTTGGCTTTCCTCCAGTGCTTCAAGCTGTTCGTCCTGGCGGGCCTGGCTAGAATTGAGTTGATCAATTTGATCCTGGCAGTCAGCAGGGCAATCCATGCCCAGAGAGGGCGGCATGATTTTCATATTACCGGCAAATCCAGGGTTTGCTGTAAACATCAGGGCTGATATTGCTGCGGCGCTTAATATTTTTTTCATAACGCTCTTCCTTTTTTTGATTCCCACGGAGAGAAGTCTTGTGAATGATATTCTAACGAATTTATGGTATCCGATAGTGGGTAAAAAGCAAAGGAGAAACTTATCGGTATCATTTTTTACACCATCGGAGAGCTAGTAGGTATTGCTTTGCAATTTCGGCCTGTAACATGAAGGGATATTCAGTAAATTTTCGTGTTAAGGGTCAAGGAGAGAACAATTTTTAATACCGCCCTTTAACAGGGAATTGTCGCTGGTTTCATGTGTTGTTGCAATGGGTTGGACGGATATTTTCTTACAATCCCGGAAGAGATGTAGCCACAGGCCCTGCCTTTCTTGGTTTTCCGGTAATATCGGTCACTCGACGAACCACCCGACTACTGATCCGTTTGCCCTTGGCAGCAACTCCCTTAACCAAATAATCGTCCATCTCAATTTCCAACGAATTATAGCGAGCCCGTGAGGAGGGAACCAAGCTGATTCTAGCCCCGATTTCTTTTTCTCCGGTTCGCAGCATTTGGATAGCTGAGCGTTTATGTTCGTCAAATAACCGATACTCTCGGTTGAGGATAAACTTCGGCATCTTAAAGCGTTTGACATAGCTCAGGTTTACTGAGCCTGAGCGGTAGATCAGGTTGAAGACCAAGCTGTTATCAACCACGCCCAGCCAAGCTACCTCGCTGCCGACAAAGAGCTTATCCGGTACGTTGATAACCTTGTACAGGCCGTTATTGAAAATCAGCAGGATACGGTCCAACTCTGAGCAGGCAAATTCTCTATCCTTTTTCTTATCTTCCGCCCTGATTTTATGGCCGAGGAAACCGGATTCCCGGTGATAGGCAACCTGGATATTGGCCAGGGCAGCCTCTCGGACATTGATCTCGTCAAAGGATTTTAGTTCGCTTCTGCGTGGGAATGATTCTCCAAATTTATCAAGTACTCCCTGGAGATAATTCTTGGTGAACAGCACCATATCTTTCAGATGCTTTTCAATAGCAGCAATGCCTTTTTGCAGGATACGAATTTCCTTTTCCTGTTTGTTGATATCATAGCGGGAAATACGTTTTATCCTGATTTCCAGCAGGCGCTCGATATCCTCCTTTGTTACCTTGCGGATGAGCTCGTCGGCAAAAGGGATCAAGGCCTCCCGCACGGTGACGGTCACGGCCTTATACGAGGTTTGCTCCTCAATCTGTTTGTACAAGCGTTCTTCAATAAAGATTTGTTCCAGCTTACGAGCATGAAGTTTGTCCAGCAAGCGCCCTCGCTCGATATTGAGTTCTTTTTCAAGATCTTGCGTCAGCTTATCTGTATTACGGCGGAGCACCTCCTCAACCGAGACAATGCAGGGGAGGTTCTCTCTGATCACCACAAGATTTGGGGAGATACTGAGCTCACAATCGGTAAAGGCGTACAGGGCGTCAATAGTTTCCTCGGCATAGACACCGCGCGGGAGCTTGATCTCTACCTCAACTCTTTCCGCTGTATAATCATTGATTGAGGAGATCTTGATTTTGCCTGCCTTGGCTGCCTTTTCTACAGAATCTGTCAGAGCCTGGGTGGTCAAGGTGTAGGGCAGCTCGGTGATGGTGATAGTTTTTTCGTCGCTGATTTCGATCTTGGCCCGACAGCGCAGACGACCGTTACCGTGGTCATAGCCTGCAACATCGACGATTCCACCTTTGGGGAAATCTGGATACAGGATAAAGTCCTCACCCTCAAGGTATTTGATCTGGCATTGCAGGAGTTCACGGAAATTATGAGGCATGATCTTGGTGGCCATACCCACAGCGATTCCCTCGGCACCGAGCAGTAGAAGCATGGGCAGTTTGGAGGGGAGAGAGACCGGTTCCTGCATGCGTCCGTCGTAGGAGTCAACAAATTCGGTCAGATCCTTATTGAACAGGGTCTCGCGGGCCAGCGGGGTCAGGCGGCATTCAATATAACGGGCCGCAGAGGCCTGGTCACCGGTATAGATATTGCCGAAGTTTCCCTGCCGATCAATGAGATAGTTTTTATTGGCTAGGTTGACCAAGGCTGCAAAGATGGATTGATCCCCGTGGGGATGGAGCTTCATGGTCTCACCCACCACATTGGCTACTTTATGATAGCGTCCATCGTCCATATTATGCAGGGTCTGGAGGAGACGCCGTTGCACCGGCTTCAAACCGTCGTCGATGTCTGGGATGGCTCGTTCCCGGATGACATAGGAGGTATAGTCGAGAAAATTATCATCAAAGAGCTTGTGGAGCTTGCCCTGACGTTTTTCTTGCTGCTCATCTGGAACTGTTACTTCAGCAGTCTTTTTTGGTTCACTCGTCATACAGCCCTCGGAGCAGACAATTTATAGGCGGTCATATATTACTGGTGAAATATTTTTGGTGTTTTTTATGAGCTGGATCATTTTTCGGTTTTTTTGATTATAATGATTCCCAAGAAAGTTGCAATGTATGAATCCGGGCTTAGCAGAGGAAGGAGATGGAGAGAGGGTAATTCATGTTTTGTTGTCCCGGCCCATCGGGCCGGGATAGGTAAGCAGGGATGTTTTTCTCAATACTTATGGTGTTATGCGTAAATAAGAGGTAGGGGGTTAATGTTCTGTCTGGCTTGGATGATAATTCAGCTCTGTAAAGCCAGCTGCCATAATCTCAGCGGCAACAGTCTCGGCCTCCTGCCAAGCGTCCTGTTCTTCAAACGATAACTCCCGAAACATTTTAGGTGACGGTTTCCAGTCACGACATTCTCGGCAAAAGGCAAGGTAGGCTGCCATGCCTGTAATCCCATATTCATCAAAAAAAGACATGGCCTTAGGCGTACCGGAGGAAATAAGGAAGCTGGCCTCGGCAACAGAGTGCCAGACATTCACCCATGTTGATTCCATGATGCTGGGTGCAGCGGTAATTTTACGGTGAATAGGCTCGGTAATAGTTCGATATGTAGACCCTTCGGGTGGAGTTGTAAATTCCATGCAGGTGATACGAATTTTATCGGCATCGGTCATCTCAGCAAAAACGCGCTGTGCTTCAAGAGCTGCTTCAATTTCGAACTCATGCACTTCTCTGCCAAGATATCCTTTTTTATACAAACCTTTACCAGCCTGATTAACCATCATCAACCAAATATTTCGATCCATTTTATATCTCGCTGTTGACTTCCAACTTCGCATAACAAGTGTTACGTGAAGCCTGTTTCTCATTTTCTCCCCTGCATGTGCTCAGAGAAAATAAGCCGTACGTTCTTCGCCCCTATTTAATGTTGCGGCGTGAGAGAAAAAAATTCTACTCATTTCAAAAGATTTTCTGTTATTGTTCCTGGCAATTATTGTTTTTGACAACCCTGATTACGAAAGCGGTTGAGGTGCAATCTCACGGCAGTACCTCTTGATTAGCTTGAGCCGCTCTTTTATAGCTATACGAAAATAAAAAGGACTCAGCATCAAGATGCGGACTGCTTCACGATGTTCCATTTTGTTCACCCTTTTATTGTTGTCTTGTTACGTTATTTCTCCTCTTAACTTTAATGGTATAATAAATTATACTGCATGTATAGTTTTTTTATACCACAACGTATCTTTGTTGGTTTTTAATACCTATTACCTGACTCTCCAATAATGATCTGTCGGGCCTAATAATTTATTTTAAAAGGAAATATTTGCGATGAAAATAGCCCTTCCTTTTTTAGGGAAAACAAGAGAAAAATATTTGGATCAGGCAATAGAGGATTACGCAGGACGGCTGCGACGCTATCTGCCGCTGGAGATAAAAGTACTGAAGAGCAGGTATGCAAAAAATGATACTGACCAGGTCGTTAAGGCTCGCGAAGGAGAACAACTGCTCAGCCATGCTGCCTCTGCTTCACTGACCGTGGCCCTAGATCCGATAGGACGAGAACAGAGCTCGGAAGAAATAGCCGCAGCTCTTCAAGCCTGGGAAGATCGGGGGATACAGACGCTTTGTTTTCTCATCGGTGGTCATCTCGGGTTGGACCAACAGGTGCGTCAGCAGGCCGACCAAATTTGGTCGCTGTCACGCCTTACTTTCACCCATGAAATGACCCGTTTCATTCTCTTGGAGCAGCTTTACCGAGCTTGCTCCATTAAGTCCGGGCATAATTATCATAAATGATTACGTAAATTTGACTTTATTTTAAAAAATCTCGCCTTGTAAAAAAAATTCTTTTCCTGTACACTAGGCCCTTCTTTTTACTCCATAATATTCAAATATTCTGAGAGATACTGAAGTTTCTGGAGTGGATCCGGCAGAGTTTTCTGTGGTTACGGAAAACGTTGACTGGCAGCAAGAGTTACAGGAACTGCTCAGTCCGATCAGTGTTTTTACTCCGTTCCTCGGCTTGGAAACCCAGTTTCCCCGCCGAGGCTACCAGCTTCTTTTCTTGGCCTTGAATGTATCCGGGCACCCTGTACACAGTGCCTGTCCCGTTCTCCCGAAAAAATTACTTCTCAAAAAGAGTGGAGATATTGCCAAGCACAGATCCCTCGCCCACGCTCTGCCCACCGGCCTGGGGAGCAGCCGCCCAGATTCGTCCGGCCAGTCGAGAAAAGGGCAAGGATTGCAGCCAGACATGGCCCGGTCCTTTCAGGGTGGCAAAGAAAAATCCCTCGCCACCAAACACAGCTGATTTCACATTGCCTACATACTCAATATCATAATTCACGGTCTGGGTCAGGGCGACCAGACAGCCAGTATCCACCCGCAGGGTTTCTCCGGCCTGGAGCTCCCGTTCAACGATGGTGCCGCCAGCATGGACAAAGCACAGTCCGTCACCGTCCAACTGCTGCATAATAAAGCCTTCCCCACCAAATAATGCCGTGCCGAGTTTTTTCTGAAAGGCTATCCCAATGGCAACCCCCTTGGCAGCGCAGAGAAAGGCGTCCTTCTGGCAAATGATTCTGTTGCCGTACTTACTGAGATCCAGAGGGATAATCTTGCCCGGATACGGAGAGGCAAAAGCGACCTTACCTTTGCCCTGTCCCTGAAAGGTGAACATGGTGACGAACAGCCCTTCGCCGGTAATCAGTCGTTTGCCCGCCCCGAGCATTTTATCGAAAAAGCCGCCTTGCTGGGAAGAAGCAGAGCCGTCGCCGAAAATGGTGTCCATTTTGACAAAATCGCTCATGTACATCATGCTGCCCGCCTCAGCCACCACGCTCTCCTGATGATCAAGTTCAATCTCGACAAACTGCATCTCATGACCGAAGATCTCATAATCAATCTCGTGGGCCTGCCGTCCACTCATGGGCGGAGGTGTGTTGCCTGCGGTAATGCCGGGATCAGTCAGTTCCTTGACCTGCTCCACAGGTAGCCAATCACTGAATCCTTCCCTCCAGACCATCGTGGCGTTATTATATTGACCGGATCGTACTCCGGCGATTATTTGTTCATGGGAAAAAGGCCCCACAGTCTGTCCGTTGACCGCAACATGCCAATTGTACATAATGCCACCTCATAAAGAGTTTTGAAGAGTTTTGAAGAGTTTTTTTGCGTTTGCTCTATGAATTATTTCTATGCCCTGAAAAGCGCTGGCTCTCCGACAGAATATCCGTTATTGTTGCAAATATGGAGAAAAAAATCATAAAAAAATTGCAACAGGCTGTTGGTAAAGCCAATCTGTTGACAAGCGTAGAGGAGCGTTTCTGTTATAGTTATGATGCGTCAGGGCGGGATTTCATGCCGGATGCGGTGGCCTTGCCGAAATCAACGACTCAGGTTGCGGCCCTGCTTCGCCTTGCCGAAGAGCATCGCTTCCCGGTTATCCCGCGTGGTGCGGGTAGCGGCACCACCGGTGGTGCTCTTCCTGTGCATGGCGGTCTGGTCATCGGGTTTAGTCGGATGCACCGAATTTTGGAGATTGATCCTGACAATATGATTGCCGTGGTGGAACCGGGTGTTGTTACTGGTGAGCTACAGGCAGCCGTAAAAAAATACGGTTTGATGTACCCTCCTGATCCAGCCAGTCTGAAATTCTGCTCCATCGGTGGGAATGCCGCAGAATGCGCTGGTGGGCCTAGTGCCGTGAAATACGGGGTGACTCGCGATTACATCATCGGCCTTGAGGTAGTGCTGCCCAATGGTGAAATTATGCGAACGGGTGTAAGAACAGAAAAAGGAGTGGTTGGTTACGATTTGACCCGACTATTCATCGGTTCCGAAGGTACTCTGGCGATCTTTACCAAACTCATTCTTCGCCTTCTCCCGCTTGCCGAGGACAAGGTGACTTTCCTGCTCAGTTTTTCCTCCTTGGCTCAAGCAACCGGGCTCGTTGCGGAGATTCTGACTTCTGGACTCATGCCTTGTACCTTGGAGTATATGGATAAAACCGCTATTCAGGTGGTACGTGATCGGTTGAGTTATCGGTTAAGCAGCCTGTTACTGGAGAAAACAGCGGCCCTGTTGCTCGTGGAGTTTGACGGGAGTAAAAACGAGGTCGCACGACAAGAAAAACTCTTTATAGCGTTTGTTCGACGGCAGCAAGAAGAGGACTGCGTGCTGCGTCAGGCACAAAGTGAAGAGGAAACCCAGGAGCTTTGGCTGGCCCGACGCTCCATTGCGCCAGCCTGCTTGAGCCTGCGACCTCATAAAATTGCTGAAGATGTGGTGGTGCCCCGTTCGCGGATACCGGAGCTGGTGAACTTTACCGAGCAGCTGGCTCAAGAGCTGAACCTCATTATTCTGACCTTTGGTCATGCCGGAGACGGGAATATTCATGTGAACATCATGGTGGATAAACAGAACGAACAGGAATATAGTAGCGGACTCAAGGCCAAGGAACAACTTTTTGAGCGCGTACTCGGTATGGGTGGCACGCTTTCCGGCGAACATGGGGTAGGTATTACCAAGTCGCCCTTTCTTTCGCAGGAGCTTGACGAAACAGCCCTTTCGGTCATGCAACGGTTAAAGAGACTCTTTGACCCATATAATATTTTGAATCCGGGGAAGATTTTTCCTACCTAATTTTTCAAAGAATTTTAAGCGGGATTGCTCCGCATGACCTTTTGGGAACTCTACGGTTCGATTTGGCAATAGACAATACGTATTTTTTAATAAAAATAATATGAATAATAAGATGATATGTTGTTAGTGCAACCAAGTCTTATACAGAAAAGGCTAATGAATGAATCTTGAATGTGCATGGTTTATACCAGACTCATATGTTGATGAAACTGAAGGGTATACAACCATCAGCGATGGGAGCGAAGATTTTTGTATTTTTATTGTAAAAAGTTTTGACTTTTACGATGATGCGACTAAAAATAAATTGGTTGATGAGCTGACAAATGGAATTGACGAGTCAATTCTATATGCAGAATGCGAAACATTTGAAGGTGCCAATTATTATTTAACGATAGAATTTGATCAGGAAGAAGGTGCTTATGCCTGTCTGGGATATAAAGTCGGGGATTA
Source organism: Candidatus Electrothrix laxa (assembly GCA_942492895.1). Lineage (GTDB taxonomy): Bacteria > Desulfobacterota > Desulfobulbia > Desulfobulbales > Desulfobulbaceae > Electrothrix > Electrothrix laxa. The sequence goes on from OW818652.1 coordinate 339,545, forward strand.
TAGTGTGTTAAAATTTGCGGCTACGGCATTAAGTCCGTTAGGTCTATATAAACTGAAAAAGGCAATTAAGGGCATAAAAGAGAAAGACCAGCTGTATAATTAGGCGCAATTTCAAGTCGTTTTGACCGGCAGGCTGGAGAATCTTGAAACTTAAATTAACAATAACCATAAGCAGCTTACTGTTGATCGGAATGCTGCTGATAAATTTTGTGCTGCTTTTTTTATGGAAACACGACGCCTTGCAGCGTATGGCAGAACATGATCAAGCTGTCCTTGCCCATATCCGCTCTTTACTGCTCAGGGAAGATGTAGGCAGTGAAAGGAATATTGCTCAGGAATTTGTTTTTTCAGATTTTTATGATCCTTCTGAAGCCGGACATTTTTTTATCCTGCTGGATACAGAAAAGCAGATAAGGCCGAGTAAGCATGTAAAAAAGACAGTGCAAAAAACGGCTACGGCAAGCGGAGACGATAAAATAACAGCGTTTCTCATCGCTGCTGCTATCGAAGCCCGGAGTGCTGAAAAGCAGGTGAGTCGCACTACTGCTTCGTTTTCGCATAAATTATTCTGTAACGATCTTCTCGTGAATGCCCGGCCTGTGGAGAAGCAAGGAAAGGTTATCGGGGCAGTTGCTGTTGTTCGCTCGTTGGATTTTCTTTCACAAACCCTGTGGGAAACTGAGAAGACGGTTCTTGTGTACCTCCTGATTAATATCCTCGTTCTGGGGACAATTGGTTTTTTCAAGATGGCAGGACTGGTGATTCGCCCTGTTGAACGATTAGTCGCCCTTGCGAATCAATACAACAACCATGATCCCTTTCGTTTTGTCACAGAGGATACCGCGAGCGAGTTCGGGAAATTATCGAACAGCCTGAATAGCATGCTGGTCAGGATAGAAGAGGATCGACAGACCTTACAGCACACGGTTACCGCCTTGGAAATTGCCAACCAGACCCTGAAAAAACAACAGCAGGAAATGGTGCATGCAGAAAAATTAGCATCAGTGGGTCGGATGGCGGCAGGGCTGGCCCATGAGATAGGTAATCCTTTGAGCGTGGCCCAAGGCTATCTCGGTATTCTTCTCGGTTCGGCAGGGCAGAGTGAGAAGCATAAGGATTTTCTCCGGCGTTCTGAACAGGAGTTACAGCGGATCGATAAACTGATCCGACAATTATTGAATTTTTCCAGAACCGCCAAGGGAAATCCAAAAGTTTTTTCCCTGCACGAGCTGTTGCATTCAGTTGTGGAGATGGTCAGAGTGCAAACGGTGTTCCGAGATATTATTATTGACGCTGATTTTGCTGCTGAGGAGGACAGGGTGTATGCCGATAGCGAGCAGTTGCGCCAGGTTTTTGTTAATTGTCTGCTGAACAGCGCCGATGCAATCCATATGGCTGAACAGGTTGAAAAGGTTGAAAAGAATAAAGACCACAGGAAGGTGGGCAGGGTGTCGATGTCAACAACTCTGCAATGTTTGTTTTCGAATGAGCAGGTGACTAATCAGGTACAAGAGGCGTCCCCACAAATCCTTATTCGTATCAGCGATAACGGGATGGGGATTACTGAGGAACACTTGCCTGTTGTTTTTGATCCTTTCCACACGACCAAGGAGCCGGGCAAGGGCACAGGATTAGGCCTGTCTGTTTCCCGTTCTCTTGTTGAGACCGCTGGCGGTACAATGGAATTGCAGAGCGAGGTCGGGCAGGGAAGCAATATGCTGATTACCTTGCCACTTGCTCCCTTGGATAAAAGAGATGAAAAAAGAGGTGAAATTTTAACAAGACCAATGTTTTAAACGCATCTTGTTATCTGGTCATCTAATTATCTAATCACATAAGGTGCCTTCTCGGCCCGCAGATAGCGGGAAAATCCTCCCGGAATTTTTTAATATATGGATGACGCGGCTGAAAATATTTTAAAGCATGTTCTTGTTGTTGATGATGAGGAAAATATGCGCCATATGCTGTCCGTCTTACTCACCGGAGAGGGATATTTGGTGGATACGGCTCCAAACGGCAAGAAGGCTCTCAGGTCGCTGAGGCGTGGAATTTTTGATTTTGTCCTTTGTGATATCAGAATGCCGGAGATGGACGGTTTGGCCTTTCTTCAGGCCGCAGAGGCAATTGAGCATGGTGCTACTATGATCATGATGTCCGCTTTCGGTTCCGTGGATACAGCCATTGAGGCGATGAAGCAGGGTGCCTATGATTTTATTTCCAAACCTTTTAAGACCGATGAAGTGGTCCTGGTGCTGAAAAAAGCGGAAGAGCGGGAACGGTTACAACGGGAAAATATTCGTCTCAAAAGGAAAGTTGCTGAGTTGGAAAAAAAATCCGGTTTTGGGGCGATGATCGGGAAAAGCAGGGCAATACAGGAGGTGTTCATCTTGGCTGAAAAGGTGGCAGGTTATCCGACTACTGTTCTGATCACCGGTGAATCTGGCACAGGGAAGGAACTCGTCGCTGCTGGCATCCATGCAAAAAGCGGCAGGGCCGATAAGCCCTTTATTGCGGTGAACTGCGGCAGTGTCCCGGAAAATTTGCTGGAAAGTGAGTTTTTCGGTTATGTCTGTGGGGCCTTTACCGGCGCAGACCGAAATAAGAAAGGCCTTTTTGCAGAGGCGCATAAGGGGACCCTTTTTCTTGATGAGATCTGTGAACTTCCTTTGTCTCTTCAGGTCAAGCTGTTGCGGGTTTTGCAGGAGCAGGAGATTCGGCCTATCGGCTCGGCGCAGAGGAAAAAAATTGATGTCCGCATTCTTGCTGCCACGGCCAGAGATATCAACGAGGAAGTACAGCAAGGTCGTTTTCGTGAAGATCTGTTTTATCGGCTGAATGTGATCAATATTCAGGTGCCGCCGCTATGCGAGCGAAATGAGGATATTCCTGTCCTTTGTGATTATTTTGTTAAAAAATTTACGAACAGTTTGAACAGGCCGGATGTTGAAGGAGTGAGTAATGCAGCTATGCAGCAGCTCCTTGCTTATGTGTGGCCAGGGAATGTCCGTGAATTGGAAAACGTGTTGGAGAGGGCCGTTATTTTAGCGGAGGGCCAATATATCTTACCGGAAAATTTTCCTGAAAATATCCAGGGAAGTCGTGTTGATGATAATATTGTTGATTTTTTGGTTGGGATTTCCTCTATAAAAGAGGGGAAAAAGAGGGTAGAAGAGCGGCTTATTCGGCAGGCCCTTGAGACAACCCAAGGGAATAAAAGTCAGGCGGCACAGATTCTTGAGATCAGCTATCCTTCGTTACTGAGCAAGATTAAGGAGTATGGAGTTAGACCTGATCAAAAAGTTATGGGTGAAAGAACTGGTTGTGAAAAAAGTTTATAGTTAGCCTATGAAAAGAAAAAAGTTTTATAGTTATTAGCTACTGATTGTGGAGGGATTGTCGCTGTTGTTTTGAGATATTTTCAGCGTAAGATTTTGTTTTTCTAAGAGGTATGCTTTATTTTTTGCAACGGGAGTATAACTTGCATTAAGTAAAATGAGGAAGTAGTTTGCTGTAAAGAGAAGTTTGATAATTGGACAATATGGCGTGATGTAATGATGAAAAAGAATAAAATAAATAATTCTGCGGGCTTTACGTTTGCTGAACTGATGGTGGTTATAGCTATTGTCGGTGTGTTAAGTGCTTTCGGGGTACCAAGTTTTTTGCGCGGCATGCCGGAGAGACGTCTGAAGAATGCAACGAGAACTCTCTATGCGGATTTACAGAAAGCGAGGTTGCTGGGAGTGAAGGAGAATAAGACTATAACTGTTACCTTTGATACAGGTGCGGGGAAATATTCCTATCCAGAAGGAGGCGGTGTTAAAGAGGTGGACTTGGTTGAGATTTACAGTGATGTATCTTATGGGTGTAACGCAGCGGTTAAGAATGCCTGGAGACAGTCGGTAGATGTTCCTGATGATACAATACCTTCTTCTGGTGTAACTGATAATATTGATTTTACCAATCTCGGCCAAGCTAATTCAGAGGATATTTACCTACAAAGTAAAAATGATGAAACAGTCTGCTATGCCGTGACGGTGTCTCCTCTGGGTGTTGTTAAGATTTTACGATATAGCGATTCCGTCTGGAAGTAGCTAACCCGCAGCTTTATGTTGTGGTGTTACAGATGTTGAAAGCAGCTGAGGATATGTATTAAAGGGGAGAGGGGATTGTTGTCGTAACCTGTAGAAACAGCCGTGATGCGATAATTACGCAAGGTGGTGTGTTATGAATCAGGACGCGTGCAGAAGAAAGGTAGTTCAGGGATTTTCCTTGGTTGAGTTGATGTTGGTGATTGCTCTCCTTGGAGTCGTATCGGCAATCAGTATACCTGCTTTTTTACGAAGCCTACCGGAATATCGGCTCAGAAATGCGGCGCGAAATTTGTATACGGATCTGCAGAAGGCACGATTGCTGGCAGTGAAGGAAAACAGAAAGGTGACAGTTCGGTTTAATGAGGCTGGAGAATATTATTATATTGATAATAACGAGAATGGAACTGCCGGATATAAGGAATGGAATCCGGGAGAAATAAGGATTGATTTGACTGATTACGGCGGGGTGATATTTGGTAAAGGAGGTGCGATAAAGAATTGGAATAAAGAACTTATTAATCGCATTGTGCCGTATCAGGATATCAGTTTTAAAACAATCGGAACGGCTACTTCGGCCAGTATTTATCTGCAATATCAGAGCGAAAGTGTTATAACCTATGCTGTCACAACAACAAGTTACGGGACAGTTAAGGTGAGAAGATTCAGCGGTTCGGCCTGGGAGTGACGATTATGCAGGGACAGAGAAGGAAAAGATGGGAGAGCGGATTCACCTTTATTGAAGTTATGGTCTCTATGGTTATTGCCAGTTTTGTATTCTCCGGGATCTATGGAGTATATACAATACAACAGAGGAGCTATGCCGTACAGGAGCAGGTGAGTGAAATGCAGCAGAAGGGCAGGGCGGCTCTAGATTTTATGGTACGGGATGTTCGGATGGCCGGGTATAACGATCCCGATGGTAACTGTACGAGTCAGAGTATTAACAGTTGGGTTGCTCTACCAACTAAATTCGCGTTTGACAAGTGCGAGGACGGGAACACTACTCCGGTCACAGTGGAGTATGGCTTATACGATGTATATGACGGCACCGAAATGAGTAATGATATTGAGGATGATCTGTACAGAATTGAAAATGGCGGCACTCCTCAATTAATTGTGGAAGGGCTTGATGCTGTAGAATTTAGCTATATTCTTGAAGATGAGGTCAATTCAGTGACGACGGTTGCCACGGCAGATGTGGCGAGGATTCGCTCAATCCAGATTTCTTTGTTGGTTCGGTCGACATATCCTGATCAAAAATATACCGAAACGGTTCAGTATACTCCTGCATCGGGAGCAACAGACTGGGAAATACTGAGTAAAACTGGACCACTGTCCCTTTCTTGGTATAATTATCATCGGCGCCTTTTGATTACAACGGTGAAGTTGCGCAATATGGGGTTATAGTCATGAGAACAGAGAATATACTTCGGCAGGACGGCTTTACTCTGATTGAGACGATGATGGCGATGGTTGTTTTCACTATCGGTATACTCGGTCTTTTCGGAATGCAGTCATCTGCAATAAAAGAAAATCTTCTTGCAAATTCTATTACAAACGGCTCTACCTGGGCTATGGATAGAGTGGAGCAATTATTAAATTTACGTTATGATGATTCGTTGCTCGATATAACAACTGACGATTGTGATAAATTATCCGATATATCGCTTGTTAGCCCCATAGAGAGTGGTAATATAGAGCCGATTTACTATATTTACGTAAATGTTGCCCGGGGATGCACTCTGAGTAATGTTTATTCTCCTTCTGGTACCCCTGAAGATGAGATATATAGCCCGAAGCATCTGCGGATTATAGTGACCAGGAAGAATAACGGTGTTGAAAAAGAATTTGCTGTGTTTAATTATATTAAACAAAATGTACTTTAAGAGCAGAGGTGCGTCATGAAAGAGACAACTTATCGTCCAGATCCCCAAGAGGGGTTTGTGTTAATTACGGCCTTGCTTGTCCTGCTTGTTCTTACTGTTATGGGAATTGCGGTCAATCGTGGTACTATGACCGAGTGGCGAATCGCAATGAATGATCGCGAACAAAAAGAGACTTTCTATGCAGCGGATGGGGCTACTGAATTGGTGGCGGAAGTGCTCGTGCAGAATATCGCCTGCCAGGGTTTTGTTGAAAATTCAGCCGGTATGGTGATGGAGGGGGTAGATAATGATCATAATGTTTATCTGAGAGACCATGCTGTCGGTTTTTGGCGTTTTTATGCTCCCAACGGAACAGCACTTCCTTCTTATGGTTTAGATGAAGATAAGGATGGTGTACCCGACGGAAATTTTGATTGCGATACAGATACTCCGCTTGATGGTGTCGGAAACAATGTTGCAATGGATTATGACTGTTCTGACGATCGAAAAGTTCCGGCTTGGGATCTTGCTTATCCTGTTGTTGTTGATTCGGCAGATCTAGCCTCGTTTGATTGGGAGACAACGTGGGAGACAATATGGGAGACAATGGTTAAAGGGAAAGGGTATGATGAAACGACGGAACCTTTTGTAAAAAACGAGCCTTTTGCACTTGTGAAGATTGGTGGTGAAACAAATGCGAAAACAGGTTCTGCTCTGCAGATGGCTGCCGGATATCTTGGCCTCGGGCAGGGGGCAGCGGGTGGCGGTACAGAGCTGGTATATAATATTAATGTTCGGCAGCGAGGAAGAAATGGCAGCGAGTCGGTTGTTGCTGTGAGATATGTACACATCCTCGGCACGGAAGGGACTTGTAATTATTAAGCAGGCGTTGTTGGTCTTGAAACAGAGAGCAGGGAGAGGGATTATGAGAAGAAAAACACGTATGACTCTGTATGGCTTGGTCGGTGGTGCGGCTTTGCTGCTACCGAGCGTCGGGCTTGCCAGCGTCTGTAGTCAAGGATTGGGGATTCCCCCTTTTTTATCTGCTGGAGCAAGACCCAACCTACTGATAGTCCTTGATAACTCTGGGTCCATGCTGGATGCGGCCTACAGTCAGTCAGGAACGCTATACGAAACGGATTCTATCACCGGGGAGCTCGTATTGGATGCCGCCGGGGATCCTATTCCTCTTGAGACAGGCGGGGGTACTGAGTTGACCTATCAGCGCTGCATGGATGGGGATTATGAAATCATCGAGTCTAAAACAACGGGAAATACAACAACAGAAACCGTCCTTGCTACTGTTACCGGTTATGAAGACAGCACGACCTACGCGGGCTATTTCCAGAGCGATCAGTGGTATGAGTGGAAATGGAACAGCGGGTCATATGCCTATTCCTCCTGGCAGAGCGGCAAAAACTATACCGTCGACGATCGGGTGTATGATTACGGTAATATTTATGTTGCTACTTCAACCGGGACGTCTTCCGGGGATTCTGTTGATCAGGATGCAGGAGTTGACTGGGATAGTCTTTTTTATTTGTCCGGCTGGAACAACGATACCGTGTACGCAGCTGGGACTTTTGTTTGGTACGAGAACCAGTTGTACTATACCGCAGCCGGTGGGACCAGTAGTGATATCGATGACACAGACGGCCTTAAGTTGTCAGACGATACAGGCATCACTGATTGGATTGAGGTTGATTCAACGTGGCTGGCAAAATCGTATACAGCAGGCGATATTGTCACTTATAAGGGGGTTTATTATGAAGCCCTGAGTGATATCGATAGCACGGATTCGAATCCCGGTGAGGATGCCGGAGTGAAATGGCAGAGTTTACGCCAGGGAGCCTTTGAAGAGATTGATGTTGCTGATGCCTGCTCAGGGGGGACCGGAACAAAGTACGAAAAGACAGACGCACTCTGTCTCACTCTTGATGAAACATCTACCCCGAATACGGTGACCTCTTTTGCTGCTCGCGGCAATTTCCTGAACTGGGCCATGTCCTCCAAGCTTGATGTTGAAAAAAAGATACTCACCGGTGGTAAGTTCAATTACGATGAAAAGGTTATGGTTGCAGAGCATCGGGGCTGTTCCGGTTCGCGTTTTCTTAAGCAGGTTAAATTGGACAGTGGGAAATTTCTTTCTTTGGGTGTTCGCGGTTCAAAGTATTCTTTTGAGGATACTTTTATGTGGGATCGAATAGATACCACGGATGATACTACTCGTTTGGAGGTCTTGGCTATTACAGATGAAGGCTTTAAACCTTCAGCGGAATGTCAAGAGATGCTTGACACTATCTTAACAAAAGAACAGAGCGGAGCGAATTGGAGTAACGCGATTGATGCCTGTCTTGATTCCTTCCCTGATACTAATACGGAATTAACTGATCAGCGTCCTGTGTTGAACCATAGCTTGCAGTTTTGTTCTAAGCTTGATACTGATAATTTGCGTGATGTTGGTACGATACAGGCTGATTGCGAAGATTTGTACACAGGGAAAAATCTCTCTACGTCCTATGAACCGTCCGAGTTGGAGCCGGAATATGGAGCTTATGTCTGCTTCGGTATCTATGATGCCGCTGTAATAAATACAGAGCGGGCCGGTTATGTGGGCCGCTGTTGGGAGCCAGCCTCCGGTCAGTTTAAAACCTGTGAACCGAAACCAGCTTCTTTGGAAGACGCGTGTTCCGGTGATCCATGCACCTATACAGGCTCTGACGGCAATTTGTATCTGAACGAGACTCCAACCAACGGTGATGTTAGTTATAATTATAAATGTACATCTATAAAATCGAGTGGCACTTTTGGTTGTAAAGATCAAAACGGTGATGAAGCGGGTGATCGTAAGTACTGGGAACAACAGTATATGTGGTATTACGATTCTAGTGATTCTTATGTTGGAACATGTACCGCTGGGGAAGTTGCCTCGGGTACTACTCCTGCGGATTGGGAAAATGCTACTGATGCCGATGCCGTGGAAGAATGTATTATCCAGGCCAGTATCGACTACTGTAACGACACCTCTATCCCCGAGGTAATTGATCCCTCTGACGAGGCCGGTGATACGACAACGACATGGAATATCCCTGGTGTTTTGACAGACTCCCAGATTCTGGCCCAACTGGGCGGAACCAATCCCTTGGCTGTTATGAAGGGCTATATTGCGGAAGATAACAGGCCGCAGGGAGTCATTCAGACGGTAGCCCAGGATCTTCGTCTCGGTGGCATGTCTTTTAATTCTGTTGGCGCATCCACAGAGTGTCAAGCGGAATATCTTACAAGCGGTATAGAAAAATATTGCCCTAAGAACAACAGAGACGGGGCAGTCCTTCTCACTGAGCTGGAATCTGGGGATTTGGTGGTTGATGAGAATGATTTGACCTATCCGGACAACGATAATAAGCGAAGACATGTGGATGATCTTGCTCAGGCCATTAATGATATTCGAGCAACCTCATGGACGCCTCTTGGCGAGGCTTTGTACGGAGCGATTGGATACTATACCCAAAATATCAATCTTTGTTTGAACGTTGATGAAAATGGTAACTGTCTAGATTATCCCGTCTGCATGAATTATGACGCTGATTTAAACTGTATTGATGCGGAACCGGTTGATGACCCGGTCCAGTACTGGTGCCAAGATAATCATATTCTGGTTATTACCGAAGGACAGTCCACTGCGGATGTAAATCTGGATGTCGGTGGATTAGGGACGTTTCCTGTTAGTACGGGTGACTCTCGTTTGCTTTCCTATGAAAGCACAGACGACCTGGACGGTGACGGGGGCAGCGACGATACTGTTGTTGGATGCGGGGACAGTCTTCAAAGCAATACAAGTTTTGATGATATGACCTGGTGGGGCCAGTATGTTTACCCCCTTTATAGAAATAGATACCTCGTTGATCCTGATGGTAATTATGAGCCAAAGGGCAATATTACTACTCATGTTGTTACTACCGGAGCCTTGACAGCAGGCGGAGTTGGAGAGTGTGATCCAGAGGAGTTGATGCAGTCCGCTGCTTTTAACGGAGGGACCGACAACTATTATCCGGGTGAAAGTCCAGAAGAGCTGGAAGATAACCTCTATGCTGTTTTGGGTGATATTATGAGTCGGGCCTCTTCAGGATCAGCTGCGTCAGTTATTTCGGATTCCCGAAGCGGATCAGGTGCGATGTATCAGGCTGTTTTTTGGCCTGAGCATGAGGATAAAACGGATCCTGAACCGAATAAGGTGACCTGGGTCGGCGATGTTCGAGCCCTACTCCTTGATGCGGATGGCCTGATGTATGAGGATACAGATCGGGATGGTGCACTAAATACCACTGCGGATCAAGAAATAGTTTTTTACTATAGCGGAAATGTCAAGCGAACGAGAGGGTGCTATAATGTTACTGCGTATAGAGAAGGACCGGACGGTACAGAAGGAACTGCGGATGACTATCAATGCCCAGGGGATTTAGATCCTGAGAGGGAGCCATGTTTAAGCAATTCCACGAGTTCTGATTGTTCATGGGTGAGTGAATGTACAGATGCGGATGACTGCGTTGAGTCCACAGATGTTCAGTATCTTTGGTCGGCGGACAGGCAGTTGCGGGAAATGAGTGACGTCCTTACTGAGCGTAAGGTGTATACTTGGACGGATATTAATAATGACGGTATTGTTGATGTTGACAATGGTGAATGGTTCCAGCTCAATGCTGATACGAACTGGACTGAGCTGAATACAAAGGCGGCGACTGAAGGCAAGCGCGGCAAGGTGACAGAAGATTTTCTTACCTCTGGTGACTGGTCGACATTTGTTGGATCTGACTCCGATGAAACTCAAAGAGAGCTTGATGCCCTCCAATCCTTGACACAATGGTTATTGGGTGTGGATCAGCTGGATGAAGAAGTATCTGATACTAATGGGAATGGATGGATTGACAAAAAGTTACGTTCACGACAGTACCTTTTTTCTGATACAGGATTAACTCAGGAATGGCGCCTTGGTGATGTTATTCATTCAGCTCCTACTGCTGTTTCTAAGCCAGCTGAGGCATATCATCTGATTTATCGAGACCCGACTTATTCCAAGTTTGTAGAACATTGGGATAAGCGCCGTACTGTGATTTATTTCGGCGGCAATGATGGAATGCTCCATGCCGTGAACGGTGGTTTCTACCTTGAAGATACGAAACAATTCTGCTGTACAGAGCCGACGACCGAAACTGTAAACGGTCAAGAGGTTGAAGTGTGTACTTATCCTCTTCTAAACGGAGTGTGTACAGACAATAATCTTCCGAACCTCGGTGAGGAGTTGTGGGCCTATGTCCCGTATAATCTTCAGCCTCATTTGAAATGTCTGGCTGATGAATTTTATGACCATAAATATTATGTCGATCTGAAACCCAGAATATTTGACGTTCAAATTTTTGCTGAAGAAACAGTGTGTAATGGTGAGAATCCATCGGTTGAAGCCGGATGTATACATCCGGGGGGCTGGGGAACGATTTTGGTCGGCGGAATGCGGTTCGGCGGTTCCCCTGTAGATGCAATGGATCTCAATGATTTTACTGACAGTCAAGGTCTGGCGGATCCCCGTCAGTTCACCTCATCCTTCTTTATTCTGGATATTACCAATCCTGAAGCGCCGCCGGTTCTTCTTGGTGAATTGACAAGGAATACAGATGATCAGATAGGGGTGGATAGCAGCGGTAATCCAGTTTATCCTACTGATTTTGCAGATTTGAATTATACTACATCAAGCCCGGCAATGGTCGTTATGCGAGATGGAGAAAAAGACGTTGCGACTTCAAAGTGGTATTTGGTTATGGGGAACGGGCCGTCCGGTATAGACGGTACCAATGCCAAAGATGAGCAAGGAAAACTGGCTATCCTGCCACTGGATTGGCTGAAGGGGCCAGCGTCCAACTGGACTGACGGTATACCTTCAATAAACGGTACACAAGAAGCGATTCGGATACCTAACGAGAAGCCCGATGCAAATGGGGGAGGGGTTTATACAGTTCCCCTTGCAGACAATGCAGGGTATGTTTCCGATATAATATCAGTTGATTACGAGATCGGCACAAACGCCCCAGATGATCTTGGCGTTAGGTATCGAACAGATGCAGTGTACTTCGGTACAGCCGATGGCACCTGGCATCCTGAGTATCCTGATAACTACTATGTAAAAACCGGAGATCAGCGTTATTGGAACGGAGGGGGCAGGTTGCTCCGTTTGGTAACCAAGGTCCTTGACAGCTCCGGCGAGGAGCAGGCCTCCGTTCCTACAGATTGGGCTGATGCCTGGACAGATGGCGATCCTATACGATTGCTTTTTGATCTGAAGGCTCCTATGATTGCTCCGCCATCAGTTGGGTTTGATGGATATAATTATTGGATCTATGCGGGGACAGGACGTTTTTATGATGAGCAGGATAAAACAGATGACGGTCGTTGTCTGCCTGTCAACTCGGCATGTCTTGAACCTGGAGCATGTGAGAATGCGGAGTGTTCTTCAGATCCGGCGTGTAGTGACTCCTGTGAGAATCGAAGTAATATGGCTTTTTTTGGTCTGAAAGAACCCTTCAAGGATGACAATACGCTTTCGTTGACCGGGTGGAGCAATGCGCTTACACTCATCACTACTGGTATTGATTGTTATCCTGCAGACAGCCCGGATGATAATGACGGGCTTAATCCTCTGATGACTTGGGGGACTATCAGCTGGGATCTTGATGATTCTGTTATCACTAATGGGCTGGTGACAACGGATATTCCTAATCAGAAGCTTAAGCCCGGTTCTCAGCCCGGAGAGAGAGGATTGATGCAGACGGATAATATTTTGGTAGGTAACAAGACAACAGCGGAAGGCAATAATGTAACCGGTTACCTTGCCTGCTGGCATTGCTACATGGATGGCGATACCTTTATGTGTGATTCGTTATCTGAAGATAAGTGCTATAAGAATGTTCCTGCAGACCCTAATTTCCCCTTTGATGATCCAACTATGAAGGGTCCTATCTTTGATGACCAAGTAGGAGAGCAGGATATTGATGGTAACTATGTAGGTGAGTACACATTTGACAAGTTGATTGAGTACATAGCCGGTATTGAGCCTGGATGTCAAGAGGTGAATGGCAAAAAGGTGACGACAGGTCTTGACGGTTGGTATCATGTTTTTCATGATCCCCGTGAGCGGAATATGAGCGCATCTTCCTTGCTCGGAGATATATTGTATTTCACCACCTATCAGCCCTTTAATGATAAGTGTAAGGCAGAGGGGCAGAGTTTTCTTTACGGGCTTCATTATCAGACCGGTACTGCATCGGCTGATGACGTACTCGGAACGTTAGATCCAGACTCAGGAAACGATATTGACGGTACACCGATCAAGTCGCATGGTGATCCAGAGCCGTTGCCTTATAATCAGGGTAAGTTGATGATGCCGGGTTTGGTGATGCCACCTACTCTGTATAATAGCGATGAAGGTCTTCAGGCGATACTGACTGATGCAGCGGGTAAAACCGAGAAACAGGCAGTCGGTGATGAAGACAGTATAAGAAGCGGCAGGGTGAATTGGTCGGATCAAGTGAGCCCCTGAGCGCTGATTGTTGTAGCGCATATTCAAGATAAAATTTAAAGAAAAAGGCGACTCTCGGAGTGATTCGGAAGTCGCCTTTTTGTATACCTGTTTGTATACCTGTTCAAAATACCTTGTTGCGTATACTCACAAGACTGGACATCATGCAATATCAAATAAATTGAACAGATTGTTTATCTGGATGAAAAAGGATTTTTTTCTTGACTTCTATGTCTTCCCGCCTATATTTACCATCTTTTATACGTAATTCTCAGACAGCCTGAGTGCCGGTGGAAATCGGTTGCAGGCAATATCGGTATTTAAAATCCGACAATAAATTGTAATTCCATAACATTTAACTCAAAGAGGAAAGGATTATGTCTCAATTGGTAGCCCCTCACGGCGGAAAAGGTCTTGTTTGCGCTCTGCTGCATGGCAGCGAGCTGGTCGCAGAGCAGGAAAAAGCGGCAGGTTTGAAAAAAGTGCAGGTAAGTGCTCGTGCTAAAGGCGACCTGATCATGATGGGTATCGGCGGGTTCTCTCCACTGGACGGCTTCATGAACAAGGCTGACTGGAAAGGCGTTTGTGAAAATTTCCAGATGGCTGACGGCACCTTCTGGCCTGTACCCATCACCTTGGATATCACCAAGGAAGATGCAGATGCCATTGAAATGGGTGAAGAGATCGCTCTGGAAGCAGACGGCGTGATCATGGCCACCATGAAGGTCTCAGAGAAGTTCGAAATGACCGAGGCTGATAAAAAATGGGAATGTGAAAAAGTCTTCATGGGCGAAGGCGAAGAGTCTGTAGACGGAAATTTCTGGAAGATTGCGCCGGAAGATCATCCCGGTGTTATCATGGTTATGAACCAGAAAGATGTCAATATTGCCGGTTCGGTAAAAGTCCTTTCTCAGGGAAGCTATCCTGATGAGTATCCAGGAGTGTACCTGACCCCGGCTGAGACCCGCGCTATGTTCGAAGAGCGTGGTTGGTCTAAGGTTGCTGCTCTTCAGCTGCGTAACCCTATGCATCGTTCTCATGAGTTCCTGGCCAAGATTGCTATTGAAGTCTGTGACGGAGTTTTGATTCACTCTCTGATCGGTAACCTGAAGGCTGGTGATATCCCGGCTGAGACTCGCGTAAAGGCCATTGAGATCCTGATCGAGAACTACTTTGTTAAAGACAACGTCATCAACGGCGGTTACCCGCTGGATATGCGTTATGCTGGCCCCCGTGAAGGACTGCTGCATGCTACTTTCCGTCAGAACTACGGTATCACGGATATGCTGATCGGTCGTGATCATGCTGGTGTAGGTGATTTCTACGGTCTGTTCGAGGCTCAGGAAATTTTTGATCGTGTTCCGAAAACCGGAGAGCCGGGCAAAGATCTGCTTTGTCAGCCCATGAAGATTGACTGGACCTTCTACTGTCACAAGTGTGACGGTATGGCTTCTCTGCGTACTTGTAACCACGGTAAAGAAGATCGCGTTATCCTTTCCGGTACCAAGTTGCGTAAGGCACTGTCTGAGGGTGCTGAAATTGTCGATCATTTTGGTCGTGATGAGGTTCTGGATCACCTCAAGACGTACTATGCTGGTTTGACCGAGAAGGTTGAGGTCAAGATGCAGGGTGCTGCTTCTGGCGAATCCATGTAATTTCTGGATATTTTTGTGTAGGGGCAGACCTATGTGTCTGCCCGGCATAAAGGGCGAACACGCAGGTTCGCGCCCTACAGTAGTCTTCTGTAAGGACGAATCTTGTACTGTTCGCCTTTTTTTATGGCAAGGCCTGATACTTCTCCGCTAGCTCATAGAGCTTGTCTAGATACCTTTCCCTATGGATGAGCCGATTGTTCGCCTCCATCTCCTGAATTAACCACGGAAGCTGCTCCCTGATATCAAGGCCATACTTATTCAACTGTTTTTTGTTCGCCTGATCAAGGGTCAGAACAGCATAGTAGTTAACCAGCAGTCGTGTTCCTGAATCTCGACGAAAGAGATAGGATCGTCCCCCCAAGGTGTTGAGAAAAAATCCTGCATACTCATAGGCCGCTGTAAAGGGTATCTTGAGCCTTTTATTGCCGCTGACACATTGTTCTTCTGCAATACTCAACCGATATATTTCAGCAGCCACATTTTCAAAATTTGCGGTTTCCTGCTTAAGTACTTGCTGCAAGAGACGCATATTGTCCTTTCCCAGAATGCGAAAAAAATGGGCTGTATTGGTGAGGATTGTATATAGTTCATCAGTTTCATGAATAACGACCGGGGGATTGTTGACAAGCTGTGTTGCTAAGGCATTAAAATGCTGCTGAAGAGGTTGGGCGCTGCTTTCTTTCTTGCTGTACTCCTTTTCCTGAAGACTGTTGACGAAATTAGTGAGAACTGGGGAGATTTCTTTGCAAGTCGGACCAGAAATATTTTGTTGCTCTTTCTCATGGGGTGGATTCGCTATATTTTGATGTTGTTCTTCTTTTTCTAGAGAAAAAGAGGGGTCTGTTGCCGCATTATTCGGCGATTCTCCTTTGTTGATGTTCTCGGACCTCTGGAGAAGGCCCGGAAGAGCGGGAGCAGCAGGGGACGTTGGCTCAGTGGCTTGTTCCTCTCCTGCTGTTATTGTTGAGTCCTCCGCGCCTTCAGTTTTGGAATACTGCTCTTGTTTTTCTTTTGGAGCATTTTTCTGGAAATTTTCAGGAAAGGAATCTATAGGGTCTGATGCCACTTCTTGCGTTGCATCTGCCGTGTTCGTTGGTTGTGCTGATTCATCAAGGTCGGATCCAAGACTTGCTTGTTGTTGCATTTTTCTCGATGAAGAAGGTGGGGCGAGTCTGGCTAGCTCTTTTTTTTGGGGTTCAGAGGTGAGCATGAGCCATGCTCCAGCTGTTGCTGCTGTCAAAGTTATAGAGCCGATCGCAATGGATCGAACGGTTGCTTTTTTCATATGTTCCTTCCTCTTGAGTTTCTTTTATTGACTTAGCATGTGATATAAGGTTTTCAGGTTGAGCAAAGAGGTCCATCCTGTTTGAAACTATGAAGGTAGCGCCATTTGGCCAGAATGCAAGAAGAATGATGGAGGAGGGTTTTAAGCTCTTCATGTCGTCATTGTTGGCGATATTTTTCGCTAAATGAGGATGCTAACCTTCTTTTAACCGTTTTCCCCTTGACGCTCTCTGCTGAAAGGGATAAATATCACAAACGAGTTTTTGAGTGCATATTGGTAAAAACCCGCTGCACAGTCTCTCCCCGGTTTGTTTGATCAGGGAGGGGCCAATTACGTGCATAAGAACATTTTAATTTTGCTCTTATTATATTCTAAAATTTCCAGGAGGGAAGTCTTATGGCAGTCTATGTTACAGGCCACAAAAATCCGGATACCGACTCAGTCACCGCAGCCATTGCTTATGCTGAGCTGTTGAAAGCTGGCGGAGAAGACGCTATTGCGTCTATGCAGGGAGAAATGAATCCGGAGACGGAAACGGTTCTCAAGCGCTTCGGTGTGGCTGCACCGGAGATCATGACCGATGCCTCCGGCAAGACCGTGGCTTTGGTTGATCACAGTGATCTGAATCAGGCTCCTGATAACCTCAGCGCAGATAGCGTTGTCGCCATTGTGGATCACCATAAGATCGGTGATGTTACCACAAATAATCCGATTTTTTGCTGTGTAAAGCCTGTTGGCTGCACGGGTACTGTTTTGAAGCAGCTTTATGATACCGAAGGTGTTGCTGTTGATCCCAAGGTTGCTGGCTTGATGCTGTCCGCTATTCTCAGCGATACAGTTAATTTTAAGTCCCCGACCTGTACCGATGAAGACAAGAAAGCAGTTGCCGAGCTGAAAGAAATCGCTTCAGTTGAAGATACCGATGAACTGTTCATGGAGATGCTCAAGGCAAAAAGCGCTGTTGCCGGTGTACCTGCCAAGGATCTGCTCAATCGCGATTATAAAGACTTCGACATGAAAGGCAGCAAAGTAGGTTGTGGGCAGCTTGAGCTTGCCACACTGGATCAGGTTGCTGATATTCGCGATGATCTCTACAAGGCGATGGAAGAGCAAAAAGCAGCTGGCGGTCATCATACCATCCTGCTTATGCTGACAGATGTTGTGAAAGAAGGTACAGATCTGGTTGTTCTTTCAGACGATGCTTCTGTTGTAGAAGGCGCGTTCGACAGTAAGTTGGAAGAGAATTCCATGTGGATTTCCGGCATGATGAGCCGTAAAAAACAGACTATACCCAATATGCAGAAGGCTTTCGGTTGCTGATTCAGGACTGCTTAGCAGGCTGAATATTTTGTAAGGGAGTTAAAAGGATCGGCTTATGCTGATCCTTTTTTTATTTGTACTGCATCAAAGGAAAATCAAAGGAAAAAAGATGGCTGAAACCGTAGTAACTGTAGGGTTGGACGACAGGAGTTATCCTATTCGAATCAGTTCAGGATTATTGGCAGAAATTGGAGCTGATCTCAGGCAAAGAAACATCGGGACAAAATACGGGATCATTGCTGATGATACTGTTGCGGAATTATACGGTAAGCAATGTATGCAGTCCTTGGCGTCAGCCGGTCTCCAAGTTGAGCTTATCACTTTTTCTCATGGTGAAGAAAATAAACATATGGGAACAGTGGCTGCCTTGGCCAGTGAATTAGCGCAGCGTGGTTTTGATCGCGGCGATGCGTTGATCGCTCTGGGTGGCGGGGTGACCGGAGATATTACCGGTTTTCTTGCTGCTATATATATGCGCGGTATTCCCTTTGTTCAAGTGCCGACAACGCTTTTGTCGCAGGTAGACAGCTCTGTTGGCGGAAAAACTGGTGTTGACCTGCCTGAGGGGAAAAATTTGGCCGGTGTTTTTTATCAGCCCAAGGCTGTGTATATTGATACGGATGTTTTGCGTACTCTGCCACGTGATGAGTTACAAGGAGGACTTGCGGAGGTGATTAAGTACGGTGTTATTCATGACGCAGACTTTTTTGCTTTTCTTGAAAAGCATCGAGATGCTGTGTTTTCTTTGCAACAGGATGTCCTTACTCGATTGATAGCCCGTTGTTGCGAGATTAAGGCCTGGGTGGTGGAGCAGGATGAACGGGAAGGCGGGCTCCGCAGAATATTGAATTTTGGACATACCATAGGGCATGCCGTGGAGGCAGCTTCAAATTTTCAGCTTATTCATGGAAAGGCTGTGGCCATCGGTATGTATGCCGCAGCGAAGCTGGCTGTTCGAACGGGTTGTTTTCCCGAGCAGGATGCCTGCGCAGTTCGGAATTTGATTGAACTGTATGAGCTGCCAGTTTTTATTCCTGCTGAACTTGATAGGCAACGCATTAAGAAGTATTTACTGAATGACAAAAAAACAGTTGCCGGACGCGTCTTTTATGTTCTCCCGGAGGCCATTGGTAAGGTTATGATTACTGATCAAGTGAACGGTAATGATGTCGATGCCATAATCTCTTGCCTTGTTTAACCTAAATTCAGATAAGTAGACGTCTAATTAACAGATTTTTTTGCTTCTTACATCGAACTCAGCCGCAATGAGGCTGTTGAGAATTGTTCGCGGAATTTTCAGTTAAAGAAATTGTATATCCATATTCGGTCTGCTATAATATTTTCAGTTATGTGAAAAATACCTACTGAGGCGAGAAGTGCTGTAAGCTTCAGAAGGAAGGATGAGCAGGGTAATGGCCGCATTTTTTGTAGGTACCTGTTTCCACTGTTTAATACTTGTTAGGGGCTGAAAAAATGAAAAAGATAATTTTAATGGCAGGCCTGATTGCCGGGGGGGTTGCCTTATCGGTAACAGCCTCTGCGAATAATTGGTTGCTGTACCTGCCAGCAATTATTACTGGTTCTGGGGAGAGCACTGGGACTCCTGTTACAGAGGCGTCCAACAAGTGGATGTTGTTTTTACCTGCGATCCTGAGTCAAAAACTGAGCCAACCTCCAGTTGTCACGGGCAGCAGCTTTAATGATACCGGTATTACCGCGACGGTAGGCAGCACAGGCGCAGAGGATGCAGATCACGGGAGAGACGCAGATTCTGCCACAAATAGTGATGTCGATGGTTATGCTGGATTCAGTTTTACCAAGCTGTCTGCTGACGGCACTGAATTAGCTGCTGATGTAACATCTTGGGTCTGTGTCAAAGATAATGTAACCGGACTGGTTTGGGAGGCGAAAACAGTCATTGAAGGGGAAGCTGATAGAAAAACGTGGACTGATGCAGCGAGCGTCGCAGCTTCATTTTCAGGATGTGGCGTTTACTCAAGCTGTCGTTTGCCCACAGTAAAGGAATTTTTGGGGATAGTTTCCTATGGCTCATCGCCTGATTATATTGACACCATTTTTTTCCCGAATAATGTTAACTCGGGTATCAATGCAGCAGCCTATTGGACAAGTACTCCACTAGCCAACGCTACGGAGGTTGACCCTGAATACGCATGGAATATAGATTTTCTCACGCCGAGGGCAGATTATAATGCGGTTAGTAATAATTTTTACGTGCGTTCTGTTTGTGAATAATGCCAGCTGAGGAGATATACAATGCGAATTTTTATTTTTATAATATCAATACTGTTTATTGCAGAGGGTTTTGCATTTTCAGCGTGCGATGATTTTTCAGCATCAACACCGACTAGTCAATTTACTGTAGATAGTACGAATAAAACTGTTATAGACACGGCAACCGGTCTCATGTGGAAGCAATGCCTGGAGGGAGATTCTGATTGTTCTGGAGATCCTCTCGCTTATTCGTTTGATGATGCAGCTTCTGTGGACCCTCCTGGGCTGATTGCAACAGCCAACGAGGGAAGTGGTTTTGCCGGATTTACCGATTGGCGCCTGCCCAATATCAAGGAATTGCAATCCATTGTGGAAGAGCAGTGCAGCGATCCTGCGATAAACTCTACGGTTTTCCCAGGCACTCCTCAGGCAGCAACAGTCTTGAGTAACTCGTCAGGATATGAGCAATGGTGGACTATTGATTTCACTAAGGGGGCCATGATTACCAGTACAAGTGGATATATCCGTCTCGTGCGTGATACTCCTTAATCTTAATATATAACGTTTAAATAAAAAATTACCCTTTTGGGAAAGGGTAAGAAGTCAGGCATCCTTCCGGTTGCCTGATTTTTTTTACCTACTGGACTATATAAGGTTAAACATTTTGTGGAGCGTGCTACGTAGAAAAATCTATGCCAATTTATGAATTTTTTTGTCAAGATTGCAATACCGTCTTTAATTTTTTTTCCAGCCGCATCAATACTGAGAAGCGGCCCGATTGTCCCAAATGCGGAAAAAAAGAGTTAGATCGTCAAATGTCCCGTTTTGCTGTGATTGGTAAGGCCAAGGAAGAAGATACTGATGATCCGATGGCTGGCCTGGATGAGAGTAAGATGGAACAGGCTTTTGAAGGACTGATGCGGGAAGCTGAAGGGGTCAATGAGGACGACCCACGTCAAATGGCTCAGCTGATGCGTAAATTCACTGATAAAACCGGGATCTCAATGGGTGAACAGATGGAAGAAGCACTCTCCCGAATGGAGGCTGGTGAGGATCCTGATCAAGTTGAACAGGAAATGAGTGGGCTTCTGGATTCGGATGACGCCTTCTCGTTGGATGGGCTGAAGAAGAAAATTCGTTCCGGTACCAAACCTCCGGTTCATGATGAAACATTGTATGAATTGTAATGATCTGATATGATTTGTCGGGAGTGGTCGATTCTTGCCTAGGATGGGCTCAGAGGTGTGTCGCAAATAAACGGAGATTGCTGTGGGAACGGATAACGTCATTTTTCTTGAAGCCCTAGAATGGTTTGACGAAACTGGTCAGGAGTTGTTGCATCGCTTGCCGGAGTCAGGTTCTGGAGAAATCAAGTATGGTGCCCAGTTGACTGTGCGGGAAAGTCAGGCCGCAGTGATGTATTATAAGGGTCGGGCCGGAGACGCCTTCGGCCCGGGACGTCATACCCTGAAGACCGGCAATATCCCTATCATTACCAAGATACTCTCTGCGCCTTGGGCAGGTACCAGTCCATTGCGGGCAGAAGTCTATTTTGTCAATCTTAAGGTTTTTCCCAACTTGAAATGGGGTACTCGTGATCCTGTGGCCTTTCGGGATTCCGAATTGGGTTTTGTTCGCCTCCGGGCGCACGGGGTTTTTAATATTCGCATTGTTCAGCCGGTATTATTTATTAATACCCTAGCAGGAACTATGGGGAAATATAATACCGAGCAGATTGAGGGGTATCTGCGGCGGGTTATTGTTTCCCGGCTCAATGATTATCTCGGCGAGACTCTGGATACCCTGTTTAATCTGCCTGCCCAGTTTGATGAGCTCGCAGTCGGATTAAAGAAACGGCTCGATAAGGATTTTAGTCGTTTCGGACTGGCCCTTGATGAACTGTACATTTCTTCCATAACTCCGCCGGAAGAAGTGCAGGCAGCCATTGATGATCGCAGTCGAATGGGGGCGATCAAGGATATGGATGGATTTGTCCGCATGAAGGCTGGAATGGCTATGGAAAAAGCAGCCTTGGCGAGTAATGAGGCAGGAGCTGGTTTAGGCTTAGGTCTTGGGATGATGATGCCAGCCATGTTTGCCAATACTGCTAACCCTGTCAATATTGGCAATGTTACTCATGCGCAACAGCAGGGAAGCGGGCAATCATCTGCAAACGTACCGACAACACAATGCTCGGATTGTGCCAATGCCATACCTGCTGATGCCCGTTTTTGTCCCTTTTGTGGACATCAGCAGGTAGTGCTTCTGCAATGCAACAATTGTGATAAAAATTTGACGCCTGGCGCAAAATTTTGTTCCCGTTGCGGTCAGCCGACAGACAAAAAGCCTGCTGCCTGCATTTGCTCCAATTGTCAGAATGAAAATCTCCCCGGCGCAAAATTTTGTGATAATTGCGGTCAACAGATCACCTGATACTCACCGATTGGTTAATATTTCAGTAATTAAATTAATTCTTTTTTCTTTCAAAACAATGATTTGATGTGTTGTCGAGTAAGATCAGTATGTTAACTGAATATTCATAAAAACAGCGCGTTAAGATAATTCTTGTTTAGGAAAAATTATCAAATAACTATAAAAAGTGCTTGAAAAATATTTATGCAAATACGGCAATAATATCGACTATTCTTGTAACATTTTGATTTGTCGATATTAAGTTAATTAATTATATGCATTTTTTATTGACCAATCGGTGAGCTGATATTTTGCTTAGCGAATTATTTTTTTTGAAGCATGAAACCCGGAATCAGCTGTTGTATTAGGCATGAGGATACCATCAGGTCCTATCAGCGTACCTGGGTTGGTCACGGAGTTACAGCCTGTCTGGACCCGATCACCGAGGATGGCCCCCAGTTTCCGTAGACCGGTATCAAGAATGCCTTTGTCGGTTCTTACTTGTACATTACCAGGAAGAAAACGCAGGTTGGCGAATTTAGTCCCAGCCCCGAGATTGACATCGTTTCCCAGGATGGAATCCCCGAGATAGGCAAAATGACCGGCCTTGGCGTCATTCAGGAAGATGGAGTGTTTTACCTCTGTGGTGTGACCGATCACACAGCGTTTTCCAGTCAGGCAATATCCGCGCACATAGGCTCCTTGTCGTATCTCTGTATAGTCTCCTATGGCAGCCGGACCTTTGATTAGGGCTCCAGATTCAATCAGAACCCCTTTGCCCAGCTGAATTTTTTGTCCCATGATAACGGCTCCGGCCATGATCACAGAAGCGCCAGGCAGTGGCTGCCCGTCACGCATGACTGATAATTTCCCCTTGCCTACATCATCCCAGGAAATAGTGCATCCCTCTCCGTTTTGTAAGCTGTTTTGATAATACAGCAGATGGCTTTTTAGGGGGATTCCATCTAAACGGTCTTCGTTTTTGAACGAACTGTAATCAAGACTGTTCATATAGGCCCTCAGATTTTTCAAGCCGTTCCAGGCATAGTCTGCTTCCTGGAAAATTTCTCTGTGGCTGAATTCGGTCAAATCAAAAAATGATGCAGCTTCAAGCATTGCTTCTCCTGTGCGTTGTGCAGATAGAGTGGTTAAAGAATTTTGTAACAAAAAAGATGTGCTATGGAAGGAAAATGAGATAATCAGGACGGGATTGTCTTTCTTTCTGTTTTTCTTGGCTGAAAAAAGTATCCAGTTTCCCATTGTAATCATTTAAAAGAAAGAAAAGAACGTGTAAGATTGTCGTATTTTTCGTATGGAGTTGTCATACCTCCCTTGACTTACTATAAGGTTATGTTTAGTTTCTTTCAACTATTCGTGCAGTAAACAGTGCTACCTCCAGCGCAGTATTTTTTCGAGATGGTAGCAAGTATATGATATAAAGAGGATAAAAATGGAATTTGACGACTCGTTATCAGCCAGTATGGATGATTTCGCAGAAAATACTCAAGATATGGATATACCGGAAGAGCTGCCCATGATGGCGGTTCGGGATGTAGTTGTTTTCAATTATATGATCCTGCCTCTGTTTGTAGGGCGCCCCGGTTCTGTATCTGCGGTAAACGAGGCTATGGAAGGCGATAAGCTGCTGATGCTGGTCACCCAGAAAGATGCAACCAGCGACGAGCCCGAGCCTGATGATCTGTATAAGGTCGGGATGGTTTCCATGATTATGCGGACCTTAAAATTACCGGACGGAAGATTAAAGGTCTTGGTGCAGGCTTTGTCCAAGGCGGAAATTAAATCGTATGAGCAGAAGAAGCCTCATTTTCGGGTTAATATTGATCTGATTGAAGACGAGGTAGCTGAGGAAGTTACCGTCGAAGTGGAGGCTTTGATGCGCCTCGTGCGGGAGCAGACCGAGAAAATTATGTCCCTGCGCGGTATTCTTTCTGCTGACCTGATGGCGATTGTTAATAATATCGAGGAACCAGGACGACTTGCTGATCTCGTGGGGTCTAATCTCCGCCTCAAGGTTTCGGAATCGCAGAAGATTCTTGAAACAGCTCATCCTTTGGAGCGTTTACGCTTGGTCGCGGAGTTACTGAATAAGGAGATGGAGGTTGCCACAGTCCAGGCAAAAATCCAATCAGACGCCAAGGAAGAGATGTCGCGCTCTCAGCGGGAGTATTTTCTGCGCGAGCAGATGCAGGCCCTGAAAAAGGAACTGGGCGACGATGATGCGTACTCTGAAGAAATTGAAGAACTGGGCAAAAAGATCAAGAAGAAAAAAATGCCCAAGTATGCTCGCAAAGAGGCTCGCAAGGAACTGAAGCGTCTTGAAATGATGCATCCAGATGCCTCCGAAGCAAATATTATTCGTACTTATATTGAATGGATAATTGATCTGCCGTGGAAAAAAGCATCAAATGATATTCTTGATTTGGAAAAAGCAGCCCAGGTGCTGGATGAGGATCATTATGGACTGGAGAAAATTAAAGAGCGTATCCTTGAATTTCTCGCTGTGCGCAAACTGAACGCTGATACCAAGGGACCTATTCTTTGTTTTGCCGGACCTCCCGGAGTGGGCAAGACGTCGCTGGGCCAAGCTGTTGCAAAGGCAATGGGGCGTAAGTTCTATAGGTTATCCCTTGGGGGCATGCGGGATGAAGCTGAGATTAGAGGCCATCGTCGGACGTATATAGGTGCGATGCCCGGTCGTATCCTTCAAGGGCTAAAAAATGTGGGTACAAATAACCCTGTCTTTATGATGGATGAGATCGATAAAATAGGCTCGGATTATCGCGGTGACCCCTCTTCTGCCCTGCTAGAAGTTCTTGATCCTGAGCAGAACGATACTTTTTCTGATCATTACATGAACATGCCTTTTGATCTTTCCAAAGTCATGTTTATCACCACCGCCAACAGGACGGACACCATTCCAGGGCCACTTATGGACAGAATGGAGGTTATCCGGCTTGCCGGTTATACTCTAGAAGAGAAGATCGTTATCGCAAGAAGGTATCTCTTGCCAAGGCAGGTGAAGGAAAATGGCATCAAACTGAGTCTCATAAAGTTGGATGATCAGACTTTGGAGTTAATCGTCACCCATTATACCTTGGAGGCTGGAGTTAGGAATCTGGAGCGGGAGCTTGGTAAAGTTTGTCGTAAGCTGGCACGAAAAATTGCCGAAGGAGGCAAGGGGCCGTATATTATTTCCCAGAATACTCTGAAAAAATATTTGGGTCCTCCTAAATATTTGCCCGAAACAGAGCTGGACACTCTTCAGCAACCTGGGTTGGCTGTTGGTCTTGCCTGGACTTCTGTCGGTGGAGTCTTGCTGCATATCGAGACCTCTGTACTTCCTGGTAAAGGGAAGGTAATACTGACTGGTCAGCTGGGCGATGTAATGAAGGAATCAGCACAGGCTGCTCTGACCTATTGCCGGAGCCGCAGCAAGGCCCTCGGGGTAAGTAATGAATATTTTGATACCATTGATATCCATGTTCATGTTCCTGCCGGAGCTATCCCCAAAGATGGTCCTTCAGCCGGTATCACCATGACAACAGCACTCTGTTCGGCAATCACCGGACAAATGGTAAAAAAAGGGGTGGCTATGACTGGTGAGGTAACCTTGCGTGGTCGGGTGCTTCCCATTGGAGGGCTAAAGGAAAAAGCTCTTGCTGCCTTACGAGCCGGTATTAAAAAAATTATCATTCCTCATGATAATGAAAAGGATCTGGTGGAGATTCCCGAAGAGATGCGCAAGAAGCTTTCCTTTTTTCCTGTGAAGCATATGGATGAGGTTCTTGAACATGCTCTTGGCGGTTTGAAAAAAGCAGTTGTCAAGAAAAAATAATCTTGTTCATCTTTTTAGATGAAAGTGGGCGCTGGCTTCCTAATTGTTGCCCGATAATTTTCGTTTTTTCGTCCCGGCCCGCTGGGTCGGGGTGGATGCTATATTTGATGACCTGCGAATACGAAGAAAAAAGGAAAACAAATTTTCCCAGCCCAAAGGCAGGGAGACACTCTAAAATTATGAGTAAAGTACACCGCAAGCAGCGGGGAATTGGACTTGGGGCCTTGCAATGAAACCTCCTTTTATCGAATATGTCCGGAGTCATGTTGTGCTGGGGGATGGCGCGCTCGGCTCCTACCTCTTTGAACGTGGGGTTGAACGAGGGCGAAATCTGGATCTGCTGAATGTGCAGGCATCTGATATTATTTTTAATGCTCATGAAGAGTATATTCGGGCAGGGAGCCAGCTTATTGAAACCAATACCTTTGGTGCCAATAAATTCAAGCTGCGCGAGTCCGGGGCCGAGGAGCGGGTTGAGGAAATTAACCGAGTCGGGGCGGAGATCGCTGTCAAGGCGGCAGGACACCAAGTATATGTTGCCGGTTCTGTCGGTCCATCCGGTATCATGTTTCCCCGTGACGAGGAGGAATTCACTCCAGATGATATAAGGGAAAGCCTGCGTGTTCAGATACGGGGTTTGGCAGAGGGAGGGGTTGACCTCCTGATTATCGAAACTTTTTCCAGTCTTGCTGAAGTACTGCTTGCCATTGAAGTTGCTCGTAGTGAAGCCCCTGAACTCCCTGTTATCGGCCAGATGGTATTTCCTGCACGCGGAACGACCGTTCAGGGAGATGATGCTCTCCGTTGCGGTAGGGCCATGATCAAGGCTGGTGCTGCAATAGTGGGGACAAATTGCGGGCGCGGTATTGATGCTATGGTGGCGGCTATCGGTAGGATGTCTGTTTTAGCAGGGGAGGGAATTTCGCTTTCTGCCTTTCCCAATGCTGGAATGCCGGAGCTGGTAGGGCATCGTATGATATATCCGGCACAGCCTGGATACATGGCGTCCAGAGCCAGGGATATGATCCGCAACGGAGTGCATCTCATCGGTGGATGTTGTGGGACAGCTCCGTCTCATATTCAGGAATTTCGTTCTGCCCTGAAGATCAAACCTGTACGCGTCCAGGTTGGGGACGTGAAAATTAAGGAAGAGGTTCAAGAAGATGTTATACCAGAACCACGGAACGGTGGTTTTCTGGAAAGTCTTCAGCCTGGTCGACTGCCCATCATCGCGGAGCTTGATCCTCCTACCCATTTGGATGCAGAACCCGTTTTGGCAGGGGCCGAGCGATTGGTAAAGGCCGGAGTGGATGCTATCTCCCTTGGTGAGAATCCACTGGCCATTTTGCGGGCGGGAAACCTTGGCATGGCCTCCCTGATTCGGCAACGGACCGGTGTCCAGACTATTATCCACCAGACCGGAAGAGATCTCAATGCCTTGGGAATCCAGTCCCGGATGATGGAAGCGCACTTGCTCGGGATAGAAGCTGTTCTGGCCGTTTCTGGGGATTCAGCAGCTGGTACGGATCAACCAGGGGTCAGCGGAGTTTTTGATGTACGTTCTTCAGGGTTGATCAGAATGCTTAACACGCTCAACCGAGGGATGAATATGGCTGGCCGTCCTCTCAAGCAGCAGGCCAATTTCTCCATCGGTGCGGCTTTCAGTTTTCGTCCTGCCTCTCCTGATCTGCAAATCAGGCGACTTGAGAAAAAGGCTGCTCTCGGTGCCCGCTACGCCATGACCCAGCCGCTTTTTTCCGTTGATGAGATAGAGCAGATGATGGAAAAGGTGGCGCATATAGATATCCTTATATTTGCTGGTATCTTTCCACTTATATCCTCTCGCAATGCGGAGTTTCTTCATAATGAAGTACCGGGAATTTACGTACCTGCCGAGCTGCGGAAGCAACTTGCTCGTTTTGACGAAGTCGCTGATCAGCGCAAGGCGGCATTGGAGTATGCAGCTGAGCTGGTAGAAAAAGTTTCGACCTTTATTGACGGATTGTATCTGATCAGTCCACTTAATAAATGGGATATTATCCTTGATTTCGTTGTTCAGGCTCGTCAGGCGGGCTGGAAGGGCAGCGGGCGGGCGGACGAGCCTGCATCAAGTTAATAGACCTCCTGCAAAATGTAGTTTTGCACCTCTGTCGAACTCATTTTAGAGAAACTCACTCCTGATACTCAGCATCGGCTCTGATTGAATATTTTTAGGGTTATCGTAAAAATCAAGGACTGGTCTTTGATCTGGCGCTTTAAGGCATCTTCGAGCCGTAGGAACGGGCAGTAGTAGTGAAAGGGGCATTGTTAAAGGTGTTATGATTCGAAACTTGTTCTTTTCAACGGAACTATGCAGTTGCGTTGCCATAACTTATCAGCCTAATTTTGCCGCCGATATTTACTTCACGTCTTGACATTCTCGTTTTTTCGATTATCCTCTTTTGTTTCCATTTGAACTAATGATTCATTATCACTATAATGAATCATTAGTTCTAGGTGAAGTCATAATCTCGTTGCAGGATTACCCGAATAAGCAAGTCGATGGCGGCAGATTTTAATCTGGAAAATATTGAGTAGAAAGCAACCAGCCTGCGATCAGGATGAGTCCCGCAAAGGGATAGTCAATCGTTGCGTAAATCTGAAACTGGCCTGAAAGTAACCTAATTTATTTTAGAATATTAGATATATAGATTAGCTGACCCCGCGATCATCAATACCCCTTCTACCTGAATTTAATGAGATTGAATTTTTTGATTAATTTTGTAATGGAATGTTAAATTTTTATGGGCACCTACTTACTCAGCACTGGCATAATTTGAGCTTTCCGATTCACCATTCAGTGAAGTAGAATCAAGCAAGTACCTGTTGCAGGAAGTGCATTTTATACCAGTGGACAGTATATAAACCAAACCTGGCGACTTCTAGTCATTAAATTATTTCAAGGAGAATGTATTTATGTCAACCCATCTTTTTACCTCAGAATCTGTTTCCGAAGGCCATCCTGACAAGGTAGCTGACCAGATTTCTGATGCCATTCTTGATGCCCTTCTGGCACAAGATCCTCGTGCCCGTGTCGGTTGCGAGAGCATGGTCACCACAGGTCTGGCCCTGATCGCCGGGGAGATCACTACTTCGGCCTGGGTGGATATGCCGGATATTGTCCGTCAGACCATTCGAGAAATCGGCTATAATTCTTCAGATATGGGCTTTGACTGGCAATCTTGCGCAGTCATGACCTCCATTGACAAGCAGTCGCCAGACATTGCCCAAGGAGTTGACGAAGGAACCGGGCTTGATCTGGATCAGGGTGCCGGGGACCAAGGCTTGATGTTTGGTTATGCATGTGACGAAACTAAAGTCCTCATGCCTATGCCCATTACCTATGCGCATCTATTGGTCCAGCGACAGTCCGAGATGCGGAAAAACGGAGTGTTGCCTTGGTTGCGACCTGACGCCAAGAGCCAGGTCACTATCGAGTATGAAAATAACGTGCCCAAGCGGATTGAGGCAATAGTTCTTTCTACCCAGCACAGCCCAGACGTCTCCTATGCTGATTTGAAAGAAGGGGTTATGGAAGAAATTATCAAACCGACTCTGCCCGAAAATATGATTGATGCAAATACTAAGTATTTCATCAATCCGACAGGTCGTTTTGTTATCGGCGGCCCTGTGGGTGACTGCGGCGTAACCGGGCGTAAGATCATTGTGGATTCCTACGGTGGACGCGGTTCCCACGGCGGCGGTGCTTTTTCTGGAAAGGATCCCTCCAAGGTAGATCGTTCCTCCTCCTACATGGGCCGCTATGTGGCCAAGAATATTGTTGCGGCCGGATTGGCCTCCACTGTCGAGGTGCAGGTCGCTTATGCCATCGGTATTGCCAAGCCGGTTTCCATCAATGTCAACACCTTCGGGACCGGCAAGGTTTCCGAAGAGCGTCTGGTGGAGTTGATCGGCTCAATCTTTGATCTGCGTCCTAAGGCAATTATTCAGCAGCTTGATCTGCTTCGTCCCATTTACCGCAATACAGCAGCCTATGGACATTTCGGTCGTGAGCTTCCCGACTTTACCTGGGAGCGGACAGATAAGGCTGAGGAGCTGAAGAGCGCGGCAGGAATTTAAAAATTTCCTGTTTATCCTTGCCTGTTTTTTGTATGTATATTTGATGCCGAGTGGTGTGTATTGCATCCCTCGGCTTTTTCTATGATCTCCCGTGCAGAGAGTATTGTCTCTGTTACTGGAGCATCACCTCGTTACCTAGCCTAGTTATCCTAGGGGAGTGTTTTGTATAATGAATGATTATAAAGTGGCGGATATGAGTCTTGCTGAATGGGGACGCAAAGAAATCGCTATTGCTGAAACAGAGATGCCCGGCCTGATGGCCCTGCGCAAGGAGTACGGTAAGGATCAACCGTTACAAGGTGCCCGGATTGCAGGTTGCCTTCATATGACTATCCAGACCGCAGTCCTGATGGAGACCCTCGTCGAGTTAGGTGCAGACCTTCGTTGGTCCTCCTGTAATATTTTTTCCACCCAGGATCAGGCAGCAGCTGCTATGGCCAAGGCCGGAATTCCCACCTTTGCCTGGAAAGGCGAGACTGATGAGGAGTTTTGGTGGTGCATTGAACAAACTATTTTCGGGCCTGATGGCTGGAAACCCAATATGATTCTGGATGATGGCGGTGATCTGACCCAGATCATGCATGAAAAATATCCAGAAATGATGAAGGATATTCGCGGGATTTCCGAGGAGACCACCACCGGTGTTCATCGTCTGAATGAGATGGCCAAGGCCGGAACACTGCTTTCACCGGCCATCAATGTTAATGATTCCGTAACAAAATCAAAATTCGATAATCTCTACGGCTGCCGTGAGTCGCTGATCGACGGTATTAAACGGGCCACGGACGTGATGATTGCTGGTAAGATCGGCGTGATTGTGGGTTACGGGGATGTAGGCAAGGGCTGTGCTCAGGCCTTGCGCGGTATGGGGGCCATGGTGTATGTTACAGAGATTGATCCTATCTGTGCCCTGCAGGCTGCAATGGAAGGCTTTAAGGTTGTGACCATGGAAGAGGCTGCCTCTGCCGGTGATATTTTTGTCACCTGCACCGGTAATCTGGAGGTCATCACCAGAGCCCATATGGATCAGATGAAAGACCAGTCCATTGTTTGCAATATCGGTCACTTTGATTCTGAGATTGATATTGCCGGTCTGAAGGATTTGGAGTGGGAAAATATCAAGCCTCAGGTAGATCATGTTATCTTTCCGGACGGCAAGCGGATTATTATCTTGGCCGAAGGTCGGTTGGTGAATCTCGGCTGTGCAACTGGTCATCCTAGTTTTGTGATGAGTAACTCCTTCACCAACCAAGTGTTGGCTCAGATTGAGTTGTGGAATAACTCTGCCATTTATGAGAATCAGGTATATTTTCTTCCGAAAAAGCTTGATGAGATGGTGGCCCGCCTGCACTTGGAAAAAATTGGTGCGCAGCTGACTGTTCTGAATAAGGAGCAGGCTGATTATATAGGCGTTGATGTAGAAGGTCCGTATAAGCCGGAATATTATCGTTATTAAGCGATAAAACCAGAAAATACCAATGGTGTGTTTTCTCATTGTATTGAAATGATACGATGATTTTTTCGTGCGGACCCGATCGGGCTCCGGTACAAAGGCACAGGATATTTCTCCTGTGCCTTTGTTGTTTTCTCTTGTTTGGCATAGAATCGTTTATTGTGAGCACAGTCCCAGAGAAGCTTCATCTTAAGACGAGTATTTTTAAGAACTCATCCATGACCTTTCCGAAGTTTTTGGCTGTTTGCGCCGGTGTTGCGTTTTCCCTTCTGCTTAGTTTATCTTCCGGTTTGGCGCATATTGATGAGGAAGCTGAAAATACAGTAAGAAGCGTTCCGGCAACCGATATGTTGCCATTACAGAAAAAGCTTTTCTGGCTTCTTGAAAACAAGCCCTCTGTTAAATTTTCTTTTATCATAAACCGAAAGGCAGCTGAGGGATTGGATGCTCTGTTGTATACTTTTTATCAGGAGAATAATTTTTTCCCTTATTGGGTGACAGAATACGGGCCGACCCGAAACGCCCATATTTTGCTTGCTGTTTTGCATCGGGTTGATGAAGAAGGGCTGGAGCTTGAGCGCTACCATATAAGTGAGGTAACGCCTTTATTGGTGAGCAGAGAGACAAGGGATCTTGCTCAGCTTGATCTTATGCTTACCTTGGCATTATATACTTATCTTGGCGATATGCTGGAAGGGGCGACTGCTCATTGTCTGCTTGATCCAGAGTTATTTGCTGCTGCTCGCTCTACGGTTGCTAATCATCATGCTATGCTCCGACAGGCGGTGAGTACCCCTGATTTACGCCAGTTCTTAAAAAAGTTACCGCCGCACCATTACGAATATCAGTCGTTGAAAAAAATGCTGGCCAGGTATAGAAAACTGGCTGAGCAAGGAGGGTGGCCTGAAATTCCTTCTGGTCAGACCCTGAGAGCGGGGATGGTCGATTCAAGACTGAGGCTGTTGGCGGAACGGTTATTTATTACCGGTGATCTGAAAGATTTTTCCATTATTTCTCCACCTCCTCTGATTACTCGCTCAAAGCCTTTTCCAGGGCCGATGCTCAGCGCTGAGCAAATTTCTCTCAGAGAAGCCCTGCTTCCCCCATCATGGTGGCTTGTTCCTGCTCCTTTACGGGTTAGTCTTCAGTATAGCAATCCTTTGCTCCGGGCCGTGAAGCATTTTCAGCAGCGCTACAGTCTTGAACAAGATGGCGTGATCGGAAAAAATACTTTAGAAACACTGAATCTACCGGTTGAGGATCATATCAAGAAAATTATCCTCAATATGGAGCGCTGGCGCTGGTTGCCCCATCAACTTGCAGGACGTCGTATTCTCGTTAATATTGCCGGGTTCCGCCTTGTCGGCATGAATGACCGTAAAGTTGAGATGACCATGCCGGTTATTGTCGGCAAGGTGGGGCATAATACCCCGATTTTTAACCATGTCATGACTTATATCGAGGTTAATCCCTATTGGAATATACCACCTTCTATTGTCCGTAATGAAATAGTCGCTAAGGTCATCGAAAATCCTTTTTATCTACAGGAGCAGCGTATTCATATATTTGCTAATTGGCAGGAGGGGGCTTCTGAGGTTATGCCAGAAAGTATTGATTGGAAAAATATAGGACGAGGAATTCGTCAGTTTCATTTTCGTCAGGAACCTGGTCCGGGTAACGCTTTGGGTACGATGAAATTCATGTTCCCTAATAATAACAACGTATACTTGCATGACACATTGGCACACGGTCTGTTTAGGAGAACCAGGAGGGCCTTTAGTCATGGCTGTATCCGATTGAGTCGCCCTTTGGATTTAGCCAACTATATCCTAGCCAACGATCATCAGATGGTCACGCGAAAGCAGCTGAAAGCGCAGATCGCCAGCAACGAGCGGAAGGTGTTTGTCTTAAATCAACCTCTGCCGATACATCTTATTTATCGGACAGCTCGTGTTGATCGCAATACCGGGACAGCTTATTTTTATGATGATATATACGATCGAGATGCCCGACTAGCAGAGGCCTTGTTTCCTGATCAAAAAACGAAATGCAGGTACTCGTATTAAGCAGGGGGGAAGATTTAAGTAGAGGCAAGTAAAGACAGCCCTGGATTTGAGAGCAGAATTTTTTTATTAATTTTACCACTCCCTATTTTAGGGAGGGCTTTCATAAGTTGAAATTCTCTAGGAACCATATAGGAGGCTAAGCGTTGCCGACAATAGGTCTCCAGTTCGTCTAAATCAAGCGTGACATTTTCTTCAGGGGTAATAAATGCCTTGGGCACGCAGCCCCTTCTT
The DNA here is from genome assembly GCA_942492895.1 of Candidatus Electrothrix laxa. GTDB lineage: Bacteria > Desulfobacterota > Desulfobulbia > Desulfobulbales > Desulfobulbaceae > Electrothrix > Electrothrix laxa. Next base: position 373,697 of record OW818652.1, read on the forward strand.
TTTTCTGCCACACCAATGACGGCGACCTCTTTCACCGCAGGATGCTGTTGAATCACCAGTTCGACCTGCAAGGGATAGACTTTGATTCCGGCCACTTTGATCATTCCGCTTTTACGCTCAATAAAACGGAAAACTCCCTTTTCGTCTTTTTGTGCCAGATCACCGCTGAAATACCAGCCTTCTTTGCCGGGAAAATCAGAAATGTTATGATAGCCTGATATGATTGCCGGACCGGAAAATATCAGCTCCCCGGTTTCCCCAGCCCCTACTTCTTGCCCATCTTCGTCAACAAGCCTGACTTGATAATAGGGGCAGGGCTTGCCCATAGAACCGTCAGTCTGATATTGATCCGGTGAATTGGCAAGAGCGATACCAGTTGTCTCTGTACTCCCCCATACGGAAAGAATGGGAATGCCAAAGGCGTCGAGAAAATTTTTGTGGATTTCTCGATTGGTAAACATGCCTCCGCTTTCTGCAATCCTCAGACTGGAGAAGGTTGCTTTCTTGCAGTGGTGAGCCATCATTTTATACATTACTGCTAGCCCCATCATGCAGGTAACTCGATGTCGAATGATAGTTTTGGCAATGGCCTTGGGATTGATTTCCATGAGCAGAATCAGCGAGGCCCCGGTATAGAGAGCGCGGCAGAAAAGTTCATGGGGATGAGAGAACGAGGCGAACATGCAAAGGTGGACGTCATCTGCTGTCATATGAAAGAGTTCGACCGCAGAACGGGTATTCCAATAAAGATGAGCATGGGTGCAGAGAGCTCCTTTCGGGAAACCGCTGGAGCCGGTGGTGAAATTCAGGTATGCGCAGTCGTTGGGGAGCTGCACCGGAGGCGGGGCAGGAGAATGCTCAGCGCAGGTTTGCCAAGGAGTGGCTTCCAGAGTTTCAGGTGTTTTTTGTACAGCAATGACAGGTGCATCATATGCCTGAATGAAAGCTCGTACCTCGGTCCGCACCGTTGATTCGTCCAAAATGATCATATCAGGTCTGATTGAGGTGATCATCTCCTCAATGTGATCTGAATTTTCCAGATAGTTAATCGGGCAGATCAGCGCCTTTATACTGCTTGCCGCCAAAAAAGAGAAGATCAGCTCAGGTCTTCTCGGCAATAAGAGGCAGACTTTATCCCCTTCCTTGATACCCTTTGCTAGCAAGAACCCGGTAATGTTCCTGACTATATCTTGAGTTTCTGAAAAGGTGAAACTATTTTCAGAGGAGTGAATAAAAGTTTTGTTCGGTGTTTTTTTTGTCCAGTACTGGAGGGCTTCGTCCAGGGTTTGCGGATTTTCTGTCATCAACATAGTAGTTTGAGGATTTTTTGTTGGATTGGCAGTTTTGGAAGGTAGTATTATACAGTGTTCTTTCAGTAGTTATTTGGTTACGTCGTTGTTTATCATTCAGAATAGATTTTTATATGACAGTATAGAGTGGCTCCTTGGAGTCACTCTATACTGTCATATTTTGTTGTCCCGCCCCAGAGGGCGGAATGAAGATTATATAATATTACATGTTGTATCTGCTGGAGGCAAGTGGATACCCGATTAAATTGTGTTACACAATGGTTTGGTAATTCTGTTTTTCGAAAAGATACTACGCGATAATATTTTGGAATAACAGGCTTAAAGATGTATTTAGCGACCCATTATTGGTGAAAGCTAACAAGAAAGTTCTCGAACAGCAGAGAAAAGAAAAAATACTACTCATTTGATTGGGCTACGTTTTTTTGAATTTTTAGAAGCGAAAATCAGGTAGGAATAAGCCCGGAGTTAACGGCTTGCAAGGGCTTTCAGTAAGATAAATATGAGGTTCCATTGGATTGGGAAAAGGTCGTACAGAAAAGAATTTGGGAGGAGAGAGATAGAGCAGCTGGTGAATAGAACAGATGAAAAAAGGGAAGGCTCTTGCCGTCCTGTCTCTTCGTTATTTCGATTATATTGAATATTGAGATAGCCACTTGTTTTGTGACGTGCATCGCAACTTCCAGTCACGAAAACAAGTGATATCTCCCGTAAAAATCTAGCTCTCCTAGGACTAAAAAAGTATTTAGTTCAAGAGTGGTTTGGACTTCTACGGCTTGTGCGTGCTACGGTAATCCCAGGTAAAAGGGGGATTACTTACTGGCCAACGACATTTTCTGCAGCCGGTCCCTTGGGGCCGTCAACCACGTCAAATTGTACTCGCTGTCCTTCCTGCAGGCTTTTGAAACCTTGGGCCTGAATAGCTGAATGGTGAACAAAAACATCTTTGCCGCCATCCTGCTCGATAAAACCAAAACCCTTAGAATCGTTAAACCATTTTACTGTTCCTTCTACCATTTTCATGCTCCTTGAAGCTGATTTCTCTTTGAAATCTTTATGTTAATACGGATTGCATTGTTTGCGATCCATTGTGCAGGCTGCTTATGCGGACTGCGAATTCTCTTGCCTAGTTTGCGGATATACCAAAATCAAACGAGTTTGAACGTTGCTTTCTCGGTTTACCTTTTGCTCCTCGACGAGGAGCGGATGTGCCCCGCTTTTTCTCATCATTAGCGGCTGAGCTGGCTACGGGTGTTGCTGTTGAGGCGTTACGGTTTTGATTATTGAGCGGCGCATCAATTTTTTTGCGAGTGATGTTTTGCCCCAGACTGCGTTCAACTGACAGAATCATTTTTGCGTCTTCTCGGGTTGCAAAGGTGTATGCATCACCGGTCTGTAACGCTCTGCCGGTTCGTCCGACTCTATGCGTGTATGTCTCGACAGTATCTGGCACGTCGTAATTTACAACATGAGAAATACCTGATACATCTATGCCTCGTGCAGCGATATCTGTAGCAACCAGGATGTTGAATGTCCCTGTTCTGAAGCCGTCCATAGCTTTTTTGCGTTGGTTCTGGGACAGATTACCTTGCAGCGAAGTCGCTTTGAAGCCAAATTGTTGCAGCTGTCGGGCCAGATTCTTTGCCTTATGCTTGGTCCGGGTAAAGACGAGGGTGGTCGTCATGGGTTCACTTTGCAGAATGTGCTTTAACAAGGCTGTTTTCTGCGTCTGTGCTACCTGGAAAAGGGCATGTTTAATGGTTGCTGTCGGTTTTTCATGATTCACCCGAACTGTGACCGGATTGGTGAGAATCTCTTCAACAAAGCGGCGAATTTCCTTCGGCATTGTTGCTGAAAAAACCATGCTCTGCCTTTGGCGCGGCACCTGCTTGAGGATACGGCGAATATCTGGCAGGAAACCCTTGTCGCACATCTGATCTGCTTCATCCAGAATCAGGACCTCAATCGAGGAAAGATCAACGGTTCTTGAATTGAGATGATCAAGCAGGCGACCGGGACAGGCCACGACAATGTCTACGCCTTGCTTGAGCTTCTGTATCTGGCTACCTTTACTTACACCGCCGTAGAGCGTACAGCTTCGTAAACGGGTACCCTGGGCCAGCTGCTGAATATTTTCATGAACCTGTTCCGAGAGTTCTCGGGTCGGGGTCAGAATTAATGCTTTTACTTTTCTCCCTGCTTCGTCGGTAAGGCGTTGCAGGGTCGGCAGAACAAATGCTGCTGTTTTGCCGGTTCCGGTTTGAGCAAGCCCGAGTAAATCCCGGCCTTGCAAAAGATGCGGCATGGCCTGCTGTTGGATCTCTGTAGGGATGCTGTAGCCACATTTTTTAATGGCAGCTACGATAGCCGGTTTGAAACCGAATTCTGTAAAATTCATGTAACCTCTTAATATAAACTCAATGAGCTTTTAAGTCCCTGCCTTTATTCTATTGCCTAAAAAGCAACTGAGGCAGAAAGAAAGTGCTGGTAACGTGTGAAAGAGAGAGCAAGGGAAGGGACAGCTGCATGAATCAAAATAGTTGCTGGTACTTCCGGCTGAAATTTATTTATGAAGGACTTAGGACTTATCCGCGGCGAAATTTCTTTTTCTTGGCCGGTTTGGCCTCATTGCAGACAAGTTGCCGATGCTTATATTCCTTTCCGTTCAGATCTTCCATTGCCTTGTGGCCCGCGCTTCTGGTTTCCATCTCCACAAAGGCAAATCCTTTTGTTTGCCCGGTAAAATGGTCTGTCACAAGGTTGGTGTCGACAACACTACCGTATTGGCCAAACAGGTCGGTTAATTCAGTTTCAGTCGTATTATAAGGAAGACTGCCGATAAAAAGTTTCATGCTGCTTCTCCTGAAAAGATGCTCTCGTAAAAATAACGTTGGTAGAAACAACCCACTGCATGCAAAGAGGGTACGTAATGAACAAGCATCTATAAATATAATATTTGCGGGCTTGCGGTATTATCTCGATATGGTAATAAGCGGAAACTTTAAAGGTACCAGAATGTACTGGATTCATCGTGAAAACGATGACGAAAAAGAAAATGCTGAGAATTGCCAAATGATATTTTTTCTAATTATACTCTTGTTTATATTAATTGCAACGTAAAAAGCAGGAGTGCAGTGAATAAAAATATTATTTGCTTTAATTCGGGATGTTGAGGTGGAACGTTTATTCGCTTCCTGTGGGGCATCACCCTGAAAGGCTCCAGCGGGTTATTTGATGGAGTCATCTGGTTGAGTTAACCGGTGAGGGGAAATCCCTTGCACGGTTCTTTAATTGGATTAGTCTGAAGTCTCTTCTGTTTCGTCATTTATCCTGAGATATCTGACTTGATATCTGACTTAATATCTGACATTACCCTCTTCTTCTAATCAGGATAATTATGACTCCTATGACTCTCCCCCTGCGCATTCGTTACCAAACCATCGAAGTCGGCAACATCGACATTCACTTATGCACGCTTCGCGACAGGCAACAATTTAGCGATCCTGACAGGGTGGCCCATGATCTTGGCATTTCCTCTGCCACCTGGCCGATCTTTGGTGTAGTCTGGCCATCAAGCCTTGTACTTGCTCATTATATGCTGGGCTATAAAACTAAGGACAAAAGAATCCTGGAAATAGGTTGCGGGATGGCACTGTCCAGTTTACTGCTTAATGAGCGAATGGCTGATATTACTGCTACTGACTATCATCCTGAGGTTGAACGCTTTCTCACTAGAAATGCGTTACTCAATAACGGAAAAAGCATTGCCTTTGAGCGGGTGGATTGGGCCGATGACCGGAGCAAGCTTGGGCTTTTTGATATAATAATCGGCAGTGACTTGCTTTATGAGGACGAACATGTGCAGTTATTGTCTAGCTTTATCCAGAAACATGCCAACCCTCAGTGCGATGTTATAATTGTTGATCCTGGCAGAGGGAGGAAAACCAAGCTCAGTACAAAAATGAGTGGCTACGGTTTTGCGAGCAGCCATGTTAAGCCGCTGCATACTGATTATTTAGAGCAGCAGTTTAAAGGGTATATTCTTGAGTTTTCTCGTGAGATGTAATGGAATGTAATTCTTCTTGTATTTTGTAGGGAGAAGCAGATTTTTTTCGCAGGACACATGCATCACCCCTGTCGATTTTATCCTGTTGCGCTGAGCAGGCGTGCTGATTGAACCTTGATATCGTATTCAGATTCTGATATTTTCGATAGAATGAATGTAGAAAATCACGTCAAAAAATGTAAAAATATGTTGTGCGGAGGAGTAATATGGGGCATCGGTTTATCTTGAGTATCACGATGCTCTTCGGAAAAAAGAGCCTTCTCCTCCCGTTTGTCTGTGTTCTCTTTTTTTGTTTAACCTTTTTTCCATGTATGACTGCTTTTGCCGCTTCTGATGCGGACGAAGTCCGAGTTACGCTCAGTGCCGATGAATCCCTGCGACAGGTCAGTGAACGCCTGCTCGGCGATGGGGATGCTTGGCAAATTATTCTTCGCTGCAACGGAATTGAACACCCTGATGCGGCTTCGCCAGGAACATCTTTGCGCATTCCTGTGGGCCTATACAAAAGGTTGGATCGATATCTTGAACGTGCTGCATCTCTTATCAGCCAAGCCAACCGCGAGGGAGCTGCCCTGCTGGCGGAGAAAGAGATCGCCGAAGCAATTCGCCTGCGGGATCAGGCCCAGTATTTCAAACAGGAGGCCCGCCTACAGGAGGCCGTGGATCTGGCGACCCTCGCCAAAACCCAGGCTTCAGCAGCTTTGAACAAGGCAAAAATTGCGCAGACAGATTCCGTAGAAGCATGGCTGTCCACCAAATCAGGCGTTGTGCAGAATCGTCCTCCTGATGCTTCGCGTTGGCAGGAAATCGAGCTGGAGCAGAGGTTGCAGGAACGGGAAAGGGTCCGCACTCTGGCAGGCTCACATTGCCGGATTACATTCAGCGATCAAAGTGAGCTCTCTCTGGCTGAACATGCGCTGGTTGTTATCGGCAGCATGGAGAAAAATGTTATCCGCTCTTCTTATAACAACAGTGTGTCTATGATTGAGGGGGATATTCTGGTCCACCTTGCCTCGCTCAGTCAACAGAAGCACTTTGAAGTAAAAATTCCTGATATCATTACGGATGTTCGTTCTCTTAATTATTCAGCTTCCCGTGATAAAGAAAATGTTACCAGAATTGCTAATTATGACGGTGAAATAGATGTCGATGCCGGAGGCGGACAGGTAACGGTGAAAAAAAACCAGGGAACTAAAATTGTCCCTGGGTATCAGCCGACAACACCGAAAGCACTCCTTCCCCCTCCCGAAGTCCTCAGTCCCGGACCTGAGCAGAGGCTCTATGGGGCAGAGATCCTTTTCACATGGGAGCCAGTTGCCGGTGCCGGGCAGTATCAGATTGAAATCAGCAGCAACTCAACGTTTACGGAGCAGCTTTTTTCGGAGAAGATCAGTACGCAGCGCTTTCAGTGGGAGGCCTCTGCCGCTGGGATGTATTTTTTTAGGATCAAAACGATTGATCAGGACGGATGTCTCGGACCTTATTCAGAGCCGTTGAATTTTTTTGTTGATCCTGATAAGCAGCCGCCTTTTCTTGTGCTGCACTCTCCGAACAAGGATATATCGACTGCGAAGAAAGAAATTGAAGTGCGCGGTGAGGTGGAAAAAGAGGCCTTGTTGCGGATTAACGGTCAGGAGGTCAGGCCTGATGATGCCGGGCATTTCCGATATACAGTTTCGCTCAGCAGCAAAAAGACGGTGATCCGGGCTGAGGCAGCAGATGCGGCAGGCAATGTCAGCACGATTGAGTACACGATAAGCCGCCAACCGGCGGGTAAGCTCCTCCGGCTTGACAGTCCAGAGAAAATCATCAGCAGGACAGAAGACGTGGCAATTTCCGGTCAGCTGCTGCCAGGTACACGTCTGCTGATCAACAAAACGCCGGTACAGGCCAGCGGTGTCTTTACTCATCTGCTCCATCTCAGCGAAGGGGAACATACTATTGATATGGAGGCTGTTGGCCCGGACGGACAAAGCGAAACGCTGCGCCTTCTCATCGTTATTGATCTGCATCCTCCTGAAATCCAGGTCAACGATATTGCGCAGGCAACAGCTGACGACCAGATTACTTTGAGCGGCACGGTTGCTGAGGAAGGCGAAGAAGGGAGAGTCACCCTCAACGGCAGGGTGCTCAAGTTGTCGAGTAAGCTGTCGGATAGGCTGTCAGACAGGAGATTTCAGGAACGTATTTCGCTGGCTGAAGGAAATAACGAGCTGCGGCTTGATGCCCAAGACGTGGCAGGCAACCGGAGTTCTTGGAAGGAGACGATTCTACGTGATTCGCAGCCCCCGGAAATCCTCCGTAAAGATGTTTCACCGCCGGAAACCAAAGGGGGCGAAGTAGTGCGGCTTACCGCTCGGATTCATGATGCCGGAGTAGGCACCTCACGCAGCGGTTCCTTTCTTCTTGAGGTCAACGGGTCGCTTTTTAAGGGAATTCTCAAGCGTTCAGGAGAGGATGGCACTGATTTTGCTGGCAGCGTCTTTGTTCTGTCCGGCGTGGCCGGAAGCGTGAAGGTACGGGAAATTCGGGTGCAGGATATGCTCGGTAATACTGCTAAATATACTGCTGAATATTCTGCTGAGGGTATCGAGGCTGTCGAGGGTCTGAGAGAATGAATATGCCCGGATCTTCTGTTTCGCCGCCGGAATCGTCTTCCATGCGACAGTCCCGTTTTAATAAAAAAGTCCTCTTTAACGCCTTCCTTTTTGCCTTTCTGCTGGTCGGTATCCTTCCTTACAGCATTGTTGCCTGGAAGCTGCTCCGGAACGTGGAGAATCAGCTCACCAGCTCGCTCAATAATGAGTTTTCTCTTCTTGCCAAACAGATCACGCTTCAGATTAATCAGGTGAACACATTGATCTGGCAGGAGAGTCTTGATCAGTTTGCCAGCATCATCGCTGAAAATAAGGATTCAATGGAGCGGGACAGTCTGCTGAATACCTTTTTCCATCAGTCGGAGGACATGTTGGCCGTGGTGTTGCGCCGCGACGGGGTGCCTCTCTATCTCCTCAAAGATCAAGAAATTGCGCGACTGTCTACTGCTGACACGAACGGGGTCGGCAGGATGCTGACTGAATCCTGTACCCCAGACAGGCCCGGAGCAGCAAGAGCCTGCGCACCGGTCTTCATCAGGATCGACCTCCGTACCGAGGCTTTTCTGCCTATGGATGTATTCGTCAGCGATCCTTCCGGGCAGACGGTGCAAGTTCGCTGCATTTTTCAGATATCTGACACCTTGAAAAAAATTGGCAGAGACGCGGACTTGGGGATGGAAAATCAGTTCGCGGAAATTTATATTGCCGACATCCAGGGTACGGTTCTGTATGCCAACTCCAAGGCCCCGTTTAAACTCGGGGACAGGCTTCCTTACCCCTTAGTCGATGATATCGCCTCCAGTCTGCGCCATACTGCCTTGGCCAGAGTTTTAAAGCTGGAACCCTTTAATTATGCAGGAGAAAGCTATGTGGGGAATTATAATGTAGCCAAGTCAGTGGATTTTGCAGCGGTGCTGGTCGGTCGCCGCGATGCTTCCTATACCCTGGTCCGGGAGGCCCGGCGTGATTTTTTGATCAATATCGCTGTTTCTCTTGTCCTCAGTATTGTATTCTCCGTGCTCTTTTCTTGGTTTTTTTTCCGCTTCATTATTCGAGCGGAAAACGCCTGGTGCGAGGCTAAAGAGGCAGCAGAAGACGCTGCGCAGGCAAAGGCCGGATTCCTTGCCTTTATGAGTCATGAAATCCGCACCCCCATGAACGGTGTCATCGGTATGACTGAGATTTTGCTGGACACTGAGCTGAACAAAGAGCAGCAAAATTTTGTTTCGGTTATCCATACCTGCGGCAACAGCCTGATCCGTCTGGTCAACGATATTCTTGATTTCAGCAAGATTGAGGCCGGGAAAATGGAGCTGGAGGAACGCCCGTTCCTGCTCCGCAGCAGCGTGGAAAAGGTCTTGACGCTGATGAGTCCCAAGGCCGGAGAAAAAGGCATTGAACTGATCGCTGATATTGATCCCCAACTGCCCTGCCGAATCATCGGCGACTCGGCCCGCATTGAACAGGTGCTGCTCAATCTGGTGGGCAACAGTCTGAAATTTACAGACAAGGGCGAAGTTGAGGTTTTCGTCTGCGCGGATGAAGCTGAAAACGTTATCAGGCTCAGCGTCCGGGATACCGGGATCGGCATTGCAGAAGAAAATATCAAAAAACTCTTCCGATCATTCAGCCAGGCCGAGTCCTCGACCAGTCGAAAATACGGCGGTACCGGTCTCGGGCTCAACATCTGCGCTCAGCTGGCCGAGTTGATGGGAGGCTGTATACAGGTGGAAAGCGCATTAGGCAAAGGGGCCTGTTTTTCCTTTACGGTGCCTTTGCAGGTCGTGGAGAACCAGTCGACAGAAGGACAGAATTTACAGGGTTTACAGGAATTGCAGGATTTGCCGACAACGACATTTTCGGGGCAGCAGATCCTGCTGCTGATCAAAAATCCGGCCCTTGATCGTGCCGTAAGTAAATCCTTGCAGTTTCTCGGTCTGCATACAATTTCCCTCTCCGTTGAGCACCTCCAGCAGGCAAGCTTCCCAGTACATCCTGAACGCCTGCTGGTTGATGATGCGGCTCTTGATCGGCTCAATGCCGAGGCGCAGGAACGGCTGAAGCAGCTCATCAGTACCCTGCTGAAACCGCCTATCCTGCTGGCCTTTCCTGTGCGCGGGGAATATGAACGCTTCCTGCCCGCCGGAATCGAACCGGTTCTGCTGAATAAACCCCTGACCATGAAAGCACTTGTGCGGGCTCTAACTTGCCAACAAACTCGTCAGCAACTCTGTCAACAACAATGCAGCTCCGTTGCCCCTTCCTGTCAGGCGGAACAGCAGAATGCGAGCATTGCAAACGGTCTACATGTTGCGCTGCGTATTCTGGTTGCTGACGATAACCGGGGGAATCAGATGCTGATCCGTACCTTTCTGAAAAAACTCGACCAGTCAGCTGATTTTGTTGATAACGGTGCGGAGGCTCTTCAGGCGGTACACAAAACATCCTATGATCTGGTGTTCATGGATGTTAATATGCCGGTGATGGACGGGCTGGAAGCCACCCGGCGCATCCGGGCAGAAATTTCCGCAGACCGGCAGCCGCAGATCGCCGCAATAACCGCCAGTGTCAGTGCTGAGGACCGACAATGCTGTGCTGATGCGGGGATGAATGATTTCATCGAAAAGCCTTTTTCTAAGGCCGCTTTTCAGCGGGTGGTGGCTTTGGTGGGTGAACAATCAAATTTTTCTGAGGGATTTTTGGAAAACAAATGAAAAAGATTATTTTCTTCTTCCTGGTTCTTCTGTTGCTGGCAGTAACCGCCTCGGCAGAACGCAACAAGGTCGTGTTTCAGCATGTGCATGATAAAACCCTGAAGACCGACTGCGTGGAGATCAAGGGGAAGCATGATGCCGTGCCGCATTACACCTGTTATGATGATGAGAACAATGGCCAGTCCATGAAGCCCGGTGAGGAGTGGAAATTGGTGAAAGCGGAAAAGGTTTGTTTTCTTCATAAGGTCCGGGATACCATCCGGGTCTGTATGGAAATCACCCCGCTGACTGAGAACGCGGCCTCCTGCTATACCTGTGCCATTGGTGATGAACTGCCCAAGTCCTTTGCGCCGACCAGGAAATGGGATAAGCTCACGGCTGAGGATAAGCGTTGCGCTTCGCGTTTGCAATTCTTTGATGTTCCTAAAATTATGGTGCTTCCAGGTTTGCCTGATTGGGGAGGGAGCGATGCAGAACAGAAATAATCCTTTTCCGCTGGCCGGTCTTCTTGATGCCGGGGCTATTACCGGTATTGTGGTGGCTCTGCTCTATACAGCAGGCTGGTCCTATGCCTATCATTACTTTTCACTTTTTCATCTCGGTCTGGCCGAGCTGGGCATCACCAAGGATAATCTTTTTATCTACAGCCTTTGGGTGCTCCAGGGCAACATACCGGCGCTGATTGCCTGTTTCAGCACTATCGGACTTTATTTCCTCCTCCGTTTTTTTTGGAGAAAGAAAGTGATTATTGAACAGGGCGCGTCTCCTGAAGGGGAGGGGAATGAGCCGATCCAGGTGGTCAGGCATCCTGTTTGGCTGTGGGTCGTCACCCTTGTGGGCTCGCCGTTGTATCTCCTTTCACTGTTTTTCTTATTTTATTATCTCGGTTCCCAGCAGGGATGGGAGGACTTTGAGCAGCAGCGGAAAAAAGATTTTCGCTCCTACCCACGGGTTAAGGTTTGGCTGAAAGGGGAGCAGAACGATATGACCGAGGAATGGGCCGGGGGCTGTTATCGTATGCTGTTGCGTAATAAGAATCAGTTGTATATTTTTCTGGCGGATGGGATGAGTGAAAAAGTGCCGACTGAGGTTATTCCTAATAGCAGAGTGGATGCCTTGCGGGTGTTACCTCTGTATCAGAGTTCTGAGGAATGTCAGGAGTAGGTTTTTGCGAGGCCCTGAAGTTGCCCGCCGTTGAAAGAGGATTACTCGGGGTGTTACCCCGAGCTGGCTAAATATAACCCCTTTGGGGTATGAGAGCCGTTGACTTGTTGGGTCTGTTGTCCTGAAGGGACATTTGATCATAGCCCAGTGATTTATCGCTGGGTGAGGATTAAGCAAAGGAGAGGGGAGGGTATGAAAAGGATATTGGGTGTTGTGCTTTTTTTGCTGTTTGTGGTGGTTCCTCATGCTTTTGGGGAGGAGGGTGCAAAGGAGCATTGGGAAGAACTGAATGCACAGGTGGTTGCGGCGTATCAGGAGGGGAAATATACAGAAGGGATTGGCTTGGCTGAACAGGCTCGTGGTTATGCTGAGAAGCATTTCGGGCAGGAGCATCCTGACACCCTTACTTCTATCAACAACCTTGCTGCGCTTTATAAATCTCAGGGTCGTTATTCCGAAGCCGAGCCTTTGTATAAAGAGTGTCTCCAGCGTAGTGAACAGGTTCTCGGTCGTGAACACCCAGATACGTTGATTTCTATCAACAACCTTGCCGGTCTATATCGTGCTCAGGGTCGTTATTCCGAAGCCGAGCCTTTGTATAAAGAGTGTCTCCAGCGTAGTGAACAGGTTCTCGGTCGTGAACACCCGAACACGCTTAGTTCTATCAACAACCTTGCCGGTCTTTATGAATCTCAGGGTCGTTATTCCGAAGCCGAGCCTTTGTATAAAGAGTGTCTCCAGCGTAGTGAACAGGTTCTCGGTCGTGAACACCCGAACACGCTTAGTTCTATCAACAACCTTGCCGGTCTTTATGAATCTCAGGGTCGTTATTCCGAAGCCGAGCCTTTGTATAAAGAGTGTCTCCAGCTTCGTGAACAGGTTCTCGGTCGTGAACACCCAGATACGTTGATTTCTATCAACAACCTTGCCGGTCTATATCGTGCTCAGGGTCGTTATTCCGAAGCCGAGCCTTTGTATAAAGAGTGTCTCCAGCTTCGTGAACAGGTTCTCGGTCGTGAACACCCGAACACGCTTAGTTCTATCAACAACCTTGCTGCGCTTTATAAATCTCAGGGTCGTTATTCCGAAGCCGAGCCTTTGTATAAAGAGTGTCTCCAGCGTAGTGAACAGGTTCTCGGTCGTGAACACCCGAACACGCTTAGTTCTATCAACAACCTTGCTGCGCTTTATAAATCTCAGGGTCGTTATTCCGAAGCCGAGCCTTTGTATAAAGAGTGTCTCCAGCGTAGTGAACAGGTTCTCGGTCGTGAACACCCAGATACGTTGATTTCTATCAACAACCTTGCCGGTCTATATCGTGCTCAGGGTCGTTATTCCGAAGCCGAGCCTTTGTATAAAGAGTGTCTCCAGCGTAGTGAACAGGTTCTCGGTCGTGAACACCCAGATACGTTGATTTCTATCAACAACCTTGCCGGTCTATATCGTGCTCAGGGTCGTTATTCCGAAGCCGAGCCTTTGTATAAAAGGGCTATTCAGCTGTCTGAAAAAATATTAGGCCGAGAACACCCGCACACTCTGATCATGCAGAAAAATTATATTGGCCTGCTGGTGAACGATAAACGCCCGGCCTTGGCCCTGCGTCGCCTCAAGCAGGTGGAAAACAGCCTCCTTTCCCGTTCCTTTCAGGAGATTTATTTTGCCGCCACCGATCAACGACGTCGCCAATACCTCCAGAGCATCAGCGAAGTACAGGACATGGCCCTGACCTTGGCAACACAGGAACCGGGCAAAGACTATCAGCGTTTTGTCGCCAATACCATCCTCCATTGGAAGCAACTCTATGCCGAAGAAAGCGGCTTTCAGCACCGCCTTCTCTCTCTCAGCCATGATCCCGAGGTCACTCGACTGCGCACAGCAATCAACACGAAGCGGGCAGCCCTGAGTCAGGCTCTGCATGATAAAAAGCAAACAGCAGAGAATATCCGCACCCTGTTGCTAGATCTCCAAAAAAATCAACAGGACCTGCTCACTTTGGCCCACCAGTTTAAGCCAACTCTAGAGGTCAGCGGAGTGAATCTAGATCAGGTTCAGCCGTCCCTGCCAGCCCGGAGCGGCCTGGTGGAATACCGTTTCTTTAATCCTGTTGACTTTAAAACCGGTGAGTTCGGAGAACCGCACGTAGCGGCCCTCGTCCTGCTCGCTGATCCCGAGGCAAAGGAGCAGGTTATCTTCCGGGATCTTGGTCCGCTCAAAGAACTGGCAACTCACTGGACGGACAAGAAAGCCCTGTATAGCTGGCTGCTCGGGCCTTTTGAACAGCAGATCAGCCAACTCAAACAACTCTATATTGCCCCGGATAATATCCTCGGCCTGATTTCCTTTGCCGCTCTTCGCTTGCCTGATGGTCGTTTTCTCTCGGAACGACAAGCTGTCACACGTCTTCAGACTGGCAGAGATCTTCTCGCTGGCAGAAGCTATTCTACGGGAACTGATCTTATTGCCTTGGGCGGGGTGGATTACGGGGATATGCCCAAAGCTTCAGCCATCAGTAAAGGACTGGAGCAGGTCCTGGCTGTTTCTCCGGCCCTACGGGCTGCACGTCAGCTGGGGCAGATCGGCTATCTTCCCGAGAGCAAACAGGAAGCCGAGGCAATCGCGGACCTCTTCACTGCCAACAATAAACGCGGTAAGGCCCATGTCTTCCTTGGCAAAGAGGCTGGCGAACACCGTCTGAAGGATCTTCAGCAGGCTCCGCGTATTCTCCATCTCTCCACCCACGGTTTCTACAGCGCCGATGACGAAGACAGCCCACTGGCAGACCAAGCCCCACTCCTGCTCTCCGGCCTAGCCCTAGCCGGAGCCAACAACGGCCGGCAAGGCAAACTGGACAAACACGGCGACGACGGCCTGCTCTACAGCCTCGAAGTCCTCGGCCTCAATCTCCAGGGCACAGAGCTAGTTTCCCTGTCCGCCTGCGACACCGGCAAAGGCGTGGTGGATTACTCCGAAGGCGTGTACGGTCTTGTCCGGGCCTTCCGTACTGCCGGGGCCAAGAACGTCCTCATGACCCTGACCCCGGTGGGCGATAAATCCTCCCGTGAGTTCATGGAAACCTTTTACGATAATTGGCTCAGTTCAGAGGACAATATCAGTCCGGCCCAAGCCCTGCATAAAACCCGACTGGATTTCATCCATCACGAAAACCCGGCCTATCGTGAGCCGGCAATCTGGTCGCCCTATGTGCTCGTGGGGAAATAGGAGAGCGTTCTGTATTTCGGGCTACGGACGGAAACGGAGGTGCTCATTTTAACTCCTCAAAGAGATCCGCTACACTGTCCGCCCGGTGAAGATCTTTACCGGCCTCGGAATCCCTGAGTGTTTTCTGCGTTATCTCATTGGGGATTTTAATTTCAAACGGAATCCCTTTATGGAGTGTAATTTGCGTCAGATACAGAGCGATGGCCTCGGACATCGTCATATGGAGCTGAGTCAGTATTTTTTGAGCTTCCTGTTTTACTTCGGGATTGATTCTGGCCTGGATAGTCGCTGTTTTTCCCATAGGTCACCTCATTATATTTGTATTTACATATTCCATACATTATGTATACAACTAGAGGTTGTTTTTAGCAAGAAATAGAAAAAGGTTTCCGAGATTTTATAGATTATGCCGAAAAAAAACAGGATAGAGCAGACATCAGGAACAAGTGTGTCCCCTCTGCTCTCGGACATACGTGAAATAGTTGCTCAGGCCAGAAGCCGGGCGTATTCCGCCGTAAATACGGCTATGGTTCAGGCATATTGGCTAATCGGCAAACGAATTGTCGAGGAGGAGCAAAACGGGCAGGAGCGGGCACAGTACGGCAGGCAGATCGTGAAAACCCTATCCAAGGAGTTGACCGCTGAGTTCGGTAAAGGTTTTTCCACCACCAATATTAAATTGTTCCGACAATTCTACTCACATTGAGCGGGTTGTCTTTTTTGAAAAATAGATTAAAATTCACCATAATTCCATACTGTTCGCTATAACCATCTTATAATACTGTAATAATGGAAAAATACTCGGTTGAACGAATTGATCATTTAGGCATAGTGGCCGGAACAATTAAAGATCTCGGACTGGTAGAACTTATTGACTCCCACTTGGGCCATTATGAAAATGAAACTTTGTCCGCTGGGGAAACCGTAGCTGGAATGATATTGAACGGATTAGGTTTTTCCAATAAGCCCATGTCGTTGACCCCTTTATTTTTTCAGACCTGTCCTCTTTCTTTGCTGTTTAGGGACGGAGTGAATGCCGATGATTTTAATCGTTTCAAACTCGGGCGCGTCCTCGACCGTCTGCACAATTTTGGAACCGAAGCACTTTTCAGTCACATAGCTGTCGATGTCTGTGAAAAAGAAAACATTGACTTTCGTTTCAATCATTTGGATACAAGCGCTTTCAGTCTGACGGGTGAATATCTTCCAGATGCTGATGAGCAGGCGATTTCTATCACCCACGGACATTCTAAAGACCATCGCCCTGATTTAAAACAGGTCATGCTTGAAATGATGGTTACTCAGGATGGCGGAATTCCAATTTTATTTAAAAGCTTAGACGGTAACAGTTCAGACAACACTGTCTTTAAGGATCGTGCGGCAGCTCTGATCAAAGAGTTTGAACAGTCTGAAACCCCTCGGTATATTGTAGCCGACTGCAAGATGTATACTCGGAAGAATGCCCCAAATTTAAGTAAACTGCTTTTTGTCACCCGTATTCCTCAAAATATAAAAGAAGTTGAAGAAGTTATCACTCAGGCCTTGGATAACACAGATGACTGGCTGGAATTCGATGACGGACCTAACGTCAAGATGTTCAATGTGGAGCATTATGGAATCAGGCAGAGGTGGCATGTTGTTTCTTCTGAAGCTTCTCGTCAAAAATCCGTCAAAAAAATCGAAAAAAAGGCAAAAAAAGAAAGAGTTAAGATCCAGAAAGCAACTTTTCACCTGCAAGCGGATCGCTTTCACTGCGTAGAAGATGCAATCAAAGCAGGCGAGAAATTAGCCAGCAGATGGAAGACCCACAGCCTATCATCGTATGAAATCATAGAACATAAACAGTACAAAGGGAAAGGACGTCCGAAAAAAGGTGAACAACCTGTCGCAATTGATTATCAGATAGTTTTAGCAGCACAGCTTGACAGCGACAAAGTGGATCGACTGCAAAAAGTAGCTGCATGTTATATCATAGGCACTAATATCCATGAAGAACATCTGTCTGTACAGGAAGTTCTTGATGCCTATAAGGAACAAAACCATGCGGAACAAGGGTTCCGTTTTCTGAAGGATCCTTTATTTTTTGCTTCCTCCTTATTTTTAAAAAAGCCGTCTCGAATTTCTGCATTACTTATGGTCATGGTGCTTTCACTGTTAGTTTACGGGATAGCAGAAAGACGAATGCGTAATCGGTTAGCTGAACAGCAGGAAACCGTTCCTAATCAAATTAATCAGCCTACTCAGACACCTACTTTGCGCTGGATTTTTCAGTTAATGGGCGGAATCAGTCGTATCAAAATCACTGTTGGAAACCGGGTTAAATATGTTTTTGACGGCATTACCGAGCTGAAAAAACGAATACTGTTACTCTTTGGTGATGGTGTGGCTAATATATATCAAATTTCATAAAACCGCACCCGCTCAATGTGAGTTCTATCTTGTTTTTCCCAAGAATAAAATTCGGGAATTACTGTCTCCCGATACTGATACATCAAAAAGTCAGACAGTGTCTGACCAATTCGGGATTCTGCCTGATGAAATGGAGAAAAATACTGTATCTCTCGTGTTTACCCGTTTAAGTTGGTCGCATATTGTTTTGATACTCAAGATTGCCGATCCCCGAGCCCGCGCCTATTACATCAAAGAAGCTGCCGAGAACAACTGGAGCGTCCGTACTCTGGACCGTAATATCTCAACGCTCTACTATGAACGCCTGCTGAAATCGCCGAATCAGGAACCAGTCAAGCAGGAAATGCTTGAAAAAACAAAGGCACAGCAACAGGATAAATTTGAATTTATCAAAAGTCCAGCCGTGCTTGAATTCCTCAACCTTCCGGCAAACAAGGGCTATACTGAACAGCAGCTTGAAAAAGCCTTGCTGGATAATTTGCAGCAGTTTCTGCTTGAACTCGGCAAGGGATATGCCTTTGTCGAGCGACAGAAACTGCTTCGGACCGAATCAAGGGATTATTATATTGATCTGGTCTTTTACAACTACATCCTGAAATGTTTTGTTCTTATCGATCTCAAAATCCATCGCATAACCCATCAGGATGTCGGGCAGATGGACATGTATGTGCGCATGTTTGATGATCGAGAACGAAGCCTGGACGACAATCCCACACTCGGTATCGTGCTCTGTACGGAAACAGACCAGGATATTGCACGATACTCTGTTCTGAAGGGCAACGAGCAGCTCTTCGCTTCAAAATATAAGCTCTACCTCCCTACAGAAGAAGCACTGCGTGCTGAAATCGAACGGGAGAAACTGCATCTGCGTTTACAGATGGAGCAGAACTAACCTGCGTAACGTGAAAAAAGAAATGAAATTGAAAAACTTCCTATCAGCTTGCCGGAATACCTCCTTTGCTCCCAAAGCCTTTATGCGTTATTTCATAATAATCATGCTGTTGCTGCTTCTGTCTTTTGCCAATGCGTCAGCAGGAAAGCAAAACTACTTCATAACCACCGGCCCGGAAGTCACAGAGGAAAATTTCCAGCGTTTTGTCTTCTTCTTTTCGGTAGACAGCACGTATAACGACAAACTCTTTGTCCGCATTTTTGATGCTGATTTCGGCGGTACACTGGATCTTGGTTACAAAGATTCCAAGGTGCGTTATCTGGTCTATGGCGGCCGAAATATCAAGCAGAACCTGCGCAGGATCGACGAACCGCTGCCGGATCAACCGCCCTTGGCCGCGCTGGAGCTGGGCGAAAACCTGTTGTATGACAGCCGTTGGCGCAGCATTGCCGCACTGAATCCTGTGGATGGCAGGCTCCCGCTCCCGGACGGGCGAGTATTGTTTCAGCTTGTTGTGGACGGCATTGTCGGCCCCGGCAGCAACAAGTTTCAGATATTCATTTCAGCGGATGAAAAAAATAACACCGCGATTCCCGGTCTCCGTCTTTTTGCTCCGGCAGTTAATGTGCAGGTGCCGGATGCGCCCTCCTTGGCCACTGAAATTCGCTTCATGGTGCCTGCTGCAAGTCGTTCTCTCAAAATTATTAATTTTGACGCTGATGCAGCTAATTTTGGCGGACATATTCATTTTTCGTCTTCGCTGCGGCCAAAGGTCTCCCTCGCAGGCTCAGGCGATAAGAGTATAAAATTTAGTGAAATCAAACTGCTTGAGGGCGAGAGAGGCCAAGCGGCTGCTGTATTACTGTCTTCAGCCAAGGTGAACTATGTTCAGCTCTGGCTGGAGGATGATCAGGGCAAGGAAATACCCTTGGAATTACCGCCCTTTCTTGCTTCTGCCAACCATGTGCCGGAACCAAAAGTCACTGTTACGCCGCTGTCCGCCTGTAATTCTATCGTGTTGGATGCCTCTGGTTCGCTGGATAAAGATGATGATCAGCTTGCTTTTACTTGGCGTTTTGCCGACGCCAGCACAGCCACAGGCAGCAGGACCACCCATGATTTCCAGCAGCCGGGTAAGTATACGGTTACTCTTACGGTGCAGGATGATTCCGGCTTTGTCGCAAATCAGGCTGATCTGGAGGTGCCGGTGATAATCAATGCCTCGCCTAAGGCCCAGATTGCTGCCCCCACCAGCGCGGCTCCCGGCGAAAAAGTGCGTTTTGACGGCAGCGCATCCGCTGATCCAGATGGAAAAATCACCCGTTATCGCTGGAGTTTTGATAATGATCGGAAAGATAACAGCCCGGTGATAGAGCAGAGCTTTGCCCGTCCCGGTTTGTATCAGGTGCGGTTGCGGGTGGAAGATGACGGGCCGGGGCTTTGTGCCACTGATCAGGCTGACCACAGTATCTTGATCAATGCTGGTCCGTTGGCGAAATTCACCTTCAAGCAGGTGGCGGCACCAGGCGAAGAAGTGCTGCTGGATGCCAGTCAATCCCTGGACAGCGACGGCTTAATCACAGCCTACAGATGGGATTTCGGCGAAAAAGGCGCGCAGGGCGAGCCGAAAACCGGGGAAACGGTCAGGCATGCTTGGCAGCAGCCCGGTGCCTATACCGTACGTTTGCAAGTACGGGATGATTCCGGTCTCAGCAACGGAACCCATGAGGCGGTAGGCACGATTATTATCAATGCCGCTCCTGAACCGGTGATTACGGCCTCGGCCTTAGTTGCTGCTGTACAATCTCCGATCAGCTTCAGCGCAGCTAAGTCTCGTGATGCGGACGGAGAGATCAGTTTATACCGTTGGGATTTCGGCGACGGCACAACAGGGCAGAGTGAACAGGTCAGGCACGCCTACGCACAACCCGGCCTTTACACAGTTCGTTTGACGACGGCGGATGATTCCGGGGTGGGCAATGCCGATCAATCCTGTGAAAAGACGGTGCGAATCAATGCTCCACCGGTGCCGGTGATCATTCTGCCTGAAATCGTCAATACCAGTCAGGTGGTCTTTGATGCCTCTGCGTCAAGCGACGCAGATGATGCAATTGTCTCTTATACATGGGACTTTGGTGATGGGAGTAAGGGCGAGGGGATGACCGTCGAGCATGTCTATCCTCTGCCGGGCAGCTATACGGTGCAGCTTCGGGTAACAGACGCTTCAGGCTGTGCTAGCGCAATGCAGGCTGTGCAGCAGGAAATCAGGGTCAACGCGCCGCCGTTGGCTGATTCCGGGCCGGATCAGGTCATTGCTCCGGGCGACACGGTTCATTTTGCTGGCAGCCGTTCTCTGGACCAGGACGGTTCAATCAGCTCTTTTCTCTGGCAGGTGCAGAACCAGCAGTACACGACCGAGAAGTTCTCTCATCGTTTTGAGGAGCCCGGCCAATATCAGGTCGGCCTGATTGTTGTTGATAACGATGGCGCAAAGCATAGCGACTCGTTGATCGTAACCGTCAATAGCCCCCCCATTGCCCGGATGCAGGCTTTGTCGCGTATTGAGCCGGGTAAGGACGTCCTGTTTGACGCCTCGGGATCGACAGATGTGGATGGCAGTATTCTTGCCTATAGCTGGGATTTTGGTGATAACAGCAAGGGGCAGGGTAGGCAGGCCAAGCATGTCTATGCTGAGCCGGGTCGTTATCAGGCTGTACTGACGGTGCAGGATGACAGCGGCGCAGCCAACGACATGATCACAATCCGACAGACCGTGGCGGTCAATTTCTCGCCCAAGGCGGAATCGGGTAAGGATGTCCGCACCTGTGAACAGCTCGTCTTTTTTGAGGGATCAGCCAGCACAGACACTGACCAGGATCTGCTTGCCTATCTCTGGGATTTCGGGGACAAGAGCACGGGTCGAGGCGTGATCGTCAGCCACCAGTTTGCCGCTCCCGGCCTGTATCCGGTTCGCCTGCGGGTGGATGATAATACCGGTTTGGGCAACAGTAGCGATGCCAAGCAGATTACCGTGCAGATTAATGGCCCGCCACAAGCGGTGATCCGTAGCGACGGCGAGCAGTTCTGCGTGGGCGAGTATGTTCTGTTTGACGGTTCGCTCTCCAGTGACCCAGAAGGCGGACCGCTACGCTATGTATGGGATCTTGGTGATGGCCAGCAGGTGGAAGGCGCAAATCCGATTCGGGTTTACGAGAATGCAGGTGATTATCCCATCAGCCTGACCGTGTTTGATGATTCCGGTTTGAAATGCAATACAGGTCAGGCCCGGAAGAATATCCATCTCATTGCCGCACCCGTGGCAAGAGCCGGAGAGGACATCGAGGTGTGCAGCAATGCACCGGTGGCCTTTGACGGCACTGCCTCCAGCGGCGGTGAGCGACCCATTATCAGCTCGACCTGGGATTTCGGCGACGGCAGCTCGGATGTGATGGCAAAGGCCAATCATATCTATAAAGAGCCGGGCCTGTATTCGGCCAGACTGACCGTCAGAACTCCTGAATTGAGCCGTTGCGACAATCAGGCTGAGGATGAACGTAAGGTACAGGTTCTTGCCGCGCCACTGGCGGATTTCAGGGCAGGTCTCAGGGCGGACAATGGCTGTATCGGCGAGGCAGTAGCCTTTGATGCCTCGGAATCGGCAGGGGTAAACGGTGCCTCTGCTCAATACAGCTGGGATTTCGGTGACGGCTATGGCGCGGGCAATAGGGGCAGCGGGGTCACGGTAGAACACAGCTATGGCAGGGCAGGGCGCTATACTGTGCGCCTCAAGGCCGATATGCCGGAAAATGCGGTGTGTAACAGCTCGGAGAGCAGCCGGGAAATCAAGATCAATCAACCGCCTGTGCCCCGCATCCGTTGGAGCGTGGCCGGACAGGACATGAATTTTGAAGCACCGCAGGCTGTGTTGCCCAATACCCTACTCCATTTTTCCGCTGCTGAGAGCGTGGATAAGGATGGTGTGATCAAGAAACTGCATTGGAATTTCGGCGATGGACAGCAGGGAGAAGGCTGGTTTGTCGAGCACAGTTTCAAAGAGCCGGGTCAGTATCTTGTCCGCCTGACGATTGAGGATGATGCCGGTTTATCTTGCAGTAAGGCTCAGGTTGAGTTGCCTGTTTTTGTTGTTGATCAGCCGGTCGTGCAGATGCAAGGGCCGAAGCAGGTCTGTGTCAATCAGGCTGTTCGTTACACTCTATTAACTCCCCTGACTGATCAGGCCGACCAGGTAGCGCAGCGAGGGCAGGTACATTGGGATTTCGGCAATGGGCTGAAAGGGCAGGGCAGGGAGGTGGAAGTGACCTTTCATCAGGCGGGTACACTGGAGATCCATACTGTAGTGGATGGACAGCCCGGCCCGTCACAGATTGTGCAGGTACTCAGCTTGCCGGAATTGGTTGTGCCGGAGCACCTGACGGTTTTTGCCAATGAGGAAGTGCGCATCAAGCCCCTGTTGTTGAATAATACCGGTGTTCAGCCGCTGCTGAGCTGGGAGAGCGGAGACGGACTAGCTGACGGACCAGCTATTCAAGGCCCTGTCTTCCGCCATATCTACAGTCAGCCGGGAAACTATACGGTTCGTTTGCAAAGCAGAAGTAACGCTAGGGATAGGGATAGGGATGGGGATGAGGATGGGGCTGGGGAGTCGGTTTGTCGTGCAGCCGAGAATGCGGTCGAGAAAACAGTTGCTGTGACCGTACTGCCTCTGCCGGAGGTGCAGATTCTTCACCAACCGGAGCAGGTTTTCAGCGGTGGGGCTAGAGATGAAGTGCTCTTTCAGGCAGAGCTGGGCAACGACCAAGGTAACTGGACCTATCATTGGGATTTCGGGGATAAGAGTAAGGCCCAAGGCGCAGCAGTCAGCCATCTCTTTCAAAAACCCGGCACCTACACGGTTACTCTGACGCTTATCAACGGTAATGGTATTGCCCGTAAGCCGTACAGCTTTAGCAGGAAGATCGTGGTGCAGGGACGGGAGAAATAATAAGGCACCGGTATGATAAACTGAAATTGTAATTTTCCAGTTGACACAGGAGGATATGCATCGTAGGTTGATCGGTCGATAAGTATTTCAACTCAGCGACCCTTAGAGGGGAGGGCAGGAAGCTTTTACCCCTTTTTTTATTGAATCATACAGAAAGGAGGTAGTTGATGTCTCATGTTTCTGAAAAAACTAGAAATATAATGTTTGAAAACATTCCTGAAGGCAGTAGAAAGGTCATTTTAACAAAATGGATGTTAATTATCTTTTCGCTGGGAACCTTTGGATATTATCTCCTGCTTGGAAGAGAAGGTATGGCACCTCCAGATTCATTTTTCATGAATTTTGTCTTAGGTTTAGGTGCGATTGGGGGTGCTTTTACATTGGGGAATATTTTTGAACATAGAGCTAAATCCGACCAAAAGATTGAGGAATTAAGGAATAGTGAGAGCGGTATTAGGCGTGCGCAGGCAGAGGCCGAAAAAGTGCAAGTGGAAGTTGCGCAATCACCCATGATCCCTGAATAATTTTTTTTAGCAGCGTAGTAGCTAGCAGGGAGGTGTGCTTGAGTGTAACGATACTGAATAACTTTCATTGTTCAAGTTGTCTGATTTCGTTGCACTCAATTCGACCTACGCACCTACGTAACTGATCCCACAATTTTCTTCTTTTGTAGGTTAACCTCTGCCTCTGAGGCCCGGACATACATGGGAGTGCTGATTGCCGGATCCTGAATTTCCCCACGGAGAAGCTGCTCAGCAGCCAGAAACCCAATTCGTACCGCACTCGGGCTGCTCAGCGCAGGTGGGATGAGTCGCAGACCTTCCTTTTCTGCAAAGAGATC
The DNA here is from genome assembly GCA_942492895.1 of Candidatus Electrothrix laxa. Classification (GTDB taxonomy): domain Bacteria; phylum Desulfobacterota; class Desulfobulbia; order Desulfobulbales; family Desulfobulbaceae; genus Electrothrix; species Electrothrix laxa. The sequence goes on from OW818652.1 coordinate 397,908, forward strand.
ATAGTATTCGTTTAGGCCCGGTCCGGCAATGAGTGCGGGGCCATTAATCCTCTCAAGTAGTCTTTCTGGACGAATAGCCTCAACCGGGCTGCACTGCTCAGGCAAGCCATGAGGATCTGCCTGATAGCAAGCTGCATAAACCTCTTGTTTCCGGGCATCAAGCAGGCACCAGAGCGGGCGATCTATGACCGGGCAGGAGAGAGCGATTGCATCCAGAGTATGCACGCCGATAAGCGGTTTTTGGGTGGCGAACACAATACCTTTGGCCGCCGCCATACCGATCCGCAACCCGGTGAATGAACCGGGACCGAGACTGATTGCAATACCATCCAATTCCTCCCAATTAACCCCTGCCGCCTGCATAACCCAATCTACAGAACCGAGGAGACGCCGGGAGTGGGTGATCTCCGGTTGGGCTGTAGCTTCGGCAAGGAGCTTTCCTTTGTTGACGCCACCCTTGGTTAGGGCAACGCTACCGCAGCCGGTGGCAGTTTCAAGAGACAATATAAGAGGATTATCAAGCACAGTGCTTACTCGCTATGATGGAAGTAATAAAAGTCGGTCAGGATGCGGCCATCTATAGGCGAAAAAGTCTGGCAATATCATTATAAAAGACAAAGATCATCAAAGAAATGAGCAGGGTGATGCCTACTTTTTGGGCTCGAATCACGGCTTGTTCACCGAGCGGTTTTCCTCGAACAGCCTCAATGCTGAGAAAGACGAGATGGCCACCGTCCAGCACCGGAATAGGAAGAAGGTTGAGTATTCCTAAATTAATAGAAAGCAAACCGGTAAAATGGAGCAATTGCATCCAGCCCGCTTCCCATTGCTGACCAGCCAATTCCGCAATGCGGATCGGGCCGCCCAGCTCAGATGCGGGAACAACTCGCTGAACAATCTTGACGATCCCCATCAGGGTTAACACAATGAGGTTCCAGGTTTGAAGAAAGGCGTATTTGATGGCTTCAAGCAGGGAGGTCTTTTTGTACTCCAGTTGTTCCGAGCGGCTGATTCCCAAAAGGTAGCGTTCACCAACCTCTTCGCCAAAGAGATTTTTAACCTTGTCCATAACTGGTGTTGCTGCGATGGTTAAGGTTTCTTGACCCCGTTGAACAGCAAGCTGAACCTCCTTTCCCCCAGAATTTTTGATTGACTCAGAAACTTGGGTCCAGGTTGTGATTTCTTGACTATCAATGGATAAGATGAGGTCACCATCTTTCAGCCCTGCCTTTTCAGCGACCGAGCCAGGGGAAACTTTGCCAATAAGGCCAGATTCGACAAAATCCGGCAGACCGGCGAAGGTGAACATGAGCCAAAAAAGAAATACGGCAAAAAACAGATTAAAGAGAGGGCCAGCAACAACAATACCAAAACGTTGCCATACGGTTTTATGAGTAAAGGAAACAGCCTGCTCTTCTTCGCTGATCTCTTCATCGGGTTGCTCCCCGAACATCTTTACATAACCGCCTAAAGGAAGTGCGGAAATCAGATATTCCGTCTCTCCCCATTTTTTGCCGATCAGCTTATTGCCGAAGCCTAGGGAGAATTTCAGTACCCGTACCCCGAAAAGTTTGGCAAGAAGGAAATGCCCGAGCTCATGAACAAAGATCAGAACGCCGAGGACAAGGATAAAGGATATTAATGAATTCATATTTGATGAGACAATTATTGCGGATATTTGAAAAAAAGCATTATGCACGGATTATAGGTAAAAATGCTGATAAAAATTATTCCAAAATTTCAATACATTTTTCCGGGCAAAAAGCTGCTGCCTGACGAACAGCGTCGGTAACTTGGGGTGAGACATCCACTAAGGCTGCCTTTTCAGTAACTTCATCCATGCGAAAGACATCCGGGCACATCTCCGCGCAGGTCTCGCAGCCGCTGCATTGATACGTATCAATAATAATTTCTGCCATGTTGTTATTCTCCGTCTTGCTGCGATAAGTATAGAACGTGCCATCTCGAAAGTATTGTTCTTTTTTTGAGGCCCATTTTTTTATTGTATTTATTATGAAATTTCCCGGGTTTTTCGAATGTGACCGTAATTGAGGGTCGCCACAAAGACACTGCCGCCGATGAGGTTCCCAAGCATGGCAAGAGCGATAAAGCGTACCCCTTGCAGCAGGGAAAAATGATCGGAAATAAGAAGTGCAGTAAACATCTCAACAGATCCGGCAATGGAATGGTGGAGTCCGCCGAGCCCGATAAGGAAGGTGACAATATAGATGCAGATAATTTGGCTTAAAGCCGGTGTGGTGGCCAGAACAAGCCATCCGCCCAGTGCCATCAACCAGCCAGCCAGGACTGCACTGAACAGGAGCGATAGATTGCCGTATTCAACAAGATGATGAGCGATATGAATATAGCCCCTCTCTGCCTGAATAACTTGGTCGGTAGCGGTAAGGAGGAGCGCACCAACAAGGGCACCAAGCATATTCCCGAAAATAACAATCGCCCAAAGTCGAAACAGCTGGAGGCGGTCCGCCTTGCCTTCAAGAACAGGATAAACAGCTGTTGCCGTATGTTCGGTAAAGAGTTCTGTTCCGCTCATGATACAGATAATAAAGCCCAGCGGGTAGACAAGGGCCATTGCAACGCGGAGCAGCAGGGGCTGTTGCAGGTCAATCATGAGGGTGGACATGACAGCAACTGCCATGACCGAAAAACTGAGAATGAGAGCTGCCGCTACAGAAGAAAGGGCCAGGGAGAGAAAAGGGCGCTGAATCTGTTCTAAGCCTTCGTTGATGGCTTTTTCCAAGATATCATCAGGATGGCGAGCCCCTTCATCGTTTCGTTTAATAATGACAGGGACAAAATCGCTGTTTTCCTGGTTTCTCTCTGCTGAACGCTCTGTGTGTGCAGTCAGTATAAGCGGAGAACCGAGTTTGTCCACCAGTTTATTTTCTTGCTGTTTTTCGGTCAAATTATATGCACCATGTTTGATGAATCGCCCTCATTATCTCTAATCAATCTTTATGAAAATGCTGGCAGTTTTTTGAAGCTGGCATGCTACTATTCCACCAGCTCAAACACTTTTTGTCGGATATTCGCAATCAGCACCGGCAATTCATCCGGTTTTTCTTCTGCGATTTTTTGCAGCTCAGAACCCCATTGCTCCAACATATCAGTATTGATTTTCCTGATACTGTTATTTTTGCTCCACTCGCAACCTATTCGTATTCCAAGATAATTCAAGGATTGTTGCAGCTCTTTCTTTTTATTTTCCTGCTTGATTTTTTCAAGAATTTTCGAGGTGATTTCTTTCCAGCCCTGAACATAGAAAGTTCCTTCCTGAAAGGTTGTAAACCATTCTTTCTCATTTTCGGAGAGTTGTTTAGGATCTGGCAAAGGGATTGTACAGTAATATTCGGCCGTTCTAGGTCCAATATGCTCGGCAAGGGCCGCCGAAAAAGGCAACATGCTAAAGTAAAGAAGAACAGCAGCAGTCGGAATGATAATATGTAAATACATACGGTCCTCCACAATATTATTATATCATTGTCTCAGCCCGTGTTGACGGGGGCAATTGTTTCTTTGTAACCTGTTGGTTACGTGGCGACAGTAGTGTTCTCCTTATCAGGGAAGAAAACGTGCTTCGTTTCACAAATATTTGATTGTTAAGGGTAATTTTTCAAGATGATTATAGCAGAAAATAAATTTCATTACAAGCAGATGCGGGGCGATTTGATGGAATCGCTATGAAAGTTTTTGTTATATTTAGCGGTGAGCGGCTAGTGTATTGTAATTAATTATAAAAAAATAGTATTGCATAAAGAATGCCGAAACTAAAGAGACAGAGTGATGATGCTGTCAAAATCAAAGTGTTGGCCTGAAAGATATGGTGTCCCTGAGGAGATGTAAAGGAGTCGCCGATGGTTGGTTTTTTAGTCAATTTACCAAAATATAAGGACTCGCCGCCAAGTTGAATTCCAAGAGCGCCAGCCATAGCCGCTTCGGGCCAGCCTGAATTAGGGCTGCTGTGTTGCTGTCTATCTCTCATAAGTACCCGAAAACTATTTTTCATATCAGAACGACAGAAAGGGCGGCAGACTAAGGCTGCAAGAACAAGAGAGAAGCCTGAAATCCGGGCAGGAAGAAAATTGACCACATCATCAAGTCGGGCTGCACATGAACCGAATTGGAGATACCGTTCGTTTTTATATCCGAACATAGAGTCCATAGTATTTACAGCTTTATACAGCATTGCCGCTGTTGTGCCCCAGATAATCGGAGATCCATTCAAAAGCTGCCCGGAAGTGGCCCCGATTACCGCCCAAAAGAGTGGCGCGATAATCCCATCCGACATATTTTCCGCAACGCTTTCTACGCAGGCCCGCACAATGCCTGCTTCGTCCAGCTGAGCTGTATCTCTGCCCACAATCATGCTGACTCGTTTTCTTGCTGTCTCCAAATCAATGGCAAGTGCATTGACAACCTGGAGAGCGTGGCGGATCAGGTCGCGAGCTGCAATGGTCGTGTAGAGAATAAGGAGAGCCCCCAAAAGAAAAAGAGGTTGTGGCGCAGAGGATAATAAGAGAAAAAGGCAGAAACAGGCTCCGCCAGTGCTGCAGAGGACAAGGAACACAGCCAATCTGCCGCTGTTATAGGTGTTGATAGGAAGCTTTCTGGTTAATGATTCCGCCAGGAGAGCGACTCGGCCGATGATGCGGACCGGGTGGGGGAACCAGCGTGGGTCTCCTAAAAGGAGGTCAAGGAGACAAGCGGAAAAAAGGATGAGTAAAAAATACATATGGTTGGGTTAGCGGCATTCTCTTGCGAGCCAATTCAGGTACCCGGCAAAACCTGCTGAAATCGGCAATTGAATCACCTCGGGCAGTTCGTAGGCGTGATGAGCGATAATGGTTTCCTCGGCTTTGGTATAGAGAGAGGATTTTGTTTTAATCAGGAGGAGTTTTTCATCATCGTTAACTATTTTTCCCTGCCAATGGTAATAGCTTTGGATCGGCATGACTTGGACACAGGCAGCTAAGCGTTCGGTAAGCAGGGCATCAATGATTTTTTTGCCGTTTTTCTCGTCTGCATAGGTTGTAACAATAAGGCAGTATTTTTCTTTCATTACTGTTTTTACTGGTATTGATGATGCCGCTAATTTGAGGAGAATAGCTACGAGGCGATGATGCCCAGCCTATAAAAGGCATATTTGACAAAAAACGCTCTGTTTTGCAAGGGTAATAGGTGAAAAAAGCAAAATCGGGCTGAAGAAGCCCGACCGACTATTGTTGCTAATGTTGTTTGCAAGATGTATTTATCCGTAGATTAGAGCTTGTTAATGGTGGGAATCCATCAGCTGAGTCAACTGGTCTCCCGAATGCACCTGTGCAACCGGCAGCCCCCAGGATACTGGATTGAATCCGTCGCCTTTCTGTTTCATTTCTAAGCGTAGACAGTTATGCGGTGCATCAAGTTCGAAGAGAGCGCCCTCGGAAACAGCATGTGCTGCAACGGACCCTGCTCTTATGACTGTAGGGACTGCGAATAAACAGATTTTGTCGTTGGGTTCCATCCGTAGCGGCTTCTGCGGCGTAGCCTTGAAGGCGCAAAATGGCGCGTAACTCCCGTTAACAAAAGATGCAAGTCCGGCGGTAATGGTCTCGCTGTCAGTAGCTCTGTTATTGAAAAAAAGGATGCTGTTCTTCGGGCCACCTGGTTCCACAGAAAAACTTCCATCTTCCTGCAGGGTGACCTTGGAGCCGAGTTCGACCACCTCGGATAGGGCGGTCATGCGGATTGATTTGTCTGACGGCATTGAAGAATCCACATAATACACTTTGTACAGTGATTGGTAGGTGTTTTTCACCTCACCGGCCATTCTGATATATGGAACGGAAAACCAAACTGGGATCCCCGCAACCTGACCATCACCTTTAGCGCCTTTGAATCCCAGCAGTTTATATCCTCTCTGCTGCATGTATTCAAGTATTCTTTTCTGCTCTTTCTTCCTAAAATCAAAATTAATTGAATATACTTTTTCCGTTTTCATGATCTGCTCCCGAATATTTCTTCATGAGTAAAAGACTGTATGGTCGCTCTGAGCAAGTACAGCTGTTCTACGGAAATTGAAGAAACTTGGGATGTAAATGGTGATGCGCACGAAGCTGCGAGTTAACAGATGTCGCTTCTCCGGCTAACCAATGCCTTGCTGGATCAGCGGAAGTTGCGCAACAGGCTGTTTGATACCCTGTCTGTGCAAAAAAAGGGAAAGGGGAGATGGCAGGATTGTATCCTGTCACTATGGTTGAACCTAGGCAGGATATTATTTCCTTAGTACGCATAACATACCTCCTGATATGAAGAGAAAGGCAGGTAACCCGGCGGTCTCCTTTGCGGGAGATCCGTGGCTTTCCGACACCGCCTCACGGCGGCTGTGGCTTTATCAGCTTTCTAGTTCATCCAGAAAGCGAGGGACCTGCTCATTAATAAGCACGCCTTATGTTATATATATATAAAGATACATCTCGTTGTTGCATCCGTCAATTTTTTTCGTACCTGAAATGTGTATTTATTATACAACTGGCTCTGTCGATGTAGTATGCACGGCGAACTGAGCGGATCCACCGTAGGGGTACTTATTAAAAATAGCTATATTAAGAGTTTGTGTCTGTCAATGGTGGTGTTGGGTAGGTTGATTATCTTGTGAAATCTCACTGGACAATAGAGATAAAGGGAGTTTTTTTCGAATTTTACCCGGCAGGGTCCTGTTGAGCGCATAAAAAATACGCACTCAATATATGGTTACGCAGTAACGTTCCTATCTCTCGGCCCCTCTCAATCAGACCGGGTTGAAAATACCCGGCAATGGAAGGGCGCTATGTAAAAAACACCTATCAAATTCATATGATATGAAAAAGTATGATTTTACGCCGTGATACCTATAGAAGTTTTTTGATTTTTTCAGTGAAAAACCAAGAATATATAGATAGAAGGTCTTTTTCGGAAGAAAAAAGGGTGGTGGTGGCATACTTCTTGCTTTTTTGAATAAAAAGTTCGTCAAGGAGGCTGAGAAAGGGCAGGAATCAGAATTTAAAAAATTATAAAAGCATACAGAAAAGAACACACTATGAGCTATTATTATCTGATCAAGTCGATGACAGAGGATGGATTCGGGGAGTTGCGGTTTGTTGATAACGGGCAGGAATCACGGATTTCTCGGGTAAAGCAGTCTGATATTGAAGCTATAGAATGTCTCCTTGATGTTCGCCCCGGTACATTGAGCAATAACGCGTATTTTTTTGAATCTGATGCCTGTAGATGCCAATGCCAAAAAACGATAACGATGTACGACTTTGTTTTTACTTCATTGGTGGATTCCGCCTATTCGAAATCGCTTGTTCTACACACCCTGCTCAGTGCAAAATTTGTTGCCCGGAAAAATCCCCAGGAGGTTCGTTGTTCTTCCTGCGGAAGAAGCGGCCTGCATATGAGTAAATGTAAAATATCTTATTACGGTCATTACGATACTGCCGCATAATTTTTGAGTTGACCTTGCCCTGTCATCCTTACTCCGTACTTATGGCCAGTCTCATTCCGACACTTCCAAAGCAATAATCCGAGGGGTAACGGTCGCGACAGGCTGATCGAACAAAACAGGCATCACTGGCCCATGATCCGCCCCGTACGGAGTGATATTTACCTTTTTTTGGTCCTTGCGGATCATAAGTGGGTTGTGATTTTTGTGGTTTCAAGTCGGGCTGCCAGTAATCTTGACACCATTCCCAGATATTGCCGTGCATCTCATATAGTCCCCAGCTATTACAGGGGAAACTTTTTACTATAACAGTTTTTTTGCGATACAGTCCTTCTTCTTTGGTAGGAAAGTAGGGGTATTTCCCGTTATAGTTAACCAGCTCCGGAGAAATATCAGAGCCCTGAGAAAAGGGTGAGGTTGTTCCTGCACGACAGGCGTATTCCCATTCCGCTTCTGTGGGCAGTCGGGCATGGAAATTTTGTATGTGTCGATTAAGATGCTGAAGAAAGACTTGGGTATCATGCCAGCTTATTCGTTCAACCGGATGCCGGTCGCCTCTGAAACCACTCGGATAAACACCCATCACGGCATGCCACATTTCCTGCGTAACCGTGGTGTCGGCCAGCCAAAAGCCTTGGGACAGGGTAACCCTGTGTTGTGTTTCCCGACCCAGCCAAGGACGTTGGCCGTTCTCCTCTTTTGCTGCCCCCATGAGAAAGGTTCCTGGTCTGATCCAACGGAGGGTTTGGCGGATGTGTTGCAGAGCAAAGCTCATCCATAGGCCGTACTTGTCTTCTCCCCAGTCCTCGGCCCAGGGGGCGGGAAATTGAGGCGGGGAAAGATGATTTCGGTAGTACCGCCCCTTGCTCCCCTTGTCCGGCATGGGGGCACCTGCGAACTTTTTTTTTGCCTTTTTTGAGAGCGTAACTTTTTTATCTTTCTTTAAGTGCATCTATTTTGGGGATGTTTTTTGTGACTTGGGCCGGAGTCGATTGAGCATGTTTTGAAGACGGCCGACAGAGCTTAGAGTGAATCTTGCTTTTTTTTCTTGGAGAAAAATTTCAGGCTTTCTGCCCGCTTTTTCTTCCGAGGTCAAAGCAATACGAAAGCCGATGCGAGAGTTGCGGAAATGAGGCGCGAACTTGCCTCGAACGGCTGAACGCACCCCGCGACCGCCCAGAAACCATGAACCGCCACGGACTACCTGAAATTCTCCGTTTTCCGGCCCCTGTGGATTAATTTGCGGCTCCTCGGAAAAGAGATCTTCCTGCCAGTGATCCTGACACCATTCCCAGACATTGCCGTGCATTTCGTATAATCCCCAAGTGTTGCATGGTAATGATTTAACAATAACAGAATGCCGCCTGTTTTTCCCCATAAGCCCTGCCTGATAAGGATATTGGCCATTGTAATTCACCTGATCAGGTGTAATTCGGGTGCCAAAGGAAAAAGGTGTTGTGCTGCCAGCCCGGCAGCAGTATTCCCACTCCGCCTCTGTCAGTAAACGGGCACTGACTCCAGGGATGAGCTCATTCAGGCGTTGAAGAAAAAGGAGTGCATCATGATAGCTGACCTGTTCAACCGGACGATTATTCCCTTTAAAACGACTGGGATTATCGCCGATAACTGCCTGCCACAGTCCCTGGGTCACTGCGGTGTCAGCAACCCAGAATCCTTTTGTCAGAATAACCTCATGTAACGCTTCCTTGCCCCAGCTTTCCCGTTCCGGTTCATCATCAGGTGATCCCATCATAAACCAACCCGGAATTACTCGTCGAAATCGTTGCGTCACCTGATCCTTGATCACGAGGTCAACGAAAAGGCCATGTTGGTCTGTTTGCAGATCTCCTCTGCCTATCCATTGTCCTGGTCCCTCGCTTGTGCTGTTTTGCCAGGTCAAACGATATGTTTTGCCAAGCCAGGAAGCGTCTACAAAAAGTTCCTTCTTATTCCGCCCCATGGCTTGTGCCCAAGAAGGACGAAAGCAGCTTTTGATAACGAGCCGTTCTGTCGGGGTTTGCAAAAAGAATGCTTCCTCCTGACTTCTACAGTCATGCAGCAACTCACCTGACCGGAGGGGCAGGGTGGTTGTATGCCCTTGCTTGCGAAGTAAAAGGCAATCGACTGAAAGTTCAAGTTCGACAAGCGGGCTTCCCGGTATCCGGGATGAGGATGCTTCAGCACTTGGGTAAAGAAAAAGCTGTTCCCCCTGTTGCCGCACCTGGTAACTGATCGGCGATACAGTCTTCCGCACGGTTTGGATAACCGCTTCAGAATCGTATCCAGAAGGAAGAACAGCACCGATCCGCAGGGCGTTTCGATGCACGATAGCATAGAGAAAGGAACGTGCTGTGAATTGCTTTTTGATTTCTTCTGGCAGCATCTCCACGAGATCAAGGAGTTGTCCTGCCTGTCTGATGAGGCGAGTATCTTCTTGGCGTTCAAACCAGGTACGGATAAATCGCAACATGAATACCTCCAGCCACCCCGCGATCTGTTTCTGCATGTTGACGGAATGAAGAAGAGGGAGGACGGGAAGCAATTCCAGAGCAAAAAGAAGCGGTGCCTTTGTTGCATCGCGTTGGCGCAATAACCCGAGCATTTCAGCCTGGAGTGGCGATTCTTCCTGAATAAAAACTTGATAGTACGCCCTTTTTTTTTCAGGCCTGAGCGAAAGATGCATTTTGCTGTCCTGCTCTATATCCGGGTGAGATTGAAGAACAGCTTCTGTTGCAATATCAGGACAGGAAGAGGGGATGAGGCGGACAATCTCCTGTAAAAGGGCGGGCTCAACATACGCAGCTATTGAAAGAAGACCGAGCAGGCGACGTAAACGAAGATGAGCCCGGAGATGAGATCGGAGAGCTTGTTTTTCTCCAGCCTTTTTCCTGGCGGCAGCTTTCCTTTTTTGATTGATCCCCTTTTGGGGAAAAGAAGCCAACTCGGAACATGAGTCAACGAGATATTCTATGTCGGATTCAAAAATAGGTCGCCTCTGCCCTTGTTTTTTTTTCGGAGACGCAGTGCGGGGGAGAAGAGAAGTCTGATCTTTTCGATAATCAGGCCGGGAATCGCTGGGATCGCCTGATTCGCCGGTTTTACTTGGGCAGGGAATAAACTCCGGCACAGAGAGCTCCTCAATGCTCAGAGGGCTGACCTTGTGCAGCACAATGGGCAAGGTCTTTTTTTTCTCTGAGGGGGCTGACCCTCGCTGTTTTGTAAAAGGATCCGTAAAAGGGTCGGCAAGGCGATGGAGTGTCTTTTTGAGCGGCTTTCTTTCCGAAAGATACCAGAAGGCTTCGAGCGGCAGTTTTCGGCTGATTTCTTTTGCATCAGCCAGTCTTAAAGCAGAGGCTTTGTTCTGACGGGATCGTGCATGAGACGCTATGCTTGATCGGGTAATCTTTTTTTGCTCAGCTTGTGGTGTCCCTTGTTCAGGAAGATAACCGATCAGTTTTGCCGCAGCATCAGCAGAAGCTGTTCGCGATACTGCAAGCAGCTGGAGAAGATCAGCTCTGCTGACTTGTGTTTTTAACCTCTTCATGGCGTAATCTGCCGAAAATTATTCACCAGCAGACTTAGCCAGTGCATAGCGACTAATTTTTTTCAATAAGGCCAATTGGTATTGTTCCAAGGCTTCGCCAGAACATTTCGGCACAGGCATATCTCGCAAGGCCTTAAGGAGATCAAGGAATTCAGCCTGCCCAGGTTTTACCCCGCCAAATCGCTGGGCGGCTCGACGATCTTTGATGAGCAATTGGGCTGCCTTTATCTTTACTCTATCTGAAAAGATCCCTTGGAAATGAATTTCCGCCCGTTTAATCAACCAGAGAATAAGGGTTTTTTCCTGAGAAAATTCCTCAGAGGTGGAAGGCAGCGACGCGTTTCCCATCTGCTGTTGCCACCAATTGCCGAGATATTCCTTGTCATCAAAATGGAGATTGAGAACCAGGCAGCGTCGGATAAAGGCGGCAGGCAGTTCTTCTTCCTCGTTGGTTGTGATAATCACCAGCGGTTTTTTAATTGCGGACCCCATACCAACAGACTCGTCAAGCATCGGCACATGAAAACCACCATTTCCTAACACTTCAAGGAGGGCATTGGGGAGTGAAGGATCTGCCTTGTCAATTTCATCAATCAGCAGAACAAAACCACGTTCCGCAGTCTCAAACTCCTCGGTTTCTTCGTAAAGGAATCCCGGTTTATAAAAGGGGTAGCGACATGTCTTGTACTGCCTGTATGCAGATACGCAATCAAAAACCCACCACAGGACACCGGGGCTGATAAAGTTCCCCGGACGCAGGCCATAACTCTTGTTTTTTATTTCAGGAATTTCAATTCGATCGATTTTTTGGGGAACAGTACTTCGGCTGAGTTGGTAAATATCCTTATTTCTCTGTCGGGATGCTTTCTTTTTTCTATGACGAGCTACTTTCTTTTTTCTTAACGAATTGCTCAGCGAATTGGACCGTTGGCTGGACGTAGTCTCAGGAGTAAATTCCTGCATGTCCTGCACATTTTGCCCTTCCTGGCGGATAATTCTTCGCTGTTGCCTCATGGCTGATTCCGTAGCCTGGGTTTGGGCCTCACTGAGACGTGCCACTGGATCATATTTCCAGAGGAGATCCCGCCCCTCGGAGGCGGCAGAGATGCTTTCCGCGATAAAAAAACGGTCCAGTTCCTGCGCCGCCGCTCGGGCTAACTGGCTTTTCCCGCTGCCCGGTTCTCCACGGACCAAGAGAGGTCTACCCGTAGCCAAAGCCATCTCTATGGCAAAGGCGGACTCTTCATCAAAGATATGAAAGCTCTCATCCCAGGATTGACATCGCTCGAGTTTTATACGCTGCCCAACCCTGATTTCTTGAGGGCGAGGCTCATCGCTGCTCATATTTAGCTCACCTTGTTTCTGATTACTTCCCTACTCTGTACATTATTCATAGGGATTAATATGTCCATAATAACTGAATTTGTAACGCTCCTGTGCGAGATTATAAAAAATGAAAAAGAAGCAATTTATCCAGCAATCCTAAAGGTAATATTTAGAAAAATTGTATAGTAAATTTGGAAGGATGTCCAAAGGTATTTTTTGAAAAACCGTTAAGAATACGTAGCAGAGGGCTGGGCTTTCGCTGCGAATGGGCGCCTTTCTGGAATTCAGAAAAATATGGTGTTTGTCATGAGTTTGTTTCTCCTGCCTTCAAGGGTGACCAGAAACATAAATGCGGCTTGAAGTGGATCCGGTCGATTTACACCGAGCCCTTTTATTTACGCTTTTCCAAAAAAAAATTTTTCAAGGCTGGGGCGAGTGCCCCCCTGACCGTCACTCCTCCGTACGTTCCTTGTCAGGGGAGGCCTCCGGCCCCTGCCTTCCCTCTGTGCTGCCGCACTGTAACCTGGAGCTCATGACCTAAGACAAGGCGGAAACCGCACCCCCGGAAGCGGTCAGCAGGCGAGCGGCGGTAACGGCAGGCGGAACGGACGTCCCCGCCGTAGTCGTCCCACGAACCGCCCCGCACAACACGGCCGGAACCCTCAGTGCAACAGGGATCAGTGACAGGCTGGGTCCCTAAGTTTTTCAGCCAGTTATCAGCGCACCATTCCCAGACATTGCCGTGCATTTCATACAGGCCCCAGGGATTGGGCGGTAGGGATTTCACTGGCACGGTCTTTTCCCTATACAGACCTTTTTCTCCATCTGCATAGGGATACTTGCCATTGTAATTCACCTGTTCCGGGCTGATCTTCGCGCCAAAGGAAAAGGGCGTGACTGTACCGGCCCGGCAGGCGTGCTCCCATTCCGCTTCAGTAGGCAGGCGCAGTACCAGGGCTTCCGCATCTCCCTGTTTCTGGATCTGCTGAGTTAACTGCGCAATAAATTTTTGGGCGTCATCCCAGCTGACCTGCTCAACCGGATGTGTCTCGCCCTTAAAATGGGCAGGATTGTCTTGCATCATTGCCTGCCAGACCGCCTGGGTCACGGTAGTGTCAGCCAGCCAATACCCCCGGGTCAGCCTGACCCGATGCCAATCTTCATCTTTATAACGTTCTGGTTCATCCGGCGGCGAACCCATCATAAACTCACCCGCAGCGATCCAGCGGAAACGCTGCGTCAGCTCTTGTTCGTTACGCGCCTCAATTAACAGGTCAGCATATAAACCGTATTGATCTTCGCCAAAGTTGCCAGACCAGCTGGGCGGGAATGCAGGGGGATGATAAGGCAGTGGTTGTTTGTTTGTTTGCATGCTATCAGGAGCAGAAACGGAAAAACTGTCAGGCGTTCATAGCAAGAGTCCACTTGCCATTACTTACGTGACAGTCTCCTTGTTGTTTGCTTTTATTTACTAAAAAATTACTTTCAGTAAAAAAAGACAGGGCTTGATTTGGTCATGAGCTGTTCTTCCAGTACAGCTGTGAGCTAAGACAAGGCGGAAACCGTTCCTCTGGTTGCGGTTATCAGGCGAGTTGTGGTTACGGTAGGCGGAACGGACGTTCCTGCCGTTGTTGTTCCACGAACCGCCCCGCATAACACGGTCGGAACCTTTTTGAATCATAACCCCCTGCTTCCAGTTTATTGAAAACGGAAACATATTTTCTCCCCAAATTTACACATCAAGCGGAGGTTTTACCAGCAATTGTTTTTGTCGCCATGCCAGGCTGTCAGTTCCCTGTGCAATTGCATGTACGGCCGCATAGGCTGTCTGGAGTTGACAATCGTTTATATCACCCTGTTTATATGCATCTTCCCAATGCTGTCGCCTTTTGATGAGTGTTCGTTTTCTCCGACGGCTGAGTCGAACAACCCCCTGCATAATTCTGAAACCGCAATAGGTCACCCCGGTCCGACTGGGCAAAATCTGCACATTGGCTTTAACTGTCAAGCGTTTTGTCTTTAAATACTCAATAACATAAGCCAATATTTCTTTGGCCTCATGCTTTGAATGACACCACCAGATAATGTCATCCATGTAACGGATATTCGCGGCAACCCCATGATGAGAGGCCAAAAGACGATCCAGTCCGTCCAGATAAAAATTGGCAAAATATTGAGAAGTCAACGAGCCGATGGGTAAACCTGTATACTGCATATCCGGGCAACTTTTTATAATCCGATACAACTGATGACAAAACCGGACTCCCTTAAAATGTCGCAGGAGTAGGCCAAGCAGAATGTCATGATCGATAGATGAAAAATAAGCTGCAATATCAATCTTTACAAGCCACGGGAATCGTTTGATATTGTTTTGAACCTGCTGTACCGCCTTATGTACCCCCTTGTTTGGTCGACAGGCGTAACTATGGAAAAACATAATCCTTTCAAGGTTTTCACCTGCAATATTCATCACAGCGTGATGAAAAATTCTGTCTTCAAAACAGGCAGCATATATCAGACGTTTTTTAGGGTCGTAAATCTGAAAAGCCTTGAAACGCCCGTAAGGCATCTTTTCAGCAAGGATGTCAAGGGCCATAGCGGACAATTTTTTGTCAACGCCTTGGTGAAAATCCAGGACATCCCTACGATGTTGTTTTCCCTTTGATGCTTTGTGCAGTGCAAGGCAGAGATTATTATAATCAGCGATATCTGCCAGAGAAATTTTCTGTCGCTTCATATTTTGCCGTTATTATCCGAGGGGGTCATTGTTTTCCGGAATTGCTCCAGGCAGGTCAAAAACTGTCTGCCGTATTTATCAACCCGTGTCTGACCGACACCCTCAACAGTCAATAACGCCGCATCGGAAGATATTCTGTCTGTGACTATTTTGGCGAGTTGGGCATTGGTAAAAACGGCATAGGCCGGAATCCCATCTTTTTCAGCAATCAGTTTCCGTAAGCTCCGCAGTTCGGCATACACCGCAAAATCATCAGGTGACAATATCTCCTTATAATCAACATCATTTCGTTTTTTACCACCTTGTAACGATTCGTTCCGGGCAGATTTTTCAACGGTTGTCAGACAGATTGACCAGAAACTATTTGCACCGTCTGCGACAAAATTTTTTTCTATGCTTACGGTTTTGTATTGGTTGATAAACTTGTTTAGTTCCTTTTCGTTTTCTTCTGCGAAATGAACCGGAATGAGAAAAAATTTAATCAATGCGTCCCTCTTTTGTAAAAAAAAATCGATCTGGTTTGACAACCAGATGGGGCGAGTGCCCCCTGACCGTCACTTCTCCGTACGTTCCTTGTCAAGGAGGCCTACGCCCCCTCCCTTTCCCAACGCTACCGCGTTGCCTGGAGCTCATGACCTAAGACAAGGCGGAAACCGCCCCTCTGGTAGCGGTCATCAGGCGAGTAGTGGCCACGGTAGGCGGAACGGACGCTCCCGCCGTTGCTGACCCACGAACCGCCCCGCACAACACGGTCGGAACCACTAGTGCAACAGGGATCAGTGACAGGCTGTGTCCCTAAACTGTCCTGCCAGTTATCAGCGCACCATTCCCAGACATTGCCGTGCATTTCATACAGGCCCCAGGGATTAGGCGGCAGGGATTTCACTGGCACGGTTTTTTTCCTATACAGACCTTTTTCCCCATCTGCATAGGGAAAATTTCCATCGTAATTCACCTGTTCCGGGCTGATCTTCGCGCCAAAGGAAAAGGGCGTGACTGTACCGGCCCGGCAGGCGTGCTCCCATTCCGCCTCTGTTGGTAGGCGTAGCACCAGGCCTCCCGCACCTCCCTGTTTCTGGATCTGCTGAGTTAACTGCGCAATAAATTTTTGGGCGTCATCCCAGCTGACCTGCTCAA
This sequence comes from Candidatus Electrothrix laxa, assembly GCA_942492895.1. Taxonomy (GTDB): domain Bacteria; phylum Desulfobacterota; class Desulfobulbia; order Desulfobulbales; family Desulfobulbaceae; genus Electrothrix; species Electrothrix laxa. The sequence goes on from OW818652.1 coordinate 414,141, forward strand.
CCGGATGTGTCTCACCCTTAAAATAGGCAGGATTGTCTTGCATCACCGCCTGCCAGACCGCCTGGGTCACGGTAGTCTCAGCCAGCCAATACCCCCGGGTCAGCCTGACCTGATGGTATTCTTCATCATTATGTCGATTTCTTTCCTTTGGCGGCGAACCCATCATAAACTCCCCTCCGGCAATCCAGCGGAAACGTTGTGTCAGCTCTTGGCCTGCCAAATGAGCAATGGGCAGGTCCACATACAGACCATAGGCATCCCGCCCAATACTCCGCGCCCAAGGTGGCCGTTCCAGGGTGTTCAGGGTCAATTCGCTCAGATCGGTCTTGATCGTGCGGATCGCGGCCAGCGGGATCTCTTGCTCAGCAGCCAGCGGCAGCAGGGTCTTGCTCAGCTTGGCAGGCAAGCGCAGTAGGCAATCGCTTTCATCAGTCAAGATCAGCTTCATCTCCAGTCGCTGATAGGTGATCACCGCCAGCAGGGTGCTGTTCTGGCGGGGAACCTGGGTTGGCTCATAACCGGCAACTGCCAGCCCGCTGCCGTACTGACAGAGCCAGGCCCGCTGTTCTGGCTGTCTGACCGGCGGCAGCAGATCAGGATCAAGGGCATGGCCGCTCCGGCTCAAGGGCTGTCCTGGATTGAGTTGCTGAGAAATGAGCTGCCAAGTCCGGCCTGCCGCTCCTCTGTTTACCGCAACATCAGGCAGGCGGCTGTCAACACGGATGGCCCAGGCCTGACAGGCCCCTCCCTGCTGCGTGGAAAATTTTCCCTGCTCAAGGAGTTGGCGGAGAAAGGCACAGCCCGCCCTGATGTCCTCTGCCATTTCCTCAGCTTCTTTTGCTGAAAAAACAACGTTCTTGAGCTGGGCTTCAACCGAGAGCAGCTCCTCAAACCAGATCTCCGGCGGGAGGGGCTGTCGCCATTGCTTGAGCAGCCCCAGGGCGAACCGCTGCTCTGCTGGTGGCAGAGCGACAAATTTCTTCAACCGCTCCTTACGGGCCTGAGGGTGCAGGCTGGCCGCGACATTATGCGGCTCCTTGATGTCAGGATGCCGCCAGCACCGGGCTTCAACAGCAACAGGTATCTGCTGGTCAAATTGCCGCATTCCCACGCGCAGACAGCGCAGGAGCTGGGGCTCCAAACGAACAGCAGGGGCCGCAAGGGTGAGCAGGAGTTCTGTCCACTCTGCCTCTTGCTCCAGGCCCTCCCTGCTGTCTGTTCCTCGGGGGTGGTCCTGCTCCTCCCAGCTGAGCAGCCTGACCTGCCGTTGCCAACGGACGGGGTAAGCATCGGGTTGCCAGGGAGTCAGCACGGTGAGTGGATTATTGTTGCGCAGCAGGCGCAGGAGCAGCAGCCAATATTGCTGCTGACGCCGCGCACCCGCCAGTCTGCCCAGATCACTCAGGAGCAACACAGGGGTGCCAGCGGGCGGCAGGCGGAAGGGTGCCAGTTCAGACAATCCGTTGATCTGCTGCGGCTCCACCTCGCCGTTAACAATCACTGCCCGGCTGATCTGGGCTGCGCCAAACTCATCATACAGGCGCAAGGTGAGCAGGGCATGATCCAGCCAATAGGGGGTCAGGTCCACTTGCCGGTCATCAATAATCTGAAGACTGCACAGGCTGTGCTGTTTCGCTTTTCTGGGGAGTTTACCGGGAAATTCAGCCCGGCTGATCTTTTCAATGACCGCAGGGAGATCAACAGCCTGTCCGACCTGACAATCCAGGGCCAGACAGGGGAAGAGGCGGCTGCGCAGCTCCCGCAGATTTATCAAGGCGGGATAAACCGGGGCCGTTGCAGGGCGATTCTGCCAGATGACTGGTTGGCAAGCAACGCTCTTGTCCGCTTTTTTCCGTAGCGGCTGGTCTTCTTGGTCATTGAGCTGTTGATAAAGGACAAGCTGAAGGTAGCTGGCAGTGAGTTGGGCGGTCGGGCTGTGCTGCAGGGGGCTGTCGTCGATCACCACCGGGGCTGATTCGACCCAGATTGGTCCTGACGGCTGTATCGGCTGGGATGAAGCGGGCGGCGGAGAGGCCAGCCCCAAGGCCTGAGCAACCGTGCTCTGGGCCTGTTTATTATCGTGCGTCAGGGCAATGAGCAGGTCAGCCCGACTGAGCTGCCCCTGCTTCATGAGCTTCTCTGGTCCGGATCTTCTGGAAAATCAGGGTGCTTTTTCGAGGTGAAACGGGCCAGGGATTCTATCAGTGCTGTCAGCTCGTCAGGGGATTTGTCGGCCATCAGCTTCTTGATTCCCCGCAAAAGATCAAAATACTCTGCCTGACCGGGCAAAGGGTGCAGGCTGCTTTTTTCGGCAGTCTCTCTATCTTTTAGGATCATGGCAGCGGCAGCCTCCAGGATGGTCTTTGCTGCTTTTTCCTGGCTTGGTAACAGGCTATCCAGTTCCTGAAAATTCGGCCTACTGTGCGCAAGCAGATAATCAAGCTGCGCCTGATGATTTTTCGGCAAACCCAGCATCACAGAGAGGCAGCGGCGGATAAAGGCATCCGGCAGAACCCGTTCCTCATTGGTGGTGAGGATGATCAAAGGGCGGGTACCCACAGCTTTAACCTGTTGGCTCAAGCCCTCAGGCTGAAAACGGTTAGAGCCAAGCACCTCCAGCAGGCCATTGGGCACGCTGCTGTCTGCCTTGTCGATTTCATCAATGAGCAGCACAACGCCGTTGGTCAAGGCCTTGTCTGCATTCAGGTAATGCGCCAAGGAATTTTCTCTAACCCCGCAGGCATCCTGAACACAGGCGCTGAGTTGTTCATACTGGGCCTTGGCCGACGCCCAGTTCAGGGCCGCCCAGAGCGGGCCGGGCTGAATATAATTTTTCACAGCGAGTCGTTCCCTTGCCGCGCAACGCTCCGCAGGCGTGCATAACGCGCCTTCTATCTGGGCATCGGCAAGCCGGGCCACTGCGTCAAAGGACCATAACAGATCCTTAACTTCTGTGGCCGTGTTCACCGCAAAGGGAATAAAGGTTCGGCCAAGGGCCATTGCTGCGGCCTTGGCAAGCTGGCTCTTGCCTGCTCCTGGTTCCCCCCGGATCAACAAAGGCCGGTTAATGGCCAGCGCCGCATTGACAGCGTCAACGGCCTGCGGCTCGAAAACATAGACGTGCTTTTCGTTGTGGTCGTTGGTGATGATCGGACGGGCGTTTTGAGGGATGTTATTGTGCATCAGGATTCCTTTCAGCTATAATGGCGGGCAACTGCGTGAACAGGGGCATTTGTCGTTCCGCAAGCTCTTCATCATTTCCTTCCAAGTTCAAAATGATCAAATCTGGATAGTTCTTCTTATACTCAGTAATCTTCTCCAGTTCAGGACTTGATTTATTCAGTTTGACAACCAAATAATACGTTTCCCCTTTTTTTCTCCCCTCTTTCAGACGATTCTTGACCATAATTTTGGGAAAACTGTCACCCTCCCGTGTGAATCTCTCCAGCAGTACCTTGTCCAGAGCGGAAGACGAAAGAATGTTGTCATTTAAGGCGTCTAAACTTTTTTTCACCCCCTCGTCTATACCACATTCCGGTGACAGCGCATACCTTCCCTTGGTTACAACGGGTTGGTAATCCTGACTTGTTATTCCTTGGCCGCCAAGATAAACATCAATGTTGGCTTTACGGCAGTCAAGGGCAGCCATGCTGCATTCTGCGGCTACATCATACACACACTGAATATCTATCGTATTCTCCGTAGATCGATCAATAATTACAGACTGATCGATAAAATACCAAGGCAATAAGGTCAGTGCTAAGGCGCGTCTGTCTTCCTGCGTCGCAGTCTTCAGTGCATCAAGATGATCTAAAAAATCTGACAAGTTCTGTTTCGTCAAGTTGCGGACAATCTGACCTACGTTTGCCTCGCTGTCCAGAGCATTTTTTAGCTGTTCATTGTTCTTTAGCAAGGGTTTTAGCAAGGACTCCGCCTGCTGGAGAATTTTTTCAGATTTGTCAAAGCTGCTATCTATTTTTTCGAGAAGAGTCTGGAATTGCTTGTCAGCATCCCAGAGACGTTGAAGAAGAGCGACTGTTAGGCCATTCTTTCTTTCCTCCTCTTGATCGTTCAGGTTACAAAAGGTGGAATATGCGATAACAATACCGGCCAGTTTATCGTTAATAAATACTGGGCTGCCTGAAACCTCCTGCCAGCTTTCCATCGCATCCAGCTGAGGATTCGTGATGTTTAATTTCAGGCGATGCTCTGTTATAGCAGGTGCATTGAACACCCCTGAAAAATTTTCATATCCTCCCGCAGCTTCATTTTTGATATTATATCGTGGATATCCTCCTGCATCCCAATCACCTCTTTTATCCAGCTGTTGCATCAGCAGACCATCAAACTGGCCCTTGGCCTTGTCGCATTTAAGGAGAGCAACATCATGTTTATCTGAGAAAAAAATGAGCAATTTCTCAGCAGACATATCCATTAAGTCAGCCGCAGTCTCTCCTTGAAACGAAATCTCTTCTAGGATCTCAGCTTGAAATTGTATAACGATAGGCCGTTGAGAATCATATTTCCCTTCTGGCTCCGAAAAACCGTGGAAACAGGTGATGATAATTCCATTGCCTAGGATGTAGCCTGAAAAGTATGCATGTTGATCAGGTTTATCGCCGATTAACGGCAGGGCGATACTCACGATACGTTGTTGAACCTCAGGGGTCATTCGCATGGGCATGGACAAATCCTCTCGGGAAATTGACAAAAAATAAAATACCCGTTTTCAGGTGCGGAATTGTAGGGGCAGACCTGCGTGTCTGCCCAGCATAAAAGGGCGAACACATAGGTTTCATATTGCTTAACGGGGGGTGCCGCTCAGCGTTGCTTTTTTGCCATCTGAGGATTCAGCCGACAGGCTCAACGTGATCTTTTGCGTGGAGATACTCTGATATTCCGCTTCCCCGCCAACGGTCCCTTCAACATTTATTTTTCCAACAAGATATTTCACCAAGCCCTCGCCAGTATCCACTTTTAACGTTCCCACCCCTTTGCCAGAGACCTTCTTGGCAATGGTAAGATCCAATTCCAGCTCAATATTATTGACCCCGAACCGTAGATTTTTATCCTTGCCCTTATCCTGAGCCTTTTGCAGTTCACTGCGTAGGCCTTCAATCACGTCTGATAGTTCAACTGCCGCTGTTGTCAGTTTTTTTTCCTGTTCCATCTCGCTCCTCTTTTCTGAAAGAATTCAACCAGCACTATTGCATAATTTTATTTCGAATCGGAATAACTAACTGATAGATTGCGAAGGGCAACGCTCAACGTATCAAAAGATACGTTAAATAGCTCGGTTGCTTCCCCCGTACTCTACTCTTCATCTTCGGAAAGTTTTCTAATTTCGTCCTCGGCCAGCCCCGTTGTCTGCGCGATCTGATCAACCGTCAGTAGCCCCATACGGAGCATCTTGACAGCCACGTCAGACCTGCCTCTCTCGATTCCCTTCTCAATTCCTTTTTCAATTCCCTTCTCGATTCCCTGTTCGATTCCTTTCTCAATTCCCTTCTCAATCCCTTCGTCATACGCAGATTCGATCATATCTTTTTCACTGGCCCTGTTGATCAAATATTTTTCATACACCCGCCGTTCTTCGCCGGACATTTTTAGCAGATCAAGCTTCTCAGCCGCCGTCTGAATGTTCTTCGAGCGGAAATCTGACCTGACCTCAGAATTCTTGAAAAAATAGACCCACTCGTCGATGCCACTGTTGATGATGTTACGAAAACGTTCCACCTCAATCAGGTAGTATTCTGGAAACACATTTCTGCCAGCATCAATCTCGCGCCCCACCACCGCACTGCGCTTTCTCGGCTTGAGACGTAACCTCTCCCTGGTGTTCATGCCGTAGAAATCGGTCGTTCCCTTATACAGATAATCGTTTTCTCCCTCTCCGAGCAGGAAATAGAGAATGCTGACCGAGATGACCTTTTTCACTTGTGCAAACGAATCGCCCAACCGCATGCGGTCCACGATCAGTTTGGAACTGCCGTACAGGAGGCGTTGTAAATAATACCGTTCCCAGCCTGCCTGTACTTCGATGATGTAAATTTCACCGGTCTCGTCCTCAACCGACAAATCCACCCGATTGAATTTGTCGGATGCATCTTCCTGATTGCTTTCGCTTTCCAGTAGGGCGAGAATCCTGATGTCCCTTTCCAGTAGCGTGCTCAAAAAGCCTTCCAGCACATCGTAGTTGGCTTTGTCGCGCAGGATGTTTTTGATCGCCCAGTCGAAACTGACCAGTGTTCGTGTTTCGCTCATAACGGCTTCTCCTTGCAGAAGAAATTGACTCGGAAAGGCAGGAAGGGAGTCCTGCCGCATACTGAAGAATATACACCGATAAACGGCAAGTACGTTATTCTCGGGGTGTTACCCTGAGCTGACTATCGGGTTGCTGTAGGGGCGAACCTATGTGTTCGCCCTTTTATGCCGGGTAGACACGCAGGTCTACCCCTACGATGCGAGATGCGGGTTTGGCGGCACGGATGTTGGGTAGGGGCGACCGGCGGTCGCCCTCGTTCAAAAATAATCTGGTTCCCAAGCTCCAGCTTGGGAACCCCGTTTCCCGAAGCTCTGCTTCATATCACGAAGCCGGAGCTTCTGTATTCAAGGTACCCAAGCAGAGCTTGGGCACCAGTGAAATTTATTAAACATCTTCAGAAAGTCTCCTGACTTCATCCTCAGACAGCCCTGTCGCCTGGGCGATTTGATCAACCGTCAGCAGCCCCATACGGAGCATGTTGATAGCCACTTCGGCCTTGCCTTTCTCAACTCCTTTTTCAACGCCCTTTTCAATTCCTTTCTCAATCCCTCTTTCGATTCCCTTCTCAACCCCTTCATCATACGCGGATTCGATCATATCTTTTTCACTGGCCCTGTTGATCAAATATTTTTCATACACCCGCCGTTCTTCGCCGGACATTTTCAGCAGATCAAGCTTCTCTGCGGCGGCCTGAATGTTCTTTGAACGGAAATCCGATCTGACCTCAGAATTTTTGAAAAAATAGACCCACTCGTCGATGCCACTGTTGATGATGTTATGAAAACGTTCCACCTCAATCAGGTAGTATTCGGGAAATACATTTCTGCCTGCATCAATCTCGCGCCCCACCACTGCACTGCGCTTTCTCGGCTTGAGACGTAACCTCTCCCTGGTGTTCATGCCGTAGAAGTCGGTTGTTCCCTTATAAAGATAATCGTTTTCACCCTCTCCGAGCAGAAAGTAGAGAATGCTGACAGAGATAACCTTTTTCACTTGTGCAAACGAATCACCCAGCCGCATACGATCCACGATTAACTTGGAACTGCCGTACAGGAGTCGTTGTAAATAATAGCGTTCCCAGCCAGCCTGTACTTCGATGATGTAAATTTCACCGGTCTCGTCCTCAACCGAGAGATCCACCCGATTGAATTTGTCGGATGCATCTTCCTGATTGCTTTCGCTTTCCAGTAGGGCGAGAATCCTGATGTCCCTTTCCAGTAGCGTGCTCAAAAAGCCTTCCAGCACATCGTAGTTGGCTTTGTCGCGCAGGATGTTTTTGATCGCCCAGTCGAAACTGACCAGTGTTCGCGTTTCGCTCATAACGGTTTCTCCTTGCAGAAAAAACTACCTCTGAAAGGCAGGAAATATTTCCTGCCGCACCCCGCCCGTAAGAAGCGGGGATAGATACAGCCCCGAAGCTTCGCGATCAAACAGGCCCGGTAAAATCAAGTTCGATTGAAGGTGCAGCCTGATTCCCCTGCTCCTGCTGTTTAATCCGATTTTCTGCCTCAGAGGTCATATGATCCATAGCCAATATATTCTCAGCCATGACAGGCAGGGCTTCCTTACGGAAGGTGGATATATCATCCAGGGCCGCATTAATATCCGCAAATGATCTGGTCAGCGACGCCATACTGAGCTGGGTGCTGGCAGCCTGTTTTTGGATAGCTGCGCCCTGGGTTTTCAGGCGGGCAGCGGTTTCCTCAATCAGCCTATTGGTTGTCTTGTTGATCGCATCAATCTTTTCCAGGACAATTTTTTGGTTTGCCAGAGCCAAGGCGACAGTAACGGCCACGGTCAGCATATTTACTGTCACGTTGATCGCTCTGTCGACCCCCTTGATAAGCTCCTTGTTGTTCCGAACAAGAAGCTCAATGGCGAGTACGCCCTGTTGGTTGACTGCTAATTGTTGCTGAAGATCCTGAATTCTCTGCCGTAACGGGAAAAGAAGTTCCTCCTGAATAAATGAAACCTTAGAGTCACCCGGCTCAACTTCGCGCTCCAGAGCATAATTCAGCCGCTGGTCGATCAGCATGCCCAGCTTTACTGTTTTTTCAAGCCGATAGGTGAAACCGCGCATGGCCTTCTGGTCTCCGACCAAGGTCATATTATCCCTGCTGAGCTGGTCCTTGCCCTCTTTCAAAGAACGGACAATGGCGTCAATAACCGTATCAGCCTGCTCAAATTTGATAAAGTATTTTTTCAGCGGTGTACCAAAACCGGGGATCATACCCAAAAGGCGACCGAACCAGCCCGCTTCAAAATCGAATTTACCCGGATCAAGCTCATCAACCTGCATATTCAGCTCAACAAGAGAACGGGCCACCTCACCGCCGTCATCGCTTTTGGCGGCCAGGGAACGGATAGGCTGCTTGAGCATGGCACTGCGCCGCGACGCTTCCTGTTGTGTTTTTCCGCCAAGGGTTTCCACTGCCGCAATGTTGGCATCACGGGTGTTCTGTTGCTGTGGATCATTGGGATCAAAGGCCAGCACCGCGACAACAAATTTTTCCGCCGCCTCTTCGATTTCTTTATCTTCTCCCTCTCCTACGGTAAGAGCCTGCGGGTCAGCAAGTGCAAGCTCATTTTTCAGGTCTGAAGCAGTGGGCAAAGCCAATGCTGTAGTGGTATGGGTGGCGGTCCGGGTATCCATCTCAGGTCTCCTTTATGTAAAAACATCGGCTAGGTATACCCCGGAGGTCAGCAACGGGGTAGTTCCTTATTTCTTTACTCGGTATGATAGCTGCGGCTAGCAATCTCCTGAAGATTTTCCATAGCTGTTTCCAGATCCATAGAGGCCAGATCTCCGCCGGTACGCATCTGCGCGACCGTGGCTATGGTCTGACTCATAATGGTCATGGATTCTTCATTATCTGTGAGCAGACTGTTCACCTGCTTGAGCTGCTGTTCCATCAGGGCCAGCCGTTTCTTCAGGGTTGCATATTCCCGTTCATCTGCTGGGTCCGGGGCCGCAACCTGCTCAAGTTCAGCAAGACGTTTCGCTATGTAATCAGGATCAATCGTGCTCACGCTTTGCAGCAGGACAACAATTCGTCGCAGGGTATCCAGTCCGCCCAGATAGACCTGTTCGGCAGCTCCGAGAAAACGGGCATAGGTCAGCTCGCCACGTTTCAGCTTCTGATCCAGCATGGTACGGAATGTGTCATATTTTTCTTTAATGAACAGATATTGCTGCTGCGCCTGTTCGCCATATTGGTCTGCCCCTTTGATATGGCGGCATTTTTCTAAGTCAGTGCTGAGCATCAGGAGAAGCCCTTCCCGTTCCTTTGCAAAGCGGGCAGAGAGCCGGTCAAGGTATTGTCGGGCAATGATATCGCGCCGAAAAAACATATTCACAACAGCCATGCCAGCACCGAGGCAAAGCAGTGCTCCCATTCCTGCTGCCAGCATGGACATGTCAAAAAGATACCAGCCTAGGCCGGAAAGCAGGCCGAGAGAAGACGAGTAGAGAGAAATCGGATGAAACAGACTCTCCGAGTACACGGCTTTTTTTACTGCCCGCCCGGAAAAATCTTCCAGAGTGGGGAGTCGTCCGGGTTCATTATTGTTTTGATGATCAGAAAACGGCATGGTGTTTAGAACTCCTCACGAACAAGAGCAATCTCCACCCGCAGCAGTCGGTGTTCATAAGCCCGCTTAGACTCTCCGGGAAACTGCTGCAGAGGATGATCAGCACCGTATCCGAGGGCTCGGATGCGGTTTGGATCGATATGAAATTTTTTCTGGAGAAAATCGGCAACGCTGTTGGCCCGTTGCTGCGATAAGGCTTTGTTCTGCACAGCATCACCGCGCAAACCAGTATGGCCCTTTACGACTATTCTGAAATGCGGATAATGCTCTAGGCGGGTAACAATTTTCCCTACAACCTCTTCAGCAAACAGATCAAGCTCGGACGAACCGTGCTGAAAGATAATCGGTTCGATTTTCAGTGTCCCCACCTCCCGCATCCTCTCCCAGACCGCAGTATCCATTGCTAAAAAAGGGGTGGTCAGTGAATCCGTGCCCTGCCCAACGGCCTTGGCACCAGGTTTGGTGAAACCGTTTATCCCCTCTGTATACAAATCCTGGAGAAAGGAGCTTTTCAGCAGCCGGTAGGGGTTTTGATCCGGTATTGGTGAGGAGGTAAAATCGCCGACATTTACCAGGGTTACGGCAGCAGACTCAATGGTGTCGCTGATCAGTTCACGGGCTTGGCCTCCGGGATGGGTAATGCCAAACCATTTCTCGCAGTTATCCAGCAGAGAGACCCAGCTAACACCGTGCAGCATGGCCTGAGCAGTTTTGGCAGGAAGATTTGTTTCCTCCTTCACATCCTTTTCCAGGAGATCCGGGCTGTCCCTGTATTTTTTCAGGACCCTGAAATAGGACCGGAGCAGGACATCCACAGCTTCCGGTTGATCCTGCATGAAATCGCGATTCACCAGCAGGATATCAACAATGAGCTGTGCAGTATCCTCTGTTCCCAGCAGCTTGACTACATCTTTTTCAGCAAGCGCTCTGGAGACATCAGGCTCCCAGAGCACGGCAATATCAGCCTTACCTGCCAAAAATTTCTTCAAGGCACCTTCAGAGCCCTCGGTCTCTATCCTTTTGTTGTGTTGTGTCGACACCAGTTCCGGCACATTAAAATGATCAGCCGCTGCTTTGAGCAGGTAATGACTGGGACTGTTCGGGGTGAAGGCGATTGTAAGGTCGTTTCTGCCTTTCAGGCTGTCAAGATTTTCAGCCTTTTTTTTGTGGGCAACAATGGCGTCACCACCCTTGGATTCGTCAAGCACCGCTATGATAGCACCTGGGAAATTAAAATCTGCGCCATTGAGGAGGTAGGAATCCACTGTGGCCACCGCAATATCTATCTCTCCCTTGTGCAGCTGCTCCATACGTGCCCGATAATCGGCCTTATCATCTGTCCAGACAAGATTCCAGCCTCCACGACGCATCAGGGTTTTCATCTCGTTGGATCGTAGGGGAAAATATCCTATCCAGTTGTCCAGGGCGAGCCTGATCTTTCCTTTGATCTTAACGGCATCGCTCGTATTCACCTGTTGCTCATCAATAAAACCCGGCAGAAGCAGTTTAATACCGATCAATATTGCCGCTCCGAGTACCAGCAGGAGGAGCGCACCTGTTCCTTGTTTTTTCATATTTTCTCTTCCAGTCAGCTTGCCGGTGCGCAGTTCAGAATTCGGTCACATCATTAAAGGACTCGGATTCAGCCAGCACATCCTGTAAGCCCTGACGAAGAGCCTCTGGATTGTCCGCAGCCTTATAGATTGTTCGTCCCGGTTGGTTGAGTGAGTGGGTATCGGAAATGCAGAAGCCGATGGTACTGATGATGATCGGGGAACGGGCCAGTACCGCATTAATCGTTCCGGTCAGCTTCTCCGGCTGGTTGGCAACACCGTCTGTAACGATCACCATATGATATTCACCGTAGCCCAGTTGTTTGCCAGCCTGGGTCGTGAGAATCTCATAGGCCGTCTGGACAGCCTGGGTCAACGGCGTACCGGAATTTGGCACGACTGCCTGCACCTGCTGAATAAATTTCTGTCGGTCGTCCTGACCGAGTTGCAGGCGAACAGAAAAGCCCTGCTGATCAAAGACGATAAGCCCTAGGTTCGCATCAGCAGGGACAGACTGTGCCCAGTCCACCACCGCTTCTTTGGCCACAGCGCTTTTTGTTTTGTTACCGGAACAGCGTTGTTCGCTCATGCTGCCTGAGCCGTCAAAAATCATCACATAATTTTTCCGGCTCCATTGATCGGCAGGCAGAAGATTTCCCTCCTTTTCAGCTGATGGCGGCCAGGCAGATGCCTCTGCCGCCTTTGCAAGAGGAGAGGGCAGGTTCTGTTTTTGTCGGACAGCAACTTTTTTCTTTTGCGGGGCAGGGGCGTTCTGCTGATCAGCATCCTCGCCGCATCCGCTCAGAATCACGTTCAGGGCCAAAAGGAGGGAGGTAGCACATATACATAAGAATTTTTTCATAATCATTCCTCCTTAATCCAAGGGGATAAAGGCTTCTTCTTCAGCCTCAATCTGGATAATACGGAAGACAACCCGCATATTACTGAGCCATGCCTCTTTGCTTTTGGGAGCACAGGGCAGCTGCCCGCACATACCGGTGCTGGGCTGCATGATACCGTGCCCCATGACGGTGAACTGACTGGGATCAAGGTTGACTGATTTTTCTGCACTGTACGCCATAATTGAATCCCGCACAGCAATGGCCCTCGTCAGGCTGAGATTTTTTGCTGCCTGTTTTGTCCGAGTCAGAACAATATCCGATGCCTTTTCTTTGATCTTGCGCAGATACCCCATAGGGTCTGAATGTCCTTCCACGATGATAACAGCACCGCCATAGGTGGATGCCAGATCAACAACTTTAGCAAAGGCATCACTGTACTGATCCGGCGAAAAGGTATTCTGATTGGGTTTGAAAAAGACCTCAAAGGAAAAGAGTTCCCCTTCAGCCAAGGTGCCGAGGTTCTGCTTTCGGGCCACCACCTGGGCGACCGCTTCGATGTTGAATTTGGGTGTCTCAACCTCATCAACGCCGCTTAAACCTTTACGGAAAGCGTTGTAGTCCCAGCCCGCTGGCTGGAGAGGCATCTTGCGGCTCAGCAGGCCGCCGGTGATAAAAGAAGTCTGTACTTCATCACTGAGGCGGTGCAGATTTCGTGGCCAGTTTGTATCAGTAAAGAATTTCACATTGCCCTGGAAACCAACATATTCACAGTCCCCGTACAGGGCCTCGGCATCTGCGGTGGCTGAGGCACTGTCGAGCAGGATTTCAGCGGCAGCTGTAACGGTCTTTTTATAGTCGGCCAGCCGGGCCTGTTTATCTTTGAAGAGTGCTTTCACGTCCTGTTCAGCCAGGAGAAGGCCATGCACAAAATTTTGGACTTCTTTTTTATGAGCCGTGAAATAATCACTGCGCACCGCATACACGTCCGCGATAATGCGGTTGGCGCTCTTGGTGGAGAGCATAATTTTTGCTCCCTTTATCGAGCCTTCCGCACCGGTGCCCACGGAACCATTCGAGGTCAGCATGAGGCCGTCTGGAATAATCATCATGGCGGCATCAATATCTTTGGTGTACAGGGCCTCGGCAGGGGTGTTGTCTGTACCGGTTAGGTCTTTCACCCATTTGATGGTGACATCCGACATCTTTAGTCCGGCATCGCGGAGCAGTTTGGCAAGATAGTCAACATGGGGGCCGTAGGCTTGCAAAGCGATGGTTTTACCCTTCAAATCCTTGGCCGAGTTAATGCCTGATTTGACCACCAGGCAGTCACCGCCGTTGCTCCAGGTCATCTGGTAAATAATGACAGGTTTTGTGCGCGGGTCACGGTTCAGCAGTTCGCTCGCCATATTGATCATTCCCAGAGTACCACGCAGGTACGGGGTCTCGCCCTCCATATAGGCTTTGACCTGCTGCCCAAAGTCATCCGTGCGGGTGAGTTCGAACTTCAGATTTTGCTTAGCGAAAATAGAACCTGCGGCAGTGCTTTTGCTATTTCCGTTGGCAAGGATGGTGGCAATGTCTCCCCCCCAGGTAATCAGAGGCAGTCGGACGGCCCCACCGTCCTTAACGTTCTGAATCTGTGCGTTGACCACTTCGGTAAGAGGCGGTGCTTTGACGTACTGCACGGCAAAGGAAGTTCCTGACAAGCCGATAAAGGCCGCTGTCATTGTAATTGTAATTGTCATAAGGAGTTGCTGTACAATTCTTGTCAACATTCTTTGCTCTCCGTTTGGTCTTGAAAATGATCAGGCGGATGATCAGGTAAAGGGAATTTATTTTCGAGAAGCACTACGCATTATGCACACATACCAGAAGGATGTCATGAATGCAACTTCCGCAAAAGAGTGTAATCTTGTGTCCGGTTGAACTCTTCCAGATGTTCTATCAGTTCCTCATCGCCTTCCCGGATAAAAGAGCCGCCTTGTTCGGCAAGTCCTTCATCGGACAGTCCGAGAAAGAGAGAGAGATTTTTTCCTTCCGCAGAGCTTGCCGCCCGTGCGAGATCCAGCAGAGATGGAGGGGTATATTCTCCCTGTAAAAAGGCCTTGCCCAAGAGCGTACCACGGGCTGCATAGGTCGGATTGAGATGCATATTAATGGCAAGGTTGTACTTCGAACTGACTGTATCAAGGTAATCAATGGCCTGTTGAATATCGTCGACTGCCTCGCTGTTGCTCATTCCGGGGACAGGTTTCAGCATGAAATAACACTTCAGCCGATAACCGTAAGGGGATATCTTCTGGGCCAGCTCTTCAAAGACATGCAGAGTCAATCCCTTATCAAAGATATCATTACGTATATGTTCATCAAAAGCCTCAAAGCCTATGCATAGTTCAAGAGCCGTGGATCTTTCTCCCTCTTGCAGGGCTCGGGCCAGGAATTTAAGTTCAACCGTATCAACATATTCCGGCCTGGACTCAAGCGCCAGCACTTTCAGAGCACGAAAATGCATGTTTACTCGGGCCAAGAGGTACATTAAGGCGGTTGAGGAAAAGGTGGCCTCATCCAGCACAGAGCCGTTATTGGAAACAATCATTTTGCTGATTGCGGAGGACTGTTTAATAACTTCAGGCAGGTTGAACAGATAGTCTATCTGCTTGATCAGGGAATCAAAAGGAATATGTTCAACAGACATCTTGGAGGGCAGATTGCACCCGAGACAGCGGGCCCATCTGCAAGCCTGGGAATAAAACACAACAAAGAGGATCAGCCCTTCGTTGGACTCCTGAAACCACCATTGTGCCGGTTTGTTTGGGTCATATTCTTCAACGGCATGGAAGGAGTATTCTTTTCCTGCTTTTTTGGTGCCTTGCAGGATTTGCTTGGTCACAGTATCGTTTTTCATAGAATGGCTTTTGTCTGATTGATTGGATAGAATTTTTGAGGATAGTTAGAGCGCTGATCTCTGTCAAGTTACCACCCGGCGCGTTGCACCGGGCTGATATATACAGCCCCTTTGGGGCATAGGGCCGTTATCATGACAACATGGGCAATCACAGGCGATTGTGCCCCTACCGGCCCTTGATCTTGGCCCGCAGCTCTTCCAATGCCTCGCGCCATTCCTCCAATGAGGGATGACCAATCTCCTCGGCAAGCTGCACAGTCCGGCTGTTGTACTGCTCCGCCTTGGCAAGGTCGCCCTGATCTTCGTAAGCTCGACTAATGTTCCAGCTAGTGATTGCTTCCCGCCTTCTATCGCCCATTTCTCCATATAACTCTAGGCTCTGCTCCAGATACTTGAGGACGGTGGCGTAATCTCCCTGCACCCGGTGAATACTTGCAATGTTGTTTAGACTGATGCCTTTTCCTGCTCTGTCGCCGATCTCTTGCCTGATGACAAGAGCCTGCTCAAATAGGGACATAGCCTTGTTATAGTCACCCACTATATAATAGATTTGACCGATATTGTCCAAGGCGGCACCTTCCCCGGCCCGGTTGCCGACCTCTTGCCTGATACTCAGGCTCTGCTCCAGATACTCCAGAGCCTTGTCGTAGTCGTCCCGCGCCTTGTAAATCTGACCGATGTTGTTCAGGACAACACCTTCTCCGGCCCTGTCGCCGACTTCCCGGCGAATATCCAAGCTCTGCTTCAGATACCTGAAGGCGGTGTCATAGTCACCCCGTGCCTTGTAAATCTGACTGATGTTGTTCAGCGTCGTACCTTCTCCTACCTTGTCGCCAATCTCCCGGTAGATGGTGAGCGACTGCCGGAACAGCGCAAGCGCATCTTCCAAGCTGCCCGAAGCGTGATGTAACCCCCCTGCATCATTCAGCAACTTGGCGCGGTAAGCATTGCGTTGTGGGTGCTCATCCAGCAGCGTGATCAAGGTGTGCAGCCATTGCTCCTTTTCCGCCTTGCTCTGCTGGTCAGCAGGATGCACGTCGGTGTTGAACTCGGTGTAGAAGCCGCTACGCAGCTCCTCAGCCTCCTCCTTTGGCGAGGAAAATTCATAGATATTGCTGTACCAGTCATACAAGTCCGGCGCGTGCTCGGCCATGCTGTCCAGGGCGTGGCGCGGCAGCCAGATGACCAAGGGCCGCCCCACAGCAGCCAGCGCGGAACGCCGCCAGTTGAGCAGCTGAAGGAAGTGGCGCAGGGCAACCTGCCCGCTGGGCATGACGCGGTCCAAGCCGTGCAGAAAGATGGGACTCTCTGCTGTCACGCCTTCCAGTTTCTCCAGTTCTTCCAGCTTAGGTAGCAGCCAGCCGTCCAGGGTGGTGTCGCCAAAGCCCTCTGGTGGGACATCCAGCTCGATGACAGGCCGCCCCAGCTGTTCCTGTACCTGAAGGGCTATGGCCCTGCGTGCTGAGGGGAGGTTAATCAGGACAAAGTAGAGGGCAAAGCCGTCTGCCCAGCTCAGGACGCGGCAGATGCGCCTGATGACGGATTCGCTGCTTTCAGGCTGCATCATCATCGGTATCAGCAGCCAGGGCAGCCTTGACCCAGGGGATTTCACGGACAACCGGGTGGAGGTCGGCCCACAGGTCGCCGTTCTGATATTCCAGTGCCAAGCGCAGGTCTAAGAGGCGGCCCGTCTGTTCATCACCGCCCTGAATGAAATGGGTACGGGCGATCTGACGGAACAGCGCAAGATCGCTTTCACGGATAAGGCGGGTGTATATCTTCCGCAGCTCGGAGACGGCGCGCCTTACATCGGCTGCATCCAGTGGGCCGGTGCTCGCCTCCATCGCCATACGCATCAGGTGCATAAGATCGCGCACCGCGCCGCCGCTGGTTTGTGCCAGCGTGACTAGCAGCTCCGGTCCGCTGAACAGCGTGGCGGTGTCCACCCGCCGCTCGATGATTTTTACCAGACTTGCAATGCCCTCCGTGTCCATCCTGACCATCGGCAGGACGGTGATCTCGAAGTCCGTCATCAGGTTGCGCTGATACGGAAGCGAGACCGGCACAGTATAGATGATGTGGCACTCCGGTGCGCAAAGCTGCTCGGCGTGGCGGACAAACATCTCGCTGTGGGTGGATTCACCGTCTTGGTGCAGCTCGTAGCGCATCTTCTCCATGCCATCCACGATCAGGACGAGATCAGTGAAACCTTTCTGCTGCACTGCGTTGCGGGCCGTGCTGATCAGGAGATTGAGCTTTTCTATGAACACACTCAGGTTTCGGTTGAGTTGGGTTCTGATAGTCTCCCGGTGCGTACTTCCGGTCTTGAAGTTGGCCGTGATCCGAGCAAGGAGTTTGGCAAAGAAGGGGATGGCCGCGCCTGCCTCGGCACTGGTCTCAATAGTGCCTTGCAGCTCGCTGACCTGGGTCTTCTCGACAATATGATCGCTGAACCATCCGGAAATATCCTCCAGCAGGGTATCCGACAGGGGGATATGCTTGATGCGCAGGGACCGCTCCGTCTGCTCGGCAATTGCCACCAATACATCGAGATAGTTGAGATTGCCCAGATCAAGGAGCCTTTCCGTATCTAGGTAGATCGTGAAGAAGTCATTCCTCTCCAGCTCTCTTTGCAGACGGAGCAGCTCGGTGGTCTTACCCGAACCCCGGTGTCCGGTGAAGAGCCGCTTGTTTTGCGCATCAGTACCGCTGTTCTGTATCTTCCAGGTGATGAGTTCGGCAATATGCCGCATTCCCCGGCTTGCCGAGAGATCAACATAGCGGTCGTCGTCGGGCGACAAGGGTTTGTCCGGGTTGCAGGCCCGATAGGCATCGGCAATGGTTTTCGCGCGTGGTGTCATGTGTTCTTTCTGAGGAAGTAAAAATGCCTTAAATAATAAAAGATGATAAGAGCTATCCTGCTTCTGCTATAACAAAGATGGTCAGTAGACGTCAATCATTTTACACGCGCAAGAAAAATGCAGCAGCAATGCAAGACCTGCAACTTCAGATAACTGTTCGACATCGAAGCATCTTCCAAAGGATACAACTTGGAGGAGCAGGAGTACCCCGGTCATAATTTCGGAGAACGCTTTGATCCGGCTTGAGAATGAGGTATTGTAGAGTTGAGACCTGATAACCGGATCGCCCCTTGAAGTCATCGCAGAAAATTTTTCTATGAAGCTCATGGGGGGTCCGCATTATTAACCTTGTGCGTTAACCATCATTATAATTTCAACTCTCTGCCTCCTGGAGCGGGAGAGTTCATTTCATCCAGGATGCACTGTAAGGACGAATCAGTTCAAAACTGACAGTTTTTCTGTGCAACCATCTGAAAAAATATGACCACCCACATTATGATTGTTACCGGAGAGGCCTCCGGCGATATGCACGGAGCCCGACTGGTTGAAGCCATGCAGGTGATGCAGCCTGATCTCTCTTTTTCCGGTATTGGCGGGAAGGAACTGACCGCCGCAGGCGTGGAAATGCTTTTTGATGCCTCTAAGCTGGCCGTGGTAGGAATCACCGAGGTCCTGAGTCATCTCGGCGATATCCTGGCGGCTCGTAGGACTTTGATTCGACGGATGCAGGCGGAAAAACCAGCCTTGCTGATCCTGATCGACTACCCGGATTTTAACCTTCTGCTTGCTGCCAAGGCAAAGAAGCTGGGCATCCCGGTCTTCTATTATGTGAGTCCACAGGTCTGGGCCTGGCGCAGTGGCAGAGTGAAAAAAATTGACAGGCTCACCGACCGGATCGGCGTCATCCTGCCTTTCGAAAAAGATTTTTATGCTGCTCGCGGTGTTGAGGTGGATTTTGTCGGGCATCCGCTCAAGGATACCGTCAGTCGAGATAAGATTGCTTGCAAGGAGGAATTTCTCCGGATACACAACCTGTCCAGTGATCCAAAGACCCGGATTATCGGTCTGCTGCCCGGCAGCCGTACCAAGGAGATTCGCTCTCTGCTCCCTGATTTTCTTGCTGCGGCCCGAATCTTAGTAAGCAAGGATCAGGACAAGAAATGGCTTTTTCTTCTGCCCCGTGCCTCCACAGTCTCTGAGGAATTGCTGCTGGAAAGCGGCCTAGCAGCCTGTCGAGCAGATGGAGAGGACAGGCTTGATATTCATGTCCTGACTGATAACCGATATGACCTGATGGCCGCCTGCGATGCCGTGGTTGCTGCCTCCGGCACAGTGACCCTTGAGCTTGCTATTCTCGGTATTCCTACCCTGACCACCTATCGGCTTTCACCGCGAACATACCGACTGGGCCGTCTGCTCATTCGCCATATCCGCCATTTTTCTCTGGTTAACCTGATTGCTGACCAAGAGGTTATTCCGGAATTGCTGCAAGATGCTGTCACTCCTGTGGCTATTGCCGAACATCTTCAAGTCATGGTGAATGATCGCACCTATAGAAAAAAAATTATCCGGGGGCTTGCCCTGGTAACAGAAAAACTTGGGCCTCCAGGCTGCGCACAACGGGCGGCAAAACTTGCTTTTATATGTATGGACCGAGATGCATCGTTCTGAATCGGATCTTCTTCGAAAAAACAAGACAGCTTGGTCAGATATCCTTGTGCTGAGGGTATCTCAAACAAAGAAGATACAGGGCATACTATGCGATTAGTCAAAAAAAAGAAGTCCTCTTTCGTCGACTGAAGAGGCTCAGGAGCAACCGTGGAAGATACTGGTCATTGACGATGAACCGTCAGTGCATACCCTGACCCAGCTTATCCTGAAACGCATGAAATTCTCCGGTCGCAGGGTGCAGCTTTTCTCGGCTTACTCAGCTGAAGAGGCCAAAAAAGTGCTCCATGAAGAGGCGGACATTGCAGTGGCCGTGGTCGATGTGGTGATGGAGAGCGAACATGCCGGGTTGGAGCTGGTGGAGTATATCCGTGAGGAGTTGGGCAATGGGTATATCAGACTGGTTATCCGAACGGGACAGGCCGGATCAGCCCCGGAGCGGGAGGTTATTGATCATTACGATATTGATGATTATAAGGACAAGACCGAGCTGACCGCCCAGAAGCTGTATACAGCCATTCGTTCGGCTCTCAAGGCCTACCGTGATATCATGATTATTGAGAGTAACCGGCAGGGGCTGGAACGTATTCTCAATGCAACTCCTGGACTATATCTGCCCAGCTTTGATTCTGCGGATCAATTTTTCCAGGGGGTCTTACAACAAGTCATCGGTCTCTGCCAGTTGGGTAAAAACGGTTTGCTTTGCACCATCAACAGCTTTATTTCCACCTTTGACAGCGATGATGCGCAAGTGCGTGCAGGAACAGGAGATTTTTTCCTGCGGGATAATATTAACCAGAATCCTGAATGCGTTGAGGTTATCCGAAGTTGCTCAAGAATCATTAAAGAAGGGCGGGAGCCACGATATGGAGAGTTGAAATCAGGGGCCTTGCTGCTTCCTCTCGGCAATAAACTGCAGGTCCCCGGCTTTATTTATTTAGAGAGTACCCATTGCCTGACCAAAAATGATCAGCATCTTATCCAGGTCATGGTGAACCAATGCTCTTCAGCCTTGGAAAATCTGAAGCTCCATTTTGAGCTGAAAGAGGCTAACCGAGAATCCCTCTATATGCTGGCTATGGCGGCTGAGTTTAAGGATCAGAATACGGGAAATCATATTCGCAGGATATCCGAATATACCCGTCTGCTTGCCTTGGAGATGGGGCTCCGTGCTGAAGAGGCGGAAGAATGCGCCCAAGCAAGTATATTGCATGATATCGGAAAGTTGGGTATACCTGATGCTATTCTGCAGAAACCGGCACGACTCACGGAGGATGAGTTCACATTTATCCGTCGCCACACCACCTTGGGGGCTCGTATTCTGGAACGGCATCATTGGTTTCAGCTGGCAAAGGATATCGCCCTGTATCATCATGAACATTGGGACGGGGGCGGATATCCCCTGGGGCTTAGGGGAAATGAAATCCCCTTGACCGCCCGCATTGTCTCGGTTGCAGATGTCTATGATGCCCTTTCCCATAAACGCCCTTATAAAGAGGCTTGGGAGCCAGAGCGCTGTATTGCCAATCTTCGAGAAAATGCCGGTACCAAGTTTGACCAGACGGTGGTTGACGCCTTTCTTCGTTTAATAGATCGCGGGGTCTTCCCGAGGGAATCAGAAAAAAAGACCGGATCTGAAGAAACCGGGCAATGACCCTCAGTCGATCAGACACGGGGCGCAGCAACCCTCCTTTCCTTCCTCATGATTTGCTTCCAGGCTTTCTGTTTATGTCTGGCTTTAGTTTTCTGCTGGTCTTGATCAGCCAATACAGTTATCTGCTGTTTCATACCTTGGCAGAGTTTTTTTCTGTTGTTGTGGCCATCATAATGTTTGTGGTCACCTGGTATACGTATACTTTTTCTAAGAATAATTTTTTGATGTACTTGGGCTGTGGGTATATCTGGATCGCCCTGCTGAATCTCTTCCATATCCTTATCTATAAGGGAATGGCTGTGTTTTCGATAAGTGTCAGCGGTAATCCTGCAACTCAGTTTTGGCTTGCAAGTCGTTTTTTGGAAGCTTTGCTCTTGCTGACAGCCCCTGTTTTTCTTGCGCGATCTCTGAACCGTCGCTTTGCGCTGGGCCTTTTTGGAAGTATCACAATCCTTTTTATCGCTGCTGTTTTTTTGGGATTTTTTCCCGATGCATATCAGGATGGCATCGGGCTGACTCCCTTTAAGGTCTACAGTGAATACTTTATCATTATCATCATGTCCTGTGCCGGTCTGTTTCTTTTTTGCCGACGCGCCCTGCTGTCCCCACGAATTTATCGTATCATGCTGGCTGGCATCTCGCTGACCATTAGCGCTGAGTTAATTTTCACCGTATATGTGGACGTCTATGATTTTCAGAACTTAATAGGTCATGTTTTTAAGCTTTTTTCGTTCTGGCTCTTTTATGAGGCGATTATTCATACGACTTTGCACGAGCCGTTTACGGTGTTGGCCCGTGATGCAAACATATATCATGCGATACCCCAAGCAACTGTCCTCCTTGATCAGGATGGCAGGCTACGGCAGGCGAATAAAGCTGCCTGCCTTGAGCTCAGTCAGGAAGAAACAGAGCTGGTCGGCAAGGATTGTCATTCCCTGTTTCATCCTGTCCACCTCAGCAAGGAATCCTGTCCCTTATGCCGGGCACTCCTGATCGGCGCAGAACT
Source organism: Candidatus Electrothrix laxa (assembly GCA_942492895.1). Classification (GTDB taxonomy): domain Bacteria; phylum Desulfobacterota; class Desulfobulbia; order Desulfobulbales; family Desulfobulbaceae; genus Electrothrix; species Electrothrix laxa. The sequence goes on from OW818652.1 coordinate 436,486, forward strand.
TCCCCCCATAGAATTGAAGCTAGATAATGAGCGTGGCTGGCGCAAGTTCACTCTGAGTTCAGTCGATACAGGAGGTGGAGGGAAAGGGATGGTGCAGGTGAGTACGGATATTAATAAGAGAAAACGGGTTGAAGCAGAGCTTGAAGCGACTCTGCATAATTTGGATAGAAAGGTCGCTCAACGGACTCGTGAATTGCACACCAAAGTAGTGGAACTAGAACAAGCCCGTGATCACTTGGTGGCCAACGAGAAAATGGCCTCATTAGGACGTCTCGTGGCAGGATTCGCCCATGAGATCAATACGCCTATCGGTATTGCTGTCGGGGCAGCATCGCAGCTCCAGGATGCTGCGAACGAGGTCAAGCAGATGCTGGCATCTGAGGAGGTGGAGGAAGAAGAGCTGGAAGAGGTGTTAGACATTATTGCGGAGGGGACTGGGTTAACGCTGAATAATCTTCGCCGTGCTGCCGACTTGGTTCAACGGTTTAAGCGTTCATCCGTGGATCGGACTTCTGAGGAACTTCGCCATTTCCGAGTTCGAGAAGTGATAGAAGATGTGTTGGTCAGTCTTCATAATATCTTAAAAAAAACGAAGGTCAAGGTGACTGTCGAATGTCCTGAAGAGCTGCGCATTATCAGTGTGCCTGGTTTGATTGAGCAGGTTTTAGTCAATTTCATTCAAAACAGCCTTATTCACGGCTTTGATAATGGAGCCTTAAGCGGAAAAATTCATATTTCTTGTAGCACCCGTGATAATTTTCACATGGTGTACCGGGATAACGGCAAGGGAATGAGTGCTGAAGTAATAGAGCACCTTTTTGAGCCCTTTTACACGACAACACGTGGTTCCGGTAGCGGCTTGGGGATGTATATCAGCTATAATCTTGTTCATCGCCATCACGGCACCTTGTATTGCGAAAGTGAGCTGGGGCAGGGGGTATGGTTTGCCTTGGATCTACCCATCGGAACGATGGTTGATCTTGAAAAGGCTGCTCTGGGAAATTGATTGTCTTCGTTGACCGAAAACAGCTCCGGCTTATCGGGCTACCCGCTTAATCACGGAAAAGTCCTTGTCCGGTCGAAAGGGTTTTGTCAGATAATCATCCATGCCTGCCTGAAGACATTTTTCTCGATCTTCGAACATGGCATGGGCTGTGAGTGCTACTATTGGCGTGTATTTCCCTTGAATATAATCTCGCAGTCTGGTCAGCTCATGTTCGTACTGATTGCCGGAAAACAACTCGCCCCGTTCGCATCCCCTTATGTACTGTGTTGCCTCGATGCCGTCCATAATAGGCATCTGGATATCCATAACCACAACGGAATATTCGTTTTCCGCCAGCAGTTTCAGGCACTCCAGCCCGTCATGTGCCGCAGTTACCGTGTGCCCCCTTCCTTCAAAGACAGTTCTGATGAGTTGCTGATTAAAAATATTATCTTCAACCAAGAGAATATTGAGGTTAACTCCGAGCTTTTTCCTGATATCTATCTCGCTGGAACCGTTGTTCTCCTTATCTTTTTGCTGTCGTTTTAAATACAATGAAAAACAGAATGTGCTACCTTGGTCCAACTGGGTTTCAAACCATATCTTGCCTCCTAAAAAACTCACCAGCTTATCGCAAACAGTCAGCCCGAGTCCAACGCCGCCAAAACGTCTTGTCATGCTGGTGTCAGCCTGGGTGAAGCCGTTGAACATTTCGTTTCTAAATTCTTCGCTGATACCCGGTCCTGTATCTGTAACACAAAATTGGATAACCGCCCCTCTCTCATTGCGTGAAGACAGATCAATCTCAAGGGATATTTTCCCTGACTCGGTAAATTTGACAGCATTGTCAAGAAGTTTGCAGAGGACCTGTTCAATACGTTGAATATCACCGAACAGCCTGTCTGGAACCGTATCAGCAATTCTACTGATCAACTCCAGGCCTTTTTTTTGGGTACGCCTGTGAAAGGGTTTGACCAGCTGATGAATTGAAGAACGCATATCAAAGGGGGTATTTTCAACAGTGAGTTGTTTTGCCTCCATCTTGGAAATGTCGAGGATATCATTAAGGATACTCATCAAAGAATCCGATGATTGATAGGCATCGGCAAGAAAACGTTCCTGATCGTGAGACAACGAGGTGTCTAGAGCAAGACGGATATTTCCCAGAATAATATTCAAGGGCGTACGGATTTCATGACTCATATTAGCCAGAAATTCTGTTTTTGCCTCATTTGCCGCTTCAGCTGCCTCCTTAGCTATGACAAGCTCTTGATTGATAAGGATAAGGTCATCTGTTTTTTCTCTGACCATATCCTCCAAATGATGTCTATAGAGATCCAATTCCTTTTCCGTCCTGCCTTTGTACAGAGCGATCTCAATGGTGGAGAAAAGAACATTTTCTTGAAATGGTTTTTGTATATATCCAAGTGGTGCTGAACACTTGGCTCGCTCAAAGGTTTTCTTGTCCGTGTTAGCTGTCAGAAAAACAATGGGAAAGGCATATTTTCGACGAATTTCCTCGGCAGCCTCAATACCGTCCATATCTCCTTTCAGAAAAATATCCATGAGAATCAGATCCGGTTGCAGTTCTCCGGCCTTATCAATCGCCTTGATGCCGGTGTCCACGACAAGGGGAACATCGTATCCCTGCCGAACTAACCTAGCTTGAAGCTCCATGCCGATAATTGCCTCGTCTTCAACCACCAGTATCCGTATTGCCTTGTCGTTACCTACATCGTTGTCGTTGTCGTTCATGGTCTTTTTTTATTTGCTTACCTTGCCTGATGCATCTGAAGAGCATCTGATATTATTGAAAGGGTGTAGCTTCTTTCAGGGAAAAAAGAGGTGAGCATCAGGCGGAAAAACGTAACCGGCAGGTCAGGCCGCCCTGATTTTTAAATTTCAATTCAGCATCCAGCTGATTTGACAGGGTACGAATGAGATTCAATCCGAGGGTGCTGGAGGAATCCCAGTCATAGTCCACCGGAAATCCAGAGCCGTTATCGCTCACAGAAAGTACGCAGACCCCGTTCTCCCTTATAAAACGAAGAGTCAATATGTCTGATTGAAGGTTTTCTTTGTCTTTAAAGGCGTGTTTGAAGCTGTTGGTTACAAGTTCATTTACAATCAAACCGCATGGTACTGCGGTATCCACAGGAAGATCTATAGATTCCGCCTCAATCTGAAACAAAACCTCATGGGCATCATAGGATTGGCGCAAGGAGGAGACAATGGTTTCGATATATTCCTTAAAAGGCACCTTGGACAGGTTTCCGGACTGATACAGCAGTTCATGCACCAGACTCATGCTTTTTATTCTGTCTTGGCTTTCCTGTAGGACATCAAGGGCCTCTTGGCTTTTGATATTCTGCGCCTGTAAGAACATGAGGCTGGCAACGATTTGCATATTATTTTTGACCCGATGATGGATCTCTTTGAGTAGAGATTCTTTTTCAAGCAGGGCCGAATTCAGGTACTCTTCTGCCTCTTTTTGCTTGGTCACGTTTTCTATCATCAAGAGGAGACGCTGTTCATCATGCAGCATAAAGGGGACAAATATGCTTTTGAAAAAATTTTGCTTTTCGTTTGCGTTCCCAGTCTTGAAATTATGGCATATGTTGGTATGCAGTGCAATACTCTGTTTTGCAGCTGAGCAAAGACCGGTATCTTGCCAATAATCAATATTACTATAATTTGAGCAAAGTTGCTGTTTTTGAGAAAAACTTGTGATTTTTTCCATGCAGCTGTTGATAGCTATACATTCACCATCTTTGTTGTAGACAGATAAGCCGACAGGGAATTCTTCAATGATTTTATTGCTGAATTCAAAAGCTTTGCGGAGCTCAATGTCTGCATTTTTGCGCTGTATGATATTGCCAAGTCGGACAGCAATCTCATTAATCAAATGCCTTTCTTCTTTGAGAAAAGGTCCTTCATCAGTATCAGGGAATTTGCGGCTATAACAGACCTGAATTCGGCCTTGTGTTTCTCCGTTGATAAGGATAGGAGCTTCCTGTATCCATTGGGTTTCCTCAAAGGTATCGCTTGCAGTTTCATAGCCGTCAATAATGATACGGGCGCCAGCAGAGTCTGCATGTCTCCATGAGGAGGCAATAAGCTCTGTCATTTTTTTGAGGATACTAGTGAGTGCAGCATCAGAATGTTCTGCTAAGCGAGAAAGACCGTATAAACAGTTCAGCTCCTTGATGCGTTCAGTATTTTCAGCTAGGAGATTTTTTCTCTCCGTCTCTACCCGCTTGCGCTCCGAGATATCAGTCATTACGGTTCCAACCCCGTAAATCTCATTATTGTATCCTTTCAGCGGAAAACGATCCACAATAAAGGTTTTTGTTTTTTGGGTAATATGGCAATATTTTTCCTCGATTTTTGTTGCTTCACCCTGTTGGATAACTTTTTCGTCTTCAGCTTGCTGATGTTGTGCAGCATCGGGTGGAAAAAGATCTGCTGCTGTTTTGCCGACAGGGTCTTCTTGGGGACAGGCAAGAAGATCGCTGAATTTTCGATTCACGACAATGAATTTCCCTGTAATATCTTTTAGGGTTATCGCTGTCGGAGAGTATTCGATAATATCACTCAGATGCCTTTGGGCACGTTCTAGCTCTAATGTACGTTTTTTTAATTCAAATCGGCTCTTCCTTACGTAGCCTATGTCCTGGCTGTAAATTTTTAAGAAAAAGCGAAGAAGGGCAAAATAGGCGAAGAGGCGGACAATGTGCATAAACCACCATGCCGGGCCCCAAAGGGTGGAAAAATCAAATAATAAAGCGGCAACAGCAAAAAGAAGGCTGAAGTTTGCTAATGAATTGTTTTCATTCTGGTATTCCTCACGCTGTTCCTGTTTGCAAAAATAAAACCAGGCAAGAAGAAAACCGAGTCCTCCTGCCGTGTTCATGCTGTCGGCAAGCACTGAAAATTTTTCTTTTCCACCCATTACAGGGAGGTATTCTGGAAAGAAAAAAGAGAGCGTTCCGAGAAAAGCACTGCACACCCCTGTTGCACAGGGTAAGAATTGCAAGCCAGGAAAGTCGGCGAAACGTTCCGGTAGCAGAACTAGGGCAAGGGTCAGGCCTCCGAGCAGTGTTGCGAGACAATGAAGCCAGATAAAAATTTTCCCCGGCGGCATACTTGCATGAAAGAGGTCAAGTACTCCCATACCCATCAAGGTGCTGGCAATCCAGAGATACCTCGGGCGGAGCTGTCGATTACGCCGCATTATCAAAATAAAGAGAGCCAACGTTATGGCAGCAAATGATCCTAGCGATTCAACAAGGGAATGAAGAGGTACATAGATCCAATACCATGTGTTCAAATAGAATACAAAAACGAGTATGAAGGAGAGAGGCAGGGCACCAGAAAGAAGCAGGGAGGTAATAACTAATCCGTACGTCGTCGGCAGAGATCGTTTATATTTTCCTTCTATACGGTTATGCATAGGATGCATAGGGGCCTCATGAGTTTATTCAATCTCGAACAGTTTTCCGTGTGAGAATGTTTTTCATATCAGGATCTTTCCCAGTATTTATCGGATAAGTCGTTTTTATAGCTTGCCACGTCGAAGAATAGAAATAAGCAGCCAGAAACCCATAATTCCGGCAAGAAGGAAGCCGGCAAGACCTATAATAGGGATGCCGTGCCAACGGGGCTTGATGCCAGAAAGGACAATCAGGGAAGAACCGATAATTTGGGCGGCAAGAACAATAGCAAAGGCAATCCGATTGGAAATCCGGTAAAGAGCACGCTCTAGCGGGAGCAGCCCTCTGTGTTTGAATTCCATTTTCATTCTGCCTTGGCGAAGCTGGGTAAGGATGCTGCGGGTTTCACCGGGAAGATCACGGATCAGGCTGAGGTACTGGTACCCGGTTACGGAAAGATCATCAACCAAGCGGCGAGGATGTACCCTGTCGAGTTTGATTTTTTTCATAAAAGGCCTGGCTAAAGCCAAGAGCTCAATTTTTGGAGCAAGCATCGTTCCAACCCCCTCCACGGTTGCCAATGCCTTAAACATCAGGTAGAGATTGGGTTTTAAAAAAAGTTTATGTTTGCTCAAGAGCTTCAACAGTTCAAAATGTATTTTTTCTACCTCTAATTCACCAATGGGCAGATGCATGTAGCGGCTCACTAACTCGCTAATATCCAAAGCTAGTCTGTCGCGAACTATTTCTCCTTTGTGCACAGTCATTTTGAGTATGCTATTTACTGCTTCGCTTTCATTGCCTGAGGTAATACTGAAGACAAAGTCAGTAAAATTCTCCCTGTCTTTTAAGAGTAGTCTGCCCATCTGGCCGAAATCAATAAAGCAAATTTTGTTCCCCGGTAAAATAAAAAGATTTCCCGGATGTGGATCAGCGTGAAAAAAACCATGAACAAAAATTTGTTCCATCACGAGATTGGCACCTCGTTCGGCAATAAGGCTCAGGTTGTAGCCTTTTTTTTTCAGTTCAGAAACATGAGAGGCCTTGATGCCGTTTACCCGTTCCATAACCAGAATTCGTTCCGTAGACAGCTCAGGAAAGACTTCGGGTACATATATAGTGGGATTATCAGATAACAGACGGGAAAAATGATGGATATTGGCAAGCTCAGTCGTAAAGTCAATCTCACGGGAAAGACTGAGAGCAAATTCTTCCACAATAGCTGTGGGCTGGTGTCCCTGCACCTCCTCAAAGTGATCTTCCATCAGAGTGGCGATCTGAGCCAAAATCTCCAGATCGACCGCAATAATATTTTCCAGGCCAGGGCGCTGAACCTTAACCACCACATCGCGCTTAGAAGCCTCTTTGTTTTTTCGGGAAAGCGTTGTGCTCTTAAGAGAATCTGAGGAAATGCGTGCAAGATGGACTTGTCCGATAGAGGCGGCAGCTAAAGGGGTGGTAGAAAAATCTGTGAAGATTTCTTTGGGATCTTTCCCTTGATCTTCTTGGAAGATCTGTTGTACTTCCTGATAGGAAAAGGGTGGCACATTATCCTGAAGCTTCCTTAATTCATGAAGATAATCAGGTGGAGCGAAATCAGGACGGGTGGAGAGTAACTGACCAAGCTTGATAAAGGTCGGGCCTAATTCCTCCAATCCCATGCGCAGACGTTCCGGCCGAGAATAGCGGAATATCTGCTCACGGGGTTTGCGGCTGATCATCTGTAAGCCGGTTTCCAGATAATGGTCGAGATGCAAATAATCGACCAGATCATGAAAACCGTATTTAAACAGAATTCGCAGGATCTGCCGGTATCGAGTAAGGTGTCGGTAGGTTCGGTTGATTGCACCGAGTCGCCTGATGCTGACCATTAATTACGCATCGTCACTTTTTTTACTGCTCGTTAAAGGAGCTTCCTTGCTGTTTAAAGCAGTCTGCAATGCAGTCTCTAATTCTTCAACCTTTCGGCGTAAATCCTCAACCTCATCAACCGTAGCAAGATTGAGTTCCTTGATGCGCTTTTCCACCTGACGATTGAGCCAGAGTTCCAACTGATCACGGGCATTGTCTGATTTCTTGAGCAAATCTTCTACAAACTCTTTGCCTTCTTCCCTTGTCAGGTTGCCACGGCCTACCAAATCTTTACGTATCTCATCAAGTTTGTCACGAGTGAGAAAAGCGGCTCCAACGCCGGTGTAAATCATATTTTTCAGCAATTCTTTCATGATGTATTTCTCCTGATTAAACATGTTATGTTTCGGTAAGGGCTACATCGCCGCGCCCCTATTTTTTCTCAATATCTCGATGGTACACAATCAATTCATCCTCACTGTCAAGACATTCGGACAGGACGCTACGTAAATATTCGGTCACAGCAACAGAACGGTGACGCCCGCCGGTGCAGCCTATGGCACAACGAAGTTCCTCCCGTTCCCCTGCCTTATGTTTACTCACAGTAAAAGAGACGAGTGAGGAAAGATGTTTTATAAATTCCTGCCCTGTGGCATTGTCCAAGGCATAGGTCGCTACCTGCTCTTTCAGACCGGTATATTCCCGCAGCTCCTCAATCCAATATGGGTTGGGGAGAAAACGGACGTCCCAGACGATGTTGGCTTCAGGATACCCATGTTTAAAGCCAAAGGAAAAAAGGGTGATTTTCATAGCAAAGCTCCAGATGTACTCCCTGCTCCTCGGGGCGGGATTCTCTCTAGTTTTTTTATTTATGATGATGAACAGAGCAGGCGAATATCTTCAGCTTTTTCGCTGATTCCTCGTTTCAGTACTTCATGATTATACACAGAAATTACGTCTCTTCGCTTGAGCTTTCCAACAACCCATTGTTCCTCCATACTTTCCACTACCGGGATTTCTTCAATGCCTTTAACATCAAAGAGCTGCATCGCTTCAAACAGGTTATGATCCGGTGTCAGGGTGATCACATCGCGGCTGCAAATAGCACCGACCAGATGGCAGCATCGCTTTTGCTCGTCATGGAGAATTGTCTTTACATCCTGCATGGATACAACGCCGACCATTTTGCCTTCATGATCAACTACGGGAAAGTAAAGAGAGTCCTTGGCAATAGCAAAGAGATCCAGGAGGTTGTTAATATTAGCTGTTTCGCTGATAAAGTCAACGTCTTCACTGATCGCTTTACCCACGCGAATGGACCTGAGGATAGCCACTTCTCTTCCCTCATGAATATTGATTCCTTCGCGAGTGAAATCCACAGTATCAATAGAATCACTGTAAAATTTGTTGGCCGTCACTGTACCTACAATGGCAGTCAGCATAACCGGAACGATAATCATATAATTTCCTGTCATTTCGACGAGCAGGAAGATGGCTGTCATGGGGGCATGGGTTGAGGCTGCCAGAAAAGCTCCGATACCGATAGTGGCATAGGCTCCCGGTGTAGCTGTCACGTTGGGAAGGAAAAAATGGACAATACCGCCAAAAGCCCCGCCGATCACCGCTCCGATAAAAAGGGCCGGTGCAAATACGCCGCCAGCTCCGCCGGATCCGAGGGTTATGGCTGTGGCCACTGATTTTAAGGCGATCAGAGCCAGCATGACCCAGACGATCCCGTCACCGGCCAGAACCTGTTCAATATATTCATAGCCATCTCCCATGACCTGGGGGAAAACTATGCCAATACTACCCACCAGAAAGGCCCCGATAATGGGTTTAGCGAGTTCCGGGAGAGCGAGTTGGCGGAACCAGTCCCGGACAAAATAAAAAAAACGAATATGAACGACAGCAAGCAGGCCGATCAGCACAGCCATGATAGCGTACAGAGGGATTTCTACAAGCGGGTTGACCATGTGGTAGTCTGGGATGGGAAAGGCGGGAATCTTACCGTAATAAGCACGAGAAACCACTGTGGACATGGCCGAGGCAACCACCAAGGCGGAAAAGGAAGAGATTTTATAGGTGCCGAGCAGGATAATTTCTGCAGCAAAAAATATACCCGCTAAGGGTGCGTTAAAGATGCCCGCAATAGCACCAGCACTGCCAGCAGCAATATAGACCTTCATTCGGGCTCCAGAGACCCTGAGCCTTTGCCCGAATTGGGATCCGAGAGCACCGCCGATCTGTGCGGTTGGTCCTTCCACTCCGGCTGAGTTTCCAGAGCCGATAGTGATGGCTGTAGCGGCTATTTTAATAAAAATATTACGGGCGTTTATGACGCCGTTCTCCAAGTTTACTCGGCGGAGAAATTTAGTAAAGCCGTACCCGTTCACCTTTCCCGGCCACATCCAAGAAAGAGGGATGAGTAGGATCATGCCAGACATAGGAATCAGTGGAAGGAGCAGTCTATGCCACCCCCCTTCCTCAATCCGCAGGAGCTCAGAGCCCTGCTTAAAAATATATGTATGAACCAGTTCTACTGACTCGTGAAAAACAATAATCACAACACCGGCCAAGAGACCGATAACAGCAGCAGTCATAATGACTGCTGTGTTTTCACCTGGTATAAAATTTTTTAACTTACTATGCATTTCCGCTCCGGTACGTCGCATCCAAGCCGTTTAGCCTGGTATAGGAAAAATTTATCGGTCATTCCGGCAAGGTAATCTCTCACTAGAGCTGCCGGTGTATGGTTTTCAAGGTAGATCTCTGGCATGGAGTGCCAAAAAAAACGCTCTGATTTTTTCGACAAAGATCCCCTGGTGAGCTGATCCAGATAGAATGAAAAAAGTTGGTCATAACAGGAATGAATGCGCTTGAAATCCGGCTTAAAGAGTGGGTTTCGATAGATCCTCTCGTAATTAAATTTTTTCAGCTCAAGGAGTGCAGTGCCGATTTTTTCACTGAACCCGATACAATCGGAAGAAGGGGCGCTGTTAGCAATGAGATCCGTCACTAAGGTATGGACAATGGTGCCGTTGCTTCTGCCCAAGGTTTCTCCACAGGAAGCAGGGATTTCTCGGCGTGTGATCAAATTCAGTTCTATGGCATCTTCAATGTCGCGCCCTATATAGGCAACTGTATCAGCTAATCGTACGAGACAGCCCTCAAGGGTCATGGGCATCAGGCTTTTTTCAAGGGCTTCCTTCTCCGCCTCTTGTTTCACAAGGCGATCAAAACGGGAAAAGCTTGGTTCTCGTTGTCGTTTCGGCACGAGCCGGGTACTGTTCGCTTCTCCGTCATGGCAGAGGATTCCGTCCAGAACCTGAAGGGTCAGGTTCCAGCCTGTACCTTTTTTCTCGATTTTGTCCAGAAACTGAACTGATTGGATATTATGGCGAAAACCCGGTAGCCCATGAGCTCGACACAGGCGATCTAAAATATGTTCTCCTTCATGCCCGAAAGGAGGATGACCGATGTCATGTCCCAGGGCAATCGCCTCAATCAGGTCTTCATTCAATCCTAGAAAGCGCCCTGCTGTTCTGGCAATTCTGGAGACCAGTTGTACATGCAGCACGCGATGCGTGATGTGATCATTATCGATCAGCGAGAAAACCTGGGTTTTATCAATATAGCGGGTATACGCCTTAGAATGAAGAATGCGGTCAGCGTCCTTTGCAAACGGTTGTCGGTATCCTGGTCGATTCTCTTGTTTTCGGCGAATTCCGTCTTGGCTGAGGCAGGCAAGACGGGAAAAGCGACTTTTTTCTTCCCCGGCAAGCTTGTCTCTTAAGCCAGCAAGTAACGAGCGGCCCTTTTCCATTTTTTATCCGAGTTTTTTTGTGGTCGCCTTTAATTTTAAAAGACCGAATTTTTTAGTGTAGCAAAAAAATGGGTTACTGCAAGCTGGTTTTTCATAATTTGCACTGGATCTGGATTTTTTTCTTATTGGCTCTCTCGATTGAGGAGAAAAAATGAATCATGGGATGGTCTCCCTGTTGAGAGTTGCCGAATAAGTGTTTATACTGTTTTTCAGGTTACTCATTTGAGCTGGACGCGTAATCATTTGAGAATGTTTTATATGTTCTCGCTCGTATCTACTCAGGAGTGCAATGGCTGCAAGGCTGACTGATCTACTATATGAGTGAACGAGTGAATTAAAGAATAAGTCGATATGAATGAATAAGGCTTGATTTTCCGAAAGAGAAGACAGCATACTCACCGATTGGTTAATAAAATTCCATTACTTTTATTATCGATATTTTGATATAATTCTAAGCCAATACCTGCTCTCCGTAAAAGATCCTTTTGTAAATCTGACAATGGAGTCAGGTGACGTATTACCTGGCCTCCGGAATGAATGATGCTGAGAGAGATATTGGAAAAGCTCTGCAGGATCCGTTCAACGGTCGGTGAAGCTGTGCATTTTTTGGGTTGTCCCGGATACATTCCCTTCAGAACAGTTTGATCCTTCTTCAAGGAACGGCGCACTACAAATTCTATCAATGTCAGTACCCGAATCCCTAACGTTAACAGATGAGTTAATCCAGCCACTTGATCGTCGCGTTGAACAAATAATGGAGCGATATTCAAACGACTTTTCAAACGCTCAAAGATCCGTTCAACCCGATATTCTTTACGATAGCACAACACGGCTTCCTGTAAGCTGAGATCTTGTTGATCGACATCGGTAACAAATGCCTTCCAACCGAAGGTATCTTTTTTCGCTGTCACCAGCTCTTCTTCACGTCTAATCTCTTTGATTTGATATCTAATTTTTTTGACAACGCGCTGAGAACGTTTCTTTGAGCCACGGCCTCTCCCAATGTACTTGGTATGCTCTTCCACCTGTTTTTCGTATGCAACCGTCAATAATCCTTCCACCCTGTGGGTCTTAAGAATTTTCTCAATTTTTGTCTGCAAAACAGACTCTTCTGTGATTTGACGTTTGCCTCTGCCGCGAGGAGGCGTCAACGTATTGAGCTTGAGTTGCGCTTTTTCAAGCCGTTGCTCCAGGCCTCGCTGTTGTTTGGCAGCATGAGCCGGAGAATGAACAACAAGAACTCGTTCATTCCACTGGAATTCCTTGCCTTCGTAAATACCACTCTGGTCGCGATCCAGCTCGTATCCCTGAGCGATCAGCACTTTTTCGCCTTTATCATTCTCCCGAAAAACCTGCTCCAGCTCTCCATGTGTTTTGTGGGTAAGGCCACCTTCAATCCATCTTTCCATCTCCTTTGTGATCTTACCGGTCAAAGGAAGAGGAGATAAGTAATGATTATCAAGGCTTCGTATGTATGTACGAGTCTTCAACGAACTCATCTTGCAATCTCCGCAATAGAGAACCCCTGTCTTCTGCAAGGCATTGTTAACTCTTTCAATAACAGGGATATAAAGCGGGTCGTCAGCTTTTTCACCGGAAACCACATCAGTAGCCAAAGGCATTCCCAGAGGATCAAGAGCTCCAGTCATCACCTTGATCTGACGAAGACTTGCGTCATCTTTACTGTGACCGAATTGAAGCAGACTTGCTTCACTGCCTTCATGATATCCTGAAACCGTGGTGGCGTCACATCGAACAACTTTGGTCGGCAGTTCATGAACCTCAATACTTCTTTTGCTAAGATCCCTTTCAATTCCAGCCCAGTAAGCCTCTTGGCTCAGATATCTCAGAAGAACCGCCAGACGATGTGTCGCGAAATCTGCTTCAAAAATCTTCTGCCCGGTTAAATTCTCCAGAGTCTCCTGCATCCTACTAATATATTGCTCCACTGAGGATTTGCGATGATCTCCTTCAGATAAAATATAAGACAACCAGATCACCGCTGTCCACCCCCAACTCAAAGCTCTTTGCTTCCAGTGAGTTGGAGTATAGTTATCCAGAATTTCGACCAACCCTGTATTGATCATCGTCCTCACCGATTGGTTAATAATCTAGTAATTGAATTAATTGTTTTACATGAAAAAACAACACCTTGAAATCTTAGTAAGTGAAATCAACATATTGGATGATTGCTTGTGAAAATAGGCTGTTGAGAAGTTTCCTGTTTAGGAATACTTATTATCTGGCCCAATATAGCGCTTAAAGGACATCTCTGCAAATACGGTCAAAATACCGGCATCTCTTATAACGTTATGATTTGTTTATGTTTAGTCAATTAATTATATACACTTTTTATTGACCAATCGATGAGATCGTCCCTATCAATAAGGGGATATCATCAACTCGTTCTGTAATGATCTGCAACTCTTCCATTTACTCTCCTGGCAAATGTTGATTTTATTGCCAGAGTAGTAGATTATGAAGAAAAAGAGCAGGGCCAAGACTGAAATAATTTAAAAGCATAGGAATTTCCATTTTTTAATCTTAATTGTCGGCAGGTTATATTTTGTTGTTGATTGTAAACGTGGATGTCCTGTATTTTTATGAAATGCGATTGTCCAAGACTGAAAAAATAGATAAAGAAATATTCACCAATATTTTCTTAGACAACTGGGACGATTTTAAAGATCTTCATCCAAAATACGCAGATTCACAATATGAAGATCCTGTTCAGAAAATGTTGGGCTGTGGCAAAGAATCGAATGGCTACAGTGAGCATATTTGCATGGATTGTGGTCAAGATGTCAGAAGAATTGCCTTTAGTTGCAAGAGTGGTTTTTGTTTATCCTGTGCGAAAAAATATGTAGACGATTTTGTGTGCCAGGTGAGCAATATGCTGCATCCCGGAGTAATTTACCGTCACATCGTTTTAACAATACCAGAGCAATTACGAATAGTCTTTTACCATCAGCGTCATGACGGCAGCCTGCTGTCGATGTTTATGAAGGTTGGTCATGAATGCTTGGAAGATGTTGTCAGCACAGTAAAACGTTTTCTTTTGAAAATAGGATGTATTGTTGTTGTTCAAACCCATGGTCGTTCCGGGCATTATAATCCGCATTTGCATATTATAATGACAAGTGGCGGGGTTGATACTGAGACTGAGCGGTGGGTTGATTTGGGCTATTTTAACTATGAAATTATTCATAAGAAATGGCAATATCACTTGTTCGGCATGCTGAAGGATTTTTTTGCACGTGCGGAGATTAATCAATTGATCAATGAGTTGTGGGAGAAATATCCTAATGGTCTCGTTGCGAATGTGAGCAAGGGTGATGTTCCGAATAACTGTAAAGGATTAGCGCGTTATTTGGCGAAATATGTTGCGAGTCCACCGATTGCAGTAAGGCGTATTGTTAGTTATGACGGAGAAACAGTAAAGTATTGGTATAAAGATCATAAAACGAAATCAAAAGTGTTCGAAGTTGTAGATGTCTTTACCTTTATCGGGCGAATGGTTCAGCACATAATGCCTAAAAATTTTCACAGGGTTCGCTATTACGGCTTGGAGAGTACGAAATCTTTTAAGAAGTGGGCGGAAGTTATCAGGCAGGGAATAAAAAAACTCGGCAGGATGGTTAAGGGTGCCTATGAAATCGTAACAAAAAAGAAGTATCGTGAAAGATATGAAAAGATTAGTGGATACGATCCAATGAAATGTCGTTGTTGTGGCGGCAAAATGGGATTATGGAAAATATGGCATCCTAAATACGGACTTATTTATGACGAGTCGGAAAATATTAAATCAGGAAAATATGAACCATATCCAGCCGATGAAGGAAGGGGAGGACATTCCGTTTGGTCCTCCTCCAGAGGAGTACAATTATCGTTGTTCGCATTGCTTTCATGAAATGCAGGTTAATGAGGCAATCATAGATGTAGAAGTTGCTATGGCGGAATATAACGGAACGTACCATCAAGGATTTATGCCTGTGCTTGGCTGTCCAAATTGTAACCACGAAACAATGATGGATTCGTAAAAAGTATCCCTATATAATTATCTGAAATTACTTGTATATAATTAATTTTTCTCTTGCCATAAATTAGTCGGCATGATATTATTGTGTCAATATTACGATAAGATAAGCAAGAGAGCTATGTTAAACATCAAAGATCACAAAACCATCAACATGTTCGACCCCTTTGGTTTCCTCGGGCCGAAGCGTCGAAAAATGCTGGATGAATCATGGGCCGGGATTTTTCGGGATCATGTTCGCCATATTCTTCCGGTTGATCTCCTGGCACTGCATTTCAGTACAAGCATGGGGCGCCCGACTAATGAACTCGTTGCTATGATGGGAGCGATGTTATTGCAGCATATGCATGATCTGACAGACGAAGAGACAGCGGAACAGTTCGCTTTTAACATGCAATGGCATTATGCTCTTGATATCACAAATAACTCAGACAAAGCGGCCTATGTCTGTCCAAAAAGTATTTGGAACATGCGCTTTGTCATGACGAAATACGGACTGTATGACGATGTCTTCCAGGCTGTTGGCGATGAATTCATAAAAATATTCGATGTTGATCCTTCTCTGCAACGTATAGATTCCGTTCACATATTTTCCAATATGAAGCATCTCGGTCGTATCGGGATCTTCACAGGCACCATCAAAAAATTCCTGGTAAATCTCAGACGGCAGCACAAAAACGAATTCAATGAGCTTGACCTGAATCTGCGAGATCGCTACCTGAAGAAAGAAGAGGAAAGTGCCTTCTCTATGGTCAAACCATCTGAATCCGCCAAAACTCTTCAGATGGTCGCCGATGATCTTTTCTTTCTTATCAACAGGTTCCGCTCGTGCCCTGACATTGCGTCCATGCAAACATATCAGCTCATGACACGCATTCTGAAAGAACAATGTATCACAGAGCAAGTCGAAAATACTGATGAACTGCGTGTCATTCTGAAGGCAAATAAGGATATCCCTTCCGACTCTCTTCAGAATCCCTCTGATCCTGACGCCGGATATAGTGGGCATAAAGGCAAAGGATATCAGGTGCAAGTAGCGGAAACATACAGCACAGAGGAAGATGCCGAAACTCTCTCCCTGATCACTCATGTTGATGTGCAGGCTGCCCATGAAAGTGATACCGATGCCCTGCTACCGTATCTTGAGGCTACGGAACAACGTGACATAAAGCCGAAAGAAGTAGCAGCTGATACGCTCTACGGAAGCGACGACAATCACGAAGCGGCAAAACAAAAGGGTGTCAACCTCATCGCTCCTACTCTGGACCGACAAAAGGACCTCTTCTGCACACTGACCGATTTTGAGCTTTCTGAAAACGGTTTTATCATCTCGTGTCCTGAAGGGTGCCAGCCTGTCAAGAAATCCAAGAAAAAAGACAGGTTCAGCATAGCCTTTTCGTCAGAAACATGTAAGAGCTGCCCGAGAGCCAATCATTGCCCTGTTAAACCCGGCAAAAAAGATCTTGCTTATCTCCGCTATAACGAAAAAACCGCCCGTCTTTCCCAAAGAAGAGCTAACGAGCGAACCGATGAATTCAAAAACAAGTATCGGTTCCGGGCCGGAGTCGAGGCCACTATGTCGCAACTTGATCGACGTACGGGAATCAAGCATCTCAAGGTACGAGGCATGAAAGCGGTTCGTTTCGCAGCGACCATGAAGGCAACAGCACTCAATATAATACGGGCAGCTGCGTACAAAAAACGACGAAATAAGGGGAAAAATCCCTCATCACCCTCCATAGGAGGCTGGATTGACCTGATTTGGGTTGTCAAAGAGCATTTTTACGATTTTTTGGACAAAATCAAAATCGCCAAAGTCACATCTCACCGATTGGTTAATAATCTAGTAATTGAATTAATTGTTTTACATGAAAAAACAACACCTTGAAATCTTAGTAAGTGAAATCAACATATTGGATGATTGCTTGTGAAAATAGGCTGTTGAGAAGTTTCCTGTTTAGGAATACTTATTATCTGGCCCAATATAGCGCTTAAAGGACATCTCTGCAAATACGGTCAAAATACCGGCATCTCTTATAACGTTATGATTTGTTTATGTTTAGTCAATTAATTATATACACTTTTTATTGACCAATCGATGAGTCACATCACCAGCTTTTTGAAATTTTATCCTCATTTTGCTGACTGACTTTTTACCTGGTCATCAACAATGGAATATGCTGAGGACTAAAAGCCCGCACGCAGTGCGCTAAGTTCTTTTAAGTTCTTATTAACCAATCGGCGAGTAAAAGTTTGGTTGATGAATATACGATTCTGGCAGACAAGATACGTGGTCGTGAAGAGTTTAAAAATAAAACTTTTTTACAGGAAGAAATAAAAAAAAATGAAGATCAATTAGAAAGGCTCCATGCTGCAAGAACAGCATTTAAGCATAATCGAAAAACATCGATGACACTTGCCCCTGAAATTGAGCAGTTTAAAAATAGAATCATAGAAATTGAACTTGAGTTAAGTGACAAACGGGAAAGTCTTGTTCATCTTTATGATGAACGATATAAGCTGGTTTCGATTAAAAATGATACGGTTAGAGAGGTGGGACAGATACAAAAAGTTATTCATACTCACTCGCCGATTGGTTAATAAGAACTTAAAATAAATTATTTCAGTCTTGGCCCTGCTCTTTTTCTTCATAATCTACTACTCTGGCAATAAAATCAACATTTGCCAGGAGAGTAAATGGAAGAGTTGCAGATCATTACAGAACGAGTTGATGATATCCCCTTATTGATAGGGACGATGATCAATACAGGGTTGGTCGAAATTCTGGACAACTATACTCCAACTCACTGGAAGCAAAGAGCTTTGAGTTGGGGGTGGACAGCGGTGATCTGGTTGTCTTATATTTTATCTGAAGGAGATCATCGCAAATCCTCAGTGGAGCAATATATTAGTAGGATGCAGGAGACTCTGGAGAATTTAACCGGGCAGAAGATTTTTGAAGCAGATTTCGCGACACATCGTCTGGCGGTTCTTCTGAGATATCTGAGCCAAGAGGCTTACTGGGCTGGAATTGAAAGGGATCTTAGCAAAAGAAGTATTGAGGTTCATGAACTGCCGACCAAAGTTGTTCGATGTGACGCCACCACGGTTTCAGGATATCATGAAGGCAGTGAAGCAAGTCTGCTTCAATTCGGTCACAGTAAAGATGACGCAAGTCTTCGTCAGATCAAGGTGATGACTGGAGCTCTTGATCCTCTGGGAATGCCTTTGGCTACTGATGTGGTTTCCGGTGAAAAAGCTGACGACCCGCTTTATATCCCTGTTATTGAAAGAGTTAACAATGCCTTGCAGAAGACAGGGGTTCTCTATTGCGGAGATTGCAAGATGAGTTCGTTGAAGACTCGTACATACATACGAAGCCTTGATAATCATTACTTATCTCCTCTTCCTTTGACCGGTAAGATCACAAAGGAGATGGAAAGATGGATTGAAGGTGGCCTTACCCACAAAACACATGGAGAGCTGGAGCAGGTTTTTCGGGAGAATGATAAAGGCGAAAAAGTGCTGATCGCTCAGGGATACGAGCTGGATCGCGACCAGAGTGGTATTTACGAAGGCAAGGAATTCCAGTGGAATGAACGAGTTCTTGTTGTTCATTCTCCGGCTCATGCTGCCAAACAACAGCGAGGCCTGGAGCAACGGCTTGAAAAAGCGCAACTCAAGCTCAATACGTTGACGCCTCCTCGCGGCAGAGGCAAACGTCAAATCACAGAAGAGTCTGTTTTGCAGACAAAAATTGAGAAAATTCTTAAGACCCACAGGGTGGAAGGATTATTGACGGTTGCATACGAAAAACAGGTGGAAGAGCATACCAAGTACATTGGGAGAGGCCGTGGCTCAAAGAAACGTTCTCAGCGCGTTGTCAAAAAAATTAGATATCAAATCAAAGAGATTAGACGTGAAGAAGAGCTGGTGACAGCGAAAAAAGATACCTTCGGTTGGAAGGCATTTGTTACCGATGTCGATCAACAAGATCTCAGCTTACAGGAAGCCGTGTTGTGCTATCGTAAAGAATATCGGGTTGAACGGATCTTTGAGCGTTTGAAAAGTCGTTTGAATATCGCTCCATTATTTGTTCAACGCGACGATCAAGTGGCTGGATTAACTCATCTGTTAACGTTAGGGATTCGGGTACTGACATTGATAGAATTTGTAGTGCGCCGTTCCTTGAAGAAGGATCAAAATGTTCTGAAGGGAATGTATCCGGGACAACCCAAAAAATGCACAGCTTCACCGACCGTTGAACGGATCCTGCAGAGCTTTTCCAATATCTCTCTCAGCATCATTCATTCCGGAGGCCAGGTAATACGTCACCTGACTCCATTGTCAGATTTACAAAAGGATCTTTTACGGAGAGCAGGTATTGGCTTAGAATTATATCAAAATATCGATAATAAAAGTAATGGAATTTTATTAACCAATCGGTGAGTACTCATGACCAGCTAAATCTTTTTGCTTCCGATACATGTCCATATTGTTTGACTGAAGTAGACAGAGCGGAAGGGCATTGCGTTTGTGGTTCATCAATTGATGAGGATCAGTATGAAAGATTCTTCTATACCTCGAAGGAATATAAGGATATTCTAAAGGTAAAAACGAAATCTCTTACAACTATTGATATGGCGATTAGCAGTTGTAACGAAGAGATAAGAGAGATCGTTGATACCCAGAAAACCTTAAGTAAGGAATTGAGTGAACTGAAAAAAAGACTCCGTGCTTTATTGGAAGCGATTGATCAGCCTATTGATTTAGAAACAATAAATGATATTGACGATAAAATTCTTGATATAAGGGAAAAAATTACGCATTTGGACCGGACAGTCGAAATCGAAACGAAATTGGAAGATCTTCAACAAAATTACAATGAAAAACGTGAACAGGCTATAGACTTAGATCTGAAGAAAAAGGAACTTGATGTTAAAGCACAGAGAGATATAGCAAAAAAGGTTAATAAATTTAGCGAAATTTATAACAACTTCATAGGGAAAACCCTGCAGGACGGTCGATCTGCCCGGATACGCTTAGAAGACTATATGCCGTCAATAAATGACGGTGAATACAGAGAGGCAAGTGCCAGAGTTTCAATAAGACTCATGTATTATCTGTCACTGATGAACCTTTCTATGGTGCAGAACGATGTTGCTTTTCCAAAATTTTTATTAATTGATACACCTGAAACCGCAGGTATTGAGTTAGAGAACTTGATAAACTGTATCGGCAGGTTTGAAGAGTTGGAGTCAATTGGACAGGATTATCAGGTGATATTGGCGACAGGCCTTAACAAGTATCCTGCATCTCTGAAAAGTAACAGGGTATTGTACATGCCGACCAAATCAGACTCACTTTTACAGCTAAGATAAATCCTTTATGTGACAACACTTTGCGCCTCTTCACTGCAAAAGAAGGGAGGTTGTACAGCCTCCCTCCCGCCAACAACAGAATACCGAGACCCGAGAAATATCGTAACGATTTGAATGTACTGCATATCTTTTCGGGGCGATTGACAGGAGATAGACAGCAGGATACAATAACCAAGCTGATATAATTGTTTTCTTGTAACCCGCTCAACGAGCCATTTCCCATTATGCAACAGGTCAACGCCGCCACACTCGCTGAATTCATCCTGATTTCTTATCCTGATAAGAATATTACTCCGATGAAATTACAGAAACTTGCCTACTACGCAAAGGTGTGGTCACTTGTTGCAGGCAGGCCGTGTACTGATGCCGTGTTTGAACGATGGGACTACGGCCCGGTAAACAGGTGTATCTTTCGTTCCTATAAGCAATTCAGCAAACAGTCTGTTCCCGCCCCTGTAAACCCGTCACCGCAGCAGATACCGGGTGACGACGCAGAACTGCTGAAATTTATTCTTGATCATTATGTGAATCATTCCGCTGTTGCTCTGAGTGCGATGACGCATAAAGAAACACCGTGGAAAGACACGCCGCCCGATCAGGTTATTTCCGACCAAGCTATACATGATTACTATTCCAAAATGTCCTTTGCAAAAAACTTTCAGGCGAAATCATGGAGTGAAGGGGAGTATTACGTTCTGAAAACCAATTCCTGGTATTCATTCACAATGGATATGAGCGAAGAAGAGGCGGAAACCTATGCCTCATACCCCTCTTATGCTGATTATCTGGAGCGGCGGAAAAAATCCGATGTGTCAGTACAACGCTTCATGCAGAAAATCTTCTGATTGATTTGTTTCACTCGTATGATGATAAGCATGAAAGGGAATACCTTGCAGAGCTTATGCAGTATTTCCCTGTTCATACCCCGCTCTCTCTTGATGAGGCCGATGGACAAATCAAAGATTTCTGCAATAGTCTGCCAAGTGCGGAAGACTTTGCCGAAGCACTGAAAGAGCTGCCGGACAAGGCCGTATATGAGTTCTTTCGGAAAATTCCGGTGGAACTCCATAAACAGCTGTTCGGCGGTATCCTGAACAATGCCGGAGAGTATCGCAAAGCGACTGATCCGAACAAAGGGGAAGTGTTCTTCGGCCCGTCAACAAATCAGTTTGCCGGTGCCGATCCGGGTATGATTGACAGCATGTTGCGGCAAAATATCTCAACACTCACCTTGTCCCCGCCTGATCCGGTATATGTCGCCGCCAAATTCTATCAACGATTCGTTTATATCCACCCGTTCAATGACGGAAATGGTCGGATTGCCCGATTCATTGTTGAAGTCTATCTGATCTATCATCAGTATCGTATTGATTTTGAGCAACTCAGAAAAACAACACGTTGGCTGAAGCAGTTAAACTATTGCCACCGAAAATCTAACGTGTCGCAGGCATACCCGCATAGCCTGAAATGGTGGGTGTATCACTTTAGGAAATTTGTTGTGCATGAAAATGAACTGAATGATTTTCGATCCAACTCAGGATAACATCCTGAACATAACTGCTCTGTTTACGCTCTGTTCCTTGCGTCATGTATGAAAATCACGTACATTGTATCCCGCTCTTTGAAAAGAGATTTTTTATTATAGAAAATTTATTGCGAAAAACAGCTCCCTGAACGGAAGCTTTATTTTAGAATACCATCTGTTATGTCCGAACCAATACCAGAAAAAAAGATCATCGTTGGCACCCTCGGCCCTCAGCACTCCCACGCCTGGCAGGCCGCTACCCGGTACGCCCCGGGGGCTGAAATTAAACCTTATCCGCATTCCGGCGGACTCCTGAATGCCTTTATCGCTCAGGAGGTTGATCAGGTTGTTCTCCCGATATTTAATACCCGCCAAGGAGAAAATAAACAGTATTTTCGTCTGTTCGAGCAGATTAGGGAAGGGTATTGGCTGGATAATATCATTCTGCCCGTCAATCTGTCCCTCGGTGTTTTCGTCCCTAACATGAGGAAAGAAGAGGTTGAGGTGTTGCTGGGTAAGCGGGCTGTGTTTCGCCAATGCGAGGAGTACATTTGCGGAACTTTTCCTGATGCCGCCCTGACCAGTGTTCAAGATATGGAGCAGGCTGTTCATCGGATTCAAGAGCAGAATTTAAGGAATCACGGCGTTATTGCCACTGCCGAGTTGCTTGAGGCCTTGGGGCTGCACATTATTGAGCGAGAGGTGGCCCCGCATAACCGGACCCGTTATGCCGTTTTGGGTCGAGAGATAGCAAAGCCCACAGGTTACGATGCCAGCACTTTTATCACCGGCCCGCTTGACGACAGAGTAGGGCTGCTGGTGGAAATTCTCGGGGAATTCTCCCGCCATGGCATCAATATTTTGGGTATGAGTTCGGAAAACGATGTAAAGTCCCAGAAGCTACAAATTTATATTGAGACGGAAGGGCATATTGAAGATCGAGCCATGCAGGAGGCTGTTGCCTGTATAGAGGAACGGATTATCGGCCAGCGTAACTGTATGCGTCTGCTTGGTTGCTTTCCTCGCGTGGACATGCGGCCCAAATATATTGGTTCCTTTGGCTTTATCGGAACCGGGGCTATGAGCGACTGGTTTGCCGAACGTTTGGAGCATGAAGGCTATCAGACCCTTATGACCGGACGCAGCACCAAACTCCGTCCAGAAGAAATGATCCCACAAGTTGACGTGGTGGTGATCTGTGTGCCTATTTCCTTCACAGCAGCCACAGTACGGCAATACGGGCCCCTGATTGAGGACGGCAAGGCCCTGATCCTGCTGGCTGGCGAATCGGAAACCACAATCGAAACCGCTTTGGAGGTCACTGATCCAGGGGTGGAGGTCATGCTGGTCCATAATCTCTGGGGCCCGCAGGCCGCGACGATGAAGGATAAAAATGCCATAGTGGTCCGCACCGGGCGTAGTGGCAGGTTTTGCTCTGAATTCGAAGCATTTCTCTATAAACACGGAGCAAGTATCTATCAGGATTCAGCAACTAAACATGATCTGCTTATGGGTATTGGACAGAAGCTGCCCACCGTCATTTCTGTGGCCCTGGCCATGACATTGGAGAAAAACGGAATCACTGCCGAGGATCTTGCTTCCCACTGCACGCTGACCTCTCTCTATCCTATTCTTGCTATGGCCCGTGTTCATTCGCAAAACCCGAGGACCTATGCGGAGATCATGTCTACATCAGGTGAGAGTAGTAAAATTGTGCATGATTTTGCAGCCTCTCTGCGTCAGGTTGTCTCTGTTGCTGACCAGAGTGATCAGGAGGGGATTCAGGAGTTATGCAGACTGATGGAGCGGAACGGCGAGCATCTGACAGAGCCCTTTCTTCGTAATCGTATGGAGCAGGCCAAGGCTGTGGACGAGGTGTTGGGTGCGATTATTTAAAAATAGAGGAAGAGGCTAGGCGCGGAAGAAAATATTGCGTGTTGACGCAGGGCCGGTTCGTGTTTAGCTTTACAGCGCCATGAAAAGCAGTTCATCTTTTGAGCTGGCATAGCGTATAATCTTGATATCGAAAAGAGCGATGAAGAAAAAACAACCTGGATGCCTTTCTGATCCTCGTTTTGGTCGATCTCGTCACCCTGATATTCATAATATACTCATAATAATATCTCACTATCGGAGTTAACATATGCTGGAAAGAGCACTTGCCTATCTTGAAGAGAAACATACCTGTCCCCACTGTGATACAGAGCTGACCCTCTGTCATGCGCCGCCCATGCACGTAGGCGATGGCCTCGGTTGGGGCTCTGAATTTCTGTTTATCTGTCTCAACGATGAATGTTCCCTGTTTTCTAAGGGGTGGGAGTTCATTGAAACGCAGTACGGCCATGCGGGCTCCTATCGTTATATGGAGATTCCCAATAGCAAAGAAAGCTATAATATGATGGTCGCTGGTGCGTCAGCGTTTACCGGTAGTATTGTTGATATCGAGGCCTTGAAAGAGCAGAACGACAGATATAAATTAGAAAAAGAGGCCGTTGCAAAACTGGATACCTGCGTTGAGGCCAATGATTCGGGGCCGGTACTGTTTCTGCTCACGGATAATGCCGCCAATGTCGATGACCGGAAACGGGCTGCCGCTTTGTTACCTGAACTTAATGATCTCTCCTGTATTGATGTGCTGCGGAATCACGATTTTTCCAATACCCATCTGGAGCAGGACATTAATATGGCCATCCATAAAGTCCTGACAAAGAATTTTTTGCGGGAATGTCCCTATTGTGCTGAATTGACTAAGGCTCAGGCTAAGGTGTGTAAACATTGCGGTAAAGAGCTTGGCTAGAACTTGAATAAAATTTGACTTTCCTCTTGCTAAAATGTTCCTGAAAGGGTATATAGCCCTTCACAACAAATTTGATTGTGGTGAGCGTAGCTCAGCTGGTGGTAGCACCGGGTTGTGGCCTCGGAGGTCGTGGGTTCAAGTCCCATCGTTCACCCCATGATATTTAAGGCGCTTCAGGAAATTTTTTCTGGAGCGCCTTTTTTTTGCTTCTGCTTTTTATACTCCTTAAGGTTTTACTCAATTCCTGTTGAATTCCCGGCCGCTTTTGGTTATATGTGGAGTAAGAGCGGTTAATGCTGTTTGGTGGCTTGTCTTTTCAGCCTGCATTGCCGGTCATGCGTTACGCCAACGTCTCGGTTTTCGAGCGATGGTTGTTCGTTCTTTTTATTTTTCCTGTTATTTTGTATTTGTTGTATTGCAGAGAGAGATAACGTCCAACATCCTTTTTCCTTTGAATCCTCAACCTTAACCGTTTATTATGAAAGCTGCTGTTGTTTACGGTGCCGATGATATCCGTATTGAAGATTACGCTGATCCGGTTGCCGGGCCAGGTGAAGTCGTTGTTGCAACGAAAGTTGCTGGAATTTGTGGAAAAGATGTTAAAACCATGCTCGGGCAAGGTTTAACGGAGGATCTACCCGCGATCCTCGGGCATGACATATCCGGTGAAATCAGCGAGGTCGGAGATGGGGTTCAGGGGTTTTCTGTGGGAGATTCGGTTGCTGTATATCCAATGGCGGTTTGCGGAAAATGTCATTATTGCCTCCAGAAGCGCTATAATCTTTGTGAAGAATTCCTGGGGCTCGGACATGGCCTGGACGGTGCCTTTGCCGAATATGTACGGATTCCAAAAGAAATACTTGATATCGGCGGGTTGATTAAGCTTGACGATGAGATTTCCTTTGAAGATGCCGTTATGGCTGAACCGCTTTCCTGCACCTTTACCGCAGCCCGGGCCAATAGAATAAAAGAGGGTCAGACTGTGCTGGTTATCGGCGGCGGCTCTATGGGTTTGATGCATCTAAAAACGGCAAAATGGTCCGGTTGCCGGGTCATAGTGGCTGATATTGTTGATATGCGTTTGGCCATGGCCGGACAAATGGGGGCCGATCACCTGATCAATTCGGCCACAGGTAATCTCCATGACGAGGTCATGGGGATCACTGAAGGACGGGGAGCTGATGTTGTTATTATGTCTATTGGCATTCCCGATGTTATTGAGGTTTGTCTGAAATTGGTCGCCAAGGGAGGGGTGTGCAATCTTTTTGGTGCTGCTCCTGATACTGAAGTAAAGGTGGATCCCCGTTGGCTCCATCAGCAGGAGATCACTCTGACCGGGACCTATGCCTCCACCCCGGCTGACTTTAAAAAATGTCTGCAATTGATCAGGGAGGAAGCGATCATCGTCTCCGACCTGATTTCCCATCGCTTTACTCTGGATACCTTTGATGAGGCTGTGGAAAGTGCCAAAAGTTTAGAAATGGTTCGAGGAATTATCACCTTTGGTGAAATGGTTTCTGTTTCATTTTAGTTGTCGGAGATGAGGGCTGTATAAACTACAGCCTTTCTTCGATTTTTTGTCCCTTCCTCTTTACTTCCTGTTGTTGTGTTCCTGTTCTGGCGTTTATGGCTATACAGAGTATAGCCGCACCACGTTTGATCCTCGTTGTGTGCGGGGGGGGCTTCCCCCTTCTCTTTTCATATGTTTTTTGAGTGGTCGCGACAGCAGGTCAATGGGCAAACCATGTATAAACACAGGTTGATCTGGATGACCTCTATTCTGTTTATTTTTGTCGCGGCCTGCCTGATCTCTTTAGCACTAACACCGGCTATCCGACAACTGGCTTTGCATTTTGACCTGACAGACAAACCGTCAGCACGTAAGATGCATAACGGGGAAATTCCTCGTATAGGAGGAGTTGCCCTTTTTTGCAGCTTTTTTTTCCCCTTCTTGTTCCTGCTTGTGTTTTGCAAACAGAGTCACGCTGTTCAGAATCTTCTTGCTGACAACAGTATTTTTTATTTTGTCATCGGAGCAGTACTTATTTTTCTGCTCGGACTCCTGGATGATATACGAGACCTCAGTTTTTTATCCAAAATATTCGGCCAGCTTCTGATTGCTGTCTTTGTTTATTCTTGTGGTATCCGAATTACTGTCGTCACGACACCGTTCGGAGCAGACTTTGCCATAGGGTTCCTTTCCCTGCCGATTACGGTCTTCTGGTTTCTGCTTGTCATTAACGCCATTAATTTGATAGACGGACTAGACGGTCTTGCCGCCGGGATTTGTCTTTTTGCCTCACTCGCCATGCTTTTTGTCTGTGTAGTGAGCGGGCGACTAACAGCAGCTCTCGCCTTTGCCGCTTTGGCCGGTTCTTTGATCGGATTCCTGCGCTATAATTTTTACCCGGCTTCTATTTTTATGGGGGACAGCGGCAGTTATTTCCTCGGTTATTGCCTGGCCGCCCTCAGTATCGGGGGAGCGATCAAAGGCCAGATTGCTACGGCTTTGCTGATCCCGGTTATCGCCCTTGGCGTGCCGCTGATAGATACCATATGGGCACCACTCAGGCGATTCATCAACGGTCAGAGTATGTTTCAGCCGGATAACAAACATATTCATCATCGATTGGTCAAACTCGGCTTTACTCATAGGCGAGCCGTATTGACGCTCTATGTCCTGACGGTCTTGCTGGGGATTTCTTCCATGCTTCTCGTTCATGCCCAAAATAATACTTCGGCTCTGATCCTTTTTGTTCTCGGAATAGGACTGGTAGGTTTACTTCGTTATATTAGCGATTTTAATTCATTCAATGTCCATAATTTTGCCTCCTGGGCCCGCGATCTGACCGATGAGGCCGGAATTAGTATCCAACGACGTCTTTTTCTCCAGCATCAACGGAGGATTGACTCAGCTTCTGATCTTGAGATACTTTGGGAGGCTGTCTGTGTCTCCTTAGAGATGTTGGAGTTTGATTATGCTGAATTTCATTTTATTGAGCAACAGGCTGGCGCTACTACGGGATGGTCTCGGCGGAGGTTCAGCTGGGCGGAAAAAGAAAAAGACAAGGTATCTCAAGAACAACGAGAAGCTTTTCTTAGAATTGAACTCCCGATTCAGAGTGTGCTTGCAGGCAAGACTGGCGTCAGGAACTTCGGAACCCTGCTGCTCATGAAAGATATGCGTCACGCTGCAACAGAGCCTTATCTGTTAAAAAGGGTGGAACAATTAAGAAGAAGCATGATGGCCTGCCTGGAAAAACTCACTGAAGAGGAAAAGAACTTGCTGAAATCAAGAGAAGTATAAGGGGAATCAGGAGAGATTTTTCGCTATGAATGTGGAGGAGAATGCCAGAAATTCTTCGCCGGAAAGTGGTTTGGCGTAAAAATACCCTTGGATCTCATCACATCCTGCTTTGCGGAGAAAATTCACCTGTTCTTCTGTTTCAACCCCTTCTGCTGTGATATGCAGATGAAAGGTTCTGGCCAAGGCGATAATCGCCTGAACAATGGCGTTGCTTTCTTCTGAATCAGGCAGGTTGTCTATAAATGACTTATCAATTTTTAGGCGGGTAACCGGGAGCTGCTGGAGAGAGCTCATTGAGGAATAGCCGGTACCAAAATCATCTATGGCAAGGTCTATATGCATTTTTCGGAGACGATCTAGGGCCTGAAGGGCTTTTTTCTCCTGGGTTGCCAGAGAACCTTCGGTTATCTCTAACTCAATCTGCTCCGGTCGGATACCTGTCTGTTTGATGGCCCGTTGTACGGTCGAAACGATATCGCTGTTCATGAGTTGCACACCGGAAACGTTAACACATATTTTTTTTGCCGGAGAGCCGCTCTGCTGAAAGAACATGAAATCGTGAAAAGCCTGATTGATAACCCATTCCCCTAAGGGGATGATCAGATTGGTCTCTTCAGCCAGCGGGATAAACTGATCCGGTCGCATAAAGCCTAATAAAGCGCTTTGCCAGCGCACCAAGGCTTCCATGCTTTCTACTCTGCCTGTTCGTAAGCATATTTTGGGCTGATAAAGCAGATGAAACTCGTCACAATGTCGCACTGCTTTTTTCAGCGCATTGGCTTGATCAATGCGGCTTTTGACCTTGGTCGCAAGGCCTGCGGAAAAGAAGCTGTAATTGTTCCGTCCGATTTCTTTCGCCTGATACATAGCCATATCAGCATACTTGATCAGGGTCACAGTGTCTTCACCGTCATCCGGAAAAATCGCTATACCGACACTGGCGGTTGTACTCAGTTCGTACCCGGAGCAGGTAAACGGTGTGCGAAAGATTTTCAGTAATTGCTCAGCTGCTACCGCAATATCATTCCTCCCTCTAATATCTTGAACAAGGATAGTGAATTCATCACCACCGAGCCGCGCTGTTATAAGAGGCTTGAATTTCCGACTCTCGGTCAGGCGGAGGGCTATTTCTATGAGGAGCTGATCGCCAATATCATGGCCCAGGGTGTCGTTCACCTGTTTAAACTCATCAAGATCAAGAAATAACACGGCGAGCTGCGAGCAATTTCGTCGGGCCTTCCTTATCGCCTGCTGCAGGCGTCGGATGAATAATCTTCTATTTGGAAGAGCTGTCAGTGAATCATGGAGCGAGAGGTGCTCAAGTTTTTTTTGAGACGCCAGTAGTGCTCGTTCGCGATCTTGAACTGTTTCAGCAAGGTGATTGATGTTCTTTGATATTTCCTCCAGTTCATCTCCCGTTTGAACCAGGGCGGATTGCTCGTAATTTTGTTTTTCAAGTTTACGAATCTGTTCCATCAATAGGTCAAGAGGAGAGATCAGTGTCTTGAAAAAGATCACACGCAAAATGAGCAGAACCAAAAGAGTGACAACGATGATAATCGCCAGAAATTGCCGCCTATTCTTTGCTAAGGTAGTGAGTAATTTTTTCTTGTTCAGGGCAACATGGTAATAAAAAGAGGTTTTGTCATAACGTCCTTTTGGTCGTCCTCCTGACGTAATATTGATTCGCGCAGTGCTGAAATATGCCCGTGCGCCCTGCTTAACATGCAATTCTCTCACATCGTGAATTTGTGTCAAAAGATGGGCATGGGACGCATTCTTTTTTTCAGCACTGTACCTGATGATCAGACCAAGATCGTCCGAAATTTCTTTGAAATATTCATCATCAAAGAGATGGGACATTTCAATATGCATGAGCATACTTCCTTGCTCATCGTCAAATATGCTGACATGAGAGGTTGCGAGTATCTTGCCGTTGTATATATGATAAGTGATAGCACCTTGTTCTGCATCCTGTTTGGAATAATAGACCTGATGTCGAAAATCCACGGGCAAGGATTCCGGGAAGGACGATGGAGTAAAGTGGTGCTCAGCTTCATGCCGACTGTATAATATCTTATGCCCTTTTTCATATGAGATGAAATGAAGATGATATCCGTCTGGCCTCTGCTTAACAAAGGCGATCAGCTCTTCATGTTTATCATAAAGTGCAATGAAATGATTAAGGGAAAGCTTGACGCGGTTGAGGAGTTGTTGCGTAATGACCTTTTTCTCTTCATCAAGCAGGATGGCGTTGTAGTTGTTTTTATCCTGATAATTATTGATCAGCTCGACAGATGCTAAGAAGTTTTCATCGGTCTGGACAAAAAAGATTCCCTCCTTCAATTCTTCTGTTGCTGTTTTCAAGTCGGTTGATAGCCGTTGAAATCCGAATGATATGCGGCTTTTTGCGTCCTCCAAAAAGGTTTCTTCGAGAAAAGAATCAAAATAACAGCCCAGAACACTCACCGAAGCGAGAACACCGATGACAACCAGCAAAGACAGTTTGCCGGTTAGGTTTGCTCTGCTGAACGTCTTCTTGAGAGAAAAAAAATATTTTTTCGCCATGCCTTCCTGTTACGAAATGACCTCTACGTAGTTAATTTTTTGTCTTCTTAAAAGAAAGCAGAGGATAGACGGGGATAAATAGGGGAAAAGTCGCGAGCGACGACCAAGGTGTGTAGAACAAATCGATATATCTCATCAGATTAGAAGACCGGAGGTATCTCATCAACATTTTTGCGAGTTACTAATCTGACAGGAAGGGAGATATGCTTAGGCACCTTTTCTCCTTCCAGGATTTTCAGAGCAGTCTGAACAGCTTGACGACCGCCCAAGGGAAAAAGAATGGAGCCGGTTTGAGTTCCTTGGCGAATTGCTTCCCGAGCCTCGGAAGTATAATCACAGCCTACCATGAGAATTTTTTTCGGATCAAGCCCGTGGCGATGCAGGGCAGAACGCACCCCACTGAGCATGCTGTCGCTTTCAGAAAATATGGCATCAAGATGCACGCCTTCCTCAATAAGTTTTTCCATTTCAATAATGGCATCCTTGCGCAGGTAGTTTCCGATTCTCCTGATGATTTTGATTCCCTCGTAGCGGCTCATCACATCAAGAAATCCTTTATTGCGCAGTTGGGTTACGTCCGCTTTTTGCAGACCCTCAAAAAGCAGTACAGTTCCTTTGCCCTTGATCTGTTCAGTAATATATTGAGCACCGATTTTTCCGATTTTGATATTGTCCGAATTGATAAAAGTAGTGTAGGCTGTGCTGTTAATTCCTCTGTCGAGAATAATTACAGGGATACCAGCTTGTTGAGCTTTTGTGATAGCTGGAACTACAGCTTCAGGATCATTTGTCCCCACGATAAGTATGTCGACGTTGGCGGAGGTGAATTTTTTTATTTGATGAATCAGAAGTGAAGTCTGTCCGTTTGCATTAGAGGAGGTAAAGCTTAGTCCTGAATGTTCAGCAACAGCATGTTCAGTAACTGCATCACGCACCTCAAAGACTTGCGCTTTGCGGTAGTCATTGGCCAGGGTATCCTGTGCAAAGGCAATAACCTTTTCATCGGCGTATGCTGAAGTCAGCTCTGTTGCGAAGAGAACAAGAGTAAGCGCAAAAATGGCAAAAAATAATCTGGCTGCAGGTATCACTTTTTATTTTTTTGAGATATTGATAGGAGGTTCAGTGAGTGGATAATTTAAGGAAGGGAGTCTCCTACTTCAAGCGATCCCTCTTATATTGATGCTATGCAATCCGCTCCCAAGAGTCAACAGGAGCGGATGATTTGTCAACTGATATGATCCTGATTCTTACTTCTCGTAGAGATGAGAAATGTCGTGCAGCCGTTTGACGACCCGCTCTCTGCCTAAAGCGATGAGAATATCAAACATACCCGGTCCGGCTAATTGGCCGGTAAGTATGGTGCGCATTCCGTTAATCAGAATACCCGGTTTGATGTCCAGCTCTGTCGCCAGTTCACGGGCCGCAGCTTCACTGGTCTCCTTGTTAAAATCATCCATGCTGGCAAAGCGTTCGGCCAGCATGGGCATCCAGGTCTTGAGGTCCGGATGCTTGAGGACATTTTTTTTGAGCGGTTTTTCTTCCACTGCATAATCATCAGCAAAATAGGCCCGGCCCAAGGTGGCAAAATCACGCACCGTATGAAAGCGATCCCGGATCAGATCCAAGGTGGTCAAAAACCACTCTTTTTTATCGCCTTCATAGGTAGAATCCCAGATATCCTGTTGCATGAAATCCTGCTTCACCAGCTCTGCCAGGGCGGGAAGCTCCATTGATCGCAGGTACTGCTCATTAACGGAAATCAACTTGGGATCAGTAAAGAATTTGGGGTCACCTTTGCGGTGGTTGAACACCGAATTAACCTTGCTGATTCGATCCAGGCTGAAGGTTTCAATCAGCTCTTCCCGACTGAAAATTTCCTGATCTGTGCCGGGATTCCAGCCGAGTAGGGCGAGGAAATTACATAAGGCCCAAGGGATAAAACCTTTTTCTCGGTAAAACTGAACAGAAACCAACTCGCCGTGGCTACGCTTGGAGATTTTGCGTTTTTGCAGATCCAGGGTCAGCGGCATATGGGCAAAAACAGGTAGAGGTGCATCCAGAGCTTGGTAGAGCAGGACTTGGCGGGTTGTGTTGCTCATATGATCCTGACCACGAATGATATGAGTGATCCGATCTCGGATATCATCCACCACGTTACAGAGCATATAGAGGGGCTTACCGTTGGAGCGGACAATGACAAAATCCTCGATATCGTCATAGGCACGCTCAATGGTTCCCAGTACCTCGTCATGATAGGCCAGCTTGCCTTCCTGCTCAGGAACTTGAAAGCGGATAACAGAGGGGAGGCCAGCAGCTTCTTTTTCTGCGACCTGTTCCGGGCTCAAGTTACGACAGGTGCCGTCATAGCCAAATTCCTTTTTAGCTGCCTTGGCAGCTTCCCGTTTTTCTTCCAGCTCTTCTTTGGTGCAGAAGCATTTATAGGCATGGCCGGATTCCAGCAGCTGATCTGCTGCTTTTCGGTGATCCTCAGCAAATTCGGTTTGAAAATAGGGGCCTTCGTCCCAATCAAGACCCAGCCATTGCAGACCGTCTATGATTCCTTCAATAGACTCCTGGGTGGAACGCTCAACGTCGGTATCTTCAATCCGCAGAATGAGCTTACCGTTATTTTTTTTGGCCCAGAGCCAGTTCAGTAAGGCGGTACGGGCACTGCCGATGTGGAGGTAACCGGTAGGGCTGGGTGGAAAACGGACACGAACTTCTGTCATGAGGTGCTCCTTGTATATTATTTCTGCGACATTATTGTGCAGTTGTTATTATATTGAACAGGTACGGGGAATCCATCGCTGTAATTTTAATATTGTCGGTCTGTATGAATCTCGTTATAGTGCAAGCTTTGTATTTAAAAATCAACATTTTTTGTTTTTATTCTATATTCATTTGAACTAAGGAACGGAGTATTAAGGGGAAAAATATGAAAGTGCTTATCAGTGATAATCTCGCGCCCATCGGTGAAAAGATTTTGAAAGAGGCCGGGTTGGAGGTGGATGTAAACACCGGGCTGCCACCGGAAGAGCTTAAAGCAATTATTTCGGATTACGATGGCTTGGTGATCCGGAGTGCTA
The DNA here is from genome assembly GCA_942492895.1 of Candidatus Electrothrix laxa. Classification (GTDB taxonomy): domain Bacteria; phylum Desulfobacterota; class Desulfobulbia; order Desulfobulbales; family Desulfobulbaceae; genus Electrothrix; species Electrothrix laxa. Next base: position 470,278 of record OW818652.1, read on the forward strand.
CCAAGGTGCGGGAGGATATCATTGAGGCCGCAACAAAGTTAAAAGTGGTGGGCCGCGCTGGTATCGGCCTGGACAACGTGGATATCCCGGCAGCCAGTGAAAAGGGAATCGTGGTCATGAATGCCCCGGATGGTAATGCCACCACAGCGGCTGAACACGCTATCTCTATGATGATGTCCCTTTCCAGGAATATCCCCCAGGCAACAACTTCCATGAAGGCGGGAAAATGGGAAAAGAAGAGTTTTATGGGCCGTGAGGTCACTGGGAAGACTTTGGGTATCGTCGGGATCGGACGAATTGGCTCCATCGTGGCCAACCGGGCCCAGGGTCTGAAAATGAAGGTCATTGCCTATGATCCTTTTATGCCTGATGAGTTGGTGAAAAAACTTGGAGTAGAGCGGGTGGATTTGCTTGAGCTGGCTGCGCGGGCTGATTATATCTCTGTACATACTCCTCTGACCAAGGATACGCATCACATTCTTTCCACGGAATTTTTTGCTGCCATGAAAAAGGAGGCCATGTTTATCGACTGCGCCCGTGGTGGTGTTCTGGATGAAGAGGCTCTGTACGCAGCCTTGAAGGAAGGACGGATTGCCGGAGCCGCTCTGGATGTTTTTGAAAAAGAGCCGACCACCTTGGAGGCTACTCCTCTGCTGGGTCTGGATAATTTTATTTGCACACCTCATCTGGGTGCCTCTACAGCTGAAGCCCAAGAAAATGTCGCTGTGGCTATTGCTGAACAGATGGCTGATTACCTACTCAAAGGTTCTGTCCGCAATGCAGTTAACGTGCCTTCGGTCAGCGATGAAGTATTGGCCAAAGTAGGCCCCTATATCACCCTTGGGGAGATGCTGGGTTGCCTCCATATGCAGATCTCTCAGGGCGGGGTTCAGGAGGTTAACTTAGAGTTCAGTGGAGACCTTGCTGAGGAGGACACCAACCCTGTCACTGTGGCTTTTTTGAAAGGTCTTTTTACCCCCATCCTTCAGGATGCGGTGAACTTTGTTAATGCTCCTCTGATTGCTGAAGAACGGGGCATTCGGGTGGTTGAATCCAAGAGTAGTCGGAGTGCGGATTTTACCAACTTGGTGCGGATAACGGTAAAGACCAGCGAAGGCGAAAATATGCTAGCCGGAACCGTATTCGGCACCAAAGAGCCACGTCTGGTCCGCTTTAATTCGTTCCGCCTTGAGGCTTTGCCAGCCGGGCCTATGCTTTTGGTCCATAATAAAGATGTGCCTGGTGTCATCGGTGCATTAGGGACCACCCTTGGTGCTGGTGGTGTAAACATTTCCAACATGATTGTGGGGCAGGAGGGCACCTCCAGCCGGAATATCATTCTCCTCAACACTAACCAGCCGGTGAGTAAGGAACTTCTTGCCACTGTTAAGGAGCTTGAGCATATTGATGATGCTATGGCTCTGGAATTACCCGCTTACATTTCTTGATCCTTTGTTTGGGATCAAATCAAGAAAGGGGATAAGGGGAACACTCCCCGCTCCTGAGAAACCTTAACTCTGCATAACGTAATGAATGACCAAGAAAAAGATTGCGAATGTCCTGAAGGAAGGGTGAAAAACAGGGACGGGGAATGCGTGATGCCTGCGGTTTCCTTTATCTCCTTGATTCTTTCCCTGAATACCACAGCCCTTTTTCATCTCGGTGAGTTGCCTCATCCTGAAACAGGGCAAAAAAGTCAGGATATTGAGCTTGCTCGGCACAGTATTGATACTTTGGTTATGCTGGAGGAAAAGACCAAGGGGAATCTGAAAAAGGACGAGCAGGAGCTGATGGACAGGGTCCTTTATGAACTGAAAATGCGTTTTATTAAGGCCAAGGACGGACGTAGTCAGGAATAACGACAAAGGCTGCTGCACTACGGTGCAGCAGCCTTTTTTTTTATGGCTTTATGGGAATTGAGGCGTATTACTAGCTCCCTGTTATTATCTCAATGCAGGATTGTCAGTGATATTAACCATATTGAGCATGCATTTTGTCCATTTCCAGAATATAATTTTTCATATCTCCCACCCAACAACTTCAGCAGGCATAAATGATGTTCATTCAAATTCAGGACCAGTTGTTGCGCTCCTCCGACAAGTAGCAGATGAATTCCAGAAAAAAACTGAAATGCCCAACGAGCAGTAGGGTTAGAGGCAGGTTTTCCTTTCTGGTTGGGAAATGTTTCATTATTTATTTCGAGCGCTTCCCTGATGCGATATTCCAAAGCGGCGTACACCAGGAGGCAAAGCGTTGGCTGGATAGCGACCGTCGGTATGAAAACTCGTTGAATCCAAGTGACCAAAACGTGCCAGCAGCCCTAGACGACCAATTGCCCTAGCTGCAAGCTGAGAATATAACTCTTCGGGATTATGCTCGTAAATCACTTTTATTATTGCCGGGAGAATTTCAAAGAGGTTTCCTATGCAACGCATAGAGGATATTTTTTTCAGAGGGAGGATAAACAGGAGCGGGTGGTGTGTCAATGGTTCTCCGAGCAGAAACTTTGCCCCCATAATTGAAAAAGTGGGGGCAGTGGGGGGCTGGAGTACCAAAAAAGAAAAAGGGATTCAACTCAATCTGAGCTAAATCCCTATATATACTGGTGGGCCGTGAAGGATTCGAACCTTCGACCAATTGATTAAGAGTCAACTGCTCTACCAGCTGAGCTAACGGCCCTTATCTTTGATAAGGCAAATTATATATCATAAAGTCGGGATTTGGTCAAGAGCTTATCTGCATTGAATAAAAAATTATCGATAATAAAGACTCGGGCTTCCCATAGTCTGCATGACCTGATAGAGATGACGACGAAAATCACGCCGATCAGTTATCCCTTGGATATGCCCCCGCTTCAGGGCATTCCTCGCATCCTGATAGTCAGGAGGAATATCAATGCCCGTGGTTTCCCGGATAACCCTTGGCCCGGCAAAACCTATTCGACTGGAACGAATCGCAAACTGATACGGAGAACAGCCAAGGAAAGAAGCAACTGGTCCAGCATAGGAGTTATTGTCATAAACCACGATATAAAGACCACCCGCATCAATGTACTCACGGACCGCCATTGTGCATTTGGGCATCTGGGCAACGCCTAATGTGCCCTCTTGAATTCGAATTCCTCCGGTGGTATGCACATAGGCCAGTAAAGGCCGTTTTTTCCGTCGAGCTCTATCACAGGCACGGACAAATTTTTCCCCTTCCGCAGACCCCACAGTTCCGTTGCGAAAATCAGAGAACAGCATGGTCACGACCAAGTTGATATCCTTGACCTTGGCATCAAAGGTCAGGTTGGCGCTGCCCATGCCCGTTTTGGAACGCGCAGCCTTAAGACGCTCGTCAAATCCTTCGTAATTCAGAGGGTTACGGGAAAAGATCTCGTTGTTAAAGATCCGAACTGAACCGGGATCAAAAACATTTTTCAGATACCACTGATATTCCAGAGGGAAATGATAACCGCAATTTTCACAAACACCGCAGAATTCACCATAGAGGTCAGGGATCCAGAGATCCTGACAACCGTGTTTTTCCGCATTCGGGCAGGTCACCGTCCGATCTTCGTTGGCCAACGGGCTGGTATAGGTATCTGTCAGTTCCAGCGGATCAGGGATAATGCAGTAATCACCGGACGCCTGGGCCGCAATGGTGGGTGATGTGGCAATGGCCTTTTTCTTCTCGTCCTGTGTAACTATTTTATTATAGACCGTAGTAAAAGGAGCTGTGAGGCGGTTGACCAGAGCGGTTCCCTCACCGGAAACCTCTTTAATGGTCTTTTGCATCTGTTTACGCTGATTTTTCAGCACATCATAACGAAAGCTGTACCAAAGTTTTTCCGAAGCTGAGTAGAGGGATTTGAGCATATTTTCCGCCGGGATATTGATGACCCCGAAACTATGCATGCTCATCCCGCGATACTTTTTGGAGCGCTCCCTCAGCAGTCGTTCCTCTTCTTTCTCACCGAGATCCCAGGGAATATCAATCTGTGGGGCCTCGTCCGCGCTTTCAGCCTTTTTCCTCTTTACCTCATAGGAACGAAACCCACGCACACTCTTGGTTTTCAGCACCACCTCATCAGTGGCCCGAATAATTTCAGAACGAATCCGGGCAAAGAAAGAGAAATCATCTGTCTTCGCGCCCAGGGGTGGTTCCTGGATAATGCGGTCAACAGTACCCAGGCGCAGGTTATCTGCTGCGGTAATATTCAGCTGGCGAGCACAGCGCTCAATGAGTTCAGGAGAGACCTTCTGTCCTTCTTTGACGCGACCTTCAATGGCTGCGGCCCCTTCTGGAGAGATAACCGAGTAATAGCCATGAGAAAACATGAGACGAAAATCACTCATCCCCACAGCCTCGGCTCCGCCGGATCCACCTTCCGAAATAACCGAAATCATGGGCACACGCAGCTTAGTCATAGTATAGAGGTTGCGGGCAATCTGCTGAGCTGCTCCGGGATACTCCTCAACAGGATACGATCCCGGCGTGAAAACATAAAAATGAATAGGAATACCCTCGGTTTCAGCCACCTTCATATATCGCATGGCCTTTTCGTTTCCCCAGGGCTTGCAAGAACCGCCGTTACGAAATTCTTCGCCGTGGCCAACTTCCTGCCCGATGATCATCACCGGCGAGGTATACGGTTTTTTCTTGATACGTCGGACAATGTTGGCCTTGGCAACCACTAGCGACGGATCGATATTGGCCTCGCCTTCACCGCCAAGCTCGGTATGTTCCTCATACACATTTTCCAAAATATCTTTCAGGGAAAAGCGTAAAGGGGAACGAACGATACGTACTCGCTCCATTGCTGTCAGGCCTTCTTCGCAACGTTCTTCGAGAAAACGAACAGAATCTTCCAGCTTTTCCAGCCGCGCGCTGAACTCTGCTTTATCTAGATCAAAAATATTATTTTTCAGCTGTTCGGCTTCTTTTTGGAACTCAGCAAGGTTACCCCACTCGCTGTTATCTTTTATGTGAATCAGATAACCTATGCGTTGGTCAACACTCTGAAGCTCTTTGATAAGATCATTCATTATACATTAAATAATAGGCATACATTTTATGTAAAGACAGTGAGTACTTACCCGTCATTTTTATTTCTTTATCGGTCCGGCTGCCGGGCCGGGCATAGGGGAATGATAAAGAGCTGAGGACCCCAAAAAACACATTACCGCCCGTCACAGCTTTTTTGTACGGGAAAGAGTCGCCTACGCAGATCCGATGTTGACCTACTTTCTCTATGAAGCTTAAAAGGTCAGAAGGCGATCAAGATTTTCACGCAGGTAATCAAGATTCGTCAGGATGGCATCACCCGAGCTATTGACTCCTTCAATCCGGGAGGCATCAATAAACTGCCGGGCACGTTCTTTGGCATGCTCTACGCTGTCTCCCCAGACCAAGGCCAAAGCCAGATTAGGATCATATTCACTGGGGATGGCATAAGGTCGGTCGGTCGGCACATGGCTGTATGTGGCTGACCATTCATATTTGGGCAGGTCAAACCGAGTAATTGTTCCGATCCAAGGGGCAAAATCCCGTTGGGTATTTTCAGCAACTATTCTCAGCTCAATACTTGCTCCGCGAAAAATCACGTCACTCTGCTGGTAACCCATGGGCTCTCCGAGAGCAAGGCGAATTTGTTCCCGAAGAAGATTAGGATGCTTATCGTCAAGATAACTGATGCGGGCTGAGACATCGTTTTCCACCTGGATACGAGTATTCACCTCCAAGAGATACGGCTTGCCGCTACGACTGACGATCCATTCCCAGGTCCCGACATTATCGTATTGAACATGTTCAGCTAGTTTTAAAGAATGCTCAACAACATTGTCCAAAACCTTTTCCGCGTCAAAATCGTAATCGAAACAGGAGGTGTGAAAGCCGGGGGCAGCCTCAACCCGTTTTTGCCGTCCAGCGGACTGGATAGTGCAGTTACGGGACCCGAAATGAATGCGCTCATCGTGCCGGGAACAGACCAATTGCACTTCAAGATGATTAAAATCACGCAAACGCTGTTCAATCAGCACGCCACCGTCGCCGAACTGACGCTTGGCATAATTTTGTACTTGCCGGTAGACACGACGGAAATGTTCAATTCGATTGACCTCCTCAATCCCCATGCCGCCGCCGCCTGCTGCTGCCTTAATCAGGATAGCCGGATGCGGCTCATTCTCTTCTTTTTGCAGATCAAAGAGATGTTGGGCGATTTCCTCGGCTTCCATTTCATTATAGATAGGAGCGGAAGTTCCCGGGATTGTGGGAATGCCTAGCTTGTTGGCAACTCGCTTGGTATTGATTTTGTCACCAAGGTCGCGGATAACCTCCCAGCTCGGCCCAATAAAAACAAGAGGCCGATCACGAATAGTTACCCTGCGAGCGAAGCGGTAATCTTCCGAGAAAAATCCGTATCCGGGATGAATCGCCGTACAACCGGTATGATCAGCCACAGCCAGAAGGTCATTAGGATCAGTGTAACTGACCACCCGCCACGCATTCTGCTCAGTGCCGTTGAGCCTATTACGCTGCACATGCTCAGAATCACGATCAGCATCAGTATAAATAATGGTATATTCAAGGCCGAGATCCTGACAGGCCTCCATAATGCGGACAGCTATTTCGCCGCGATTAGCAATCAATACTTTGCCTTGCACAAACAACCTCTTAAAGCTTTATCTGTTTTATATGAAAAGAACCGGCTGTTCACCCGTTGTTTTCATCTTTTGTTGTCCCGGCCCGACGGGTCGGAATGTCGAAATATCGGAATGAGGGTTAGAAAATTCAAACTCTTCGGAAATGCTGCCAGCTGCTGCTGACTGTATGCTTTCGTAAAGAACAGGGGAGAAGTCCAAAAAGTCCGAGTATATCTCTCCAATAATTTTTTCATTCTACTCCACCTTCGGCAAGTTGAAAAGTTGTAAATATAAAATCGTAAAGAGAAAAGAGCAGGTATCTCGGCCTGAAAGAGTATAATCATCGGGTTTCCGACATTTTTTTTGACTTTCTTTATCTATTTTCTAGTGTTAGAATAGCGCATCATTATGTAATCAAACTCCCTTGTGACAGTTGTGACAGAAGACGTGTGAAGAGTATGACAGAGAAAGAGGAGGACAGCGGGGGAAAATCATTTTGGCAAAGATTGAAGTCTCTGGCCAAATTTAGAAGATCTCCTGACACCACCCAGGAATTGGAACACGAAATCCAGGGATTATTGGAAGACGGCGAAGAACAGGGTCTGATCAGCAGCCATGAAGAGCAGCTTATCAACTCTATTTTTCATTTTCGCGCCACTGTTGCCTCGGAAATTATGACACCGACCGCTGAAATCGTTCGGATTAATGTTAACAGTTCTGTTCAGGAAGCAGTGACCCTGATTAATGTGGAGGGGTATACCAGGATACCGGTATACAACGGCAGCCAGGATAATATTGTCGGGATTCTCCATGCCAAGGACTTGCTCCGCCCCGTTGGAGAAAAAGACGAGGGAGACGAGCCGGAAAGGCATTTGGAAAATTATCTCAACCCTCCGATGATTATCTCCGAATCCAAGCCGATCACCGAATTGCTCCGGGAATTTCAGGCAAAAAAAAATCATATCGCGGTGGTCACCGATGAGTTCGGCGGAGTCCGGGGGCTGGTCACCCTTGAGGATGTCATCGAAGAGATCGTCGGTGAGATTGATGATGAGCACGATCAGGAAGAACGGGAACTCATGCAGATTGACCAGCAAACAGTTATTGTGGATGCTAAAATTGACATTGAAGTGGTGGAAAAACATTTTCAATGCAGGCTACCAGACGGCCCCTATGAATCAATAGGTGGCCTTGTCATTCATCGTCTGGGACGCATGCCGCAAAACGGCGAGACTGTGAATACCCCTTCTCTGACATTAACTGTACTCGTGGCGAACCCCCGCAAAGTTCGCACAGTAAGAATTCGTAAGGTATGATGGTATGAAGCATGATGGTATAAAGATAGCCGCTCCATCGAATATCTCCCCGCTGGGAGGGTATGCCCTTTATGTACGGGCTTTGCTCACCGCGCTCCTCTTGGCTTTGGCTATGCCAGGAATCATCGGGTGGTGGCCTCTTCTTTTTGTCGCCCTTGTTCCCCTGCTCTCGGCTCTCGGTCGTTTATCCACCAAACAAACTATCTGCATGGGGATGACCTGCGGATTGCTTTACTATACCAGCCTGTTTTATTGGATTATCCCTGTTCTAAAACGCTTCGGCGGACTCCACCTTGCGGCTGCAGCTTTTGCTCTTCTCCTGCTGGCCGCATACATGACGATCTATATTACCTTGTTCTGTCTGCTGCTCAATGGTTTGCTTGTCAGGTCAAAATCAAGAGGACAGGCTGCAGCTCTGCTCCTGCTGGCTGCTCCTCCTGCTTGGACAGGTCTTGATTTCCTTCATGGCGTACTTTTTACCGGTTTTCCTTGGATGGATCTCGGATACGCTTTATACCGGCAGCCATTATTAATCCAAGCAGCAGACCTCGGGGGCCATTACCTGATCACTTTCTCTGTTGTGTTGATCAACGCCTTGCTTTTCTGGCTAGCGGACAGGATCCGTGTTTCTCTGTCCTCTTCCTCCACCTCTTCAAAGGTCTCTGATTACCATTTTGGTCACCCGGTTACAGTTTTCCTCCTACTCTCCTGTCTTGGCGGATATTCGGTCGTACGTTATCAGCAGATTTCTTCTGAATCAGTAGCGGCAGATACCGCCTTTGTCAGTGCTGTTCAGGGAAATATTGAACAAAGTTTAAAATGGTCGCCGAGACAAAAAGAAAACACTGTGGAGCGCTACCTTTCCCTCTCAGCTCAAGTCCTCGGAGGGGAGGAAAAACCGGAACTGGTGATCTGGCCGGAAACAGCCCTCCCTTTTTACCCGGCCCGAGAACCCCTTATGAACAGGGTTCGTGACTTTGTTCGAAAAAATGAAGTCCGACTCTTAACCGGTTCTCCCTATTTTACGGTCGATCCGCAGAAAAAAAAATCGGTGGCCTATTCCAACAGTGCTTTGCTCTTGGATCGTTCAGGCAGGTTGTCTGCTCGCTATAATAAACAGCATCTTGTTCCCTTTGGGGAATATGTCCCTCTGCGTACCTATCTTTGGTTTATAAAGCCGTTGGTTGAACTCATAGGCGATTTCACACCTGGTGATTCCTTTGAACCTCTGGATGCTGATAGGGTTCAGGCCGGAGTTCTGATTTGTTTTGAATCGATTTTTCCAGATATTGCCCGACAAGAAGTTGCTGAAGGGGCCAACTTGCTGGTTAATTTGACCAACGATGCTTGGTACGGTAAATCAAGCGCCCCTTACCATTCTTGGGCCATGACAGTGTTTCGGGCTGTGGAAAACAGGCGCAGTCTGGTGCGTTCCGCAAACACCGGCATCAGCGGTTTTATAAGTCCCACAGGAGAAATTAAGGAAGAATCCCCTTTATTCAAGTCAGAAACCGTCAGTGCGAGGACTCCTCTCCTCACCGGCCATACTGTTTTTATGTACGGTGGGTATCACTTCGGAGCAATATGTTTGGCCCTGGTTCCTTTTTTGTTGTATTTGGCAACGCGCAAACAACAGAGGAAAAAATAATAATATAGCGGAGCTCATGAGTTAATGAGGATCATAAGAAAAAATGCACTGAATAACCTGAGGAGACGTTCAGGAGGGCGGAGCAACATGGCAAAAAGAAGAGATTATATCGGCGTCAGCCAGGACGAAGACGGAAGCTGGATATTTACCGTGCGCAAGGTCAATGGAAAAATAAAAACCGGTGTAGGGTACAGCACATCCAAGGTGGCGGCTCTGATGAGAGACGAATATATTCTTAAGCATAACCTGGAAGAAAAAAGTAATTTTCCAGTTAAAAGAATGGCCAAAATGCGCAACGAGGCCTATGAACAGATGTTCGGCTCTGTAAAATAAGGCTTGACCGAGCACCTTCAATTACCGTAAAAATAGCGTAATCAGGTTCCCCCCGTTCTACGCAAAAGAAAAAAAAGAAGAACAATAAGGAATATAAGAATGGCTGAATTGAACGAAACTGCGGAAGCAAAACAGAAACTTCAGGAACTGAAAGAGAAAATGCTCACCCTGAAGGAGCATCTTTGACTTAGACGGCAAAAAACTCGACATTGAACGGCTGGAATCTGAATCTCTGGAGCCCAACTTCTGGAACGATCAAACTAACGCCAAAAAGGTCCAGAAGCAATTGGGCCAGTTGCAGGATCTGGTCAAAAACTGGGAGCAGAATTTCCAGGACCTGGAAGAAGCTGATATGCTCCTTGATATGGCTATTGAAGAGCAGGATTTGGAGATCCAAAAGGAAGTTGAGGCATCACTGACTCAACTGCGCCAGCGGGTCGATCTGGTTGAATTGGAATGCATGTTCGACGGTGAGCATGATGACAGCAACGCCTTGCTCACTATCCACGCCGGAGCAGGCGGAACCGAGGCGCAGGACTGGGTGGGCATTCTCCTGCGTATGTATCTGCGCTGGGCGGAAACCCATGATTTCCCCACCGATATCCTGGATTATCTGGCCGGTGACGAGGCTGGCACCAAGTCGGTAACTGTTCGCATCAAAGGAAAAAATGCCTACGGCTATACCCGGCCCGAGGTCGGCATCCACCGCTTGGTACGTATATCGCCCTTTGATTCTTCCGGGCGGCGCCATACCTCCTTTGCCTCGGTTATGGTCCTGCCGGAACTTGACGATACTATCGAAATAAATATTGACGAAAAAGACCTGCGGGTAGACACCTATCGGGCCAGCGGGGCCGGGGGGCAGCATGTCAATAAAACCGACTCAGCCATCCGAATTACCCATCTTCCCACAAATATTGTTGTGCAATGCCAGAATGAACGTTCACAGCACCGCAACAAGGACATGGCCATGAAGATGCTTATGGCCCGGCTCTATGAAAAACAGCAGGAAGATCAGGCCAAGGCCAAGGAAAGCCTGCACGGCGACAAGAAAGAAATCGCTTGGGGCAGTCAGATCCGCTCCTATGTCCTTCAGCCGTACCGTCTGATCAAGGATCATCGGACAGATCTGGAGGAGGGGAATGTTGATGCGGTTCTGGACGGACGTTTGGATCCGTTTATCAAGGCCTTCCTGCTGTGGCAACCGAACTGAACTGTGCCAAATGCGGGGCCTGTGCTGTAGTCTGTCCGGTTTTTCGGATTGACGGACGGGAGGTACTGACTGCCCGAGGCAAGATGCACCTCCTGACCACCGCGCTGGCCGAGCAGCCGTCGGCTACTTTTGAGGAGCTTTTTTCCCGCTGTCTGCTCTGCGGTGCCTGTGAACAGGTATGTCCCCGACAGCTCCCTATCACAGACATCATTTCCCAAGCTCGCAGTACCTTCTCCCCCTTTTACGGGCCAAACGGACTCAAAAAAGCTGCTGCCTGCACGGCCTTAAGCCACCCCGAACTTTTAGACGGGCTGGTCAAAGCTGGCATCAGTCTCCATCGTCTTTATGCCCTGCCTGTTCTTTCCGGCCTGCGCCTTAAACTCGGCCTGTTAGAAGAAAGAACGGGGGCTTCCCAATCGAAAAACAATGATACACTATCTCAAGAGTATCAAGTAGAACAGCCCGCATCATCTCTCAGCTATTTTACCGGATGTCTTGCCCGTCATATCCAACCTTCCATCGCGGAAGCAACCCAGACCCTGCTGAGCAAAAGCAACCTGCCGCCTGCTCAAGTTCCGGCTGATCAATATTGTTGCGGCCTCGCTGCCTGGTGTGCAGGCAAAAGGGAGCAGGCCCGTGAGCTCGCCCGAAAGAATATCCAGGCGTTTTCCGCTCCTTCCCTTGCTGATACGCCGATCATCACTTCTTGCGCCTCCTGTTCCTCCCACCTGCTCGCCTACCCTACCCTGTTTGATGAGAATGACCCTTGGCATGGCAAGGCATTAGCCTTCGCTGATCGCGTCCGGGAATTCACCTCATTTTTCGATAACAAGCTGCCTGCCTTACCGCGTATCGACACTCCCGAATACCCCAGACAACGAATTTTCTATCATGATCCCTGTCATCTCCGCTTTAAGGATAAAGGCATGAGTACACCGCGTTCGCTTCTGCACAAAATAGGTGTGCATATCCTGGAACCGGAGGAAGGCCCGCTCTGCTGCGGACAAGGAGGGCTGTTTCATATTGCCTGCCCTGAGCATTCAGCGCAGATATTTCAGAAAAGCAGCAAACAGGTTCTTGCCGGTTCACCAGACTATATCACCACTACCTGTTCTGGTTGTTTGATGCAATTTCAGGAAGGATTGGCTCGGCAGGGGCAACAGGTTAAGGTTGTGCATATGGCTATTGTACTGGTGGATTACCTGGGCAACGGGCGTTCATGATCAGTGGGTGAGCAGTACACTGTTGTAATGTAAATATTTATTTAATGGATCTTATTTAGAAAGGTTAAAATTATGAGAACTCACCGATTGGTTAATAAAATTCCATTACTTTTATCTCACATTGAGCGGGTGCGGTTTTATGAAATTTGATATATATTAGCCACACCATCACCAAAGAGTAACAGTATTCGTTTTTTCAGCTCGGTAATGCCGTCAAAAACATATTTAACCCGGTTTCCAACAGTGATTTTGATACGACTGATTCCGCCCATTAACTGAAAAATCCAGCGCAAAGTAGGTGTCTGAGTAGGCTGATTAATTTGATTAGGAACGGTTTCCTGCTGTTCAGCTAACCGATTACGCATTCGTCTTTCTGCTATCCCGTAAACTAACAGTGAAAGCACCATGACCATAAGTAATGCAGAAATTCGAGACGGCTTTTTTAAAAATAAGGAGGAAGCAAAAAATAAAGGATCCTTCAGAAAACGGAACCCTTGTTCCGCATGGTTTTGTTCCTTATAGGCATCAAGAACTTCCTGTACAGACAGATGTTCTTCATGGATATTAGTGCCTATGATATAACATGCAGCTACTTTTTGCAGTCGATCCACTTTGTCGCTGTCAAGCTGTGCTGCTAAAACTATCTGATAATCAATTGCGACAGGTTGTTCACCTTTTTTCGGACGTCCTTTCCCTTTGTACTGTTTATGTTCTATGATTTCATACGATGATAGGCTGTGGGTCTTCCATCTGCTGGCTAATTTCTCGCCTGCTTTGATTGCATCTTCTACGCAGTGAAAGCGATCCGCTTGCAGGTGAAAAGTTGCTTTCTGGATCTTAACTCTTTCTTTTTTTGCCTTTTTTTCGATTTTTTTGACGGATTTTTGACGAGAAGCTTCAGAAGAAACAACATGCCACCTCTGCCTGATTCCATAATGCTCCACATTGAACATCTTGACGTTAGGTCCGTCATCGAATTCCAGCCAGTCATCTGTGTTATCCAAGGCCTGAGTGATAACTTCTTCAACTTCTTTTATATTTTGAGGAATACGGGTGACAAAAAGCAGTTTACTTAAATTTGGGGCATTCTTCCGAGTATACATCTTGCAGTCGGCTACAATATACCGAGGGGTTTCAGACTGTTCAAACTCTTTGATCAGAGCTGCCGCACGATCCTTAAAGACAGTGTTGTCTGAACTGTTACCGTCTAAGCTTTTAAATAAAATTGGAATTCCGCCATCCTGAGTAACCATCATTTCAAGCATGACCTGTTTTAAATCAGGGCGATGGTCTTTAGAATGTCCGTGGGTGATAGAAATCGCCTGCTCATCAGCATCTGGAAGATATTCACCCGTCAGACTGAAAGCGCTTGTATCCAAATGATTGAAACGAAAGTCAATGTTTTCTTTTTCACAGACATCGACAGCTATGTGACTGAAAAGTGCTTCGGTTCCAAAATTGTGCAGACGGTCGAGGACGCGCCCGAGTTTGAAACGATTAAAATCATCGGCATTCACTCCGTCCCTAAACAGCAAAGAAAGAGGACAGGTCTGAAAAAATAAAGGGGTCAACGACATGGGCTTATTGGAAAAACCTAATCCGTTCAATATCATTCCAGCTACGGTTTCCCCAGCGGACAAAGTTTCATTTTCATAATGGCCCAAGTGGGAGTCAATAAGTTCTACCAGTCCGAGATCTTTAATTGTTCCGGCCACTATGCCTAAATGATCAATTCGTTCAACCGAGTATTTTTCCATTATTACAGTATTATAAGATGGTTATAGCGAACAGTATGGAATTATGGTGAATTTTAATCTATTTTTCAAAAAAGACAACCCGCTCAATGTGAGTGGGAAAATAGAAAGCGGACATAATTTATTTGAAGGTGAAAGGACATGAAAAAAGTTGCCTCATTGAAGTATGGCGTGGTGTTTAAAAAGGCCTTCTGTGACCCGGAAATCTTTACGGCATTTATTCAGGATATGTTGGGGCTGGCTGTCACGATTGAACATGTCGAGACCGAGAAAGAATTTGATCCGCCGATAGGATATATCAAGCCTCGTTTTGATCTGTTTGGGGAAGATACCAGTCATCGTGTCATCGTTGACATTCAACATGCCCGTACCACAGATCATTATGACCGCTTTCTTTATTATCATTGCGCGGCCCTGCTGGAGCAAATTTCTAGTTCTGCAAACTATCGTCCGGGATTAAAGGTTTTTACAGTGGTGGTGCTCACATCAGGTGACCGGCACGGTACGCCTATATCTGTAACGGATTTTGATCCCCATGACCTTGCCGGTCGTCCCTTAGGGGAGATTCCTCATAAAATCATTTATCTTTGTCCTAAATATGTGTCTGAGGACACGCCACAGCCGTATCGGGAGTGGTTAGAGGCCATCAATGATACCTTGGATGAAGAGGTTGATGAATCCCTGTATCATCGTGCTGAAATCCAGAAGCTGTTTGCGGCTATTCAGAGTGACCATATTTCCCCGGAAGAACGGGCTCGGATGATTGAGGAATATCATCAGGAGGAGTTGCAGGAGGTTGCGGTTGAGGAAGGAAAGCGCACTATAGCATTTGCTTTGTTGCAGCAGGGGGTAGCTGTTGAGGTTATTGCTCAGGCTACTGGGTTGTCGGTTGGGGAGCTTGAGGAGATGCGGGGGCGGGAATAAGGAGAGGTGTGAGATATTTGGTATGTCGCTTATTATGGAGAAAGGCTTATACGCTCTTCGGTTTGGTAATTGTTTTATATGGGCTGCATTTTACGGCGGGGAATTGCACCCTGCTTGGTGGAAGCAGAGTGCAGGGAGATTTGACTATAATATCCAGCCCTAATTTTTTCATCTTTGAAACTTACAACTGGAGGGCTGGTTGCCATCTTTAAACCACCATAATTTATTATTGCTCCCAGGGACCAAAGCCCACCAAAATAGTGTAGGAGTAGTATAGCTTCCCAGCTCACTGGCAGCAAAGCTGTAACAGGGCGTAAGCTTGTCTGGAGTCATTGTTTTAAAACAATCCTTTTCATTGATCCCGGAATCTGTGCATTTCTGAATTGTTTTTTTAATAGCATCAGGATCTGTTACTCGTTGCCAAGCTCCAGTGTTGATTATTGTTTTATCGTTAGTCTTTCTTTGTTCAGCGAAATGAGTATGTCCATAAATAAAATACTTGAACTCATCGGTAAACTGTTTTTCCCGATGGTTAATATGTTCAACGATGTTGTCATAGTCAGAATCAATTACCCCCTTAATCCATTGTTTAATTTTTGTGCCACTTGTTCCTAATGTCTCCTTATCATAAGCGCATCTTACATCCCCGTTTTCTTGTGCCCAGTACAGGCAGGTCGCAATCAGCAGAGTATCAAGTTTGGATGCGTCTTCAGGGGGATACTGTGCATATATATCCCTCAGTTTTGTGTCTGGATTGTTCTCAGTATCAAAAATAAGTTCAAGAGTCTCTTTATCTTCATCAGGTAACTGAGAAAATACTTTATGCTTTATGGGCCACTCACCCATTGTTTTTAAATCTAAACACTTTTTATCATTTTCATCTCGGCAGATAGCTGTTACTCCTTCTTGTTCTGTGCTCAGTACATCACCAAGATGGGCTAATGTCTGTTTAGTGAAGAAAAAAGAAAGAAATCCCAAAACAGCGGAAGATTTTTTTGATAATGATGATGCCTTGAATCCTCTCTGTACTCCGTCCGGTACTCCAGCTCCTTCAGTGGCATAATTATCTATGACAGGGAACAGGCCCCTGACAGCCTTTCTGTAAAATGGACATAGGGCACAATGACGCAACAGCACTTAGGTTGGGGCTTCTCTCAGCCTCACGCTAATCAGCTTGCCGTGACGTTGTATCCCCATAGCTGTTAATTCAGATGTTATATCACCCAGCACTTTTTTATAATGAGATGACAAGCCAATTGTATTCAGTTCGTAGGTGATTTCCGATGCAGTTTCCATGCAACTCCCACTTCGCCTGAAAAAAATTGACATGAGTGTGTCAGTGCCTATTTTTTGATCCAGTTTGTCATTGAAAAGACGAATAAAAGCCATTAAAAGATTCTCCATTAGGAGAGTCCTGAAGGTCATGATCTTCTGCTTTCGAAAATCTCGATCTGATCGTTCTTTAACAGGGCCAAGAGATTCTATACCTTCCTTGATCTTACGTTCTTTTTCCTCTATCTGTCTTAAATCATTTTCTATATCATGTCGCTTGTTCTTTCTTTGTTCGAGTCGCTTTTTATGTTTTTTCTGCTTTGATTCAGCTACTTTTTCTTTCTGTTTAGCGAGCTCATTTTTCTTGTTTTCTATTTTTTGTCCGACTTTTACTGCCCTATCTTTAAGTACTTTTACCTTCCTTTCCTTATGACGGTCCGGTCCAACGATCTTCTTTATTCCGAAATTTACATTCAAAGCACCGTTATTAATCATTCTTTTAAAGCTATTCTCCTGAATCTCAGTGCGTCTGGAATAAACTTCGGGCCATTCAACCGGTGGCAGGGACTCCTGAAGCTTGGGGGTTCCCCAGTAGACCAATAAACGTTCATCGGCCTCCAAAATTACAAATATCCTGGGATCATCCTCTCGCGGAGTAGCCCATCTCCCTGTATATAAACGATCTCCTGATTCATACTCACATATACACTCCGTGTCCCAGTCCGAAAGGGCTTTGTATTCGTTGCTGTCCAACATGGATAGTAAGCCCCAGTCCCTGTTCTTGAATTCTCTCGCTATCTTTACGGAATTGATCTCTCTGTCAATAACGAAACTGCGGATACCCGTTGCGTTCACTATCTTTTCGCAGTATTCCAGTATCATAGCGGGTATGCGAATATCAGGTGGATAATAATCCATAAATATTGCCTGCCCTTGTTCATTGTGGGCCACTATCGCGTTGGAGCCCGGCATAATGCGTCCCAGCATGGTTATCTTTCCCTTGTGCATTTTCGCACCGGTCCAAAAGGGGATCATGTGGCCGTCGATATAGCCTAGCTGTCCTTGATTCGAGGAAGTAAGCAAGGATATCAAAATGTCAGCCGCATCAATACGTTCGAGTTCTCCGAGAAATTGCCGGAGGGTATTATTTTGATATCCACGACCGATTAACGCTTCAAGCCCATGCTCCTTGACATCATATTCAGTCAGCTTACCGATACCAAAAAAGGCTGCGTAAAAAAGAGCCTTGAAACGCGTTATAATTGTTTGTTTTTTATGGTATAATAACGGAAAAGTTTCTTCAGGGTTCTCCTTTTTGTAACAAGCTATTTTTATTTGAATTGCAGTGGCAACCTGCTCAATTATTCCGTTCTGCTCCACGAAAGCGTCCAGTATGCACACCCCGACAAAAGGAAGGTTGGGTGTCAGCTTGACGAGTTCCCCGCCGGGAGCATTCAGCAGTCGCCGACCACAAGGGCGTCCTTTCTTTCTGCTTACCCCCCATTCCTGCCTAAGTCGGTTGACATGACGGGTGGTTATGTTAAAATTTCCGTATTCAGCCTTGATGTTTTGCAAAATGGCTGAACTTGTACATTCTGGGTGCTGTGACGCATGTTCCCATAGAATATATTGCAGTTCCCTGCTTATCTTCCGACCGTTGTTAAAGACCGGGACCGTACACCATGCACTTTTCGCTGTACTCAACATCTTCCATCTTCCTTGGCTACCAATGACAAATCGTTATTTATCACATTGGTACAAGAAAAATTTCAAATGTCCATTTTTTTCTGTCGTAAAATTAACCGATTAATCCACTGGCTGGAAAAGCATGTCACGGGCCTGGGGAATAGATCCTCATACTTATTAAAATAATTCTGAACGAAATTTTCCCCCCAGGATCTTCGGACAAACGCATCGTTATCATTGCAGTTTACAGCCTTTCCTGCACTATTTATACATTCAATGGTTCCATTGAGAGGTTCATCATACCGGTTCATGTCTCCTTCCAGCTGATGACCGTGTTCTACAAAAATGCCATTCGTAAATATCATCCCGTCCTCGTCAACACAAACATTGTCGCGTGAGGCTTCTGTAAACTGCTCTTTCACTGTATCTGCCACGGAATTCATGGCTAAGGCGGCATCATGATTTCCAGGCAGCATGATTATTTTGTTATCTTTGTCAGGCCCGACAAAATCAGATAAAATCTGAAAAATTTCTCCATGCTTTTCCCCCACCTTCTCAACACGCTTCTTGGCCTGTTCTGCATTACATCCGAAATTAGAGCGTTGACCATCATCTTTGCAGGGAATACCGGCCATATCCTGCCATAGCTCAAAGGAATCTCCGACCATAACCAAGTCGATAGGCTTGCTGATTTTTCCTTCGAGAAAATTGATAAATTGCCGGAAATCATCGTGCCATCTGAAATCCTCCATATTATGCCAGCCGTCTCTACAGCCTTGGCCGACACACTGTCCACCAGTTCCTATATGGCTGTCACTTATATAGATTTGAACACTGTCCTTTCGTATTTCACATCGATTGTCTTGACTGAATGACGGAACACAACTCATTACAAGAAAAAACGAAATAATCAATAGACCTCTTAATTTCTGCATACTTTCTCCTCCATGTTTCCAACAAGATGAAATGCCAAATCACTAGGTACATCACTTTGCAACCTTTCTTTCATACACGTTCTTACTTCTCTCATCCACCTGCTCATTGAGATGCAATTTTCTTGACCACGAGGTATAGCCATATATCTATCAACAGCACAAAATGTACTGGTTGCAGCCTCTTGGGAACTGATTTCTTTATAAGCGTATATCAGGTTGTTGAATTCAGCCGAAATATTTTTATCGAATGAAGCTGATGCCGGTTTTCCGCAAACATTCAAAAGATAATTCGGAGATGTCATTCTTCCCAACGAGCCATTAAAATTAAAGATTCGCTTCTTGTTAAAGTGAAACGCACCTTCACCGTAATGGCCAATAAAAATCAACAATGAGTTAGGAAAAGAGGCTTTTTCTCTATCTGGTATTTTCTTGTGCCAATACACTTCGTAGGGCTGTTGAGGCGACATCTTCAGCTGTTTAGCTAAAGAAGAGCAATCAAGATCACCACCGGCAAGGGGTGGGCATTTTTCCTCCCATATAGTTAACTGATCAATCGTTCCTGTATCAGCCAAATATTCTTCAAACTTTTTAGCAACATTTATTACGACTTCATCAGCATGTTTACTCT
The DNA here is from genome assembly GCA_942492895.1 of Candidatus Electrothrix laxa. Lineage (GTDB taxonomy): Bacteria > Desulfobacterota > Desulfobulbia > Desulfobulbales > Desulfobulbaceae > Electrothrix > Electrothrix laxa. The sequence continues at coordinate 489,836 of OW818652.1, forward strand.
CATTATCCATAAATATATCAATACGATCAATCTTTCCTCCAGGAGGATGCCCAATTGTCGGTCTGTGTGAAACTATATAGCAATCTCCTACAATTTTCTTATCCCCTACTGCTAAGGGAAGATATTCAATAGGTATCGGTCTGATATTACTTTTCTTTCTGTCTGGGTATACAACTTCAATACTCTTAGAAGGTATTTCGTTGCAGAGAATATCGGCAAATATATTATTTTCAACAATATATTTATCGTAGATGGAATTTTTTAGTTGAAAACTAAAATCGGTAAAATTATCCTTATTCAGGAAAACATGATCAAGATTAGATTCAAATATTGTTTTAATTCCATCTGAATTTTTTTCCCATGAAATGAGTTCTAATTCATCTTGATTATTTTTTCCTTTACTGATCAAGGCGAAAAGCGTATTTTCTCCCCCTCTAAGAACGACTAATGTATGTTGATTATTTATACTTCTTGGGAAGTCTATATTAGCTACTTTATTATATTTTCTATCTGAGATAACTAATTTATTATCATTAGACAATTTTATAGCAAAATTAAAGCTTATAGCATCAATAAATACATTTTTGTCTGCATTAAAGAGCAAAAAGTTTATTGAGGTTTTTCGGTACTCTTCTTTTGGCCCTTTATAGTTTAATAAAATCTTATCGCTAATACATGCATAATAATTTTTATCATCATTAATGCATTCTTCATTATCCAATATAGTGCTGTATGGGATTGCATTATATGGAATAATACTATTAAATCCTAAGCTATACTTTATTGATTTTACTTTATCTTTTTCTGGAACACTAAAGAGTTCTTTGTCAAATAGAGGGTAAACAATAATCCCTTCATTTTCTGAAGATATAATCTCTTTAACTACATCTGTTACTTCCTTTGAAAGACATTGTTCACCTTCACAAAAAACATTTTCCAATATTGATAAATCAAAAAGCACAAAACTTTTTTTCGTTTTTGTTTCTATATTATATTCCAATGAAGGTGTCTTTTCCTCTACCGGCACCTCAACTACTTTTTCAACGATCTGCACTGGTGGGCTGTGAGCTGCCACTACTTTCACTATTTTTTCAACAACCCTTTCTGGACCAGGAACATACACAATTCTCTCCGGCCCGGGGATTTCAACAATTCTTTCTGGGCCAAGAACTTCCACAATCCTCTCTGGACTGGGAACGTTCACAATTTTCTCAACGACCTTGGTCACTGTCTTGATAGAAAAAATATCTTTTAAAGCTAAGTTGCCGCTCAAAAGAGGAACAGCAAAGAGATAGCGTTTTCCGTCCGTATCAATAAAGAACTCGTAACTTTTTAAAGGGGCAGTTCCGTCCCAAGTGCTATTCATTGCGGCTTTAACTTCTCCGCCCTCGTTCGACCTGTATAGTATCCAGCGAAAAATTTCTCCAGGTTGGTATTCGACCGTAGATATTCTGGCATGGGGAAATTGCCGCATAAGTGCGCCAAATACTTCTGGACTGCCAGCTTTTTTCATTCCCTCCATGATAGAGCTTTGTTGAGTCTGGATCATCGTCCTAAGATCAAGCACTGTTTTGATAGGAGGCTTATAAAATGGGTGACGCTCAATTTCAGGCAAAGTTTGAGCAACTTGAACAGTACAAGCTGATAATAGAAATAAAAAAAATACTTGTGCTATCACTAGCATTCTTAGTTTCATGGGCTCCTCCCTGCTTGATATTTTTTAGTGGATAACTATTGTTAATACTCACCGATTGGTTAATAAAATTCCATTACTTTTATTATCGATATTTTGATATAATTCTAAGCCAATACCTGCTCTCCGTAAAAGATCCTTTTGTAAATCTGACAATGGAGTCAGGTGACGTATTACCTGGCCTCCGGAATGAATGATGCTGAGAGAGATATTGGAAAAGCTCTGCAGGATCCGTTCAACGGTCGGTGAAGCTGTGCATTTTTTGGGTTGTCCCGGATACATTCCCTTCAGAACATTTTGATCCTTCTTCAAGGAACGGCGCACTACAAATTCTATCAATGTCAGTACCCGAATCCCTAACGTTAACAGATGAGTTAATCCAGCCACTTGATCGTCGCGTTGAACAAATAATGGAGCGATATTCAAACGACTTTTCAAACGCTCAAAGATCCGTTCAACCCGATATTCTTTACGATAGCACAACACGGCTTCCTGTAAGCTGAGATCTTGTTGATCGACATCGGTAACAAATGCCTTCCAACCGAAGGTATCTTTTTTCGCTGTCACCAGCTCTTCTTCACGTCTAATCTCTTTGATTTGATATCTAATTTTTTTGACAACGCGCTGAGAACGTTTCTTTGAGCCACGGCCTCTCCCAATGTACTTGGTATGCTCTTCCACCTGTTTTTCGTATGCAACCGTCAATAATCCTTCCACCCTGTGGGTCTTAAGAATTTTCTCAATTTTTGTCTGCAAAACAGACTCTTCTGTGATTTGACGTTTGCCTCTGCCGCGAGGAGGCGTCAACGTATTGAGCTTGAGTTGCGCTTTTTCAAGCCGTTGCTCCAGGCCTCGCTGTTGTTTGGCAGCATGAGCCGGAGAATGAACAACAAGAACTCGTTCATTCCACTGGAATTCCTTGCCTTCGTAAATACCACTCTGGTCGCGATCCAGCTCGTATCCCTGAGCGATCAGCACTTTTTCGCCTTTATCATTCTCCCGAAAAACCTGCTCCAGCTCTCCATGTGTTTTGTGGGTAAGGCCACCTTCAATCCATCTTTCCATCTCCTTTGTGATCTTACCGGTCAAAGGAAGAGGAGATAAGTAATGATTATCAAGGTTTCGTATGTATGTACGAGTCTTCAACGAACTCATCTTGCAATCTCCGCAATAGAGAACCCCTGTCTTCTGCAAGGCATTGTTAACTCTTTCAATAACAGGGATATAAAGCGGGTCGTCAGCTTTTTCACCGGAAACCACATCAGTAGCCAAAGGCATTCCCAGAGGATCAAGAGCTCCAGTCATCACCTTGATCTGACGAAGACTTGCGTCATCTTTACTGTGACCGAATTGAAGCAGACTTGCTTCACTGCCTTCATGATATCCTGAAACCGTGGTGGCGTCACATCGAACAACTTTGGTCGGCAGTTCATGAACCTCAATACTTCTTTTGCTAAGATCCCTTTCAATTCCAGCCCAGTAAGCCTCTTGGCTCAGATATCTCAGAAGAACCGCCAGACGATGTGTCGCGAAATCTGCTTCAAAAATCTTCTGCCCGGTTAAATTCTCCAGAGTCTCCTGCATCCTACTAATATATTGCTCCACTGAGGATTTGCGATGATCTCCTTCAGATAAAATATAAGACAACCAGATCACCGCTGTCCACCCCCAACTCAAAGCTCTTTGCTTCCAGTGAGTTGGAGTATAGTTGTCCAGAATTTCGACCAACCCTGTATTGATCATCGTCCCTATCAATAAGGGGATATCATCAACTCGTTCTGTAATGATCTGCAACTCTTCCATTTACTCTCCTGGCAAATGTTGATTTTATTGCCAGAGTAGTAGATTATGAAGAAAAAGAGCAGGGCCAAGACTGAAATAATTTAAAAGCATAGGAATTTCCATTTTTTAATCTTAATTGTCGGCAGGTTATATTTTGTTGTTGATTGTAAACGTGGATGTCCTGTATTTTTATGAAATGCGATTGTCCAAGACTGAAAAAATAGATAAAGAAATATTCACCAATATTTTCTTAGACAACTGGGACGATTTTAAAGATCTTCATCCAAAATACGCAGATTCACAATATGAAGATCCTGTTCAGAAAATGTTGGGCTGTGGCAAAGAATCGAATGGCTACAGTGAGCATATTTGCATGGATTGTGGTCAAGATGTCAGAAGAATTGCCTTTAGTTGCAAGAGTGGTTTTTGTTTATCCTGTGCGAAAAAATATGTAGACGATTTTGTGTGCCAGGTGAGCAATATGCTGCATCCCGGAGTAATTTACCGTCACATCGTTTTAACAATACCAGAGCAATTACGAATAGTCTTTTACCATCAGCGTCATGACGGCAGCCTGCTGTCGATGTTTATGAAGGTTGGTCATGAATGCTTGGAAGATGTTGTCAGCACAGTAAAACGTTTTCTTTTGAAAATAGGATGTATTGTTGTTGTTCAAACCCATGGTCGTTCCGGGCATTATAATCCGCATTTGCATATTATAATGACAAGTGGCGGGGTTGATACTGAGACTGAGCGGTGGGTTGATTTGGGCTATTTTAACTATGAAATTATTCATAAGAAATGGCAATATCACTTGTTCGGCATGCTGAAGGATTTTTTTGCACGTGCGGAGATTAATCAATTGATCAATGAGTTGTGGGAGAAATATCCTAATGGTCTCGTTGCGAATGTGAGCAAGGGTGATGTTCCGAATAACTGTAAAGGATTAGCGCGTTATTTGGCGAAATATGTTGCGAGTCCACCGATTGCAGTAAGGCGTATTGTTAGTTATGACGGAGAAACAGTAAAGTATTGGTATAAAGATCATAAAACGAAATCAAAAGTGTTCGAAGTTGTAGATGTCTTTACCTTTATCGGGCGAATGGTTCAGCACATAATGCCTAAAAATTTTCACAGGGTTCGCTATTACGGCTTGGAGAGTACGAAATCTTTTAAGAAGTGGGCGGAAGTTATCAGGCAGGGAATAAAAAAACTCGGCAGGATGGTTAAGGGTGCCTATGAAATCGTAACAAAAAAGAAGTATCGTGAAAGATATGAAAAGATTAGTGGATACGATCCAATGAAATGTCGTTGTTGTGGCGGCAAAATGGGATTATGGAAAATATGGCATCCTAAATACGGACTTATTTATGACGAGTCGGAAAATATTAAATCAGGAAAATATGAACCATATCCAGCCGATGAAGGAAGGGGAGGACATTCCGTTTGGTCCTCCTCCAGAGGAGTACAATTATCGTTGTTCGCATTGCTTTCATGAAATGCAGGTTAATGAGGCAATCATAGATGTAGAAGTTGCTATGGCGGAATATAACGGAACGTACCATCAAGGATTTATGCCTGTGCTTGGCTGTCCAAATTGTAACCACGAAACAATGGAATATGCTGAGGACTAAAAGCCCGCACGCAGTGCGCTAAGTTCTTTTAAGTTCTTATTAACCAATCGGCGAGTACAACACATCTACTTTGCTCCGTATTCGTCAAGAGAACGAACAGGCTACGCAAGAACAACTGAAATTGCTTCAGGATATCCAAACATCTGCCAGTCAGATAAAAAATGGTGAAGGGGTTTCCCATGAGGATGCACAGGAAATGATATTGGAGAGGATATCTAATGTTGCCTGTTGATGAGGAGTTGTCGATATCAGGGTGAGTTTTCTTGATTTTAGGTTTTTCTTAATAGTAAATCCCTATGAGTTATGGCAGAAAAGGATGAAAATATGACCAACACAATCTGCGAACAATGCATCAGCTACACCCAGCAAGACAGCGAACTCGACCTTGTCCAATTCGCCTTGGATAACCAGGCACATCTCGGCGATAAAATATCCGAAATTGATAACTACAGCCTCTACTTTGCCCCAGCCGGAACCTATCCACCAGACCCTGTCGTGACCGTCTGTGGCTTAGCAACCAGCTTCACTGCTTTGCAGGATATGAAGAAGACTCTGGATGAACAGGGCGATATGAAAAAGGCCTGCCTTCAGTCCGTGTATAAAGGCGGCATGGCTGTGAACTTGGCCTTGCTGCTCAAGGCTCTTGGTGTGGAAGAACTCATCAACGAGCAGGTGATGATTACTGTCAACGGCAGAGCAAAGAATATCGCTGAAATGGGGATTGAAGACTTCGGAAAGGGCGGTTTCTTTGAATCTATAACGGAGCAGGTGCAGTTTACCCAGGCAATGTGCTGCTGGGATGAGAACGGCAAGTCGCAGTTTAAAAAAGAATGGCTGAAATACAGTGAAGCCTGTCGAGGTACCGGGTATTTCTATAATCTGGCACAGCGATTTATCCGTTCCGATCAGAGTAAGCTTCTGCTTCTGCTCGGCGGTGCCCAGAGTAAAAACATGAAGATAATAAAGAAGGCTGTCAAAGAAAATGGTGTAGCTGATATTGTTGTTGTCGATAATAAAAGCTTTGCAAAACTTACTGAAGCAGACCTGCGGAGAAAGAAATACGTTGTTAATGTGCATCACCCGGCAAACGCAAAACACGTCTATAATAATCGGAAAAATTACAGCTCAATCCTCTACGATTATTACGAGCAGGGCGACTGGGATTTTTCGGTGGAAAAATATGGAAATGTAGGCAAAGAGAGTATGGAGAAGACAAGGGAATTTTACAGGTGTCTCCAGCAGGCAGTTGCCGCGCTGCGCTAACTTCCTTGCTCAATAAGGCTGGCCCGGCAACGAGTCAGCCTTGCTTGGATCACTGTGAATCACTGCTTTGGCTCAGTACGGCTTTTGTCCTCTAAGATTTCCGGCTTTCTTGTACTGGCAAACCCAGAGCTGGGCATCATTATTGCAAAAAGCCATGCCGCAACCTACTTCTCTGGTATCCTTCCAAACAACCTGGGTGTAATGGCCGCATTCTCCCCCGTGACAGGAGTTTGATCTGTAGTCATACCATTTTTTTTCCTCTCCCCAGGCATCCACTACCTTTTCCGGGCTTATTCGCTGAGGTGCTGTTTTTAGTCCTCCTGAACGGCTTATTTTGCTTAGCGGGCTGGCATAGTAGATATTTTCGCCGTACGGCTGAGAGTGACTGTGCTTCATGATACAGCGCTCTTTCAGCGTGTCAGCCCATGATTGAGAACTTCTTGCCAGGATGTCAGACCATCTTTGGCCGGGAACGCCGACCTTTGCCCGCCATTTATTATGTGCCGCAACCAAGGTGTTAGGATTAAAAAGATTTCCGACTGCGTCGGTTGATGCACTACCTGTGGCTCCTGTTCCAGTTGCACCGGTACATGCGTTTAATCCGAGCAAGGCAAGCAGCCCCATGCTTCCCCAAAAAATTCGACCACTACGAACAGCTTTCATAATGCGATCCTCTCTGGGTTATCGTGAATTTGCTGCCGAGCAAGGGAGCTTAACAGCAAGTTATGCACCGTCTTTCGATGTACGTTTTCAGTGACTGTATAACGTCTTGTACACCGGAAAACGATTTTGCGAATTCTTTTTTCACAAAATTACGATACCAGAATTTCTACATCTGGGCAATAGGGCTATAAGTTAATTTTTTCGGTAGGATAGAGTATGTTTTTAGGGGGGCTGTCCTGTGGAAAGTATTTACTTACTCCCCGAGCAAGATTCCCACTGTCGCGCCAGTCAAACAGGTAGCCAAGGTGCCAGCAATTATAGAGCGAATACCCAAGGAAATAATTTCATTTTTGCGTTCAGGGGCCATTGTGCCCATGCCCCCGATCATGATGCCGAGACTCCCGAAATTGGCAAATCCGCAGAGGGCATAGGTCATGATCACAGTGCTGCGGGGAGATAAGGTCTGTTCGGGAAGGTTGGCCAACGTCATATAGGCGAGAAATTCATTCAGAACGGTTTTTATTCCGAGCAATGAGCCTGCTGGCACGGCTTCCTGCCAAGGAATACCCATGAGCCAGGCAACAGGGGCCATAACATATCCCAAGCACCGTTGCATGGTCACGGGTGCCCCATAAAAATCAGGAAATAGGCCAAGAAGCAGGTTGGCAAGATGGATGAGCGAGACCAACACGATCAGCATGGCTGTTATATGGAGAAAAAGTCCGACACCGTCAGCTGTCCCCTTGGTGATGGCATCCATGCTGCTGCCAGCCTCTTGCGCAGGAGTTATATCGCCCTCTGTCAGTTCCTTGGTTTCCGGGATCATGATACGGGCCACGGTGATGGCTGCGGGTACACTAATGATGGAGGCGGTTAGAATATGACCGGCTGCATCCGGGAGGAGCTTGTCCAGAATTGTGACATAGAGAACCAGTACCGTGCCTGCGATGGTTGCCATACCGCAGGTCATGGTGGCAAAAAGTTCGCTCCTGGTCATTCGGGCAAGGTAGGGCTTAATCAAGAGGGGCGACTCAACCATGCCAAGAAAGATATTGGCAGCAGTTCCTACAGCAAGGGCTCCGCCGATACCCATAGTTTTTTGAAAAAGGCTGGAAAAAAGGCGAACAAGAGTCGGAAGGATTCGCCAATAGGTGAGCAGGGCGGACAAAGCGCTCATCACCAGGATAATAGGCAGGGCCTGGAAAGCGAGAATGAAACCCGCACCGGGAAATGTTTCTGTAAAAGGCAAATCAGCGCCGCCTATGTATCCGAAGGTAAAGGATGTGCCAGCCTTTGTGGCCTCCTGCAAAAGAAGCACCCCTTTATTCAGAAGCAAGAAGAGGTCCTTGCTCAAAGGAAGTTTGAGCAGAAGAGCTGCAAGGAGAAGTTGGATTAACAGACCAGCACAGATCTGTTTTATGTGTACTTTTTTTTTATTTTCGCTGAATAACCATGCGAGCAGGCAAAGAGTAGTCATTCCTAAAAGTCCGCGTATTATATAGCTACTATTCATCAAAAGAACTCCACGTTTTGTTATTTATTTTTTTTGAACCGTTTAATGGGGTAACTAAAGGGCAGGTGGGCTGTTTAAACAAATTGTCCATACCCGTAATCACACAGGGCAAGGAAAAACCGGGCTACGTGATAATAGACACGCGCCCGGCCAAAAGAAAGGATAAAATCAGGAGTTCTTACTGATAATAATAACCAATAAAGAGTGAAAAGTCAAATTTCATATGGCATTTCATTACGCGACGAACATAACTGTAAATATTTGCTGGGGGCTGCTACAAGGGACTGATTGCTTTTGAAAAGGCAAAAGAAGAGTTGTACATTGAACTGCTTCTTTGGACCTGCTTCCTTAATTTAGCTCCGATACTTTTTGTCGAACAAATACTTTCCAAGCCGCAGGACTCTCCGAAATTTCGAATCCGATTTCCATTAGAGTATCTTTTTCCCTCCGCCACCGAGGATATGCTGTCACAATATAGTTTTTTCTCGGTCGGATTGAAGGATATCCAACTCATCGATTGGTCAATAAAAAGTGTATATAATTAATTGACTAAACATAAACAAATCATAACGTTATAAGAGATGCCGGTATTTTGACCGTATTTGCAGAGATGTCCTTTAAGCGCTATATTGGGCCAGATAATAAGTATTCCTAAACAGGAAACTTCTCAACAGCCTATTTTCACAAGCAATCATCCAATATGTTGATTTCACTTACTAAGATTTCAAGGTGTTGTTTTTTCATGTAAAACAATTAATTCAATTACTAGATTATTAACCAATCGGTGAGATCCAATCTTATATTTTTTGCCATTCAGCCTTTCGGAAATTATGATTCTGAATTCTCTGTTGCGCCAACTCTCTGGATTATGAAACCATGAAAGGCCTGACCCGGCAATTAACCGTGATCCTATGGGGGCAATATTTATCCGCAAACCGTTAAGAGAAATTTCTTTTAACGTGCCGGTGTAGTTGCAGCAATCTTCTAAAAAAACAGCGATATAGTTCTTTAAGTTTATTCTCTGTTGCTCACGTTTTTTATTTTTTTTATTCATATCGACCTCCTATTCTATCTGAACGCGGTTAAGAAATCCAAGTATTTTTTTAAACAAAAGAGTAGACCTTTTGCAAAATTGAAAAATTAAGTTTTGCAGAGGATTAGTAATCATTCTATTTATAGAATAGCATAAGCAGTAACTCATCGATTGGTCAATAAAAAGTGTATATAATTAATTGACTAAACATAAACAAATCATAACGTTATAAGAGATGCCGGTATTTTGACCGTATTTGCAGAGATGTCCTTTAAGCGCTATATTGGGCCAGATAATAAGTATTCCTAAACAGGAAACTTCTCAACAGCCTATTTTCACAAGCAATCATCCAATATGTTGATTTCACTTACTAAGATTTCAAGGTGTTGTTTTTTCATGTAAAACAATTAATTCAATTACTAGATTATTAACCAATCGGTGAGCAGTAATGCGGTACAAATATTTTTACCACGGCAGGCGTGGGTATTAAAAAAAGCAATGCTGTATCATTCTGCTCTGAGGACAACGGTCATTCGGCCATTTGGGGGCAAACAGAGCCGGTTGAAATCCCCTGTGCTCTTTTCTTGAACTTTTTTCGTTATGTAGGTAAAGTTCATCCATAATAAAATCAACGATTCCTGTCCTTTTGCGAGGGTAAGAGAAGCACCGTCACGCTAGCCCCCCGTAAACAAACCGGGAACTGTACCTTTAAGGAGACTGCATCTATGTCGGAAAATTCCGCAATGTTCAAATACGACGAATACGGCAACACCCGTGAGACATATGTCTATTCCAGCGGGCTCAGCCTGCATGCCGACCCTTTTGTTAATAAGGGAACCGCCTTTACCAAGGATGAACGGCAGCGCCTTGGGCTGATTGCCATGCTGCCCCCTGCGGTGCGCAGCTTGGAAGAGCAGGTAGAAAACAGCCGGGTCAAGGTAGAGGCCAAGGAGTCGGATATCGAACGTTTTGTCTATATCCGTTCCCTGTTTGATCGTAATGTGACCTTGGCTCACGCCCTGATCAAGAGCGATATCAGTCGCTATATGTCCATCATCTACACACCCACTGTGGGTTATGCCTGCCAGCAATACTCTTCCATGTTTCGCTCTGCCAATGGGCTCCATTTTCACCCTGGCAATATTGATCAGGCAGAAAATGTCCTCCGTCGTTTTCAGCAGCGAGATATTCGGGTCGCCGTGGTAACGGACAATCATGGTATTCTCGGACTCGGTGATCAGGGCGCAGGCGGAATCGCCATCTGCCTGGGCAAGCTGATGCTCTATACCCAAGGGGCGGGGATCGCACCTTGGCACTGCCTGCCCATCTCTTTGGATGTGGGCACCAATAATGAAACACTGTTGAATGATCATGAGTATCTGGGCTGGCGTCATAGGCGTATCGCTGGGGATCAGTACATTGATTTTATTCAGCATTTTGCCAGAGCTTTTCGTAATGTTTTTCCCAGTGCCCTTTGCCAATGGGAAGACTTTTCCAAACAGAATGCTTTTGCCATCCGTGATACCTTTTTGCATGATCTGATTTCCTTTAATGATGATATCCAAGGAACCGGTGCAGTTGCCTTGGCTGCCATCTACACGGCCATGCGGATTAAACAGGAACCCTTAGCAAAACAAAAATTTCTGATTCACGGAGCCGGGGCAGGGGGCATCGGTATTGCTGAGCAAATTTTGATAGCTCTCTCTGCCGAGGGTGTGCCGGAAGAAGAGGCCCGTCAGCAGATTTTTACTCTGGATTCGCGAGGGATTATTACAACGGATCGTGAACTCCTTCCCTATAAGCAGAAATTTGCTCACGATCCGACAACGCTTGATTGGCTGAGGGACGAACAAGACGGGCAGCTCGAAAATGTAGTAAAAAAAGCCGGGATTACGGTGCTGATAGGCACCTCGGGTCAGCCCGGCTGCTTTAGTAAAGAGGTCGTGCTGTCAGTACTGGAGCATACTGATCGTCCGGTGATCATGCCGCTATCCAATCCTACAGATCATGCCGAGGCTGTGCCAGCAGATCTCTACAGTTGGACAAACGGGCGTGCCTTGGTCGGAACAGGTTCTCCTTTCCCTGATGTCATGTTTGAGGGAAGGGCCTTTTCCGTGGCCCAGGCCAATAATGTTTTTGTCTTTCCCGGTGTCGGGCTCGGCACCTTGGTTTCCGGGTCACGGGCTGTGTTGCCGGAATTTTTTACCGCTGCTGCCGGAGCGGTCTCCTCCTGCGTGAGCCCTGGAGATATGAAGGACGGGGCATTGTTACCTCCGGTGACAGATCTTGCCCAAGTCAGTCTCAGGGTTGCTCAAGCGGTGGGTGAGTCGGCAATAATGGCCGGAGTGAGTCGGCCCTGTGCTTTTTCCAGTTTTCAGCATCATAATGATCCGGTTCGCTTACAGCGCTTGATTCGTCATTTTCGCTGGCAGCCTACCTATATTCCTTTGGTCGCTATGTAATCGGAAGATAGAAGCATCTTTTGCATGCAGGGTGCCGTAGATACTGTTATCCCCGTCAAGCCTTTTTTGTAGCACGGAGACCTCAAAGCGGTCAAGGCCAAGCCCTTCGGGTGCTCGCTCGGGCTCACAGCCTTGACAGCGTTGAGGCTCCGCACTGAACCTGAAATTGGCGATGCGGAGGAGCGCCTCCGGCGGGGCTTAGCCAGAAGAGCTGACGAAAACCTTTGCGGAAAAAACAGCATTTGTATATTTAATTCAGACCTCAGGCTGCGTTATGCAGCACGGCATTGAACGGTTCACCTGACCGAAGAACACCGAAGGTGACATGTATAAGCTTGCGCATCATGGCGCAGATAATAACCTTGGGGGCCTTTCCGTTCGCAGCGAGACGGGCTTTGAACTCCCGGCCCCATTCAGTCCTGTTAACGGCGACCATCGCAGGCATATAGAGCGATTTACGCAAAAGAACATGACCCATTTTCGAGAGACGGGGTTTTCTATATATGCTGCTGCCCGATTCATGTTGTCGGGGATCCAGTCCGGCGTAGGCGGCAGCTTGCCGGGCATTGCCGAAATGAAGTACGCCGCCGAAAAAAGAGAGCAAAACCGGTATAGTTTTCAGGCCGAGTCCCGGAACAGTGTCGAGGAGTTCCCGTTGCTGTTTCAACTTCGGATCATCGTCGATTTTTCGCTTAATTTCAGCGTCGACATTCCCGATTTCCTCTTTTAGGTACTCGATATGTTTTTCGATACCGTCGAGGACTGCCGCACGGGCGACATGCAGCCGGTTGCACTCCTGAGTTTTCATAGCTTCGAGCGCATCCCGCCGAGTGACGAGAGCACGGAGTTCCCGAAGCGTTTCCGGTGGAGCTTCCCACTGGACGGGCCTTTTTTCCGCACAGAACTGCGCGATCAGCCGGGCGTCCTTTTTATCGGTTTTCGTCCGTACCATGGAGGCGGTTCCGAATGCTTTAATCTGTGCCGGATTGATAACGCTTACTGCGTGACCAGCATCCGTAAGGAATTCAGCAACGGATTCCCAATAGGTTCCGGTGGCTTCCATGCAGGCGTGAACATTGTCCGTGCCGTGTTTTTTCAGCCATTCAGTCAGCGTGTTAAAGCCGTCTGATGTGTTCATAACAACTTTACTTCTGTATTTTCCGGACGGAAGCCGGAGGGCGATATCCAGTTTTGCTTTCGCGACATCAATACCAAGTATGTATTCGTGATTCATTATAAAACTCCCTGCACGCTTAACCTTGCAAATACGGGCTGCCGACTCCAGGTCGGGCCAATGATACTGTTCGAGCTCCCGCAGGAAAAAAAATCAGAGAAACCGGCGCATGATCTACGACACGAACTCTTTGGTTCAAGGGGCGACACGGCGTCCGGTTCTCCTTTTATCGAGATGAACCATGGTAACTCATCTCAATCTCATAATACAAGGGGCGACCGGCGGTCGCCCTAGATAGAGCCAAGCAGGATGGTACGCGTTCACAGCGCTCCATCAAATAATCATCTATAAACAACAAGGAGAACAGCTCATGGTACAACAGGATACACATAGTGTAACAATAGGGTACATCCTCTGGATTTTTGGTTTTATGGGGATGCATCGATTTTACTACGGCAAGCCGATCTCCGGCACCGTGTATTTTTTCACGCTGGGCTTACTCGGCATAGGCTGGATCGTTGATCTGTTCCTGATTCCGGGTATGGATCGCGAGGCTGACCTGCGCTTTACTCCAGGGGCTAATAATTATAATATTGCTTGGATTCTGTTGGTCTTCCTTGGTGCCCTTGGAGTTCACCGGATGTACATGGGAAAATGGCTGACCGGAATTCTCTATCTCTTCACTCTAGGGTTTTTTGGCTTAGGTGTCCTTTATGATCTCTGGACGCTGAATGATCAATTGACAGAGGTCAATACCGGCGCATAACGAAAAAACGTCGAGAAATTCTACCCATTATTTCGAGTGCCGTAGGGGGGAACCTATGTGTTCGCCCGTTTATGCCGGGCAGACACACAGGTCTGCCCCTACGTTTTCATGTTGCATTCCTATTGCAATTCTTGTTGTAATTCCTATTGCAATCACACCTGATCTATGGCACTCTTGCTCCAACTTTTACCTCTTACTTGACCTCTGTCCCATCTCCAAACACCGTATGATGATTATTTCTCCATATTTCTGAGGCCGTGCAAACGGTATCCGGCCCAGGTTGGGCTGGCAAAACATATCAGCGGTTCTTTCTCTTTTCTGATTTCTCTCGAACATCCTTTTTTGTTTTCCTGAAAATCAGACGAGCAGAAAACCGTCTGGTCTCTGTGTTCTTTTTTAAGAATAAAGGGGGGCATCCCTCATTTTTCCAGATCAACAGATCTGTCAATTTATCAGGAGATTATCATGCTTGAAGTAACTGAAACAGCCATCACGAACGTTAAAGAATATCTGCGTGAGCAAAAGATTGAGTCAGCAGTTCGTATTGTTATGATGTCCGGTGGCTGCTCAGGGCCCGGCCTTGGACTGGCCCTTGATGAGGCCAAGGAGAATGATCTGAGCTTTGATCAGGACGGGGTGAACTTCCTTGTGGAAAAAGGCCTTGCCGAGACCTGCGGCACCATTACCGTAGATTTCACAGAGGCTTCCGGCGATGGTTGCGGTTGTTCTGGTGGCGGATTCAGCATCAAGAGTGAAAAATCTCTGGCAGGTGATGAGCAAGGTGGCTGCGGTTGCTCCTGTACCTCAGGTTCCTGCGGTTGATTTTGCAACGGAGAAGATAATGAGCACTTTTGAAGTGAAAGCCTATCCAGAACTGTGGCAGTCCTTGGATATGGATGTGGAACGCTTTGACAAAGCCCGCCAGATGCTGGGCGATGCCTATACGCAATCCTTTCTCAGTCAGCAGAATCGACCGGACGGCATGGTCTATTTTGATGAAATGATTGCCGAGCTGCACGGTGGTCGGATCAAAGAACTGATGGCGGCCAAGGCAGAAGGGCATCCGGTGGTCGGAACCTTTTGCGTGTATATCCCGGAGGAGCTTGTCATTGCAGCAGGCGGCATCTGTATCGGGCTTTGCGGCGGTTCGCAGGGATCAATACCTGACGCGGAAAAGACCCTGCCGCGCAATATCTGCCCGATGGTCAAGTCGGCCTACGGCTTCAAGGCCGGGCGGATCTGCTCGTATTTCCAGGTCGCGGACTTCCTCTACGGCGAGACCACCTGTGATGCTAAGAAAAAGACCTGGGAACTCCTTGATCGCCTGATTCCTACTCATGTTATGGAGATTCCCCAATGCAAGAATCCCCAAAGTATTGCCCTGTGGCAGGAAGAGGTCAAGGCCTTTAAGGTCAAGATGGAAGAAACCACGGGCAAGGAAATCACTGAGGCGGATTTGGCTGCGGCCATTAAAGTGATGAATGATAAGCGGCGGGCCTTGCAGCGCTTGAACAACCTGCGCCACCATAATCCTGCCCCGATTTCCGGCAAGGACGGCCTGCTCATCGAGCAAATTGCCTTTTATGATGATCCGGTTCGGTTTACAGAAAAGCTGCACGCCCTCTGCGATGAGCTGGATCAACGCGTTGAGAATCAGGTGAGCGTACAGGCCCAGAACAGCGCACGGGTTATGATTGCCGGTTCGCCTATGGCCTTGCCCAATTGGAAGGTCCATAATCTGGTGGAAGGGGCAGGGGCGGTGATCGTCAACGAGGAGTCCTGCGTCGGTACTCGTTATTTCAAGGATATTATTGATGAGTCCGTCACGGGTATGGATAATATGCTGGCTGCGCTGACAGATCGTTATAAAGAGATTGATTGTTCCTGCTTCACTCCGAATAATGAGCGCATTGATCAGGTGGTCAAAGAATTCCGTGATTCCGGGGCCCATGGTGTCATTAACTATTCTCTCCAGTTCTGCCATACCTATAATATCGAGGAGGTACGTGTCCGCGAGGCCTGCGAGCAGGAGGGAATTCCTTATTTGTTCCTGGAATCTGATTATTCCCAAGAAGATGTGGGCCAGATGCAGACCCGAATCGAGGCCTTTTTAGAACAGCTGACCGACTGAGAGGAAGAACTATGTACATCGGTGTTGACCTTGGTTCCCGGACGGTGAAAATGGCGGTCTGGGATGGGGAATGCTTGCTGGAGCATCGGATCATTGAGTCCGGCTTTGAACCCCATCGGCAGGCAGAAAAGATGATTGCCGATTTCCGCGCGGACAGGGTGGTGGCCACCGGTTATGGCCGTCATCTCGCGGCAGAGCATTTTGCTGACCAGGTCATCACCGAAATCAAGGCCCATGCCTTGGGTATTCGCCATCAGCTTCCTGATTGCACTACCATCGTTGACGTGGGCGGGCAGGATTCTAAGGTCATCACCCTCAATGCTCAGGGCAAGGTGGCTCATTTTCAGATGAACGATAAATGCGCTGCCGGAACCGGTCGTTTTTTGGAGATCATGGCAGCCTCTTTGGCCTATCCGCTCGCTGAATTCGGAAAGGCAGCCCTTGGCGCGGATCAGGAGGTACAGATCAACTCCATGTGTACGGTTTTTGCCGAATCTGAGGTCATTTCCATGAAAAATCGTGGTATTCCTCGGGACCGAATTGCGAAGGCTGTTCATAGCTCGGTGGTTAGTCGACTGGTCGCTATGCTCTCCCGCACCGGCTACGGCGAGACAGTGGCCTTTTCTGGCGGGGTAGCGAATAATCCCTGTATGGTGCAGATGCTCCAGGAACGGCTGGGCAGTAGTACCCAAGTATTAGTGCCTGAGTCCCCGGATATTATAGGGGCCTTTGGTGCGGCCTTGGCTGCCGAGCAAGAAATTGGAACTGGCTTTTACCTGGGTAGTGCATAGGGGTGTACAATTATTTTTCTACGGCAGGGTAATACCCTGAGAAGGGCCCAACATAAGGTAACCGAAATATACATGCTTTGCCGGGCTGTTAAGAGCTCAATCTGCCACGGTGCTGGGTATAAGCTATAGATCAGTGATTTTATCTGTTCCCAAACTGGAAATTGATATATTATGGAGAAAATGCTTCTGTTTTCCTTCGAAAAGGCATCCCTTTTCTCGAACAGATGAGATCTATTAATTTTTCCTTCAAGGAGCACTCTAACCATGAAGCAAAAAATATTGCCTTATCGCGTCTACACCGTTCCGATACTTGTTTTTGCCGCTATTGGTATTGCGGCTTCGTCTTACCTCGCCTTGTCTCATTACCGAAACTATACAGATATAGGTTACAGCAGTTTTTGCGCGATCTCCCAATCCATCAATTGCGACACGGTATCTCAAAGCCCTTGGTCGGTCCTGCTTGGTCTCCCTGTGGCACTCTGGGGGATTCTCGGCTATACGGTGTTTTTCCTTCTTGCTCTGCCTGCTCAGGTCAATACTGAGGAACGCAGAGGCCTTTGGGAACTGCTTTTTCTTGCAGCCCTGCTTCTTTCCCTTATTGATCTCTTTTTTGGCTACATAACTGCCACAAAAATTGAATCCTACTGCATAGTTTGTCTCCTGACCTACGTGGTCAGTTTTGCTCTCCTTTTCTTAACTTGGATTATCCGACGACGCTTTAATAGCCATTCCCTCCTCACTGGAACACAGAAAGGCCTGGGGTTCCTTCTCCGGCAAAAAAGTATCCTGAGCTTACTTGTGCTCCTTGTCCTTGCCTTTGGGGCGCTGAGGATATTTATTCCAACATATTGGGACTATCAGTATCCGCAATTATCAGAAAACATAGCAAAGGGCGTAACAGAAGAGGGGCACCCCTGGATCGGAGCTGAAAATCCTCAGCTTATAATTAAAGAATTTACAGATTACCAATGCTTTCAGTGCAGTAAATCCCATTTCTTTTTACGCCTTCTTGTTGATAAATATCCCAATAAGATCCGTTTGGTCCATTATCATTATCCTATGGACGAAAAATTCAATACCGTGCTGGTTAAAAAACCTTTTCATACCGGTTCTGGAATGCTGGCCTTACTGACTCTTGCAGCTGCTCGACAGGATAAATTTTGGGAGGCCAATGACTCCTTGTACGCTGTAATTCGGCATGGAATCACAGCCTTTAATATCAAAAAATTTGCAGAGAAACTCCATCTTGATGCAGAACAGCTTAAAAAGGATATGTATTCCGCATCTGCACTTAAACAGGTCGAATCCGACATTCGTACCGGTTTGAAAAACAATATTGTCGGCACCCCCTCTTTTATTGTTGATGGCAAAGTATATACGGGCCAGTTTCCCAACGAGATTTTCGACATCATCGACAAAGAATAAATGCAGTACGCTCTCTCTAAAAAACGCGGAGTCCTCATTTTTATCGGGGTACTTCTTGCAGGCCTGTTTACCAGCCTCGTCTTACTGGCCTGCACGCCTCCTTTTAGCCGGGATGCCCTGATTCATCATCTTCAACTTCCGAAACTCTATCTCCTCCACGGGGGAATATACGAAATTCCGAGCCTGGTCTTTTCTTACTATCCCATGAACCTTGACCTGCTGTACATGGGGGCTCTCTACCTCGGCAGCGACATCCTGGCAAAATACATCCATATGGCCTTCGGTCTTGGAACAGCGCTGCTTCTCTATGTCCATCTGAAAAAACGATTATCCATTACCTACGGGCTGCTAGGAGCCTTATTTTTTCTCAGTATTCCGATCATCGTCAAGCTTTCTATAACGGTTTATGTTGATCTCGGTCTTATATTTTTCAGTACAGCATCTTTGCTTCTCCTTTTTCACTGGCTGGAGACAGAAAAACAAAAAAAATATCTTATTCTTGCTGGACTTTCTTGTGGCTTAGCCATTGGAACAAAGTACAACGGGCTTCTTGTTCTCTTTCTTCTGGCCTTCATGCTCCCGATTCTGATCATCCGCAGTCAGCCAAAAAACAAAAAAAATATTGGTACAGCTATCAAAGCAACGATTTTCTTTTGTCTTGCAACTCTGCTCAGCGCCTCACCTTGGCTGATAAGAAATGCTGTCTGGACCGGTAATCCGATCTATCCACTGTATAATAGATTCTTTAACCGCCCTCACACAACTTTTCAGGAAGATCAGCAACGCAGTACAGCTACAGCAGCAATCGGTAAAGAAATAACAAAAAACAACAAGGGAAAAAAAAGTGTCGGTGCCCGTGGCATTTTTGCCAGAAGATATATGCTCTACCAGGAAAATGTCTGGCAACTCCTTCTTTTGCCTGTGCGCATTTTTTTTGAGGGACGGGACAATGACCCACGCTATTTTGACGGCCGCCTTAATCCCTTTCTCTTTTTTCTCCCGTTCCTCAGTTTTCTGGGCATTACGCAGGAAAAAAAACAGCTTTGTCTTGAAAAAATAACACTGGCAGCTTTCTCTGTTTTTTATTTCCTCTTTGCCTTTAACACCAGTGTACTACGCATTCGCTATGTAGTTCCCATCCTGCCTTTTCTAGTGATCCTGTCTATGTACGGGCTTAACAATCTGGAAAAGTTCCTCGGGAAATACTACACCAAAACCGGCAAGCTTATCATGCTGGCTTGGCCACTGACCGTTTTTTTTCTCCTTCTCTGGAACGGGAGCTATATCCAGCAACAATTTGTGAAGATTGATCCATTCAGCTTTATCACAGGTCGTTTAAGCCGAGATGAATATCTGACCAAAAAAATTTCTGAGTATCCAGTTATGCAGTATGTAAATAACAATCTGTCGGATGCATCTAACATACTCTGCCTTTTTCTCGGCTGGCGTGGATACTACCTGGACAGGAGACATCTTTTTGATTATCAGAACAATAGTAAACTTCTCCTCTCCTGGTTCAGAAAGCCCGAGAGTCGCATTGAGACAGTGTTGCAAAATCTTCAAGAGCAGCAAATCACCCACCTCTTTGTTCGGACTGACCTCACGGCGCAATGGCTGTATAATGCGGAAAATCACCAGCAGGAACTTTGGAATCAGCTCAGCAAAAATCATTTGATTGCAGTGCAAACACATCTCAACTATATTCTTTATCAAATTAATTTTCGTCCAAGTTACTCAGCTCTTTCACCAGCCCAGATTCCATAAATCCGATAGATCCCATATGCCTGTTTACGAATATACCGCCCTCAATGCCCAGGGGAAAAAACAGAAAGGAGTACTGGATGCCGACTCCATGTCAGCGGCCCGCCAAAAAATCCGCAAGGACGGCAGCTATCCAGTTGAGATCAAAGAAACTTTTCCACGAGGGAGAAAAAAAAGACAAGAGACAGGTAAAAAGAATGTACTCTCCTTACAGTTTGGTTCAGGAATTAAACAACAGGAGATCCATGTTGCGACCCGTCAGCTTGCCACTCTACTTGGCGCCGGTATACCTCTTGTTCCGGCCTTGAGCGGCTTAGTTGAGCAGACTACCAACAAAACACTGCAAACCAAGATTACCCAAATTAAGGACTCGGTTAACGAAGGAAATTCATTAACGTCTTCTTTGGCCGAGCATCCCCGTCTCTTTTCAAAAATCTATGTCAATATGGTCCAGGCTGGCGAAGCTTCCGGTTCACTGGATGTGGTCCTTGAGAGACTGGCCGAGGTCGGTGAGCAACAGCAGGCCATGCGCTCGCGAATTGCTGCGGCACTCATCTACCCTATCTTTATGGCCTTGGTGGGCGTCGGGGTTCTTTTTCTCCTGATCACCTTTATCGTGCCCTCAATCACCAAGGTTTTTACTGACCGGGACCAGGCCCTACCTCTGCCGACAACAATCCTGATCAGCCTGAGTGATTTTCTCCAAAACTATTGGATTATTATACTTGTCCTTATTGTTGGCCTGATTATAGGTATTCGTTTTTTCATTCAACAACCTAAGGGCCAACGGCTATGGGATACTCTGAAACTTTCCTTCCCGGTGCTCAGCGATCTGAACATCAAGATAGCAGCAGCTACTCTGGGACGTACCATGTCAAGCCTCCTGCAATCCGGTGTCCCTTTGATCACCTCGTTACAGATTGTCAAAAACATCCTCAATAATGTTCTGTTAGCCGATGTTATGGATCGGGCTTCTGAGGAGCTAGAAAAAGGGAAAAGCCTGTCCAGCGTCCTGCGTGGCAATAAATATTTCACTCCTATGCTTGTCCAGATGATTGCTGTGGGTGAACAGAGCGGTTCGCTGGAAAAGATGTTGGAGAAGGCTGCTGACAGTTATGAGAAAGAGGTGGAGACCAAGGTCATGGCCATGACTTCGATGATCGAACCCATTATGATTTTGGTTATGGGCTTGGCAGTGAGTTTTATTGTCATCTCTATTTTACTGCCGATCTTTGAAATGAATCAGCTTATTAAATAACCTGAGATTTCTCCCTCTTTTTTTTTCGGAGAACTATGCAACTTGTATGCGAGAACCTGAGCTTTCAATACCCTGATAATGGCACGATCGTACTTGATCGTCTCTCTTTCACCATGCAGGGACCAGGTTTTCATGCCGTGTTTGGTCCTTCCGGGGTAGGAAAAAGCTCGCTGGCCCGGATTATTTCCGCTGGAATCACCGGGTATACGGGTCAACTCCATCTCAAGGAAATCAAGACAATCCTCTACTCCTATAATATGGAGCGACTACCGGGTTGGTCAAATATAGGCAACGTATTGCAACAGGTAACGCCATCCGGGCGCGAATCTTTGCTTGAAGAGCTCATTACTGTTTTCGTCTTGGACAATTTGATGGAGTCCCGTTTTTCTTGTCTCTCGTTGGGTCAGAAAAATCGAGTTAACCTTATTCGTTATCTGGTTCAGGACTTTGATCTTCTGATCCTGGATGAAAGCCTAGCCAATGTGGATGAAAAACTGCGCCAGATTATCCTGCTATATATCAAAGACCGCTTTCCCGATAAAATGTTTCTCTCCATATCCCATAATCTGATGGAGGTTGCCACGTTCTGTAAGGAAATCATGGTACTGGGGACGCAGGAAGAACGAGGCCGGGGCTGCATCCTCCAAGGACTGGACTTTTGCCGAGATGTTATCCTTGATAGAAACAGACTGGACCGCTGCATGTTGGAGATCATGAATGCTTGTTAGGAGGTTTGTGAGGAGAATTGCGCAATTTCTTATCGTCTACGGTGTCGGTCTTGCTAGCTTACTGGGCCTGAAATACGTCCTGACTCTGTCCAATTATGTTGTACCGGATATTTCTTTAATTCTGGAGACGGCAAAAGATGTCATTGCCGACTATATTCCTGCCGTCTTCAGTACTCTGTCGGTTACGATTCTTGGTCAGGTTATCTCCATTATCCTGGCCTTCAGCGTGGGGATTGCCGGACGAAAATCCTCCTGGCTGGGTTCCTTTATCCGGGTAACAGCCTATAATATCCAAGCCTATCCCATTGTGGCTCTGGCTCCGATCATCTTTATCCTGCTCGGCGACGGCTTTCTCTCTCGGCTCCTCATCGCCTCTATGATCTGCTATTTTCCTCTCCTCCTCTCTGTCCTCGGGGTGATGGCAGCCCCGGTCCGGGATATTGAGCATTTTTATCAGGCCACGGGCCGGATGACTTGGCAATTAGAAGTCAAGATCCGGGCTTTTGAAAATCTCAGCAAGCTTACCACGGTGATTTCCGGCAGTGCCACCTTGGCTATGGCCGGAACCATTGTGGCTGAATTCATCGCTGCCAACGCCGGTATTGGCTATAGCATCCGTACAGCTCTGTACCAGAGCGATCTGGCAAAAATTTTTGTGGCCTTGTTTTTGATAGGTATAATTATTTCTCTTTACCAAGGACTGCTTGAAAGCATCGGCACTTGGATTATCCAAAAAACTTCAACCGAATTACCTTCCCATGCACAATAAGCGCACTGTCGTTTCAACCACTTCTCTTTGCTTCTTTTGTTTTTTTCTCTGGGCTCTTATGGTTGTCATCTCTGTCCTCTCAGCCCAAGCAAAAGAGCATGAGATCCGCTACCGGCTGAAATGGCTTTTTAATACCAGTGTTGCCGGAGATATCTACGCAGATAAGGCAGGATATTTCACAGCCCAGGGGTTACGGGTCAAGATTCGGGAAGGCAGTCCAGAAAAAAATGCCATCAATGAGCTAGAACTTGGACGGGCTGAATTCGGGGTTGCTTCGGCAGATCAGGTCATTCGCGCCCTGGATAAAGGAGCGCACCTTGTTGTGCTGGCGCAGATCTTTCAGGCCAACCCCATGCAATGGATATACCGAGATGATCAGCAGGAAATCAAGACCCTGAACGACCTTCGGGGGAGAACGATAGGCATTACCTTTGGCGGTAATGATGAAACGATTATGCGTACCTTGCTGTCAAAGGCCGGGATCAAAGAAAAAGAAGTGACGCTGAGTGGGGTTCGTTTTGACTTCACTCCCTTTTTTCGCCGTAAGGTCGATATTTGGCCCGTGTATCGAAACAGCCAAGGTGTTATTTTACAAGATAAACTGGCCAAGGAGGGGGAGGCTGTGTACTTCTTTAATCCGGCAGCCTTTGGCGTAAATTTTGTCGCCAACTCGATAATCACCACGAAAAAGATGCTCAAAGAACAACCCCAGGTTGTGGAGAAATTCCTGACCGCCTTATTGCAGGGTTGGGAAGCGGCCATGAACCAGGACAACGAAACCAAAGTACTGGCTGCTGTGAAAGAGCTGGATAAAAACACCGATGATCTGATCATGAAAAAGCAACTTGTCTCTACCCGAGAACTGGTGCTGGCCGAGGCTGAAGCAAAAAAAATCGGGGCCATTGACGTGGCAGCTTGGCAACAGACTGAAGCAATCATGGTACAGACAGGCCAGATTAAGCGAGCTGTGCAGGTGGAGAAGTATTTGCAGGTGAGATAACCTGCTAGCTGCCATCCTCCGGGATAAAACGAGCTTTTTCAAGGCGTTAAAAAAGGCTATTTTTAGAGACCTTCCTTTGGCACCACCCTTATCTCAAACAGCGAAGGCCATAACTTGCCGGTTACAAAAAGGCGATCATCCGCTGGATCATACATAATCCCGTTAAGCACATCGGTTTTTCCTTTCCATATGCTCTGCACCTGTGCTGAAAGCTCGCTTAAATCAAGCCAGCCAGAGACCACACCATCCTGCGGGCGAATGATCGCAATCTGATCTGTCTGCCAAACATTGGCATAGATGGCTCCTCGGATATATTCCAGCTCATTCAGTCTGACAACCTCACCCTGATCATCCCGGACCAGGATGTGTCGTTTTTCCTTCAAGGTTTTAGGGTCAAGAAAATACAGCGTGGCTGTGCCGTCGCTGACAATCAGCTCTTTGCCGTTATGGGTGATTCCCCAGCCCTCACGCGGGTACGGCCAGGACTTGATCACAGAAAATTTTTCCTTATCAAGCAGAAAGATCCGCCTGCTTTTCCACGTCAGCTGATAAATTAGCCCCTGGAAGACTGTGATTCCCTCGGCAAAATATTGTCGCGTATAGTTCTGCTGCCGGTTCACCAGTCCTGTTTTCAGATCCACCGAGCGCAAGGAGGAACGACCATAGAGCCCGGTTCCCTCGAACATTTCTCCTTCATCCCAGGCCAGCCCCTGGGTAAACGCCTTGGGATCATGGGGATACTGTCTGGTCAGAGTATAGGTGAACTGTTGTGGTCGCGTAATTTCTGTTTTCCCAAAGACAGGATGGGCTCCGAGAATAAAAAAGACAAGGCTGAGCAGGGGGCGAACCTTCATTGGGCCTGATACCGTTTGTTCAGAGTATTGATCCGCTCCTCTGTTTTTCGGAAGGAGTCGCTAAAAAACGTGAGTTGCTGCTTGAAATTGTGCGCAGCCTGGCAGGTAAGAAGCAATTTCAGGCCACAAACCAGTGATGCAACAAATGCAGCGAACAGAAGACAATCTACGATATTTTTCAAACGATACACGGGTAAAACATGGGTGCCGGTTATGAGAAGATAGAGCAAAATATATGCATAAAGGAAAAACACGACTCCAATAAGGCTGGTTTTATACAAGGGCAGGAAGAGCGAGAGGAGACGGTAGTATAAGAGATCAGTACTGCGGATATTATGCATGGGTTGCGCAGAATACAGCATCTGTTTTCTCTGTACCTCACAAATCTTTGCTTTAAAGCGGAGCCAATTTTCTTTATTTCCAGCACAAGAGGTGAACAAAGCCTGAAGTCCCTCTTGGATCTGCTCCTTGAGTTGCTCAACCTCATTTTGTGCAAGAATTCGCCAATGCATCGTGCTCTGCTGCGGACTTTTTTCGCCCTTTCCTCTCGTCTTAGAAAATAATTTCAAGATTCTCGGCAGGTTGAGATACAGGAGCAGGATAAGAACAGCAGTACAGGGGACGATCAAGTCCAGTTCCAAGTAGGTACGGAGAATATAGGGCAGGATGAGTACCCCGGCTGCAAGGAGAGAGGTGAGGAAGATCTTTCCGACAATCTTTGCTGTGTATTTTGCTTTTAGAGTCCCTGTGGAGGCGGTTTTATAATAGGGAATCATATAGTCATATTGTTCGCCGCAAAACGAGTGATGGAGCTTGCCGATATCCCTGTTCAGTTCGACAAGACATCGTGTCGGATTTTCAACCAGAGAAGTTTTTTGCTGTCCAGTCGGTAAGATTTCCCTGTGACAGCCAGGCCTAACTACCTTGCCTTGCTTTTTCATAGTTAGCCTCTTTTTTACAAAGTTATCTGATTATTATCTCATCAGCGATGATTTGCTTTCACTCGATGGCCTCACAGCAACCGCATGTACATCAAGCCGTTTTTTTCCCCGAAAGCAGGATTCCTTCAGGCGAAAGCCCAAATCCACCTTACCTGCAACAGCCGGAGCATGCTGCTCAGCCATAAAAAAACCGATCCCGCTGAGCTGAGTACCGTTGAGGCGGAGCGAAAATTTGAGGTGTTCGCGTAGGCAATGAACGTCCTCTAGCTGAACATTTTGCGCAAGAAAAACCGGCTCTGGATTCCCTTGGCCAAAGGGCTCCATAAGCTGTAAGCCTCGCAGAAGTTCTTGATAATCCTGGTTGTTATCCAACAAGGCATCAACCATAACGCCTTGTTGTTGCTCATCACGCTCCATTTCCTGAATCTGATTGTCAAAGAGGGTTCGGAAGACAGCAAAGGCATCTTGTCGTACAGTGAGGCCCGCTGCCATAGCATGGCCGCCGAAGCGAAGAATATGCTCCTGACAAAGCTCAAGAGCCTGGTGGAGATTCAGTCCGGGCACGGAACGACCTGATCCTTTGACCACCGCCACTTCACCCTCCTCTGAGGAATACGGCTGCGTCTCGCCGGTAAAGACCAGGGACGGCAACTGAAAACGATCCACCATCCGGGAGGCAATAATGCCGATAACCCCCAAATGCCAGTTCCTGCCGTACAGCACCAGGCTTTCCATGCCCTCCTTGACCTGTTCTTCGGCCTGGCGTACCGCCTCATCAAGCACTGCCGCTTCAAGCTCCCGCCGGAGAAGATTGGCCTGCTCCAGTTCCTGAGCCAAGCCAGCCGCGCTATCGCCCTTACTCAAAAGAAGATTTGCTGCCAGCTGAGGCTTACCCAGTCGGCCCGCCGCATTGATCCTCGGAGCCAACTGAAAAGCAATATTTTCCGCTGTGATAATACCTTGCCCTGTTTTAGAGACCTTACACAGAGCCTGGATACCGGGCCTGCCGTGTTCGCCGATAACCTCCAGCCCGGCCCTGACTAGAATACGATTAACCCCGGTCAATTGCATCACGTCGGCAACCGTACCCAGGGCTACCAAGTCGAGGAAATCTCGCAGATTGGGCATGGTGTCCTGGGTCCAAATACCTAGCTCTACGAGCTTGCGGCGCAGGGCCACAATCAGGAAAAAGGCCACTCCTACCCCGGATAAACCCTTATAGGTGAACTCGCAACCCTGCTGACGTGGATTAATAATAGCGTCGGCCTGGGGCATTCTAGCCGGATCACTGGGGGGCTGATGGTGATCCGTGATGATCACCCGGAAGCCCAGCTCTTGAGTATAAGCTACCTCTTCTGCGCTGGTGATACCGCAGTCCACCGTAATCAGGAGGGCGGGCATGCGCACCTTTTCCGCCAAGGCCGCCACAGATTTCATGGTCAGGCCGTAATCATCGGTTAGTCGGTTGGGCAGATGCCAGATCGCCTTGACATCAAGCTTAGCCAGAAAATCGACCAGCAATACGGTGGCGGTGATGCCGTCCACATCGTAATCCCCGTGGATAACTACCGGCTGCCCGGCTTGAATGGTCTCGGCCAGAAGATCAACAGCTGCGTCCAGTCCTTTCAGGGCGGCGGGAGAGGGCAGCTCAGCCAACTGCGGCGCAAGAAAGGGGGTCGCTGCTTCCGGGCTTGTCAGCCCGCGTCGGCAGAGGAGCTCCGCAACGACCTCAGGCAGGCGGAGATCTTTGGCCAGTTTCTGGCTGCATGCGGCCTCGGCGGCGGTCATGGGTGGGGGCAGGATGTAGGGGGGCTGTTCTTGTATGGTGGTCAAGGTGTTGAGTTGTTTTGGTTGAGGATGATGAATTTGTTGCACTTATCGCAGGGTGCCGATACCGCCCCCAAAAAAAGGGGGTTACATTTATCAAACTCGGGGTGACACCCCGAGGAATTGTCCTGGATGTATTACGTACTCAGATACCTCAGGGTGTTACCCTGAGCTGATAGATACAGCCCCGTTGGGCATAATTGACAAAACACTACAGCGATAGTAACGTTACTACATAAAATTCAACAGGAGATGCACTATGTCTGTTACAACAATATCCGGCACAGCATTGAACAGAAATGTCGGCAAAGCTAAAAAAGCCGCCCAAACAGGGCCGGTCATCATCACGGATTGTGGCAAACCAGCCTATGTTCTTATGAATATAGATCAATACCAACAGATTATTGGAAACGCAAAAAACATACTTGACCTGGTCGCCATGCCCGGTGCAGAGGATGTCGACTTCAATTCGCCCCGCCTTTTTTCAACATCGTAGCCGCGCCGTTCGACGATTTTTTTACCGTCCAGTTGCCAGCCAGTTCTTGCTTAAACAGCATTCATAGATTTCTTCTGCAAACTTCGTCAAGATCAACTGACTGATCCTGCTGAACTGATCAATTCTTTTGGAATCTATAGACATTTCCTGATCCCCATGTGCGATATTATTTCTAAAGCGCAAGAGCTGATTGAGGTCTTTCTCGTCCTCATTGGTCAGAAAATTTTCAATGTCGATAGACGAGCATATTTTTTTAAAAACTCTTGGAGTTATATTAGACTCAGTGTTTATGCTGCCCGGCAGGTGGGCAATGCCGTTCACTGCATCGCGAATTTCACGAACAAGTTTCTGCTGTTTTGAAAAATTCGTCACTGGATTTGCCAGCGAGCACTTTGCACCGATAGCTAGACAGAGAAAAGGTTCTGTCAGGCTTGAGACATTTTCTGATCGTCGATTAATATAATCGAAAAGTTGACCAGTTAACTCCTTGACACCTCCCTCCAAGGCCGCATAAATCAACAGAACGCACGCTCCACGCAACAATTTTTTCTGCTCTTCTGTTTTAGCGAGCTGCACGACTCTTTTCGCCAGTCCAATATCAGCCTGCCTTCGGTCTATAATCCCGGCAATGGCCTCGGCAAACTCAGGCATTTTTAAATATTTCTTTAGCTCTTTTTATTCTTTTTTTGACCCGTGTTTGATAGTTTGATCCTACACCTGTTGCTGAAAGAAACTCTTTATCTTGAACCAGCTGCTGAATTTTTTTGGCGGCTTGTTGAGGATTTCTTTCACAGGCATCTATACAGTACGCAATACCCATCATAATTCCATCATATCGGGACGGGGAGAAGGAATAGTTTCCAGCTTGAAAAACATTTTCAATATTCGTCTCTTTGATAACCTTTAAGGTTCGGAAAAAAAGCTCTTTATTTCCCTGAAAGAGACTGTGGTCTAAAGATGCTTTTCTCATGTATTCCGTGAGGTGGCCGCCAAGAGTCCTTTTAGGTTCTTCTGTCCACTGTAGTGCATAAAATCTTACGACAAGCTCATCTAGGTAGAGTTGAGATTTCTGTCGTTTAGTCGGCCTGACTAAGGAAATCAAGTCTCCATTTTTCGCCAGTTCACGAATTTCATTTGCCAGCTCATTTCCTTTTCCCCGGAAGATACAATTTCGAACCTCTTGTTCTGTCAGCGGTGACCCTCCTGTATTGAGCCGATTGAAGAGTTCGTAGCGCATATCGTATCGGGAGTCCCATTTTACAACCTCAACACGTATAGAACTTCGTTTAATATTGAGCTGAAATTTCAAAGGAAGGTCGTCAACTGTCCTTTCAGCCAAATTTTTCACAATATCGCCTTCAGACATTGCCCAGCCGTTTTCCTTGATAGACTCGTCCCCCATCAACTTGCCAAAAAACGACAGTACTGTACTGATCCGTTGCAAACCGTCCACGACCTCCCAGCGACCATTATCGTCCTCAGCCATAAAAATTGAGGGGATCGGAATTCCGCATAAGATGGATTCTAAAAAACGCGTTCTTTGATAAATGCCCCATCTGAAATATCGCTGGAATTCCGGGTCAATAATCAGCTCGCCAGCATCGTACATATTTATAAGCTCGCCGAAACTCATATCTAGCCGATCTGCCGAGAGTGTATTTCTCGCCTTGATCAATTCCTGCTCTAAGTCACTCATACATTCCCTTCTATTTTTCGATTTGATGGCATCGGGATCATCATTCACAGCTTGTGTTTCTAAAGCGTTCCCCCCGGCGCGGCCGAGACCAAACCTCGAAGTAACAGTGACGTACACGTCATGTTACTAAAGATGGTAACGTTTACTCCACAGTCACACTCTTCGCCAAATTCCTCGGCTGATCAACATCGCAGCCCCGCCGATTAGCGATCTCATAGGAAAGCAACTGAGCCGGGATGGTATACAGCAGAGGATTGAGTTCCTCATGAACCTTGGGTAAATAAAGAACATCATCGGTCAATGCAGCAAGCTGTTTGTCTCCCTCGGTGCCGATCAACAGCAGCCGACCCTGACGGGCCCGAATTTCTTCCACATTGGAGATGGTTTTCTGATACACTGCATCCTGCGGAACCAAGCCCATGACCGGCATATCCTTGTCAATCAGGGCAATGGGACCGTGCTTGAGCTCACCGGCAGCATAGCCTTCTGCATGAATATAGGAAATCTCCTTTAATTTCAGGGCACCTTCCAAGGCAATAGGAAAATTCAGTCCCCGCCCGACAAAAAGAAAATCCTTTGCATCATAATATCCCTCAATCATCTCCCGAATCTGCTCCTGCATGCCCGGCAAAGTTGAGTCAATAACTGCGGCAACATCAATGAGTGCTGCGCCCAATTCTTTGAGCGTCTCCTGGTCAATGGTCTGGCGAACCTGGCCGAGATACAAAGTGAACAGAAAAAGGGCTGAAAGCTGGCTGGTAAATGCCTTGGTTGAAGCCACCCCGATCTCAGGACCGGCATGGGTGTAGATGACACCGTCTGCTTCCCTGGTCATGGTGGAACCGACCACATTACAAATGGTCACGACCCTGGAACCCAGTGAAGCAGCCAAACGGATACCAGCTAAGGTATCAGCTGTTTCTCCAGACTGGGAGATGGAAATAGTTAAGACTCGTTCATCAAGCAAAAGCCGACGATAGCGAAATTCCGAGGCAATATCCACATCCACCGGGATACCTGCCCATTTTTCAATCCAATACTTGGCCACCAAGGCTGCGTGCCAGGAAGTTCCACAGGCCACCAGCGCAATTCGTTGAATTTTTCGCAATTCATCATCGGAAAGGCCGATTTCGGGAAGATCTATTTTTCCTGTATCCAGTATAATCCTGCCGCTCACCGTATTGAGAATTGCCTGGGGCTGCTCATAGATTTCTTTGAGCATGAAATGCTTATAACCAGCTTTCTCGGCCATAGCAGCATTCCAATTAATCGTTTTAACTTCCTTGGTTATCTCTTGCCCACTTTCAACTCCTATGATTGTATACGAACCTTTTTCAAGCACAGCCAATTCATGGTCATCAAGAAAAATAACCTCCTTAGTATAGGGCAATAGGGCTGGAACATCCGAGGCAAGATAGCAGGCATCGGCATCAACGCCCATGACCAAGGGGCTCTGATTACGAGCTGCAACCAATCGGCCCGGATCCTTCAGCCACATCACACCCAGAGCATAGGAACCCTCAACGCGCGCCAGAGCTGTGCGCACGGCAGCCACTAGATCACCTTCAAGATATTTTTCAATGAGATGAGCTAGAACCTCGGTGTCCGTCTCTGAGGAAAAACGATGCCCGTCCGCGACAAGCTCCTGTTTGAGTTGGCCATAATTTTCAATAATCCCGTTATGGACCACCACTAACTCACCGGTACAATCAGAATGAGGATGGGCATTATCTTTAGTCGGCGCACCATGAGTGGCCCAGCGGGTGTGCCCCAGACCAGTATGAGCGTTCGCCCCGATATGTTCATCAACCGTTTTTTCCAGATTGATCAGTTTTCCGGCAGCTCGAAATTTTACCAATGCATCCTGATACTGATACACAAGACCGGCTGAGTCGTATCCCCGATACTCCAGGCGACGCAATCCTTCCAGCAATACCGGAATGATTTTTCGATTTCCGGTATAACCGACTATCCCACACATATTGACTCCAACTTATAATAAATAAAGAAATACGTTGATATTTTTCAAGCAGTTCCTCAGTTCAATGCAGATGAGTTTTATGATCTGGTCTCAGTGCGACTCGGTGCTTATAGTCTGCCCAGAAAAAAATGCTCCCTTCCCGAAAGGGAAGATGTGACCTTATTGCACCATAAATTCAGGACTAACCCTGTAGGCTCTATAAACTTTATTCGTATGCTGATATTCCCAAACTATTTCTCCATCTCTTGTTACTTCGAATATTCTTCCGCTGTCGGCTTCACAAATTAACGTATTCCCATTAAGAAGTCTTTGAGCACCGCCCATAAAGTCGCTAGAAAATTCTTCAGCAGCTTGTCCGCTGTTATGAGCTGTATATTGCCATACAACCTCTTTATCACTATTAACCTCAATTACCCTGGACGAGCTTCTCGTTTGGGGAGGAAATCCTGCAATTCCTCCATTATCAAAAATGAGAATATTTCCTGCCCCTACATACCCTTTTGGGATCATATTTGCATTATGCTGGCCAATGGTTATACTGTCATTTGGACCTAGTTTCCATACTATTTCTCCTGAATTTTTGTCGATGATGAAAACAATATTAGTATCTCTCTGACTGACCACAATATTTCCCGGTTTGAAGCGGTCATCCCCCTGATCATAAAATTTATTTTCCGGCAGAATATGAATAGAGTTAGTATGGAAAACATCTTCACCCTTGGAATCATATAGCCCTCCTTCCCAGATTATTTTCAGCGCTTCATCTGAGAAGTCAAATGATGCAAAATGATCAGAGCTGAACCATTGCCAGACAATATTTCCTGAAGGATCAAGCTCTAAAATAAAGTCATCTCGTAGCGTTCCTGGTTTGATTAACGGATAATTATCATCAAATATGCCACCTAAAACTAAGTAATTTCCTTCCGGTGTCTTTTCTTGATCATGATGCAGAAAATAATAGTCTTGATCATAGAATTGATAAAAAAAGTTCATGGATTTATCAATTTCCACAAGAGTATGACCCTGTATACGTGATTCAACAGTAGTTAATATATTTCCATTTGACAATGGCTTAGGATTCATTGCACCGGGGGCCTTTAATGTACGAACCTCAGCCCCTAGCATATCTAAAATTTTTATCGCTTCCTCATCCATTGAATAAAAAATAGTGTAACCTTGATATGCCTTGGATTCATTATAAATTGTCAATTTATCTGGGGAAGCGTAGCTCCTCCATGGCATAAAGAAAAATATAATCAATAAGAAAAGTGTCGGGGAAATTTTTTTCCAAGTTACACTGTCCAACTGTATAAACGGCGCTTTCTGCAATAGGTATTTCCCTGACTTTACGTCCCTCAATGCTGAATCGAAAAGCTCAAATTCTGCCGGTGCTGAGTATAATACGTTTGAAAATTTCATTTTAATTTCTCCCCTAACCATCATGCTCACCGATTGGTTAATAATCTAGTAATTGAATTAATTGTTTTACATGAAAAAACAACACTTTGAAATCTTAGTAAGTGAAATCAACATATTGGATGATTGCTTGTGAAAATAGGCTGTTGAGAAGTTTCCTGTTTAGGAATACTTATTATCTGGCCCAATATAGCGCTTAAAGGACATCTCTGCAAATACGGTCAAAATACCGGCATCTCTTATAACGTTATGATTTGTTTATGTTTAGTCAATTAATTATATACACTTTTTATTGACCAATCGATGAGATCATGCGGTAGTAATTTACTGTAATTTTTTACGTCACGGTTTTGAAAAATCACGAGCGGTACTTAGAGGTACCCGATCTCAAGTAATCGATACTTTTGAAGTTAAAAAAGCTGAACTATGACAGATTTTTCGCCTTAAGCCCCTGGAAAACGAATTATTTCAAGGTTGTTACCGTCACTTCATTGTAGTGCTATCAAATATTAATAAACTGGTGAGTTTAATCGTCGAATTGGATGAACTCAATCAAACCAGAGCTTGCACAATCAGCCTGGACTTCATGCGGCTCTCCTCTGCTGTAGAGTTCATCAGGTGGATTGCTGATGAATTTATTATACGAATTCAGGATTTGACAATTTCGTGAAAAATCGAAAAACGCTAACGTCAACTCAAAGAGTTACGAGGCGATTCACTGGAATTTGATTTTTTTGACGAAGCCATCAAGACTGAAAAAGAAAAAACTCCTTCCCTTTAGAAAAGGGAAGGAGTGCTTTATTATTGTATCATGAATTCAGGGCCTACCCTGTAGGCTCTATAGGTCGTGTTGTATCGGTGATATTCCCAAACTTTCTCCCCGGCTCCTGTTACTTCGAAAATTCTTCCGGTGCCAGCTTCGCAAATCAACGTGTTGCCATTCGGAAGTCTTTGAGTACCGCCCATAAAATCGCTAAAAAAATCTGTAGCTGTATATTGCCATACAACCTCTTTGGCACTATTAACCTCAATGATTCTGGACCAGTTTCTTGATTGAAGGGGGTAGCCTGCCGCCCCTCCATTATCAAAAATTAGAATATTCCCCGCCCCGGAATACCCTTTTGGGATCATGTTCGCATTATGTTGACCAATGGTCATGTTGTCATCTGGACCTATTTTCCATACTATTTTTCCAGAATTTTTGTCGATGATAAAAACAATATTAGTATTTCTCTGGCTGACCAGAATATTTCCCGGTTTGAAACGGTCATCCCCCTGATCATAATTTTTATTTTCCGGCAGAACCTGAATAGAGTTACTATGAAAAATATCTTCGCCTGCGTCATCATAGAGCCCTCCATCCAAAATTATTTCAAGCGCTTCATCTGAGAAGTCAAATGATGCAAAATGATCAGAGGTGAGCCATTCCCAGACAACATTTCCCGAAGGATCAATTTCTAAAATAAAATCATCCCGTAGCGTACCTTGTTTTACTGAAAAAACCTCATGAAAGATGCTGCCTAAAACGAAGTAATTTCCATCCGCTGTCTTTTCCTGATCATGATGCAGCGAAGAATATTCTTTATCGTAGTATTGATAGACGAAATTTCTATCTTTATCAAGTTCCACGAGAGAGAGTCCTCCCATGCGTGATCCAAGAAGCATTAATATATTACCATTTGATAGAATAGGTTTAGGGTTCCCGCCGTCTGGAATTTTTATTGTGCGAACTTCATTCCCCCACATATCTATAAT
Source organism: Candidatus Electrothrix laxa (assembly GCA_942492895.1). GTDB lineage: Bacteria > Desulfobacterota > Desulfobulbia > Desulfobulbales > Desulfobulbaceae > Electrothrix > Electrothrix laxa. The sequence goes on from OW818652.1 coordinate 524,648, forward strand.
TTTTATTGCTTCATCTTCAGTTGCATAGTATATGGTGTAACCATTATATGCTTTTGATTCATTATAAACTGTCACATCTCCCGAAGAAGCATAACACTTCAGTGACATGGAACATAATATAATGCTCAAAAGAAGTGATGAAAGAATCCACTTCCTGTTTCTTACTACCTTTGTCCTAAAAAAAATCATTTTAATTCCTCCTTCGCATGACATGCTTCAAGTGCCAGCTGACATTTAAATGACATAGTTCTTGCGAAATAACTAGGTAAGTGTCTTGCCGGATATAATCGACACTTTATCTAATGCTTTTAGCACTACTTTTCCAACAATTTTTAGCGTTAAAAATGTCGATTATTCATGGTTGAGTACTTATTTTTTTATCCTCAGCTATGAGGGATAATTAAAAACAATTCGTCTGATGGAGCGCAGAGGCTTTACCGTCACAAGATGTTCAAACAACATGACCGGCAGTGTTATTTGAGTGATAACTTGAACAATATTAGCTATATTGGAACCGTACGAGCGTCCCTCCTTTTGACGGGCAGTTTTTATAGCGAAATAAAATACCGGCTTGAAGGTTCCCTGTAAATATTTTTTTCAATTATTGTTACTTCTTTTTACTAAAGAGCTGTTTTCGTATGGAAATATTCGCTTGTTAGTTTTGGAAGAAAAATGACCTTTTGAAAATATTACATTTTTTATTGAGAAATAAATATAATAGGGTATATTATAATCAATGCTCAGTGATAGTGTTTATTTTTTTACATACGTAAACTCGGCATGATACATCAAGCTAGGACGTTAAATTGTATCATAGGCATCGGAGGGAGGGCCAGAAACTCCTGCCTGCCCAGAGAATTGTGCGTACGGGTCCTCATGTTTACACTCTTGTGCGCCAACCAAGATAAAAAATTAGTGAAAGCATTTCTTATTAACTCAACCGAAAGGTAGAAAAAAATAAGTATGAACGAAGAGTTATTCATAAGAGGGCTTCTCAACCGCATGTACTGCAATGGAGCGGCATGTGCTTATTAAGCAAATTTTTGACTTGATTTATAAGCTCGAATTCACGAAGATATATAGCTATTTTAACCGTATTTATTATTGATTACATTATGCTCAATTACAATAATTTCAGGGGGGCTATAAATGACGGTTCTGTCCATTGATGTCGATATAACGATAAATTGATTAATTCATTATTATATGGAGGTATTCCAGGTTGAATTCCTGGTGTAACCTTCAATGGCAGGAGCTCAGTACTGTTTCAAGCACATGAGGAAGAGCTACGCAGACCAATAAAAAAAGCCGCCTTCATGGATAATGAAAGCGGCCTCTTTACTTGGTCACAGGGCGGTACCGGATTCGCGCTCTTACGGCACTCATTTATTTTTCCGGTACAAAATAACGCAACTTATTGTTGTTATTCATCAGAAAGAATGGCGCCCAGCTGCACATTTTTTTACTTTTTTTCTACTTTCTTCGGTTGCTTAGCCTTCATATCTTTAACCTTTTGGTCATATTTATTCGTCGCCTGCTTCTTGCTTTTATTTTTATCTTTTCTACCGCCTTTATCACCCATTGCGTGCTCCTTTCATCATACTGCTTTTTATCAGACAAAATTATCTGATAATTTGTTGTCGGAAAAAATGGCTACCAACTTAGGCTGGGACAGCCTATAAAATAAAGCAATTGTGCAGACTGTTTACAGTCGGACATTTGCCGGGTTTGGAGTCCCCTATGGATCCCCTAATGACCTTTCAACCGTCAGTTTCGGGCTGTAAAGGAAAAAATCCAGTTGAGGTTTTGGTGAGCGGATCAGGTGGGAGGGGACGGCCTTGGTCGTTGGTATTGTGTAGGTGGCTTGCGGCAAGGAGGAGAGTAAGTTCCTGATCACCACAGAATCCGAGGCGAGTTTATTGATAAACTTGGTAATCTATCGATAATTCTCTTTTTATCGTTTTAAATATCCGGCATAGGGAACCGGAAAGTGAAATCGGGTTCCGATGCCGGTTTCATAGTGGATATTATAGAGGAAAGAATGCAACCTTACCCTTTGCGTAGCCCGAATACTCCGTATTTTTCACTGCTGAAGGCCGGGTTATTGCCTCTCCTCCCTCCACGTCGCGGTTTGTCTGCTGCACTCGCCGCAGCGAGTGTTGCAGGCGCTTCCTGAATCTCGACAACGTTTTTTGGAGCTTCTTCAATAAATTGTGTGAGATCTGTCAATGCTTCCCCGGCAATTGCCTCCTGATGTAAGGCATAAAAACGCGAACAATCAGGGAAGTAACTCTTTCTCCGCAGCCAGGCAGGCCAAGAGTCACCCTTACGATTTTTTTGTAAGGAGGACATATTCACAAACAGGGTGGTGATTTTGTCCTTGATGGCGCGTTTAAGATTGAGACGGCGGGCAAAAACCTGGTCGAGTTCACCTCTGATCGATTTTGACAGACGGTGATACCCGGGTCCCTTGAGTTCATGATTAAACAGGTCGAAATGGCGCAAGGCCCAAGGAAAGAGCAGGAGAGCAAAGAGCATGGCATCTTCAAGAAGCACCCGTCCTTTTTCTTTGCCTTCGCAATAGATCTTGTCCAAAGCGCCCTGCAAGGCCAGTAATTCACCTTTAACAATCTGTCCCTCGGTTTCGTCATTGAGCAGCTCGTTGTAAAAGGGGAACAGGGTTGCAAAGACACCGGTCTGAAGAGCGAGGGCAGCCCAAGCCTGACTGTGACCGCCGCGCAGATCCTTGAGTAGTTCATCTCTGATCCGAGAGGTGGGGCAGAGATCAAGCTTGTCCGTATGGTTTTTGATGGCCTCTAGGGTCTTTTTTTCAATATTGAAGCCATTACGGGCAGCGTGCCGAATTGCCCGGAGCATGCGGACCGGATCCCGAATAATACGTTGTTCCGGCTCGCCAACAATGCGGATAATACCGTCCGTCAGATCCTGAACGCCGCCGACATAGTCGATAATATTTTTGTTTTCAATCTCGTAAAAAAGAGAATTTATCGTCAGGTCGCGGCGATAGGCGTCCTCTTCCAGTGTGCCGAAGGTGTTATTTGCGGGCAGCACCTTGTCCGGTTCATCGCTGTCATATTCGCTTCTGGAACGAAGTGTGGAGACTTCAATAATTTTATTACCCTTAAAAAAAACCTGCACAAGACGGAAGCGCCTCCCTATAGTCCTGGAGTTACGAAAAAGTTTTCGCAGTTGGCCAGGTCGGGCATTGGTGGAGATATCAAAATCTTTCGGCTTGTTACCGAGGTAGAGATCGCGTACTCCGCCGCCGACCAGATAGCCAGAATATCCGGCATCTCGTAAACGATAGAGGACCTTGAGGGCCTCGGATTCAATATTTTTCTCAAGGATGGGATGTTCTTCCGGTGAGAGAATAATGCGCCCGTTTTCTTTTTTTTCTTCAGTCAGCTGCGAATCATTTTCTGTGGTGCCGTTCATGGTTGCATACTGGTCTCAAATAACTTTATCACAGAGTTTACGCTCTGATATGAGAAGCCTTCCTGATGATTTTCCTCTAAACAGCCCCGTCTTGGTTGAAGATGGGGCAATGTGACAGTTCGAGGAGGTTGAAGGCTTGATGGGAGTTCATTGCGGTTATGCGATCAGGCAGTCTCTGTGCTTCCTTCTTTCTGCGTTCTGTTCTCCTTATACACGGATTCCGCATCGCGGATAAATTTCCTGAATATTTCCTTGACCGGCAGGATTTTTTTCATCTTATAGGCGTTTGCGCCGCAGAAAACCAGTCCGTTATCAACATCACCCTGACAGGACGCAACAAGACGATCATTAATGCAGTACTTGTAGCTGCATTTTTTCAGGCATTTAAATTTGCATTTCTCTGGAGAGACATCTTCTCCTTTTTCCATGCGTCTGATAAAATCAGTTTTGATGGCTCGCCCTGTCATGCCCACCGGTGACTGCACATTGACTATGTCTTCTTTTTGGGCCTTCAGATAGGTTTCTTTAAATTCTTGAGAAACAGAGCATTCTTCACTCAGGACAAAGCGGGAGGCGATCTGAACGCCATCAGCACCGTACTTGTCCATCATTTCGGCCATTTCAAAGCCGTCAGTGACACCGCCTGCCGCAATCAAGGGGACCTTGGACACCACTTTGCGGATCACCGGGAAGATTTCCCGCAAAGGCTTGTCCGTGCCCAGATGTCCGCCAGCTTCTGCTGCTTCGACAATAATGGCGGCGGCACCGAGTTTTTCAGCAAGCCGGGCAAATGAGGGTGAAGAAACAATGGAGACGATCGGGGTATTATATTGTTTGCCGATTTTGAAAATATCTCGGGAAAATCCAGCCCCGGTTATAATCATATCGACTCCGGCTTCAATGGATGCTGTGACTAAATCATGAAAATTTTTCATAGCATACATGATATTTACCGCAATAATGCCGTCAGTGGCAGATTTGGCCTTACGGATATCCTCTTTCAGTTCGGGGACTGGAATTCCAGAACCACCTATGGTACCGATTCCTCCACAGGCCGCTACAGGAATTGCCAGTGCCGAGGTTGATACCCGTACGGACATTCCCCCCTGGATAAGAGGGATCCGTGCGGTGAAAGAACCGATTTTAAGTTCAGGTAATTTCATTATATTCTCTTTTATTCATTATATTCTCTCCGTATACAAATGACAGGGACGCCGGAAGAGTTCGCATTCCATCCATAATGCTACGCCATCATCGCTTTGTCAAGTATCCCCCGTCAAGCCGTAATTAAAATATTTGTTCAGGGTACCATATTCCTACGAGATCGGCTTGACTTTTTCAGGCTAAATGAATTAAGTTTGAAATTTTTCTTTCCTTCTTCAGCTGAAAGGGAAAATTGCATTCTAGTGCATTCTAATGATCACCCCAAGATGGACAAATTGAGGAGTACACGTTGAAAATTAAGGCGATTAACGGAGTAAAAGATATCCTGTCGGATGAAATCGTTTTTTGGCAGAAAATCGAAGAAACAGCTCGCGATATTTTTCGCCGTTTCGGTATTTGTGAAATTCGTTTGCCTATTCTGGAAAAGACCGAGCTTTTTGCCCGCACCATAGGTGAGGCCACGGATATTGTCGAAAAGGAGATGTATACCTTTGTTGACAAAGGGATTACCATGCGACCAGAGATTACAGCTTCGCTGTTGCGTGCCTATGTTGAGCACGGTCTCCATGTGCAGCAGCCGATACAGCGCTTGTTCAGTATCGGGCCGGTGTTTCGTCACGAACGTCCGCAAAAGGGTCGGCAGCGCCAGTTTCATCAGGTTGACGTGGAGGTTATAGGAGCGCAGGAGCCGCAGGTTGATGCCGAGTTGATGGCTATGGGGCAGATGCTGCTGAAGGAGCTGAACCTGGATGTCAGCCTTGAAATCAACTCTCTGGGCTGCCCGGAATGCCGGCCTGATTTCCGAGAAAAGCTGATTGCCTATCTCCACGAGCGTCACGACAGCTTGTGTGATGATTGCAAACGGCGGATCGAGAAAAATCCTCTCCGGGTGCTGGATTGTAAGCAGCAGGGATGTCGGGCAATGGTGCAGGAAGCCCCGTCTATTGTCGACAATCTCTGTTCTGCCTGTGAAGAGCATTTTTCCGCAGTGCGGCAGCAGCTGGACCGACTTGAGGTCTCATATACCCTGAATCGTTTCATGGTGCGTGGCTTGGATTATTATAACCGCACCACCTTTGAGTTTCTGACAACAGATCTTGGTGCTCAGGCCGCAGTGGCGGCAGGCGGGCGCTATGATGGTCTGGTTGAACAGCTCGGCGGCCCGAAAAAGACCCCTGGCATCGGTTTTGCGATGGGGATGGAGCGACTCTGTCTCCTGATGCAGCAGCAGGAAGGACAGCAGGAGAATCAGGGGCAGGGCGGGGCAGATGTCTTTATTGCAGCACTTGGTGAGCAGGCTATAGAGTTCGCCGCGCCTCTTGTTCATCAGCTGCGCAAGCTTGGCCTCCAAGCGGCTATGGATTACAGTAACCGCAGCCTCAAGGCCCAGATGAAGCAGGCAGGACGAGTTAAAGCGGGCTTTACCCTGATCGTTGGTGAGCAGGAGTTGGAACAGGGTAAGGGGGTTTTGCGGAACATGAACACCCAGGAGCAGAACGAATTTTCCCTTGAGCAAGGGGCATCGGAGTTGGCAGAGGTGATTACCGGGAGGTAGCAAGAATGCCGTATAGTGATTTTACCCTGAAAAAGGTCAAAGAGAATCTTGGTATCAGTGTGGTAGAGGATCAGGAGCTGTATTCCTCTGTCGATGCTGTCGGCATAAGCGAGTATCTGGCAGAGACGCTGAGATATAACGTGCCCTTGGCCTTGGCCGTTGGAACGGAAAAGGTTCGTTCCGAGTTGATTATTGCCAATATGTTACTGGAAATACGACGTATTCTGCATGATCAGGTCAGCTTTTTTTCTGGAGTGCGTCTGGATATTGATAAGCAGCGAGATTTGAACGGATTCTGCGATTTTGTTATCAGTAAATCGCCGGAGCAGTATTATCTGAATGCGCCGGTTGTCGCTATTGTTGAAGCGAAGAATGAAAACATTGGCAGCGGTTTGGGCCAGTGCATTGCTGAAATGTATGCTTCCCGGCTATTCAATGAGCAAGAGGGGGTAGTGGATCTGGCAAAGATTTACGGTGCTGTGACAACAGGAAATGCGTGGAAATTTTTGAAGTATGAGGACGGAATCGCATACATTGATGTGCCGGAATATCATATCACCGATCCGGGGAAGATTATCGGGATCTTGGTGGCTATGGTGAATCAGGAGGCGTGATAGTCCTCCTAGCGCAGTAAGCAAAGAGGAGATTTTCACTATGAATGTTATGAATGATCGAGAAAGGATTCAAAGCGTCTTGATTGATTCAGAGATCGATATTGCGATTAAGTATTTATTTATTGAAAGATATTCAGATCAAGTTGATGAATTTACAGAGCATATGATTGAGGCTTTCGAAGAATGTCGAAAGCTTGATAAATTAATATCTAAAGACTTATCAGGTGCTAATGTCTCAGCTCTTCTATATGGAGCTTTTCATACTCATGTTGTTGCTATGAAGCTGTTCATCATGGGCTTACTTGTTCCTGCGGGTAACTCTCAAAGATATGTATTGGAAAGTATTGCAACAGCGTTGCTTGTATCGAAGCCATCTCTTGGTTTTCTTAAACGTTATATGGATGGTAAATACTCCACCTCGAAATCTCCAAGAGATGTGTTGCGGCACAAAGAACAACTTGGTTTAGAATCTTCTGGATTAGAAATATTAAAAAGAGAGGCGGAATTCTACAGTAAATTCAGTCATCCTACATTACTTTCTTCCACTTCATTGATGACGTTGAATCCAGCAGGTCCAAAGGGCAGCGTACTGGGTGGATGCTTTGATGAAGGAAAATTTCTGATATATGACAAAGAGATAGCATCCCGTGTCAGTCTTGCATCTATCTTCACTAATATAGTCTATGGTGTCCGTCGTAATTACTGTGGCACAGCGTAGATGAAAGTTCAGCAAGGGCGATTAACGAACCGCCCTGCGTTATTTTAAACTTTTCCTCATAAAAAGAGACACAAATGGAATCAATGGGAGCGCTGCGGCGCACACATGACTGCAATACCCTCGGCCTGGACAACCTGGATCAGGAAGTCGTCCTCATGGGCTGGGTTCTTCGTCGCCGTGACCACGGCGGAGTTATTTTTATCGACCTGCGCGACCGCTACGGCATTACCCAGGTTGTTTTTAATCCAGAGATCAATCCTGAAGTCCATACCAAGGCGCATCAGCTGCGCTCTGAGTGGGTATTGGCGATCAAAGGAAAGGTGGAGCGGCGTCCGGGCGACATGGCCAATACCAAGCTGCAAACCGGTGAAATAGAGGTGCTGGTGAGTGAGCTGACCATCCTCAATACCAGCAAGACCCCGCCGTTCCCCTTGGATGAGATCAGCGAGATCTCGGATAATCTCCGTCTTCAGTACCGCTATCTTGACCTCCGTCGACCGGAAATCGCCAACAATCTGATCATGCGTCATAAGGCGGTTCAGACCGTCCGTAATTATCTCACGGAAAGCGATTTTCTGGAGATCGAGACACCCATGCTCACCCGCTCCACCCCGGAAGGCGCTCGTGATTATTTGGTACCCAGCCGGGTTAATGCAGGCAAGTTTTATGCTCTGCCCCAGTCTCCGCAGCTATTTAAGCAGATGCTGATGATCGCCGGGATGGAACGCTACTTTCAGGTCGTCAAGTGCTTCCGTGATGAGGATTTGCGTGCTGATCGCCAGCCGGAATTCACCCAGATCGATATGGAGCTGAGTTTTGTCGGTGAGGATGACATCATCCAGATCAGTGAAGGCATGGTCAAGGCCGTGTTCAAGGCGACTCGGGATATAGACCTGGAGCCTCCTTTCCGTCGAATGAAATACGACGAGGCTGTTGCTCGTTACGGAACAGATCGCCCGGATACCCGCTTCGGCCTAGAGCTGACCGACCTGACTGAAACCCTGCGCGGTTGCGGCTTTAAAGTGTTTAACTCCATCATTGAAAAGGGCGGGGCAGTCAAGGCGATCAATGCCAAGGGCTGCGCGACCTTCTCCCGCAAGGATCTGGACGATTTGACCAACTTTGCTGGCACCTTCGGGGCCAAGGGTATGGCTTGGATCAAGATAAAAGAGGAAGGGTGGCAGTCGCCCATCACCAAGTTTTTTAACGAGGACGAGCTGGCCGCTATGGGTAAGGCTCTGGATGCTGAGCCGGGCGATCTGATCCTGTTCGGTGCGGACGATGCGTCCACGGTGAATCAAGTCTTGGCCGAGTTGCGTCTGGAGCTGGCCCGTCGGCTTGATCTCCTGGATAAGAATACCTTTGATTTCCTCTGGATCACCGACTTCCCCTTAGTCGAGTATGATAGCGAACGGAAACGGTATTCTTCTGTGCATCATCCGTTCACCGCCCCTTTTGAAGAGCATCTTGACATGCTGGAAAGCGATCCGGGCAAGGTGAAGAGTCGGGCCTACGATCTGGTCCTGAACGGCAATGAGATCGGTGGCGGTTCCATTCGTATCCATCAGCCGGATATCCAGGCACGGGTGCTCAAGGTATTGGGGATTGATAAGGAAGAGGCTGAGGATAAATTTGGTTTTCTCCTCAATGCTCTGGAGTTCGGGGCACCGCCCCACGGCGGCATTGCCTTTGGTGTGGATCGCCTACTGATGATCCTGACCGGTTCGAGCTCCATCCGGGACGTGATCGCTTTTCCTAAAACCCAGAAGGCTACCTGTCCGCTTACCGAGGCTCCGGCTTCGGTTGCCAGGAAGCAGCTTACTGAGTTGCATTTGCGACCTGATTGGAAAGAGGAGAAGAAAGAGTAGCCTGACTCTACCGATCCCGCCTGCCGATCCCGGTTCCCAGCACTGCTTGGGCCGGGATTTTTTTGCTTTTCTTGTTACTCTTTTCTCTTTACAGAGTAAATGCTTAGCACAAGATCCTCCAGCGCCCCTATATTGACACCATTTTTTTCAACAATGAGGAGTATTCCCCTGAATCTAATAATTAATAATTTGTACATTCCTATTGAAAAAGATGGGATGGATGAATATGTACATGCTGCTTCTAAAAAGATGGGCATAGGCGAAGGGCTATCCATCTCAAAATTTTTGAGTAAATCTCTAGATTTAAGAAATCAAAATCAATTCTATTACATAATGTCACTCGTTGTCAGCGTCAGTGACAGCTATGAAAACAAGCAAAACTTCCCCAAATATAGAGAACAAATAAAAGAAACCAGGAAGGCAGCAAGCGTTAAGGCTAACCCTATCATTGTTGGTTTTGGCCCTGCTGGAATATTTGCGGCGCTTGAACTTATAGCTTGTGGGCACAAACCTTTAATCTTCGAACGAGGTGAAAAGTTAGAGAAACGCTCGATTGATGTTCAAAAATTTATAAAAGAAAAGGTGTTACATCCTGAATCAAATATCCAATTTGGCGAAGGCGGTGCCGGTTCATACTCAGACGGCAAATTGTTCTCCCGGAGAAATAATAATAAAAGCTCTATAAATCGGGTGTTGAAGACGTTTGTTAAATTTGGTGCGCCCGATGAAATCGGGTACATCAGCAAACCACATTTGGGAACGGATGTGTTGTGCAAAATAGTTCGTAATATGAGACGCTATATTCTTGATAGAGGAGGTGAGATACATTACGGCGCAAAAATGACGGACATCTTGATATCAAAGGGTAAGGCCTCAGGTGTTATAATAAATGGCGAGAAGGAATATCGTTCCTCTCGCATCTATATTGCTTTGGGACATTCTGCGCGCGATACAGTTGAGATGATGCATGAAAAAGGTGTTGCTCTTGAGCAGAGGCCGATTTCTGTTGGTGTGAGAATTGAGCATCCTGTCGAGACTATAAATCTTATGCGATATGGTGCAAAATATCATAACTTTAAAGAATTAGGCGCTGCCACCTATTCTTTGAATTATACGAACCGAAAAATTAAAAGAGGGGTTTATACATTCTGCATGTGTCCGGGAGGCGAGGTCGTTAATGCTTCATCCGAGCAAGGCATGTTGGTTTTAAACGGCATGAGCTACTCACGACGATCATCACCATTTTCAAATGCAGCGCTGGTTGTACGCTGTCATACTGACGATTATACATCAATCAGTCCATTGGCTGGCATAACATTCCAAAAAGACATTGAGCGAAAGGCCTTTAACGAAGGAGGGAAAAACTGGAAAGTCCCTGCCCAAAATTTGATGAATTTTTTAGGAGAGAAGGGCTCTGCTGACTTACATGAAAACTCGTATAAGATGGGAGTCGTTCCTGCTGATATGAATGACATCTTTCCTGAATTTGTGATTGATCAACTGTTGGCGGCATTTAATAAATGGAAAGAAGAAGTACCCTTATTTGTTTCAAATCAGGCGATATTATTAGGTGCGGAAACAAGAACGTCATCTCCTGTACGGATTAAACGCAATGACAACTTTGAATCAGTAAATATAAAAAACTTGTATCCAATAGGCGAAGGTTCAGGTTATACCGGCGGAATAACGAGTTCTGCCGCTGATGCTATAAGGGCTGTTGAACTCCACGAATTGTAAGAAATTGAAGAGAGAAAAATGAAAATACGCAAGCTTACTCCAGAAAATTTTGGCAAAGCCTATGCATTATTGCGTCAGGCGTTTCCTCGTAGCACATATGAAATGCAATTAGCTGAAAAATTTCACAAGAATGGAAGGGGAGTTCATGAATGGGTGTGTATTCACACTAACACAGTAATTGGCTATATTGCTTTTTCTCATGCCTATAATGGCTCTGACATCTGCGGCTTGCATTTGGGGCCGATGGCTGTAAAATCGGATTTTCAACAACAAGGGGTAGGCTCAGAGTTGCTTCGTTTTGCCTTGAGGCAGCCTGAAATAAAGGATAAAACCATTTTTGTCTTGGGTGAGCCGAATTTTTATAAGAAATTTGGGTTTGAACTTTGTGCAGCACCAATTTGCCCATTTGACAAAAACAATACCCATTTTTTGGGTATACGCAACAACTCAAATAACCAGTTCACTGTGGGATATGAATCTGAGTTTTATAAATAATTTATTCGCAGCATTATATTCCGGGGCACCGCACCCCACGGCGGTATTGCCTTTGGTGTGGATCGTCTGCTTATGTCCTGAAGGATCGAGTATTTTGAAATGAAGTCGTATCCGAAAAAAATATACATATCTGCTTCATGGCATGAAACTGAGGCAGTATTCCCAGCATTTCTGATCGAAAAATTTATTGATCAGAATGTAACAATTGTCGGAGATCACCCAGATTACAAAGAGGATGATCCTTTTGACAGGTCATGGGTGGCTCGAATTCATAAGTTGATTTCCGACTGTAGCGCATTAGTTGCGGTGTTTCCAAAACGTACGGATGTTCAAACTACTTCACCATACATGTTTCCAGAAATTATTTCGGCAGCTCTTCATAATATTCCTATCTTGATGTTTTCACAGAGCGGGGTGTTGATAAAGTCAATAAAGACTAAGTCCGGTTACAATTTGCATTTTGGTGATTCTGATAAAAAAGAAACCCTTAACTCCCTTGATATTGTTAAAAATAAATTTTGCCTAGATGAAATAGACAGATTTCTTAGTGATATATCGATCTTGAAACTATCTACTGAATCTGAGATAAGTGGACCTTACGAACTTCTTGGCGATGACAAAATTGAAGATATTGTAGGACGATTTGTAAAAGGTAGTAAAAGGCCTTGTCGAGAATCTTACGTCTTTAACATAATACCCTTTTCTTTAGTAGGTAGAGAGCACAAAGAAATTTCAAAGGCAGTGTTTGAAGAGACAGGATTGCCTTGTGTTACTGCATTAGATTCTATTGGCGACTCCCAAGATATGCGCTCGAAGTGGAAGGAGTCTTTATCTAACGCAGAATTTGTAATTGTCGAGCTATCTCAATTAAGAGATGCTTGTATATTTGAAGCAGGTATAGCTGTTGGGATGGGGACTGATGTGTATGTATTAACTGGAAAAAACAAAATATCAATTCCATATGGCTTAGATGATAAGCCATTAAGAGTTTATTCTTCTCTAAGCCAGTTAAGAACATTGGTCAAAGAAGTATGCTGTAAGGAATATAAAAGAAAGGTTTACAACCTTGATCCAATATATAATAAGTCTTTGCTAATTGGTGGGGTTGCCAATGGTGTTCCAGAGTGGTTATATGAAGCAGAAAAAAGATTTACCCCAATTCATGCATATACTGCATCCTCGTGGCTAATTAGTGTATCTATTGCCATAATAATATGGATAATATTTTTGAATTATGGCGCATCTGATTCACCCCTGTCGTATGTAAGTATGGGTATAAGCCTAGTATTTGGTATTGTTCCTCATCTTCGAGGTGTTAGGGAAAGTGTAGAAAATAAAATATTGGAGAGATATAGCAGAATATTTTTTTCTTCATTAGGTGTATTTATTCTATGCGTATCTGCTTTGGTGTTTTCTTACCTATAAAACGAACATAACAAAAGAAATTAACACGGATGTTTTTCTGCGGTGTTTGAGCTGTACTAGCTGGTGTAAGTCCGTAAAAGGGGCAGAGCAAAATTAAATAATAATTTTGCTCTGCCCCTCTTTATTCTTTGATGCTGTACGGAACGGGCGATTTGCTCCTGATCGCCCGTTATATTTTTATATGAAAGTGACCAGTACATAGGCATTCAGACCTTCAGCGAAATCCGTGAAGAAGAATACCGCTACGTTGATAAAACAAAAATAGCTTTTGAGCTGATCAACAACGGGAAATACTATTTTCTCTCCCGCCCTCGCCGCTTCGGCAAGAGCCTTTTTCTTTCCACCTTGAACAAGACCTTTCCGCAGAGAAAAATGTTAGATTTTACAGACGGAACAGGCTAGACTAAATAAAGGATAAAGAAAACGTGGAATAAATCACCGGAGGAATCGCTTAACTTTTGGGCGTAAAATTATCGCATCCCCTTGACCCCTCGGAAATATGTTTATTCAAACGAGGAAATAAATGAAAAAAAACAAAGAACAGCATACAACATCGCTGGCAAGGATTCTTCCGCTTGTTGAATCGTTGCCGCAGGCGGATAAATTCCAGCTCATGCAGTCGTTGCTCACCCAACTTGCTTGGGAGCAGGGGCTTTCTCTGCAAAGGTGGAACAAAGTCAAGAGCAGTCAGGGGAAGCGCATGGCGGCTGTTTTGCAACGGATGGCGGACAGACACGCTTTGTCGCATATTGATGATCCGGCAGCTTGGCAGCGGGAAATTCGAAAAGACCGGCCATTGCCGGGCAGGGAGTAGGTTATGCTTCTAGACAGCAATGCGATCATCTATTCCATCAAACCTGAATCTGATGCATTGCGTCAACTGATAGCGGAACATAATCCTTGATGGTTTCGTAAAAAGCCCCATTTTGCGAAAAGTCGCACCGTAACTCATTGAGTTGTCGTTAGCGAATTGCCATTTTCTGACTTTTTACCAGATCATCAATCCTTCGGTATCGGCTGTCAGTTATGTGGAGGTGCTGGGGTATCATCAATTGACGGTATCGGATAGAGAAGACTTTATTGAATTTTTCAAGACAGCGCAGATTATTTCTGTTTCACAGCCGGTTTTGGAGCAGGCGGTGGCGTTACGACAGCAGCGCAAAATATCTTTGGGAGATTCCATTATTGCGGCAACCGCACTCTTGAACGATTTGACTTTGGTGACGGCAAATGTCTCTGACTTTCGTTGGATTGACAATATCAAGCTGAAGAACCCGTTGACTGAATTGTAAATTTGACAGATTAAGGCAAGGGAGCCATGCCGCAAAATAACATCCCCGAACAAATCGTCCAACTTCTGGGTGTGGAATTCCTCCCCAATAACATCTTACCCCGACACGACATAAAGGAGAGATGCGAAAATTACCCATAGGTATTCAAACCTTCAGTGAAATCCGTGAAGAGGAATACCGCTACGTTGATAAAACAAAAATCGCTTTTGAGCTGATCAACAACGGGAAATATTACTTCCTCTCCCGCCCCCGCCGCTTCGGCAAGAGCCTTTTTCTTTCCACCTTGCAGGCTGTGTTCGAGGGCCGGAATGAGCTGTTTCACGGCCTGTATATCTATGACATCTGGGATTGGCAGACAACCTATCCGGTCGTCAAAATCAGCTTTGCCGGAGTGGCCCGAAATGTTGCTGCTATGCAGCAGGATATCAGGAATATCCTCAAGGATAACCGGGAGCGCCTGAACATTGACTGCCTGCACGAAGAAGATACAGGTGGGTGCTTACGGGAGCTGATCAGGAAGTCATTTGAAAAATATCAGCAGAAAGTCGTTATCCTGGTGGATGAGTACGACAAGCTGATACTTGATAATCTGGATCAGCTGGAGGTCGCTCAAGAGGCAAGGGAAATCCTCAAAGACCTGTACGCAACCATCAAGGACTGCGACGAGTATATCAAGTTCGCCTTTTTTACCGGCGTCAGTAAATTTGCCAAGGTCTCTGTGTTCAGCGGCCTGAATAACCTTTCGGATATCTCCCTTGATCCTCGTTACGCGACCATCTGTGGTTATACCCAGAATGATCTGGAAAGCGTTTTTATCGATCTTCTGCAAGACGCTGATATGGACAGGGTGCGGGAGTGGTACAACGGCTATAATTTTCTGGGGGAAAAAGTTTATAATCCCTTTGATATCCTGCTTTTCATCGACAAGGGACTCATTTTTAATAATTATTGGTTCGAGACCGGCACGCCGACCTTTTTACTGAAGCTTATCCGGCAGAACAATTATTTCCTCCCCCGTCTTTCCGACCTGCGGGTTGACAGCTCGCTTCTCGACGGTTTTGATATCGACCACATCAGACTTGAATCTATCCTGTTTCAGGCCGGTTACCTGACGATCAAAGAGGTTCATGAACTAGAGTTCGGAGGGTTTGAATATACCCTGCACTACCCGAACAGAGAGGTCGCCCTTTCCTTTAATGACGCGCTTATCCGTTTTCTGACGGACGCGACAACATACACCCCCATCAAAACCGGCTTATTTTCCGCATTAAAATCCGGGGATGTCGAAGCATTGAAAGATGTGCTCATCTCCCTGTTCGCCTCGATTCCGTATAATAATTATGTCAAAAACACAGTTGCCGAGTATGAGGGCTATTATGCCAGTGTGATTTATGCCTATCTCGCAAGCCTGGGCATACGCATTATCGCAGAGGATGTGACTAATACCGGGCGTGTCGACTTAACGCTTTTCCTGGGTGATAACATATATATTGTCGAGTTTAAAGTTGACGGCAATGCTGATCCCCTTGAGCAGATTAAAGACCGAAAGTATGCGCAGAAGTATACAGGCCAGGGGATAGTGTATTTGGTCGGTATCCTTTTCAGCAGTACAAAGAAAAATATTGCGGCGTTTTCTTGGGAAAGGGTATGATGGGCAGAGTTTCTCCGCCTTCGAGATGTGACCATCGCTCTCTCACTTATCCCCTCAGCAACGATCGTTTCGACTACACCGCTGAAGAAATTGCACCGATCTATTAAAATTCGTAATTTCGTTAGGATACTCTGGAAATTTCTCAGATAATTTAAGCGGTTACCTCGGGCCTCTTAAGGGATTTTATCCTTGACGGTCAGCGGGTTAACTGTTTATATAGAGGGCTCTATTTATGGTGTAAGTAAAGATAAAGGGGCGATTGACATACGTGTTCGTCCTTTTATGCCAGATATGGTTTGAGTGAATTGACTAATAATCCTATGGTGTTGATTTCTCCTAGATACAAAGGCGGGAAAAAGTTGCTGCCGCAGAATGACACCGAGAAAATATTTACAACTGTCTCCCTGAAATAATATGTTTGGAATAGGTTTGCCGGAAATGATTGTGATTCTGGCTGTGGCATTGATTGTGGTCGGCCCGGATAAACTCCCAGAGTTGGCCCGCTCGCTGGCAAAAGGTGTTAATGAACTGAAAAACACCATGAATCAGGTGAAAGACAGTCTGAACGAAGAAACAAAGATCGTCAGCTCGGTGCAGCAGGATATTCAGAAGACAGCTGGCCAAATGAAGACGCACCTGCTGGAAGATGTAACAAAAAATCCCAATCAGTGGAAGCGGGAAGGGGAGAAAGGTCCTGCTTCAGATATTGTAGAAGGGGATGAGGTCATTGAAGCTGAAGTAAAACCTCTGGCTCCGCGTTCATGGGAGGAGGAAACAGAGCCTGTTTTTCAAAAAAAGAGCGCTTCTGATCAGCAGCCTGAGCTTGCTGAAGGTGGTCCTGATAATGAACCGGAACAGCATGAGGCCGAGGACGATAATACCCCTGATGATGATACCTCAGCGCCGCATCCTTCTTCTGTTGTATGAGTACTGCCGCACTTTTAGAGCGTTTTCGCCCCCATCATCAGGAGTTGCGAAAACGGCTCCTTAAATCGTTTGCAGCTATCGCACTGAGCACAGCTCTTGCCTATTTTTTTATTGATCATCTTGCAGCATTCTGTACTCAACCGCTGTTTTTGGCAGCTCCAACCTTGGAGAAACTGGTCTACACCAAGCTGACCGATGCCTTTGTGTCGTACATTAAACTTGCCCTTCTTTCAGGGATTATAGTCAGTTTTCCTTATCTACTATATCAATGCTGGATGTTTATTGCTCCGGGGTTACTGAGTAAGGAGCGGGTCGTAGCCCGCAGGATTATTTTGTGGTCGACCGGCCTGTTTATAGGAGGAGCTCTGTTTGGTTTTTTTATTGTTCTTCCGAAAACCTTGTCTTTTTTTATGAGCTATGCCGGAGAGAATCTGGAGCCTATGCCCAAGCTGGGTCTTTATCTGACCTTTGTTGCCCGCATGGTGCTCGCCTTTGCCATCTCCTTTGAAATCCCCTTTCTTATGGTTATGACCACGGTCGTCGGGCTCGTTACTCATGAGCACTTCAAGGAAAAACGTAAATATTTTTATATTGCTATCGTTGTTCTTTCCTTCTTGCTCACCGCCGGTGAGGTGACTGCGACTGTGTTACTCGCCTTTCCTTTGTTTGCCCTTTATGAAGCCGGGATTATTGCCGGAAGAATTTTTATCAAGCAGAAAGACGACGGAGAATTTCAATCTGTTTAGGCCCTTTTAGCTTCGTTCCAACAGAACAACAGATTCGATGTGACTGGTCTGGGGGAACATATCTACAGGGATAACACGGGTAATAATATATCCGTGAGGGCTGAGAAGATTCAAATCTCGGGCTAGGGTAGCTGGGTCGCAGGAGACGTAAATGATTTTTTCTGGCTCAAGGCGCGGAAGCAAGGTGATGTCTTTCCCGACCCCGCTTCGTGGTGGATCAAGGAGAATGCAGTCGCCTTTTTCTCCTTGATCAACAAGCTGCTTTAGGGCAGCGCGTACATCGGCGACAAGAAAACGGGCGGAAATCCCGGCCTGCTGAGCATTTTCCTCTGCCCAATGGATGCTTTCTTTGTTTCCCTCAATGCCGGTAACGGTCCCGCCGCAGAGTCCAAGAGGAATGGAGAAATTTCCCATGCCGCAGTAGAGATCAAGGACGGTTTTGCCACTCAGATCTCCGGCAAGATCGCAGACCAGTTGAATAAGCTGCTCGTTCTGGCGAGGATTGACTTGGGAAAAACAGCCTCCAGACCAAGACAAGGCACAAGTTTTTTTACCCAACCGAACATGCTGGATCAACGGATCTGCTTGTGGAAAAAAATATTGAAATCCTTTCCGTGAAGTCCATTCCACCTGGTTAATATAAGGGCTTGTGGCAAGGGCCTGAAGTGCTGCGGATGATGGCTTCTGCTTTTCTCCTCGAAGAACGAGAGTGATTTTTCCGTCAGCAGGAGACTCGATCAGTTCAATTTCTGGGTAGAGGCTGGCTAACGGCTGGAGAATCCCTGTCTCACTCAACCCGGCCAAAGTGGAGTTGATGCCCTGTACTGCCACCGGACAGTGGCTGATAGGAAAAAAATCGTTACTTCTTTTTTTGAAGAAACCGAGCTGGCCTGTCGCGCTGATCTTGAGGCGAAGGCGATAACGGTAGCCCCATTGGGCTGGTGAGGCCACCGCGTCTTGCACATGATTTTGCAGATGCTTTTGTACATGTTCAATGGATACCTTGGCACGGTACAGTGATTCAGCAACAATCTCCCTTTTGATTCTGAGCTGTTCAGCATAGCTGCCGTGCTGCAAGTCACAGCCGCCGCATTCCCCGTATAAAGGGCAGGGCGGTTCGATTCGTGCAGAAGAGGGAGAGAGTATTTGCTCAATGCTCCCTTCAATGTACCCTGATTTTTTTCTGTCTTCTTTGACCAGTACGATCTCGTCCGGCAAAGTGAAAGGGGTCATGACGACCTGTCCGTCAGCTGTTCGGGCCAGTCCTTTCCCGCCAGGGATAATTTTTTCAATAGTGACACTATGCTTTGTGACTGTATGCTTCATGGGGGATCCGGGAATAACCGTTGAGGTGGTGAGGACATAGAAAAATCTCGGTGATGTTGCTTGAAAAGTACCGTGACAGGCTCTTGTTTATTGACAGGAAATACTTCTTGGTGCTACACTGACGTACCGTCCTGTTGCGTGCAGTGCGGATCATTTTTACTACTTACGGAACAAACTGTAAAGAGGTGAGAGAGTATGTTCGGACTCGGAATGCCTGAACTGATTATCATCCTGGTTATTATCGTTATTATTTTCGGCGCAGGAAAACTGCCTGAAATCGGCTCTGGTATCGGAAAAGGTATCAGGAATTTTAAAGATGCCACAAAAAGCGATGATGACCCGAAACCCATAGAAGACAAGGACAACAGCAAAGAAAGCTGAAAAACTCGTCCTTTGATAAGGAGAATGAACCGTTATGTTCGGACTCGGAACCCCTGAACTTGTTGTTATCCTGGCTATAGCTTTCCTCCTCTTTGGTGGAAAAAAATTACCAGAGATCGGCTCCGGCCTTGGCAAGGCCATAAGTTCCTTTAAAAAAGGCCTTGGTGAGGTCGAGGATACTGCTGGTCTCGGAGAGATGACCAAGAAACTTCCCGGTGTTCGGGAGGTCGCAGCTGTGCAGGAGAAAATTGATAAAGCAAAAGATATCGGTAAAGTGCTGACCAAATAGCCTGCCGTGTAGGGGCAGACCTCTGTGTCCGCCCGGTATCAAAGGGCGAACACACAGGTTCGCCCCTACATCCCGCATCAAATAGAGGCTTGTCTCCTGGTAAATCCTAATACCGCAAGCCAACCCTGTCTCGCACCACATCCAAGGTCTCAACCGCTTTTGCTCGGGCCTTATCTGCGCCTTTTCGTAATACTTCTCGTAAATAATCCTGGTTGTTCAGTAATTCTTTCTTTTTGCTTCGGGCATCTGCATAATAATCGCGGATCAGCTCAAAGAGATCCTGCTTCAGATAGCCATAGGCTGCGCCCCCGTTGACATAGAGGGCGTGGACCTCTGACATTTTTTCCTCAGAGGCAAAGAGCTTGAGTAGGGCGTAGAGGTTACATTGCTCTGGATTTTTCGGGTCTTCCACCGGGGTTGAATCGGTCTGAACAGTCATAACTCGCTTGCGCAAGGGTTTATCATCCAGGAAGATGGGAATGGTGTTGTCGTAGGATTTGGACATCTTCTGACCGTCCAGCCCTGGAATGATCGCTGTGCTCTCGTTAATTGCCGGTTCCGGGATCACAAAGGTTTCCCCATAGGTATTATTGAACTTGATGGCAATATCTCGGGCCACCTCCAGATGCTGTTTTTGGTCCTTACCCACCGGTACGATGTCCGACTGATAAAGAAGAATGTCTGCGGCCATGAGCACGGGATAGGCAAACAAACCGTGATTCGCGGCAATGCCCTTGGCTACCTTGTCCTTATAAGAATGGCAACGCTCCAGTAGGCCCATGGGGGTCATGTTTGACAAAATCCAGGAGAGCTCACAGACTTCCGGTACATCGGACTGGACCCAGAAAGTGCATTTTTCCGGGTCAAGCCCCAGGGCGAGGAAGTCTGCTGCTGCCTCCAGAGTGCCAACAGAGAGTCTTTTACGATCCTGCACTGAGGTAAGAGCGTGAAGATCGACAATGAAAACGAAGAGATCCGAGGTCTCCATGTTGGCGATCATAGTTTTCATCATGCCGAAATAATTGCCAATATGGAGCTGTCCAGAAGGTTGGATGCCGGAGAGTATACGTTGCATAGTATTTGCTGATGGAATTGAAGAAATTGAAGATTAACGAATGAATCAAGAGAATATACCAGTAAATTTTTTCCCACGCAACAAGCAGGTCTCAAGGCTGTTTTTCAGTTTCCATATTGTACTGTCCCTGCTATGATGGGTCGGCACGGCGGAAAAATGCTTTTCCGCCTGTTTTTTTCAGCGTATCGTCTTTCATTTCTACGGAAAAAATTCTCAAAACAAACGAGCCGAGCCATGTTTATTAAAAAGATCTTTCCCTTGTTCGTCCCCCTATTTTTATGTTGCTGTGTTGCTTTGCCATCAGTAGAGAAAATAGAGAACAGCGACGAGGTCCGTATAACTGTTTTGCAGATGAATGACGTTTATGAAATTGATCCTGTCAATGGAGGCAAAGAAGGAGGGCTTGCTCGGGTTGCTAGCCTTCGGGATTCGCTTCTACGAAGCAACCCGGATACTCTCACCGTGCTGGCCGGTGATCTGTTCAGTCCCTCGGCTCTGGGAACGGCACCTTATCAAGACGGGCGCCTGAATGGCAAACAGATAGTCGCGGCCATGAACGCCTTGGGGCTTGATTACATCACCTTTGGTAATCATGAGTTTGATTTGAAAAAAGGACCTTTTTATGATCGACTCAAAGAATCAGAATTTACCTGGATTTCCAGTAACTGTTTTGCGAAAAACGGCAAAGCCTTTCCAGGGGTTGCTGAGGATAAGATCGTTGATATCAAAGGAGTGAAAGTTGGCATCTTTGCTGTTACGTTGACCAAAAAAAAGACTGGTTACGTAACTTATAAAGAGCCCTTTGCAATCGCGAAAAAAAAGGTTGCTGAATTGCGCCCGAAGGTGGATATCCTTATCGCCCTGACTCATTTGAGTAAGGATGATGATATCCAGCTGGCGAGCAGATTTCCGGAGATTGATCTCATTATGGGGGGGCATGAACATGAAAACATGCAACTCTGGCGAGGGAAAGATTTCACCCCGATATTCAAGGCCGATGCCAATGCCCGAACCGTGTATGTTCACAACCTTTATTATAATAAAAACGCTGCGAAAAAATTGACCATTACCTCCAAGTTGCAACGGATTACTGATGCTCTGCCTGATCAGCCAAAGACAGCTGAGGTTGTGAAAAAATGGCGGGAGATCGGGTATGCCGGATTCCGTAGGGATGGTTTTCAGCCTGAACAGGTTGTGGCCACAACCGATGTAGAGCTGGATGGACGGGAGGCGAGTGTACGTAATTTCTCCACCAAACTCACGGAGCTGATTGCACAATCTCTGCTTACAGCAGCGGATAAGGCCCAGCTCTCGATGTATAATAGCGGTTCTGTGCGCATTGACGACATCCTCCCTGCCGGAGATATCACAGAATATGATATCATCAGAATTCTCCCCTTTGGCGGTAATGTTGTCACTGTCACCATGCAGGGCACTGTACTTGAAAGGGCGCTGAATTTGGGAAAGGCGAGTAAAGGCGAGGGCGGTTTTCTCCAGACCGGCAATGTCAGCGGCGGGGAAGAAGGTGTTCCTTGGTCGATTGGCGGTCAACAGCTTGATCAGGATGCTGAATACACTGTGGCAATACTCGATTACCTGGTCAAGGTTGGTGACGATAAACTGCAATTTCTTGTGAGTAATCCTCAGGTTCCTATCATTGCAGATAACGGGGATATCAGAAAGGCTTTGATCGCAGAATTGAAAAAGACCTTCTCTGCCCAATAGGCCTTACCCGAGCTTATTCATGCCCCCCATTATTACCTTCATAGGCTGGCACGATTCTGGAAAAACCACCCTAGCTGCCCAGGTTGTCCGTTTGCTGAAAGAACGCGGCTATTCCGTGGCAGTGATTAAATCTACCAAAGAAATCGGGCTGCTGCCGAACCAAGAGGGAACGGACACCGGTGCCTACAGCAAGGCTGGGGCTGATGCTGTCACCTTGGTTGCGCCAGACCAGCTGGTTATGACCGCTGCCCACCCGGAAAAGAATCTCCCTGCCTTGGCTCACCGCTTTTTTTCCGATGTCGACGTGGTCATTGGTGAGGGCTTTAAAAAGGCAGATAAGGTGGCCAAAATTGAGGTTTTCAGGGGGCAGGGGACTCGCCTGTGCGATCAGGTCAGCGGTGTCATTGCTCTGGCAACAGATCAGGAAATTTATTGTGATATTAATCAGAAGATATCCAGCCCTTTGGTTTTCCCCCTGAATCAACCGGAAAAAATAGCAGACTTTCTAGAAAAAAAATATATTCGAGTACACCCTGCGCACGATCGCAAGGTCCATTTGATCAAAACAAGACAAGGTAAAACCATGAATAGTATGCAACCCTTCACCGTGACCCAGCCCACTCGTCTTCACTTTGGTGCAGGCACGGTTAAAGATCTCGGCAAGACCGTCAAGGATTTCAACGGCAGTAAGGTTCTGCTGGTGGTTGACCCCGGCTTGGTAAAGGCAGATCTGCTTGATCGCTTGACTGCTCCTTTGGAACAGGAGAGTATACCCTTTATTGTGTACGATGAGATTGATCCAGAACCGGGTCTGAAACTGGCTGATAAAGGCTGTGCCATCGCCAAAGAGGCTGGCTGTGACTGTCTTGTCGGAGCAGGAGGCGGTTCAGCAATGGACGTGGCCAAGGCCATTGCCATCCTTTTGACCAACGGCGGTAAGGCGGTGGATTATCTTGGACTGGGCCTGATCAAAAAGCCGGGCGTACCCAAGATTATGATCCCCACCTCTGCTGGAACCGGTGCTGAGGTGACTTTTACTGCCGTGTTCATCAACGAGGAAACCGGTTCCAAGGGCGGAATGAACGGCGATCCCCTCTACCCGGATGCAGCCATCCTTGACCCGGAGCTGACCCTCAGCCTGCCTGCCAAGGTCACCGCCTATACCGGTATTGATGCCCTGACCCATGCCTTGGAGGCCTACACCTCCACCCAAGCCCATCTCATCTCGGAGATGTATTCCTTGGAGGCCATTGATCTGATTGCCCGCAACCTGCCTGCGGCCTGTGCCAATGGGGGCAATCTTGAAGCCCGGTCTGCCATGCTCATGGGTGCTCTGCTGGGCGGCAAGGCCCTGGCCACTGCCGGGGTTGGCCTGGTCCATGCTATGGCCTATCCTATGGGCGGGATGTTCGGGGTTCCGCACGGACTGGCTAATGCGGTTCTTCTACCCTATGTGGTACAGTATAATCTCCCAGGAAATTACGAGAAATTTGCTCTGCTCGCAGAAGTTCTCGGCCAAAACACTGAGGGACTTTCTCGACGCGATGCTGCCTCTCTCTGTGTCGAGGCTCTGTATGACCTGAATGCCGATGTCGGCATCCCGGCTACTTTGAAAGATTTGGATATTCCTTTTGATCAGATCCCCAAGATGGCCGAGATCGCCCTAACAGTGACCCGGCCGGTGGAAAATAATCCCCGTCAGCCTTCTCTTGCCGATGTTATTGCCGTGTATGAGCGGGCCTACCGGCATGAGATTATGTTGTAGACCATCTTGTTATTGCAGGATGCCGTAGAGGCAGACCTATGTGTCTGCCCGGTATGAAAGGGCGAGCACACAGGTTCGCCCCTACAAACATGAACCAACGGTTTTTCTCTACCACTCAAAAATGATCAGGTCTGGAGATCCTTATGCTCTTAGAATTGACTGTTGCTGTCAGCTTAGCGATCTTGGTTTCAGCTATGTGTAGTGTACTTGAGGCAGTGCTCTATTCCCTGCCCATGAGTCGCATTGAGATGATGGCTGAGAGTCGTCCTGCCACCACAGCTGTTCTGAAAGAATTGAAAGGCAATATTGATCAGCCCATTACTGCCATTCTCACGCTGAACACTATTGCTCACACTATGGGGGCTTCAGTGGCCGGAGCAGCTGCAGCCTCGGTGCTGGGAGAAAGTAATCTGATCTGGTTTTCCGTCTTTTTTACTCTGGCTATCCTCCTGCTCTCGGAGATTTTGCCCAAAACAGTGGGAGTGGAGTTCAGCAGTCCCTTAGCACCCTATATAGCCCGTCCCCTCCAGGTGATGGTGTTCATTTTAAAACCGATCATCCTGATCTGTCAGGCCGTGACCAATCTTATTCCCAAGTCGTCTGGCTCGCAGGTCTCAGCAGAGGAGTTGAGCACCATTGCCCGGCTCAGCCGAAAATCCGGTGAAATAGAAAGGGATCAGGAAAAGGTGATCACCAATATTATTGATCTTCGCAATAAAACGGTACGCCAGGTCATGACCCCGAGAACAGTGACTTTTACCCTGAGCAGAGAGATGACTGTGGCTCAGGCTGCTTTACTGACTGAACAATGGCGTATTCACAGTCGAGTTCCGGTCTACGGCAGGGACAGCAATGACGTGGTTGGTGTTGTGCTCAGTTATGAGGTCATGCAGGCAGCAGCAGAGGGCAATATGGAGTGCAGGCTGGAGGAGATTATGCAGCCGGTCCATTTTGTTCCGGAAATTGCACCGCTCAATAAGGTGATGCTGGAGTTTTTTGAAGAGAGTCAGCATCTTTTTGTGGTTGTGGATGAATATGGTTCTGTGACCGGGGTGATCAGTCTGGAGGATATTCTGGAAGAGATTATAGGGAGGGAGATTGTTGATGAGTCGGACAGAACCCAGAACATGCGGGCCTTAGCTCGGGCCGCCCGAAAGGATCCTGTCAACGATAAAACCTCGAAGGGGCAGGAGTCGATGAATTTGAACAGAGAAGAAGGCCGCAGATAGAAACCGGAGAAAAAATATTATGGGAAACCCTCTTCAGGACCAGCTCCTCAAGGCAGGGCTGGTCAGTAAAAAGCAGGCTAGTAAGGTAAAGCAGGAGCAGTACGTTCAAAGTAAGAAGAAAAAAGGCAAGTCTGTCAGAAAAAATGCCAGGAAACCGATCAGTCAGGCTGAAGTGGCACGGGCTGCCGAGGTGGTCCGTAATAAGGAGATCAGCCGCAAACAAGCTGAGGAAAGGCAGCAGCGCGAGAAGCAGGCCCAAATTAAACAACTTGTCATGCAGAATCGCGTGAAACTGGACGAGAAGAACGGACAAGCCTATCATTTTGCCTTGGGAAAAAAGATTCACCGCATTTTTGTGGCTGAGGAGATGATTGATCGTCTCTGTCAGGGGCAGTTAGGCATTGTTCAGCTTGCTGACAGCTTTGAGGTAGTGCCTGCCAAGGTGGTCCGGCAGGTCGCAGAGCGTGATAAAGGGGCTGTGATTTCCCTGCGGGAACCGAGCGAGGAAGAAGACTGGTGATAATCTGTTGATGTTATTTTGCAGCGTGATTGGAGGGGCGAATCCCTGTGTTCGCTCTGAATATCCGTGCAGGATATAAACGGGCAGGCACAGGGACCTGCCCCTACAGCGTTCGATTCATCGGGTTATTTGACAACCCCGTCCCTTGGGGCGGGGTTTCTTTGTTTTGTGAGGGATTCAATAAAAAATATCGCTTATGTTGGGTGTCGTAGGGGTAAACCTGTGTGTTGACCCTTGCCGCCACTCGGACAACAAAGGGCAGACACATAGGTCTGCCCCTACAATACTGCGTTTGAAAAGAGGATTTTGTTTTTTTGAAGAATTCCTCAGAAAAGATAACGTCCTTGTTTATAAGGGCTCATTGATATTACAGAGGAAAAATACAGATTATGACCATTCGTATTGAAAGCTATGCAACAGATCAGGGCAAAAAAAGCATGGACGGGTTGCGGGATCGCTTTGCCCTTGCAGACAGCAAGTGCGCTCAGACAGTAACCGATATCTTGGAGCAGGTGCGCAATCGGGGCGATGAAGCTGTGTTGGAGTATACCCGCCGTTTTGATGCGCCGGAGTTGAGCTTGGAAGAATTCAAGGTCAGTGAGGAAGAATTTTCCCAGGCAGCCAAGGTGGTTGATGAAGACTTCATGACAACCCTTGCCTTTGCAGCAGAGCGGATTCGCCTTTTTCATGAGCGAGAAATGGAAGACTCCTGGATGATGACCCGCGATGACGGCACCATTACCGGACGTTTGGTTCGACCGGTGGATTCAGCAGGATTGTATGTGCCGGGAGGGCAGGGCGGCTCCACCCCCTTGGTCTCGTCGGTGTTGATGAACGCCATTCCCGCAGGCATTGCCGGGGTGCAGCAGCGAATTATGATGACCCCGCCGAATAAGGAAGGCAAGATTGCTCCGGCCCTGCTTATGGCAGCCAAGGAAGTGGGAGTCACCGAGGTCTATAAGGCCGGATCAGCTTGGGCCATCGCGGCCCTGGCCTTTGGCACCGAATCTGTACCAGCGGTTGATGTCATTGTCGGGCCGGGCAACCAGTTTGTCACTGAGGCCAAACGCCAGGTCATGGGACGGGTTCGTATTGATATGATCGCCGGTCCCAGCGAGGTGCTCATCGTTGCCGATCATGCGGCAAACCCGGCCTATATTGCTGCTGACATGCTAGCCCAAGCCGAGCATGACCCGATGGCTCTTGCCCTGTTACTCACCACAGAAACCAGCGTTGCCGAGGCGGTCAAGGTGGAGCTGGAAAAGCAGCTGCCTAACTTGAGTCGGGAGGATATTGCCAGAACCTCTTTACAGCAGCGGGGCCTGATTCTGATGGTGGACAGCGTGGAAAAGGGTATTGCCCTAGCCAATGATATCGCCATTGAGCATCTGGAGCTTCAGGTGGAAGAGCCTTGGCAGTGGTTGCCCATGATCAAGCATGCTGGTGCGATTTTCCTTGGCCCCCATACCCCGGAGGCTGCTGGCGATTATGTGGCCGGTCCCAACCATGTTTTGCCGACAATGGGCACGGCCCGCATTTCCTCTGCCCTTGGGGTGGAGACCTTTCTCAAGAAGAGCTCTATTATCTCCTATTCCCGTCAGGCGTTGCTTAATGATGCTGAGCATATTCAGCGGTTGGCGAAGCTGGAAGGGTTGAGTGCTCATGCCAATTCTGTGGCTGTTCGGATAAAATAATAGACCGGTGTGGTTTGCCTGGGGTGTTCCCCAGGCTGGATAAATAGAGCCCTTTTAGGGCAGAAGGGCAAATCGGGAGAATAGAGTACACGGCGTGCCGTGTACGTCTTTTTTCGGAGTGTTAGAAGTTCAATACCAAGCTCAACACAACTTGAGCTGCTTTGAAATTAAAACAGGGAGCTGTACGATGAAAGCGCAGGCGGTACAAGAGGGAGTAAGTCTTCAGGAATATCTTACCGGAGAGCAGCAGACCGAGATCCGACATGAATACATCAACGGCACCACCCATGCTATGGGCGGGGCAAGTGCGGCCCATAATCTGATTGCTGGCAATGTATTTGCTGTCCTTCATGCAGCGGCCCGCAACAGTTCGTGTCAGGTCTTTATGGCGGATATGAAGGTGTATCTCAAAATTGCGGGAGAAGATGTCTTTTACTACCCGGATCTGCTGGTCAGCTGTGACCCGAAGGATAACGAAAAATATTACCGAACCCATCCCTGCCTGATCGTTGAGGTGCTTTCCCCGACAACCGAACGTATTGATCGACGGGAAAAATTCATGGCCTACACCTCGCTCCCCTCATTGCAGGAGTATGTCCTTATTGCCCAGGATCGGCAGGCGGTCATGGTCTTTCGGAGAAAAAAGAGCTGGAAGCCGGAGCTGTTCCGCAGCGGGGACCGGTTTTCTTCTGACTGTTTGGAATGTACGCTTCCGCTTGCTGAGGTTTATAACCGGGTGGAACTTTGAGGGGACATTTCTTTGCCTGTGTGGGTGCCAGGGGTGTTAGTCCACGGCTGATATTGCGATCTTTCAGGGCAGAACCCTGAGTTGTTTTTTAGGAAATCATCACATGTGCATGTTCGCCAGTCGCCTCGCTCTGTGGAGAAACGGAAGGTGCCAGCGGATCATAGGGGAAAAGGGACAATAAGGCGGCTATATCTTTTTCAGACGTTTGATCATCTGTTTGTAGACCTCTTGATCACGACGAATGCCGACCTTGACAACAAAAATTCTAATATCATCATTTTCTATTTTATAAACAACTCGATAACCGGATATTTTCAATTTCCACAGCCCTTTTAATTCATGACGCAGCGGAGCGCCGTACTCCTTTGGTGCTGTACTGAGTTTTTTGTAGATAGTTTTGAGGATAAGAGATTGGTCTTTCTTGCTTACTTTCTTGAAATCTTCATCAAGGACAAGGCGATGTATTTTTATCTGCCACATGTTGAGTGGGTTCCTTTCAGGCCAACAGGGATTCTATGTCCACGTAGTCGGATTTCTGGCTGTTTTCCAGGCGCTCCTTTGCTATAAAACCCAGCACTAAATCCTCGGCCAGATCCAACATGGCTGTTATGGATTCGTACTCTTCATTGGACATTAAAACCGCCTGCGGTTTATGTCTCTTTTCTATGATAACAAGGCCTTTTCGGGCCTTTTCAAGAATTTTGTCGATCCCTGAACGCAGTTCGGATACACCAATGAGCGTTGTATTTTCTTTTACTGTAAGCATTTTTCCTCCCATTCCTCTCTAGCAAATAAACACCCATCCCTGCGGCCCGAGACAACGAGACATGAAGTAGGATGGGCGAAACTCTAAGTGGTTAGTCGGCGCTTTCATATAAGCTGTCCGTATAGACAGAGTAATTTATGTCGATTGTATTGTCAATTTAATAGTCGTTTGAAACGACATTTAGACCTTTTTAAGGTCTGGCGGTGCAGCAGCTCTTATAGAGCCCTTTCAGGGCAGAAGGGCAAATCGGGAGAAGTAGGGTACACGGCGTGCCGTGTCCGTTTATCTGATGTTATCGTAATGTCCACCAATGGCGAAAATAGAGATGCTCTGCTCATCAAAGGTGTAAATCAGGCGATCTTTATGAGAGATCCTTCGTGACCACAGGCCGGTTAGGTTGTGTTTCAGCGGCTCCGGTTTTCCAAGGCCCTGAGCAGGATCGTTTCGTTGCATTTCCTGAAGAATACGACAGAGATTCTTATGCACCCTCTTGTCCTTGCTCCGCAGTTGTTCGTACTCGGCCCAAGTCTTGCCTTCAAATATTATTGATCTCATCAAGCTGCTCCTTGGTCGGAGAATAGCCCTTTCCACTTCGATGGGTTACCAGAGATTGTTTGATCTGTTGCATGAGTGAGGTGTTTTGGAGAACGTACAGGGTTTCCTGAATCTGTTCCCAATCTTCCGCCCCGATAATCACAAAGTCTTTGCCGCGTTTACGGGTTACCCGCAGGGGCTCGTGATTAGTGATACTTTGGTCTGCGCAACTTTTTAAAGAGGCTCGGAATTTATTTGCTGTAATTTCACGCATGGTTACTCACCGATTGGTTAATAATCTAGTAATTGAATTAATTGTTTTACATGAAAAAACAAAACCTTGAAATCTTAGTAAGTGAAATCAACATATTGGATGATTGCTTGTGAAAATAGGCTGTTGAGAAGTTTCCTGTTTAGGAATACTTATTATCTGGCCCAATATAGCGCTTAAAGGACATCTCTGCAAATACGGTCAAAATACCGGCATCTCTTATAACGTTATGATTTGTTTATGTTTAGTCAATTAATTATATACACTTTTTATTGACCAATCGATGAGTGGTTATGTACCATAATTGACAGTTAGGGATTCAAAAAGAAATATTCTACCCATTATGTCGAGTACTGTAGGGGCGAACCTATGTGTTCGCCCTTTTATGCCGGGCAGACACGCAGGTCTGCCCCTACAATTCAGCACCTAAAAGCGGGGAGTTTATTTTTTGTTGGTTTCCTTAATATTGTTTACATGTACTGTGTTACCGTACCATATAATGAACCGTGGAGCAAGGGCGGAAAACTATGATCGACGAATCCAAACGTTGGCCGGAATCCTTTCCTGATATTTGGGCCTCGGAATGGGGCGAGGATGAATACGGCCTCTGGATGGCCTTTCATTATAAGAAGATCCGCCATGTCATGCGCTGGATTGAGCCGGGTACCTTTATGATGGGGTCGCCTGAGGATGAGGCGGAGCGTGGGTCTTGGGGAGCAGATGAGACTCTGCATCAGGTGACCTTGAGTGAGGGCTTTTGGCTTGGAGCGACAACGGTAACTCATGAGTTATGGGAAGCAGTTACGGGAGAAAACCCCAGCGAGTTTAAAGGAGCGCAACGTCCGGTGGAACAAGTGAGTTGGGAGGGTACGCAAAAGTTTATGGCCCGGCTCAATAAGGAGATTCCCGGTCTTGAGCTCGACCTTCCCACGGAGGCGCAGTGGGAATATGCTTCTGAAAAGGGCAAATATTGCGGGAAAACTTTTTTTGATATTGAGGAGTTGTCCAGCAATACTTGGGGGTTGCACCAGATGCATGGGGATATGGAAGAGTGGTGCCGGGACTGGTTGGGTGATTATCCATCTGGTCCTGTTGTCAACCCTGTAGGACCGTCTGAGGGTCGTTTCCGTGTGTGTCGCGGCGGCTCTTGGTACAGCCGCGGCAGGCTTTACCTTTATACTTACCGCTATGGGAATACGCCGGATTACTGCGGTAACGATCTCGGTTTTCGCCTTTCCCGAGGTCGAACAGGCACGAGGTAGGGCGCACGGCGTGCCGTGCCCGTTTGCCACCTACCCTACCCCAGGCTGGCTAAATACAGCCCCGTTGGGGCTGGGGAGCCCTGAAGGGGTTCAATATGTTAATCCAAGGAGGCAGTAATGAGTAAATCAGTCCAATCCATTGAGTTGAAAAACGGCGTTCAGCTTTGGGTAGAGGTGGAAGATGTTGATCTCCCAGCAGAGTTGACTACTAGCGGAAAAGAGCAAGAACTTCCTTCAAATATGCCGCCCGGTACCGAGGAGATCGGTTTCAAGGAAAAGGTAAAGGAGGTCGGAGATAAGGTCAGAGATGTTAATGAGATACTTCGGCAGAGCCTGAGCAGCATCTTTGAGACCGTTGCTGAATCGGTCAAAGAGAAGCAGCCGGATGAATGGGGTGTGGAGGTGAACATCGGTTTTAAGGGGAAGACTAATCCGATCCCGGTTATCTTGAGCGGTGAGGCTAATGCCTCAATCAAGGTTCACGCCAAATGGAGCAAGGATAAACCGGAAGCGCAAAATGGCTGATTGGAAGCGAGCAGTGGCTCGCCTTTACCAGGGGAGGCGGGATGAAGGCGGAGTATATCGTGGCACGGCTTTTATGATTTCAAATCGCCATTTGCTAACCTGTTTTCATGTGGTTCGTGATCTGACTAAAGATGATATTCGTCTTTACGATGTAGCTGCTTGGGATGCCGGTGTCCGAAAGGTAAGGGAAATTATATCTGATGAAAATATAGATATTGCGCTGCTCGAACTTGTGGAACCAACACAAGATGCTGACTTGGTTTCGGTTTGTAGAGAGCTGGATGACACTGCTGCTTATAAAAATTTAGAATGTACAGGGTTTTCTTCAGTGAGCGGAGATCGTAATTATTTTTCTGTTCAGGTCGGCAGCTATGATGGAGAGTATAACCTCTATGATTTTCCAGTCCCGGTTGGCAAGGGGATGAGTGGTTCCCCTTTGGTCTATCAAAATCAGCTAATGGGTGTTTCCCGCTTGCAGGATGAGAGGAAAACCTATCTCATTCCACTTCGTGATTTTCAGGATCTGCTCAACGAGCATGTGTTTCCAGAAGGGGATAATATTGAAACAACCCCGGAACCAGAGGTCAATCTTGACGGCACCAAGATTCCAACGACTGAATTTGACCAAACGATTCAGGAGCGTATTAACGAACTTTTCAAAGCTGATGATTTTCAGGAAGTGCGGAAAAAGATATGTGAACTGGCCGGTCAAAAGGATTCGAGCAATATCGGTGAGCTGCTGTGCAGTTCGAATATCGCAATAGAATCAGCTGTGGGTTGGCTGAATCAGGCTGCCGCAGAAGTCGTGCAGGCCATGCCCAAGGGTGTTGAGGAGGAACAACGGCGCGAGGCCTTCAAGGATACTGCTGCAAAAATTCTTGGTTGGTTGGTTCTGCGCACAGTAGACCCTGCTTGGGTGGAACAGCATGGTTCAGAACTCCTGAAAGAGCAGGGTGCCTGTCTCACAGTGCGCTTGGATTATACATCATGTGCTGAGGTCATTGTTGCGCGTACGTTTCAGCGCGAAAGTCGTTTTCAAGGCACGTACAAAACCGTACAGGGGCGTGATGCTGTCGGCTGTGTAAGCACAGAAGGCGGAATTGAACCTGCACCTAATGCCGAGGCTCTGTTTAAAAATGTCTACCATCAGGTTTGGCGAAAGGAGATAACAGGGGCGGTAACGAATAAGCATAAAAAGGAGTTGCTACGCCTTATGAGAAATCGTTTTCGCTCAGGGCTCCGTTATTATCTCACAGTCTCTCTTGATGAGCTGGAGGCAAGTTTGACTGAAGATGATCTCAGGCAATTTCACAATCAATATCCTTATCTTAAGCTAATTTTATTGCGCATGAACAGCGGAGAATCTGCCCTGCTGGTAGAAGACGATGGAGATCTTTACGATTTGATTACCACTTTTTTCTTTCGCGTAATTGAGGAGCAAGCATGATTAATTTTCCTATAGAAAAAGCAATCCCTCTCTCCCCCCAAGGCTCCTGGCCCAAGTCAGTCCACCGTTTCGACACCAGAAGCTCCAACGCCCTCAACGCCGCCTTAGCCGCTCAACGGCCCCTGTTGGTGCGGGGCAATCCCGGAACCGGCAAGAGCCAGTTGGCCCGTGCGGCAGCGCAGTATCTCAATCGGCTCTTTGTCACCGAGGTGGTTCATGCCAGAGCGGAAAGCCAGGATCTCCAATATCATTTTGATGCAGTGGGTCGCCTCGGTGAGGCCCAGGCCCTTGGCGCGGCCTGCCGAACAGGGGAGGAAAGGGAGAAAGAAGTAAGGAAATGCTTGGAACCGAAACGTTTCCTGGCCCCCGGTGCCCTCTGGTGGGTTTTTAATTGGGAGACGGCCTGGAAACAGTCCGTATTCACTCGATTCAAACACCGCAAACCGGAGAAACCACCGGGATGGGAGGCAGCCAAGGGCAGTGTCCTCCTCATCGACGAGATCGACAAGGCCGATGCCGATCTGCCCAACGGGTTGCTGGAGACCCTGGGCAATGGCGGTTTCACAGTACCCTATATTGATGATCCTGTTTGTATGCAACAAAAGGTCATTCCACCGCCACTGGTGGTCATAACCACCAACGAAGAGCGGGAATTGCCGGATGCCTTTGTCCGTCGCTGCCTAGTGCTCCATCTCTATCTGCCCGATGAAGACCCGGCCTACAGGGAAAAACCCGAGGAGGTCAAGCAAGAGGCCTTGGCAAAGTATGTACAAAAACGGGGGCGAGATCATTTCCCAAACTTGGAGAAGGAGGTTTTAGCCGAGGCGGCGAGCCAGCTTTGGCAAGACCGCAATGCCGCTCGCCGTCAGGGGATTACCCCGCCGGGCATGGCCGAATACATTGATTTATTGCGGGCCGTGCAGGAACTTGGCAGCACTCTTGCTGAGCGGCTGAAGCTTTTGGGGGAAATCAAGGAGTTTATCCTGAAGAAGCACCTGGATCTCCTCTGATGCCTGCACACAGACAGCAAGGAAAGCGTCCCTGCGCAGGCCGGGCCGATCTGCTCTATTTTCTCCAGCAGACCGACAGGGAGACCTTGGCGGCGACCGCGCCACTCTTCGGCTATCATGCCCCTGAAGAGCAGGAACAGAAGCTGAAAGAACAGGCAGCTGTGCGTTCCAATCCCGTACTTCTCCCCCCGCAGAAGGAACAACAGCCCAAGGCGCAGGAGAGCAGAAATCAGCAACGTTTTTTCCGCCTCAAACAGCGCAGCCAAATCCAGGAAAACAAGCCTGTTACCCACCCCCCGCAACGACTGCTGGACACCCCGCCTTTTACCAGCTCCATTGCCCAGACCAAAGAGGAAAAAGCGCGACCAGTCCCTGTACCCCAACCCCTATCGCCTTGGCGGCGTATCTGGCCTTTTCTCCGGGCTGTGCTCGGTGCCCAAGATCAGAGCCGTCAGCTTGATCTGGACAGGATTGTTCGCTCCTTGGCTCGGGGTGAGGTGCTCCATCGTTTACCCTATCTCTCCCGTGCCAGCTGGGCCATGAGGGCTCAGGTGCTGGTGGATCTTGATCCCCAGATTCATTTCTTTTGGCATGATTTTTATGATCTGGTTGAACGGCTCCAAGGAATGCGGGGCAGGATGGGTTTAGATTTGCTCTGTTTTGAGGATGGCCCCTTGGAGCCCTGTACCGCCTTTGACCCGGAACGACGGAATCGACAGGTTCCCTACCGTCCGCCGGATCCGGGAACTCCGATCCTGATCCTCAGCGATTTGGGGCTGCTCAACAAGCGGGAACAGGGTTGGCTGATCCTGGGCCGTCGCCTGCAACGGGCTGGCCTGCGTCCGGTGGTCCTCATGCCCTGCCCGGAACGCTATTGGCACGGAGAATTGGCCGAACTTTTTCAGCTGGTGGTTTGGGATATTGGGCGGCGGTATCCTCAGCGATGCGACGGCTTGAAAAAACAGGGTTTCTTGCCCAGAGCAGAGGCCCAGGATCCAGGGTTGGAGGATTTGCTCACCGCCTCGGCTGCTGCGGTGCGGGTGGAACCCGGCCTGCTGCGGGAGCAACGGTTGCTCTTCCCAGCAGGAAGGATGGATGTGGGTACTGAGGCCGCTGTCTGGCAGCATCAGGAAGTGGAGGCTGATCTGCTCTCATTCCGCCTTAAGCCGGAGGCCAAGGAAAAATATGCTCAATTGTTCATCGCTAAACGCAACACAGAGGATGCAGCCATCTATCAGCAGGCCCTTGGGTTGATGCGGGCCTTTCATCATGTTCTGCCCCCTGAGATTGGTTTTGAAGAGGAGTTGCAGCGGGCCTTGCTTATGGATGAGTCGCCTGATAAGGAGGCCCTTTCCTTCATGTGGCGGGTTGCTTCGACCCTTCATAAGAGATCTGAGTATCCCTATCTGCCCCATCTCAAGGCCTGGGTTTACCGGCTGGCCCAGCGGCAGCAGCAGGAGTATTGGAGCTGGGAGGAGGGGGAGCCCATGTCCATTGCCCTGGCCCAGGTGCTGCTGGAGCATTATGGCCCGGATGAGGATATTGAATTTCCAACCGGGTTTCAGCTTAATCGGGTTGCTTGGTTGCTTGATCCCGGAGAACCCAAGGAATATGAGCTGCGTCAGGAAATGGAACAGGGACTCAGGCAACTGGTCCTTTATCCCGTGGCTTCCATTGCCGAGCAGAGGCCGGGCAGTATGTTCATGGCCCGTCTGAGGATGATTAATAATCGCCTTGCTTGGCGGCATCTGCGGCCTGATGGTCAGGCCAGCCCTGTTCATTTTTTGGATATTGGCAGGGATCGGGAGATCCCGGTGCCGGAAGAGGGGGCTTTGGAAATCAGGGGCAATTTTGACCAGTTGCTGATTGATGGGATGACCAAGCCTGATTGGGCTAGCATTGCCCAGGGCCGCCAACCGGGCGGTAAGGAGTATTTTCATCTGGTAACTCAGGGGGAAGAAAAAAAAGAACTGGCTTGGTGCGATCCTGGGGAGTATCCGGTGCAGAACCGGGAGGGCAAGCAGGTTGCGACTTTTTGGCTGACCAAGGGCTTTTTTGCGGTTACGGATGAGATTGAGGAAATTCAAACACAGGGCTTCAGGCAACCTTCATGGGCTGAACATATCGGCGAGGATCAGTATGGCCTGTACGCAGATCTGTTCTTCAAAGGTGTTATCCAACGATTTCGCTGGATACAGCCAGGGCGTTTTATGATGGGGTCGCCCAAAGATGAGCCGGAACGTGATGATGATGAAAAAATGCATCAACTTGTATTAACTGAGAGTTATTGGCTGGCTGATACCGCTTGTACGCAGGAATTTTGGCAAGCCGTAACTGGAAAGAATCCGAGCTGGTTCATAGGAAAGCAACGACCGGTAGAGCGGGTGAGCTGGAACGATGTTCAAAAATTGACAAAACAGATCAATAAGGCAGTTTTTAGCTTGAAGCTTGACCTGCCCAGTGAGGCGCAGTGGGAATATGCCTGTCGAGCCGGAACGAATACACCGTTCTCGTTTGGTTCTACTGTCAGTACAGATCAGGTTAACTTTGACGGTAATGATTCCTATGCGGGTGATAAAAAAGGCTTGTATCGCAGAGAGACTGTTGACGTGCAGGACTTGCCTTGCAATCAGTGGGGCCTCTACCAGATGCATGGCAATGTATGGGAATGGTGCCGAGATAGGTATCGTGACTTCCCTGATGGAGGAGCGACACTTGATCTTGATAGTACAGCTACAGGACGCAATAGAGTATGTCGTGGAGGTTCTTGGGATGATCGCGCTGCCCATTGTCGCTCTGCTTATCGCAATGGAGATAAACCCTTTTTTTTAGATAATTGGCTCGGCTTTCGTCTTTCCTGTAGGAGAATAAAGGGTTAACCATGATAGACGAATCCAAACGCTGGCCCGAATCCTTCCCGGATCGTTGGGCATCAGAATGGGGCGAGGATGAGTATGGCCTGTGGATGGCCTTTCATTTTCAGGAGCTGCGCCATGTCCTGCGCTGGATTGAGCCGGGGGTGTTTATGATGGGTTCGCCGGAGGATGAACAGGAGCGGTATGATGGTGAGATCTTGCACCAAGTCACCTTGGCCGAAGGCTTTTGGCTCGGGGCTACCACCGTGACTCAGGCACTGTGGCAGGCGGTGATAAAAAAAAATCCTAGCAAGTTTAAGGGAGAAGAACGACCGGTGGAGCAGGTCAGCTGGGAGGATGCGCAGAATTTTATAGATCAGCTCAATGCGGCGATCCCCGGCCTTGAGTTGATCCTGCCGACAGAGGCTCAGTGGGAATACGCCTGCCGGGCGGGAACAACCACCCCCTTCTCTTTCGGTGCCAATATCACCCCAGAGCAAGTCAACTACGACGGAAATTACCCCTATGCCAAAGGTGAAAAAGGAAAATATCGTGGAGAGACGGTCGAAGTTAAGGCCTTGCCTTGTAATCAATGGGGGCTGTATCAGATGCATGGAAATGTTTGGGAATGCTGTCAGGACTGGTTGGGTGATTATCCCGTAGAACCACTTGATCCCCCAGGGCCTGTCACTGGCCGTGTCCGTGTTTGTCGGGGCGGTTCCTGGTTCGACGACGGTGGGTTCTGCCGTTCCGCCAGCCGCAGTCGGCTTAAGCCAGATCCCACCCGCAATGGCTGGCTTGGTTTCCGGCTTGCCCGAGGTCGAACAGGGCGGGGGTAGGGTACACGGCGTGCCGTGTTCGTACGGGCAAATTCAAAGTTCGCTGCGGCTTCCGTTCCGGTGGTTGCCGTCGCGGAGCAGCCAGCACTGAGAATGGAACCTCCAGGGAATCAGGGGAAAAGGCGTGTGTGTCTGCCCGGCATAAAAGGGCGAACACATAGGTTCGCCCCTTGTATTATGAGATTGAGATGAGTTACCACTCGCCGATTGGTTAATAAGAACTTAAAATAAATTATTTCAGTCTTGGCCCTGCTCTTTTTCTTCATAATCTACTACTCTGGCAATAAAATCAACATTTGCCAGGAGAGTAAATGGAAGAGTTGCAGATCATTACAGAACGAGTTGATGATATCCCCTTATTGATAGGGACGATGATCAATACAGGGTTGGTCGAAATTCTGGATAACTATACTCCAACTCACTGGAAGCAAAGAGCTTTGAGTTGGGGGTGGACAGCGGTGATCTGGTTGTCTTATATTTTATCTGAAGGAGATCATCGCAAATCCTCAGTGGAGCAATATATTAGTAGGATGCAGGAGACTCTGGAGAATTTAACCGGGCAGAAGATTTTTGAAGCAGATTTCGCGACACATCGTCTGGCGGTTCTTCTGAGATATCTGAGCCAAGAGGCTTACTGGGCTGGAATTGAAAGGGATCTTAGCAAAAGAAGTATTGAGGTTCATGAACTGCCGACCAAAGTTGTTCGATGTGACGCCACCACGGTTTCAGGATATCATGAAGGCAGTGAAGCAAGTCTGCTTCAATTCGGTCACAGTAAAGATGACGCAAGTCTTCGTCAGATCAAGGTGATGACTGGAGCTCTTGATCCTCTGGGAATGCCTTTGGCTACTGATGTGGTTTCCGGTGAAAAAGCTGACGACCCGCTTTATATCCCTGTTATTGAAAGAGTTAACAATGCCTTGCAGAAGACAGGGGTTCTCTATTGCGGAGATTGCAAGATGAGTTCGTTGAAGACTCGTACATACATACGAAGCCTTGATAATCATTACTTATCTCCTCTTCCTTTGACCGGTAAGATCACAAAGGAGATGGAAAGATGGATTGAAGGTGGCCTTACCCACAAAACACATGGAGAGCTGGAGCAGGTTTTTCGGGAGAATGATAAAGGCGAAAAAGTGCTGATCGCTCAGGGATACGAGCTGGATCGCGACCAGAGTGGTATTTACGAAGGCAAGGAATTCCAGTGGAATGAACGAGTTCTTGTTGTTCATTCTCCGGCTCATGCTGCCAAACAACAGCGAGGCCTGGAGCAACGGCTTGAAAAAGCGCAACTCAAGCTCAATACGTTGACGCCTCCTCGCGGCAGAGGCAAACGTCAAATCACAGAAGAGTCTGTTTTGCAGACAAAAATTGAGAAAATTCTTAAGACCCACAGGGTGGAAGGATTATTGACGGTTGCATACGAAAAACAGGTGGAAGAGCATACCAAGTACATTGGGAGAGGCCGTGGCTCAAAGAAACGTTCTCAGCGCGTTGTCAAAAAAATTAGATATCAAATCAAAGAGATTAGACGTGAAGAAGAGCTGGTGACAGCGAAAAAAGATACCTTCGGTTGGAAGGCATTTGTTACCGATGTCGATCAACAAGATCTCAGCTTACAGGAAGCCGTGTTGTGCTATCGTAAAGAATATCGGGTTGAACGGATCTTTGAGCGTTTGAAAAGTCGTTTGAATATCGCTCCATTATTTGTTCAACGCGACGATCAAGTGGCTGGATTAACTCATCTGTTAACGTTAGGGATTCGGGTACTGACATTGATAGAATTTGTAGTGCGCCGTTCCTTGAAGAAGGATCAAACTGTTCTGAAGGGAATGTATCCGGGACAACCCAAAAAATGCACAGCTTCACCGACCGTTGAACGGATCCTGCAGAGCTTTTCCAATATCTCTCTCAGCATCATTCATTCCGGAGGCCAGGTAATACGTCACCTGACTCCATTGTCAGATTTACAAAAGGATCTTTTACGGAGAGCAGGTATTGGCTTAGAATTATATCAAAATATCGATAATAAAAGTAATGGAATTTTATTAACCAATCGGTGAGTTACCATGGTTCATCTCGATAAAAGGAGAACCGGACGCCGTGTCGCCCCTTGAACCAAAGAGTTCGTGTCGTAGATCATGCGCCGGTTTCTCTGATTTTTTTTCCTGCGGGAGCT
The DNA here is from genome assembly GCA_942492895.1 of Candidatus Electrothrix laxa. Lineage (GTDB taxonomy): Bacteria > Desulfobacterota > Desulfobulbia > Desulfobulbales > Desulfobulbaceae > Electrothrix > Electrothrix laxa. The sequence continues at coordinate 564,736 of OW818652.1, forward strand.
CGAACAGTATCATTGGCCCGACCTGGAGTCGGCAGCCCGTATTTGCAAGGTTAAGCGTGCAGGGAGTTTTATAATGAATCACGAATACATACTTGGTATTGATGTCGCGAAAGCAAAACTGGATATCGCCCTCCGGCTTCCGTCCGGAAAATACAGAAGTAAAGTTGTTATGAACACATCAGACGGCTTTAACACGCTGACTGAATGGCTGAAAAAACACGGCACGGACAATGTTCACGCCTGCATGGAAGCCACCGGAACCTATTGGGAATCCGTTGCTGAATTCCTTACGGATGCTGGTCACGCAGTAAGCGTTATCAATCCGGCACAGATTAAAGCATTCGGAACCGCCTCCATGGTACGGACGAAAACCGATAAAAAGGACGCCCGGCTGATCGCGCAGTTCTGTGCGGAAAAAAGGCCCGTCCAGTGGGAAGCTCCACCGGAAACGCTTCGGGAACTCCGTGCTCTCGTCACTCGGCGGGATGCGCTCGAAGCTATGAAAACTCAGGAGTGCAACCGGCTGCATGTCGCCCGTGCGGCAGTCCTCGACGGTATCGAAAAACATATCGAGTACCTAAAAGAGGAAATCGGGAATGTCGACGCTGAAATTAAGCGAAAAATCGACGATGATCCGAAGTTGAAACAGCAACGGGAACTCCTCGACACTGTTCCGGGACTCGGCCTGAAAACTATACCGGTTTTGCTCTCTTTTTTCGGCGGCGTACTTCATTTCGGCAATGCCCGGCAAGCTGCCGCCTACGCCGGACTGGATCCCCGACAACATGAATCGGGCAGCAGCATATATAGAAAACCCCGTCTCTCGAAAATGGGTCATGTTCTTTTGCGTAAATCGCTCTATATGCCTGCGATGGTCGCCGTTAACAGGACTGAATGGGGCCGGGAGTTCAAAGCCCGTCTCGCTGCGAACGGAAAGGCCCCCAAGGTTATTATCTGCGCCATGATGCGCAAGCTTATACATGTCACCTTCGGTGTTCTTCGGTCAGGTGAACCGTTCAATGCCGTGCTGCATAACGCAGCCTGAGGTCTGAATTAAATATAAAGCATAGGAATTTCCATTTTTTAATCTTAATTGTCGGCAGGTTATATTTTGTTGTTGATTGTAAACGTGGATGTCCTGTATTTTTATGAAATGCGATTGTCCAAGACTGAAAAAATAGATAAAGAAATATTCACCAATATTTTCTTAGACAACTGGGACGATTTTAAAGATCTTCATCCAAAATACGCAGATTCACAATATGAAGATCCTGTTCAGAAAATGTTGGGCTGTGGCAAAGAATCGAATGGCTACAGTGAGCATATTTGCATGGATTGTGGTCAAGATGTCAGAAGAATTGCCTTTAGTTGCAAGAGTGGTTTTTGTTTATCCTGTGCGAAAAAATATGTAGACGATTTTGTGTGCCAGGTGAGCAATATGCTGCATCCCGGAGTAATTTACCGTCACATCGTTTTAACAATACCAGAGCAATTACGAATAGTCTTTTACCATCAGCGTCATGACGGCAGCCTGCTGTCGATGTTTATGAAGGTTGGTCATGAATGCTTGGAAGATGTTGTCAGCACAGTAAAACGTTTTCTTTTGAAAATAGGATGTATTGTTGTTGTTCAAACCCATGGTCGTTCCGGGCATTATAATCCGCATTTGCATATTATAATGACAAGTGGCGGGGTTGATACTGAGACTGAGCGGTGGGTTGATTTGGGCTATTTTAACTATGAAATTATTCATAAGAAATGGCAATATCACTTGTTCGGCATGCTGAAGGATTTTTTTGCACGTGCGGAGATTAATCAATTGATCAATGAGTTGTGGGAGAAATATCCTAATGGTCTCGTTGCGAATGTGAGCAAGGGTGATGTTCCGAATAACTGTAAAGGATTAGCGCGTTATTTGGCGAAATATGTTGCGAGTCCACCGATTGCAGTAAGGCGTATTGTTAGTTATGACGGAGAAACAGTAAAGTATTGGTATAAAGATCATAAAACGAAATCAAAAGTGTTCGAAGTTGTAGATGTCTTTACCTTTATCGGGCGAATGGTTCAGCACATAATGCCTAAAAATTTTCACAGGGTTCGCTATTACGGCTTGGAGAGTACGAAATCTTTTAAGAAGTGGGCGGAAGTTATCAGGCAGGGAATAAAAAAACTCGGCAGGATGGTTAAGGGTGCCTATGAAATCGTAACAAAAAAGAAGTATCGTGAAAGATATGAAAAGATTAGTGGATACGATCCAATGAAATGTCGTTGTTGTGGCGGCAAAATGGGATTATGGAAAATATGGCATCCTAAATACGGACTTATTTATGACGAGTCGGAAAATATTAAATCAGGAAAATATGAACCATATCCAGCCGATGAAGGAAGGGGAGGACATTCCGTTTGGTCCTCCTCCAGAGGAGTACAATTATCGTTGTTCGCATTGCTTTCATGAAATGCAGGTTAATGAGGCAATCATAGATGTAGAAGTTGCTATGGCGGAATATAACGGAACGTACCATCAAGGATTTATGCCTGTGCTTGGCTGTCCAAATTGTAACCACGAAACAATGGAATATGCTGAGGACTAAAAGCCCGCACGCAGTGCGCTAAGTTCACAAATGCTGTTTTTTCCGCAAAGGTTTTCGTCAGCTCTTCTGGCTAAGCCCCGCCGGAGGCGCTCCTCCGCATCGCCAATTTCAGGTTCAGTGCGGAGCCTCAACGCTGTCAAGGCTGTGAGCCCGAGCGAGCACCCGAAGGGCTTGGCCTTGACCGCTTTGAGGTCTCCGTGCTACAAAAAAGGCTTGACGGGGATAACAGTATCTACGACACTCGAAATAATGGAGAGGATACGAATATTTTTTGTTGAATCCCTAAAGGGGGAGGACAACCAAGAGTTATTGCTTTATAATCATTGCCCCAAAGGGGTTGTATTTATCAGCTCAGGGTGACGCCCTGAGAACAAATCAAACTTTAGAAAAAGAGGCAACACCATGTGACAATTTTTAGCAATCGGCCTTGCCACAGAAATCGGGATCAATAAGTCCGAAACCGATAAAGCCGACCTGACTCTTGAACAGCTCCAGGAACGTATGCAGCACGACCTGCATTATGCTCCAGGCATCTACACCGCAACTGAAAAGGACGGCTACTATCATTTCTTCCTGAACGAGGAGATCTTTCATGCGGAACTCCTGCCCTTCCTGAAAACCTTCTACCCTTTGCTCTATTCCAAGCCTGCCTACTATGAGGATGCTCTTGAAAAACTGGCTGGCATGCCTCCCTCGGAATGGCTCAAGTGGGCACAAGGTAAACCCGAAGAGGCCTTTCAGTTTGATGAGTATGGTACACGGGATTATCTTTCCGTGAATCATACAAGAATTTGTGTCTCTTATGACGCTGTGCTCCTGTCAATGGAAGGGAAGATTTCCATGGAAACCTATGGTAGGCAATTCTCCTTTGTTAAATACGCTATGATGCAGACCTTCCGGGAATTTCGCCTCGCAGGGGCCTTAAGAATGTACATCACGGGATAATCGAGCTTGCAGGGCGGGACACTCCGGCGCATAAAAATATTCAGAAAACTCAACAAGGAAGCAAAAATGACGGAACGGCATGTCACCCTGATTACAGGCGCAAGCAGAGGGATAGGCTTGACCACGGCACGATTCCTTGCGGAAAAAGGACATCTGGTGGTGGGGTTAGCACGGAATCCGCCGGAAAGAGATTTTCACGGGGAATTTGTCTCCGTTGATCTGGCCGATTGTCACGCTGCTGCGGCAACCTTAGCCGACCTGAGCGACCGATACGCCTTTGACGGGGTGGTGAATAATGTGGGAATCGTTCGGCCTGAGCCCCTAGAAGATGTGACACCGGAGCATTTTCATGAGGTTATTGATCTGAATCTGCGTGTTGCTTTGCAAACTGTTCAGGCGGTCGTGCCGTCGATGAAGGCAAAAGGCCGGGGACGTATTGTCAATATTTCCAGCATCAGCGCCTTGGGTGCCCAGGATCGGACAAGTTATGCTGCGGCCAAAGCCGGAATGATCAGTTTTGCCCGTACCTGGGCATTGGAATTCGCGGCAGACGGGATAACCGTGAACACCGTTGCTCCCGGAGGCATTGAAACAGAAATGTCCAGAAAGCTTTGTCCTGCCGGGAGCGAAGCTGAAAAACGATGCCTAGCCGGAATACCCATGGGGCGTTTCGGGCAGACTCCGGAGGTTGCTGCAACTGTCGGTTTCTTTTTTTCGGAAGAAGCAGCCTATATTACCGGGCAGACCCTTTTTGTGGACGGCGGCTGCTGTATTGATATTCATCCCTGTTACAAAGCAAGACAATAAATATTTGTAAATTAAAGAGGAAAACCCATGTCTCAAGTTCAAAAAGACGAAGAACGCGAAAAACGAATTGACTATGATGTGGTGGTTGACGCCTATGGCAGTGAGGAAAGGGCAATGGGCTGGTTTTATTACCTTGCCGAACAATGCGAATTTCCCTTTACGGCACGATGTATCGCGGAACGATCAATCTCGCCCCTGCTGATTGATGAAGAGGTGGAAGTCGTCAGCGAGGCACCGGCTGAAGAATGTGCAAAAGAGCTGTTTGTGAAAATACAGTGGAAGGACCGCCAGCTGGCTGTTCCCTTATCCCAACTGAGCGTTGTTGAGGCGAGCAGTACAAGCAGACAGATTGTTGAGGATTGGCAGTACTGGATTCAGCAAGGGTATGCGTACTGAAAATATCGAAGAAAAAAACAGATTTATTCTGCTCCCCTTCATTTGTAACTTAGAGGTAAATTATGAAGAAAAACATTCTTGTCAATGTGTTACTGGCCTGCCTTGTCATGTTCAACGGTGCTTGCACACCGCTTGACTTTCAAACTCCCTCCCCAAATCAAACCGTCGAATCGTGCCCGCCATGCAGCAACCCAATACCACAAACAAATGCTGAAATCCGCTTGTGGTATAATAATCAAGTCGTGATTATCCCTACCCTCACAGAACAGTTAATCCACGAAGGTGCCAGCGCAAAAGAGCGTGCGGAACTCGCGTATGCAATACGACATCGCGCCCGAATATATGCACGTTTGCTCATGCCCGACAAGGAAGAAGTCGAAATGCTTCGTAAACGCGATATGGAAAAATATGGCAATCTGGATGGACCGACATTTGAATACCTTGTCGAAAAAAACCGGCAGAAAGGGCTTGAAGGGAAGGCAATCTACGAGGCTATTGTCGAAAGCTCTAGCCGAACCAGCGCAAAATATAATGCGCGATTCGGGATTAAGCGAGAGAGCGATCAATAGCATATGAAGACTGAGGGAGCGAGGTATTTCGTCAGGAATATCGTGTGGCGCAAAACAGATGACAGTGAATTTCCGTATGTGGCTGCCGGAAAGCATGAGCAGATGAAAATTCGGCTGAATGATTTTCCGGCAGAACCGTTGTATTCGCTTGTAATAAACGATGTCGTTCTCTGCGATTTCGATCAGTGGCCGCCCCATTGGCAGAGAAAAGCCCAACTGAGAGGGTAGAACGAATCAGGCTGTGCCGTCATTCAGCCCGATCCAAAACCAGCTCGACCTTACTCGTAGCCCGGTCAACTTTACGCAGGGCCTTATAAAGCGCGTTCAGATCCCACATAAGACGGTAAAAGAGGTCCACATCTTGTTTTGATAATTTCATTTTTTTCCTTTTTTATATCCTTTAGCTTGCGACGGCCCAACTATATAATATCCTGTCTCGGTCTTTCAATTCGGGAAAAAAGGTAGCAATTTTTGAATAAAGGAACAAGGAAAAAGGAGGGTATATCGCTTGAAAACGGAGCGATGAAGTGAAAAGTTATCAGTTGGTTTCGATTCTGTCAGGTGTTTTTTTAGTAGTCATCAGTTCCAGAACGCACTTTATCAAGAATGGAACCGACACATGAGAGGAGAAGATCATTTCTTCTTTCCCTTGACACAAAAAATACCCATACTTATTGTTGCATCTGATTTAATCATAAAAAAAATCTTTTGTACTATTGTCCGGTCAACCGGATGATCATCCAAGGAGAAGTATACGTGACTGAAGAAAAGAAAGTTGAAGCAGAAATAGTCGAAGAAGAACAAGAAGTACAGAAACCCCAGGTTGCTGACCCGACTGAGCAGGAGGCGGCCGCAGATGCCGCTACAGAAGCAACCACGGAAGCAACAACAGAGGAAGAAGGGCAGGCCAGTGTGGAAAGCCTTTCTCAGGAGCTTGCCGAAAAACGTGACCAGATGCTGCGTATCCAGGCGGATGCTGAAAACTTCAAGAAGCGGATGGAGCGTGATAAGGCCAAGCTGCTCAAATACGCCGGTGAAAACATTCTGCGGGAACTGCTCTCCACTGTGGATAATCTTGACCGAGCTTTGGAACAGGGTGCGGTTGAAGGTGGTGATCCTGCACAAAAACTTGAAGCCTTGCTGGCCGGAGTGGAACTGACCAAGAAGGGCCTAAACACCGTGCTGGAACGTTTTGAGGTCACCTCGCTGGATGCTTTAGGGAAACCTTTTAACCCCGATGAAATGGATGCGCTGACCATGGAGGCTAGTGAAGAAATACCGGCTAATCATGTGGTCACGGAATTTGCCAAGGGCTATACTTTTAAAGATCGCGTCTTACGGCATGCGCAGGTCGTGGTATCCAGCGGTCCGGCAGAGCCAGAAGCGTAACCCGAAAAAGCAATTATCTTTCTCAGCATTTTCTGCTCATAGAACGCAAGAAGTCGTCACCCTGTCCTTGACAACACTGTTTTAATGCGCATTGTAGAAAATCGAGAAAAGGAATGTACTCATAACAATAGATCCAGAGATAAAGAACAGCCCGGAAGCTGTTTTCAGGATAAAGAGAGAAAGGAGAAAAAACATGAGCAAAATAATAGGAATTGACTTAGGAACCACCAACTCTTGTGTTGCCATTATGGATGGTGGTGACCCTAAAGTTATTGAAAACAGTGAAGGAACCCGAACCACCCCCTCTATTGTTGCCTTTTCCGATAGTGGCGAACGGTTAGTGGGACAGGTGGCAAAACGCCAGGCGGTCACTAACCCGACGAAAACCCTGTTTGCTATCAAACGACTGATCGGACGTAAATTCAGTGATCGCGAGGTTCAAAAATCCATTGAGCTGAGCCCGTTTGATATCGTGGAAGGCCCGAATGGAGACGCTATGGTCAAAGTGGACGGCAAGACCTACTCCGCAGCAGAGATCTCCGCCATAACCCTAGGCAAGATGAAGAAGACAGCGGAAGAGTATCTTGGTGAGACCGTCACCGAGGCGGTTGTCACTGTTCCTGCCTACTTCAACGACGCCCAGCGTCAGGCAACTAAGGATGCCGGTAAAATCGCAGGCCTGAATGTACAGCGCATCATCAACGAGCCCACCGCAGCCTCCCTGGCCTATGGTCTGGACAAGAAAGGCGAAGAAAAAATTGCTGTCTTTGATCTGGGCGGCGGTACCTTTGACGTTTCCATTCTTGAGATCGGCGATGGTGTATTTGAGGTAAAATCCACCAACGGTGATACTTTCCTCGGTGGTGAAGATTTTGACATGCGCATCGTCAACTGGCTGGCTGACGAGTTCAAACGGGAACATGGTGTTGATCTGCGCGGCGACAAGATGGCCTTGCAACGTCTGAAAGAAGAGGCGGAAAAGGCCAAGAAAGAGCTGTCCTCCTCTATGGAGACAGATATCAACCTGCCTTTTATTACCGCAGATGCCACCGGTCCCAAACATCTGAACGTAAAACTGTCCCGAGCAAAACTGGAATCCCTGGTTGCAGATCTCATTGATCGCTGCGAAGGCCCCTGCCTGACCGCTCTCAAGGATGCTGGTCTGTCTGCTTCTGATATCGACGAGGTCATTTTGGTCGGTGGTATGATCCGTATGCCCAAGGTACAGGAAAAAGTTAAGCAGATCTTCGGCAAAGATCCTCATAAGGGCGTTAACCCGGACGAAGTTGTCGCCATCGGCGCAGCTATCCAGGGCGGTGTTCTCCGAGGTGATGTAAAAGACGTTCTGCTGCTGGATGTTACCCCGCTTTCTCTCGGTATTGAGACCTTGGGCGGTGTTATGACCAAGCTGATTGAAAAAAATACCACCGTTCCGACCAAGAAAAGTCAGGTTTTCTCCACTGCGGCGGATAACCAGCCTGCGGTTTCTATCCATGTGCTCCAGGGTGAGCGTGAGATGGCTGATGCCAACAAGACCATCGGTCGTTTTGAGCTGGCTGATATCCCGTCAGCACCGCGCGGGGTACCTCAGATTGAGGTTACCTTTGACCTGGATGCCAACGGTATCCTCCATGTTTCTGCCAAGGACATGGGCACCGGCAAAGAGCAGTCCATCCGCATCACCGCCTCTTCCGGCCTGAGTGAGGAAGAGATTGAGAACATGAAAAAGGATGCAGAACTGCATGCGGAAGAAGACAAGAAGCGCAAAGAAATGGTTGAAGCGAAAAATAATGCTGATTCCATGATCCACATGACCGAAAAGACCTTGGGTGAGCTTGGCGATAAGGTGGATGCTGAGACCAAGACCAATGTGGAACGTGAGATTGAGAATACAAAAAAAGCCCTAGAAGGCGATGACCTTGATACCATCAAGGCTGCTAGCGAAGCCCTGACCCAGGCTTCCCATAAACTGGCTGAGCTGATGTATGCTCAGGCTTCTCAGGATCAGGGAGCTGCAGCAGGTGCAGGTCCTGATGCCGCAGCAGGCGCTGATGCGGGTAAGGCTTCTAGCAAAGATGACGACGATGATGTTGTTGATGCTGACTTTGAAGAGGTGAAGTAAGCCTTCGCCGTTCAGCGGCAAAAGGGTTCAAGAGGGAGAGCGGAGTTATCCGTTCTCCCTTTTTTTGTTATTTGGTAAAATCCTCGATAAATCCCCTGGTTATTTCTTGACAGGAACCGGGAAACAGTTTAAGCAAGCCGGTAGGTTCCTGCAACTTTCTTTTCTTGAAAAAAATCATGCGGAAGGAAAAGCCGGAAACGTTTTCCTCTCAATATCGGAATGCATGAAAAGTTTCCAGTTATTAACACTGATAGGAGTAAAAAATATGATATATGACTTATTTATCAGTCATGCTAGTGAAGACAAAAACGATTTCGTTAGACCTCTTGCAAGCACACTTACGAAATTTGGAGTGTCTGTTTGGTATGATGAGTTTACATTGTCCATAGGAGATAGTCTAAGCAAATCGATTGATAATGGACTCATAAAATCTTCCTTTGGTCTTGTAATATTGTCTCCTGATTTTCTTAAAAAAGGCTGGCCAGACTACGAACTCAGAGGGCTCATATCAAAGGAGGTTGGGAACAAAAAGGTTATTTTACCTGTTTGGCATAAATTAAAAAGAGATGATTTGTTGTCATACAGTCCATATCTGGCCGACAAGTATGCTATAAGATCTGATGAATTAAGTATTGTTCAACTTTCCGTAAAAATTATTGGTGTAGTTCGGCCCGATCTTTTTGAAAAAATTCAAAGGCGAGCTGCTTACCTGATCCTTAAAGGAAAGACTGAGAATATTGATCCTAAGAAAGTGAAGTTCGGTCCTCCAACTCATGAAAATTTACCATTAAATCTAATAAGTCGAATTCGGCTCATCAGAGCAGCACTTCTTGATGTTTATCCTCATTCTATTGAGTTCTGGATTGATGGATTCAGAGGAGATGCTCATCCATCTCGCGAGATAAGAATTTGGGAACATATAGCCGCCTGCCACATCGAATATTGCGTAATGACACGTTTAAGCCAAGAACAACAAAAGGATGTGTTTAACTCACATTGAGCGGGTGCGGTTTTATGAAATTTGATATATATTAGCCACACCATCACCAAAGAGTAACAGTATTCGTTTTTTCAGCTCGGTAATGCCGTCAAAAACATATTTAACCCGGTTTCCAACAGTGATTTTGATACGACTGATTCCGCCCATTAACTGAAAAATCCAGCGCAAAGTAGGTGTCTGAGTAGGCTGATTAATTTGATTAGGAACGGTTTCCTGCTGTTCAGCTAACCGATTACGCATTCGTCTTTCTGCTATCCCGTAAACTAACAGTGAAAGCACCATGACCATAAGTAATGCAGAAATTCGAGACGGCTTTTTTAAAAATAAGGAGGAAGCAAAAAATAAAGGATCCTTCAGAAAACGGAACCCTTGTTCCGCATGGTTTTGTTCCTTATAGGCATCAAGAACTTCCTGTACAGACAGATGTTCTTCATGGATATTAGTGCCTATGATATAACATGCAGCTACTTTTTGCAGTCGATCCACTTTGTCGCTGTCAAGCTGTGCTGCTAAAACTATCTGATAATCAATTGCGACAGGTTGTTCACCTTTTTTCGGACGTCCTTTCCCTTTGTACTGTTTATGTTCTATGATTTCATACGATGATAGGCTGTGGGTCTTCCATCTGCTGGCTAATTTCTCGCCTGCTTTGATTGCATCTTCTACGCAGTGAAAGCGATCCGCTTGCAGGTGAAAAGTTGCTTTCTGGATCTTAACTCTTTCTTTTTTTGCCTTTTTTTCGATTTTTTTGACGGATTTTTGACGAGAAGCTTCAGAAGAAACAACATGCCACCTCTGCCTGATTCCATAATGCTCCACATTGAACATCTTGACGTTAGGTCCGTCATCGAATTCCAGCCAGTCATCTGTGTTATCCAAGGCCTGAGTGATAACTTCTTCAACTTCTTTTATATTTTGAGGAATACGGGTGACAAAAAGCAGTTTACTTAAATTTGGGGCATTCTTCCGAGTATACATCTTGCAGTCGGCTACAATATACCGAGGGGTTTCAGACTGTTCAAACTCTTTGATCAGAGCTGCCGCACGATCCTTAAAGACAGTGTTGTCTGAACTGTTACCGTCTAAGCTTTTAAATAAAATTGGAATTCCGCCATCCTGAGTAACCATCATTTCAAGCATGACCTGTTTTAAATCAGGGCGATGGTCTTTAGAATGTCCGTGGGTGATAGAAATCGCCTGCTCATCAGCATCTGGAAGATATTCACCCGTCAGACTGAAAGCGCTTGTATCCAAATGATTGAAACGAAAGTCAATGTTTTCTTTTTCACAGACATCGACAGCTATGTGACTGAAAAGTGCTTCGGTTCCAAAATTGTGCAGACGGTCGAGGACGCGCCCGAGTTTGAAACGATTAAAATCATCGGCATTCACTCCGTCCCTAAACAGCAAAGAAAGAGGACAGGTCTGAAAAAATAAAGGGGTCAACGACATGGGCTTATTGGAAAAACCTAATCCGTTCAATATCATTCCAGCTACGGTTTCCCCAGCGGACAAAGTTTCATTTTCATAATGGCCCAAGTGGGAGTCAATAAGTTCTACCAGTCCGAGATCTTTAATTGTTCCGGCCACTATGCCTAAATGATCAATTCGTTCAACCGAGTATTTTTCCATTATTACAGTATTATAAGATGGTTATAGCGAACAGTATGGAATTATGGTGAATTTTAATCTATTTTTCAAAAAAGACAACCCGCTCAATGTGAGTTTAAGGTTATTTTTTCTGTTTCTTGCGGCACTCCAATTGAAAAAGCTGTATCGGAAACCAAAAATTTACCTGATGACACAGCCGAAAAACTTAATTTGCTCTGGAAACATTCAGTACCAGTATTTGATATTCGAGACGATGGTTTTCCACATGATTATGAGATTACCTCTGAAGTAGAAGATCTCCTACGCCAAGAAGATATTGAAAGTTTCCCACATGATGTGCCAGACGAACTAATTCGAGAACTTATTTGGGAAGACAATGATGATGGATTCGTAAAAAGTATCCCTATATAATTATCTGAAATTACTTGTATATAATTAATTTTTCTCTTGCCATAAATTAGTCGGCATGATATTATTGTGTCAATATTACGATAAGATAAGCAAGAGAGCTATGTTAAACATCAAAGATCACAAAACCATCAACATGTTCGACCCCTTTGGTTTCCTCGGGCCGAAGCGTCGAAAAATGCTGGATGAATCATGGGCCGGGATTTTTCGGGATCATGTTCGCCATATTCTTCCGGTTGATCTCCTGGCACTGCATTTCAGTACAAGCATGGGGCGCCCGACTAATGAACTCGTTGCTATGATGGGAGCGATGTTATTGCAGCATATGCATGATCTGACAGACGAAGAGACAGCGGAACAGTTCGCTTTTAACATGCAATGGCATTATGCTCTTGATATCACAAATAACTCAGACAAAGCGGCCTATGTCTGTCCAAAAAGTATTTGGAACATGCGCTTTGTCATGACGAAATACGGACTGTATGACGATGTCTTCCAGGCTGTTGGCGATGAATTCATAAAAATATTCGATGTTGATCCTTCTCTGCAACGTATAGATTCCGTTCACATATTTTCCAATATGAAGCATCTCGGTCGTATCGGGATCTTCACAGGCACCATCAAAAAATTCCTGGTAAATCTCAGACGGCAGCACAAAAACGAATTCAATGAGCTTGACCTGAATCTGCGAGATCGCTACCTGAAGAAAGAAGAGGAAAGTGCCTTCTCTATGGTCAAACCATCTGAATCCGCCAAAACTCTTCAGATGGTCGCCGATGATCTTTTCTTTCTTATCAACAGGTTCCGCTCGTGCCCTGACATTGCGTCCATGCAAACATATCAGCTCATGACACGCATTCTGAAAGAACAATGTATCACAGAGCAAGTCGAAAATACTGATGAACTGCGTGTCATTCTGAAGGCAAATAAGGATATCCCTTCCGACTCTCTTCAGAATCCCTCTGATCCTGACGCCGGATATAGTGGGCATAAAGGCAAAGGATATCAGGTGCAAGTAGCGGAAACATACAGCACAGAGGAAGATGCCGAAACTCTCTCCCTGATCACTCATGTTGATGTGCAGGCTGCCCATGAAAGTGATACCGATGCCCTGCTACCGTATCTTGAGGCTACGGAACAACGTGACATAAAGCCGAAAGAAGTAGCAGCTGATACGCTCTACGGAAGCGACGACAATCACGAAGCGGCAAAACAAAAGGGTGTCAACCTCATCGCTCCTACTCTGGACCGACAAAAGGACCTCTTCTGCACACTGACCGATTTTGAGCTTTCTGAAAACGGTTTTATCATCTCGTGTCCTGAAGGGTGCCAGCCTGTCAAGAAATCCAAGAAAAAAGACAGGTTCAGCATAGCCTTTTCGTCAGAAACATGTAAGAGCTGCCCGAGAGCCAATCATTGCCCTGTTAAACCCGGCAAAAAAGATCTTGCTTATCTCCGCTATAACGAAAAAACCGCCCGTCTTTCCCAAAGAAGAGCTAACGAGCGAACCGATGAATTCAAAAACAAGTATCGGTTCCGGGCCGGAGTCGAGGCCACTATGTCGCAACTTGATCGACGTACGGGAATCAAGCATCTCAAGGTACGAGGCATGAAAGCGGTTCGTTTCGCAGCGACCATGAAGGCAACAGCACTCAATATAATACGGGCAGCTGCGTACAAAAAACGACGAAATAAGGGGAAAAATCCCTCATCACCCTCCATAGGAGGCTGGATTGACCTGATTTGGGTTGTCAAAGAGCATTTTTACGATTTTTTGGACAAAATCAAAATCGCCAAAGTCACATCACCAGCTTTTTGAAATTTTATCCTCATTTTGCTGACTGACTTTTTACCTGGTCATCAATGATGATAAATAGAAATGCGTATGCACCATACCCAGAAGGGGCGCGGGCTTTTGCCTGTTGCCCCTTTTAACAGAGAGATTCCGGCTCCTGCCCGCTTCGGAAGAAGAAAAAAGGGCAAGATCACCCTTTCTTTGCAGCAAACTCCGCCATAAAGGCAACTAATTTCTCAATACCTTCCTTGGGAAAGGCATTATAGATGGACGCTCGGCAGCCGCCAATAGAGCGATGCCCTTTCAGGCCGTCCAAACCAAGCGCTGCGGCCTCGGCAATGAACTCGGCTTCCAGCTCTGGAGTGGGCAGATTAAAGGTAACGTTCATCAGAGAACGGGATGCCTTTTCCGCATGGCCCCGATAAAAATCATTGCCATCAATGGCATCATAAAGCAAAGCTGCTTTTTCTTCATTGCGTTGCTGCATAGCTGCAACACCGCCCTGCTCTTTGAGCCAGTTCAGTACCCGTCCCACACAGTAAATAGCAAAAGTCGGCGGGGTATTGAACATAGACCCCTTGTCCGCATGGGTCTTGTAGTTGAGCATGGTGGGCACATTATCCGGAGTACTCTCCAGCAGGTCTTCTCGAATAATGACCAAGGTTACCCCGGCAGGCCCCATGTTTTTCTGGGCACCGGCAAAGATGATGCCGAAACGGGAGATGTCCAGCTGACGGGAAAAGATATCCGAAGACATATCACAAACCAGCATGCTGTCCTTTCCTGGGAACTGGGCAAACTGGGTGCCATAAATGGTGTTGTTAGAACAGAGGTACAGGTATTCCGACGACCGATCCACTGTATATTCATCCTCTTCAGGAACCCGGCTGAAGGTGCTCTCTTCGCTGGAATAGGCGACATCAATATCCCCGAACAGCTTGGCTTCCTTGATTGCCTTCTTGGTCCAGGTGCCGGTGTTCAGGTAGGTCGCTTTTTTACCTGCACTGAGCAGGTTCATCGGGATCATGAAAAATTGCGAAGAGGCTCCGCCCTGGAGGAAAAGTACCTTGTAATTTTCCGGCACTTCAAGAAGTTCACGAACCAAGGCTTCGGTTTCATCAGCAACAGCCATGAACTCCTTGGACCGATGGCTCATTTCAATCAGGCCAATGCCTTTGTCCTTAAAATTGACAATATCTTGAGCGGCTTCTTCAAGAACTGAGTACGGTAGGGTAGCAGGTCCAGCGCTGAAATTATAAATTCTCTCTGGCATTGTATGTAGAGCTCCTTTTTATATGAAAGTACCGGTGACGGGTCAAGATGGTTGTTTATATAAAGGTTTAAGTAGATTGTACCTGACGCAAGGCCTCATAAAGAACAATCCCAGCACTCATGGCCAGATTGAGGCTGCGGATATGCGAATTTGACATGGGAATGGTATAACAGTGGTCAGGGTAGAGCGCAAGGGTTTCTTCAGGCAGACCCTTGGTCTCACGACCGAATATCAGGCAGTCCCCAGGGCTGAATGTAGCCTGATAATAAGGACGTTCTGTCTTGGTAGTTAGAAAAAAGAGCTTGCGCTCATCATGCTGATCAAGAAATTCATCGAAATTTTGCCAATGTCGGATATTGACATGGGGCCAATAATCAAGACCCGCCCGTTTCAAATGCTTATCATCAGTACTGAAGCCCAAGGGGTGTACCAAGTCCAGAACAGAATCCGTTGCCCCGCAGAGACGAGCAATTGACCCCGTATTGGGGGGGATTTCCGGTTCGACCAATACAATATGAAGAGGGTCTGATTGCATAGAGATGACTTCTTTATTCTATCTTTGAAAATTGAGTTCCATTCCGTTCGAAAGGATATACCGTAAACAAGCGGGAAAGGCAAATCATTCAAGACATGGACAGGGCTCGTTTATAACAGGGTTAACAGGAAAGGGGCAGCCTGTTAACAGGCTGCCCCTTGCAGAACGCTTTACTCAGAACGGTATTACTACGTTTCGGGTAGAATTCATTATACCTGCACACTGCAACGAACAGGCAGAGAGCCCGGTTTTTAAAGAGGACAGGTGGAAATGATACAAGTGGTTGCTTGTTGCTCTTTACCTGTGGATATCTCAGTCACACTCGAAAAAGAGATCCTCTGTGTCAAGGACTTCCACCTCTGACGCTTTTTTCCTTTCTGATGCGGTTTTGGTTTTCTGAACCGTATTCAACGCTGTCTCGCAGTTATAGGTTCCAGGAGTGTGCTGGAATGAGCCTTCCCACCCCACGCGATTACCGCTATCCATGACCCAAAAAAAATTTGAAATCTTCCCGGCATTATGAATATCCACCGGAATGTTCTGACCAAGTGAATAAATATTCACTACTGGTTTACTTTGCCCATCTTGCATGCCCTTTTTCTGTAAAACAAGAACGAAAACTGTATTGGTTATGCTGTCATAACGCAAGTACACGTTCGGCGATGCTTCTCCGCCAGCGCATCCCCGGCCGGAATGCATGGGGGCGGAACAGTCCTTGTCTAAATCCCAGTCATCATATTGACCGTCAACAACAACTGCTGTCTGCACCCCGGCTCGCGCTGCAAGAGGAATAACGATAAGTAAAAATACCGCTAATCCTGTCATGCTTCCGTTGAGTAAAGACTGTCTTGCTTTCATTGTACCACCTCCTGGTATTGGAAACTAAAAGCAGGTAACCCGGCTGTCTCTCCCATCAGAGACCCGTGGCTTTCCGACACCGCCTCGCGACGGCTGTGGCTTTATCAACTTTCCGGCACAGGAATTGGTAATCCTGCAATCCTGTTCCGCACAGAAAGTCAGGCACCCGCTGTATAAGCGTAGAGGCACTTACTACTAAATTTAAAAATATTAGAGCTTTTTGTCAACTTTTTTTAATTAAACGAGGCTGATAGATAAATGCATCCCAGATGCAATTTTACTTTTCTCTGAGAGTTGCTTTAAGTGTTCCGGGTAGGGTATTTTATGAAAATACCACATGTTATCTATGAGGAATCGTCGTGAATCATAGAGTTGCATGTAATACTTTGTGGTAACTTGGTAAATTATTTTTATTGTTCATTTCTGATGCCCTCCGTTGTAATTTCGGCGGCCTCAGAGCTGAAAAAGCTTATCTGTAGGGAAAAATAACTGACCATATTTGAAGAGAAGGTTGTGCCGCAGTAAAAAGCAGACTTCCCCTTGGGTCGTCATTAGAGTATATTAAGAGAAATCTGTTTTCAACGGCCCAGAGTTCACCTGTTCAGGAAACTCCGGGATTCATATTTATATAAATTGATAAAAGACGGTTCGTTTGTACATCTCGTTTGCAAGTCGGTTTGCAAATGCTTCGGATCTGTTTTGTCGTTAGAAGGAACTTCTTATGTATGATATTTTTATAAAAACCCATTTTTCCGGTGGTCATCATTTACGGAATTACCCCGGTAATTGCGAAAAACCACACGGCCATAACTGGAAGGTGAAAGTTTCTGTGCGGGTTCACGAACTGGACAATCTGGGAATGGGGATCGATTTTAAAGTGTTGAAGGAAAAGGTCAACGGGGTCGTTGACGAGCTGGATCATTGTGATCTGAATGAGCATCCGGCTTTTCAGGATCGTAATCCTTCTTCCGAGCATATTGCCGCGTTCCTTTTTGAACAGCTGGCCCAGGTCTTGAACTCAGATCGCTCTGCCATCTACTCCGTAGAGGTTAGAGAAACCGATACCAGCGGCGTGATATATTACGGTGCCTGATTCTGGTTCTCTGCTCGTATCAGAGCTTTTTTACTCGATTCAGGGCGAGTCTATCCGTGCCGGGCTGCCCTGTGCCTTTGTGCGACTCTGCGTCTGTAATCTGCGTTGTTCTTATTGTGACTCCCGCTATACCTGGGAGGAAGAGGGCAGGGTGATGAGCATCGGCCAAGTATGTGCCTGGCTTGACGATTTCCCCAAAGCTCTGGTCGAAATCACCGGTGGAGAGCCACTTTTGCAGGAGGCTGTTTATCCTCTCCTGCAAAAGCTCACAGCTTGCGGAAGGGAGGTCTTGTTGGAAACCGGTGGTAGCCTGAGTATTGAACGGGTTCCGGTGAAGGCTAGCGTCATTCTTGATGTGAAAGCACCGGATTCGGGGATGACAGAGCAGAATCATTGGCCTAACATCGCCTTGCTGGAGCAACGTCGAAAAGCGGGCAGCCGTGATGAAATCAAATTTGTCCTCTGTTCACCTGAAGACGTGGCTTGGGCTGTAGATATTGTTCATCAATATAAGCTGACTGAACTGGTGCCTGTCCTGTTCTCGCCGGTCATTGATCGCTTATCTCCGGCCCTGCTCGCCGAGTTGGTCTTGCAGGAGCAGTTGCCGGTCAGGTTGCAATTACAACTCCATACCCAAATTTGGCCGGATGTGCAGAGAGGGGTATGAGTAATGTCTGCTCCTTTCTTTCATCTTGTTTTTCAACCTTGTTTTCTTAACCCCAAAAAACATGCCTGATATTCACTCAACAAAATTGGCTGTTATCGGTCTCGGTTATGTTGGTCTGCCGTTGGCTGTGGAATTTAGCAAGAAAATACCCTGTGTTGGCTTTGATCTGAAAGAACAACGGATTGCTGAATTGTGCCGAGGGATTGACGTAACCCGTGAGGTCAGCTCTGAAGAACTGAGCAGAGTTGAAAATTTGCAGTTTACCACGTCCGTTGAGGATTTGCGTACCTGTAACGTCTTTGTCATTTCCGTACCTACTCCCATTGATGATAATAAACGCCCGGACTTGCGTCCTTTGAAAGGATCCTCACACACTGTTGCGCAGGTACTGAAACCTGGCGATGTGGTGATCTATGAATCAACGGTTTATCCCGGTGCTACTGAAGAGGTCTGTATCCCGATCCTCGAAAAGGCCTCCGGTTTGATCTATAATCAGGATTTTTTTGCCGGATACAGCCCTGAGCGGATCAACCCCGGCGATCACGAGCATAGACTGCCCACCATCGTCAAGGTGACATCTGGATCAACGCCGAAAATTGCCGACTTTGTTGATGCTCTGTATCAAACCATTATTACGGCAGGCACCTTCAAAGCCACCAGTATCCGAGTGGCCGAAGCTGCCAAAGTTATTGAAAATACCCAGCGTGATGTCAATATCGCCTTGGTCAACGAACTCGCCCTGATCTTTAACCGCCTAGGGATTAATACTCTGGAGGTACTGGAAGCGGCAGGCACTAAGTGGAACTTCCTGCCCTTTCGGCCCGGTCTAGTGGGCGGGCATTGTATCGGGGTTGATCCCTATTATCTGACCCATAAGGCCCAGCAGGTAGGGTATCATCCGGAGATGATCCTTGCCGGGCGACGGCTGAATGATGATATGGGGCGCTATATTGCCTCGGAAGTGATCAAGCTGATGCTCATGAAGCGCATCCATGTGGCAGACGCCAAAATCCTTATTCTCGGCCTGACCTTTAAGGAAAACTGCCCGGACCTGCGCAATACCCGGGTGACGGATATTATTGATGAGCTTAGCTCCTATGGCGCAAATATAGAAATTTATGATCCCTGGGCGGACCCGCAGGAGGCGCAACAGTATTACGGAATAACCATGACCGAGGCTTTATCGAGAAATAGCTATGATGCGGTGGTGCTCGCTGTTGCTCATCAGGAATTTGTGCAATTCGACAGAGAGGAATTGGAGAGGATCACTCGTTCTCGTTTTGTGGTTTACGACGTTAAAACTGTCCTAGCAAGCGGGCTTGCTGACGGGTCGTTATAAGGTTTATCAGGTAAAAGGAAAGAAGACCTCCATGTCCTACGGCGATCCGGCAAAATACATTACCCAGCTTTATGTTACAGAAGAGTGCCAGCAGGATTCCTATGCTCAGGAGCTCATTCGACGGAGCAAGTTGCCGGTCACGGTTATCGGAGACAGGGAACATCCCGATATCCCCGGCGTCTATCCGGGAAATCTGACCCAAGGCAAGCACCATCTGCTTCTCTGCCGCAACCGGGGAAAATTTTTTAAACCCTGTCCTGCTACCCGTGAGTACACCTGCTGTGAATATCAGGTTCTTAATATAGGAATGGGCTGCCCTATGGACTGCGTATATTGCATTCTTCAGGCCTATCTCAATAATCCCTGGATCAGCTTTTTTGTCAATATTGATGACCTGTTCGCAGAGCTGGATGCAGCCTTTACCGCAGATTCGCAGGCTTTTCTCCGTATTGGGACAGGTGAGTTTACGGATAGCTTGGCCCTAGACAGCCTGACCTGTTTCAGTCCCCTGCTGGTTAACTATATGCGGGATAAGCAGAATGCAGTGCTGGAGCTGAAGTCAAAATCCGTGGTCATTGATAACCTGCAAGGGTTGGATCACGGGGGGCGTACCGTGGTTGCTTGGTCCCTGAACAGCCCGTCCATCATGGAGCAGGAAGAAATCCGGGCAGCCGGACTGGAGGAACGCTTGGGTGCCGCAGTCCGCTGTGTCGACTGGGGCTATCGACTGGCCTTTCATTTTGATCCGATTATCTGGCATGAGGGCTGGGAAGAGGGGTACCGGGCAACCATCCGGCGCTTGTTTGCAAAGGTACCTGCTGATCGTATTGCCTGGATCAGCTTGGGGGCTTTGCGCTATTTGCCGACCTTGCAGTCCATCGCTGCGGAACGCTTTCCACACTCGAACTTCTTTTATGAGGAGTTTGTTGAAGGGCTGGACGGCAAGGCCCGTTATTTCAGGAGCCAGCGAGTGGAGATGTATAAGCTCATTGCTGATGAACTGGCCCGCTTTGCTAATCCTTCCACCTGCATCTATTTCTGTATGGAAAGCGAGAATATTTGGCAGGAGGTGTTTGGATACACCCCGACGGAGCGGGGTGGCTTGCGGGCTATGCTGGATCGTTCGGTCCAGTCTGCTTAGCTGTCAACTGACCGCCGCCGCATCAAGCATTGCCAGAAGCGGAGCGGCACTGATGGATTACCAACAGAGTCCCGTAGGATCGACTTCAGATGCAGAATCTCAAAGACTGGTTCGACGCAGGCACATATCTCGGTAGCCGACATTCTTGGCGGCCCTTTTTTATCAGCTTCCTGATCCTTATTCCCTAAAAGGCTGAGCCAAAGGCTGTTAGGTTTCAGGCAGACTGCGGCCTGACGGACAAAGGCAGGCTGTTCCTTGTTTCCCTTTAAAGAATGGAAGCAGCCTCGATCAAAAATTAGGTCGAACTGCCCCGGCTCTGGTGGGTTGGTCAAGAAATTGTCCGCCAGTAGTTTGCACTGTACTCTGTGCTCGGCGCATTTTTTTTTTGCCATAGAAATAGCACTGGTGGAAATATCCAGCCCCGTGACTTCAAAGCCTTGCTGCGCCAGCCAAATTGCATTGGTGCCTGTCCCGCATCCTATATCCAGCACCTTACCCGTGCAAACCGGCCATTGGGCCACCAGGTTGGTCAGGGCGATATCCGGTTTACCACTGTCCCAAGGCAGGTCGCTTTCTTCGTAGCGTTTATCCCAGTCTGTTTTTTCTCGCATATCTTTCTTTCTCGCTGTTTTCAGAGCGGTGTACTCTTTTACTGGATCATTTAAGTTCCTTGTTACACTCCATGTCAAACCACATGGCGAACAGTGTGAATAAGCTGGAGCTCATAAAGGAAAACATGGCAGCTAAGGTATTTATAGGGGGCAGATTTCCGTCGATACCGAGATAGATGAAAGCTCGGGCAGTCAAAATAATGCCGAAAAACAGGAAGAGCCCACCAAGAAAATAGAAAAAGATAAGAGGGTGAAAGTCCCGGATAATATATTTTTCCACCATTCTTCGAGTAAAGCCTTTAATGAGAATTAAAGGGATGGTAAATAATACCTTTTTGACTTTAATACCCGAGACTTCTCCTACATTATAAACAGGGCGGATTGAAATGTCCCGTACCCGCATATTAGCGATATTTAAGCTAATAAGGAGGTCGTTTGGCATTCCGTAACGAGGATAAATCGATTCAAGCTTCAGTGTGTTCAGGGCCTGTAAAGAGATAGCTGTATATCCGCTTTGTGAATCAGCTACATGCCAGTAGCCTGATGCGATTTTTGTAAACAAAGAGAGGAAAGAGTTGCCAATATAACGATACTTGGGAATCATCCCCCATGACTCACCTCGAAATAATCTGTTGCCCTTTGTATAATCACACTCATCTTTACAGACAGGCTCTAAGATACTTGGCAGGTCTTCTGGGTCCATCTGGAAATCAGCCGCCATGACAGCTGTTACGTCCACCTGATGGTCCCGTGCCCAGATATATCCCGTTGCAATGGCGGCTCCGACACCTCTGTTCTCCTCGTGCTCCAGACAAACAATTTTTTTATTGGATGTTGCCAAGGACTGAACAATCGCCACTGTCTGATCTTGGCTACGATCATCGACCACCACGATGAGGTCCACATAATTGGGCATGGTCTTAATGACCTTGCTGATGAGTTTTTCCTCGTTATGTGCCGGGATAACAACGGCTATTTTTTTTTCAAGATACATTAATGGAACCGCCGGTGAATGCTGAATAATACTGAAAGGTTTAATATCTATTACAAAAGAGTATAGCACTACAAACTGTCAATAGCAAGTAATAGCAAGTAGTATCAAATCGTGATCTGTGTTGAAATCGGGCAACGGTACAGAGTGTGAAAAGCACTCGTAAGTACTTCATGTAAATACGTATAAGGCCAAGATGTAAAAAACAACTGAAGATTAACCGAATAAAAAGCAAGATGGTGGCGAGTAATCTCGTTTTATCCAACAAAATGCCTGGAAATAGTACTGAAAAAAAAACAGCGTTTACTCACCTTACTTAATGAAAAAAAACTGGATTTATGGTTAAATTGATGCACTCAGTTCGCAAGCACCATGACAGCATGCCTCCGGTTGGTATTATGCTGTGTCCTCTATACAACACGCAAGCAATCCAATGACAACAGCAACAGATCTGGAAAACAACTCGCCCGCACTCCCCTCCGTCGACATTGAACAGGAGTTGCGCAAATCCTACTTGGATTATGCCATGTCCGTTATCGTTGGTCGGGCTCTGCCCGACGTGCGCGACGGTCTGAAACCGGTACACCGGCGCACCCTGTACGCCATGCGGGAACTGGGGACTACTTATAATCGGCCTTACGTGAAATCCGCCCGTATTGTCGGTGATGTCATCGGTAAATATCATCCCCACGGCGACTCTGCTGTGTATGATACTTTGGTGCGAATGGCCCAGGATTTTTCATTGCGCTATCCCTTGGTGGATGGTCAGGGAAACTTCGGTTCCATGGACGGCGATCCGCCAGCTGCTATGCGTTATACCGAAGCGCGAATGACCAAGCTGGACCAGGAGCTTGTTGCTGATATTGAGAAGGATACGGTTGATTTTATTCCGACATACGATAACTCGCAGATGGAGCCCACGGTTCTGCCTTCTAAAATTCCTAATATTCTGATCAACGGGTCTGAAGGAATCGCAGTAGGCATGGCAACCAAAATTCCGCCGCATAACCTGACTGAGGTCATTGACGGTCTAACCGCTCTGGTTGACGATCCAGAGCTTACTGTGCATCAGCTGATGGATATTATCACCGGGCCGGATTTTCCCACAGGAGGATTTATCTGTGGTCGAGC
This sequence comes from Candidatus Electrothrix laxa, assembly GCA_942492895.1. GTDB lineage: Bacteria > Desulfobacterota > Desulfobulbia > Desulfobulbales > Desulfobulbaceae > Electrothrix > Electrothrix laxa. The sequence goes on from OW818652.1 coordinate 588,008, forward strand.
CGGGATTCGGGAGGCCTATGAAACCGGGCGCGGTGTGATTGTGATGCGGGCTCGCTTGCATGTTGAGCAGAGAAAAAAAGGCGGTGAAGCCATCGTCGTCACTGAGATACCTTTTCAGCAGAACAAGGCCAAGCTGGTCAAGAAAATCGCCATGCTGATGAAGGAAAAACGGATCACCTCCATTGCCGAAGTGCGTGACGAGTCGGATCGGCACGGACTACGCGTGGTCATGGATTTGAAAAAGGACGAAATACCTGATGTAACCATCAACCAGCTGTTCAAGATGACACCGCTGCAGAAAAGCTTCGGTATTATAATGCTCTGCATTGTCAATAATAAGCCGGAGGTTCTGAATCTGAAAGAGGTGCTGGTTCATTTCATTGATCACCGACGCACCGTTATCTATCGCCGCACCGCCTTTGAGTTGCGCAAGGCCGAAGAGCGTGCTCATCTGCTGGAAGGATTAAAGATCGCCCTGGATAACCTTGACGAGGTGGTTAAACTCATCAGAGCTTCGTCCAGTCCCGCAGAGGCAAAGAGCGGTCTGATGGAACGCTTTGAGCTTTCGGAACTTCAAGCCCAGGTCATCCTGGATATGCGTCTACAAAAGCTCACCGGCTTGGAACGCGATAAGATCATTCAGGAATACACTGAACTCATGGAGCGCATCGCCTGGCTGACAGAAGTACTCTCGGACGATGCCTTGGTCATGCAAATTATTCAGGAGGAATTCAAGGTAATCAAGGAACAGTACGGGGATGAACGTCGTGCCGAAATCATTGATGCACCTGATGAAATTCTGCCTGAGGACATGATAACCCCGGAAGAAATGGTGGTGACGATCTCCCTTAACGGCTATATCAAGCGCAACCAGTTATCCCTGTACCGGGCCCAGCGGCGAGGCGGTAAAGGCATTACCGGCATGGCCTCTACTGAGGACGATTTTGTCACAGATCTGTACTCTGCCTCTACCTTGGATACCTTTCTCTTTTTCACCAATAAAGCACGGGTATTCTGGCGCAAAGTCTATGAGCTTCCCATGGCCGGTCGCACGGCACGGGGTCGGGCTGTAGTTAATCTCCTGGAACTGGGTGAAGGCGAAAAATTAGCTGCTATCCTCTCGATTCCTGGCTTGGCTGATGCGGACGAGAGCCATACCATCCTCACGGTGACAAAAAAAGGCCGGGTTAAAAAAACCAGTATTGCTGAATACAAAAAACCTGTACGCAAGGGCAAGCTAGGCCTGACCATTAAGGATGATGATGAGATACTCTGTGCTGCCATGACCTCGGGTGATGACCAAGTCTTTCTGGTCACGAAAAATGGTCTGTCCATCCATTTTCATGAGGATAATGTCCGAACTATGGGGCGTACTGCAGCAGGCGTGAAAGGGATCAACCTTGCTGAAGATGATGAAGTGGTGGCTGCTGTTGTCCTGAAAAATCATGAAGAGGACGACTCTATTCTCACGGTCACGGAAAACGGCTACGGCAAACGAACTGCGGTGTCTGATTATCGCCTCCAAAAACGAGGCGGCAAAGGTATCTTTGCCATTAAAACCAGTGAGCGGAACGGTAAGGTGGTCGGAGCCCTCCAGGTGATGGACGAAGATCAGGTCATGCTCATTGCGGATTCTGCCAAGGTCATCCGGCTGCCTATGGACTCCATGCGGATTATTGGGCGCAATACTCAGGGTGTCAAGATGATCAATCTCAATGAGGGAGAGAAGGTCGTGGCCTTATCCATGCTGGCCCGGAATAGCGATGATCTAGAGGATGCCCCAGAGGGCGATGAAGATGATCAGGGTGACCTGACTGGTCAGATTGATCGGACCGACGACATCTTGCAAGATACAGAGCAGAATATAAAGCAGGCTCCGCAACAGGACACGGACAAGGGCGCTGATGGAACACCGATCGATTAAACAGACAGCGGTTATCGGAGCAGGCAGTTGGGGAACTGCCTTAGCCAAGCTCTTGGCGGATAAGGTGGCTGAGAAGGGAGAGCAGGTTCTTCTTTGGAGCCATCGAGCCGAGCATGTGGATGCGTTGCGCCGGGACCGGGAAAATCGAAAATATCTGCCCGGCGCTGCCTTGCCGGGCAATCTGCGTGCGGTGAACAGCTTTGACAGCCTGTCTTCCTGTCAATGCCTGGTTATGGCGGTGCCGTCTCACGGGTTCCGTGAGGTCTTTAGCAAACTCGTTCCCCAGCTTCAAGAGGGGACCTATCTTGTCTCTGCTGTTAAGGGGGTTGAGATTGAGAGCGGCCAGACCATGTGCGAGGTCATGCATCAGGAACTTTCCCGACAGAACAGAGTCGACAGCATGTTCATCGGCGTTCTGAGCGGTCCCAGCTTTGCTGATGAAGTCGCCACAGGTCAACCCACTGCGGTCACTGTCGGTTTTTCAGACAGCAGGGCAGCCCAAATGGTACAGCATCTTTTTTCAACATCGTTTTTCAGGGTCTACACCAGTTCGGATACGATCGGCTTGGAGATATCGGCAGCCATAAAAAATGTCATCGCCATTGCCGCTGGTATTTCCGACGGCTTAGGCTATGGACTCAACACACGGGCAGCCTTGATTACCCGTGGCCTTGCGGAAATTACCCGCCTAGGTATTGCACTCGGAGCAGATCCACTCACTTTTTCAGGGCTCGGCGGGATGGGTGACCTCGTTCTGACCTGTACCGGTAGCCTGAGCCGTAACCGAACAGTAGGGCTCAAGCTCGGCGAAGGCCGTACCTTGCAACAGGCCTTGGCAGAGATGACAATGGTCGCTGAAGGCGTTAGGACAACAAAATCCTGCTATAATCTGGCTGCTACAGTCGGCGTTGAAATGCCCATCCTGGAACAGACCTACCAGATCCTCTATGAGGATAAGCCCTGTCGGGCAGCGGTGCAGGATTTGTTTGGGCGGAGCTTGAAGGAGGAGTAGGGGCGGAAGATGCTTACTACGGTGCTCTCACCGAGCCCGCCGCATAGCCGCCAGATAACGCAACGTGAGCCGACATCCGCCGATCGTCAGGCGGAACAGGGTGCGCAGCCCAAAGCGTCGCACCAAATAAAGCGCGTTATTCATAAAGAAATTGACCTGAAGATTGGTCAGCAGCACCTCTGCATAATAGACCCGTAGGCTCATCTTGCTCGGTCGGATGGAGATATTGCTGAAACTCCATTGCTCGTAATCCTTGACATCGAAGAGCAGCCGATCCTCGAATTCCTGAAAAGCAGGCAGTCCCGGAAAAGGGGTCAGGGGTGAGAGCGAGGAAATCTCCGGGCGTAGCTCACTGATATAGCGACGAAAGTCTTTAAAGTCAGTATGGTCCCAATCCGGGTGCATAATGAACGAGGCCCAGGCATCCACCCCCCATTGGCGCAGCAACCTAGCCACCTCCAGATTACCTTCCACCGTAGCCTTTTTCTGATATCCTGCCAGCTCGCTGGGATGAAAGGATTCATACCCCACCAACACCGCTCTGAGGCCGTGTTTTGCAAAACGGCGGACGCTGTCCCGGTTATGCCGCACGCTCTGCACTGACCCGTAGCAGAGAAAGGTTTTGCTGATCTTTTCCTGCGCAAGAAAATCACAGAGCTGCTCCAGCCGTTCATTGCTGCACAGAAAATCATTATCAATGATCATGATGCTCGGTTCGTGTATCTCACGGATCTGGCGAAAGATCACCTCCATGTCCTGGTGGGCCTCTTTACCCCCCTCGATTCGCCAGCGCAGGCAGAAGGTGCAGCAGGTACTGCATCCTTGCGAGGTCTGGAGCAGGGCGCAGGGTTTATAACCGAAATAGCTGTACTGGCTTCTGTACTGCTGACAGGAACTACGGTCTGGTACCAGGTACTCGTTTTTTCGGATGCGGATATTTTCAGGGATTCCTTTTCGCACCGCAAAGACGCCGGTAATATTGGTAGTACCAGGGAGATCGGTGGTTTCCTTGTTGTTGTTCGTTCGAACCTCGCTTGAAGTAGCAGCAGCAGCTGAGGCACCTAATGCTGAGGCACTTAAGGCATCAAAGAGGCCATGCAGCCCAGCCTCCGTGGTTACGTGCATCACGTAATCAATGGCCGGATCAGCAAAGGCCTGAGGCATGACTTGGGCTTGAGTCCCGCCCACCACCACCGGAATGCTTGCATCAATCTCTTTGACCACCCGGGCTAGCTCCAGCACATTCGTCACATCAATACAGAGTGCGGTGATGCCCACGGCCTCTGGCTGCTGCTCCCGTAAGTACTCCTTGATATCCACCTGCTCCGCCATCATATCCAGAATGGAGACCTGATGCTTTTCTCGTAGAACCCCGTAGACTGCTTCAAGCCCAAGGGGCTCGCAGAACATAAATTCGCCGATGGTAATCGCCTTGGGCGGACGAGGAGGACGGATAAGAAGGATACGCATGAATTTTTCTGGAGGTGGCTGATGACTCGGGGTGTTAGCCCGAGCTGGGATTGTATTACCCTTTCAGAGTATTGTTATCCGTTGATTTGCCGTAGGGGGTCGCCCTGTGGCGACCCGGAGATTTTTTTCCCAAAAAGGGGCTATATCCATCAGCTCAGGGTAACACCCTGAGTACGAACGGAATTATATATCCTGAATTTGTTGATACGCTCGGGACAACTCATACCTGATAGGTCGCAAGCCCTGCTTTCCCCATCGCCTTCCCGAATTTTTTATCAAAGGTGGCAACAGCAGTTCCTTTGTTGTTTTTGCAGTAGGCAGCAATAACCGCATCACCGTAATCTGCAATAACAACAGGCCAGAGGGAGAGCACGGTTTTGATATTTACCTCGGAAACGGCCAAGACTCCGGGCATAGCAATGAGGTCGGAAAGAATCCTCTGTATTTTTTCCGCGTCTGTTCCGTAAACAGAGCTGAGCACAAAGACAAATTCACTGAGCACATGATGATGGCAGATGAGGGTAGCTTTCAGCTGAGCCGCTTCCTGAAACAGTTCAGTAACCTTTTTTTGCTGCTCCGCGTTTCTATCCGTGACAAAGGACAATAGACAGTTGGTGTCAACAATGATCTTTTTCACTTTTTTCACTTGTACCGTTCCGCCCGTATCCTTCTGGCGGCCTGAATGTCTTCCGCAATATCTCCCGGCCCGACGTGAATGGAATTTTTATGTTTCAGAAAATTTGTCTGCATCGGCGAAACAATGATTCGTCCGTCTTCGATCTCCCAGTTCAGGGAATCTTTTATGGACAGCAGTAATTTTTCTCTGATCGCCTTGGGAATAGTGGTTTGAAACTTTGACGTTATTACTGTTTGCATAAAAAACCTCTTTGGTTTGATTAATTCTTACACTTTTACTGTATCGTAAGAATTTACTCCCGTCAAGTTTTCCGGGTTATGGCCTAAGATAACCGAGTCGATATATCATCGGACAATCAAAAAATATTCGGCGTAATTCGCTTTTTGATATGGTAGCGATAATAAAGATTGACCAGCAAATAGAGAAAAAAATCCCAAGGCCGTTTTCGAAACTCCCTGCGTAGAATCGTGCGCCGAAAAATAGAACCCAGGCTGAACACCTCCTCATAAAGTTGCCAGTAGGCTGCGGTCAACTCTTCCGGGCTCATATTGCGGGGAACATGTACAGCCTCGGTGCCGTTATAGGAATAGAGGTCGTGATTGCAGATGCGCCCCTGTTCCAGCATTTGCGCGTAAAAATCCGTGCCCGGAATCGGGGTCAGGATATAGAACCTGGGCACAACGATTTTATTCTCCCGGATAAAATCCGCTGTTCGGGCAATGCTCTCCTTGGTGTCCCCGTCCGCACCCACCACCATTTCCGTGGACACATCAATCCCGGCATCCTGAATAGCGCGGATCATGGTCGGATACTGGCTCGGATCAGCCCAGCTTTTATCCATTGCCGCAAGGCTTTCCTTGGAGATGGACTCCAGCCCGAAGCTCAGCACCCGGCAACCGCTTTCAGCAACCGCCTTGAGCAGCTCCGGGTGGCAGGAAATCTCAATGGAGCATTGGGAATACCAAGTCATCTTGAGCGGCTTGATCTCCTCGCATAAACGGAGGAGGTAGGCAGGGCTGGCCAGGATATTATCGTCCAGGAGGAGAAATTTACGAAAGCCCAGCTCCCAAACATACAGGATATCCCGCATCACCGCCTCCACAGGGCGTTGATAATAGCGGTTGCGGTACAGGCAATGGACCGAGCAAAAGGAACAGGACTTGGGGCAGCCACGCCCGGCCTGGACCGGCAGAAAATCCCCGATGTTTTTGTCCAGAAGCAGCTCATAGCGGGGCAGGGGAGGGGCAAGCTTTTGCAGGCGCTGCTCATAGCGGGGTTGCAGGCAACCCGAACGGTAATCCTCCAGCACCTTAGCCCAGACCAACTCAGCATCGCCGATGACCACGGCATCGCAGTGTTTGCCGGTCTCTTCCGGCATCAGACTAGCCATGTAGCCGCCCATGATCACTGTTTTCCCTCGCTTCCGAAATTTCTTGGCCAAATCAATAGAGCGAACAATGCTATGCCCCATGCCGGAGAGAGCAATGATATCCGCATCCGTGTTAAAGGGGATCTCCTCAATGGTTTCTAGGCAAATCTCGACCTGCCAGTCTTCGGGGGTCAGGGCCGCCAGCAGGGGTAGGGCCAATCCGACAAAATAGAGCCGCTTTTTTTTCACCGGCAGGCTGTCAGAGCCGTAGGGTGAGGGCTGGATAAAGAGGACTTTCATGAAGGGCTTAAGGACGATATTGAAGCTGCATACCTTTGAGGAAGTTTCGTAATATTTGATCTTTACAGGCACGGTAATGGGTGTGGCCTGGTTTACGAAAAAAAGCGCTTAATTCGGGTTTACCTATGGGGAACTCAGCCAGCTCCATAATCTTCAATATGTCTTCCGCTTTAAGATTTAAGGCAATTTTTAATTTGAGAAGAATAATATTGTTCGTTAAACGTTTCTCCGGTCGAGGCTGTGGCCCTTCTTTTTTACCGCGTTTATAATTGATAAGACCATTGAGAAATGTTGCCATTTGCTTGTCATTGCATGTCTGGAACGCTGGATCCTCCTCCTTTTTTAACCAGTCGCTGATCTGCTTACGCGTTACCTGCTGACCACCTGATGCAAACAGAGCAATTATTCTAGAATCATTAAACGAGAAGGTATAGCGGATACGGCGTAAAATATCATTGTTCGTCATGGTTGGGTGCTGGGCTCTCTTGATCGTTGTTATTATTTTTTAATATTTTCAATATGAAGGTGCTGTGTGGCTATCTATCCCCATCTATCCCTTACCCATATTACGAAGAACCTTGCCGAAATATTGGAGGGTCACTCGGCTAGAGCCAAGAAAGAGCCGCAGATTTTCCGCAAAGCCAAAACGACGCAACAGGCTGAGCATCGACTTGGGGCGAAAGGTGACGCTATAATAAACCCTGATGATATTCCAGTAATAGCTGGTCACAGAGATCTTGGAAGGGCGCAGCACCAGGTGGGCCAGGTCCCATTTTTCATACTCGCTCCTGGGAATCCGCAGGGATTCCTCATAGCCCTCACCGGCAGCTGTTCCCCTGAGGGGAGTAAAGGGCTGGAGATTGACAAAGGAAAGATCCATCTTTTTGAGCCATCGGCTCAGGTTGCGAAAGTCTGCGCTGCTCCAGTCCATGCCCAGGATCATAGTGGCATAGCAGTCCACTTGATTTTCAGCCAGCACCGCCACGGCCTGTTCATTCATTGCCAGTGTGGATTTTTTATTAAAGCGGTCCAGGTCTTGGTCCAGGCAGGATTCAATGCCCACAATCACGGCCCGGAGGCCGTTGGCGGCAAAACGTTGGATCACCTCGGGATGGGCAGCAATGAAGTCTGCCCTGCCGTAGATCAGGAAGCGTTTATCCAGGCCGCGCTGCTCCAGCTCTGCGCAAAAGGTTATGACCCGATCCGGGTTGACCAGGAAATTATCATCCACGATATAAATTTCTTGCTCCGGGATGAGGGAAAGCTCCTCCATCACCTCAGCAAGAGGGCGCTCAAAATACTGGTGATCGGTGATCTCCCGGCAGAAGCAGAAATTGCACTGGAACGGGCAGCCAAAGGAGGTCTTGATCAGGGCGCAGGGATTATGAAAAAGGTAGTAATAGCGGTGGCGATAGCGGGCCACCTTGGTCCGATCAGGAAAGGGCTGCTGAAAAGAGGTTTTCTTGACAGGCCGAGCCTTGCCGGGCAGCCAAACGCCGGGCAGTTCCTGAAAAGACTGGCCTGTTAATGGCTGGCCTGCTGCTGCACAGCACACCAGGTCCCGGAAGGTGGTCATGCCATTGGCGCAGATAATGGCATCCAGGTTGGGATGCTGAAAATCATCAGGCACCACCTCGGCATGAACTCCACCCACCACAGTGAGGCAAGCTGCTGACCATGCCTTGATGGTGTCAGCCATTGCCTTGATAATACGCACATGGCTGATGTAGCCAGTCATGGCCACTAGGTCAGGCTGGAACTCGTTAAGCAGGTCCGGCAAGGGTCGCTTTTCCAGGATCATATCCAAAATATCCACCTGATGTCCCAGATCGGCAATGCCAGCAGCAAGGTATTCCAGCTCCAGGGGCTCACAGATCATCACATGCTGTAACCCGATGGTTTCCCGGCTGGGGCGGGGGCGAATAAGAAGGACATTCATAGAAGATGATTCTGCGGTCGTCTCAATACTCATAAAAAGGCCTTGAGGGACAAGTAAAATCTAATTATTACAGTGTTAAATTTTTTATTGTAAAAATTTTTTGTCGTTCTTTTTTTTATTTTGATAGCCAATGTCAATTGACTTGTTTGCCTAGAAATATTAAATAAATACTTTAAGAGTAATGATTATATTAATGGATAAATAAAAATATTAGCAATCAATCATACCACGAGACAGGTGAACAATCGACAGTTTAAACTGGGCGAACTCCCATAGGAAAAATCAATCTTATTTAGCAACGTTTGCCGCAGAATGCTAATACACCACAAGCCGGAGAGGAATTTATGGAGCTGCTTGCTGATATTTGGCAATGGATTATTGCTGCCGAGGCATGGCAATGGGTTTTCAGCGGGATCGGGATTCCTTTGGCAGGATGGCTGTGGTTGCGTTTCCGAAGAAACCCTTCTGCACAACCAGACACCACTCCATCTGTCAGCAATACATTTACCAATAGCGGCAAGGGTGATCAGAACATTGCTCAGGGGAAGGATGCTGTTGCCAAGCAGGTGAATGTGACACAGCATATCACCGGGAATGGTAATATTGTGTCTGGAACTGGAGATGTTAAGATCAGGCGATGATCAGGCGATAGGGTGTTGACCCAGTACCCAGCCCCAGCGTTAAAACTCTGGGCTATTTTGGTGCGTCCCTCCGGGACGGCGGGTCTCCATTGTCCCGGAGGGACAGCCGATACTAGCCCCGTGATTTATCGCGGGGGCTGATCAGGGAAGGGAGGAGGTATGGATATCGAGCAGAAGGTTATTGGTGATAAAAATATCGTTGGGGGGCGGGATGTTCATGTTGAAGAACATCATCATGATGCTCCGGCCCCTGTCATTCCCCGCCAGCTGCCGCCCCTGGATTCCTGCTTCCTTGGCCGGGACAAAGAGCTTGACGAGCTGGTTGAGCAGCTGCATCCCGGTAAGGTTGTCGCGGTTTGCGGGCCGGGTGGCATGGGCAAAAGTGCGCTGGCGGCTCAGACTGTCCATAAATTGGATGAACTGAAGGAGAATCGCTTCCCGGATGGTATTGTCTTCCATAGCTTCTATCAACAGCCGAGCACGGATCAGGCCCTGCAAACTCTTGTCGAGGCCTTTCAGATTGAAGTAAAGGCAGGACTTGCAACGGCGGCGCAGACGGTCCTTGCAGGCAAGAAAGCTCTGCTTATCCTTGATGGGGCGGAAGAGGCAGAAGACCTGAAGGCGGTGCTTGATCTGCGCAGTACCTGCGGGGTCCTGATTACCAGCAGGAAGAAAACTGATGCACAGGGGTTCCGGCTTGATTTGAAGCCGTTGAGAAAGGAAGCCGCAGCTGAAGTTTTTTGTGCATACAGCGGGATTGCGTCGGATAATGAGAGTGTGCAGGGCATTTGTAAGATTCTGGACGGCTGGCCTGTGGGGTTGCGGATTGCTGGTCGCTATGTCGGCAGTACAGGCGAGAGCCCGGCAGACTATTTGCGGTGGCTGAAACAGGAGCCGTTTCAGGAGCTGGGTGATGGAGAGCATCAGGAGGAAAATGCGGCTTTGCTATTGCGGCGGAGTGTGGCACAGGTGAGCGATGATGCCCGGCTTGCCTTGGGAGTGGCAGGAACTTTGGCCTTTGCCTCAATTATGCGTGAGCCAGTAGAGGCTATTCTCAACGACGAACGTCGAGGACGTAATTCATTGAATGAGTTGGTTGATTATGGATTGATGGTCAAGTCGGAGGAACGTTGGCAGATAAGCCACTTGTTGATTTATGTCTATGTCCGCAGAGAGCTTCCTATTGATAGAGATACGTTAATTCAGCTGGCTACCCGTTATTTCATTTTTTGCCTTTCTCTAATTCGATATGATGCACAGGGGTATGCCTGCCTAGATAGTGAGCGAGCTCATTGCTTGAAATTAATGGAGACTTGTATAAATAATGAGCTGTGGCTTGCAGTGTCTCTTTTAGATGGCATACTTTCTGAGTATTTAGACTTGCAAGGTCTCTGGACAGAACGGTTGATTTTTCTCAATATGCGTTTGATAGCAGCTCAGCAGGCAGGTGAACGCAAAGATGAAGCACTTTGTTTGAATAACATCGGGTATACCCATTATCAATGTGGAGAGTATGTCACGGCCTTGGATTTTTACAAGCAAAGCCGATCTATACATCGAGATATTGGTGACCGCCAGGGAGAGGGTGCAAGTCTGAACAATATGGGGAGTGTTTACCGAAAACAGGAAAAGAATAAGCAGGCCCTCAAAACATATGAAAAAAGTTTGAGAATAACCCAAGACAACAAAGATCAATATGGTGAAGGCGGGGCTCTTAATAATATTGGGGAGATGCATAGGATAGAAGGTAACTCTACATTAGCACTCAAGTACTATCGGCAGAGCCTCTCCAGAAAACGAAAAGTCGGGGATAGAGCTGGGGAAAATGCTGCTCTAAACAATATCGCTGAAGTTTACAGCGAGCAAGGGATATTAAAAAGAGTATTGAAGTGCCATAAGCATGTTTGGAGTATGGCGCGAGAGATCGGTGATCGAAACGGAGAAGCTCGTACTTGTTGGAATATTGGTCTTACCTGTATAAAATTGAGAGAGTTGGATAAGGCTGAAAAATACATTTGTTTCGCAGTGCAGATAGCCGAAGATATCAACCTTCCTTTGCTTGAAGAATGGCGTAACGCATTGGAAGATATACGAGCAGAGAGACGGTAAGTACCCGGTGCGTTGTGCCCTTGCGGAGTTTAGCAACTACCCTTGTGAAATTCTCCATAATAATGTAACCAACTGCCCCAAAGGGGCTATATATATCAGCCCGGTGCAACGCGCTGGGCATAATTTTGTATAAAAACCATGTTTCTACCCACCACCAAAAAAGAACTCAACCAGCTTGGCTGGGACCGCCTGGACATCATCCTCGTCAGCGGCGATGCCTACATCGACTCCCCCTTTATCGGCACAGCCGTGATCGGTCGCGTCTTGACCGATGCCGGATTCCGAGTCGGGATAATTGCCCAGCCCGACCTGCAAGGAGACGACATCTGCCGTCTCGGTGAACCCAGGCTCTTCTGGGGCGTGAGCGGAGGCTGCGTCGATTCGATGGTGGCCAACCTCACCGCATCCGGTCGCAAACGCAAAAAGGACGACTACACTCCCGGTGGCATCAATAACCGCAGGCCGGACCGGGCCGTGCTGATCTACGCCAACCTGATCCGCAGCAAATTTAAAAATACCTGCCCCATTGTGCTCGGCGGCATCGAGGCTAGCCTCCGCCGCATTGCCCATTATGATTATTGGTCCAATAGCGTGCGCCGTTCCATCCTTCTGGATGCCAAGGCGGATTTCCTTCTGTACGGTATGGCGGAGCGGGCCGTGGTGGAGCTGGCTACCGCCCTCAGAGAGGGCAACGACCCGTACAGTATTCGCGGCCTCTGTTATTCTGCCCCGGAGCGACCAGCAGAGTACTTGACGCTGCCTGCCTTTGATGAAGTTTCTGGTGCTGGCAAGCAGGCCAAGAAGGCCTTCACCAAGATGTTCCGCCGCTTTTATGAGAATAATGATCCCCTCACCGCTGAGGGCCTGGCCCAGCTGCACGGCACCCGCTGGCTGATCCAGAATCCGCCCCAACACCATCTCTCCCCGGCAGAACTGGATCATGTCCACAGTCTGGATTATCAGTTGGATTTGCATCCTTTTCATCAACCGCAGGGGGATGTACGTGCCCTAGAAACAATCAGGTTCTCTCTTGCTACCCATCGAGGCTGCTACGGTGAATGCAATTTCTGCGCTATTGCTGTTCATCAGGGGCGGACCGTTGTTCAGCGGAGCAGGAAGTCCATTGTTAACGAGGCCAAGGGCCTGATTGCCCACCCGGCCTTTAAAGGCAGAATCCACGACGTGGGCGGTCCCACAGCCAATATGTACGGGGTGGAATGCCGGAAAAAGCTGAACAAGGGCAGTTGCTCGGATAAACGCTGCCTCTTTCCGCAAAAATGCAAGGCAATGCAGGTGGATCATAGCGAACAGCTTCGCCTGTTGGAGGAACTGCGTCAGCTCGAAGGGGTGAAACAGGTGGTGGTCTCCTCCGGTATCCGTTATGACCTCATTCTGGCTGACCACAAAAACGGGCTTAAATATCTCCGACAGGTGGTGCGCCATCATGTTTCCGGTCAGATGAAGGTGGCTCCGGAGCATTGTCAGGATAATGTCCTGGCCTGTATGGGCAAACCGGGCCGGGAAAGCCTGCTCCGTTTCCGGGATCTGTTTAACCGGATGAGTGAAGCGGAGGGGCTTAAGCAGTTCCTCACCTATTACATCATTGCGGCCCATCCCGGCTGTCGCCAGCAGGATATGCAGGCTATGAAGAACTTCGCCCAAAAGGAACTCAAGGTGCTTCCTCGCCAGGTGCAGATCTTCACCCCCACCCCCTCAACCTGGTCCACCCTTATGTACTGGACCGGCGAGAACCCCTTTACCGGCCAGCCTTGTTTTACAGAAGAGGATGCCCAGGCACGGGAACGACAAAAGGCGGTGTTGACCGAGCCGAGTCAAGGTGGCAGCAAAGGACAGGGTGGGCAGAGCTCTTTCGCAAAACAGAAGAGATCGAACATCGCAGCAGGGCCGAGGAAAAAAGGAAAGTTCTCTCCTCGAAAAAGAAGAGGCTGAAGAATGAATCTTGCCTGACGAGCCGGAGCCTGCTGTCTTGTTGTCCTCATTTTCGAAATGCGGTACACTGCTGCCTTTGGGAAATCGACAAGAAATAAAATCCTCGTTTTCAGATCTGGAATTGTAGGGGCAGACCTGCGTGTCTGCCCTGTTTGGATCTCCTGGGATGACCGCATATGAGGGCGGACACGCAGGTCGGCCCCTACGGTACTCGAAAGAATGGGTAAAATATTTCTTATTGAATCCCTTGTTGCTTACTGCGTACAATGTGCAGAGTACGGAAGAAATTTGAAAATGAATCAAAGAAAAAAGGAAGATAATGGATAATAAGGAAATAGATCAGCTCATCACCGCTATGGCTGAAAAAGGGCGCAAAGCATCCCATAAACTGGCAGCCCTGTCCACCTCAATAAAGAACGATATCCTGCTGGCCACGGCTGAGCAGCTCAAGACCGAGCGGGATTTCATCCGTGCAGAAAATGAAAAAGACCTTGTCGCAGGTCGGGAAAAGGGCCTGTCACCGGCCATGCTGGATCGTCTGGAACTCAGTGATAAGGTCATTGCCTCCATGATTCAGGGCTTGGAAGAGATTGCGGTCCTGCCTGATCCGGTGGGCGAGGTCGATGATATGAAGCGCCGTCCCAGCGGAATCACGGTGGGGCGGATGCGGGTGCCCCTGGGCGTTGTGGGCATGATCTATGAATCCCGGCCCAATGTGACTATTGATGCTGCGGCCCTTTGCCTTAAAGCGGGTAACGGGGTTTTGCTCCGGGGCGGTTCTGAGGCTATTCATTCCAATCTAGCCCTTGCTGGCTTGCTGCAAAAGGTGCTGGAAGACCATGCCGTGCCCAAGGAGGCTGTACAGGTCATCCCGGTGACGGATCGTTACGGAGTCAACGCCATGCTGGCCCAGGAGGCCTTTGTCGATGTGATCATCCCCAGGGGCGGGGAAGGCCTGATTCGTTTTGTCACGGAAAACTCCAGCATTCCGGTGCTCAAGCATTATAAGGGTGTCTGTCATCTTTATATTGATGAGAGCGGTGACATTGACAAGGGTGTTCGCATCGCCGTGAACAGCAAGACCCAACGGCCTGGTGTCTGTAATGCCTTGGAGGGAATGTTGGTTCATAAGAACATTGCTGACCGCTTCCTGCCAGTGGCAGCCAAGGAGCTGATTGCTGCTGGGGTGGAATTGCTCGGTTGCGAGCAGAGCTGCGCCTTGGTTCCAGAAATTACACCTGCTGCGGATGCAGATTGGGGCACAGAGTTCTTGGAATTGAAAATGGTGGTCAAGGTGGTGGACGATATGGATGGAGCCATGACCTATATTGCGCAGCACGGCTCTCAGCATACCGAGGTGATTGTCACGGAGTCCTACGCCAACAGCCAACGTTTCCTCCGAGAAGTGGATGCCTCAGCCGTGATGATCAATGCATCTACTCGCTTCAATGACGGCGGCCAGTTTGGCCTGGGTGCGGAGATCGGCATCTCCACCACCAAGTTGCACGCCTACGGTCCTATGGGTCTGGAAGAGTTAACCACCAAGAAATTCATAGTCTACGGCGAAGGAGAGGTGCGGGAGTAGGTGAGAGGTGAGGAGGTGAGGAATAGAGGCGGCATAACAAGGAACGCAAGGATTGCAAGGATAGGTCTGTTCGGGGGCACCTTTGATCCGGTGCATAAGGGCCATCTGACCATTGCCTGCCAAGCCGCTAAAGAGGCCCGGTTGGATCAGGTGCTTTTTATCCCGGCTGCTGATCCGCCTCATAAAAAAACACCCGGTGCCTCGTATTGGCATCGGGTCGCTATGCTGGAGATTATGCTGAAAATCGTCTTCAGCGGAGCACCTGTTGATCAAGACCGCTTTGCCATCTCTCTGCTGGAAGCAGAACTCCCTTTTCCCTCCTACACCGTTGATACCCTGTTTGAATTAAAAAAACGGCTCCTCAGTTCGAGATGTTATTTTATCATTGGCGCGGATTCCCTTCTGGATCTCCACCTTTGGTGCCAATATCAGAAACTGCTCTGTTTGACCCATTTTATCGTCATTTCCCGCCCAGGCATTTCACTTACTGCCATGCAGAGCGCTATCGAACGCCTACCCGGTTCCTTTTTTCAGGATACATCCGTCAGCCGACCACAACGCTGGCTCCGTTCTGACGGGGCTGAGATCATTTTGCTGGTCAACCGATTGACAGAGGATATTTCCTCCTCCATGATTCGTGCTCGGCTTCGGCAGGATAGGGTACTCGAAGATATGGATAGTGTAGACAGCCGAGTACAGGAGTATATTGCGCGGGAGGGGTTGTACGGGAAGCTTGCTGGTTAAATCCGGCTTCGGTTCTGAATGAAGCCGGTCGCTTAACAAACTGAGCCAGCACTGCCCCGATAACCAGTCCCTTTGAACTGCGTCTGAACTTTTCTGATTCCACTCATGTTATGGTCTCCCTGGCTGATGAAACGCCGAATGCATCTCGGAATTCGACGTTTTTCATGATTAGCTTTCATTTGAGAATACTTACAGTTTCCCTAGTCGCTCCCTTGATTCCTCATTCTTCGCCAAGCGATTCTCCAGCTCCGCCTGTTTGCCTTTTTCCTTCTCCACCACCGCATCAGGAGCATTGCTCAGGAATTTTGCATTACCCAACTTACCCTGCACCCGCTTAAGCTCCTGCTCAATCTTTTTACGCTCCCGGGCCAACTTGTCCAATTCCGCTTCCACGTCAATCAGGTCCTTCAGCGGAACAAAAACCTCCACTCCGCTTTCAGTAAGGATATGGCCAGCATCGTCAGGAACAGTGCCTGCGTCCATGATTGAGAGAGATTCAGAACGGGTCATGGAGCAAAGGGAATCATTAAAGTCATGCAACAGATCACGCTTGGCCGCATCGGCGCAGATGATCGAAGCATGCACTTTAACACTCGGATGGACATCCGCCTCACTGCGGATGGTGCGGGTCGCTGAAATCACATCCATGAGCAGCTGCATGGACTGGTCTGCCTCAGTATTCGGCCAAGCCGGGTTAGCCTCAGGAAAGGCTTCCAGCATGATGGTACCGCGTTCGCCGGGCAGCTGGCTCCAGATTTCCTCAGTGACAAAGGGGCAAATCGGATGGAGCATCTTCAAAATATTTTCCAGTACACAGAGCAACACGCCTCTGGCCTGCTCGCGCTTGGTTTCATCATCACTGAACAGATCCACCTTGATCCACTCCACGTACCAATCGCAGAACTCATGCCAAGTAAACTGGTAGATAGATGAGGCAATCAGGTTAAAATCATAGCCGTCCAAGGCCTTACGCACGTCGAGAATAGTCGCGTTGGTGCGACTGAGGATCCAGCGATGGGGCAGGACGAGTTCAGCAGGTTTTTCTGCTGCGGCCACGATGCTCGGATCGCTGTCTTTAATGTGCATTTGGGCAAAACGAGCCGCATTCCAGAGTTTATTAATAAAGCGGCGGTAGCCGTCAATACGCTCTTCGTCCATCTTGATTTCTCGACCCTGGGCTGCAAAAGCAGTCAGAGTGAATCGGAAGGCGTCTGTGCCGTACTGACCAATGGTAACCAGCGGGTCAATGACATTGCCCGTGGATTTGGACATCTTCTTGCCGTGCTTATCGCGCACCAAGGCGTGCAGGTAAACATCGCGGAACGGCACCTCGTCCAGGAAATGGAGGCCCATCATCATCATGCGGGCGACCCAGAAGAAGAGAATGTCAAAGCTGGTGATCAGCACTGAAGTCGGGTAAAAGGTCTCCAACTCCTTGGTTTGCTCGGGCCAGCCCAGGGTGGAAAAGGGCCAGAGGGCCGAGGAAAACCAGGTATCGAGCACATCGGTTTCCTGGTCCAGCTCAGTGTTGCCGCAGACAATACAGGCCGTTGGAGCTTCCCTTACCACCATCAGCTTGCCGCATTCCTTACAGGTCCAGGCCGGAATCCGATGCCCCCACCAGATCTGGCGGGAAATGCACCAATCACGGATATTATCCATCCAGGCATAAAAGGTATTATACCAAGTATTGGGATAGATATTGATGCGCCCGTCCCGGACAGCAGCCACAGCCTTATCAGCCAAGGGACGTACCGAGACAAACCATTGTTTGGAGGTGGTGGGCTCAACCACAGTGGCGCAGCGGTAGCATTTACCCACGGCATGATCGTACTCCTCAATCTTATCCAGGAAGCCCTGCTCTTCGAGATCCTTGACGATCTGCTTCCGGCAGGCAAAACGGTCCATGCCTGCGTATTTCTCGGCCTGCTCATTCATGATGCCGTGGTCGTCCATGATCTTGATTCGTTCCAGATCATGACGCAGGCCGATTTCATAATCGTCCCGGTCATGGGCCGGGGTAACCTTGAGGGCACCTGTCCCGAATTCCCGCTGCACATGATGATCCAGGACCACCGGAATCACTCGATCAGAGAGGGGGATTTTGATGCCGATTTTTTCTAACCCCTTGTAGCGTTCATCTTCGGGATGCACGGCCACCGCTGTATCACCCAGCATGGTCTCCGGGCGGGTGGTGGCTACAATCACTTCGCCGGAGCCGTCCGCATAGGGATATCGCAGGTGATAGAGCTTGCCTTTGGTGGGATCGTGCTCCACCTCGTCGTCAGACAGGGCAGTGAGACAGCGCGGGCACCAGTTGACGATGTAATCGCCCTTGTAGATCAGGCCATCATCGTACAGGCGGACAAAAACTTCGCGCACCGCCTTGGACAGCCCTTCATCCATAGTGAAGCGTTCCCTGTCCCAATCGCAGGATGCTCCCATCCGTTTGAGCTGGTTGATAATGGTGCCGCCCTTGTCAGTCTTCCATTCCCAGACTCGCTCAATGAATTTTTCTCGGCCTAGGTCATGGCGGGTTTTGTCCTCTGTGGCTAGCTGTCGCTCCACTACGTTTTGAGTGGCAATACCAGCATGATCCGTACCCGGTACCCAGAGGGTGTTATCACCCTTCATGCGGTGATAACGGGTGAGCAGATCCTGAAGGGTATTGTTAAGAGCATGGCCGATATGGAGCACACCGGTAACATTGGGCGGTGGAATAACGATGGAAAAGGAATCCTTGCCCTCTGCCATTCCGGCAGTAAAGGTCTTGTTTTCCATCCAGTATTCGTACCAGCGCTGTTCTACTTCTTCAAAGGCATAGGCCTTGGGGAGGTTGTATTTGTTCGAAGTCTGCTCCGGGGTGGTTTTCTCTGTCATAATATTGATAAAAAATATGTGAATAAAAATAAGGGGGATTGCAGGGCTTGGAGAAGATGCGTAAAGGCCGCTGTTGTCGAGTGGTCCGGTGGAGCCGACAGGAAATCCCGTTTTGACAGGGCCTGCCTAATTAAAAAGTCGGGTACCCGCCGGAGTTATAATGTTATAATGTATATTATTTTGTATCAGGTATTTCAGTTTGGTGATGTGTAACAAGCAATACCGGTTCCTCTGTGATAACTATATTTTTTGGATCAATTCCGATTTCAGTTGTTGAAACAGTAATGCAATCAACTTTATTTTGAAAAAAAAGGCCCATCTTGACATCGTTTTGTTTACCCGGAATGATAAGCATTGCTTTTAAGCCGTTTTTATCTGCTAACTCGTAAATTTCCGTGCTTTTTATTTTTCTGGTTGCTGTATAATGTAAATTGTTGTTTTTGACTGCATTGTGTATTCGCCACGTCTTGATATCGGCTTGAACGCCATCCTGCTCTGGGTTAATATCGCGGTACATGTTGGTTCCTGCATTTACCCGTTCCCATTTGATGTATTTATCAGAGCTGCCTGGGAGCGTGGCGTAATTTACCGTATTTGTTGCAAAGTTACTATTTATCCATTTGAAAAAAAGTTCCAAGCTTCTGCGTGTATCCAGTGAATCCTCAAGTAGTTGATGCGGATGGATACCGAAACCGAAAACCCAAGGTTTTGCCTTTACATTATGTTTATTGGCGTAGCGCCATTCCAAATATTCCAAGATAAAATCTCGTTGAATATAGGGTAAAGTCCCGTACGTCATTCCTTCCGGTCCATGCGGACCGTTATAACCAAAAATATACGAAGCCGAAGGAATTGCAATAAACGGTTGGTGAAGTTCCTCTTTTGCTGTCATGAGGTTTGTATTAGGATTAGAACGATAAGGATGATAGTAACCGCGTTTTCCTTCAATTATATCAAAACGATTTGGGTAGGCATTTTTATTACGGCTTGCACCGTATAATGCCCTCATGTTTTTGGCATGGGCTTGGGTGCCGTGCAGGAGATGATTGTCGGTTTCACTGTAACCGAGGTTGAGAAAAATTTTATTTATATAAGAAAGGCAGTCTGTAAAAACTTGTTGAGCATTTTCAGCTGCGGGGGGAGGTGCATATGTCCAATGAAAAGGAACAACCCTGTCTTCTTTTTTTTTGTATTCTGCATGCAAATGCGTGCCCAGTATATGTTTTTCTCCCGGCATGAACCTTCTAAAATCTTTTTCATGATTCCTTGAAACGACAAACTCTGCATAACTTCCGGTCATCGAAGCTGTTATTTTGAATTTTTCCTGCTCCGCTAATTGTGTCAACCACTGGAGGGCGGCACGATGTTGTTTATATTTATCAATTCGTTCATAGAGGCTCCCCTCGGTGCCAACAGGGTCTAGATGCACGTTAAAGATAATGTCTATTGCAGGTTGTACCGTTCCTGTAAAAGAAAAGTCCTCTTTTAGATCGTTCTTTATCGATCTATTATTGAGCGTCGTATCGATATCAAATTTTTTTTTGACTCCACAGCTAGTAGTCAAGAGGGTGAGGCATAAGATTGCAATAATATTTCTAATTTTTTCTTTAAAAAACATATCAAAAAATTATAGTTGATGTCAAAATGTTATATTTGATGTGTTCGTAAAAAATCAGAAAGTATTAAAATATTAAGGGTAACTCAATGAGTTCCATGGTAAAATATTGAAAAATTTGAATCTTACGAAACCAATCATGCTTTTAATTTATGATGAGAAGTGACATAAAATAATATTAATGCATTGATTATGCAATAAATATATTTGAAGGCCAGAAACGAAAGTCTGAATTTGGATTATATGGGGCACTGGTTCCATATAATTCATATTTTTGTTCGCTTCTAGCCGGTAATAAGATATTATTTCGGCGATTTGATGTCAAATCTCGGTGCTTTCAGCATCCGGCCTATCTGTTCTTTCAGATCAGCTTGTTCAGGATTGACGCTGTCCTGTTCGGCGATTAACGCACAAAGGCGTTCCTGTTCTATAGGATGAATGTATTCCTCCGGGGTACCGTCTTTGAGTTGGATATGCGCGGCCCAGGGAACAAAATAGGTGGTGGCTGGGTAATCCTTGTATTCGGAGATATCTATGTTCAATCCTGCGATATAAAGAAGATTTTTCCCCTTATACTCACTGCCCCGACGGATGGACTCCACGGTCCTGGCGAACTCCAACTGAATATTGATCTTGGCTGCCCGCAGCGGAGGATTCTTTGAGGTAACAATGATGGGCATGAATTCAATCAGGTTTCGTTCCAAGAGGATAGATTCGTCGGTTTCATGGAATTCTTCTCGAAAATAGAAGAGATCTTCGGTCAGATAATCACCAATACTCTCTCCTGACCCGTTTTTCCAGATATAACCAGACTTATCTATCCGTTTGCGAAAATTCTCCGAGACCTCGTAGGTTTGGCTAGTACTCACCGCGCTGATCGGGTGAATGTTGCCGTTTTCATTGGGCGCGACAATTCGCTCCAGATGCACCACCAGCCCGTTTTTGACCGGATGAGAAGCAAAATCGATAAAAGAATTTTTCACCGTGATCAGGTGTCGTCCCTGCTCGTCCCGATGAAGGAATATCCGCTGCCGGGCAAATTCATACTGCTCAAGATACGGGCTGATCACATGAGTTATCTTTCCGCAGGAGGCTGAGACGCAGGTTCCGTCCATTCTGGGGCGGATAAATGTACCGTAGATGCCGGTTACGGGATCATAGCCCACATGGCTTGCCTGGACAATCACCGAATCCTCACCATGATGGGCATGGGGGCCATGTCGGTTAATTGCAACAATACCGCCCACTCTGCCGTGATTAAAAGGGAAGGTGCCGAAATGTTTTGTCAGCAGGATAATGGGCCAGCCTTGATTTTCATCGGAGCAGAAGGCCCTGGACGGCATGATCATACCCTTGCGGAACCCGAGGGTCATGCAGAGATTGTACAGTTTGGGCACAAACTCGGCATAGGAAATAGCAAGATGATCCACTTTAAAGGGAGCAAGGCTGCGGATAATTTTCGACGGGATATAGGTATGCGGCATGTTGACTCTAGGTAAATGAGAAGTAAAAAAGAGCGAGAAGGATTGTGCGTACACCGAAAGACTACGGGGTGGCATTTTTGCTGCAATTTATTATGCGAAAAAGATAAACCCTATTATGATCTTTATCAACTCATTTTGTAGACAATACCCTTGGTCTGTATCTCTCGTTAACCTGTTTCTGCTGCCGGGTGACGCGACAGCAGGGGCGGGACTGCGTTTCTGTTCGATATACCGGGGGGAAACATACAGGGTTATTTCTGCCTTTGCGCCATCTCTGCACACTGATACAACAGCTCGGCTTTTTTGTAATCGCTGTGGTATTGATAGAGAGCAGGGAATCCATATGGAAAAACTTCTATCCAAAATTTATTATCCGAAGAAACAGCCATGAATGATCAATTCACCAGCAGCGGTAACGACGATCAGAACGTTGGTCAAGGCGACGGGGCTATTGGCAAGCAGGAGAATACTACGCAGCAGGTGATCGGAGATAGCAATATCGTTGCTGGTACCGGCAATGTGACAGTGATCATGCCTGCCAAGGGCGAGGAGCCGCTTATTCCACTTGGAGAAACAAATACAGTATGTCGCCGTCTGTTGGACTGGCTCTGGCCTGGTCTGCATTACTTTTTGACCGTCAGGCTCGATCTGCTGCCTGATCCTCCAGGACGAGACGAACTGGAACAGCGTTTGCGGGAGCAGCAGGATGAATGGATTCAGGAACTCCGCGAGCAAACTTTTCTCCCACCACCAGCCAAGGAAGTACCGAAAACCCCCTCGCAACTGTCACCTGGAAGGGAAAAATTCTATATCCCAATCCAGCAGCTTATCAAAGAAATAGCTGGAATATCCTCTGGCGGTGATGCGGTCAGTGCCCAGATAGCTGCCCTGAGTAAAAAAAGCAAGCCTGTTCGTAGCCTTGTCAAAAAACTCCGCAACACAGATAAGCCGCTGATTGTCCTCGGAGATCCCGGCGCCGGAAAAACCATCACCCTGAAACAGGTCGCCATTGCCTTGAGTGAGGAAAACAGCCGCAAGGTTTTTCCGACCCTCTGCCTGTTCATCCCCTTGGGCCGCTGGAAGCCTGTTGATCGTCCTACAATCAGGAATGTTGAAGCCCTGGTGGCTGAAGCAGCTGGTCCTGAGCTGGCTCCTCGTCTTGCCGGGCTTGCACAACAGCAGAGGCTGACCATTATTTTTGACGGTCTGGACGAAATGTCTCGCCAGCAGTACACCAAGCATACAGAAGCCTTGAGCGAGTATGCGCAACGGTACACAGGGCAAATACAGACCTTATTCTCCTGCCGGATCACTGATTTCAGTCCCGTCTTTCTACATAGCCGTCTTGTACTCCTTCCCTTTACCCAACGACATATCACTCAATACCTGTTTAGGCAGTTTGGTAAAGAAAAACAGCAGGTTTCTGGTGAGCTGCTGTCCATTAAAGAACTGGGGAAACGGCTGGCAACGGAAAAGCTGCCCATTCAGCCGAGTAATCCCTTTACGCTCTGGCTTCTTTCCCTGTATTTGCGGGATAAACATTGTTTGCCTGAAAGCAAAATTCAGTTATTGACGTTCTTTTTTGAATACCAATATGAGCGTAAACTCAAGGAAGTTGCGTCCGCAGCATCGGTTTGGCCTGCCAAAGAAGAGCTTTTCGAGGATTGGGGACAGCTGGCCCTGTTTATTACCGAACAGAATCAGGGCACGGATATTGATCTCCATGAAGTTCAGGGAAAGCTTGGTGAACGCGCCGATATAGTGATTGATGCAGGCCGAGCCTGTGGTGTGTTGCACCGCTCGCTTGTGCAGGACTCGCGTCTGATTCGATTTGAGCATCATCGTGCCCAGGAGTATTTTGCTGCCTGTGGGATTATTGCATCCAAGAAGAAAATTCCGTGGAAAAAACGACTTGATCTGCCCCGCTGGCAGGAAACCTTGGTCAATGTGGCGCAGCTGAATGCCCAGGCTGCTCCATTATCTATACTGACCGAACGTCTGCAATTGATCGGCAGCGATAATGAGGAGGGTGAGCAGGTTGATGCGGTTTCCAAGGTGCTGCGGGAGTCGCAGGATGCGGAACGGGTTGAGTTGAGCACGCGGGTGCTGGCTGCTGTGCCGCCGTCTGAAGAGGCTGATGCATTGGAGCAAGAGGTTTCGAGAAGCGTTAAGTGGCTGGTGGACAAGGGGAATCCTACATCTCAGGTTAAGATGCTTCGGTTGGTTGATCGTTTGCCGGATCAGGATGCTCGGGATGTTGTTGCGAAAACGATGGAGAGTAAGATTTCCTGGGTGCGGGATCAGGCTTTGGAGGTCGCGGCAAGTATTTCTGAGAGTGTTTCCGCCTCGCCGTTGCCTATTGAGGTTGCGAATGCCTATGGGGATGGTTCTATTCTGCGATTAATCGGGTCTCGGTTGCGGATTGCGAAGAAGGTGAAGTCCAAAGGGCTTGCTGTGGTTAGTGTAATTTCCTTTGTTCTTTTTCTGCTGCACATATTTGTTGTTGGTGCGATTACGGTAGGGGGGGCTTCAGGTTCGGGTGTTATACGTGACGTTGCTCGGAATGATTACTTTTATGCAAAGGGTTTTTCTATTGTAGAACAGGTAGACAGTGGAGAACTTTCCGAAGACGAAGGAAATGACAAAATAGAGAAGCTATGGGAAGTCAGGTCACAGTTCAGGGAGTGGGTTCCTCGTTTGGTATTGGTAGCTGTTCTTCTTGCTATAATAGGAAGTGTGATCTGGTATCCTGCGTATCACTGGATAATTGTTCCGGCAGCGGGATTTGGAACCTTGTCGGTACTTAGCGGTATCTATTATCTTTGGTGTTATATTCCAAGTGCAATTCTGAAGGAGGTGGCTGCTGGAATATTTATCATTCCGATATCAGGTGCTTTTCTTGTAGCGCTTGCCAGTTTTGTATGGTATCTGCTTGCGGCTGGTCTTGTGTTTTTGTTTTCCAGTATCTTGACGTTATGTATTTTGATATGGAGCAAGAGGATTAGCTATGCTGTTTCCATTTATAGTACGATTTTTCGTAATGGAGGATTTCGGCAATATGCCGAAGAAGTTGGAGGTAGCTGGGTCTTTATTGTCATGATGTTGATGCAAGGGATAGCAATTCAAGGCATAGTATGGCTGTATCATTGGATTATCAAGCCTGATCACTGGTGGATCAAGCTGGGACTGTCAATTAATAGAATAGTTCCTGATGTGCCTTTCCTGAATAGATTTTTTGATTATGTTCTTTCGGCGTTGATCATTGTCGGGATTATATCTCTGATTTGGTCGATTATTTTCCTTGTGAAAAAGGAGCGATATAAAAAATTGAATAAAGAATTGATCAATTCCTTCAAAGTGCCGTTACTATCGTTTGGGATCAGTACCGTGATTTTAATTGCTGGAGAAGATGATAATAAAAGTTCCCATAGAGAAGCAGAAGAAGCAATAGAAAAATTAGCAGGTTATTCTGTCTCTTGGGCGGCGGAAGTAGTCATGTTCCTATTGGCTGTTATCATAATTATCGGTGCAGTTGCCGTCTTGGGGTGGATGATATTTCGTATATGGAAAAAATATTCCGCCCGAAAAGATATCAGATTGCAACGGATAAGCAGGAATCAGTTTGAGGCTGCAATAGAATCCAAAGACATCGACAGGCAAACACAGTTTCTGCGCTGCACCGATCCGGGCAGGCTTGATCTAACAACAGAAGACTACTTCAAATTACTCGTCAAAATGGAACCCCACATCACCGAAGAACCAGCTCTGAGCCAATACTACCAAAAAAGAATTGAACTGGAAGAAATCCTGCGCCAGGAACGGCACGGCTAACCTGACACTTGATAGCGAATTACTCAGAATTCTCAGAGAATAACCCAAGACTCCTTTTCGCATCATCCTCTGTCATTCCTGAAGCAACAAGGGTCTGTACCGCCCTTTCTAAGGCCCTGTCCTTTTCCGCCAAGGCTTTTGCATTCTCCGCCAGAGCTTCATTCTTCTCTGTCAGGGCTTTTGCACTTTCCGCCAAGGCTTCGTCTTTTTCTGCGAGAGCTTTTGCGTTCTCCTCAAGAGCCTTTTCCCGTAGCAGCACAGTACGTTCCAGCGACTCTAGCTCGTCGAGAATATCATCCTCCAGATCCATTGTCTCGCAGACATCCTGTTCAGCCCCAGCCTTGACAAGACGACGGACCACTCTTTGGAATTCCTTTGGATAGTCTGCCTCGTCCAGGTCCAGGAAATGCCGACTGTCGGGCGTCTGCTGGCTCTGGTCAAAGATGCTGAGGAGCACCTCCAGCTTGTTGCGACGTTTTTCCCTGAGCCGGGGAATTTGGATGATGTAGCTGTCGTGAGTAAGGCTTTCTATGAACTCCTCTCTGGTGGTCAGCTCCTCTTGGGTGACGGCATCAATATAGCTGCGCTCCACCTTTATTACGGGGATCGTGGCATGTTCCAAGGGATGGCCCAGAAAGTAGATGCAGATGATGGGCAGGGCCTTTTCCCTTGACCCGCCGTCGGTCTGGTACACGTTGTTTTGATCCTGATAATGTCCGCCCAGGTATTTACGGAATCGCATGATATCTGTAGGTAGTTTGGCCTTCTGGATCTCAATCAGAACCAGCCTGTGGCTTCCGTCTGCCTGCCGGATCTTAGCGGAAAAATCAATTCGGAACACAGTGAGGTTGAGTCCGATCTTCTTTTTAAACTCAGTGGGTCTGAGATCAAGGGCTTCGACCTCCTGATCAAGAATTTTGGAGAGGATCAGTTTGGCGATCCGCATATCGCCCATCAGGTATTTGAAAACAACGTCGTATATTGGGTTGGCTGCTCGCATGGTCGATCTCCCGGTTGTCGGTATATCCGAAAAACAGGACTTTTCGGATCAGGTATAACACAGTGTACTTTGTAACGGAAACAGGCGCAATGCAGATTCTGACTACCAAAAACGAATGGAACTGGAAGAAATCCTGCGCCAGCAAAGGCATGGGTGACTGTTGTCATGCCGGGTAGTACTAGTTGACTATATCATCTGACTATATTATACTGCAAGAGCAATAAGACATCCTTGACATCTGCACAGCAGAGGAGGCAACGCGATGAAAACAATGGCAATCAGTCATTTTAAAGCGCATGCATTACGAATTATCAGTCAAATAGCAGAAAACCGCGAGCCGATGATTATTACCAAGAGAGGGAAACCGTTGGTACGGATCCTGCCCTATGAAGAAAAGTCGTCCTCACCGAAACCGGGTCGACTTGCCGACACCCTCGTGTTTGAGGAAGATATTGTTTCTCCGCTGGGCGAGGATATATGGGAGGCGTGTTCTTGAAGTATCTTCTTGATACACACACATGGATTTGGTGGAATATGAATCCGACAAATCTCTCCGATAAAGTCCGGCAACGTATTGCGGACAGCGAAAAATACAGCGAACTCCTTTTATCAGCGATCTCGCCTTGGGAATTCTGCAAATTACTTGAAAAAAAGAAGCTCGGCATATCCTGCCCCCCGGAAAAATGGTTGAAAGAGGCTCTGGATATGCCAAAGTTTCGTTTGGTTGAACTCACTCCGATAATCGCTTATCGCTCCACAAGCTTGCCCCAGCCTTTTCATAATGATCCCGGAGATCAAATAATTGTTGCAACTGCACGGGAAGAAAATGCGATTCTTCTGACCAAAGATGCAAAAATCCAGCAGTACAGCCCTGTAAAAACGCTTTGGTGATTTTAAAAAAAATTGCCTCACCGGGCTGTTTTCATGTCAGACACAGGTTCTTCATGATCCTTGCGATCTATAACATCTTGCTCATTATCGCAGGGACACTCCTATTCCCTATACTTCTGCTCATCACCCTGAGCCGGGAAAAATATCGCGGACGCACCCTGGAGCGCCTAGGGCTGACCCTCGGGGAAAGGCAGCACACCTTTAACGCCTTTGCTAAAGCAGATGGGGAAACGGCGAGCAGACCCGTCATCTGGATACACGCCCTTTCCGTCGGCGAAGTCACCTCGGCGGTGCCCCTTATTAAAGCCCTGCGGGCAGATATGGCGGATGCTCTAATTATCCTGACGGTTGCCACGTCCAGCGGCAAAAAAACTGCCGAAATCCTGCTTCAACCCTATGTACAGCGTATCCTGTCCAGCCCCTTTGACCTCCGCTTTGCTGTCCGGCGTTATATACTAGCATTCCAGCCGGATATATTTATTCAGGTGGAGACGGATTTCTGGCCGAATTGGCTTTCCCTGTTACAGAAGCTAGGCGTCCCGACCATGCTGGTCAACGGTCGGATTTCCAAAAAATCTTTTACTGCCTACCAACGATTTGCCTTCTTCTTTCGCCCCATGTTTCGCTCGTTTGATCTCCTGTCCATGCAGACAGAAGAGGATTGCCGCAAAATGACCATGCTCGGTGTGCCTGCTGATAAGGTTATTGCTCTGGGAAACCTGAAATATGATATGGAGCCGCCAGATAGAAAGGAGAAAAAAGGCGCTCTTCCCGAATTGGCTGGGGAAGGGACACCCTTGATCTGGGTTTGCGGCTCAACCCATCCCGGCGAGGAAAAATATATATTTTCAGCATTTGCCCAACTGCTGGCAAGACAGGATGTTGGGGAGGGTATCTCGAAGCATCTTCCGAAGCAGCTTGCCGAACAGCTCTTTCTTGTCCTGGCCCCGCGTGACATCAACCGGGGGCAGGAGCTTGTTGACTTGGCTGGCAGCTTCGGCCTGGAAGCAGGAACACGCACCAGCGGGGAGAAAAAAGGCCGGGTGCTGATTTTGGACACCTTGGGTGAGTTGGCTCCCTGTTACAGTTTCGCTGATCTGGCCTTTGTCGGCGGCAGTCTTGTCAGCCTGGGAGGGCATAATCCCATTGAACCGGCCATCCACGGAGTGCCGGTTTTGTTCGGGCCGCATATGGAAGATTTTTCCGAGATTGCCCATGAGCTGCTTGACTGCGGCGGAGGAAAAATGGTTACAAAGGATTCTCTCGCTGACACACTGGTTGCTCTTCTTGCCGATAAAAAGCCTCGCGCCATGATGGGGCAGGCCGCGCAAGAGCTGGTGGAAGGCCATCGCGGTGGTGTGCAGCGGCATCTTCAGGCCATACAAGGCCTACTGGGTTTGCAGCACTAAGCCATGCCGGAAAATGAAGGTTCAGCACGGTCCTTTCATCTGCCTGCTTTTTTTGTACTTCTCGTGCGCTCTCTTCGTCAATGCCTGCGCTGGAGTGATCGGAATATTTTTCTTCTGGCGACCTTGGCCTTTCTTCTCGGTATTATCTTCGCTCATTCCTACCCCTTTGTTTTTGTCGAGTTGCTTACCGAACGCCTGCTTATAGGCGCTGTACTTGTTTTGGCTGGCAGTTCCTTTGCTATTTATCTGAAGAATTTGCAGAAAAAAATAAGCTCTCCGCTTTCTTTGCTGCTCATCTTGCCGATCTTTTTTCTTCTCGGTAATCTGGCCTTGCTGCATCAGGTCAAACAAACGCAGACTCCTCAAGCGCAGATTAACGGCCATATTGCGACCTTACTTCGAGAACGCCACCAAGTCACTAACCAGGTCACTCACCAAGTCACCTTAGTAGGTGTCCTAGATACTATGGTTGAGGAAAGCGTGTTTCAGCGGGACGGGCAGGAAGTCATTGTCTCCCGATTTGAGATTCAAGCTGAGGACGTCTTGCTGCACAACAACGTGCATAATAACCGGACAAACTGGCAGCCCGTGTACGGGCGCGTTCGTTTATCTATGCAGGGGAGGGCGGATGCCCTGCAACCGGGCATGACCCTGATGATCCCAGCCAAGGTCGGGCCAATAGTCAATTTTAAAACACCGGGTGTTTTTGATTACCAAGGCTATCTTGCTGCCAAGGATATTTTTATCAGCGGCTGGGTAATTGGCGAGCAGGTTACCGTCATCAGGGAACAGGAAAAAACGGAGTTTAACAACAGGTTGAACAACGCCATTCGTTTCCTCTCCTTTGTGCCGGAACAGGTACGACAGCGGGTGAGTCGGTTTATCAGAGATAATCTTTCTCCTCCCATCGCCGGAACCTATCAGGCCCTTCTTGTCGGCAGCAGGGCCGCGGTACCACAGGAAATCCAGGAGCACTTTAAGGCCACTGGCACCATGCATCTGCTCGCCATATCTGGTCTGCATATGGGCTTGCTTGCTCTCATGGTCGGGGCAATCATCAGTCGGCTACTGAAACGCTCTGAGCAATTACTGCTCCGTACTCATGTGCCGACTCTAACCTTATTTTTCACCCTGCCGGTCCTGTTCGGGTACAGCTTTATTGCCGGAATGAACACTCCGGTGCTGCGAGCGCTAATCATGACCTTTGTTCTCTTTACCGCGATCATCTTGCGTAGGCAGCATTCTCTCTTCCACTTGTTGGCTGCCGCAGCCCTGATCGTTTTGATTCGTAATCCACTCACCTTGTTTACAGCCTCATTTCAGCTTTCTTTCAGTGCTGTTGCCGCCTTGGTCTTATTTCTTCCAATAATTCTCCCAGCCATCCCAGCCGTCTCGGGCGACGCAGACAATGGAGCAGAAAAAAAGAACTGGTTCACTCGTTTATTGATTCGCCTATGGCAAGGTTTTCTCCGGCCAGCTTTTCTGGTTTCCCTGACAGCCACCTTGGGAACCCTGCCTTTTATGCTGGTTCATTTTCATCGCTTCTCTTTGATCGGGCCGGTGATGAACCTGCTGGTGGAACCCTTTCTCTGTTTTTGGGCACTTCCCTGGGGTTTGGCTGCTATTCCCTGCATTTTTGTTGCTCCGCAGACAGCTGTTGTCCTGCTGAAAATCGGGGGCCTGGGTATCCAGGCCGGGCATTATTGCACAGCTGTCGGGGCGACTCTGCCTTGGGCCTCGCTTTGGACTATTAGGCCGTCAACGGTTGAAATCTTGTTGTATGGGCTACTTTTCCTGCTCTGGTTCCTCAGCTCGAAAATGGAAAAAATGCGTAAGATCACGCGAAGTGTCGTGAGCGTCGGAGCTATCCTTCTTTCGCTTCATTTCACTTGGGGACTCTTTTTTCCGGCAAGGTCAAAAATCAGCAAGGTGGCTTATCTGGATGTGGGCCAGGGCACGTCCAGCTTTCTTCAGATGGCAAACGGGGTCCGAGTTCTTATTGACGGAGGTGGGAATAGAGCGAGTAGGCGTAATATCGGTGAGCAGGTTATTGCCCCGTATTTATGGCAGCAGCGTGTCTGGCGATTGGATCAGGCGGTGATCACCCATCCACATAGTGATCATTTTAACGGCATGGATTTTATCCTGGCTCGTTTTCACCCGCAAAAACTCTTTATCAATGGTGATCCACGCGTTGAAGGAAAATATCAGGAAATCATAGAGCAAGCAGAACGTCAAGGAATAATGGTTATTCATCATGAGGCTGAAGAAAAGATCGTGGAGCAGGGGGATGAAGAGTTGAAAATACTCAGCGGCGCTGATAAAGCAAAGCAGGGGTGGGAATCAGTGAATGATGCCTCTTTGGTTTTGCGGTATAGGCACGGGGAAAGATTCTTTTTTCTTCCAGCAGATATCGGCAAAAAAAAGGAGGCTATGCTCCTTGCGCATGGGCATGATGTGAGTGCGGATGTTCTGCTTGCTCCCCATCACGGCAGCAGCACGTCAAGCAGTGCCGCCTTTCTGGAGGCCGTTGATCCAGATCTGATCGTTGTCTCTGCGGGTCAAAACGGGAAAAAGCACTTCCCCTCTCCGGCAAATTTAGCTGCTTGGGTCGAGCAGGAGATTCCGGTAGTGGTGACCAGAGATCAGGGCACGGTCAGCTGCGAAACAGACGGGGATCGATTACGCTGTGTGGATTTTGCGGGCAAGATTGTTTATGCAACAGCAAGAGAAATAGTAAGGAAAACAGTAAGAACTTCTGATACTGCCGGGCAGGAAGACTAGCGTGTCAGGTCAATGCGGACCGGAGTGCCTCTCGTCTTGAACTGTGCTCTGTTGAGTCATCTCTTTGGGATGAATCCGAGTTTCTCGTTTGCAAGAGATCACTGGTTGACTTCAATATGCTTGATCACCCGACCCGAACTGGTAAAGGAAAGCCCTTGCGTTCCTGAATTACTCAGCATCAAGGTCTCAACGACCGGTTCGTACACAGGCTGCTCAGCCACCCACTCGACAATAAAATTCGTTCCGACTCCGCCGGTCTGTTGCCCGGTGTCTACAAAGAAATCCGCCGAGGCCATCGGGCCTAACCGTTGCGGTTTGGGCAGATATTCCTTCACCATTTTTCCCTTTGTATTATAGTAACGAACTGATGTAACTATAATAGGATGAGTGAAATCTGTGTTATGAATGGTCAAGGTCACAGCCAGTTTCATGGTTAAATCTTTACCGGCATAATGGACTTCTGAATAGGCCGGGACAAAGATGGTCTGGCCGGTTGTGATGGTGATGTCGTGGATAACCACAGACTCCTCTTCTGAGGGGGCCGGGGGCGGTGATTCTTCATCTTGTGGGTTGCATCCGAAGAAGACAAGAGCTGCTAAGAGCAGCACCATGTTTTTCTTTAAAAATAAGTGCATCGTCACCCTCCAATTGTTTCTCATCAGTATAGCCTGCGAAAGGCCGAAGCCTTAAACACGGCCACCACCTCGCTTCCTGGCTGGATATTCAGCTCCTCCACAGACTGCGGCACAATCTCGGCAATCAGGTTTTGTTCCTGACTGTCCTGACTATCCTGACACTCCAGCTCAACCCCCACCAACCAATCCGTCTCGTAGGTCCGGCGCACGGTGCAGGACAGCATATTACGAGCACTGGAAGCCTCGGGATGCTTTTTGAACAGGAGGATATCCCGACCGTTGAGGGTAAACTGACCCGGACGCTGATCCGGGGACTTAACCAGCATTAGGGGAATCTCACCCCAGCGGCAGCGGAGCAGCTTGCCCAGATCCTCCATATCATCAAGATGAAGCAGGTTGGCATAGCCCTGTCCGCCGGTGCCGAAGCTGGTTCGGGCAAGTTCTTCTGTGGCAAGATGCTGGGCAAGTTGCCCTTTTTGCATCACTAAGACCTCCTCGGTCATCATGCGCAGTTCCTGCAAAGAATGGCTGATAAAGAGCATGGGAATGGAAAACTCGGCAAAGACCTGCTGGAGCTGAGGGATGATCTGATACTTGAGCATGCCGTCTAGGCCGGAGAGCGGCTCGTCCAGCAGAATGAGCTGGGGACAGGCAAGAATGGTGCGGCCTAAGGCCACCCGCTGCCGTTCGCCGCCGGAGAGCTTGGTCACGTTGCGATTCAGCAGCTTATCGATCTGGAGCACCTCGATCAGGTGAGCCGGATCAATATTACGCTCCTCCTTGGGAAGCCGGTTCATGCCGTAAAACAGGTTACGTTTCACGCTCATGTGCGGGAAGAGATGGGCATGCTGAAAGACTACGCCCACCCGTCGTTGATCCGGCGGCAGACTGATTTTCTGCTCCCGATCAAACAGAGTGCGCCTGTTCAGGCGGATAAAGCCCTTGTCTGGCTCCAGCAGTCCCGCCAACATATGCATGAGGGTGGACTTGCCGCTGCCTGATGGCCCGAATACGCCGCATTGTTTGGTTTTTAGGGAAAAAGCGGCATGACAGGTGAAGCCGGGAAACTTCTTGGTCACATTGATTTCGAGCAGCATATCTCTACCTCCTTGCCAAGCTGCGGTTGGCTGCCTCGCCGATCAGGAGCACGGCAAAAGAGAGCAGGATGGAGATCAGGCAGAGGGACAGGGCCATGCTGTCGCCGCCCGGCGTGCTGGTGTATTCATAGATAGCCAGGGGGATGGTCTGGGTGATACCGGGGATATTACCGGCCAGCACAATGGTGGCCCCGAACTCGCCCAGGCTGCGGGCAAACATCAGGGTCATGCCGGCGAGAATGGCCCGGCTGCACAGGGGCACGGTGATGGTGAACAGAGTGTCCCACCACTTTGCGCCTAGGGTTCTGGAGGCCTGGATGTACTGGCGATCAATGCCTTCCATACCGATGCGAATGGAGCGAACGAGGAGAGGAAAACCGACCACGGCTGAGGCGATGACCGCTCCCCGCAGGGTAAAGATGATACGGATGTCGAACTTGTCCAGCAGTTCGCCAATCCAGCCTTTGCGCCCGAAGAGCAGGAGCAGAAGGTAGCCGGTCACCACCGGCGGCAGAACCAGGGGCAGGTTGACCAGACCCTCCAGCAGGGCCTTGCCGCGCATATTGCTCAGGGCCAGCAGGTAGGCCACGGCAAAACCGGGTGGCAGGGCGATGACAGTCGCGGTGATCGCCACTTGCAGGGAGAGCTTTATGGCTTGGATGTCGTCGGGGGATAAGGTCACGGCTTTCTTGTAAAGATTTGGCACACTTTTTGTGTAGTGTGTAGGTCTGATAGAGTGCAACGAAATCAGACAAGTAGAGTCAATCAGTCAGAGCCACTGCATGGCGAATGCGTCAGCAGATACTGTTCCAACGCCTCTGCAACAACCTTGTTCAGATTGGAACCGCATTCCAGCGCATACATTGCAGCCCTGCGATGGAGGTCGCAGCCTGTCCGCACATTGAAGCTCCCTTTGAAAGGACGCTCCGGCTCCAGTTCTTCTTCCGCGCAGAGGGCCAAATAATCATCAACTGCCTCCTGAAACGCCCGCCGTAGTCCGGCAACATCCGTTCCTTCGTAATTGACCAGACTTTTTATGTATTCCAATTTTCCATAAAAAACCTGATCGTCGTCACTGTAATGTACAGACCCTAAATATCCTTTATAACGTATCATGTCTTTCATAACAACTTTTCCTTATACAAAATTTCTATTACCTGATCTGCCGCATATTTTTTGACGATATTCTGAGGATGAGGCTTATGCAGCGTTATTACCGATCCGGATTCATGGACAAAACGTCTTCGTGAACCACCGGTTTTGCCTTTCTTCCCTTCCCGGTATCCCAGATATTGCAACAGAACGGTCAGTTCATTCCAGGTAATATCTCTCTTACGATCCAGTAATTTTGCCACCAACTTTTCTTTTCGACTCAATCTTTCCTCCTGTTTACTCAGTGTAATTGTATCTGTGCTGTAGTGCAACTATATTTAGTTACAGAAAGGCAGGTTGATATCAAGACGTCTATCCAAGAAATTTCCGAATCAACGCAGCCCGCACCAGCATATCCGTAATGTGCGCCGAATCCCCTCGTTGAAGATCGCTACGCATCCGCCTGACAATGGCAAGATGCTCCTCGTTCGTTGTGTACTGCAAACCGGATTTATCCAGAGCGGCACGCAGGGCAGCTGTCATCAACGGGCCATCCAGGTCAGCAAAGCACAAGGCATCCTGGATCTTCGCGCGAAAAGACGGATGCACCTCCAGCATGAAGGCAAGATCATCTTTGCTGAGCGCCTCAAAGGCAATGAGTTCAGGAGGCAACCCCAACGAATACAAGGCACAGGTGAAGGAAATCGCACGCGGCAGACTGACTTCACCGATCTCCCGTGCGTATCCGAATAGGCCGACATGCAGCTTGCGTGCGCGACGCGCTGGAATATACTTGGCCATCCGATTGATATCTGGTGCAAGCTCAATAAGTCGTTGTCGATAAGCCTTGCTGTAGCGTCCGATGATGGACTCCGCCCGTTCGACATCAATGGGAACAGCCGGTCCAATGGTACGTTCCCTAAGATGCCTGCACGCAGCCCGGACCTCGTCGATGGGATAATCAAATTTAAAGGCCGATTGGATGGAGAAGGTGGGCACACTTGGGTACTCGCTTCCCACACGTTCGACAGTGCGAGGGGAAAGACCGCCCCGAAACGGTGCTGATCCCATACCGAGAATAGGATGAATACGCACGCCGCAATGCTGGGAGAGATTGTCTAGGCGGGCAAGCGCAATTTTATTGGCAAGTGCGGCTGCAACCAGCCCGTAGTTCATGGCCGTGTCAGAACGCGCCAAGAAGACCCGCTGGTCCTCTACGTCCTTGTCAGCAAGATACTCGGCAACAATATCATTAGCCTTGAGCATGGTCTCCACATCCTCGAACAGCGGGATAACCTGAATCCGGGAGGGAGCGAATTCGCCGATCCATTCAGCGATGGTGATGTCGCCGCAACGAAAGCGTTCTTTCTGTCGACCGATGATGTGGTCTGCGTAGTAGCGGTAGATGCGGTCAATGCAGCATGCCGAGGTCGTCATGGGCAAGATGACTTCAAAAATCGGCGGTACGTCTCGTTGATAGAACAGCTGGGCCGCATCGTAGGAACGTGGAATGCTTTCCAGGGTCTCAAGGAGGATTTTTGCCTCAGCCTTTTCCACGGTTGGATTGGGCACGCGGAGCGTGATGCGCAGGTCTTCCCCAAGGACATTCTCGCGGAAGTACTCGGGGTAATGCGAGAGCAGTTTTTTGACAACGTAGGTGTCGATTTCCTTGCCCTCCACATCCCACATCTGCTCATCACAGCCGAGGTGCGAGAAGGCGTAGTAGGCTTCGCGGATTTCGTCTTCGCCGACCAGCGCTGATCCCGAAGCAAAGAACGGGATTGAGGCGTTGTCGGGATGTTGGGTACTCATGCAGCGGGGAATGATTTTCATAGTGGCTCCTCCTCAATTTGACCTATTGAAATCAGGTCAGCAATCTCTTTTCTGATGAACATCTTTTCTTTTATATATTGATTATTTGTTAGTTTTTCACCTCAAATCCGTACTTCTTGAAGACTGCCTTGGCCTCGGGGCTGCTCATATACTTATATAAGGCCTTTGCCGAGGTGTTTTTTGCCCCGGCAAGCGTCAGGCCCAGAGGATAGGCTACCCTATCATACAAATCATCCGGCACTGTGAACAGAATTTTCGCAGTGCGGGCCAGCAGGGCATCCGTCTGATAAACAAAGGCCCCGTCCACCTCACCTCGATCTGCATAGAGAAGGGCTTGGCGCACATCCTTGGCCATAACCAGCTTTCTCTTCTGCTCAAGGATGCGGTATATCTTGGCATGTTCCAGGGCCTGCTTGGCATACTGACCCGCCGGGACGCTCTGAGGGCTACCTAAAGCAATACGCTCAAGATCGGTGAGTTTGTTCAGGGTCAAGGGCGTAGAGCGCTTCCCACCAAGAAAAACCAGCTTATTATAGGCAAAGATGCGATCCGTGCCTAAGGCGATGAGTTTTTTTCCTACCAGATAATTCATCCATTTTGGATTAGCGGAAATATAGAGATCTGCTGGTGCGCCTTGGTCGATCTGTTTGGCCAGCCTACCGGATGAGCCGAAATTGGTCTGAATTTTTGTCTTGGGATGGCCCGCGTTAAAGTCGGTGATAATCCCTTTCAGGGCATCGGTCATACTGGCCGCTGCTGAAAGATAAACAGTCTCTGCTGAAGCGGCAACTGTAAAAAAATGCAAGACGAGAACAATAAGAAGGGCTTTCAGTTTCATGATTATTTTTTGTTGTGAGAGAGGTTTTTTTGCTTCAGGCTATAGCCAAAAGCACATCCGAGGCCTTAATGATTGCGGATATCGGTTTGCCAATGGACAGTTCCAGTCGTTTGACGCTGGTCGAGGTGATGATTGAGGTCACCGTGTTGCCGCCGGGCAGTTCAGTGGTGATTTCGTCGTTGACTGCACCGGGAATGATATTGCTGATGATACCGGACAAAATATTACGGGCCGAGATGGTTTGCGGGTCGATATCCATGCCGAGCAGGACATTGGAGGCCTTGACAATGGCGATCACCTCGCTGCCTGATGTCAGTCCTAAGCGCTTTACTGACGCATCGGTAATCACTGAGGTGATGTGGTCGTTGCCTTTCAGCTGAATATGGACCACGCTGTTAACGGCACCCTGTTCAATCTCTGTCACTTGGCCGAGCCAGACATTCCGGGCACTCAGTTGCATCTCTATTCTCCGTAAGGTTTTAATGGTTGTCAGGGCCTTCTGGGGATTATCAGTGGCAAAATGCTTGAACTGGGTAAATTCGCGCTGGAGCAGCTTGACCCGATCCAGCAGTTGCCTGCCCTCATCAGTCAGAACAGATCCGCCTCCGCCGCTGCCGCCGATCCGTTTACTGAGCAAAGGGTAGGGGAGCAGGTTGTTGAGCCGACAGATTTTTTGCCAAGCTGTTCTGTACTGTATCCCCATAGA
Source organism: Candidatus Electrothrix laxa (assembly GCA_942492895.1). Taxonomy (GTDB): domain Bacteria; phylum Desulfobacterota; class Desulfobulbia; order Desulfobulbales; family Desulfobulbaceae; genus Electrothrix; species Electrothrix laxa. The sequence continues at coordinate 625,783 of OW818652.1, forward strand.
CTGAGCAGCCTTATTGATGGAGCCGGTTCGTTCCAAGGCCTGAAGCAGGGCGATGGTCGGTTTCTCTTCAGCCCAGCCCATGATTTCATAGAGCAGGTCGGATTGTTCATTCATTTGCGCAGCCCCTTGGTGAAGGTGTATGTTAGCTGGAAAATGGCTGAATAGGCGGTTTCGTCGGTCAGAAACTCCTGTCCCCTGTCCACCGCTTCTTTAATGGCATTGCCTAGCATGAAAACAGAGGCCCCGGCCCTGAATTTCCAGGTCGGATTCAGTTTCCATTTTGTCATCAGGTCAATCTCATTACCGTAATGGTCGCTCTCTGCATCTAAACCGTTTTTGTACGAACGCCATTTATCATCAATTTGATCTGCATAGAATTGGTGATATTCGATCTGTATTACAATATTTTTTTTCGGGCGGAAATTAACCAAGCATCCGTAATCCAGCAGGTTGGACCAGGTCATGAGATTCATCAGGCCGTAAGACTTGGCTGATGCACCGTAGACTACATCGAAGCGTTCGTTGTCCGGGGTGGCTTTGTCATCTCCGGTGGCATAGCTGAATGTGGTGCCCAAAGCCCATTGCGGGTTAAAGCGGTAGTGCAGGTCAAGGTTATACCCGTAGGCGTTGGCATCTGTTTGTTCTCCTTTGTTTGCCGTAATTTCTCCTGTCTGCTGCACATAGGTCGTGTCAGCATTGAATCTGTTGAGTTCCAGCACCATTCGTGCGCCGTAGTACAAGAGATTTTTTTCCTGGTAATTATCGCTGCTGTCGTTTTTTTTGCTTCCCAACATGGGTTCCACAACGAGAAAATTCATTGCCTGTAGATGTCCATATATACCGCCTCCGCTATAACCATGTCGATGGTCCAAGCTGAAGTCGTCTGGATCGTGGAGCATAGATTCTCCGTAAAAGGCATCAAGCCAGTATTCTTCGGTTTTGTATCCTGCCCTGACAGCATCCCAGACCCATTTGCCGGAGTTTTTCCAGTTGCTCGCAGCAAAGACTCTGCCATTGCCGTATTGGATAAGCTGGCGACCAGCACAGGCCGTGAATCCGTTGGTTTGATATTGCAGCCAAGTCTCACCCAGTTCTAGTGGATCATCCTGCGGGTTATTGACGATCCCACCGAACCCGCTGTTTCTCCAATCAGAATCATCAAAGGCCCAGTCAATGGCCCGGCTGTCCTGGAGGCTGATTTTACCTGAAAACTGCTCGGAAAATTGATGGGTCAGCCCGAGGCGTATCCTACTCAGGAGGTAGGTGTCTGCCGCCTCGCCGAGCTTTGGATTGGTGCCGTAGAACTTATCGTTAAAATTTTCCTGGTGTTCGATCCGTTCGCGAACTTCAAGGAAGATATTTGTTTTGTGCTCAGTATCCCCTTGCTTTGTTGCCCAAGCTGCTGTGCCTGCTGTGATTGCTGTAGTTACTGTAAAGCCGAGCAGAATGATCGCAGAGCAGCGGAGTTTCGACGTTGACTTCATTATTATCAAACCTCTTTGCTGTGAATATTCATTGTCTTGTCGTTATGAAATAAAAACATAACGGGTAGCCTAAAAAAAAGCTTTCCGCAAGGAAAACCTGTGTGCTTGCCCGTATATGTAAGGGTAATTCATGAATTGCCCCTATAGTAGCCGCAAAAACGATAACTTCATAATACAAGGGGAGAATCTCTGTGTTCGCCCGTTCATAACCGGGCAGACACGCAGGTCTGCCCTTACATCACTTACATTTTTCATCAATCAGCCACAGCCGGTTCCGGTGCCCAGGCATTCACCTTTGGAGGAACATTTTCGCATCCGCCCCTGCAAGGGAGATAACTCTTTGCCAGAGTAGATCGCTTCAAGTCCTTTCTCAATAAAACCGGTCATAGTGATGGGTTTAAGGCCGCGTTTGCTTAATGCCTCTTTGGGGCCGTCACCCAAATCACTTACTAGGATTGCCTGGCAATCACTGAGTATTCTGCTGATATTCAGCCAGCGCTGGTTACCGCCACCAGCTGAGGGGGCCTGCCGTTCTTCGATCAACTTATAGCCGCCTTCTTCATCCTGGCCCCAGATCTGGAAACGGGTAGCCTCACCGAGATGCTGGTTGACCAGCACGCCTTCCTGGGTGGTAACCGCGACATACGGGCGTTTGGCCTCGGAATGCTTGGGCAGGCTGGCGCAGGCACTCAGGCAACCGCGCAGTTCATCGGTCCTGTCATTATCGAGCAGGCCCACAGCATCGGCACGACAGCGAGTGCAATGGCGCATCTGCGGTAGATGCTTTTCAGACTCGTTGCGGGTCTCTTTCATGACCTCTTTGGAAGGCTCAGGGACATTTTCAAAAACCGTATCCGCATTGGGCAACATGGCCATACAGTTAAACAGATCTGCGCCCAGTTCCTTCATTGCCTTGGCAACATCAAGGACATGATGATCATTGATACCGGGAATCAGAATGGTATTGATCTTCACCGTGATATTATGCTGCTTCAGCTTTTCAATAGCGCTGAGCTGACGAGCCAGCAGCAGCTCGGCACCTTGCCGTCCTCTGTAGATGACCTTGCCGTCCCGTACCCAAGAATAGACCTTTTCCGTGACTGCCGGATCTACACCGTTCACGGTCACGGTGACATGAGAAACGCCAATCTCAGCCAGTTCTTCGACATGGGGAGCTAATTCCATACCGTTGGAGGCTAGACAGAGGATGGTATCCGGGTATTTATTGCGGATCAGGCGCATGGTTTCTAGGGTTTCTTCGGCATTGGCAAAGGGGTCGCCCGGTCCGGCGATTCCGGCCACGGAAATGCGTGGTTCTTTTTCCAGGACCTTGCCCATATAATAGAGGGCTTGCTCAGGGGTGAGGATGGTGCTGGTGACACCGGGACGTGATTCGTTGACGCAATCGTACTTGCGGTTGCAGAAGTTACACTGAATATTACATTTCGGAGCAACCGGTAGGTGAACCCTGCCGTACTGTCCCTTGACTTTGGCGTTGAAACATGGATGACGGTTAAAGTCTATAGTATTCATGTATTGCTCCTTATGCAAAATATGAGCTGTCGGGAAGTATTCCCTGGGCTCGAAATTATGTGTGTTCGTTTTATTTGTGTCGTTGCGTAACTGTCTGCATATCTATAATAAAGCAATCGCTGTGCCAATGTTTATTATTTATATTTTTATATATTTATTAGCAGGTTGTGTTGATGATAGAGAGGGAATAAAAAAAGGGATGGAGATGATGTTGTTATTGTTTTGACAAATACGAATGGAAGTTTCCTTTTTGTTGATTCACTTGCCTTTGTGTGAGGAAATGTCTTGTTGGTCCGGGGTTTGAGAGGGGGCAGATGTTGCGGGATGTTGACAAGGAAGTAATACTAGGGTTATACTTTTAGTAGTGAAGGAGATAATGTGAAAAAATGGAAAGGTGAAATTATGAAAACGGCTGTTTCTATCCCTGATAAGCTCTTTAGCGCTGCGGACCAATACGCGGAAAAACATGGTTTTTCGCGTAGCCGCCTTTATGCAAAGGCCCTTGCAACATTTCTTGAGCAACATCCGGCAGATTATATTACTGATCAGTTAAACAAGGTCTATCCCGTTGATTCTTCCAAGCTGGATCAAGGTATTGTCAATATGCAAATGAACGCGATGGAAAAGGAAGAATGGTGATCAAGCGCGGGCAGATATGGTGGGCCGAACTCCCGGATACTGTCGGGTCGGGACCTGGCTATAGAAGGCCAATGGTTATTATCCAGGCGAACGAATTTAATCGCAGCAATATCAGCACGATTATTGCTGCGGTAATAACGAGCAATGTAGGTTTGGCTGCTGCTCCGGGAAATGTTTTTCTTTCGCCGAAGATGTCAGGATTGCCCAAAAAAAGTATTGTCAATGTCTCTCAGTTGATCACTCTTGACAAGGCTCTTTGTACAGAAAAGGTGCATACTTTGTCGGGTAAGGTGATGAATGAAATTGATGAAGGGATCAGGTTGGTGCTGAAACTTTGAGCGTGTCATCTCGATGCGGGACTATGCGCCATGATTACTATTTATTGACTTTTTCAATTCAACATGTATCTTTGGCAAATTGAAATTGCTGGTGTTCAATCAGGGGCTGTCCCCGATTTAATCAAAAAAGGTTTTTTGCTTATTAACAACTGTTAGGACCACAACCAAATGAATTTAATTCGCACATATTGGAAGCCAATCACCATATTTTTTTTCGCCATATTTTTTTTTGCAATCGGTTACTGGGTATTAGGAGAATTTACAGGGAATGGTATAGTTCCTGGTGAACCAAGTTTTCTGGATTATTTGTATTTTTCCTTAGTTACTGTCTCTTCTCTGGGTTACGGCGATTATCAGCCTATCGGTCTATCAAGAATACTGGTGGCAATTGAGGTTTTAGGTGGCTTGTTTTTTATTGCTTATTTTGTATCAAAGATACTTTCTGTGAAACAAGAAGAAATGCTTGCGTATGTAAAATCATCAAAAATCATGGACGCAATTAATGATCGAATTACTGCGATTAGAGAAACCAAAGAATATTTATCTGACTATAGAAGAATCATTAGAGAAGAAAAAGAAACAAATTTAGTACAATTTAAAATGCAAAAAGGGAATCCATTCTATGATGCAAAAAGGGTAATAGATTCTTTGTTAGGTTATTTGTGCCATTTGAGAGAGATAGATGAATTATCTACCATTAAAAAAAGCATTTACAGAGTTTCGTTACAGCTTGAAGAGTTAATTGCTATTATTAATAAGGTAAAAAATATACTTGATAATGATAATATTGATTGGAAAACACCAAGAACAATTCAATTGCTTGAGGAAATTGGGCAATCATCAAAAATGATAGCCAATATTATTAGCGAAGAGACCAAATACGAGGATTCAAGGTATAAAGGTGCTGTCATATATGAGGATTTAATAAAAAAACACGTTGAAAAGCTTACAAACAACGTATGAATATAAATCTTGTCCTAATAAGACGCTTCACAAGGAATTTTCATCCGCTGCGCTCCTGAGAATTCTGTGATCTCAACGTTATGTGAAGTAAAAAAAGGGTCGCCAGCTTAATTGCCAGCGGTCCTCTTTTTTTACCCTTCCCCCAGGATGCAACAATCCTGCTCCCCTCGATTCGCTTTAACTCCCCTTACATATAGGAATACCCCACATTAGAATCAGCCTGTTTTTTAGCGATCATCGCATTGGCCACCTGATCAAAAAGCTGCTGAGCGCCGCTGTAGCCAAGATGCAGGATGCGCTGTCCTCCCACCCGATCATGGATAGGAAATCCCACCCGGATCAGCGGAATATTCAATTTGCGGGCAAGGGGATAGCCCTTGGAATGGCCGACCAGTAGATCCGGTCCCAGGCTTTCCACCATCTCCGCGATGTCGAAAAAATCCACACCCTCATGGATATCCGGCTGTTCAGCTAGGATATCGCCGGTCACTGCGGCGATGGCCTCGGCAAGCCGTCCTGATGTGCCTCCAGAAGCACAGATCATCGGAAAAATGCCGATCTCGGCTAAAAAGGCCGTCATGCCAACCACCAGATCCTCTTCACCGTAGATAATCGCCTTTTTCCCAAACACGTATTTATGCCCGTCCACATAGGCGTCAACCAGTCGTCCTCGTTCCTGGAAATATTTTTCCGGCACAGGTCGCCCGCTGAGAGAAGAAAGCAGGCTAAAGAATCGGTCGGTTTCTTCAATGCCGATGGGTATTCCCAGGCGGTGGTGCGCGGTGTTGAATTTTTTTTGCAAGGTCAGGCTGCTGCTTTTTTCATCACTCAGGGTGCGACCGAATTCAATGGTAGCCTGACTGCATCCCATGTTTTCAATGGCTGCGAGCGGCGTTCCCCCTTTTGCCACTTTTTCATATTCCAGCAGGGCAGGGCGATCCATAGTTTCGGACAGATCCGGCAGCATGGTGCAGTCCAGGTCGAAATCCACCATGACCTCTTTGAGGAGTCGGTAGTCCGCAGATGAAACAAAGCCGGGCAGCAGGTTCACGGTCTCGGTCTTTGGTCCGCCCTTGACCCGCTGTCGGATGACCTCGTGGATAGCCCCGTGAAAGCCCTCCATATGGGTGCCGGAATAACTGGGTGTTGAGACATCAACGAATTCCGGCAACCCTTCTGACCCCTCAGTATCTCTTTTGTATTCTTTAAGATACATCGGAACATCGTCGCCAATGGTTTCGGTCAGGCAGGTGGTGGCAATGCCAATCATTTTGGGGCGATATTTTTCCGCCACATTGGTCAGGCCCATCTTAAGGTTGGGACCGCCGCCGTAAATGGCGTTTTTCTCAGATAAGGAGGAAGAGGCGATATCAATGGGTTCATTATAATGACTGATAATATAGCGGCGCATATAGGTGGCGCAGCCTTGAGAACCGTGCAGGTAGGGAACGGTGCCTTCGATTCCCTTAAAGGCCAGGCAGGCTCCCAGCGGTTTGCATAGCTTACAGGCGTTGGTGGTGGAGATATAATCAGGATGATTTTTGCTCATGGCTTGCTGCTCCTTAGAAGTTCATGGTCTGGTCATTCTTTAAGCAAGAGATGTGCCAGAGTTTCTCTTTGCTCTTTGTGTTGAAGATACGGTATGTTGTAGGGAAGGTGTGGTGGAGAAGGGGTGAAAGGGAATGCTATTCGTGTATATTTTCTTACATTAAAGAGAGTGCGTCTACATAAATGTATATATGGTACGGTATGGACGATGCATAAACGGCAGGTTTGCTACAGTAAGGAAGTTGAGAGGGGGACGAGCGCCCCTATGGCCCAATCCGGCTTGCTTTGCCTGTAAACTCCGCTTCTTGTTTGCCCTTATACGACCGATACGAGCTTGCCGCGCTCTGCCGGAGGTGGTATCCTGTACCGTGCTTGGCGCAAGAGAAGGGTGACAGGGGATGCTGTCGCATGAGAAAGAACAGGCAGGACAGATCCTGCAGGGGATGCAAAGGAAAAACATCATGCTTGATTGGATTATTGAGAATAAGAAGTGGCTCTTCGACGGGGTGTTAGTGGCGGTGCCTCTGGCAATCATCGGCTGGGTTTGGTTTTCAAAAGGAGATGTCCACACACCGCCGCCCGACCACTCCGTTCATCAGACGCACAGCGATGGAGGTGATAATGTCGGGCGGGACAAGAACGTCACAAACGATTACTCCATTCACCAGACGAACAGCGACGGCGGTGATAATGTGGGGCGGGACAAGATCATCAAGAACTACCTACTCGGTTCTGTGGATTACCAACAGCTTGAGCAGGAGATCAAGGATGCGGAGGAGCTGCTGGCCGCCATTGCCCAGGACAATATCGAACTGCGCCTGAAGCAGGCCGCCAAGGTGAAGGAGCTGAAGCAGCGGCTGGAGGACTTCAAGGAGAATGTCTTCCGGCTGCATGAGCAGTTCACCCGCATTCCCATTGACAATGAGCGGCTGCGCAAGGCCAAGGAGCATTTTGATAAGGGCGAGTTCCGCGAAGCGGATGCCGTGCTCAAGGCCGAGGAAATTCAACAGGACGTTGAGCGGCTACAAAAGGAGAAAGCAGCAGCCAAGGACAGGCTAGCCGCGATTGAACGGGATTTGATGGGAAGAGCATACGAATTCCTTCTTAAGGCCCGACTTTCCCTGATCAACCCGCTGGCCAAGGGAGAAGACAGGTTCCAGCGGACAGAGAGGTATTTTGAGCAGGCCCTCACTGCTGCTCGAACAGCCAAGGTACCATTTGAATATGCCGACTTCCTCTATAAGCATAATGCATTCAGTAGGGCAGAATCGCTATATAAAGAGGCCTTGATGCAGTATCGTCACCTTGACGAGATTGATCCAGGAACCTTTCTCCCGGATATAGCGACGACTATGAACAATTTGGCTATTCTGTATTCTGAGCAAAACGCCTTCAGTTCGGCTTTGAAAGTATACCGAGACGTTCTGGAGATCAGACGCCACCTTGCTCAGGCCGACCCAAAGAACTTTCTCCCAACAGTAGCAGACACTCTTAATAATATTGGAAATTTAAATAGTAATATTCAAGCCCTTGAGCCCGCTCTGAAGGAATACGAGGAAGCCCTGAAGATATATCGAGAACTTAGTAATGCCGTGCCTAAGACCTTTCTTCCGGACGTAGCGCTGACTCTGAATAACATTGGGACGCTACATAGTAAAACCCACAACTTTGGCCCTGCTCTGAAGAAATACGAGGAAGCCTTGGAAATTTTTCGCAGGCTTAACCAGGCCGAACCAAAAATATTTCTCCCGAAGGTGGCTCAAGTTCTGCATAATCTGGCCAATCTGCACAGGGATACCGGGGATTATGGCCCGGCCCAGCAGGAATATGAAGAAACATTAAAACTCTTACGTAAACTTGCCCAGACTGACCCTAAAGCCTTTCTCCCGGATGTTGCAGACATTCGATTCAGTCTGGCTGTCTTGTATACTGAAACTGGAGTCTACGGTCCGGCCCAGAAAGAGTATGAAGAAGCCTTGAAGATTAGGCGTAGCTTTGCCCAGCTCGAACCTAAGGCCTTTCGCCCGGACGTAGCAAGAACTCTGAACAGTCTTGCTATTCTGCACAGTGATATGGGGAAATACGACTTGGCCCTCCAAGAATACGAGGAGGCTTTGGAGCTCTTTCGTAAGTTTTCGCAGACCGAACCCAAGGCATTTCTTCCGCTCGTGTCAAACATACTGCACAATCTGGCCGTCCTGTATACTGAAGCCGGATCCTACGGCCCAGCTCTGGAGAAGTATGAGGAAGCCTTGAAGATCAGGCGCAGTTTTGCTCAGCTCGAACCTAAGGCTTTTGACCCATATGTAGCGAAAACTCTGAATAGCTTGGCTATCCTGCACAGTGATATAGGTGAGTACAGCTCGGCCCTGAAGGAATACGAAGAAGCTTTGAAGATCAAACGTAGTCTTGCTGCAAGGGAACCCGGGGTCTTCCTTCCAAGTCTGGCGAAAACATTACTCAATCTGAGTATCTTCTACCTTGAGAGCGTTCCAGACAAAACAAAGTCCGTCGCATACGCTCAGGAGGCACAAGATATCTTTATTCCTCTCTGTGAAAAGGTACCGCACCTTCAAAGGTATCTTGACACGATCAAACAGGTGTTGGCCGCCAACAAGGCCAAGCCCGATGAATAGGCAGCCCTGACCCAGTGTTGAAACACCGGGCTATGTTCGGCAGTCCCTTCGGGACGCTGTTTCTCGTACATTCCCGCCCTGGAGGGGCGATCTATAATAGCCCGCCGTTTTAAGATACTGTTGGTAAAGCCTGCAAAGGGTGTTTGGTTATAGTGCATTGGCTCGATATTTTCCGTAAAAACGAAAAGATAAATGCGGAAAAATCTCATTGAAACAGGACTGCATCGCATTTACCAACAGTATCTTTTAACGGTGGGCGGCGAAAGCGGAAAGCTCAAGTCCTGCCGATGTTGAGTATACTGCCCCCAACGGTTACATGCGCCCCTGATTGATACTTTTTAAAAGATACCGGAATGTTAACGTCTCATTCGCATTTACATAAACAACCCATGCCTAGCCCCTTCCAACTCACCTCCCCCTTTACCCCGTCCGGTGACCAGCCCCGCGCTATTGAGCAGCTTGTCCAAGGGCTGAATGACGGAGCACGGCATCAGGTGCTGCTCGGTGTAACCGGCTCCGGCAAGACCTTTACGATGGCCCAGGTTATTGCCAAGGTCAACCGCCCAGCCTTGGTCCTAGCCCCGAACAAAACCCTGGCGGCCCAGCTCTTTGCCGAGTTCAGAGAACTCTTCCCGCAGAACGCAGTGGAGTATTTTGTCTCCTACTACGATTACTACCAGCCCGAAGCATACATCCCGGCCTCAGACACCTATATCGAGAAGGATTCGGCCATTAACGATGCCATCGACAAGATGCGCCACTCCGCCACCCGTGCCCTGCTCACCCGCGACGACGTGTTGATCGTGGCCTCGGTCTCCTGCATTTACGGTCTGGGATCGCCGGACGAGTACAAGAATATGCATCTCTTTCTCCAGCGGGATGCGGACTACCCCATGGAGGAGGTCCAGCGGCGGCTGGTCTTCATGCTCTATGAGCGCAACGAGCTATCCTTTCATCGGGGTACCTTCCGGGTGCGCGGCGATGTGATCGATATTTTTCCGGTGTATGAAGAAGATCGGGCCGTGCGGGTGGAGTTCTTCGGCGATACCATTGACGCGATCTCCATCATTGATCCTCTACGCGGGGTGGTGCTGGAAGATGTGGACGAGCTGACCCTGTTCCCGTCCAGCCATTTTGTCACGGGCCAGGAAAATCTGCAACGGGCCATGCACACCATCAAGGATGAGCTGCGTGAACGCCTGGATGAGTTGTATGCGGAAAATCGCCTGGTCGAGGCCCAGCGTCTGGAGCAGCGCACCCAGTTTGATCTGGAGATGATTGCCGAGCTGGGCTATTGCAACGGGATTGAGAATTACAGTCGTCATCTGACCGGTAAGCCGACCGGCGCTCCACCGCCCAACCTGCTCGACTATTTTCCAGATAACTACATCACCATCATTGATGAATCCCATATCGGGATACCCCAGGTCGGCGGGATGTATAACGGTGATCGGGCCAGAAAGAGCACCCTGGTCAACTTCGGTTTCCGTTTGCCCTCGGCCTTGGACAACCGGCCCCTGCGTTTTGATGAGTTTGAGCAGCGGGTGCACCAGACCGTCTACGTCTCAGCCACGCCCGGTCCCTATGAGCTGGAAAAATGCGAAGGTCGGATCGTGGAGCAGCTGATTCGTCCCACCGGTCTGCTGGATCCTCGTATTGAGGTGCGCCCGGCCAGCACTCAAGTGGATGATCTGCTGGAGGAGATCCGCCGATGCACGGAGCGGGGTGAAGCGGTCTTGGTCACGACCCTGACCAAGCGTATGTCTGAGGATCTGACCGAGTATTACGAAAACGTGGGCGTCCAGGTGCGGTATCTCCATTCCGACATTAAAACTCTGGATAGGATCGAATTGATCCGCGATCTGCGGCGGGGCGAGTATAACGTACTGGTGGGCATTAACCTTCTGCGTGAGGGCCTGGATATCCCGGAAGTAGCTCTGGTTGCAATTTTGGATGCAGATAAGGAGGGTTTTCTCCGTTCAGAACGCTCCCTGGTCCAGACCTGCGGTCGGGCAGCTCGTAATGCCCAAGGCACAGTGATTCTCTATGCGGATAAAATCACCAAATCCATGCAGTACACCATTGACGAGACCAATCGGCGGCGGAAAATCCAAGAGGAATTTAACCGTAAACATGGTATTGTCCCACAGACGATTATCTCCGAGATTAAGAACTCTATGAGCGAGCATCTTCGGGCTTCAGGCTGGGAGGGTGATGGAGCCGTTGCAGACGATAATGCCGGAATGCTTAGGGCGGCAGAACCCGAGGTCGTTTATCGCTCCACAGCTGATCTGCATAAGGAGATCAAGCAGCTGGAAATTCGGATGCAGGAGGCTGCGGATAAGCTGGCCTTTGAGGAGGCAGCGGCTTTGCGGGATCAGATTAAGGATTTGAAGGTGCTGGAGTTGGAACTCGGCTGAAAGATAGAGATTCAAACAAGGTGCTCACCGATTGGTTAATAATCTAGTAATTGAATTAATTGTTTTACATGAAAAAACAACACCTTGAAATCTTAGTAAGTGAAATCAACATATTGGATGATTGCTTGTGAAAATAGGCTGTTGAGAAGTTTCCTGTTTAGGAATACTTATTATCTGGCCCAATATAGCGCTTAAAGGACATCTCTGCAAATACGGTCAAAATACCGGCATCTCTTATAACGTTATGATTTGTTTATGTTTAGTCAATTAATTATATACACTTTTTATTGACCAATCGATGAGAAGGTGTGAGGATAAAAATGTCACGAAGGAAACATTCTGCACACCCTTTCAGGGGCTTAAATATAAATTATGTGTCACGAACATTAATTACGTAAGAGAAGTTTCAATCGACTGTTATTTCAAAAAAGGGGGGCAAGTATGTATAGAAAGGAGACAGTGATGAATAATGTTGCGCTGGGTGGAATTATTTTTTCCTTGTTCTGTTGTATGAGCACAGTGAGTGCAGCAACGATTAATCCTCAGTACTATCAGGTTAACAATGTACTCACTGCGACTGGAGTCGAACTTGATGAGGTTATAATTAACGGACCTCCGAGTCCTCTGCCAGGATTCACACGAGTTACGGTGAAATTACCGGAGCCTAATAAACAGTTGGGTGTGAATACCCTAGAGGTGCCAGCATTTAGTTGGTCTTTCGGATGTTCTGCTACTACTGCCTCATCGATTGGTCAATAAAAAGTGTATATAATTAATTGACTAAACATAAACAAATCATAACGTTATAAGAGATGCCGGTATTTTGACCGTATTTGCAGAGATGTCCTTTAAGCGCTATATTGGGCCAGATAATAAGTATTCCTAAACAGGAAACTTCTCAACAGCCTATTTTCACAAGCAATCATCCAATATGTTGATTTCACTTACTAAGATTTCAAGGTGTTGTTTTTTCATGTAAAACAATTAATTCAATTACTAGATTATTAACCAATCGGTGAGTACTGCCGCTATGATTGCAGGATATTATGACAGAACAGGATATTCGAATATGTATACAGGTCCTACTAATGGCGGAATTATGCCCTTGGACAATACTTCCTGGCCTGACTGGGTAGACAGCAGCGGTGCAATTAGACATCAATGCCCGTTAAGCGCTACCCATTTGGGGCTTGATGGTAGAATAATAAAGGGACATGTGGATGATTATTGGGTGGAGTATAGCAGCATAGCTGCTGACCCTTTTTCGGGCAACTGGGCAGAACATACATATGGTGATTGTACCGGGGACTATATGAAAACCAACCAAACCACCAATTATGATAATTCAGACGGGGCAACAGCATTCTATTTTTACGCGGACGGTACCCAGTTGACTGCTGAGGTTTTGGAAGCCGCTGGGCCTATCTATTATAATCACGATGGTGGGTATGGGTTTAAGCTGTTTCTTGAATCACGCGGTTACATCGTGACGACAATGTTTAATCAACGAATAGCTCCCACCTACTCTGGCGGATTCACCTTTGCGCAGTATAAGGAGCAGATAGATGCTGGTTCTCCGGTTTTTATTCAGGTTGAGGGGCACACTATCTCACCGATTGGTTAATAATCTAGTAATTGAATTAATTGTTTTACATGAAAAAACAACACCTTGAAATCTTAGTAAGTGAAATCAACATATTGGATGATTGCTTGTGAAAATAGGCTGTTGAGAAGTTTCCTGTTTAGGAATACTTATTATCTGGCCCAATATAGCGCTTAAAGGACATCTCTGCAAATACGGTCAAAATACCGGCATCTCTTATAACGTTATGATTTGTTTATGTTTAGTCAATTAATTATATACACTTTTTATTGACCAATCGATGAGCACTATGGCCGGTATCGGCTACGATGATAGCTCTGAAACTATATATCTTAATGATACTTGGGACCATTCAACGCATAGCATGACTTGGGGAGGAAGTTATTATGGAATGGCGCATTATGCCGTGACAGTTGTTAACTTGGAGCCCGTTCAACAAGCTTCTCCTGTGGTTGCACCTATGAATTATCTGCTGCTACGGTAGAGATGATCGGACTACTACTGAAAGGTTCTTGTGTAACGATTACTGGGAACTTATAGTAGTCGTTGAGCTTGTTCCTGAGCTTCACCGGGCGTAAACGCATAAAGCATACCACCTCTTCTAGGGGGTGGTTTTTTATTTTTGAAACATATAAAGAATTATGATAGACAAAAACATCCCGTTAAACGAACGAATCATCTTTGCCCTTGATGTCACCTCGCACGAAGAGGCTATGGCCTTGGTTGAAAAACTGGACAGTGAGATTAAATTTTTCAAGGTAGGACTCCAGCTTTTTCTTGCAGGTTGGTTTCACACCATTGATGCTATTATTGCACGCGGCAACAAGGTGATGGTGGATCTCAAATTTTTTGATATCCCGGAGACTGTCAAGCTAGCTGTGGATCAATTGAAAAATCGGGGCGTCAGCTTTGCCACTGTACATGGTAATGATCCGATTTTACGGGCAGCGGTCCAAGATAAGGACAGCGAGATGAAAATTCTGGCTGTTACTGTACTGACTAGCTTTGATGAAGAGGATATGCGGGCTATGGGGATGACCGGTTCTGTACAGGATCTTGTGCTGCACCGGGCACGCAAGGCCTTCGAAATCGGCTGTGACGGGGTGGTTTCCTCGGCCTTGGAAGCTGCACCGCTCCGCAATGATTCGGGCGAAAATTTCTTGATTGTTACGCCGGGAATCAGGCCAGGAGCCAATGTGGATGACGGTTCAGACGACCAGAAGCGGATTGCCACGGCAAAGCAGGCTATCATCAACGGAGCCGACCATGTGGTTATAGGCCGCCCGATTCGTGACAGCAAAGATCCTATCGCCTTGATTCGAGGGCTGCACAAGGAAATCGCAGAGGGCTTGGCCCAAGAAGTTAATCACCAAACTTTAACAGTCCAATAAAAAAGGGTGCGCAATAATGCGCACCCTTATAAGAATTATAACCTACCCCTCAAGTCAGAAGGATTTTTTTTCTTCGGTGAGCTCTCTTACCCTGCTATTGCCAAAACATTACTACTGAAGGAGGGCCAAATCCCGGCCATCAGCATAATTGCTGTCAGCACAAAGAGACTTGCTTTTTGCATCCTGTCCATACTCATGGGCGCGATCTCATCAGCAGGCTGAACGATATAGGCCTCTTTCACCAGCAGGAGGTAATAATACAGCGAGATGGTTGAATTCAGGGCAGCAAAAACGATTATGAAATAATAGCCCTGTTCTGCTGCTGAGGCGAATAAGAAGAATTTTCCCATAAAGCCAGCCAGCGGCGGAATACCTGCCAAAGAAAAGGCACTCAACATCAGGATAGCTGCCAGTAGGGGATTGCTTTTTCCCAGCCCCTGCAAACCGCTGCGATTTTCTTCGCCATTGCGTCCAATAATGGAAATGATAAAGAAAACAGCGTAGTTGCCTGCCGCATAGACAAAGAGATAAAAGATGATGGAGGAACGTGCAGTACCTGCATCACCGAGCAAGGCCATGATGATATAGCCAGCTTGGGCAATAGAAGAGTAGGCCATGAAGCGTCGTAGACGTGTCTGCTTCAGGGCACCGAGGTTGCCAGCAGTCATGGTTGTTGCTGCCAGAATCAGAATAATCGGCTGTAAAGAGCTGTGCATGGCCGCCAGCGGCCCGTAGACCAAAATCAAAAGAAAGGCGATAGCCACAGCTTTGGAGGAAACGGAAATAAAGGCAGTTACCGGGGTGGGCGCACCATCGTAGACATCAGGTGCCCACATATGAAAAGGAAAAAGAGTCAGTTTAAAGCCGATCGCAGCCAAAGTAAAGAGCGCACCAAGGCGGAGCAGCGGTTCCTGGGGATTGGCGCTACAGGCTTGGGCTAGGGCCTCAAAGGTCAAAGAACCAGCAGCGCCATAGAAAAAGGAGTACCCGAACAGGAGCAGACCGGTTGAGGCTGATCCCATGATAATGTACTTAGTGGCGGCCTCAACGGACAGATCGTCTTTTTTATAAAAACCACTCAAGATGTACAGCGGAATGGTGGCCAACTCCATGCCGATGAAGAGGGTCAGCAGGTCAGTGGATGAAACCACAGTAAACATCCCAAAAGTACAGAGCAGGAGAATAAAGAGAAATTCGCTTCGGTATTTCATTACCCCTCTCTCGCTGCCTCCCAGTGTAAAATAAGGACGCGAAAGCAGGACGGTAAAAAGAGCAGACAGGATGAAGACCTGCTTAAAGAGAAGTGCGGTGCCGTTGACCTGATAGCCTCCTGGATAGAGAACCGTCTGATCATAAGGCAAAAAGAGCAACAGCACAAAAATACCGCTCAAGCCCGCCAAGGTAATATGAAAAGGCCAAGTACAAACGAGATCGTTTTTTCCTCTGTACAGGTCATAGCCCATGACCAGGGCCGCAAGTACGACAAGAAGAATATCAGGCAGCAGAAGTGTCATCGGAGTTTTTATCGCATCAGGTTATTGTAAATGGGATGAACAGCGTTATTGACCAACTCAACGATCCAGCCGGGAAGAATTCCCATAGCAAAGAGACAAAACAGAAGGATGGTAACCGGCACTTTTTCCAACAAGGATGCATCGGTTAGGGTAGTAAACTGTTCTTTAATAGGCCCGTTAACCAGTCCGTTGACCGCTCGCAGAACATACACTGCTGTCACCACGATAGAAAGGACAGCCAGCACCGTGCAGACTCGGTTGATGGTGTTCGGGTTGGCAAAGGCCCCGACAAAGACATTGGCCTCGGCCACAAAACCGGACAGACCAGGGAGGCCGAGTCCAGCCAGTCCGACAATCACATAGGCCACCGAGAGAAAGGGCATCACCTTCATAAGCCCGCCCATCTCACTGACCGTTCGGGTATGGGTTCTGCCGTAGATCATACCGATGAGGCAGAAGAATAGGGCGGTCATCAGACCGTGGGAGATCATCTGGAGCACGCCGCCCTTGATTCCGGTAAAGGTCAGCGCGGTAAAGCCGAACAGGACCAATCCACAATGAGAGACTGAGGAGTAGGCTGTAATGTATTTTAGGTCAGTCTGGCGGATGGCCCCAAAAGCACCGTAGAGTACGTTGATGGTGACCAGGATGAGGAAGAAGCCCATCCACATCTGCGCCCCTTCAGGCAGAAGGTACATTGCCACCCGCAGGCAGCCGTAGCCACCCAGTTTCATTAAAACCCCGGCATGGAGCATAGATACTGCTGTGGGAGCAGAGGCATGGCCGTCCGGCGACCAAGTGTGAAAGGGAAATATCGCACCCAACACCCCGAAACCGAGGAAAATCAACGGAAAGACCCAGTGCTGAAAGGACTCGGAAAAACGAACCTGAGAAAGCAGCTGGAGGTCAAAGGTATTCAGGCCGGACTCGAAGTACAGGGCCAGAATTCCAGCAAGGATAAAAGCAGATCCAGCCACCAGCATCAGGGTCAGCTTCATGGATGCATACTCTTTTTTACCCGTCCCCCAAAGGCCGATGAGCAGGTACATGGGCAGGACTGCAATCTCGTAGAAGAGAAAGAAGGTAAACAGGTCAATAGAGACAAACACCCCGTAGACGCCAGCCACTAGGACATTCAGGAGAATGAAAAACTCTTTAGCCTGCTTGTTGACATTCCAGCTGGCCAAGACCCCGCAGAAGATGACAATGGCTGTGAGCAACATCATGAGGACTGAGATAGCATCGACCCCGATGTTATACTCAATATTCATCATTTTGAACCAGCCGACCTTGTAGGTGAACTGAAACAGGCTTGATACCGCGCCGTCCGCAACCGGATTGGCCGCTGATATACCAATAAACTTAAGGGTCAGGACGATGACAAACAGAAGGTTGATCAGGGTCCCGATCAAAGAAATAACTTTAATGCTCCGATGGTCATCAGTCCGAATCGGCAGGCAGGCCAAGGCGGTAATAAAAGGGACGACCCAGATCATAGTAAGCAGAAATGGTCCGTTCATATATGTACTCCGTTGCTGTTTTCGCCTTTGCGGCTGAGCTTGTTCATAACTTTATCTTTTCCAATTGTACGATTATTTCAAACATCCAATTCAGGATATTAAATGTCTTTTGCAGATTGTCCGCAGCGGACACGGAAACAGGGTCCACTGTGAAGATACCATTTTCCAGTTTACCAAACTCCCAGGTTTTACCCGTAGTAACTACGCCGTAACATGGTATCCGTTTTATTCAGCTGTTAATGCTTTTATAGCGTATTGACTGAGTTCAGTATGATGCATGATGCCGCTGAAAGACTCTTTTGTCGGACCTTGGACAAAAATCGGCACAGGAGTGGCAGTATGCGTTCCGGTGGACCAGGCTGTATGTTGTTCAGGTCCTACTTCTCTGGCCAACAAATTACTCCTGTTCCCTTTCGGGTAGACAAAGAATGCATCATTGACCTCCATTCGAGGTACAGTTTTTACGCCCAGATACTTGTGTCCTTTGACGTAATACGGATTTTTCTCCGTTGCCAGAATTCTTTCCGCCTGGGCTTCTGTGATGCTGAATTCTGTATTTTTATTGACGATTTCTACTAGTCCCGCTGCTGTTTTTCGATTTTCAGGTAATTTATCAAATCGATGAAAAATCTCTCCGTAAGAGAGCTTTTGTCTATAGAGTCGGTCCAGAACTTCAGGATTACCGAAATTAAATCCGGGGTGAAATTTTCTTTCCTTGAACAGCGTACCGGAGAGTTCCTCCGGTTCCGGGAGATCGTTAGCGGAATAACTGAAACTGAATCCTCCGCTTTCATGATCAGCTGTCACTATCAGCAGTGTATCATCACGACCGGCATTCCAGTCCAGGATATACTCCAAAGTTTCATTAAGGCGGAGCAGCTCATGCAGCATTGCTCCGGTGTCATTGCCGTGAGCCGCCCAGTCAATCTGTCCCGCTTCAACCATCAGAAAGAAACCTTTCTCGTTTTCGGCGAGCAGCTCAAGGCCTTTGGCGGTCATTTCCTTCAAATCTGGCATGGTCCTGTCCAGATCATCTTGAGTCTTGGCGACTTTGATGGCGTCGTCCAAACTTGAAGAGGCAAATAATCCGAGAACGTTACCGGTAGCCTTTGTCAGCTGTTCTTTGGTGAACGCCAAGGTATAGCCTTTTTTTTCGGCTTCCAGTAGGAGATTACGGCTATCTTTTCGTTTCGATGTTATTTTTACCGCACCATCCGTTATCTTTATGAGTTCATTATATAGTGCAGAGTTTGAGTTGTTTGCCTCTTTTGGCACCCAGTTTCTGAGTCCCCCAGAAAGCATGACATCTGCCCCAGAATTCAACATATCCAGCGCAATAGCGTTTTCCAGACTGCGGTGTGACTGATGGGCGGCAAAAGCGGCCGGTGTTGCATGGGTTATCATGGTATCTGAAATCAGTCCGGTAGATTTACCCATTTTTTCAGCCTGTTCCAGAATGGTGACCGTAGGGTTACCGCCCTTGTCTGATCCGATCATCTCGGAACCCGCAGCCATACCAGAAGCTAACTGAGTTCCAGAGGCAGCCGAGTCTGTTACCAGAACGTTGGCCGCATGGGTCATGGAAAGGCCCATAACTGCTCCTTCCCGCATCATTCGGTCAAATGCTGTTGTTCTGTTTTTAATGACTGAATGCGGTGCCTGTTTTGCATAGGCCAGCAACAGGCCTAGCTGCTGAGGCCCCATACCATCACCTATTACCATGATGACATTTTTTACTTTTTTGCCGTTTTCAGGTTCGGTCTTTTGCCCTTGGGGATGTAGTGTGCTACATCCGGTAATGGTTAGGCAGATGATGAGAGAAGCAAATAGAAAGGAATGGGTTTTTGTTCGCATATTTTTATACTGTTTTAATAAATTGTCGTCGGTTTCTATTTTGCCTCAATCTCTCGACCGCTACAAATCCAATTGTGCAATTATCTCAAATATCCAATTGAGGATATTAAATGTCTTTTGCAGATTATCCGCAGCGGACACGGAAACAGGGTCCACTGTGAAGATACCATTTTCCAGTTTACCAAACTCCCAGGTTTTACCCGTAGTAACTACGCCGTAACAAAGCGATGCGCCTGCCAGGGATGAAGCCACCATTTCCGCCAGAGCCTGTGTCCAACCCTCATCAAAATTATCTCGTTTCGCCTCAATGATGCAGAGCGAAGGCTGACCCATACCACCGTATTTTGTTCTGGGAGCAATAAGATAATCAGGTTCGCCGACGAGGCCCTTTTGTTCATCTATATTATAGGGAACATGGGACCATACATTTAACTGGGCATATTTTTTTGCAACAACATGGAGCATCGGGCTGATAATCTTTTCACAGATGGTTGTCTCATTAATGAAACTCAGGTTGTCGCGAATATTTTCTGTTATCAGCAAAAAAAGAGCTTCCTGTACATCAAGTTCTTTTTGCCGGACAAAGACTGATTTTCTGGCGACTTCAATGTCGAATTTTCGGGCAACTTCTTCAACGTTTTTAAAATTTCCGTATGCCATATTGCCGATCGGTTGTACTCAATTACTCAATCTCAGTGAGCTGCAAGCCGAAGTACGAGAAGCAGCAAGCAGGCTACTGTTAAATTTTTCGGCTCTCAGAGAGTTTTCCTTCATGCGCATAATAGGTCGTGTCGCCGTCTTGGTTTACCACCCATACTTCATGAGCGCCCTTTGCGAGATAGAGTTGCACTTTTTCTTCTATCTCGCCCTTTGTATTGGAAGGAGAGGTTATTTCAACACAAATTTCAGGGGCCTTGATGTACGGTGTGCTGTAACCGAATTCCTCAATAAATGCATCCGATGCCCAGGCAACATCGGCAACCTTGACACCGTCACCGGTCTGGATAGAGCATTCCATAATGACTTTACCACTGCCTTTATGTCGATCAATGCGTTTGCCGACCTCGTACTGAAGGCGACCGTGATTGTTGCTTGCCGGACTCATGAGGATTTTTCCCCATTTATTCAGCTCAATTTTGAACGGCAGATCCCTCAGCAGGGGATTACTGATAACGCTTGCCCATTCCATAGGTATCTCTTTTTTAGCGGTTCTGTATAGAGAATATCATCTCGCTGCGTCGTGCTAATGACAAAATGAATCGACTGCGCAGTCATCCGGCGGAATAACTGATCAGGCTTTCTGTGTCATCATTGCTGACAATATACCAAGAACTTGTTCTGGGGTATCTTCGATACCATAATTTTTTAAATCAATTTGGACAGTATTGCCGGTTAACTTGATAAATTTCCAAGAAATACCGGTAGTAACTGTGCCGTAGATCGAAGCTATGTTATTGCCCTCTTGTTCATTAAAGATGCTTGCAGCTATCATTTCGGCAATACATTGCCCTAGGCCACCCATCATATTTTCATTTTTTGCCTCTACTAAGGCAATGACCGGTGAGGTTATAAACAGCTGTTCAGAAGATAAGCTGACCAGGAAATCGCAATACCCGTTCAGGCCTTTTTCTTTGTCAATATTGAATTCAACGCCTGAAAAAAAACTAATCTTTCGATCAAATATTTTCCTTATTTCAACCAATATATTGGAGATAATCAGTTCTGATTTTGCTTTCTCCGTATTGATTGAGACGGCTAAGGGTATATTTTCCTCTAAGGTTAACTTTAGATAATCACTTATTACAACAGGTTTAATTTGTGCAAAGATGCCCGATTGTTCAACAATTTCTAAACCAAAATCTTTTTGAACCTGTTTGATAGTGAAATCACTATACGGCATTGTTGAGCCTTATGTTTTATTGACAAGCCTTATGAAACCAGGTCGAAATAGAGTGCGGCATGCAAAACGGAAGCTTTGGTAATTAAGTTGGTAGCCAAGCTTTACTGCCCCAAGAACAACAGCGCTATAAAGCCAACCACCGTAGCCCCAAGATAAAACTGCAATTGACCGCTCTGAGCAAGTCGTATTCCTTTGCCGCCGACTTGCAGAAGCCATCCAGTGAGATCCATGCTTCCGTCAACAACCTTGCGATCAAACCACTTGATTGGGGCCGCAATACGATCAAAGACAATTTTATGGGTGATAAAAAGCCATACTTCATCCATGTAAAATTTATTAGAGACAAGCGTATACACAGGTCCAAATATATTTTTCAGGCGTTCGGCAGCCTCTGTCTTACCTTTTCCGTAGAGCAACCATGCGCCACCAATACCGAGGAAAGCAGCTAAGGTGGCGAGCCACGGCAACCAGCCGGGGTGCGCAAAATGACCTGCCTCTTCGAGATGGGGCGGAACAACATTGGCGATAAAGAAATGCTCCAGCAAACCGGCAAAAATGGTCGGTACGGTCAGGACCATGATCGGCCAGGTCATCCAGGGATCTTCATGGACATCATGCAGCTCGGAGCGAGCCTCGCCATGAAAGATGAGGAAGAAGAAACGGAACATGTAAAAGGCTGTCAGGGCACCGGTTACCAATCCGACGAGGAAGGTAATATAATGGCCGGATTGGAGGGATGCCAATAGGATAGCATCTTTGGACCAAAAACCACTGAGGGGAAACACACCGGCAATGGCCAGACAGGCTGCCAATAGTGACCAGTAGGTTCTGGGCATCAGAGCTTTCAGACCGCCCATCTTCATGATATCGTTGCTGTGGACAGCATGAATGATGGCACCGGCACCGAGGAATAACATGCACTTGAAAAAGGCATGGGTAAAAACGTGATACATGGCTGCCGAATAGCCTAGCGGGTTCACGGCAGCATCGTGATGGCCGCCGTCCGCACAGATCTTGGCCGCACCCAGCGAGAAAATCATATAGCCCAGCTGCGAAAGGGTGGAAAAGGCCAGGATTCTTTTGATATCCATCTGGGTGATCGCAATGACCGCTGCAAACAAGGCTGTAAAGGCACCGATACATTGAATCACGAACAAGGTGCTTTCAGAGGCCGCAAACAGGGGAAACATGCGGGCAGTCAGGTAAACACCAGCCACAACCATAGTTGCTGAGTGAATAATGGAGGAAACCGGGGTAGGTCCTTCCATAGCATCTGGTAGCCAGACATGAAGCGGAAACATGGCTGATTTCCCCCAACCACCGCAGAATATCAGCAGGGTGGCCAAGGTCAGCATGTTGATGGACATGCCTGCAAAAAGAAAATTCTTATTGAGCAGGGCTGCTGTCTCGGGGCTATTCAGCGTTTGAAAGCTGAAGCTTCCGCTCTGGAAGCTCACCAGCAGAATACCCAGGAGAAAAAAGGCATCAGCAAAACGAGTCATGATAAAGGCCTTTTTCGAGGCCGCCACAGCTGATGGTTTTTCGTACCAGAATCCGATCAGCGTGTATGAGGATACACCAACCAACTCCCAGAACACGAACATCTGGAGGATATTGCTGGAAACAACCAGGCCGAGCATGGAAAAAGAAAAGAGGGCTAGCAGAGCAAAGAAGCGGTTAAAGCTCGGATCACCTTTCATGTAGCCTACTGAGTATATGTTCACCAGCAAGGAAATCACGGTGACCACCACTAGCATCATTACCGAGATGGGGTCAAGGTAGATGCCCATATTTGCAGTCAGGCCCGGTGCAAAATTGAGCCACGCACCGTCAAAAGCCATCTTCTCTGGGTACGGAAATCCGTGTCCATGCCCCATGACCGAAATGAGATAGGTCAAGGCAGTGAGCAGGGCGTAACCAAGCGAAATACCCGAGAGGGTGATAGCAAGCTTGCTGACAAATTTATTCTCTGAATTGAGATGCCCCAGTCCGATCAGCATAAAGCTGAGTAGGGGGCAAAACAGGATCAGATAACTGTGGGAAAATATAAAATCAGCCATTGAGTTCCTCCAGCCGATATACATCAAGCCTTTTTTTACGACGATACATAGAAAGGATAATTGCCAAAGCTACAGCGATTTCACAGGCGGAAACCGCCATGACAAAGATCGGGAACACAGCACCCGCAACCGGGTCTGCCGCCTTGAAATGGGCAAATGCGGCAAAGTTGATATTAGCGCCGTTAAGAATAATCTCTACGGAGAGCATAATGCCCAGCAGGTTTCGCCGGGTCAGCATGCCGAATAATCCGATTCCGCAGAGGATTAACGAAAGGGCAATGCAATGGGAAAGGGTCATGATCGTTCCTCCTCCTTATCAGCATCTTTCCGGGCGATGACCACAGCACCAATCAATGCGGTCAGCAGCAGCAGCGACACCACTTCAAAGGGTACAATAAAGCCGTTTGTCGTAGAAAGCAGACGGATACCGATCTGATCAATGGTGACCGAAGCGGCTTTCGAGGTTGTGGCATTCGGAAGACTTGAGCTGTTTTCTGTGAAGAAATACAGTAGGCCAGTGAACAAAGCTCCGGTTATTAAACCGTTGCCAAGCCATTTCCCTATGCTTATTTTACTCAGCTTATCTTCGACTCCGAGCCCGGTAGTCAAGAGAATGATGAGCAGCATGAAAACGACTATTCCGCCGATGTACAGCATAATTTGCGCCAGGGCAAGCAGCTCAATCTGTAGCATAATATAGAGAGCAGCAGTGATAAGAAAGGACCCGATCAGTGCAAGAGCGCTGTGTAAAAGATTGGGCAGACTTACCGCACAGCATGATAGTGTGACAAGGATTGCCGCCAGTATATAAAAGAGAATATCAGTCATCAGCATTCTCCCTGTGATGCATCTAATGTGTCTTGGGGCTTATTGAGCACCCAAGTTAGCTCATTTCGATCGTACACGGTCAGTTCAAAATCTCTTGCCATAACAATGGCACCAAAAGGACAGGCTTCCACGCAAAGTCCACAAAAGGCACATTGAGAAATTCGGTAAACATATTTGCCGAGCACCTTACGCCCACTGAGATCCTTAGTCGAGAGGATTGAGATTGAGCCGTTGGGACAGGCCTTCTCGCATATCCCGCAAGCTGTGCAGGTATTCTCACCTTTTTCGTCATGCGGCATGGATAAAGGGCCACGAAAGCGATCGAACATCTCCAGAGTCTCCCGATTTTCCGGGTACTGCTGGGTGATGACAGTTTTTGGATTAAGGAAATATTTTATGGTGATATCCATTCCCTGAACCAGAGAATAGAATCCCGTAAAAACTTTATGCAGGTAGCGACTGCTGTATTCCAGCAGGTTTTCTTTGGGGACGGTTTCTTTCATAGTTATTGATAGATACAGTTTACAGGCTTACTGAGTTGTGACGTAGATGTACGGCAGATTATCAAGCCCATCCCAGCACCATAAAAACAGCCCCCATCATAAGCAGCAGCAGATTGGCGGGCAGCATCATTTTCCATTCCAAATCCATAAGCTGATCCACTCTAACCCGAGGAAAGGTCCAGCGGAACCACATATAGACGAAGACAATGAAAAATGTTTTTCCGAAGAACCAGATAAACCCCGGTATGGCATTCAGTAACCCGTCAATAGCAGGAATGCCGATGAGAGGGGGGTGAAAACCTCCGAGAAAGAAGGTGGTTGCCAGTCCTGCCGAAATGAACATGTTGACAAACTCGGCAAAGAAAAACATAGCAAAACCCATGCCGGAATATTCAGTATGATAGCCTGCTGTCAATTCTGACTCCGCTTCGGCAAGGTCAAAGGGGGTTCTGTTGAGTTCAGCCGTGGAGGCGACCAGATACATGATAAAGGAAAGGATACCGAGAAAAGGCAGCTTAAATATCCACCAATCAAAAATCAGGCCCTGCTGAGAAAGAACAATTCCTCGTAATGAGGCTGTCCCGGAAACCATGACAATAAGCAACATGATCAGGGCAAGAGATATCTCAAAAGAAATCATCTGGGCACCTGCACGGATGGCTCCGAGAAGGGAAAGCTTGTTATTGGATGCCCAGCCTCCCAAAAGGATACCCAGTACGGTCAGGCCAGAAATGCCAAGAACATAGATCACTCCGCCTGCTGGATCAGCCAGTTGCAGGTGGTGATCAAAGGGCATGATAGCCATGATAAGGAAGGTGGCCGTCAAAGGAAGCATGGGGGCAAGATAAAAAGTAAAGGAATCCGCCCCCTTTGGCTTAAGGAATTCCTTGAAAACCAGCTTGATTCCATCAGCTAAGGGCTGGAGAATACCATGATATCCTACCCGCATAGGGCCAAGTCTGACCTGGAAATGGGCCACGACCTTACGTTCCAACAGGATAAGGAAAGCGGCCAGAATGGAAACCAGGATGACCACGCTGATCAGGCCCAAGACCGGGTTGATAAGAAAGGCGCTTTCCGGGAAAAGGCTGCGCACCATATTACCAATGCCATTTTGGAGTGGATACAGTGTTTCTGCTGACATGTTCATTTCTCTTTGTTTTACTCTCTACTTATCCATATCCGGGATAACAAAATCCATGCTGGACATTATTGTTACCAAGTCTGCAATCTTAAGACCTTGTGCCGCATGGTTGAGAGCACTGAGATTAGAAAAATTCGGCGAACGATATTTCACCCGGTAGGGCTTCGGGCCGCCGTCGGAGACAATATAGGTTCCCAAGATACCTCTCGGCGTTTCAACCTGACTATAATAGCTGCCTTTGGGGAGTTTGTATACGGCCTTTGGCTGGCTGCGATATGGCCCTTCTGGGAATTTTTCCACTGCCTGTTCTAAAATACGCAAAGACTGGACAATTTCTTCCATTTTAATCTGATAGCGAGCAAGGCTGTCACCTTCCGTGCTGGTCGGAATATCAAAATCAAACTGATCGTAAATGGAGTATGCGTCGTTTTTGCGTACATCATAAGAGACATCAGAGGCTCGCAGAACGGCTCCTGAGCAACCGTAGGCCAAGACATCTTCCCTAGACAGGATACCCACACCACGGGTTCTTTCCTGAAAAATGATATTACCACTCAGCAGGGTATTGTATTCATCAAGGGCCTTGTACATAATTTTGATGAATGCTTTAATTCTGGGGATAAAGGCGTCTGGAGCATCAAAGGAAGAGCCGCCGGGCCGGAAAAAATTCATGGTTAGGCGGGCCCCGCACATTTCTTCAAAGATGTCCGTGATCATCTCACGTTCTCTGAAGCCATAAAGGAATGGGGTAAATCCGCCGAGATCCATGCCCATAACACCCCACCAGAGAAGATGCGACTGGATTCTCTGGAGCTCACAGACCATAACTCGGAGATATTCACCGCGCTTGGGCACCCCAATTTTCATCGCTTGTTCAACAGCCATGCAAAAGCAGAGATTGTTGAAAAAGGAGGAAAGATAGTCCAGTCGATCCGTGAGGTGAATATTTTGAATATAGGTCTGGTTCTCGGCCATCTTTTCAATGCCACGATGGATATAACCGAGATGGGGCACAGCTTCCACGATGGTTTCGCCGCTTAAACGAGCAACAATCCTGAGCACACCGTGGGTACTGGGGTGTTGGGGACCAATGTTCAAATAAAACTCATCTGCGTCCTCAGTGTCCGATTGCGGTAGTCTGAAGCCCTCAGGTAAGGCATTTCCGTCAAGACGGTATTTTTTAGCGGATTGTATGGTCATCTTTCAGTAGGAATTTTCAGTCCGGTTTATGTTTTTTTGTCCTCCTAATGAAGAGCAAATTCGGCAAATTGTCAAGAGAAAAAAACGCTTCGAAATTGTAATGTTACGGAATACTTTTTGGTAGCATAATGGCTATTTTGGTAACCCGTTTTCGACACATCAATCTGTTGAAATTATAAAATCGTTGTACAATAAATACTTGCACCTGAAGCAACAAGCGTAATGCTACGCTGTTACAGTTAGGCAAGCTTTGTACTCTGATTTTTAAATTCTATCGTATCACCGGTCTTAGCCTCGCCTCCTTGAAGAACTATAGCAAAGATGCCTTCGCGGGGCATGATGCAGTCACCTGTGATTTTTTTAATTACGCAGCCATCATCATGGCATTTTTTGCCGATTTGGGTAATTTCCAGGAGGATCTCCGAGCCAATCCGTAGGGTGTCGCCCACAGCGACCGAGCCGAGATCAACGCCCCTGGTAATAATATTTTCTGCAAAGGCACCCTGAGTGAGCTGCGGGAGTTTCTCTTTGACCCTGTCGATGCTTTCTCCTGCAAGTAAAGATACTTGCCGGTGCCAGTCACCACCATGAGCATCTTTGAGAATGCCGAAGCCGACTTGAAAAGTTGCTTCTTTGATGGAACTTTTAGGGATACCTTTTTTTTTGCTGATGCAAATTGCTTCAATTGTCGCCATGTTGGCTCCTTTTTGTGATGCATCGAAAAAAAACGGTTGGTTGCGAGTTCTATCAGCTGATAGAATTTCTTGTTTAGGTTTTTATTCCGATGCTGTGAAAGATGAGGGGGTAACTTTATTTTTTGAGTATTTTTTTGGGACTAGCCCGTATTGAATTATTTATTTTTAAAAAAGCATCTTAATCCAATAAGGAAGAAAAGAACAGGCAGTTAGTAAGCAATGTTCGTATTGACTTTTTCCCTTAATGAGATTAATTGTCACTGTTGTTCAAAGAGAGTCATTCTTATATTAATTATAGGGAGCCAGTAAGTTTTGTTTACGATTTTTATTTACTGGCACCGCAAGAGTAGATGGAGGCAATAATGGACGTCACAAATTTACAGGTTGGCATGATAGCACATTTGCAATGGAAATCAAAGTTGTCTGATTTCTTTTATGGAGTTGAAGAGTTAACCTTGGCAGATGTTCCGGATCATACGCATTGCGATTTCGGCAAGTTGTTATACGGGACTGTTATGCAGGAGTTCAGTGACTTCAGTGAATTGTCTACACTGGAGAGAGTGCATAAAGAGGTGCATGAGGACATTAAGCAGTTTATTCAAATGCCGCTTGAAGCCCGAAAGGGCGCTGCGGGCAAACAAGCTCTTGAGCAGTTTAAAAAGAAATGTGATGATCTTATCGCGATGATGGAACGCCTAGAAGCTAAGGCAAAGCTGAAATAGACAGACCAGCTTCTTTTAAGAGATCGTTGTTCCGTTACGGTTGTATATGCGGTTGGTAACTTGGTCGTGTATACAACCAGCATCTTGATTAATCTATTCCGCAGCCAGTTGTTTTGCAATTTCCCACAATGCCTGTACCTGCGGAGAACGAGTTTTTTTTCGCACCGCACAGACGGCGATGGAAAACGGAGCCAACCGAGGGGAGGGCTCTAGGGTCTTTACCTGTTCCCGGGCCGGACTTTTTTCCAGAACTAACAACGGCACAACACCCACCCCGCAGCCAAGGCTGACCATCGCAATAATTGCCTCATTTCCTGCCACCTCTGCATAAACATCAGGGATGATATGGTTTTCGCTAAACCAGTAATCTATCCGTTGCCTGCTCAGGCCGATTTTTGGCATGATAATCGGCGTTTTATGCCAATCAATCGCCTTTTTTTTG
Source organism: Candidatus Electrothrix laxa (assembly GCA_942492895.1). GTDB lineage: Bacteria > Desulfobacterota > Desulfobulbia > Desulfobulbales > Desulfobulbaceae > Electrothrix > Electrothrix laxa. The sequence goes on from OW818652.1 coordinate 654,720, forward strand.
CGCTGGACTGTCTCTGGGTATTCAGTCGGTTCGATAAAGACCAACGGGGTTTCCGTTATTTCGAGAAAGTCGATTCGGTCTGGTAACTTTTCTGGCAGAGCCGCAATTGCGATATCTGTCTCCCGATTTTGCAGGCGAGTTAGGGCATCGGCAGCATCACCGGTCTGCAATTTAAGATGTACCCTCGGGTAGGCTTTTCTGAAACGCTGAAAGATATCTGGGAGCACCGAATATGCCGCTGTCACCGAGCAGTAGAGAGAGACAGAGCCTTTTAACTCTCGGTTACTCGCGAGTTGGAGCTGGAGCTGTTCCCGTCGCTGGAGCACATCTTCTGCGTACTCCCTAAAGTACTCTCCTGCTCGGGTCAGGGAAACCGACCGATTATCACGAAGAAAAAGCTGTTCCCCTAATTCCATTTCCAGGCGTTGCACGGTTCTGGTCAGAGCTGACGGGGAAATGTTGCAGGCCCGGCTGGTTCTACCAAAGTGGAGAGTTTTGGCAAGATGGTGAAAAATTTCAAGTGATTCTATATTCATCTGTTTTTGATGGCAGAACAATACTGTTCATACTCAGCTTGGGTACCCTTGATATTCTCGGGGAGAATTTTTTCTCTTTACCCTGTTGAGGATTACTCCCAGAATATCGGCGTTCACCTCATGCATTTTTTCTGACTGTTACGGATTTAGGGGACCCTGACAGAACGTCTCTAAATCAACTTATCAGAGGCACCGTCCTGAACCTTTGTCAACGCCGCCTGTCGCGAAAAGAGCTTTTTTGGGTATCTGCTAGTGATGCCGTAGAGTTGAAACTGATCTTCGGGATAAAGATCATTGAAAGAAGGGCTGATCTGCTTGCGGTAGTTCACATAATCCCCTGTCAGCTCTTTCAGGGTCCAGTCGTACGAATAACTGACCCCGGCCTCCGCTTATCAGGATGATTCACCAACCGTAACCACCTCAACCTCGCTACCGTCGGTCACCAGCAGAAAGGCCTTTAATTTTTCCATCTTCCGGATATCTTCAAGCAGAAGATACTCCTGAACCTGCCTAATCCCCTCATCTTTTTTCTTTTTCCATTCCTCCGGGCCACGGCTTTTTTTACTGTATTTCAGCTCCAGCAGAATTTGGTGATTCACCCGGATCGGGTTCCGTTCCAGCAGCAAAATATCGGGATACCGCCTGTTGATTTCCGCTTCGCTTTTGATGTAGTAGGCCTTGGACTGATAGAGCAGGGTCAGGATGATCGCCTTGATGTGCTTCTCATCCATGTTCATGAAATCGCGGTTAGAGAGAAGAGCCAGAACCTGTTCAATCTCCGCAGCCAATGCCTTGATGTCCCCCTTCAGGGCCAGCTCCCTGACCGCCTCTTTCAGCCTGCCGCTGTTAATGCTGATTTGTGAACGTTGCTCCGCCTCGACCTTGAAATATTCAAAATAGAGCCGCTGGATCACATGGTTAGGGGTGGCGAATTCGGTTTCCTCCAAAGCCGCTCCTCGGATCGTAATGAAGCCCAGAGAGAAAATCAGAGAGATAAAGTCATTGCGGTCAAAGCCCCTGGCAATATCCAGTTTATCCTTATGCTCGGCTATAACCCGGCCTGTGGTTATCAGCTCCTCAAGCACCTGATAATTCAGTTCGCTGTCCCCGATGGAAAAGTATTGAAGAATTTTGTTGTAGTCCGAAGCGATGTTTGCATCCAGCATTTTTTGAGGATATCGGCATTCATCCCGGTCAAAATTTTTGGCAAAGTAAAGCACCATGTCTGGGTTGTAGACCCGCTCCGCCGCCCTCTCGCTGAACAGATAACCATTATACCAGCGGGCCGTGTCTTGAGCTAGGGTCTCAAGGCCGGAGGCGCAGTCTGCCAGGAGGTGCAGCACGGTTGCGGTTTCCTGTGCTGTGAACCCGAGGGCTTGGTTGAAATTTTTATGAAGACTGATATTTTCGCCGATATTAAAGCCGCTGGTCAGGCTGTCCAGGGTGATGGAGGTCACGCCAGTGATGAAAAATCGGTCCACGATGCCTTCCAAGGTGGCGGTTTTTATGGTCTCGTAAAAGCTGCGGACAAAACCGCCTTTGCCTACAATCTCTTTGTACAGATCCAGATTGTCGCCGAGCACAGCGTTAGCAAAATGATCGTATTCATCAATAAGAATATAGAGCTTATTGCCTTTGACGATTTTAAAAAAGGTTTTCATCAGGGATGAGGAGGGTTGCCTGTCCAGCAGCTTGAATACTTCATCCGGGTATCCGTAGCATTGGAGAAAATCCAGTAGGTCCGTCCTGACTTCATGGTCGAATCCCTGACGGATAGTGTCTGCATTATCAGTATTGATTCCGCTGAACTGCATAAACAGCATTTGGTAGCTGTTTTTGAGCGGTGTTGGATTCGAGCCGATATATAGGCCGTTGAACAGGGTGTCGAATGCATCTGCGTATCGGCTGTCGTAATAATGCCAAAGAGTTGATAAGAAGAGGCTTTTGCCGAAACGACGGGGCCGAAGCAGAATGTTGAATTTTCCCTGATTTTCCAGCTGTTCTATAGAGGCTGTCTTGTCAATATAGAGATATTCTTCGGTGATCACATCTTTAAAGTTACTCAGTCCATAGGGTATTTTCATGTTTTTCACCGCGCGTAAATAAGGGACTAAGGGGAGGCTATAAATTCTTTCAGTCAGATACTCATCCCGTAATATTTTAATATCGGTATGATAAAATCAATCTGAAGAAAGAGCAAATAATTTTCAAAGGGGGATTGCATGACCGGGATATCCCGCCTGGACAAGTTGATTTTTCTCCCTATTGCATATTGTGAATTATGCAATATTGTATATCGAACAAATCACTTTACGCAATATTATTCCATGTTAGAATGTGCTCGAATACAAAGTTGACCTCAATTTTTTTTTGTTGCTTCGATGAGAGCAAGAAAGAACTTATTACAAATTTACTATCAAAGGAGAAAAACCGATGGCGAATTATTTTAACAGCCTGCCCCTGCGCCTCCAGCTCGAAGAGTTGGGACAATGCCGTTTCATGGATGCTTCGGAATTCAACGGAGTGGAAGCCCTGAAAGGCAAGAAAATCGTTATTGTCGGCTGCGGTGCTCAGGGCCTGAATCAGGGCTTGAACCTGCGTGATTCCGGCCTGGACGTATCCTATACCCTGCGTGATGCGGCAATTAAGGAGCAACGCCAATCTTGGAAAAATGCAACAGAGAACGATTTCAAGGTAGGGAGCTACGAAGAAATGCTCCCGGATGCTGATCTGGTCATCAACCTGACCCCGGACAAGCAGCACTCCAACGTCATTGAGACGGTTATGCCTTTCATGAAGGAAAACTCTTGCCTGTCCTACTCGCACGGTTTTAATATCGTTGAAGAAGGGATGCAGATCCGTAAGGATATCACGGTCGTTATGGTGGCTCCGAAATCTCCCGGAACCGAGGTTCGCGAGGAATACAAACGCGGTTTTGGCGTTCCGACCCTGCTGGCTGTTCATCGCGAAAACGATCCCCAGGGCATCGGCTGGGATGTGGCCAAGGCCTATGCCTCCGGTACTGGCGGTGATCGGGCCGGTTGCCTGGAATCCTCCTTTGTTGCCGAGGTTAAATCTGACCTGATGGGCGAGCAGACCATCCTTTGCGGTATGCTGCAAACCGGCTCTTTGCTTTGCTTTGAAAAGATGGTTGAGCAGGGCATTGATGCGGCCTACGCAGTGAAATTTATCCAGAACGGCTGGGAGACCATCACCGAGGCTCTCAAACACGGCGGAATCACCAACATGATGGATCGGCTCTCCAATCCGGCCAAGATCCGTGCCAATGAGCTGGCTGAAGAATTGAGCCAAATCATGGCCCCGCTTTTTCATAAGCATATGGATGACATCATGTCCGGGCATTTTTCCACAACCATGATGAAAGACTGGGCCAAGGATGATGCTGATCTGCTGAACTGGCGCAAAGAGACCGGTGAGACCGATTTTGAGAAGATTGAAGCCGCTGATGTAGAAATTGCTGAGCAGGAGTATTTTGACAAAGGCATCCTGATGGTAGCCATGGTCAAGGCAGGTGTGGAATTGGCCTTTGATACTATGGTTTCCGCAGGCATTAAGGAAGAGTCAGCCTACTACGAATCCTTGCATGAGCTGCCGCTGATTGCCAACCTGATCACCCGGAAAAAGCTTTACGAGATGAACGTGGTTATCTCGGATACAGCAGAATACGGCTGTTATCTCTTCAACCATGCAGCGTATCCGCTGCTCCAGGATTTCATGAAGGCTGTGAGCACCGATGTGATCGGCAAAGGACTGGATGCGGAGGATAACGGGGTCAGCAATGTGGAGCTGATCGCTGTTAATGAGGATATCCGCTACACCGGCGTGGAGATCATCGGTGAGGAACTGCGCTCATACATGGGTGCTATGAAACCGATTATCTAGAGTTGAACATCAGGTGACCGGGGAGCAGGCGTTCCTGCTCCTCTATCATGTTTTATTGCGGAATTGGAATTTCATACAGTTCTGCTAGAAACAAGAGGACGGTGTAAAAGCCAAATGGCCAAGCTCCTTCCCTCTTCAAAATTCCTGTGGCAACTGTTTGCAGATAATTTGACTCCGGGCCGTTTTCTCCATCATCTAAGGCCAACATGATGTTTTTTAGTTGGTTTTTCAATTTCATAAAGACAGCCCTTTCTTGTGGAGAAGCATCTCTGCCCGTATAAGATCAGGGTCGGTAGGAATGTCCTGTTTGAGAACCTTGATAAGGTCGGAAGCCTTATCAAATTCCTTCCTGCTGATATGTTCAAAAAGTTTTTCGATACGTTCCTGCATTTCTTTATTTGGACGTGCTGTCTCGTCCATGACGAGTTCTAGCACTCGATCCATCGTCATTCCATAGCTTTCATCCGGATGTTCACAGATAATATCATCCTCTTCTCTTTTCAGGAGAAAAATTGACTCTGGCTTGATATTGCCGAGTACCTGCGGTGAGTGGGTAGTTATGATGAATTGGCAGCTTGGAAAGGTAGAGAGCAATTTTGGGATAATTTTTCGTTGCCAAGAAGGGTGCAGGTGTAACTCGACAGCATCTATCAGAAAGACGGCCTCTTCGTGCAGAGGGGTTTCAGCTTCAGGAAAGTTGAAAGCAAGAAAGACAGCAAGCGTTACAACAAATGCAACCAGATGTTGCTCCCCGGAAGAAAGTTGAGAAAAAAGAAGGGCGTTTTCCCCCGTATCAAAATTTTTTCGAAGGGTAAATTCGTGTAACTCCCTGTCATGAAACAGCCCGGCAAAACCTGTAATTTTTTCGACGGCTGTTTTCACCTGTTGGAGAACATTATCTCGCTCAAAGTCGTCGCTGCCGAATATCTTTCCACTGTCAAGAAACCTTCTAAGTTTGTTGTTTTCTACAGGCCCGTGACATGCTTTTCCAGCCAGTGGATTAATCGGTTAATTTTACGACAGAAAAAAATGGACATTTGAAATTTTTCTTGTACCAATGTGATAAATAACGATTTGTCATTGGTAGCCAAGGAAGATGGAAGATGTTGAGTACAGCGGAAAGTGCATGGTGTACGGTCCCGGTCTTTAAAAACGGTCGGAAGATAAGCAGGGAACAGCAATATATTCTATGGGAACATGCGTCACAGCACCCAGAATGTACAAGTTCAGCCATCTTGCAAAACATCAAGGCTGAATACAAAAATCTTAACATAACCACCCGTCATGTCAACCGACTTCGGCAGGAATGGGGGGTAAGCAGAAAGAAAGGACGCCCTTGTGGTCGGCGACTGCTGAATGCTCCCGGCGGGGAACTCGTCAAGCTGACACCCAACCTTCCTTTTGTCGGGGTGTGCATACTGGACGCTTTCGTGGAGCAGAACGGAATAATTGAACAGGTTGCCACTGCAATTCAAATAAAAATAGCTTGTTACAAAAAGGAGCACCCTGAAGAAACTTTTCCGTTATTATACCATAAAAAACAAACAATTATAACGCGTTTCAAGGCTCTTTTTTACGCAGCCTTTTTTGGTATCGGTAAGCTGACTGAATATGATGTCAAGGAGCATGGGCTTGAAGCGTTAATCGGTCGTGGATATCAAAATAATACCCTCCGGCAATTTCTCGGAGAACTCGAACGTATTGATGCGGCTGACATTTTGATATCCTTGCTTACTTCCTCGAATCAAGGACAGCTAGGCTATATCGACGGCCACATGATCCCCTTTTGGACCGGTGCGAAAATGCACAAGGGAAAGATAACCATGCTGGGACGCATTATGCCGGGCTCCAACGCGATAGTGGCCCACAATGAACAAGGGCAGGCAATATTTATGGATTATTATCCACCTGATATTCGCATGCCCGCTATGATACTGGAATACTGCGAAAAGATAGTGGATGCAACGGATATCCGCAGTTTCGTTATTGACAGAGAGATCAATTCCGTAAAGATAGCGAGAGAATTCAAGAACAGGGACTGGGGCTTACTATCCATGTTGGACAGCAACGAATACAAAGCCCTTTCGGACTGGGACACGGAGTGTATATGTGAGTATGAATCAGGAGATCGTTTATATACAGGGAGATGGGCTACTCCGCGAGAGGATGATCCCAGGATATTTGTAATTTTGGAGGCCGATGAACGTTTATTGGTCTACTGGGGAACCCCCAAGCTTCAGGAGTCCCTGCCACCGGTTGAATGGCCCGAAGTTTATTCCAGACGCACTGAGATCCAGGAGAATAGCTTTAAAAGAATGATTAATAACGGTGCTTTGAATGTAAATTTCGGAATAAAGAAGATTGTTGGACCGGACCGTCATAAGGAGAGGAAGGTAAAAGTACTTAAAGATAGGGCAGTAAAAGTCGGACAAAAAATAGAAAACAAGAAAAATGAGCTCGCTAAACAGAAAGAAAAAGTAGCTGAATCAAAGCAGAAAAAACATAAAAAGCGACTCGAACAAAGAAAGAACAAGCGACATGATATAGAAAATGATTTAAGACAGATAGAGGAAAAAGAACGTAAGATCAAGGAAGGTATAGAATCTCTTGGCCCTGTTAAAGAACGATCAGATCGAGATTTTCGAAAGCAGAAGATCATGACCTTCAGGACTCTCCTAGTGGAGAATCTTTTAATGGCTTTTATTCGTCTTTTCAATGACAAACTGGATCAAAAAATAGGCACTGACACACTCATGTCAATTTTTTTCAGGCGAAGTGGGAGTTGCATGGAAACTGCATCGGAAATCACCTACGAACTGAATACAATTGGCTTGTCATCTCATTATAAAAAAGTGCTGGGTGATATAACATCTGAATTAACAGCTATGGGGATACAACGTCACGGCAAGCTGATTAGCGTGAGGCTGAGAGAAGCCCCAACCTAAGTGCTGTTGCGTCATTGTGCCCTATGTCCATTTTACAGAAAGGCTGTCAGGGGCCTGTTCTAATGCCTCCCGTTCTGAAATCCAATTAAAGTAATGGTTATTTTTGGTTGTATCATTGGCAGGAATAGATTTTCCCCACTGGTTTTTTTCTGGAAGCCTCGTGGCAGCCATTACGTTACGATTTTCAGCGATTTTTTTGTAAGGAAGATATGTATCGGCTTCTGGAAAATAGTCGAATAAATCAGATGCAATTTTTTCGGGATTGCTGCTTGAACATGTAGAAACGGTTTTATTTTTGAAAATTAATTGCAGTTTAATATCAGCCTGTTGGGTGTCTAGTTGGATGTAATCTGGATAAATGATAGCGTTGCTTTCTAAATCTTGGCGCTCGTTTCCTGTGACATGATTCAGACGAGCAATAGCAAGATTTTTTCCTAATGCGTCCAGGATAGTTGTTTTGCCGACGCCATTCATCCCAGCAAACACATTCAATTGTGGATGAAAATCAATCTTCATCTCTCGGATGCCCCGAAAATTTTCAATTTCAAGTCGTTGTATTTTCATTTATTGGTGCTCAGATTATATGAAATGGACAGGTTAACTACTCTGTAGTTACAGCACCATCCCAGCTTGGAGTAAGAAAATAGATATCTTCGGGGAAAATTGTCATCCGGGGAGCAGTAGGCTACTGCTCCCCTTGAGGTGTAAGACGATTTTTGCTCAATCGTAAATAATACAGGTGTAGCGTTCAAGCAGCTTTTCAGTTTCCGCATCCAGGTCCGCTGCCACCTCATGGATTTGGTATTCCTGCTGGCATTTTTGGCATTTCAGTCGAATCCGCCGACATTGTCGCTGTACTTCCAGCTTGCCATCACATTTTTTGCATTGCATAAAGGAGCGCCTCGATCGCTCAACCGATAAGCTCTGTTCTGGTAAAAATGGATTTTAAAGGATAGCCAGCCTGAGCAAGAACCTCCGCCCCGCCTTCCTCACGATCAACCACCGTAACGACCAGACCGACTTTGAAGCCTTCATTTTCTACACGTTCAATAACCTTGATCAGGGTTCCGCCCGTGGTAACCACATCCTCAACCAACGCGACGTAACTTCCTTCCTTCAAGTTTTTCTTTCCTTCTATGTAGTTTCCCGTTCCATGCCCCTTTGCTTCTTTGCGGACAATAAAAGCTGGAATGGGGCTGCCTTCCAAATGACTGACAACAGATGCTGCGGTCACCAGCGGATCCGCTCCTAAGGTCATACCGCCAACACTATCGATCTGTTCTGGAGAATTTTTGATGAGCTCAAAGAGGAGCCGCCCACAAAGATAACCACCTTCGGCATCCAAGGTAGTCTGTTTGCCATCAATATAAAAATCTGAGGTTTTTCCTGAGGTTAGAGTGAAAGTTCCTTGGCGATATGATTTTTCAAGGAGGAGTTCTTTCAGTCGCTTTCGTTCATCTGCTGTGTTCATTTATATAATATCCTTAATGGCTTTTTTTGTTAGAGATTTGGCAGAATGGGGTTAGGCGTACGGCGTGTTGTGCCCCTACTTGCCCCTACGATCCTTTTTCTTATTAAGTCTTTACTGCCCAGCAAGAGAGCGGGCAGCTTCATCTGCCACACTGTGAAACAAGGAGGGCAGTCTGTCTTTTGCTTGGGAAAGAGGAACCCATTCTCTGCTTCTATCAGTCTCCCAGGTTTCTTTTTCTGCTGATACCGTGGCCAAAAAGAAGGTAAAATGATCTGTTGGAGTTAATTTTTTTCCAATTTTAACACAGTAGCCGGACTCCTCTTCGCATTCACGGGCAGCGGCAATTTCCGGGGTTTCTCCAGGGTCAATCCCACCAACCGGAAATACCCACGATCCTTTGACTTTGCGGGCCGAGACAAGCAGTACCAAGGGTTCCTGATCGTTCTCCGTATATTTATAGGCAACAACTCCTGCTTTTTCCCGCACGTTTTTCGCAGTATTGCATCCTGCTTTTTTCTTCTTCTTATCACTCATCATTGTACATTCTGCTGTCGCCCATGATCTGGCTCTATTAACGAGGAAGATCCAAAAAGTCGTCTTTTTCTTATTGAATCGATTAATTAGACCCCGGAGGATAATTTGTCGGCACCGGGATCCTGCCGGTGATTGTATTATTTCAAGCTATCTTGAGACAACCATCGATCAGACATCCATAATCTCAATGCAGGGCTATGAAAAGAATAACATATTCAGCCAAAAAGCACACAGGAAAATACTAGCATTCTGTCCTGAAACCGTTCGGGCAAGGAATAAGCATAGGCACCTGCTCCTGATAGCGTAAATACGGTTCCCCTAATTCTTTGACCAGCTTGCGCTCTTCAAGCAGAGTACCAATGATAAGATAAAGGGTAAGGATAATCCGGGTAGGCAGGTTCACATCAGTGATCGGCCCTACAGTCCAGAGGATAAACAGACCACTACTGTACCAGGGATGGCGCACATAGGCCAATGCCCCCTGGCAGGTGAAGGGCAGGCTGGGTATTTCCTTTTTCTGCCGATAGCTCTGCCACTGTCTGATACCAACAAGATAATCAAAATCATAGACCTTGTTGCCGCCATAGAGCATGACCAAGGCATAGGCGAGAAGCATTCCCTGGGGAAGACGGAACCATCCGGACCAGGAAAAGATCACCTCCTGAGGCAAGCTGTACTGATACCAAAGCAGAGGAAATAGACTGAGGGCAGAAAATAAACTGTAGATCAGTCGATAGGCCCCTTGAAGCAATCCGCCTTTTTTTCTGATCAGCTTGTTGATCCCACCAGTGATGAGCAGGCTGTGCAGGGTACACCAGAAAACCCAACCGAAAATCAGCATCATCATATAAGATCTCCTTCGTGGCTTATCTGTAACTTATTTACATTTTTTTATTTGGATGTCCGTGATCCCGCTCCATTGCTCAGGGGGATTTTTTGCCAGCTGGACGCATCGTTCACTATAGACTTCATAAAGGAGATCGTCGGGATGTTCCTTGTTTAAAACCTGGAAGGCCTGGGCGGCCTGAGTAAACCCCCCTGCATTATAGAGATCAAGGGCCGCATTATACGTAGCCATCTCCAGGTGATTCTCAGTTGTTTGATCCGTGCAGCGTCCCATAAGCTGATACAGGGTCACCGGGGTTGTTTTTCCTGAAGCTCTGACCGTATCAATTTTACGGAAGAAAAAATCTCTCTCATTGAGAATGGCGTACACTGCATCACTGACCAAAATATCAGCTCCGTAGAGCCTGGTCAGCCCTTCAAGTCGAGAGGTAAGATTGACGGAATCACCCATGATAGTGTAATCAAAACGTTGTTGCGATCCCATATTACCGACTCGGGCCACTCCGCAATGAATACCCACGCCTATACGGATCTCAGGAAGGCCTCTTTTTTTCCATGAACTGTTCAGTTTATCCAGTTTTTGGAGCATGGCCAAGGCGCATTGGCAGGCATGAAAGACATGATCGGGTGTGTCCAGAGGAGCATTCCAAAAGGCCATAATCGCGTCGCCGATAAATTTATCCACAGTGCCCCGCCGTTCCATAATAGCTTCTGTCATAGGCGTGAAATACTCATTGAGAAAGGCGCAGAGATTATTCGGCGACATTTTTTCCGCCATTGAGGTAAAGCTACGAATGTCGGAAAAAAGGATACTCAGCTCCCGTTCCTCACCGTCAAGGACAAGATCTTCCTGATTTTTGAGAAGCTCTTTCACCACCTCAGGAGAGAGATAATGAGAAAAAGTGGACCGGAGACGACGGATTTTTTTTTCTCCGCCGATAAAATTATAAAAGGTAAGCACTGTGAACAGAATCCAGGTGGCAGCTAAAGGGTAAACCATGTCAAGCAGGAGATGGTGGTAATGCAAGCACCAGTAAGAAAAGGCCGCTACCCCGAAAGAAAGAAGAAGAACGAGCAAAGCGCCTTTGGCCGCATCCATTCGTGACAAGACCAGAAGCAGGAAGAGGCTTATGCTGCATATGTATAGCAATTCTGCCCCCTTAGCCCATTCGGGGCGATGAAGGAAATTTCTACTCAAAATGGTGTTCAGGGCATGCCCGTGTAGCTCAACTCCTGGGAAAACTCGATCTGTAGGAACCGCCCGAAGATCAAAAAGACCAGGGGCGGATGTTCCTATGAGGACATAGGCGTTCCGAAAAAGGGTCGCATCGAATTGTCCAGATAAAATTTCATGGGCTGAAACATAGGGCAGGGTCCGGGCAGGGCCGCTGAAATTAATGATCAGCTCTCCGTACATATTGGTGGGAATCCGGTATCCTCCTGCTCGAACAGTACGGATACCGTTCTGATCGGTTTCCAACTCAATAGTTTCTTCACCTGTGGCATTCTGCAACATAGACAGAATTAAGCCGGGGTAAACTTTGTTTTTATAATTAATCACCAAGGGAATATTGCGAATAATGGAATCCTGATCCGGAATAATATTCAAAAAACCGATACCCTGGGCTGTTTGTTCGAACATTTCCAGGCTGGAATCTAGCCCGGTAAATAAATAGAGAAAGGGCAGGGGCTCTTGACCAAAAAAAAGGAAATTACCTTTTCGGGGAATCTTTCTGCTGCGCTGTGTTTCATTTTTTTCCGAGCTGGTAAAGACATATCCCAGCACAACTGGAGCAGGACTCTGTTCCAGAGTTTGCGCAAGGGAGCAATCATAATCAGGAAGGCCTTGTAGATATTCTCGCACAGCCTCAGGGGCATTTTTAATATCATCCAAGGTACCAAGAAGATGGGGAGAACTGCTATCAGGCTCGGCAAAAATCATATCAAGGCCGACAACAGCAGGTCCAGCCGAGGTAATTTTTTTTAATAACTCGGCTATACGCTTGCGGGGCCAAGGCCATTGCCCGAGCTCTTCCAGGCTTTCTGAATCAACATCAACAATAACTACCCGAGGGTCGGATAGAGGTGCCGGATTATTCCGAAGAAAAAAATCAAAGGATTTCAGGCGTAATTCATGGAGGAGAGGAGGATCGTATTGGGCGAGGAGAATAAAAAAAAGCGTGAGAAGAACCCCTGTGATAGAGAGCGAGCTGATCCTGCATCTTTTTCGAAGATGAGAAAACATCAGAGGTTCAAGGGAATGATAGTTACCAGATTATCCAGTTCCCAAATTCAAGCATTTACAGTACAGATAACTGTCATTGAATATGTTCTGCCCTGAATTTTGGAAAGGATACACATAACGATTTATTCTGCGTTTTTATTAGAAGATTTTGTCTCACTTACCAGAAGGTTCAGCTCTTTACGGAGTCGTTTCACTTCTCGCACCATCTCCGGAAGACGGGTAAAAGCAGCAGCAGCTCGGCCCCATTTTTTGATATCAACAGCTGGGACGCCGCCAACAACAGCGCCTTTTTTCTGGTCATTATGAACTCCAGAAAGAGCAGCAACCATAACTCCGTCATCAAGATGAATATGGCCGCCCACCGCAGCTCGTGCAGCCAAGATAACATTACGACCCAAGGTCGAACTGCCTGCCATGCCGGACTGGCCCACCAGAATGGAATTCTCACCGACAACACAGTTATGGCCGACCATGACCTGATTATCAATGCGAACCCCGCTTTGTATATGGGTGGTACCAAAGGCGGCTCGGTCTACGCAGGAGTTGGCCCCTATCTGCACATCATCATCTAGTTGGACCGTGCCCACTTGGGGTTTACTGACATGGATGCCTGTTTGCGGATCTGTTGCAAAACCGAACCCGTCACTGCCGATCATTGCCCCGTGATGAAGGATAACCCGACAACCAAGAGTGCAGCGGTCAGCAACAACGGAGTTGGCATGGAGTACACAATCATCGCCAATTTGCACATCATCACCAATGACAACTCCGGGTTCTATTTTGACGCGATCACCGATACTGACGCGATCACCAATACTGACCAGAGCAGCAATGGAGATCTGCTCACTGATTGAACAGTCAGCACCAACAACGGTTCGGTCATGAATCCCGGTGACCTGAAATTCTTCTTTCAGGAGATAATTATGAATTCGGGCAGAGGCCAGGTCAACATTATCAACCTGAAGCAAGGGGAAATCAGCCTCTGGAAAATCGGGCGGAACAATACAGGCAGAGGCCTTGCTTGCTGCTAATTGATCAGCCAGTTTAACTGAATTAATAAAGGTCAGCTGGCCGGGTTCAGCCAGAGTCAGACTATTCAGGGCGGTCACATAAAGTTGATCATCGCCAACGACTGTTCCATTAACAAGAGCGGCTAATTCGCCAAGGGTTGCTGTTTTCATGTGTTTTTTATGGTATGGTAGAAAGCCGCCTCATTAGAGGGCAGCTTGTTTATTTTGAATAAAAGAAAGGTGTTGTGAGAAAGAACATAGCGCATTCAGCCCGCAGGGTAAAGAAAAACTGACTGGCGCAAGGCGTCAAAAGACGCTAACTCTTTCTCCCAGGAACGCTCCAGTTCTATAATATCTGATCCTAGCTCCAAGGCCTTGCGCAGTTTCTTATCACCGAGAATCAAATCCATGGGCAGGAGGTCGTACTCATATTCATAGGGCGGTTGCTTATAGGTGAATTCTTCCGGATATAGGCGGAACAGGGTCTGAAAGAGGGCCAGGCTCAGGCGGTAGGACCGAAAGGTACCGGGTTCAGTAATATGGAGATGAAAGCCAGCACAAGGTTGTCCAGCCCATTTGCCTGAGGTCGGTTCAAAGACAAGAGGTCTGAGCACACAGCCTGATAAATTAAGCCTGGACAGATTTTCCAATACCTGTGCCAGGTCGATAAACGGTGCCCCGATTAATTCGAAGGGGAGGGTGGTGCCTCGTCCTTCTGAAATATTGGTTCCCTCCCAGATCACTTGGCCGGGATAAACAAGGGCGGTCAGCGGGCTGGGCATATTGGGTGAGGGGAAAACCCAAGGAAAGCCTGTTTCCGCAAATAACATCTCCCGCTGCCAGCCCTGCATCCTGATGACTTCAAGCTCGGCATGGATGCCCATTTCTCGGTTGCAGAGCAGGGCCAGCTCACCCATAGTAAGCCCGTGGCGCATGGGAATTTCATACAGACCGACAAAAGAACGAAATTCGCGTTTAAGTAGATTACCTTCTACAATATGGCCGCCCACCGGATTGGGCCGATCCAGCACCACCACTTTTTTCCCGGTTTCCGCAGCTCGCTGGAGGCAGTACACCACGGTCCAGATAAAGGTGTACACTCGGGTGCCCACATCCTGAAGATCAATGAGCAGGATGTCGAAATGGTCAAACATGGCCCCGGTTGGTTTTCTCGTGTCGCCGTACAGGGAAAAGACCGGTAACCCGCTGGCCGCATCTGTAGCATTACCGGATTCGATCATGTTGTCCTGTTTTTCACTAAAAAAACCGTGTTGTGGGGAAAACAGGCAGGTCAGCTGGCCCGGAAAGGCCTGCATGATCAGGTCGCGACTGTGGCGGAAATGGCGGTCTGTGGAGGCGTGGTTACAGAGTAGGGCGAGGCGTTTGCCTGCGAAGGAGGGTGGGGGATCTGCGATAAGGTGTTCTATGCCTATGGTTATCATAAAAATAACAGTCGGTTTAGGGGATCATTTTTTTGAAACAAAGAATGCGCCAAGTGAAGCGGTAACCAGTCCTTGAAATGGAGCAAGCCAGAGGTTGGATAACTTCATCAATTCTAACAGAGATAATGTAGAAAAGGGACTAAGAAGAATAGTCAGGATTACCGTTAAAAGGTAGGTTACTGACAAGAAGCAGGAAAGGCGGAAGAAAAACTGATCAACAGTTGCTGTTTCTTCAGAATCTTGCGATCCGGTTGCGTCTGAAACTAACACCCCGATGATCAATGAAAGCGTTGGGATAAAGGTCGGCAGTATTAAGCCCCAAGGATCTTTTATTTCTGTAATCTCTGTGCCGTACTTGCCGAAGATCGTTTGCAACAGAAGTAGGGCGAACAGGATACCTGACCCGCTGAACCAAATAATTGCCAGCTGTTTCTTGGTATTGGCTATAGGTATACGCATGATTATTGTTTCAGCGCGGCCCAGAGTTTGGACTTTTCAAGGTGATCTTTTCCTGTGAGGTTGCTCAATGGCCTGAAAAAAGGTTCTTTCTCCTTACCGGGTTGCTCAAATTCATAGATGAAAGCTGTGCAGTAATGCTTCTCGGTATACGGTTGCTTACCGATACTCTCAGGTAAAACTATCATTCCGTCGTCAAGCCAACTCATTGCTTCTTCACGGGTCACCGTTTCTTTGCTTTCTTTAAAAGGCTGCGAAGTCACTATAAAGGCGATAATGCGGTATCGTCCTGGATTGGCTGTGAAAAGAGCTTTGAGGTAGGAGGAAAGAGAAAAGATTTTCGGAGGGCGAAAGTCAGCTGCCCAGCGGTCTGGAGGTGTTCTCGGGGTTCCGTCAGGATCAAACTGCTCTAACTGGGAAATCAGAGCGAATCCATCAGAAACTTGATAATATTTTTTTTGTGAATATCCGGCTTGATCAAAAGCTGCCTCTAATTTTTTTGCTACGTCTTTTAAGTGATTTTGATTGGTTAAATTTGGTAACAGTCTTGAAGGTATTACGCTATAGGCGGAAGGGTGGGGAGGGGGCCAGGGAAACTGTGGGATATTGTGAGCAGGTGAGTATGTACGAACGACGGGTGAAGAGGAACGAATAACAGGTGAATATGTACGAATGATAGGTCGATATGTACGAACAATATTTTTTCCATTTTCTCTTAGCCTTTCATAGTCTTGTCGTGCTTCCTCTAATTCTTGTTTGGTTCTAACTTCTCTCTCGGTCTCTCTTTCGAGGGCTGTATAGTAGGTCGCTCTATTCTCCACGCATGACGCTGCTGCACCCATTCCTGTGCCTATCCCTGTACCTACCACTATGGCTTCAGAATATATTCTTTCTCTTTCTGACATATTGGCACAAGCTGATAGCATCACCATCACAAAACAGGCCGCCAGCATTAAATATAATTTGGTTAGCATGACTGTCTTCCAGTGTTAAAATTCATTGCTTGAATGAAAATCCAGCATCCTGCATACTATTTAAAGATATCATTCAGAATAATGTGTTTATTTTCTCCGAACGGGTCAGGAATTTCAGTGTCTCCCGTGTAGTTTTTTCGCGAGACATCCCCGTTATTTTGAGAATATACCGTGACCGTATTCTGAAAAGGATTAACCAGCCAATAACTCTTCGCGTCATTCTCAATGAGCTTATACGCCTTTTCAATCAAGTCACTTATCGCCTGTTTAGGCGACAGCACTTCAATACATACCTCCGGTATGACCTCTACCTTTGTAGAGATATCGTCCGCATCGCATTGATAATTGCTGCGGTCAACAGCCAAATCCAGGTCAACTGTTTTATTGTCATTTATTGAAACGGTTAATTCCGGAAAAGTATCATACCCGTAGCTGGCAAAAATAAGAAGCAGATTTCGCACTACCGCACTGTGCAGTCTTGAAGGTGACATTCTGTAACCCTCCAAATATGTATGAAAATACTCAGGGTGTTACCTTGAGCTGGTTGGATACAGGCCCCCTTGGGGCTTTTTTTATGTCACTGGCTAAGATTACCGGATACACGATACCCCGAAGAGACACTGTTATCCTCGGAGTGAAATAAATACCGGGGATCAATGCCCTGAAAGGGCAATATGTAATAGCTCGGGGTAACACCCCGAGTATCAACTCACTGACTCTGTTCCTAATTCCGTATCCATCTTCCGCAGCTCCTCCAAAAATGCAGGCAGAAGCTCCGCCTCAGGCAGCTTTTTAAACACCACCCCTTTCTTAAAGATAATCCCGGTTCCGTGTCCCCCAGCAACACCGATATCCGCCTCTTTAGCCTCGCCCGGCCCGTTGACCACGCAACCCATGACCGCAACCTTCAGGTTGGATTGCATGGTCTGAAGAACTCGCTCCACCTCTTCAGCCAAGGAAAAAAGATCAATCCGAGTGCGCCCGCAGGTGGGGCAGGAAATCAGCTCCGGCCCACGTTCCCGGATACGCAGGGAGCGGAGCAGCTCAAAGCCCACCCGTATCTCTTCCACCGGATCGCGGGTCAGGGAGATGCGGAAGGTATCGCCTATGCCTTCAAAAAGGAGGATGCCCAAGGCCACACTGGATTTTACTGTCCCGGCAATCAGGCCGCCCGCTTCGGTCACCCCGATATGGAGGGGATAATCAGTACGTCGGGACAACTCGCGATATCCGGCCACCGTGGTCAGGGTATCCGACGATTTGATGGAAATTTTGATCTCATCAAAACCCAGTTTTTCAATGGCGGCGACATTGGTCAACGCGCTTTCAATAAGGGCCTGACAGTTTTCCGGGGTTGGGTAGCCGTATTTTGCCAGCAGGTCTTTTTCAATGGATCCAGAATTAACACCCACCCGAATAGGAGCCTTATGCCTTTTTGCCGCATCCACCACCCGAGCCAGTTTTTCCGGCCCACCGAGATTACCCGGATTGATACGAATAGCCTGGGCACCGTGTTCCAAGGCTGCCACAGCCAAGCGGGAATCAAAATGAATATCCGCAATCAAAGGAATGGTGATCTGCTCCCGGATGGTCCGAATCGCCTGAGCAGCTTCCATATCGGGCACAGCCACCCGAATGATCTCGCAGCCTGCCTCTTCCAACTCCTTGATTTGGCGCACTGTGGCTGCCGCATCGCGGGTGTCGGTGTTAGTCATGGACTGCACCGTGATCGGGGCATCACCGCCCACCGGGGTGTCACCGATACATATCTTTTTGGTCTGTTTTCGTTGAATCATAGGAGGTCGCCATTATGCGGAAGAGAGAAAATATTCTAAAAAAAGAGATAACAAATTGATAGGTGTTTGTCAACGCGTGCCAGCTGGGCAGGTGCATGGTGCTCTAACTGCTTATGGCTTATGCCTTGTTTTTGTATTTTGTTAATATTCGGTCCAAACTGTTTGCAAAAGTTTGTTTGTCATGTGCGTTTAAAGCTGATGGGCCACCGGTTTCTATCCCGTTTGATCGCAGACTATCTAGAAAATCTCTCGTGCTTAACCTTTCTTTTATATTTTCTTCTGTATACACCTCACCCCTTGGATTGAGTGCAAGGCCTCCTTTTTTCACAATTCGAGCAGCTAACGGGATATCAGCGGTGATGACAAGATCTTCAGGCTCAGCTCTTTTGACTATTTCATCATCAGCTACATCCGGGCCTTGGTGAACATGGACAAAATGAATTAATGAAGATTTAGGTGCCTGGAAACGGGTATTAGCTACCAAAATCAATTGTAGCCGTGTCCGTTCCGCTGCTTTATACAAAATTTCTTTAATAACGACTGGACATGCGTCCGCATCTACCCAAATTTTCATTTTATTTTACCCACTGAAAAAACCATAACGAAGGAACAAAAAACTTTTCAGAAATCCGAAAGGTCTTCAGCTCGCGAAACAAGGAGCTGCCAAGCGCTGTCATCTGTTGAGAGGAGCGGTAGGCAGCCTTTGACGTAGTCAACCCGGTCAGCTTGAGGATGACAGCATCATAAACGCTGTTTGTGCAGGCTTGAGACAACAGCAGCTGTCCGCCTGGCCTGAGCATACCCGCCATGTTGCGCAGGGCTGCTTCTCCATCAGGATAATACGGAAAAGAATGGCTGCACACAATCACGTCAAAAGGCGCTTGCTCAGGTTCTGTATCCGGTTCTGTGTCCATGACATCACGTTGAAAAAAAGCCGCTTCAGGGAATTTTTTTCCAGCCTGTTCCAGCATGGCCCCAGAGGGGTCAATGCCCACATATTGCAATTGATCCTTTCCTAATGCCTGGAGCAGATCCCCGTATAACTGGCCGGTGCCGCAGCCCATATCGAGGATATTCAGCTGAGACGTTTCCTGAGCTTTCTGAGCTGTATCTTGGTTCCTCTCAAGCGTCATGAGCGCCATGATTTTTTCACAGACCAAGGCCCGAGTGGGTTGAAGAGAAACCCGTTGCAGCCAGAGGCGATCATAATATTTTGCCCAGAAATCCCAAATACCTTGTCTATTCATCATTTATGATTGTTTCCAAAATTTCAATGCAGCGGTCAGTAAATGCCAACGCAGTTTGCGGTTACGCCAAAGCAGCTTACCGTGCAGCCACCAGATTCTGACCATAAAGCCTAACCGACTGAGATGGAGCGGTGGCAGAACTAGGTGGAGGAGATCCCATTTCCGGCAGTCAGTGGTAAGTAGCTGATCAGCCAAGGCAGGATACTCCTCTGTGCCGGGGAAGGGACTGAACACGGAAATTGTGTAGGTGGTCAGCTCGACCTCTTTGATCCAGCGATCCAGCCTACGGAAATCCGCTGCTGTTGCCTCCTGATCCATGATGAACAGGCCAACGCAGCCGATATCATACTGCCTGAGCAGGCTCACGCAATGGCGATTCTGCTCCGCATTGACCTGCTTATTAAACTCTTGCAGGCCCTTGTCGTCAATAGCTTCCAAGCCGACAATGACTTCAATAACGCCCATCTCCCGCAGCAGGGGCAGAACATCAGGATGTTCGCTGATAAAATCAGCTCGCCCGTAGATAATAAATTTTCGTTTGATTTTCTGCCGCGTGAGTTCAGCAGCAAAGCGTTGCAGGCGTTGTATGTCGAGGAGAAAGGTATCATCAATCAGCCAGATAACCGGGCAGTCGATTGCTCTTATCTCCGCTACGACGTCTTCCACCTCCCGTGCCTGATAGATCCCGTTGTTGAGCAGGCGGCAGTAGCAGAAAGAGCAGGTGTAGGGACAGCCGAATCCGGTCTTGACCAAGGCCGTCGGGCCGTGATAGAGCCAGGAGAAACGGTGCTTATGGCTGTGAAAATAACTGCGGTCCGGGCGGGGCAGGGCTGTCGGGTTAAAGGTGGCCCTTGGGTTCTCCTGCCATCGCCCTTGCTCCTCCTGCCAAGATATACCAGCGAGGTCAGGCCAATCTGTTCGCTTATTTGTTCGCTTCTGGGCAAGGATATCCTGAAAGGTGAACACGCCACCGGAATGGATAATCAGATCAACCTCGGGACGCTGGAAATCGGCCTGATTCAGCTCGGCATGGACCCCGCCGATGAGCACCATTGCCTCGGGGCGCAGCTGACGAACGGTACGGACATAGCGCAACATCTGGTCACGGGCCGGGTAATAACCGGTAATGGCCACCAGATCAGGCAGAAAGGTTCTGCATGCACGGGCAAAAGAGCCATCAACCTGTCCGTCCCAGATGTGGTATTGATGGCCGCATTCCTTCACTGCCGCTGCTAGATATTCAAGCTCCAGCGGCTCCGTGCTGATAGAACCGCTGGAGCCAAAATGAGTCAGGCCAGTGCTGTATTTGGGGCGGACCAGCAGGATGCGGGCGGATTCGCTTGGTGATTTTGCTGATCTATTTAAAAACATGTCGCTCCGTTAAGGGAGCTGTATAACTCAGCAGACTGATTCCCCGGCGGATCAGAAAATGGATCAAGGGGTTGGAATGGCGAGCGTAAAGAAAACGACGTTGGAGAGTACACCCCAGTCTGGTCTTCACATCCTCGGCAGTCTGGCCCAGGTTGACCCGCTTTGCGCCCTGTTCCATTCCGCTCCTGATCACATGGAGAAGCATGTTGATATAGGTGTGAAATTGCTCATTCAGGCTGTAATCCAGTCCGCCGAAAAGAAAAATCTGTTCCTGATTTCCTTGATTGCTGAACATGGTCTGAGTAAAGCCGAGCAACTTGTCTCCTACGGAAAAGACAGAGATGGTTGCAGGGAATTGCTGAAAAAAAGAGAGCGGCAGTTTTTCCAGCTTAACGTCTGAACGCTCATAAACCTGTTCATAGAGCTGGTAGAGCCTGCTGTCAAACTCGCTGTTGTTTTTAAGTACGCTGGTTTCCACCCCTTGGAAACGCTTGAGCGAGGCCCGGAGCTTGTAGCGGTAATGGCTCCGCATTCTGTCAAGATAGGACGAAAAATCAAGCCCTCGAATATCCAGTTCGCAGTTGGGCAGCGTGATACCTTGGGTACAGGTGGGCGAGAGCGGCAGAGGCGGCTCCTTGCCGTTTAAAAGGAGTAGCGCTCCGGGGATTTTTTGCAGAGCCTGCCTGAAGGGCTCCAGATCCTGTTTTTGAATTTGCAAGCCGGGCCAAGAAACCGAGCAGGGAATACCGAGGATAGTCACCGGGAGACGCAGGTTGCCGCGCCCATAGGTGAGGATATCCAGGCGGTGCTGATAGGTCATAAAGAGAGACACTCGGTCCTCTTTCTCCAGAAGGTAGTAGCGCTGTCCTGTCGGGTTTACCTGTTCCAGGAGCCTCAACGAGGCTTTGCAGAGGAAGGGATTGCTTTTGCCACAGGCCCTGTCCCAGCTCGTTGGCAGGTCACGGGCAGCAGAGAACGTCGAAAAGACAGAATTACTCATTGCACTCATTGCAGGGCAAGAGTCAACACGGAATAGGACGGCCCATTTTCTGGATTCCAGCGGCGGCAGATGTTGTTGGATTTCAAATTTTCCGAAAAGATCCAACCGGATTCGCATTCCTGAAAACGGTCCCTTGTCAGCTCATAACAGGCATGAAAGAGCCCGAGGATCACAGAGCTGCCCTGAAATTTCGGGATAACCCCGATCTCCACGATCTTGAAGCGTTTGATAGGGCGTCGGAGCAGTTTGTATTTGAGCAAGGCCTGTATTCCCAGTTCCTGTCCCGGCCCGATAAGCTCGTTAAAATCAGGATACCAGAGCAGAAATCCTACCGGAATTCCGCCATGCTCAGCTATGAGTAGGTTCTCTTCCTGGAGAAACCAGCGGAACGGTTTGAACAGTTCGTAATCTTCATCCTCATGGCGGTGAAAATAGGCGGGGTGATCTGAAAAACACTCATTATTGAGCTGGGTGTAGATGTTAATCTCTTCCTGGAGATGAGAAAAATCTGCTTGGCGGAAATTAAAGCGTTTTTTGGTGCGCTCAAGGATTTTGTCTTCCTGTTGTTTGACAAAGGAGTCCATGGGATAGCGATAGGAGACAAGGTGCTGCTCCGCGAAACCGAGCGAACGGAAATAGTCTATATAATAAGGAGGGGTGTAGGATGAGCCGAAACAGGGCAATTCATCAAAACTGTCAGCAAGAAAACCCAGGCCGTAATTCACATGGCCGTTCATGCTGACCAGTAGATTTGTTGCACCCCATTGTCGGGCGATGGAAGATGCCTTGTCTACAAGGGCCTGGACAGCTTCCTGCGCGTTGGGCAGGGCTTCAAAAAAACTCAGTTGCACTTGGTCGGGTAGACCTTCTGCTCGGATGAGCAGGGCTGTTGCAAGAGGAGCCCCTTTGTCGTCCTTGACCACGACGGCCTGCTGTTGGGTACGGCTGCCAAAAGCTCCTTTCGGATTGGTGACGATCGCCAAAACGCTGCTCAGAGAATCACGAAAATGAGGATTTCCGGCATAGACCTGGGCAGTGATTTTCTTGTATTCTGAACGCCGCAACGTGTTGGTACAGATTATCTGCATGATACCTTTTTCTCCTTCCCATTAATACTCCGTCTCAAACTGCGGATGCACCCATAGGAATTCCTGCCGCCTAACGCCAACCATCACCGGTGCGTGCCTTTGGCGCGTCCGGTGGATGGTTTTGTTAGCTGCAATCTAATATTCATGTATGTTATTTGGATATTAGACTGAATATTTCTTTAACATTTAACTCATTCCATTTCTTTCCGTCATCAATGGTGTTCATTCTTGTACTAGTGCTTTCTTCTATAGACCGGGCAATTTGACGTGCCATCATTATTTTTTGCGCATCATCTTTTTCTTTTAAATCAACAATAGTAACTATGCGTTTGGCTTGCTTTTCAATTGCTAGCAAATTATTCCTTGACGCTCTCAATTTTTCTATTAGCGGGTAGATCATCTCTCGGCTCTTGAAGTAGGTATATACTGCAAATACCAAGCTTACAAGGGATGAGGCACCAAATATTAATTCTGTCACAGTCATTTTAGAACACTCCCGTGAGTCTGGTTTGTTGCAGCTAACGCCAAGTTAACCGGCTGTCTTCCTGGCGCGGAGCTTGCCGAAAGCAAGATACGTGCCAGCGTAGACAGTCCGGTTGAACTACTGGTTAGGCGATTCCCTTCATCCACTCTGGCATCTCTATGCCATATTCAGCAAGATATTCGCAGCAAGAGCCTGTTCTTCTTTGTTCTTGATCCTGAGATCTGCACCATTCTCCATTAGCACTTTGGCATTATCCCATCTCTCGATCTGGGAGCACTCCATAATCGGAGTGTTGCCAAACTCATTCTGCACATTCACGTCAAAACCAAGATTGATGAGCTTCTGTAGTATGTCTGGAGCACCTTCGATCGCATACCAATGAAGCATAGTCTCACCTAGGCCAGTACGAGAAGACATGCATTTCGTCACCAAGGTCGAAGGCGGCTTACTGCCGTTTTCCAGTAGGGAGTATAAGTCTATCCAGCCATCTTGATGTGACATATGCTTCCTTCGCCTAACGTCGCTATTATACCATTTTTCTGTATGTGTTAATTTCGTCTCGCAATTCTAACGCAACAGACCTTGCTCTCTCGGCAAAGTCATCACCGCTACTTGCGTACAAAATACCTCTTGATGAACTGATGATCATCCCGGTACCATCGTTGGTCTGACCCGATTTTACCATTGCCTCTACATCTCCACCTTGAGCACCAACTCCGGGTACAAGGAATGGCATGTCGCCTACTATTTCCCTTATTTCTGACATTTGGGATGGCCACGTAGCTCCAACGACGAGCAGACAATTTTTGTTTGTATTCCAATGTTCGCTGGCTACCCGGGCTATACGTTTGTATAATGGTTCACCGTCAATCTCTAAATCCTGAATATCACCTGCTCCTGAATTAGATGTGCGACACAACAGTATGGTTCCTCTATCTTTATATGACAAAAACGGTTCTACAGAATCGCGGCCCAAATACGGGTTAACCGTCACCGCATCTGCCCCATACCTTTCAAATGCCTCAATTGCATATTTTTGCGCGGTACTCCCGATATCTCCTCGCTTCGCATCTAAAATAACAGGAATGTGCGGATAGGAATTTTTTATATAATCTATGGTTTGTTCAAGTTGTTTCTCAGCAGATACGGCTGAAAAGTAGGCTATTTGCGGTTTAAACGCACAAACCAAATCATGGGTTGCATCAATAATTGCTTTATTGAAATGAAATATCGATTCTGGGATATTTTTCAATTGTTCGGGGAAGCGTGATACATCTGGATCAAGTCCCACACAAACCAAAGAATTGTTTTGTTGCCAGATGGTTTTCAGTTTTTTATTAAAGTTCACTTGTACTCCTATGAGGTATAACGCATAGCTAAGCCGCTACGCCAATAGCCTTCGCGGAAAACGACTCCCGTTCACGCGGTCGGCTTGAACGACTTGTTATATGGTTTTTTATACAATTTTAATAGGTTACTCAGATATTTTTTGGAACAGTCGTGGTTCCAGACTAGAAAATTACTTGTTAATGAATTCTTTACAAAACTGTTTTTGCACCAAAACCATAGCCAAATTTTCACCAGGAACATTTAACTTCAACATTCCTTCCTGAGCATCAAACAAAGGTTCTATTGTATAATCAACGCTAGCCTTTTTTAGTTTATCTTCAATCTCAGAAGGTGTTGATGAACCCTTAAATATTTTTTTTCTCTCGGTGGCTTTGGATAAAACAATGCACTCTCCATGACGGGCCATCGCATACCACTCTTGAGCTTGAATTAAACTCGGAAAGCATAATAAAAAAATTGTGAGTATTATTTTGCGATTCATTATTATCTCTAGTGTTTATTCATATAACGCCGCGCTCTGCGGAAATTTAGGAGCGCCAGCGAGTAAATTTTCCGTAGCAGCGCCTTGTTATATTTCATTTCCCTTTCGCTCTCGAGATCACACCCATCATGGAGTGAGAAAATTGCCCAACTTCTGCATTTTGCTCAAGCTTATCGAAAACATATTTACCTGCCGCTGCAGCGCCACCTAGAGGAAGTAATGCGCCTAAGAAAGGGGCGAGAACTGGAAACATCGTTACAGCCAATGTGCCACCAGCAACTAAAGCCGTGCATTTATGCTTTGCTTGATATTTATCATTAAGCGTTGAAACCTGCTTCTCGTGTTTCGATATAGCTCTTTCAATATGAGAGCATACTTCGGAAGCAACATACCCCAAATCTTCGAGATTTGTATTAGGCAAACTATTAACTAAATCTCTTAGTTCTCTCCTAAATTCAACATTCTCATCGGTCTTTCTCAATGCAACGAGCTGCTCATCTTTGATATTGGCCAAATAATCAAGTCTTTTAGACGTAAGAGACTGTAGAATTGCGGAGGTAGATGGATCAAATAACGCAACTTCACCAGCGGATGTATTCTTCATACCTGCGACAAGTTGGTAATAGTGCGCCTGTGCGTCCACACACAGAAATGGGTGACTTCTTAGCTCATCAGCATTTTCTAATAAATGGTAGTTTGGCATAATACGCTCAAAGATCGCATTTGTTACAACACTAGCATCACCTTGGGAAAACATCTCATTACACCAATCTTCTGACCTCCAATGCCTCATTTCAGACTTGTAATTTTCTAACTCTACTTTTAGAGATCCCCCCGGTTCAGACCCCGGTGAAACAAAAAGCTTTGCTCTTTCAATTTTTTCAAAATACAGGCTAGGATTCTTTACAGCCAAATCAATAATGTCTTGAGGGTGAGCTATACCTGAATCTACATAATGCGAAAATACATCGGTGATAAGCTGAATGCTATTTTCTTGCGTTTGCTGATCATGTTCTTCAAGTGACTTCTCAAAACTTGGAAATACAAAAAATGGTGGGAGATCAAATTCACTACCTTTGAGGTCACTCAAATGTAATATGAAAAATACCATCTGAAGTGGGATAACATGATTGAACTTTTCTTCATCACGGCTTTTCTCTAGCCATGGCATTACAGGATCTGGAATTAAAACCGTATCAGAATAAAGAAGAGACTTGCGTGTGGCATTTAACTGTGTTTCTAAGAAACGACTACTTCCACCCAAATTCAATTTACATGCATCTAATTTTTTGGCTGCACTAAAAGCTTTTCCACCTTCTTCCGAATATAGTTTCTTAAGTTCACTTTCGAGATTTGAAAATGCCACCATAGCACTTTCCGCTCTGCTAGGGTTTTCTCTTAAAGAGATGGCCATTCCTTGAATAGATTCCGAAAATCTATCCAGTGGTGAAAACTTACGAGGCAGACACCCTGTCACGCTGAGGAAAAACTCGGTCAATATCTCAAAATATCTATCTTGATAAACAATTAAGTCGTGTAGTTCCTGCTGACTCACCTAAGTGCTCCCTTTGAAATATAACGTTGAGATAAGCTGCCCGCTGACCCGAATTGCCACATCTTTCCAGCAGGAAAGATGTGAATGATAGCCCGATAAATAAGACGTGCCCGCGGGTCAGCTTGATTGTATTGTTCGGTTATTCCGTTTTTATAATTTCATTAGTGAATATTTTTTCTCTTGTTAATTGTTCCTTAGCAATAAAATACCCAAGATCTCTATATGCAGCTACTTGATATTTACTGTATTGAATGTCGCTTGTTGAGTGGTGAGGGAATTTGTTTTTATGTTCCTTTTTATTCATGTAGTTGATTATTGATAAATAATTAGGGGTTGCGGTATCTGGTAATTTTAGCTGTGATTGCATTATCGAATTTCGATTAACGGATAGTTTTACATATGTAATATTCGATTCATATTGAGACCCATCATTATCCTTAAATGGAAAACCGGTAACTTTGTATTTAAAGACTTGGCCAGTATTTGCACTAATTGCTGAATAGTTTAATGGCACTGGGTTGACTGAAACAAGATCTAAACCTTCGTATTTCTTTAAACGAGTTGCAAGCCGTTTAAGCCCCTGAAGTGACATCTCCGGATCATGTTCCGCGTCTATGATTAATATATTTTTTACACCTCGTTTTATTAAAGAAAAAGCTCCAAGATTTTCGCTATGTCCACCATCGCTTAAATGTATGCTGTGATGCTTGTTGTCTTTTTTGTAGTTTACCCAATAATAAAATGGGAAAGGTAAAACTTTCTGCCAGGTTGCGTATTCGACTTCGGGGCTATAGTTGTTTATGTTGTAACCGAGATCAGCATTTAGCACATCTAGTAGCCACCCCATAAAGGCACTAGTTCCTGCATTATCAACAGCTGCACCAGATATTGATACAGCTTTAGATATTGATATTTCATGATGGGGGGAGTTTACGTAACCAAAATGATTTGAGCCGTAGCTGGTTGGTGTAAATTCAAATACCCTTTGACTTAAATCTGAAACCTGATCCCCGTTTTCATCTTCAACTTTAGCTGATGTGTTAATAATCCAAAAAGGGAAATGTCGTTTGTTTTTAGATTGCGTATAATTGATGTTTTGATTTCGTGTGAAGTTATAAAGTTCTTGAAAAGAGATGTCTTTAGCCCATGCTCTTGTGAAGATAAACCCTTTGTCATTCATAAAATATGTAGTTTTAAAGGAGTTTTGGTCTTTTTGGTCTTTTTCGCTTTGGGTTAAGCAGGGGTTTTTAATTTTTTCCATAGGAACAAACCCATATGTTCTTTCTAGGCCATGTTGGTAATATCTTCTCAGAGGATTAACATTGCTATCCCAATTGAATAATAGTTCACTAAAAGTAGAAACAAAAATCGATGGTAGGTATGATGTTCCTTTTATTGTGTAATCAAGTGCCTGCAGTGAAGGGCTTACCGATCTAACTGCTATGTCAGAACGATCTTCAAGGTGTCGTTGAAATCTATATTCTGGTTTATTTCTTTTGTTATTGCAAAATGGATCTGAAGGTATGTTAGAGTCGTTTAAGCATGTTTTAAGTTTTGTATCTTCATGAAGGCATTTTTCTTTAAATAAATCACGACTTCTAAATATGGTTTTGGTGTCATATTGAAGAAAATCAGGTATAGCCATTCCATTGATGTTATCAATGGCCATATGGTATTGTTGAGAAAAAAGCCAATAGCCCGCATAACTACCACCAGATACTGTGGAGAGTATTTGAACCTCTGGTAATAACTCATTTTCCTCAAGCCCTTTTAGTATTCCAATGCAGAAATTAGCTGATCTCGTTCCACCTCCCGATAAAGCAACTCCAAAGGTTGGGAGATTTTGTTTAGAATTTGTCGTAAGGAATGTAGGTGCTGGAGGCATTATTGCCCATTCTTTTTGGTAATTTTCTTTAAAATCACTTAAGGCCTTTTCTTCATTAGTATTACTTTTAAAATATTCTCTCGTGGAACTTTGTGGAGGTATTTGCTTACCACTGCAACCTGCTAAAATTAAAAAAGATATTAGGAGAGCGAGATTTTTTTTCATGATTAATCCTTGTTCTATTTTTTACTATTAAAGCCGAACAGTATTAATAAGTGGAAAACTTTCCATGCTATTGACCGTAATAGGTACCGCAAAAATCCACTTATTCAGATATTGACTCACCGATTGGTTAATAATCTAGTAATTGAATTAATTGTTTTACATGAAAAAACAACACCTTGAAATCTTAGTAAGTGAAATCAACATATTGGATGATTGCTTGTGAAAATAGGCTGTTGAGAAGTTTCCTGTTTAGGAATACTTATTATCTGGCCCAATATAGCGCTTAAAGGACATCTCTGCAAATACGGTCAAAATACCGGCATCTCTTATAACGTTATGATTTGTTTATGTTTAGTCAATTAATTATATACACTTTTTATTGACCAATCGATGAGATTGAGGTAGTGAAAGTGGAAACTGTTTCCACTTATCAACTTGTACCTCCGCTTTTCCTCTTATCATGATATACAGAGACTAAAATGGAAAACAGGCTAGGCATCGCACCGTTTTAACTCCTTCTCCCACCGCTGCATATTTTCATTCGATGCTCGGATCAATGATATTTTAGCCCGCGCAGGAGGAATTGCTGTTCAATCTCTGCCGGTTCAAAAAACTGCCGAGTGAATTCAATGACACTTTCTCTGTTGAATTCCTTGCAGGAATACACATCCAGGCTGATAAAGCGGTTTGTGATCAGGGTATGGATGGAAATGCCTGATTCCACCAAAGGTACCCAGCCGGACAAGCCTTCTTTGCCCTCGAATTCATCTGGAGTTCTGAAAACATAGGGCTGGGTCTGCTTGGTTGCTCCTGTTATCTCCACCAGTTCATCAAGAAATCTATAGCAGGAGTCAATATTGTCCAGATGCTCAGGATTGCACTGGTAGCAGTCCAGCATCAGATGAAAGCCGAAAGCCCGGCGTTTTTCTTCCCCAGTAAACGACATGGAGTCTCCCGTATTCCCTAGCTTTGCTCCGGGCTGAAAAATGTTCGCAGCACCTGATAGAGATACCAGCAATCCTTACAGGCTGCTGTCTCCCGAATGGAATGCATGGCCAAGGAGGGCACCCCGACATCCACTGTATCTACGCCGATTTTCGCAGCGGTCAGGGGGCCGATGGTGGAGCCGCAGCCCATGTCGTTTCGCACCACAAACTCCTGCACAGGAACCTCGGCCTGCTGGCAAAGCAGGCGGAACCGGGCAGCTGTTCCGGCATTGGTGGCATAACGTTGGTTGGCATTTATCTTGATGACCGGGCCTTTGTTCATCAGGGGCTGATGCTGGGGATCATGCTTGTCAGCAAAATTAGGATGGAGCGCATGGGCATTATCCGCTGAAACAAACAAAGAGTGACGCAGCATGACCTGTCGCTCTTCTGGATTTGGCAACAGCCTTTCCAGCATATCGCTCAGGAACGAGCCCTGAGCCCCTGAAGCGGAAGTACTGCCCACCTCTTCATGATCGTTGAGGATGATCATGCAGTTCTGATCTGTTCCGGCAGCATCAGCGGTCAACAGGGCTTGCAAGGCCGCAAAGCAGGAAATCTGATTATCCAGGCGGGCCCCGACAATAAACTGCTCATCCAGGCCGATTAGGGCCGGCGGAGCAACATCGTAAAAAAACAGTTCATGGTCGGTGATGCAGATCTGTTCCGGTAGTGAATCCTTCAAATTCTGCGAAGACTGGCTGCGGAGCTGCTTTTCAATGATTTTGAGGAAATTCGGTTCCTCTTCCTCGGTCAGAGAAAGCAGAGGCACCATATCTGTCTGCCTGTTGACCTCCTGCATTTTATTGGCTTCGCTATTCAGGTGAATAGCCAGATTGGGGATGATTGCAATCGGACGTTTGAAATCGATCAGACTTGATTGAAGCTCTGTCGATCCGAAATCATTCTCGGTATCATACCAGAAAACTCGGCCAGCAAGAGAGAGTTCCCGGTCAAACCAGGGTCTGAGCAGGGCACCGCCGTATATCTCGACCCCGAGTTGAAAGCAGTTCCAGTTTTTCAGAACCGGCTTGGGCTTAACCTTCAGGCAGGGGCTGTCGGTATGGGCACCGATCATTTCCAGAGATGTTGCCCCCTCCTGCCAGATAAATCCGATCAGGCTGGAATCATTACGCACGATAAAATATTTTCCTGGGGGCAGTTTCTGCCAAACTTCCTTCTCATCAAGCTGTTGAAACCCATTTTTTTTCAGGAGCTCAACTGCAGAGACAACAGCATGAAAGGCTGTGGGAGAGGAAGCAATGAAATTGGCCAGTTCAAAGGGGTATTTTTTTTCTGCTATCATCAGAGTGTAAAGACCGTTCAGGTTATTTGTTCACTTTCTGCCTATGCTATATCCGGCACTCAAGTGATTTTTTTTTGAAGAGGAGGAGGGGGACAGATTGTTTGACCAGCTTGATTTTTCGTTGGCTGTGTTCATCATTCCATCATTTCATCGTATCTCTGCATAGCATGTTTTTTTCTGCCCGTCAATTTTCTCTGTGTCGGCATCTGACTACTCAACGCTTTTTGTTGAAAAAAGGGCAGAGAGGTGCTTTTATATATCTGTTTTTTTGAAACACATCGCCGCGACACGTCTTTCTTTGACGTTTGTTCGAGATGATGTTTTTTAACTCCCACTCATTATTGCTCTTATTGTACCTCAACTCAACTATAGATGTCCGGTATGAAGTTGTCCAGAATTTCTCTTCGTGCGTATCTGGTTCTTATGAATTCGGTACTACTCTGCCTTCTCTTTCCCTTGCTTACTATTATTTTTATTGAAAAAACAACAAATTTTCGTGATGAGCACCTGCGGGAAAATATCAACGCGATGAGGGTGGCGATGGAAAATCGCAGTGCTGCGTTGGTGCGAAGTATTGGTTTGAGTGTGGGGCAGGCGGCAGCTGGCTATGATTTCACTTTTCTCTCCGATCTGATGGCTGAGGTTGTGGACAATGACGAAGAGATGGTTTATTGCCTGGTTATGGATCAAGAACGGCAGGTTCTGGCCCACCCTGATAAGAATAAGCTAGGGACACGTTTGGACGATGCAATGGCCCGAAGAAACACCAAACAGTTGTGGCCGGTTTTCCCAAAAACATTTCCTGATGATAATGTCTTGGAGGTATTTTTTTTGGAAGAAAAGGATATTCTCGGAAATACTTCACTTTTAGAGGCTATTCTTCCTGTCTACAACGGAGAAAAACTCTGGGGCGTCCTGCGTTGCGGTTATACGATGCATTTTTTGAACAGCAAGATGATTCGAGAACATCTTCGCTGGGATAAGCAGATATATGCCATGAAAGCTTATTTTATCAGTATTATGGGTGTGTTTTTCTCGATATCTGTTTTTATCGCCGTGCTTTTTACCCGGCCTTTGCTGCGTGCTCTTGATGTTTTGAGACGAGGTGTACATCAAGTTCGTGATGGTGATCTTGAGCACGAGATCAGAAAGAATTTGGTCTGCAATGAATTTGCCGACCTCGCAGACTCATTTAATAGTATGACCAACAGTCTCAGGAATAGCCGAAAAGATTTGGCAGACTATAATAAATCCCTTGAAAAGAAGGTAGATGAGCGCACCCTGAAGCTCAAGGAAGCGCAAGATATTATGATTCAGCAGGCTCGTGAGGCGGGAATGGCTGAAATGGCTGTTGGGGTACTCCATAATATCGGTAATGCTATTACTCCGGCGAAAATCAACGCATCTACATTGATTACCCGGCTGAAAAATAGTCCGTTACGGAATAATTTGGAGCAGGTTCTACACTCGTTACGGGATATGCTGGAGTCGGCTCAGGGCGGCGGCGAACAAAGTACGCGGATGCAAAAAATCATCGAACTTATTCCAGAATCTATTGCTGAAGAGTATGGCCAGATCGAAACCGCATTAGAACAGATTTGCGATAAACACAGCCATATCGAGGATATTATTCGTTTGCAAAGACAGTATGCCCGCGTGCCTATGGGTGAGAAGCAGCATCTTGATATTAACCAGGTCGCTCAGGACGCTTTGAATATGTTTCAGGAATTATTGCAACAACGGGATATAGAGGTGGAGCTGGCGTTTCAGGAAGTTCCTCCGGTGCGACTTGAGGAAGTATATTTCCTACAAATCCTCGTCAACCTGATTAAAAACAGTTATGAATCCTTTGATAGCATTGATATAAAAAATAAAAAAATAATGTTGGCTTTTTTTTTAGAGGGTAACGAATCGCATAATGTGGTATTCTCGATTAAAGATAACGGCTGTGGCTTCACGGAGAAAGAAAAAGAAAATTTTTTCCGTTTTGGCTACAGCACCAAGGCCAGAGGCTCAGGATTCGGGCTCCACTCCTGTGCCAACTATCTCATCGCCAACAACGGTTCCATTGATGCCTTCAGTGCCGGTCCCGGTATGGGCTCCGAATTTATCCTACGCTTACCGACCGACACCTCCTCGGAATAAAAAACGTACGGAGATCTCTCAAGATGATAAACGGCAATAATCGGATATTGATCATTGACGACGACCACGATATATGGAAGTCGTATCAACTCGTTTTGCAACCGAACAAGCAGGATGAGACATCCAGCATGAGTCAGCTTAATGCGCTCCTCCTCGCAGAGCAACCTTCTGAAAAAAATCTTCCTTCTGAAGAGATGCCGTATTTTGATCTTTCCTACGCCCCTCAGGGGCAAGATGGTTATGAAATGGTCAAACAGGCGATTAATGACAAGCAACCGTTTGCCATTGCCTTTGTTGATATCCGTATGCCGCCCGGTTGGGATGGCATGGAAACAGCAACCCGCATTCGAAAATTTGATCCAGACATTGAGATTGTTATTGTCACCGCCTATTCTGACCGTTCGCGTGAAGAAATCGCCAGGGTTGTCGGAACGCTTCATAAGCTGCTTTTTTTTCGCAAGCCTTTTGATCCAGAGGAGCTTATGCAGGTAGCTGTTTCTCTTTGTGATAAATGGAATACCGGAAAAAGGGAAGACGAGCAGCGGAAGGAGCTGCAAACTATTCTTGACACCAGTCCGGCAGCTATTTTCAGTGTTGATCAGGAGGATAGGATCATTGCCTGGAACCAAGCGGCTGAAAAGATCACTGGTTTTCCAGCTGAGGACGTCAAGGGGAAGGCATGTATTTTTCGGAAGATCTCTGAAGATTCCTTTTGTCATACCTGTGAAGCGCGCACTAATCCTCAAAACCGGGGACCGAATCGTGAATTAAAGATTACCACAAAGGACGGTACCTCAAAAATTCTCTCTCTTTATGTTGCTCAGGTTACCTTGGAGAAGGGAAAAGGGACGATGACGATCTGTAGCTTTTGGGATATCACGGCCCTCAAAGCAGGAGAAAAAGCCCTTTCTGAAAGCAATCAACGGTTGCAGGAAAAGATTGCCACCAATGAACGTCTGCAAAAAGAAAGCCTGCGTTTGCAACAGGAACTCCATCAGGCCCAGAAGATGGAGGCCATCGGCTTAATGGCAGGAGGCGTGGCCCATGATTTGAATAATATCCTGGCATCCATTGTCGGTTACCCCCAGCTGATACGATTTCAGCTTCCTGATAATGAAAAATTGCACGAGCTTGCCCAGGCTGTTGAAGAAGCCGGTGGCCGAGCTGCTGCGGTGGTTGATGATCTTTTGACGGTGGCACGGGGGGTTGCTGTGGTTAAGCAGGTTGCTGATCTGAATACGTTGGTTGAAAATTACCTTGCCTCTACAGAAGCAAAGGAAGTGCATAAGCGGCATCCCGAGGTCATGTTGTCAGCTGATCTGAATACGCAATCTTTGCATGTCAGTTGTTCGCCGATTCATATTGCGAAATGTCTTATGAATCTGGTGAATAACGCAGCAGAGGCCATTGACGGAAAAGGAGAAGTCATCATTGTCACTGCCAAGCAAGAAGTTACAAAAGTATCAAGTAATCCTGCCTGTAAGATACAACCGGGCCCGTATGCTGTGCTGCGTGTTCGTGATAATGGCCCTGGGATTTCGGAAGGAGACCAGGAGCGGATTTTTGAGCCTTTTTATACCAAGAAGACTATGGGGCGAAGCGGTACCGGCTTGGGGCTGGCTGTGGTTTGGAATACTGCGCTGGATCATAACGGCTCGGTGACCGTGAGCAGTGCTGAGGGGCAAGGAACAAGCTTTACCCTTCTTTTTCCTTTGACCGATGAAGAAGTTCCCCGAGTTGAGGAGGTAGAGCTTGGTCTTGTGGAGTTGACTGGTACTGGCACGATCATGGTAGTGGACGATAATGTCCGCCAGCTGAACCTTGCTTGCGGTATGCTGAAAGTTCTTGGCTATGAAGTCATAAAGGCGTCCAGCGGTGAAGAGGCCTTGCAGTTGTTGGCTGATCAAACGGTGGATCAGGCAGTGGATTTATTGGTCCTGGATATGCTGATGCCGGGCATGAATGGTCGTCGTACCTATGAAGCGGCAAAGAAGCTCTATCCTGCGCAGAAGGCGATCATCTCTAGCGGTTTTGCAGCAGATAAAGAAGTACAGAAGGCGCAGGCGCTAGGTGCTGGCAATTTTATTAAAAAACCGTATACGCTCAAACAATTGGGCCTTGCGGTCCTTAACGAATTAAATAGATAATACCCTCTCGGTCTAGCAGCTTGGGATAATGAGAAGGTTTCTTTGGAGAAAAAAAGAAAGATATGAGCGATCAAAGCATGACTCTAGCCATCAAGGATGAATATATTGAACTGTATAAACTTCTTAAACTGGCGAACTTGGCAGCTAGTGGCGGAGAAGCTAAGCATATGATCAGTGAGGGGATGGTTCATGTGAACGGTGAAACGGAAACAAGAAAGCGGAAAAAAACCCGAGTGGGTGAGACCGTGCAATGCAACGGGGTGGAGATACAGGTCATTGCTGACTGATCAGCTATTCTCCGGTGGACTTTTGCGCTGTATTGCGCTAAATGTCTTTCCTTGAAATCGATCAATCTTTAGAAAATGTAGGGGCAGACCTGTGTGTCTGCCCGGCATGAAAGGGCGAACACATAGGTTCGCCCCTACGGCACCCGAATTAATAATACTCAATCGAAGGATATGAACAGAGATATTTATCAGGAACCCCTCGTCAGTCGTTATACTTCCCTGGAGATGCAGGAACTCTTTTCCGAGCGTTTTAAGTTCACCACTTGGCGTCGTTGCTGGATAGCCTTGGCAGAGGCCCAGCATGAACTGGGGCTGGAGCTGGTAACCCAGGAGATGATTGACGAGCTCAAGGCCCATGCCGAGGATGTTGATTTCGAGGTGGCAGCCGCCAAAGAAAAGGAGATCCGCCATGATGTGATGGCCCATGTTTATGCCTATGGCCTGCAATGTCCCAAGGCCGAGGCCATTATTCATCTGGGGGCCACCTCTCAGTTTGTGGTTTGTAATACTGACCTGATCATTCAGAAGAAGGCTCTGCAACTGATCAAAAAATCCTTGATCAATACCATTGACAATCTGTCTTCGTTCTGTCGTAGTTATAAGGATATGGCCACCTTGGGCTTTACCCATTATCAGCCTGCCCAGCCCACCACCGTGGGCAAACGAAACACCCTCTATATCCAGGATCTGCTCATGGATTTGGAGTATATAGAGTACTTGGAGCAACAGGTCAAGGCCAGAGGAGCCAAGGGTACTGTGGGTACTCAGGCCACCTTTCTGGAATTATTCCAAGGGGATCACGCCAAGGTGCGCGAACTGGATCGTCTGGTCTCCGAAAAGCTGGGTTTTGCCACGGTTTTTGCAGTCACCGGGCAGACCTATCCTCGTAAGCTGGACATGAAGACAGCAGAGACTTTGGCTGGTATCGGAACCTCAGCCCATAAATTTGCCGTGGATGTGCGTCTGCTCTCCAATCTTAAGGTTCAGGAAGAGCCCTTTGCTAAAAAACAGGTGGGCAGCTCAGCTATGGCCTATAAGCGCAATCCTATGCGTTCAGAGCGGATGACAGGATTGGCTCGTAAGCTCATGGGGTTACCAGCTAATTTTGCAGCCACCGCAGGTAATCAATGGTTTGAGCGCACCCTAGATGACTCTGCCATCCGCCGGATGGACATGGCCCAGGCTTTTCTCCTCACTGATGCCATCCTCAAGCTGTACGTTAATATTACCAGCGACATGGTGGTTTATCCTAAGCAGGTTGAGCGCTATCTGCGGGCAGAACTGCCCTTTATGTCCACGGAAAAGATTCTCATGGCCTGTGTAGAGCGGGGAGAAAGTCGGCAGGATATGCATGAGGTTATCCGGGAGCATTCTGTAGCAGCCGGTTTGGCTGTGAAAGAGCAGGGATTAGAGAATGATCTCCTGACTCGCCTAGCCGATGATGATCGAGTACCCTTTACCCTGCATGAGCTGGAAGAAATGATCGGGAATTATCAGGAATTCGTCGGGCGGGCTGCTGAGCAGACCGATGAGTTTATCGACGAGGTAGTTACTCCGGTGCTGGAGAAATACCAAGATCAAATCGGCGGCATTGACTCCTCGCTCAAGGTATAATGGAGACAGGTAGGGGCAATGAGGGCATGCAGACGTTTTATCTTAGGATACGGCCTGATCGAATCGCTTTGTTTCGCTTCCTACTGGAAGGCTATGACGGTTTGGCTGTCCTTTCCACAATGGATGCCAAACAGGGACTGGTCAGGCTGATTGTGCCGGAGTCTAGGTATGCCGAGCTGTGGGAGTTGTTGGCTGCAATTTGCACAGATTTGTGCCCTGTAGCATAAGGGAGAGCTATAAGGAGAGCTTTTTTCCGCAATCGGGCCTCAATAACTTTTTCTTGTATGTGTAATTTTAATTAAATTATAAAGTTACTTTGTTGCAACCAAAGTTCTGCATCTCATTTATAATGAAGCCTCTATAATAATCCTTAGCCCCTGCGAATCTGCTGTTGTTTTTTTCTTGACGATATGCTGTGTCTGTTTATATGTTGTGCAAGATGTATTAATCCTTATTTGGATTATTCAAAGTATTGTTTGCAACTCTACCCCCCGCAGCGGAGCTGTTGAGCCTAGAATTGGTCTCTGAATAAATAGTGCTGCTGCGGGGGGCCGGGTTTTAACGCTGTTTGTATTATAACTTATTTTATTTAGGAGAAAGATTATGAAGTTATCTGTACTTGGTCTTGCTGTCGCATGTTTATTGGTTGCTGGTTCTGCTTCTGCTAGCGAGGACTTGGCAAAGAGCAATAACTGCATCGGATGTCATCAAATGGATGCCAAGGCTATGGGCCCCAGCATGAAGGACATTGCAGCAAAATATAAAGATGATGCTGAAGGCGCAGCAACACTTGAAAAATCAATACTTGAGGGCAGCAAAGACAAATGGGGTGGTATGCCTATGATGGCGCAGAAGGTAGAAGCAGCTGATGCAAAAGCCCTTGCTGAGTGGATTATGACTTTAGCAAAATAATTCTGTTTCTGCGCACTGATTATATTTGTCTGATGTTTTTTGGGGGATACATATCAAGTGCGTAAGCAGGCTGAGGGCAGGCGCTTGCCTGCCCTTAATCAATATCTTTTTTTCCATAATATTTTTCATCTTTTTCATCTGACGCGCAGAGATATTTTTTACTGCACCCCTTTCCTGGACGGTCCCGTCCAATCCTGCTAGCTCAATCAATATACTTCAAGGCTACCTGCACGCACTCCCTATGCCTTGCCTGCATGATGAAATGGGGGCCTGAAATTTCGCTTACCGTAAGCTGCGGAGCAATACTCCTGAACTCATCAACATGTGAGCCGGAAATTAACCGATCATTTTTCGCCCGGATATAGGAACAGGGTATCTCTAAAACCTGTTTTTCAAGATGCAGGTTGGTTATTTCATCCATTCTTGTTGCCAAAACAGTGCGTTTCACCTTTCTTAATGCATCTTTGAATAATATCACGGTTTCATCTGTTACATTCTGTTCAAAGAGAATCTGTTTAAGGAGGAAGGCCGGAAGGGGGATCTTCATGACCAGAGCCATGAGATGCGAGGGCATCATCCAGACAAGACCTTTGGGCGGACTGAGAAAGGTTGCCACGAAAATCACCGCTTGGATCATGTTTGGCTGCTCAGCAGCCAAGGCATAGCCGATGGGGCCGGAAAAGGACTCTGCCACCAGAATGACCTCTTCTTCGGCAGGCAGCCTGCTGCGCACGTAATCGATCAACTCCCCATAACTGAGCTTCTGATCACAGGGGTAAGAGATAACCTGAACAGTAATTTTTTGAAAAATATCCTCAGAAATATGTTGAGCTAGCTCCTGGACAAAAGGCCTGAACAGGATTCCGGTGCCGTCCATTCCGGGGAGTAAAATTATTTGCATATCGACTCACCGCTCTGCAATCACCTGAAGAAATTTCTCCTTCCAGAGGCGTAGGAACGCCTGTGCATCTTCCTTATTCAAGGCGTCCTCTGTGCAGCCGAGATGAAGGGTCATAACGTTGTTATAGGTGGAAATCGTAAAGAGAAGACAGCCGCCAGCAACGGTTGGGGCTAACAGGGAATAGCCCGCAGCCTGGGTATGACCGAAATCACCTACCTGCTCAGGGATGATGCCGATATTAGTCATTGCCTGATTCTGACGAGCAAAAGCGAGTATCTTTTTTTTGAGGTACAGGGAGCTTTGACGAATAAGAGCGTAGGGCAGGGCAGGGAGCAGGACGGTGACGAAAAAACTGTCGAGCCCGATATGTTTTTTTACTTGATCAAGCTGTGCCTTTGTTGCCGCCAGGGCAAGGGATGGCGATTGGAGATTATGAAAAACTTCTTCATGGGTTAAAATAACACTGAAATTAGCAAAGGTCCCGCTTGGTTCGCCCCACCAGCGGCGCAGGTTGGCTGTGTAGGCAAATCGCAGCCAGTTGCGTTTGTCTCCGCGCTCGGTATTCCACTCCATATTTGCCAGGGAAAATGAGGTCATGAGGAGATCATGCAGGGTCACGTTTCGGCGCTGTCTAAAGGACTTAGCCTTCAGTATGATCTCCTGGTCAAGAACAGTACGGACAAAAAAGGGTGATAAGGATGCTAACGCTGGATCGTTATCACTACCTGCCGTATTGATCAGCCGGTAGCCAGCCTTTTTTCTTTGTCCAAGGGCAGGGGCAGCTTTTGCTACCAGCCTGATGAGGCTGGTAAGGTAGGCCGGGAGAGCTGTGAGGAGGCGAGCAGGGGTAGCCTGACGCAGTATTTGTCCCAGGCTCCGACACGGATCAAGAATGTGGACAGGTTGCCAGCTCGAATCTCGGTATACTGCCCGATAGATCTCAGCAAACTGGGCGCAGATCCTTTTCAGGCCCTCACCGTCCACAACAAGATGATGGACCTGAATGACGAAATAATGCTTTTCCGACCCGTCAATGGAGTGAAGCCGAATCATGGCCGCGTCCTTGGCATTGATCGGATGGGTAAAGACCTGCTGTAATTGTTCATCAGCCTCAGTATCGCTTGCTGTCTGCACTCGATTGATCAGCTCGTCTACGTCTTCTTTTGCCAGCAGCTGCCATTTCCCGGAAAACCAGGTAGTCACAGGTCGGGCATTGAGGATAGGAATGGTCTGGAGAAGGTGTTTGAGGGATTGCTCAAGAAGTATGTCCTGAAGCGGCTCAGTCAGGGTGGCGATAGCCCAGATGCAGAACAGATCCTGGTCATCCACCAGATTCCAGACAATCTGATCCGTGCCGCTCATGCGGATGAATTGTTGCGAAATTTGTTGCGAAGTATGACTCATCTTTCCCCCATAACATGGCCCGGTTCAAAACGCTCCCAGGTGAGATCGTATTTGCTGCTTCTTCCGCCCCCTTCCAGGCGCTTGATAATACCCTTTTTGATAAGATCTTCCAGATCGCGGGAAGCAGTAGCCTTGGTTGTTTTTGCCAAGGAACGATATTTTCGGGCGGCCAAATATCCTTCAAAATTGCCCTGGCCCGCATCCAGTAGGGTGTTGACGACTTTTTTCTGGCGTGGATTGAGTTCTGTTCCGGCAAATTCCTGCCAGAATCCGGCCTTGACTAAGACACGGTTGATGAGCTGCTGAGAACTGATAACCGCCTGTTGAAAGCTCTGTAAAAACCACTCCAACCAGGGCGTGACATCTCCTGAACCGTTGGAACATCGCTCCAACACCGCATAATAGGCATCCCGGTCCTGCATGATTCGATTGGAAAGACTGTAAAAGCGGATTGCGCTGTTTTCGTCCTGGGCCAAGGCCATGTCCGTAAGTGCTCTGGCGATCCTGCCGTTGCCGTCATCAAAGGGATGAATGGCCACAAAGCGGTAATGAGCAAGTCCGGCTCTGATAAGCCCGTCCATTGCGGATGGAGGTGAGACCAGATCGTTCACGTTCAACCAATAGAGAAAAGACCTGATCTCTTCGGGGACAGCCTCTGGCGGTGGTGCCTTATAATGCACCTGTTGCCGACCTTCTGGCCCGGAAACGATTTCCATTTCCTGCTGTCGCCAATCTCCGGTGACTATGCGATGAAACCCTGAGTATCCGTCTGGAAAGAGGGCGGCGTGCCAGCCTTTGAGGCGTTCTTGAGAAAGGGCGGTGTTGAAATGCTTGGCCGCATCCAGGAGGACCTCCACAGTTGCGTCGGTTTTGCGGTCTGCCGGGCGTGAACCTGCCGTTGCTAAGCCCAGCTTATTGGCGACAGAAGAGCGAACTCCTTCCGGGTCAAGCTGTTCCCCTTCGATGGCCGAGGTTTCGATGACTTCTTTTTCAAGAATAATTCCTTGGGCCTGAAGGCGTAAATCAAAGCCCAGCACAGAGACGGCACCGAGCAGGAAATGCTGTTTTTTTCTGCATTGGGTTATGAGGGGGGCAAGGGCCTGTTCATCCCATTGCAGGTTTGGCCAGGCTGAATGTTGCCAGATGTATTTTTTTGCCATGCCTGCCCTTAGTTTTCGTCTCGGTTTATGAGATGATTATAGGGGCTATTTGGCTCATGGGCAAGGTGATTTTGCTGGAAGTTGTGACGAGGAGCTGTGCCCTCCGTGGGTTAATGAGAGTGAATTGCTTTGGCCACCAAGCGAACGCCTAGGGCAGCGCATACCCGATTTATCGTGTCAAACCGAGGATGTGCGTTTGGCCTGAGCGCCTTGTAAAGAGCTTCTCTGGTAATGCCTGTGGCCTGCGCGATTTCGCTCATTCCGCGAGCCTTGGCGGCAATACCCAAGGCATGAGCAAGCTCTGCGCTGTCTCCGTCTTCAATCACCATCGACACATAGGCGGCTATGTCTTCTTCACTTTTTAGCTGCTGGGCCATATCAAACTCGGGTAGATCGTCAATGCGTATTTTTTCGATCACTTTTCAATCCTCCAACGTGGTTTCGTGCTGTTGAGCCTTGGCAATATCGGATTTCTGCGTTCCTTTGCCTCCGCCTCCCAGCATAACAATCAATGTATCTCCGCGCTTGGCGTAATACATTCGCCATCCCGGACCAAAATGTTCTCTCATTTCATATATACGCCCGCCGACTGGTTTGACATCGCCGAGATTTCCCCGCTGTGCTTTGTCGAGGCGGCGGCTCAGGCGAAGGCGAGTCGTGCGGTCTTTAATACTGTCAAGCCAAGCGTCAAATTGCGGAAGTGTCTTAACTGTGAACATAGTACAATTGTAATCGTTCGATTACAATTAATCAAGCTTGAAAATTAGGTGTTAATACTCGGCAGGGTGTCATTCAAAGCAGTTCAGTTCGTCCAGATTCCAGAAAGATAATAAAGTGGCTTGATGCGAAGCACCAAAAAACAATGGCGGCGTAAAAGAACGAGTTTCCTGCTTGAGATTGGTCAAATAAAAAACCGGGCTATGCGGTGAGCATGTACCCGGTGAAACAACGAGAGCTGAACAATTTAACATAAGATCAATTATGCGACAAAGGCTCCTTTAAATTACAGATAAACTAGTTAGCTCATCAGGAGTGAATGTAGTTCTGTAAACTTCAATATCATCATCTTTTGTCCTTATAGAAATCACAACGACAATATGAAAATCAATAGGATCATTACCAACAAGATCATTCCAATTCTCGGGACTTAGACTGAAAACATAGTTCCTGCCAGTCCAATTCGCATCTACTGAACCACTAGCAATAGCATAACTTCCAAGTTTTTTATTATTATCTATATCAAAAAATTGATAATCAATACCAAAACTTGACAAGTTCTCACTACCTAAATTTTTTATTGCAAGTCTTACTGCTGGCATAGGATGTTTATAAAAAGAATTCCCTTTGATAACACCTCTGGTAATATCAACGGCCTCAACTTGAATATCTCCCGGTGCCTTTCCCCAGCCAAATGAATTTGAAATCTCATTGCTAACATCTGAAGCATTAGTAGTTATTTCAACTCCTGGTTTTGTACATCTTCCCAAAAAGAAAAACAAACCAGCTATAATTAAAATAATTATTATCTGCTGAAGCTGCTCTTTCGATAGTTTCATAATACCCCTAATATCATATGGTTAATACTCACCGTGAAGAAGTATTATCATTTAACAATTAATCTTTTAAGGTCAGAAAGATTCTTTATCTCTTCCAAGGTGGAAAATTCCTCCTTCCCATCTACCGTCTTATAAATCAAAATATATTTTTCATGTTCGTCTTCTTCAATAAAAAAACTTTCAATTTTAACTAGATTCCCATGTACAAAATGCAAATCAAATGAATTTCCATCTGTAAAAGAATAAATTTTATCTGTTTTAAGCACATCCCAAAGGTAAGTTACTTTTTCTTTCTTTATGGAGATACCACCTCCACCACACTTCAATGACAATGACGTACCATCACAACAACGACCACCACACACACCCCCATGATGTGAACAGCAACCTTGTCTTCCAATACCTGCATTAGCTTGAAAAAGCAAAAAGATAAAAATGCTTAAGAATGATAAAATATTTTTCATTTATATCTACATTTCTCTAAAAAAATCCACGATACATCCATTAAAATTTATTAAAAAAATCTTCTTCTGGATACCACTTGAGTGATGAAAAGTAAACAGGAAATTGATAGTAACGAGAAGAGGTGTACCCACATCGGTATCACACCCAAAAATAAAACCCCGTAGCCATGCGGGTTGTAGAGCGGGGTCACAGGTTCGAATCCAAATATCAAGAGGAAAGGAGAATACAAGACTCGAATTTCAAATAGCCGTCATAGAAAAACGAAGCGTGAAAAACCGCTTTCTGTGGGCTGCCATTTACTTTGACACCGCCAGCGTATCCTTTGTACATTGGCCGCAATCATTAGACAGTACCAAGATACCTGATACCGGA
Organism: Candidatus Electrothrix laxa; assembly: GCA_942492895.1. Classification (GTDB taxonomy): domain Bacteria; phylum Desulfobacterota; class Desulfobulbia; order Desulfobulbales; family Desulfobulbaceae; genus Electrothrix; species Electrothrix laxa. Next base: position 698,759 of record OW818652.1, read on the forward strand.
GAACCCAGAGAACAGTTTTGCATTACCAAGGCAACATCATCCTTCAGGTGACTGTGGGGTATTCGTTTCAGTAGTGCGACGAGATTATGCTCATGTATTGTCGCTATCCAATTCAGTAATGATTTTCATACAGACCTCTTCTGGGCTCAGGCCAGCACAGTTGATCGTAATATCCGCATACTTTCTGTAGAGTGGAAGACGCTCATCAAATAATTGCGTGAAAGTCTGGTCAGTTCGTTTTACGAGACCTCGCGTGTTGAAATCAGCAAGCCTCAATTCTAGGGTGGCGAGATCCGTATCAAGAAAAACAGCAATGCCATCTGCTTTGAGATGCATCATACCTTGCTCGCTGTAGACCGCGCTGCCTCCTGTGGCAATGACGTGATTATGGTGGGCAAGACTGAGCAGTACCTCTTCTTCAATCAACCGAAGAGCAGCCTGTCCGTCTGTATTCACAATATCCTGCAATGCCCGTTTTTGTGATGCCTGAATGACCAGGTCTGTATCCAGGAAATCGCGCGATATACTTTGGGCGAGGAGCGGGCCAACAGTACTCTTTCCTGAGCCCGGCATCCCGATTAAAATAATGTTTGTTTTCAAGGAACCACCCGATCCAACTGCGAAACCTCACCAATGGCAACGAAGTTATCTCCTTCAGAGAAGACTTCATTGGCCTTTGGTATATAATGATACTTCTTTTTACCGTTTCTCCGCACAGCAATCACCTGAATACCAAAGGTATTGGTGAGGTTCAGCTCCAACAGGGTCTTGCCTTCCCACTCCTTAATGGTGAATTCTTTCACTGCCATAGATTCGTCAAAAGGGAGATAATCAAGAAAGCCAGGCATGGCAATGCGGCTGGCGATCTGTTTAGCTGCCATGAACTCCGGGATTACCACCTCATCCACCCCGATTTTCAGAAGTAATTTTTCATGGTCCTGATGAATAGCTTTTACCCAGACCTTGGGCACGCCCAGCTCCTTAAGAAACATGGAGATCATCACGCTGGCGGCAATGGAATCGCCCACACTGACCAGCACATGCTGGAGATCCTGGATACGTATCTGCTCCAGGGCCTCTCGGCTCATGGCATCGACCTGATAGACCTGAGTCAGGACATGCTGGGCGTTTTTTACCTTTTCAGGATGTGTCTCCACTCCCAGGACTTCATGACCGAGATCAACTAGAGTTTTTCCAAGTTTGAGGCCGAATTTCCCTAATCCGATAATACCTATTTGTAATTTCATCATTACTCCGACTTTACTCCGACGTTAGCCCACTGAAAGTTTTTCTTCGGGCTTGGAAAAAAGAATTTTTGTTCGCATGGATTGAATGGAACTCAGCAGGACAAGGGGGCCGAGGCGACCGACAAACATGAGGAACATAATGATCACCTTGCCCGGAGGAGAGAGCTTGGAGGTCAGGCCGGTGCTCAAACCTGCTGTGCCGAAAGCCGAAACCGTTTCAAAAAAAATTTCAAGAAATTGACCGCGCACCTGGGTATGGGGGACATTGCCGCCTTCGGTAAAATCCAAAGCAATCAGGCAGAAAAAAATAAGGGCCAGAGAGAAGAAGAGCAGGGTCAGGGCTTTGTTCACTGACTCCCGATCAACGGCGTATCTGCCGATCACGGCCTGTTCTCTCCCTGAGATCTGTGCCCGGATAAAGGCGGCAAGGATACGAAAGGTGGTGACCTTGGTTCCGCCTGCGCAGGAGCCTGGTGCGCCGCCGACAAACATGAGAAAGATCATAAAGACCAGCGAGGCATTGGTCATGCTTGCCAGATCCAGCGAGTTAAAGCCCGCTGTCCGGCAGGTGACGGATTGAAAGAGCGAGGTCAGGATAGCTTCATGCCAGCTGACCGCTCCCTTGGCCCCAAGAAACTCTGCACAATAAATATAGAGCCAGCCTGCCAGGATAAGAAAAAGAGAGGTCTGGAGCACCACGGTGAAATGCCAGCTCTTCTGGGTTTTTTGTTGAGGTTTTTTGAACCGGGCCAGCAGGATATCTTTACCCTCGACAAGCACGGCAAAACCGACCCCGCCGAGCAGGATAAGGAGAATAATGGTCAGGTTGACCAGCCAGTCGCTCTTATAGCCGACCAGGCTGTCGCTATGCAGGGAAAAACCGGCATTACAGAAGGCAGAAATGGCGTGAAACAGGGCGGAGAACGGTGAAAATCCTTCAGGATCGGCAAAAAAGAGCAGCAGGGCACCAAAAAGCTCGATCACCAGGGTTACGGTCACGATCTGCACCAGAAATCGCCCCAGATGAAACCCGGAGTTATGGAGCAGGCTCTGGCCCACCGCAATTCTATCGGTCAGGGAGACCCTCTTTTTCCAGAGGAAAAAGGTCAGACTGGTAAAGGTCATAATGCCCAGGCCGCCCATCTGGATCAGCAGGAGGATGACAGACTGACCGGCTCGGGTGAATTCCTGGCCGGTATCAGCCACTGCCAGACCGGTAACACAGACCGCTGAGGTGGCGGTGAACAGGGCATCCAGCCAGGAAATGACCGGCCCGTTGCAGCTAAAGGGACTGTGCAGAAGGCATGCTCCAACAATGATCGCTCCTAAAAAGAAAAAAACTGGCAGCGAGATGGGCGCGAAAAAACTTCTGATTTTATTGCGAAAGTTAATATTCATTCTGGTGCTGAGGTACAAAGGGTGTATTTTTTTCAACGCAGTTTGGGTGGTGATTATAAGGAGTATTCGCCTTATCTGCAATGAGGTGCTGAAAATTTGTTGGAATCAGGAGGGATATCCATGCTGGACCTTGGCTCAATACGGGTAACGGGTTTTACTCGATATGATTGACCTTTGTGCTTTTTCTATAAAATTCAAACCTACGATGCCGCCCTGCAACCTGATTGCCCAATGTTTTTAATTGAGGTCTCTCCCTGATGTACCGCTACAAAGTCCAAGTTCTTAACAGCCCAATCGTGCATTGCCCACATAACCGGCTCCAGTGATCGACCAACATCTGTTAGTGAATATTCGGTTTTCGGCGGCACCTCTGCAAATACTTTTCGGTGAACAATTCCATGTTCCTCCAGCTCACGCAGATGTTTTGTCAACATGCGTTGAGATGCAGCAGGTATCAGCTTACGAAGCTCATTAAAGCGTTTTGTACCACTCAATAGATGATGAATGATTGGGCACTTCCAACGACCACCAATCACCTTTATCGTCATCTCCACAGGGCATTCTTGTCTCACTTTGATTTCTTCCTTTTGCATTGTTTGAGCTGAACGTTTTATGGTTACAAAAATGTGCCTACTTACAAGAAAATAATTAATATGCAATAATAGCCCTACTGAGCCTTATTCATCAAGGGCAAATCAGCTTGGAAGGAGGTTGATGGCCGATGAGGTTGTGGTGTGTCTTTGTGTCGCTCAAGACAGTCATAGAACGCGAGCCGGGCCTAAACATGGAACAGCTCTGTTGTAAAACGTAACCATCTGAATGTCGTCATTAATCCCAAAAATCATTTTTCAAATGAAAAGGAGAATAACATGATAAAAATATCGCACGTTCACTGTATAACCATCGTCGTTTTTTGTGTAGTCTTCTTGTCCACCTCAACTGTACTCGCAAAAGAACCAGTCTGGGATGCCAATACTCTCGTCATGATGTCGGAGAAAATGGCAGATGGAGTGTACGCATACTATCCCGCTGATGCCAAAGCCAAGGCCCCGCAAGGAATTCCGATTGGCACGAGCGGAGGGTTCATCGTTGGAGAGAAGGGTGTTCTGGTGATTGATACCATGCTCAATGAACGCCTTTTCAAACAAGTGCAGGAATTGGTGCGCTCAGTGACCGATGCACCCATCCGGTATGCTATCAATACCAGCTATCATGGCGATCATTCGTATGGCAATATGTATCTGCCTGCCGAGACGACCATCATTCAGCATTTGCAGACCAAAGCTTACGTTGATAAGCATTTCAAAGCCGATACGGAGTTCATGATCGTCAATTTTGGAAAAGAGCGCGGCATTGAAAAGATTGTTCCGAGAACAGGGGATATTCTTGTCAATCCGGGCGGTCGCCTTCAGCTTGATCTTGGAGGAAAGATCGTTGAGGTGATGGACTTTGGGTTTGCGCAAACCGGCGGTGATCTCTTCATTTGGGAGCCGGAGTCAAAGGTGATGTGGACAGGGAACGCGATTGCTGCGTCTCAGCCCGCGCTGCCGTGGTTGTTGGATGGCCATTTGCTTGAAACGCTGACGACATTCCAAAAGGTGTTTGAGTTTCTTCCGCAAGATGCTCGCGTGGTGCCGGGGCATGGGCATGTTATCGGTCGTGAGGGTCTCCGCTGGCATATTGACTACTTAACAGCCGTCAAAAACGGCGTTAAAAAGGCTGTTGACGAGGGATTTACCTTGGAACAGACCGTTGAGAGAGTGACACTTCCTGAATTTGGGGGATATGCGTTGTTTGGATGGGTTCATCCGCAATTGAACGTCCCGGCAGCGTACAAAGACCTTAAACAGCCGACACAATAACCGTAGTGTGCTTAAAGGTAATAAGAGGGACAACCCACTATTCCATAGATAAAGAAGAGGTCTTTTATGGCAAAGTCAGTACTCGAAATTATCAGTTTTACCGACCCCTATTGCACTTGGTGTTGGGGGTCCGAGCCGATCCTGATGAAAATACAGGAAGTCTATAGAGCACAAGTCTCCATCAGGTTTATCATGGGCGGACTTGTAGAGGATATGCGAAACTTCAGTGATCCAGGTGCCGGTATTGGTGGAAAACTGTGGTATAAGCAGGTAGCTGAGCATTGGGCTGAAGCGTCCCATCAGCATAAGATGCCGGTGGATGAGCAAGTATTTTTTGATAGTAAGGACGATGTTTTTTCCACCTATCCTGCTTGTATCGCCTTCAAAGCCGCCCAACTTCAGGGGGAGGAACCGGGGAATCGCTACCTGCGTCGCTTACGTGAAGCTGCCGCAGCCGAAAGACTGGTCATCCAGCACTTTGATGTACAAGTGAAATTAGCCGAGGAAACCGGACTGGATCGTGATAAATTTATAGAAAACATACAAAACGGAAAAGCTGAAAAAGCTTTTAGACAAGACCTTCAGGAGTGTCATCAAAGAGGAGTGCGAGGTTTTCCAAGTTTTCTTGTGCGCGGGTTCGGAAAAGAAGTGCTTCTTCGAGGGTACACGCCTTATCAAACATTTGTAAAATGGTTCAAGGAATTATCGAACAATCAAGTTACCCCGAAGGAAATCCAATTAGGATCTGCACAGGTATTCGACTTGATATCCCGATACGGGAAAGTAGCCCCAATGGAGGTGGCCTGTGTTTATGATATGGCTTTTGAGGATGCTCAGGAGTTCTTGAAACAAATGGTGGAAAAAGGTCTTGTCTATGCAACAAAAGTTGGGAATGGGGTTTTCTATTCTTTACCTCAAGGTATGATGCAATGTGATTCCGTTACCGGAAGTTGTTCGTTATAGCTACCGAGTTCAATCGTTAGTTGCATCATGACATGTTAGGTTGCCCCGCTCTCCGTTGTTCCACCGGGTACGTGTTCAGCACGTACCCGGTTTTTTTTTGCCCTGCCTTCTCCTTCCCTCCCCGCGACCCATTCTGCCAGCACCTGATATAACGATTATCCGTGTTTGCAAGATACCGTAAAGGATGTTAATCTGTTCGGTTAAGATCAGGAGCGAACCACAACACCCCTGAACCGAATTTGAGAAAAAGGGGTTGAGAAATCATGCCATTGCCTCAGCAACAACAGCAGATCAGCGAACAGGAATACTTGGACGGTGAACTCCTCAGTGAGATGAAGCACGAGTTCATAGACGGCTCTGTCTACGCAATGGCAGGAGCCAGTGCTGATCACGGCAGAATAGCGGGCAATCTTTTTGCCGCCTTCCTCCGCCATCTTCAGGAACAAAAGTCGCCATGCGAACCTTTCCAGGCTAACATGAAGGTAAAAAACGAGAAAAAGTTTTTTTATCCCGATGTGCTTATCTCCTGTGAACAGGAAGAAAATGACTCTTACCGTAATGCCCCTCTCCTTATTGTCGAAGTGGTTTCCCGGTCAACCCGTAAAAGGGATAACACCATAAAGCGACTGTCCTACCAGAATATCCCCATCCTGGAAGAATACGTTTTGATTGAGCAGGATTTTGTCGATGTGGAAGTCTGTCGGCGGAGTAAGCACTGGTGGCCTGAACATTATTATCTCGGTGATAAGGTGCATTTTGCCTCCATTGATCTGAGCCTGCTTGTGGAAGACATCTACGCTCGCGTAATGAATGATGAAATGCGGGATCACAGGGAAGGCGATTAAGCGGAGGTATTCTGCATACTGTCAGCAAAAATAAATCGCATTGCGTTTCGCCTCTTCCCCCTGTAAATTTGTTTCTTTTCTGCCTTACCTGTCAATCCCCTTGTCTTTTTGATTTTCCTGCTGTACATTCAGGCATTTTTTATCGAAAGAACAGGTACGGCAATGCGTCGTTTTATTTTCCACAGGAGCTATAATGGATCAGGATAAGATCAGAAATGTGGCGATTATCGCCCATGTTGACCACGGCAAAACCACACTGGTTGACAAATTATTTCATCAAAGCGGCATGTTCCGTGATAACCAGGATGTGGCTGAACGCCTTATGGACTCCATGGATCTGGAACGTGAGCGTGGCATCACCATTGCCTCGAAAAACGGCTCGTATACCTACGGCGATTATAAGATCAATATTATCGATACACCCGGACATGCCGACTTCGGTGGGCAGGTGGAGCGCGTTATGCGGATGGCTGATGGTGTTGTCCTGCTGGTTGATGCTCAGGAAGGCCCTATGCCCCAGACCTTTTTCGTGGTGAAAAAAGCCTTGGCTGCCAAGCTGCCTATCCTGGTGCTGGTAAATAAGATTGATAAGGACGGAGCACGCTGCGAGTGGGTTGTGGATGAAGTTTTCGACCTGCTGGCCCGGCTGGATGCTCCTGATGAAACATTAGATTTTCCGGTTGTCTACGGTTCCGCTAAAAATGGATATATGGTGGAAGAGCCTAATGATCCCATTGTACCTGGGCAGGGCATGGACCTGATATCCGAGATGATTGTCAAGAATGTTCCCCCGCCTCCTGGAGACATCAACGCCCCCTTGCAGCTTCAGATTAACACCATTGATTACTCCCCTTATCTGGGCAGGATGGGTATCGGTCGTCTGGCCAACGGAACCATGCGCCTGAACGAAAATATTGTGGTTTCTCGCCGTGACGGCTCCATCAAACCGGTGCGGATCTCAAAGATATTTGGCTTTGTCGGTGACGCACAGGTTCCGGTGGATAGTGCCTGTGCGGGTGATATTGTCGCAGTGGCCGGAATGGATGACGTGACTGTGGGTGTGACCTTTACCGACCCTGACAATCCGCAGCCCCTGCCTCTGATCGAGATTGATCCGCCGACTATTTCTATGCATTTCATTCCCAATGATTCGCCTTTTGCCGGTCAGGACGGAAAATTTGTTACCTCTCGTCACCTGGATGATCGTCTGAACAAAGAGACCCTAGCTGATGTGGCCCTGCATGTGGAACCGCTCACCGACGGAGTTGGCTTTCGAGTTTCCGGTCGTGGCGAGCTCCATCTCTCCATCCTGATCGAAAAAATGCGTCGGGAGAGCTACGAATTCCAGGTTACCCGTCCCCATGTTATTATGCGGGAAGAAAACGGCAAGACCATTGAACCCTATGAGTCACTGACCATTGACGTGGATGAGCAGTATCAGGGTGTGGTTATCGAAAAACTGGGCAAGCTTAAGGGCGTGCTGAGCGATATGCAGGTAGAAAACGGGATGTCCCGGATGATCTTTAAGGTGCCTACCCGAGGATTGCTCGGCTACCGCTCTGAATTCATGACCGATACCCGGGGAATGGGAGTGATGAACTATGTTTTTGCCGAATGGGGTCCCCATGCCGGTGAGATTCAGAACCGCCAGAACGGGGTGATGATCGTCAAAGAAAACTGCACCAGTGTGGCCTATGCCCTGTTTAACCTTCAGGAACGCGCTACCCTGTTCATCAAACCGGGTGAAGAACTGTACAAGGGGCAGATTATCGGTGAGAACTGCCGTCCGGCGGATTTGGTGGTTAATCCGGCCAAGGGTAAGAAATTGACCAATATGCGGGCCTCGGGTTCGGATGAGGCGGTTATTCTTACTCCTCCTCTTGACATGAGCTTGGAAGACTGCATATCATATATCAATGACGATGAGCTGGTGGAGGTGACTCCCCGAATTATTCGTTTGCGAAAACAGAAGGACGCTAAGATTCGGGCGTAAGGGCTTTTCAGGGGCCGGGATGATAGTAGGGACACGGCATGCCGTGTCCCTACTTCATAATACAAAACGATGCAGGGTGAAAAAATGAATGAATTTCTCATATTGACCCTTTCCTTGTTCAGTGCTCTGGCAGCCTTTATTCTGATCCCCAAACTGCTGCAACGAAAGGGGATCCATTGTATGCCCTGACTGCTGATGTACAGCTCCACAGGTGTGGGGTTCTTTGTCTATATTAGCTTAAAGGCAGTCTTTTGAAAGATAAGCCCCCCTGTGATAGTCTCCCTTTACACTTGATATATATATATAATTGGCGGGAGACTTCCCCGAGTCATCTGCCAATTGCTGTTGTTTATCGCTTCAGGAAAATATTGCACGTATGATTGATCAAGAGCTCGCTGAAATGTTTTTGAGAGAATATGATGATATTCAAAAATCACGCAAAACAGGTAGGCAGGCAATTCAATATGTTGATACTTTAGTTAATAATGAGCCACAAAAAGCTCTTGAATTACTTGCGATAATTATAGATTGTTGCAAGAGTAACGATGAACTTGCTCATGTCGCTGCAGGGCCTCTTGAGAATCTTTTTGTTTATCATGGTTATGAAATAATAGATAAAATAAAAGAAAAAGCAGATCATAGTGAAAAATTTCAACTTGCCTTGAGCGGGATTTGGTTGGACGAAGATGAAGATGCGATTTTCTTTCAGTGGCTAGAGTTGATGAAACGGTATAAACTCGTTGGCGATAATCCACGGCAAAAATTGTAGACTGATCGGTAAGAAGGCTGTCTAACAGGAAGGGAAGTCCCCTGCTTTCTTTTTTCTAAAAAATAGTTTATAATGATCTTTTTATAAAGTTTCCTGTGCGGTTCAATGCTTCATTAAGTATTCAGAATACCCATCGTGCTCGCTAACAGTAAAAATTAAAATGCAAAGCGAGGGCGACTGTAACGATTTCGTCAAGCGAAAACAGCATCAGAGTCGGCATCTGTCATCATATATCCGGGGATTGAAATGTCCCTCTGCCCTGTCGTTATTATTTTAAGCCCTTGTGGGCAAGGAGACAGGAAAGGAGAATTATCTTAATGCTGGTAATCTGTGAAGATTGTGCAAAAAAATATTCCATTGATGAAAAACGGATCAAAACTCCTAAGGTAAAGTTTAGCTGTCGTGCCTGTGGACATATTATTATCGTAGAGAAGCCGAAAAGCGCCGAAAAAATCGGTTCAAAAGACTCGAAACCTTTAGGAACTTTTCTGGACACTGATCAGGAAGCAGCTGATCAAGATGCGAGGAAAACGAAGAACAAAGAGCAGGGCGGGGCAGCGAGCAGCAAACCCACTGCCGAACCTTCCTCTACGGTCCGGGCAGCTCTCAGGCACTCGGCCGCCTCGACCGGTAAAGGAGCTTCCTTTTTTGTTTATCTTTTAGCAATAATGCTGGTTGGTCTCCTGATCATCAGTACCATCTTTGTTCATTTTTATCTGAATATTATTCCCGACGTCCTCCAGCATCAGCTCGAATTACGAAGCCGCGCCCTTACCGAGTCATTAAAAGGGACAATCAGAGCTCCTCTGTCGAAAAAAGATTATTTCATCGTGAATCGGCAGGTGAAGCAGGCCAGTAAGCTTTCCGGCGTTGCCTATGCCGCTGTACGCAATAAAAAGGGTATTATTATAGCGGGCTTTTTTAGTAATCTGAATAAGTTTGAAAATCATTTTGCCCAAAAGGTCAAAGAAAGAGGGTTTCAATCTGATATTCTAACAAAAAATACGATTCCTCCCGGTGTGGCAAGGGCGGGGGCTAAAATCAAAATCGGAGGTGTTCTCGTCTACGACCAGGTAACAGCTCTTCTGGACAGCGGCGGTGAAATACATATCGGACTATATGTTGATGAACTTGATGAACATTTTTTCAAAGTTCTTTTCTCACCCGTAACCCTGATCCTGCTGTTGCTGTTTTTTCTTTCAGCCTATATCCTTTTTGTTCTGCTAGACAAGTTAATTATTGAGCCCACTCGATCTCTGACCAACGTTGCCAACAGGATTAGCCTGGGAGAACTGGATCTCGCCATTATAGCTACAGGACCACGAGAAATCAGAGAACTGGGAGCTGCCCTTGAGCGCATGCGTCATTCCATTAAGGTCGCAATGGAGCGACTGAGCCGATAACCGAACCTATCCCCCTTTTGCACACAGTATGAAAAAAACAGCTTCCTGCCTGCTTGTTCTGCTTTCTCTGCTTTCTCTGCTTTGCTGCCTTTGTTCTTTGGTTGCAGCAGAGGAATATACTCTCTCGATGCCTCCGTTTTTTTCTGCTGAACAACAGACAGCTATGCTCCATCCTTTTGCTGATCGGCTCAGTGAGAAAACAGGAAACGATGTAAAAATATTCTTGGCGAACAATGTTGATCAGTACACAGCGGAAGTTTTACACGGCAAGATAGTTATCGGTTATGAAAACCCCTCCGTTTATGTGACCATATCCAATGTGCATGAGGCGATAGCCAGTGCGGTGACAACACAACACGATACCTTTTCTAGAGGAATCATCATCAGCCGTCCTGAGTCGGGTATTTCAGGGGTTGAGGACCTCAAAGGGAAAAAAATTATGATTGTCAGTCGGGAGTCGACAGGTGGATTTTTGTCGCAAAAAATAACCTTACAAGAAAAAGGTATTGACGTTGAACGGGACTGTCAGTTGAATGAGGCTGCCAATCATCGTGAAGAAAATGTTATTATTTCTGTAAGCATCGGCGATGTTGACGCCGGTTTTATCAGTGAATATGCTCTGCATAAAGCGGACCAATATATTGCGCCAGGTTCTATTACTTCTGTGGCCAAAACTGCTCCTCTGCCGAACTGGGTTCTCTCTATCAGTCGCAAAATGCCCCAGGTGCAGAAAGATGATCTCCAAGCAGCTCTCCAGAGCCTAAGCCCGGATGATCCTGCACTCAAGGCTTTGGGGATCTCCGCTTTTAAGGGTGCGTCTGATAGTGATTATGATATTATCCGTGATATTATTGAGTGAAGGTATTTCATTGTTATCGCGTGTGAAAAGATTAAGATATCATCAAGGCAGATGAATGCTGTTACCGAGAGAAAAACCCTTTTTAACTGGTTTGAACAGTTACTATCTTGATATTGAAAAATTTATTCAACATCTTCAAGGTGAGATAGGGTCCGGTTGCCTTTGCTGTACCTCAGCGGACCAGGAGCTGCTGGTTTATTTTGATGAGTATGATATCGTTCGGGGAGTAACCCAGAATAACGGAGAACATGCCCGTGTGTCGGATCAGCTTGACCACGTTCTTGCGCCCTTGCAGAAAAGAAATTTTCAGGTGACGATTTATTATCTTGATCCAGACTCTATCTTTTTCTGGGGCCAGATGCCAGCCTTCAGACGCGCACAAAATATCCTTACTTCAGATAAGGTTAGTCTCCCTGACCTTATTTTTCGTCTCAGTCAAAAAGATTTTTCAGGGTTTATCGAAGTCGATGTGGATGGAAAAGCGGACTGCGCAGTGCTTTTTTTTCATGAAGGAAAACGGCGGGGTGGCTCCTATTACTGGGGAACCGGGGGATTAAGCCTTTCCGATTCAGATTATAACACCCTTTTAGGAATGCTTCAGAAGGGAAGCGGGACCTATAGGTTGGGCTATTTTATCAGTGATCTCCTCTTGCCGATCATGGAAGTAAACTTGGAAACCAGAGCGAGAGATGAGGGGGAAACGTTGAATGAAATTTCTAGCAAGAAGAATGATAAAAGATTATTGAGCCAAGAACCCTCTGGGATCAATAAGGCACTGAATGCGTTTATAGCAGTGTTTGCCCAAACAGTGAGCAGTAAAAAGAATAAGGCGGCACCTCTTATTGATTTGAAATTAAAATTTATTGATTTCGCAGAGATATACCCACAGCTTGATCCCTATAATCATCTTTGTACAATTGAAGACGACGGGACTGTCACCATTGCGGAAAAAATTTCAGAGAAAGACGCTGCAGAAGGTATTATTGATTGCGCTTGGATGGTTATTGAGGATAATAAACTGCATAAGAAATTTCGCGCAGGCCTCCAAAAAATGGAGTACCAGGAAATTTTTCAGGCACAGGGGTTGAAGCTGGAGCGGTAAGCAGCCTGAGTAAATTTTTTTAAAGAATAAGGCTTCTGCTTTTTTGGGTACAGGACTATAGGGGGGGCTGGTCACTCTGCCTGCCTTCCTTGCCTGCCAATTGGCCGCAGGCTGCCGAGATGTCCGCCCCTCTGCTCTGACGAATAAAGACGGTGTAGTTTTCCTGCCGCAGTATTTCCTGAAAACGTAGAATACGATCATTCGACGGACTGAGAAACTCGTCACCTTCCCCTTTATTCATAGAAAGCAGATTAATCTTACAGGGTATCTCTCTGAGTAAACCAGCCAACTTATGCGCATCTTCGTCAAAATCGTTGATTCCTGCAAAAAGGGTGTATTCAAACATGATGCGTTGCCGTTTTTTCCCTGGATATTCTTTGCAGGCTGTCAACAACTCCTCAATGGGCCAACGGTTATTGACCGGCATGAGGTCACTTCTGGTGACGTTATCCGCTGCGTGAAGGGAAACTGCGAGGTTAACATTGCTTTGTTTGCCCAGTTCCAGCATTTGCGGCACAAGTCCACAGGTCGAAACAGTGATCCGACGAGCTGCAAAATCTAACCCACGCTGCTCCGTGAGAAGGGAGAGGCTTGCAAGCAGGTTGTCCATATTAGCCAAGGGCTCGCCCATGCCCATGAACACGATATTGGTCAATTCCTGTTTCGGGCAGTGCTTCTCATGTTCCAACATCCAATCCCGCACTGCACAAACCTGATTAACAATTTCTGCACGGGTCAGATTACGCTGAAAGCCCATGCTGCCAGTAACACAAAAACGACAGCCCATAGCACAGCCTGCTTGCGAAGAAACGCAGAGGGTGTTGCGATCTTCCTCCGGAATCAGAACTGATTCAATCATCAGGCCGTCATCCAGCCGAAGACCGAATTTGACAGCCCCATCGCGGGAAATTTCTGTGATGGGATCAACAAACCTGCTCATCCAGGCATGCTCCGCCAACACGGCGCGAAATATTTTGGCCAGATCGGTCATTTCCTCGAATTCGGTAATGCCGGGTTTATAGATCCAAGCCATAATTTGGCGACCGCGAAAGCCAGGTTGTCCTAGTGATTCCACGTATTCCACCAGCTCGCCCTGGGTTAAGTTCTTGAGATCGATTTTCTTCTGTTCAGGTGACATAATATTTCTTTAATATAAAAGAACTCATTACTTTTCGGTAATATCTTGTAAACGCTTGGAAAATCGCTTTGGGCAACGACGTGAAAAACTATAATCCCCGTAGCTTTTCCGGTTTCAGGAAAACATCTCCTGTAAGAGCTTGATCAATAATTGCGAGAAAGCCCCCCCGGTCCTTGGGCAGGCGACCGTCCAGAGTAAAATAATTGGAGGCATGATTGGCCTGGAACTGGCAACGAAAATCTTCCAAGCCTGCAAGCAGGGTACGGAGTTCACGGAATAACCCCGCCTGATCAGGCAGGTAAAAAGATCCTGCGGCGGCGGCTTGTCCCAGCTCTGTATTTTCTAGCAGCATTAGGGTCAAGACGGCTACCTGAGTCGGCTGCATTTGATTAAGGACCGCTGCTGTATCTTCAGCATGTTGCCGGGAGTATTGCATCCCGCCGATACCAAGCAGGCAGGTGACGGAGAGGAATATTCCGGCCTCCCTAACCCTTTGGCCCGCCTTGATCATTTCGCTGGCTGTTGACCCTTTACAAATTGCCTTTAAGGTCAGCTCATGGCCGCTTTCCAAGCCCATGTAAATACGGCCCACTCCAGCCCGTTTCAGCTCAGCAAGTTCTTGCGTAGAACGCTTGAGAATATTTCGGCAATTGGCATAGAGGCTGATACGCCGTATCCAAGGCAGTTTTGTTCGTATTTGTTGACAGAGGTTGAGTAACCTTTTCTGAGGGATGATCAGGGCGTCTCCATCTGCAAGGAACACGGTCTTTTGCCGACGACAATACGTGGCGGCAAAGGCAATGTCCTCCTCAATGATGCAGTCATCCTTGATATAGAATTTTTGCTCGGAAGCGCGATAGGCCCCGCAGAAGGTGCAACGGTTGTGTGAGCAGCCCACCGTGACCTGGAGAATGATGGAGTTTGCCTCGCTGGGAGGACGGATGATGTTGCCTTGGTAGTGCAAAATTTTTCTCAGGTGTCGATTATCCTTATACAGATGAACGTCGCAGCCCAATGTACAAGGATATGCCAATGCTGTCAAAGTAAATGGCTTGCCTTATAAGGTATTACGGCAGTCAGAAAGGTTCGACCGAAAACCTACTGTGTTGTTGCGGAATGAGAGTCGAAATACTTGACAGAGAAGGAGTATACGAATTTACAAAAATGGTGTCGTAAGATCCTGACACGCGGAGAAAAGGAAAACAATAAAGCATGACCATGTTGGCTGGCTGATACTTAGTCCTGCATTGAGATGATGATAAATTTCTTAAAAGTTCGCTTCAAACCCCATGAAAACATATGGGAGGAATAATTTAGAATCCGATATCATCACCTCGTTGCAGGACTACCAGTTGTCATCCCTATGACTCTATGTTCTCTTTAATCACCCAAGTAACCGAGTCACTTATCGTTGAATCGTTGCTCCGTCCAAAAGAGTAACAGTCAGCGATAGATACAACATCAGCCCGCTTCCCCTGAGCTCAATACGATCAAACAATAACGCCCGCATTTTAAAAATGGAGCGCTTTATCTCGTATTCTTACCTTTCAATCAACTTCCAGATTTTTGCACTCTTCCCAGTAGGACGAATTGTCGATGATGTAACTGTAAATTCGAAAGAATCGTCATCATCAGCAATGGAACTATCTATATAGTTGATTTTTGCACCGAGTGTATATGTTCCTGTGGGTACTCCACCTGGAACAAAGAGGTAGAATTCAGGTCCCTTTGTTTCTCCCGCTAACAAATACTTTACTTCGCTTTCCCCAATGGTACGGGTATTTCCGTCCGGAAAAACTAAATAGCCTTGAGTAGTAAATTCTACTGTCGCGTCAGTGCCGTTGGTATGTTCTACAGAAATCGGCCCCAAAAGACTCCCTTGCCCAGCAGAGGTGTTCGCCGGAGGTGTCATATCATGGCTCACCTCGCCAATGGGCTCTTCTTCTCCCATAACACCGCAGGCTGTCCAGACATCAGCCACTGTCTGCGTATCGTATCCCAGATCCTGCGCTGCCTGAATCCATGCGGTACGAGCATCTGCGTATTGATCTCCAGAGGTATGGTAATAGTAGTTTGCCCGCAGAGCTACAGCAGCAGCACCTTCCCTGCCAATACCAGTGATATCGTAAGAGTGACCATCATTGCTTCCTACTCCTCCCTCAGCCAGCAGATAGTAGGCAAAGTTTGCGACCCCGCTGTTGTAATGCACGCCTCCGTTGTCTCCGGTGCCTGTATACCAGTATGTGCCTTGATAATAGGAAGGCTGCTCGTAGCGTTGAGGATCTTTCAGGTCTCTCAAGGCAACATCATAAAGCCAGGTATCCTCGCCGCACAGCCAATCAGCATGCCCCGGAGTTGCATCAGGATAGCTCCCTGTGCCGTCCGGCTGTATAGCAAACTCGACAGCGGTCCCGAGAATATCTGAATATGCCTCGTTTAATGCTCCTGATTCGTACTGATAAACAAGGTTTGAAGTATACTGAGTGATGGCGTGTCCATACTCGTGGGCGGATATATCAAGGGTGGTTAGAGCGTTTGATATTGAACCGTCCCCATCGCCGAAATGAAAATCGGAACCATCCCAGTAGGCGTTGACATAATTTGTTCCTTCATGCACATTCACCTGGGCAAATGCTCCGGCATCATTAAAGCTATTTCTCCCCAGAGTGGTGCTCACATAATTCTGGACAGCCTCATAATTATAACCGGCAGAGACCGCTGCAGGATCATTCTCCCCCCAGTCCGCTGTTGCTTGCTGCTCCCACTCAGAAGCATCCAGGTCGTATACTCCCCATAGGTTATCATTACTGTAGAGAAAATAATTATCGGTACCACCCGAGTCTAAAAGACCGTTTATAGTAACAACCGAACCATCCTCGCCGTCAAGACGGTTACCTGTCACCTCCGCACTTTCGTAGTGCATTATGTTATTGTAATGATTAATCAGCTGGCCATTAAGTGCATCCACATAATAATACCACTGACCAGGATTTTCACCGCTCTGTTCAATAATATAATGCCATGCTAGCTGACCATTGTATATAACCAGCTCCGGCTGCTGCGCAACCTGCCCTCCGTTTTCCGTTCCTATATGCAGGGCATCTTCAGCTGTGATAGCAGGTTCAATATCTAAATCCTTATCCTCCTGATACTGCCCGTTAAGCATATATGCAAGCCCCTGATCATTAACATGAACGATGAGCTCAGCGCCTATAACTCGCAACCCTTTATATTCCTGGGCTATACGGAAATGCGTTAATCCAAGGTGATCGGTCTTCGTCTTGATTAAAAAGGCAGTAGACCCTCCGGTTGAATTCCGTGCACTTAATCCGCTAGCAATCGCGATAGCCTGACTTGAGCCGACATTCATGATATCCTCTGCTAAGGCTACCGCGCTTTGTACATCTGCAACGGGAAAGCCTTGTTTTCTCAGAGAAACTTTTTTCAATTGCAGGGGATTATTGCTTTTTTCTTTTACACTAGAAATAATATTCTGGGAATCAGCAAGGCCAGCAGGAGCACGAAAGGCAAGTGCTCCTTCAGGCATCACGCCTAGTTGCACAGCCATGACGGCTGCAGCGTACATCATAATCTTTCCACGCGTCGACATTTTATAACCTCCTTTATAAATTATTGTTTTTTTCTACCGGCAATACATACTTCGTGCTTCTCGGTAGGCTTTCTGGTAACCCGAAACTGCTTGTCGCTTGACGCCGAGATCTTATTCTACAAATTCAGGGATATTGACAAAGAAAGCTTCTTCCCAAACAGACAGTCTATTATTTTAGGATATCCAGCGCTTTAGCAGAGACTTTTTTTATTATTATCGCAAATTTTAAATCATTAGTACAGCACTGATATTAATTTTATAAGGGTCCTCGCTGTTTCAAGTTGCCGCATGGTCAACCGATATGAACAACAGTCAACGTGGTGTCGATTGGAAAATTAAAATCTCTGACGCCCGGTGAAAATTAAAATCCGTTTACCCTAAAATTGAGCGCTGACAGAGCAGTAGTCTAGTATTTTGCTTATTCATACAAAATTATACAGATCTCCCTTCAAGGAAGTTCCACAAACCCGGTAGTTATTTAACTCCCGTTCTTTACTTAATTGTTATTTCTTGTTCTGCAATCCATTCTACAGCATAGTCGAGAAGAAGGGGGTAGTCAAACGGAAGTGCTGGGGTATTCGGAGAAGTGCCTTCTAAAATTTTTACAAGCTCGGCCCATGTTATTTTTGAAAGGAGGAAATTCATGGCCTGATCTGCTTTGTCTCGTCTCTCTGCAAGCAGGCTGGCTTCTATAAAACAGAGTGAGCTAGGCACAACAGGAACTCCGAGTATATCAGCTAACCGCATATAAAAAGCAGATTTTTTAGTAAATCCTGACCTAGCATACACTAAAGAAAAATCCAGAAGAGACTTGCTATATTCATTACTTACCATCTCAGAATGAGAAAGTGCGCTTTGTAATACTGTTATTCCTTCGTTGACTCGGTTCTCGCTGATAAGCATCTCACCATATCGCTGGAGATATTTTCCTCGCGTTGGATCTGCGTCAGTGAGCTCATTCATAATTTCCATGGCTTGTTTTTTTTGACCGGTCTTCCATAGCACTTGAGCTTTACCCGCCAGTGTTGAAATATTATATTTCCCATACGGAGTATCTTTTGATACTGCAAGAGCACGATCGTAGAATTGTAGCGCCTTGTTGTATTTTTCTCCCCTTTCCATTATGTATCCCATATTATTATAGGCCCAAAATTTGGTTTTCCAAGGGGTAGCGCTCTCTTTATCTAGTGAAAGAAAATTAAGCTCAAAGGCCTTCTGTAAATTATTTTCTTGAAACAGATAGTAATGCCCGAGATTGATATAGGGCCCGCTGCTTTTCGGAGCTTTTTTTAGAGAGTCGGACCAGAGCGATTGTTTTGTCAGCCATACCTTATTTCTTGCCATCGTAGCAAACACTAAAAAAATAATCAGTAGAGCTATTGTTCCATTGAACAGAAAAAAGATAGATTTATTTTGCTGGCGGTATCGATTTGTAAGTGTTGTTAAAAATGATGCGGCAGGGAGAAATAAAAAGAACGAAGGGAGGTAGTTGCGATGTTCAAATATGAGCTCAAGATTCAGAAAAGTGGATTCAACACTATGGTTAAGGAGAAAAAAAAGAATTGCAAAAGAAAGAAGGGGGTAACGTTTATGAAAAAAGAAAGGAGAAACAGTAAGAAATCCTATTAATAGAAAAGAAAAAAACGTGGAGATTGGATGGAAAAATGAGGTGGATACTTGAATATCATGAATAAGAGAGAGCCGAAAGGGGGCAGGATAGAAAAGAAGGCTGAGGTAGAAGAGAACAATACGGAATTCCGTCAGCACCCGTTGACCGGGCGTAAAACTGCGGCTTGAGTATGAAGCAAAGATTCCGTGAAAAACTCCTGGTCCTTTGAGGAGGATAGTAAAACTCAAGATGAAAAAAAGCCCGAGTACGAGAAGTATAATATTCTGTTTGGAGAACCTAAGAGCCTTTCTGAAAAAAAACAATTCAATTAAAACGATGGATGCAGGAAAGAGGATTGCATTTTCTTTTGATCCTAAAGCCAGAAAAAATGCGCTGAGTACACCAAGGTAATAAATGAGTTGCTTTTTATTACAAGATGGTTGTAGCCTACCTTTCAGGTAGCACCAGATACCGATAATAGTAAACATTGCCGCCAAAGAAGCCATTCTTTGAACAATATAGGTGACGGCCTGAGTCTGGACAGGATTGAGAGCCCAGAAAAGGGCCGCAAGTGTGGCTATGAGAAAAGGATTTCCTTGCACTTTTCCTTTCATTTTCGGGGAGGAAAGCAGCAAAAGGCAGGATTTGAAGAGGAATATCGTTGCGAGAAAATGAATGAGGAAGTTCACAAGATGATAGCCGAAGGCCTTGTCTTGATGGAAAAACCAATTCAGAGCAAAACTTAAGTTGCTGATCGGACGAAGTAAGGTACCTTCCCTTTCTGGATAAGCAAAAAAAGTTCTTTTGAAAGAATGCAGTGTCAGCTCTGTCAGGTGCAGCGGAGTATTGTTGAGAATATTGGGCAAATCATCGAAATGCCATCCCACCTGAAAAGATGGGGCATAGGCTATGAGTAACAGGAGAAAAAAAAATAAAAAAAGTGCAGGGCGCTGAAGACTTTGCTTTTTTTTCATAGATTTTCTTCCTTCTGAGAGTCGGGTAACATTAGCGAAGCGGTATGCAATAGAGCTTGACGAAGTACTGCCTGATCTAAGGGTATCTGAAAGGGATCTTTTTTAGCAGCACTGAGGTCGTTTAGCAATCTGATAAGTGGAATGTCCTCAATAAGTTTTTTCAGCTGAATTGATGCTTTTTTCTTCTGTCCAGAAAGAAGATTATTTTCTATTTGGAGTAGCATAGCTATGGGGTCATTTTGGCGCACAGCTTTGTCAAGCAGCAGAGCTGCCTGGTTGTGATCTCCCCTCATGATTAATGCTTTGGCTTTTCCTGCCAGAATTAAAGGCAGCTCTTGATAAAAATATTCCGATTGGCGGTAAGCAAGCAAAGCTTCGGGTGTTTTTTTCTGGCGGAGAAAAACAGAGGCTTGAAGAAGGAGTAGTTTAGGATCTTCTTTTTTTGCATATCGCTCAGCAATAACCCCGAGAGCCTCGTCATAGCGTTTCAGCTCAATAAGTACAGCTATAAGTTTTTCAGCGGCTGCCGTATAGTCGTTACGGAGAGAATATGCCTGTCGAAAATATTTTACGGCTTTTTCTGGCTGGTTTTGTTCATAGGCTATAGTGCCTTTCAGATTGCGTGCGATTGGAATGATTGTATTCAGGGAAGCTTCACTTGCTGAAAGACGTTCCGCTTCTTCGCATAACTGAAGAGCTTCTTTATATCTCTTTTGTTTAGAATACCATCCTGCCAAGTTGATTCTCACCCTTGCATTGTTGGGAGCTTTATTGACGGCATCTTCGTTCAGGGTCCCTGCGTTTTCCCAGGCTCTGTTGCGCTCTACTGTCGCAAGACTGGATTGAACCAAAAAAGTTGTGCTGGCTATAGTGACGGTAATTGCCACCCATTTTTTTTTGCTTATTTTATCAACGACAAAAGTCGCCAGAGGAAGAAAGAGAAAGAGAGAGGGGAGTAAATTTCTGTGCTCAAAAATTAGCTCTAGGGACAGAATAGTTGATTCAACGAAGTGGTTAAGAAAATAGTATAAAATTGCAAAAGAGAGTAGAGGCTTTTTATGCATTTGTACTATAGCAAAGATAAGCAACCCGATACAGCCTATAATAGCCGGTAAGGTTTGCCAAGGGGTAAACAATGAAGTAGAGAGGGGAATATCATGGACAATGGAAAGGCGTGAAGCTGTCGGATAAAAAATTTGCGAGAGATAAAGAAGCAGTATACGTGGTTCTGTAAGCAGTCGCTCAGGCATAGTGAATGTCCGCTGTCCATAGCTGGGAAGCTGAGCTTCGATGAAATGCCAGCTGACAATAGCAAAAGCAATGGCCGCGACGAAAACACAGGGGAAAAAAATAATTTTGTATTTTTTTGCAACAGGCAACACTTTTTGGAACGGAATAAAAAAGATTCCTTCAATAAGAAAAAGAGAAGGAAAAAGAAGGACAGCATTTTCTTTGCTGCCTAGGGCAAGCAAGGCGCAACATATAAAGCTGATTAAAAAAACGATTTTTTTTGTTTTCGCTTGGACTATTCTTAAACGAAGATAAAAGAAAATTGCGCTGATAGAGAATAGAGCCGCAAGCTGGGCCATGCGTTGGACAATATAGGTCACGGCTGAGGTGTGAATTGGTGCAGCCAACCAGAGTACAGCGGCAAGCAGGGCTATATTATTTTTTTGTGTTTGGGAACGCTCCTGTTGCTTGAGGAGTGCAGGTGTATTGAGGATTTGCAAGCAGCTCAAAAAAAGCATTATTGCCGTAAGACTATGGATAAATATATCAACAAGGTGGTATCCGACGGGATTATTTTTACCGAGAAACCAGTTCAGGGCAAACGTGAAGTTAGCAACGGGCCTATAGAGTTTGCCTGTTGCTTCTGGATGGGCGTAAAAGGTTTTGGACAGAGTATCAGGATGAAGATTGGTTATATGAAGTGGGGAATTATGGAGAATATTACCAGCATCATCAAGATGCCAGCCATTATGCAGGATGCCGCTGTAGAGAAGTAAAGCGAGAGAAAAAAGTAGGACGAGGGGAAGGAGATAGTCTCGTGAGAGGAGAGGGGGCATAATAAAAAAGGAGCCTGCATTTGCAGGCTCCGATATCTTCCGGTTGAGAAATATTACAGTGTCTTAAAGAAATTGTTTTCGCCACCGGTTTGCGTCCAATGCAAATCGCCTTCTCTTACTTTTTGCGGGCAGTTACCGGCACCTTCAGTAACAGAAATTCTATAGTTGGAACCAATTGCAACTGCTGAAGCATTTGTAGAGGATGCTGACAGGAGCAGGGTATTGGAATCATAGGTCCCACCAGAGTCTTCTCCAACAAGGATGTAAGGCCGGGTACCAGAAGCGCCTGCTATAAAACTGGTTGAAGCAGAGGTGTTGCCTGGAATTGCAAAATAATCAGCTAAAGCACCGCCAATTGCACTAACATCATTTACAGTTGCAGTACAATAGGATTTATTCTTGTACTCAATAAAGTTCGGGATAGCAACAGCTGCCAAAATACCGATGATAGCGATAACGATCATCAGCTCAATCAAGGTAAAACCTTTTTGATTGGTTTGTTTTCTTAATTTATTCAATTTCATGATGTCCTCCGTTTTCAGGAAAAGTTTTTTATATATCGACCCGTGCCGACATTTTTCATTTGTTTTTTACAATACATGATCTGTGCCAGAATACCTTTTTATAATTTACTCTTCTTCTTTGTATCTCTTAATAAGGCGTTACATGGCTTTCTTTTTTCCACTCTTCCTAATGCCCTTTTCCCTTGCTCTCTTTGTGAGACAAATTATGCCACAGTGACTGACAAAAAATGTCAGCTTAACAGTGCGAGACAAATTGCTACAGATCTGCATTTTGAAATAAACTCGCTGCGTTGTCTTTTTCAGACAGGCAAGGCTCCCCCTGAAGAGGCCAATCAATATTGAGATCAGGATCATTCCATATAATAGATCGCTCATGCTCTGGTGCATAGTAATCTGTTGCTAAATAGAGAAATTCAGCCTTTTCAGAAAGGACAAGAAATCCGTGAGCAAAACCTTCTGGCACCCAAAATTGTTTTTTGTTTTCAGCAGAAAGATATTCTCCCTCCCACTGACCGAAGGTCGGCGAATTTTTGCGCAGATCCACGGCCACGTCAAAAACCTGCCCCGCAATGACTCGTACCAACTTTCCCTGTGGCTGCCGTATTTGATAATGAAGTCCTCGCAGAACATTTTTACAGGACGAAGAGTGATTATGCTGAACAAAAGTGGTCTTCAGACCGGTTGCTTCCTGCCAGCGGCGCTGATTAAAACTTTCGAAAAAAAAACCTCGCTCATCGCCAAAGATCTTTGGTTCAATAACAAGGACGTCCGGAATAGATGTTTCTCGTACCTTCATAAATGCTATTTTTATCAAATTTGAGAAGAAATATTATTTGCCGTACATATTTACATAACATTCTTGATAAGAGCCGTCCATAATCGATTTCATCCAGGCCTGATTATCCAAGTACCAGGAAACGGTTTTTTCAATTCCCTGTTCAAAGGTGTATTTAGGTGTCCAGCCTAATTCTTGATCAATCTTATCCGCATCAATGGCATAGCGACGATCATGACCGAGGCGGTCTTGTACAAAGGTGATCAAAGAACGTCTTGCTTTGCCTGATGAGAGTAGTCCAAGCTTTTTATCAAGCATATCACAGAGTAACTCTACGACCTGGAGATTATTTTTTTCGTTATGCCCGCCTATATTATAGGATTCTCCCAGCTCTCCCTGCTCTATAACCCGGACAATAGCTTCGCAATGATCCTGCACATAGAGCCAATCACGTACATTGCCGCCATCCCCGTAAACCGGAAGCTCTTTCCCCTGTATGCCGTTATTGAGCATCAAAGGGATCAGTTTTTCCGGAAATTGATAAGGGCCGTAATTATTAGAACAATTTGTAATCAGGACAGGTAGTCCATAGGTGTGGAAATAGGCCCGCACCAAGTGATCCGAGGATGCTTTAGAGGCAGAATAGGGGGACCGGGGATCGTAGGGGGTTTGCTCTGTGAAAAAGCCAGTTGCTCCCAGGGAACCATAGACCTCATCCGTACTCACATGGAGAAAACGGCATCGCTCATTTTTTTGACAGTTATCCAGCCATTGTTTTTTCGCCGCCTCAAGCAGGGTGAAGGTGCCGGTAATATTTGTTCGAATAAATTCGGCAGGACCGGTTATGGAGCGATCAACATGGGACTCGGCAGCAAAGTGAACAACTGTGTCAATTTGCTCTTCCAAAAACAGGTTCCCCAAAAGACCTTGGTCACAGATATCACCTCGGACAAAACGATAATGAGGATATTCGCTTACATCCTCAAGATTATACAGATTCCCGGCATAAGTCAATTTGTCTAAATTAACAACTCGCCAGTCCTGATGTGTCTCAAGGAGGAGGCGGACAAAATTTGCTCCGATAAAACCACAGCCGCCCGTAACCAATACAGTCTTAGTCATGTTTTTCCCATTATTTATTGGCCTAAAAAAGGCCGCTACGAGGATTGTGTCAGCATGATTACTATTCGACTTGACTCGAATTGTGCTTAGAAAAGAAAAAGGAACGCACGCTACGGGTGCAACAAGGAGTCTCTGGAATCAGAAGGATACAGTGCTCAGCTATGCTTAACCTATATACCTATATGCTTAACAAATCGACAAAAAAAAGGTTTCGTTCGTATATTTTTTATTATACAGAACGAAACCTGTCAGTTCTCTGACTGAAAAATCAATGGTCGGGAAGAGAGGATTCGAACCTCCGACCCCAGCGTCCCGAACGCTGTGCTCTACCAGGCTGAGCCACTTCCCGACATGAAATTATGTATTGCCAAAATTGTCCGTCTTCCTGTCATTCAGGACAGGATCTATATAATATGATCCGGCGATGCTGGCAAGTTTAAATTTTACTGAAAATGAAAAATAATGAGGTGGTTTTTCGCAAGCTCTCTACTTAACAGCCTCGGAGAGCTTGCTGCCCGGCTTGAACTTAGCTACTGTTTTGGCAGGAATTTCCATAACTGCACCTGTTTGAGGATTTTTTGCCTGTCGTGCAGCACGGTTGGCAGTGGAAAAGGTGCCGAATCCGACCAGTGTGACTTTGTCACCTTCGGAAAGGGCCTCTGTAATACTCATCAGCATACCATTGAGTGCTTTTTCTGCTGCTGATTTGCTGATGTCAGCTGCCCCGGCCATAGCCTCAACCAATTCTTTTTTGTTCATTCTCCCTTTCCTCTCTTTTATAGTACGAATTTCAGTAACTGGTCATGTATACAACCTTTGTATCACTGCGTTCGATATGTCAGATTACATAACGTGATATACAATCTTATCAAAGACAAAAAAACTCTCTGTTCCTCTGTAGGAGACAGAGGGCATCTTCAGCAGGCAGTATTAAACCGGATAGCGAAGCATCTGTCAACGTCCTTCTAAGTCAAGATAAATCTTGTGAACTCCCTTCTTTTTCAGCGGGGTGACAATATGCTTTTTCACAGAATCTGAGGAAAGTTTCCGAAGGCTCGCTTTCTGTAATTCCACAAAAACCGTTTGTTCTGCGCTTGCGTCCAAGCGAACTCGGCATCCGGTAAAGTTATTCTTTTCAAGTGCCTGCTCGAATTCAGCAATCTTGTGAAGACGCTCGGAAGTAATCATTACCCCGTGAGGAATCCTGGTGGCAAGGCATGACGATGAAGGATGATCAGCAGTGTCAAGGTCTAGGGTTCGGCTCAGTATCCGGACGGCTTCCTTGTCCAACCCGCAGTCTGCCAAAGGGCTGCAGATGTCGAGCTCGGCAAGAGCCCGTAGGCCAGGCCGACCTGCTTCCCCTTGGTGCAGATCGTCACTGTTGGTTCCATCAAGCAGATGAATTATGCCTTCTTTTTGCAAAGTCGCCCGAAAAATACTGTATAAACGTTTTTTGCAGAGATAACAACGGTTTTTCGGGTTGGTAATAAAGTCATCCCAAGTGAGCGGTTCGATCTTGATGATCTGCTGCTGAATGACAGATTCCGAGTACCCATGCCGATCAGCCCAGGTATTGGCATTTTCCTGATCCTGTTTTTTTTGCAGGCAGGAGCGGGCGTGGAGAACCAAAACTCTGTCCGGTCCTAATGCATCAAGGGCGGAGCGAAGAAGAAAGGAGGAGTCTACTCCGCCGGAAAATGCTATCCCCACCCTGTCAAAATCAGAGAGAAGGCGGCGGAGCTGCTCAATCTTATTTTTCAACCGTGTTATTCCTCCCGGCTAAAAGAAAAATCAGCGCTGGGGAAATAATCAACCGGTTCGCCAAGATGAAATTTGCCTTCCTGAATCCATTGTTTCAAGGTCTCGGCAATTTTGCGGGCCCCCGGCAGAGAGGAGAGCGGGGCGGTCAATACCTTTTTACCTGCCACCTCTATCTCTCCGCTCTTCAGCTGGGCATAGCTGACTTTGCCGTAATGGCGGGCAATGCCGTTGGTGTAATCATGGCCGTAGTCTACCACATGAGTAAAGATTTCCTCGTCCGAGACCCCGGTAAAACGTGCCATTTCCTCATTAAGGATAGGAATTGGCACGCCCAGCCCAACAGCAAGGGAACAGCCGTATCCTCGCAGACTGACACCACGGAGCCATTCTGCCGACATCTGCTTTAGGTCACCCTGGACCATCATGGTTCCTGCTGGTCTGGTTGGAACTCCATTTTCGCCACGCGGTGCGCCGGGATTATGCTGAGTGCCTTGGAAGGTAACATACCCGACACCGCCACCAAGAAAGATACGGGTACCTATACCGATAGTGCGATAGAGCGGATCATTAAGCAGAGGACTGAGTTGGCCAGCACTACAATAATTGGCATTGCGGCAGTTGGGTTTCAGTGTGCCCATATATGTATAAACGACCTTATCCGAGAGATTGACTGCACAGTTATAGTTCTGGTATCCGTTGCGGGGATTACAGAGTAGAGCATTTGGCATCTCGGCCAAGGTGATTTCTTTTTTGCATTTAGTATTGGCGTAGCAATCTGTGGGGTAAGCTTTAGCCTCCAGATGCACCGCTTTGCCTGCCACCAGATCTTCGATGATATGGCCACCACCGTAACGGAATTCACCGGGGTAAACCTGATTGAGCGGGTCACCCTCTGTCGGTTCTGTCGCGCCCAGATAGATATCAATAGCAGCTATTCCGGCATAGGTTGACACCTTGTTGATCAAAACTTTTTGTGCTTTGATAGTTGGGTTAGTCTGGCCGAAGTTAAGAAATGCACCTGAGGAGCACATAGTGGAAAAGGTGCCGGTAGTCACCACGTCGATTCGTCGGGCTGCCTCGACAGGACCTTCTTGCCGAACAATATCAACCATCTCATCCGCTGTGACCACCACGGCTTCACCCGCTTTAATTCGGGCGTTGATTTCCGCGTAGGTTTTATTCACCTCAAACTTATTCTCTTGCTTCGGATCGCTCATCCCTTTGCCCTCTGTGTGCGTTCGTTCTTGATCGATTTTGTAAATTTTTTAGAACGAAAATCGTTTAGCCTTTTAATTCTTCATTTTTTGTTTGCAACCCATGCCCGATGGTTTTAGCATGTTGAAAAATTCTAGTATACCTGAACCCTGCATTGCGTGCCAAACGTTTTCCTATTTTTGCTAATTTTGTTGAGACCTATAATGGTAACATTTTCATATTTAACAAAAAAAATATTACGCTAGGGAGAGTTTTAACGACAGGGTCGGGAATTATCCGCATTGATAAAAATTAGCGACATCATTAACGTACAGCTGTTCAAAACATATTTACCACCAACAAAGCAAAAATCTAAAAAAGAGGAAGGAAATGGATAAAACAGAAGTGATGACGACCTTGAAGCTCGCAGCGGTGTCTCATCGGGCATGGCTCAGCAATGCCCAGGCCTTGATAGACGGTATCCCTTTGGACAAGGAGAAGGTGCCGGTCAACGCAACCGAATGTGCGTTCGGAAAATGGTATTACGGTGACGGGCAGAAGCTGAAAAGTATTCCGGGTTTCAAAGAGATTGAACAACCACACGATAAACTCCACAAAACATATATGGAAATATTTACCCTCCTCTATGGCGAGGAGAGCAAAAAACCCTCTTTTTTAAGTAAACTCATGGGAAGTGCCCAGAAAGCTGTTATTGCAAAGCAGGAAGCGGCCAAGGCGAAATCACTTTCTTTAAAAGATTATTCCTCCGAGGTTATTCATCACATGGAGCAGCTGCAAAAAGTGATCAATGCTCTGGGGGAAAAACAATTATCCGGCTATCTAGCCTGAAAAATTAAACTATTACTATTTTCCGTTTTTCCGGGCCGGGCCCGGACAGACATTAATGACCTGTCAGAGTGAAGACATATATAATGGATATAAAGAAGACCATACCCCAAGTGCGGCAGCGGATTGACGAAATAGACGATATCGTGCTGAACCTGCTTAAGGAGCGCCTTGATTGTGCCCAAAAGATCGGCGAGTTGAAGAAAGAATCATCACGTTCAACCTGGGATCCCCGTCGTGAGCGCGAAATCTATGAGCGACTGCTGGCGGATAACGGGAAAAAATTTCCAGAAAAGGCCGTGAAGAGCATCTTTCATGAGATCATTACAGCCTGTCGGTTGGCCCAGAAGAACGTAGAAGTGGCTTTTCTCGGCCCGGAGGCCACCTTTACCCATCTGGCCGGGGTGAAGTTTTTCGGACAGACTGCTGAATATAAGGCACTGGAGTCTATTGACGAAGTGTTCCATGATGTGGAGAAGGGCAGGGTGCCGTATGGTATCGTGCCGGTAGAAAATTCCATTGAAGGGGCAGTGTTCTCCACCCTGGACTCCTTTATGAAGTATCGGGTCAAGATCTGCGGCGAACTGCGCTTGCCTATCCGCCACAATCTGGTCTGTCAGTCCGGTGATATCAAGGATATCCAAACAGTGGCCTCCCATTATCAGCCCTTGGCCCAATGCCGGGAGTGGCTGCGTAAGCATATGGAGAATGTGCCCACTCTGGAGGTTTTTTCCACTGCCGGGGCCGCTCAAATGGCCGCTAATAATCCCAATATCGGGGCCATTGCCAGTGAGCTGGCTGTGAAGACCTATAATGTCCAGGTAGCGGTGAGCGGTATTGAGGATTATCAGGGCAATACCACCCGTTTTTTGGTGATCGGACGGCAATCTCCGATGCCCAGTGGCTCGGACAAAACCTCCCTTCTGCTCGGTATGGCGGATCGGCCTGGTGCTCTGAATGAGGCCCTGACCGTGCTTTCAGCCAAAGGTATCAATCTGGCTAAGATTGAATCCCGGCCTATCAAGGGCAAACAGTGGAAATATCTTTTTTTCATGGACCTGGTTGGTCATATTGAGGAACCTGCTATCAAGGAGGGTTGCTCAATTCTCCAGCAAATTTGCGCTCATTATGAATGGCTGGGTTCCTATCCCAAGGCGGAGAGCAGCGAGGCGGTGGGCGAACATGTCTAACCTGCTTTCTTGTCGTGATTTGAGCAAGGCCTTTGGTGCCCAGACCCTTTTTTTCTCGGTAAATATGGTCCTAGCCAAGGGGGATAGGGTAGGGCTGATCGGTCCCAATGGATCTGGAAAATCCACCCTGCTGAAAATTCTTGCTGGCCTGATTGAAGCGGATAGCGGCGAGATCTTCCGCCAGCGGCATGTCCGGGTCAGTTATCTGGCTCAGTCTGATATTTTTGATGAGGAGAAGAGTTGCGCAGATAATCTCTATGCTCCTGTGGCTGAGCTCCACCTTGAGGAGGCGGAACAGTATAACCGGGTGCATAGCCTGCTCAGTCGGGCGGAGTTTCCAGACCCAGACAGTCCTGTCGGATTACTCTCTGGCGGCTGGCGTAAACGGCTGTCTATCTGCCGGGCCTTGGTCGTCCATCCTGATGTACTGGTCATGGATGAACCAACCAACCATTTGGATATAGAAGGTATTCTTTGGCTGGAAAAGCTCCTTAAGGCCTCGTTACCGGAAAGCCCGGATGCCTATCTCATGGTCAGTCATGACCGCCGTTTTCTTGAAAATACAGTCAGCCGGATCATAGAGCTCTCTGCTGCCTATCCTGAGGGAACCTTTCAGGTCAATGGCAATTACTCTGCTTTTTGGGAAAGCGGGAACTCTTTTTGGAGCAACAGCAGGAGCAAGAGGAACGGCTGGCCAATAAGGTGCGGCGAGAAAACGAGTGGCTCAGTCGTGGTCCCAAGGCCAGGGCCACTAAGGCCAAGTCGCGCAAAGATGCTGCGTATCGGTTGCAGGATGAACTGAAGGTAGTCAAGCAGCGCAACCGGGTCGGCACTGCTGTGGATATTTCCTTTGACGGCACAGACCGCAAGACTAAAAAGCTGCTGGTTGCCACCGAAATCAGTAAGGGGTTTGAGGGGCGCAGTCTGTTCAGCGATCTTGATCTGACCTTATCGCCGGGTACACGGCTCGGTTTGCTGGGGCGGAACGGCTGCGGCAAGTCCACGTTGATGCAGATTCTTGCGGCTGCCGGGACTGATGAGGGGCTTCGGCCGGATACAGGTAGTGTTGTCACCGCAGATAATCTTCGCCTTGTCAATTTTGATCAGCGCCGAGAACAGCTGGATCAGGAGCAAACCCTACGTCGAGCTTTGGCCCCGGACGGCGATTCCGTGGTCTATCAGGATAGCTCTATCCATGTGGTTTCCTGGGCTCAACGTTTTCTCTTTCGCACGGATCAGCTGGAAACCCCAGTGGCTCGCCTTTCCGGTGGCGAGCAGGCCCGAATCCTGATCGCTTCGCTCATGCGCCAGCCCGCTGATATTTTGCTGCTGGATGAGCCCACTAATGATCTGGATATTCCCTCTCTGGACGTATTGGAGCAAAGTCTGAACGAATTTGCAGGGGCCTTGGTTTTGGTCACCCATGACCGTTTTATGCTGGATCGGATCTGTGATCAAGTCCTTGGATTTGACGGGCAGGGCAATGCCTCCCTTTTTGCCGATTATGAGCAATGGCTGGCAGCCCTTAATGGGGGTGGCAAAGCGGAAGAGGAGAAAAAACAGCGGAAGAAAAAGTCGTCTTCCACTCCCCCTGCCAAGAAGACTGTGAAAAAGCTCTCTTACATGGATCAGCGCGAGTACGATCAGATGGAAAAGAAAATCCTGGAGGCGGAAACACGTCAGGAAGAACTGGAGATTGAAATACAGACTCCAGAAATTGCGATAGACCCGGCTAAATTGGCTGAATGCTGCAAGGATCTGGAGATTGTACAGAAAAATATTACTGATCTGTACAGCCGTTGGGAAGAGCTGGAGGCCTTACAAAATGGCGACGGAGCATAAGAAGCAACAGGTTGAGCAACAACCTCCCCCCTGTCCGACCTGCGGCGGTAGTGGCCAGCTCAATTTTTTTAAAGGAGAAAGTCGTTTCCTTCTTTCCGTCGAGGAATGCCGGACCTGTTGCGGGCTCGGCTATGTGCTGGAAGAAGACAGCGAAAAAAAACCGGAGAAGAAAACCGGGAAACCGGACCGCAAAGGTTGACAGCTGCCTGGATGTACAATACCATCGAAACGCTTTATTCAACAGGATTGCTGCATACTGCGCAATCTTGCTTATTCATTTCCGTCAATCCTATTAAGGATAAGGAGTATGTATGACTGTAGCAAAATCAGGAGACAGCGTCAAAGTTCATTACACCGGCAGCCTGGAGGACGGCACCCAGTTTGATTCCTCTGTGGGAGTTGATCCGCTGGAGTTCACCTTGGGCAGCGGTCAGGTGATTGTCGGATTTGATGAGGCGGTCACTGGTATGGAGCCGGGTGAAAAGAAAAGTGTCACTATTCCTGCGGACAAGGCCTACGGTCAGCGCAATGAAGAGATGGTGATCAACGCACCTCGTGATGAAGTGCCTGCGGATATCACCCCAGAGATTGGACAACGCTTGCAGCTTGCCGGTCCCAATAACCAGCCCATTATGGTGGAAGTCACCGAGGTGACGGATGAGCATATTCAGCTGGATGCCAATCCGCCCTTAGCGGGCAAAAATCTGTTTTTTGATCTGGAGCTGGTTGAGATCGCCTAAGCGATACGGGCGATGCAGGGACGGCTTAAATATTTCTATTCCGTCCCTGTTTCGGCAGGAAAGCTCCCTCCGTCTTGTGATGTAATAGGTATAGTAAACTGAGAGCGAGTTCTCAGTCGAATAATTTTTCCACTACCTTCTGCAGGCTTTTCAGCGCCAAGGAAGAGGGCGCATCAGGATACATTTTTATGGACAGATCTCCGCGAGCCAAGGCTTGGGGCAAACACGGATCATAGGGTATCGCTCCCAGTAAAGGCACCTCGTTTCGGGCAAGCCAATCTAAGGTGGTGCTGGCGGATTTTTGGTCCATATCACTTCGATTAAGCACTGCACCGGCAGGGATACTGAACCCGCGCACAACCTCTGTAATCCGTTGCAGGTCACTCAAAGCGGACGGAGTCGGCTCTGTGACCAATATGGCGTAATCTGCTCCTTTCAGGGCAGCAATCACTGGGCAACCGATACCCGGTGGCCCATCCGTGAGGAGCAGGTCACTTCCGCTCAGCGAGGCCTCCTGCCGAGCTTCCCGCTTGACAATATCCACCAGTCGCCCTGAGCTGGATTCGCCGATACCCAGTTCTCCAGCCACCACCCGGACAGCCCCCGAGGTGACAAAATTTATTTTTCCGTTTTCCACTGGCTGAACGGAAACAGCCTCTTCCGAGCAGACTAGGGCACAAACCCCACAGCCCTCACAGGAATAGCTGATGATAATAGGTTCCTTGTCTCCGCCGATGATTGAGTCAAAGGCGCAGGCCTCTATGCAACGCATGCAGCTGTTACACCTACCGTAATCAATTATCGCTTTATCCGAGGCCGTGACCGATTTACTGCGGTCAAACTCCGCCCCAAGAACAATATGGAGATTGGGCGCATCAACGTCCGTATCTGCCAACGTTAAACGTGTGCCTTTTTCGCTCAGCATATGAGCTAGGGCTGCCGTCAGCGAGGATTTTCCCACCCCACCTTTGCCGCTCAGAATAACGATTTCTTTCATAACTGTTGCTCCCGCTCCGCCTGTTTATTCCTGTCCAGATAGGATACAGTCAGGCGATCAGCCATACCCAGAAAAATCTCGGCTGCCGATGAATTCGGCAAAAGATCGACGACTGGCTTTCCTTGCAGATAACCGGCCAGCAGGTCTTTATCCAATTTAATTTTCGCTTCAATTGGAACGGATGCAGATTGATTTTTTTCATGCACCTTTTCTTGTTGTCCGGGCAGATCTGAACGATTGATTATAATGCTCCGCTGCATGGCAAATTTGTCCAGAAGAGAAAGGATGAGCTCAAGATCATGAGAACCCAACGGGGTCGGCTCAGTCACTGCCAGCACATGATCAGCCCCCTTTAAGGCACCGATAACATTACAGTGAGTTCCGGGCGCGGTGTCGACCAGGATGACGTCAAAAAGGTCTGCCTCGCGAAAAGCGGCCTTCCTCACTGCATTGACGATCAGGGCGCTTTCTGCCAAACCTGGCTGAAGAGCTCCGGTGTATACGGTCAGATTGCCCTGTTCGGTTTTGTATAGGGTGCCCACAGAGTGGCTCCCGCGACCAATCGCATTCACCGGACAGACCAAATAGCAGGCCTCGCAGCCATTACACTCGCCCATCAGGGTAATGTTTTTTTCCATAGGCCGGAATAGGCTATTCATCTGACAGATTTTAATGCATTCCTGGCAATCCGTGCATTTGTCTGGGGAAAAAACAGGCTGCATGATTGTGACAGGCTCAGGGTTCTCCAGGAGTATGCCAAGGAGGAGGCTATCGTTGGGTGCGTCCACATCTGCGTCTATCAAAGCAACCCTCTTGCCTTGGGCAACAAAGGCGGCAGCTAGATTAACCGCCACTGTTGATTTGCCCACTCCTCCCTTACCGCCAGTAACCCCTATAATTGGAGTTGTAAAGGTCGTGCTGTGGAAATGTTTGATGATTTCCGGGTGCAGTTTTTTGTTCACCGGCCCCTCCTGCGTCCCTGACCCTTTCCTTTACCGCAACCGCATCCTTCCTGAGCCTTCACAGCACCAGATCCCTTGAATTGAACCGAGGAGGAATCCGCTGCCGGAGAAACAGAGCCTGCTGTTGATTGCTCCTGAACTTGCCCGGAAGCAGCATATTGTCCGACATGAAATTGCTCTAAGGCCTCAGCGACAGTGGAACGTCCTACCCCCTCATACATTCGTATCCCCGAGGACTCAAGTGCTATTTTTGCCTTAGGTCCTAGCCTTCCGGTAAGCACAGCATCGACCCCGTGCTCGGTCATGGTTTGAGCCGCTGCAATACCGGCTCCTTGCGTAGCCTCGGCCGAGACGTTTTCAACACCTTGGGTCAGGCCTGATTCTGTATCGACCAAAACAAACCAAGGTGCCCTGCCAAACGCGGCATCTGTTGCTGCGTTTATATCGTTTCCTGTTGCTGTAATACAGATTTTCATCCTCTCTTGCCTCCGTGATTTTTTAATTCTCTCGTAGCCAGCTTCTATCTGTTGAAATAAAGACCGGTTGTTGACATTTTCCTGTGGTTTTGGCACAATCTTATTGTGCATATGCACATAATATGGAGATAGAAATCTTTTGTCAACAGTTAGTTAAATATTCTTTAAAAGAAAATCAAGAACGATAAGTCTTTGCGAAGTGCGGGTTCACAGGAGAGAAAGGGAAGGGCTTGTTCACGAAAAATAATATACTCAAAAGCAGGGGGGATGCCGGGAAAGAAACAGAATGGAAAGAGTAGGTAGAAGACACAGCGCAGATAGAGCTCAACGCGATTGCATTTTTTTTATGAGCTTGTATTTTGTTTTTGCACTTGCAGTTTACCTTAACCAGTCATTGCAGGATACAATGCACAATTCTATTATCCCAATCAAATTGTAAGTGTTCACTTGCTGCGAATTTTTGCTCCTTAGCAATTTGGTGCAACTGACTTTCAGACTTGTCAGCGATTGCCTCTATTTTTACCCTCCAGGCTTTTTGATCAGCAAGAGGAAGCAAAGAGACTTTTGGTAATATTTCCTTGTGCTCTGGAATATCACTGGCAATAACCGGGGTGCCAGTTGCAAAAGCTTCCAGGACCGCATTGGGAGCACCTTCATGCTGAGAAGGCATGAGCAGTAGGTCAATCTCGGGCCAGATCTGTTCCGATTGCACCCAGCCTTTGAACAGAATTCGATCCGAGATATTTTCTTTTTCCACCAAATCTTTTAGGAGTTTCTCGTCTGGCCCAGTACCGTAAAGGTAAAGATGAATTTGATCACCCCTGATTTTTTGCCATATATTAAGAAGAAAATACTGATTTTTCCGCTTTTCCAGTACTCCGACACAACCCACCCGCAATGGAATTTGTTTTTTTTCTGCTTTTTTCTTGAAGTGAGGAAAAGACGGAATTTCATTTCGTAACAAGCCTGCTGATTTAGGTCTGAGTATTCTATGCCGACCTTTTACAGTATCTGTCAGATTCTGCGATACACCGTACATATTCGTCCCGATAACGCCTAATCCTTCCATGATATATTCAATTCTAATCAACAAGTTACGTCTTTTTTTTATTTGGTGATTTTTAATCGTATCTGCACGAAGGAAAAGAGCGAGAGGGATTTGTTTAATCAATCTGACAGGTTGCAATAAAAGGGAATAGGTATAGCCGAAGGCAAATAATCGATCAACTGATTTCCTGAAGCCAATAAAAATAAGAAAGAGGGGAGCAAGCAGATGAAAGGCTGCCCAGAAGACATATCCTGAAGTTTTTTTTTCAGGCCAAGGGAAGCGATGAAAATGGCAATTCGGATGTTCTATAGGAAAAGGAACAACAGCGAGGTAATGAACTGTATGCCCGCGATCAAGCAATGCATTGATTCCGCGAAAGAGACGTTTGCAAAATCCGCCGGGCTTTGGTCGATAATAACAGGTTAGAATGCAGGAGGGCATAAGATGTCAGGAGTAAATTTAATGAAATATACACAATGTCGCATAATATATATTATGTTAAATTTTTACAGAGTGAAATCATGTAAACATTTAAAAATACTCAGTTTTACATAAAAAATTAGTTTTTTTTCTGTTTTAACACGCTTTTCCACTCATCATCAATAAGCAATTCATGAGGCGTAAACGCTGCCTTATATTGCATTCCCTTGACCTTATTAATCCAATATCCGAGATAAAGATGCTGGATCCCGTGCCGCTGGCAGAATTCTATAAGATAAAGAATGTTCAGCGTTCCTGGACTTCGATCGCTCTGATCTGGATCAAAATAAAAATAAACGGCATTAAGCCAATCATCGGAACAATCAACAATCGCCACACCTAGTAATTGCTCAGCCACTCGATAGCGGATTTCAAAACATTTAGTCATCGAGGTAATAAAAAAACCACTGTAGTAGCTTTCTGCATTGGCTCGACCGTCTGGAAAACGCCTTTGGAGAAAACGATCCAGCAAGGCAAGATTTTCAGTAGACATTGTCAATGGTGCCAATCCCACACTGACATCACGATTTTTTGCCCACACCCGCTTCTGGTTTCGATTTTGAAAAAAATTCTCTGGATTCAAGCGAATGGGTATACATTCCTGACAACCTGGGCAACGCATGGAATATAAGCAATTTCCGTTCCTTCGGTATCCGTTGCGAAAGAAAAAATTCATCGTAGAATCTGGCAGCGACCCAAAAAAAGCTTGATGATAGACAGCATGCTGAGGCATTCCATAGGGGCATTCAGACGTTATATCAACAAAGTACTGCTCTAGCGAATTTCTAATTCCATCTTCCTTCTGTTTGTTCAACTCATTTACTGTCATTACTTCAGAAGCCCTATCTTAATGCTCACCGATTGGTTAATAAAATTCCATTACTTTTATTATCGATATTTTGATATAATTCTAAGCCAATACCTGCTCTCCGTAAAAGATCCTTTTGTAAATCTGACAATGGAGTCAGGTGACGTATTACCTGGCCTCCGGAATGAATGATGCTGAGAGAGATATTGGAAAAGCTCTGCAGGATCCGTTCAACGGTCGGTGAAGCTGTGCATTTTTTGGGTTGTCCCGGATACATTCCCTTCAGAACATTTTGATCCTTCTTCAAGGAACGGCGCACTACAAATTCTATCAATGTCAGTACCCGAATCCCTAACGTTAACAGATGAGTTAATCCAGCCACTTGATCGTCGCGTTGAACAAATAATGGAGCGATATTCAAACGACTTTTCAAACGCTCAAAGATCCGTTCAACCCGATATTCTTTACGATAGCACAACACGGCTTCCTGTAAGCTGAGATCTTGTTGATCGACATCGGTAACAAATGCCTTCCAACCGAAGGTATCTTTTTTCGCTGTCACCAGCTCTTCTTCACGTCTAATCTCTTTGATTTGATATCTAATTTTTTTGACAACGCGCTGAGAACGTTTCTTTGAGCCACGGCCTCTCCCAATGTACTTGGTATGCTCTTCCACCTGTTTTTCGTATGCAACCGTCAATAATCCTTCCACCCTGTGGGTCTTAAGAATTTTCTCAATTTTTGTCTGCAAAACAGACTCTTCTGTGATTTGACGTTTGCCTCTGCCGCGAGGAGGCGTCAACGTATTGAGCTTGAGTTGCGCTTTTTCAAGCCGTTGCTCCAGGCCTCGCTGTTGTTTGGCAGCATGAGCCGGAGAATGAACAACAAGAACTCGTTCATTCCACTGGAATTCCTTGCCTTCGTAAATACCACTCTGGTCGCGATCCAGCTCGTATCCCTGAGCGATCAGCACTTTTTCGCCTTTATCATTCTCCCGAAAAACCTGCTCCAGCTCTCCATGTGTTTTGTGGGTAAGGCCACCTTCAATCCATCTTTCCATCTCCTTTGTGATCTTACCGGTCAAAGGAAGAGGAGATAAGTAATGATTATCAAGGCTTCGTATGTATGTACGAGTCTTCAACGAACTCATCTTGCAATCTCCGCAATAGAGAACCCCTGTCTTCTGCAAGGCATTGTTAACTCTTTCAATAACAGGGATATAAAGCGGGTCGTCAGCTTTTTCACCGGAAACCACATCAGTAGCCAAAGGCATTCCCAGAGGATCAAGAGCTCCAGTCATCACCTTGATCTGACGAAGACTTGCGTCATCTTTACTGTGACCGAATTGAAGCAGACTTGCTTCACTGCCTTCATGATATCCTGAAACCGTGGTGGCGTCACATCGAACAACTTTGGTCGGCAGTTCATGAACCTCAATACTTCTTTTGCTAAGATCCCTTTCAATTCCAGCCCAGTAAGCCTCTTGGCTCAGATATCTCAGAAGAACCGCCAGACGATGTGTCGCGAAATCTGCTTCAAAAATCTTCTGCCCGGTTAAATTCTCCAGAGTCTCCTGCATCCTACTAATATATTGCTCCACTGAGGATTTGCGATGATCTCCTTCAGATAAAATATAAGACAACCAGATCACCGCTGTCCACCCCCAACTCAAAGCTCTTTGCTTCCAGTGAGTTGGAGTATAGTTATCCAGAATTTCGACCAACCCTGTATTGATCATCGTCCCTATCAATAAGGGGATATCATCAACTCGTTCTGTAATGATCTGCAACTCTTCCATTTACTCTCCTGGCAAATGTTGATTTTATTGCCAGAGTAGTAGATTATGAAGAAAAAGAGCAGGGCCAAGACTGAAATAATTTATTTTAAGTTCTTATTAACCAATCGGCGAGTTAATGGCATAGTATATTTTTAATTTTAGACTAAGCCCTGATCAAGCATGGCATTCACCACCTTGACAAAACCGGCAATATTGGCTCCAGCCAAATAGTTTTTCGGGAGCCCGTAGTCTTCAGCAGCATCTATACAGGTCGTATGGATAGACTTCATAATCCTGCGTAAATGTTTATCTACCTCATCTTCAGGCCAAGCAAGCCGCATGGAGTTTTGTGACATCTCTAAGCCAGAGACGGCGACACCGCCAGCATTGGCTGCTTTTCCAGGCCCATAAAGAATTTTGTTCTCTCCAAAAATATCAATAGCATCAGGCAGGCATGGCATATTAGCACCTTCGCAAACAAGGCCTATACCATTCTTTAGAAGATGCTGTGCATCTTGCCCGTTGATCTCATTTTGGGTTGCGCAAGGCATGGCGCAGTCTGCTTTGTGATTCCAGAGCGGATTATAATCAAGATCTGGGTTGACCTCGGTATAGATTGCTTGCGGGTATTTTTCGCAGTATTCACGAATACGTGCCCGCCGAATATTTTTCAGCTGCATAACATATCGAAGTTTTTCCGCATCAATGCCTTCTTCATCATAGATATATCCAGATGAATCGGACAATGTAAGCACTCGACCACCCAGCTGAAGAATTTTTTCAGCAGTATATTGGGCAACATTTCCAGATCCTGAAATCAAACAGTTTTTTCCCTCCAGGGATTCGCCGTTTTCTGCCAGCATTTCCGCTGTAAAATAGACCAGTCCATAGCCGGTAGCCTGTGGCCGAATCAGGCTACCGCCCCAGCTCAAGCCTTTTCCGGTAATAACCCCGGTAAATTCGTTACGTATTTTTTTATACATTCCGAAAAGATACCCGATTTCTCTGGTCCCTACTCCTATATCGCCCGCAGGAACGTCGGTGTTCGGGCCAATATGTCGGGACAATTCGGTCATAAATGCCTGACAAAAGCGCATAACCTCAGCATCAGAGCGCCCCTTGGGATCGAAATCTGCACCGCCCTTCCCTCCGCCCATCTGAAGCGTAGTCAGGCTGTTTTTAAAAACCTGCTCAAAGGCAAGGAATTTAATAATGGACAGGGTTACTGAAGGATGGAAACGCAAACCGCCCTTATACGGGCCGATAGCTGAATTCATCTCAACCCGGAACCCTCGATTCACCTGCACCCTGTCCTGATCATCCATCCAAGGTACACGAAATATAATTGCCCGTTCCGGCTCGGTGATACGTTCAATAATTGCTTGGCTGCGGTACTCAGGGTTACGATCAAGAACTGGCTTCACTGTTTCAAGTAGCTCGGAAACCGCCTGGAGGAATTCGTTCTGGTCAGGGTCACGCTGAATAATATTGGTAGGGATATTTTCCATTGATAAAGATAGTGTCTTTTTTAACAATATGATGAAAAATTAAACCGATTCTGCCTAAAAAGACAGAACCGGCGCATAAAAAAATTATCTCTTCACTCCCTAAAAAAGGAAGGGACTTCATCTATTCTGTCGCGATCATATTCGTCTTCATTTCAATGCCGCGATCTGTTACATCCATATTCATTCGAATACGCATCTTCGCGCTCTTCATTTCCTCGAAAATCGCTTTTGTTTCATCAAGTTGCGCATCAGGAATATTTAAACTGGTAAGCGCATCACCAATCAGTCCGTAATACTTACCGTAATCAATATCAACAGCCATAAGGCCTTGTGATTCTTCCAATGTTTCTGAACGTAGTTCCTGAGCCAAAGCTTGAGATTTTTCTCCGGCATACACGGTCAGATGAGAACCGTTTATTGCCGCCATCACCGGAAAGGAGAGCGACTTCAACAAGGGCAAAGGGAGTTGAACCGGCGTGCCATCAGTAGCTAATTGCAATTTTGTAAGCGACGGAAAAAAGGTGCTCATCGTCTGTACTAAAGCTGTCGGGTTTTTTCCTGCTAGGCTTATCAAAGCGTCAATGCTCTTGGGTACAGGAGGCCCACCTGCCTCTTCTTTCTCCCACTCCAAGGACATCAAGGAAAAAGCTAAGCCCTGCACTCCTGGAAGCATTCCAGGAGCCATTCCTGACATCAGAGCGAAAGATGTCGCTTGCTGCGACTTTTTTGCATCATTCTGCATTTTTTGTATAAAAGAACAGCTGTATTGTTTCTGGGTGTTAGCTGTCCATCGCTCAAGAAGAAAGGGTGCAATTTTTTCTAAATTGAAATCGAATCCAGCAGCTAGAACCGGAGGTTCAGCAGAATTGACCACATATTGGGGAACAACTCCACGAATAGATTGCAGGCTATCCAGCAGGGCCTTGTCCTTGTTTTCTATCACCAGTAAGGAGTCAATACGCGAAGGGACGGCATCCAGTTCCAGAGCCGTGTACCCGAAGACAGTTTTTGGCCAATTATTACCGATGTCTGTTAAGTCATTACGGCATCCTTCGGTCTGCAATTCCTCTAATATCTCAGGCAACTTTGCTGTGATCTGTAATTGCGGGACAAATTTCTGCATCATCCTGGCAATACTGTTTCCTTCTTTAGTCGTCAGGCCGGTAATCAACTGCTGATGATCAATATAACCGATGAAAGAGGGATGTAATTTGTACTGTTCTTGCAAGCCCTCAACTCGGCCGCTTGCTGCCAAGGTCTTTTCGGGTTCTTGTTGCCCCAGAGCGATGGCAAGGGTTTGTTTGCTATCAATACCGATATCCAGCATAAAAACAGCATGTTTTCGCTCATTATCCACCCCAATGATGAGATCAAGGGAAGGAGCTTTTTCATTCAACACATAGCGACGATAGGTTGCCTTGCCCAAGATTTCAGGCTTGCTAGTAATCTTTGCCTTTGCCTCCAACTCGTTAATCTTTTTATTGAAGAGCTGGGTATCTTTCAAGCTAATGCACAATAATACCGGAGCCAAGCCAACTGTGTAGCTAGTAAGAAAAGGCTTGTCTGCCACACCCCATTTTGCTAACTCTGCCCCCGGAGAGAGCATCATTGCATAATAATCAAGCCAAAGCTGAGCTGCCATGCGTCGGCCAAGGCTTTTCTGGTCCTGAACGATCGGCAACATGCTGTCCAAGTCAAGCTCTTTCAGCACATTAAAATTACCAGAGCTCCATTGTAAAACTTCCTTTAACGGGAACGGCTTTAAGCCACCGGAGAAAAATATTGTATCTTCCGGAATCAGGTCCAGCATGGTCACCGATTTCGGCGGCTCAGGTTTCGGTTGTGGCTGCACCTCTTTTTTTTTCTTGTCACAGGCAAAGAGCAGCAAGGACACTAGAATAAGTACCAGCGCATTTTTTTTTGTCAATTTCATAGTGTTCCTTTCAGTTATGAGCGGACAGCGGGCTGGGCACCTCGACCGCTCCGTTGGCAGAGTAAGCTGTAAAAAGATTATGAGCAAGTATCATATTGTTAATAAGCAAAAATGTCACTACAAATCAAACCGAATTCCCCCGGTTTCTCGTTCCGCATTCGGAATAGGCTACTTGTCGTAGGTTATAGTTTTAAATTTCAGGAGATCTAAAGAAAAAAATTGTACCTCGCAAAATATGCCGAGTATTTTTTACACAGCGAAGGCAGAACTTCAAAGAGATAAAAAGCAACATCGTGATAAGCTAAGCTTGACTCAGCCGTTCTTTCGTGTCATTACACATGAAACATGCCATGCATCTCAGGCAAAGCAGACAATATCACCCTAACCGCTCCCAGCTATTGCTTAAACGAGCATATCTTAAACTTAATAAAACTATGCCGCTACCCACTCATTTTCTCGTAAAAGTCATCGTCACATCAATAATATTTTTTCCGATAGCTGGTCATGCGTTTGACCTAAAAACCAACACCTTGCTTAGTTTTCTCAAAACCGAGCATACGCCTCCCCTCCCCTTATTACCTGGCTCTCTGGTCATTACCGACACGTTCAAACCGAGCACCCAGCCCTTCGCCGGAACAGTCACCAGCCTTAGCGGAACGGCCTATGTCTATCATAAAGACGCAAACACAGCCTATACAATAAAAAAA
Organism: Candidatus Electrothrix laxa; assembly: GCA_942492895.1. Classification (GTDB taxonomy): domain Bacteria; phylum Desulfobacterota; class Desulfobulbia; order Desulfobulbales; family Desulfobulbaceae; genus Electrothrix; species Electrothrix laxa. The sequence continues at coordinate 741,287 of OW818652.1, forward strand.
GACCACCCTGTCTTCAACGGAGACACCTTGGTCACCGCGGAAGACACAAGAGTCACCCTCCACCTAGCTGACGACAGTATATTAATTCTCATGGCTCAGTCCAAACTACTTATAGATAGGTCGCTCCCCAGGGTAAAAGTGAGAGATACCACCATACAGCTTTTTTTTGGAAAGGTTCGATCTCTTGTAAAAAAAATTACTGGGCAGTACACAATTAAGACACCAACTGGCAGCCTTGGTGTGCGAGGAACAGATTTTGCGGTGGCAGTTGCACCTGCTCCAAAGAACAAGCTGCCAATATGGGGGAAAAAGGTGCCGACAGGATTACTGACAGCAGTACTCACAGGAGGAGATCATTCAACGGTGGAGCTGGCTGGCCTTTTCGGACCCTCAATTATGGTAAAACCGTTTTCAACAGCTGGAGTGTGGCCAGGAGATCGGATTGAGCAGGCTATGTACGTCGGACCTGCCGCAATCCCCCTGCTTGAAAAAATTGCTCCGCTGCAAGAGGTGCAGATGGTCCTTCCGAAGCAACTTATCTCGAAAAAACAAGCTCTAATCGCTGCACCTTGCTGGCCTTTTTCCGGCAAAGCCAAGGGACTAAAATACTTTAAGGTGTGCGAACCTGAGCAGAAAAAAAAGATCAAGTTGCGGGGCTTAAATAATCTACTGCCTGCGCGGATCAAAGGATTCTCGCAGGGCTTCACCGATAAAAATCAGAAGGATTAGGGTGCCAACCAAGACGATAAAGGTTGTTAAGGAGAGCCACCAGGCCTCGATATTACCCTTACCCTGTTTCAGCAGCTCGCCTAGGCTTGCTGTTGTGGGCGGCACACCAAGACCGAGAAAGTCCAGGGCGGTGAGGGAAAGAATTGCTGAGGATATTCTGAAAGGAAGAAAGGTGATCACCGGGGTCATACCGTTGGGCAGGAGATGACGGTACATAATGGTCAGGTTGCCCACGCCCAAGGCCTTGGCTGCCTTGACATACTCCATATTGCGCCCCTTGAGAAACTCTGCCCGCACATAATCGGACAAGCCCATCCAGCCGAACAAGGAAAGCAGAATCAGCAGCAGAAGTATGCTAGGCTTAAAAATCGAGGCAAAGATAATCAGGAGATAGAGTTCTGGCATTGAACTCCAAATTTCGATAAATCGCTGAAAAAATAAATCTGTCTTACCGCCAAAATAGCCCTGGATTGCTCCGGCAATTATGCCCACAAAGGTCCCGATCAGGGTCAGAGCAAACCCGAAAAGAACAGAAAGGCGAAATCCGTAAATTAAACGGGCCAGCACATCCCTGCCCCGGTCGTCAGTACCGAGAATATTTTCCTTCGCCGGTGGTGACGGAACAGGTCGGTCAAGTTCAAGATTAATTGAAGTATGGTCGTACGGATTCAATGGAAAAATAACCTTATTTCCGTCAGAGGTCAATTTTTCCAGGATATAAGGATCCTGGTAATCTGTCTCGGTTTCAAAATCACCGTCAAATACTGTCTCAGGATAGGCCTTAAGCAGGGGGAAATAATACTCACCCTGATACTTAACCAGTAAAGGCTTATCATTGCTCAACACTTCAGCAAAGAGCGAAAGCCCGAATAAAAGGCTGAAAATAACCAGACTGTAGAAACCTCTCCGGTTTTTTTTGAAATTCCGCCATCTGCGGGCTGCAAGGGTCTGTTTATTCATAGTTGTAGTTATATATAGCTATTACCTTCCCTTATCACTCTAATTTCTCAAAACTAATTCTCGGATCAACCCAGACATAACTGAGATCAGAAAGCAACCGAGCAATCAGCCCGATCAGGGTGAAAAAATACAAGGTTCCCAAGACCACCGGATAATCTCGGTTCATGACAGAATCATAGGCCAGCAGGCCCATGCCATCCAAGGAGAAAATCGTTTCAATGAGCAGTGATCCGGTAAAAAAAGCGGTAATAAAAGAACCGGGAAAACCGGTAATGATCGGAATAATGGCATTGCGGAACACATGTCGGTACAGAACCTGATTATCGCCAAGCCCTTTGGCCCGTGCCGTCATGACATACTGCTTGCGGATTTCTTCCAAAAAGGAGTTCTTGGTCAGCATGGTCATGACAGCCAAACTGCCCACTGTTGAGGAGATGATGGGCAAAACCATATGCCAGAGATAATCCAAAACCTTGCCTGTCCAGCTCAGCTCAGCCCAATTATCCGAGATCAGACCACGCAAAGGAAAAATATTCCAGAAGCTGCCCCCGCCGAAGAGGACAATGAGAAGAATACCCAAGACAAAACCGGGTATGGCATATCCGATGAGAATAACTGTACTGGTGATCACATCAAAACGGGACCCGTCAACAACAGCCTTACGGATCCCGAGAGGAATGCAGACCGAATAAACTATCAGGAAGGTCCAAATTCCCAAGGACATAGAAACAGGTAATTTAGAAACAACCAGCTGTGCCACACCCTTTTGATGATAATACGAGTCACCGAAATCAAAGACCAAGTAGGAGCCCATCATGGAAAAAAAACGCTGCATGGGCGGTTTATCAAAACCGTACAGCTTTTTCAGCTGATCAATGCGCTCCTGATCAAGGCCCTGTTTCCCCTGATAGAGACCCGAGCGTCCACCGCCTGATTCCCCCCCTGCACCCCGGCCCTCAATCTGGGCCATCATCTTTTCGACCGGTCCTCCAGGGACGAACTGGGTGATGACAAAGGTGATAAACATGACCCCGAACAGGGTAGGAATCATAAGCAAAAATCGTTTAAGAATGTACAGACTCACAGTTCCACCACAGCCACAGATCCACCTCTTCTGGGGTCGCCGATACCGCCGGTACCGGGCATCACCGCATGCACTCCGCCAAAGTAGAGATCGGGTTTTTCCCAAAGGTTGACTTGAACCTGTTCTTGCAAAGCCTGCATGGCTTCCGCGCTGAAGCCAGGTTCAACCTGAAGAATTTCTTCATCTCCGTCCCAGTACATCCTTGGGGCAAGGACTGCTTCAGCAAGGTCTCTCTTAAAATCAACAACCTGCGTCAGCACCTGAGACAGGGCCGTCCGGATGCGCTTGGAGCCTCCGCTGCCGAAAACTAGCTTGACCTCGTTATCATGGAGCAACGCAGAGGGCGACATCATGGACCCGACTCGTTGTCCCGGCGGTTCAGCATGAAATCCGCCAGGATGGAGATCATCCTCGCCCATCATATTATTAAGCATGATGCCAGTCCCCGGAACAAAATAACCAGAACCTTCCCCGTTAGAGCAGGTCATGGAGGCAATATTGCCCATACTGTCGGCAACCGAGACATGGGTGGTTCCCCGGCTGAATCGACGAATTCGTTCCGCACTTGCCTTAAATTCCTGCCCAGCGATAAAATCGGCCAGGGCCTGGGGGCTGGAGATACCCTGTTTACGTAGCCGTTCCACCTCGCGCATAAGGCCTAAAGTGCGAAGCAGGTGCTCGGAGCTGCCCCACTCCTGAGTAAGCCCGGCAACATCAAGATTCCCTGCTTGCTCTTGTAAGAACAGGGACAGGCCGATCAGAGAACCACCGAAATCCGGCGCTGTCAACAGGGTATGATCATGATACTGTACCCGTAGCGGCTCACGCTCAATGACCTTATAGGCTGCAAGATCCTGGGCCGTGAGAAGGCCACCGCCGTTACGCATGTCCTGGTCAATACGAGCTGCGATATCACCGGCATAAAAATTAATGTCCTTTTCCTCCGGCAAATGACGGAGAAAGTCGGCAAGTTCGGGATTAGCTAAAGTTTCAGAGACCTGAATAAGGCGTCCGCCGGGCTCATATAGTTCGGCCCCGGTCTCGCTTATTTCCAGAATCGGGCGAAGAATATTGATAAAATAGGCCTGCACCTGGTTCAGCTCATGACCTTGTGCTAACTTGATCGCTGGCTCCATCACCTCTTGCAAGGGCATACGGCCTAAGCGTTTGTGAATATGCAGTAATCCCTTCAAGGTGCCAGGAACCGCAACAGAACCGAGCCCGATGTTAAACTCCTGGGTTGATCCTCCAAAATCTACATCAATAGGATAAAAATGCGGCTCCAGCGTGGAGGTTTCCAGGCCGAGGCCCGGGGTATCCACAAAGAAGTCAAAAAATATTTCCTGATGATCCGCTGTACGGGCCAAGGCAAATCCGCCACCGCCCAGACTGGTCAGCATCGGCTCGGCAACAGCACCAGCAAAACCTGCTGCAACCACTGCGTCAAAAGCATTGCCGCCAGCCTCCAGGATGAGAGCTGCTGCTTTGGCCACGGCATTATGCCCGGCAGCAACAACCGCTTTGTTCTTCTTCATCTTCATATTCATTACTGCTCTCTCAGCCAATAATCATTTCTCAGGCTAGTGATCATCTCTTTGAATTTTTTCTTTTCGCCTCCAGCCAACCGGCGTTGTCGATCTGCTCCTGTGCCCTGCTCTAAAATTTTATAGAGCTCACGAATATAGCCTGTGGTATGAAACCGGTCAGTCACAGGACGAATAAGGTAAAACAGCTTATTCGCCGCCTGCCGCAAAGTAAGACCGGAGCTGCCCAACAACCCGTAGACATCGACAAAACGACCGTTAAGTCCGTGCCTGGCTGCCTGCCATTTATTATATTTCAGCAGCTGTAAGCTGACAGGTCGAGAAGGAAAGTTGGCTTCAGCAAGGTAAGCAGCCAAGGCCTGGATAGCAGCGGTCAAACCCAGGATGGAATAAAACCGACACGGCAGATCGCAGATACGAATTTCCACAGTGCCAAAGCTTGGACTTGGTCGAACATCCCACCAAAGGTCCTTGAGCCGTTCAATAGCCTGATGCGACTGCAAATTATTCACCTCTTCTGCAAAGCCCTGCCAATTTCCCAGATAACCAAAAATACCTGCCAGGGGAAGGAGTTCAAACAGCTTGGTCCGATAGGACTGAAATCCAGTATCCTGACCGCGAAAAAAAGGTGAGGAACTGCTCAGGGCCAGGAGAATGGGCAGATAGGGCTGAATAATGTCGCAGACCTTGATTGCGGTATCGCCATCAGGCATACCAACATGGACATGCATCCCTTGCGTAATGAACTGACGCCCAACCTGTTGCAATTCATCCATGATCCGCTGATACCGCTTCCCCTTACTCAATACCTGAGCGGAAGGGTCTGCAAAGGGATGAAGGCTTGTCGAATAAAGATGGCATCCTGTACGAATAGCGACATCTTCAACTAAATTAATGAGCTGGCTGAGATCAGCAGCCACATCATTAACAGTATCGCAGACGCCGGTTTGCAACTCTATAATAGACTGAAGAAACTCAGGAGCAATCCTGTCGCTCCCCTCTGGAACGAGATCTTCCAAAATGCTGTTTACCCGTGGTACGAGATCCATGCTGCGGCAATCAACAAGCTGAAATTCCAGTTCAACACCGAGAGTACAAGCTCGATCGCCATTAAAAATAGGTGTGAAGGCGTTCTCTTGCATCAATCACTCTTCCCGATTTACGATTTTTGCAGATATCGCGTACCATGGACGGCAACAGTGGCCAACCATCGGCTTCCGCAGCCTAAAACTTTTTCGTCAAAATCAAAAGCACCAGAATGGGAAGGAGCGGTATTTCGGTCTTTTGCAGCTCCGAATCGAATCATGGTTCCGGGAATTTCCTGCTGATAAAAAGAGAAATCTTCTCCCCCGAGACTGGGGGAACCCTGAGAAACAATCTGCTCAATACCCACAACCTCCTGAGCTGCCTGCCGGGCAAGAGCATAGGAAACCGGGTCATTCACCACAGCGGGTAAGCCCTGGTTGAGAGTGAAACTGATCTCGGCCTTGCACATTTCCTCAAGACCGCGCACCACACTCTGCATTCTCCTGATGATCTGAGTTCTTGTGTCTGGATGGGTGCTACGAATTGTCCCTTCAAGCACGGCCTTATCGGCAATAACGTTATGCACTGCTCCCGCTGCAATTCGACCGACTGTAATTACACCTGGATGAGCGAGATTGATCATTCGAGAAACCATCGTCTGGATATTCAACACCAAACTTGCACCGACCACAACAGCGTCAACGGCTTCATGGGGTCTGGCTGCATGTCCGCCCCGACCGCAAATTTCAATAACAAAGGGATCGGCATAGGAACAGATCAGTCCCTGATCAACGCAGAAGTGCCCGACCGGATGATGGGTATCAATGTGACCGCAGAAGATCATATCCACATCCTGCAGGCAGTTGTCAGCAATCATAGCCGCAGCCCCGTTTCCCGCCTCTTCAGCCGGTTGAAAAAGGAGTACCACCCTGCCGTCGATCTCATCAAGGAGAGTACTCCGGGCCAGTAATTCGGCTGCTCCGAGGAGCATGGCCGTATGTCCATCATGACCGCAGGCATGCATCACTCCGGGCTGCAACGATGCAAAAGCAAGGCCGGTTTCTTCGGAAACAGGCAGGGCGTCCATATCAGCCCGCAGGGCCACGCAAGGGCCGGTACCTTTTCCCAGTTCAGCCCGTATGCCGGTACCCCCGGCTAATCCTCCTGTATAAGGTATCCCCAATCTTTCCAGCTCTTTTTCGATCAGGGCGGATGTCTTTTTTTCTTGGTAGGAAAGCTCCGGGTGGCGATGCAATGCCCGGCGGGTCTCCAGGATTTTCTTTTCCTGCTCCTCAGTTACAGTAAACAAAGTTATTCCTGTTCAACCAATTCATCATTTTTAAAGGATCCTTTTATAACACGACCATCGGCATATTTGATCATTCCGGCACCATTCCTACGACCGGATTTAAACATGCCTTCGTACACAGTACCGTCGGCCGAAATCAACCGGCCATGCCCGTGAGGCAGATCGTTTTTAAATGCCCCTTTGTATTTTTTGCCGTTTTTATAGACCAAGTCCCCTTTTCCAGAAAAGAAGCCGTCGGAAAATTCTCCTTTATAATAGCTGCCGTCCGGAAAAATATAGGTCCCCCTACCCTCAAAGACTCCTTTTACAAAATCTCCTTCGTAGGATGAGCCGTCAAGGTAGGTGAAAATACCCTTTCCTTCACGTTCTCCCTTTTTAAAAGTGCCGCTGTACTGGCGACCGTCTGCAAAGACATAAGTTCCCTGTCCGTGAAATTTCCCTGCGGAGAACTCGCCTTCATAGCGTTCTCCATCTGCCAGCAACATGGTGCCCCGACCTTCCATTTTTCCATCTTTGAACTCTCCCTGATAATGGGAAGAATCAGGTAAATCAATCTCCCGTACCCCGCTAAACGTGCTTGTTTCTTTTTCCCCATGAAAAAAATAAGGAATTTCATTGATTAAAACAAGGTGACCCTCTTCCTCCGGTTCTTTATCTTCATTTCCCCCCCTGACCTCAGCAGGATGGGAAGGCGTCTCTTCAATGCTGATCTCAACCTCTTCAACTGGAGGCTCATCTTCAGTCGGGCTTATCTGTGGCATAGGCGCAGACTCAACAGCTTTTTTTACAGATGCTACAGGCTCCTGAATATGTATCTCTGTCTCCCTTCGCCTTACCTTTTCTTCAGTATTTTGAACATCTGGCACCTTTTTAGCCACCTTGTCAAACTGTTCAATATGTTCTTCAAGGTACTCGACAGGAGGTTCCGCCGTATCCGTTACCAGCTCCTCTTCAATAAAGCTATCCACCTCTTCTGTTTGATTATTCAGAACAGGGGTCTGTACTTCTTCAGTGCGCACTTTTTTCGGCTGAGCGATAATGACAGCTTTTTCTTTCTGCGCCTTTTTTGCTGTATTGGTGCGGGTAACTGCTGCTACGGGGGGGGGATTGACATTGTCCTCTTGCTTCTTCTCTTCAGGAATGGCAGTAGTTACTACGGCTTTTTTTGCTCGTTTCGGTTTAAAAATCCGACCAGCCGGTTCATTTTGAGAAAAAAGCCCTTCGTAAACCCGTCCATCAGCATACTTCAGTTTTCCTATACCAACTCTGATTCCCTTTTCCCATTGGCCCACATAGCGGGAACCGTCTCCGTAGGTCATGGTTCCTTCACCGTGCGGTAACCCGTTTAGCAGATCCCCTTGATACTGCTGGCCGACATCAGACCAAGTCACCGTTCCTTGGCCGGTAATTGCTCCGTCAAGAAAGGTCCCGACATAGGTCCGACCATTTTTTTCCTTTAAGGTCCCGCGTCCGTTATAGAGGTCATTTTCGAAATAGCCTTCATAGCGGGTACCGTCAGTCATTTGCAGAATTCCGTAACCTTGACGTACTTTATCAACATAGCTGCCGACATAGACAGTGCCGTCAGCATAACTGCGTACGCCCTTACCTTCTGGATGACCATCACGGAATTCTCCTTCAAAACTGCTGCCGTCGGTCATGATCATCTCGCCCTTTCCATGCAGAAAATTGCTCCTAAAATCACCGACGTACTCTCGTCCATCTGGATACATCAAGACGCCTTTGCCATGAAATTTACCGAGCTCAAATTCTCCCTGGTAGCGTCGCCCGTCAACTTCTTTTAGGATTCCTTCTCCGTCAATAACACCGTTTTTAAAGGTACCCTTATAGGAGCGGCCATCCAAAGTCTTTAATATACCAAAACCGTGGAACTTACCTCTGACAAACTCGCCATTATATTCCATTCCGTCCAGAGTAACCAGTCGTCCGCGTCCCCAGAGAAAACCATTTTTAAATTCACCCTCATACAGCCGACCATGGGCGCTTTGTAATTTTCCTACACCGTTCTTGCAGTCTCCAGAAAGACAACCTGCATAACAGGTCAGAGCTGTTGCGCATTGAATAACTAAGGCAGTAATCAGTATTTTAGTCCTTCGCATCAAAACTCCCTATGTTACTTAACGTAGCGTCTCACGTGGTTCAGAAAAGGAGGAGGTTAAAATAATTCAACATTTTTTTTCAACTCTACTGATAAACTCCTGAGCTGTTTCAGGATCGCCGATTTCCTCCACCAAGGCAGTGGTCAGCTCAATTATACGGGCGGCAACAACAGGACCGTTCTGTTGCCATTGTTCAATATAATCGTGAAGGATCATGCCAGCGGCAGGCCCGATCACACCGGCAAGGGCCTGCTCAATCTCTTGAAAAATTTTTTGAATCTCAGGAGGATAATCGCCCCCGGCATAATCCGTCATCCTTTTCCCCTGTTCTTCGCCGAAATCCCACGAGACTCAGCAGTTCAGCGGTTTACGTACATTGTTCGATTCAGGATCGATAATCAGCATTAATATTTACATAATCACATGTTAAATCTGTGGTAAAAACTTCCGCACTTTCAGTCCCGTCTTGAAGATCGACAGTAACGGTAAATTCTTTTTGCCGCAATACTTCAGAAGCTTTTTTTTCCGCCTCCTTTCCGCACCCCAGGCCATTTTTAACCATCACCGCATCATTAAAAGCTATGGAAACTCGATCCGGCTGAAATTGACATCCTGACCGACCGAGCGCAGCAATAATTCGACCCCAGTTTGCATCTTCACCGAAAAATGCTGTCTTAACCAAGGCGGAGTTGGCAATGGTTTGGGCACCGACCATGGCCAACTCCTTACTCCTTGCGCCGATCACCCGAATAGTTACCACTTTGGTTGTTCCTTCGCCGTCTGAAACGATTTGCAAAGCAAGATCTTTGAATATCTTGTGCAATGCTTCTGTAAAAACAGTTACGCTTTCCTGATTTTCTTCATCGATCCAAGGATTTTCCGCAGCACCGTTCGCCATGACCAAGACGGTGTCATTGGTCGAGGTATCCCCGTCCACCGTAATCAGGTTGAATGATTGCTCCACCCCGGTTTTGACGATTTCATTGAGTGCGGAAAAAGAAATTCGAGCATCCGTCACAACAAAGCAGAGCATGGTGGCCATATCCGGCATAATCATACCAGAGCCTTTGGCAACCCCCAGCAAATTTACGGCAACTCCATTTATTTCCACTGTGGCGGAAGAGCTCTTCGGCACAGTATCCGTGGTCATAATTGCCTGGGCCAGATCATCGAAACCGTCGGACTTCAAAGAAACGACAAGGCCCGGCACAGCCTGGACAAAAGGCTCTATATTCAATTGCTCGCCAATGACGCCTGTGGAGGCAACCTGTACTAATTCTTCATCGATCTCCAAGGCATCAGCGACAACAGAACCTGTGCGCAATGCCGCCTCCATACCCTGTTCACCTGTGCAGGCATTGGCGTTCCCGCTGTTCACGAGCACAGCCTGTGCCTTGCCGTTCAGTAGGCGTTTTTTACCCAGCACCACAGGGGCTGCCTGAACAGTATTTGTTGTAAACATGCCGACCGTCACGGCCGGAACCTCTGAGTAGATCAGGCCGAGATCAAGTCGATCCTGATAACGAATGCCTGCTGGAACAGCGGCGGCTGTAAAACCTTTAACCTTCATTGAACACTCAATTTAATTTTTCCTGGTTTATCTAACCATTCCAGGATGAAATTTTTGTCATCCTGCGGAACTCTCAAGGATTAGCTCGACATAACAAGATTTTGAAAAGTCAAGGGTAGCCTTTTTTCTACAACAATTCAATATAACAAATACAATATCACAGAGCGCGACCTGTGTATAGTACGTTATCGTACCTCTCTCTGATATACTCTTCTTTTCCTGGATAGCGGCGGGGAGCAAAAAAATCGACAGGATTCACTGAATCAGTCGATTAACAAAATTCCAAACCTGAGCTGCCCATTCATAGATCATGCGCTGTGTAAGTGCAAAGTTTTCATTGGTGGGCACAAAGGACGATGAGGTCAGCTGGTTGTTATTTTTTATGATAAAATCAGTCGGCGCTGGAACAGGACGCGTACCCACCTCCCGAAATAACTTCATGGCCCGTTCCATATGCGCCGCAGAAGTCACCAAAATAAAAGGAATATCTTTAAGCATGGGTTGCAGCATTTTTACCTCTTCCGCAGTGTCGCGGGGCCGCTCTTCCGTGACCAAACGCCCACGGACCACTCCCAGTGATTCAGCTATTCTGCCTGCTACTGCGGCATTGGCGCGAGGATCTTGATTTGCCCCCCCGCTGAAAATCAAAAAAGTTTGCGGAAGTTGCCGGTGAATGCGGACCCCTTCCACCAAACGATATAAAGAGGCGGTATCAAGTTGATTACTTTCTGGAAGAGCAGAATCAGTGATATTTGTACTTCCGAGCACAACAACAAAGCGAATCTGGCTTTGCTCTTGCGCTGAAATTTTTTCGATATCCAGAGGAGGATATTTTCTCTCCATTTTTTCTAAATGCTGACGTGCTGGCAGGCCATATCCAAAGACAATAAAAAGACAAAGGGTAACCAGCAAAGAAAAAACCGCCATTTTATGCAGACGAAAAAGCACAAAAAACAGCGCCAGAAAAATACAAAACATCCCTACAGGCAGAGGCGCGAAAAAGGGCGCCAGGAAACGAGCAAATTCAATCATATTTTTTCACCTTAATTTTACTCCTTATTGATTTCACCCCTACTGCTCGGCTCCTCTTCGCAAACTTTCTGCGGTATAGAGATACCTTTTGATTTTATGGGTGGGTGTTTTCACAAAGGGTTCTTTCTGTTCAAAAACGGCACTCAGTCTTGAGGTGGTAGCGAGACGGATATTAACGCTTTTTCTGATCCGCTCAAGCTCCTTCGCAATATGCGCTTGCGTCCTTTCGCCCAGAAGATCCTTATCCAAATGAAGCCAAGCTTCCAATACAGAACCATTCTCAACCACTAACGCATCAAGTACAAGAACATCGCTATTTAGCCGGTGTTCAACAGCCTCGGGATACACATTCTCGCCGTTGGATAAAACAATAACAGATTTTGAACGTCCGCGAATACAGAGATTTCCCTGGGCATCCATACAGCCGAGATCACCGGTACGCAACCAGCCGTCATCGGTAAGCGTTTCCTGCGTTGCCTCTGTATTATTCCAATACCCCTGCATGATATTCGGTCCACGGGCAAGAATTTCACCTACTCCAGTTGCAGGGTTCGGGTCGGTAATCCGCACTTCTACTCCGAGCATGGGTTTTCCAGCAGAACCGGGCAGGATACTGCGGTCCCCGTCCGGCCCTCCAGAAATCAGAGGTGCAGCTTCACTGAGCCCATATCCCACAAGAAAAGGAAAGCTGGCTTCCCGGAGAAACAGTTCAACATCAGGATTCAGCGCAGCTCCACCTATTGCCAGCACTTTTAAGCGTCCACCAAAAAAAACTTGCAATTTTGACCCGATCCGGCGAGAAATTATTTTTCTTCCAAGAGAAACGCTGCATAATAGAGAGAGAATTTTGCTTCCTTCAATTGCAGGTATAACCTGTTTTTTATAAATTTTTTCTATAATCAGAGGAACAACCAGCAGGACATGAGGCCGCTCCTGCACGCAAACTTTTTTCAACACAGATGGCGTAGGAGGCTTGCTAACATAGAGGACAGATGCTCCCTTAATCAGGGGCATAAGAAAGCCGGTGGTAAATTCGTAAGCGTGAGAAATGGGAAGAAGAGAAAGAAACACTGCACCCGGTAAAAGATTTAGCGCTTCATGTGCAGCATAGGCATTGGTACAAAAATTTTTGTGGCTGAGTATAACGGCCTTAGAAAATCCTGAAGTGCCTGATGTATACATGATGGATACCGGTTGGTCCGGCACCGGCTCAGGGAATTGCAGTTCTCCTGCCCGTAGCTCTTTTGCATATATATTTCGCGCTTGATGTAAAAAATCTGTAAAAGTTGTTATCTCAACAGGGGACGCGCTGTCTTGGTGATCGTCAAGGGTGATTATACGACGAATTTTTAGCTGCTTGGTTTTGATTTTACTCATTTGCGAACGCGTAGTAAAAACGGTATCACATGCCATCTCGTTAAGGATATGGGAGATATCCTCTTCCGGCAAATCCGGCAGCATAGGCACACAGGCTGCCCCTAGACGGACAATGGAGAAATAGGCTATTCCCCAGGCCGGAGAATTTTCAGCCAGAACAGCGACTCGATCACCGTTCCCAACCCCGACCTGTCGCAACATCGCAGCAAGAAGCAAGATGCGATCATGCAGTTCCTGATAGCTTATTGAGCTTTCCAAGGCAGTGCCCACTGCTGGCAAATCTTTATATTTTTTGCAGCTCGTATCAATTAATGCATTCAGATGAACAGCCCGGCCTTCCTCGTGGTACTCCTTAACCGGGAAAAAAATATCTGTACTGCTCTCGTTGTATTTCTCAGTCATTTTTCCATAAAGACATTTATTGCCTATCGTTAAACTTTCAAGCCCGTTTCTTGGTAGCAGCCTCATTTGAGGCTGCTACAGGTCAATATATTTATAGGAGTATATGCTGTATTCTTTTCCTATGCAATGCAGAATCACCCTCGTGAGGTAATGGCTCTCCACTCTTCTATACGATTTTTCTCATTAGAAGATTGAGGTATTTAACTTGAAGTATCTACTTACTATAAGTAGAGTAGCACGGGCAAAGAGTAGAGCAGGAGAAGCAGGAGGAAAAACATCCGTACCTCAAAAAACGGGTAGCAAGCAACGAAAATAGGACTAAAAGCGTCATCCTTAAAACAATGGTCCCCATGACAGACTGGCAGAATCAACTGAAAAACGCTTTAGTCAGCCCTAAAGAACTCTTCCAGATTCTTGGCTGTGACCAGGCTGAGGCATCAGCGGTAACTTCACGTTACCCATTTAGAATTCCCCCGTATTATCTTGAATTGATTAAACGAGTCGGAGAACCGCTCTTTCGTCAAGCAGTACCGGACATCCAGGAATTGAACGATCCTCAGGGAATGACTGATCCGCTGGCTGAAGATTTTTTGAGTCCTGCTCCCAACCTAGTGCATAAGTATCCTGATCGTGCCCTCTTTCTTGTGAGCAGTCAATGCGCCATGTACTGTCGTTTTTGTACCCGCAAGCGTAAGGTAGGTAAGGCAGCTATGCAGATCAACCAAGAAACAATTGATGCTGGCCTGAAATATCTACGTAATACTCCTCAAATTCGGGAAGTCCTGATCTCAGGAGGGGACCCCCTCTTACTTCCTGACGAGCATATTGAAAAAATTCTGCAGCGGCTCCGAAAAATTAGACATATCAAGGTGATTCGCATCGGCACAAGAACGCCATGTACCCTGCCTATGCGGATTACACCGAAACTAGTGAAGATGCTGAGAAAATATCACCCCCTCTACATCAATACCCATTTCAATCATCCGGCAGAGATTACCCAACAAGCAGAACAAGCCTGCACCTTATTAGCAGACGCTGGCATTCCTCTGGGCTGTCAGACAGTGCTCCTAAAAGGGGTCAATGATTCTTTGCCCGTGATCCGGGAATTATTGTATAGATTGTTAGAGATCAGGGTCCGGCCTTATTATCTTATGCAGGCGGATTTGACAGAAGGCACTGCTCATTTTCGTACCGATATCAAGACAGGGCTCGCTCTTATGCGCGGACTTATAGGCACTGTTTCTGGAATGGCTGTGCCGACCTATATCCTTGATGCTCCTGAGGGCAAGGGCAAGATACCGCTGACACCGGATTATATTCTCTCGCATCAAGAGGATAAACTGGAATTTAAAAATTATCAGGGGATTACCTGCTCCTATCCCTTTTTCTGATCCGCCCTGATGTTTATTTTATCCCTTTATTGTTTTCTTCGGCAATGCGGGCAAATTCATATTTCATACAAAGAAGTGCATCGTAGACATCTGGATCAAAATGCCTGCCACGCCCATCTTCTGTGTCCATAATATACATGGTCTCTTCATGGCTAAAGGCTTTTTTATAGGATCGCCGCGTCCTTAAGGCATCATAGACGTCTGCCACTGCCATAATCCGGCCAGCCAAAGGGATTTCATCACCCACCAGCCCCCTAGGATAACCGGTACCATCATATTTTTCATGGTGGCTACCCACCATATCTCTAGCGCATTCCAGAAAAGTCATAGGCTCACCAGCCATTTTTGCCAGTTTATCAATAACTTCTTCTCCGTAGATGGTATGCTTCTTCATTTCCGTAAATTCTTCTGCTGTCAGACGACCTTCCTTAAGCAGGATTGAATCACGGATGGCTACTTTACCTATGTCATGAAGCGGTGCTGTTTTATAGAGGAGAACAATATATTCCTGAGTAAGAATATCGGGAAATTTTCCCTTCTCAAACAGGGCTTCAGCTAACGCTTTAACAAAAAAACGGGTACGGTTGATATGACCGCCTGTATTGGCATCCCGATGTTCAGCCAATTCCCCCATGGCCAATATGGTGATATCTTTAAGAAGGGTTGTTTCTCTGGTTCGAGCGAGCACTTTCTGCTCTAAACTGACCCTATAGCTATGCAGTTCAAGGTGGTTGCGCACTCTAGAACGCAATTCAATCCCGTGAAAAGGCTTGGTGATATAATCAACGCCTCCGAGCTCAAACCCCATAGCCACATCTTCGGGTTCTGATCTTGCGGTCAGAAAAATAACAGGAGTCGAGTGGGTATCCGGTGATTTACGCAATTCCTGCATAGTAGCGAAACCGTTCATGCCCGGCATCATAACATCCATCAGGATAAGATCAGGAATCCTCTTTCTGATTCTGGCTAAAGCCTGTTCACCGGAAGTGGCATAAGCAAATTCAAGATCAAGACCTTTTAAGTGGGAGAGAGCTATCTGGATATTCTCTGGAACATCATCAACAACAAAAACCAGAGGTTTGTTGAGTTGACGCCTCATCTGTTTTTCCCTGCGATAGTCTCCAAGACGGCCAAGAGATGATCTACCCCCTGAATATCAAGATCAAGAGCAAACTGTTGTATTTTTGTGCCCATTTCCAACAAGGCCGACGATTGGACCAGAAGTCCCTGCTCCTGCATTTCTCGCCCCAAATCCGAAGCAATATCCAGGCTACCGCTCATTTCAGCCTCTCTATACAGTTCATCAAGTTCTTCGGACCAAAATGGTATTATCTGATTAAAATCAGGCCCTGCCCCCTTTTGTTCTTTCTGTTCTCCATTAGCTGCACAGGCTGTATCCGGCGTCATCTGAATATACTTATCCACTATGCGACGTAATTCGTGGAGGTGAAAGGGCTTGCCGAGAAAATCATCAAAAAGCGGCTTATAGGTCTTTTTTTCCAGCATCATGCCAGTCATGGCAATAACGGGTATCAGCTTTGTTCTCGGGTCATTTCGAAGCTGTCGAGTTATATCTCGACCATCGGTACCCGCCAAATTAAGGTCCATAAGGATCAGATCTGGACTATTATTGAATGCATGTTCCAGGCATTGTTCACGATTGCTCGCCTCAAGAACCCTGATTGCAGTGCCGGTGAAATATATTTTAACGAGATGGGACATTTCCGGCATATCGTCGACTACAAGGATAACAGGATTTTTTTTCCTTTTTTCCTTATGTCTTTGACGTTGTTCTGGTCCAACCTCCTGAATGGCTGTTTCATCGGCAACCGACGCCAACAGGGTGAAACTGAAGGCACTGCCCTTGCCTTTGGCGCTTTCCAAGGTGATATCCCCCCCCATGATACGGGCAAGACGAGCACTGAGGGTGAGGCCTAGGCATTTTCCGTCATGAATGGTGACACCTTCTTTCTGCTGAGCAATTAGGTCAAGGATATTATCCTGTTCCTGAATTGTCATCCCTCTCCCTGTGTCAAGCACCCGGAAGATTAATGAATACCATGTTGCCTTTTTCTTTTCACCGCTGACAGACAGGGTGATCTTCCCGGTGTCTGTATATTTAACTGCATTACTAATAAGGTTGGTCAAAATCTGGCGGCAATGATCGGCATCAATAACATAGTATTTTGGGAGAGTCGGATCAACCTGACAGATCAATTCCAAATTCTTCCCCTTGGCCTGATCAGTGAAAAAATCGAAGACCTGCTCTGTGATAACATGCAGGTTGACGGTGGATTTCAAAAGCCGAACTTTCCCGGTTTCCAATTTGGAGAGTTCCATAATATCGTTAATAATGGCAACGAGATAAGAACTATTCTTCTTAATAGTCTCCACATAACGACGTTGTTGGTTACCGATATCCGATTCAGCAAGCATCTCAGCATAGCCAACAATGGCGTTCATCGGGGTGCGGATTTCATGATTAATATTAGCGATAAATTGACGTTTTCGCTGGTTAGCTGCCTCAATTTTTTTTTCGGCCTCACGTCGTTCCTCACCGAGGGTTCGCCCTTCGACCTTGTGACTTATACTGGCAATGATTTCACGCTCAGTTTCAGCGACATGAACAAGAGTATGCTCAACAGAAAAGCGTGTTCCATCCTCTCTGACCAAGTAGCCTCTAACCGTGCGAACGTCATGCGTTTTCAGTGCATCAAGATGTTTTTTGAGATCAACATAATAGGGTTCCAGCTCCTCTGCTGACATGCCTATTATCTCTTTTCTCCGCAGCCCGATAGTCTGAAGAAATGTCTTGTTCGCTGCAATGACCTTGCCAGCACGATCAAACAGTATCCCATACAGGGGCAGAACATCAAATATCTTAAAGGCGAACTGTAAGTCCTGAATCACTCTTTTTCCGGATTGCATTGAATACCCGGTTGCACCGAGAATTGTTTTTTGATGAGTACGGAGAAGGTTAAGGCCCTGTCGAAATCAGCGAATAAAGCCGTTACTCGCGTAAATAACCGTCTATCTCTTCGGCTCGTTCCAAACTTGTTTTTCCGGTGACCGCAATTTCTATATCAGCCAACTTACGGTACTGCGGCAGGCGTTCCTTGAATAATTTTTCAGCCTGATTCAGGTTAGTAAGCAAGGGCCGCTTTTTTATCTTCTTTTTTGCATTCGGATGATTACAGATGGAAAGATAGATATCTTCTACTGTTGCATGTAGATAAACGACCTTTCCCAGTCGGTTTAGGTTCCTGACATTAAAAAAACCACCACCAGTGGACACGACTGTACCGTTAACATGATATTCCAGCCAGTCTGCCGCCTTTTGCTCCAGTCGACGAAATTCCGCTTCCCCCTGATCTGCAAAGATATTCCTTATTTTCATATTGACCATGCTTTCTATCAAGTCATCGGTGTCCACAGCAAAACGCCCTGTTTGGTCGGCAAGTGCCCGTGCAGTTCTTCCTTTGCCAACGCCCATGAAACCGATCAAGATTATATTATCAGCCATATTTTTTTTCACACCTTTTATTCAAGAATTTTCAAGAAATCGTCATGTTCTTAAATTGCAGCCACTCCTGATACCTTTTTCCGAGTATCGGCCAGCTATACGGCTCTGTTAACTTCCTTGCCTCTCGACCGATTACAGGGCAAGGCGAGGCAAATAACTTACGAAGATGCTCTCCCAGTTCGCCTTCCGAATACCTGTATTCTTTTGGAAAAAGCTCTCTATACGAGAGGCGATCTGGCACCACAGGACGACACCCGGCCCGGACCCCCTCCAACACTGATATTCCGAAAAATTCATGACGAGCCGTTGACACAATCAAGTCACCCTGCCTGAGCAGACGAGCATATTCCTCCCGACTTTCCACATAACCAAAGTGGATCAGCCTGTTACCGAGAACAGATTTGGCTTGAGCAAAGATCTCTGGTTGGTGGCAAAAATGCTGACCAAGAACAATAACCTGAAAGGGATACTCGGGAGCCAACTCAAACAGCGTAAGAAAAAAGGTTTCTGGATCTTTATCATGCTCCCAACGATGATTCCAGACAATGACGGGTTCGTTGTTTTTGCCTTCCCCTGCAGGAGTTTCTTCCGACAGGGCATCAATCTCTCGAAAATCAATACCTGGATACAGTATAACGGACTTTGCCCGAATCTGCTCTTCAAGATGGCACAACTCCATATCCGTTGATTTTTTCAAATAGAAACGAATCCCGTTCAGAAAAGTCTCCAGGTTGTAGCGGCTGTTAAAGGCAAGACTATCTGCGCACAAGGCTGAGGTGAAATTAATAGAAGCGAACTGAAACATGCCGGGATCATGCACCTGGCCGGGATAACTGAACTGGTTTTCATGAAAATATATCGCCAGCGGGAGATAGACTCCCTGAGTAGCCAAAAGACTCCGCAACACAGCCACATCGAGAAAGGTGGAGACCAGAATACCATCAAACTCCTTCCCTTGATTATTATCCTGAGCAATCATCTCAATAATCCGCTCGGCAAACCACGGTGCAGCCAGCTGCATCCGCATCTTCCATTTTCGCGCAGGAAGAGAGACAAGCGTGCAGCGGCAATCAAGCTGCTGCTGCAATCCGAGCAGAAAGGCCTTATGGGAGCCTCCATAATACGGCTCCAGCAGGAGAATATGCTGAGGATCGTTACGCATAGTACCTTTATCTAAGAGATATAAATGTTTTACAAAACAATTAACACGTTACATGTAAAAAAGCAAGCTTTCGCTCCGCATTTACCCGGCAGATTGAAAAAAGGGAAAGGTTTTCTTCACGGACTTTTTCTGCTATGGTTCAAGCAAGATATTTTAGGGAAAATACGAAAAAATTTCCCCTAAGGCAGCCCGAACCATCCAGTCCCTGAATAACAGATCTCCCGACGTACCTCCATTTCATAAACAGGCGGAACGATGAAAAACGAAGAGCATGATCCTCATTTTAAAATTTTCCATGAACTGATGAGCTTCCGGGTCCAGGAAATCCTGCTGGTATCTAACCCCTACGACGCCTACATCCTGGAAGAAGATGGCTCTATGGCCTCTCGGATTATAAACGAGTATCGTGGTTTGAATCTTTCTCGCCCTCCCCGTATCACGCGCACTGCCGATACAGAACAGGCATTGGAAATGTTAGAGAAAAAGAATTTCGACCTTGTGGTTACTATGGCCCATCTCAACGGCATGGCAGGCTGCGAGTTTGGGGAAAAAATCAAAGAAAAACATTCTGATATCCCAATCATCCTGCTCACACATTCGGTCCGGGATGCCATCAATCAGACAGATTTTTTTCAGAAATCCTGCTTTGATAACAGCTATACCTGGTGCTGCGATTCCTCTATCATGCTCGCCTTGGTCAAGAACGCCGAGGATCAACGCAATGTGGATCATGACACCGAAAAAGCCATGGTTCGGGTTATCCTGCTGGTGGAAGATTCCCCGCTCCATCGCTCTATCCTTCTCCCTATGCTTTATGAAGAACTGGTCCAACAAACATTGGCCGTGCTGGAGGAGGGGATCAATGAACAGCATCGCCTTCTCAAGATGCGAGCTCGACCCAAAATCCTGACCGCTGCAAGCTATGAAGAGGCCCTCTTTCTTTTCAGGCGCTACCGCCCCTATATCTTCTCTATTATGTCGGATGTCCGTTTTCCGAAAAACGGTGAAGAATCAGCATCAGCTGGCTACGAACTGCTCAGTGAGATCCGTTCACAGGTATCTGACCTTCCCCTGCTCATGCTCAGTTCCGAGGCGAGCAACAGAGAATTAGCGCACCAGATTCCGGCTGTTTTTATCCAAAAAACAAATCGTTGCATGGCTGAAAAACTGCATAACTTTTTCATTCATCATCTCGGTTTCGGGGACTTTATCTTTCGCACCCCTGAAGGAATGGAGGTCGGTAGGGCCTCCACCCTATATGAATTTGAGCAACAGCTGGGAACAGTACCCGAGGAATCCCTGCGCTATCATGCCCGCTATAATCATTTCTCCAACTGGGTCATGGCCCGGGCTGAGGTCTCTCTTGCTGCCCGCCTTCATAAAAATCAGGTCGGCGACATGAATGACTGCACAGCCTTGCGTGAAAATCTTGTGGCAAAGATACATACCCTGCGGGAATCCAGACAGCAGGGGGTCATGACCCGCTTTTCAACCCGAGATTATGACCCCGAGGTCACTGAATTCACCCGTATCGGCCAGGGCTCTGTGGGAGGAAAGGCCAGGGGGATAGCCTTTATGGCTTCAGAGTTGCACCAAATCCGGTATCGGCACCCACTTTTCAGCGAGAACAGGATCAAAATCCCCCAAACCTGCGTGATTGCTTCCTCGGGCTTTAAAGATTTTATCAGTCTGAACAAGCTCCAACCAGATGAACAGCTTTCAGACCATGAGGTTGAGCAGCAGTTTATTAGTGGGGTCATGCCTGTTTGGCTCTTAAACGACTTAAAGGCCTATCTAAAAAACATTCATTACCCCCTTTCTGTCCGCTCTTCCAGTTTACTTGAGGATGCCCGTTACCGCCCCTATGCCGGAATTTACCACACCTGCATGCTGAAAAATCAGGCACCTGATTTCAATGAACGCTTGAACCAGCTTGTCCAGGCCGTGAAACGGGTCTATGCCTCCACCTGGTTTGAAGGCCCGAGAACCTATTCCCGCTCCATCGGACAAACTCGGACCGATGCAATGGCTGTTATTATTCAACAAACCGTGGGCAGACAATATGGTGATTTTTTCTATCCGGCCATATCCGGGGTGGCCCAATCCTATAATTATTACCCTGTTGATCCTATGCAGGCTGAGGACGGGATTGTCCATTTGGCAACAGGCTTCGGTAAAACCGTGGTTGAAGGCGAGCAAAGCCTTCGTTTTTGCCCGGTTTACCCTCGACATCTACCCCAGTTTTCCACGGTAGAGGACATGCTCAATAATGCCCAGCGTCATTTCTACTGCCTCAGTTGCAGTACCGACGCTGAGCCGCTCGGCAGCATGACGCTTCGTCAACTTGAGGAGGCAGGAGGTGAAGAGGCGATTCAATTTCTCTCTTCAACCTATATTCCAGAAGAACATCGGATTCGTGACAGTCGGGTTCCCGGCCCCAAGGTATTGACCTTTGCCCCCATCCTCAAATATGATGTCTATCCTTTGGCGGCATTGCTCAAAGAGCTTCTGGCCCTGGGTCGTGCAGGAATGGGCTGCGAGGTGGAGATTGAATTTGCTGTTGATCTGGCCGATGATCCTGCTCAATCTGTTTTTTATTTCCTTCAAATTCGTCCCATTGTGGTCGGTAATGAGATGGAGCAGCAGCGCATTACAGCGGAGGACAAGAAAGCAGCCTTTCTCTCGTCACAAGATGCCCTTGGCTTCGGACAGCATGACAAGATGCAGGATATTATTTTCATCCGACCAGACAGCTTTGACCGAGCAAAAACGCAAGAGTATGCGCAGGCAATTGGCAAAATCAACAGAATGCTTCATCAGCAGGAACGCCCTTATCTGCTGATCGGGCCGGGACGCTGGGGCACCGCTGATCCCTGGCTCGGAATTCCGGTGCAGTGGCGGGATATTTCCGGGGTGGGCGCGATTGTGGAGCTTCAGGACGGTGCGGTGCGAGCTGAGGCTTCCCAAGGGTCACATTTCTTTCAAAATATTACTTCACTGGGGATTCCGTATCTGATGGTCAGGGAGCAAGATGATGGTGATGTAATTGATTGGGATTGGCTCCTTACTCAAGAAATAGAAAGTGCGTCAGGAGGGGTCTGTCATGTCCAGCTTACTGCTCCTTTTACGCTGAAGGTGGATGGACAAAACAATGAAGCGATTGGGATTATTTATAAAGATTGATCATAATTTATCAGTTTTATAGGTCCGATTGAATGTAACGAAATCAGACCCTGGTAAAAATTGTCCGCTGTCGCTTCACTGGACCTTTCTCAACTCTTACGAGCTGAAAAAATACCATAACAGGCAATACCATCAGCAAAAAAATGAAATTGATTCAGTGCCGAATACCAATGATTTCTTGCCTGCTCAGTACAAACGCGAAGACGATGCGTCCAAAGTGCAACCGGGTATACTACCTTGGCAATCCGATGCATTCGAAATGAGGTCGGTAGAATATTTTCTGTTTTTTCAACAAGACTGATCTTCTCAAACCCGCTCTCATGAAGATACCTGCCAAACTGATCCCCACTGAGCACATTCGGTATCGCCCAACCACGCATTGAGCGTTCCATCCTCTCCTGTTCATCTTCAGATAACTCCGTCTTTTCCAAAAATACATCCGCAACAACCAGGCGTCCTCCCGGTTTAAGCAACCGGGCTGCTTCCTCAATGAATTTTCGCTTATCCACAGCGTAACAGCTACTTTCCAGCACCCAGACCACATCAAAAGACGCAGGAGCAAGATCGGTATGAGAAAAGTCTTTGCAGAAAAATTGGCAACGATGATCAACATTGTTTTTCCGGGCAAAGCGTTCCGCAAGAGGAATATGCTGTTCACAAAGCGTAACTCCGGTGACTCGGCAATCGAATGTCCCGGCCAGCCAGACCGCGCTGCCACCTATGCCGCAACCGGCATCAAGGACTGTATCTTCAGCGGTTATTCCGGCAATTTCCGCTATGACGGCATTCATGCGCTCCAGAGCGTCCCTGTGTTCCTTCCTTTGAACTTCTTCCCCGTGCCCACTCTCCCAGTAGCCGTAGTGTATATTATTCGTTCCGGCCGAGCACATCTGATGCGACAACGTAAACTTATTATAATACGAAATAATATTTTTATTCATCACATCGTAATCAGTCGCTGTCATCTCTTCACTCGTAAATTTATTTCGTCCCTGAAAACCTTTCCAAGACCTGCCTACAGACAAAGTATCTCGCTCCACCGGCTGCTCTGCCCGGCCTCCTGCATCAGATGGGTCAAAACCTCATATGCCCCGAAAAGCCTGCTCACTCCCCAGCCAACGAGCGAATAAACGGCCCCACAGCCTCCGGCCCTTCCTGATCAACCAGCTTGATAGTCGCGGTTCCGATAACTGCCATATCCGCCTTGCCCTCCAGCAAAGCCACATCCTCGCGACTGCTGATCCCGAAGCCAACCGCCAGCGGAAGATCCGTAGCTCGGCGGCAACGCCGGAGATACTCAGCAAGACCATCGTCCATAGCTGTCTGCTGCCCGGTCACCCCTTTCCGAGCCACGCAGTAGATGAATCCGCTGCCCTGCCCTGCCACCTCGGCCATCCGCTCATCGGTTGAGGTCGGAGTAAAAAACATAATGGCGACCATATCCTTCTCCTTGGTCAACCTGAGATACTCACATCCCTCTTCCGGCGGTAAATCAGGAACAATAAAGCCCTTCATCCCGATATCTGATGCTCGCTCGATGAACGCGTTCAACCCGTAACGATAAACGACATTATAATAGGTCATGAAAAGAAAATTGACCTGCGGGAACTCCTGAACCATCTCTTTGGCAAAGGCAAAGCTGTCTTCAACCCGAATTCCAGAAGCCAATGAATCCTGATTGGCTTTGAGAATCACCGGGCCATCAGCCATAGGCTCGGAAAAAGGAATCTGGAGCTCAATGCAATCCACCCCGTTGTCCGCCATTTGACGAATGACCTCGCGGTTGACCTCTAAGGAGGGATACCCGAGCACGAGATGGGTCATGAGAAGAATGGACTTTTTTTCAAGCCGTTGTTGCAGATCCTGCTGTATATTCATTGTCCGATCCATTAATTATATTGTTTTAATGTAGAATCCCTCATCGGGCCGCGTAGATAAAAGGTCGGCGAAACATCCCAGCGAAATGATGCCGACTGTCCACTCGTAGGGCAACAATATTTTTACCCTGTTTGAGCTTTCCGGTCAAATCAACATCCCACTCAAAGCGATAGTCGTTATTCCACCAGAGCTTATCCTGTGTACGATGGGCGATTTCTTCTCCATTGAGAAAGAGCCAACACTCGTTGAACAGACCGGGGAATCGGAGATGCAGCTTCTTGTCCATCTGCTCTGCCGAAATATCAGCCGGAATATCGACATCCGTACGATACCAGGCGTAACCAGTATAACTTTGCCGATCCGAGTTGCGGACGCCTTGGGCCTGCATATAGAGGTCTGTCCGCAATATCTCCCATTCAGTTACCGGGTAATCCTTGAGCAGATCCAAGGTATAGGTTCCTCGATTTGCCTTCCAAAAGGTCAAATCCACGGGTTCAGCAGCAAAATTTTCTTTTACCCCGATATTCTTCGGATCACGGCGAAAGGCCCATTCCAAGGGCAGTTTGAGGACCAACTCTCCTTTATCACCGTTTACCCATTGATTCAGCTCCCGATATTGTTTCACTTCACCCGGCCACCAGGCATAGCCTTTATCTTCCACCTTCATCCCCTTATAGGTGGTAAAAGTACCGTTCATTGCTGTCAATTTTTCCCGGATGACTAAGGCCTTTTCACCAAGCTTCACTGCCTTTTTATAGTCAATATCTGTTCCGGCGGCTTTGACCATTCCCATGTACAGACTTGTTATATCACAGCTCATCCGGGTGAAGTCTATCCGGTCGAGGTAAAGCTGCTCATTTCGGGACCGGGATAGTGATTTCTTTTTCCGCAGCTGTTCAACCAGCGCTTCCGCCTCCTTCATCTTGGCCTTCATGACCTTGAGCACGCCGGGCGTATAGATGGCCGGAGCAACAAAGTATTCATGCTCTGTGACGATAGTATTCTGCCATGCCTGAAAGATGGCCTCCCAGTAGGCCTGCATGGGCTTTGCCGCCGAACCATAAAATTTTCCGTAAAACTCTGTCAGCTCAGCCTGGATATCCGTATCCGGATTCCACATCAATCGACCGCGCAGATAAAGATTGAGGAAGGTGGTGGCAAGAGCATTGCGGCTTTCTGTATTAATGCCCAGAATTCCAGCCTTTCGATAATGCTGCACATCCTGGACAAAGGCCTGATGAGAGGGATTGGGGAGATCGCGCCAGACCAGCATACCCTGATCGTAATCATAAATGGCGAGACGTCCGTCCATAATCCCAGCCCATTTATAGAGAAAATCCTTATATTCCTGCCGGGGCGGTGATTGGAGAGAATCCATGCCGTGGATAGGATCAATATCAATAGGGGCCAGCTCACAGAAAAGGGATTTCTCCGCCTTCATTTCCCGCACCGGGGGGATGGTCATATTAGTGTAGGCCAAAAAACCTATCTTGGCCGAGCTGCCTGGAAATTTTTTCTGAAGAATGCCCGCCACATTATTATAGAGCTCCAAAAAGGGGTCCGTCACGCTCCAACGGAGAAAATATTTATCCCATTGCAGCTGCATCAGCTTTTTATCTCTCGGATAGGTAGACTCATATACCCCATCCTCCATACTCAGAGAAAAGCTCTCGCCAGCAGCGTATTTTTTTTCCACCTGAGCCGCAATATGTTCCGCTGTTTCCGGTGCTGTCAGAGGGATACGAAAAACGTTTTCATTGAGATCCCGGACATATTTCCCCAGAGCATGCCCTGTCGGAGGAAAATTGCCCTTACCAAGGGTCATAAAATTACGTCGCTGAAACTCCTCCATGCCGGTGCGATCACCAAGCCAGGAAATCCAATAGGTCCGTATCTCAAAGGGCGGGGCATAGGCATAATCCAGCTCACCGAGAGTCAATCGAGACTGCTTCGGGATGCACTCACCGAACTCCGTGGGCAGATACCATCGGCATCCCCAGCGGCGCAGAAGCTCTATCACTGCATAATAATGGCTGAGATCGTTACTGCCAGCAAGATATACTCGATTATCTTTACGCCGGAGAACAATGACGTCGCTGCGTAAAAGCCCCTTCACCGTGACCGGTTTCTTCAAAGCGGCGACAAGGGATTTATCCGCCTTGAGGGCCTCCTGACCAATAATAATGAGCGGTTGTTTTCCCTTTAGCGCTGCGGCAATCGTCTCTGAAGTATTGGCAATTGTCGGCGTGGTGCCGGACATCATCTCAATGTACTTTGCCAAATCCTCAGCAGCTAACTGTTCATTAGGACCGGCCTGTTCAGCAACAACGATGACCGCTGAAGTTTTGCCCTTATCGGCAATAACCAGCTCCTGTATATCTTTTATATTTTGTATGATTTGAGCTTTCTGCCCGTTGCTCTTAACAGTCTTTTGTTCTGCCCAACCTCTCCCTGATACAGCAGCCATGCTCAGGAGGATGGTGGCAAAAAACAGCACCAGCCTGCTTGTTTCTGTTCTCTTTCCTGGATTCATACTACTCACCGGTCCAAAGCCCTTGTAATCAGATACACCCAATACCCGATATACTCCTTAACCCCCTTGGTTGTCATTTCCAAGGCTCCTGCCTGAGGCAGCCAGTCAATAAAAGACGGGGCACGCTCAACCAGTTGATAATCCGTAGCCGCCGGAATAACAGATACTCCCATTCCTGAAAAAAGAGTCTCAGCCCGACGCATATGACTGGCTGAGGTCACCAGCAGAATTTTTCTGATTTCCTGTTGCTGCAAAATCTTTTGGGTATAGATAGCGTTCTGTTGCGTATTTCTGCTCTTGGTCTCCAGCAACATTTTTTCTGCGGGTATGCCCATTAACTTGAGAATATCTGCCATTGCCTCGGCTCCAGGCTGATACCCAGGAGCATTACCACCCGATAAAATAATGAGCGGTGCCTTTCCAGCCTTAAATAATCGGGTACCATGAACGAGCCGGTCCGCACTGTCACCGAGGTCGGTCATGCCGGTTCCGAGTACCATTCCCCGAGTCATCCCGCCTAAAATGACAATAGCCTCCCCCTTCGGCACATCCTGAACAGCAACCGGCTGATAATGACGTTCCAAAGAACGCATGACAAGCTCAGCAGTTATTCGGGTGGAAGCCCCCCAAAGGACAATGGCAGCGGACAATAGCAAAGCCTGCCCCGTAATCCGTTTTTTGCCGCCCCACAAAAAGACAAAAGAGGCAAGGATAAGGCTGATCCCCATCCCTAGGGGATAAACAGGAAGAGGAAGCAATTTAGTCAGGAAGTAGCCCATAATCTCTCAATAAAATAATGAATACCTTATTCATTTCGGTCCAGACAGTGCCTAGGGTGTCATCATCCATCCACCACTGTTCATCCGGTGCAAATCGGCTGCCAAAGTCTCCTGAACTGACCACCGCTACCTGGATCTCGCGTCCTGCAAACTGTGCTGTAAAAATCAAGGATGCTCGACGGGTGTGATAGGGATCAGTCACCACTAGCATGCTTTTTATATTATTCGTATAACAATACTTTTCCACCAATTCTGCATCGGTAAAGGTATTTCTTGAACCTTCTATAATGGTTATCTTGCCTTCTGCTGCGCAGTCTGGACAGAAATGCCCAAGCATATAATCCCAAGCATTCTTTTTGTTATCCACCAAGACGAGATGCTTTACCAGACCATCCTCATAGAGCGATAAACCCTTGCGAAGACGACTCCCTCCCCCGCCGCCCAGCACCACAGCAATATCGGCCTGTTCAACCGGCTCGTCAACAATAAGTAGAAAAGGAGCATAGCGCATAAAAAGGGTTCCAGCAGCAAGGACGAGCAAAATACCGAACACGGTGCCGCACAGAAATGAGAGTAAGCGCGTTTTCAACATGGGCCTCTTGTCGCTCTATTTCCGTAAAAAAATAATCAGCCCTTCTGCAAACCGCCGGGCGTACAACCAAGGCAATGTTAATTTTTTCTTTTTACTATAGCGCCAGAGCATGAAGTCTGCCGGAGGAAAAAGGTTTTGCAATATATACGAAAAGCGTTCTTGCCAACCGGATAAACCTTTCAGTTCAAGCAAGGTATGCTTTCTGATACCGTCGCGTCTGCCGCTTCCAAGGAGCTGAGTAGCAGCTTCATTTTCGGCTTTCTCATGTAAAAAGAGCTTTAATTCTTCTGGGCACACTGTACCGAACCAGGATTGGGCCGTGGTTATGGCGTCAACGCAAAGGAAAATAATTTGAAGATCCTTCGCCCGTCGACAAAAGGCAGCTATCTCTTGCCCTGTCAGGGCTTGACAGAGTAAATGGATATCGTACAGCCAAATCAGCCGGTCACCGCTATGGGAAAAATGACCCGCCCTGTGAAAACAAGAAAAAATCAACGCATCCACCTTGCTCAGAGTTCGGGCATTTTCTCCCAAGGATGGGATTGCCTCAGCATTTTCAAAGAGTTTTCCAGCTGAAAATTCGCGACTGAACTGACGGTTGCAATTACTCACCTGCCAGTGGATATCATAGCGACACGTAATCCCTTGCGCAGTTTTCTTTGCAGAGCTCATCTGGGTGTTGATATAATCTGCCTGCGATTCATGGAGAGACGCGTAACCCTGTTTTTTCATCAAGACAGCTGTCTTCTCCCTATCTTCCTCATGGATGAGCAGATCTGTATCGCATCTCGGACGCAGGCCCGGTTCCGGGTACAGGGCATGGGATAAAGGCGTTCCTTTGAGGAGAAGCGGGCTGATACCAACGTGTGCAAAGGCGGTAAGTAGATGACGAAGATCCAGCTCAGCTACCAATTCAAATGCGGCCTGATGCAAAGCTGTTTTCCGCAGGCGAAGTAAAAGGGACTCAGGCCAGGCACTAGCACTACTTACTTCTGAGGCGATCCTCCGAAACAGGAGCGGAGCCATTCCTTGGGAAACAACATCCTCAAAAAAGACCTCTTCTGAGAATTCTCTGCTTTCCTGCCACCTAGCCCCCTGCCCAAGAAAAACTCGACGAAGCAGCTCACCAGTCTCAGGGTGCAGTCCTCGAACCGTCACCGTCATCCACCTTTTATCGACTTGTTCAGGATGCCGAGGGAACGATAGACTTCCCATGTTTGACGAAAAACAATCTCCTGGTCAAACTCCTTGCAGACCTTTTTCCGGCCTGCTGTACCAACGCGAAGGCAAGTCTCCGGGTGTTCTAGGAGATATTCAATCTTTTCAGCCAAGGCGTCAGCATTTCCCACCGGCACGAGGAAGCCATTTTTTTCATTCTCCACGATTTCCCGACAACCGGGTGCATCAGTGGTAATAATGGGAAGAGCCATAGAGGCGGCCTCAAGCAACCCTCGGGGAGTCCCTTCACGATAACTCGGCAGCACCATGACATCAACCTCAGTCATCAGTTCCTGCATATTTTCTACATGTCCGAGCACTGTTAACAGACCGGATTTTTGCCAGTTCCTTATATCCTGCTCAGGTACCGCACTGGGGTTCCCAGGATCTGTAACCCCGGCAAGCAGGAACTCAAGTTCATCAACCCGATGAGCCAATAATGCGGCAGCCTCCACATATTCCCTGATCCCCTTTTCCCAAAGCAGCCGAGCAGCCAGCAAAACCCGAAATTTCCCCTTACGTACCTTCTGAACAGGAGCAAAATGCTCAGTATCCACTCCCGAACCGCGAATTAAATGAATGCGTTCCGCACCAATCAGTTTATGCTTGAGAAATAAACTCCTATCATCAGGATTCTGGAGAATCAAACGACTTTCTTTTCCTCGCAAGGCTTGCCTCAACAACCCTTTCACCAAAGGACGAAGGATACGGGCTCGCACGGATTGACTGATAAAGACATGCCCCAAGCCTGTAACAGCATGGATCCTGTTTTTGACCCCTGTGGCTTGGGCAGCTAAGGCACCGTAAATCACACTTTTGATGGTGAAATTATGGACTACATCAGGTTGCTCTTTTTTATATATCGAACAGATATAGTAAAGTAAACGAATTTCACAAAACGGGTTAAGGCTGCGCCGGTTCATAGGCAGGGGGAGCCAACGGAATCCTTCAGCTTCTATTCGTGCCCCGTACTCGCCTGGAGGTGACATCATGATCACCTCAACGCCTTGTTCACGAAGAAAACAGGCAAGGTTCAAACGGAAATTATACAGATACCAATCTGTGTTGGCAAAAAAAATGACTTTCATAAAGCACAGGGCAGGTTACTCGAAAAGAATATTGCGATACGGAAGCCAATATCGGGCATGGGTGGCGAAATTCAACCAGACAAAGAGCACTGCGCCATAGCCCAATAAAATCCATGCGGTCATCGTATCTGGATGATATTCCTTTCTGGCAAGATAGGGCAGGCGGGAAAAGACCACCACCTGCAAAGGAGTCAGGTAAAGAGCTAGTCTATCAACAGCAGTGGTGGCAAATCCGACCACAAAAACACAGGCAATCGCACCATAGGCCATCCACAGCCAGAGCAATGCATTCGGATACACCTGTTTCCACTGTTTCCAATATTTGAGAAAAAAAACAGCGGCAACACCATTCATCGCTACTCGAATAACAGCACCTTGAGAATGCATCTGCTGCTCAACATAGGCCGTCCAGAGATGATCTACCTCTTTGGCCACCAAAGCATCCCATAACCCAGCAGAAATCAGAACGACTGCCGCAATCCTATATAACCATCCCTGCCGGTAAAGAAAGATTCCCAGCGGGATCATGATAATTGCTGTTTTGTGAAACAGGGCAGCAATAATAATGAACAATACATAGGGAATAAACTTGCCCTTTTCAAGATAGGCAAGCGCCCAGAAAATAAGGCCAAGTGCCACCCCCTGCCGAGAATACCCCATTGCCACCACAACCGTTAAATACGGGACAGCAACCGCCATCCCTAGCCAAGAGCGATACAAACCTCGACAAAACGCCGTCAGGCCACTGATAAAAATCGATCCGCAGACTAAATTAACGCCATAAACCTTCCAATCCAGATGAACCATCAAACGATTCAAAAGGATATACCCCGGATCTCCTTCTACCGGGGCCATAAATGCTCTGCCGATTTCTCGTTCATAGTAAAGCAGATAACTTCCCCAATCCCCACCAACCTGAAACCTCAAACCGATACAGATCGTAAAAAAAAGACTCAGCACAATCCAAGGTGACCAGGAACGCTCCCGCGAGTTACCTGACAAGGCCACAAAGGCTGGAATAGAGTACAACAGCCAATACAGCCACATCTTAATTTTTCTCCTGCTGTGTTTCAAGCCAAGCCTGAAACATCAATATGGACCACAGAGAATGTTCCCTATTATATTTTCCGCTCAAATGTTCCTGCCATTTCTGTCGAAGAGGTTCAGGTCGAAAATACCCCTGCTCAGATAAACGGGCAGGATCCAAGAGATGCTCGGCCCAGTCACGCAAAGGTCCGCGCAACCACTCTCCTAGAGGTATGGCAAACCCCTGCTTGGGTCGTTCAATTAATTCACGCGGCACGTATTTATACAGAATCTGCCGCAAAGGCCATTTCCCCTGACCGTCACGAATCTTCATATGCAAGGGTAAACGCCACGCCATCTCCACCACTTGATGATCCAGAAAAGGCACCCGTGTCTCAAGACTTACCCCCATAGCGGCCCGATCCACCTTACATAAAATATCATCGGGTAAATAGGTCATAGCATCCAGATACATCATACGTTCTTCAGCCCGCTCCAGTTGCGGCCATTTTCTTCTGTCTGTCAGTAAGGTTTCAACTCTCTGTCCTGCCAACACGATCTCCTCTGGTGCTCTCCACTCCGAAACCAGACTCAGATAAAAATCATCAATATCCCGAACCCCCTGTAATCGTTGCCCGAGTTTTTGCAGTTTTTCTCCTGCTAAGGCTATAGAAAATTTATGTGCAATGTCATGTTGGTACCTCAATAAATCGTTTTGAGAGGCCCAAATAAGGAGGTGAGAAAGCTGCTGACGAACAGCATAGGGAAGCCACGCAATTTTTCGCCAGATTTTCGGCGCCCAAAGATACCGATTATACCCCCCGAACAGCTCATCCCCACCGTCACCGGACAAGGCCACTGTAACATACTGTCGGGCCATTTGCGCCACCAAAAAAGTAGGTATCTGTGATGAATCAGCAAATGGCTCATCATACAAGGTAGGGAGCTGAGGAATCACCCCCATCGTCTGAGAGGCGCTAAGGTATAACTCCGTATGCTCAGTATGCAGGTGTTCAGCAACGGCTTTTGCGTAAACCGCCTCGCTGTACCCGTCTTCCTCAAACCCGATCGTAAAGGTTTTGATCGGTTGAGTCGCTTGACCTTGCATAAGTGCTACAATCAAAGAGGAGTCAATACCGCCGGAAAGAAAGGCACCCAACGGAACATCTGCTCTTGATTGTATACGAACCGACGCTGTTAAAGCTGTTTCAAGAGAGGATAGCGCTTCCTGTTCGCCAAGCAGCATATCTGGCTCTCTATTGATTACCTGATCATGCAGCGACCAATACCGTTCCAAGATCCAGCCGGTATCTTTACAGGGAGCATGGGGGGCAGAGGCTGGATCGACATATAAACCAGTGGCATCAACCGTCAGCATACAGCCTGGCTCCAGTTTATATATGCCTTGATAGATAGAGTACGGCGCAGGAATATACGAATAACGGAGATAAAGGGGAATTACATCCCGAGCAATAGGATTGGTAAAACTCGGATATTGACGCAGAGCTTTCAGTTCCGAGCCAAAGATAAAACTGCCAGAGCTTCCACAGCACCAACCGTAATAAAGAGGTTTTTCGCCCATTCGATCACGAACGAGCGTCAGTAACCTCTCTTGGCGGTCCCATACAGCAAAGGAAAACATGCCCACAAAGTCTTGCAGGCTTTTCTTAATACCCCATGCCTCAAAACAGGCAAGCAAGGTCTCGGTATCCGAGTGCCCCTGCCATGCTCTTTGCTGAGCCCCATCTGCTTCCAACTGCTTTCGTAACGAAAGATGATTATAGACTTCACCGTTAAAAACGATGACATAACGCCCTGAAGCAGAATACATGGGCTGATGCCCTGCCGGGGAGAGATCAAGTATTGCCAAACGCCTATGACCCAAGCCCACTCCGCACTCACGATCCATCCAGATGCCGCTGTCATCAGGGCCACGGTGTTGCAGAGTATCGGTCATCTGTTGGACAGAGCGAATGGAGGTGTCATCAAAATGACGTGTAAGGACTCCTGTAATGCCGCACATAGTTACTCCATCCTTCCTACATCATATGTACTTGAACCTGGAGCAAACGAAAAGTAAAACAGCTCTTTTTCCGTAGAACAGAGTCTAACCATAAAAAACACCCTTGTATTTTAGCCAAAAAAGAATATTTTACCCTTGTATCAGGCCCGTGACATGCTTTTCCAGCCAGTGGATTAATCGGTTAATTTTACGACAGAAAAAAATGGACATTTGAAATTTTTCTTGTACCAATGTGATAAATAACGATTTGTCATTGGTAGCCAAGGAAGATGGAAGATGTTGAGTACAGCGAAAAGTGCATGGTGTACGGTCCCGGTCTTTAACAACGGTCGGAAGATAAGCAGGGAACTGCAATATATTCTATGGGAACATGCGTCACAGCACCCAGAATGTACAAGTTCAGCCATTTTGCAAAACATCAAGGCTGAATACGGAAATTTTAACATAACCACCCGTCATGTCAACCGACTTAGGCAGGAATGGGGGGTAAGCAGAAAGAAAGGACGCCCTTGTGGTCGGCGACTGCTGAATGCTCCCGGCGGGGAGTTCGTCAAGCTGACACCCAACCTTCCTTTTGTCGGGGTGTGCATACTGGACGCTTTCGTGGAGCAGAACGGAATAATTGAGCAGGTTGCCACTGCAATTCAAATAAAAATAGCTTGTTACAAAAAGGAGAACCCTGAAGAAACTTTTCCGTTATTATACCATAAAAAACAAACAATTATAACGCGTTTCAAGGCTCTTTTTTACGCAGCCTTTTTTGGTATCGGTAAGCTGACTGAATATGATGTCAAGGAGCATGGGCTTGAAGCGTTAATCGGTCGTGGATATCAAAATAATACCCTCCGGCAATTTCTCGGAGAACTCGAACGTATTGATGCGGCTGACATTTTGATATCCTTGCTTACTTCCTCGAATCAAGGACAGCTAGGCTATATCGACGGCCACATGATCCCCTTTTGGACCGGTGCGAAAATGCACAAGGGAAAGATAACCATGCTGGGACGCATTATGCCGGGCTCCAACGCGATAGTGGCCCACAATGAACAAGGGCAGGCAATATTTATGGATTATTATCCACCTGATATTCGCATGCCCGCTATGATACTGGAATACTGCGAAAAGATAGTGAACGCAACGGGTATCCGCAGTTTCGTTATTGACAGAGAGATCAATTCCGTAAAGATAGCGAGAGAATTCAAGAACAGGGACTGGGGCTTACTATCCATGTTGGACAGCAACGAATACAAAGCCCTTTCGGACTGGGACACGGAGTGTATATGTGAGTATGAATCAGGAGATCGTTTATATACAGGGAGATGGGCTACTCCGCGAGAGGATGATCCCAGGATATTTGTAATTTTGGAGGCCGATGAACGTTTATTGGTCTACTGGGGAACCCCCAAGCTTCAGGAGTCCCTGCCACCGGTTGAATGGCCCGAAGTTTATTCCAGACGCACTGAGATTCAGGAGAATAGCTTTAAAAGAATGATTAATAACGGTGCTTTGAATGTAAATTTCGGAATAAAGAAGATCGTTGGACCGGACCGTCATAAGGAAAGGAAGGTAAAAGTACTTAAAGATAGGGCAGTAAAAGTCGGACAAAAAATAGAAAACAAGAAAAATGAGCTCGCTAAACAGAAAGAAAAAGTAGCTGAATCAAAGCAGAAAAAACATAAAAAGCGACTCGAACAAAGAAAGAACAAGCGACATGATATAGAAAATGATTTAAGACAGATAGAGGAAAAAGAACGTAAGATCAAGGAAGGTATAGAATCTCTTGGCCCTGTTAAAGAACGATCAGATCGAGATTTTCGAAAGCAGAAGATCATGACCTTCAGGACTCTCCTAATGGAGAATCTTTTAATGGCTTTTATTCGTCTTTTCAATGACAAACTGGATCAAAAAATAGGCACTGACACACTCATGTCAATTTTTTTCAGGCGAAGTGGGAGTTGCATGGAAACTGCATCGGAAATCACCTACGAACTGAATACAATTGGCTTGTCATCTCATTATAAAAAAGTGCTGGGTGATATAACATCTGAATTAACAGCTATGGGGATACAACGTCACGGCAAGCTGATTAGCGTGAGGCTGAGAGAAGCCCCAACCTAAGTGCTGTTGCGTTATTGTGCCCTATGTCCATTTTACAGAAAGGCTGTCAGGGGCCTGTGTATAATATCCAAACAGGGTTAATCAGCGCATACGTAACGTATTGTAGTATACGGATATCGGTCAGCTTCTCTTTTATTTCTTTGCCGCTGTATTTGGTGTGTCAGGTTGAAAGGCTCCTTCAAAATCATTTTGTCGGTCTTCACTCGTCCAGCCGATAAGAGCTTCATCCCTTTCGCCTTCCGACCGCACACCAAAATGGAGCTTTATCAGAAAACTGGATATCTATTAACCCGGCTTCCTGCATCATTTCGTCAATCTGCTGCCGGGTAAAACGTTGTTCCAACGGGGTGCCAAAGCGATCCCGTGCATCCGTGCGCATAGTATAGAAGCTGTGATTTCGATAATAAGATAACGGAATACTGCTCACCTCTCTTCCAAGCCGCTCAAGCAAAAGGCTTATCTTTGCCAGCGGCCAATAAACCATCACTGCAATCACATCTGTCACAATTTGTTTCAGTCCGCTGGGAAAACGAAAAACAATTTGTCTCCCAAAATCCGATATCCGCCATGTCAGACGGAACCACCAAGGACGATTATCAAAGGCATAGTAGAGATAAAGCAGGAAGGGCGCACCGGGTTTCAGCAGTTCAACACAAGATCGAATAGCAGATGCAGTATTTGGAATATGGTGCAGTACGCCAAGTGAATAACCGAAGTCCTGACTGTTCGGCGAGATACCCGGCTCATCTACAGTTCCCATATGAAAATGTACATTTTTCTGTTCAGCCAAATTCCTCCGAGCCACCTCTATCGCCTCTGAAGGATCTATGCAGTGCAACAAACCGACACGGGGCGCAGTCAAACGTGCCCACCGTCCGCTACCACAGCCCATATCAAACCCTTCAGCTGTGGCCGACAACTCCTCCCATGGGAAAATCGAAAAATACTCGTTAAATATCTTGGCGGACTCCTCATCGGAAAGCACTGACTGGTCAAAACGTGCCCATTCATCACCGAACCCAGTAACGGTTTTAAAATCGATATTATGCATTTCTAATCTGCTTTCCATCCTTACTTTTAGAATAAATTTCTAAGCAGGCATTTACTACTGATTCTGCATACAGGGGCTTAGCCGCCCATGTTGCAATTGCTTTTCTTCGAAGCTGATTATACATACGCGGATTATTCAGGAGTTCCAGGATATCGTCAACAACAGCTTGATCCGATGTCACAAGTAAACTATTTTTTCTGTGCTTGCAGTAATTACCAATCTCGCCCACTGGTGTGACCACAGGCACTAGTCCAAGCTGCATGGCCTCTACCACGGACATTGCCATGCCTTCCAATTCACTGGTCTGTAAATAGAAGGAAGCATTCTTGGCAAGACTCTTTATTTCGCTGAAATTCATTGCTCCCGCGAACATTACAGCATCAGTAATTTTTATACGATGTGCAACTTCTCGCATGCGAGTTAGTTCTCCTCCATCAGGACCGATAACAATAAAATGCGACTCTGGATATACAGAATGAATATTGGCAAAAATGTCTAAAGCTCGTTCTAATTTTTTTTGTGAATGAATCCGCCCCCAAAAAATAAAAACTGGTTTTACCTTTTTTTTTCTATATGCAGCAATGCGATGCGTAACAAATGAAATTACCTTTCCATTAGTTGAAGGTAACCCTGATAAACGGCGTGACAAAGTTGCTTCTGAGTCAGCCCATATTTGGTGAGCAAACTTGGCCATCAGTCGGGTTAATAATCGATCAAAAAAATGCACATCTTCTGGAAAGTGCAAAAAAAGAACAAAACGGATTCTGGGACAAAACAGCTTGACAAAAAATGCCACAATACACGAGCGCCAAAGAGATACAATCAGAATATCAGGCTGCCGGATAATAATTTGACGTGCTGCCTTAAAAAAAGGTAGAGGATTGAACCCATAGGGGCCTACGAGCGGTTGATTAAATATATAGCTGACTTGAAAATCAACCTCACTCTGTTCAAGCTCAGCCATAGTCCGAGCAGCAGTTTCCACACCGCCTATTCCGTCATAAGGTATCAGGTGGATGACGTTTTTCACAGACCCAACATCTCAAAATGGCGTTTTATCACTGTATGCTCCTCAAAAGGTTTAACCGCTTCTGCAAGCAGATTATTTGGAATTGGGTTATCTATAGCCGTTTCAATGGCATTCGCCATTGCTTCAACATCACCCACTGGCACCAAATAACCGTATTTACCGCTCTGGATTAACTCACTTGGTCCTGTCGGACAGTTCGTGGAAACAGGTGTACAACCACACATCATGGCTTCAACAAGTACGTTAGGTAACCCTTCGACATAGGAGGAGAGTACAAAAACATCTGCTTTAACAAAATATTTAAGTGGGTTTTCTCTGAAACCTATAAGATGAACATTAGCATTAAGTCCATAGTTCCTAATTTGTAGCTCTAACTCTTCTCTGAGCGGACCGTCACCAAGTATTACTAGACTAGCATCAATAGATTTTCGCACAATCTTGAATGCTGTGATTAGATCACTAAAACCTTTTTCCTGTGCCAGCCTACCAGCACTAATCACTAAAGGGACGGTGCAGTCTGAAATCCACTGTTCGCATATGGGTTCCAATTTTTTTGTTTCAGAATCCATGTCATAAATTACGTTGTATGCATAATCATGGCGTGAGTCAGGAAATATAGTTTTATACTGTGTCACCATATCTTTTGAGACGCAGACCAAAGCATCAGCTTTGTGTTGGACTAATGAAATAATTATTTTTAGAAACCATCCTTTTGAAAACAACGTATTTGAATAAGTGTCATAGGGTGTAACCCTTGAAGAAACACTGAATTTTGCTTTTGAGTTGGTTATGATGGCAGCAAACAGAACAATTGCATTCAGGTGATCCTCTGCAGAAAACACAATGTCAGGTGTATGGGCTCGTAAAAATTTCGCTATTGGAAAAAAGAGGTTTATAACCCTTCTTTTATTGGCATTAATGAAATTTATGCCAGTTACTGGTGGGATATTTATACCATCCGGTACGTAACCGATAAAAAAATCAACATGATGACCTCTTCGCAGAAATGATTTTGCTAAGCGTATCTGTGCAAGTGGTACACCTGAACCGGAAAAGCGT
This sequence comes from Candidatus Electrothrix laxa, assembly GCA_942492895.1. Taxonomy (GTDB): domain Bacteria; phylum Desulfobacterota; class Desulfobulbia; order Desulfobulbales; family Desulfobulbaceae; genus Electrothrix; species Electrothrix laxa. The sequence continues at coordinate 780,094 of OW818652.1, forward strand.
GCTAAAAAAAATAAAACGGTCATGTTGTTTTTGTTTTGTTCCTTAGACGTATTTTATCTACAAGCATATAAATGCTTGGTAGGATGAAAAAAAAACGATCTGGGAACGTTAGAATTTTTATCAATTCAAAGCTTTTTCTTATTCTTTTGATATCTTTAATCACATCTGCAAACTGTAAGTCAAATATCTCAAGTTCATTGTAAAAATATGCCAGACCTCGCGCAGTTCGTATTTTTAGGATTTCGATAGGTATAGTGCGATCAAACTTCTTCAAAGATAGGTAGAATGAGTACATATCCATTGCATGTGATTTATCGTGCATAGACGTTGTACTTTTAGGGTTAAATCGGTATCCAATTAGTGGCTGAGGAATAAAATATGCTTTTAAGTCTTCAAGAAAAACATGTGGTATGGTCATCAAATCTTCATAAAATACTCCTACTGGAAATTGACGGTTTTTAAATATATCTTTTTTATAGACTCTTGTGCTTGGAAACCAAGCACCCAATGCAAAAATTTCATTTCTTACCTTTTTGAGAGCATATAAGCCCTCAAACGTATAGAGAGGTTTGTATGTATCTGTTTTTAAGTCCACCAACTGGTGGAAACGCTGAAAGCCAAACTCTACAATATCAAGCTTATAACTCTTGATAGCATCCAGGATAATAATAAAATACTTATCAAATAGAATGTCATCGCTATCCAGAAAACCAATATACTCCCCTCTAGTCATTGACAACCCATAATTTCTTGCGGCACCTGGGCCTGCATTATCCTGCTCCAGCATTATCACCTGGTCTTTTTGTAACCACTTAGAAAAGTTGTTTATTATTATTTCGACACTATGATCAGGAGTGCCATCATTAACAATAATTATCTCCACAGTTTCAGGAAGTTGTGAGAAAATTGAATCCAAGCATTCTTTAATATACTTCTCTACATTATAAACAGGTATAACAATAGACAAAATATAATTATTCATCGTTTTGAAATTGGGTGGTGATTCGAAAAGTATGCCGAGATAACCAGTTGCAATAAAAAGAAAAAATATTTATTTTTGTAATTGCTAGGTGAAAAAATATGTGAAAAATTTCGACCTGTGCGGTTAGCCATTTTAAAATCAATATCTTTGTCTTCAAACCATTTTTTGTGTTCATTATTTGGCATGCTTCATATCCACCCCAAAGTACTCCCCATTCGCTTATTTTTTTTGCAGTTTGAGTAAAATCTAACTCGCTGTACTTGCGTGATTTGTTTTTTTTACGCAAAATCAATTCCAGATGGTTTTTCGCTCCACATGTTGAAGGGCGAGAAATTTGTTGCCACATAAACGAATTTCACCCTCTCCGGAATCGAAATCAGGATTTTTTAGTCAGGTTTGGTGCAATTCTCCGAACTGCGTTTTAAAATGAGCGAATGGGAAGAAAGTAGTTGACACTTTTTTTGAATAAAGCACGGCGAAGGCGCACCGGTACATCTACGAAGTGAGGAGCAATCCTTCTTTGAAATCCTAAGTTTCTAAAAACTTTCCGTACTACACGACGGAACCCTGAAAGATTAGTCATCATTTTGGCCACCTTTGGTTTATAACTCAACGCCGATATCGGATAACTACAGCAGGGACACCCGCCACTATTGCATACGGTTCGGTTGATTTGGTGACAACCGCCCCAGCACCCACGACAGTACCTTTTTGAATGGTCACTCCATCTAGTATTTTCGCACCAGCACCAATCCAGACATCATCTTCAATCACTATGCCCTTAAGCGTCAAACCTTGATCCTTAATTTGCTGTTCTGGATAAGAAAACACATGATTGGATGGAACAATCACCGTATGACTCGCAATACGTACACCATTTCCGATTTTAAGCCCACCTCCACCATACAAAACTGAATAGGCATTCACGGAGCAATCTTTTCCAATTTCAATTCTTCCCCCCAAAGGCCTCAAGATTACGCCCCGATCAACAAAGGTTTTGGATCCAATGAAGATTGCTCCTCCAGAAGGCTCAAAAATAGCTGCTGGATCAATAATAGCAGTTGAGTCAACCACGACACCGCGTAGACGTAAACTGGTTATTTTCAGTCTTTTCTGTGACGCTCGAAAAAGCCGAACAATAGCGTAAGGTAAGGAAAGAAGGTTACGCATCAAAATTAAGTCTCTTTACGTCGATTTCTACCTTGACTTGTGCCGCGATAAATTCCAGATGGGTTTTCCTGACCTTACCCTGTAGCCGGTCTTTCAGCACGAGTAACCCAGACAATGGCCAGACCGTAAGGAGCAGCCATACATCAACCCCATGTACTTGCCACAGTGATATGGCTTTTCGTAGAGGGATGCCACCGTGCCGGCAATAGCGCAGGTAATTGATCGCACGCAGTAAGAGTTCTTTCCTATTGAGGAGCGTTGCGGAAGTTTCCCGGCTCATCGCCATGGCGTAAGCATTTCCTCGGTTATATGCCATGATTCCACTATATGAAAGGCAATTGATTCCCCCATAGTGGACACGTTTTAGAATCTGTGGAACAAACCGAGTTTTCCGAGTACCGATGACACTCCAGACGGATGATTCCGGTATCAAGAAATCCACTTCAAGAAATGGGTTCGCCTTAACCAAATCAGCTCGGGTGAAAATCACCAAATCCGCGTTGAGTTTGGCAAACAGTTCGTTCCAGCTTACGTCCATCTGCTCACCTGGCCTATAAAACGGATTGCCAAGCACGCCATCTTCTGTATCGCAGAGGGCCGATACGCCACAGAACTGATGTCGCTCTTCAACAGGTATGGAATCCCATGCTTTATACAGAGTTTCCAATGCATGGGGTAGAAAAACATCATCCGAATCGCACCAGATAATGAAGTCGCCCCTTGCCGCAGCAACTGCCTCGTTGTCCATTGTGGACTTGCCGATCCGGCAGGATGCATTGATCAGTGTAACCGGGAAGTTCGACTTTGCGGCAAGCTCATAAACAATCTCGATGGTGTTGTCCGCTGAACCGTCATTCGCGACAATCCATTCGAAATTTCGATAGGTTTGAGCGGTAAGCCCTTCCCAGACATTGGGTAGGTAACATGCGCGATCCCATGTGGGCGTTAGTACTGATACAACTGGCTTCATTCAAAATTCTCATGCATTATAACAATATCCAAGTTTACCTAGTTTTGAAATAGGGCTAACAAATACTTATCGGTGGTTTTTTCAATAGTATATTCTCGTGATCTTTTTTTCTGCTTTTCCGGATCCGCTTGAGTTAAAAGAACTTTGTCAATACCGCATGCGAATGCTTGTGGATCGCCAACAGGCGTCAATACACCGTATTCACCATCTGAGAGTATTTCTGCGGGTCCGCTTTGACAGTTAGTGCTAACTATCGGTAGCCCAAAGGAAAGCGCCTCGACAATCACATTACCGAAACCTTCGCTAGTTGAACTCATGAGAAAGACGTCAGCTTCCGCGTAGAATTCTTGTACATTTGTGATTTTTCCTGCAAGCAAAATGTGCTGACTTAATGATAAATAATCTATCTTCTCTTGAAGCATTGATTTCAATGCACCATCGCCAATTACAATCAATTTAATATCATGCTTATCTCTGAGTAGCTGGATTGCATCAATCATGATTTCGTAATTTTTTTCCGGTGCAAGCCTCCCGACAGCAAGCAACTTAATCGAGGTACCATTCCAAAATTCATCACGAAGCGCACGATCATGCTCCGTTTCTCCCAAGTCTCCTACCATCTCTCTTAACGGGTTGTAAATTACAGTGGTTTTACTTTTATTAAGACCCGTTACTTCACACAAGCCATCCACTACCCCTTGCGAAACACCAACAACTTTATTTGCGTAAACGTAAATGTATTTCGATAAGTATCTAATCAAGAAGGCATCCTTGTTTGTGAACTCACCACTCGCTTCTATGTTTGTTCTTAAATCTGCATGTTCACTCACAACCAGTTTAACTTGCCTTGCAAATAGGCGCACTGCCAGAATTGCTGATGCTGAATATGGCCAAGAAGAAGCAATAACGCCTTCCGGTTTTTCTTGCCTCAGATACCTACCCAATTTAATGACAAACTGTCTGGGTCTCGTCGAGTTGAGAATAAAAACTTTGCACCCATATGGGATATTCTTAGCTAAGTCAGCCGCATCCGTGCCAAGAACCAAGTGCACATCCAAGCGTCTCTTGACCAATTCAGCTGCAATCTGAAGTCTTATCAAGCTTGGGCCATGAGTACCGAGCTGACCAAGTACTATTGCTATAGTCTTCATTTGGCAGCGAGAACTAAGAAGCGATGAAACGGCTTTTCCTTCACGCGATAGGTGTGGATTACTTCAGATATCTCGCATAAATCTCGCAGTAACATTTCGAGCGGATAGCCGCGCTTATTAATTTCCCAATGGTGCTCGCCATCAAAGTGATGGGTCTTCATACGGGCGAATGGCCGTGGTAACAGCCAATCGAAGTTACCGATCTTCGGTAGGTAGAACAAGTAGCGCCAGACCGGCTTGGCATCCGGCAGGCTGATGACGATATGGCCCCGGCTAACGCGGGTCATTTCCCGAAAGGCTTGCAGTGCGGTTTCGTAAGGTAAATGTTCGAGCATCTGGAACGCGCAGACGACATCAAAGCTGTTGTCGTCAAAGGGCAGTGCCGTCGCCGAACCCACGTGGTCGGGTTTCAGCTCCGGGTCGATATCCAGCGTTTCAACTTTCACACCGTACAAACCGGCCGTGTTTTTGAACACACCCAGCCCTGGACCAATTTCGAGGACGCGCTCTGGTTTCAGACGAATCACCTCGTCTAGCTGATGCCATAGGCTGTTCCAGCGTGCCTTGCTCATGTAGCGAAGGAATTCGTACTGGTCTTTGTCAACTTGCTTGGTTTCGTTCATGGGTCGATTCTCCACTGCGCTGGATCACCCACAGGATGAGCCATGCGTAGGTAATGATGCCAAATACAGAAAAAATGGCGATGGCCGCAACATCGCTCTTGAAGATGACGAAGCCAAGCCAGAGTGCCAGCACTTTTGTTCCGGTACTGAAGATCTCGTAGGCCAGCAACCCCCCCTGTAGGTTCAACGCGGGGATTGCGGATACGGCGGGCTTGTTGATGTACTGCAAGAACAGCCACAGCGATAGCCATTGGCTGTACTCGCCTGCCGTGCGCCAGCCGGTTCCAAACACAAACTCAAACAACCATGGGCCAGCGACGATGACGGCCAGGAAGGGCAAGGCACCAGTGGCGGCCATGGCAGCCGTTGCTTTGATGATTAGCGTACGCGCATTTTCACCGTTGTGGATGGCTTCGTTGATGCGTGGGTAAAAAACGGCCATGACGGAGCCGCCGATCAGACCGATCGGGACGCCAAGCACAGCAATGGCAATGCTGTATTGGCCCGACGCGCTGGGGCCAAAGTACGCGGCAAGCAAGAACACGGGCAGGCTTTGCGAAAACGCATTGATCAGGTTTTGCGGGGTGCGCAGAAGCGGGAAGTCGCAGTGCTTGTGCGCCAGAGTGTGCAGGCTAGCGCTGGCTTGCGTGGGTGATTCAGTGTCTGTGTTGTGTGTTCTGTTTCTGGTTTGTCTGCGCCACCCGATATAGATGAGATGCGAGCCAAAAAGCGTACCCAAGGTGTTGGTGAGAATTAGGCCGAGGGCACTGGGGTGAATGAAACCCAGACCTGCTTTGGTGCTACTGATCAGAAATTTGGTGAACACGCCGTAACGGGCGATAACTCCAAATGCCTTCTTGCGGATCAGCCATTGGGTCAGCACGTTACCCAGCACGCCGATGAACATGGCGAGCGGGACGAGGTAGATAAACTCGGCAATCGCTTCGGCATTGAGCAGGTGTAGCATTTGCGTGCCAAAAATGGCGAGTACTAGCGTGGTCAATAGACAAACACCGACGGCAATCAGAAGTGAAAGCTTGGCAAGACTTATGGCATCGGCATCGCACCTAGGCAGCACGATGGCAATGGGGTAACTCATTGCGGCAACAGTTGTAAGGAGACCCACCACCGAGGTAAAAATGCCTTGGAGACCAAAAATCTCTGGCCCGTAAAGACGGGTGATCAGCGGCGCAAACGCCAAGACCACCACTTGCGATGCCGCCGTACCGGTGGCGACCGTCACCACGTTGCGCACAAAGGGGCGGCGGGTGAAGGCGCCTAATTGCTTGATGCGGCTAGTAGTGCCGAGCATCATTATCTTTCAGCCGTGCCCTGCGGTCGGCGGCAAAGTGGTGACCAAGTTGCAAGTCAATATCTCGGGCTTGGTTTTGGTGAGGCAGTCGGCACCAAGCCAGTTGGCGCACAACGAAAGCCCGGCAGTCCCGACACAGGTTTCCCGGATGGTGGATAAGCTTGCCAGACTTGGCGTGCTTTCGAGAAAATCCGGTGTCGATAGCTGCATTCTTCGCTCGGAGTCGGATTCCCCCCAAGGCCCTCCTGCATGCACTTAACTGACTGAGGCTGATTCTCTCGTATAATCTCGCTGTTTCTTTTAACCTTTTTCCGAACAAGACGGGCGATGAGGATATATCCACCGCCCCAGCTGATAAAGGCAATCAAGGCAACAAAAGGATTGATATAAATAAGGGTGGTGACAATGGCAAGGCTCATAACCAAAGCTGTCAGCAAAGAAAGAACCTGCATAATGCCTGCGCCAATGGCAGCACCAACCTTCTCGGTTGTCAGACTGATCAAATCACTACTATTATGGGCGAGATGAAACTCATAGGGCTTGTTCAGGGCCATTACGTAGATATCATGGCGTAACTGGGTGCCCATGGCAGCCGTTAACCTGCTGTTATACCAGAGCTGGGCAATCCGTATTGCCGAAGAAAACACAGCGATAAGGATAAAAGCAAGGGTTAAGGGCAAGAGGAGATCCCCAGCTGCCTCGGCTCCCAACATATGTACAAGAGGCTTTATCCAGGAAAGCTTAAAAAAATGCTCCGGAGAAGTCAACACGCCGAGAAAGGGGATAACAGCCCCTATGGTTATGACCTCGGCAAAAACCGAAACAAGCATAAGTAAAAAAAGCACGATAAATTGATTTCGGCGTTTTTCCCCTAGATACCTCCACAAAATAATTATATTATTAATCAGACTAGAGTCTCGCAACATGGTCAGCTTTTTTTCTTTTCCTGCTTCTTCTCTTCATATCCCAACTCATCCATATGCTGCAGACCCTCCATCAGCAATTTCATAAAATAACCGATTTCCGGGGCATCAAAATCATCTGCCGCAAGACCGGGATTAAACTTAAAACGCCCTTTTTTTTCCCGAAGTATTTTAAAAAAAGCGTGTTTGCCTTTGAGACCAGCATAGGAAGCTTTAATAAGGGCACCTTGACGCATGGAAAATCGTGCTGTGCCATCGGGGACCTCGGTGATGGTCAAAATGCCGGTTTTGGAGTTGGCATGCAGGGTCTGAAAAAGGGCTTCCGCTGGAATTTCCTCTAACTTGCCAATCATTCCTGAAGCATATTCGTCGGAACGAATCTGATTTGACCTGGCAAGTCTCTGAGCAAGCAGTCTATTGAAATATCTATGCAAGGATGGGTACTTATCCATTATAAACTGAAAGTTTTTGCGATGGATACTTAATATCTGCACGCCTCCGGTTGCCTGAATGGTCGAGCCGACTTCCTGATCGCAAATAAGGCTCATCTCACCGAAAACTTCTCCCTCTCCAAGAGTAGAAATAGAAATCCCGGTCTCGTTCAACACATTAACTTTCTCTTTAATTACAATATACAAATTTTCCCCTCTATCACCCTTGCGGAGAATGATTTCATCTTTTTTATACGTTCGGAGTTCCGCACTTTGAATAATTTCCGAAAGATTTTTTGGACTAATATTTCGGAAAAAAGGGAATTTGCTGATTTTATTCAGCACGGGAGCCATTTCTTTACTTTGCCCCGTCAAATTATCATGTTCTAAGGAAAGAGGATGTTTGGTAGAATGCTCAAGACGAATGGTGCCCACGCAACCTGAACAGGAGATGAGGCAGTCTGGAATCTGATCGGCACGCTCATACTTAATAACGATCTTGACCAGATCGCCATAGAGTATTTCGCAATTATCTCTATTCTGATTCGAGTACACAGCTGTTGTGCAGACAAAGGAGCTGTCTTCCTCAGTTTCCATCATAATGGCTACACCAGAAACGGTAAATGCATCTCCATACTGATACTTCGGGCATTTATTTGTTTCGCAGACCCGAAAGACTACTCTTGGAAGTCCCATTCGCTATGTGTTGATAAGTCTGAGTTGTACAGATCCGTCTGTCTAAACGATAAAATAAAATCCTCCCTGTAATTAAAGAGACAGGAGGAAAAACAAAAGATTGCCCAAAAAACCTATGGGGTTAGAGCAACGGCTTCGGCCGACCATATTTTCGCGACAGAAACATAATTTCCAATCTATTATGACAATAAAAAAAAAAAATGCGCAACGTATTTCCCAAGATCTTTTTGTTTTATTTGCCAAGCTCAGAGTCCTCCCCCGTCTCTCAGGCATAAAAAAGATTAAGTGCGTTTTATAATAACGGCCTTGCCCCCAAAGGCTATCGAATATTTTTCATGCCGGAAAGTACGAAATAAAGGTATACTGAGCAAAGCATAAAAAGGGCTTATTTCCAGCAGGTGCAACAACCCGGTCCGCATTGTTAACCCTACCTAGAGGAGGAATCGTTATCAGCATCATCGGCAATAAATCAGGCTTAAAAATAAAGCAGATCCGGCAACTGGAGCGATTAGAACAAAGAAAAGTCAGGCCAGATGAAATTGTGGGGCCGGACTTGGCCCGTGCCATGACCTCTCTTTCCACTGAGCTGAACCGTCAAATAGGCCTCATTATCCATCGCTCCGGCAAGGTGGAATTCGTTATTCTCGGCGATCACAGTCGGATCGAGATACCCGTCCTGAGCAATATACGCACCTCTGGAGGTCGATTGCGCGGACTCCGCTGTGTCCACACCAGTTTCAACCAGTCTGGGCCGACGGAGGAGGATATCATGGATATGGCCTGTCTGCGGCTGGACATGATGTCTGTCCTGACCATGAAAGACGGATATCCAAATTTGCTCCATACGGCTCATCTCCTTCCGAATCGAATAGACGAGCGTGACTGGAATCTTCTTGAACCAATGCACCCGGCAACACAGCAACACTCTTGTCTTACCCTGATTGAAAGCATTGAACAACAATTTTCCAAAGCACGACCGATTCGCAAAGTCGACAAAGGGCATGATCGGGCTCTACTGGTTTCTGTCAGCACAGGTTCACAGGCTGAAGCTAAAGATTCCATGATTGAGTTATCTGAACTCGCCCGGGCAGCTGGAGTCCAAGTGGTTGACCGAGTTATTCAACGAAGGCGAAAACTGCATCCCCGCTTTATCCTCGGACGCGGTAAGCTGATAGATATTGTTCTGATGAGCTTACGTGACGGTGCCAACCTGCTTATCTTTGATCAGGAACTGACCCCATCTCAAGTCCGTTCAGTCACCAACCACACTGATCTGCGGGTTATCGACCGTACTCAGCTAATTCTGGATATTTTCGCCTCCCGAGCCCTCTCCAGAGAGGGCAAGCTTCAGATAGAAATGGCCCAGCTCAAGTACCTGCTGCCCATGTTGACCACAAAGGACGATGCCCTTTCCCGTCTTACCGGTGGTATCGGCGCTCGCGGCCCAGGTGAAACAAAGCTGGAAATTGATCGTCGTCGAATCAATGATCGAATCGCCCGTCTGGCCAAGGAACTCAAAGCGGTAGGGAAACAACGATACCATCGCCGGAATCGACGCAGAAAACATGATGTGCCTGTGGTCTCCCTAGTGGGCTATACCAATGCAGGAAAATCCACTTTGCTCAATACCCTGACCAATTCCCATATCCAGGCTGAAGATATGCTTTTTGCTACCCTTGATCCCACCTCCCGTCGCCTCCGTTTCCCAGAGGAAACCGAGGTCATCATTACGGATACTGTGGGATTTATCCGTCAGCTACCCGCAGAACTGCTCAAGGCCTTTGAATCAACCCTTGAAGAACTGTTCGAGGCGGATCTTCTTCTCCATATTATTGATATTTCAAATCACGCTTGGAAGGAGCAGGTCAAGGTCGTTGAAGAATTGCTGGAAAAACTTGATCTGAATAAAATTCCTTGCCTACGCGTATATAATAAAATTGACCAGCTAAGCGACATGCTCCCGTCTCAAGTGAAAAATGGGTTCTGCATCTGCGCTCGTGATGCCGGGACTCTAAAAGAGCTCCTAGGAATGGTGGAGCACCAGCTATTCGACATGAGTACAGTAAAAAAATAGGGGTATAACTCTTGCTGCGCCCTCCTGTACTCATCATAATATTTTTTGTGACAATAGAGAAGACCCTTGTCACTTTTTCGACAAGATTGTTTATAGTCGGACTCCTCGACAATACAAAAAAAAATCATTGGCGATCAAGTAGAATTATGCTTGACAACCAGACCGATTTACTCTTCATTATATAAGCTTGTTTTTAATATTCTGAACCCATCAACAGCACAGGGTAGCCTGTACTGAACACAGAAGTATTTGCTCAACAGAGCGAATACAGGAGGCGATATAGTCGTATCATGGACAGCTACATACTCATCGGATTTTCGGCATTCATCGGAACCATCTTTGTCGGCGGAGCCATTCTCCTCGCCAAATTGATTTCGTTCCGTACCCCGGACACCACGCTTAAATTACAACCCTTTGAATGCTCGGAGACTCCTATCGGCGGAGCGCGTATCCGTTTCAAGGTAGCCTATTATATCTTTGCCCTGCTTTTTCTTCTCTTCGATATAGAGTCTCTGTTCCTTTTTCCCTGTGTAAAGATCTTCAGGGCTGTCGTGAACGGCGAAATTGCAGGCATAACACATCAACTTGTTTTTATGGAATTATCTATTTTTATCTGCATTCTTTTTTCCGGTTTACTTTATGCGTGGCGTAAGGGGGTTTTGATATGGGAATAAAAGTTAAAGGCGAAGCCTCTGTTGAATCCTTTGTTCTTGCTCATCAGGCAGGAAAAATAGCAGAAAAGCTTCCCGGCGGTAATCAGCTTGCCCATTCTGTGGAAATGCTGGTGGCCTGGGGACGGGCAAATTCCCTCTGGCCCCTGCTGTACGGCACGTCCTGTTGCGCCATTGAAATGATGTCTACAGGTGCATCCCGGCATGACTGGGCGCGTTTCGGCACAGAGGTCGCCCGAGCCAGTGCCCGACAGGCGGACCTAATCATTCTGGCAGGAACTGTTGTAGAAAAAATGAGTGAAAATCTTATCACCTTATACGAACAGATGCCTGCCCCTAAATACGTCATTGCTATGGGCTCTTGCGCTATCTCCGGTGGACCTTTTTATTATGATTCATACTCTGTAATCAAAGGAGCTGATCGAATTATTCCAGTGGATGTCTATATCCCAGGATGTCCCCCTCGACCAGAAGCTTTATTCTATGGTATCATGCAATTGCAGGAAAAAATCAAAAAAGAAGGTCGTGAAATCCCTTGGGAGATCGGTGAGCTGGTCAACAGCCCTTTTATTGATACCTTTACTGACTCGCAGCAAGAATGGTCCGCTCTGGAAAAGAAAAAGGATCAGGATATGGTGGAAGCCAGGGAACAGTTTAAAAAAGAAAATCCTGATTATAAACCACCCAAGCCTGCACGACTAAAAAAAGAAAAAATGCCCTCCCCTTCCCGTAGACAGCCTGCGGCTCAGGGCATCAGCAATTGGACCTTATTACAAACTCTCCAGAAAAAATTTCCAGCGATCACTGTGCATGATCAGCCCAATGCCACACCGAAAGAGGTGGCTGAGCTGGGCACAGACTATGTTCTTGATCTTGTTGCCCCAAAGGACCAGTACAAAAAGGTTGTTCAATATCTAAAGGAAGATAAAGATCTCAGCCTGGAGATGTTTATCCAGCTCACCTGTGTGGACTGGAAGGAATATTTTGACATCGTGGTTCACCTGCTCTCTGTGAAGGACGGACACAAACTTTTTCTCCGTTGCCGAGTAGAAAAGGAAGGGGACGGGGCTGAAATAGAAACCATCTCTGACCTGTATGTGGGAGCTGACTGGCATGAACGTGAGGTCTACGACATGTTTGGGGTTCGCTTTACCGATCATCCAGATATGCGGAGAATCTATCTTAAGAATGATTTCCCTGGACATCCTTTATGTAAGGATTTTGAGGATCCTTCTCGGGTGATAGTGCGACCTTATTAAAGAACTGAACGAAGGTGAACCTGCTCGTTGCAGGTTCACCTTTTGCTGATTACTTTTTTATACTTTTGGAGTAATTCAAGGCCAAATTGTTCCTTCCCTTAATGCTTCCCCAGCCGATCAAGCCTTTTAAACAAAATAATTAAGCTCCGTTTCAACAAATTCGTCGCATGATAGAGATGGTCCAGTTCATCATTGGATTCTGAGGGATTGGTATAGATCAATTCCGTCTCAAGCCTGCCTGCCGCTATTGCTTCAGCACTTCTAGTCAGTCGGACCAAACGAATCACCACTGAGTGAATAAAGAAAAGGTTGATGATAAAAATAATCAAAACAAAGAACAGGGTCCAGGGGTTTACCAACGACTTGATAACCTCTCTAACTCCGACAGCGGGCAGACTAACACTGACAATACCGCGTACCTGGCCGACCTTGTAACCGAAGGCCTTTTTTGAACCATATTTGGCAATAACAGATGGCGGTGCATCCGCAGGATCACCATGGCATTTTAGGCATTCCTGTTGCACTAAAATGGGCCGGGCGTATCGATATGTTCCTTCCTCATACCGCTCAAAAAAATCACGCAGCTTGTCATCTTTAAAGGCCTTGATGGCCGTGGCCTCGAAGTCGTCAGGAATATTATCCTCGTGCCGATAATCGTCACTAGTTACCCGAAAAATAGCGCGAGTTGCTCCCTTATTGGCAATCATTGACAGCTCTCTCGTGGCCAAGGCAGGATTTTTCCCGTAAAATGCCCCCCCATCAGCGGCATTTTCACGAACAAGAAAATCATGATAGCCAGGGATCAATTTTCGGACCCACACCATACCGGTCTGAGCGACCCAAGCTCGGAAGGCAAGAACCTGGTCTGCCACAGCACCGGCCTCATGTCGGGCAGTGTAGGTTCTCAAAGAGGACAGACTGGTCATAAAGGCTCCAGCAGTCAGCAACATCGTCAGAGTAAAAACAGCAAGAAACTTCAGCGGAATGCTTATTCTTCTTCCCATATATCACCTCGTTATTTTTCCGTTCAATCTCCTTTCTTCAATTATACAAGCAGAGCTAGGCATTTTTGCAATATCAGAATACCATCCGGTGTAAAGGGTTCAGATCTGCTGAGATAAAGAGCAGTATTGGGCAGCATAAAACACCCGTATTCCACCTCTTCCGCTTGCAGTATAAACGGCCCCTCATGAACGCAGGTGAAAATACGGCCCCAAACTCGATTCTCCTGATCCTCATAATACTGATCAAAGAGAAAATTCAGCTTGACCGGCCTCCCCCCCACTCCTAGCTCCTCGGCCAACTCCCGTTCCGCTGATTGCTCGTAGGTTTCTCCGGCCTGCACAACCCCGCCCGCTGCCACATCCCAGTAGCTGGGATAGACATCCTTGCTCGTAGTACGCTTCTGGATAAAAAGTTCTCCGGCGGCATTAAAGACCAGAATATAGCTGGCCCGATGAATAAGGCGTTGCTCACGCATTAAACGTCGGGGCAGCTCGCCCAGTTCACTGTTGTGTTCATCCACAATCTGGACGATTTCCTCCCCCGGAGTGTACATTATTCATCCTCGTCGTTATGATTCCGAAATTGCCAACAGCGATGAATTTTTCCCTTTTCCTGAAAGTCTTTCGGCAAGGTTTGTTCTGTTATCTCCTTGACAACGAACTCCTCCTCTAGTTCAGAATCCAGCTGAAATTTTCTGTAATTTGTCGAGAAAATCAGCACACCGTCCCAGGTCAAAAGATTCATGGCAAGCCGCAACAATTCCGGGTGATCCTGCTGCACATCAAAAACAATGTTCTTATGTCGGGAATTAGAGAAGGTCGGCGGATCAACAAAAATCACCCCGTATTGATCCCGGCAAGATTTAAGCCATTGCAGACAGTCTGCCTCGCTGAATTGGTGCAAAGCCCCGCCAAAGCCGTTCAGTGAAAGGTTAGCTTGGCCTCGAACAAGATACTTTTCTGAAAGATCAACGGTCTGGGTGGAAACAGCACCGCCCTTGGCTGCATAGACCGTTGCCGAGCCGGTATAGGCAAACAGATTAAGAAAGGTTTTACCGTCAGCAAGTTTGGCTAGCAGGGCTCTGGTTTTACGGTGATCAAGAAACAATCCGGTATCCAGATAATCGGTAAAATTCACCAAAAAGCGATTCCCTCCTTCACGCACCTCGTGCAGTTTTCCCGTCTTGCTTGGTTTGCTGGTAGTGTCAGGGCGCTTCTGATACTGCTCGTTTCCCCGCTGTTTCCGCCTTTTCTTCACAAAGAGTTGGGAATGCGGCACATCAAGCAGCTGGCGAATCACCTGTAAAGCCTGATTAAATCGTTCTTCTGCTTTTTCCGAAGGCACCGTTGCTGGTGGCTCATATTCCTGAACATGCACCCACTGTTCATATACATCAATCGCTATGTTATACTCTGGTATATCAGCGTCATAAATACGAAAACAGGTGACATTATGTTCTTCTGCCCAGGGGAAAAACCGTTGGCAATTTTTGCGTAGTCGGTTAGCAAAGTCTTCGGCTGGCAAGGCGGGGTCGCTTTCTTGATCGTTTCCATGAGGAGCTTCATGAAGAGACAGCCGAATCCCCTCATCAGATTCCTCAGAAGCGCCCGGAGAAGCTGCTGCCAAAGAAGCTGTCAGTAAACGGCATTTCAGGGGACCGTTGTACAGTCGATGACGTTCCTGCCAGCTCACTCCGAGCATATCGGCAAAATCAGGATTAGCAGTAAAAAAGCCCAGCTGCCAACCGGAAAAATGCTGACAAAAAATTCGTCCAACAGCTCGATACAGGTACTTAACCGCCTCTTTCTCTGACAGGCGTTCGCCATAGGGAGGGTTAGTCAGCAGTACGCCCTCAGCAGTCGGAGGCTGTAAACGGGCAAGCTGTCGCTGTTTGATCGTAATGCGGTCTCCCAGTCCGGCATTGGTGATATTTTTACGGGCAACAGCAACAACGTGCGGATCAGCGTCATAGCCGATAATCATCGGCCAAGGAGTCTCAGCATGTTGATCTTCCCGCTGCACCGCCGCTTCAACCAAGGCTTCCCACATCTTTTCATTATGCCCCAACCAGTACTGAAAACCGAAAGTATCTCGTAATAAGCCAGGAGCCGAATCTCCAACAATCAGGGCTGCCTCGATAAGCAGAGTAGCAGAACCGCACATAGGATCCAGCAGACAGGTATCAGGGGACATGCCGACCCGAACCCCGGAAAGATAGGCGATAGCTGCTGCCAGGGTTTCTTTCAGAGGCGCTTCACCGGCTCCGGTCCGGTATCCCCGTCGATGCAGACTATCCCCGGATAAATCCAGAGACAGTGTCGCTGTTGTTTCTTCCACATGGAGATTAAGCCGAATACCGGGTGTACGAACATCCACATCCGGTCGTTCTCCTGTCCGCTTGCGAAATTGATCCACCACCGCGTCCTTGATTCTCAGCGAGGCATAGTGGCTGTGGTTCAGCTCGGGCGTAGATTTGACCAGAGTGGTAGAGATAGCAAAACTGGTATCGCCGTTAAAATGCCTGCTCCAATCAATCTTGCTGGCCTCTTCATAGAGTTCGTCCGGTGTCGGTGCTTCGAACTGAGTTAAACGCAGCAGAATACGCGAGCTGAATCTTGACCAGAGGCAGGCAAGATAGGCGGTTTTCAAGGAGCTCGCCTGCCATGTGACCGCACCCGGTGCGGTTACCGGCTCAATGCCGCCCAACGAAGAGATTTCCTCCTGTACCAAATTTTCAAGTCCTGCGGCGCAGGTGGCAACAAAGCAATACGGCTCTTTTGTGTTTCGCCTTCTTTTTGATCGAACTGAGCGACCGGAGATTCGATGAGCATGCATAAAATTAGTATAAAGACCTCGTAAAGAATGAACCGATCACCGTGCAACAAAGCAAGGCACCGGATGTTTTGAAAAGATGAAAAAATTGAAATATTATGAAGTTATTTGGGTAATTATTTGGGCAAGCAAACGAAAGAGAAAAAACAAAATTATTCTCGGACAAACTCATGGCGTAGCCGTCCCATCTCCTGATGAAGCACCTCCTGTAAGGAAGAGATGTTTTCCCGGACCACAGAACTGAATTCTTCGTTTCTCCCCTCTTCGCTTTTCTCTGAATTTTTTTCTGCATCAGCAAGAGCAGAGCCTGTTTCTTCTTTTTGCACATGAACAAGCTCCAGCAATGCGGCTGATTCCCGAATAGCCATCATGCCGGTTGCTGCGATTTCCTGCCGCATTGCTCCAAGCAGACCTTGGAGGCCTTGCTGCATATCAAAGGCTGAAAGTTCTTCTTTTGCCGGGGAAACAGCTTCTGTGTTTATAACTGCATTCGGCACATTTGCTAGGCTCTCCTGTATACAGCTATGCTGCCAAGTAAGTACTTTATTCAAGGCTTCAGATGCGATAACCCAAGATTTCTGTTGCCCTTGTGGTTCTACAGTAAGTTGCTCCACAGTAATCAGCCGGTACGCCTGAACAAGCTCATTGAGAAGACTGAATGCACGGGCATCGGTGAGTACACGAATCTCGTCAATATGCCTGACCACAGCATCAATACCCAGGAGGACCGGGCCGACAACCGCGAGCTGTTCCTTCTGTTCTCGGCGACAGGCTTCAACTTCATGACGCAAAGCAGAAAGAATGGAATCAGAGATTTCCATCCCAAGTGAAATTACAATAGTATTAAGACGTTCATAACCGGTTGAGCTGGCTCCTGAAAACATGCTTGCATCACCTTAAATTTTAATCTCTTCGCATTGTTATTTGTATAAATTGGCATAATCAAGCCCTGAGAAACCGGAAAAATTTCGCAGTTCATGAAAGCATAAAATAAACCCTGCCGTTTTCCCAACAAAAAAACCGAGGAAGGATGTTTTTATCCCTCCACCCTTGGGAAACAGTTTTCTTCGGTTGGTAAGGTGATAATAATGCTGGTCCCCTTCCCTGTTTCCCTTCCTTCAATACTCACGGTGCAGTTCATTGAAGTAAGCATTTTTTTTACAATGGTCAGCCCCAAGCCTGTGCCCTTGGCTCGTGTGGTAAAAAACGGTTTAAAAAGCTGTTTTCTTACCTGATCAGGAACCCCGCAGCCGTTATCCTGGAAGATTATCTGTGCAAACTGGGCATCCTTTCGTAAGAGATGAATAGAGATAAGCGGTGTTGAAGTTTCTTGGAGGGCGTTTACCGAATTCGTCAGTAGATTTAAAAAAACCTGATGCAAGGCCCGTTCATCAAGCAAACTGCTGACTGCCGCCTCTATATGCACCTCCAGCTCCACCCTGTTTCCCAACAGATCTTTTTCATGAACCCTCTTGAAGTTATCTAAGAAAACAGCAAGATCTACCTGGGAAAGCTCCTGCTCTTCCAACACATTAAAATTCTTCAACGAATAGAGTAAATACTCCATCCGTTTAATTTCCCCCATGGAACGATCAAGAAATTCCCTAATTTTATCATGAGAAAGGTCATCCAACTGCCTGAGCAGGACACTAATCGCCATCTTTAACGAGTTGAGCGGGTTTCCGAGCTCATGCCTGATTCCAGAAAAAACAAACCCGACATTATCCATGAGATTCGCAGCTTCAGCAATGGATTCAAGACGTTTTTTCTCTGTTTGATCGCGTTTAATAACGCAAAAGCTATTAATTTTGTCAGCCTGCCCTTTTACCGAAATAATGGCAACGGACTCATCATAAAATGTTCCGTCCTTATGGCGATTTTTGATTTCCTCATGCCATTCCGCCCCATCTGATACTAAACTCAACACATCATGACAGGTAAACTGATTCTGTTCATTAAACTGGACCTGTCCCAACTTCAGCCCGACCAACTCTTCCGGCAGATATCCGGTAACCTGTGTACTGGCGGGATTGGCATAAAATATCGTCCCAACCTTATCGGTCATGAGCACACAGTCGGCAAATTCATTGATTGCCGCTGCTAACCGAGTGCGCTCTCTGGACTCAAAGGTTCTTTGGATAGCGGCCCCTATTATGTCAGAAGAGGTCTTCATTGCCTCAACAAGCGACCTATCCCAAGATCGTCCTGAAAGACTGCAATCAAACCCGATACACCCCCAAAGTTGCTGGTAGACATAGATAGGAAGGATGAGATAGGTACGGATGTTATTATTTTCAAATTCCCCCCAAAGGAAAGAGGGGATGCCGGAGTCAGGTCCTGTTATTGCATCATCAGACAACAAGTCGATCGGCGGCTTCCATGTTGCAAGCAAATCAATACTTGAACAGGTAATGGTGTTATTGGTTTTATACCAGGTGTAGTGGCGCCGCTGAGCGATCTGGGCTTCAAAGGTTTTCAGATAAACATGCTCACTGTCGACATTTTCACCCAGATGTTTAAGCACATTTTTTATAATCTCTTCCCAGTTATCTGTTTTTAAAAATGATTTTGCTACATAATTCACCGAGCTCAAGATGTGATCCCGCTGCAGCAGAGTGCGACTGGTTTTTTGTTGGACAGCAAGGGATTGCTTTAAAAGCCGATTTGAATACTCCAAATCCAAGGTTTGTTGCTCCAGCTTCTGTCGAGCAGCTTGCATATCCAGCGCATTATTCACCCGAGCGCAGAGTTGGGCCTTATTAACCGGCTTGCGCAAAAAATCTACAGCTCCTTCTTCAAAGCCTCGATACTCGTTTCCTTCCACCCCTGTTGCAGTAAGAAAAATAATTGGTATGTCTTTTGTTTTCTCATACTTTTTCAGCATCTTACATACACTGAATCCGGTAATATCTGGAAGATTAATATCAAGCAAAATAAGATCGGGTTGTATATCTTCCGCAAGCTGTAACCCGCCTCGGCCGCTTTGCGCATCCAAAATCTTATAATGTTCATTTTCCAGGATATATCGCAAAATAGCCAAAATCAGAGGATCATCATCAATCAGAAGAATACAGGCCTTTTCAGTTTTCATAAATCATGTAAAAAAAGCAGAGAACAAAGGAAGGCTCCACAAGAGCTTCCATTAATATTTACTGATAAAACATTCAGTTAAAATGTGCCTGCCAGACACTCGCAGCGCAAAACCCGACAGACCCTGTCTTTCTGGAGCACATCTGACCGAACTAACAATACATTTTTTTGTTTATTTCGGACACTGTTATTGCTAACATGGAATGTTTTGAGAAACAAGATTTATTCGCCCCCCGTCTCACGACAGGTGACTGAGCGGTTGCGTTATGGAAATTGCGTTATGGAAATATTGAACTGATATCTTCTTGCAAGTATGAACTCACCGATTGGTTAATAACTCACCGATTGGTTAATAATCTAGTAATTGAATTAATTGTTTTACATGAAAAAACAACACCTTGAAATCTTAGTAAGTGAAATCAACATATTGGATGATTGCTTGTGAAAATAGGCTGTTGAGAAGTTTCCTGTTTAGGAATACTTATTATCTGGCCCAATATAGCGCTTAAAGGACATCTCTGCAAATACGGTCAAAATACCGGCATCTCTTATAACGTTATGATTTGTTTATGTTTAGTCAATTAATTATATACACTTTTTATTGACCAATCGATGAGTAATAATCTAGTAATTGAATTAATTGTTTTACATGAAAAAACAAAACCTTGAAATCTTAGTAAGTGAAATCAACATATTGGATGATTGCTTGTGAAAATAGGCTGTTGAGAAGTTTCCTGTTTAGGAATACTTATTATCTGGCCCAATATAGCGCTTAAAGGACATCTCTGCAAATACGGTCAAAATACCGGCATCTCTTATAACGTTATGATTTGTTTATGTTTAGTCAATTAATTATATACACTTTTTATTGACCAATCGATGAGTATGAAAGCTCCCCTTCTCGTACATGCAAAAAGAAAAAAAACAAAAAAAGCTTATGAAACAACTCATCGATTGGTCAATAAAAAGTGTATATAATTAATTGACTAAACATAAACAAATCATAACGTTATAAGAGATGCCGGTATTTTGACCGTATTTGCAGAGATGTCCTTTAAGCGCTATATTGGGCCAGATAATAAGTATTCCTAAACAGGAAACTTCTCAACAGCCTATTTTCACAAGCAATCATCCAATATGTTGATTTCACTTACTAAGATTTCAAGGTTTTGTTTTTTCATGTAAAACAATTAATTCAATTACTAGATTATTAACCAATCGGTGAGAAACAAGTTGTAATTGTTGATGATGAACCGGATCTGCTCCTCAGCATCCGGGCCGGATTTGAAAGGAATGATCGTTTTCAGCTGATGACAGCAGAAAACGGTATGGAAGCGCTTGACATTCTCGACAACAATATAGTTGATCTGGTCGTTACCGACCTCAGAATGCCGAAAATGGACGGGATAGAACTCCTTGCCGCCATGAGTCAATCCTTTCCAGAAATCCCCAGTATTGTCATGACAGCCTTTGGCACTTCAGGTTTGGAACAACAGCTGAAAAAGACTGGGACACTGAATCTTCTAGAAAAACCTTTAGATATCGACACTCTTGAGCAGGCAATCAATAATGCCTTGGATTTTTATCACGACAGTGCCGGAGGTCCAGAGCTTGATATTTTTCTTCAGCTTATTGCTATGGAGAAAAAAACTGTCCATTTAAAGGTCTTTGGCAGCGACAACCAACATGGCAGTTTCTTTTTCCGCAAAGGCTATCTCATTGATGCGGAACAAGAAGATGTGACCGGTGATGAAGCGGTTTTGGCGATGCTGGAGTGGCGAGGAATCAGATTAAGCATGAAGGAATTCTGTCCCTCAGCACGTCCATCGGATGAACAATCACAGCTTATGCCTCTTCTTTTCGGAAGACCTTATCATAAAGAGCTGACTGGTGATGTTAATCTACTGGATAAAGTCAGACGTGAATTTACTCAGCTGCGAAAAAAAAATGAGCAGAAGCGTATCCAGAACTGACAGAGCCACAGGGTAATTCATGAAACAGCAAGTACTCATTGTGGACGATGAACCGGAATTACTTCTCAGTATCAGCTCCGGTTTTGAAAACAATGCTCGTTTTCAGCTGACAACTGCCCATAACGGTAAGGAGGCTCTTGATATTTTATTAAGAATCCCCATGGATCTTGTGGTTACCGACCTGAGAATGCCGGTCATGGATGGGGTGGAATTATTAGCTGCCATGACCGAGTCTTTTCCTAAGGTTCCGAATATCGTCATGACGGCCTTTGGTACGCCCGTGATAGAGCAGCAACTGAAAAAGGCAGGGACAATGGAGGTACTTGAAAAACCTCTTGATATTGATGCGCTCGAACAGGCTATCAACAGAGCTTTGGATCTCCACGAACATCGGAACGACGGACTCGCCGGGATCTCGCTTGCTAATTTCCTTCAGATTGTTGCCATGGAACAAAAAACAGCGGCATTGAAAGTTGCTCATCTCAACGGAAAAACAGGGTATCTCTTTTTTGTAGAAGGCAAGCTCATTGATGCGAAGTATGATAATATCATCGCTGAAGAGGCAGTTCTTGAAATGCTGGTCTGGGAAAATGTCCGGCTGAGTATGACAAAACTCTCACCGCCTCTCCCGAAGCCTAAAATTCAGTCCGAACTCATGTCGCTTCTTCTTGAGGCCGCACACCGTAAGGATACGGTCATTGAAGAAAAACCTCTGGACTTGGTCAAACAAGAATTCATTCGAATACAACAAAAAAAAAAGCAACAACAACCATCTACAGGAGAAGAAAAAATGGCCGGAATCAAAGACCTGCTTAAAGAAATGGCTGGCGAAATGGACGGCGTACTTGCAATTCAGGTAACGGGTATGGACGGCATCACAATCGCCCTGCATAATCCAACTGGAACAGACGTTGAAGCATTTTCAGCAAAATTTGCTATGGTCATGAAACTTGTCGAAAAATCTATTGATTCACTCAAAGGGATGGGAGACTTCGAGGAAAATCTGGTTCAGTCTCAAAATGCCTGGATACTCACCAGATTCATTACACCTCAGTATTATGTCGGGATCGCTGTGAGCAGGGACGGCACCTTGGGCAACGTTCGCTTGGTTGCCCAACGTTATATTGATCAGCTGCGCAAGTCATTATAATTTTTTTTATCGCTGACGTTAACCTGTAAAAAAGAAAGGTCGCCAGCCTAATCAGTGACCTGTATCGAATAATAAAAAAGGGGGGACCTTATATGGCTACCGAAGAGCAGAAAAAAAAGAACATGATGCGTCTGATGACCTTAATGATCGCAGGCATGGCCAAGGCATTATACGATTTATTCGGCGAAACAGCTTTCGCGACTATGAGCGAGGTCGGGAAGTCCACTTTAGAAATCATGGAACAGGAAATGGGCCTTGAGATTGAGGGCGAGGATCCTAAAAATGTCATTACTGAAATCGGTCGTATCTTTGCCGATGAGATGGGTTTCATAGAATCCTTCAGCACCGAACAGGAAGGAAACAAAATCGCCCTGACCGTCAGTCACTGCCAGGGTTGGAATCTGACCCAGTCTATTTTGAAGACAGGGGTGGAGATCCCCTTTACCTGTCCGATTATGAACGTCTGTCAGGCCGCACTCATCCGCATGGGAAAACCGGCCCAGAAAGCCATTTCTCCTATTCCAGAAACCCACGGCTCAACTATCACTTTCACCCTTATAGAGCAGTAGGAACAAATACGGATACCGGGGAAGTGATAAATCGGATTAGAAATAATCCCCTTCCCATTCATCACTTCTTCGGTGTCATTTTCTCGGCATCAGCTGCCGTGCGCAGGTCTTATGCTCAACTTCCGTCCCGCTTTTCACAGTCGCCCAGACAGCCTGACCTTAGCGGATGCCCGTTATTTGCAGGATCTCCTCTATAGAGCCGTCAAAATCGGCACCGAATTAGAATTCGCCCTGCCCAAAGGAGTTCTGCGCGAGGAATTTCAACCGCGTATTGAAGAGGCCCTGCAACCCTCTGGAGATATGAATAAACTCGGAGAATTGGGAGTCTACGACGTCATTAGAGAACATTGCGGCATTGAGATCCTGGTGATAGGTAGGCATCCCCACTGGGATGCCCTGCTTAATCAATATAACCGGATCATCCTTCCTTTGCTGGCAGAAAAAATCAGGATGCGACCTACCTGCGGCCTCCATTTTCATATCCTCGGAACGGGGTTATCTGAAGAAATTCCTGAGATCATTCTGGCAAATTTCTGGAATATGGCTCGTCTTTTTGCGCCTGGTCTTAAATTTATCACTTCAGCCGGTAAAAATCGACAAGCACTATGTCGACGGCGACAGCATAATGCTCATCAAGAATTCATGCATCTATCTCCAGAAAAGCACTCTATGGCGGAGGTTCAGGCTGTACTGAAAAAAAGCATGGTTGTACCGGAACATCAAAATTTCTTTAATATTGAACATGTTCGCTTTAACGAATCCGGTAATATTATAAATTTTCATTTGGAATTTCGTTTTCCAGACGGCGATCTCTGCCCGGTATCAATCACAGCCAAAACTTTTCTGTTCATGACCATGATGCTCAAGGCCGTTGAGATCTCCAAATTTGGCCTTCTTAAGGTTGACAGCTGTTCTTTTATGGAGACTAATAACCGGCTGGTTGATATGATCAGCAATAACGACGGCAAGCTGGCCACCAGCGACACCAGCGCTATTGACGATACTGGCCTGAAAGAATATCGAAACAATGCTCAGAGCTTATTGTTTTTCCTCAAATCCATTTTTTTTCTCCTTGATAATCCCAGTGAACTGGTGCTGCAACAACTGGCCTCAGAACCGATTTCCCTTCGAAGAGATCAGGGGAAAAGCTGGGAGGAGATTGAGGACGAACTTCTCAGCCATATACACCCCAGCCCAGCTTTGGACAACTTTGATTATGAATTAATCAAAGTTATTGAATTAGGACTGTTAACCGGCATCGACACAAAGACCTGTTGGCTTGAAGGCGCAGCACAGTTTCTGCATCTCCCGGTGAGCGAAATTAGCGAACGCTTACAGGGGTATCAAAACCGTTCTCCGGTTTGGCAAAAAGAATTGGGCAGCATAGTTTTTCTCCGCTGACTTTATTACAACCAACAAGCAATCGACCAATGTGCGGAGTCAACGGCATACTGATCAGCCCCGGCAGAACTCCTTCGCAGCTCCGCCGTGTCAGGGAACTGTTTACTGCAAACCTACTCGCCAATGAGCAAAGAGGGCGGGAGGCCACTGGTATTGCCCTCCTGAACAATGATTCCAGCATGCGGGTAAATAAGGCTCCGGTAACAGCGAGCCGATTCATCCATTCCCCCGGTTATCTCCGGGTGCTGGATTCTCTCTCCGATAAAACAACCGTCCTGTTGGGTCACACCAGGAAACCGACCAAGGGATGTCCCAAAAAAAAACGTAAATAACCATCCTATTATTCGGGGGAATATTATCGGTGTGCATAATGGAACCATCACCAATGACGACCTCATCTTTGCCCAGCAAACAATCAGCGAGGATCGAATAGGTTCAGTTGACAGCGAGGCTGTTATCGCCCTGCTCGACAGCATTTCTGCTTATATGGACTCCCCATCATACAGCAGTAAACTTTACCAGGTTTCCAAGGAGGTTATCGGTTCCTACGTCATTCTTTATATGAATCCTACTTTGCCGTACTCTGTTTTTCTGTTAAAATACAAAAATCCTGTTTCAGTGCATTGGAACAGTGAACTGGGCACCCTGTTTTTTTCATCGCGTTACCTTTTTCTCCGTAAGGCCTTTGGAAGATCAGCGATTACAGATGGGCTTCCGGGAAGAACCGGTTTTATGTTTGATGCCAGAATGCTCAGCAAACAGAGAGAACACCCTGTCCGCCTGTTTTCTCTGTTCAGCAATGCAGAAAAATAAATGTCCTCGCCGCGTCACAGGGAGGATGAATATGCAAGGAGCCTCGCAATCAGCAGAGCAGCAAACAGTATAAGTACAGCCTTAAATTTCTGACTGGATCTACCCGATGATAAAAAAACTTCCTCCCTTACTGGAACGATTGAAAAAAGAACTCCCCGGTTTTTTAACAGCTGCAGTTGTGAACTGCGACGATGGCCTTTCGCTGGCTGAGCTCAGCATAAAACCGAAGATTGAAGCGGGTGCGGCAGCAGCCTATCTCTCTTCCATCGTAAAATCAAACCGCAAGGCGATCAAGCTGCTTGCCAATAATGAGATAACTGACGATATCATCATCAGTACAGGAAAATATCATTTTATTATCAGAGATCTCAACAACCTTCCCTTTTTTCTTTTTGTTATGACCGATTGTGACGAATGGCTCGGCAGAACCAAGATGATTATGCGATCCTTTGAAACCGAACTTCTTGACATCATGCTAAAAGCCTATCCGGCCGAATCTTACGCCTAAACAAACAAGCAAATAGAGTTTATTGCGCTAATATCCCCAGAGAAACGAAAGAGCTATGCAGCACAAGAATACACTATGAACATTCAGGAAAAACTTTCTCGGCTTGCAGAAATTGACGGTTTTGCCGGAGCAGCAGTGTTAACACCAGACGGTCGCGTTCTGCTCAAATGCAAGCCTACAGGTGTCAATATCGAGTTGATCAGTGCTCTTGCTAATAATGTGCTGCGAACGGCAGAAAAGGCCTCTCGTGACATGGGATTCGGACGCAGTCAATTCACCTTCATGCATACAGAAAAGGCTTTGGTCCTTGCTCGTTGCCTGAATGAAGGAAAAAACCCTCTTGGTCCAGAACCCGGTAAATGTCATATCCACCTTGTTCTTCTTGTTGATAACCCAAACAGTTTCGGCATAGCAAAGCTTGAAATCAGCAAGGTGATAGAGTCACTGGCTGAAAATTTTCGAACAGCCAATGTGAAATTAGATAAAAACCATCATCATAATGACAGAGTAAAGCAAGAGAACACAATGAAATCGAAAAATATAAAAGAAATAAAAGAATCTTTAGATAACGAAAATATAGACAGTGCGTTTGACAATCTACTCACTTAAGTTAAAAAATCCGAATGGCCGGGAGGGTTGGGGTGCAAAAAAAAAATTGCTGGGAAGTAAAAAAATGTGGTCGGCAACCCGGCGGAAACCGGGTGGGTAAGCAAGGAGTGTGTCCGGCATCCACGATAATGGCGGTTACCGGAATCAATAACGGGATAAACGGAGGGAGAGCTTGTTGGGCACTGACAGGAACCATGTCCGGTCCTGCTGAAAAAGTACAAGGGAGCTTTGCCCGCATCCTGAGCAGCAGCTGTTACGACTGCGAATTTTATGAGCAGGTTTTAATTGAGGAACAGGACAACTTTGAGGGAACAGTACAGATAGTTCAGAAACTGAAGGAGCTCATTACTGCTGTCACAGCACAGTCTGATTGAAAAAAAACAAAGTTCTCTTCCTGTGGGCCTTCTCTCAACATCCTTATCTCAATATTACTCTTCTTCTGCAATCTCTGTATAGAGAGAAGCATACGCTCGGGCCGACTCAGGCCAACTCAAATCTAAGGATGCAAGATAATCCCTTGCCCCTCCTCCCAGCTTTCGTCGCTCTGCCGGATGATTCAGCAGAAAAAGCATATGTTCCGCCAACGCACCGACATCACCTGGCAGAAAAAGGAGGCCCTGTTGTTGGTGTTCAATGAGATCCGATACAGCGGGAATAGCTCCAGCAATGACCGGTAAGCCAATCGCCATAGCCTCAAGCACGACATTCGGTCTTCCTTCTGCAAAACTGGCAAAGACAAAGACATCTGCCTCGGCCATTAAGCGAGGTATCTCCTCAGGAGGTACTGAACCTTGAAAGGTAACCTTAGTCTCAAGATGCTGTTCCCGACAATACCCCTCTAACAATTCCCGTTCTGGTCCATCGCCGATAATGTCAAGCGACCATTTCTTCGATTTCTTCGTCAATGTCTCCTCCGGCGACACCTTAGACGACAACAAGGCTGCTGCTTTCAGGATAACATCAACTCCTTTGCCAGCAGTCAGATTACCGACATACAAAAAACGAACCTCTTTATTCTCTTTTGCAGCATATTTACCATTATTAGCATCAAAAAAGGCCTGATCAATACCGTTGCAGATCACCTGGATTTTTGCGCTGTATTCGGGGAAATGCTCAACAAGTTTTTTTTGCAATGATGGACTAACAGTAATAATGACGTTACTGGAACGGAGACAGAAATGCACCAGCCAGCGCATTAAGCCTGCTTTTTCCATCAGATTGACATCACTGCCCCGCAAGGTGGTTACGACAGGTTTTCCTGAAAAAAAACCCGTAATTCCAGCGATAAAACCATTGATTGACCAATTGGCGTGCAGGACATCCACCTTGTGGGCAAGATAACAGCAGGTCAGCAGGTTGGAACAGAGAAATGGGGGGAGTAAAAGAAAAAAAAGCTTATTACGGGAAAGAGTAGCCATGATTCCGCCCGATCCGTGGGCCAGCTGTTGCCACGATTTCGGTGCATAACGAAATGGAATAACAGCGTAATATTCACAGGAGTGGTTTGTCACTGTACTGCTGTCCGGGGTCAGCACCGTCACCTGTACATTATTAGGCAGATCATTGATCATCTTTTGGATAAAGATGCCGCTCCTTGATCCCCTTGTTAAAGGAAAGGAAGTCGTCAGCAGAAGCACCTTCAGTACGTCTTGAGCACCCTGAGTATTCTGAGCAGTCGTGCTCTTCATCGCGTTATCCTTCAGATGACCTTCAAAAAATCAATTCCCCGGCCTCATTCTCCTCCACTCCAACCACCACAATACCGGCCCGGTCAGCAGCAGCGATCATGGCCTCGCGATCAAAAAGAAGGGACTGCCCTGCCTCAACAGCCAGTACAGAACCTTTCACTGAGGCCAGAGTCTCAATGGTTTTGGTGCCGGTGGCAGGCAGATCAAAGCGGAAATCCTGACCCGGTTTTTTCATCTTCACAACGACAGCTCCCGAGCCTGAGAGTTGCCCGCCTCGTAAAATTGCAGCATCTGTTCCTTCTATAGCCTCAACAGCCAACACAGCCCCCTCGCGGACCACAACGCATTGTCCGATATCCAATCCACCAATCTTACGGGCAATACGCCAGCCGAAACGAATATCTGCCAGCTGTTCTTGAGAGGGTTTTTTTTTTCCTAAAAGCCCTTTTGGAAAAAAAAGATAGTCGAGATAACAGGTTGAGGCGAGAACTGTGATTCCCTCTTCCTCAAGTGCTCCGGCAACTGCCCGCAAAATGGCGTCATCCAGACGCTTGTCAATCTTATTCCACAGGCTCAATCCTTTGAAATCCGGAAGAATATCTTTGAACATTCGGGTTTTAGTGATGGTGCCACAGAAGACAGTTTCACGAACACCCTGCTCGTGAAAAAAACGAATAATCTTACCTAACTGTCCCAGTTTCACCCAACAGAAAACATCAGCGCGTTGCTCAAGCTCGGTTTGAGTTTCATTCTGGTGGCAAACCGCAACAACTCTGCGTTTGCGCTCCTGAGCTGCCTCGGTAAAGAGCAGGGGAAACTGCCCTCCCCCGGCAATAAGTCCGATCGGCGTTGACATGCGCAGTAATTTTCAGCTGTCTTCGGTGCGTTTCACCACACCCCGTTTACTTTCGCGAAAAAAATCTACCAAGACGCGAACCTCTTTAGAATCAGGGAACTCATGGGTTGCCTGGGCCAGAGCCTCCTTCACCAAGACTTGCGGTGAGGAGCGAAAAATTATTCTAAAAGCGCGATCAATATCATTGATCGCCTCTCGAACCATGCCGTTACGCCGCATACCGATTTTATTAACCCCGGCAATACGCATCCGGTTTCTTGTGCCGGTCAAAATAACATAGGGTGGCACATCAAGAGAGACACCAGACATGCCGCCGACATAGGTATAAGCTCCTATCCTACAAAATTGATGCACGGCCACTAACCCGCCGAGATTGGCATAACTGCCGACTTCCACATGACCACCCAAGGTTGCCACATTGGACATGATCACATAGTCATGAAGAACACAGTCATGGGCTACATGGCAATAGGCCATTAGCATATTATTATTTCCGATGACCGTCCTACCGCCTCCGGCAACCGTCCCTCGATGAATAGAAACATATTCCCGTATCCTATTTCCATCGCCGACAATCAACTCAGTCGGTTCATCCTGATAATGGCTATCCTGTGGCGGCGTGCCAAGAGAGGAAAAGGAACCGATATGATTATCAGCTCCTATACGGGTATGCCCGGAAATCACTGCATGTGCGTCGATGATCGTGTTCGGACCGATGCATACATCAGGGCCGACAACGCTGTATGCACCGACTGAAGCGGTTTCATGAACTTCCGCCTGCGGGTCAACCACGGCAGTAGCATGTATAGTCATGTATACTATTCCTTTGTCGACCTCTGTTCAGGCCGACAGTTAATAAGCAGCATGTGCTGCATCCTTGTCCTTTATGACAACATTTGTTCAAAAAACAAAGGAAACATCAAGAAAAGGTGGCCAGTTGCTCAGCTTCGGTCACCAGCACATCATCAACGTAGGCCTTACACCGAACCTTGATGAGTTTGCTTTTTCGGCGAACCAATTCCACTTTATAAATAAGCTGATCACCCGGTCGCACTACCTTACGAAAACGAACCTTGTCCATTCCGGCAAAATAGACCAGTTTTCCTGCAATATCTTCTGTAGAAAGATAGGCCAGCACTGCTCCGGCCTGAGCCATACCCTCAAGAATCAGGACTCCGGGCATAACAGGTTCCCCAGGGAAATGCCCCTGAAAAAAAGGTTCCCCCATAGAGACATTTTTTAAACCGGTTATTGTTTTATCAGGTTCAAACTCCAACACTCGATCCAGCATAATAAAAGGATATCGATGCGGCAAAAGGTCAAGAATTTTCTTGATCCCCATAGGCAGCTGCACCTTTTTGTCCTCAGTCATTCAGATTTTCTCCTTTTTTCATTATCATCATGCATTTTAATCAACTACACTTCATCCGACAATGCTCCAGACACCATAAGTAGTTATCTTTCCAAAACAGCCAGAATGTCCTCAAACCCGCCTGAGCATAGCTCATTTATTTCTCAGGGTAAAGAAAAACAAGGGTGATAAAAAGAGCAAACGACAACAACAGCCTCATATAATACCCCTAAAACCTGGCGTGCCCCCTCCCCATTATCCTCATGAACGCTCTATTTTTTTCGGGCCTCAAAGACATCACGCCCTATCCAAAGCTGAATCCCCCCCCATGCGACACCGCTGCCAATGGCTACGGCACGGAGCGCCAAGAAGAGGGGGGAAAAAAAAGCCACATTTCTATCATGCCGGTAGGCTATACGAAAAAAAGGAAAGGTTAGCGCCAAGAAAAAAAGAGAGGAGCCAGCCAACAAAATGGTTCCCAGAAAAGGGGAGACAAAGAAAAAGAATGCCCCGAGCAGTCCCAGAAACAAAGTAGCTATCTGTAATTTGAGGGTCTGCGGGGTATAGGAGTCCTTGACCATTCTTTCGGGATGCATCCTATAGACCATCAACCTCCAGAATCCTCTGCCGAATTTAATTCGAAAATAGCGGAGAACCGAATCCGGGTGATTGAGATGGCGTACCACTGCACGGGGAGTAAACACCATAGTGTACCCTTGTGCAGCCATCCGATAGGATAACTCTGTATCCTCATTATTGGCCTCAGGAAAACGAGCGTCGAACCCGCCTGAACCGAGAAAAATTTCTTTTCTAAAACCAGCAGCATAAGTATCAATCATATCGATGCTCTCCCTTTGCTCTAGCATACTGAAACGCTCCTCGAATTCAACTTGAGCAAAGCGGGCTACAATCTCCTTCTGCTCAGTACGATAAGCACCTTTAACAGCAACAACTTCAGGCCGTGCAAAGGGCGCCGCCATTTCTTCCAGCCAATTTGGATCTGGGACACAATCCGAATCAGTGAAAAAAATCAGCGCCCCTTTCGCCAGAAAGACTCCGGCATTTCGCGCTACCGCTGGCCCTTGATTTTCCTGATAATGATAAACAACAGGGAATCGGCGAGCGATCTCAGCAGTTTGATCTGTTGAGCCGTCATCCACCAAGATAACCTCATAGCTATCTTCGGAAAGAGTTTGTTGAGTGAGACTTCGGAGGCAGAGTGCAAGATGCTTTTCTGCATTCCAGGCTGGCACTATAACTGAGAAATCGGGCATACTCAGGAGTTCCGTACCACGGACTCTTTCTGTACATCAGAGCCGAAGAAAAGATATTTTGTAAAGGTACGAACGGATTTTAGCGTTCGCTTGATTTCAGAAGGATGGCGAAGCATCTGTTTGAATTTATAAAGGATATAACCAGGACGCAAGTAAAACTTTTTCCGCGCTTGATCGCAAAATCGAACCAATTCCTCAGCACTAATTTCTTCTCCCTGAATAACCGTATTGTGGAGTCCAGATGGGGTCAGCCATTGAGAGAAATCTTTTGAGATAATCAGATTTTTTTGCTTGTACCAAGCATAGGCCTCGGTACCAGGATAAACCATGACCGGATAAACCTGAATAGCATCTGGCTGAAGACTAATAGCGAGGTTCAGAGTTTCCTGCATGGTCTCCCGTGTTTCTCCGGGCAGGCCGACCATAAAACAACCGTGGATAAGGATACCTGCCTTTCTGGCCTCCTCCATAAAAACACGGGATTGCTCCAGGGTGATGCCTTTCTTCATAGTGTCCAGAAGCTGCTGATTACCGCTTTCGAAACCGACACAAAGACAACGGCAGCCAGCTTTTTTCATAACCAGCATAGTCTCAAGATCCAAGTCGACTCGTGCATTGGCTGTCCAGGATATTTTGATGTTCCGACGGATCATTTCTTCACAGATAGCGATACAGCGCTTCTTATTGGCAGGAAAAGTATCATCCTCAAAAAAGATAGCCTTGATCTCTGGAAAATCGGCGATAATGTATTCCAATTCATCCACGACATTATCCACACTGCGATTACGCAATCGGTGTCCCATCATGGTCTGCGGATAGACGCAGAAAAAACAGCGATGCGGGCAACCTCTGCTGGTGGTGATCGTCACCATAGGAAATAGGGCATTGGGATTGAAGTAATGATGCGGATCAAGAAATCTCTTATACACCGAGCTAACAAAGGGGAGCTGATCAATATCGGAGAGGGGAGCCCTTTCGCCGGTGTGAACTATCTCATCCCCATTTCTGAGCCAGAGCCCGGTAACGGCTCCAAGCTCCTGTCCCTTTTCCAACGCATCAGCCAGCTCCCTGACAGTGGTATCGAATTCTCCCTGAGCAACTGCATCCACCGAGGTATTCAGACCCAAGCTCTCATCAGGCAGGGCGGAAACATGGGTTCCGACCAGGACGAGAAAGATATCCTTTCCTTCCTCGGCCAGCTTTTCTTTAAGCTTTACGGAAAAGTTTACGTCATTATAAATGCTCGGTGTACTGGTCTCTACCACCACCAATCGACTGCCGAATTTTTTTATACGCCCAATAACAACATCCTCGGATAAATCTGCTGCTGGCGCATCAATAAGATCAATTTCATGCCCGCCCGCTTCTGTATACCCTGCAGCGTAGGCCAGCCACATAGGATAGTACAGAGTACCGCTCTTGGTAACAGCCGGGCTGCGTTGAGGGCGTGAAAAATTTTTTAAAAAAGGTGGGTTGAGAAAAGTGACGCGCATAATATGCTCCGATTATTTAAAATGAACCATCCCTCCCTAATGGGAGGGGTATCAAACTGAATTGTTTCTTAAAGTACGCCGCAAGCAATGAGATACTCCCATCGAAGCTTCGCAGTAAAAAAGTCAACAGACATTATTTGCTCTGTGCGCCTTACGCCATGCTGCGGATCATCGTGTCGTACTGTTTCATCTGTTCTTCCATAAAGCCCAGCTTTCCTTGGAATTGAATAGCATCTTGCGGGCAAACACAGAAACAGTAAAGACAGTGAATACATTTCTGTAGCTCCTGCTCAGAAAAAGCACGGGGCAAGGGAAGATCAACCGGACAATATTCGCCACATTTCCCACAGCTGTTGCATTGCTCCTCTGCAAGCCTCAGCCCTTCCCATTCCATTTCTGTTTCCAGAAAAACATCCTGTCGCAGATCGGTAAGAAAAAGTAGTTTGGCGAATAAATCGGTATTGCAAAGATAATTAAAAAACGCTGTATTCCGGACAGCAAGAAAATGCTTTTGTCGTTTGGGATGATGGATAAAGGTGGCTATAGGCCCGGCCTTGGGTGGAGCAAAGGGGCGATCATACGGGGTGATCTGAAAGTCCTGTGCTGCTTCGAACAATTCATCGTTGATGATACCCCGTTGGCGGGCTATCTGCAAGGGTGGTATTTTATCAGGATCGCAGGAGGCGAACCGGGCCGCCAGAAGATCAAGAAAATATGGGTCAGTACCGATAAAAACCGTGTCGGTTTTCACCGGAGTGCCCTTGGTCGGCCCCAGACCTTCCATTGCAAAAATTCCATCCACAATATGGAGATGAGGGCGGCAATTTTCCGTTATATTGACAATGTTAGCCGCAAGGGAAAGATGAGTTTTTTTCTTATTCTCCTGACCCACCAAGCAGCCAATCAAATTTTTCAGACAAACAGTCATACCTGCTTCAAAATGAGTTTTGAGCTTAGGCATATTGATCAGCAGATCAGCCTCCTTGCACTCTTTGGCAATACCTGCCTGCACTCCGTCTTCAAAGGGAATAAGGAAGGGATCGGAGTAGTTCAGATCAATACAGTCGACGCCGTAATATTTTGCCAACTCATCTACCCCGAGCCGAGTAATTACACTAATATTACTTCTGTAAAACCCGCTATTTGTCCCTTCACCAATTGTAATATTTCGATATCCTGCCTCTTTCAAAAACAGAATAATAGCTGCCAGTAATCGCAGATCCGTGGTGTTACCAGTCAGCGCATTCATATTGCTGTTCAGGTTAGGCTTGATCAGGATTCGCGCGTCCCGATCAGCGGGTAGAACTGAAGTGTATCCTACTAGCACTTCAGCAAGGCGGGTTTTGATTTCCTGAAACGATCGGCACTGGATAATGTCTGCGTGATAATTTTTTGTCATGATTTGGGACTTTGAATGGGCTGATCTGAACGGTTATCTGGACTGGTCTCGAAACGTCGGTTAAGAATTTCTTCTGCGGCCTGTTGAACATCCTGTACAGTGATTTCTTGTAGGCAGGCATGGTATTCAGAGCTGTGTTCGGGATAGAGACATCGACTCTCATCACAGATGAAACGGTAGGAACAATCCTTTTCCACCACCCTACCGGCCAAACTGTACGGGGCCGTTTCTACCGATTTCGAAGGACCAAATATGGCGATAGTTGGTGTTTTCATTGCCGCAGCAATATGCATAGGAGCACTGTCATTACAAAGAAAAAGGGCCGCTCGCCTCAAAAGAGCTGCTAACTGCCTGATATTAAGCACTCCTGCCAGCGAAATAGCCTGACATTGCTGACTTTGAAGAGCAGTCTGAATGTGTTCAGTTAATGGAGCCTCCTGTGCTGCTCCCACGAGCACGACCGGTAATCTATATTGCTGAAAAAGATTTTTGCAAACTTGCGCAAAACGATCTGGAAACCAACGTTTCAGAACCAAGCGTGAACCAGGATGAATAGCAATAAAGGGCCCGGTTACTCCTTGATCTTGCAGTATAGAGACAGTTTCCTGCTCCTCTTCAGCTGACAAAAAAAGCTCGGCCTCAGCCCCCTCAGTGGGGCAACCAAGATATCGGGCTAGATGAAGATGGTAATCCACTTTATGACAAAGTCCGGGGTAAGGGACTCTGTGGGTCAGCAGATACCCTCCTCCACCCACATCATAACTCACCTTGAATCGGGCCGGAATCCAAAAAGCCAACAGAGCAAGCTCCCGTATATCAGCCCTAGTTTCAATCAGGAGATCAAAGCGGAGCAAACGCAGTTTCTTGATAAAGATCAACCAGTCTTTTATGCTGCCCGAATAGAACCAAAAGGGATTAAAGGTTAAAATTTTATCAATATATTTATTATGCCGCAAAACCGCTGCTGAGGCTGTTGAAGTAAGAAAGGTGATCTCGGCCTCGGGATATCTTTTCTGCAAGGCAGGTAGAATCGGCAGAGTCATGATAACATCGCCGATATAAGCGGTACGAATAACACAAATCCGTTGGACCTGATCTGGCGTGATGTCCTTTTGTTTCTGGACGAGACGCAAGGGCAGAAAAAAGATATTGCCTAAGATATCAGCAATGATTGTGGCAATGCGTTTTTTTCGATTGATAATTTTATACATGAGGCCTACTCCTCTTCCTCACCTTGTTCCGCAGCGATGAATTTCCCGGGGGCGAAACGATCAAGAAAATGCATATAACCGGGATGCAAACGGATATATTCTTCCAAACGGATAAGAAATTTCGCTGTACAGTCATGTACGCCCTGCTCTCCCGGTAAATCAGAAGTGATTTCCGGCTCAATAATCACTGTAAATAAGGTCTGATCGCCGGGTAAAATAAAAAGGGGAAGCAGAGAGGCTCCTGTCTTCCGAGAAAGAATTGCCGGACCAAGAGGTAACACCGCCTGTTGTCCGAGAAATTGAAAACATTTCTGCTTCCCGAAAGTTTCCTCTGTTCCTGAACCGTCACCGGTTGTCATGATCACCTGATTACTGCGAAGCGCCTGAAAAATCGGACGGAGAAAGGAGCCAGCCTGGATAATATCAGCAGGAATGCGGCTCTCATAATGCATGCGCAGGCGGAAGGCTACATGACGACCTATCCAGCTCAAGCCCTTATCAGAAGGATTGCCGATCTGTTGCATTGGATACCCCATCAGAGCAAGAGACACCAAGGGTAGATGAGCCGGACCAAAATGGCCATGCACCAGAACGACACCCTTCTCTTTTTCCAAGGCCTTGTCCAAGTGGGACAGTCCCTGAAAATTGACATAATCGGCAATATTTTCCTTGTTAAATTTCGGAAAGACAATAGGAAAAAGCTGATCTTGATAATGGTTACGAAAATAGAGGCGAATATTCACCTCGTGGCGGGTCGTGGCAATACCCATCCGACGCAAATGTTCTGCCAGCACCCGGCGCTTTCCCTTAGCAGCTCTGTAATGCAGCTCACCCATAAACCCTAATGTTGCCAAGGCAACATTAGGGGGCATAGCAAGCAAGAACCAACGCAGAGGATACCAGACGATCAGACGCAGGATATCCCGCACTGGGCTTTCACCGGTTTGCATGAAATAATTTCTCAGGGGAAAAAGTTACGTAATTATGAATTGCAAGAACAATCTCACCGATTGGTTAATAAAATTCCATTACTTTTATTATCGATATTTTGATATAATTCTAAGCCAATACCTGCTCTCCGTAAAAGATCCTTTTGTAAATCTGACAATGGAGTCAGGTGACGTATTACCTGGCCTCCGGAATGAATGATGCTGAGAGAGATATTGGAAAAGCTCTGCAGGATCCGTTCAACGGTCGGTGAAGCTGTGCATTTTTTGGGTTGTCCCGGATACATTCCCTTCAGAACAGTTTGATCCTTCTTCAAGGAACGGCGCACTACAAATTCTATCAATGTCAGTACCCGAATCCCTAACGTTAACAGATGAGTTAATCCAGCCACTTGATCGTCGCGTTGAACAAATAATGGAGCGATATTCAAACGACTTTTCAAACGCTCAAAGATCCGTTCAACCCGATATTCTTTACGATAGCACAACACGGCTTCCTGTAAGCTGAGATCTTGTTGATCGACATCGGTAACAAATGCCTTCCAACCGAAGGTATCTTTTTTCGCTGTCACCAGCTCTTCTTCACGTCTAATCTCTTTGATTTGATATCTAATTTTTTTGACAACGCGCTGAGAACGTTTCTTTGAGCCACGGCCTCTCCCAATGTACTTGGTATGCTCTTCCACCTGTTTTTCGTATGCAACCGTCAATAATCCTTCCACCCTGTGGGTCTTAAGAATTTTCTCAATTTTTGTCTGCAAAACAGACTCTTCTGTGATTTGACGTTTGCCTCTGCCGCGAGGAGGCGTCAACGTATTGAGCTTGAGTTGCGCTTTTTCAAGCCGTTGCTCCAGGCCTCGCTGTTGTTTGGCAGCATGAGCCGGAGAATGAACAACAAGAACTCGTTCATTCCACTGGAATTCCTTGCCTTCGTAAATACCACTCTGGTCGCGATCCAGCTCGTATCCCTGAGCGATCAGCACTTTTTCGCCTTTATCATTCTCCCGAAAAACCTGCTCCAGCTCTCCATGTGTTTTGTGGGTAAGGCCACCTTCAATCCATCTTTCCATCTCCTTTGTGATCTTACCGGTCAAAGGAAGAGGAGATAAGTAATGATTATCAAGGCTTCGTATGTATGTACGAGTCTTCAACGAACTCATCTTGCAATCTCCGCAATAGAGAACCCCTGTCTTCTGCAAGGCATTGTTAACTCTTTCAATAACAGGGATATAAAGCGGGTCGTCAGCTTTTTCACCGGAAACCACATCAGTAGCCAAAGGCATTCCCAGAGGATCAAGAGCTCCAGTCATCACCTTGATCTGACGAAGACTTGCGTCATCTTTACTGTGACCGAATTGAAGCAGACTTGCTTCACTGCCTTCATGATATCCTGAAACCGTGGTGGCGTCACATCGAACAACTTTGGTCGGCAGTTCATGAACCTCAATACTTCTTTTGCTAAGATCCCTTTCAATTCCAGCCCAGTAAGCCTCTTGGCTCAGATATCTCAGAAGAACCGCCAGACGATGTGTCGCGAAATCTGCTTCAAAAATCTTCTGCCCGGTTAAATTCTCCAGAGTCTCCTGCATCCTACTAATATATTCCTCCACTGAGGATTTGCGATGATCTCCTTCAGATAAAATATAAGACAACCAGATCACCGCTGTCCACCCCCAACTCAAAGCTCTTTGCTTCCAGTGAGTTGGAGTATAGTTATCCAGAATTTCGACCAACCCTGTATTGATCATCGTCCCTATCAATAAGGGGATATCATCAACTCGTTCTGTAATGATCTGCAACTCTTCCATTTACTCTCCTGGCAAATGTTGATTTTATTGCCAGAGTAGTAGATTATGAAGAAAAAGAGCAGGGCCAAGACTGAAATAATTTATTTTAAGTTCTTATTAACCAATCGGCGAGAACAATATCCGACAAGAACGAAAAATGCAAGTCGAGCCTGCATGGGGCGTTCACATTCCTCTTCAAAGTAATCCAGCAAAAAAACGCCCTAGCCAAACCAGAAACACCCCGATGAACACCTGTCCTCCGGCATTAAGCAGGGCCAGTTCTATTCGACTTTCCCTGATCAGGTTCAGGGTTTCATTGCCAAAGGTGGAAAAGGTAGTAAAAGCACCCAGCAGCCCGATAAGGATAAAACTCCGGGTTTCAGGAGAAAACATGGCTTTTATTTCAATCAAAGTACTCAGGAAACCTATAAGCAGACAACCTATCATATTCACGGTTAGAGTGCCAAGGGGAAACACAAGAGAACCGGACCGGCCCTGCACCCAAGAACTGACCAGAAAACGGAGCACAGCCCCGGTGAAACCGCCAGCACCGATGAATGAAAGTCTAAGCAGGGAATCCATATCTCTCCAGCGTAAAGATAAAGAGCCTGTTATTTGCCAAACAGGCCGTTCAGGAGATCAGGAACAACTTTATCAACCTGCTCTCTCAGGATATTTCTGGTCGCTTGTCCCGCAGCTTGCTTGAGCAGATCCGAGGACGCCTGCATCAGGGCATCGCGATTGTATACCGGCTTATCCCTAGTGCCTTTAACGGGGACCTTCAGGGTTGTCCCTTTGAGTAATTCATAGCCCTTTTTCCCCAGCAACCTTTGAGTTACCGGAACTTCGATAAGATAATCCAGGCTACCGTCCATTCCAGCTGAACCACTGAGGACCATTTCTGAATCAGCAATAGTCATCTTGATCGGTGTGCAGCTGACCTGCCCCTGTATCCCCTCGCAAGTAATACTTTTATTCTTCATGGTCAGTGTCCTGTCCATATAGCCTGCCATATCCAGAATACTACTCAGGACGCCCTTGGGTTCCAAGGCCACACCTGTCAGATCAAGGAAGACTTTAAAATCGATTTTCTCCAGCCCTTTCTCATCAAGGGGTAAAGAAAAATGATCCAATCGAACATTAATGACTCCCACAGGATCGGCCAACGACCCAAATGCTGGATGAATTACTTTCAGAATACCCTCGGTCAAGGCCTCTTCAAGATGCACATCTATCAGCACCTGCTCTCCCTCTGTTATAGTCAGAAGAGGCGGGGTTTGCGTATAATCAATGCGGGGGGAGAGCTGCAACCAACCTTCATTCAGGGTCCCCTTCAAAACACTCGCCATTATCCCTTGCTTCATATTCGTATCTACAGTGAGCCTGTTGACATCAATACCGGACTTGGAAAATGAATCCGCATAGACCGTTGTGGCGAAACGAAGATTAATTTTGGCGTTTTCTTTCTCCTCTGGAGAGAGCGGATAATACAGAGAAAAATTTTCCTTCTTTTTACCCGTTGCATCAATACCAAGAGGATACATACCATTAATAATTGCGACCAAGGAGGCCAGATCAGGCGTTGCCTGTCCATCCAAAGAAAAATGCGGTTTTTTTCCGCTCAGCTGAAATTCACCATCAGCCTGAAGGCTCAGCGGGGCAGATTCAATATCAAAGGTGGTAAATTGAACATCACCGGCCATAAGATCACCATGCAGACGGCTCCTGAAGATCAATTTCTGGCGCTCAATAAGCAGATCTTCCTTGGCCTTTTTTCCTCGAACTTTTTTCCCAATTTTATGGTAGGTGAATTGGTCGATATCAAGTTTGACCGTGCCGGAATTGCCCTTGCTTGTTGTGCCTGCAATCTTGATGTCTTCTTTTTTCTCGGCCAGATCAAGGGAGAAAACAGCATCACCGCCGAACTTCTGTTCAGCTTTCATCGCACCCAGCTGCTGCAAGAGCGTGGTCAGCTGAGCAAGATTCGATCTGCCGTTAACTTGCAACGCCTTGATTGCCGGAGCCGGTTTCTGCTGCCAGTCATCAAGAAAAATTTTTTCAACCTTGATATCAGCAAAGCCGGAATTGAGCGATAAATTACGAAGAACAAGGCGATGATTCTTGGTATCAATCAGATTATACCCTCCCCCCTGAGCGAAAAACGCGTTTTTACTGTCCGCCTTTTCAAGCGGTCGTACCGCCTCTTCCACATTGGGGGTCGCTTCAGGTTTTGTGGTAAAGAGAGCAAGATTCGAATCCTGAAGAATTTTCCCTTGACGATAGAGAATAAAATCTTTAATCCGACTGTCCAAGGTGCTGACCACCAGTTTATCTTTCTCTGTATAACCAGAAATCTGCAACTTCATGTCACCAGCAATGCTGGTTTCCTCCTCCAAAGCGTCAAAACGATGAAGTAATTCCGTCACCCGGGTCAGAAGCATATCCGAAC
This sequence comes from Candidatus Electrothrix laxa, assembly GCA_942492895.1. Taxonomy (GTDB): domain Bacteria; phylum Desulfobacterota; class Desulfobulbia; order Desulfobulbales; family Desulfobulbaceae; genus Electrothrix; species Electrothrix laxa. The sequence continues at coordinate 820,761 of OW818652.1, forward strand.
CCAGCTGATAATGAGCCATAGTCTGCCCTTCATCCCGGTACACACCGGTCAGGCTGCCTTTGAGTTCGCCAGTCCAGGACGATACATCAAAGGTGAAATCCGCCGCCTCGGCCTTTGCCTCAGGAAAATGTCCGGGTGCCCCCAACTTACCGTTAAAACGGAACTGATGAACAGGCAGAACCTCTTTATTCTTCATGGAAAAACGACAGTCGGCAATATCAACCTTTGTTGTTACTGTATAACGTTCCTCACTGTCTTTTGCTGTCTCTAGGTCCAAAGTTAAATATCCGCCTGCATCCCAATCAAAGCGGATAATTCGGCTGATCTCTTTTACAGCCTTATCAAGATCTGCTGAGCCCTTGAGGGTAAAATGTTGCAAATTCCCTTGCCCCTCTATATCCAGGAAGTCGGCCTTAAGGACAAGTTTGTCCACCTCAGGATTCTTGCCTGTCATGCTGCCGCTTACGCTCAGGTTCAGCGGACTCTTCCAGACAAAAGGCTGTCGATTTTGTCGGCCTGCAAGATCCTTAACAGTGGCATCAGCAGTAACATGCATCACCTTATCTTGCTCTGTCAGCTCAAAAGCGAGTGAGGCTATCCCATTCTCCAGTCGAAGATTCTCCTGCACCTTGAACAGGCCGGGCAACTGGGTGAGCAGGACTGGCAGGTCAAATGTACCCTTGCCTGCGGCCTGCAATCCCTGTTTGCCGTAGCTGGATTGAAGATCTACACTGCCAAAATCGGAAAGCATCTTCAGTTCCGGCAACCGCCATTCCTTTTGTTCATCACGCTGAAGATGCAGTTCAAAGGCTAGCTGTTCAAGCTGGGGATGATCTTCAGCCAAAAAGCCACCGGTCAAGTCGACCTCAGTCAGGGTGACGGGGCCGCGCAGCACCAGATTTCCCCCCTCGGTATTCTTAATGGTCAGGTCAGAAAGCAGGATTGCCTGACCTTGGGGAACACTGCTCTCAGAAGGGGCGAAGGCCAAAAAAGGAGCAAGTTGGACACCGGTGAAGCTCACTCGCATGTCAGCAGTCATGAGATCCAGCAGATCACCTTTTACAGAGGGCAGATGAGCCGAACCGAACGCCTTTATTTGTCCTGCTGCCTTTTCAGCACCGGTTGCCAGCGAGAGATTAAGCTTGAGGGTATCAGAGGCGAGGGTCAAATCCAATGAACCACCACGTAATACTGGTTGAGGATCCTGATCACCTTGTTGCAGCTTGACAACCGCTTGATTGAGCAGCAGTTTCCCGCTCATCTTATGCCAAAACCAAGTCCCCGGTTTATCCGTTCCTTCCTCGGATTTCTCCGCTTTTTTGCCGCTGTTCTCGATTTTTACAGAAGTACCAGAATCGGTTTGCGAAGCAACGGTATCGCCTTCGGCGGCAGGCTGTGTCTGAACCTGAGGCTGCGTGACAACCACTACAGGATGCTCCACAGTAATGGTCCCGAGATTCTTAGGTGCCATCAGCAGGGAAAACAGCCCCTCGGTCCCGGTTAGGCGAGCCGCATCAACCTGATAACCCTTATCCTGGTAGGAAACCTCTGAACATTGCAACCCCTCATTCCAACCGATTTCGCAATCACCGAGGGCAAGCTCTGCTGAAGAGTTGCTGTTCACCTTTTGAAGAATACTGTTTTTGACCCAGTCTGAGGAAAGAAGAAGGGGGGTTATTGCGACTGTGATGCCGAAGAGCACAACAGTAAAGAGCAGGGTTGTCCCCGCAAAAAGTTTTATATTTTTCACCTGATGAACTCCAAGTTACTCTTTTTTATCTGAGGAATATCGCCAGAATTGAAGCTGATTTTACCACTTTGATATCAAAAAGTAAACAGTACATCGAGCCAGAGGGTATCGAAATTCCCGTCTGCAGGCAGAACCGTGTGTACGAGTCCGTACACGATTCTTCAAGCAGTTGTTTTATGATATGAGATTAGAATCGTTGCCTGTTGAATCAAACAAAACTCGTACCGGAACAGCAGTATTTACTCAAATGTCTGAAAAAGACGCATGAACCTGCGGTCAATCAAGTCCTTGATCAAAAAGGAAACCCGCCCATTGAGAACGAAGGCCCATTTTTTAAGAATCCCTGTGCCGTTGCCCAGGTTAAAAATGAGCAAATATCCCCCTCGGGGATTAAACGGGCGCAGCCGCTCTCCGGTTAGGGACGCCATCAGGTTATGCTTGAGAATGGGGTTCTGGCGGACTGCGTAGACTCCCACCTTGTCCAACGGCATATCCTGGAAATCAATACAATCACCACCGCCGAAAATGTGTTCATATTTCGTGCTGTGCAGATACTTATTCACGAGCATCCCGCCCTGCGGGCCTGTGGGGATGCCGGAATCCACAATTACTCTGTTCGGCCTGACGCCCACAGCAATAAAGATAAGGTCAAAATCGTATCTTGCTCCCATAGTATCGATTATTTGACCGGTTTGTATCTGCTGCACCCGGCTGTTATTGAGGATCTTGATGGATCGAGAAGCAAGTGATGATGAAGCACGACGGCGCACACCCGCCGGATGATGAGGCAGAAGGGAGCGCCCGGCAAAAACTGTAATTGCCGGGCGCTGCATGCCGGGCTCCTGAGCAAGTCGCCAGATATTACCGGCGATTTCAACAGCTGACGGACCACTGCCGACCACAGCAATCCTAATTTTTGCTTTTGCCCCCAGTTCGAGGATCCGCTGCTTGGCCCGGTAAAGTCCTTCAATGGGTTTAACCGGAAAGATATCATCAAGTGATCCCCGTACTAACTCTTCCGGCACCTGGCTCCCGAGATTGCAGGAAAGAACATCATAGGGAACCGCCTCACCTGAGCTGAGTCTCACGGTTCGCTCAACAGGGTGGATACTGATCACCTTAGCCTGTTTAAACAAACCTCCTTTTTTTTCCACTAGATCACGAGTGGCAAAGCGGATATCCTCCGGTTGGTAAGTACCTCCCAGCATTCCCGGCCCCATGCCAGAGTAATAATGATGGGTGTCCGGGCCGATTACTGTGACCTCGAACCCTTTTCCGACAAATTCTTCCAAGTGGGCCAGAGTTAGCATATGGGCATGGCCGCCGCCAGCAAGCACCAATCGTTTGCTCATGATAATATGTCCTCGTTAAACGCTTTACTTCTTGCTTATGCTCATGCAGTTTCGTCCAACAGATCGCCCAACAATTTTAAATGAGCACGCTCTTCCTCTCCAATACGGAAAAGCGTTTCTTTTGTGGCCACTCTGGAGCAATTTTCAGCAGCCCTGAGATAGAGGTCAAGGGCCTGCGCTTCAATCCCCATAACCAAAGAAATAACCTCACCGACAACCTCAAAATTTGTCGGATAGAGGGAAAGATATTCCTCGGTTGTCAGACCGCCTTCCATAGACTGCACTGCCGCGTTGCGCTCAAACGCTTCACGGCTCAGAGCGTCCGAAGTGACTGCCCGGTACTCGGAAAAAATCTGATCCTGATGTTTTTCCTCAATCATACCGAGCCTGCTGAACAAAGCCTTAACTTTTTCCTGTGTGACCTGTTCTTGCATTAAGGTATAGAACCCCTGAAGTCCGGCCTCCAATGCATAGGCGATAAGGAGAACTTCTTCAACTTCCTCTTTTCCAGAAAACAGGGCTATGCCAGCGTCCTCGGAGCCGAAAGCTGTGTCACCATTCCATGCTTTCATCCCACCCGACATATTGATAACTTCGGAAAAACCTTTTCCAACGAGCATCTGCGCAGCAACCCGGCTGCGCCCTCCGATGGCTCAATAAACAAAAGTGGGCTTTGTCGGATCAAGTTCGCTGCTGCGTTCAGCCAGCTCCGCAACAGGAATGAGCTTGGCCCCCGGGATATGCCCGCGTTTATATTCACCGGGCTGGCGCACGTCAATAATATTATAGTTCTCAGCGGACAGGTCATCCAAGTACTTCCTGGTCTCCGGCGCATTCAGTGATTTTACCGGAGTAAGAAATTGTTTCCAGCGCATATTCACACCGCTTTTTTTGAAATGAATGGATGCACAAGTAATGCCGTGCAAATGAAAGGGGCCTTTCTGCTGAAGATTACCGGATAGAAAGGAAAAGACAAAGGGCTCATCTATATAATCTTAGTTTGCATTGGTTACTGTGGATTCCGTAAGCATGCAAACTCACACAGAAGGTTAGTCTAAGACACTAAAACGCGACATGGTCTTTGTCAAGGACTTCTTTTCTCTCTTTTATGCTGAGAGAAACGTTCATTTCAGTTTGGCGGATTAACCTGGATACTTTTTATACAAAATATCCTATATGAATTAATGGAAAAAGCTTGACATTGTCAAAATGTACAGTTAATTGAGTAGTGTGAAGTACGAATTAATTGGTGGCAGTACGAGATATTCTGCCGCCGCAAAAACTGCTGGGAGGACAGGATGAAAAGACAACAGAAGTACTTCTTTACTCTGGTCGGATTGCTTATGCTGGCACCAAATCAGACACATGCCGCTGATATAACAGTGGATGCGGGAGGAGATTGCACATTAGCCGAGGCCATTACCTCGGCCAATAATGATGACGCAGCCGGGAATGGTTGTGTTGATGGTTTCGAAGACGATACTATTATCCTGGAAACAGATATTCTTCTTGAAGAAGGCGAAGATGCACGACCGCCGATTATCAGCTCCGTCACCATTGAAGGTCAAGGGCATATCATTGACGGCAACGGTGGGAATGGGTACGTCCTAAAAATAAGCGGTGGGCCATATGATGAGGTTCCCTGTATAGGTGGCGACTTAACCCTGAACAATGCCACGATTACTGGCGGAAATCATGCTCACCCGGGAGACGTGACAGACGGGATGCTCAATAATGGCGGGGGAATTACCAATGCCTGCTTTGGCACACTGACGCTGAACAACTCAACGGTCAGCGGGAACACTGCATTAGGCAACGGAGGGGGGATTTTTAATGCTCCGTGGGCCCTCCTGACCCTGAACAACTCAACAGTCAGCGGAAACAGTGCAGAAGGTAACGGCGGGGGAGGAATTTACAGTGATAATGGTGCGGTCACGCTCAACAACTCCACGATTAGCGAAAACACTGCAACAGGCAACGGTGGAGGAATTTCTGGAGTTACAGTCTATGGACCTCCGTTCACTATTAATGAGGTCACGTTAAACAGTTCCGTTATCACTGGCAACACAGCGTCTTATGGCAATGAGGTATATTTAGAAACGAGTGATATGTATGCGGACAGCTATAATCTTTTCGGTCATAGTGGTGAAAGCAATGCTGAGGCATTCTCAGACTTCGAGCCTAGTGGGAGCGATGTGAATGCAACCGGTGATGGCACGAGCGGTAGCCTTATCCCCACAGTTTTATCTGATATTCTCAATCCCCTAGCTAATAACGGCGGTCTAACCATGACCCATGCCCTAGTTCCAGGGAGTCCAGCCATTAATCTGGATGTGAATTGCAGCACCGGGTTGACTGAAGACCAACGTGGTGAAGACCGCCCTGACGGTTATGACTGCGATGCCGGATCTTTTGAATTCTCGAACAGTCTTCCAGTTGCCTACATATCTGATTTTGAGACCTCTGTTTCTACGGGAGACATTGTTTGCGTTGACGGCAGCGCCAGTTCCGATGCCGATGGTGACGCGCTATCCTATTCTTGGGAGCTTACGGCATGGCCTGATGGCAGCAGCGCAGCATTTGATGAACCATCTGCGGTGGCACCCTGCTTTACTGCTGATCTTCCTGGAACCTATGAGGTCAGCCTTATTGTGAAAGACGGCGTAGGGGAAAGCCAGCCAATTACCGCCGAGGTGGTAGCCACTACTACTCTGAGTGAGGCCGTCATTGCAACCCTGGAAGAAACAGCGGAGGTGATCAGCTCGCTTGATTCAGAGGTGTTTGATAAGGAGAGGAAACAGCAAATTTTGGGTGACAAGATTGACCAAACCATTGTGTTAGTTGACGATGGACTCTATTATCAGGCACTTAGCAAACTCCGAAACAGCATTCTTCGCAAGACGGACGGCTGTATTAAATCAGGAGGACCGGACCGGAATGATTGGATTAGAGAATGCACAAGTCAGGAAGACGTGTCCAATCTTATTCTGGAGGCCATGAACTCTTTGGATGAGCAGATCATATAAAAAAATTTGAAGAGCATTATGAAAAACAGAAGGTGGGGCCGCAAGGCTCCGCCTTTTTTGATATGAAACCTTGCTGTTGAAAGGAAGGCAGGATGAAAACACAAATAAAATATTTCGTTGCCCTGATTGGACTGCTTGCGCTGGCACAGGGGAGGACACAGGCAGCTGAGATTATCGTGGACGCAGACGGCTTCTGCACTCTGTCTGATGCTATTACCGTTGCTAATACCGATGCGGCGACAGGAGAATGCCCTGCTGGTTTTGGGGATGATATTATCGTATTGGAGAGTGATGTCCTTCTGGATACCGCACTGCCGGAGATTACCAGCTCCGTCACAATTGAAGGCCAAGGTCATATTATTGATGGTAATAACGATCCAATTGTTGGCAGTGTACTAAGGATTGACGTCAATGGCAGCTTGACGATGAATAACGTTATCATTACAGGAGGGAATAGCTCTCTTGGTGGCGGAGGGATTTATAACGAAGGGGCTCTTGCTTTGACTGAATCCATGGTCAATGAGAATACTGTGTCATGCAAAGATGATATGTTGAGTGCCGGTGGCGGGGGAATTTATAGCATAGGGAGCCTTATGTTGACTAACTCCATGGTCAATGGCAATTCTGTGTCATGTGATAATGGTGAGATTGTCTTTGGCGGAGGAATTGTGACTACGAGTAACACTGTCGCTACTACCATAACTAACTCGACAATTAGTGGCAATTCTTTATCCTGTAACTACTGCAACATAGACGATCTTATCGGAGGTGTGCTGGTTGGTGGGGGGATTATAAATGTAGGTACAGGTAGTGTGCTTACCTTGAATAATAGCACTGTGAGTAATAACTCTATACAGAGCGTGAACGAAGACATCCTAGAATCTTACTCCGTTGCCAGTGGTGGTGGAATCATAACCATTGGAGATAGTACAACAAGTATTAATCTGAGTAATTCAACGGTCAGTGGAAATTCTTTGGCATGTAATAGTAATTACTGCCTATTCTTCTCTGGAGGGGGCGTTGCAACTTGGGGTACTAGCAGCGCTACGCCTAATGATACAGCGACTCTGATCAGCTCTATGATTATTGGGAAATCAGCAGTGGTGCTTAGCGGTGGGACAGTTACTTTGATGGCCTCAATCGTCAGTGGTAACACTGCTTCTAGCGGCAATGAAATTGATGGAGCTGTTGTCATAGGAGACAATTTTAATCTCTTAGGACACAGCGGAGAGACCAATGATCAGGCTTTTAACGACTTCACACCTGGCAGCAGCGATGTTAACGCTACCAGTGACGGCATCGACGGTATCCTTATCCCGACCGAGTTAACCGGCATCCTTGATACAAACTTGGCGGATAACGGCGGCCCAACCATGACCCATGCCTTGGTTCCGGGCAGTCCGGCCATTGATCTGGATGTGAACTGCAGCACCGGGTTGACTGAAGACCAACGTGGTGAAGACCGCCCTGACGGAGATGGCTGCGATGCCGGATCTTTTGAATTCTCGAACAGTCTTCCAGTTGCCTACATATCTGATTTTGAGACCTCTGTTTCTACGGGAGACATTGTTTGCGTTGACGGCAGCGCCAGTTCCGATGCCGATGGTGACGCGCTATCCTATTCCTGGGAGCTTACGGCATGGCCTGATGGCAGCAGCGCAGCATTTGATGAACCATCTGCGGTGGCACCCTGCTTTACTGCTGATCTTCCTGGAACCTATGAGGTCAGCCTTATTGTGAAAGACGGCGTAGGGGAAAGCCAGCCAATTACCGCCGAGGTGGTAGCCACTACTACTCTGAGTGAGGCCGTCATTGCAACCCTGGAAGAAACAGCGGAGGTGATCAGCTCGCTTGATTCAGAGGTGTTTGATAAGGAGAGGAAACAGCAAATTTTGGGTGACAAGATTGACCAAACCATTGTGTTAGTTAGAGATGGGCTCTATTATCAAGCACTTAGCAAGCTCCGAAACAACATTCTTCGCAAGACGGACGGCTGTATTAAATCAGGAGGACCGGACCGGAATGATTGGATTAGAGAATGCACAAGTCAGGAAGACGTGTCCAATCTTATTCTGGAGGCCATGAACTCTTTGGATGAGCAGATCATATAAAAAAATTTGAAGAGCATTATGAAAAACAGAAGGTGGGGCCGCAAGGCTCCGCCTTTTTTGATATGAAATTTTGTTGTTGAAAGGAGGGCAGGATGAAAACACAAATAAAATATTTCGTTGTCCTGATTATCCTGACTGGACTGCTTGCGCTGGCACAGGGGAGGACACAGGCCGCTGAGATTATCGTGGACGCGGACGGCTTTTCTCCACTCTGTCTGATGCTATTACCGTTGCTAATACCGATGCGGCGACAGGAGAATGCCTGTATTTCTGCCCAACCTTGTTAAAACATATGCGGCGGGTCGTAGTTCAACTCATGGATAAGGCGCAGACCGGTCAAGGTCAGGAGTGGATCAATGGTCGTGATGGATGAGCAATAAGGGGCGATCAATTCCGCCATGCCTCCTGTGGCAACGATATTAATTTCTTCATTCTCCTGCTGCATTTCTTGACGTAAAAGACTGGTCATCCGATCTATCATACCGCCAAACCCCCGCAGCATTCCAGAACTGATTGCGTCTACCGTATTGGTGCCAATGACCGGAATAGTTTTTCGATTCAGGTCTATCCGTGGCAATTTAGCCGTTTTGCCTGCAAGGGCATCAAGGGATATGCCAATGCCTGGATGAATGGTGCCCCCGAGATATTCCCCCTTCTTACTGACGCAATCAAAAGTAATAGCTGTGCCGAAATCAATGGCCATCAGGGCGGTTTTGAAATAGTCCCAGGCTGCTACTGCATTGACAATTCTATCTGCACCCACTTCGGCAGGGCTTTCTGTTCGGATGATAATACCGGTATCGGTCTTATGGGAAACCGCCATAGGCGGAGTGATGCAGCCGGTAAGATATTTTTCCGCAAAATCCAGCCAGCTGGTTTCCAGAGTGGGAACAACAGAACAAACAATGAATGCCGTTACGTCTTCTTTTTGGACACCTTCCATCTGAAAGAGGGAGTGGTAGCGGATTCCCAACTCATCAGCTGTCTTGTCCCGGTCTGATTTCAACCGCCATTGATGCAGCAAATTTTGACCATAAAATAAGCCGCTGACAGTGTGTGAGTTTCCTACATCGACAGTAAGGAGCATCATAGGTTATGCATGGATAGAGAGTTAAGCGTACTGTGTGCCATTTGCTCTGAAAATTTGCTCCCAGAGTATACCCTAAGACAAAGTGAAAAATAGAGCGGGTAATGACCTGTTATTGCCTGAGAGAGAAAAAATATTCAAGACTCATTATCAAAAAAAAGTTCTCCTGTCAAATCATGTTGATTATTCTGTTCATTTCTTTCCCTCCCTATTATTTAAAAGAGAAAAATGGATCGGAGGCCAGCTGTCTCAGGAAGGCAGATTCTTCTTGTTTTGCTGAGTTAATATTGTTAGATATTCCTTCCGAAGATTCTCTCACATAATTCACCCTTAAAAAAAATCCAGGGATATCCAATTACTCAGAAAATATGTCAAAAATACAAATAATCGGCGGTGGTCTAGCCGGATGCGAAGCAGCTTGGCAGGCTGCAGAACGCGGCTGTACAGTGGAACTCTATGAAATGAAACCAACCCGGTTCAGCCCGGCTCATGAATCAGAATTACTGGGTGAGCTGGTTTGCTCTAATTCTTTGCGCTCCAATGCCCCGGATTCTGCTGTGGGCCTGCTCAAAGAGGAGATGCGGCGCTTTGATTCGCTGATTATGCGTGCTGCCGAAGCTACGGCTGTGCCAGCTGGTTCAGCCCTGGCTGTGGATCGGCAGGAGTTTGCTGCTTTTATTTCGCAAGCTGTGGAGAAACATCCCGGCATTACGATTATTCGGGAAGAGGTGACCAGTTTGCCAAAATTACCAGAAACAAATTTTCCCGTTATTCTGGCCACAGGTCCTCTAACTTCTGAGGCGATGACTACTTATCTGGTCGAATTAACTGGTGAACAGCATCTCGCTTTCTATGATGCCATTGCTCCTATTGTGGCGGCAGACTCCCTGGATATGGGCATCATTTACCAGAAATCCCGCTGGGATGATGAGGGGCCGGGAGATTACCTGAATTGCCCAATGTCCGAAGAGCAGTACCTTGATTTTATGAGGTTATTGGGGTCAGCAACGACCGTGCCGCTGAAATCTTTTGAAAAAACCAAATATTTTGAGGGATGTCTGCCCATTGAGGTGATGTGCGAGCGGGGACAGGAAACACTCCGTTTCGGTCCCATGAAACCGGTGGGACTGGATCATCCAAAGACCGGAGAAAAGGCCCATGCTGTTGTTCAGTTGCGAGCAGAAAATCGCGACAAGACTATGTATAATTTGGTGGGTTTTCAGACCAAGCTCACCTATCCAGAACAGAAGCGGGTCTTCCGAACCATTCCCGGCTTAAAAAAGGCCGAGTTTGTTCGACTTGGCTCCATTCACCGCAATACCTTTATCTGTGCGCCTGAATTGCTGGATGCTTCTTTGCAGATGAAAAAACGGCCCGGCCTTTTCTTGGCCGGTCAACTCTCCGGGGTGGAGGGATACGTAGAGTCCACAGCTATGGGCCTGTTGGCGGGTATCAATGCGGCTCGACTACTGGCTGAAAAACCGATGATTCCTCCGCCTGCGGCCACTGCACTGGGAGCTTTGATCCATCATCTTACGGAAACAGATCCCAAGCATTTCCAGCCTTCCAATGTCAACTTCGGGCTCTTTCCTCCGTTACAGAAAAAAATGCGCAAACGGGATCGAGGAGGAGTCAGGGCAGAGCAGGCCCTGCGCTTGTTGGAGGAGTGGCAGCAGGAGTTGTAGGGGTAATGCGACAGGATAGCCCCGGAAGGAGCCGGGGCCAAAAGACAACCTGTTATTTTTTTTTGCCCTCAGTGTCCTCGCAGGCCTTACGATACGGATTGATAGTCATGACCGGGCAGCAGGCGTTTTTCACTACCTTGTCGGCCACGCTACCGAACATAATTCGCTCAAGTCCTTTGTAACCGTGGGTACCCATAACAATTAGATCACAAGCTATATCATTGGCATACTGAAGGATTTCTTCGCTCACGTCACCAGTCAGCACCTTGCAGTGAACAGCAGCAGCACCGGCTTCCAGATATTTTTCTTTCTTATCAGTAATAAACTCATCCATTCGCTGTTGCGCGGATTTTAGCAGTTCTTCTTCCAGATTAGGCAAATTGACCGGCGGAACAAAAAATCCAGAATAGTCCTCAAAGTTCTGGACCACAAAAATCAGATGCAGTTCAGCGCCGAATTTGCCTGCTGTATATGCGGCTGATTCCGCTATCATCTCGGCGTTGTCGGAAAAATCAACAGGGGTGATAATAGTTTGTATTTCCTGCATGGTGTTCTCCTCAGTCGTGAGCAACCCCGCCCCCGAAAGGCAGGGTGTTCAAAAATTAAAGTGTTTTTTAAGGACGCCGGAAGCCGCAGGGCTTAAACCCACAGCTTCGTCATATAATTTTGTCGGATCAGAAGTCAACCAGTTCCACATCAAAAACCAACCAAGCATCAGGCGGAATTACGCCGCCTGCCCCTCTTGATCCGTATGCCAATTCCGGCGGTATGATCAGGGTACGTTTTTCTCCCTTGAGCATATTGGAAAGGGCTTGATCCCACCCCTTAATAACCCGCCCCTCCCCGACTTCAAACTGGAGAGGTTCACCGCGATCATAGGAGCTGTCAAACTTTTGGTTATTGGAAAGGAGGCGGCCTGAGTAATGGGCACTGATCATAGTTCCCCGGGCTGGCTTCTCTCCTGTGCCTTCCTGGTTCACAACCCAGTAGAGGCCAGAGTCGCTAAAATGGGCGCCGGGCCATTTCTGCTTGATCATTTTAATGACCTTCTTTTTCTCCTCGGCAGCAGCATTCCCCTGACCCTTTTTTAGCTTTTCCTGCATGTGATCAAAGGCTTCCTGGTCAGTTTTGAAATTCTCCGCGTTCTCTCCAACCCGGATGATCTCGACGCTTTTGATCTCATCGTCTTGGGCAATGCTGTCAACGACATCCTGACCTTCGACCACATGGCCAAAAATTGTGTGCTTACCGTTCAGGTGCGGGGTCGCAACATGGGTGATAAAAAACTGGGAGCCGTTGGTGCCTGGTCCGGCATTTGCCATAGCCAAAACACCGGGACCGGTAAAACGCAGTTCTGAATCAAATTCATCGGCAAAGGTGTAGCCAGGGCCTCCGGTTCCGGTACCCAGTGGGCAACCACCCTGAATCATGAAATCTTTGATGACTCTATGAAATTTCAAGCCGTCGTAATAACGGATTCCAGTAGGTTTTTCTGCTCCACTGTAGACCAATGTGCCTTCGGCTAGACCGACAAAGTTAATGACTGTCAACGGGGCCTTGTCATAATACAGGTTGAGAAGAATATCTCCCTTGGGGGTACTTAGCTTTGCGTATAATCCGTCTTGCATATTTTTTTCCTTGGTTTTCTGAGGGACTTCCCCTTGTTCGGTTGTTGCTGAAACAGGCTGTTGTATAAAAACAAACAATGCCGACAAGATAATGGGAATGATATAACGATTTGCGAGCAGTTTGTGCATGGACGCCTCCAACAGCAGATATAATGTAGTATTTTTGCCTTGCCCAGGTGGTTTTATAGGCCCTGCCCCGTTCTGTTGCTTCAAACGTTACCAGAAAAAAAAGGACAGGAGCGAAGGAGTCCGCCTGAACAGAGAAACTGTATAGGGTTGCTAACAAAACATGGCAGCAGTTGTCAAGAAAAACCGAAGTATTTCTTTTTTATGATTGCATTTTCTTCCCTATTGACGAGGAGGAGTAATCCTGTTTAAATAAGCAGTTTTGCGAAAAGATAGTAAAAATCTGGATCTTATCTGAAAAAGCGAAATTTTTTCGGACCGGGAAAAACAAGGACACTCAGTGCTGTATAATTTCTATCGGATAACTGGAGCGGCTTTTTATCCTCTGCTCGTTATGGCGTCACCGTTCCTTGAACGTTTTTTGCCAAATTGGCAACTTACCCAACGGCTTGGGCGTTATCAGGATATTAATCGATCAGGAATAGCGCCGAACCGTTCGCAACTTATCTGGATACATGCCGCTTCGGTCGGGGAAGTCCAGGCGGCGCGGGCACTTATTGCAGTCCTGATTGATATCTTGCCTGATGCCGAAATTTTTCTGACCACCATGACTCGGCAAGGAAGGGCAGTTGCCCAGACCCTGTTACCCTCCAAAGTCCGTTGCGAGTTGGCTCCCTTGGATATGCCCCAAGCTGTGAGCAGTGCCCTTAAGCTTTTACAACCGGATCTTTATATTTGTCTGGAAACAGAACTTTGGCCGGTCATGTTGACAAAGATGCGTACGTCCGGGGTGCCTATGCTGCTCCTCAACGGTCGGATTTCTAAGCACTCCTTTCAGCAATATCTGCGAATAAAAGGTACTATAGGGGCATTTCTTGCGGGCTTTTCAGCTATTGGTGTGATTCGGGAGCAGGACAAAGAACGTTTTCGTCATCTTGGGGTGCCTGCTGAGCGTATTCAGGTCTGCGGTAATATGAAGTATGACCTGAAGTACGATCTCATGCCTCAAAATCCACAAGAGCCGCAAGAATCAGAAACACATTCAGCGGAAAAGGGTAAGGGGGATTACACTCGACTTCTTGGGATTCAGCCAGATGAATGCGTGTTTATCTGTGGTTCAACCCGCACGGGCGAGGAAAAACTTCTCCTGCCTGTCTTTAGTCGATTACAAGAAAAATACTCGGGCAGGCTCCTGTGGATTCTTGCACCGCGTCATTTAGAGCGTTTGCCTGAAGTGATGGCCTTGCTGGATCGTGCCGGACTCGGCTATGAATTGTTTTCGCAATACACGCAGGGTTCTCAGGGATCCACCAAGGAGCGCCAAGAGAATATTATTTTGCTGGATAGCATGGGGGAGCTTGCCCATCTTTATGCTGCGGGCGATTATATTTTTTGCGGGGGCAGCCTAGTTGATAAGGGGGGGCATAATATTATGGAACCTCTCGCCCAAGGGAAGCCGGTTTTTTTCGGTCCTTTTATGCACGATTTTCAAGATGCAGTGGATCTGGTACTGTCAGCCGGTGCAGGTGTTCAGGCTGGCTCACCCGATGAGTTAGCGGATAGCCTGTTTGAGTATCCTCTTGAATCATCCGTTTATGCACAGACTTGTCAGGCGGCGGAACGACTCGCGCGGACTCAGCAGGGATCAGCACAGCGGCAGGCGGAGATGGTTTTGAGGGTAATGAAAGGTGAAGGGTGAACCTGTTTAATAAAAAAACAATTTTATTTTATGCGTATTCAAATTACAGAAAAAAAGGCTGGTTGTCTTCTTGTTATATTGTTCCTTTTCTCCTTGCTACACGCCTCGGCATCCCATGCCGTAGAATTTTACCTGTCAGTTGCTGGGGGTAATGGAGAAAAACATTGTGACTCCGTCCAAATAAGAGAGAATAACATCGCATGTATTGAGCAGAATCAGGTTGTCAGCTATGATCTCAGTGCGGTGGAAGGCATTCAGATTGTCGATAAGGAGAAAATTGAATTTATCAACAGGTTCACTCCCGGTGCGATTGCAAAGGTCAACGCGTCAAATCAAAGCAATAGAGACTATGAAGAAACCTTTGAGCATATAGAGCGGAGCAGGGTCGGCTATCTTATTCGTAAATTAAAGTCCGTTGAATCGTTTGCAGATCTTCAAAATCTCGGTGAAAAACAGTATCAAACATATGGCCTGAACGGCGTATTGCATCTCTTTCTTCCCCTCATTGGAGCTTTCCTTGTTCTTGCCGGACTCTTCTGGCTCATTATCGCCGCTTTTCGGGTTCATATCCTCTGGGGACTTGGTTGCCTCCTGCTTCCCTTTGTGTCCTTGTTTTTTCTTTTCCTCCATTGGCGGTCTGCGGCAAAACCCTTTATGTTGTCAGTTATCGGCGTGATTCTTGCCTGTTCTGGAGTGTATCTTTTTGATGAAAAAAGGGTGCGCTTGGTCGAGGAACACAGGGGAAAATCAGCGGCAAGGTCTGTAAAAAAGAAGGCAATCGGACAAGAAAGAAGCAGATTTTCCTGCCAAGGAAAGACACGTTGTACGCAAATGACCTCCTGTGCTGAGGCAAAGTTTTATATACGGAATTGTCCTGGAACCAAGATGGATGGTGACGGTGATGGTATTCCGTGTGAAAGTCAGTGGTGTGGTAGATAGTTTTGCTGTAAATAAATAGGATAATCTTTATGAAATTAAGAAGAAACGATAAATGTCCGTGTAGCAGTGGGAAAAAGTATAAAAAATGCTGCTATCTTGATGAGGAACAGAATGCCGAAATTGTTAGGATAGCTCCTCGTGTCGCCAGCCTTGAGGAACTGACTGAACTGCTTTCCCAACCTATGCAAATATACAGACTGAAGGTTGTCCTGAAGAGGATGGGATTTGTGGATATAGAAGAAGAGGTGTCAAGGACGTTTGAAATAGGTGAGCGTTACACCTTATACGACCTGCATTTGGAAATTCAGTGTGCCTTTGCATGGGATAATGACCATATGTTTTCATTCTACTTTGGTGGCAAGTTGTTTGACCGGCAGAATGAATATTCAGGCAGTCCGCTTGGCGAGCATTTTGCTTCTACAATAGGTGAGTCCTCCAAGGCCGCTGCTCAGACCCAGCTTCGTGATTTAGGTCTGAAGGATAAAAAGACATTTCTTTATTTGTTTGATTACGGGGATGAATTGGTTCATGAAGTTTTGGTGGAAGGAATTCGTGATAAAGAAGAGAACGAGAAAGGATTTCCGGTCGTTATCAAGAAAGTCGGGGAGCCGCCTGCGCAATATGAAGACTACGAATATGGGGATGATGAAAAAGACTACGAATATGAGGATGACGAAGGTATCGACTGATTGAACTATGCAATCAATCTTAGCTGTGATTGCACCGACTGCGTTGATAGTAAAAAACAAATAGGTAAAGAATAATGTCAAAACCTTCCTGGACCCAACAAGGTAAAACCTTAAGCCATAAAAATGCCTGTAAAGAATTCGGTCTTACAGAAGCTGAAATTATTAATGCAATAAAAGCTGGAGAAATTCAGTACAAAATCAATTATGCACATGGGAATCCATATTATAAATTACTCAGAGAAGAAATTGAGGGTTTGGCAATAAAATTATATGGGGAAAGTCATTTTGAAAAACAGGAACTTGAACACAAGATAAAAAAAATAACCAGAGAAATAAATACGCATAAAAGAAAAGCAAAGTCGCTTGAAAAAGAAAAAGTGGCTTTGACAAAAGAACTGGATTTACTTGCTAATAACGAATGCTAGGATCAGTATTGGGAATAGATATAAGGTTGAGCGAGACTCTCCAAGAGAGCCGTTGCATTGAACACAGAGAAAAAATGATCGCGAACATGAGAAAAGGGAAAAATAAGTAATGAAAATTATAGGTGTAGCAGCAAGCCCGAGAAAGAACAAATCCACTCGATTCCTTTTAGAACAATGCCTTGATGCTATCAAGAGCGCACCTGAGGCGTCGGAAAGCGGTATTGAGGTTGAGTTGATTGATCTTGCCCCGTTAGAAATCCAGGGCTGTATTGCCTGTGATGCCTGCAAAAAAGGTATCTTATGTAGTCAGGATGATGGCTTCCAGTCGATCATTCCCAAACTTGCCGATCCGGAAGTCGTCGGAATCATCATGGCAACCCCGGTCTATATGGGCTGTATGACCAGCCGGGCCAAGGCTTTTATTGATAGAACCGTTCTTTTTCGGCGCAACGGGTTTCTTTTTAAAAACAAACTCGGCGGGGTCATCGCAGTGGGCGGGTCACGTAACGGGGGCCAGGAGTTGACAGTGCAGGCTGTGCATGCTGCTATGATGATTCATGATATGATCATTGTCGGTGACGGAGATCATTTCGGCGGAGCGGCCTGGGCCAATCATCCAGACGGCTATGAAGCCGATACCACAGGTATTGCCACGGCCAGGAATCTCGGCATACGTATGGGGGAGGTCGCCGCAACGTTACGGGGATAGCTTTCCGTTATCTTCATTGCAAAGCGATACAGAGAATGTTAAAAAGCATCGGAACTCAAACGCCGCAGGCGAAATCCATAGTCTATCTCTACAGAATATATCTCATATGAAAGCATTAATCGCGCTTGAAGATGGCACCGTGCTCATTGGTCGCTCCTTTACCGGAGCCGGAGAAGCAGTGGGCGAAATTGTCTTTAATACCAGCATGAGCGGTTATCAGGAGGTTTTGACCGATCCCTCCTATACTGGCCAGCTGGTCACCATGACCTATCCCCTGATCGGCAATTACGGGGTCAACGATGAGGACATGGAGTCCGCATCCGTCCATCCCCGCGCTTTTTTGATGCGTGAGTATCAGGACGTGCCCAGTAATTTTAGAGCAACCGGCACCTTGGCTGAATTTTTAAAAAAGTTTGGCGTGTTGGGCGTTGACGGGTTTGATACTCGGATGCTGACTCGAATTATTCGTAAGCACGGGGCGATGAAGGCGATTATCTCCACTGAGGATCTGGACGAGGCCTCTCTGGTGCAGCGGGCCAAGGACTGGCCGGGCTTGTTGGGCCGAGATATGGTTGCCAGGGTCACAACCAAAGCTCCCTATAACTGGGTGAATAATGCCCCGGTGCCGGGAGCAGGCTTCGATACTGGTTTCGCCGAGGATACTGCTAAGTACAAAGTAGTTGCCTACGATTTCGGGGTCAAGTACAACCAGCTGCGGATTCTCAAAGACAAGGGCTGTGCCGTACATGTGGTGCCTGCTACGACCTCTGCCGAGGATGTGCTGGCCCTGAACCCGGACGGTATATTTCTCTCCAACGGCCCAGGTGATCCTGCCGGTGTGGAGGGCGTTGTGGAAAACGTTCGCAAGCTTCTGGGCAAGAAGCCCATCTTTGGCATCTGTCTTGGTCATCAAATTCTGGGGCTGGCCTACGGGGCCTCCACCTATAAGCTCAAATTTGGTCATCGAGGTGCTAATCAGCCAGTAAAGGATTTGCTAACCGACAAGGTGGAGATCACCTCGCAAAATCACGGTTTTTGTGTCGACCAAGAGAACCTGCCGGACAAGGTAGAGATGACCCATTTTAACCTTAGTGACGGCAGTCTAGAGGGAATGCGCCATACCGATTTTCCGGCTTTTTCTGTGCAATATCATCCTGAGCACGCGCCCGGCCCCCATGATGCAATCTATCTCTTTGACCGTTTTATCGAGTTGATGGCCTAATAGAGCTGAGCTTTTTCCGATATATCCTTATCGATTTTACCGACATTTACCGACATTCTTTATCATGCCAAAACGCACAGATATACATAAGATTCTGATTATCGGCTCTGGGCCGATTATTATCAGCCAGGCCTGTGAATTTGATTACTCCGGTGCTCAGGCTGTCAAGGCCCTCAAAGAAGAGGGCTATGAGGTGGTGCTGATCAACTCGAATCCTGCCACCATTATGACCGATCCGGGACTGGCCGATCGCACCTATATTGAACCTATCACCCCGGAATACCTAGTCAAGGTTATTGAGCGGGAACGGCCTGATGCTATCCTGCCCACACTTGGCGGCCAGACCGCCCTGAACACGGCCATCAAGGTTGCTGAGACCGGCGCTTTAGAAAAATATAATGTCGAGATGTTGGCAGCAAACATCAATGTCATCCGTAAAGCTGAAGGTCGGGAAGAATTTCGCGATGCTATGGAGAAAATCGGCTTGAATGTGCCGAAATCCTTTATCGTCCATACCATTGAGGATGCTATGGATGCCGGTGATAAAATCGGCTTTCCAGTCATTGTTCGACCGAGCTTCACCCTCGGCGGAACCGGCGGCGGCGTCGCGTATAACCGCCAGGAGCTGCGGGAGATGTGTACAGGCGGGCTGGATCTCTCTATGACTACCGAGATCATGCTGGAGCGCAGCCTGTTGGGCTGGAAAGAGTATGAGCTGGAGGTGGTGCGGGATCGCAAGGATAACGTGGTCATTATCTGTTCCATTGAAAATATCGATGCAATGGGCGTGCATACCGGTGATTCCATCACCGTGGCCCCGCAGCAGACCCTGTCCGACGTTGAGTATCAGGAGCTGCGGGATGCTTCTATTGCCATTATCCGAGAAATCGGAGTAGAAACTGGCGGCTCCAATGTCCAATTTGCGGTCAACCCGGAAGACGGGGAGATCATGGTCATTGAGATGAACCCCAGGGTGTCTCGTTCCTCAGCCCTGGCCTCCAAGGCCACTGGTTTTCCTATTGCCAAAATTGCCGCCAAGCTGGCAGTCGGGTATACCTTGGATGAATTGAAGAACGACATCACCCAGGAAACCTATGCAGCCTTTGAGCCCACCATTGATTACTGCGTGGTCAAAATTCCTCGCTGGACCTTTGAAAAATTCCCGGAGACCGAAGATTTTCTGACCACCGCCATGAAGTCAGTGGGTGAAACTATGGCCATGGGACGAACCTTTAAAGAGGCCTTTCAGAAGGCCATGCGGTCGCTGGAAATCGGACGTATGGGTTTCGGTTTTGACGGAAAGGACGAGATGGATGAACTGCATCAGGATGATCTGGAGCAGGGTCTGAATGTGCCAAATTCTAAGCGTTTCTTTTTTCTATTTGAGGCCATGCGGCGGGGAATGTCCATTGAACGGATGTTTGAATTGAGCAAGATTGATCCCTGGTATTTGCGCAGTATGCAGCAGATCGTCGATATGGGCCTGGATATTCAGCAGCAGGGCTTTGCCGGGCTTAATGCTGATTCCCTCCGTACAGCAAAACAGCACGGATTTTCCGATGTGCAATTAGGATACATGACCGGAACCTCGGAAGATGATATTCGGCAACTGCGCAAGGAAAAGGAGATCCTGCCGGTGTACAAGCAGGTGGATACCTGTGCTGCCGAGTTTGAATCCTATACGCCGTATTATTATTCCTGCTATGATCAGGAAAATGAATCCCTGCCTTCGGATCGGAAAAAAATTATAATCCTGGGCGGCGGACCCAACCGAATCGGCCAAGGCATCGAATTTGATTATTGTTGTGTGCATGCCTCTTTTGCTTTGGAGGAGATCGGGGTGGAATCCATCATGGTCAACTCCAACCCGGAGACCGTGTCCACTGACTATGATACCTCGGACCGACTCTATTTTGAGCCGCTGACCCGTGAGGATGTCCTCAATATCATTGAGCTAGAAAAACCGGACGGCGTCATTGTTCAGTTCGGGGGCCAAACTCCGCTTAACCTTGCTGTGACCCTGGATAAGGCCGGTGTACAGATCATCGGGACATCGCCGGATGCTATTGATCGGGCTGAAGATCGGAAGCGTTTTCAGCAGCTTTTGCAGAAGCTTGGCCTCAAACAGCCAGAAAACGGCACGGTCAGTTCCCTGGAAGATGCTCTTAAGGAAGTGGAGCGGATCGGCTATCCCGTGGTTATGCGTCCTTCCTACGTATTGGGCGGTCGTGATATGAAGATCGTCTATAATGAAGAGGGGCTGCGTAATTTTATGGCCCTGCCCAGTATTGTTGGCAGCGAGCATCCGGTCCTACTGGACCGTTTTTTGAAAGATGCCGTAGAGGTGGACGTAGATGCGGTCTCAGATGGCAATATGACGGTGATTGGCGGAATTATGGAGCATATTGAAGAGGCGGGCATCCACTCCGGTGATTCAGCCTGCGTGCTGCCACCTCACACGCTCTCTGATAACATGATTGCTGAAATCATGCGGGCCACCAAGGCTATGGCCGGAGAACTGGGCGTTATCGGGTTGATGAATGTTCAGTACGCAGTCAAGGGTGAGGAACTCTATATCCTGGAGGTCAATCCTAGGGCCTCGCGGACAGTACCTTTTGTTTCCAAGGCCACCGGCGTACCTCTGGCCAAGATGGCCACCAAGGTGATGATGGGGATCAGCCTGAAGGAACTGGGTTTTACTGAAGAGGTTGCGATCAGCCATTGGGCGGTTAAGGAGGCCGTGTTCCCCTTTGACCGTTTTGAAAATGTGGATACTCTGTTAGGGCCGGAGATGAAATCTACCGGTGAGGTCATGGGTATTGACGATGATCTCGGTCTGGCCTTGGCCAAGGCCCAGCAGGCGGCGAATCAAAAGATCCCTGAACCAGGCTGCGTCTTTATCTCGGTTCGGCGAGGTGATAAGGAACCCTTGGTGCCGGTGGTTCAATCCCTGCTGGAAAGGGGTTTTACGGTACTGGCCACGGACGGGACAGCGGAACGACTGACCGGCTACGGAGTGGACTGCGAGCAAATCAATAAAATTTCTCAAGGTAGACCGCATATTCTGGACAAGATCAAGGATGGGCAGGTGCAGTGGATCATTAACACCTCCTCCGGCAACAGAACCACGGAGGATTCGTATCGTATCCGCCGAGCGGCCTTGGATTATCATATCCCGTACACCACCACGGTCAGCGGAGCGGTTTCTATGGCCCAGGCCATTATCGCCTCGGCTGAACAGGAAGTGGGTGTGAAGACTGTGCAGGAATTTTCTGCCAAGGGGTGATCTGTAGGGGCGGCCCCGTGTCCGCCCTGCTCTATCGATTGCCCATGACATGGTAAGGCGGCTATAGGGACCTGTGCCCCTAACGCCGCCCCGTCATAGTCAATCCCCTTCAGAACGGCCTGGATAACAGCGGCTCTTCCTTATCGTTCCACAAATCTACTACTTACCCCGCCCTCTTTTTGAGGAAGCCCCTCAGCAATCGGCTTACCATGCTGCCGAACATACTCATACATAATAATGGACGCAGCAATACTGACGTTCAAACTCTGCACATGTCCCCATTGAGGAATGGAGATCGCTTCAATATCCGGGTACTCCGATCTCTCGAAACTGATACCGAATTCTTCATGGCCCATCACAAAGGCGGATTTCTTCGCCAGCGAGCAGTTTCCCAACAGCTTGGAACAGCCTGGTTCAAGCACCGTAAACGTATATCCTTTGTCCGTCAAAGTTTGATAGCAGGCAGAAAAATCATCATGATGATAAAATTGAACCCAACGCACAGAACCTTTGGCCGAATCCGGATTAAAGGCACTTACACCCACTAGATGTATCTCACGAGCTCCAAAAGCATCTGCTGTCCTGAAAATCTTGCCAATATTAAAATCTGGCTTGAGTCCGTCCAGTACCAGTATATATTCATGCAATCCAGGCTTTGCGCTGACAAGGTTTCTTCGTCGTGCCTGTTTATAACGGGTCTCTATGTCTAATCGTTTATTATAGCGTCTTGCCATATCTCATTCTCCTCCGGTTTTTTCTCCAGTCACCGGGTAATTCATAAAAATAACTACACTGAAATTTTCAGCTCGTTTCCTTAATCCAGGCAAGTTACCATTACTTCATACTTCCCTAGTATATCCTTTACTGTATTATCTAATATTTTACAGAACTACAGTTGTTCTTTTTGTCAACACGTTGTACTCTATCAAAAATAGTATAATTAACAGAGTCAGCTCAAAGGAGGCAATGTGGACGTGGAAAAAATGTCGCCCCCGTGTTGTCAATTATGCGGGACCGAAGAACAAACAGTCCGCGAAGCAGGATTTCAGGTATGTTCCTCCTGCTGTGCATTGGTGGAAACCCTAAAAAAAAATCCTTCTATTATAGATAAAGTTCTACCGTACATCCAAGACGGACAGAACAACAGGGCCTCCATGCAAAAGGGAGCAGATCCAAAATTTCCAGAAGTATTGGACGGTAAACGCTATCGAACCATTGATCGAGATCAGAATACATGGTACCTCTCAGTCAGTGAGGTTGACGGACAGCCTGTGGAAATTTTTGCGTCAACCGCTTTTGATCGTGACCACGAATTACAGTCCCGCATATCCAACCTAACTACAATCACCAGATTAATCTCCCTGATTCTTCGCCATATTTTTCTTGGTGAAAAAATAACCCTAGAAAAATGTCTTAAGCAGATCCAACGCAGTTCGCGCAATAAAAATGATCTTCCGGATATGCTGTACCGGGTGTTGAGTCGTTATGTTAAAGCAACATAAGGTAAAGCGACATAACAATGACGGCTTCTGTTACCTTAGAAAACTGACCACATCATCAAGAATGGCACAACAAATTTTTGACATAAAAAATGATGGCTTCGTAAAAAGTCCGATTTTCCGAATTTTTTCTTCGCAACTCATTGAGTTGCCCTTATCGGCTTGCTATTTTCTGACTTTCTACGAATACATCAAAAAATAAGTAATGTACGTTCCCCATGATTCTCTTTTGTGAAGAATGCGGCCAGAGAAACAGTATCACTCTGACCCCCTCTCTGATTGAAAACAACAGCTTTACCTGTCAATTCTGCCATTTTCACAGTCCGTTCCCTTTTCTTGATCAGGAACGACAAAGCACCGGCAGCAACCCAGGCATTACCTGGGAACCAGAGGTGTTACGCCTCGGGCCGGAAGCTAAAAAGGAAGAGCAGCGATTTCAGCTTATTTTCAAGGTCACCGATATCCAGACTCCTCAACTCACCGTCGAGCCATTTCAGGAGTTCTCCCATCTGATCACCGTAGAAAAAAAAGCGAACGACAGCTTTACAGTTATTGTAAAGCCATTAGGAGAAAACGATGTCCTGCCGCAGGGGTACGATGGTACCGGATTGATCTATTGTGAAGAACATCTCATGAGCTGGGGTACAATAAATATTGTCCACGAACACCAAGTCGTTATTGCTTCTGTCAAAGAAAACGGAACAATAGAGAAGAAGAAAAAAGAAGCCTCCCCTCTTGTCGAAGAGGAAACGGGAAAGAAGCAAGATGAAAATTATGAAATCTTGCATCAGCAATTAGCAGAATACAAAACCCAACTGCATCAGGCCAAAACCACCTCCTTCAGGTTGCAAAAAGAATTGTCCATTCGGCGCCAGGTCATGGACAACCAGGATTGTGGAATCCTTTTTATTAACCTGGAATTGCGCATTGTTTATGCCAACCCTCTCTTTCTTAAGCGAACCGGCTACAGCTTAAAAGCTATACAGTCCAAACGGATTGATCAGGTCGTCCGCCTCACGGATTGTGAGTTTTCCCTAAAAGAGGCCATGAAACAGGCCGTGCATCAGGATAAATGGGAAGGAAGAGCCTTTCTGAAAGATGCTATTCGACAGGGAAACTGGGCAGGCGGAGTAAGTCATCAACAATCTGAGGAAAAACCATCCATCATTTCCTTTAAATATTCAGATGGGCACGAGGAGGGGCAGGAAAAAGGTTTTATCTGCCTCTTGCATCTGGAGGATTCTCTGACACCTTCGTCTCCTCTCAAATGGGGTGCCAAAAAAAATCCCGGCAATCATCTGTCATCAGAACTTACCTATGATGCATTAACCGGACTTGTGGACAGACCTTCTTTTCAGCAATATCTTGAGGATTCAATACAGGCAGCGCAGGAGGATGATACCAGAATAAGTCTGCTCTATGTTGATTTGGATCATTTTAAACGCATTAATCAAATATTTGGTCCCGGTTTCGGTGATAAAATACTATGCAGTGTTTCAACCATTCTCCAGCAATGCGGGCAGGAGGCGGGTGCAGATCTGGTGGCCCGGCTCAGTGGTGATGAATTCGCCATTATCCTTCCTCCTCCCTCGGATAAAAAACATGCTCAGAAACTTGCCCGAGAAATTATGCAGCGGTTTCGTACCCCGGTTAATAATGAATCCCGCGCGATTCTGATTAGGCCGAGTATCGGCTTCAGCATGTTTCCAGATGACGGTGAAACGCCGTTGGATGTGCTGCGCAATGCAGACACAGCTATGGAATCAGCCAAGAGTGAAGGTGGTAACAGAATTTGTTCATGGAACAACGGCATGAAAGTACAGGCCGCGCAAAGCCTGTACCTAGAAAATGATCTTCGCCAGGCTGTGGCTGATGACGGCCTTATCAACTTTTATCAGCCGCAAATCGACTTACTTGACGGCTCCATCTGCGGAATGGAAGCCTTGGCCCGTTGGGTCCATCCGGTAAAAGGTCTTATTTCACCGGCCGCCTTTATCCCCATTGCCGAGAGCACAGGACTTATTGAAAAATTGGGTATAGATCTTGTTCGCCAAGCCTGTATGCAGGGGAAAAAATGGCGGGATATGGGCTTTAGAAAATTCATCATGGCAGTAAATATTTCAGGACGCCTGCTCCGTCGTCGTGACCTGTTTTATCAAATCATGAGCTGCATAGAAAGCACCGGCTTTCCACCTCATGCACTGGAGGTTGAATTCACAGAGGGTGTTCTTATTGAAAATATGGACTTCACGGTTGATCTGATCAATAAGCTGCGGGCGGAAGGAATAAAACTGGCCATTGATGACTTTGGGACGGGGTATTCTTCACTGAGTTATTTACAGCATCTTCAGGTAGATAAAATCAAGATTGATCGTTCTTTTATTACCAATGTCACCACCAATAATACAGACGCCGCCATCACGCTCGGCATTATCGCCATTGCTCAGAATCTGCATTTTAGGGTTATTGCGGAGGGCATAGAAACTGAGGAACATCTCTTCTTTTTACAAAAAAACCAATGCCATGAAGGACAAGGTTTCCTTTTTAGTCCGCCCATACCAGAAAAAGAAATGACCGGATTACTGCTACGCGATTGCAGTGTCGCGCTCAATCATAAACGAATGATTGATAAATTCTATTCCATCAAGGCCTAAGATGATTCATGCGAAACTCAGGGGATATCTCCTCAAAACATGTACCACGTAGGCTTTTTTTATTGTTCTCACCGGGAATTCAGGGTATCCCTCATCATAGATATTTTTAAATAACTCATTTTAAAAACAGGAGGAAGTATGAAATCAATTTTTACAATCAGTTTTCTTGTCACGTTATTGTTAACAGCAGGAGCAGGTACGGCTCTTTCTTATGACTGCTATGAAAGAACTCCGCCTCAAATCCGTCCTTACACCTGTTCCCAATGCCAAAAGCCACAGTGCAACCAGCCGCCGCAGCCCTGTTCTACTCGCTGCGGCCAATGCGACAAATGTAATAAGTCTCGCATATACAAACCAAGCTGCCAGAAAAAAGTGAAACATCGGCATAGTTACCAGTGTGAGACAACATGTACCAAGAAAACAGAGCAGATTACCACTATTCAGTGCAAACTCTGTGGTACCCGCTACCAAAAAGGCGTAGAGCATTATTGCAACAGAGCACAATGCAGATCATGCGGTCAAGTACACCCAAGAGATGTTGCATACCGTTGCGGAATAGTACAGTGCAGAACATGTGGACAAACACACTCGCGAGAAATTGAACATCGTTGCGGCACGGTGCAATGCAATACATGCGGCATTCAGTACCCGCAAGGTATGAGGCATCGTTGCGATGAAGTTCGTACCCGGCACCAAGATTGTTCTCAAGGAGACTGTTTTCAAGGAAATACCCGCCGATATGAGGGAAAGCAGTGCGCGACACGAGGCTGCAATTTCACCCGCAAGGAAAGTAAGGAAACAATGGAAACCCGATGGCATACCTGGTTTAAAAATCAAGCGCGCGAAGAGACAGTCTTTTAGTATTCTCCCACTTCCGTAAGCACTCTTAATTCGTCGTAGAAAACCACCCCCACCAGGGGTGGATTGTTTATGAACAACAAAAATTCCGTTGCCGCTCCAGCTCCGTTGCTCTCAGTCGTGATCCCCTGCTATAATGAAATTGACAATGTAGAGGAGCTGACCTACCGCCTTGCCCAAACTCTTCAGGGAATTTCTTGGGAGGTAATCTTTGTGGATGATGATTCCCCGGATAAAACGAGCCAAAAAATCGTAGACTTAGCCTTTCAAAACCCAAGAGTTCGTCTCCTTCACCGCATCGGGCGACGAGGCCTTTCTTCGGCCTGCGTAGAGGGGATGCTCTCCTCCTCTGCCCCGTATATTGCTATTATGGATGCCGACTTACAGCATGACGAGACCCTGCTTCCTGATATGCTGACAGCTTTGCGCAGTCAGCAGCTTGATATCGTAGTGGGAAGCCGTTACACGGACGGCGGCGGCATCGGTGGCTGGGATGCAAAAAGAGCCGCTTATAGTCGTTTTGCCACCCGCATCAGCCGTTATTTCACCCGGACAGAACTGACCGATCCCATGAGTGGTTTCTTCATGATCCGGAGGGAGGCTCTGATGCAACGAGTCCGCAAACTGTCTGGTGTGGGCTTTAAAATCCTGCTGGATCTCTTTGCCTCGTCCTCAACGCCGATGCGTTTTCAGGAACTACCGTACACCTTTAAGGAACGCCATGCTGGGAAAAGCAAGCTGGACAATCGGGCCCTACTTGAGTTTGGTATGCTGCTGCTGGATAAATGGATCGGTCATTTGGTTCCGGTTCGTTTTGTCGCCTTTACTCTTGTAGGAGGAGTCGGTGTATTGGTTCATTTCCTGGTACTCCTGCTGGTATTTCGCATAACCGGCTCCTCTTTTATGCTGGGCCAGACCGCTGCCACCTTGGTGGCCATGACCACCAATTACCTCCTGAATAATTTCTTCACCTATAACGATGTCCAGCTAAAGGGATGGAAACTGCTCACAGGTTGGTTTTCCTTTATCCTGGTTTGCGGGATCGGAGCGGGAGCCAATGTCGGGATAGCCTCGTTGCTTTTTCAGCGACATACCAACTGGATGCTCTCGGCCCTAGCAGGGATAGGCGTCAGTTCAGTCTGGAATTATGCGGTCACAGCAGTGTACACTTGGCGAGTTCCTTCCAGCGGGACAAAATAGCATCAAATATTGCTCGGCTCGGCTCTCAAAAATTATCCTTCTACCTCATTATCTCCCTGAGATTTAGGAGACTGGTCTCCCTTATTCAAGCCCTGCAACCCGTTAATGTCACCTCCCTTTAAACCGATCTCAGACAGCAGCGAGTCAACCAGCGGGGCCTGACCGCGATAGCGGAGTGCAGAGTTCACCATCTGGTCGGCTAAGCTACCTGCCCCCCCTTCCCCTGCTACGCCGCTGTTGCCGCGACTACCGTTTCCGCTGTTCAGGCCATCAATCTGAATAATTTTGATGCCCTCGATTTGCTCCATAGGTTTAACACTCTCCCGGACGATTTCAGGCAAATTTTCAATCAGAGTCTGCTTAATCTGCATCTCGATCTGTTCCGGTGACAGGAGGTTACGGGCCTCATTCAAAGCACGCTCACCGGACGCGTCGACCATATAACGTTTTTCAGCAGCCTCTGCTTTAAGGATCTCTGCTTCGGCCTCACCCTTTGCCCTGATCCGTTCCCTTTCAGCCTCTGCCGAGGCAATAGTCCGTACAGCCTCGGCCTTATCCGTTGCCGCATTCTTTTGCGCCGTTGCTGCAACCTCAATGGCAATAGCGTCACGCTCAGCCTGTTTCTTCGCCTCAACCAGCTCCACCGCCTTGACGCGCTCAGCCCTTTCTGTTTCCCGAACAGTGATAACGTTTTCTTCTTCTCGAACCGCTGCAGCCCGAGCTTTATCTGCCTCAGCCTGAACCACAGACTGTTCCTTGGATTTTTCCGCGATAGCGATAGCCTTGTTCTGTTCAGCTATATCCACAGCTTTTTTCTTCTCAATCTCTTTTTCCTGCAACAGGCGTTCTTTTTCAATAGTCTGCTGTTCGGTTTCTCGTTCCGCTGTAATCCTTGATATATCGACCTGCTTCTTCGCTTCAATTTCAGCCTGTTCGGCTTCCCGATGTTTAGCCGCCCTTTCCTGTGCGATCTCAGTCATCTGACTGGCCCGCCGAATCTCAATTTCTCGTTCCTGCTGCATCCGGGCATACTCAGATTCCCTGGCGATTTGCAGGCTTTGCTGTTCTGCCTCCAAGTCTTTATTTTCAATAGAGACCTTGGTTTCCTGTTCAATCTCGTTGCGAGTCTTTCGACGCTCCTCAATTTCCTGGGTCAGGCGGGTAAGACCTTCAGCATCAAAGGCGTTATCAGGATTAAAATGTTCTTTACTCGTCTGATCCAGTCCGGTCAGAGCAACCGACTCCAGCTCCAGCCCGTTTTTCAGGAGGTCTTCACTCACCGATAGCTGAACCTTATTGACAAAATCGACCCGCATCTCGTGCAGTTCCTTCATGGACATCTCAGCAGCTACTGCTCTCAGGGCATCGACAAATTTACCTTCTACCAGCTCTTTAAGCTGCTTGGGCTCCATAGTCTTATAGCCTAGGGTCTGGGCCGCATTGGCTATAGATTCCTTAAGGGCCTTAACCCGGACGTAAAACTCCACCGCCACATCTACCCGCATCCGATCTTTGGTGATCAGAGCCTCGCCATCCCGTCGTTGAACTTCCAAACGAAGGGTATTCATATTCACCGGAATCACATCTTGAAAAATGGGTAGGACTAAGGCTCCACCATTCAAAATCACCTGCTCTCCGCCAAAACCGGTCCGAACAAAGGCAATCTCTTTGGTTGATTTCTTGTAGAGCTTGGCAAGGGTCAGGGCCAAGCCGATCATACAGATCACCACGATGACGGCGATAACCAACATGTCAAAAATTGCTTCCATTATCTTGTTTCCCGGTTAAATTAACTGATATTATTATTCAAGGAATGCTGAAAATTCATCAAACACCCTCTCGACAGGAATTGCGAAAATTGCGAAATCGGTTCTCTCGCTCTTCCGCACTGTCCCGGTCACGATGCCACGGACATAGCCTGCTGCATCCACAACAGGTCCATCGCTTTTATCCAAAAAAATTTCAGGATCAATTTGAAGAAACATCTGATTTTGCAAACCGATGCGCCGATATCCGGAAAAAACTCCGGTTGTCACACTCTTTTCAGGGTCAGTAGAACTGCCAGAAACAAATATGGGGTCACCCAATCTCAGGAGAGCACCAGGCGGGGACGGTTCAAGAACAGAGTTCTTCTGAACCGCTACAGAAGTCAAAAGAGCGAGATCATATGTCTGACTTATTTGAACCAAGGATGCGCTCTGCTCGGAACCGTCAGATAACAGTATTTGTATAGCAGGACGTTGCCGGGCCTTTTTTTGCTCAGCTAAATCCAGTTCGTCTTTCTCTTGCCTAGCCTTAAAATCAGCAAGATATCTTTCTCGCTCAAGTATTAATATTTTCAGCCCATCTTTTGAGCTGCCCCGACTCACTTTCTTAAGGCGTACTCGATAGCTGTTCAATTTTTTTTCCTCAAAATCCAAGAGCTGCCTGTTGCGCTGCACCTGTTCCTGCAAGGCCGCCATATTCTCAAAGTCAGGCTCAACCACATGTTTACAGGTGACGATGAAGTTTTTCCTGATAAAAAAACCTGTGCCTCTTCCCCAAGATGTTCTTACGGAAACGGTTGCCAAGCGAACCTGATCCACAGCAGACAAGCCTGTTCTTTGTTCAACCCCTGCAATCGCCCCCTCCTGTTTAAGCGAGCTTGTAAGCTCATCAGAGGATTGCATAGCTGCATATGGCCCTATACCCTCTTTTTTCATATAAAAATAAGCGGCCACGCCAAGGGCAAGCAACAGGCCGAACAATTGTATATATTTGCCGATATCGGAGGAAGGTAGTTCCTTTTCCGCATTGCTCATCTTCACGGAACTCTTTTGTTCTTTGTGTTTTTTCCTTATCAATTATTCTTCGAGAAATTGTTTAATGAGGGCAAATCTCATTTTCTTCAATTCGATTTTTCTTCAGTCCGATTGCTTTAAAGATTGTTCTAACTCATCTTCCTCTTCCCTTCTGGAAGGAAACAAAAGGCTCCCAAACAAATCCTCGGCCTTATTGGCAAAAATCCTCGGCAGGTGCATACCCATATAGTCTTCCCGCTTTTCCATTTTTTCACGAAAATAATCAGTATTTTTCGAGAAGTTGTCTGCGTCGTGCATTTTTATTTCCCTTCATGATAAGCATATGATTCACTGTTATGGATGAGGCAACCGCATCACTCAGGATATCAGCGATAAAACGAATCCCGTCAATGTGTTCTTCGCGAAAGGCCTTTTTCCGTCCTGAGACGATATACACCATTCCTATCATACTTTTCTTTTTGCCGTCCCAGGCCTTTAAAGGGGCAATAACCAAAGATTTAACTGTCTCGATAAACGACTCATCCTCTGCTTCCAGAAAAACCTTGTCGCGCAGGGCTTTTTTGATATCTCTATACATCAAGACATTACAGGTCTCACGCTCTTCAATCAAATAACGTGAAATCCCTTCATTGGCGGAAATAGAATCAGCAAGCCAAGTACTCTCCTGTAATCCTTGGGTTCGGGCAAGGGTTTGATAGATGATATTTCCCTCTTCCGCCTGATGCGGGAGGGCAACACGGATGACCAACTCAATATTTTTTTCACCGGTGATGGTCCACAAATATCCCTTGATCAATTCCAAGGTCTCAGCAAAATGCCGAAGGCTGTCTTCCGGCGAGGCCTTTCCTTTAACTGCAAGCTTTTTTAATAATTGAGAATGCTCGTTTCGTACCTGATGACCAAGTTGATGCAGGCTTTCCTGCATATCGAGAAAGCGGCGGGTTCGTCTGTGCAGGGTAAAAAAATTCACGCCAAGAAACGAGAAAGCCAAAACGAGAATAACAGTGTTTTTAACCGTAGAAGAAAGATCTGGAAAAAATACCGCATGCAGGCTGAGAAAAAAAAGTACGGAAGAGATGAGGAGGTAAAATATCCACTGTCTGCGAAAAAAAAAGGCAAATTGATTATATTGCCAAGCGGTTTGCCCTTTACTGTATGCTGCAAGGCATTGCTGCTCAGGTCCGCGAACAAGGGCGGACAAGGGAGCATTCTTAACTTCTTTAAAAATAAGCGCTGTTGTTAGCAGAGGAAAGGCATAAAAAAACAACCAATAATCTTGAAGAAAAACTTTAAGGGCGTCACCCTGAAGATAGGTGGATACTTCCAGGCTGATCCAAAGACAAGCTGCCTGAACAAGGTAGAGGACGAAAAATTTACAGAGCTTTGCTATTAAGGACATTATTTCATCATGGTGAAGGAAAAAAGATTACGAATACTCACTTGTTTGAACATGGTCACGAAAAAAAGTCAACAGCAACCGGCTGTGTTCGAAGCATATTCCAGAGAAACTGTTCGACAATTTCTCAAATATTTCCCGCGCTAATTCGTACTCGCCAATCCCGTTCTTTTTCGTGTATGCTTTCATAAGAAGGAACCTCCTGATGGTTGTAATTTGCTCATACTTAATCGTCAAGCTTGGCTCCTTTTTGAGTAGTGCTGTTGCAACGGCAGTAGTTATAACTTAATGAGAAAGCCGCGAGGGGGAGGAGGAGAGCGAGTCGTTGTATTTCTATTGATTAGCACTGTTATGTTCACTTAACTGATACAAAAAGGAATTTGAATCATGAAAAATGCAACCATAATGAAAAGCACATCCGGCCGGACATCCAACTTTATGTTTTTGCTCATTTTTTCAATCTTTATTAGCATCCCATGGAGTGGAAAATGTGATGATAGTATTGATTTTACGTATTCTTTCGGAATTCACCCGTCCAGTGAAGACAACTATACCTATGCAAAAGATTTAGGGATAAATTTTAACAGGGAAGGAGTTTATCTTGTCTGGGACTGGGTGGATACAGACAAAAATGGAAATTTTAGCCTTAAAAATGCTACTGCAGCGCCAAGGGATGATGACCCCGCTGAAGAGGAGTATATAATAAATTATGATGATGAACGGCAGAGATTGCTTGATATCGATGGCATTCCTCTAATGAACAATATCTGCCCATTTCAGGCCGAGGATCAATTCGAAAATGAATTTCAAAACGAAGAAGAAAAAGCAATTTATCAATCCTTTGTCAAAAAAGTGGTAGAACGATACGATGGAGATTCTGACTTGGGATGCTCCATAGACAATGGAATCGATTGCTATAATTCCGGAGATAATGAATTTCCCGATCAGGATCTTATCTCAATACTGCAAACAAACTCTATCAAGTACTGGCAGGTATGCAACGACGTGATGGACGTTTGTGATGGTGATGAATGCGAGGTCGACGAGAACTATGCTCAAAAATACGCTGAAGTTATGGAACTGACCTATACAGCTGTTAAAGAGTCCTGCCCTGACTGCCAAGTTCTGATTGCCGGTGACTCCAGCAAAGACTTATATCCGGCTGTCTATGACCTCTTGGCTGGCAACTATATTGACATTATTGATAAGCATTTTTTCGACTATAACGGTGACTACGCAAATATACCGGAAGAAATGGATTTCCTGAACTACAAATTGGAATCAGCTGGATTTGATTTGGACAAACTGAGGTTCTGGATCACGGAAACCGGAACTTATTCCGGTCAACCTGTTGATGATAGGGATGTTGATGAAGAGGAAAAAGAAACTCCACCATACCAGACAGAGAAAGAGCAGGCTCAGGAATTAATAAAACGATATGCTGTTTCATTTGGATACGGCATTGAAAAAGTATTGTGGGCTTGGGGGGTAAAAGATGGATTTAATTGCGAATGCTGCAAGTTTGATTATACAGGGCTAATTTATGAAGGAAATTCAGGTCCTGATACCTGTGATGAGGACGGCATCAGCGACAGGGGGGAAGGCGTAAAAAAACTTGCCTATTTCAGCTACAAAATGATGACTCAAAAGCTGAAAGATTTTATCTCTGTTGAGACAACTACAAGCTCAAATGGAACATATGTTTACAAATTCATAAACAACGAAGGCGGGTCGGTTTATATCGGTTGGAGCGAAAACGGAGAAAGTTTAACTTTGACTGGAATAGAATCAAACTCAATAAAAATAACACCAACCGTGCCAGACTTTGAATACGGAGATCAAATTGCCGATTTTAATTCCGCTTTTGTTAGCGACATAAAGGCTGTGAGCAATGGAAGCGTAATCATTGATCTGAATGAAGTCCCATTATATATTGAAGAATATCAATATACTCTTCGCAGTTTCATCCCGATCTTTTTGCTTCTTTTAAAATAATGCGTAATCAGGAGATTGCGCCTTTCAAGAAAGCATAACTTATACCGGCGGGAAGTATAAGGCACTGGGCTCTTACCATTCAAAAAAAAACGCAATATGCTGTGCTTTTTTACACCTCGGAGCAACTATATATTGCGTATCAAAGTATTTTGAACCCTGTGCCCACGTCTCCATCAAGCTGTAAAAGCTTTTCTCGACAAATTCTGGTATCATAGCGCCAGACACGAGACAGCAGCACGAAATGCCTTATATATCCCGCGTAATTAAGATGACTTTGCCGCTTTGACCAACGATCAGATCTTGCATGAAAAAAAAACTATGGAACATCGCAGACCTTATTGACCTGGAGTTCTTCCTCAATCAGGATAACGGCGAGGATTTGGACAGCCTCGCTGCCCGTGACCGAAAGATCTACACCGAGCTCCCCTCTGTGACTCAGGGATCCCCCCCTCCGCAATTGCTGCGAGCCTGGCTTTCCTCTCGCCGAGAAATTTTGTGCCAAGAGGACGATGATGCTCTCTCAGGACGCACCTGGCAAGAAACGCTCTACCTTTTTTTCGGTGTGGCCTTGTTTGCCGGTCTCTTCTCTGGTGGCGGACTGGCTTTTTCCTTTCTCAGCTATTCCGGCAGGGAACCGGTCAATGTGGCCGCCTATTTCACCGTTTTTGTCCTTGTCCAAGCAATCCTCTTTTTCCTGCTGGCCGGTTCTGCTTTTTTTCGAAGAATACAGAGAAAAAATATCATTGAATCCTCCTTGCTCTACAGGCTTCTTCATCGCCTTTTTAGCAGAATACTGCATAAGATTATATCTGGTGTCCAGAAAAAAACCTCGCAGAAGGTCTCTGCGGAAACCCAGCTCAAATGGTCATCTTATAGTAGTACTATTAAACAGATACGACAACGCCACGGTCTTTTATTCCTTCGACCTTTTTTTCTGGTGGTGCAGGTCTTTGGAGTCTGCTTTAATACCGGCGTGCTTGCAGCCACCTTATTCAAGGTCATTGGGGCAGATCTCGCCTTTGGCTGGCAGAGCACCTTGCAGGTCACGCCTGCCTCAGTGCATAACTTGGTGCATTGGATCGCCCTGCCCTGGTCCTGGTTTCCAAACGCCTTTATTCCCACCCTCAGCCAGATTGAAGGTTCTCGACTGGTGCTGAAGGAAGGGATCTATCATCTTATTAATGCGGACCTCACCTCTTGGTGGCCCTTTCTCTGTCTCTCGGTGCTCTGCTATGGTTTGCTGCCCCGTCTGGTCTTGCTGATCGTCGTCAGCGTCCAACAGTACCAAGACCTGGCCGGGCTTGACTTCCAGCAGGGCTATTTTCGCCAGACCCTGCATAGGATGCGAACTCCGCAGGTATCCACCGCAGCTCGCACCGAACCCAGGATCTCCGGGGCTGCGGCCCAAAAATCTGACACAGCACCTGATACTGTTACTGCGGAACCAGTACTCGGGAATAAGGATATCGGACAAGCTATCGGGCAAACCCAAGAAGTTGACAGCGGTTTTCCGCCTCCCTCGGCTTCTGCTTTGCCTCTCGCGCCGATTATTGCCCTGATTCCCGATGAACTGCTGCCTGATTGCTCATCCAGCGAGCTGCAGCAACAGATCGGCCATCGGCTCGGCTATACCCTTTCTCAGCTGCTCCCTTTCTGGACCTTGGATCAGAACGAGGAAGAGGAGCAGGCCGCCTTAAAAGACGCAATAAAACAGAATGAAAGCAGCGATGTTTTTGTCCTTCTTGAGGCCTGGCAGCCTCCTATTGAAGAGCTATTCTCCTGGCTTAAACAACTGCGAAATACCATCGGGCCAGCACCTGTGATCCTCCTGGCCCTGGTCGGTAAACCAAGCCCACAAACCATCCTGACCCAGGTACAACCGCAACATTTGCAAACCTGGCAACAGAAAACAACCGCACTCGGCGACCCCGGCCTGCAACTCATTGAGCTGGTGAAATCATGAAGACTCTTTCCCCGCAATCCGCCACCCCTGATCCCGTTATTCCTGTTGTTCCTGCATTTGCTATTGTCGGTCATCCCAATGAAGGCAAATCTTCGGTCCTTTCCACCCTTAGCGAAGATGACTCGGTGCGAGTCAGCCCGGTGCCCGGCGAGACCAAGGAATGCCGAACCTTTCCGGTGATCATCGACAATAAAGAGGTCATCCGCTTCACAGATACGCCCGGTTTTCAGAATCCTCGTAAGACCCTGGCCTGGATGCAGCAGTACCAAGGCGATGACAGGGACCTGATCACCGAATTCATCCGTACCCATCGCGACGACCCGGCCTTTCATGATGATTGCGCCCTGCTTGCTCCTCTTGCAGCTGGGGCAGGCCTGATCTTTGTGGTGGATGGCTCCAGGCCCTTGCGCAATATTGACCGGGCTGAGATGGAGATCCTTCGCCTTACCGGCAGGCCACGCATGGCGATCATCAACTGTAAAGATGAGGACAGTGGCTTTTTGGAGGGTTGGCAGAATGAATTCCGCAAGCATTTTAATTCAATCCGCCTGTTTAACTCCAACAAGGCTACCTATGCTCAGCGTATCGCCTTACTGAACAGCCTCAAGGCTATTGATCAGGATTTGGAAGGCGTTATTGAATCGGTGATTCAGGCATTCAGCGCGGAATGGCAAAACCGTAACCAACAGACCGCTACCCTGATTACGGCCATGCTGACGGACAGCCTGCTATATCGCAAATCTGTTTCCTGTCCGCCTGGCGCGGATGAGGAACACCTCAAAAAAAAGCTGCACAAGGCGTATACCCAGTTTGTCAGTAAGCGGGAACGCACAGCCCATCAGCAAATCCGCAAGCTGTTCAAACATAATATCTTTAATCTGCAACTGCCTGGTCAGTCGATCCTCCAACAGGATCTGTTTTCTGCCAAGACCTGGCAGTTCCTCGGCCTGACCGCCAACCAGCTGACCATGGCCGGAGCCATCAGCGGGGCAGCCCTGGGTGCCGGACTGGATACCTTAGCCGGGGGCATCACCTTCGGGGTTTTTACCGCCATCGGCGGGGCCTTTGGTGCGGCTGCGGCTGCTATGAAAGGCAAAGAGATGCTCACCGGCTCCCGCTTGTTGGGCATGAAATTAGATCAGCAACAGCTTCAGGTCGGACCTGTGACCAATATGCAGCTGCTCTACATCCTCCTTGACCGCGCTCTGCTCTATTACAGCCATGTCATCAATTGGGCCCATGGTCGTCGGGATTATCGTCGAGATTACTCGGAGGCCATAACGAATGTCGATGCAGAAGAGGAGGACAAGCAGGGTTATACCAGCGGTTGGTCCAAGCAGGAACGACGGCTCTGTGATCGTTTTTTCAAGAAATTACAGAGCAGTTATATGCCGGACAGGGATCAGGCGGAAACAGAGCTGGTTGCGCTGCTTCGGGAAAAACTTCGGGAGATTTCAGAGGGATTGTCGTAATATTCTGATTTTAATTAAAAAAATCTATACTATTATTTCAAAAAATACATTATTCAGAAATGGAAATACAAATTAAAGAATCAGCAAAAAAAATTAAGAGCCTCTATCTTGGTGCCTCAATCGCACAGCAATTAGGCCTTGAAACAGGAAAGAAATATCAAATTAAAATCCAAGAAGATATTGGCACCGACTTGGAACTACTGACAGGAACCCTGACAGCCTCCTGGAATCTTGGCGGATTGTCTCGATTATACAGAAGATTTAATCTTAACGCAGACGATAGTATTGATATATCTTTTGACGATGGACTCATAAAACTCACTCCACCAATAGTAAAAAAAAATACTCCAACCTCTTTTTCCGGTTCCTCTAACAGAGAAAACGATCAAAATTCTAAAACAAATGGAGAAAATGCTGTCTTTGACAAAAAAAAATTAAAACATATCCACATAGAGGCTTATTCTCCAGGGAACCTTGGGCGATGGACCCCAAGGACTGAAGGAGACATTTATATGATTTTCGGTGCTCTTTCCGAGTATACAGATTTCAGGTATTGTTGCGGGACGAATCAATCTCTACTCTCGGCGTTAGAGTATTCACCTTCAGAAGAACATCCAGCCAAACCTGATGCTATAATAATAGATAGAGATACAAATGAATATCTCATTGCAGAATTGAAAATGAAATCCTCTGCGTTTAAATCTAATCATCACCCTGATGATATAGATGTATTAATATGTTGGGAAGATGACGCAAAGAATCAATCTTCTTTACCCAAAAGAGTGCTTGTCCTTAGGGAAGTGCTAGAAAGTGCTGTAAAAGCAAATGAAATTGAGTTATAGAAAGTTACTCAATTGTTATTTCACAAACAATTAAGGACCTCGCCTCTTGATTTCAAAAAAACCCGGAGTGATAACAAAGAAATATCACTCAGGGGTTCTTGCCCGCCGAGTTTTTCACACTGAGTGACAGCTCTGCGGCAGGAAATTCAAGGTTCCGTTTGATCCGTCCATAACTGCTTCCATGCCGATAGGTAAGGCCACGTTACCTCGCTGATGACCAATGGGAAAACCACCCCAGATCGGGTACGAGGCGCCTTGGGTCAGCTCTAAAACCCGGTTCCAAACCTGTTCATTCAGGCGCAGAATTTCCAAACGATCATAATGACCAGGATCAAAAACCCCGAGAACCATACCGGCAAGATTATCCAGCATGCCGCAACAGGCAAGATGGGTCAGCATGCGGTCCAAGGTGTACAGCGGTTCACCAGTATCTTCAAGAAACAAAATACGGCCGGATAACTGCGGCTGCCAAGGCGTGCCGACCAGATGAGTGAGCGTGGTCAGGTTCCCGCCAGCAAGCCTGCCCTGCCCTGTTCCTGAACGCAGGACTTCTTGGCTTCTGGTTAATGTCAGCGGCTGAAAATGACCATTCAAGGCCTCCTTGAAACGCTGGAATGAAAAATGGTCAGCAGTTGCCAAAGTGGTAACCATAGGTCCGTGCAGGGTAACCAGACCGGTTGCTGCGGAAATCCCATTCAGCAGGACCGTCAAGTCACTGAAACCGATCAGCCATTTTGGCTGGGAGCGGAACAACTCCGGGTTCAGCCTTCCTATAATACGCAGGCAACCGTAGCCACCCCTGGCCGAAATCAGGGCCTTAACCTCTTCGTCGTTCCAGAGTCGGTAGAGATCCTTGATACGCTGTTCATCATTTGCAGCAAGATACTCAGGTCCGCTGCCGTCGGGGTGACAATGGCGGACCTTGAGATTCATATCCCTCAGGACCTGGAGACCTTTTTCTAACCTTGCCTGATCTCGTACAGGGCCAGCCGGATAGATCACGCCGACTGTATCTCCAGAGTTCAGGCGCGGAGGGAGGACGGAACGGGGCATAGTTTTCTCTAATTCTTCTTTTTTCTCAGCAAGCCGTGCAGGAAATCTGCTCATGCCTATGCTGGAGAATGATAACTTATTTTATTTCGTTTTGTCTTGCGTGGTCTGTGCTGCCGAACGCAGCAAAGATGGACGTGCGCACCTAATGTACATCAAGCGATGCCTCTGAGCAGTAAAAAAGTTCAGAGAGCTTGTCGAGTTGTAAGATCTCAGCCCGCATACATCGCTTCAAGCTCAGGTGAATAAGGTCCGTCAGGGTACTGATAGATATACAGCGGCGGCAGTAGACATAGCCCTTCGCCACCGTTTTTCTTTGCCTCAATCATGACCAAGCGTGCCCGGTCATCTTCTGGATAGCTGTACACCGGCTGGATCCGCTTGGGAACCAGGCGCTTTTTTATCATAGCGGCAAGTATTGTGGCGAGGCGTTCTGCCGGATAGATACAGACCACCGTGCCCCGGTTTTTAACAGCATAGGCTGCTGCCGCGATCACCGAGTCAGGATCAGCGGTTAGCTCGTGGCGAGCAAGGGCGCATTCATCTTCCTGACTGATGCGTCCACCTCCGACCTTATAATAGGGGGGATTACTGAGCACCAGCTCATAGGACTCTGGCCGCAGATGCTGCTTTATAGTGCGCAGATCCCCCTGTTCCACCGTGAAACGATCCTGAAGGTTGTTGGCCTGAATGTTGTGCTGAGTGAGATCAGCCAAGGCCGATTGCAGCTCCAGGCCGGTCACCTGTACCTCTGGATGACGATAACAGAGGATCAGGCCGATCACCCCGCATCCGCAACCAAGATCCAGCACCTTATCCCGAGAAGCAGGTTGGCAGAAATGGGCCAGGAGCACTGCATCCAGGGAAAAACGGTAGCCGTCTCGGTGCTGACGACAGACGAGGCGTCCGTTGAACAGGGTGTCGTTGGTCAGAGGCATACAAGGCCTTACCGGGCACGGCACGCCGTGCTGCCCCTACGAACAAACCCATGAACACCTCTGCAAACAACCAGGAACATCTTATCAGACCTCTGTACTCAGAGGATGGATATGCTCTCCGTCGTCCAGCTTGTTAAGGAGCAGGCCAGTCATAATCTTGGGATAAAAATAAGTCGATTTATGGGGCATAATATTATCGCTGTCCGCCACCTTGAGCACCTGTTTCACCTTGGTTGGGTTGAGCAGAAAAAGCAAGGGGGTATGAGTCTCTTGAAGCACGCTTGCCTTGACAGCTTCGTCCAAGGCCACGTCCGAGTCACTCAGATAGCTGACCAGTCCTTCCTTCACGCATTGATCATGGCTCAGACCCAGATAATCCTGAATAAGGAGGTCAGAAAGAACAACTACATCAAGTTCTTGCAAAACCTCGGGTTTGTCAGTAAGCGATGGTGAATCGGAGATGGTCTCATCCTGCATGCGCAGGAGAAAGGCTCGGTCTTCACCAGGATGGTAGACGCCAAAGGCGGGCATGCTACCGCTGGTATCGATTTCATTCATCCTGTTCAGGATCTCGGCGATCAGGGTTTCACGACTGCCCTGTTTGATTTCAGTGACGCTCATACCCTGCTGCATCCGTTCCTGCAATTGATCTCCACTCATACTCCCTGGTTGGCGGACCAGCCGATGGGTGGGAAGAACAGATAGGCCAGGATCCTCACAGGCACAGAGGTACATCATGATATAATTACAAGGATGATTCGCAGACAGATCAGGATCAGCGGCCAAGGCCCGTCGACGACAATCCAAAGCAGTGGTGTAGCGATGGTGGCCGTCCGCGATATACACCGGCTTATCGGCAAAAAAATGATGAACAAACTCCAGAGCCTCTTTGTCGGTCACTCGCCAGAGGGTATGGGTGTTGGCATTCTGATCATTAATTTGCAGCATCGGTTCTGCTTCCCGAACCTTTTCCAGACGGCTGATGATCTCCTGCTCCTGATCTGCATAGATAGAAAAAATCTGACTGAATTGGGCCTTGCAGGTCTCCATGAGTTGCAAGCGATCGCTGATCACCCCGGCAAAGGTCTTTTCATGGGGTTTGACAATGCCTTCGGCGAATTCTGCCAAACCGACGAGGCTGACAATACCTTTCCGGGTCAGGCGTTTGCCGCTGGGATGGTTGTAGTCGATATAGTAGAGATAGATGGTCGGTTGCTCGTCCTGAATAAGCACGTTTTCGTCCTGCCAGGCTTGAAATCGCTCCCGAGCCTGCTCGTAACGTCCGTCATCCTCGGTTATTCCCTGCGAGATATTGCGCAGATCCAGATTGATCATGGAATAGGGATTTTTTTGCAGCAGTTTTTTCTCGTCGTCAGTGGAAATAACATCATACGGTGGGGTGACGACATCTTCCAGTCGTTCAATTTTCTCCGGGTTGTAACGCACGCCACGAAACGGGGCAACAACAGCCATGGTATTTTTCTCCAGTTCTTTGAAATAAAAGATCTCTTATCTATAGTGTAGAACTATAGCGTAAAAATCGGCAGCTCAGAAAATAAGAATACGGTTTTATGCATGCCTTGTTTACCATTATCCGGTAAACAGATGCAAGGAGGTTTTGGAAAGTTTTCTTGCTTTGGGGCGGAAAAAGGGCAGATTCGGATAAACTATGCAATCCCAAGCAATGCGACTGTAAAAAAAAGAAGTGCGCCGATTTTCGCCGTGGTGCCTCCAACATTAATAGATTATAATCAGGATAACTCTAAAAAAATTAATACCCTGCAATCGGTTACAACATAATGATTAAAAAAAGAAAATTTGAGCTGCCAGTTATTGGGTGGCGGGAGTGGGTTAAACTTCCAAGTCTCGGTGTTGACAAAATTAAAGTAAAGGTCGATTCTGGAGCCCGTTCTTCCTCGATACAGGCAGTCAATCTCAAGACATTTGAGCGAGATGGAGAACAATGGGTGCGTTTTAAACTTCACCCTATCCAGCGTTCAATCAAGGGTACTCTTGATGCAGAAGCCAGAGTACTTGAGTTCAGATCTATCAAGAGTTCAAATGGAATAGCTAAAATCAGGCCGGTCATTCTGGCAGATATAGAGCTGCTCGGGCAGGTTTGGGAGGTAGAATTAACTCTTGCAAGTCGTGATAATATGGGGTTCAGGATGCTTCTTGGTCGTGAAGCCTTTAGGGATCGATTTATGGTTGACGGGGGGAGGTCCTATTATGGTGGTAGACCGGAACGGAAGAAAAAGGTAAATAGAGGCCCAAAAACAGATTCTGGATCTCAAAATCAAGGAAAATCATGAAACTCGCTCTTCTCTCATGCAATGGTCAAAGTTATAGCACGCGTCGACTTCGTGAAGCAGCGTTGCAACGGGGCCATAAGGTTAAGGTGTTAAATACGCTCAAGTTTGCCATAGATCTGGATCAGGGGATGCCTGATCTGTATTTTCGGCAAAAACGCCTTTCTCAGTATGATGCCGTCTTGCCAAGAATTGGCTCCTCAATCACCTATTATGGTACTGCTGTTGTACGACAATTCGAACAGATGGATGTGTTTTGTGCAAACTCATCTGCCAGTATTGCAAATTCAAGGGATAAGTTGCGAAGCTTGCAGATACTCAGTCGGCATTCTATCGGTATCCCGCAAACAACCTTTGTCCGAGATAAAAAGGATGTGCTGCCAGCAATTGAGCGGGTCGGCGGGGCACCTGTTGTTATCAAATTGATTGAAGGGACCCAAGGGATCGGCGTCATCTTGGCAAATACCCTCAGTACAGCCGCCGGAATCGTCGAACTTTTGCAGAGTCAGAAACAGAGCGTTCTTATTCAAAAATTTGTCAAGGAAAGCAAGGGGAAAGATATACGAGCCTTTGTTGTCGGTGATCGGGTCGTTGGAGCGATGCGACGAGTGGCGCAGGGACAGGAGTTTCGCAGCAACGTCCATAGAGGCGGCATCACCGAGCCGGTAGTTCTTGATGAATTGTACACAGAAACGGCTGTACGGGCGGCGCAGATATTAGGGCTTCGGGTGGCAGGCGTCGATCTTCTTGAAGGAAAAGACGGTCCGCAAATTATGGAAGTGAATTCCTCACCAGGCTTAGAGGGAATCGAAGGGTGTACGCAACTTGATATTGCCGGCTCAATAATTGACTATATTGCTGCGCAGGTGGATTTTCCAGAGATTGATCTTCGGCAACGTTTGACTGTAAGCAGCGGCTATGGCGTTGCAGAGATTCATATCCCTGAAGGATCTGAGTATATAGGTAAAACTATTACGGAATCACGGTTGCGCGAAAAAGAC
This sequence comes from Candidatus Electrothrix laxa, assembly GCA_942492895.1. Taxonomy (GTDB): domain Bacteria; phylum Desulfobacterota; class Desulfobulbia; order Desulfobulbales; family Desulfobulbaceae; genus Electrothrix; species Electrothrix laxa. Next base: position 864,473 of record OW818652.1, read on the forward strand.
ATTGTGGTCCTGACCCTCCATCGAAACGCAAAGGTCATACCCAATCCGAAACCTGAACGGGAGTTATTTGCAGGCGATCGGCTGCTCTGTTTTGGCAAACTTGAACTGATGCGCGACATGACACCGAAAAAGATTCGTCGTAAACGGCAGCCTAAAATCAAGCATTTGCCTGATCTCCCTGTGGCTGATGAGGTCTATAAGGAAGCAGGGACAATCGAGTCTATTGCAATACCGGCAGAAATAGATGGAAACGACCATGAATAATCCTGCTCCTCGCAAGTCGATGTTTGATTGGTTCGGCGAAAAAATTGCGCCTGGTGAATCACGTAATGTGCATCTTGTTGTCGGAGAAAGTTACAGCGGCATGACCGTGGATATTCAAATCCACATACGTCGCGCACAAGAAGACGGCCCTGTGGTCTTTGTTACCGGGGCCTTGCACGGTGATGAAATCAATGGTTGCGGAGCCATTCGTCAGCTCATTCAGGATGATGATTTTCAGATTCGGAAAGGAGCCGTTGTTTTGATTCCGGTTCTAAATTTGCCCGCCTTTGAGCGTCATTCCCGTTATCTGCCGGATCGCCGGGATCTGAACCGTTCCTTTCCAGGCTCTGTTGACGGGAGCCTTGCCAGTCGTATGGCGTTTACAATCTTTAACGAAATTGTCATGAGGTGTGATTACGGTATTGATTTACACACAGCATCGGTCCGGCGAACCAACTACCCGACAGTCCGAGGTGACCTGACAAATCCTGAAGTTCGCCGATTGGCCGAGGCATTTGGTGTTGAAATCATAATGAACAATCAAGGTCCTAAAAACTCCTTTCGTCGGGAAGCATGCGATGTTGGATGCCCGACAATTATTATGGAAGGCGGTGAAGTGTGGAAAGTAGAGCCCGGTATTGTGGAAACAGAAGTTAGGGGTATAAAAAATGTACTGCGTGAACTGAACATGCTGGACGGCAGCATAGAAAGTCCTGCCTATCAAATCGTGATTGAGAGATCAAAGTGGATTCGGTCGGAGCGGGGTGGGTTTCTTGATTTTCATATCAAACCGGGTGACATCGTCAAAAAAGGTCAGCCTATAATAACCAATACAACTCTTCTCGGTGAAAGCCAGGATACCCTTTATGCGCCCTTTAACGGGGTGGTGATGGGTATGACGAGTCTGCCTTCCATCAGTCCGGGAGAACCTATCTGCAATCTCGGTAAATTACCGATACAATACAGTCCAGAGAAATTGGCAAGATTGCGGGCAAAGGAAGACGGGCTGGAACAACAGGTGCTGGACGATCTGGGCACAAACGTTCTTGTAACTGGCGCACCTGAAAATATTGTGGAATCATGATCCTTCTTTTTACTCTATAACATTCAAATATCCTGAAACATACCGAATGGACCGCACAGCCTGCAAGATCTTTTTTTTCTCTATTGTCCCAATAACATTCTTTCTCCTTTTTTTCCCTAGCACTAGCCTGGTGCTCAGCGGGCATCAGGCAGAGGGGGAGGTGAAGGCGGAGGTGGTATCACGCCCTCTCGCCTCCTCATTAACCAATGATACTTTAGAGAAAATTCTTCTGTCCAAGCAGGCTCTCAAAAAGAAGTTATCAGAAGAGGAAAAAGACCTCAAAAAAGAGAAGACCGAGGCCAGGCAGGAGGCCATCCGAGCAGAGATCCAGGAAATATCCTCCCGTATTCAGGCCCTGGACAGTGATTTTGAAAGTATTGTTTCTGGAGTGGATCCGGCAGAATTTTCTGCGGTTACGGAAAAAGTTGACTGGCAGCAAGAGTTACAGGAACTGCTCAGCCCGATTCTTGAAGAAACGAGAAAGATGACGGCTCGGCCCCGTGAGATGGAAGCCTTGCGTAAGCAGGTGACTCTTTACCGGAAACGTATCAATCTGACAGATAATGCGATAAAGAATATTCAGCAGCATCTTGATGGTACTGATTCCGAGACAATGAAACAGGAGCTGAAGCCTCTGATTCTTTCTCGCCAACAGCGTTATGATGAGCTCAAGGCCCGCTTAGCAGCTGTGCAGCAACAGTTGACCGAAAAAGAACAGAATAAGGTTTCGATCTTACGTTCAATCAAAGCGATTTTTCGGGAGTTTTTCAAGAGCAGAGGGCTGAATTTTATCCTAGCCCTGTCAGCCTTTTTTATCGTTTTTCTCCTGATGCGGGAAACCCAACGGCTTATCCATAAGAGAACACGTTTGGGTCGGCTCGGCGAGCACCGCTCCTTTCTTCTGCGCCTGAGTCTCATTGTCTATTATTTATTAACCTTCCTGATAGCAGTTACTACCTTTATTTTAGTACTGTATCTTTCCGGCGATTGGGTTCTGCTGGGACTTGCCTTTCTTTTTCTGCTCGGCGTTGCCTGGACCAGCAAGCAGACCTTGCCCAAATTTTGGGAACAGGCCCAGCTTCTGCTCAACCTGAGCACTGTGCGCGAAGGAGAACGAATTATCTATCAGGGGCTTCCCTGGCGGATTATGGCCTTGAATCTCTATACTCGGCTCCATAACCCAGATCTTCGCGGTGGTATGATACGTCTCCCCTTGTCTGCGCTTATCGGCTTGGAGTCACGGCCATTTCATACGGATGAGCCTTGGTTTCCCACCAAAACCGGGGATTTGGTTGAATTGTCTGATGGCACTATAGGCACCATTGCTTTGCAAACCCCGGAGCAGGTGGTGCTGGATACCCGTGGTGGAGCCCGGAAAACCTATGCGACCCTGACCTTCCTTGGGCTTAACCCGATTAACTACTCCATCAATACCTTTGCTGTTTTTACCGATTTTGGTATTGATTACACCTGCCAGCCGGACATCACCCAAACCATTCCCGACCTTCTTCATGCTTATATCATCAATACGCTGGAAACAAAGGAGTATGGCCCGGACCTTATTGAACTTATAGTGGATTTCAAGACAGCAGCAGCCTCCTCGTTGAATCTCTTGATTTTTGCAAAATTTCAAGGCAGTCAGGCAGAAAATTATTTTGCGCTTTCTCGTTTTCTTCAACAGGCCGCTGTTGATGCGTGCTCCGAATACGACTGGGGTATTCCGTTCACCCAGGTTACTTTGCATCAGGCTGAGAGCTTAACAGCTCTTGATGAAAAATAAAAAATCACCTTCTGACAGGGGGCAGTGCTCGTCAGGCTCCACTACTCTTGGCACGGCGTGCAGGATCATTGTAATCCTTATGATAGGGTAGGCAACGCCCAATCCGCAGGGTGCAAGAAAATTTACAAATAATATAGTCACATACCTGTTAGCTTCGGCAAAACAGCACTTGCAAAACTCAAAACCAGGAAGAAGCCGCACATATCAGTGACTGTGGACCAGAAACCAAAGTTGGCTTGAGTTTTAGTAAAAAGGGGACAGGTTGACACTACCTCTTAAATTCCTCCCGTTTCAACCCATACTTCCTCATCAATTTATGCAGCTGCCGGGTGCTGACTCCGGCAGCCTCCGCGCTTCGGTTGATTTTTCCCTTATTACTGCTCAATACCTCTTTGAGGTAACAACGCTCAATTTCCTCAATTCCCCGCCTTCGTACTTCCGCCAGCGGAAGCATGGTATCCATCTGGATTCGTGTCAGGGTATCATCGTACACAAAGAGCTCTGCCGGAAAGCTGTCTGGCGATAAAATGGAAGAACGCTCAATGATGCAGGATCGCTCAATAATATTTTCCAGCTCACGAATGTTTCCCGGCCAAGAGTACTTGAGAAAGGCATCAATAACCTGGGGATGGATATCAACAATTTCTTTTGCATACAATCGGTTGAACCGTCGGATAAAGCCCTCGGTTAAGCCGGGAATATCCTCTTTCCGATCTCGAAGCGGTGGCAGTTCAATGGGAAAGACATTCAGGCGATAATAGAGATCTTTGCGGAATTTTTTTTCCTCGCAGAGTTGCTTGAGGTCTTCATTGGTTGCTGCGATAACCCGGACATTTACTCTGGTGTCCTGTTCGCTGCCAACTCGTTGAAACAAACCTTCCTGAAGCACCTGAAGCAGTTTGATTTGGGCTGAGGGGGTTATGGTGCCGATCTCATCAAGAAAGATTGTGCCGTTATCAGCCACCTCGAATCGACCCTGTTTTTTCTTTATCGCCCCGGTAAAAGCCCCTTTCTCATGGCCAAAGAGTTCACTCTCCAGCAGAGTATCGGGTATTGCCCCGCAATGGACACTGATAAAGGGTTCATTGCGTCTATTACTGTGTTTATGAATAAGCCCGGCCAGCACACCCTTGCCTGTCCCGGTCTCCCCTGTGAGCAGCACCGTGCTCTTGGTGGGGGCCACAGCACGGACATCTTCAAACACCTTGTTCATGGCCGGGCATTCCGTGTGGACAAAGGGGGCTGAGTCCCGATCCCAAAATTGATCACGGAGATAGTCAAGCTCGGACTGAACCTGCTGAGAGTCCTTCAGGTTGTTGATGATCAGGCGAATTTCATCGGCAATGACAGGGTACATAAGATAATCGCTGGCCCCCTGTTTCACCGTGGAGACAGCCTCCCGCAGCATTTCCTGAGAGGTCATCACCACGATATCCAGACTCGGATGCCGGAGCCAGAATGGCTGCAATACCGCCTTATAACCGCTTGCGTTGGCTAAGGCGGTGTGCCGGAGGATCTCCATATCGATAAAGAGACATGCACAGCGATGGCTGTTCAGGATGCTCAACGCCTCAACCAAAGAGGAGCAGGGGAAGATGTCTGCCCCTTCTGTGCAGCTCTTATCAAACGTCGCCAAGACATCAGCGTCCCGACTTACAAGTAAAAAATTATGCATGGCTCACTATGAGAATATGAACTTTAAGTTCTTTTTTTCTGAAACTAGGAACTGAAGGTTCCCAATATCTTGCTGCCGCCTGATATGCAAGCATTAATATACATTTCCTCGCTTTTTCCGCATGTGCAAGCATCATGGAACGGGGATGCACAGGAACTCAGAGTTCCTGTTACTGACGATTAATTTACTTTATTCACCATCATAACAGCATGTTGACTACTGGCATGGTGCTTGCTTTAAAAAGTTAGGAATTTATTTTACTTGCTGAGGAGGCATTATGAAAATTAAGAGATGTCCCGCCTGTGGTGGAAGAGTCAAAATCTATTATGATCATGAGCCCGGTGACGAGGTTTACTGTGAGGATTGTGAAAAAGAATTTCAGTTATTGAGGGTTAATCCTGTTGTATTGGAAGCCTTTGATCATGATGAAGAATTTTATTTTGAAGAGGACGAATATTAACCCGGAGGGTTACGCTCAGCAGCTTTCTTCAAGAGGGGGAAGTATGAGGAGTATTACTGTGACCGGAGTGCTTGTTGCCGATCAGTGGGAATCTGACGGCAACATTGCCGATTTGGCTTTATTGACCGATGACGAGGAGAAATATCTCATCAGTCCTGGGGAGTTCGGCGAAAATTTTAACGCGGTGCTCCGGAAAAAAATTGAAATACAAGGGGTGCTAACGATCAGGGACGAGGGAAAGAGAATTCGTGTTCTGGATTATCGTCCTGTTGCCCCGATAATGATTTGGTTGTAAGGGGTTACCGGCTCTAAGCAAAAAGGGGACGGATGAGGGTCAAGACAAAATGCACATGATTTGTCATCAGGCAATTTGCAAAAAAAATCCGTTCCCTTTTCCGCGTTACATACCTGTCAGCTTGGGCAGAACAGCACTTGCAAAACTCAAAACTAGGAAGAAGCCGCACATATCAGTGACAGTGGTCAGTAGCGGCCCTGAGACCAGAGCGGGATCGAGTTTCAACCTTTTTAAAACCAGAGGGAGCATCCCGCCAAGACTCACAGAAATTAATGTATTTGCAGCCAAAGCGCCTCCGACAACAAGTCCGAGCCAAGGATTTCCTTTCCATAAATAGGCAACTCCGCCAAGCATCACGCCGAGTACTAGACCGTTGATTATTCCGATCTTGGCCTCTTTGGCCAGCACCCAGAACAACTCCTTTGGTCGAACCAAACCAAGAGAAAGTTCACGCATCGAAACCGCTACCGCCTGGTTGCCGGAACAACCACTCATATCACTCACCATGGGTAAAAAAACAGCCAATGTAATCGCTGCCGCGAGTGTGTCCTGGTAGAGAGCAATAACACTTGCAGCTATAATATTGAGGATAATATTTAAGCTTAGCCATGACAGACGACGTCCCGAACGAGAGAGCAGAGGCATCGTACGGAATTCTTCACCACCGATAATTCCGCTCAAACGCAAAAAAACTTTTGTTTTCTGCTTGCGTACGGCCTCTTCAATACTTTGCGGCAGCACTACGCCAACGAGTACACCTCGTTCATTCACAACAGGTACGCCGAACATAGTATGTTCTTCGAAAAAATCCCGCAATTCTGTTAAAGTTGCCGTGTCCGACACACTGAGAGGTGACTTGAGCATAATTTCGGAGAGCCGAGTATGCCGGGGCGGGAAAAGTAAGTCGTGAATGCGAAGCACACCAACCAGCTTATTGCTTGTATCAGTCACATAAAAATACTGTACATGATAATGACGGTATCCCTTATGGTTCGCCTGTAAATCATCCAGGACATCACTTATGGTGTTTTCTGAGGAATAGGCAAGGAACTCCGAGATCATTAAACCGCCAGCGCAGTTTGCATCGTAAGATAACAGTTTCCTTGCTTCTTCGGCATCATTATGGGGCATATTGCGTAAAATAGCAGCGCTTGCACCACTGTCCATTTTTTCCAGCATATCGGCAAGATGATCACTGGTCAGTTCTCCCATTATTGCCGCAGCTTGGTCAGACGGCATATCTTCGACCATTTCCGCCGCCTGGGATTCAGGCATATATTCAATAACATCAGCTGCATCCTGCGGACTGAGCAGGCTGAGCAGGCTGAGTCTTTCCTTCTCGGTCAGTCGCGAAACAGCCCTAGCTGTATCACGAGAGGAGAGTGTTTCAAGGAATGTTGCTAACGCTGTATTTTTTTCTTTTGCTATCAGTTCACTGAGAATTTCCCAGGAAGAAACTGTTTTACTCATTTTTATCCTTGTGTTTTATTCTCTAGCAGAGAAAATTAGCCAAGATCCATCGTTATCGCCTCGTGAAAAATGTCAATAATGTTCATTTGATTACGCGAAAAAAGCTTACTTGTCAAACACTATGGGAGTTAGGATTATGGACTTAAAAACCAAGAAAAAAAAGTTAACCCGTCGAGATTTCCTTCGACTCGGCTGCTATTCCTTAGTTCCTTATAGCCTTGCCTTTGTGGATGGTTTCTTTATCGAACGCAAGTGGCTCAAGATCCACCATCTTGTTCTCAGTAAAAAAACTACCTGCCGTATCGCCCACTTTACCGATGTCCATCATAAGGGAGACGTTGCTTATTTCGACAAAGTGGTTACCAGGATCAACAGCTTCAAACCCGATTTTGCCTGTTTCACAGGCGATCTCATTGAAGACAAAGCCTATCTCGCAGAGGCCTTACGCTGCTTGCAAAAGATAGAATACCCGCTCTTTGGCGTTCCCGGTAATCATGATTACTGGAGCAACGCATCCTTTGACGACATAAAAGCATGCTTTCAGCAGACCGGAGGAGATTGGCTCTTAGATCAGGAGGTGCTCTCACCTGATGGCAGGGTCTCTATTACGGGATCAACAGGCTTAGGGTACAGCCTGCCCCCGAGGAGAAAGGACAAAAGTATTATAAAACGAATTATGCTGGATCATTACCCGGCATCTGCTGACAAGTTCGAAAACTCCTTTGACCTTATATTATCCGGCCATTCTCATGGAGGCCAGGTCCGCCTTCCCTTCTACGGTGCGGTAACCGTACCCTACGGAGTTGGAGAATATGACAGAGGTCTGTTTCAAACCCAGGCTGGCCCTCTCTTTGTCAATGCCGGGATAGGCTACTTACTCCTGCCTATCCGCTTTTTTTGCCGACCGGAGCTGGCTCTCATAGAAGCCTAATTTTTTTGATTTCCCCTTATACCTGCTGCCTTTTATGGCAAATAGCCGGTTGCATTAGCTATATAAATTTGTCTCGTTCTTAAACAGCGTAGCCTGTATAGGACTCACCGATTGGTTAACAATTTAGCAATCAACATATCGGTATTATTTATAACATTATGATCGCTCACTGGAAATCACAGGTTGAACAATTTTTATTCTTACATGTCGTTATCTGTTGACAATTAAATATTTTTCATGTTATCGGTGCAATGGTTCGGCAACTCTCCTTACTCTGAAATGCTGATCATGAAAAAACGAATGACATGCCGTCTTAGCACTACCTGATCTTTAGTTATCCTTGGAATAACTTTTTTTGTCAAAAAACGGCCAAAATGCATTTTGGCGAAGGTATTGTATAAATCTTACACCCACACCCCGCCTTTTTTCACCACATTAAAAAAGACATTTATTTTCAGCTAATGAAATTTACTCTGAATAAGATCGATAAGTTAACACTAGAAAATATTTTTATGCCCCTCGTAAAACGAACACCGGATACTAAAAAGTATACCTCCCCTATTGATGCTTCCAAAAAATTTTTTCTATCTGATGAAGAAATAGCTGAGAGTGCTTTAATCGGTATCTGCGGTGAAAGTGGGGCCGGAAAAACTGTCTTTCTGACATCTGTTTTCATGTGCATAGATGAAATATTTCCAAATACAGCAACAGATTTTGACAGGGAAACAATCGGAGGAGCAGCATATTTTGAACAGCAGGAAACTTCCATCCGAGAAACCGCTAAAGTTAGCCCAACATTTGTAACAACAAACACATGGGCTAAAATTCTTCTTAAAATGAAATCGGCCGACTCCAGTGAAATAAAAAAATTCCCTATTTATCTCTGGGACTTTGCTGGTAAGCACTTCAATGCACTAGCCGATCCCGCTTATGCAGATAAAAAGCAGGAAAAAAAAGAAGAGGCTCGTAGGATAAGGAAACAGGTCAATGAGTACCTCCATCGTTGTGACGGGATAATTGTCCTTGTACGTTCTACGATGTTTATTGAGGGTGATGAAACACCACATGAGGAAATTCAATTTTCTTCGAGTGTCAAGCACGTAATCAGTGATTGCAGAAGTAAAAGAATTCCGGTTGCCCTTCTATTTACGCAGGGAGATATGAACCCCCGGCTCACGCAGAAACACATAGATCAATTTGAATATGTTGTTCAGTTTCGTAATTGGTTCACGGATGACTTGAAAAAATTCACTGAAGCATGCAGCAACAAGCAAATCGCTGAAAAACGACCTTTTGGCCTGGTACGATTGATTAATTGCTATGAACTTGATCAACGAACCGAAAAAGCGAAGGTGTTAAATAACGACGGAGGAATATGGACAAAAGATGCAACTGATGTATTTCGAACTATTTTCTATGCCGCACGGCCTGGTATTAGAAAAAAATATGGAAAGGCACAGCGAGAAAAGAAAAGGAAGGAAAAAGAAGAAGAGATAGAAGAAATTATTAAGGTCGAAGAAGAAAAGAAAAGGAAAAAAAAGCTTGTGATGTTTTTCGTACTGCTTGCACTTGTTGTACTTATTTTATCATCTGCTGGATATTTTTGGCGAAAAAATATCCAAACGGAAAAAGAACAACAGCTCATCTTCAAGATTACGGACAAGGTCGCTCTTAACGGAGTTCCTTCCCTGACCTCGGAGGATTCAAAGCAGCTTGCAAGGCTGATACGTATCGCAAAGAACAACTCCGGCTCCGCAAATACTGATAACAGATTAGAACAAGCCCTGAAGGAATTCTGGGGAAAATATCAAGAGCAATTTAATACGGGCCAGCCAAACGCTGACCTGTTTTCTCCTGCCTCGCTCAAGCAGTTGCGTGATTATGAAAAAATCGGAAGGCTACAGTCATCAAAACCTTCTTGGTGGACTGACGATATACAGCCTCTGCTTGAAAAACGTATTGAATTCCTGACAAGTCTACAGAATCTCCCCCGTGAGGAGTACGAACCTATTTTGCTGTTTATTGCGGAACAAAAAAAAGCATTCAAAGATACGGACAAAGCCTTTTACAGTACCCTTGAACAATTTGCCGATAACCAAACGGAGCCTCTCCTGAATGTTTGGAAAGAAAAAGTTCTTACACAGAGCGAGCTTGTCAACCAACTTCAGGAAATAGAGAAAATTTTAAACAACTCCGAGTTGCCGGATCAACTTGACTATGCCGTGCAAATTCGATCAGCCCTAGCTGGATTTATTGTTCGTTCCGTCTTGCAACGCCGCGATAATATTCGAACAAGAACACTGCTTGAGGGATTACTTCCAGAAATCATAGAAGGTTATCAAGGGCTGAAGAAACTGCCCTATTATGAGCTTTACATGTACCGTCTGAAAAAAGAAGGGACTTCATTTCAATATTATGACCAGGCGAATGACAAATTGCACAACCACGAGTATTCGTGGGATGAATTAAAGCAAGAAGTGAAGGACAATTTGGGGTTAATTCGAAGAGTCCTGAAAAAGGTTCTAACGGGTACACAGAATACTCGGAAGATTCTTAAATCTGTTATTACAGCATTAGAAAGTAATTACCTTTTTGATCTTGAAGAAGCTAAAAAGGTGCCCGGAATATCACCTTTTTCCGATCAGCTACGGAAGAAGTTGGACGATCCGTTATTGTTCGTAGAATTTTTTGCTACAACTCCAATCTACGTAACTGAACTGACAGCCCTTGATGCGTTAATTCAATCACGTCGTATTCGTTACAAAACGATAACGAGCTATACAGAAATGATTAAACAGAACCGTTATTCTGCGAAAAGAAGTTGCGAAGAATTATTGGATTTTATACAGAATATTTCTCTCTCCAGAAAACCCTACCTTGAAGAAACATTCAAGTATATTGATGCTCAAAAAAGCGAGGTCAAACAACTTTGCACGGAAATTGACTCGGAAAAAAGTGACGAACAAAAAGAAAAGAGAGCAAATAAGATAGAAAAAAAGAGACTGCAGAAATGTCGAGATGCTCAAGGAAAGAAAATCGTATTTGAAGGAGATTGCCAAGGTGTGCATTAACCGGTTCCCTACTTTTATCATGGTTCTTTGTTGCATACTTCCCTTGTCTGAAGCATTATGCAAAGAACATTGCTGTGCAAAAATGGACACCCTTTATCTTCTTTGCCCAGGACATTATGCTGGGAAGAATAATTTTGAAGGAACCACTCGGAAATTTATTAATGCTATGGTAATTTTTCAGGACAGCTCCACACTGCCTGCTTGGCTATATGGTCGGGACGTGAATGTATTCAGAGAAGCCCTGTGCTGCTTGGAGTCTTGCAATGATAATGAAATACAACAGAATATTTCCGAAAAAACAAGAAAAACGGAACAAAAAAATGCTGTCATCAGAAAAAAAGTTATTAACAGCTTACAACGAATAACTGATTTAATTGAACAACATATTAAATACACATCAATAATCCGCGTCAAAGAAAAATTTCTGTATCATCAGCTTGTAACAATTCGTTTAGAAAAATTTCTTCGTGCCGAATGGCCACCCGAAGAAGTCTGTCCTCCATGCGGAGAATTCTGGCAACTCATTGAACAATTACCAAAAAAAAATCCTATTGCAGAAAAAAAACTCGGGTCACCTTTGACCATCCTTACACTTGAAAGGCAAAGAACAGAGATTGACAATGTACTGAAAAATACCTGCATGCAACTCTACAGAATAACGCAGTACAATCTTAGGGATATTGAGAATAACTTCAGGTATTTTACATGGACGGAAACAGGGCGTTCCGTTAAAAAGTTGCGCGCGTTTTCTCGTCGTCAAGATATTCAATCGATATGTAACCGTTATTTTGAATAATGGACCACATCGTATACGACAATATAACCTCCTCCATCGGAGGACGGGATTGGGGAGTAAAAGTTAGGACCGGTGTTTTACAGAACCGCTCTGATCTTGAGAGGCTCTTTCATAAATATGCCACATTGGTTCTTGGCAACTCCAGTATTCCATTGTCGGAATTAAGCCCGGCAATCGGTGGAATCCCTGACCCTGAAAGAAAAGGCTATCTCCTGTGCGTTAATGTGGCACTCAAGGATTTGGTCGGCAGAAGCAGCCTTGCTATTGTCGGCTTCTGGTTCACTTCTGTAACTGAACTACAACGAATTTCTGCCGAAAAAGAAGATTATGAGGAAATGGCAAGAAAGGTGCTAGTATCTCCCCATGAAACAATAAAAGAGTTTACAGGGAAGATAAGGGAAAGGTGCCAAGATGAACATATAACGTCCAATCGTCCTCGACCTGTCCTGAAAGAATTCGATTCCGGTGGCAAGGCTGCTGAAAGCGCATTGAACCTGATTTATTCCTGTTCCGCAAAAAATCCTCTTGCCGTTCTGGGAGCTACCTGCTGGTTCAATCCGCAGGAATGGGAATGCTTTCGGTTTGATGCGGTGTATTTTCATGGTGCGAATTCAGATGCTCAGGTTGTACTGGATGAATATTACAGCGGGAAGCAAGGCGAGGAAGAACAACAGACAGTCAGTATATCATCTCCACATAATTTTATACTCCTCGTGGTTCTCGCTTTTTTATGTAGCGCATCAGCCTATTTTCTCATAATTTGGAAGGTTGAATATCAACAGAAAGGTGGTTCTTTTGCTGATGTTCGCCCCTATCGTAACTCGAAACAGAATGCTCTTCCTCACTTCGCTGAAAAGCCTCCTCTTCCCCAATTGAGGAAAACTATCCCTGCCCCCCCTGATGAACAAATACATAAAACAAGTGATTATTTGATTCAGGTGGAGAAACTCATGAAGCGATTGAAGAAATATGAGCAAAGCGGAGCCCTGAAAAAAAATTCTGTCTATCAGTGGGTAAACAAGATTGATGTACTCCCTGAATATAAAGAAAAAAGAAAAGAACTCCTTCAGGAGCTTGATTTCTCCTATTGGCATAGGAACATTTTATCTAATGACATACTGTATTATTTCGGAGGGTCAGAATATGAAATAACTGAAAAAATTAAAGAAGAACAAGTAAAGAGGCGCATTTCTTCAAAACTTCCAGATACGTTTTGTACTGGACTGGAGGAGGCTTTTGTAGCAGAATATAAAAATATAAATTCAGATCTAGTTATTTGGTGTGATACAATGAATCAATTATCGAAACTTTCCAGAGAGTAGTTCAAGTGGCTAATATATTTATCAATTATTCAATATTATTTGTTCTGTTTCTTAGTGTAGTTATAGTTCTTGTTGCGAATATTTACTATGTAGTGCGGGCATTCTACTTGGATCAGGGAGAAGGCAGAGCTTGTATCATTATGATGGCTATAGGGTACATCTCTTATATACTTGGAAAAGCTGTAAATATAGAACTTGCAATGGTTATTTTTTCAGCAGTTACTGGTCTGATACCGGGTATGTTTGGTCAGGGACTCTTGGCTGCTATTTCTTTTTTTGCTGGATATCTTTTGGGTAAATTCTATAGCAGGCAGGCACAAAAAAATAATTTTAAGGCATTTCGACTGACATTACCTTTATTGTCTATGCTACACTGCCTTCTTGTGGATATATTTTTATTTCAGCTAAGTGGAAAAAATAATTTTAATATGGAACAGATGTATCCATCTGCTGTTTTTATAATCGGCTTGGGAGCCAGCTGGGCACTAAGCTATGAAGGGCCGACAAAAGGTAATGTCATCAATCCCAAAAAAGACGAAATCTTCTTTTCAGAAGTTAAGTTGAGCTCTCCGATAAAGGAAGACAAAGAGGAATTAGATCTTCGACTTGATTTTGACTGAACCTGACAAAACGCCCTTTCTCATCAGGAAGATAACGATTATCTCCCCGGCCCCCATGTTTGCAAGAGGCTGGTGCAAATTCTTGTAAAAAAACTCCGTCCGGGGTATGCTCATCAAAGTACGTTAAGGCAATCAGATGTCATGCAGACCCAATGCTGTTGACGCTCTGGTAATCAAGAGCAGAAGTGTAAAAGAGATCCAAAAACATGACTGGCGAGCAGCAGACCCAAAAAGCCGAGTCCCCGCCTGCATTCGGTGAGATTCTGATCAATCCGCAGGCCGGAACCACAAAGAACGAGAAGAAAAAATCCGCTCCTCCTCCCAAACCAAAAAAGCCGCCCAAGCAGCGTAAACAGAGCAAAAGCAAAGAAAAAAAAGGCCTTTCAAAGAAAAAGGTCCTGCTTTGCAGTCTTGTACTTATCCTGTTGCCTGCGATGCTTTTTCTTACCTATCTGGCAGCGGCAAGTTTCCTCATCCCCTATTATATCCAGGAACAGCTAACAAAGCAGTACAGTCAGCAGCTAGGTCGCCCGGTAGCAGTGACGCAGGTAGACTTTGCGCCGTTCACCTTTGATCTCCACCTCGCTGGCATTCATATCGGACCTGAGTTCAACCGTCAGGACAAGGATGAGCCAGCATTATGCCGTATTGCTACACTCGACACCCGATTGCGCCCTCAAGAACTACTGCAACGAAGGGTCGTCCTTGAGGATGTGCGGATCAAAGGCATGCAAACCGAACTGATTCGGCGTGCTGACGGCAGTTTTCCCGATCTTGGTTTAACCCAAAAAGGTGAGGCCGGGGGCAATCAGGCCCTTCTGCCCAACTGGCTCCAGATTGACGGATTCAGCCTGACGGACAGCATGCTCGTTTTTCGGGATGCAACCAATGATCACGAATATCATCTTGATGAAATAAGCTTTTCCCTGCCCTCGGAAGCAACAAAGCAGGGAGCGCCTGAGCCTGCTCTCCATGCCTTGGTCAATGGCAACCCTGTCCAGATTCAGGGACAACGACAGATCAGGCAGGACGGCAGTTCAGCAACACGCTTGGTCCTTCGGCTTGATGATGTTGATCCTCAGCAGCTTCTGGCCTGGTTGCCGGGCATGAACGACTCCCTTCGCATCAGCTCGGATAAGGCCGATGCTGAGATGGAGCTCATTCTGCCGGATAATCATCAGGGGGAAGAAGGGTCTATCCTCTCTGGTACCGTTTCCTTTGCAGGCCTACATCTTGATATAAACGCTCAGGGCGAAGATGACCGAGCAGGCAACCTCCAATGCACAGCCCCGAGCGCGGAACTGATTATTCGGGCAAATCCCTTTCGAAAACAGTACACGGTCGAAGAGCTGACTTTGGACAGCCCACGAGTGATTCTCACTGAGAGCAAGGATGCAAACGCCCTCCCACGGCAGCCCTTATCGCTCTGGCCCGGACAGCTGCTTGATTCTGCATCCCTTCCCTTTGAGCTGAGGGTCCAACGCCTGACCATCAACAACGGGACCATACAAAGAAAACAGGGGCCGCTCTGGAAAGACCTGCAACTGGAGCTGTCAGCCTACCGCAATCGAGACATACCTTCTAAGGAGGAGGAACAGGAAAAAGAACCAACAGCCCTGTCTTTTTCCGCCCAGCAAGGGAAGACCACTGTCCGCTTTCAAGGAACAACTACCCCGGACCTCAGCCTGATCGGCAAGATTTCTCTTCATAAGCTGGATGCAAGTCTGCTCCAACCCTATCTGGGAGCGGACCAAAAACTCCAGTTGGATGGCGGCAAGGCGAATTTGGTCATGCAGGTCAATCCTCTGCACAAACAGTACACCGTGACAGAGCTGACCCTGGATCAACCGCAACTGGTGTTCACCGGTAGTAGCGAAAAGAACAGCAAAAAAAATATCGGCGAAGCATCTTCGAGTCAGCTGCCCTTCTCTGGCTGGCCCGGACAGCTGCTTGATCCTGCATCCCTTCCCTTTGACTTGATGATCCATCGTCTAACTATTAATAAAGGGACTCTACAAAAGAAAAAGGAGAAGAAGGAATTGCTCTGGAAAGATTTGCAACTGGAACTGACTGACTACCGCAATCGCGAAACAGCCTCTTCAAGAAAATCTTCGAAAAAGAAGCGGGCAGAGAAAGCAACAGCCCTGTCCTTTTCAGCCCAGCAAGGAAAAATAACAGTACGGTTTAAAGGAACCACTGCGCCTGATCTGAGTTTTACCGGAAAAATTTCCATGAACAACCTAGACCCAAATTTGCTCCAACCTTATCTGAAGGCGAGAGAGAATGTTCTTTTTGCTGGCGGACAGGCTGAATTGAGCGGTTTTATGCGGACAGTACAGAGTAAAGGAGGTGGGAAGAAACAAATGCTGATAGATCAGGGCACGATAAGGTTACGTGATATCAGCCTGAAGCTAAAAAAACAAGCGAAAAACGAGGCCCTGCTCACTGCTCAAATGGCTGAAAGCAAAGGATGCTCCATAAATTTTGATCCTGTATCACCAAGCCTTTCTTGTACCGATCTCCTGCTTCAGGAGGCGAATTTTTCGTCTGACGCACCCTCTTTTTTTCTTTTCCCAGAAAAGATAGTATCCCCCCTTGGACTGTCAGTTGATACGATTAAAATAACCGATTCCAAAGCCCTCTTACCGCTAGGCAGCAAGGAAACCGGTCTCACAATCCCGCTGACCGGTCTGAACCTGGAGATCAAAGATCTCCGGACAGCATCGTCAAAAAAAGATAACCTGCATGTCCAGGCAGAAGTTGGTGCAGATGGAAAGCTTACGGCGGACGGCTCTTTTCGCCAAGGAAAGGGCAACCTCCGGCTGGCTGTTGCAAATCTTGATATTAAACTACTGAGTCAAGCCGTTGCTCAACTCTTTCAAGCTGACCGCGCCCCGACCCTGCAACAGGGGCATCTTTCTTTTCAAGGAAATTTTGGACTACCGGAGCTTACTTTTGAGGGCGACGCTCACCTGAGTGATCTGCTTGCGAAAAGCCCTCAGGGGCCCGTCCTGCGCTGGAAAAACGGGCAAGGAAGTCGGGTATATGCAGAGATGCTGCCCTTTTTCATGCATATCGACGAGCTTGTTCTTCAGGAACCAGAACTAAAACTGAGTTTCCCGGAGAGCAAGCTGCCTGAAGCCTTGCTCTCTCTTCTCCGCAGGCAAGACAAAAAACCGATGCTCCCACCCTTCACCATTAAGCAATGCCGCATCCAAGGAGGAAGCTTACCTAGCGCTGGCAGTCGCCTTGGGTTCAGTGCTGTCAACGGCAGCCTTATACCGTTGGCCTCAGGCACACCGAGCTCTTTCACTTTCTCCGGCAAGGTCAATAAAAGAGAATTTACCGCCCGTGGACGTCTGGAGCAACATCGCGCAGAAGTTGACAAATTTACTGTGGCAGAACTACCAATGGAGAGTACTGCCAAGCAATTTGCAGAACAACTCGGGTTGGAGGAAAAAGGAAACATACGCTGGGTTCCCTCGGCGGAACAAAACAATAAAGGCGATGAAGGTCGTGTTCATTTTAACGGATTTTCCCCGCAGCCTGATTCAGAATTTTCCCTACTCTTGGGCCTACTCACGGATACTGCCGGAAAATTTAGCCTGCCCCTTTCCCTTCCAGCAACAGCCTCTCCTGAAAAAATCAGCAAATCAGCTCTAAAGAAGCTGCAACGTCTTCATCTACAGACTGTTGTCTCCCCGCAGGCCGTTCTGGAAAAAGCGTTTCCTGACCTAATCCTTCCAGAAAGGATTGATTTTATTGTCGGTGACAGGCTCCCCGATTTCATGGGGGATCTGGATAACTTTGCCCCCCTTTTTTCCCGTCGTCCGCACCTTGGCCTGCAAATTCGGGGCTGCTACGATGATACGGCTGATCGGGAATACCTGACCCGTATGCTTCAAGAAGAGGAAGACTACCGGATTGATCTGGAAAATATTCGCAGGCAGGAAGAAATGGCCCGTTTGCTTGCTGAGGAAGAACTTCGCCAGGTGGAGCTCGTGAATACGGATATTCCTATCGGCGAAGATCTTCTTCCTGTGATCGAAGCACGGGAGGATCTACAACCTCTGCCTCATCAAAAGGTTGAACTCTCCAAGAAAATACTGCCTGAGCTCGCACGCCAGCGAGCCTTGGTTGTCCAAAAATACCTTATTGATACGCTCAAGCTGCCCGCCGAAAAAATCAGCCTTGCAGAGCCAGCTCCAGATGGACCTTGGGTTAACCTACTCATAAAAGCAATTTGGCAACAACCTCCTGAAACGACTCAATCATCTCCGAAAGAAGAAAAAGAATAAATTGTACATTTTCGAATTTTTTCCCCCATTTTATCATATTTGCTTGAAAAAAAAATTGTTATCTGTTTTGAAGGAAGGAATTCTTTAAGCCTGTCTTGGACGGGATGACAAAAAATGAAAATGGCAGGCAAGCCCGTCGACCACTTTCATAAACACCTCATTTACATATTTTTCGGGGCGCAGAGGATATTTTTTTCTGTGCCCTGTTATTTTCAGGCGATGACAGCCTGACGGACATACAACAAGAGAGTCATTAAATCTGTTATGGTACATGTATTTCCATCCTGCGAGCCCCAATCACGACAAACATCACGGCCAACCCATGAATGCGGCATATGCGGAATATACGGTCATGAAGACGCCGCCAAGCTGACCTATTTCGGTCTCTATGCGCTTCAACATAGAGGCCAGGAAAGTGCCGGTATTGTTTCCGGAAACGGGCAGAACATGTATCTGCATAAAGATATGGGGCTGGTTCCCGAGGTCTTTACAGAGGCAAATTTACAGCGACTGACCGGACATCTGGCTGTGGGCCATGTACGTTACTCCACCACCGGAGAATCCTCCATTATCAATACCCAACCCTTTATGGTCACCCATCAGGGAGTTCCTCTTGCTGTGGCCCATAACGGCAACCTCGTAAACGCCCTTGATCTGCGCAATCATCTGGAAAAAAAGGGGTCCATTTTTCAGACCACCATGGACAGCGAGATTGTTATTCAGCTAATGGCTCGTACCATGCATATGGGGCTGATCAAAGCAATCAAGGAGAGCTTTGCCTGCATTCGCGGGGCCTATTCTCTGCTGCTCATGACTCCAGACAAGATGATCGCGGTACGTGATCCCAACGGTTTTCGCCCCCTCTGCCTCGGACGCTTGGCTAACGGTGCCTATGTCGTTGCTTCAGAGACCTGTGCTCTGGATTTGATCACCGCAGAATATGTCCGTGACATTGAACCGGGCGAGGTGGTCATTATCAATAAAGACGGCCTGGAATCAATTTTTCCCTGGTCACCCCGGCGCAAGAGTTATTGTATCTTCGAGCAGGTCTACTTTGCTCGCCCGGACAGCGATATCTTCGGCACCAATGTCTATGCGGTCCGAAAACGAATGGGTGAAATTCTGGCTCGGGAAGCCAAGATTGATGCTGATTTTGTCATGCCCTTTCCCGACTCGGGCAATTACGCAGCCATCGGTTATTCCCAGGCAGCAGGCATTCCTCTGGAAATGGGCATGATCCGCAACCATTATGTAGGGCGAACCTTTATTCAACCCTCCCAGGCCATGCGCGACTTCTCTGTCCGGGTGAAGCTCAATCCGGTGGGATCGCTGCTCAAAGGAAAACGGGTCATTATTGTTGAAGACTCCATTATCCGGGGGACAACCGGAAGAAGCAGGGTAAAGGCCTTGCGAGACGTCGGCGCAAAAGAGATCCATATGCTGGTCTCCTGCCCGCCCACTCGACATGCCTGTTATTACGGCATTGACTTTCCTAGCTCGTCCCAGCTCATCGCCTCGACAAAAAACCTGGAGGAGATTGCCGAATATTTGGGGCTGGATTCTCTGACCTATCTGAGCCTTAACGGCCTAGTTGAAGCTACCGGCCTGCCGAAAGATAATTTCTGCCTGGCCTGCTTTGACGGCAACTATCCGGTAGCCCCAGATCTCTCCTTTACCAAGGACTCCCTCAGTGGTTCTGGTTGCGGCTCAGGTTGCAGTTGTGGCTAATCTTATCGTTGATCCTTTGCTCTCATATACCCCAACCAACTAGCCAACCAACATATCAACCCGTCAATATATGCGAACAAAAAAAGATCCCGAATCTTCGGGATCTCCCTCTTACTCGGCAGGGCATTTCTCCTCCTATCTGTTACTGCTCCGCCAGAACCCGAACTATCGACGCTACTGGATTTCAGGCTGCATCAGTCAGCTCGGAGACTGGTTCAATTATATAGCCATCTTTGTTCTGCTCAGCCGCCTGACCGGCTCCGGTCAGGCGGTGAGCTGGTTCCTGATCGCCAAATATCTACCTCCGGCAGTGCTCGGCCCGGTGGCCGGGGTTATAGCGGATAAATTCAGTCGCAAAAAAATTCTTGTTGCCTGCGATCTGATGCGGGCCGTTCTGGTGCTCGGCTATCTCTTGATTCGGGACAGTGATTATGTTTGGCTAGTCTATGTGCTGGCCTTTATCCAGGAGTCTATCTGGACCTTCTACCACCCTGCCCGCCAGGCCACGGTGCCCAATC
The DNA here is from genome assembly GCA_942492895.1 of Candidatus Electrothrix laxa. Taxonomy (GTDB): domain Bacteria; phylum Desulfobacterota; class Desulfobulbia; order Desulfobulbales; family Desulfobulbaceae; genus Electrothrix; species Electrothrix laxa. The sequence continues at coordinate 884,785 of OW818652.1, forward strand.
TCTGCTCCCGTGAAGAGCTGAGTATTGTTAACGGCCTGTCCGGTGCCTCCTGGTCGGTTATGCTGGCCTTTGGTGCTGCCTTGGGCGGTTTTTTTACTGCTCACTTTGGCTGGCAGGCAGCAATTCTCGCTGATTGTTGCAGTTTTCTTCTTTCAGCTTCTCTTATGCTGACCGTTCTGATTCCCCAGAGGGAAGCGACCAACCAATCCCGCAGATCCGGCAGAATTTTCTCTCGCCCGTATCACCGGTTGGCATGATCTTCAGGAAGGTTTTGCCTACATCAAGGCCCGTCCCAAAGTCATGGCCCTGCTCACCGTGAAAAGCGGCTGGGCACTTTCCGGCGGAATTCTGGTCATGTTGGCCGTGTTTGGAGAACAGGTCTTTGCCCAAGAAAATGGAGGAGGACAGGGCGGTCTGAGCGGAATCCTTTTTTCCATGCGCGGCCTGGGTGCTGCTCTCGGCCCTGTTATCGCTTGGCGTCTTTTCGGGGACGGCATTCCAGCCATGCGCAAGGCCATTGGCGGAGCTTTCTTTCTTTCCTGCGCAGCCTATCTGCTCTTCAGTCAGGCCCCGAATATGTGGTTCGCAGCCTTCTGGGTCTTCTGCGGCCATTTCGGCGGCTCAGTGCAATGGGTATTTAGTACGACCCTGCTCCATCGCCGGGTTGAAGATCGATTTCGCGGACGCCTTTTTTCCACAGAGATGACGCTCATGACCCTGATGCTGAGCTTGTCCACCTGGTGTACCGGGGCGGCTATGGATATGGGGGTAGACCCCCGCACCATAGTTATGGTACTGGCTCTTCTTTTTCTTCTGCCTGGGACAGGTTGGTTTTTCTATCTCCGTACTCTCACCAGAAGCGGCAGCGATATAGACTGATTGTCGGAGAAGGACAGCCCAAGATTGAAGCCTTGGGCTATGTTCGGTGCGTGATGTAGCGCGGGGTATACTCATTTACCTGGAATGGTGTAAATATAGGCCGATCCAGCACCAAGGCCCTTGTCGTTGTCTTTAGGTGCCCCGACGAGAGCCGTATCACCGCTGATGGACACCGAGCTGCCGAAGGAGATGCCCTTCGCGCCGTTGTTCGGGGCAAGCTTGTGCTGCTGAATCCACGGATCGTATCTGTTGTCGCTGCGCATGAACACGTACACCGAGCCTGAACCGTTGCCTTCAGGTGCACCGACGAGAGCCGTATCGCCGCTGATGGATACCGAGCTGCCAAAAGATTTGCCCATCGTGCCATCGTTCGGGGTGAGTTCTTTTAGCCTCCAGCTCCCCCGTAGGTAGTACACGGAGTCCGACTCTGAGCCGACGAAAAACGTGTCGCCGCTGATGGACACCGAGCTGCCGAAGCCGATGGGCCTTGGGTCTATGGGGGATGAGCTGCCAAAGATCGAAATGGTCAATCTCGGCTTAGTGAACATTTCCCGCAGGCTCCAAGTGCTGTCGTTACGCACGAACATGTAGGCGCATCCTGAGCTTGAGCTATGACCGTTCTCGTCATCTTCCCAGCACGTGGGGACGCCGACGAGAGCCGTATCACCGCTAATGGACACCGAGCTACTTGAGATAACGCCATTTCCTTGCTTCGAGGTAAGCTTTTGCTGCTGGGTCCAGTTGCTGCCGTTACGCACGAATACGAACGGGAACCCATCAGATAAACCGATGAGAGCTGTATCACCGGATAGGGATACGCTATAGCCGAAGTCGTATTCATAGTCTTGCTTAGCGATCAGCTTGGCCTGCTGCTTCCACGTCCCGTCAGCAGCCCGGATAAAGATATACGCCGAGCCGGAATATTCACCCTTGTCGTCATAGTCATCACCAGGGGAACCAATAACCGCTGTGTCACCGGATATGGATACGCTATAGCCGAAATTTGCATCAGCAGCTGCGTCCTCAGCGGTCAGCTTGGCCTGTTGCTGCCATGTGCCGTCAGCAGCCCGGACAAAGATATAGGCCGAGCCAGAATCTTCACCCTTGTCATCATCATTAGGGGAACCAATAACCGCTGTGTCACCGGATAGGGACACGCTTTCGCCGAACGAGTCCCCAGTAGCTACGTCGTCTGCTATCAGTTTCTGCCCTGTAGGCGAATCAGTGGCTGCATGCACCTGATGCGGCAGAGATGGTAACTGTTCAGTCCCCTCTGCTACTTCACGTCCATTTTGAGAGGAACTGCTTGAGTTATCGTCTTGAGAATCAGAACATTGGACGAGAAATGCTGCTACCAAGAGAAATACCGCCAATAGCGGCCATGATCTTTTCCTGTTCATAATACTCCTCCTCCTCCTTGTTGAATAGTCGTTCTTCTTAAAATAAAGTATCGGACAGAACGAAAGGAGATGTCAAGGCAAAGATGTATCCTGATCGGGCATCCTGATCTGGAGAGCGACCGCGAAGTATTGGAGAAGCTACGGGCAGAGATCAAGGGCCAATAGGGGCAAATCCCCGTGTTTGCCCGTGCTGGTTTCCGGGGAGACACAGGGGTCTCCCCCTACGGGTCGTGTACCCACATCACCCCCGATATGCCCCTCGTATGAGGGTGCGCATGTTTCTGAGAGGAGGAACAGAAAAATCAACCTTTTTTCTCCGCCTGTGTTTGCTTTTCCGGTGTATCAGTGATAATATGCCTCCCACTATTATTTATCCGACAGATGACTCCGGAACACTTGCTCCGGACAATATATTTCAGAAACTATATAAGGAGTTACCTATGTTCGACCAGGACATCCCCCCGGCATATACCTTTGATGACGTCCTGCTCGTTCCGTCAGGTTCGGAAGTGCTGCCGTCAGAGGTATCCCTCGCTACCCGACTTACAGATACGATCTACCTGAATGCCCCTCTGGTTTCAGCAGCCATGGATACAGTAACGGAACACCGTACAGCTATTGCTATGGCTAGAGCAGGAGGTATTGGTATTATTCATAAAAACATGTCGATTTCCGACCAAGCCAGAGAGGTCGTACGAGTTAAAAAATCAGAGTCCGGCATGATTATCGACCCTGTCACCGTGACTGAGCAGCAGAGCGTCGCTGAAGTGGAAGAAATCATGGCCATGTATAAAATTTCTGGTCTGCCTGTATTGCGCGAAGGAAAATTGGTGGGCATTGTGACCAACCGAGATCTTCGTTTTGTTTCCAATAACGAAATGCGGGTAGGAGACGTCATGACCAGCAAGAATTTGGTCACAGTACACGAAGGTATCAGCCTTGAGCATTGCAAGGCCCTGCTCCACGAGCACCGTATTGAAAAACTCCTAGTGGTTGATGAGGCAAAAAAGCTCAAAGGTCTGATTACCATCAAGGATATCGAAAAAATAAAAAAATATCCGCACTCGGCAAAGGACACCAGCGGTCGCTTGCTGGTCGGCGCAGCCGTCGGCGTTAGCTCGGACATGCCGGACCGGACCGAGGCACTGGTTGCTGCTGGCGTTGATGTTATTGTTCTCGACTCAGCCCACGGTCACTCAGCTGGAGTTTTACAGGCGGTCCGCGAGGTTCGAGCTGGCTGGCCCAATCTTTCCGTCATTGCCGGTAATGTTGCCACAGCCGAGGGGACCGCAGCCCTGATTGATGCTGGAGCCAATGCCGTCAAAGTAGGTGTCGGCCCTGGTTCCATCTGTACGACTAGAATTGTTGCCGGTGTCGGCGTGCCTCAGTTGACAGCACTGCAAAATGCCACCAAAGTTGCCCGTGAAAAAGGAATACCAGTCATTGCCGACGGCGGTATTAAATTTTCCGGTGATATCTGTAAGGCTATTGGCATCGGGGCGGATTGCGTCATGATCGGCTCTCTCTTTGCCGGGACAGACGAAACTCCAGGCGAGACCTTCCTCTATCAGGGCCGCAAATACAAGGGCTACCGGGGCATGGGTTCTCTAGGGGCAATGAAAGAGGGGTCCAGTGATCGCTACTTCCAGAAAAAGGAAAGCGAGGCCTCTAAGCTGGTCCCTGAAGGCATTGAGGGCAAGGTTCCCTATCGCGGACCTATCTCCGAAATGGTCTATCAATTATTGGGTGGATTGCGTTCCGGGATGGGCTACAGCGGCGCGGCTACCATCGGCGAACTGCATAACAAGGCAAAATTTGTCAGGATTTCTCCAGCCGGTCTACGGGAGTCCCATGTTCATGATGTCATCATCACCCGCGAAGCCCCGAATTACAGGACAGAAGGCCTGTAGGGTTATGTAGGGGCGAGCCCCTGTGTTTGCCCGAAGGTTCCCGGAATACTGAACTGAACCGGGCAGGCACGAGAGCCTGCCCCTATCGAAACTTTCCATCTCATTCCCGAATTCCGGATCGGGATCTCTAAAATTTTTAGATAACGTAACGCATCCATGCATAACGATAAAATAATCATTCTTGATTTCGGTTCTCAGACTACCCAGCTCATTGCCCGCCGTATTCGTGAGCAAAAGGTCTACTCTGAAATACATCCCTACACTTTGCCTCTTGAACAGCTCAAGGCCATGCAGCCCACCGGTATTATCCTTTCCGGCAGTCCGGCCTCTGTGTATGATGAAGATGCTCCGATCTCCGATTCCGGTCTTTTTGAGCTCGGGGTTCCGGTCCTTGGAATCTGTTACGGTGCTCAGCTTATGATGCAGCAATTGGGCGGACGTGTGGAAAAAGCTGATAAACATGAATTCGGCAAGGCCGCGTTAACGGTAGAGTACACAGCTGGCCTTTTCGCCGGTATGGAACCTGCCCCTGCCTCCCATCAGGTTTGGATGAGTCATGGTGATCGCGTGGAAGAGGCAGCCCCCGGCTTTACCGCCACAGCAGGCAGTGAGCATTCGCCTTTTGCCGCCCTACGCCATGAGGAAAAATCCTTTGTCGCTGTCCAATTCCATCCAGAAGTGGACCACACCCTGATTGGAACCGATGTGCTGCGTAACTTCATCTTCGGCATCTGCGGATGTGAGGCTGGCTGGACCATGCACTCCTTTATCGAATCCACCGTTGCCGAGATCAGAGAAAGCGTAGGTAGAGATCAGGTGCTCTGCGCGCTGTCCGGCGGAGTTGATTCCACCGTGGTTGCCGCTATAGTCCACAAGGCAATCGGCAGCCAGTTGACCTGTATCCACGTCAATAACGGCCTGATGCGAATCAATGAAAGCGAAACCGTTCTTCGCTTTTTTCGCGAGAAAACAGACCTTAAGGTTATTGATATTGATGCAGAAAAATACTTTCTTGATCGCCTTGACGGTATTGCTGATCCAGAAGAAAAACGCAAGCGCATCGGCTACGGCTTTATTGAGATTTTTGAGCAGGAAGCAAAGAAAATCGGTGACGTGAAGTATCTGGCGCAGGGAACTCTGTACCCTGATGTTATTGAGTCTGTTGTCTTCCGGGGCAAGGCGCCTATTAAATCTCATCATAATGTAGGCGGATTGCCGGAGCGCATGCAGCTGAAGCTGATTGAGCCACTCAGAGAACTTTTTAAAGATGAGGTTCGTGAGTTAGGATTGGAGCTGGGACTGCCTGAAGAAGCAATTTTCCGTCAACCATTTCCGGGACCTGGATTAGGTATCCGAATCATGGGTGCTGTTGATAAAGAGCGCTTGCAGATCGTGCGTCAGGCTGATGTGATTGTGCTGGAGGAGATGAAAAAATCGGGCTGGTACCGCAAGGTCTGGCAGTCCTTTGCAGTGCTGCTGCCTATCCAGACGGTCGGAGTTATGGGCGACGGTCGGACCTACGAGCATGTTATTGCCATCCGCTCAGTGGACAGCCGTGATGCCATGACTGCTGATTGGTCCCAGCTGCCCTATGAAATTCTGGGACGCATATCCACTCGTATAATCAACGAAGTTCGCGGGGTCAATCGGGTTGTTTACGATATTTCCTCCAAACCGCCTTCCACAATTGAGTGGGAGTAAGAGCGTCAGACATTTTTTGCCCCTCTCTAATTTTGTCGGAAGAGGGGCTCTTTTTTAAAAACAGAACAGCTGTTGTGTGGTATGAGTAAGAGAGGAAAGAACATTTTTTGATGTAATAAGCATTTTGCATTATCCTGTCGTGCATGCACGACGCAGAACAGCGCAAAACACCTACACTATATTATTTTATGTTAAAAACAGGAATTTACGTAGACGCTGAAAATATAAAAATGAGCGGCGGGTACGGCATGCGCTACGATGTCTTGGTCGATCTCGCCAACACAGAACCTTCTTCCATGTTGCGTGCCAACTGCTATCTTGCTGAAGATCGCGAACGAACCAGCAGAGACCCTGAGTACCGACAAAAAGTATATTATTACCACGACATTCTTCGCCAATGCGGCTTTAAAGTCATTAAAAAATATGTCCGTCGTTATGAAGATGAGGATGGCAATGTCACTACCAAGGCCAATGCGGATATGGATCTGGCTATTGACGCCCTATTACAGGCCCGTAACTTAGACCGGATTGTTCTCCTCACAGGGGACGGTGATTTCATTCGCTTGGTGACAGCAATACAGAATATGGGCTGCCGGGTGGATGTGATCGGTTTTCATAATGTCAGCCGGGAACTGCGCGAGGAAGCAGACTCCTATCTTTCCGGCTTTCTTATTCCGGGCCTGCTGCCTATTCAGGAAGAAAACATCAGCGGAGAAGGAGAATGGCAGCGGGGAACTGTGGCTAATTTCAATGCTGACAGGGGGTTTGGTTTTTTTCGCTTTTTCCGCATGGAAAACAAACAACTCAAGCCAGACACGGTTTTTTTCCATCTCTCTAAATCCACGCTGGAGGGAGATTATTATTTTCAGGATACAACCCGTATTTTTGAATTCAGGATCGTTGAAAATCCTTCTGGGGAAGGACGCTCCGAGGCATGGGACATACGACTTGTCAAAGAACCGTAAATGATAATTAATTTATAATACAACTCATTCCTTTTCGGTACAGGACGGTAGGGGTTCGCCCCTACAGCATCCTGTCTTCAGGAAATGCAGAAAACGGCATAACGAGTAAGATATTTCTTGTTGCATCCCTAACCGCAGGTTAGGGAGATGAGGAGGAAAAAAAAGATGTCTGAAATCATTATAGACGAAAAAAAATGCAATGGCTGCGGAGCCTGTGTTGACGCATGCCCCGGAGACGTTTACGAGCTGAGAGTGGGAAAGGCTGTGGTTGTGAATCCTACTGCCTGCCATCATTGTCATACCTGTGAAGAAATCTGCGAGCGGGATGCCTGCCGCATCGTGGAAGAGGAATAGGTCGAAACAGTCCAATGAATTCTTTTGTTCTTGCCGGTGATATAGGGGCGACCAAGACGGTCTTAGCCTTGTACGATACCAGTAACACCTGTGACACCGATTCTGAACTGCAGAGTAGCTTGCTGATGGAAAAAATCTTTCGTAATAAGGATTTTTCCGGTCTGCCGGATCTCCTAACCTCCTTTCTTGCCGGGCAGGAAGAGCAACCAAGCCACGCCTGTTTCGGAATCGCCGGTCCAGTTCGCGCCAACAGGGTCTGCATGACCAATCTGGACTGGATTATAGACGGCCCTGCCCTAGCAGCACAATTCGGTATGGAGGAGGTCTTGCTGGTCAACGATCTGGTAGCGACCACTGCCGGGGCAATTCTTCTTCCTGAAGACAGCTCCATTACCCTGAATCAAGGACGAGCAGAGGTTGGGGGGAGTATCGGGGTCCTTGCTGTCGGGACAGGTCTTGGTCAATCCTTTGCTGTACCTCTACTGGACGAACTAGGCGATAATCGGTTCCAACCCTTTCCCACAGAAGGCGGCCATGTCTCCTTTTCCCCTCGCAATCAAGAACAGATTGAGCTTTTGCAGTTCATGCTTGCCCGTTCAGAACGACAATCCCGGCATGTGAGCGTGGAACAGGTTTGTTCGGGCATGGCTCTCCCAGATCTATACGCCTTTCAGCTCACCCGCTGCCCGGAACCGGAATGGATGCGAGAAAAACGCTTAGCCGTAGCCGCAAAGCCGGATGCACTTACGCCACTGATCGTTGAGGTTGCCAATGCCACCTTAGCCGGAGCCCCTCTCTGTGAACCCGCAGTTCAAGCGGTGCAGCTCCTACTGGATATCCTTGCAGCTGAGGCAGCGAACTTCACCCTTAAGGTTCTAGCCACCGGTGGAATTTATCTCGGCGGTGGTATGCTGCCAAGGCTTCTGGCTCACGTCGACCAAGGACGTTTCAAGGAATTTTTCTGTCGCGGGGTCTACCTGGACATGCTGGCCGATATTCCTGTGCATATCATCACAAACCCCAACACCGCCCTGATCGGTGCGCGGCAGCTAGCCATGAAGATCAAAAAGTAAGCATTCGCAGTTGATTTTCCCCTCCCCTTACAAGTACAATGGTTCCAACCAGTGGAGCCACAACAAGAGAAGCTAACAAGAGGAATATCTCTGTGCGCTGTTCCCTGTTGTTTTGATATCCTGTCTTATATTCTGTCTTGATTTGCCCTGCTGAACGCGGGGCTCTATTTACAAACGAGAAAAAACTATGGACCTCATTGCCGCAGGAGGCAGCCTCCTGATTATGCTGTTCGCCATCTACATCCTGGCGATCATGACCGACGAATACTTCATCCCCAGCCTTGATTATATCTCGGACCAGCTCAACCTCCCTTCCAATGTGGCCGGGGCCTCGCTGATGGCTATGGGATCATCGGCACCGGAACTGGCCATCGCCCTAACCGCCCTTTTTCAGGGGAACGGCGAGCATAGTGATGTGGGGATCGGCACTATTGTTGGCTCTGCGGTTTTTAATATCCTGGTGATCACCGGGGCTTCAGCTCTGGCCCGTCCCGCCAAAGTCACCCTTTCTGTTGTTATCCGGGATTGTCTGGTCTATGTGCTGTCTATCGGTTTACTCCTCTTCACCTTTTATGACGGGCAAATCTATCCACTTGAGGCCCTCTCCTTTCTTGTTTTATATGCAGGCTACCTACTAATTCTCTACAAATGGAATTCTTGGTTTCCCGAATATACTGTTACCGCAGACGAAAAGATCGAAAAATCAGAGCCTCATCTCGACCAAGACCAAGAGGGTAAAAAGAAAGAAGGTCGACGCTCTGTCATGGAACTTATAAAAAATTGGACAACCAAGGGCTTGGGCTTCTTTGCTGGCAACGTGGAACAATCCTACCTGCGAGTTTTCTTTGTCTCCATTGCCGTCATTGTCGGCCTCAGCTGGATTCTGGTCAAAGGCGTTATTATCTTTGGCACTGCCACGGCCATCCCTCCGGTTATTGTCGCCCTGACGTTGCTGGCTGCCGGAACCTCAGCTCCAGATATGATCTCTTCTGTTGTGGTTGCCCGACAAGGGCGGGGGGATATGGCGGTGGCCAACGCGGTAGGTTCCAATATCTTTGACATCCTCGTGGGCCTGGGATTGCCGTGGCTCATTATCATGGGCATCGGCATGATAACCGGCGGCCCAACCTTTGTGGAAGTCGGCACTGCTGATCTACTCAATTCTACCTTGGTGCTGCTGGGGACCGTCTTTATCCTTTTTATCTTTCTGTACACCGAGCGCACCCTCAGCCGAATTGAGGGAGGAATTCTGATCTTCCTCTATGTTATTTATGTGCTGTGGATTTGTTTGGGAGGGTAAAATCTTCAGAGCGGACCGATCAATATTCTAGTATCGCAAATATTTCTGAAATCATAGGCATCACGGGCATACCAATATTATAAGGGCACGACACGTCGTGCTCCTACCAGGAGACGATGGGGCAAGAAGGGATAATTGGTTCTGCCTGCGCTATTCAACCGTTATCCCAACAGCCCCCTGAATAATCTCTCCGACACAGGAAGCAGCCTCCACACCGCTCGTATGCAATGCAGCCAGCAAATCCTCGACCTGAGCATGAGGTAGGGCAAGTAATAACCCGCCAGATATCTGCGGATCATAGAGCAATTCCGTCTCAGCCGCTGAAAGGCTAGTTTGGATTTTTAGGTTATGTTGAGCCAGCAAGGCCCGGTTCGACCTGTTGCTGTCCGTGCTCACTCTTTTCTGATACATTTCTGCGGCACCAGTATAAGAGGCAAGCTTCTTATACTTGAGCAGCACCCCGACCTGAGAGGCAAGGGTCATGTTCAACAAACAGCCGAGAATCCCAGATTCGCTCACGTCGGCACAGGCATGGATATCAAAGGCAAGGGCGGCCTCCAGAGCCTTGTTGTTTAGAGAGGCCAGAAGGGGCAAGGTCTCCTCTTCCAGCTTTTTCAAAGGATATTTGCCAGCGCGGACCGCAGCGAAGAGCACCCCGGTTCCTAAAGGCTTGGTTAAAATAAGGGTATCTCCGGGCAGGGCTCCGGCATGGTTGAGGATCTTCTCTGGATGCACCACCCCATTGACACAAAGCCCGTATTTAGGCTCCGCATCATACAACGAATGACCGCCTGTTAAGCAGGCCCCAGCCTCAATCACCTTATCATAACCGCCCCGGAGAACCTCCTTTAATATACCCACGTCCAATTGCTTGGTGGGAAATATGGCTAATCTGAGCAGCTCCAGCAAGGTACCTCTGTCTAGTTGTTCGCCGAGAAACATGACGAGATTGAGGGCCGCAACCGGCTTGCCACCCACAGCGTAGATTTTGGCAAGGGCGTTGGCCGCAGCAATCAGGCCGAACCAGTAGGGATCGGCAATCGGCTGCGTTATAAAGCTCACGGTGTTGATGGATGCTATTTCAGGGGATAAACGATAAATCGAGGTGGAATCCGCCATTGCCTGGCCGACCAGTAGGTTAGCATCATTCGGCGGGGGAAATTCCGCAAGTACGTTCGACAGAACTGTCGAATCATTTTTCGGCACTCAGCCGCAGGATTTGGCAGGATTGGTAGGTTTTTGTTTTTTGAATAAGCGCATAGATCGTTTTTATAAAATAATAGTAAGGGGGGACAGGTAGCCGGATATACTCCGACTACCTGAGTATAGAACTTAAAAAAATCTTGTAAAAGACCTTGCAGCCACTTTACTCAAACGGATTATTCAAAGGGTTTGGGTTGCGGGGTTTTGTCGCTTGAAGGCGGCAGAATGGGGATCGTAAACGAAGGCTGATCACCTGTTAACGTTTTCAAAAAAGCAACCAGTTGCGCATTCTCTGCTCGGGAGAACTTCTTGCCCAACTGATGACGGGCCATTGTATCCACAGCCTCAGTTAAGGTTTGCGCTGCTCCATCATGAAAATACGGATAGGTCAGCTCCACATTACGCAAGGTCGGTACCTTAAACATGAAATGGTGCTCCTCCTTACCGGTCACATCCTTGCGCCCCTCAGACGGGCTGTTTGCCTTGTACTCCTCAACCATACCCATCTTGTAGAAACTGCCCCCGCCCATGGCCATACCGTAATGGCAGGAGATACAACCGGAATTCTGAAATAATTTATAGCCTGCCTGCTCATCAGCAGTTAAGGCCTCTTTGTTGCCCTCCAACCACTGGTCAAAACGAGAGTTCGGGGTAACTAGAGTTTTTTCAAACTCGGCAATGGCATCAGTCACCTGATCAATATCGATCTTATCTTTACCAAAGACACTCTTGAACTCAGCAACATATCCGGGAATGGACTGGAGCACCTCTTCGGCCAAATCATGGGTAAAGGCCATTTCTCCGGGATTAGCAATAGGTCCGCCCGCCTGATCCTTGAGGTCCTTAGCTCGCCCATCCCAGAATTGAACAAAATTCATGCTGGAATTAAGCACCGTGGGGGAGTTGATCGGTCCTTGCTGCCATTTATGACCGATGGAGGTCTTGAGGTTATCTGTACCGCCCCTGCTCAGGTTATGGCAGGAGTTGCAGGAAATGAATCCTGATTTGGAGAGACGGGGATCAAAAAAGAGTTTTTTGCCCAGTTCAGCTTTTTCCTGATGAATGCCTGTGGGTAGGGCAATGGGTTCAACTGGCTTCTGTGTTGCCTCTGCTGATCCCACCAGCAGTGAATTTACTGAAATTACCGAAAATACGGGAATTGCACAGCAGGATAGCAGAAAGGTGGCTATTTTTCTTTTCATGTTTGCTCCTTCCCCTGCTTACTCAAAGGGTTTTGGGCGAGGGGTGTTGTCGGTTGACGGCGGTAGAATCGGTAGCGGGAACGAGGGCTGATCGCCAGTGAGCGTTTTCAAGAAAGCAACAATCTGTGCATTTTCTTCCTTGCTGAATTTTTTATCCAATTGATGACGGGCCATCGTATCGACGGCCTCAGTCAGGGTTTGAGCTCCGCCGTCATGAAAATACGGATAGGTCAGCTCAATATTGCGCAAGGTCGGCACCTTGAACATAAAACGATGATCGTCCTTGCCGGTCACATCCTTGCGACCTTCAGTCGTGCTGTCAGTCTTATATTCTTCCGCTACCCCCATTCGTTGAAAAGAATAACTGTTCATGGCTGCACCGTAATGACAGGAAATACAACCTGCATCCTTAAAGAGCTTATACCCGGCCTGCTCCTGAGTGGTTAACGCCTCTTGATCACCCTGCAACCATTTGTCAAAACGGGAATTCGGGGTGACCAGAGTTTTTTCAAACTCGGCAATAGCATCAGTCACCTGGTCGATATCAATCTGTTCTTTACCAAAGACTTTTTTGAATTCAGCAAGGTAAGCCGGGATGGATTGGAGCACCTCTTCGGCCAAATCATGGGTAAAGGCCATTTCGCCGGGGTTGGCAATGGGGCCTCCAGCCTGATCTTTGAGAGTAGCCGCTCGACCGTTCCAAAACTGAACAAAATTCATGCTGGAATTGAGAACCGTTGGGGAGTTGATAGGTCCCTGCTGCCAGTTATGACCGATGGATGTTTTCAGATTATCGGTGCCGCCTCTGCTCAGATTATGGCAAGAATTGCAGGAGATAAAACCTGATTTAGAAAGGCGGGGATCAAAAAAAAGCTTCTTACCCAGTTCAGCTTTTTCTTTGTTAATATTGGTAGGCGGGCTAATTGGTTCGAGCGATTTATGAGCTGCTCCGGTTTCTTCAGTTGCTCCAGCTGTGCTGGCAGCTAAGGAGGCCACACAGGCTAGGAGAAAGATAGCGGTTGTTTTTTTCATAGAAAGAAGCCCTTTAAAAAAAATCCCCGGCAAAGCCGGGGATAAGAAGTATGAACTATACTGTTGTCATAAAGGCCTAAAAACCAGAGATCGTTTTTATTCAAACGGTTTCGGCGGCGGAGTCTTGTCACTTGAGGGCGGTAGGAGAGGCAGGGTGAACGACGGTTGGTCACCGGTCAGGCTTTTAAGAAAGGCTACAATCTGAGCATTCTGCTCATCTGTAAATTTAGCCCCCAGTTGCAGGCGTCCCATCACATCAACAGCCTCGGTCAGGGTCTCGGCCTCGCCATCATGGAAGTACGGGTAGGTCAGCTCCACATTACGCAGGGTCGGAACTTTGAAAGCAAAGCGATCTTCATCTTTACCGGTCACCGCCTTGCGGCCCTCAGCAGGGCTCTTGGCCTTGTACTCTTCCATCACACCCATTTTCTGGAAAGAAGAACCGCCCATCGCTTCGCCGTAATGGCAGGAGATACAACCGGAATCCTCAAACAGTTTATAACCGGCCTGCTCATCTGCTGTCATGACATCTTTATCGCCCATTAGCCATTGATCAAAGCGGGAATTCGGGGTAACCAGGGTTTTTTCAAATTCAGCAATGGCGTCGGTAACCCGATCAATATTGATTTTTTCATCACCGAAAACCTGCTTGAACTCGGTGACATATCCGGGAATGGATACCAGGACATTCTGGGCCAGATCATGGGTAAAGGCCATTTCACCGGGATTGGCAATAGGGCCTCCAGCCTGATCCTTCAGGGTTTCTGCTCGCCCATCCCAGAACTGAACAAAATTCAGGCTGGAGTTCAGCACAGTGGGCGCGTTAATCGGCCCCTGCTGCCAGTTATGGCCGATAGAGGTTTTCAGGTTGTCTGTTCCGCCCATGCTCAGGTTATGACAGGAATTACAGGAAATAAAACCTGATTTGGAAAGACGGGGGTCAAAAAAAAGCTTCTTGCCCAGTTCGGCCTTGGCTAAATTAATTTCCTTCACCGGCTGAATAGGTGTGATGGGATCCGCTGCCGCAGCATTGCCTGCTGCACCCAAAATAGCCATGCAAAGAAATGACATCACGCCTGCTTTGACCTTCATATAGTTTCCTCCTCTTTTATTGGATTGTTAAGGTGTACAATAGTATGCAACGATGTTGCTGATAATTTTATATGAGGGAGAGGAACAAGTCAAATAGAATGGATAAAAGAATAAAAGAGCGTGCAGGATAGGAACAAGCAGCTCTTTTACCCAGAAAGCGGGGGAGAAAGCTGCTCGTTGGTGGACGATGTTATAGTGTATTACGGAAGAACCCGGCTATAAGTCCTCAAGCTCCGGCGGCAGATCGGTTTTTTTCGCGGTGTTGCATTCTTTGCAGCAGGGGACCAGATTTCCCTTGTTGGAGCGCCCTCCTCTGGACAGGGGAATGATATGATCCATAGTCAGCTCCTTGACAGGAGTTTCACGCTGACAGTAATGGCAAATGCCCGGAGCAGTCGTTTGTTGCCACCAACGAGTTTTGCGCAATTCCCTGGCTTTTCTTCTTTCCGCTCGGATAGTTGACTCATCAACACCGAAACCATAGGCAAAATCTTCATTCATCATCGACAAGTCCTCCTAATAACAGCTGCCGAGCTGTTCCTACAAGATAAAGTGAACCGGCAATACAGATCAGATCACGGCTGCTCGCCAAAATACGGGCCTGTTGCAAAGCAGCCGGTACGGCTTCTTTACAAACCACCTTTTGATGCATAGCCGTGGGTAAACTGCCTTTGAGCTGACCAGTTCGAGCCGAACGTTCCGACTCTGGCCGGGTAAAAATAATAATATCCGCCTGGGGGGCGATATCACGCAGGGTTGTGCGCAAATCTTTGTCGTTCATCGCCCCCCAGACCAAAATCAGACGATTGCGAGAAAAATCGCGCAGGGCATGTTTCAAGGCCTTGACTCCGGCAGGATTATGGGCACCGTCCAGAAGAAAGTTCCGGCCTTCGCTCTGCTCTTCGACCTGTTTGCCTTCGTTATTCAGGCGAAAGAATTCTAAACGGCCCGGCCAGAAGGTTTGCTGTAGACCGGTGCGGACATGCTCTTCTGTTATAGTCCAACCTTGTTGGCGCAGCAACTGGATCGCGGCTAGGGCTAGAGAGGCGTTGCCAACCTGATAATTGCCGCGTAGGGCCATTGGCAGGTCCACCAGTACCTGGCCATCCAGACCATGATATTCCCAGGATTTTTTATTTTCTTTTAAAAAAGAACCATTGAATTCCCGACCGAAGAGAAAGAGCGGTGCCTTGCGCTCATCACAAGTTCGGCGAATGACCATGCCGGAGTCGTCGTCCGCTACCCCCGAGATCACCGGAATGCCTTGCTTGATGATTCCGGCCTTTTCGGTGGACACCTCTGCTAGGGTGTTGCCCAAATACTGCTCATGATCCATGCTCACATTGGTGATCAGGGAGAGCAGGGGCGTAACTACATTGGTGGCGTCCAAGCGACCACCCATCCCTACTTCCAAAATGGCGCAATCCACCTTTTGCTCGGCAAACCAAAGCAGAGCCAGGGTGGTGGTGCATTCAAAATAGGTGATCTGGCCGCCGTCAAGTACCGCATGGATTTTACTGATCAGACGGGCGAAATCTTCCTTGCTGATGTAGCTGTTGCCGATCCGAAACCGTTCCCGCACCGAGCTGAGATGGGGCGAAGTATAAAAACCGGTCTGATAATCAGCAGCGGTGAGAATGGAACAGAGCGTTGCGCCTACCGAGCCTTTGCCGTTGGTGCCACCGACATGGATACATTGCAGGTCTCGATGTGGATTGCCCAGTCGCCTTAAAAATTGGCTCATGGAATCCAGACCCAGTTTGATCTTGAAAAATTGGAGCTGGTCCAGGAATTCCCATGCCTCTTGGTAGTTCATTGCCTTGCAACCTGGTTATACGTTTTTTGGTTTTTTCTTACGGCTCAGTACGCACGACTATAATATGTACATCAGAAATTGCCAATAGGGAACGATGTTGCTGTCTCGGGATAATACGGTATAATGCGGAGGAAACAGGTTAATGTCTGTAAATTATTGAAGGAGAAGCCTTTGGGCTTTTTTCCTTTATTCGGCAACAGCAGGTATTCAGTTCCCCCGCAGCGGAATGCCTTGCTCCGAGAAAACCAGAAAGGAGAGATACGATGACGCATGAAATGACAGTAAAAAAACTGACAGAGATCGCAGGGTACCAGGAAGGATCAGTGGTTAGTACGACGATCATCAACAAGCTGACCGGGACGGTTACGGTGTTTGCTTTTGATAAGGGGCAAGGCCTGAGTGAGCATACAGCCGCTTATGATGCTATGGTACAAATTCTTGACGGCGAAGCGGAGCTTACTATTTCTGGAAAGCTGTTTCAGCTGAGTCAGGGGGAGATGCTGATCATGCCTGCAAATGAGCCGCATGCTCTGCGGGCTATAACCCGGTTTAAGATGATGTTAACGATGATTAAGTCGTAGGCGGTGATGCAAGATAAGTAATTTTCAAGAATCTCTATATAGAACAAGCGTCCTCTTATGAAAACATTAGCCAGCATCCTTTCTGTGGCGATAAGCTCACTGTTATTCGCCTGTGCTTTACCCGACGGTAACAAGTTCAGCGAATCATCACCCTGTCCGACGGGCGGAACATCCATGTCTAAGGTTGAACTCTATTTCGGCCTAAACATCCCGGACGGAGGAAAAATTGACCCTGCGACATGGCAAATGTTCGTTGATAATGAAGTAACCCCTCGATTTCCGAAGGGACTGACAATAAAGGAAGTTTCCGGGCAATGGCAGGATGAGAAAACAGGCAGGACGGTACGAGAGCCTTCTCGTGTCCTGATGATCCTCTACAAACCTTCTACAGAGACAGCGCGGGCCATTGAAGACATACGGACGACCTACAAGAAGAAATTTCGACAGGATTCTGTTATGCGTCTTGATGAGACAAACTGTGTTTCCTTCTGAATGCTGCCCTAGAGCCTCATCAGGCGTTCATTTTAACCGCCTGCGGTCGGGGTCGATATTACAAAGCTTCAACTTTATATCCCACATTCCGCACTTGACATATTACCAAACTGTTGACATTAAAACAGAAGAGCCGCACCCCACAACGTTCCGGATACTCAGCCAACAAGGACAGAAAGAACCTGGTCGCGGCTTGAAACTGGGCCGTTGAATACATCCCCGGCTTTTTCTTCCCCAATCCCTTTCTTGTAGAACGGTTCCCGGAAGTCTGCTCAAACCGTTATGTACCCCCGGAAGAGGAATTTTGGAAGGTTTACGAGGCTGCGGAGTCGGAACAAGACGCACTCATGCTTCTTTGTTATTTGCATCTTGCGGTCAGGAAATCCGAGATTTTTCTTTTGAGAAAAGAGGATGTGGACTTGAGAGGGCGACGGATCAGGCTTGCCACCAGGAAGAGAAAGGACGGATCGGCTATCCAGAGAGTTTTTTGATTTTCTGCCCACTGTGACCGGGGAATGGGCGTTTCTTAATCCGGTTACCGAACTGCCCTATGCATCACGTCAGCGGTGGGTTCCCCGGCTCTGCAAGAAAGCAGGTGTGAAGGAATTCGGTCTGCACGGTATCCGTCATCTCTCGGCTTCGATCCTGATCAGCAATAAAGTCTCATTGCTGGATGTACAAACCATCCTGCGACATAAAAATCTGACCACGACACAAGGCTATATTCATAGGCTTGAGGATGTGAGGTCAGCGGTGAAAGTGTTTAAGTAGTTGATTTTATAAATGTTGGCCCCAGGGGCCGTCGTCATAAGTCAACTTATTGAAATAACAAGAAACGTGATAATTTAAAGGCCCAACAAGGCCCAACAAGGCCCAACAAAAAAGGCACTTAGCAAAAGTCGCTAAGTGCCTGAAATATCTATGGTGACCCCAAGGGGAATCGAACCCCTGTTTACGGCGTGAGAGGCCGTCGTCCTAACCGCTAGACGATGGGGCCATAAAGTGTAAGGAGGTATTTAAACTATTCCCCACTCTTTGTCAATCCTGTTTTTTCACGTTCTTCTCTTTTTTTACAGGGAGCCTGCCAAAGAGTGCTGTTGTGTCCCGGAGCTCTGCGGCAAGAGTCTCTGTTATAAAATAACGGGCGCAGCGCCATTGCCAATTATCGTTTGTCGTTCCAGGTCTGTTCATACGGCAGTCGTTTCCAAATCCCAGCACATCCTGCATGGGCAGGATACAAAGAGCGGCCACAGAGGACTGAGCCAGATAGATCATCTGCTTGTGGAAATGATCAGCAGCAGTATCCCCACAGTTGGCATAACGCCTAGCCACTTTTTTAGCATGGTCAGAGACTTGGTCGCTGAGATACCAGCCCACTGCGGTGTCGTTATCATGGGTTCCCGTATAGATCACGCAGTTGCGCGTGATATTCTGGGGCAGGTAGGCGTTATCTAAATTGCCGTCAAAGGCGAAGAGAAGAATTTTCATGCCGGGGAATTCCAAATCATCCCGCAATTTTTCCACAGCCGGGGTGATGCCCCCTAGATCCTCAGCAATAATCGGCAGGTCACCCAGCTGCTTCTCCATCTCCTGGAAAAAGGAAAGGCCGGGCCCTGTCTCCCAAGAACCGTTCAGTGCAGTTTTCTCTTCAGACGGAACAGACCAATAGGATTCAAATCCGCGAAAATGATCAATACGAATAATATCCACAGTGGACAGGATGGCTTGCAGGCGTTGTTGCCACCAGGCAAAAAGCTTTTCCTGTACTCTTCCGGTGCTTGCCCAGCGGTAGAGAGGGTTTCCCCAAAGCTGCCCTGTTTCGCTAAAATAATCAGGAGGAACACCGGCTACATGCGTTGGTTCTCCGGTCTCGGGCGACAGGGCGAATATTTCCTGGTTGGCCCAGACATCAGCTGAATCTAATCCAACATAAATAGGCAGATCACCTATAATCTGAATACCTTTTTCCTGAGCGTAGCCATGTAAATTTTCCCATTGCCTGAAAAAGAGATACTGTTCAAATTGAAAATAGCGAATCTCTTTCTGGAGTTCTCTTTCGGCCTCTTGGATTGCTGCTGGCTGACAGCGACGGATTTTTTCTGGCCATTGCAACCAGCCCTGTTGCCCAAATCGTTGTTTCAGGGCCATGAAAAGGCTGTATTTTTTTAACCAATGGTGTTCATGAGTGAGCTTCGTGAAAAAATGATCCTGTTCAGCCGGGGAAGTCTGTTGCTGAAAGACTTGCCAGACCTTTTGGAGAGCCTCTTTTTTCCACGCTGTGGCCTGAGCAAAATCGACAAAATAATCGGAGAAATTATACGCGGGCAGGTCTTCTTTACTGAGCAGGTCATCCTGAATAAGCTGTTCTGGGCTAATAAACAACGGGTTGCCCGCAAAGGCTGAGCTGCTCATGTAGGGCGAGTTGCCGAACACCTCGTTTGTCGGACCAAGAGGCAATACCTGCCAGTAGTGCTGACCGCTCTTGGCAAGAAAGTCGATAAATTCAAAACTGCCCGTGCCGAGGTCGCCGATACCAAAGGGACTTGGCAGGGATGAAATATGGAGAAGAACACCGGAGGTTCTTATGTCCGAGGAAAAACGCTGTGACTGTTGTGAACGAGGAGACGTTTGATCCGAAGTTTCTGGCGAGTTCATAAAAAATGGCACTGGAAAGATTTTTAAAAGAGTATCTGCATGAAAAACAGAAGCAAAAACTCTTTGATTGCTTTTTTAGAAAAAATATACTATACAATACCCCCTTATTCATTATAAACTTAGAACAGTAATGTTTTTTTATTTTTTCTCTATTTCAATGAGCAGGGGGTTGCAGGCAGGTGCTGGCAAGTATCAAGGAAGACCTTCTTAAGGCGGGAAAGGACGAAGGGTGCATAACCTTTAACCATCTCAATGAATTATTACCCGACGAGGTAAAAGACCCCGGAGCCATTGAAGCTGTATTTGATTTCCTCAACGCTCATAATATTGAAATTGTGACTATTGGGGACTCGGGGAAAAAAAGAACGCTTTCCGGTGAGGAGTGGACCGGAAAAGATGAATTTCAGGACGATGACGATCCTGGCTCTGTCTCGGTATCTGAGGAGCACGAGTCAGAAGAGACCACAACCACCTACCTGAGGGAAATGGGGCAGTTCGACCTGTTGACTCCGGAGGAGGAAGCGCATTATTCCAGGGCCATTCGGGAAGGCTTTAACGCTATTATCTGTTCTATTCGGGAGGTTAAGTCCAATGCCCCGGAAATTAAGAGTCTGGTGGACAGAATTGATCTCTGGGAACGGCGTGATCCCACCTTAAAGCCCAAGAAACAGCAGCTCAACTATATGCGCAAATGCGTGGAAAAAGCTGCTTCCAATCATCAGGAACAACGCGAGCTGTTTGAGCTGCATACCAGATTAGGTGCCTATAACCGCTCTATTGAGACGGCAAAGGACTGCATGATCCGGGCGAATCTCCGTTTGGTGGTCTCTATTGCCAAGCGGTATATGCATCAGGGGTTGACCTTGGCGGATTTGATTCAGGAAGGAAATCTGGGGCTGATGCGGGCGGTGTTCCGTTTCGACTACACCAAGGGCAATAAATTCTCCACCTATGCCTCTTGGTGGATCAGGCAGGCTATTACTCGGGCGATTTTGGACAAAACCCGAACCATTCGTCTGCCGGTCCATTTTTTGGAACTGCGGAGTCAATTTTTCAAGGCCTTCTACTCCTTACTCAAGGAACTGGGCCGCGAACCGACGCCGTCGGAAATCTCCGAGATGACGGATTTGCCTATGGATAAAATCCTGGCAATCCTAGAAGCATCACGGGAACCGATTTCGCTGGAAACCCCGGTGGGTGATGATGATTCCACCTTGGGTGATTTTCTGGAGAACTCGGAATCTGAGTCACCGTACGATACGGTACAGAATCGGGAGTTGGCAGGTCGGGTTACGGAGGTGCTTTCCACCCTGACAGATCGGGAGGAGAAAATTATCCGCCTCCGTTTCGGGATTGGTGAAAAGGCCGAATATACTCTTGAGGAAATTGGGAAAAAATTCAACGTTTCCCGTGAGCGTATCCGACAGATTGAAAAAAAAGCTCTCAACCGGTTACGGCATTCAAGTCGTCGGGAGAAATTGCGTTACTTTCTTGACTGATCTCGCTTGAACATTTTTGTTGTCGAATAAGCCTCTTCCTTTGGAAGGGGCTTTTTTGTTTTTTACTGGCTCTTCCAGCCATTCTTGTGTATTTGTTCAGGGTATTCGCTGAGGCATTCGCCTTTGTATAACATCAACTTTTCTTTTCATTTTCAATGGACTCTCTTATACAGCAAGCTGGATTAGGTGATATTCTTACCAAAGTACATAATCAGGAACGGCTTTCTTTGGAAGACGGCAAACATCTTTTTGCCTGCCCTGATATTTTAGTCGTCGGTTACCTTGCCAATATCGTGCGGGAACGCAAAAACGGCAATCAGGCTTTTTTTATCTATAATCAGCATATCAACTATTCCAATATCTGCACTAATCTCTGTAAGTTCTGCGCCTTTGGCAAGGAAAAGGGGCATGAGTTGGCCTACGAGATGGGGATTGAGGAAATTAAGGACAAGGTGCGGCAGCGGCTGGGCGAGCCCATCACCGAGATCCACATGGTGGGCGGCATTCATCCTGATTTGCCGTATTCCTATTATCTTGAGGCCCTGCGCGCGATTAAAGAGGTGCGCCCGGATGTTCATATTCAGGCCTTCACCTGTGTGGAGATCCAACATCTGGCTAATCTGAGTGGGCAGTCAGTCGGCGACACCCTGGAAGAGCTGAAAGAGGCTGGCTTAGGCTCGCTGCCCGGCGGTGGGGCCGAGGTGTTCAGTCCCCGTATCCGCGAGATCACCTGTCCGGATAAACTGGACGGGGAAGGGTGGTTGCGAGTGGCCAAGACTGCGCACCGGCATGGCCTGAAAACGAACGCCACCATGCTCTACGGCCATATCGAGACTATTGATGAACGGCTGGAACATCTGGATGCCCTGCGTCGCGCCCAAGATGAGACCGGCGGCTTTCTGACCTATATTCCCTTGGCCTTTCATCCGAAAAACACCGCCATGACCGAGCACTCCCGGACCACGGGTATGGATGATCTAAAAAATATCGCGGTGGCCCGCTTGATGCTGGATAATTTCCCGCATATTAAGGCGTACTGGGTCATGATCGGGCCAAAGCTGGCTCAGGTGGCTCTTTCCTTTGGGGCTGATGATATGGATGGGACGGTCAAGGAGGAGATCATTACCCGAATGGCGGGCGGGGAGAGTGAGCAGGCCCTTGGGCACAAGACGTTGATTCGGCTAATTAAGGAAGCGGGGCGGAAGCCTGTGGAGCGGGATACTTTGTATGAGGTTTTGGGGCGGTTTTGAGCGGACAGTTTTGGGATGCAAATAAGCGTAAATTGCCTGATTGTGTAATGCACTCAGAGCCTTCTGTGAATTAAACAGATAAGAATCATAATGAAATCGAAGCTGAAAAACCTCTTCTTCTATGTGCCCCTGGATATGAGCTTTGCCGGTCTCATAGGCAGAATCATCATCCTCGCCGTTCTGGTGACATGGGGCTGGAAGCTCATTTTTGTTTCCATTGCCTCCAATGGTGCCGGGGAGAGTTTTCTGCATCTCGTCAACACACCTTTTCACGAGGCCGGTCATGTTTTCTTTCGCCCTTTTGGCTCATTTCTCACCTCGTTGGGTGGCACCCTCGGGCAACTCCTTATGCCGCTGGTTTGCACGACTGTGTTCCTCTTGCAAACACGAGATACCTTTGCCGCCTCAGTGGGCCTCTGGTGGTTCGGAGAAAATTTTCTCGATATTGCACCCTATATCGGGGATGCCAGGGCCGGTGTTCTTCCCCTACTGGGCGGTAATACCGGCCACTCCTCACCCTACGGATTCCATGACTGGGAGTTTCTGCTCACAGAAACTGGGTTACTCCGTTATGACCAGCCAATTGCCCGCCTGTCCCATGGGATCGGGAGTGTAATCATGCTGCTTGCCGTTGCCTGGGGCGGGTATATTCTCTGGAAAACCTACTGGGAGGCGGTTTAATGGTTGATGCAACTACTTTATTTAAAAATAAATCTTAACGGCTCGCAGACCCTTCAATAAGAACAAGTAGGGGTATCCAGGCAAGGAATAAGCAGAGTAACCCGTTGACACCCAACCAAAGTCGACTTAATTCTCTGCTGGAAATCCCACGGATGTTGGCACGATCAAAGAGGTCCCAGAGCAGATGTGATCCCACCCCGATGCCGAACCCAGCAATGAATATTGTGAGGATAAAAATGTCGAGCCTTCTTGCGAGAAAAAAGAGCGCAAAGAAAAGAGTGCCGCTATGGAAGAAAGCGTTTCTATGGGCTCCGATTCCCAAATACTTGATGTCCAGATCAGGAAAGACCGTGCCCAGATAGCAGGGGATTAAGCAAAGGAGAAACGTGCCGATAAAAGAGGCTTCTTTCAGCCCTTCCTCTGCCAGAAGCAGGGTACTGAAGACAAGCATGAGGCATATGATCCCGACCAGGCTGTGCTCGGATCGATATACACTTTTTTGCTTGAACAATTTTAAAACAAGCAGGTTGAGGCTGACAGCAACCGCTGCTGCGATTGCCAAGAGCAATAAGTTTTCTTTCATAAGTCATATATAAAATTTCTTAACCTTTACGAGCCATTACATCGCAAAAGGCTAGACTAGTAGATCAGCTTGAAAAATATGAAAACGGACAGCTCCAGAACCCTTTATCCTAATATGATATGATACGGTGAAAAATGGGGGAAGGGGGAGGCAAACAAAGGCATTCATCTGAAAGAGCATTGATCGGAATGTTACCTGATGTTCAAAAAGGAACAGGTCTAATATCAAAACAACTTATCGCCCATGAAAGCTGATAACTTCTTTGATAGTCTTCAGAAGGATCTTACTATCCAGCATTAAGGACCATTGGTCGATATATTCTAAATCCAATCGCATCCAGCTCTCAAAATTTATATTGTTGCGTCCATTGACTTGCCAAGTACAAGTCAATCCCGGCTTCATTGACAGCCTCCGACGTTGCCATGTCTCATATTTTTTCACCTCATCAGGCAGGGGGGGGCGAGGGCCGACTAAGCTCATATGCCCCATAAGAATATTGAGTAGTTGTGGCAACTCATCCAAGCTAGTTTTACGAAGAAATTTCCCTAAAGGAGTTATGCGAGGGTCATCGGTGATTTTAAAAACCGGACCGTCAGCCTCGTTATCTTTCTGTAAATCCTTTTTCATTTTTTCCGCATCGTTGACCATAGTGCGAAACTTAATCAAAGGGAAAATGCGACCGTACAACCCGCAACGTTCTTGAATAAAAAAAGCAGGTCCTTCAGAAGTGGCTTTTATCAGGAGAATAATAATTATAAATATAGGAGAAAGAGCAATAATACCTATCCCTGCAAAGGAATAATCCATAATATCCTTAATAATCAATGCATTTTTTCGCTGTGGGGTTGTTGACAAGGATAGAGCCGGATAGCCAAAAAAATCTTGTATAGAGATAGAGGCTATTTCAGGTTGGTACATAATCCTTTCCAGCTGAAAATCAGGAATAATATGAACATTCACTCCTAGATGTTCCGCAAACCGAATAAGCCTTTCAATATAATCAATTTTTCCGATATCGGCGGCAAAAATAATTTCATCAACAATATCCTCAGTCAATATGATCGGCAAGGTAGTGACCGAACCGAGAATTTTAATCTTACCAAAAAGGTGACTTTCCCCTTCTTCTTTTTTATCGTTCCCCGTCGTCAAGCAACCGAGAATTCGGTACCCTGCCCGCTTGTGATTATGGATTGCTTCAACAATCCTTTCTGCCCGTCGACCGGTCCCGATAATGACAAGATTACGCGTATTATAACTCCGGGATCGGTAATATCGAAGAATACAAAAAATACTTCCTTTACTCAGTAAAAGAAAAAAAATCAAATAGGAAGTAAAGAGCGCAAGCAGCATTCTGCTAACATTATGCTCATGCAGCAGATAAAGCAAAATGATTGTACCGAAAAGTATCCCGACAACCGCCTTGATGACTCTCATGTATATCTGTAGGAGGGTTTGAGTTCGATACGGTCGATAGCACCCGGTTACAGAGAATAAAAAGAGAGCTGCAATGATAGCAATCAAAAGGACGAGATAGTAATTCGGCTCCGTTGAAAGGCCTTTTCCTGCAAAAAAAACAAAGCTTTTTTTCGTATGATAAGCCGCTACAAAAGCAAAGATTACCCAAAAAATATCCACAATCATGTGGATACGGGCCAGTAATCTACTGTATTCTTTCAGCATAGACTTAACAGCACCTTACTGAATCAATATCATAAATTGAATTTCAGAGGTGAACAAGAAGGCTGATTCAGTTCTTTTCACTAGCAGCATCTGTCCTTTTATTTTTCCACAACAAATAAATGTACAAGCACCACAGTCGATAACCATGATCACGATGGCCTTGCCTGTGCTGCTGCAAAAGCTTGAGGATAGGCGGAACATTCAACGGGGTATGCTCCTGTCCAAGTAGTTGCTCTAACTCCTTTCCCAGCTCCCTTCTGAACCAATCGTGGATGGGCACTCCAAAGCCCTGCTTCCACCTGTTCCATATATTATCCGGTAAGATATCAGAAAATGATCTTCGCAACATCTTTTTTCCAGTAGTCCCAGATCGATGCCAGCTTCGAGGTAGAGAAAAGGCAAGCTCCACAACATCACGATCAAGAAACGGAGCTCTGCTCTCCAATGAATTTTCCATGGATGCGCGATCAACCTTCACCAAGATATCCTGAGGCAAATAAATCAGAGCATCGGCAAACATCATCCGCTGGATATCATCAAGATTACATTCATCAGGGATATTGGGCAGTTTATGCCCCCTTCCCCGCAGTTCGGGAAACAACGCATTATAATCGTTACGGGCATAAAGGACCGGAGCGAAATAAGGAGTTTCCTCCTCAATCCGATTAAGGATATCCTGAAAAAGATGCGCTTTTTTTATGAACGAATGGCTATGATGAGCCATCGGCTCCGGGATTGTCCGAATAATCTTTTCTGCACCACGGCGAAGCGGCTTAGGCAGCCGGGTATACCAACGAAGAATGGACCTGGCTTGGTACCGTTGGTAGCCACTGAACAGCTCGTCGCCGCCGTCGCCGGACAGAGCCACCTTGACCTTTGATGCAGCAAGCTGTGACACCATTGCAGTGGGCAGGAGCGATGAGTCGGAAAAAGGCTGGCCGATATTATTTAGGATCAACCCGGTCAGGTATTCCCGATCCCAGGAATCCAACACTTTGACATAATGATCTGTGTTCTGTTGAAGAGCAATCTGCTCGGC
The DNA here is from genome assembly GCA_942492895.1 of Candidatus Electrothrix laxa. Lineage (GTDB taxonomy): Bacteria > Desulfobacterota > Desulfobulbia > Desulfobulbales > Desulfobulbaceae > Electrothrix > Electrothrix laxa. Next base: position 911,172 of record OW818652.1, read on the forward strand.
AAATTTTCGCTCGTCATAGGAGCGTTCGTTAAAACCGATAGTGAAGGTTTTTGGATGCACGCCCAGCTTAGCTGCCATGATCGAAACCACGAGAGAAGAATCTACTCCTCCAGAGAGAAAGGCTCCGACCTCGACATCGGCAACCATACGGCGCTCAACGGCCCGTATAAAGGTAGTTCGTAATTTTGCAGCAGCATCGTCCCGGCTTCCGACAAAAGGGCGTATCTGTAAAGACCAGTACGGCTCTTCTCGGCAGGATGCGCCGGGGGACCAATGAAGAAGATGACCAGGAAGGACTTCATGCACCCCCTGATATGCTGTTGTTCCCGGGAGGTAGTAGCCATGCCGGAGAAAATCAGCCGTAGAATCCAGATCCTCCTCCCATGCTCCGGCTGCTAGCCTGCTCAGAGCCGGAAGCTCCGAAGCGCAAAGCAAAAAAGAACCCGCTGCTTGGTAATAAAGCGGTTTTTTCCCCATCCGATCCCGACAGAGAAGGAGTTTTTTTTCCTGATTATCCCAAAGGGCAAAAGCCCACATCCCCTCCATTCTGTCGATAAAAGAGGTTCCCTGAGTGATCAGGCCAGCGAGCAGGACCTCAGTATCACCTTTGGTTTGAAATTCCCATCTCCCCTCCAGCAGCGATCTCAACTCTTTATAATTATATACTTCTCCGTTATAGCTGAGCACAAAACGCCCGTCAGGGCTCTGCATGGGCTGAAGACTGCCAGCTTGGTCAATGATTGAGAGGCGGCGATGGCCGATACTGACTGCCCTCGCCTGCCAGACACCTTCGTCGTCAGGACCGCGATGCTGCATGGCACTTAAAGCACGGTCCAGTTTGACCCGATGCTCTTCACCGGTCAAGCCTTCGCTATAAGAAAAAGCAATGCCGCACATGACCTATATTTCTCCCTTTAGGGATGTAATCATCCTTTTGATATCGTCCGACCTTTCAATCAGCTCACTGATTATCTTCTATAAAACTACAAACTTCCGGGCTAATCCCTAGAGACCTGCCCAATTCGTCAAACCATTTCCGCTCACTCTCTGTATCAATGACCACTGCCGAGACAGCAACGGCGTACATGGTCTGTCCCAATCGAACATCTTCAATTCCTTGAGTCAGGTCAGCAACGGTACGAGGATGATGTAACTCTTCTAAGAGAAACATTTTTTCCTCCTGAGCAAGCTCCACATCCCGCAGACGATCAAGAATCACTTTTTCTTCCTCACTGTCAAGCATGCCATCTGCATGAGCCGCCCCGACCATTACCTGAATCAAGCGGCGAGCAACTTCCTGCTCATTAAGCACTATTTTCAATGGCTCGCCAGAGGCTGTCTCTAGTGGAATGACTGGTACCGAATCAGCTGAGTTCATGACCTGTTCCTGCTGCATCCCGGTTGACGGGGGAGGAGGAGGATATGAAGAAGTAGGCTGTACCGGCGTTGCCTGCGAACCATATTGAGTTCCTTCCCCCGCAACTGCCTGTCCCTGTTGAGCCTGTTTGCTCCGATATATTTCATAGGCCCCGACCCCTAGACCAATGGCCGTGAGCAGACCTTTGCCGGATTTCAGATTACCGGTCAAATTATCAAGCAATGAACTCTTTTTTGAGACATGATGCATAGATGTGCTTTCCCGGTAGTCTCCACCTCCTCCTTTGTACTTATGCTTTTTCTTATATTTTTTATGCTTCTTTTTAAACTGATTCCCGCCGGAACCCGTGACCTCATGCAACAGTTTACCAAACAATTTTTCAACGTCCATAGACTCTCCTAAAAAAGGATGAATATTCAACCCTTAACTATGATGAACAAACATAATCCCCGCTACCTTTCTGATAGAATCAGTCTATTGTACCTACTGCGTCGTTGGAAGCAAGTAGAATCCAACCATTTCCTCAGAAGCTCCCCTGAATTCGCTCTGAAATATTAATCAGTGTAAATCTTTCAGGTTTTAATCATCGACTACAGGCCCCTGACAGCCTTTCTGTAAAATGGACATAGGGCACAATGACGCAACAGCACTTAGGTTGGGGCTTCTCTCAGCCTCACGCTAATCAGCTTGCCGTGACGTTGTATCCCCATAGCTGTTAATTCAGATGTTATATCACCCAGCACTTTTTTATAATGAGATGACAAGCCAATTGTATTCAGTTCGTAGGTGATTTCCGATGCAGTTTCCATGCAACTCCCACTTCGCCTGAAAAAAATTGACATGAGTGTGTCAGTGCCTATTTTTTGATCCAGTTTGTCATTGAAAAGACGAATAAAAGCCATTAAAAGATTCTCCATTAGGAGAGTCCTGAAGGTCATGATCTTCTGCTTTCGAAAATCTCGATCTGATCGTTCTTTAACAGGGCCAAGAGATTCTATACCTTCCTTGATCTTACGTTCTTTTTCCTCTATCTGTCTTAAATCATTTTCTATATCATGTCGCTTGTTCTTTCTTTGTTCGAGTCGCTTTTTATGTTTTTTCTGCTTTGATTCAGCTACTTTTTCTTTCTGTTTAGCGAGCTCATTTTTCTTGTTTTCTATTTTTTGTCCGACTTTTACTGCCCTATCTTTAAGTACTTTTACCTTCCTTTCCTTATGACGGTCCGGTCCAACGATCTTCTTTATTCCGAAATTTACATTCAAAGCACCGTTATTAATCATTCTTTTAAAGCTATTCTCCTGAATCTCAGTGCGTCTGGAATAAACTTCGGGCCATTCAACCGGTGGCAGGGACTCCTGAAGCTTGGGGGTTCCCCAGTAGACCAATAAACGTTCATCGGCCTCCAAAATTACAAATATCCTGGGATCATCCTCTCGCGGAGTAGCCCATCTCCCTGTATATAAACGATCTCCTGATTCATACTCACATATACACTCCGTGTCCCAGTCCGAAAGGGCTTTGTATTCGTTGCTGTCCAACATGGATAGTAAGCCCCAGTCCCTGTTCTTGAATTCTCTCGCTATCTTTACGGAATTGATCTCTCTGTCAATAACGAAACTGCGGATACCCGTTGCGTTCACTATCTTTTCGCAGTATTCCAGTATCATAGCGGGTATGCGAATATCAGGTGGATAATAATCCATAAATATTGCCTGCCCTTGTTCATTGTGGGCCACTATCGCGTTGGAGCCCGGCATAATGCGTCCCAGCATGGTTATCTTTCCCTTGTGCATTTTCGCACCGGTCCAAAAGGGGATCATGTGGCCGTCGATATAGCCTAGCTGTCCTTGATTCGAGGAAGTAAGCAAGGATATCAAAATGTCAGCCGCATCAATACGTTCGAGTTCTCCGAGAAATTGCCGGAGGGTATTATTTTGATATCCACGACCGATTAACGCTTCAAGCCCATGCTCCTTGACATCATATTCAGTCAGCTTACCGATACCAAAAAAGGCTGCGTAAAAAAGAGCCTTGAAACGCGTTATAATTGTTTGTTTTTTATGGTATAATAACGGAAAAGTTTCTTCAGGGTTCTCCTTTTTGTAACAAGCTATTTTTATTTGAATTGCAGTGGCAACCTGCTCAATTATTCCGTTCTGCTCCACGAAAGCGTCCAGTATGCACACCCCGACAAAAGGAAGGTTGGGTGTCAGCTTGACGAGTTCCCCGCCGGGAGCATTCAGCAGTCGCCGACCACAAGGGCGTCCTTTCTTTCTGCTTACCCCCCATTCCTGCCTAAGTCGGTTGACATGACGGGTGGTTATGTTAAAATTTCCGTATTCAGCCTTGATGTTTTGCAAAATGGCTGAACTTGTACATTCTGGGTGCTGTGACGCATGTTCCCATAGAATATATTGCAGTTCCCTGCTTATCTTCCGACCGTTGTTAAAGACCGGGACCGTACACCATGCACTTTTCGCTGTACTCAACATCTTCCATCTTCCTTGGCTACCAATGACAAATCGTTATTTATCACATTGGTACAAGAAAAATTTCAAATGTCCATTTTTTTCTGTCGTAAAATTAACCGATTAATCCACTGGCTGGAAAAGCATGTCACGGGCCTGGACTAATAAATTATTCTTAAAGATTTTTTCAACATAACAACCACGGCAAACGCATGACTTGTCCATAACAAATCAGCTAGTTACGAAACAGTCTTTTTTGTCATCAGGTTAGGCGACGTAGGGTTAATCACTTTTTCGATATTTTTTTCAATTTTCATTACACAAATAAACAGCTACACCTCGGGGAGACAACGGGCCAGTAATAATATGCCGAATTTATAGCAAAAGTCACGCGTTTGCCGTGACATAACAATCATGTAATGAAACCTGTTTTCAATTCTTCATTCGCACCAGACTTCAAGAGAGCCTATGTATCTGAAAACAAAATATCTTTTTTTTCTTGTATATAAATTTCAAGCACGGTATATTTTATATTATAATAAATTGTCAGCCTGCATTTCAATAAAAGAGGGGTCATCTATGAAAAAGAAAACATTCAGCGCCTGTATCATGGCGGCATTATTAACAGCCAGCATTACAAACACACAAGCAACAGCTGGCATACTTGCGGAAGGCAACATTTCTGTTTACAAGGATGGCAACTTATCCAATACTATTAAGGGACAAAGTCCTATTGACGAAAAATCTTTGTTGGTTTGCAATGAAAATTGCATGATTAAATCAACCGGAATTTCAATAGTCGGCAAAACAGGAACAGAGCTGGCAGTCAAAGGTGACCAGAAACAATTCAATCTGCTTCTTAAGAAAGGACAGCTTGATTTTATCCTTAGCGGTGCAATAGGTAAAATAGGATTTTACACTGCTGATAGGCAGTATACCAGTGCAGATGTTATTTACAATGCAAGTTCTACCTCCCCGGTTCGCGGCTATATGCAAGTAACCCCTGAAGGAAATACTAAAATTGGTATATACGAAGGTCGTTTAGTTTTTGATACAGTCGAAGGAGCCAAAACTATTGACAGCAATAATTATATTCTACTTGCTCAGGCAGGAGTCGGAAATACCAGAGATACCAGAGATACCAGAGATAATATTGAAAGCCGTCAAGGCTTTTTTTCCGGTATAGGCACACCCGAAATCATCGCTGGATCATCCGTCGCCCTTGTCACCGCTTGGGGGCTTACGCAGTATATCGATAGTGCTAATGACGATGATGATACTCCTGCAAGCCCAAACCTTTAACCTGCTAGGTTTTTTTATTCAGAAGGCTATCATTCTGATAACCTTCTGAAAATTATTCCGTTCATTTCTAATTTAAATCATCACGTTTACTAACCAAAGCATTGATGATCTTGTCAAAGACCAACTTTTCAAAACTTGGTTTCATAATCCATTAAGTTACCGTTAACGACTTGTTATTTTTTGACTTTTCACGAACACATCAAGCGTTAAACAGCGCTTCATCTTCATCCTTTACCTGAATTCATTTAAAATGGTCCCTCCGAAAAAAATCCTGCTTCTCTTGGTTACTCTTACAATACTCTGCGGATGTGCCAAGGAGCAATTTGAGAGTAATATTGAAATCGAAGAATTTACCTCGCAAAATGATCAATTGGCCAGCAGGACTGTTGAGCAGAACATGTTCGATTCGGTACTCACAGCTCCTCCAGAAGACGCAGAATCCAAACTAGGGCCGGGTGATCTTATTACAGTCAATGTTCTGGAATCTGAAGAACTGAACACAGAAACTCGCGTCAGCTCAAGAGGCTACATAAGCCTCCCTATCCTTGATCAGGTAGAGGTACTTGACTTCACAGCAGCAGAAGCGGAAGAAAAAATCGAGCAGCTTCTCAAAGAGAAATACCTACAGGACCCTCATGTTTCTGTTTTTGTAAAAGAAAAAATCAGCGATCAAATAACCTTGGGAGGAGCTTTCACTACGCCGGGCAACTACGATTATATTCCAGGGCGTCGTTTACTCGATATTATTGCTGTTGCCCAAGGAGTCACTGATGATTCAGCAGCAATAGCCTATCTGTCTCGAAAGGATCGCAAAACAGGGGCTGTTAAAAATTATATTATCGATCTAGATGCGCTTATCAAGCGTGGTGATATGAATTATAACATTGCCATCGCAGGCGGTGATGCCATCTTTGTTCCAGAAGCCGGGAAATGCTTTGTAGATGGTGCAGTAAGGAATCCGGGCACCTATCCCCTGAAAGGAGAATTGACTATCACTGAGGCGATTGTTCTGGCAGGAGGGCTCACAGCCTATGCAAATAACGATAAAATCAAGCTGATTCGCTACACCGGAGATGGAAAACGTAAGATTATCAGCCTGAGCTTCAGCGATTTACAAGAAGGGATCGGCAATAGTATCAAGCTCCAAGATCAAGATGTTGTCTATGCGGAATCAAGTACTTCTGGACTTTTGTCAACAGGACTAGGATTTGACCTCGGTTTCATGGGAACCGGTATTAATTACCGCAATCCATCTGTTGACAGGCGAAAGTGAACAACGAACTCAAATTTCAAAAAGCTGCTCAGTACAGTGTACTTTTTCTGCTGGGGACAATCCCGTTTCTTTTTGGAGCAGTCCATCCTATTGTTACAGGAGTATACACCTCGTTCATCACCCTTATTTTAGGAGGGTGGTTACTCCTTAACAGTAGGAATTTCTCAAATCGTCGGCTGTTTCCCGTCGGCCATGTTCTATTTTTATCATTTATATTCTTGATAATACTTTCCATAATCCCTATCCCAATGAGCTGGCTCAGGTTACTCTCACCAGCCCGAGCCTCTTTTCTGCAGACCACAAATCAACTAGCGGGTACAGATATTCAGTATGCTCCACTGGGTTACAACACCAATTCAGGAATACTAACTGCATTCTTCCTTATTGCGTTGTACCTCTATACACTCAGCCTCAAATTTTTACTTAAAGCTGACCGGTCCTTTCTTGAAAAACTCCTCCTCACCTGTATCGGCGTTGGTATACTGGAAGCAGTGTACGGTTTATTGCAAGCGACAAATTCACACCTCGGTGTACTTTGGTTAAACGATATCAGGCAATTCAAAGGAATGGCTCGTGGTACAATCATTTATAAAAATCAATATGCCGCTCTTCTGAACATGATTTGGCCTCTTGCTGTCGGAGCAGCACTTCTCCGCTTTAAAAGGATTTCTCAGGGAAAAGCCACTCCTCTGAAAAAAAACAACTCTAAAAGAAGGCAAAAAAAAAAACGATCCGACACTGACTATAGAGTCAACCGCCGCCTCCAGGGGTTCCTGTTTCTTTTTTTCGCTTTTATCATTATATTGGCAATCCTGTTTTCTCAATCCAGAGGAGGCGTTATTTCAATGCTTTCTATACTGTCAATACTTCTTATAGCCCTTCCTGTTAGCCCCAAGAGCAAATTTTTTCTCTCGGGCCTCTTTGTCCTGTTAACAATATCCTACGGTTCTATAGTCGGCTTTACTTCCGTAGTTGACCGTTTCATGCTTATTCAGCAATCTGGGCAAAGTCGTTTCAACATTTGGTTATCCAGCCTCCCCATGCTTCGTGATCATCTGCTGGTCGGTACAGGAATCGGTTCCTATATTTTACTTTCTTCTGTCTACCTTAAACAGTTTCCAGAAAACATTATCTTTGACAGAGCACATAACGACTATCTGGAATTTGCCATTGAACTGGGCCTGCCTCTTGCATTCTTCTTTTTTTGTACTCTTAGCGTAGTTCTCTTTTTGCAAATAAGAAAGACTTGGCCCTTTACAAAAAAGAAGCTCTATAAGCTTCCTTCACCGGCTGTTATCTCTCTGGTCTCTAGCCCCGCAATTATCGGCTTCATCATTCATGGTACAGTTGATTTCGGGTGGCGTCTGCCTGCCAATTTGCTATATTTTACCACATTGTTTATTTTACTTGAGCATGGAAGCCAATTTTCCTCACATGTTGCCACCAATAAATAATTAATGATACATATCTCAAAAATAGAAAATCAGCACGTTAGGAGACAGCCAAAATGTGAAACCTGTCTTTTCTGCGTTTCAGCAGCGTAACATCAATAAATAATAACAACGACCAAGCACCAATTGAATAAAATTCTTGGTCTAAAAACTGCAAAAGCGGTATCCTATTCAAAGCTGAAGCAATTATTATAGAATATATTGAGCTCTTTCTTTACTTAAGTTAAGTAAATTCAAGAAATATTTCCATTCCTTATCAGAAACGATTGAACAACTGTTATGAACCAGCCACAGTCAAACAACTCAGAACGCCAAATAATTGTCGGCCCTCCCAGGGGACAGCAAAATCTTCCCTCAGTCGACTACCAGGAAACAATCGCTCCAATCCAAAATGAAGAAATTCATTTACGAGATTACCTTGATGTCCTTATTCGTCGTAAATGGTTTATACTTCTGATATTTCTATTTATTTTCTCAGCTATAACTCTATTTACCTTGACAAGTACCCCCCTGTTTGAAGGAAAAGGAACTCTGAAGGCGTCAGCCTCGCAGGGACAGGTAACCAGTTTTGAAGACACCCAGACAAACGTACTTAAATCCATGGAGTTCCAGCAGACGCAAGTCAATCTTTTGGAAAGCGAGCGGTTGTCTCTACGTCTCATCGACAAACTTGACCTCTTAAACAATCCGATTTTTAATGAAGACATGAAGAGTGGACAAAATAAGGATGCCTCGTTTGCATCTCTCATTCAGTCTGCCCTCTCTTCAATAGGTAATTTCATTCGCTTCAGCTCGGAAGCGGATGAACATTTGAATGAAGAAGAAAAAAAGCGTTTGCTCACCGACGATGCAGTTGAAAAACTTCAGGATGACCTAAAAATATCCCCGGTGCGCAACAGCGAACTCATCGAACTCAGTTTTGAATCACCGGATCCGCAACTCTCCGCCGCTGTGGTGAATACCGCTATGGAAGAGTTTGTCCTGATGCTCATGGACACAAATATCGAATCATCGCAAAACTCTGCCCAGTTCCTTGAAAAAGGGATACTGGCAGCCCAGATAAAGCTGGAACAGTCTGAAAAAGAACTCAATAATTTTTCTCGTCAAGCCGGATTGGTTTCCATGGACCCGAAGCTTAATCTGATTATGCGACAACTGGAAGAGCTGAATGATGCCTTGGCTAAAGCCCGTGCAGAACGCATCAGCAAAGAATCTCTCTATCAGCAAGCTATTAGTAAGGCGAACCAAAACCTCCCCCAAATCCTGCAAGACGATCTCATTAAAAATCTTAAGGCCGACTATTCACTCTTAGCTGGAGAATACGAGGATCTTTCCACAACTTTCAAACCTGCTTACCCTAAGATGCAGCAGCTCCAAGCTAAAATTAACGACATTAAGGGGCGGCTACGGGAAGAAAAGCTTTTTATTATTGAATCAATAAAAAACGATTACGAAGCTGCGCGAAAAAAACAAGAGTACTTGCAAATTAAAGCAGAGGAGCAAAAACAAAGGGCTATTGAACTCAATGACAGGGCCACTCAGTATAAAATACTTCTTCGAGAAACTGAAAGCAATAAAACCATTTACGAAACCCTATTGCAGCGAGCGAAAGAAATTGAGGCAACAGTAGGCTCCTCTGTAACAAATATTAATATTGTAGACCGTTCCAGAGTTCCTCTGTATCCTTCCAGCCCCAAAGTAGCCCGTAATTTACTTTTAGGGTTATTGCTGGGGTTGTGCATCAGTACAGGCTTGGCCTTTCTCCTTGAATATCTTGATGACACTATTAAAAACCCTGAAGAAATGATTGAAAGATTCCATATGCCTGTACTCGGCCTCATTCCTTTTGACAAGGAATGCGTCAATAAGCGTAAGGATATGGCGTTGAAATCATATACTGATCCACGATCACCTGTTGCCGAATCAGTTCGCACAGCAATTACCTCAATTGATCTCTCGGCGGCTGAGCACCCACCTAAAACTATCCTTGTAACCAGTATACTTCCAGGCGCCGGTAAAAGCTCTCTATCCACCAATACTGCCCTTTCCTATCTGTCCAGCGGAGATAATTGCCTAATTATTGATGTGGATCTGAGAAAACCCAGCCTTCATCGTGTTTTTGATGCGGATCGAAAAGGTGAGGGACTTTCCAATGTTCTCAGTGGAATGAGCACGCTCAAAGAGGTTATTCAAAAAACTGATTATAAGGGCCTAGACTATATATCCAGTGGACCACTTCCCCCTAACCCCGCTGAGCTGGTTGCCTCAAACAGGATGCGTGAATTATTAAAAACTGTCAACGAACATTACAGTCACGTTATTATTGATGCTCCTCCCTTTCAGGGCTTTGCCGAAATCTTGGTGCTTGCTAATATGGTGGACGGTCTCATCCTGATTACTGTTGAAGGGGAAACTCCCCGTGAGGGTGTGAAACATTTCCGACGCTCTGTCTTAAATGTCAACGGCAAAATCCTTGGTACTATTATTAACAAGACAGGACAGCAAAAGGGGTACGGGGCATATAGTAAGTACAGTTATTATGCATACCATTACGATTATAACTATGGCGATTCTCGGAATGAGGGATGAGTACCTGACGCAAAGAGGCAGAGGATAATTTTTTATTTATGCGAACCTACAACCTGTTGCGAGCCCTTCTCTTCTTTGGATTAATTACACTGACGCTCTATCAGCTGCGTGTTGCCGTTATTGCCCAAACATCGTACAGCAATATTGTCACAAGCAAAACGATCAGAGAGCTCCAAAGCGAACCACGCCTTTTGGTTAAATATGGGAAAGAGAAGATCCTCGAAGGTAATCATGATAATGCCAAAAAATATCTACAGAAAGCCTTACGAGTCAACCCGGTCTACATACCAGCTTGGCTGACCTTAGCTGAGTTGGAAAACAACAGCGGAAATACCGCTCGCTCTCTTGAAATACTTGAATATCTTGATCACTTGATGCAGGACGTAATTCGCTGGCGTTGGAAAAAAGCAATGCTGGCCTTCCTTCTGGAAAGAGAGGATATTCTCAAAGCTGATCTTTCCTGGCTTTTGCAGCAAAAAAATCTTAGCGAACAAACGAGAAAGAAAGTGCTCGACTTTGCCTTCTCTCTCTGGCCAGAACCGGCTGAGCTTTTGAAAAAAATGGGGGGGAAAAACTGCGTTTCTCTTTTTCTTCATGCCCTACGCATAAAAAATAGAGAGAGAGCTGAGTTTCTTTGGGCTGCAACGGATCATACGCAGATTGCAAGCGAAGAGGTGCTTCGATACATTAATCTTTTGATCAATGATCAAAAGATTAACGAAGCGGCTTTACTTTGGAAAGAATATTACCCGGCGGATAATCTCCTCTATAACGGTAATTTTTCCATTCCTCCAGTCAAAGGAGGCTTTGGTTGGCGCATTTGGCAAACCGAAGGGTTTGAAATTGAGATGCAAAATCAGAGCGATCAAAAAACAGCCCTGCACCTTCGGTTCAATGGAGAAACAAATATTCATTTTCGTCATGTAAAGCAATTTGTTCCACTCTCAGCAGGACAACACGTTACGCTCACAGGCGAACTGCGGAGCAAGGGGATGACAACTGATCAGCGTACCTTTCTGGAGATAGTGGGACGAGATTGTTCTCTGCAATCTGCAACAGAAATGGTTGAGCCAAATCAAGATTGGACTCCATTTTCACAGAACTTTACGCTTCCTGATGATTGCCATCAAGGAGTTGAAATACGCATTCGTCGCCTTCCCAGTAAAAAAATCGATAGCCTCATCAGCGGCGAGCTTTGGGTTACCAATCTCTCTCTACAGAATGCACCTCCTCCTACGCTCCAATAATGCAGATTGAAGAACAGCTTCTTATCCAAAAAATCGCCTCGCGTCCTTCCACCGAGGAACTCATCTTTTTTATTACAGAAGATGAAGCCATCACTTCAGCCTGTTCAGAGCTGCAAAGAAAAATAGCGAAGAATAACCAACAAGAGTTGGAAAAAATTAATGCCCTTTGCCAGAGATACCACATATCTCTTGCCCACCTTACCGGTGAACTCAATCATATTCAAAATATTTTTGCTCCCCAGAAAACTATCAGTGATGATCATAAAATTCTCGGCCTTTGGGCAGGAGCCAATATTGCAGAGGTAAAGCAGACCTATCGAAAACTCAGTATCAAATACCACCCTGACACCTCTGATAAAAACGATACAGCGAAGTTCATTGAAATTACGAAAGCCTACCAACGCATTATAAACAGTACTGATAAGGAAAATAAAAAAAATCCCGCCCCTTCAACATCTGCGTGGAGATATCGCAAAAAAACTCCCCCACCTCAGCAGCGAAAAAAGAAATATATCTACCTCTTTTCACTCGTTATCGGGGCTGTCGTACTTGTTATCGTCAGCACTTCGATTCACTATCAAAAACGTGCCATGCTGAATAATATCAGAAAGATTCCACACACTCTCTCTCCTACAACGCAGTTGGCAGAAAAAACTCCTGCCATGGTCAAGGGTCAAGCAACAGGGACCTATAGACCTGACTTGAGCACACCCGCTGTTCAACCACAAGTCATAGTACAGCAACAACGCCCACGCCCCGCAAGCAAAATATCAAAACAGTTATCGCGCCAAGCTATCCAGAATGATGTTATCCCGCTACCACCTGAAAACATGGCCCAAGGCCAACCTCTTGCTTCCGACGAGCAAACCGATATTGAAGTCGAAAATTCCTCCTCACTCATTTCCTCTTCTCATGTCCCATCCGAGAGCAACGATAGTAAAAAATCTTTCACACAAAAACCTGATCAAGGGGAAGCCGAGTCCATCGTAGGTGTTGAAAAAAAGAGTGATCTTTTTTCAGATGTTCTTGAACAAGAAAAACCTGTCAAAAAAAGAGTAAAGGGCACTATTTCAACAGTAGCCGTACAACAGGCTCCAAAGCAGAAAGAAACCAGCTCCGTTTTTTCAGGGGCTCGTTATCATAAGGCTATTGTCGTCATGCCAAAGGAAAGAAAAAATCGCATAAAAAAAACATCCGCACAAGATATCAAGCAAACCACGCCAGGCATTTCAATACAGCAATCTCTCCGCAAATTTATTCAGAGCTATACAGCAGTCTACATGAGCAGGGATATCAAGCAGTTTGCTCTTTTTTTCACAGAAGGCGCCTTGGAAAACGGCAAGCCTTTCAAAAATATACGTAAAAAATATAAGCAACTTTTTAATGCGACTCAATCTATTGATTACAGGGTTGATCTCCTGGGCACAGATATACAAAGAAAAGGAACTACCGCTACCCTGACCGGTCGATTTCATGTGCAGCTGATATACAGCCCAGATAAAACCACGTCAAGCACTGGAACAATCACCTTTTTTCTTATCAAAAAGGACAGAAGTTACAAAATAAAAGCTCTCAGCTACCATCTTGATCCCAATTTGTAACTATAAAAGGTATAAACTACAGCACCCGTCTGTTAATGTGAACGGAATCATCAGAAACGCTCGTGTATACCTTCCTGACCCTCAGGTGCTCAGCTATTCTTTTGACAAAGTCATCCTCGTCATCACAATAAACGATTTGCCCTTGCAGGATAAATCGGTATTCATCGCTGATATGGTCCAGGCAGGTAATCACAAGGCTTTTGTCAAAGTCAGCGGCAATTAAGCTGTCTCGCTGCACTGCATATTCCAATAAAGACAAATCAAGCAGGCTTCGTCTCAATTCACCCTGAAAACGATTACAGACATTGGTCTCTAAAGGATTTTTTTTGATATTATGGGTGATATTTTCATAAGACAGAGGACCTAATCCGTGTCTTGTCTGATAGGCCCTGGTGATCAAATATATTTCCGGTACATGACCTGTGCAGAGAGAGAGGATATTTTTTGTTCCGGTATCAGAACGAGTGACATGGGGGAAAAACCCATAATGCTGATCAAGTAGGAGACCTTGGGAACCCTCATAGATGTAGTCACTAAACAAGCCTGAAGGTACCCCTCTGCTCATTCGAATCCAAGGTGATCGGGTAATAACAGAGCAGCATTGCAAGAAATCCTCCAAAGCGACATCCGAATACTCTTTATAAAATTCTTTGATCAGTTCAAGGCGGGTTTCTAACACCCAGGGATAAAAAAGATCGGCAAAGGTCAGGGAGTAAAAATGTTCCTCCCTGTTCATTGTAGCGCCAACACCGACGCCACAGCTCCCGTGGGGATGGTGCTGCTGATTATAACGGATATCATAAGGGGTTGTAACCGGACATTCCGCATCAATATAGAGCAATGGCTCCACTCCTTTTTTAAGGAGGGCCTCAAGCTCGTTAACGATTCCTACAGGATCAATTGTGCAGAATTTTGCAAAATAACTCGGAGCTCCCTGCAAGGTTCCTGATCCGAAATTGGAAAACACGTGACGAACACCATCACAGATGCCATGACGGATAACCGTGTGTCCAGCCTGCTGCCCTCCAGAAAAACGGATAACCAAGGGTCGTTCGGCATTGCGGCAAAGGTAGTCGGTAAACAGCCCCTTTCCCTCATCGCCAAACCCGGCTCCGATGACAGCCTTAGCCTGCATAAGCAATTATTATTTGCTGCAAGGAAGGAGAAAAATGGAAATTGAAGTATAAAATGGAGGAATCTTCTTAAAGAATAATCTCAGTTTTCGGAATTGAAGAAGTACTGCTAGTTGCTGAGCCTCCATGTGCAATATCACTATGTGTAACATCAGCATGGATAACATCAGCAATGATTTCTGGAATAACCGTGGAAACCTCTTCATGATTTTCCAGAATAATCAAGTGGTCGCCCAGAAGCTGTTTCCAACCATCCATTGTTTCCTGCATATTCCCGGCATAGGTCTGTTTAATATGAAGATGGTAGACATGGTAGGATTCTCTGGCTTTGTCAAGCAAGGTAGCGGCCTGATACGATGCATATTGTCCGTCCCCCATAATAATCCTGAGATCATTTGCCGGAATATCAGGCAGGGTCGGCTCATCGCCGATGGTGAAAAGAAAACCCTTTTTCTTTCTCTTTTCAAAACAGTCAGTCGAGGTATGAAAAGCGGCAAAGTACCAAGCCAGTAGGTAGCTTTCACCTGTATTCCCCCCTCCCCCCCCTTCAAGATAGACATTGGTTAACCATTTATCCAACAGCTCATCGCTGGATTCAAACTGGCCTACCTGTAAAGGGCTTTGATCATATTCATGATCACCAAGCGCAAGAAACATAAGCTGGGGATCCTTTGTGCCGCTCTGGATGATCCTGCCCATAATTTTTGGAAGCCCTTCCTGGACCAGATGATAGGGAATGGAGCCCATTGAGCCGGTTACATCCAGGCCTAAAATAATGGCTACGGATTCGGGATGTTCCTCAGAATCTCTGGATTCCCGCAGCTTGACGCCGTTCGGATTCATAGCCCGATTGATATTCCGTTGCGAAAAAATTTCCCGAAGAGAACGAGAAGAATACCCTTCTGCCTCAGATCGTGCGGCTCGATTATCAAGTGAGTAGCTCCCCATGCCCATATTTACTTCCCTCCGAACAGATAACAGATATTCATAACGCTGTCGAGCGATCGGGTCATTCCTGTTGCCGATTATTCTATCATTCCGATTACATCCGCCCCAGTACTGTTTCTCCGGCACGGACTTTTCCCCCAACACGAACAGTCATCTCAGTTCCTTTAGGGAGATAAAGATCAACCCGAGAGCCGAAGCGGATCAGGCCGTATCGTTGCCCACCTGCAATTTGGTCGCCCGGCTCGGCCCAGCAGACAATACGACGGGCGATGAGTCCGGCAATCTGGACAGCGGCATATCGTTGCTGAGATGCAGTTGTGACAATCATGGCGCAATATTCGTTATGCAGGGCAGCCTGATGTTTATCAGCGGAATAAAACTTGCCCGGTTTAAACAGCACGCGCTCAACAGTCCCGGCAAAAGGAACCCTATTCACATGCACATTAAAGACATTCATAAAAATAGAAACCCTGATGACCTCCTGCTGAAGAAAGCGCTCATCAAACATTTCCTTTACGGCAATCACTTTACCGTCCGCCGGACATATAATAGCATTCTTGTCAGCAGGGAGGATGCGGAAGGGGTCACGAAAAAACCATGTCACAAAAAATGTCGCCACAATGCCGAGAAGAGCAACAAGAGTGTACCCAAAAACAGCACAAATTAGGGTAGCAAAGGCACAGAACAGGATAAACGGAAGCCCTTCCCGGGCAATGGGGATTTCAGGTTTTTTCATTCTGATCTCGATGATCTTGGTATTGATAGCGGGTTATGATTACCCGAATGACGGAGACAAGACCGACTGAAGTAATAAAAGCGCCAGCCAGCTCACAATTGTTTATGTTTCATATCGCGTTATTCTACTGGTAGCCCTTCAGTTTGTCAGTAAAAAAAATGATACCCGGAAAATCCGTTAGTTTCTTACCCCTCAACTTCTGTCATAAAAATGGATGCAGATAGTAACGGATTCAAAGCGTTGGTCAAAGGCCTCCCCTTGACGTTCTCTAAGCATTTTATTTGTCAGGCCGGAAATGATGTATGCCCGATCGGACAGTGGAAGGATTCATAGCTGGCATGACGGATCGCTATGCCTAAGCCTTGGTCGGTTTTGTAGGGGGGACGTTTGCTATACAATTGTCGCTTTGTCACCTTGGATTATAGCAGGGGATTGTTCATCCTTAGTATTGAACAACACACCCCAAGGATACTTTTCTTTTAGAGAATTCTGATATTCATAAACTATACAGGCAGGATGATTTTTTGTGATCTGTCGCCCCATGCAAAAATTAAATGCCGCTTGAGCAGCGCAGAATATGTGGACCAATTCAACCCCATCTGCATTAAGCTTTTTCATCATCTCTCTGAAATCAAGCTGAAACGCATCCATTTTTTCCTTGCTCGCCATATTGTCATATTTTATTTCAGGCATAGAAACTTTTACATACGATAAATCAGAAATTTTCTTTCTGACATCTCCTGTCGATACAGGATGACTTATTTCCATAATTATGCAGATTTCTTTTGCCGGTTGATAGCTACTCCAGTCTATAAATGGTTTGTTGGTATCGCTATAACCGGCCAACTTGTACCATTCTCCAGAGTCCCGGTTATAATCCCATGTGATTACATGGCTGGTGTTGCCGAGTATAAACCCAGCAAGAAACCCCAGGCCTACAGGTGCCGTTCCTCCATAATGGACGGTTATATCTTTTATTCCTGTTTGATCTTTTTTTGCCATAAAAGTATTTCTGAGGTTTATTACTGTAACATTCAGGGCTTCTTGAGGATCGTTGACGACAAGACTCCGATAGCACTTTGTTAAATCAATGGACAGTGATTCAGAACCACCACTCTCTTTCGATACAAAATTAATCAAAGGGCTGGATATCCTTTCTCTCAGGGCGATATGTTCAATAGCAATATTGAGTACTTTTCGACGGCGACAGATAATGTATAGCGATTCACCAATTACCATTGCAAGCCCAATTAGGCCGACACAAGTCATTAACGGTTCCCAGAATGGCTTGCTCTGACTGACCTCCAAACTAACCGATGTATGCGTGCCATCTGCTGAACTATGCTCAACATCAAGGGCAGCCCATCCTGCTCCGCCGAAACCAAGTATGCAGAGAAAGAAGCCTGCTTTCATAACCTGATTAATAGGTTTGGTTATCCATGTGATGTATTTCCAGGTTACTGATTTGCTAAAGCTAATTAAGTCGTCAATGAATTTCATAAGCCAGTATACTTCTCCAGTTTTACAAATTTTCTTGAATGCCTGTTTCCTTCCCAGCAATGTATCTTTTTTATGCCGACTATCACGAAATACAAGTGATTGCCTTCATAAACGTCATTTTTTAAAACATTCAGCCAATCATACAAATCTGTTTTCGATGGTAATGGATTCAGGGCAGGATGTGTATGCCAGCTTCCCAGATAAGCACATGTTCCATTAGACGCAAGCCAGTATTTATGGGCAAATCCTTCATGGCCTTCTCCCCGAAAAAATGAATTTCTTTTTTGTTTGTCACCAAGCATTGATGGATTCGTAAAAAGTATCCCTATATAATTATCTGAAATTACTTGTATATAATTAATTTTTCTCTTGCCATAAATTAGTCGGCATGATATTATTGTGTCAATATTACGATAAGATAAGCAAGAGAGCTATGTTAAACATCAAAGATCACAAAACCATCAACATGTTCGACCCCTTTGGTTTCCTCGGGCCGAAGCGTCGAAAAATGCTGGATGAATCATGGGCCGGGATTTTTCGGGATCATGTTCGCCATATTCTTCCGGTTGATCTCCTGGCACTGCATTTCAGTACAAGCATGGGGCGCCCGACTAATGAACTCGTTGCTATGATGGGAGCGATGTTATTGCAGCATATGCATGATCTGACAGACGAAGAGACAGCGGAACAGTTCGCTTTTAACATGCAATGGCATTATGCTCTTGATATCACAAATAACTCAGACAAAGCGGCCTATGTCTGTCCAAAAAGTATTTGGAACATGCGCTTTGTCATGACGAAATACGGACTGTATGACGATGTCTTCCAGGCTGTTGGCGATGAATTCATAAAAATATTCGATGTTGATCCTTCTCTGCAACGTATATATTCCGTTCACATATTTTCCAATATGAAGCATCTCGGTCGTATCGGGATCTTCACAGGCACCATCAAAAAATTCCTGGTAAATCTCAGACGGCAGCACAAAAACGAATTCAATGAGCTTGACCTGAATCTGCGAGATCGCTACCTGAAGAAAGAAGAGGAAAGTGCCTTCTCTATGGTCAAACCATCTGAATCCGCCAAAACTCTTCAGATGGTCGCCGATGATCTTTTCTTTCTTATCAACAGGTTCCGCTCGTGCCCTGACATTGCGTCCATGCAAACATATCAGCTCATGACACGCATTCTGAAAGAACAATGTATCACAGAGCAAGTCGAAAATACTGATGAACTGCGTGTCATTCTGAAGGCAAATAAGGATATCCCTTCCGACTCTCTTCAGAATCCCTCTGATCCTGACGCCGGATATAGTGGGCATAAAGGCAAAGGATATCAGGTGCAAGTAGCGGAAACATACAGCACAGAGGAAGATGCCGAAACTCTCTCCCTGATCACTCATGTTGATGTGCAGGCTGCCCATGAAAGTGATACCGATGCCCTGCTACCGTATCTTGAGGCTACGGAACAACGTGACATAAAGCCGAAAGAAGTAGCAGCTGATACGCTCTACGGAAGCGACGACAATCACGAAGCGGCAAAACAAAAGGGTGTCAACCTCATCGCTCCTACTCTGGACCGACAAAAGGACCTCTTCTGCACACTGACCGATTTTGAGCTTTCTGAAAACGGTTTTATCATCTCGTGTCCTGAAGGGTGCCAGCCTGTCAAGAAATCCAAGAAAAAAGACAGGTTCAGCATAGCCTTTTCGTCAGAAACATGTAAGAGCTGCCCGAGAGCCAATCATTGCCCTGTTAAACCCGGCAAAAAAGATCTTGCTTATCTCCGCTATAACGAAAAAACCGCCCGTCTTTCCCAAAGAAGAGCTAACGAGCGAACCGATGAATTCAAAAACAAGTATCGGTTCCGGGCCGGAGTCGAGGCCACTATGTCGCAACTTGATCGACGTACGGGAATCAAGCATCTCAAGGTACGAGGCATGAAAGCGGTTCGTTTCGCAGCGACCATGAAGGCAACAGCACTCAATATAATACGGGCAGCTGCGTACAAAAAACGACGAAATAAGGGGAAAAATCCCTCATCACCCTCCATAGGAGGCTGGATTGACCTGATTTGGGTTGTCAAAGAGCATTTTTACGATTTTTTGGACAAAATCAAAATCGCCAAAGTCACATCACCAGCTTTTTGAAATTTTATCCTCATTTTGCTGACTGACTTTTTACCTGGTCATCAAGCATTGGCTCCGATACATGATCAACTGCGATATGTGATCCATCTTTCAAGTGCCTGCCTAAGAGCAAACCGCCTGCTTCAGGCCTTGAAAGGCTGTTTTGTCTATACGTTAAGAACGTGGCAACAACAGTTTTGTCAAAAATGATCCGGCTGCTGTCCGTCTTTACAAATCTAATCGTTTGCACCGCAGGCCTTGCAATTTTGGGCAATATAGTTACGTGAATCGTGATTCTCTCCTTGGGCTAATTTTGTGTACCATGGTGAAACAGCATAACCGTTTGACTCAAGTTCTACAGCACTTCCCTTCCAGCTGCGAAGTTCGTTTGAACAATCTCCTTTCAGAGCGTTAATTGTCGATCTTGTTGCTAAAATAGCTGTTTGGGAAGCATCAAGATAGGAATACGGGGTCATTACTCCACCGCATCCTCCAATATGTTGGCTGATGGTTTGACCTTGTTGGATAAAGTTAGTTTTTGGATGCGGTTTAAAACCGGCTGATCGGGTGTATAGGCATTCAATACATCCTGGCGCATCAGGATTGCTGACCCGCATACAATGCCCTCCGATTCCAAATCCCTCTTGCCATGCGTAAATCACAGGAACAGGGTG
Organism: Candidatus Electrothrix laxa; assembly: GCA_942492895.1. Classification (GTDB taxonomy): domain Bacteria; phylum Desulfobacterota; class Desulfobulbia; order Desulfobulbales; family Desulfobulbaceae; genus Electrothrix; species Electrothrix laxa. Next base: position 931,600 of record OW818652.1, read on the forward strand.
TTTGCAGGCATGATGTTCCATGTTATACTGTAGCTCCTGTGTAAACTCACCGGTAGTCACCACGACGGCATCATATGTTATGTTTTCGTTTTTCCAAGGTGCAACATTCAGCAATCCTTGCAAGTACGGAACAGCTTTCACAAAGGGATGATTTCTCATAATGTCACCAGCAAGCTGTTCAACTTTATAGCGTGGATGAACAGGTTCAATGTACAGGCCGCCAAGTACATGACGGTACATGTTCTCAGGATAAAACATATCATAATCGAATAGATGCAATTCTCCTATACCGGATTTTGCTAAATTCACAGCAATATTTCCGCCAACTGATCCGCATCCGATGACGGCTACTTTCTTATCGATCAATGCTGCTTCTGCTCCGCCCCGCCGGATCAGATAATTTTGACTGTGGTTTTGTAAACGAATAGGGGAAATTTTCCATACCTTATCTGGGGCTGCTAACGGATGTCGGGCCTTTTCGTTACGTGAGAATTGAATGCCCCACAACGCTTTTTCTCCTGACGGCTTTGGCTGAGAAAAGATTATCCCAGTTGTGTTGCTCCACTTCTGATTTTCCGACCAACGTATTGCTTTTTCTGCAACCTCTGGAGCAGCATTCGCATTTACAATTTTTGCAATATCCAGGCATGTCCAGTATGACATCGGCGGGGGCGGCATTGCTGGTTTGATCAGAGGGATGAAAAGCACCTTGCTTTTCTTTCTTTTCTGAATCATTGCTAACGGCCAGTACATCGCATTCGCCTTGGATTCTTGGTCGTGGATTGCCAGAAAGGTTGGTCTTTTGGTTTTTCTTTCTCTTTTATGATCCAGATAACCTACAAGCTCTTTGCTGTTATCAGTTTGCTCAATGAGGCACATGGTTACGTGAAATTCAGCAGGTAGGCTTTCCCAATAATGTTCATAATCCATCCACAAATCGTGTCGGCTGATATCGTTGTAATGCTGATGAAGCGTACGAAGAGTTTCCATTAGGCATCCGATTAGCACCTTTTCTGGATTTCTGATGTCTGCAACCAATCCTTGGTGATCTTTGTAACAAATACTCCCATGCCAGTTAATATGCCCCATTGCGGGGTAATCCTGAGCATTCTCGATATGTATCCGAGGTAAACTGACAGGGAAGTGTTTCGGAATTGAAACAAAAAGCTTCCATTCCTGCTCTTCATAAGAGGCAACTAAACGAAAGGTCATGAATATTTCCGGGTCAACTCCTCTTTCGTTGAAGCCCCTAAGCGGTTCAACAAGAGAAACGCCTGGAATACCGGAAAGCATTTCTTCGATAGATTTGTTTACCGGCATTATGAAGAAGCTCCTGTGTTGTTCAGGCTGAAAATTGCTGCCTTTGCGGTTCCTTGAGATGTAGGCACAGGAAAGTCAGGGAGATATTTTTTCAGTTCTTTACAGGCGTTGTCACTTCTTTCTTCATTTTCAGCATAAGATAAGGCATCTAGCAGGTAGCCCATTTGAGCCCGCAGTTCAGTCATTTGTTTATCTGTAAGCTTCTTAAAGACATCATTTCCTGGAACGACAGGGAGATGTATTTTGAGTCGATACAAATTTTCTCCATTATCATCTGTGCCAGCCTGCAAAGGAATGATGAATGAATTTGAGAGACTATTTTTTTAAAGGCGGATAAATCGTTTTTGCTGTCATCATAGAAGTCTATATCCGAGGAGAACGTATCCCATACCGCCAAGGTTAATCCAATGCTTGGTACATTGAAGGCGAATTTTTTTCCTTTCCATGCTTTTAGATATTTAACCACACGTCGAAATTGGTATCGCTCTTCATCGTCGGGATATTTTTCATTGATTGCATCAACCAACCCTTTCGGATCAGACTGCACCCAGTCTTCAGATGAACTGCTCTTGCCCCATGCAAGATCGTAGCCTTCCTCGTCATCACGTTTGACGTAAACCGGCATATCTACATGATATGTATTCTCACCGTTCTGGGAATATTGGATAGTAATGCATGGATTTTTTAATTTAGGGTCACGACTTGGATGATCCAAAGCATTTTTCACCATATTTTTCAGTTTAAGAGCTCCAGTATCTTCCCTAGAGCAATCAAAAACTACTCCGACATCAATGTCATAGTCGTCATTGGCAGGCTTAATACCTGTGTGAATCGCATATGATCCTTGCAAAAGATATGTATCTATCTTGGGTGCCTCGTCAATTTTCTTAAAGCCCTCTTCAAGATTGTTCTTGAGAATATCTCGTTTCTCTCTCAAAAGTTTCTTCTCATCTGTAAGTTTGATTTGATCGTGGAATTTTTCAAACTGTGTTTGTAAGTCTGCCATTATTTCTCCAAAAGTTTTTTTCATATACAATATAAGCTGCCGATCGCATGCTCTTGTATACATGATGTTGTGGTCTCCTGTATACCTTTAGCCTCTTACAGTAAGGCGTGAACTTGTAAAATCAAGGGTGGATTTAATTTTTAGTGCAAAAAATGCATTTTCAGTGCATTAATCAAGCTTAAAGTTGACCTGTAAACTAATTTATACGTATCTGTTCGGTTGTATTGAGACGGATTGAAATACTGGGTGTACAATATGCTTATTGAATTCAATGTTAAAAATTATCGCTCATTCCGGGAATCCCAAACCTTGAGCATGGCTGCCGGGGCAACAAAAGATCTCCAGGAAGAAAATACCTTTGACGCATCAGTAAAAGGATTGCCAAGATTACTCAGATCATCTGTTGTTTACGGAGCAAACGGGGCAGGAAAGAGCAACTTGATCAAGGCCCTTGCTTTCATGCAGGATTTTGTTTCCAGTTCCTCTAACCAAAGTCAGGCCGGCAAACAGATTGCCCGCAAACCCTTTCTTCTCCATCCTGATGGAGCGACAGAGGCCAGTGAATTTGAGGTGTTTTTTCTCCAGGAGGGTGTCCGGTATCAGTACGGCTTTTCGGTGACCCGAGAACGAGTAACTCAGGAATGGCTGTTTGCCTATCCGAGCAGCCGAGCGCAACGTTGGTTTGAACGTTCCTACAACTCTGAGACAGAGGAAGAGGAGTGGTACTTTGGTTCGAAATTCTCTGGGCAGAAGAAAACATGGCAGGAAAACACCCGGTCAAACGCCTTATTTCTTTCCACAGCTGTCCAGCTGAACAGCGAGCAGCTCAAGCCCGTTTTTGCTTGGTTTCAACAATTGGTGGTTATCGGACACGGGGAGCAGCTGGGGACGGGATTCACCGCAGAGGGATGCGAAAATGAAGAGAACTGTGCAAGTATTCTCAGGCTGCTGCAAGGGGCAGGGATTGAGGTAGATGAGATTGAAGTTAAGGAGAAGGTAATTGATCACCTGAATTTACCTGCCGACATGCCTGATGAACTGAGGACGGCTCTTCAAAAAGATTTACTGGGAAAAACTGTTAAAGAGGTTTTCTTTAAGCACAAGGTAAAAGAAACAGGAGCCAGCTGTTTACTGCCTCTGAAAGAGGAGTCCGACGGAACGCAAAAGCTTTTTTCCTATGCCGCCCCCTGGCTGGATGTGTTGCAGAACGGGCTTGTCTTGGTCATTGATGAGCTGGATAACAGTTTTCACCCCAATCTGGTGCGATTTCTTCTTTCTTTAATTCATGATTCAACATCCAATAAGCAAAACGGCCAGCTTATTTTTTCCACCCATGACACCTCTATTTTGGATGCAAATATTTTACGCCGGGATCAGATCTGGTTTATGGAAAAAGACGAAGAACAGGCCACACAACTTTATCCCTTATCAGACTTTCATCCCCGGAAAAAAGAGGCGCTTGAAAAAGGTTATCTCCAAGGCCGTTTCGGTGCCCTGCCGTATATCGGAGAGGTTCATTTTTAATGGGCAGCGAGAATTTATTTCATAAGCGCAAAGCAAGAAGTGCAACTGGGCATAAACGGAGACTGGCCAAAAGATCGCCCTATGACCGAGTGCTGATTGTTTGCGAAGGTAAAAAGACCGAGCCTGATTACTTCGAGGCCTTGATTGAGGATTTACAGTTAAACACCGCAAATGTCGAAATTGCAAAAAATACCGCTGGCTCGTCACCCCGTAATGTTGTTGAGTTCGCTCTGGCTGCGTATAAAAAGGATAAGAAAAAAGGCAGGGCGACGGGGGAGCAGTATGATCAGGTCTACTGTGTTTTTGATAAAGATACACATCCTACCTACCAAGAAGCACTTGATACTCTTCGACGAGAAAAAAAATTGGGCAAGCGCGGATGCCCAATTCACGCTGTAACCTCTGTGCCCTGTTTTGAATTCTGGCTTCTTCTCCATTTTACGTACACAACAAAAGTTTTTAACGCCAGACGTGGGTCACTCTGCGCAAGCGTGATTGCTGATCTCAAAAAACATATTCCGTCTTATGAAAAAGGCAGGATGAAACAAATTTACCAGCTTGTTAAAGAGCATATCTCCACTGCGATTGCTCGTGCGAAGCAGGTTGAACAGCATTGTGAGAGTGGTGGAACAGATAATCCTTCGACCAATGTTTATGAATTGGTGAGCTATCTTCAGCAGCTGAAGAAACGGTAGGTATGTTATTACCCAGCAATTTTAAATTTATGTGTTATCAGGAAAGTACCCGCTTAACGTGAAGGGTTCCCAAGTATAAAACCTATTACCTGAGATCGGCTATCAAAAAGTACGGCAATTATATTTTTTATTTTCCTGTTAAAATAAATAGTTACCAAGATGGCTTTCCAGGAAAAGTCAAGAAAAAAGAGACATTGTAACATATTAAAATAAGATATTTTCCAAATTTAAAACTGCTGTGTTCTTACCTCCTTGCTGTCAGGGAAACATGTGATATCCAATAGGTAAAACGGACAGCTGTTCGGTCATCCAGTAAGGTAGGGACGATCGGCGGTCGCCCAACCCTGAAAGGGTTATATTTATCAGCTCAGGGTAACACCCTGAGTTTAACACCCTGAGTTCAGGAATCATGGAGCACTGCCATCTACCGGCGAGGCCAGATCCAGCAGGGCAAAAGTAATAGTATCTCTTAAAGAAAAGTGGTAACATCAGCACGCTGTTTAACGTGATAACAAAATATAACAAAAACGATATAACAAAAAAAGATTATGAAAAAAGGATATTTCGGCCAATGGGGTGGTGCTTTTATCCCGGAAGTGCTCCATCAGACCTTTGCAGATTTACATACAGCCTATCAGGCAGCACGAGCCGATGAAAAATTCTGGCAGGAGTATCTCGACTTGATGGGTAATTACTCCTGTCGACCCACTCCGCTGACCTTTGCTGAAAATCTCTCCGACCATCTAGGCGGAGCGCGGATCTACATCAAGCGGGAAGACCTGAATCATACCGGTGCCCATAAGGCCAATAACGTGATGGGGCAGGGGCTGTTAGTCAAGCGAATGGGCAAAAAACGGGTCATTGCCGAGACCGGGGCAGGGCAGCACGGCGTTGCTACCGCAACCATGGCGGCTCGCTTTGGTTTTGACTGCACCATCTACATGGGCGAAGTGGATGTGGCCCGGCAGCGTCCCAATGTCTTCTGGATGGAAAAATTAGGAGCCACAGTGGTACCGGTAAAGGATGGTTCCAGGACCCTGAAGGATGCTATTAATGAGGCCTTCCGTGACTGGGTCACCAATATGGACACCACCCATTACGTGTTCGGCACGGCCTGCGGCCCTGATCCTTTCCCGGAAATGGTGTCTTGGTTCCAGTCTATTATCGGCATTGAGGCGGAAAAGCAGATCAAGGAGCAGCACGGGAGCTTGCCGGATAGAGTCTATGCCTGCGTGGGGGGCGGTTCCAATGCCATGGGAATTTTCAAGGGATTCCTGGAGCATGAAGAGGTCGAGCTGGTCGGAGTGGAAGCGGGTGGCAAGGGCATCGATACGGACCAACATGCCTCCAGAATGGTGGGCGACCGAGCAACGCCGGGTGTGGCCCAAGGCTATAAGACCATGTTTCTTCAGGATACTGACGGGCAGATGCTGGACACCCATTCCATTGCCGCAGGCCTGGACTATGTGGGGGTCTCCCCGATCCTGGCTGATCTGGGAGAAAAAGGTCGGGTTCGCTTTGAGGCGGCAACAGACACTGAGGTACTGGAGGCCTTACAGCTGACCATGCGACGGGAAGGGATCATTCCCGCCTTGGAGTCCTCCCACGCCTTTGTGCAGGCGATTAAGGAGGCCCCGACCATGTCTCGGGATCAGGCAATTATTATCAATATGTCTGGTCGTGGCGACAAGGATATCTTCACCATTGCCCATGCCTTTGATGATCCTTCCTGGAAGGAGTTTATTATCAGCCGGGCTGAGGAGTACAGATAGAACCTACTGATTCAATAAAAAATATTCTACCCATTATTTCGAGTGCCGTAGATACTGTTATCCCCGTCAAGCCTTTTTTGTAGCACGGAGACCTCAAAGCGGTCAAGGCCAAGCCCTTCGGGTGCTCGCTCGGGCTCACAGCCTTGACAGCGTTGAGGCTCCGCACTGAACCTGAAATTGGCGATGCGGAGGAGCGCCTCCGGCGGGGCTTAGCCAGAAGAGCTGACGAAAACCTTTGCGGAAAAAACAGCATTTGTATATTTAATTCAGACCTCAGGCTGCGTTATGCAGCACGGCATTGAACGGTTCACCTGACCGAAGAACACCGAAGGTGACATGTATAAGCTTGCGCATCATGGCGCAGATAATAACCTTGGGGGCCTTTCCGTTCGCAGCGAGACGGGCTTTGAACTCCCGGCCCCATTCAGTCCTGTTAACGGCGACCATCGCAGGCATATAGAGCGATTTACGCAAAAGAACATGACCCATTTTCGAGAGACGGGGTTTTCTATATATGCTGCTGCCCGATTCATGTTGTCGGGGATCCAGTCCGGCGTAGGCGGCAGCTTGCCGGGCATTGCCGAAATGAAGTACGCCGCCGAAAAAAGAGAGCAAAACCGGTATAGTTTTCAGGCCGAGTCCCGGAACAGTGTCGAGGAGTTCCCGTTGCTGTTTCAACTTCGGATCATCGTCGATTTTTCGCTTAATTTCAGCGTCGACATTCCCGATTTCCTCTTTTAGGTACTCGATATGTTTTTCGATACCGTCGAGGACTGCCGCACGGGCGACATGCAGCCGGTTGCACTCCTGAGTTTTCATAGCTTCGAGCGCATCCCGCCGAGTGACGAGAGCACGGAGTTCCCGAAGCGTTTCCGGTGGAGCTTCCCACTGGACGGGCCTTTTTTCCGCACAGAACTGCGCGATCAGCCGGGCGTCCTTTTTATCGGTTTTCGTCCGTACCATGGAGGCGGTTCCGAATGCTTTAATCTGTGCCGGATTGATAACGCTTACTGCGTGACCAGCATCCGTAAGGAATTCAGCAACGGATTCCCAATAGGTTCCGGTGGCTTCCATGCAGGCGTGAACATTGTCCGTGCCGTGTTTTTTCAGCCATTCAGTCAGCGTGTTAAAGCCGTCTGATGTGTTCATAACAACTTTACTTCTGTATTTTCCGGACGGAAGCCGGAGGGCGATATCCAGTTTTGCTTTCGCGACATCAATACCAAGTATGTATTCGTGATTCATTATAAAACTCCCTGCACGCTTAACCTTGCAAATACGGGCTGCCGACTCCAGGTCGGGCCAATGATACTGTTCGAGCTCCCGCAGGAAAAAAATCAGAGAAACCGGCGCATAATCTACGACACGAACTCTTTGGTTCAAGGGGCGACACGGCGTCCGGTTCTCCTTTTATCGAGATGAACCATGGTAACTCATCTCAATCTCATAATACAAGGGGCGAACCTATGTGTTCGCCCTTTTATGCCGGGCAGACACGCAGGTCTGCCCCTACAATACCATGCCTGAAAACGGGGATTTGATTTCTTTTTGGTCTCCTTACTTCTCCCCCTGTAGCAAGCCCAGTAGCTCCTTGGCAGAAACCTTGCCTGCAGAATCTGTGCCCTCCAGCAGGCTGTCTGCCAGATCTCGCTTCTCCTTATGCAGAGCCACAATCTGCTCCTCAATAGAATCCTTAACCACCAGTCGATAGACCGTGACCGGGCGTTCCTGCCCAATCCGATGAGCGCGATCCGAGGCCTGATCCTCCACAGCCGGATTCCACCACGGGTCCATATGGATGACATAATCCGCCGCAGTCAGGTTGAGCCCTGACCCGCCTGCCTTGAGGCTGATAAGGAACACATCCCCTTCGCCGTTTTGAAAATGAGTGATCCTCTCCTTTCGCTTTTTGATCGGGGTTGATCCATCAAGATACTGATAGCTGATGCCCTTTTCATCGAGAAACGCTTTGATAATCTTGAGATGATCCACAAACTGGCTAAAGATGAGGGCCTTGTGTTTATTAGAGAGCAGCTCTTCCAAGGTGCTGGCAAAGACCTTCAGCTTGGAGCTGCTGATCCCGCAGTTCGGCAGAACAAGGGCGGGATTGCAGCATAAGCGACGCAGCTTCATGATCTCGGCCAAAATGCGGAGATGTTGCTGCCCAGCCCCTTCTTCATCATGATTGCTGATGGTTTCCAGAGACTTGATTCGCTGGGCCTCGTAGAGCACCAGCTCCTCTTTGCTCATTTCCACTTCAAGATTGATCTCGGTCTTGGGCGGCAGTTCCTGAAGCACATCGCTTTTTAAACGTCGGAGAATAAAGGGACGAATCAGTTTACGGAGGCGGTTGCGGGCTTCAGCATCCTGGTCCCGCTCTATGGGGCCAGCGAATTTTTCATTAAATTGCTTAAAGGAACCGAGCAGACCAGGGTTGAGGAAATGAAACAGGGTCCACAGCTCACCGAGATGATTTTCCACCGGCGTGCCAGTGGTGATCAGACGGAATTTCGCTTTGAGGTCCATAGCGGCCTTGGATCGTTTGGTCTGCATGTTTTTTATAGCCTGGGCCTCATCCAGGACCACGGTCTGCCAATCCACGCTGGTGAGCAGTTCCGCCTCAAGGGGCAGGAGTCCATAGCTGACAATCACCAGGTCAAAGGGCTGGAGATTTTCGATCATTTGCTTTCGATCCCCGGACCCAAACAGATGTACGTTCAGGGTGGGCGCAAAACGCCGAGCTTCTTCCTGCCAGTTTGAGGTCACAGAGAGGGGGGCAATGACCAGGGTCGGTCCCTGTGCAGCCCGAAGCAGAATTGCAGCCAAGGCCTGTACGGTTTTACCCAGCCCCATATCATCGGCAAGACAGCCGCCCACACCCCAATGGGAGAGCTGGGCCAGCCAGTTAAAGCCAGTCTGCTGGTAATCACGGAGAGATGCCTGCAAGGTACCAGGCACATCAGGTCGGACAACCTCCTGCAAGTGCTTGCAATGTTGTTTCCAGGCCCGATCCGTCTTGATCTGACCAGCCTCATCGGTGAGATCCTCCAGGGCCAGGGCTGCAAGGGGGGCAAAACGTACCCCTTTGCCGTGCTTTTCAGAAAAAGCAGCAAGTTCATCCAGCCGTTTGCGCAGGGCCTTGGTGATACTGAGAAAGGTGCCGTCATCCAGCTGGATAAAGCGACCAGTCCCCTGATTGAGCATACTGAGCAGTTTTTGCAGATCCAGGGAAAGGGTCTCATCAATCTCCAGCGAGCCGGTGGCCTTGAACCAGTCCCGTTCCTTTTTGATCTGGAGGGAAAAGGCAGAGGACGATGTTTCTTTGCGCACGGAGAATTTCTCCCCTTGGGGCCATTCCAGAACTAAGGCGTCATCGCAGTTTTTCAGTTCCAGAAGCAGTTCTAAGGCATATTCCGGGTCCTCGACCTGCCATTGGTCATCCATAGGTTTGATGCGGGTCAGAGTCGGGCAGGCCTTGGTGATGCCAGTGAGCTGTTTTTTCTCTTCTGCAAAATCACGGACGGTCTGGATCTTTTTGCCTTCAAGTTCGGTCAAAACATTCTTGCTGCCCCGGCCAGCTCTGAAGCTGGAACCTCGGGCACCGCAGGGCTTGACCAGGAATTCCACCTGCACCCCGTTATGGCAGGGAAGGATATGGGCATGGGGCCGGGAATCGGCCTCACGAGTTTCCGCCTCAGCAGTTCCGTCAAGATCAGACAGGACCGTGACCACGGAAGAGAGGGACTCCACCACTTTCCTAGCTTTTTTCTCCCCGGATTTAGGGATGGTCATGCCCTTGCCGAGAAAGCTGGCGATCTCCCAATGTTTTGCAGTAAAACGAAAAAGTTTGAACCGGGTCGGAGTATCTTTGATGACCTGGATCTCATCATCGTCATCCGCCGGGGGCAGAGGAGTGAGACACATCTGGAGCTGCCCGTTTTTCTCCCTGATCTCCAGTTCTGGTTCTGCCATGACCAACTCAACCTTGACGTCCGGAGCATCTTCGAGAAAGAGCAGAGGATGCCCCACCAGAGCAGGAAGGGCCAGATTTTGATCAATCTCGTATTCTTTTGTCCCGTAGCCTCCCCATGAGCTGTAGTATTCCATTTTGATAGCCTGACAGACTTGGCGATCCTGCGGCCTGAGGCCCTCCATGCTCTGGAAGTTACTGTACAGGTTTTTCATCCCCACCGGACGTCCCTTGGTCCAGGTGCCGCGCTTGGTCTTTTTCTGCATTTTCGGGGTAAAAACGCATTCATTATAGTGCTCATCATAGTCGAACAGCCATATCAGCCGCTGTTCTCCCTGAGCAGCCTGCTGAGCAGAGGAGTCCGTGATGGTGAGCAATCCGTTCAGGGTTTTTTCCCATTTCGGCACCTTTTTTACCAGCCCGACACAGCTCACTGTGCCGCAGGAGGTATGCAGTTTTTTCGCTAAGGCGCTATTGATTTTCTTTTTCTCATTGTGCGTTAGCGCGGCCAGGATGGAGGAAAGTTCAGCCGCCACCCAGGTGTAGCCATTTTTTTTCGCCTTATCCCTGACCTTCTCAAGAGCAGGAATATTTTCTTGAGCCTTGGTTTTGCTTGTCCAGAGAAGAAGGAGATGGAAAATAAGAAAAGGAAGCGGTTGATTAGCTTGGGTACCAAGAGAGCTCGTGGACGCTTTGGGCGTGTCCATGCCGAGCTGCTGCTGAAAAACCGCCTTCATCACCTGTGTCAGGGGAGCATAGTGATAGCCTCTTTTTTGAACTATATCAATATACTCCAGGCCCTGATTGAGCCGTGCCCTGTCGTTGCCATGCAAGAGGGAGAGCAGGTGGATCAAGCCGATTTCATTCTGAAAAAAGACTTTTTTTTGTTGGCTCATTTTGCGGAAGAGCTGCAAATTTTGCTCAAAATATGTGTGGGCCTCCTCGTAATGCCCGTTGCTGAAGGATAGCCAGCCTGTCCGACTGAGCCGCTCCAGCTGTCGTTCTTCCGATAATTTGTTGATCAATGAAACGACACTGCCGGTATCGCCGCAGAGCAGGCAACAGGAGATGAGGTGCAGGATTTCCGGGGCCTCGGAGAGAGTGTCGTCAAAAGAGGTCTGTATGTAGTCAACGACCTCTTGAACCGGCTCCAGGCGAGCTCTTGCCTCATTGAGCAGGAGCCCTGAAACCGAAAGGCGTATCTTTGAATCAATTTTATCAAGCACCTCTGGAGAAAAAGGGCGGGCCAACAGGTGAAGAAAAATGCTCTCTTCAGGCGGAGTGTCGCTGAAGTATTGGTTAACATTATCGAGAACTCCATAGACTTCTTCTATGGAGTTGTTGCCGCTGAACAGGACCAGCTGCATGCTGCGGGCATACTGTTTATAGGTCTTCAAGGGCACCTGATGGGGCGGTTTGTCGAGCAGAATCTTTTTCTGAACCGCCTGGGCGAGAGAAGAGAACGCCCCGTTGAGCAGGCATTCCCGTACCACTGCCTGTCGGATGGATTCCGGGCAGCAAAGCCCTTTGTTTGATTTGAGCAACAGTCCCTTGGCAATCAGCTCCTTTTGGAGAGGCTGAATATTACGGACATGATAGGGGGCATCGGTTTCCGGGCAGGTAATACCGAGTTCCTCAAGGCAGTCGAGGATTCGCTTTGCAGCACAGGAGTCCACATTAACAGCGAGGATACGGACTATGGCTTTTTGGGCCGGAGGTAAAGCTGAATACTCGACTGTTCGTTCGGAGGTGGTTTTTTCTGAGGCGTTCATTGGAAAAGGGCTCGACTTCATGTTATCTAGAAAAAAAGCCCTGTGCAATGAGCACCGGGCTTTTCATGGGGAGAGGGAAAAATAAGCAGTAAGTATCCCAGCATCCCCCAGTATCCCCCGCAACGCCGGGGGATGTGGGGATACTTAGAGGTACTTATAGAAACAGCAGAATTACTCTGCTGTAAGCTGATGCAGCTCCACCCGCCGATTTCTGGCCCGTCCTTCCTGAGTTTCATTCTCGGCAATAGGATTCTCCTGACCATATCCTTTGCTGACCAGAAGACTTGCCTTTATTCCTTTTTTAATCAAAAAATTACGTACTGTCTCAGCCCGTTGTTCGGATATCTGCTGATTCCTTCTCGGGCTGCCCATACTGTCGGTATAACCGGCAACCTCAAAACGCTGACCAGCAGCATGTTTTTTCAGCAGACCCGCAGTTGTTTGCAGACTGGCTGCCGCCTCTTCAGTCAGCTCGGCTGTGCCCACCGTGAAATTCACGCCGGAGAGAATAATGGTGGCATCAACATTACCATCATGATCATTATCCAAACTCGCTGATTCCTGAGCCTCCTGCTGAACAGGAGCGACCTGTTCCTGCTCAGCTGGGTTTTCAGTTGGTGCAGCTACTTCTACCGATGTTTCTGTCGGTGCTTCCTCCTGCTCTACCTCTACGGGGACCTGTTGCGCTGTATCCTGTTCAACAGGAGCCTGCTGCTCCGCATTATCTTGAGGAACCTCAGCTGGTACCGCCTCCTGCACCGCTGCCTCTTGTACAACGACTTCCTGTACTGCTGCCGCCTGTGCGTTCTGTGCAGCAGCCTGCTGGCTCAGCTGCTCTTTTAAACGGGCTATTTCTTCTTCCAGTTCTTTGACTTTTGCCTGTAAGCCGGTGAGCGCTTCTCTTGAAGTCACCAGCTCTGTAGACATTTGCTCAGTGGCTTTCTGGGCCTCTTCCGCTTGCGCAGCTGTTGCTGCCTGCTCTTTCAGGGTTGCCTTGGCCTGGGCAAGGGCTTCTTTTTCGGCAGTCAACGCCTGTTCTTTCTCCGCGAGACGTGCTTTAAGGGAATTAAGTTCTTCCTCAAGAGCTGTTGTTTTGCTCCCCACCTCTTTCTGAGCCGCAGTCAACTCAGCAAGTTGTGTTTGCGCTGCAGCAAGCTCGGTAGCTAATTTTTCTTTTTCTTCTCCAGCAGCAATTAATTCTGCTATCTTCGCTTTGGCTTTCTCCAGCTCTTCATTCAAGGTCGCTATTTCTTCCTTGGTTGTTGCTGATTGCTGCTCAATCGCCTGAAGTTCGGCGACCTTGGCCTCCAAAGCAGCTGTTTTTTTCTGTTCAGTGATCAGCTGCTCCGCCTGGTCAGCAGACTGGGCCATTTCTGTTTCCATGACCGCAATTTTTTCCTGAGCAACAATGACCTTTGCCGCCTCCTCTTGGAGCTCTGCAATCTGTGCTGCCAGAGCAGCAGCTTTTTCCTGTTCAGCAGCCAATTGTTCAGCCTGGGTTTGCTTTTGGGCCAACTCAGTCTCTAGGGTGATAACCTTTTCTTGGATTGCGTTGAACTCTTCAGCTGTGGAAGGAAGCTCGGCAATTTGGTTTTCCAGAGCAGCTATTTTTTCTTGGTTGGCTGTCAGCTGAGTTTGCAGGCCTTGAGTATTTGCCAGCTCTGCTTCCAGAGTCGCAACCTGTTCCTGCGCACCCTGGACTTGCTCCTGTAAAGGAAGAAGGTCCGCAACTTGTGCTTCCAGAGCAGTCGCTTTTTCGTGCAGAGCGGTCTGAGCGATTTCCTTTTCAGTCAGCTGTGCTTCTAAGGTCGTAATCTTTTCCTGAGCAGCCGTCATAGCCGATTTTGCCTCGTCTGCAGCAGTTGCAGCGGCGGCCAATTCAGCAGTCTTTGCCTCCAGCTGCTGAGTAACCTCGGCTTCTTTGACTTTTACTGATTCAAGTTCAACCGTTACACGCTGATGTTGCTGGGTCAGCTCATCGTTTTTGCTCTTTTGTCCGGCAAGCTCTGCTGTTAATCGCTCGCCCTCAGCCCTAATCACGGTCAGCTCTTCATCCTTGCCAGCTAGGCTTTGCTGTAAACCCTGCTCTTTTTCCTGAGCAGCAGCAAGATTTGCTTCCGTAGTCTCCAGAGTGGCTCTGGCCTCAGCAAGCTCGCTGGTCAGCTGTTCAATTGCTGCCTTTGCCTCGGCAAGCTCCCGGCTCAGCTTGTCAGACTCCTTATTCCAGACAACCGCTGATTCGGTGAGACTGGCAACCTGATTAACCAGCTCTTTTCCGTGAGCAGCACTTTCTTCCAATTCTCCCTGAGAGGCTGCAAGCTGCTGCTGTTTCTCCTCAAGCTGTTTTTGTAGAGCAGCAATATGTTCCAGGGAAGGAGCCAGCTGGCGTTCTTTTTCTTTGCCGTATTGCAGCAGGGCTTCAATCTTCATCTGGGATTTTTTATCTGCTCCCTGGAAGGCTGTCAGCTGAGATGCTGCTTCGGCAAGAAGCTCTTTTTGCTGCCCCAGTTCCTTTTCTTTTCCTGCAAGTTGAGCAGTGAGTTGGACAATATTATTTTGGAACGCCAGTTTTTCTTTTTTAAGCTCGGCCTGGCTCAAGGTCTTCTGCGCTTTGATCACCTTAGAGAGCTCATCCACTTTTCCGGTAAGATTCTCCCGCTCGGCTGTTATTTTTTCCAGCTGCGCTTGGGCTTCTGTTAATGCTACTTCCTGGGTCTTCTGCGCTTCGATTACCCCAGAGAGTTCGCCCACTTTTCCGGTAAGGCTCTCCTGCTCGGCTGTCATTTTTTCCAGCTGCGCTTGGGCTTCTATTAATGCTGCTTCCTGAGTAGTATAAAAAATTTGTTTTTCTCGCTGCTCACGACCGACTTTTTGCAGCTGCTCTTTCAGTGTTATAATTTCTTCCTGTTGAGCGGTCCCGGTTGTGCTTAATGCGGCAACCTGCCCTGCTAACCGCTGATTTTCCCCGATGGATTTTTCAATTTCTTTACGGGCTGTTGCAAGATCAGCAGTAAATTGCTCAACCTGAGCCTGCTGTTCAATCAACTGTTTTTCCAGAGTGGCAGCTTTCTGTTCAGACGGCGCCAACATCCGATCTTTTTCTTTACCATAATGGAGCATGGCCTCTGCTTTGAGCCGGGCTTTCTGCACAGCATTGTTAGCAACGGAAAGTTTGGTAGTCGCGTCAGCAAGCTGAGCCTTGGATTGTTCAAGTCGACCTGTCAGCTCGGCAATTCGCTGTTCTGTTGCTTTGCTCTGTTCAGCTCTCTTTTGCTGTACCTCTTCAAATTGAGCTTTGGACTGTTCAAGTCGGCTTGTCAGCTCGGTAATCCGCTGTTCTGTTACTTTGATTTGCTCAGCTTTCTTTTGCTGTACGTTTTCAATTCGGGCTATTTTTTGCAAATCAGTTCTGCGTTTATTCTGCATCTGGATAAGGAGCTTCTTCTGCCCCTGCAGCTTCTCATCGCTTTCTTTCAGTTTTTGCAGAAGCTTTCTGCTCGCGCTGTTTTCTTTTTCCGTCTCAACGCTCAGCTTTTTATTGGCAAAGACTAGCTGCTCCTCAAGCTGCTTGATGCGGGATTCAGCTTCTTGCAACTGTTCTGCGAAAGCTGTGTCCTCAGCTTCCTGAGCAACAGGCAGAGCTTCCTGCTGTACCCTACTTAACTCTGTGCGTAAACGCTTTTTCTCGGCCTGGGCATCGGCCAGATCTTTTCTATATTCAATTACCTTGCTCTGTAAGCTGACGAGTTGCTCACGACGCTGGGTCGCCGCCACCTGTTCTTCATGATTTTTTTTGCTATGAGCATGGTAACCTGCAAGAGCAATATAGAGCAGGATACCGAGCGAGATGAAAAGCGCTATGCGCGGCGTTATTTTTTGCATGAGTTTCATATCAGAGCCTATACATTTATGGGTTGAAGATGAGAAAAATGTCTGGTGAAGCGTTATTCGGATTTTAAAATCAGAGTTGCCAGAGGGGGCAAGGTAAGTACAAGAGAGTGATCCATACCATAGGATTGCTCGGAGACCGTGTGCAGTTCGCTATTGCAGACGCCGCTACCGTGATAAACAGTCAGGTCGCTGTTGATAATTTCTCGGTATCGCCCCCCCTGCGGCACCCCGATACGATACTTTTCACGTATCACCGGAGTAAAGTTACAGATTACGACGAGAAAGTCATCAGTTTTTTTTGCTTTACGGATGAATGAAAAAACAGAATTGTCTGAATCGTTTGCATTGATCCAAGAGAAACCGGACCATTCATAGTCATTTTCATACAAGGCAGGTTCTGCTTTGTAAACTTTATTGAGATCAGAAACATAACGTTTCACCCCCTGATGGGGTTTCACTGCCAGGGCTTCCCATTCAAGCCCCTTATCATAATCCCATTCCTGCCATTGTCCGAATTCACAGCCCATAAAAAGCAATTTCTTACCGGGATATCCCCACATAAAACCAAGATAAGTGCGAAGGTTGGCAAATTTTTGCCAATCATCCCCAGGCATCTTGTTAATCAGCGATCCCTTGCCATGCACCACCTCATCATGGGAAATAGGCAGAGTAAAATTTTCCTGAAAAGCATAGAGCATACCAAAGGTCATTTCATTATGATGAAAGCGACGGTGGATTGCATCATGCATTATATAGTTGAGGGTATCGTGCATCCAGCCCATATTCCATTTCAGGCTGAAGCCGAGACCGCCCAACCAAGTTGGACGGGAGACCATAGGCCAAGAGGTGGATTCCTCAGCAATGGTCAGCACCCCCGGATAAATGCCGTGGACCACCTCGTTTGTTTTGCGAAGGAAGCTGATAGCAGCCAGATTTTCTCGTCCCCCGTGTTCATTGGGCAACCATTCTCCCTCCTCGCGTGAGTAGTCCAAGTAGAGCATGGAGGCCACCGCATCAACCCGGAGCCCGTCGATATGATATTTATCAATCCAGAAGAGGGCATTGGAAATCAAAAAGGAGCGAACCTCGTTGCGGCCGTAATTAAAGATCATGGTGCCCCAGTCTTGATGCTCGCCTTGGCGGGGATCTTCGTGCGCATAGAGATGGGTACCGTCAAAATAATTCAACCCGGATCCGTCCTTGGGGAAATGGGCCGGAACCCAGTCCAGGATCACGCCGATATTATGTTGATGGCACTGATCGATAAAATACATGAAGTCCTGGGGGGTACCGTAGCGGCTGGTCGGAGCAAAGAAGCCCAAAACCTGATATCCCCAGGAGCCGTCAAAGGGATATTCGGCAATGGGCAATAGCTCAATATGGGTATAGCCCATCTCCAGGACATAGGGAATTAACGTCTCAGCAAGCTCTCGATAAGTGAGGTAACGGCTCCCCCATTTTTTATCTGCTTCTCTGCGCCAAGAGCCGATATGAACCTCATAGATGGAAATCGGGCTATCCAGCGTCTGCCGTTGCATACGCTCCTTGATCCAATCTTCATCCTGCCATTGATACCCGTGTAAATTTGCCACTACCGAACCGGTGTCAGGGCGAAGCTCCATTGCAAAACCGTAGGGATCCGATTTGTCAAACTGCTCGTTATCCTGTGTGGTAATTCTATATTTATAAACAGTATGCTCTTTCAGGCCTGGGATGAAAATCGTCCAGATCCCCGCGTTACTGGGCTGCATAGGGCAGGCGTCACCGTCCCATTCGTTAAAATCTCCTATAACGGAGACCTGTCGGGCATTGGGTGCCCAGACCGAGAAAACTACACCCTTTTGCTTATTAAAGCTGACCAAGTGGGCACCAAGTTTTTCATAGGCGCGTTCATGAGTGCCTTCACCGAACAGGTATTTGTCCAGATCTCCGAGCCAGCTTTTAGGAGCAGCGATTCCTTGATGATGATTTGGTTTCATAGAGTTCTGTCTATTGGTTACCTTACGACGATTAGCCGCAGTTATGTCATTTCCCGATCATCGGAACCGGAGAGCAACGTGCTCTTTGCTGCCCCCTCTATGGGTGCTGATGACTCCTTGGTTTGTCTATTTTTATATTCGAAGCGAAAAATCAGCGAGTTGTATCTGTAGAGAGTAGCTTTGACTATATATAAAAGTTACACTATATGTTTCTTTTCTTTTTTTTCAAATAGTTTTTTCGTTGAAGGGGCTTTCCTGACCAAGCTTGGTAGGATTTTTTTGAGCCGCTGTCAGGTCGTTTTCTGGCAAAAAGAATTCCTGAATATTGCCAAAAAAATTACATATCCACCTTAACATCATGATATTTTACTAAAAGATACAAAGCGCTCCATAAGATCTCACCGATTGGTTAATAATCTAGTAATTGAATTAATTGTTTTACATGAAAAAACAACACCTTGAAATCTTAGTAAGTGAAATCAACATATTGGATGATTGCTTGTGAAAATAGGCTGTTGAGAAGTTTCCTGTTTAGGAATACTTATTATCTGGCCCAATATAGCGCTTAAAGGACATCTCTGCAAATACGGTCAAAATACCGGCATCTCTTATAACGTTATGATTTGTTTATGTTTAGTCAATTAATTATATACACTTTTTATTGATCAATCGATGAGTAAGATGGATACTTTTTTATTAAAAATCGAAAAGGTACGCAAGTGAATTCAACGGAACCAGTGGCCCTAAAACAGGTACGACCGAATGTGATAATATTTTTCCATCACAGCTCCTCCGTACCTATTCATCATCCTGGCAAGCTGGGTTCGAACAGAAATCACCGATCTTTGCAAGCTCAGCCCTTACCTCCCTTCTCCAAAAATATTATCTTTCATATAATATATGACAAATTGGCCAGATAACCATCAAGAGAGCGACTGTCAGAGATTAATCACCAAAGAATAAACAGCCCCTGTCCCTACAAAGTGTCAAGAATGTACCAGCCACAGTAGCCCTTGATACTTGATACAATCCACATAAATACAAAATTTCGAGTTGAATTCCTCTCTAAAATTTGTTCTGATCAGACATTCTGGAAACTTTTCTCGCTCAATGGGGTACAACGCGAAAAAAGGGTATCTGGGACTTTTTACGAATCCATCATTATTCTCACTGAATCTCAACCATTATCTCCTGATTCATCATGCAAGTAAATGGAATCCCTTATCGTTGTATCTGGCCGGAAGCTGACGGACGTTCTGTTGGCATCATTGATCAAACAAAGCTCCCTCACCACTTTGAAACCGTTAAGTTGCGGACTCTGGATGATGCGAGGATTGCCATCAGCGACATGCTGGTGCGTGGGGCCCCGCTCATTGGAGCCACAGCCGCCTACGGTGTCTGTCTCGGCCTGAACGAAGATTGTTCAGACGACCGTTTGGAGACTGTTTGCTCCTCTTTAATTGCAGCTAGGCCCACAGCGGTTAACCTACGCTGGGCCGTGGAACGGATGCGCTCCCTGCTGAACAGCCTGCCCTTGGAACAACGTTTGGAGGCAGCTTATAAGGAGGCAGCATCTATCTGCGATGAAGATGCCCAGACCAACGAATCCCTTGGCGAGCATGGTCTTGAGCTTATTCGAGAAAAATATGCGGAAAAAGGAGACACGGTCAATATCCTCACCCATTGCAATGCCGGTTGGTTGGCAACCGTGGACTGGGGCACGGCCCTGTCGCCGATCTTCAAGGCTCATGCAGCTGGGATTCCGGTCCATGTCTGGGTTGATGAAACACGACCTCGCAATCAGGGTGCCCATCTCACAGCTTGGGAATTGGCGTCAGCGGGTATTGATCATCACCTGATCGTGGATAACAGCGGTGGTCATCTCATGCAGCAGGGTAAAGTCGACCTCTGTATCGTTGGTACCGATCGGACAACCTGTACGGGAGATGTCTGTAATAAAATCGGCACCTACCTGAAGGCCTTAGCAGCCGCTGACAACGATATTCCTTTTTATGTGGCCCTACCCTCTTCCACCATTGATTGGACCTTGGAGGATGGCGCGGCAATTCCCATTGAAGAACGGAATGAAGAAGAAGTTCTCTTTGTCTCTGGCTTATCTGAAGACGGCGAGATACAACAGGTACGGATTGCACCGAAACAGACCAAAGCAGCCAATCCGGCCTTTGATGTCACCCCAGCCCGCTTAGTCACCGGCCTGATTACTGAACGAGGAGTCTGCTTGGCAAATAAGGAGGCCCTGCTCGCCTTGTTCCCAGAGTATACGAGCTGAGTTGAACAGATTTGAATATCAACCCGTATAAAAGGAGAAAAATAGCTTATGATCTTTAAAATCTTTCCGTTCCTTCTTTGGTTTAAAGGATATAAAGCGGAAATGTTTTGGAAACAGGATCTGGTTGCCGGTATAACGGTTGCTCTGGTTTTAATCCCGCAGTCTATGGCCTATGCTCAACTGGCCGGACTTCCAGCCTACTACGGTCTTTACGCGGCTTTTCTCCCTCCTATGGTGGCAGCCCTGTTCGGTTCCAGTCGCCAATTAGGCACCGGACCGGTCGCGGTTGTCTCCCTGATGTCGGCAGCTTCCTTGGAACCCCTAGCCACAGCTGGTTCACAGGAATTCATTGCCTACTCCATTATGCTGGCCTTAGTGGTTGGACTCTTTCAATTCTCCCTTGGAGTGCTGCGTCTCGGAATGGTGGTTAATTTTCTTTCCCATCCGGTTATTAACGGCTTCACCAATGCCGCAGCAATCATTATTGCCTCTTCCCAATTTTCCAAATTTTTCGGCGTTTATGTGGACAAAGCTCCACATCATTACGAAACCATGGTCCGGGTAGCGCAGGCAGCTTGGGATTACACCCATTGGCCAACCCTGCTCTACGGTATCGGGGCGGTCATAATTATGGTGGTGTCCAAGAGGATCAATCCAAAAATTCCGGCTGTGCTGCTGGCCGTTGCAATCACCACCCTGCTCTCCTGGGCAACAGATTTTAATAAAGATGCCCAAGTTTCCCTTTCTGCTATTCACTCTCCGGGAATTGAATATAAGATAAAAAAATTCAATGAAGTTGTTAGCATAGTCAATTATCACGGTCGGGAACGAGCTGATCTTGGTAAAGCGGCGGAAGAACTGCACAAGGCGGAACTCGAGGCCCACGGCGCACCTCCTCCGATAGAGCTGCTTCAGATTGAGAACGAAGTCGCCATGCTGAGCAGAAAAATGGATCATGCAAAACATGATGCCCATTTAATCCGTACCGAATTTCGACGAATGAAATTTGAGGGAATGCAGCATGAAGACCAGTACACCTTTTATTCTAGAGATGCCATTCCGACCGGGATCAAAACCGACGGCCGCACCTGGCGCATCAAAGTCGGTGCCTCTCCACTGGATACGGACAAGATTACCCTGACCGGCGGTGGCGCTGTTGTCGGCCAAGTACCTGAAGGTCTGCCTTCTTTCAGTCTGCCTGAAATTAAAATGAAAAATGTAATGAAACTGCTTCCCACCGCGATCATTATTTCTCTGCTCGGTTTTATGGAAGCGATTGCTATTGCTAAGGCTATGGCGGCAAAGACTGGACAGCAGATTGATGCCAACCAGGAACTTATCGGTCAAGGATTGGCTAATATATTCGGATCAATGGGACAGAGCTACGCCGCATCTGGCTCCTTTTCCCGTTCAGCAGTAAACCTCCAGGCAGGCGCTGTTACCGGCATTTCTTCTGTAGTGACCTCTCTGATGGTTGTATTGGCCCTCTTGTTTTTTACCCCCCTGCTCTACCATCTGCCCCAGGCTACCCTAGCAGCAGTTATCATGATGGCGGTTATCGGCCTGATCAACACCAGCGGTTTTATCCATGCCTGGGAGGCCCAGCGCTATGACGGTATCATCTCAGTGATCACCTTTGTGGTGACCCTCTACGCTGCACCTCATTTAGACCAAGGTATTCTGGTCGGTTTTGCCCTGTCTATGGGGGTTTTTCTCTATAAATCCATGCGACCGGTTGTTGCTGAACTCTCTCTGAATGAGGAAAACGTCCTCAAAAGCGCGGAACATTACCGGCTCAAGGGGTGTCGACACATCTCCGTGGTTCGTTTTGACGGCGCACTCTTTTTTGCCAATGCTAGCTATCTTGATGAACAGGTCGCAAAATTCAGGTCTGAACATCCGCAACTACGTGCTATCCTGCTTGATGCTCGTGGGATTAATGATATGGATGCCTCTGGTGAGGAGGCACTAGCTATGATTGTGGAGCGTCTGCGTGCGGCTGGTCTGAGTTTTGCAATGAGCAGTGTCAAGGGCCAAGTCATGGCAGTGATGAAACGGACCCATCTGCTTGACAAGATCGGCATGGAGCATATCTATCCAGATACTAAAACAGCTGTTGCCGCCCTGACTGAAGAAATACACAGAGATTCAGATTTACCCAAGGACTGTTGTCCAGATTGCCCGTTAACGCACCATATCCCTGCTGCCTGATATTTTTTCATAGCAGGCGCGTTATTCTCCAACAGCTTGCTTTTTTTAATGTACAGAGAGGTAAAAGACTATGAACAGCACACCAGTCATGAACAAATCCGAGGTCATTGCCCTTGCCACAGACGGCTCTTCCTATACTGATGGGGCCGTGCAGGAGACAATATTTCTGGCCCAGGCATGCGGGGCAAAAATAATAGTCCTACATGTCGTCACTATTGCTTCGGAGACCGCTACCGGCGTCCATGCTTCCTCTGCGGCCACATGTTTGGAGGCCCGAGAGTACATGGACAACATCAAAAAACTTGCTGATGATAACGAAGTTCCCTGCGAAATCATCTTTGAAGAATCGTACCGACCCGACAAAAGCATTGTCGAATTGGCCTATAAACATCAGGCTGATATCCTGATTATGGGGAGACACGGAAAACAGGGGCTCCTTAAATTATTGGTGGGCTGCATGACATCCAAGGTTATCGGCCACGGCTTTCCCAAGGTACTGGTTGTGCCCAAGGATTTCTCCATTGGTGGGGATAAAGTGCTCCTTGCTGTTGATGGCTCCGAAGCCAGCGAGGCTGCTGCTGACGAAATCATCGGCATGGGGCTTCATTGCACCAACCTGAAAGAGGTCTATGCCCTGTCAGTTACCCATTCCGAAAGCGGACTTGAAGAAGCCAAGGCGCTCGCAGAGGCAGCCTGCAAAAAAGGACAGGAGCAGGCACCTTCAGTTACCTTCCACCCTCTGGCCTTAGTCGGTAAACCTTCTGCTGATGTCATCGCAAAAACAGCAAAAGAGAAGCAAGTGGATATGATCCTGATCGGTGGACACGGCAAAGGGCTGACCAAACTGCTCATGGGCCATGTGACCGAGAAAGTTATTGGCCGTGCTCACTGTGCAGTGCTAGTGATTGAAAAAGAAAGATAAGGAGAATAGCCCGGATGAACCGTTCCTCTCAACTTTTGGTGCAGTTTACTTCAGCTGAATAACTACAGAAATCTTCGGGTAATTATAATGTTCAAACGATACAGATTTTCTGATGTAATAAGAGGAAAAGTATAATGAAGTTCAAACTACTGTTTCCTTTTCTCCGATGGTTCAAACTGATAACCAAGGAGAGTATCAAAGCTGATCTTCTAGCAGGCCTGACCGGTGCAGTTATCGTACTGCCTCAAGGGGTCGCCTTTGCGACCATTGCGGGTTTGCCTCCAGAATATGGTCTGTATACGGCAATGATTACACCGATTATTGCTGCGCTGTTCGGCTCTTCCTTCCATCTAATTTCCGGTCCGACCACTGCTATTTCCATTGTAGTATTTTCCGCAGTGAGTCATTACGCTGAACCGGGAACCCAGGAATTTGTCAATACCGCCTTGACCCTCACTTTCCTTGCCGGAATCTATCAGCTTGCTTTTGGCCTTGCCCGCCTGGGGAGCCTTGTCAATTTTGTCTCACATACGGTGGTCATAGGGTTTACTGCTGGCGCCGCTATTCTCATTGCTACAAGCCAGCTTAAGCATATAACCGGCATAGCGATCCCGAAAGGAGAATCTTTCCTCCATACTTGGGCCAAGTTATTTCATGGAATAGATGAATTCAATATATTCCTCCTGATGATCGGGGTAATCACGCTGATTATATCTCTTCTGTCGAAAAAAATTTTTCCCAAGGCACCGAATCTGCTCATTGGCATGGTTATCGGAAGTTTGCTTGCAGTTTTCCTCAACAAATCCAATATAGCAGCTCCGGGAAGTATCAAACTGGTCGGCGAAATCCCTGCACAGCTACCTCCGTTTTCATCGCCTGATTTTTCTCCTGCCACTATCAAAATGCTGGCCTCTGATGCTTTTGCCATTGCCCTGTTAGGTCTGATTGAGGCCGTGTCCATCAGTCGGGCCGTTGCCACAAAATCCAATCAGCGCATCAATTCAAATCAGGAATTTATCGGTCAGGGGCTATCCAATATCTGCGGCAGTTTTATGTCCAGCTATGCAGGTTCTGGATCCTTTACCCGTTCTGGGATCAACTATGAAGCCGGAGCCCAAACCCCGCTTTCCGCTATATTCGCAGCAATTGCTCTGATGTGTATCATCCTACTCATTGCCCCGCTGACAGCCTATCTTCCTATTGCCGCCATGGGTGGAGTTATTCTGCTGGTTGCCTATAATCTGATAGATTTTCATCATATCAAGCGAATTATGACATTCAGCAAGTCTGAATCCGCTGTGCTGGTGACCACCTTTTTCGCCACGCTGTTTCTTGAATTGGAATTTGCAATTTATTTAGGCGTGCTGCTTTCTCTGATTCTTTTTCTCGCCAAAACATCAGCGCCGGAAATTCTCACGATCTCTATTGACGAGGATAACAGCGAGAGAAGGCTTATTGAGACGGATCAGAAACCTCTGCGGCAATGTCCACAACTGAAAATTATCAGAATCAACAGGTCCATCTATTTCGGTTCAATCAATCATATCCAGAATCACATTGCAGAGATATCGGAAAACGAGGGGATATACAATATTCTCATTATTGCCACCGCCATCAACCTGATTGATCTGGCCGGTGCTGAAGCCTTAATTGCGGAAAACAACCGGCTGAAGAATATGAACGGCGGCCTGTATTTTGTCAATATGAAAACCTCGGTCTATAAATTCGCTACGGAATCAGGCATTATTAAAGATATCGGACCGGATCATTTCTTTGATCATAAGCGCCATGCAATTGCGGCGCTCTGTAGAAATATGGACAGCAATCAATGTTCAATCTGTCAAACACGGCTCTTTAAAGAGTGCCGAGAAGACATACTGACTTGAGTTCAATACATCCCTGTGGATTAATATATTATAAAATTTGCACAGCCAAGCAGTAAGACCCTACGGCGGTACCGCGACGATTAGGCACCGCAGATCCTATTTTCATTATTAGAGAGGATACAGACAAAATGACAGAGCACGATACACGACTGATAGGCGAGGCTGAAGTTATCGCCCTTGCCACGGACGGTTCTTCGTACACAGACGGGGCAGTGCAGGAAACGATTTTCCTGGCTCAGGGATGCGGAGCAAAAATTGTTGTCCTGAATGTGATCGCCGTTGATTCGGCATCAGTGACCGGCCTTCGCACCTCTTCCATGAATGTACCCCAGGACGTGACTGATTATCTCGATAACATCAAAAAAATGGCGGCTGATAGCGGCATTGAGTGCGATATTGTTGTCGAGGAATCATACTATCGACCAGAAAAAACCCTTGTCGACTTGGCGTACAAGCATAATGCGGATGTCCTGATCATGGGCCGTCACGGCAAAAGGGGCCTGCTGAAGCTGCTGGTGGGCAGCATGACCTCCAAAGTGATCGGGCAGGGTTTCCCTCAAGTACTGGTCGTTCCTCATGAGTGTTCAATTAAAGGAGAAAGAATCCTGGTAGCGACTGACGGCTCGGAGGCTGGCGAAACAGCGGCTGAAACAGCTATCAACATGGGAAAAAACTGCTCCGCCCTGAAGCAGGTCCATGTACTTTCCGTGGCAAGTTCCGAAGGCGAGCTTGAAAGGGTCAAGGCCTTGACGGAAACAGTTTGTACTCAAGGGAAGGAAAAGGCACCGTCGGTAGACTTTTACCCCTTGACCTTAGTCGGCAAGCCTGCCGCTGATATCATCGCGAAAACAGCCAAGGAAAAGGAGGTGGACATGATACTCATCGGTGGGCACGGCAAAGGGTTGTCTAAACTGCTCATGGGCCATGTCACCGAGAAGGTCATCGGGCGGGCTCATTGTGCTGTGCTGGTAATCGAGAAAAAAAAGGATACACTCTGATTATCAGGAAGCACAAGCAGGAATGAAATCCCGCTGTATTTCTGCAGCGGGATTCTTCGATACGCAAACAATATGTAATCCTTACCGGCATTCACCTGACCATTTTTTTACAGGGCGAATGCTATGGCATAATAATTTTATTGCAGCATACCTGAAAGGTTTGGTGACCTATCGTTATAATGCACCCTGTCCATCAACTCTAAAATTGCAGCATTCGTAGAATTTCTCCCAGGACAACCTGTCTGTAATATGGTATCAGGATCATTTGCATGGTATCTTTCCCAGGCAATATCAATATTTGCATCTACGTCGACATTTTTGCAATCCAAATCCCCACCGACAAGATAATCTGCGTACACCTTATCAGGATTTAATCGAACCCATGGAGCTGGTTCGCTTGATGTAGCGTTATAAGTTAATGCTCTTTTCCATTCATCATATTGAAGTTTTACATGAGGATGATCTTTGACTGTTTGTACATGATCAATATCGTTTGCAGTTATTATGACCATTAAATCATCTAAGTATTCAGCAGCATTATCTAGATAAACTTTTCCTGAGGGACCTTCAATATATGAGGCCGCTGAACGTTCTTTCCAGTAAGCAATTGTTTCGTGAAGATCAAGAATATTATTTGGAACAGGATGACTAAGAGGATTATGAGTAAAGGCTTCAGCAACATCTTTAGTATAAGCCAACATGCTATTTGGGGCTTCAAATGCAACAAAATAAATATCATCAGCTTGTTCCTTATTTTCCGGACCAAATGCTACTCCATCAAAAACACAATTTTTATCAGTGTCTTCCCATGTAAATTCTCCGTCATTGTTTATATCTATAAATGCGACGCCAGCAATTAGCTGAGGCCCGCTGGGAGGAAAGATATATCTTGTGAATATTCCGTCCGGGCAAGCTGAATTAGAAGTTGCAAAATATGTACGAGTACTACTTAAACCATATTTACAAGTTTCTGTGGTGCAGGAATGTTCTTCGTAGACATCTATTGCCTTATTTAGATCAAGCGCAATCATACGACCACCACCACCAAATGGCCCTTCCCAGCTAACATACCAGGCTATTTTATTTTCCTTACTACTATTAAGCAATTGCCCGTACTTTGATAATGTTATTGAACCTATATTTGATGGATTCGTAAAAAGTATCCCTATATAATTATCTGAAATTACTTGTATATAATTAATTTTTCTCTTGCCATAAATTAGTCGGCATGATATTATTGTGTCAATATTACGATAAGATAAGCAAGAGCTCGCCGATTGGTTAATAAGAACTTAAAATAAATTATTTCAGTCTTGGCCCTGCTCTTTTTCTTCATAATCTACTACTCTGGCAATAAAATCAACATTTGCCAGGAGAGTAAATGGAAGAGTTGCAGATCATTACAGAACGAGTTGATGATATCCCCTTATTGATAGGGACGATGATCAATACAGGGTTGGTCGAAATTCTGGATAACTATACTCCAACTCACTGGAAGCAAAGAGCTTTGAGTTGGGGGTGGACAGCGGTGATCTGGTTGTCTTATATTTTATCTGAAGGAGATCATCGCAAATCCTCAGTGGAGCAATATATTAGTAGGATGCAGGAGACTCTGGAGAATTTAACCGGGCAGAAGATTTTTGAAGCAGATTTCGCGACACATCGTCTGGCGGTTCTTCTGAGATATCTGAGCCAAGAGGCTTACTGGGCTGGAATTGAAAGGGATCTTAGCAAAAGAAGTATTGAGGTTCATGAACTGCCGACCAAAGTTGTTCGATGTGACGCCACCACGGTTTCAGGATATCATGAAGGCAGTGAAGCAAGTCTGCTTCAATTCGGTCACAGTAAAGATGACGCAAGTCTTCGTCAGATCAAGGTGATGACTGGAGCTCTTGATCCTCTGGGAATGCCTTTGGCTACTGATGTGGTTTCCGGTGAAAAAGCTGACGACCCGCTTTATATCCCTGTTATTGAAAGAGTTAACAATGCCTTGCAGAAGACAGGGGTTCTCTATTGCGGAGATTGCAAGATGAGTTCGTTGAAGACTCGTACATACATACGAAGCCTTGATAATCATTACTTATCTCCTCTTCCTTTGACCGGTAAGATCACAAAGGAGATGGAAAGATGGATTGAAGGTGGCCTTACCCACAAAACACATGGAGAGCTGGAGCAGGTTTTTCGGGAGAATGATAAAGGCGAAAAAGTGCTGATCGCTCAGGGATACGAGCTGGATCGCGACCAGAGTGGTATTTACGAAGGCAAGGAATTCCAGTGGAATGAACGAGTTCTTGTTGTTCATTCTCCGGCTCATGCTGCCAAACAACAGCGAGGCCTGGAGCAACGGCTTGAAAAAGCGCAACTCAAGCTCAATACGTTGACGCCTCCTCGCGGCAGAGGCAAACGTCAAATCACAGAAGAGTCTGTTTTGCAGACAAAAATTGAGAAAATTCTTAAGACCCACAGGGTGGAAGGATTATTGACGGTTGCATACGAAAAACAGGTGGAAGAGCATACCAAGTACATTGGGAGAGGCCGTGGCTCAAAGAAACGTTCTCAGCGCGTTGTCAAAAAAATTAGATATCAAATCAAAGAGATTAGACGTGAAGAAGAGCTGGTGACAGCGAAAAAAGATACCTTCGGTTGGAAGGCATTTGTTACCGATGTCGATCAACAAGATCTCAGCTTACAGGAAGCCGTGTTGTGCTATCGTAAAGAATATCGGGTTGAACGGATCTTTGAGCGTTTGAAAAGTCGTTTGAATATCGCTCCATTATTTGTTCAACGCGACGATCAAGTGGCTGGATTAACTCATCTGTTAACGTTAGGGATTCGGGTACTGACATTGATAGAATTTGTAGTGCGCCGTTCCTTGAAGAAGGATCAAACTGTTCTGAAGGGAATGTATCCGGGACAACCCAAAAAATGCACAGCTTCACCGACCGTTGAACGGATCCTGCAGAGCTTTTCCAATATCTCTCTCAGCATCATTCATTCCGGAGGCCAGGTAATACGTCACCTGACTCCATTGTCAGATTTACAAAAGGATCTTTTACGGAGAGCAGGTATTGGCTTAGAATTATATCAAAATATCGATAATAAAAGTAATGGAATTTTATTAACCAATCGGTGAGATAAAAGTAATGGAATTTTATTAACCAATCGGTGAGATTTATCTTCTCCATCTTTAAAAATTACGCATGAGGAAAGAATAAAGCATAAAATCAAGCTTATTAACAACTTAAAATATATTCTCATAATTTTAACCTCGCCGATTGGTTAATAACTCGTGAGTCGCGAGTTCTCACTTCGTTTAAAGCTCTAAAAAATACAAGAACGAGAAGACTTATCTAAAGAAAAAACATAAAAGAGCATACAAATTGTAAATGTCTACCAAACATTTAATCTTCACAATGAAGGAATTTGTATGCTCACATACTTATATGACTCACTCTACGGTTTTCGTAAAGTATTTTCCCGTCATCGCACATGGTTAATATTTGTGATGATAGTTTTAGGATTCATCGGCAGCAGTGAAATGACAGGTGTTTCCTCTTTCTGTCGTTTTTGGCTGATAGACAACCAAGGGTACCATACTTTACTGCGTTTTTTTCGCTCTTCAGCTTGGGAATTAAGTGGCTTATTGGAGCACTGGGCTGTTTTTGCCGTCTATCAACAACAAGCCATTTGCTCACAAGGTCGTGTCGTTACACTCGGAGACCACACATATGTCCCCAAGGAAGGTCGCCGAATGCCCGGTGTTGTAACTTTACGCCAAGATTCTGAAACACAAAGCAAACCCTCGTATTTCAGAGGTCAGTGCTGGGGAGGCCTAGCTTTGGCAGTCGGGGGCATGACAACTCCTTTTGCACTACCGTTAAATTTACGTCTGCATCAAGGTTCCATTCATTTAGGGGAAGCCAAGAAATCATCTTTGACTTTGGGAGAACAGATGGTCCAGATGGCTATTGATTTTTCTCTTCAAACGAACCAGGGTGCTGTCTTGGTTCTGGATGCTTTTTTTTCTGTAGGTCCGGTGTTTCTGCTGGCTCAGGCAACCTGGTTGAGGTCAATTAAAGCTCCTGCTGTACATATTATTACAAAGGCAAAGAAAAACTATGTCGGGTACTTTCAGGCAGATCCGTCTTGTTATACTGGGATGGGTCGCCCCAGTCAGTACGGAGAACATATTCATCTGGCAGAAGTTTTTGACCATTTGTACCTGTTTCAAAAAGTATCAGTCCGTATTTACGGACATATGGAGGAAATTTATATTTACCACCTGGATTTATTATGGAAATCTACTAAAGGGTCTCTTCGTTTTGTTTTTGCCAAAACGTCACGTGGTCCCATTGTTCTCATGTGCAGTAATCTCGACCAGGATCCGATTGCTGCAATCGAACTCTATTGTCTCAGAACCCGTATAGAAACCATGTTCGATATGCTAAAAAATGTTCTCCATATCTTCCAATGTCATTTCTGGTCGAAAAAAATGCCTAAGCATTCGAGAAAACCCAAAAGCAATAAAACTCAGCAGGCTCCACAGGTAGAAAACGCAAAAACGATTCAGGCTTGCTGGGATGCTACTGAACGTTTTGTGAACCTTGGAGCAATTTCTCTTGGTTTGCTTCAATTAATAGCACTCAAATTTCCAAAAGAAATATGGAGCAGATTTGAAGGATTCCTGCGAACTCGTTCTCGATATATTCCTTCTGAGAGAACGGTCAAAATGGTGATTGCAAATTTATTGGTACAGGATTTCCTCAAAGTCGCACCAACAGCGACAATGCGAGAAATTCGTGCCAAGATTATCAAGGGCAGATTTAAGAAAAAAATCATTCAAACTGAAGACCACGTTTGCCAACGAGCAGCTTGAAAATTCATAATCTTAAGTGAAAATGATTTATACAGCTACTTCAGTGTTAAGCATTACAAACTCACGACTGTCGAGTTAATAAGAACTTAAAATAAATTATTTCAGTCTTGGCCCTGCTCTTTTTCTTCATAATCTACTACTCTGGCAATAAAATCAACATTTGCCAGGAGAGTAAATGGAAGAGTTGCAGATCATTACAGAACGAGTTGATGATATCCCCTTATTGATAGGGACGATGATCAATACAGGGTTGGTCGAAATTCTGGACAACTATACTCCAACTCACTGGAAGCAAAGAGCTTTGAGTTGGGGGTGGACAGCGGTGATCTGGTTGTCTTATATTTTATCTGAAGGAGATCATCGCAAATCCTCAGTGGAGCAATATATTAGTAGGATGCAGGAGACTCTGGAGAATTTAACCGGGCAGAAGATTTTTGAAGCAGATTTCGCGACACATCGTCTGGCGGTTCTTCTGAGATATCTGAGCCAAGAGGCTTACTGGGCTGGAATTGAAAGGGATCTTAGCAAAAGAAGTATTGAGGTTCATGAACTGCCGACCAAAGTTGTTCGATGTGACGCCACCACGGTTTCAGGATATCATGAAGGCAGTGAAGCAAGTCTGCTTCAATTCGGTCACAGTAAAGATGACGCAAGTCTTCGTCAGATCAAGGTGATGACTGGAGCTCTTGATCCTCTGGGAATGCCTTTGGCTACTGATGTGGTTTCCGGTGAAAAAGCTGACGACCCGCTTTATATCCCTGTTATTGAAAGAGTTAACAATGCCTTGCAGAAGACAGGGGTTCTCTATTGCGGAGATTGCAAGATGAGTTCGTTGAAGACTCGTACATACATACGAAGCCTTGATAATCATTACTTATCTCCTCTTCCTTTGACCGGTAAGATCACAAAGGAGATGGAAAGATGGATTGAAGGTGGCCTTACCCACAAAACACATGGAGAGCTGGAGCAGGTTTTTCGGGAGAATGATAAAGGCGAAAAAGTGCTGATCGCTCAGGGATACGAGCTGGATCGCGACCAGAGTGGTATTTACGAAGGCAAGGAATTCCAGTGGAATGAACGAGTTCTTGTTGTTCATTCTCCGGCTCATGCTGCCAAACAACAGCGAGGCCTGGAGCAACGGCTTGAAAAAGCGCAACTCAAGCTCAATACGTTGACGCCTCCTCGCGGCAGAGGCAAACGTCAAATCACAGAAGAGTCTGTTTTGCAGACAAAAATTGAGAAAATTCTTAAGACCCACAGGGTGGAAGGATTATTGACGGTTGCATACGAAAAACAGGTGGAAGAGCATACCAAGTACATTGGGAGAGGCCGTGGCTCAAAGAAACGTTCTCAGCGCGTTGTCAAAAAAATTAGATATCAAATCAAAGAGATTAGACGTGAAGAAGAGCTGGTGACAGCGAAAAAAGATACCTTCGGTTGGAAGGCATTTGTTACCGATGTCGATCAACAAGATCTCAGCTTACAGGAAGCCGTGTTGTGCTATCGTAAAGAATATCGGGTTGAACGGATCTTTGAGCGTTTGAAAAGTCGTTTGAATATCGCTCCATTATTTGTTCAACGCGACGATCAAGTGGCTGGATTAACTCATCTGTTAACGTTAGGGATTCGGGTACTGACATTGATAGAATTTGTAGTGCGCCGTTCCTTGAAGAAGGATCAAAATGTTCTGAAGGGAATGTATCCGGGACAACCCAAAAAATGCACAGCTTCACCGACCGTTGAACGGATCCTGCAGAGCTTTTCCAATATCTCTCTCAGCATCATTCATTCCGGAGGCCAGGTAATACGTCACCTGACTCCATTGTCAGATTTACAAAAGGATCTTTTACGGAGAGCAGGTATTGGCTTAGAATTATATCAAAATATCGATAATAAAAGTAATGGAATTTTATTAACCAATCGGTGAGGTTGTACTTCATTGTGGGTGACCTTATGTTATCGTTGCTCTTGTAGCTTGGCACGAACTGCCTCTAAGGCCTTGCGCCATTTTTCCAGATCCGTGAGGTTCATATGTTCTGCCAGATCTACAGCTCGGCTCAGATAGGG
This sequence comes from Candidatus Electrothrix laxa, assembly GCA_942492895.1. Lineage (GTDB taxonomy): Bacteria > Desulfobacterota > Desulfobulbia > Desulfobulbales > Desulfobulbaceae > Electrothrix > Electrothrix laxa. The sequence continues at coordinate 964,779 of OW818652.1, forward strand.
TTCGGCTTTAGCTAACTGACCTTTTTGGATATATAACCAACCGATATTCCAACTCCCTCTTGCCTCCTCTACTTTTGTACCAATCTCCTTCGCTCTGGCTAGACTTTGTTCATAGCAAGACAATGCACTTTCCTTATCGCCTTGCGCCATATAAATCATAGCAAGATTATTTAAACTTGTTCCCTCACCTCGACGGTCATTGATTTGTCGAGAAATAGCCAAGCTTTGCTTTGAATACTCCAGAGCAGCATCGTATCTTTTCTGGGCGAAATAAACACTGCTGATATTACTTACTCACATTGAGCGGGTTGTCTTTTTTGAAAAATAGATTAAAATTCACCATAATTCCATACTGTTCGCTATAACCATCTTATAATACTGTAATAATGGAAAAATACTCGGTTGAACGAATTGATCATTTAGGCATAGTGGCCGGAACAATTAAAGATCTCGGACTGGTAGAACTTATTGACTCCCACTTGGGCCATTATGAAAATGAAACTTTGTCCGCTGGGGAAACCGTAGCTGGAATGATATTGAACGGATTAGGTTTTTCCAATAAGCCCATGTCGTTGACCCCTTTATTTTTTCAGACCTGTCCTCTTTCTTTGCTGTTTAGGGACGGAGTGAATGCCGATGATTTTAATCGTTTCAAACTCGGGCGCGTCCTCGACCGTCTGCACAATTTTGGAACCGAAGCACTTTTCAGTCACATAGCTGTCGATGTCTGTGAAAAAGAAAACATTGACTTTCGTTTCAATCATTTGGATACAAGCGCTTTCAGTCTGACGGGTGAATATCTTCCAGATGCTGATGAGCAGGCGATTTCTATCACCCACGGACATTCTAAAGACCATCGCCCTGATTTAAAACAGGTCATGCTTGAAATGATGGTTACTCAGGATGGCGGAATTCCAATTTTATTTAAAAGCTTAGACGGTAACAGTTCAGACAACACTGTCTTTAAGGATCGTGCGGCAGCTCTGATCAAAGAGTTTGAACAGTCTGAAACCCCTCGGTATATTGTAGCCGACTGCAAGATGTATACTCGGAAGAATGCCCCAAATTTAAGTAAACTGCTTTTTGTCACCCGTATTCCTCAAAATATAAAAGAAGTTGAAGAAGTTATCACTCAGGCCTTGGATAACACAGATGACTGGCTGGAATTCGATGACGGACCTAACGTCAAGATGTTCAATGTGGAGCATTATGGAATCAGGCAGAGGTGGCATGTTGTTTCTTCTGAAGCTTCTCGTCAAAAATCCGTCAAAAAAATCGAAAAAAAGGCAAAAAAAGAAAGAGTTAAGATCCAGAAAGCAACTTTTCACCTGCAAGCGGATCGCTTTCACTGCGTAGAAGATGCAATCAAAGCAGGCGAGAAATTAGCCAGCAGATGGAAGACCCACAGCCTATCATCGTATGAAATCATAGAACATAAACAGTACAAAGGGAAAGGACGTCCGAAAAAAGGTGAACAACCTGTCGCAATTGATTATCAGATAGTTTTAGCAGCACAGCTTGACAGCGACAAAGTGGATCGACTGCAAAAAGTAGCTGCATGTTATATCATAGGCACTAATATCCATGAAGAACATCTGTCTGTACAGGAAGTTCTTGATGCCTATAAGGAACAAAACCATGCGGAACAAGGGTTCCGTTTTCTGAAGGATCCTTTATTTTTTGCTTCCTCCTTATTTTTAAAAAAGCCGTCTCGAATTTCTGCATTACTTATGGTCATGGTGCTTTCACTGTTAGTTTACGGGATAGCAGAAAGACGAATGCGTAATCGGTTAGCTGAACAGCAGGAAACCGTTCCTAATCAAATTAATCAGCCTACTCAGACACCTACTTTGCGCTGGATTTTTCAGTTAATGGGCGGAATCAGTCGTATCAAAATCACTGTTGGAAACCGGGTTAAATATGTTTTTGACGGCATTACCGAGCTGAAAAAACGAATACTGTTACTCTTTGGTGATGGTGTGGCTAATATATATCAAATTTCATAAAACCGCACCCGCTCAATGTGAGTTACTTAAGCTTATGCTTTCTAATTCCTTAGCATTTATTTCGCGACTTATAGTGAGAGCTTCTTCATAGCATGATAGAGCCATAACATGGTTGCCTTGAGCATTATCAATCTGACCGATACCGATCAACGTATTACCTCCACCCTCCCAGTCTCCAATCTCTCGCCTTAGAGACAAACTTTCTTCCAACCAAAATCGTGCAATGGGATACTCGCCCTTAGCACAATAAATCTTACCGATATTACTCATGACCGCACCTTGACCTTCAAGGTCTCCGATCCTTTGACTTATCGCAAGCCCCTGCTCTAGACAATTTAAAGAGTTGTCATGTTCCCCCTGAGCCTCATAAATTAGGCTAATGTTGTTCAACAACTTGGCTTCTTGCTCGTGATTATGGATAGCACGAGCTAAGCTTAGGCTCTGCTCAAAACATCCTAATGCTTCAGTATAGCGAGCAATACGCCAAAAATCGTACCCAGTTGCTCCGATATAATCAATAAGTTCGTCTTGATAACCTTCAGGAAAAACTGCGGCGGCCTCCTGCCAAAACTCCGCTGCCTGTCCATAATTATACTGTAGCCGTTGCAACTGCGCTTGTTCAGCACAACTTGCAGCCTCCGAGAACTGCCGTTTTTCCAATGCAGCCTGTTGCTCCACAATAGATGCCTTTATCCGGGCAATCGCTTGTCGGTCATGCTTTCTTGCTTGCGCAAGCAGCACCTCTGCCTCGGCAAAACGACCATCCTCAATGGCATCTCTTGCCTGTTCTTTCAAGACCTGAACTTCTGGGTCATCCGAGGAGATGGTCTGAAAACGTCGCAGTAATTCTCTGTATCGCTCTGCAATCTCCCGCAGCTTGCTGTCCAGCTCCCACGACGGCACCTGCTCCTGTTCCAGAATATTGAAAAAGCTGATAAAGGCCGAATCTTTAATGCCACATTCCACCTTGAGCGATGTTCTGTTCCCCATCTTTATTTTCGAAATGGTTATCCATTTTCTTGTCACGTTTGAAGAAAGTCATAGCAAGACTATAAACCATCCGTCCTCGCTTTACGAAAAAAAACATGGGCTAACATACTGAAGCACCTCTCACCTCTCACCTAAAAGCACTAAAACGTACATAGGAGTTTCTCTCCCGCCGAGGTTCGACGGCTCCGACCCCATCATTGCATCCTCCGTCCCGGCATGATAGGATAGCGGCCCGAAACAGGTCAATGCCTCTTCCCACATTCAACCAATCAATCTCCTATGTCAGCAACAGGACAATTCTGCTTCTCAATAGACCGAGGCGGCACCTTCACCGATGTCTACGCCGAGGTTCCCGATAAACAAGGCAAGCCCGGTTTTCGCACCATCAAACTACTCTCCGAAGACCCGGCCAATTACCCGGACGCCCCCCGCGAAGGCATCCGCCGCATCCTGGCAGAATTTGGCATTCCCCTGAAAGACGGCCTGCTGGACAGCTCCCGCATTGAGTGGATCCGCATGGGCACCACCGTGGCCACCAATGCCTTGCTGGAGCGCAAAGGAGCCCGCACCGCCCTAATCATCACCAAGGGCTTCGGCGACATTCTCCAGATCGGCAATCAAGATCGGCCAGATCTCTTTGACCTGAAGATCAAGAAACCGGACCTGCTCTACGAGGAGGTCATTGAGGTGAAAGAACGGCTGCAACTCCTCAAAAGCGACGAGGAAGCGGCTCGGCAGGAAGCGCAGGGGCGCGAGATTATCACCGCTACCAGCGGCGAACGTTTTGCCGTGCTGGCCCGACCTGATCTGACCGCGCTGGAACCTCGTTTGCAGGCGATTCTGGATCAGGGCATCACCTCTGTGGCTGTGGTCTTTGTCCATGCCTACGGTTGCCCGCAACACGAGGAAGCCGTGGGCGAGCTGGCCCGCAAGCTGGGCTTTACGCAAGTTTCCCTGTCCTCCCAGGTCATGCCAGCGGTCAGGCTGGTTTCACGCGGCGACACCACGCTTGTGGACGCCTACCTCACCCCCCATATTCGCACGTATCTGGACAGCTTCCGCTCCGGCTTTGCAGGCGGCTTGCCCGATGATAAACTGCTCTTTATGCAGTCCGACGGCGGGCTGGCTCGGGCTGATAATTTCACTGGCTCACGGGCTGTGCTGTCTGGGCCTGCGGGCGGGGTGATTGGTTATGGCCGGGGTGTCTGGAATCCGACCAGCAAGGAACCTGTGATCGGCTTTGATATGGGCGGTACCTCCACCGACGTATCCCGCTTTGCCGGAGAACCCGAACTGACCTTTGAAAACTGCACAGCCGGAGTGCGCATCCATGCCCCGCAGCTAGATATCCGCACGGTGGCTGCTGGCGGCGGCTCCCGCCTCTTCTTTGATAACGGCATGTTCCGGGTGGGGCCGGAATCAGCAGGGGCCCATCCCGGCCCGATCTGCTACCGCAAAAATGGCTATCTGACCGTGACCGATGCCAACCTGGTTCTTGGTCGCTTGCAACCCGAGTATTTCCCCCATATCTTCGGCCCTGACGAGGGTCAACCCCTGGATCGAGAAGCAGCCCGCGCTGCTCTGGCTGAGCTGACTGCGGAGATTAATGCCGCATCGCGGGACCACAGTGACCGAGGCCGTGCCCCCTTATCCCTGGAAGAGGTGGCCCTGGGTTTCCTTCGGGTGGCAGACGAGGTCATGGTCCGCCCTATCCGGGAGATCTCGGTGATGCGCGGCTTTGACATCCGCGAGCATGTCCTGGCCGTGTTCGGCGGAGCCGGTGCTCAACATGCCTGTTCCGTGGCCCGGATCCTGGGGATTCGCAAGGTGGTTGTTCATCGTTTTTCCGGAATCCTCTCAGCCTGCGGCATGGGCATGGCCGATACCACGGTGGATCGTCGCCAACCCGCAGCAGCAGAACTCGGTCCCGAAACTCTGAAGACCATGAACGATCAGTTGGCCCAGCTCCGCATCAATACTGAACAGGAACTCCTTGACCAAGGTATTGCACAGGAACGGATCAGCAGTCAGTCTTTTCTCAATCTGCGTTACGCCGACACAGACACGGCCCTGATGATTGAGGAGCCGGAACACGATGATTATGCCGCCGCCTTTCAGGCAAACTATGAACGGGAATTTGGCTTTACCCTTCAGGATCGGGCTATCCTCATTGATGATCTGCGGGTGCGCTCTGCTGGTCAGGCAGGCAGGGTGGAGAAACAGGCCATTGCCCCGGCTGAGGGCGCTCCAATACAGGAGGACCTAATCCAGGTTTGGTTTGCAGGAGGATTTCAGGATACCCCGCTCTATCGTTTAGAAAAACTGGGGGCAGGTCACCAAATCCCTGGCCCAGCTCTCTTGATCCAGGAGACAGCCACCATTGTGGTGGAGCCAAACTGTACTGCCCGGATCAGCAGCTCTGGTGATGTGGAAATCCAACTTGGGCAGAAGCAGCAAGAAGCCATCAGCACAGCGGTTGATCCGGTGCGACTGTCGGTCTTTGCCAATCTCTTTATGTCCATTGCTGAGCAGATGGGCCGGATGCTCCAGAAAACAGCGGTTTCCACCAATATCCGGGAACGGCTGGATTTTTCCTGTGCCCTTTTTGATACCGCAGGCCATTTAGTGGCCAATGCCCCCCATGTGCCGGTGCATTTAGGGGCCATGAGCGAGGCTGTTCAGGAGCAGATCCGCCGTTGTCCAAATCTTGAACCGGGTGATGTGCTGGTGAGTAATCATCCCGCAGCCGGGGGCAGTCATCTGCCGGACATTACCGTAATCACCCCGGTGTTTCAGCAAGAGAGTACGTCAAGAGATCGTAAAATCATTTTCTGGGTCGCCAGTCGGGGCCATCATGCAGATATCGGCGGCATCTCGCCCGGTTCCATGCCTCCGCATTCCCGCCTGCTCAGCGAGGAAGGAGCCGCTATTGCCTCCTTCCGTTTGGTGCGGAGCGGTGTGTTTCAGGAAGAGGGTATTTCTGAACTCCTTCTCAAAAGCACTGGCCCAGAGAGTCCCGGTACCCGCAGGTTAGCTGATAATATCTCTGATCTCCGGGCCCAAGTTGCAGCTAACCAAAAGGGTATTGACCTGATCCTGGGGATGGTGGAAGATTATAGCCTGGAAGCAGTGCAGGCCTATATGGGCCATGTTCAGGATGCGGCTGAGGCGGCAGTACGCAAGGCCCTCTGCGAGCTATACCTGAACCGAGGCATGGCAAAACAGGATACAGTGGAGGCAGTGGATTATCTGGATGATGGCAGCCCAATCCATCTCCGCCTGACCATTGATCAGCAGGACGGCTCGGCAACCTTTGACTTCAGCGGCACTGGCCCGGAACTCTGGGGCAACCTGAACGCACCCAAGGCAGTGACCCGCTCTGCCCTACTCTACAGCCTCCGCTGTTTAGTGGAAAAGGATATCCCGCTCAATCACGGCTGTATGATCCCGGTCCGCCTGATTATCCCACCCGGTTCCCTGCTTGATCCCTCGCCGGAAGCCGGAGTAGTGGGCGGCAATGTGCTCACTTCCCAACGGGTGGTGGATGTGGTGCTCAGGGCCTTTGGGGTGGCAGCGGCCTCCCAGGGCTGCATGAATAACCTCACCTTTGGCAACGAAAACTTCGGTTATTATGAGACCATCGGCGGCGGAGCCGGGGCCGGGCCGAGCTGGCACGGCCAATCCGGTGTCCACACCCATATGACCAATACCCGGATCACCGACCCGGAGATTTTGGAACGCCGCTATCCGGTGCTGGTTCGGGAGTTTGCTCTGCGCCGGGGTTCTGGGGGGGAAGGAAAATTTCGAGGCGGCGATGGGTTAGTGCGGGAGCTGGAGTTTCTGGAGCCCTTGCAGGTCTCTATCCTCTCTGAACGGCGGGTCTTTGCGCCTTATGGGCTGAACGGCGGCGGAGATGGCAAGCGAGGGGAGAATATCTTTATCCGCAGCAGCGGCAGGCGGCTGAATCTTGGGGGAAAGAATGCTATTCAGGCTGAGGCGGGGGATCGGTTGCGGATTTGTACTCCTGGCGGGGGCGGTTGGGGTGAGGAAGAATGAAAACCGCATTCGTATCAATATCCTTTCCCACCGTTAAAACGGTGGGCTCTATTCGGTCCGTCCCTCTGGGACGAGGTATCCCGAAGGGGTTCATCATTCCGCCGTTGTTTCGCTTATCAGGTTGACCACCAAACGAATGAGCACGTCTTTCTGCTCCGGTGCGCTGGAGGCGATGAGCAGGGTCAGGGCGACCAGGGCCTTGTCGTCAAATTTCGAGCAATGCCGATTGAGCTGTAAAAACAGGAGAAAAAGAAAGGAGCCGATCCGTTTATTGCCATCTGTAAAGGGATGATCTTTAATGACAAAATAGAGCAGATGGGCCGCCTTTTCCTCTAGAGTCGGATAGAGATCCTGACCGGCAAAACTCTGCCGCACAGCCCCGAGGATTCCCTCCAAGCCCTGGCCCCGCTCATTGCCAAAAATATCTGTCGCCTCTCCACGTTCCAGCAGATCCAGGCGCAGTGAATCAATAGCTTTCCGCACTTCATCAGGTTTCGGTACCCTCCCGCTTTTCTCTCCTTTCCTGGGGACGGGTAAAGAATCTTCATCATATTGCCAGAGCAATCGCCAAGTGCGGGCGTAATTTTTAACAAGGGTGAGCACAAACCTGCCATCATCATTGACCAGCTCGTGGTTTTCCAAGGTACTACTCAACAAATCCAGCACCTGATGAATCTCGGCAACACCTTTTTCCGCCAGCCGCTGCTGATTCAAGGTATATCCCTGGACCAGGTGCTGTTTGAGAAGAGTGGTCGCCCAGATACGAAACTGGGTACCGCGTTTTGATTTTACCCGGTATCCCACCGAGATGATGACGTCGAGATTGTAGTGAGACACCTGATACGTTTTTCCATCTGCGGCAGTATGTGCAAATTTTGCACATACTCGTTCTTTGTCCAATTCACCTTCCTTGAACACGTTGTTGATATGCTTGGTCAGGACTGACCGCTCTCGACCAAACAGTTCCTGCATTTGGGCCTGCGACAGCCAGACCGTCTCATCCTTCAGCTGGACATCAAGCCCGGTTTGACCATCATCGGTCTGATATAAGATTAATTCGCCTTGATTGAATGACATTTTTTGTACCTTGTTATTTGGCGGCGGTTACACCCCTATTTCCTCATGATCTCAATCGGAAAATCCAACAGAGCCTTATCCACCGTAGCCAGCGGGATTTCTTCCAGCTTTGCCTGAGCAGCAAGCATCCGGTCAAAGGGATCTCGATGCGTCATCTGCCAGGACCCGGCAAGTTGGGCATGTTGCGGACTGACAGAAAGCGACTGAAACCCTGCCTTTTCAATCCATAGTGGGACATCCTCGGCAACAGCAGCAGCTTCAGGTAATTTGCCCAAACGAAATTTTGTGCTTATTTCCCAGACCGATGCGGAACTAACAAGCACGGTATTGTCGATCAGTTGCAAACTCTTCTTGATTCCCGCAGGCAACTTTGGGTCGTCAAAAAGCCACCAAAAAAAAATATGGGTATCTAGCAGGACGATCATTCTTCCCATCCCTCCATTTCCTCATCAGGTAAGGGCTCGAAAAAAGCGTCTGTCACAGCTCCTTGAGCAATTCCTGGTTTTCTTTCTTTTATCGGCGAAACAGGAACCAGCTTTGCATAGGGAACACCGGCCTTGGCGATAATGATCTCTTCCCCGGCATGGGCTCTGTTCAGCAGTCTGGATAAATGAGTTTTCGCCTTATGTACATTGACTGTTTCCATTCTTTATGTTCCTCCTTTCATTTTCTTGTACGGGATCTGGATTTTACAGTACAGTAACGTTAGGACTTAGTCCCTGGACTTAGTTTATCATTGACTGGTCGGAACTGCAAGGGGTTCAGAAAAAATAACACCTCATTGTTGAGGGGGAAATGGACCCCAATTAATTTAAAGAAAACTTGCAGAAATTCTTGTCAAACAGGGTGACTGAGCGTATTCTTCTATTTAAGAAAAGGTCACTTGTTATGAATAACGCAGTTACATTTAATGATGTCTTGGATGCTGTTGATCATCTGTCTTTAGATGAGCAGGAATCTTTGATTGATGTGATTCGCCGCCGTATAGCGGATCACCGCCGACAAGAGATTTCCCTTGGCAATATTCATATTGCCACCGCTATTTTCAAAATTATCGCCAAGGATTACTTTACTAGTCGTCATTTTTTTCTCCTTCTAAACGCAGAAACGTGTTGAAACAACGGGTCAACTATTCATTTTTCAACGCATCACTCACCGCACGACCCAATTGATATATAGAGTACGGTTTTTTTATAAACCCGCTAGCCCCGAGTTTGAGAGTCGCCTTAACATCATCACTCTCTGAAAAGCCGCTTGCTACAACAGCCTTCTGACCGGGATAAAGCTTAAGTATTTCTTTATAGGTCTGCCTCCCGTTTATACCGGGCTCCATCAACATATCAATAACAATCAAATCAACAGGAGTTTCTTTGACAAATTGAACAGCCAGTTCGCCGGAACAGACCCTGTCCACCGTATAGCCCAGAGATTCAAGCATTTCACCAGCGACATCAAGCGCTTGCGTATCATTGTCCACAAGCAGAATATGTTCACCGTGACCGGCGAATTTCTCCATATTATCGTTTTCGATGTAAACGCCTCCTTTCTCTTGACTCACTGGAAAATACAGCTGAAAGCAGGTTCCCTCATCACTGCTTTTCACCAGGATTTTACCGTCATGATCCCTCATCGTGTTCCATGCCACTGTCAATCCCAAACCGGTACCGCTTCGTCCCATTATTTTTTTGGTATAAAACGGCTCAAAAATATGCTCCAGTTCAGTATGCGGAATGCCGGGGCCGGTATTCCAGACAGAGAGAACAAAATAGTCGCCCTTTTTTATATTATGCTCAGTGCTCGCCGCCGCATCAACATATTGATTCAGGGTGGCGATAACAACGGTTCCGTCAGCACCGGAACCAATAGCTTCCGCCGCGTTTATTGCCAAGTTCATGAGACATTTTCCAACATGAACCGGCGAACAGAGCGCAACAGGTCGTTCGGCCTCAAGCCGATGATGAAATATAATGTTCGGATAGAGCGATTTGAGTCTTTTATACTCGGGAGAACTCAAGTATTCTTTGACTAATACGTTAAGGTTACGGACTTCCCTGACACTGGCGGCACCTCTGGCGACAGTCAGGAGATCCGCAACCACAGTTGCCGCTTTGCGACCTGATGCACGGATAGCCTCAACCGGCTTTCTCAACGGGCTGTCTTTAGGTAATTTCATCAACATCAAGTCCGGATAACCCACAATCCCCGTGAGAATATTGTTCAGATCATGGGCTACACCACCAGCCATCATTCCCATGGCTTCCATTTTTTTCGCTTTGATAAGCTCGGCAGCGATTTTCTCTTTTTCCCGCTCAGAGCTGATCCGCTCCGTAACATCTCTGAACATCAATAATTTCCAGATAGAACCGTCTTGCCCCGCCATCGGTGTTTCAATGATATCATAGGTTTTACCGTTCTTTTCCGAGCACCATTCCCAATGCACGGTTTGACCGGCAAACACCTGATCATTTTTACACCAGGAGCATGGTTCCCGGCTGTTATGGAAATACGCATAACACTTGCAGCCCTGCCAGGGGCCGAAATCCTCTGCAAGTCCATGGTTAACAAATTGAAGATCATATTGTTGATTGACACTGTAAAAACCATCCTTCATCGCCCTGAGCAGATTGACGAAATTATCCCGTTCCAATCTCAGCTCTTCGGTCCGCTCCGCAACCCGCTGTTCCAGCATGATATTGGCCCGTTCCAAATCGGCTTCGGTATTCTTTTTCAAGGTGACATCGCGCCATATGCTGACGACGGCTACGGCTCCCCGCTCTTCATCGGTCTGCAAGGTCAGGGACGAGGCGTTCACACTGAAAAATTGAGGAACAGCACCATTCATCAGCTCAAATTCAATATTACTGCAGACACCTTTACTGTACACTGCGTTCTGCAACGCCAGCCAATCCGAAACAGGGTCTCTCTCAAATGCACTCAGCCAGTCAAAAAGACTGGTTTCAATCAGATCACCGGGAGAACAGTCGAAAAGAGAACAGAAACTCTGATTGGCCACCAGAACGACGGCATCCTCATTAGTGATTAAGATGCCGTCCTGCGAGGCGGTCAGCACCGCCTCAAAAAACTTGACCGTTTTTTTCAGGATTTCAATGCCCTGCTGCCGAACTTCGCTCATATTCCGCTCATAGTGATTCATGTACTTTAGTCATGCGAACGGCGGTTATTTTATACTCGGGTTGTTTCGAATGACGATCAATGGCATGCGAGCAGAGGATATTGGCCAGCCGGTCATCAGCATCCTGCAGCGCGTTGCCGAAATGCATATTCATATAAACAGTGCCGGCCAGTACCTTGTCGGCAATCCTCACTTTCGCATACACCTTGCCGCGACGGGAAACCACTTCGACCAACTCATTTTCCTGCATGCAAAGGGAGTCGGCATCTTGCGGGTGAATTTCAACATAGTTATTCGGTTCCAGCTGGCGTAGCTTTTTTACCCGACCGGTACGGGTTCTGGTATTAAAATGACTGGCCAATTTCCCGGTGACAAGGACAAAAGGAAATTCTTTGTCTGTCATTTCCGCAGGCTCCTGATAATTTCGTCCCAATAATGCTGCCCGTCCGTCCAGCCGTGGAAAACGCCAATCAAGAAAAAGACGCTTTGTTCCTGGATGATCCTTATCAGGACAGGGAAGCTGAGGGCCGATTGTATCCCGCAGGCGTTCATAGCTCACTCCGTTCATATCGCAAATACGCCCCTTGGTCAGTTGTTTCCATTCATCAAAGATCTCTTCCGCTGATGTGTAGGGAAATTCATCAACAAAGCCCATGGCGCGTGCCACATCAATTATAATTTGACAGTCTGTCTTGGCCTCCCCTGGAGGCTCAACCAGTTTTTCCACCAGTTCAATACGCCGTTCTGAGGAGATAAAGGTGCCTGTCTTTTCACACCACTGAGCACCGGCCAGCACCACATCAGCCAGATTGGTGGTTTCTGTGGGGTGGAATATATCCTGGACAACGAGCAGCTCGGCTTTATTCAGCCCTTCCTCCACCCAGTGCGTATCCGGCAGAGAGGCCGCAGGATTGGTCGTTGTAATCCACAGAGCACGAATATCTCCATCATGGAGGCCCTGAATTATTTCAATAATAGAGCGGCCTGGAGTCGATGGCATCCTTTCTGTCGGGATATTCCAAAAATCTGCTATTTCTTGACGGTGCTGGGGATTGGCAACGGAACGCATTCCCGGCAAGAGATGACTTAAGGCACCAACCCAACGATTACCCAGGGCATTAGCCTCGCCGGTAATCGAGAGCGGTCCAGCACCAGGACGACAGAAATTATCCGTAAGTAATGAAAGATTATGCAGACTGTTGTTTTTGAAGACTGCTTGAGTGGAGTGATTATAGCCTTGGAACCAAAAAGTGAGCATGTTTCCGGCCTCACCGATCAGGCGAGCCGCCTTGAGGATCTGATCTTCCGGGCAGCCTGTAATTGCAGCACCGTAGTCGGGAGAATACTTTTCCAGAAACACTTTCAGCTCGCCAAGACCGGAGGCGTGGATAGCTACATTCTCTTCATGAACAAAGCCCTCTCGCAGCAAAAGATGAGCCAATGTATTGTTTAAGGCCACATCAGTTCCCGGCTTGATTTGGAGATGAATATCGGCAATTGCCGCAGTTTCTGTACAGCGAGGATCAACAACGATAACCTTGGTACCTTTTTCAGTGGCTTTCTTCAGGCGCTGGAAAATAATCGGCAGGGTCACGGCCATATTATTGCCAGCAATGAAAAAAAGATCTGCCTGTTCGATATCAGCATAACAGGTGGGCGGAGCGTCAGCTCCCAGGGTGGAAAGGAAACCCGCTGCTGAACTGGCCATGCATAAGCGGGTGGAGCATTCAATATTATTTGTGCCGATGCAGCCCTTCATCAGCTTATTCATCAGATAGTACTCTTCGGTGAGATTGGCTGCCCCACCATAAAAGGCCACTGCATCAGGGCCGTGTTGCTCAATAATCCGCTTGAAATTATCCGCAACATGTTGCACAGCTTCGTCCCAGCGTACCGGAACCAGCTTTCCATCACGCCGGAGAAGAGGCTGGGTCAAACGATCAGGTGCATTAAAGACAGGTGGTAAATTGGCAGCCAAGGTACAGATGCGCCCCTTGTTCGTCGGGTGTTCCTTCATACCTTTTACCCGAACAAGACGCCCCTGCTCTACACCGACCATCAGGCCGCAGCCAACACCGCAGTAAGGACAGGTTGATTTATGCCACTGAATTGTCATCGTTTCACCTCTTTAGTAGATAGTTAATCAGACCTAAATCGAACGATTATATTTTACGAGCAAACCAGCGGGAAATTATCAGCAGGCATAATTCAAAGCCGGATACTCTTCTGTAGAAAGAAAATTCTTCATAGCACCTGCAACGTTAGCAGGTTACGCCCTGGATCACCACTGAAAATATCATAAAGGAAGGGGGAGTAAAAAGTTGTGCTAGAGTGTAAACAGAACGCGCTCGACAGAGCTACTTTCAGTCTTTTACTATCTCCCACTGCCGCATGGCCTCCGCAATCAGGACGCCGCAAAACAAGCCTGTGGTATTTGCTGCCAAATCCAACCACTCCCCGTAACGATTGACAAATGGCTGTATCAATTCGATAAGCCCGCTGTAACCTATAAACATAACAACGATAAATTGCCACCCTTTCGGTCTACGCAGGGCTACAGGAAAAATAAGTAAGGCATAGGCTATAAGATGATGAATCTTATCCCCTCCAGGGACCGGAGGCAGTGTTTCCGGTGTCCAGAGCGACAGGGCAGTAATCGCAGCAAGAATAACCGCTGTACAGGCAAGCCAGTATGTTCGTATAAAAATCAGTAAAAATCTCATGGCAGTCGCTTCGACAGATGATTGAACATTACTTGCATATCATAGATGCTCCCTGAGAATAATCCCATAACACCTCGTCTCCTTTTGTCGTATTTGTCGACTTATTTTTCGTTATCATTTTACTCTAAAACGGCTTGTTACTGACATTTTATGTCACTAAAAATACAAATTACTATACAATCCTCCCTGAATCAGGATGCACAATTATGTAACCCTGCTGAGTATTTTTTACTCTCTCCCTTCAATTTTTATATCTTTTTTACCCAAAAGAGCGACTCTATAAATATCATGGCATAGTTTATGCTTTATATAAAATATGCTCGATTGTTTTGCAAAGCGGGCGGCAGACTTTCTGGTCAGGGGGAGCAGCACAAGTTCCACCCCCTGAAAAGTTGAATAAAGCCACAACCGTCGTGAGGCGGTGTCGGAAAGCCACGGGTCTCATTTGGAGAGACAGCCGGGTTGTCTGCTTTTTTATTTCCTTATAATACCAGGAGGATATCATGAAAACCACGAAAAAATTATTGCACAAAAGCCTGGTTACTCTCTCAGCTCTTCTGCTCTGCGCCGCTCCGCTTGCGGCCCAGGAGAACCTGAAAGTTGACCGAACCACTGTTGGCGGCCCTGACGCTGTCAAAATCTGCGTTCGAGATTACGGAAAAACCCCTGCCGAGGCATTTAAAGCGGGGATAAAACGTATTCAGAAGGCTGACGCTCAGCTCGGTGAACACAAACTCCACGGCAATGTCCGCATCCGTGTTCTGCCAGAAAAAGAAAACGGACTATTTGTTGCTGTGGCGTACTCTCACCCTGATAACGGTTCCTGCACGGTGAAAACCGAGTACAGAACCGCGAAGGTGATCCGGCCGTAAGGGGGCGGTCAGTAACCACTCTGTTGCAACATACTCATAAAGAAAAATCACAACAAACTGCCCGCTCCTCACCTGGACGGGCAGTTTTTCTTTTTCATCACCTTCTTTTTCCTCCCGAATCTATAATGCCCCAGTGATGGCATCTTCAGCCCGCCATCAGCAGGGAAATACAGGTAGCGACAAAAAGCGTCAGGGAGATAAATCCGTTCATAGAAAAAAAGGAGACCTGAATCCGGGAGAGGTCTTTGGGATTCACGATAAGGTGCTGATAAAACAAGGCGCTTCCGGTCAGAACTATGCCGACATAATAAATAATATTAAGCCCCTGGAGATAACCGGTCAGGGTAAAAAGAAAAAAGGCCAGGGCATGAAAGGAAACTGCCAGCCGAAAGGCGCTCTTGCGCCCCAGAGAAGCTGGCATGGAATACAGGCCTGCCTTGCGGTCGAATTCTGCATCTTGAGAGGCGTAAATAATATCAAAACCAGTCACCCAGAACAGTACCCCTAAAGACAGCACCCAGGGATATCCGACGAGACTGCCAGTGCTTGCCACCCAGCCACCCAGAGGAGCAATAGCCAGGGCTACGCCCAGGATAACATGACAAAACCAAGTGAAACGCTTGGTCAGGGAATAAAAAAAAGTCAGCGCCAAGGCAAAAGGGGCAAGGAACAACGCTAGGGTATTGAGCATCCAGCAGGCCAAGAAAAATAAGGCCGAGGCCGCCGCGACCATGAGCCAGGATTCCTTGAGCGAAACCTCGCCCGCCGGGATGGCCCTCTTTCCCGTGCGAGGATTGGCCGCATCAAAGCGATGATCCGCAATGCGGTTAAAGGTCATGGCGGCAGTGCGGGCACCGACCATAGCGATAACCACCCAGAAAAAAACCCGGAGCGAAGGCATTCCCCGGGCTGCAAGAACGGCCCCCATCAGGGCAAACGGCAAGGCGAACACGGTGTGCTTGAACTTGATCATTTCAAGCAGGATATGTATCTTTTTCAGCATGATTGATGAATACCAGCGGTAGGGGCAGACCTATGTGTCTGCCCTGATCAGATCGGAGGAAAAACGGGCGGACACGCAGGTCCGCACCCTACAGCATTCTGCAAAAACGATAATTGGATAATTCAGAGGGCGCGCCGTGCCCCTACCCCGTTATGATCGTTATGATCGTTATGCCCGTTATGACTGAGGAAACCAATCTGCCCCAAGCTTGCGAATGACATTAAAACCGCCGCCCAGCACCAGACTGTTTGTCCTACCCATATGATCAAGGAAAACCTGGACCTCAAAGGAACGGGTTCCGGCATCACAAAGAATGATCAGAGTCTTGTCTTCCGGGATCTCTTTATAACGTTTACGCATCTCAGCATAGGGCACAGATACCCATTTATCCGCACCGAATTTTTCCACAAAGGTCGCTGCCTCTTTGGGATGACGGATATCCAGAGCAACCCAATCCGGTTCCGTGGAAAAATCATCCATCCACGCGTAGAATCGGTGCATACTCACTGAGCGCATCCGGCCTGCACAGATATTATCCGCCACAAAGGCGGCAGCGTTCAGGGAATCAATAGCCGCTGAAAAGGGCGGAGCATAGGCCATTTCCGCCATCATGAAATCTTCTATAGTTGCACCCTTGCTGATCATCACGGCAGCAGCATCAATCCGGGCCGAGATAGAGTCATTCATCATACCGAAGCCCTGCAAACCGAGAACTCGACGGGTGCGCTTATCAAAGACCATCTGAAAGATAACTGCTGCGGTATTCGGAAAGAAATGGGCACGATCAGCCGGGGCAGTCAGCGAGTAATCAGCATCAAAACCCTCTGCCACAGCCGCCTCATAAGTGATACCGGTGGAGGCAATGCAACGATCAAAGGCCTTCATGATAAAGGAACCCACTGCACCGTCAAAGGAGGAAGAAAGGCCGGCCATATTATCGGCAGCCACCCTGCCCTCCCGGTTGGCCAGCGATCCCATAGGAGCAAAGGTCTGCTTGCCAGTGACCAGATGCTTGACCGCAATACAGTCGCCCGCCGCATAAATATCCGGGTCCGAGGTCTGCAACCTGCTGTTGACCGTGATGCCCCCCCAAGGCTCCACGACCAGGCCTGCTTCCTTGGCCAGCTCACTGCGTGGACGAACACCGGCAGCCATAATCACCATATCCGCCTCAAGGGTGCGCTGCGGTGTTTTTACCGCCACTACCTTACCCTCACTATCGCCGACAAGCTCGGTTGCTCCCTCTCCAGTATAGACAGCCACGTTCATCTCTTCAAGATGCCGTTGCAGCATGGTGGCGAAATCCGCATCCACTAGCTTGGGCAGCAGCTGGGGCATAAACTCGACTAGGGTTGTTTCCAAGCCCCAGAGGTCAGCAAAGGACTCAGCCATCTCAATACCGATGGCTCCGCCGCCAATAACCACGACTCGGCCTATCTTACCGCCGGAAATCCTTTTTTTGATTTCAATAGCCTTGTGCAGATCAGAGATAGTGAACACGCCGTCCAGATCAGCTCCGGGAATGGGCAGAACAAAAGGGGCCGCACCAGTGGAGAGCATGAGCTTATCATAGGCCAGTTCCTGTTCCTCGCCGCTGTCTAGGTTCTTCACCTTGAGCGTTTTATTCTGTCGATCAATAGCCAGAGCCCTGGTACGGGTGAGCACTTCCACCCCCTTGGCATCAGCGAAAAAAGGCACGTCACGAACCATGTGAAAGCTAGTGGAACGCAGTTCCGCCTCGTCAGAGACATCGCCGCCCACATAATAAGGGATGCCGCAGCCTCCGTAGGATATCATGCTGTCCTGATCTACCACGGTGATATCCCAACCCGGCTGGAGTCTTTTCAAATGACAGGCAGCCTTGGGGCCAGCCGCAACTCCACCGACAATGACGACTTTTTCACTCATAATATTCTCCGTCTATATTTTAAAAGGATTTATAATTCTCGTCAGATGGGAGGCAGAATATTTCAGGAAACTTTCTCTGTCAACCTGTTCCTGTCTTATTTCTTGAGCACCGATCAATATTTTTCAATACCTCTGCAAGGCTACCTCTTTCCTGGACCAGGCCATTTTCCATAAACACGCCCTGTCCTGCTGTCTGCTCGGCAAAGGGTAAATCATGGGTGACCACAATAAAGCTGGTAAACTCCTGAAGCTCCCGCAGCCATTGAGCAAAATCCGAGGTTGTGGCGGCATCAAGGGCACTGGTCGGCTCATCAAGCAACATAAATTTGGGTTTCAGGGCTAAGCCTCTGGCAATAGCCACCCGCTGGGCCTGACCACCACTGACTTGTGCTGGATAACTCTGAGCCAGTTCGGCAATATTCAGTCGCTCAAGCATCTCCAGAGACTCCGCTTTCGCCGCTGCCTTGGTCTTCCCCTGAACCCGTTCAAGGGCCAGCATCATATTTTCCAACACATTCATATGGGGAAACAGGTTCAGATGCTGAAACACCACCCCGACCTGCTGCCGAAAATCAACCTCTTGCATTCCCTGAATATCCTGCCCATCCAGGAGGATTTCCCCCTGTTGCGGGAAAAGAAAACGGGCAATGCAATTAAGCAGAGTGGTTTTACCGGAGCCGGACAGCCCCATGACAGCAAAGATACCCTGTTCCGGGAACGTCATACTGACATCGTTCACCGCCTTGGTCCCGTCCGCATAGGTGTAAGCAAGGTTTTGTACTTCAATCATGGGAAAATCCTTTGGCTTTGATAGATTGCTCAACCCGGTCGGAGAATTTCATCAGCGGAAAGGTGACAGCGAAGAACATGAGTCCGGCAATCAGGTAGTACAGGCCCGGTTCAAAGGTGACACTAATGATGGATTGAGCCTCGCGAATCAGCTCAGGGATGGAGATGATCGAGACCAAGGCGGTATCCTTGATCAGAGAAACCACGCAGTTCATCAAGGGCGGAATAGCGATACGGAAGGCCTGGGGCCAAACCACAAAACGAAACCGATCCACAGGCGAGAGACCCAAGGCCCTCGCTCCCAGATCCTGACCCGGATCAACACTCATTAACCCTGCCCGGATGACCTCGGCCATATAGGCCATTGCGCTGATCCCCAAGGTGAGGATAGCTGCCGGAAAAGGAGCAAGGCCCAAGCCCAGCCAGACAAAGAGCAGCTGGATCAGAACCGGGGTGCCCCGGATAAAATCAACAAAGGCACGCACCATAAAATGAATCGGTTTGAGGCTGCCGCGCCGGAAGGTAAGCAGCAAACCGCAGGGAACGGCCAGGACAAAGCCGAGCAGGATGGCGGCAAAGGCAATACCGAGACTGACAGCAAAGCCTTTGAGCAGTTTAATCGCAATGACCGAGGGCTGCATGGTGCCCAGTTCAGAGGACGATGTTTTCCCCAGGCCGAAATAGCGCTGGTGAATACCCTGCATGGTGCCGTCATCTTCCATTGCGGCCAAAGCTTGATTGATCTGCCCGAGCAACTCCGGCCTGTCCTTGCGCACCGGAATACCGATGCGCTCCTTATAGAGCATCTCACCCACCGGCACAAAGGGGCGACCTGCCTCCTTGACCTGCCAGGCCCCGACCAGTCGATCGGTAACAAAACCGGTAATCCGCTTCTGCTCCATCATAGCAAAAATCTCAGCTCCTGATTTCAGGGTGACCACTTCAACCTCCGGGAATTTTTCTTCGAGAAAATGCTGGTAGGTTTCGCCGAGCACTACCGCGATGCGCAGGCCGTTGCACTCGCTGATCGAATAGACCTTGTTCGGGTTGTCTCGATGGATAAAGAGCTGGGCACCGGAATGGTAATAGGGGGTGGAGAAATCAACGCTCTGTTGCCGGACCGGGGTGATGGCCATTGAGCCGATGATGGCATCGTACTTTTCTGCCAGCAGCCCTGCTAAAATACCGTCCCATTCTGTGGCGATGATCTGCGACTTTTGGTTGATGCGTTGGGCGATTTCTCGGCTTACGTCCACGTCAAAACCGGCAAGGTTCCCTTGGTTGTCGTAATAGCTGAAAGGGGGAAACTTGCCGGTCAGGGCGGTGACGAATTCTTCCTCGGCTGCGGCGGGTTGGAGGCCTGCGAGGGTGAGGAAGGCAAGGGTTAGGGTGATGATTATTCGGGCATGGTGCATTGTACCTCCTGCGTATTTTTGTTAAAAATTTGTTGTCGTCTTTCTGTAAGCCCGCATATCCTCATTCATTACCCGTGCGTAAATGTCTTCCACAGGCAAGGTCAGATCAATGGAGGCAAAATGCACCTCATCGCCGAGATAATAATGCTCAGGCCGCCAGTGGTTACTCCGGCGACACATTTCAACATCGACAAAATTCTGCTCAATCAGGACATATTCCTCCATGCTGGGAATATTCTGATAGCATAGTCTTTTAAGGGTATTATCTTTCTTCCGGGTTGATTGAGAAACCACCTCGACAATAAGCAAAGGGGCATTGCGGTAATAGTCATCTTCTTCCTGCTCACAGGAAATAAGTACATCCGGGTAAAAAAACTTGTTGCTGGTTTTCACTTTCATATCAGCTAGGAAAGGCTCACATGGTGACTTCCGCTCCTGAAGATGGCGGAGGAAGGCGGCAAAAAGGTTGCCTGCTATTCTGCCATGATCTGCACTGGCCCCTGCCATTGCGTAGACAGAGCCGTCAATGAACTCATGCTTCACCTCGCTGAGGAGTTCACCGTCCAGGTATTCCTGTTCGCTGATTTGTTGTTGCGGTTGTTGCTGAGGTAATGGCATGTTTTCTCCTTATAGTCGGTTAATAAACACTCCAGCTCATTCTACACTATTCCTGTAGCCATTCGGCAAGTAGCGGAATAGCTAGTCTGTCTTCCTCATCAATCAAACCGTGATAGCGCAGATAACGACGCTCCCGACGTCGGAGCTGTACTGATTCATCGTTCACCAAGCTGTCCAGAATATCCTGATACTCATTCGGCACCTGACTGATGTTACAAAAATAGTTTCTTGCCTCCTCCAATACCTCATCTTCTATCGGTCTGAGATCCTCCAAAACAGCCTGCGAACGTTCCTGATCGTTAAGCCGGTTAATCAGTCGCTGACCAAAAAACTGGATGAGAAAGGGCTGTCCATTGGTTCGGGTAAAAATCTGTTGGGCCACAGACATAGGGATAGCATCGTCTGGGAAATTCGGGATCGGCTGCCGGAGCAGTTCAAGAGAACTGGCCTGATCCAGATGAGTTAGCCGAATTTCCCGGACATTGATAAAATGATCGCTCCAAATGCTGTCCAGTTCATCAAAAGGCGCGACCCCGGCAACCAGCAGACGAAGGAAGCGACGATGCTGGATAGTAGCCCGAAACAGGGACATGAGACGGATCAGATCCTTGCGCTCACCGGGAAACAGAGATTCCAACCGTTCAAACTCGTCAATGCAGAGCAGGATACGGCGATCATGCTCTTTACCAAAGGATTCCAGGGCATCAAACCAGCCTGTAGCCGCATCAAAGCATGGACCTTGCCCAAGGACAGGAAAATCCGTACAGCCCTGTTTACGGGCCTCCTCTTGAGCACGTTGGGAGAGCCGCTGAAAAAAGCGCTCCGGGCTGGAGACCGCATTATCCTGAAGATCAAAAAACACGCACAGGGTATCGGGCAGCATCAAAGGCAGCATATTAAGCAGCGAGGTTTTACCGCAACGGCGAGGGGCCAAAACAGCAATAGAGGCCCGGTCCTGGTTAAGCAGGTGCTCAATGCGACGGATATACTCCTTCCGGCCCCGGAAGATCTCCACCCCCTCACCCTGATCCGGCAGCAGAGGTTCAAAGGCCCGAAAAGGGTTAGGGAGGACTGAGCTGGCTTCGGCAGCAGCCTGTTTGCGCAGTTGGTCGATTTTTTCCTGCCAGTTCGCCAGGCTGGACAACAGGGCTTCGGCTAAACGAGAATCTTCTGCTGTGCAGCGATTACGGCAACGCCTGAGGCTGTCATGGGCTTTGTTCAGGTGAGCTGTGCGATGATAGGGTGACAGGGCCTTGTCCGCAGCCTGGAGAAAACGGGCTATGTCGGCAAGAAGCAGAAGCAACTCCGGGGCATTTTCCCGACCGGGCAGCCATTCGCCGGTCAGTTCTGCGGCCCGGCCAAATGCCTGGGTTTTGATCTGTTCTGCCAGTTCATGGGCTTGAAGAAAGGGCAGAACCTTGGCCCGTACCTTTTTTTGTCCCGGTGAACGATCACAGGCATCCAGAGTGGTCTTGACCACTTCCGGGGCAATGGGGATGTTGTGAATGATGTGTTGGGTCAGAAAAGGGTGGGGAAGATAGGAGAGGTCGTAATAACGGACCGGGGCGAGCTTGAGGGTAGGCAGGCGAAGGGTGTATTGCAGGCTGGCAAGCAGCCACTGACTTACTCCTTCAACGATATAAAAGTGAACGCCTAAAATGCTAAGGATGGCGGCCACACCGAAGGCCACACCGAAGGCCACACCGAAGGCCACACCTCCGGCCACACCTCCGGCCACACCGAAGGCCACACCGAAGGCCACACCTCCGGCCACACCTCCGGCCACACCTCCGGCCACACCTCCGGCCACACCGAAGGCCACACCGAAGGCCACACCTCCGGCCACACCGAAGGCCACACCTCCGGCCACACCTCCGGCCACACCGAAGGCCACACCTCCGGCCACACCTCCGGCCACACCGAAGGCCACACCTCCGGCCACACCTCCGGCCACACCGAAGGCCACACCGAAGGCCACACCGACGGCCACACCGAAGGCCACACCGAAGGCCACACCGACGGCCACACCGACGGCCACACCGAAGGCCACCTTCAATAGAACCGTTGACATGTCAACAGGCAGGCCAAAAAATTGGGCTACAAAAAGAAAAAAAGCTGCTCCGGCAAAGACCACCAGCGGCATCAACACCATGAGCTGAAGCATCTGATAGCGCAGGTAACGCCGTTTGACCTGCTGTCTTTCCTTGGCAAACCAAAGTTTCCAGGAGCGAGCATCAGGATCATCAATCCCGCAGACCTGCAAGCGCTGATGAAGAAGAATGGGCTGCATCCAGAACATCCAGCAAAAATGCCAGAAGCCGGGGAGTTGAGATTCGAGAGCATTCATGCCTGCTCCTCAAGAAAAAGCCGGAGAATCTCCCCAAAAGGCGCATTCTCCTGATTGAGTAAACCACGCTTGCAGAGACGACGGCTGTTCATCAGCTCTTCCCGACTGGCTGCAAACAAGGTCTTGCGCTCCTGTTCCGAAAGCACCCGCCAGATTTTTTCCAGTTGCTTTATCGCTTCTTCCTGAAATTCCTCTAAGGCTTCCTGGTGACTCAGCCCCTCCGCCTCTGCCTGAACAAGGTGCTGACCAAGAAGCTGAATATAAAAAGGATGACAACCTACCCATTGAAGGAGCAAATCTGCTTGCCCGGAACGGGAAGCCAGTTCTGTTGCCGCCTCTAAATCCAGCAACCCAAGCCAAAAGAACCTGAGCATATTGCCAAAGGGTGAAGTCTGGTTGATCTCTTGATACAGCGCATCCAGATCACGGGGCGTGGAGATAACCAGCTGAACCTGCCCGAGCATGGCCCGAAGCCGCTCGAAAAAACGATGGGGATAATTGCGAACAAAGGCCGGAGCCTCATCCAGCAGCAAAAGAGGTGGCAAAGGCTGCTGAACAGCCCAGGCCCTGAGTCGATCTGCTGCTTCATCGGGATCATCCGCACAACCATTTCCGGTCACCTGAGCAACCAAACAGGCAGGTGAATGCCCGGGTTTGTCCTGCCCATCCAGGAAATGAACCTCACGGCCAGCGGCCCGAGCCTGCTGTTCCCAGGTGCGTAAAAGTGAGGTCTTGCCGATGCGAAAATCCCCCTGCACCAAAACGCTGTTGCCCTGCTCAAGACAGTCAGCTAGGCGTCGCAATTCGCGCTTTCGTCCAACAAAGGCAGGCGGCAGGGCCGCAGTATAGGGGGTATAATCAGGTTGGCTCTGCTCAATAGAGCCTTTTGGGGGCTGAGAGTCAGCCTGTGGCTTGATCCCTTGCGCTTCGGAAGAAAACGGTACTGAGCCATAATAATTCTGCGTGATATTTTTGACGGTCACAGGCCCGCTGCCAGCAATGATATTTCTGTCTCCAATACTGGTCTGGTCAATTTTATCAGCCATTCCAAACAATCCTCTGTAGGGACAGGCCCCGTGCCTGTCCTTGTTTTTTGGGCAACCACAGGGGGTTGCCCCTACGGAACCTGCCATCAACGGGTTTTTCCTCCAGCAAAGATTACACATACATTCCGCCTCATACCCTACAGGAAAGGAGCTGCAATCGCAACTGAGCGACCACCCGTTAAAACGCCACCCTACAGCAATAACTTTTGATAAAGAACTCTTATTGACAAAGAATCCTTTTTATGAACATCATAATAACACAAGCAGTACCCTGTAACATGCTGTGTTTCTGTCAGAATAAAAAAGTATATCTTTTTAATTTCATACATTTCACATGGAAAAATATATCAATCTTTCAAGGGGGAAGAAAATGAAAAAAAAAATCACGAACCGCTTCAAAAAAGGAATATTGACCTTATGCCTCTCGATTACGTTGCAGGGAACAGCCCTTTCCGCCGAACTTATTTATTCATTAGCAGCCAGTCAAGGAGAGGCCTTACGAGCAAATAGTACCGAAGTTGCTGTCCAGCTGGCCCTCTCTTCCCCTAAGCAGATTTCTCCTCGGGACAAGGTTGTTTTGCCCCTGCCTAACGGTAAGTCGGTAACCGGAACCGTGTTCAAAACTCTGGAAGGCAGGGGGCCGACCGAGCTTGAGCGTCACGCTACCTCAGTTACTAGTATTGCATTGGAGGATAACGGTGGTGGATTACGGATAATTGAGCAGGACGGAACCATTACCGGCATAATCCTTATTGATAACAGTGAAGATAAAATCTATCAGGCAGCCTTGGATGACAACGGATTCGGCGTTCTCCAAGAGGATGATCGCAATAAACACCTTTGCGTGGATTTCCCCGGAAAGGATGGGCCACTTCCTGCTGACATAGCTCTTGTTGCAGAGTTGACTCCAGATTTAACAACCCTACAAAACCTGGAGAGCCGACCAGACGCATCCAAAACCCTATATATCAATTACTGGGGCGGAACCCTCTCCGGGACAGCTTGGAATGCTGCTTACAATAGCGGCAATGACATCATCTACACCCAGTACAGCTCTGATACCGATACGGATTCTTTTTCCACCGAGGATCTGTATAATATGTGGTTGGCCTGGGAGGAGGCAGCTGAAGACTATGCACCCTTTGATATCAACGTGACAACAAAAGAGTCTGTCTATCTGGCAACCCCTGTTGAAAACCGAGTCCAGATGATTGCTACAACAACCAATTATTTTTTCACCGGTGCAGGAGGGGTGGCCTATGTCGGCATTTTCGGCATTCCAGGTGATTATTACCGGACAGGATTTGCCTGGAACTCCAGTGCCGGTTCTTTGGGCATGACTATATCTCATGAAGCAGGGCACATGATCGGCCTGAATCATGACGGCAATTCATCCTCAGGATATGACTCTGGAAATGATATTTGGGGACCAATTATGGGGGCACCTTTTAATAAGGCTTATGTCCAGTGGTCCAAGGGTGAGTATAATGATGCCAACAACCAGGAGGATGATTTTAATATAATTGAAGATGTTTTAGGATCCCTTGCCGACGACGCTGGCGACTCCAATGCATCTGCCACAGCACTAGCCCTACCCGTGACTGATCAGGAAGGCCAAATCACGCCGGATGGTCTTTCCTCAGATATTGACGTCTACTCCTTTTACGCATCCGGTACTTCTTATGTAGAGGTCAGCCCATTACTGGGCAACGAGGGAGAAAACCGGGCCGCAAACTTGGCCATAAACGTTACCCTGAAAAATGCCGCAGGATCAATCATTGCCGACATCACTTCCAGCGATAATTCGCCGCTGGCACCAAACGCTAACACTTTTATTTATGACGGCAACTTATCTGCCGGAACATATTATCTGACCATTGATGCGGTTTCCCCGGACACCGACTGGTCCACAGGATTTGGAGAAAATGGGAACGGAGGTATATACAGAATGTCTGTCAGCACCAGTGCCAG
Source organism: Candidatus Electrothrix laxa (assembly GCA_942492895.1). Classification (GTDB taxonomy): domain Bacteria; phylum Desulfobacterota; class Desulfobulbia; order Desulfobulbales; family Desulfobulbaceae; genus Electrothrix; species Electrothrix laxa. The sequence goes on from OW818652.1 coordinate 990,733, forward strand.
CGCTGACCCAGACCTGATTGTGGTGTCACCCTCTGTGAGCGAAAACACCCTGACACCCGGTCAATCATTTACAGCCTATGCAACCGTGGAAAACCAAGGTGCCGCAATAGCTAACACCACAACCCTACTCTATTATCGCTCCACTGACGCAACAATTACGACAGCAGACATGCTGATAGGAAATGATTCTGTTTCCTCACTGGCAGCTGGTGCAGCCTCTGCTGAGGACCTACTTACCACCGCACCTGGAACAGAGGGGGCCTACTGGATAGGGGCCTGTGTCAGTGCTGTCAGCGGGGAATCAGACACGACCAATCAATGCTCAACAGCTGTGCAAATCACGGTTGCCGTAGCAACCCAACCCGACCTTACGGTTATTTCGCCCTCTGTAAGCGACAGCGCCCTGACACCGGGTCAGAGTTTCATCATCAATGCCACTGCGAAAAATCAGGGCACCGCGACGGCAAACAGCTCTACCCTCCGCTATTACCGCTCAACCGACGCAACCATCACCACCGCCGATACCGAGCTGACCACTGATGCTGTAGCTTCCCTTGCTACCGGAACAACTTCCGCTCAAAACGCCTCTGTTACGGCACCGACCTCCGAGGGAACCTATTGGGTCGGAGCATGTGTCGATACGGTAACAAATGAATCAGACACGACTAATCAATGCTCAACAGCTGTGCAAATCACGGTTGCCGCAGCAACCCAACCCGACCTTACGGTTATTTCGCCCTCTGTAAGCGACAGCGCCCTGACACCGGGTCAGAGTTTCATCATCAATGCCACTGCGAAAAATCAGGGCACCGCGACGGCAAACAGCTCTACCCTCCGCTATTACCGCTCAATCGACGCAACCATCACCACCGCCGATACCGAGCTGACCACTGATGCTGTAGCTTCCCTTGCTACCGGAACAACTTCCGCTCAAAACGCCTCTGTTACGGCACCGACCTCCGAGGGAACCTATTGGTTCGGAGCATGTGTCGATACGGTGACAAATGAATCAGACACGACCAATCAATGCTCAACAGCTGTGCAGATCACGGTCAAGCAGGAAGAGAACTTCTCCTGGATTCTTTTCTACTCTGTTTTTTTGAGTAATTCTGCATTAAGATGATGACTGTAAGATGATAACTAATGCCTAGGTGAGTTTATCTGGACCGCTACCTACGGATTATGAAACGTACGAATATATCTAAACAACTATGTGCAATCGTAAACAATTCCTTAGCGGACTGAATAAGCTCGACCTTTCTCTCTCGCAACAACAGACAGACAGTCTCCTTCTCTATTGCCAGGAGCTGCAAAAATGGAGCAAACGGATTAACCTGATTGCCCGCAATACCAGTCCAAATGATATCGTGGAAAAACATTTTCTTGATTCCCTGACCCTACTGCCTGTTATCGGCCAATACAGCCTGGATAAGGAGAGGGACGGGGATGAAGGAGTAAGCCTGCTAGATGTGGGCACCGGAGCGGGTTTCCCAGGTCTGGCACTAGCCACCGTCCTGCCAGAATTGATGGTCACCCTGGTTGAACCTCGGCAGAAACGGGTCTCTTTTTTGCGCCATATCATCAGATCTCTTGGCCTGACCAATGTTCAGATTATTGACCAGAGAATTGAGCCGAAACAGGCTTGGAACGGCCCGAAATGTACCTTTATTACCAGCCGAGCTGTGGCTGCGGTCGATGTTTTCCTGCCCATGATAGAGGATATTGCCAGCAAAAAGACAATAGTTATCATGATGGGTGCGACTAATGAGGAATCCTCGTTCAAAAAAAAACAACAGACTGTTGCAGGCTGGCAATGCCTGGAAGAACGGAGATTCCTTCTGCCTTTTTCTTCTCATCCGAGAATTTTGACCCTGCTCCAAAAGGTTACATAATTGTCCTGCTAAAAAATGTTTTTTTGCTTTCGTGCTTTTTCGCAGCCAAAGGATGGCAAAAAAAACTTTTTTCTGGTAGGGTTTCGCCGTATTTGAGTCGTATCCATTTGCGCTCTTCATTTCTATTATGGCGTGAATTTCTTCCCGACGTTAGACATATCGGGCACGGAAGGTGAAAAAATCACTTCAATCCGGTTGTAGAGTATAATTCCTTAACATTGATACCCTGTCCCTTGGGAAGGGTGGATCATTGAGCAGCCCGAAGGTCTGGATAAAATCTTCGGGGAACTACGAGATATTATGAGCATGAAAGTAGCAGTACTGGCCGGAGACGGTATCGGCCCCGAGGTGATGGCAGAGGCTATCAAAGTTTTGGATGCAGCCCAGCAGAAGTTCGATTTTTCTCTGGAATATGAGAGCGCAGATGTGGGCGGGCTTGCCATTGATAATCACGGTGAAGCCCTGCCTCAGTCCACCCTGGATGTCTGTGAAGCAGCGGACGCCATTCTTTTCGGTTCTGTAGGCGGTCCGAAATGGGAAAGTCTACCTCCGGCAGAACAGCCGGAACGAGCAGCTTTATTGCCCCTGCGCAAGCATTTTGATCTGTTCTGTAATCTGCGCCCGGCTCGGGTCTTTAAGTCATTAGCAGCAGCCTGTCCCCTGCGCCCGGATATTGTCGGCGAGGGATTTGATATTTTAGTGGTTCGTGAGCTGACTTCGGGTATTTACTTCGGGACACCTAAAGGACGGGAAGGCAGCGGTGCTGATGAGATGGCCTATGACACAATGGTCTATAAACGCTCTGAAATTGAACGAATTGCTCGGATGGCCTTTGAGGCTGCTCGGGTGCGTGATAAGAAAGTCACTTCCGTGGACAAGGCCAATGTTTTAACGACTATGGTGCTTTGGCGTGAGGTGGTCATGGAGGTGGCAGCAGATTACCCGGATGTGGAACTGAACCATATCTATGTGGATAATGCCACCATGCAGCTGGTCCGTTGGCCCCAACAATTTGATGTTATGCTCTGCGGCAATATGTTCGGAGATATCATCTCGGACGAGGCGGCCATGCTCACAGGCTCTATGGGCATGTTGGCTTCAGCCAGCCTGAACAGCGAGAGCTTTGGTCTGTTTGAACCGGCAGGCGGCTCAGCACCGGACATTGCCGGACAGGGCATTGCCAACCCCATTGCCCAGATCCTCTCTGCTGCTATGATGCTTCGGTACAGCCTGAATCAGGATGCAGCAGCCACAGCCATCGAAGGTGCGGTTTCCACTGCTCTGGACAAGGGCATCATGACCGCTGATATCGCCACAAAGGCCTGTGCTTCGGTGAACACTAAGGAAATGGGCGATGCCGTTGTTGCAGCATTAGTCGCGGCATTATAATCTGGCAGGACAAAACAACAGAGACCGATGACCAGACGAGAAAATATTTTACTGATTGCAACCCAGAATACTGTTCCCCTTGCTGATAAGGTAGCAGCTGAACTGAGGGTTGTGTGTACTCCGATGATCCGCAAGCAGTTTGCTGACGGCGAAATATATCATGCCTTCCCCTGTGATGTCTCAGGCCGTGATATTATTGTTATTGGATCAACCCATACGGACGAGGCTATTCAGGAATTGATCGACCTGATCGCGGGCGCGCGCTATTGGAATGCCCGGACCGTGAATGTGGTGATCCCCTATCTCGGCTATTCCACTATGGAGCGGGCCAAACCTGAGTCAGGAGAGATTCCTAAAGGAGTTACCCGTACTCGCCAAATTTTCCGTACACGGCCCAATTACGTGGCCTTTGTCGATCTCCATTCCGAGGCTGTCCTTCATGCTCATTCCGGCGAGGTTCGCACTCGTCATCTCTGGACCGAGACCTTGGCCGCTGAAAAAATTCGCCACATGAAGCTGGAAGATTATGTGCTTGTTTCACCTGATTACGGATTCAGTAAACGGGTGGCCCTGTTGGCCGGAATATTGCAATGTCCGCATACAGCAGCCAATAAGGACAGATATGATGTGGACCAGACCATTGTCAGTCAGCTGTCCAGTGCTGTCAAAGGTAAGACCGCAATTATTTGCGATGATATGATTCGAACCGGCGGATCCATGCTTCAGACAGCGGATCGCTGCTATGAGGCCGGAGCCGTTGATGTGATGGTCATGGCAACGCATCTGGTTCTTTCGGGGAATGCACGTGAGCGCTTTAAAGAAAAGGGCATTCATCGGATCATCGGTGCCGACACTTTCCCAGGTACCCAAAAAGACGACCTGCTAGAAGTCTATTCTGTTGCTCCTATTATTGCCTCGGAATTGGTGCATTACCTGCGGATCGTTTGATGCCGGAGGGCTTTTTTTGCACCTGGCCAGTCCTTTTGCTCAATAATGCTGAGCTTGTTTGTAACGAGGCTTGAATATTAGTTCGAATATTAATAACTTGGTGGTGTGACCCCGCCGCAGAAACCAGGAAAAAAAGATGAAAAAAGTCGGTATAATCGGTTGGCGAGGCATGGTCGGATCCGTTCTTATGGAGCGCATGCGTGAAGAGAATGATTTCAAAAACATTGAGCCCCTATTTTTTTCCACTTCCCAGGCTGGCCAGGAAGGCCCCGAGATCAACGGCACCACCTATGAGCTACTTGATGCCCGTGATCTGAACCTGCTCAAAGAAACCGATATCCTGCTATCCTGTCAGGGTGGTGGGTACACCTCGGATATCCATCCCAAGTTGCGTAATGAGGGCTGGGGTGGATATTGGATTGATGCTGCATCCACCCTGCGCATGGCAGAGGATTCCATCATTGTTCTGGATCCGGTGAACCGCAAGATCATTGATCAGGGTTTGGTCGACGGGATCAAAGATTATGTTGGCGGCAACTGCACAGTCTCCCTCATGTTGATGGCCTTAGCCGGGCTTTTTGAAAAGGGCTGGGTGGAATGGATCACCTCGCAGACCTATCAAGCCGCGTCTGGAGCAGGGGCCAAAAATATGATTGAGCTGGTGGAACAGATGCGCTTGGTCGGCGAGAATGCCCAAAATGTGCTGGATGATAACGAAACAGCCTTAAGGGTTGATAGAAACGTGACTGAGACCATCCGCAGCCCGCGTTTTCTGACAAAGCAATTCGGTGCGCCCTTGGCAGCCAGCCTTATTCCCTGGATTGATCAGGAAATGGACAACGGTCAGACTCGGGAGGAGTGGAAAGGAATCTCTGAGACCAATAAAATCCTCGGATATACTGATAACCAGATCCCTATTGATGGCTGCTGTGTTCGGGTCGGTTCCATGCGCTGTCATAGTCAGGCCTTCACCATTAAGCTAAATCAGGATATCCCGTTAGCTGATATCGAGAATGCCATTGTCAGCCATAATCAATGGGTTTACCTGGTGGCCAATACCAAGGAAGAAACAGTCAATAAATTGACCCCTACCCGCGTCTCACGAACTCTTGATATCCCGGTGGGTCGTCTCCGTAAAATGAATCTGGGTGAGCAGTATCTGAGTGCCTTCAGCGTTGGTGACCAGTTGCTCTGGGGCGCTGCTGAGCCGGTCCGGCGGATGTTGCGTATTGCCTTGGAGCATCTTGATTGAGGGTTGAAAGTTGATTGCTTTGTACAGTTTTTGAATAACTGTACAAAGTAAGAATCAATTAAGGAAATTCTTTCATGGGATTCAGTCAGTTTAAGAGCGAAATAGAGGTGGCCAGAAGGTTCAACCTGAGAACAGACAGCAAGCCTTTTGTGCAAACATTGCCCCTTGAAAATATACCGGAGTATAAGCTTGAAGAAATAAAGGAAAACTTTAAAGATCCTTTGAGGGATGATAATGACGAGCCGAGTAATCTCCAAAAACTGTTTGATAGCTTGAACTGGCTGTTTGAAAAGGCAATTCAAGTTGAAATCATTCCGTTCCGTTCGCCGTAAAAGCCGTAGCATTCTTGATAGCGGTTGAGCTGATTTTATCGACCGTCTTGCTTACAGAGACGGGCTGCTTCTCCTGTTCTTGCAACACCCGTTCATTGCGCTCATACAGAGCAAAATAGAAGGCAAACAGGATGCCGATGGTGAAGAAAATCCGGGCGATCCTGTCCCAGGCAGGTCGTTTGCCCTTGTGAAGAAAACGAATAATCACCACCAGAATCCAGGTGAAGCCGATACAATACGGAACCGTGGTGAGGAGTTGAGCCGCAGTTCCTGTGACAATACTTTCTACCGACGGCCCTAAACGCAAATGAAAAAGCAGATAAGCTGCAGCGGTAAGGAACAGGGTAAATCTTTCACGAAATGTTTGCATAATGTCAGTTAGCCTTGCCTATATTTTTCCAAATATCCTGCCCCAAGACGATTTAATTTTTCCCTTGGCTCAGTTTTTTGAGCAGCTTGTTTTTTTAAGACCGGTTGAGGACGATTCTCCAAAGGAGGATACCCCGTTTTTACAGAAAATGAAGGATCAGCAGGGAGACAACGGGTATATCAACTACTCTTGTCCGGTTCCACTTGCAGAGGATCGCGATCGTTTCCTTACCTTGCTTCGGGATATCCGTTCGCGGCCTGATGATTATACCGGTCATCTTGGCAATCTTTCTGCCAGCCTGAGCGTTCCAGTTCGGCAGGAAGAACAGGAACGCTCCATTATAGACACCTTGCTCCGGCAAACCGGTATCCAAACAGGATCAGGAGAGCATACTCCTCAAGCAAAAAAGGAGCAAGCAAAGAACACCTCTCCCGCGCTTCTCTGGCAGGCCAGACTACTGCTCAAGCTGGGTGAGTACATGGACCAAGACCAGGTCGAGATCCGCCGCAATCTGGACAGAATGACCTGTCAGCAGGACGAGCTGTTCAAAAAATTACGTGAGGGGCAGGAAGAAGATTTCCCGGAGCTTGCCTTTCCCTCGTTCACCACGGATAATGAAATTTCGTTTAAACAGCAACAGCTGCGCCTCAAGGCTTGGAGTCGTCTCTTTGCTCTCAGTCTGGATCGATTCGAAACCACTGCCTTTATCAGCTCAATCCCTGATGCTGTTGAATCACTTCTTGAGCATTACCGACAGGAATACGAGGGAACAGCGAAGCGCTTACTGAACCTTCCTCTGCCAGCTTTTTTTGATGAGGGGCATGATGCCTTGCTCTGTCGGGATCGTTTTCAGGAAGAGGCAAGTGAGTTAATCACAACAATCAAAGTACTCTCAACTGCGTCAGCGGATTCAATATTCCCAGAAGAAGGAGAGAAAGCATGGGGAGATCTGTTGGAACGATATTATCCGGTAGCGCAACACGGACGCCGGACCTTAACCCTTTATTTCCTCTCTGGTATTCATCCACAACAATTTTTTTTTGAAACCTTTGTTGCTCAGAATGATCTCTCCGCAAAGAAAGTTCTTGAAGCAAATGGGGCAGGAATGGTAGTCGGGCTTCTGGTGTGAAGGCCGGTGGCACAGCTGGAGAAGCTAGAGAAGTGAATAAAAAAAAGGCGGACATCAGCCCGCCTTTTTCTCTCTGTTACTATGCTGTACGAGGTTGTTTTTTCTTTAGCAGGTGGGTGCCCTTGAGGTCGTCACCTGATTTACATCAAAATAAATATCGACTCTGACTGTACGGCTTTCATCTCTGTTCAGGTGATGGCGTGGTGATTGGTAATAGATCTTTGCTGTCGGGCAAGCCTTACTGCAGTCAGGCGCTATTATCTCACATTTTTCAGAACCTAACCTGCGGTTCACTTCAAAAAGCAGTGGATGCTCATAGCCAGATTCAATACCATATTTTTTTTCAGCCTCTGCTATAGTTAACCCTGCGACCTCAGGTTGAGGTCTAAAATCTGCTAATGAAGTTGTAACCCATATTCCAGATGATGCGAGCATGATGGTCAGCAAAACTAATACATTATATCTATTCATTTCCTTTCCCCCTTTTTCGTTATTTCCTACTTGATAATAGTTATCAACTAATAATAAAGTATCTAATGTGAAAAAAAGAGTCAAGCAAAATAATAAATATATATATTGAATATCAATTTATTGGATTTAAAAACTGGCTTTTTTTGTGAGCTCATGAGTTATTAATAACAGCATATTATCCCCTCCTCTACTCGAACAATTCAGCATAGCTCTCCCCCGGAACGTGCAGCGCAAGCATATTATAATATTAATTATTTCTTTATATTTTTTATCCCTCACGCTACGAATAAATATATTTTTTGGTCTTTACATTATAAATACTTTCATTGCTATAAGATCAAATCTTAACAGGACCAATTATGTCGGCAAGCTCTGTTTCAGCCACAATCTTGCTACCTTCCCAGATCACACAACGAGCAAGTTTTGCTCCATCGCCGATTACAGCCCCAGGCCCGACAACCCCCCAGTCTTTAAACAGCACGTCTTTCCCTATAATTGCGCTTTCATGGATTTGCCAGGATGGTGTCCGTGAGGAGAGTAGATGCCGGTGGAGATCCAGATAGTCATTCGGCGTCCCCATATCCTGCCAAAAGCTACCGTCAATTTTTGAGAAACCTATCTTTCCTGCTCTGGCCAGTTCTCTATACAAATCAATAATATGAAAAAAACATCCTGGCGGGATTTCTTCCAGGACCGTCCGGTTTACAAGGTGAATACCGGTGAAGGCCAATATGCTTTGTTCCTGGATCCCTTCTTCGCTGATTTTCCTGAGAACTTCCTTGCTCGACAGGAAATCCCGTACCCGATCCTTCTGAACCGGAACGGAATTAAAACGAGGATAGTCGTGGAGTGCCATTGTGACGGCATTGCTACTGGTTAGGTGTGTTTTCACGAGATGGGACAGATCAATATCGTGGAAGATGTCTCCGTTCATCACCAGAATAGGCTCATCTGGCCCATCTGCAAAATGTTCCAGAGCCTTACGCAATCCGCCGCCGGTCCCCAACACCTCAGTTTCGTGCTGAAGAATAACTTCTGGTCTGTTCGCAACAGCTGCCTTTATCTGTTCAGGAAGGTAATGACAGTTGACCACGACTCGTCCACAGCCCAGTGCAACCAGTTTATCCAGCAGGATATGGAGCAGGGGGATATTACATACCGGAAAGAGTGGCTTGGGACGAACAAGGGTATATGGACGTAAACGGGTGCCGAATCCGGCAGCCAGGAGCATTGCCTGCATAAGCTTTAACGTTTTATTTCTTTTTTGTGTAGTAGAAGCGTGCCAACTGCTGTGGCGGGATACCGACAGCCCGGCCAAGGAGCATGAGTTGATTGATCAGGGTTGTTTTCAGCAGACCGTGCTGCTGCCAGCGCCTGGCCGAGGTCGTAACATGGGCCTGGGCAATAGCTATTCTACCTAATTTTTTGAGACGATGTACCAGAGCCACATCTTCCATGAGAGGTTGCTGTGGAAAACCCTTGGCAGTAAAATAGGTTTCTCGACGCATAAACAGGGCCTGATCACCATAGGGGAGGCTGAATATTTTTGAGCGGACCTGGATTCCTGCTTCTATGAAGCGAAATCCTAACCCGTTTCCGTTAATTGTCAGCCTGAAGGCTCCGGCAACAACATTTTCTCCTCGCAGGGCTAAACTGATATCCTCGGTAAACGTCTCCGGCAGGACAGTGTCACAATGCAAAAAAAGGAGGATATCACCATCTGCTGCCTCAGCACCGCAATGCTGCTGTTGGCCTCTGCCAGGCTCGGACTTGATGAGCCTAATTCCTCTTGCAAGGACCTCCTCGGCGGTTTGATCTGTACTGCCGCCGTCAACAACTATGATTTCCGTCAACTCGTCAAGCAGGTCATAGCGGTTTCTTATTTGAGAGAGAAGGCGATCAAGACAGACTCGGATATGCTGTTCCTCATTCAGGGCTGGTATAATAATCGAGATGGACAAGATCTTCCGGGCGGTCAATGTCATGCAGTTCAGGGAGCAGTGCAAAGGAAAGATTATTTTTTCGGGCCTGGTGAAGCGTTTGTACTAATACTTGATCAGTGCCCCAGTCAATATCCTGAAAGAGATCGGAATAATTTCGCTTCTCTTTTTTGAGGTGGGCGGGGAGACCGATAAGGTAGTATCCTCCATCGCTTGCTGTTCCGAGAACCACGTCATGCTGCTGAAGATACTCCAAGCCACTTGTAATGATAGACGGATTCATACCAGGGCAGTCAGAACCGATGAGCAGAACCTTCTCAGCTCCCTGTTGCCATGTTTGCTCAAAGGCATTTTGCATCCGTTCGCCCAGGCCATTCCCCTGTTGTCGAGCCAGCTGAATGTCTTTACTGTTCTTGCCCAGCCACGTTTTTATTTCCTGCTGTGAACCACCGCAGTAATATACCTGTAACTGAACAAAGCCCTCTGTCAGTACCGGTCGGAGCTGATTGATGACCTGTTTGGTCATTCGGCTATGGAGATCAGCTGCTCCTTGTGGACCAAGGTGTTTGATCAATCGAGTTTTTACTTTTCCTGCTTGTGGATAGCGGGTAAAAAGGACGATGACTGACTGTTGGGCTTGGCTTCGTTTATCGTTCAAAATAAAATCTTTGATCTCGGTCTTGAAAGATCGGATCCTCAACCGCATTATTTCCTCAAGCAGAGGTACTCTTGTTCATGGCTGCTGCAAAAAACAAATCACCGCTTTCTTACCAGGAGCGGACATATCGTGCGATAGAAAATTCAGGCCTTGTTTCTTCCATCGTCAAGATCGCTGAAACAGATCTGCACATCCTTGCATCACAACCGGTGGAGGCCCAGGCCCTGCTGGCAGTCTCGGAGGTACGTGGGGTGATCGAAGGATATATCAGGACGCATCCTAATTTTTTACAGAGTCTTGCTCCACTTCCTATGGATAACCAAGCACCGGAAATTATCAAGGACATGTTATCCGCAGGAGTATCGACCGGGGTCGGCCCCATGGCAGCGGTTGCCGGGATTGTGGCTGAGCAGGTTGGTAAGAGCTTGCTTGCTCAAGGCCTTGCAGAGATCATTGTCGAGAACGGCGGTGATCTCTTTGTCGCCCGAACCCAGGAAAGTACGATTGCCGTTTATGCTGGTGAATCACCGCTGAGCGGTAAATTGGGCATCCGTCTCCTGCCTGAGCAGATGCCCTGCGGGGTCTGCTGCTCCTCCGGTATGATCGGCCACTCTCTTAGCCTCGGGCGTGCTGATGCTGTTGCTGTTGTTGCGTCTTCCACTGCCTTAGCCGATGCCGCTGCCACCCGCTTGGGTAATGAGGTGGGCAGGAATAAAAAAAGCATTCAACATGCCTTGAAGGTCGCCGGAGAAATTAACGGGCTTACCGGTGTCGTTATTGTCTCTGGCGAACATCTCGGTGCCTGGGGGAATGTTGAGCTTGTTCGGATTTGAGGCTCCGTTCCTGACCCCTCCATTATACTCAGGGTGTTACCCTGAGCTTGATATATACAGCCCCTTTGGGGCATTGTTCTTCCGGGCGGACCGATCAACGAAGCCCATACCCCGAAGGGCTTATACAATCTCAGCTCGGGGTAACCGAATAACCGTTACTGAACTGGGAGAGTAAGCCGGAAGCCCAGAAGCCTACTGCTATCGCTAAAAGGAGCCTTAAAGCGATCTGCCGAGCGCACGAAGTGAGACCCATAAGCCCAAGTGCCGCCACGAATTACGCGGGACAAGCCTGATGAAGGACCGGTCGGATTGTCTTCAGGACTTGAGCTGTAATAATCTGAGTCATACCAGTCTGCACACCATTCCACGACATTGCCACTCATATCGTGCAGGTCGAAATTGTTAGCTCGTTTTTTACCCACCGGATGGGTACTTTTGTCGCTATTTTCGGAGTACCACGCTAAGTCATCTACGTTATCCCCGCCGCAGTACTGACCAGAATCGTTTGCCCGGCAGGCGTATTCCCATTCCGCTTCGGTAGGAAGACGATATTTTTTGCCAGTGCTGCTATTCAATTTTTTGATAAAATCCTGAGTGTCATTCCAAGAAACATTTTCCACCGGATACCTTGCACCTTTTTGAAAATTTGCTGGATTACTACCCATAATTTTCTGCCACTGCCCTTGGGTCACCTCATATTTCCCCATCCAAAAGCCGTCTATGCAGACCTTATGCACCGACCCCTCATCGTCCTGATGATTTTTTTCATCATAGGGAGAGCCCATCATGAAACATCCTTCAGGGATATAGACAAATTCCATGCCACCAATTGCCGGTTCAATCATAATGTCACCCTGGTTTGGCGACCTCCATTTTTCTAAGAGCAGTGTATTCAGTTTGGAAAAATCGATAACTCCGCTGTAATGTAAGGCGGTTATTAGAGCAGCACTGCCCGCAAGCAATATACCGATTGCCGTCATAATTTTGGGCAGCGTTTTCCAAAACGAGGATTTTTTCTTGCCGTCGCTCATAGTTTCTTTAAGGCGTTCTTTCTGGGAGCCTTTCGGGATTCTTCCTATTTATAATACCCGCGATACCACTCCACAAACTTACTGATTCCTTCCTCAATGGTAGTCTGCGGCTTAAAATCAATCTCCCGAACCAGATCATCCACATTAGCATAGGTTGCCGGAACATCACCGGGCTGCATAGGCATGAAGTTCTTTTTCGCTGTTTTGCCAAGGCATTCTTCCAAGACCTCAATATAGTGCATCAGCTGTTGCTTGGAATTATTACCGATATTGTAGAGTCGCCACGGGCAATAGCTGGTGGCGGAATCTGGGTTGTTGCCGCTCCAGCTCGGATTGGGGACCGGTACATGATCAAGCAGACGGAATACCCCTTCAACGATATCGTCAATATAGGTAAAATCACGCTCCATCTCACCGTTGTTAAAGATGTCAATAGGTCGATCTTCCAAGATGGCCTTGGTGAAAAGGAAGAGGGCCATATCCGGTCGCCCCCAGGGTCCATAAACCGTGAAAAAGCGCAATCCTGTGCAGGGCAGCCCGTAGAGATGACTGTAACTGTGGGCCATAAGCTCGTTGGCCTTTTTGGACGCAGCATAGAGAGAGACCGGATGATCTACATTATCATGCACGGAAAAGGGCATGGAGGTGTTGGCCCCGTAGACTGAGCTGGACGAGGCATACAAAAGATGTTTGACCTTATTATGACGACATCCTTCCAGGATATTGACAAACCCGACCAAATTGGTGTCTACGTAAGAGTGGGGATTGATGAGTGAGTAACGTACTCCTGCCTGGGCTGCCAGGTTGACTACCCCGTCAAACTGCTCCTCGGCAAAGAGCTTTTCCATCAGGTCCCGGTCTGCCATGTTGAAATTTGCATGGCTAAAGTGCTCAAACTCAAGTAATTCAGCCAGCCGGGCCTTTTTTAGCTCAGGATCGTAATAATCATTGAGATTATCCAGCCCAACCACCGTACGACCGCTCTCAAGCAGACGCTTGGAGAGATTATGGCCGATAAAACCGGCAGCGCCGGTAATCAGTATTTTTTGCATTATCTTTTTGAAAATATTTTGTTGCTGTATATTCTGTAGAGACCAACCTATGTGTTCGCCCGAATATTGTGTCGTCTCGGAAAATTCAATAAGGGTTGACACGCAGGTCAACCCCTACAAGATACCCTATCAATCGTCAAAATCGCCTTCAGGGCCTTTGTCGGTATCCAGTTCAGCAGCACGGGCACGAATTTTTTCTTCTGTCCAATCTTCGGGAGATTCCATGCGCCCGGTTTTCGGACCAAGGTCGTAGGAACCGGCTTCCAGGATAGCGTCTACGGCATAGCGCGCTGTTCCGCCCGCGTTAAAAACCTCGGTGAGCATGGTGTAGACAAAGTTATCAACCCGTCGGGCCATACGCTCCCTGATTTCCCGAGGCTGCCCCATGATCTTGTTTTCAAAAACCGCATTGAGTTTTTTATAATTGCCCTTAGCCCAGCCTTGAGCCTTAGCATAATCCTTCATCTCCTGCCACAGCTCTTCACTGAGTCCTTGGCCAACTACCTTGACAAACTCACCGTCCTTGTCCAGGATAGCGTTACCGTAGTCGTTTACCTCAACACCCCAGGATATCATCTGAAGGGCTGTGGCGACATTGGCCTTAGTGGTTCTCGTCTCTGCCGTAATAGCCCGCAATCGGTCGGAGCTGTTGCCAGAGGTCCCGTGCTGAGCACCGGATACACTGTAGTCTTTCAAGGCCTCATGGATCTCCGCAGTCAGTTCAACCTGGATTCCCTGGCCGGAGGCTTCAATGCCGTGAGTGGTTCCGTTGTTCAACGCGATCCAGTCAGGAAAAATATCATGGGCATTGAGTCCCTTAACTAGAAAGAGGGCCTCCTCTGCCGAAGATAGTCCTTGGGTCCCCTTGATCTCTCCGACCTCGGTTTCATAGCCTGCCCAAGAGGGGATAAAATCGTTCAAATCAATGCTGGCCAGCAAGTTATCATCGTCCAGCATATGGGATGCATCAACAGCAATTGAGGTGATACCTGCGTCAAAGAGCGAAGGAATTTCTGTGCGGGCAAAAGGCAGGTCATCAGCTGATTTGATCCCGTAATGATCCGCATGAATAGCCACCGGCACTGTAATACCCAGCTCGTTACAGAGGGCATCGACCTGACGAGCCATATTCCAGTAGTTGGTCGGACAATAGGATGACGCACCACCCTCAGAACGAGCGATCTCAATAATCAATGCAGCCTGGGCACGTTGCGCAGCCATCAAGGCTCCGCGTATGACCAGATGGTTTCGACCGTTGGCGGCCATAGTCATGGCTTTGCCTTTTGCCAGCAGGGCACGGTCAATCACCTTGCCGCTGACGAGCAGGGCCCTTGAGTTAGGAAACAGAGCCTTGATGTTAGGCGGACGCCCTATTTCAAGGGCCTTTTCAAAATCTGCTATGTAGGACATTGGTTCCTCCTTTTTCCAGAAAGAAAGTCAGGTGTATTCCACCTGCTATATTGAATAATTCAGGGGTGTTTATGAAGTGTTCGTACTAGAATTGGTACTCCCGACCCAGCATACTCTATTCCAGGAATACTGTAAACCTATCCCTTGTTAATTTATCCGGGCATCAACGCCTCCGTCACACTTGTTTTTATCATTGCATGGTTTGGAAGAGCCGATGCCAACTGTAAAAAAATGTATCTTGAATAAGGAAATACTAGATTTACACTTGACAAAGATTAGGTACCGCAATACAGAGTCTGACAAAGTTAGTATATCCATAAGTAACAGGGTCGGGGTGAGCCGTTTCGACTTATCACGAATCAGATAATAATCTCAACTTAACAAAAGAGGATGTAGAATGAAGGTGGAGTCGCTGTTCCCTTTTCTTGGATGGTTTAAATTAATTACCAAGCAGACTATTAAGGATGACCTTATGGCCGGGCTGACCGGTGCGGTCATTGTCTTGCCCCAAGGTGTCGCGTTCGCAACCATTGCTGGCCTGCCGCCGGAATATGGTTTGTATACGGCTATGATCACACCGATAATTGCTGCATTATTCGGTTCATCGCTTCATCTTATCTCTGGACCAACCACAGCTATTTCCATTGTGGTGTTCTCCTCAGTGAGTCGTTACGCCGAAGCAGGGAGCCCGGAATTTATCAACCTTGCTCTGACGCTGACCTTCCTTGCCGGGGTCTATCAGCTTTCCTTCGGGCTTGCCCGGTTGGGAAGTTTGGTTAATTTTGTTTCGCATACGGTGGTGATCGGGTTTACCGCCGGAGCCGCCATTTTGATTGCCACAAGCCAAATTAAACATATTACCGGTATTCCGATAGCAAAAGGAGAATCCTTTCTCCATACCTGGGTTGCTCTCTTTCAAGGAATGAGTCATTTTAATATACTTCTTTTACTGATCGGAGGCGTCACCCTCGCTGTTTCATTTTTCTCAAAGAAATTTTTCCCCAAGGCACCAAATCTCCTCATCGGTATGGTTGTAGGCAGTTTACTTGCCGCTATTTTTAATAAATTCCACCTAGCTGATCCAGGTGCTATCAAATTGGTTGGTGAGATACCTGCTCATCTCCCCCCCCTATCATCACCTGATTTCTCTCCTGAAACCATCAAAATGCTAGCCCCTGAGGCCTTTGCCGTTGCCCTGCTGGGTCTGATCGAAGCCGTATCCATCAGTCGAGCTGTTGCTACCAAGTCTGATCAGCGCATCGATTCGAACCAGGAGTTCATCGGCCAAGGATTATCGAACATCTGCGGCAGCTTTTTGTCTAGTTATGCAGGGTCTGGTTCCTTTACCCGTTCCGGGATTAACTTCGAGGCCGGTGCAAAGACCCCGCTTTCCGCGATATTCGCAGCAATTGCGTTAATGTGTATTATTCTGCTCATTGCTCCATTAACAGCCTATCTTCCCATTGCCGCTATGGGTGGAGTTATTTTGCTGGTTGCCTATAATCTGATCGATTTTCATCATGTCAAGAAGGTGCTGACATTCAGTAAGTCGGAATCTGCTGTCCTCCTGACCACCTTTTTTGCCACCTTGTTTCTTGAGTTAGAGTTCGCCATCTACATGGGCGTACTGATCTCACTTATTCTCTTTCTTGCCAGAACTTCAAGCCCTGAAATTCATTCAATCTCTGTTGACGATATTGAAAAGAATGGCATAAGGAAGTTTATTGATATGGAGCAGAAACCGCTGGCGGAATGCTCCCAGCTGAAAATCCTCAGAATTGACAGGTGCATCTATTTTGGTTCAATCAATTGCATTCAAAACCGTATTGCAGAGGTATCGGACAAAGAGGGTATCTATAATATTCTGCTTATTGCCACCGGTATCAACCTGATTGATCTGGCTGGCGCAGAGGCCTTAATTGCAGAGAATAATCGTTTAAAGAAGATGGGGGGCGGTCTGTATTTTGTTAATATGAAGGCGGCTGTTTATGAGTTTGCCGTACGGTCGGGCTTTATCAAAAGTATAGGCCCGGATCACTTTTTTGATAGCAAGAGCTGCGCTGTTTCAGAGATCCATAGAAAATTGGATAGAAGCAAGTGTCCTACCTGTAAAAATAAAATATTCAAAGAGTGCCGTTGTTAATTCAGGTTGTTTCTGCGGGGCAGGCCTTACTGGCCTGCCCTCTGTATAGAAACAGAAGCCTTTATCGGGCCTCCCCTGCTGGAGAACGTAATTAACCTCATTCTTCAGCAGGGCTAATCGACTACCCACTTTCTCTCCTTTATCCCGCCTCCCCTCTTGCTTTATTACCCTTCTTCGGTCTCATCTGTTTCTTCTCCTCCAATTTCCATTAAGGGCTTTCGTGCAAAGAAACGCACTGCAACAATGCTAATTTCATAGAGCACAACCAGCGGGCCAGCCATAAGCAGCTGATTCACCACATCCGGAGTCGGAGTGACAATTGCTGCAATAATAAAAGCAATGAGAAAAGCGTACTTACGATTTTTTGATAAAAAAAGTGCATCGACTATGCCGAGTTTAGCCAGAAAAACCATAAACACCGGGAGCTCAAAAATAGCCCCAAAGGCTAAGAGCATGCGAAGGGCAAGAGAAAAATATTCGCTGACCGCAGGCATAGGGTCAAGAAACTCACTGGAATAACTGATGAGAAAACGAAATGCAGGTGGAAAAACGACAAAATAGCCAAAGGCGGCTCCGCCAAGAAAACAGAAGGTAGAAATCAAGCTGAAGGGTAACAGCATTTTCTTTTCATGCTGATAGAGACCGGGGGCAATAAAACGCCAGATTTGATAAAAAATAACAGGACAGGCAAGCAGGACACCTGCGACCAGAGCGAGCTTCAGGTAAAAAAAAATCCCTCCTGATACGATATAAAAATCAAACTTTTATCTGCGGGAAGCACTCGAATAAGCGGTTGAAAAAACCAATCAGCAATAGGCCGGATAAAGGAATAGGCAACAGCAAAACCGACCGCTGCTGCGGCCAGAGAGATGATGAGACAGGAACGCAGTTCACCAAGATGCTCCACAAGCGTATTTTGCGACAGCGAATTAGAATTACTCATATTATTTTCTCTTTTCGTGGGGTTTATTTTGGATGATAGCATACCCTATTCAGAAATCATTGTTAAGCCTTTTCCTGTTCTCCTGCTGTAATCATTTATTACCACCTGTGCTTCACTGTGTAATGTTCTGAGATAGTGATTGACGTAATGGCCCATCCATTGATAGATTACCGAGAATAAAAGCAGCAGGGATGCGTTGGAATTTCGCGTTGAAAATTCTGGTTTCCGAGAAAAAAACGCTTCCTTTTGCATCCTTTTTTTAATCCCTCTTACTTTTTTAAAAAAGTCTGAAAAAAAGCAAAGAAGTACAGTGAAGTTACTCTGAGGAAAGACATACCTATGCCCCGTATTCTTATTGTAGATGACGAGTTAAGTATGCGTGATTTTCTCAAAATTCTTTTTGAGAATGAGGGCTACGAAGTTTTTGTCGCGTCTAATGCAACCACAGCGTTGGATGTCGCTGTCAAAGATCCGTTTGATGTTGTTATTACGGATATTCGCATGCCTGGCATGAACGGTCTTGAGCTGCTGACAGAACTTAAGCAGCATTTTCCCGATTTACCAGTGGTTATGATCACTGCATATGCCTCTCCCGATGATGCTGTACAGGCAATGAAGCAGGGAGCCTTTGATTATATTACTAAGCCGTTTCATGTTGATGAGTTGAAGAATGTCATCAGAACGGCGATTCAACGCAAGGCATCAGCGGAGAAAAATGAGGCAGGAGAGAGCTTTGCTGGGATCATCGGTTCCAGCCCAGAAATGCTGCGAATTTTCGATCTTATCAGACGAGTAGCACCCACCCCGGCCAGTGTGCTTATCTATGGTGAATCTGGAACCGGAAAGGAACTGGTTGCCAAAGCCATTCATGAGCACTCCAAGGTTGTTGCAAATCCTTTTGTTCCTATTACATGCAGTGCAATACCGGAAAGTCTTCTTGAGAGCGAACTTTTTGGTCATGTCAAAGGCTCCTTTACAGGTGCTGTGGCGGATAAGCCTGGGCTTTTCCAACAGGCCGATTCAGGCACGGCCTTTCTTGATGAGATAGGCGAACTCACTCCTATTATCCAAACTAAGCTTTTGCGGGTGCTTCAGGAGCGCGAGTTTATGCCGGTGGGGTCAACAAAAACAAAGCAGGTTAATGTCCGCATCATTTCTGCAACCAACCGGAACCTGGAAGACGAAATTATGGAAAAACGTTTCCGGGAAGACCTCTTCTACCGTCTGGCCGTTGTGCCAATCCGAGTACCACCGCTCAGAGAACGCAAAGGCGATGTTCCCCTGCTGGTAGATTATTTTCTAAAAAAATATTCCAAACTGTTCGACAAAGAAGTACAGACCATTTCTTCATATGGCCTGGAAGTTCTCATGGACTATAACTTCCCCGGCAATGTGCGGGAACTTGAAAATATCATCGAACGCGGGGTGGCTCTTGAAGCATCCAATATTATTCTTCCGGAAAGCCTTATACTTTCCCGAAAAGAAAAAGTAGGTTCACAAAAAGAGCCTTTATTTATTGGGGCCCAAGATGAGCGGGAACTCTTTGATCGAGGGATGGAGGATATTTTGATTGACTTAGAAACCAAAATGATCAGGCATGCACTTGAAGCGGCTGAAGGTTCAAAAATGCGTGCGGCTGAACTGCTTAAGGTCAGTTTTAGATCTCTACGTTATAAAACGAAAAAATACGAGATGGATTAAAATAGAAAAAAAGGCCTCTTGATCGTATTTTTTCATCCACCGCTCTGAAGAAGAATATGAAGAATATATTATGTCTATAAATAAGCTTATCAATGAGTTGAAACCCATACAAGACTCAAAGGAACAGCTACGTCGCCACTTGGTCTGGATGATCATGACAAGGGTGATGCTTTTTACTTTGCTGATCGCTGTCACAGTGGTTCTGCAGAGTTTGGGGCGTAATGTTATTCTGCCTCCCAACGCTGTGACTATGGCTTTTCTCTCAGTGGTGTTTATCTACTCCATCGGATCTGCCGGGCTTTTGCAGACAAAAACAAGTCACCTGCCACGCTTCGGGCTTATTCAGGTTCTTTCGGATACAGTGTTTTCTGCTTTATTGGTCCTGGGTACCGGATGCAGTCAATCTATCTTCAGGCCGATTTTTATCTTTCCTGTACTTATCGGGGGTTTGAATCTCAACCGGATTGGCGGACTTTTGGCTGCCACAGCTTCTTCGATTTTGTACGGGGCGATTCTTCTCTGCGAGTATCTTGAATATATCCCTCCATTTTATTCTCACACTAACTATATCCCACCGGATTATTTTCTTGATGTTGTCAATAAATTTGCGGTTTATGTGGTTATTTTTTTTGCTATCGGTCTGTCGGGTAGTATTGTCGCTGCAAGGTTGCGCAGGACAGAAGAAGCGCTTTCCAGGACCTCTGTGCAGTTTGATCGACTCAATATTCTGTATAAACAAGTTTTTGATGATATCAATACCGGTATCGTTACTGTTGATAGCAGAAACTTGGTCACTTCATGCAATAATGCCTTTGAAAAAATAACAGGCTTTTCTGCTGAAAAAATCATCGGCCTGCCTTTTGATACCTTTTTCCCGGCAATGATTCTCACAGAACATGATGAGAGTAAGCAGGCGGTTGATCTTACACGGCAGGATGGAAAATTTACTCGGGTGAGGTTTACCTTAGCGCAGTTAAATCTTCCTCCTGATCCAGATGTACAAGGTGACCGAAATGATGCACGGTGCAAGGTGATCACTATGCAGGACATCAGTTTATTAGAAAAGATGGAACAGCAGGTTAGAGATAGTGAAAAAATGGCAACCATTGGTGAATTGAGCGGTGGTATTGCCCATGATTTCCGTAATCCCTTAGCAGCTATTTCTGGATCTGCTCAAATTTTGAGTGTGCATATAAGAGAAAGGCAAAAAGAATCTGACGACCCGATCATCAGCACTAACCGGCATTTGACAGATATTATCTTGCGAGAATCAGACCGGATGGAGAAGACGATTAATGATTTTCTTCAATTTGCGCATCCCAAAGAACTGAAGCCGGAATGGTTTAATCTAAAACGAGTAGTTGTCGATGCTGTTGGGCAAATACAGGGCAAGAAATCTCGTTATCCTGGGTGTACCATAACTGTTGATATTCCAGAGACCCTTGACTGCTGGGGGGACAAACGGCAGGTGCAGATTATTTTGGTGCATCTCCTGGAAAACAGCTGCTTTGCCTCAAAAAATAGTGCAGAGCCTATTATTGTCCAGGTTAAGGAAGAACAGCAAGAACAGATTGATCTCTGTCTTGCTGTTATCGATAAAGGGATGGGGATAACCGACGAAATTCGGGATAAGATCTTCAACCCTTTCTGTTCCAGCCGGGAGGACAGTGCAGGGCTCGGGCTGGCCATTGTCCAACAATTTGTTGAGCAGCACAGCGGCACAGTGACCCTGCTGGAGCCAGAAGAGGGCTGTATTATCGAAATACGGCTGCCTCTTCCGGCTTTCAACAGAGGGTGATAAAATAGGGTGACCGGCTAATTAACCGGCAATCTGCTCTATCTCTGCACCGACTTGACGGAGTTTCTTCACCATATTTTCATACCCCCGTTCAAGGTGGTATATCCTTGATATTTCTGTCTTTCCTGACGCAGAAAGACCTGCAACGACCAAAGAGGCAGATGCTCGCAGATCTGTCGCCATCATCGGTGCCCCTATAAGCTTGTTGCGGGCGATGCCGTTGACAACAGCGGTGGCCCCGTCAATATTTATTTTTGCTCCTAGGCGTTGTAGCTCGGCAACATGCATGAAACGATTTTCAAATATTGTTTCATGGATAAGAGAAACTCCGGTGCATTGGATCATCAGAGCCATAAATTGGGCCTGGAGGTCAGTAGGAAAATCGGGATAAGGCATGGTGGTGATATCAACAGCCTGTAAAGGACATTGTTGCCCCTGTCCATTAACGGGGCAGGAGGCGATTATGCTGCTTTTTTTTGCCTCTATCGTCATGCCGACAGCCTCAAGTTTTTCCATGAGGCCCCGCAGGTGGGAAGGGTCGCAGTCAGTAATTTCCAATTCTCCTCCGGTGGCCCCGACTGCTATGGCATAAGTACCCGCCTCGATGCGATCTGGAATAATTGTTGCCTCGGTGGCCTGTAACGAGGCAACACCAGTTACTGTGAGGCAGTCTGTGTCCCGGCCTTCAATTTTGGCCCCCATTGCGGTGAGCATATCAACGAGATTGCCCACTTCGGGCTCTTTGGCCGCATTGCGGATAAGCGTTGTTCCGCTTGCCTTGACTGAGGCCATGAGCACGTTTTCTGTTCCGGTGACTGAAGGGATATCAAAATTAATCGTGTTGCCGGTTAGTGCTCCCTCAACCCGTGCTTCCACGTAGCCGCTCTCAAGATGCGTGACTGCGCCAAGCTGTTCAAACCCCCGCAAATGAAAATTGATGGGCCGGGCACCGATAGCACAGCCGCCAGGTAGAGAAACCCGAGCACAGCCGGTCCGAGTAAGCAGGGGGCCAAGGACCAGAACTGAGGCTCGCATGGTCTTGACCAGATCGTAGGGAGCTTCTGCGCCGGTAAGATCTGTTGTATTAATCTGCACGGAACCGCCGGACCGTTCCCAGCTCGCGCCCAGGGTCTGGAGCAGCATAAGCATGGTGCGGGTGTCCCGGAGGTCCGGAACATTATGGAGGGTATAAGTCCCTGGAGTCAGCAGGGTAGCTGCCAGAAGAGGCAATGCTGCATTTTTTGCCCCGCTGACTTTAATGCTTCCCCGTAGGGGACGTCCTCCGTTAATTCGTATTTTATCCATTGTGCTTATTGGTGATTATTGAGTTATGGGCTAGGAACAGTAGCTCATGATTTCCGGCAGGATTTTTAATTGCCATACATCTTCAATTGATGGGTCATCATAACGATCCAGAGTAACCAGCCATTCCGGCATACCTTCTTTTATTGTTTCTTTCAAATTTACAAGTCTTTTTCTTTACTCGTAACAGCAATATCTTATCAGCTTGGTTATGCATAATCAATTGAAAACTCACAGTCTCATTCGTCGATAAATTGATTTGGGGCTCAGCGCCGGAGTGCCTCCTGTAATCTTCGCCCCAACCCGCTTGTTCTCAACCTCGGGACGCAATGACAGTCAGTTTCGGGAAATGATAGATTGTCACATGCTGTATTGAAGGAAAAAAGAGTCACTTGTTCATAGCGCCAATATTCCGCACGTTGACACATAAAAAAATATTTTACAACCTGCTGGCTCAAAAAAGCATTTAACAAATCAATCAGTTGCAGCAGACATTTGGTTTTATCCACATAGATGCAGTTATCCTCAATAAGCCCTTTGAATTCTTGTTTACCGATGGGCAGTTTTTCATTGATTGGTCGTTTTCCCTGTTTCTTTTTTCAGATCCATCCGGTGACGCATGTCCGCAACCGGATGAGGTGCCTTGCTGCTTGTAATGTCGCATGAAAGAGAATAGTCGTCAATCGTTATCAAAAGACAAGTCTTTTGACGGGTTGCTCACTCAATGGTTAATGACAGAATAAGGACTTGAAGGACATGAAAAAACGGATTACGCATAGCGTACGTACCCGGTGAGGAAACAGGGAAGGGGGAAATTTAACATAAGATCCATTATGCGATATCTCCACAAACAATGGTACGGTATTTTTAAATACAACTCTAACTTATTGATTCTATTTGGTAAAATTACGTTCAGACCCGTTGCGCAATTCATTGAGCCGGAAAATTTCCTCTGTAACCTGATTATAATATTTTGTAAACTCGACATATGCCGGAAAACTGTCCTTTAACTCCCTCCATATACTCTGTGCTTTCAGAAAATAGGGCAACCCGGCTTCAGCATCGTTTTTATGCTTAACAAAAAACTGTCCAAGTTTAGCGTATGATATGGCCAGTCCGTTTTTAAAGCCCGCATTTTTAGGATCGGCTTCATAGAGTTCTTTTGTTAATTGCGTGTCCTCTTCAAAATATTTCAATGCCTTTTCAAGGTTGCCGAGGGCGGTGTGGGTTTCTCCCAGTTTTGAGTATGATATGGCCAGTCCGTTTTTAAAGCCCGCATTTTTAGGATCGGCTTCATAGAGTTCTTTCATTAAACCGGCAAACTCTTCAAAATATTTCAATGCCTTTTCAAGGTTGCCGAGGGCGGTGTGGGTTGATCCCAGTTTTTCGTATGATATGGCCAGTCCGTTTTTAAAGCCCGCATTTTTAGGATCGGCTTCATAGAGTTCTTTCATTAAACCGGCAAACTCTTCAAAATATTTCAATGCCTTTTCAAGGTTGCCGTATGCACTAAAATAAGAACCAAGTCTCTCATATAAGATTGATAAATTATATCCGGCACCAGCTGAACGCAGGCGGGAACAGACGGTTTCGGCATAACGGACATACTCAACACCGTCAAGGTAACTGCTGCTGATCAGCACGCCTGTTGAAGGATCATAAACAAGCTTATCAATCAAACCTGAAACAAGGCCCTGTGTATCATCGGCAAGCCTTTCTTTATTCTGCTTCCTGACAATCTCCTGAACAACCGGGCTGATTTTTATTATTGTTTTCTCATTCTCCGAATCAAAGATAGAAAGCATTTCATATTCTATCCACCCTTTCCGTGAAAGAGCACTAACCGAGTTTTCCAGGGAATCAGCACCTGAAAGAATACTTTCCAGATGATCAAAAAGGATATTTTGGGCAGGCAGTACCGAAAACACAGACAGAAGAAATATTTCCTTTTCTGAAAGTTCGGAAATATTATACATAGATTCAATGATTTTTTCGGGCTTGGCTTTTTCGTAATAATCAGTTTTCACGCCGTTGTTCATTTGTAATTGCAGAACACCGCGTTGATGAAGATCTTCATTGAGTTGAAAAAGGGTGTACCGCTTTTTTATTCTGTTTTTTTCAGCAAGACTTTTAGAAAGTATCTCGATTGTAAGGGTGTGATAATCAATAGCAGCCAATATCTTTTTCAATAACTCATCATCATGAGAAGAGACAGAACAATATTCTCTGAAAAGTTCCGTTGCTGTTTTTTAGTCTAAACGGCCAACAGGGTATATTTCTGCCCTAGACAAATCAGAAACACGGGTTGTTACAAGAACATGAATTCCTGAAAGCCTTCTCAGCAGAGAATAATATTTTTCAAGGTCTTCAAAACTGTTTGCATTATCCAGCACAAGCAGACAGGGCTTTTCCAGATTCAGCAGTGCTTTTATTGTTTTATTAAGCCGCTCTTCTTCCCTGAAACGAGGATCAATATTCAGCTGCAATGCCAGTGCAATATTGTCAAAAGCATCCACTATACCGGAAGTAACAGCAATCCAAATCAGATTTTCATATTCATCAAAATATGTATGGTAATAATGCGAGGCCAGAGTTGTTTTGCCTATGCCACCAATCCCATTCACAAGGAGCAGGAGTTTATTACTGAAGAGGCGTTCATGTACTGCTTTCAGATCTTCATCACGACCCAGAAAGATTTCTGAGCGGACAGGGGTTTCACCCAGAGTTTTTATTTTTTTTTTATTTTCAGGGACTGGGGTGTTAACCTGATTCCCTTTTACAATAGTAAGATTTTGGACCTGATCAACCTGAAAATTATCGGTATTATTGTTTCCTTGTATTGTTTTGTTATTGTTTCCTGCTGGTGTTTGAGAATCAGAACTTGATTCCATATCCTTTTCATGTTTGTTCAAAGGAATAAAAGTAGAAATCAAAGCGATAAACGAAACAACACTTGTCAGAATAGGTTCGAAATTAAAGTCATAACAGGCCCATGCTACAGCTATAACAAAGGCGATCAACGACAGAATTCTGATAATAGTTCTCATACGTTCTCTTTTGGGAAGTGAATATTGATGGATTCGTAAAAAGTATCCCTATATAATTATCTGAAATTACTTGTATATAATTAATTTTTCTCTTGCCATAAATTAGTCGGCATGATATTATTGTGTCAATATTACGATAAGATAAGCAAGAGAGCTATGTTAAACATCAAAGATCACAAAACCATCAACATGTTCGACCCCTTTGGTTTCCTCGGGCCGAAGCGTCGAAAAATGCTGGATGAATCATGGGCCGGGATTTTTCGGGATCATGTTCGCCATATTCTTCCGGTTGATCTCCTGGCACTGCATTTCAGTACAAGCATGGGGCGCCCGACTAATGAACTCGTTGCTATGATGGGAGCGATGTTATTGCAGCATATGCATGATCTGACAGACGAAGAGACAGCGGAACAGTTCGCTTTTAACATGCAATGGCATTATGCTCTTGATATCACAAATAACTCAGACAAAGCGGCCTATGTCTGTCCAAAAAGTATTTGGAACATGCGCTTTGTCATGACGAAATACGGACTGTATGACGATGTCTTCCAGGCTGTTGGCGATGAATTCATAAAAATATTCGATGTTGATCCTTCTCTGCAACGTATAGATTCCGTTCACATATTTTCCAATATGAAGCATCTCGGTCGTATCGGGATCTTCACAGGCACCATCAAAAAATTCCTGGTAAATCTCAGACGGCAGCACAAAAACGAATTCAATGAGCTTGACCTGAATCTGCGAGATCGCTACCTGAAGAAAGAAGAGGAAAGTGCCTTCTCTATGGTCAAACCATCTGAATCCGCCAAAACTCTTCAGATGGTCGCCGATGATCTTTTCTTTCTTATCAACAGGTTCCGCTCGTGCCCTGACATTGCGTCCATGCAAACATATCAGCTCATGACACGCATTCTGAAAGAACAATGTATCACAGAGCAAGTCGAAAATACTGATGAACTGCGTGTCATTCTGAAGGCAAATAAGGATATCCCTTCCGACTCTCTTCAGAATCCCTCTGATCCTGACGCCGGATATAGTGGGCATAAAGGCAAAGGATATCAGGTGCAAGTAGCGGAAACATACAGCACAGAGGAAGATGCCGAAACTCTCTCCCTGATCACTCATGTTGATGTGCAGGCTGCCCATGAAAGTGATACCGATGCCCTGCTACCGTATCTTGAGGCTACGGAACAACGTGACATAAAGCCGAAAGAAGTAGCAGCTGATACGCTCTACGGAAGCGACGACAATCACGAAGCGGCAAAACAAAAGGGTGTCAACCTCATCGCTCCTACTCTGGACCGACAAAAGGACCTCTTCTGCACACTGACCGATTTTGAGCTTTCTGAAAACGGTTTTATCATCTCGTGTCCTGAAGGGTGCCAGCCTGTCAAGAAATCCAAGAAAAAAGACAGGTTCAGCATAGCCTTTTCGTCAGAAACATGTAAGAGCTGCCCGAGAGCCAATCATTGCCCTGTTAAACCCGGCAAAAAAGATCTTGCTTATCTCCGCTATAACGAAAAAACCGCCCGTCTTTCCCAAAGAAGAGCTAACGAGCGAACCGATGAATTCAAAAACAAGTATCGGTTCCGGGCCGGAGTCGAGGCCACTATGTCGCAACTTGATCGACGTACGGGAATCAAGCATCTCAAGGTACGAGGCATGAAAGCGGTTCGTTTCGCAGCGACCATGAAGGCAACAGCACTCAATATAATACGGGCAGCTGCGTACAAAAAACGACGAAATAAGGGGAAAAATCCCTCATCACCCTCCATAGGAGGCTGGATTGACCTGATTTGGGTTGTCAAAGAGCATTTTTACGATTTTTTGGACAAAATCAAAATCGCCAAAGTCACATCACCAGCTTTTTGAAATTTTATCCTCATTTTGCTGACTGACTTTTTACCTGGTCATCAATATTATCCAGCTATCATGCTGACATTGGCAACAAAATAAAAATGATAGCTTCAAAGAAACAGAAAGGATGAAAAACGTCAAGGACAGGGTATAAAAAAGAACTCTCTGCGGGCTAATTGCAGGCTTGCGGGCTGCAAATGATTCAGTGTGGATCAGTCTGAATCAGGAAAGAAATAAGAGAGGAAATTTAAATACGGTGTTGAACGCGACCTCTCAAAACGAAATTCCTTTTTATGAAAAATAAAATGCAATTTATACCCTTCTTAGTAGGGTGTAAACATCATGCAAAGAATAAAAACGTCACAAGTTGGTATCACAGGCCATTTTTGAACCGCGTAGCCATGCGGGTTGTAGGGCGGGATCGCGGGTTCGAATCCCAGCAGCTGAAAACAAAAAGAGGGTCACCGGCATAAGCTGGCGACCCTTTTTTTATTCACTTCCGAACGACGGCCCTTTGGGCGGTCAAAAACGGCAGAATGTCGGCAGGTAATAATTCCTGCCGGTACTTTTCCCCTGAAGAAAACACTTGCGGAAGCAATGATCCGATGATTATTGTGTGTTGCGATATCTACCGAACAAGTAACTTTTTCAGGAGCGGCTCGCACCATGCCTCATCCCCCGTACATCCTCCACCACGGCGGCTGTGCTTTCCTACGATAGAAGAAACACCATGCTCCAAGAACTACGCGTCAACAATCTCGCTCTGATCAATAGGCTGGATCTGGATTTTTCCGAAACCGGCACCGGTTTAATCGCTTTTACCGGTGAAACCGGGGCAGGTAAGTCCATCATTTTGCAGGCTGTGCATCTGCTCACCGGCGGACGGGCCTCGGCCTCTTGGGTGCGCAATGATTGCGACCAAGCCGTGATTGAGGCCCAATTCGGCATCAGCGGTCGGGAGGATATCCTGTCCCTTTTGCACGAGCATGGGCTGGACAACGAAGAAGACTGCATCCTCCGCCGGATCGTTAGCAGTAAAGGCCGAAGCCGGATTTTTATCAATGATCGGCTGGCCACGACCAAGCTGGCCCATACCTTGGCTGAAAGTCTGGTCAATATCGCCAGCCAGCACGACCAGCAGCTCCTGCTCAAAAGTCATAGCCATATTGATTTTCTGGACAGCTACGGTGAACTCTGGGAACAGCGGGAGCAGTACCGGCAGGTGTACAGCCGGTGGAAGAAACTCGCCCGCCGACTGCGGGAGCTACAGGAGCAGGAACAGGGCAAGGAGCAACGTCGAGATTTTCTCGGCTTTCAGCTCAAAGAGATCAGGGAGGTAGCCCCCTTACCGAAGGAGGATGAGAAGCTCATCAAGGAGCGGGACCTGTTTAAATCCTCAACCGTTTTGGCCGAGCTGATTGGCAAGAGCCATTTTCACCTTCAGGACAAGGTGACGCCTCTGCTCATCGAGATCCGCAAAAAAATGGAGCATGCCGCAGCCCTTGACCCGGCCCTGAAAGAGCTGTCCCAACAGAGCAGCTCTGTTTCCTTTGAAGTGGAAGACCTGGAAGGCAACCTCCGTAATTACCTCGATTCCATTCCCTCGGATAAAGGACGGATGGAGCAAATTGCCTCCCGGCTGGCCCAGCTCCGGCAGTTGCAGCGCAAGTACGGCACCACGCTGGAAGAGGTGATTTCCTTTGCCGAGCGAGTGGAAAAGGAACTGCATTCTCTGGATCATCTGGATGATCAGATTGCAGCCTTAGAAAAAGAATTGGATCATATCGGAAAGGAATTGCGTCAAAAGGCTGAAGCACTTTCGCAGGATCGGTTGCGGGTTGCGGAGCAACTCACCGTTGCCATGCAGGCGGAGCTGGCCTCGCTCAGTTTTCGCCAGGCCCTGTTTGAGGTTTCGGTAACAGCAGGAGATTTCGGAGATGCCTCTGCTGTCTCCACGGCTTCCGCTTTATCAGCCACCGGCGGCGATTCTGTGACCTTTCTCTTTTCCGCCAATCCCGGCGAACCGCCCAAGCCCTTGTCTGATGTTGTGTCTGGCGGCGAGCTTTCCCGGCTCATGCTGGCCATGAAATGCTTGCTCGCCCGGCGGGATAAGGTGGACACAGTGATCTTTGATGAGATTGATGCAGGCATCGGCGGTGAGGCTGCCGAGGCTGTGGCCCGCAAGATTGATGAGCTGGCTGGCCATCATCAGGTCTTCTGCATCACCCATCTACCCCAAATTGCTGCCTACGCAGATGCACATTTCCTGGTGGAAAAGCAGGTTGATGCCAACCGAACCTTTACCACGATCCGTTCGCTTTCTCATGGCGAACGAGTGAGAGAGCTTGCTCGGATGCTCGGCGGTGATAATCCCAGCGAACAGACGCTTCTTTATGCCGGAGAGCTGATGGATGAGCGAACAACCAACTCAAACATATAATCAAAACTATAGGGAATTTCAGGAGAATAAAATTCCGTTTCAGTGCGAAAATGTAGGGGCTGACCTGCGTGTCTGCCCGACATAACAGGGTGAACACATCGACATAACAGGGTGAACACATCGACATAACAGGGCGAACACATAGGTTCGCCCCTACGGCACCCGGCATAAGGTGGAAGATATTTCTTGCTGAATTCCTTGAACCGAAACACCATATATTATTCATGCAAAAAAATACAGCTATAGGGCTCTTTTCCGGGGGTTTGGACTCCATCCTCGCCTGTCGGATCATTGCCGATCAGGGAATCCGGGTTCGTGCCCTAAAATTTGTTACCCCGTTTTTTGATCATGACCTGCTTGCTCGGCAAGAAGAGTATCAGCAGGAGGTGCAAGAAAAATACGGGCTTGATGTGGAACTGGTCGACCTGACTGCGGGCTATATTGAGCTTTTGCGCAACCCCTCGCACGGGTTTGGTAAAAACTTCAATCCTTGTATCGACTGTAAGATCATGATGCTCCGAAAAGCCAAAGAGTTGATGGAGGAATACGGGGCCTCTTTTCTCATTACCGGTGAGGTTGTCGGTCAGCGGCCCATGTCGCAACGACGCGATACCCTCAATCTCATTGAGCGGGATGCCGATTGCCGGGACATCCTTCTTCGCCCCTTATCTGCCCAGTTAATGAATCCCAGCCTAGCGGAACGGGAAGGGTTGGTGGATCGTGAACGCCTCTATAGGTTCTCTGGACGCGGACGAAAACCGCAGATTGCTCTGGCCCGTGAACTGGGCATTACGGATTTCCCTGCGCCTGCCGGTGGTTGTGTGCTGACCGACCCCAATCTTGCAACCCGAATCCGGCGCTTTTACGAAGGGCTCTATTTGATCGGCAAGGATGAAATCACCACGGCTGATATTCAACTCCTTTTGCTGGGCCGCCAGTTTCGCCTCCCTGGCGGGCATTGGTTGGTCCTTGGGCGGAATGAGCAGGAGAATGACCGCCTTGCTGAGTTCTGTGAGCAGAACGATTGGCTGCTCTACATGCCGGAGCGTCCCGGTCCGACAGCCTTACTCCGCCGGGGCAGCACCCTGATCACCAGCCCTGAAGAGCGAGGGGAAATCCTTGCTTCAGTTACAGGCTTGATTGTCCGGTATGGCAGAAAGGTACACGGTGAATTTTCGCCCGGAGAGGTGTTTTTTCAGGAGGGCGAAGAGCAAACAATGCTGCGCTCCGAGGCCCTTGCTGATGAGGTTTTTCAGGAGTGGGTTGTTTAAAATCCAAAAGCGATCCCCGTCATGCCGAAGAAGAGGACCTCCTGATCCACGATGGGGCTATCAATAATTTCCTGGTCAAGGAGTTCTAGGCCGAACAGACTGGTGATCATGATATTCTCGGTCAGGCCGACCCGAAGAGCCAGGCCTGCCTGCCAATTGGTGGTCCAGCCAAGCTCGTATTCCGTTCGCCCGACAATGACCTCTGAGGAATCAACGCCGTAATAATAATTTGAAAAAGCATCGCTGTGCAGAGAAACTCCGAGATACGGAGCAACAAAGAGCATGCGCCAGCGCAAAGGCTTCTTGATCCTGAGATTGATCTCCTGTCCGCTGTGTTTATTGAGCAGATCCGTAAAAACCCGGCAGGAGAGCACTGCCTGCTCTAGACGCCACTGGGCTGCCAAGCCCGCTTCTACAGTGCCGTCCCTCTCCTTCATCCCGATGAGAGCGTCGCTATCTCCTTCCTCATAGGCCTCAAATCGGTACTTCCCCAGCAGATCAACCGAGAGGCGCTCATCCTTATTCTTATAGATATGCATGCCTGCTCCGGTTCCTCTGATGAAAAACTGCTCACCAGAGAACATGATGACAGGAATCGCGGTGACTTCGTTGTCCGCCCCTTGATAGGCTGTTATTGAAAAGACCGCTCCAGCGCCGAGGGACAGGACCCGAGCAGCGCCCCTTGGCTGGGCCTCTGCATCGCTTACAATAAAGGATATAAAAAAGAATATGCTGAAAAGAAGGGGCGGATTTACTCGTCTTGTTTTCATGATGTCTTTTTTTGAGGAGGATGAGGGAGGGGAAAGGTTGAGGTGCTACTTTGGCGGAGCGCAGGGTAGGGGCGATCCTTTGATCGCCCTTGTCCGCGGTACTGAAGCGCCAGCCCTTTGAGGGCTATACGGCCAGTCTCTGAGGCTACTTATCCTGAAATGCTCAGGCCAGGTCAATCTGTAAAGGAATACTATGCAGGCTTTTTTGGGGCTGCTGGGTTCTGCCCAATTTCCAGGCCTCGCATGTGGCCTTGCCATCTAGCTTCTTTTCCACATCGGTGACCAGTCCTTCAATATTGATCACTTTATGGCGGGAAAAGACATCAGGCAAACCGCTGGTCAGGTTGCAGGCGAGACAACAACCCGGTCGTTCGTGCAGGTCCAGGTTGAAATGCAGGGTATTGCTTTGCTCGTCATGTTTCTGAAAGCTCAGGGAGATATCATAGGCACCTTCATTTGCATCACCGAACAGGGCTTCAAAAAAATCATCAGCCCGTTGCGCCGGGAAAAGCTCCTGGAGGACTTCATTTGTAAACACGTCATTCATGGAATTCATAGCTTCTTCTTCGCTTCTTTTTGCTGTTTTTTGGTAGTTCGCAGGCAACGGCAAGGGCAGCGCAGGCGGAGAGACACACCGGGCAAAATATTCTGTCGGTTTCGCAGGCAAAGCCCGTGCAATGTACCTATCGATTTATAGGGATCTCTATTGAAATTTAATCTGAGACGCAAGGGCTGTCAACATCCATTGCAGTGGCCGGGGTGTTATGGTAAAGAATGGCCTATGAAACAGAACATATTTTTTACTCATCCGACAAAACCGGAGAGCTCGGAGAAGCAGGAAGGGCAAAGTGCCGTCAACACAGAGGGCCTAAATCCGTCTCAGCACAAGGCTGTCATTCACGGTGAGGGACCAGTTCTGGTGATTGCCGGAGCAGGCAGCGGTAAAACCCGAACTCTGGTTCATCGTATGGCCTGGCTACTGGATCAGGGCGTGCCTCCAGAATCCATCCTCCTGCTCACCTTTACCCGCCGATCTGCTCAGGAAATGTTGCAGAGAGCCGCCCGTATCTCAGGCCAGTCCTGCAATCGGGTCGTTGGGGGCACCTTCCATGCTACTGCCAATATGCTGCTGCGCAGGCATGGTCATCATCTGGGATTTGGTGGTGGATTTACCATTATCGACCGAGGCGATGCCGAAGGTATTATTAACCTGCTCCGAAACTCCCTTGGGCTTGCCGGGGCTGGCAAACGTTTTCCTACGAAGCGGGTTGTTCTTAATCTTCTGTCTGGAGCCATAAATAAGTCTGTTGACTTAGAAGACCTGATTTTTGAGACACAGTCTCACCTTATTGAATTTGCCAAAGATATCATTGGAATTCGCAAAGGATACGAAGAATTTAAGCTGAATAACGCCTTGATGGATTATGACGATTTGCTGGTCAACTGGCAGCGCCTGCTCAGTGAATCAGCCTTGGCTCGCATGGAAATCGCTTCTCAGTTCAAGTATATCCTGGTGGATGAGTACCAGGATACTAACCTGATTCAGGCTCAGATCGTCCGTCTGCTGGCCTATGGTCATGACAACGTGATGGTGGTTGGTGATGATGCTCAGTCCATCTACAGTTTTCGTGGGGCGGATTTTTATAATATCATGCGTTTTCCTGAGCAGTTTCCCGGTGCCAATATCATCAAACTGGAGCAAAATTATCGCTCGGTCCAGCCTGTCCTGGCCCTGACCAATGCCATTATTGCCCAAGCTGAGGAAAAGTACACTAAAGAGCTGTTCAGTGAAATTGAGGGCGGGGTCAAGCCGGTTGTTTACTCTGCCCGCAACGAAGCGAGCGAAGCCCGCTTCATTGTAGAAAAAATTAAGACCTTGCTGCAAGCAGACACGGCAAGTAAGGAGATCGCGGTCCTGTTTCGTTCCGGCTTTCATTCCTATAAGCTGGAAATGGAGCTGGCAGCCCATTCTCTGGATTTTGAAAAGCGGGGCGGAATGAAGCTTACTGAGGCAGCCCATATCAAGGACGCTCTCTCTTTTTTGCGGGTGCTGATTAATCCCTGGGATAATCTCTCCTGGAACCGGCTTCTTTTGCAATTAGATAAAGTTGGTCCCAAGACGTCCCAGAAAATTCTTGATGCGATCATAGCTCAGGATAAGCCTCTTGAGGCCTTGGCTGAGTATAAAACCAATGCTAAGTGGAAGGAGCCCCTTCAACGCTTGGCTCAGG
This sequence comes from Candidatus Electrothrix laxa, assembly GCA_942492895.1. GTDB lineage: Bacteria > Desulfobacterota > Desulfobulbia > Desulfobulbales > Desulfobulbaceae > Electrothrix > Electrothrix laxa. The sequence continues at coordinate 1,024,943 of OW818652.1, forward strand.
CCTTGGCGGCTATGGATCGCCTTGAGCTGACCCCTTCAGGTGTTTTTGATTTGGTCATGGAATATTATGAGCCCATCTTTGAACGAATCTATCATGATGATTATCCAAAACGGCGGCGTGATCTAGAGCAGCTCAAAGCCCTGATCGGCGGCTATGGTGATTTGCAGTCTTTTGTTGATGATACAGCTTTGGATCCGCCTGATTCTGCGCCCAGCACTGTGACAACAGCTCCAGAAAAATTAATCCTTTCCACCATCCATTCAGCCAAGGGCCTGGAATGGGATGCGGTCTTTGTTATCGGGTTGGCTGAGGGACGTTTTCCCCATCAAAAAACCGTACCAGGCGAGCAATGGGAAGAGGAACGGCGTTTGCTCTATGTGGCAGCAACCAGGGCCAAGAAACAACTCTTTCTTACCTATCCCAGAACCATCATGACCCCGGATCGAAAATTTCTTAATGTGGTGATGTCACCCTTTCTCAGGGAGATCAATCCGGGCTTGTATGTTAATGAAGATCCAGTACCTATTTTGGCAGGGAAAAATATTGCCTCATATCGCAGCAACTCAGAGGGCATTACTCCAGAATCACCTCATCTAAAAAAAACAGCTCTGCAATCTGCTCGTACCGAATTCAGCAAAGGCATGACCGTGCGCCATCCTTTTTTTGGGATCGGCAAGGTAAAAGAGATCCCCGCACCTCGCCGGATTGAAGTTCGTTTTGATCGACACGGGGACAAGCTGCTCCATCTGGATTATGCCAAACTGGAAGTGATGGACTAATTAGGCTTTATTGTAAACGACGGCGATACCGACAGCCCCAAAAACCAGAGACCAGTATTACTCATACTCATTTCTGAACGCCACCTTGTCTCGTCACCATCCGCAGAACCGCGTAACCAGCTCCCCCTGAGATCAGAGACCCAAGAATAATGCCGATCCGTTCGTCAAAAACCTTTTCTGCTCCCTGAAAGGCCAGTCCGCCGATAAATAGGCTCATGGTGAAACCAATCCCACAGAGCAAGGAGGCCCCATAAAGATGGCCCATGTTGATTCCCTTGGGTAACTGGGCAATCTTCAATTTAAGGGCGAGAAAGCAAAGACCGAACACTCCTATCTGTTTGCCGACAATCAAACCGAGAGCAATACCGAGCGGCACTGCATGCAGCACCTGCTCCATCCCTACACCTCTCAAATTCAGGCCGGAGTTAGCAAAAGCGAAGACAGGGAGGATACAATAGGCAACAACCGAGTGCAGGGTGTGCTCAAGGCTTTTCAAAGGAGAGACTTCCGGGTTCTTTGTAGAGGAAAGCGGAATAAACATGGCCAGAAGCACACCGGCAAGAGTGGCATGAACTCCTGACTTCAAGGTGGCAAGCCACATAATGGCACCGACCACCAAATAAGGGGCCTTGGCAAGTACCTGCATACGATTAAGCACAGTCAAGACGACCACACAGCCAGCAACTACTGCCAGCGGCACGGCAAAGATTTCACTGGTGTAAAAAAAGGCGATAATCAGAACGGCACCGAGATCATCAAAAATTGCCAGTGAAGTAAGAAAAATCTTTAAGGAATTCGGCACTCCCGAACCCAACAGGGTCAGCACGCCTAAAGCAAAGGCGATATCTGTTGCTGTAGGAACAGCCCAGCCCCGCATCGCTGCTGCATCGCCGATATTCAAGGCCGTGTAGATGGCTGCCGGAATCAGCATTCCACCCACTGCCCCAATCACCGGGAGCATAATATTCCGCCTGTTCGAAAGCTCGCCTTCCAATATTTCCCGTTTTAATTCCAGTCCCACCAGGAAAAAAAAGATCGCCATCAAGCCGTCATTAATAATATGGTGCAAAGAAAGATTCAGTCCAGAAGCCTTAATGCCGGGTATCCAGGAAAACGGATAAAGATGAAGCAAAGCCTCATAGAAGTTACTCAGGCCGGGAATATTGGCGCTGATAACAGCCAGGGCAGCAGTAAACATCAGAAGGATCCCTCCGGCTGCCTCCATTTTTAAAAACTCGGTGATAAATGTTGCTGTCTTCCCCTTCATGCTTTCCTCCTTTGTGAAACTGTTCAATCTAGATTTTCTATCTATCTCGGCTACCCCATAATGATATTTAGGGGTATTATCCCTTGTGGTTTCCGGCTCTGTCAAGTTGGAAACAAGCGAAGAGTGATCCCGTCATATACTCACCGGTATTATAGAATATTTTTTATTGCTGGCCATACTGGCCCAATTTTTTTTATTTCACTTGACTCTCTTTCTTTTATTACCTATCCTTTTATCAAAGGATAATCATTATTATCAAAAGGTAAGATTAAAAAGGGGGAGAGGAAATGAATAAATACAATGTGCTTTTTTTACTGACCATCATGATCGCATTATCCGGAATATGGGTTGCAAATTCATTCGCGGCTTTTACTTCCCAGCCAAGCGTTGAGGGCTTAACAGTAAAAGAGGCAGAGAAAAAATATGGTACTGAATCTGAAAATAATCACTCATGGATCTTTGAAGTTAACAACGAATCAGGTAACCGAAACTGTGTATCAATAGGACCTGACTGTAGTAAAGCTTGCCCGACACCGAAAATTTTTTACCAATCCAAGGCTAAAGATGACTCAAGCACAATAAAAGTAGACATTTATTACGACAACAACGAGGTAGTATCAACAAGGGATCCTTCATGTTAACGTAGTTAATATCAACAATCCATCGAAAGACCTTGTGCAATTTAAACTAATTATCCTGATAAAAAAGGTCGCTTTCGTAAATAACGTAAGCGGCCTTTTTATATTTTTGGTGCTCACCCGCTAATACTTTGATTATGAAAAACTGTAGACAAATCAAAAGGTTTTAGTAACATTGCTATACATATAACGTCTCGTTAATCCGACATACTGGCTAAGCCAAAATATTAGCGGGTGAGCATCTACCATTCATAGTCCTCATAAAATTCATTTGAAAGATTTTTAGTCTTAGCCTTAATGCTCTCGATTTCTTCCGAACTTAGACGCTTTTTCCAGTTCAGAATATTATCTTTGCTATTTCGTTTGAATTCATTACCAGCCTGCTGCTCCGTTGGATTATGGGAACCAGAATTTTCTAAAATTCTTGATTGGACACTCGGCGTAAACTCTAGATCAAATTTTCTATAGATTGCCTCAAATTCCCCAAGTGGGTCATTGGATAAGTCTTCATGCCTTACAAATAACCATTCAGGATGCTCCTGCTGGTAGACTTTTACAGTATGATAGATACAGTTCCAAAGCAATATTGCCTGCTCGATAACATGCTTCTCTTCCTGTGCAAACTCTCTGATTTCCTTTTCAAATACATACAAATACCTATCCATTAACAATCTCTGGTTTAAAAAATTATTAAAATCAAATGTCCAATTTTTGATTTTAAGGCTTGAGCAAAATGCTGCTGGATGCCGTATCAATACAAGCACATTCATTCTATATGTTTTGCATAGCCAATCAGCAGAAAAGAATGCAATAGGGTCTTTAACGATAGGAGAGTCATTTTTTATTTTGTGTACAAATGTAAGCCCTTGCGATATAAAAACACGAGCTGCGTTTCTGAGCGTTCTTATCTTGGTCAAATTGCCAAATAATGGGTACTGATAATGAATAACGTTATCAAGTACCTCTTTGTGCTTAAATGCGTTTTCTTCACATATATATTGAAACCAGTAACTGAATGGCTTTTTGACATAATTAATTTTTTTGCCGACATTAAAAGGCTCATGTATATATCCGGTATGCGGCGCCAATGACAGATTCTTTCCTGCCCAGGTTGTACCAGACCTGTGTGAACCCGTTACTAAAATAGGCTTTCTTACTTTGCTCATTGAGTCTCCATTGGATTTGATTACTGTACGGCTAACGGCCTACCTCACAGGAAAACAAAGCTTCTAAGTCTTTGGTTTTCCTGTACAAGTTCTTGTTACGTTTTTGCTCCGCAATTCTTGCCAATTTCTGAAACAAAAAGTAACTACTACACCAACCGCTAAATCTTGTTAATAACTCAAAGCGTCACAGCTAGCGTCACAGCTAACAGCTGTAATAATAGTAAGTTTCTTGAGTCACTGGTGTAGAGTTATTATTAAAACTTGCAGGTTGCTGTACTACTCCAAAATAACTATTGGTTTGTAAAGCTGGCGTCTGTTGAGCAGCAGCCCAGCTTCTTTTTGCTGAATCGTTGTTGAAGGCTGTTTTTTATCGGGCGAATCGAGAACATAATAAGGACCATACTGGCTGCCACCGTGAGTTGCTCAGGCAGCATCTTGCCATGTTTTGCCACAGCAGCAATAACGGAAATGCCGAGCATGCTGTATACAGCGTCCACGACCAAGCCGCAGAGCACACTGACAACCGCGATAGAAGTGAGATAGAGCGCGGTAGCCCGTTTTCCTAAAAGACCGATCAGTACAGACAGGGAGGTGATATTAGTGGCCGGACCGACTAGCAGGAAGACCAAGGCTGCTCCCGGACTGACCCCTTTCATGATAAAAGCCGCAGCAATAGGAGTGGAGGCGGTGGCGCAGATATAGAGCGGGATGCCTATCACCAGCATCAGGAGCATAGAGCTGAGACCACCGCCGAGATAAGCGGTAATGAAGGTATCAGGCATGAGTACCGTAATAACTCCTGCCAGCAGAATGCCGACGATGAACCAGCCAGCCAGCTCTTCCCAGATATCAAAGATGGCATATTTGATACCGGCCTTGAGTTTGCCAGGAAATTTTCTCAGAAAACTTTCCTTACTCACAGCTTCTCCATTTACTCCTTCCTCTTGCTGCTTTCCGCTGCAGCAAGTGCAAGATTTTTTTTCCGTCGCCAGGACAATGTGTTGTCGTTCCAGATGGGATAGTTTCACCGGGTCTGTAGCTGGGCCGGAAAAAGAGAAAAAATTTTCAGCTATACCAGCAACGGCAGCGGAAATAAAGGCGGAAACTGGACGGGCAATGGTCATGATCGGATCAAGCAGAGCCCAAGTAATGGAGATGGAATCAATCCCGGATTCTGGAGTGGAGATCAAAAAAGCTGTCACCGCCCCGTTATTCGCCCCCTGTTTTTTTAGGGTGGCGGCTGCGGGCAGTACGCCGCAGGAACAAAGTGGGATAGGAATACCGAGCAGGGCCGCCTTAAACACAGAACTGAAGCGCCCAGAACCCAGATGGTTTGCTACATAGGTGGGGGAAAGATACTCTTTAAGCAGCCCGCCGATCAGCAGGCCGAACAGCATGTAGACAGCGGATTGATTGAGCAGGCTCCACGACGAAAAAAGCGCATCATATAGAAAAGACATCGGTACCTCTCGTTGGAAGATGATCGTTTTTTACATATATTCTTCCATTTTACTCTATCCTGTTATGCATTACATTACCCAACTTTGCCGTCCTGCTGGAATAAGAGATTTCCTCGGCTCTTCATATTGAGAATATGTGAAAATTTATGGTAAACTAAAGTCAACAGGAGAAAGGAGGAGCGTTTATACTTTTTTAGAGTTCTTTCTTCAGGAGGCATATTATGAGTCAGTCATCTATAAAAATAGTTTACCCGGTTGAAGGCGGCACATACCCTGTTGCTGAATCGGACGGCTTGGTTTCTTCAGCGTATGTTACGGTAAGTTTCAGTATGACGTCTGCCGGAGGACCTCATAAAATAAAGTGGGGATTTGACGGCGGAGCGATCGGTACGACAACTTTTTACGATCAATGCAGTGCGCAGTTCACATGGGATCTTTCTGCCGGAGGGCATTCCTTCCATGTTGCTGCTGATGACGGGAGCAAGGGTAGAGTGCAATTTGAAGTAGCTTGAAATTCGGCTGCCTGTAGGGGAAAACCTGGGTGTTTACCGGTATATGTACGGATAATTCATGAATTACCCCTACAGCAGCTGCAAAATAGATAACATCATAATACAAGGGACGAACCTTTGTGTTCGCCCTTTTATGCCGAGCAGACACGCCGGTCTGCCCTTAGAATTTTATTGATATGCGCTCAAATTATTCGGGACAAATCGACTTGTAAAATTCGTACTCGCCCTTGTCACTGATCTTAACAATCACGGCACATTTCACAGGGTCCCCTTCTTCGGTAAAGGTCATCTTACCGGTGATACCTTGAAAATCCTTTACGCTGGCCAGGGAATCACGCACTGCCTTACGATCTTGTTTTGTCCGACCGGTGATTTTTCCAGCACCTTCGATGGCAGCCTTAGCCAGTCCAAGAGCATCCCAGGTCAGAGCAGCTACGTCATCAGGCACATAACCATACTTGGCCTTATAGCGATCAATAAAGTCCTTGGTCGCACCCTTGGCACCGGCAGCCGCATAATGGGTGCTGAAGAACTGGCCGTAACAGGCCTTGCCGCAGAGTTCAATGGTCTCGGCGGAACCCCAGCTGTCGCTGCCCACAATCGGGCCTTTCCAGCCCAGATCCTTGGCTTGCTGCACGATCAGGGCAACCTCATTATAATACTGCGGAGTGAAGAGTACTTCCGCGCCGGAGCGGATAATCTTAGTCAGCTGGGAACTGAAATCGGCATCCTTGGTGGTAAAGCTCTCATAGGCGACCACTGAATCTTCTCCGTGTTTTTCTTCCCAGGATTTTTTAAAAAACTCAGCCAGCCCCTTGGGGTAATCGCTGGCCACGTCGTAGAGCACAGCCGCCTTGGTGAATTTAAACTCATCTGTGATGAAGTTGGCCAGCACCGGCCCCTGAAATGGATCAAGGAAGCAGCCCCGGAAGACATAGGGGCGATTTGCGGTGGTGTCCGGGTTGGTGGACCAGGGGCTGATCATCGGGGTTTCGTAGTTATTAGCCACGTCACCGGCAGGGATGGCCTGTTTGGAGGATTGGGGGCCGATGATAATCAATGCGTCGTTCTGGGTGATCAGCTTAGTATTGGCCTTGACCGCAGATTCGGCCTTGGATTCATTATCTTCAATGACAAGCTCCACTGCGTGGAGTGTCCCTCCGACCTCAATGCCTCCAGCCTTTTTGATATCCTCCAGCCACATTTCTGCGGCATATTTGCTGCCCTCACCGACCTTGGGAATGTCACCGGTCATAGGGATGTTTAGACCCACCTTGATGGTCTTTTTTCTGTCAGAGCCACAGGAGACCAGGGAAAAGCAAAGGGTAAGTGCGTAGAGTGCGACTATAAAACGGACTGTTCTGTTCATGAATGTACTCCTTTTTTTGTTGGGTTGTACGCAGGTAAGGACGAACGCTTACGAACGCCCCTCTGTGCGGAAGCGTAGTTTTTTTGGCGGCAGTATAACGGTTTTGAGCAGAGGTAAGCAAGTGGATAGAACGGATAGAGCAAATCTTGCTCCTCCTTTGAGGCCAAGTAGACTACTTGTGATCATATCTTGGTCTTTTTCTTATATCACCTCACTTCTTCGTTTGCTTTTCTTGATAAAATATTATACTTTGTTTGAAAATGCCGATAAAAATCAACTTTTGTTCGTGGGAGTACTATGGAATCTGTTTCTCCTGTTCTTATCTGGTTTCTCTTAGGCATAGCCTTTTTTGTCACTGAACTTTTTATTCCCAGTTTTATCCTCTTCTTTCTCGGTGTCGGTGCTTGGTGTACGGCTTCAGTGCTGGCTTTAGCCGATGTGTCGTTGACCGTCCAGATGATCATTTTTTTGATCAGCTCTCTTGTTACTCTTATCTTGCTTAGATCATGGCTTCGCTCTATCTTTCTCGGTGATTCCAATGAAGAAGATGATTCCGTTAATGTGAATTCCGCTCCTTCAACCGGCATTGTGACAGAGGCTATTGTGCCTCCAGGTCGGGGACGAGTCAAATACGGTGGTTCTTTCTGGCAGGCAATAGCCGACGAGCCAATCCCTGTGGACACAGTCGTTCAGATCCTCGAAAGAAAAAATCTCATTGTTCAAGTCTGCCCTCTGCACGCAGAAGAAACAGTATAAGCGAATGCCGGATAATCGGCGTACGCTGTTGATGATCATCACACTTCCTCTATCCAATACAGCTCAAAATTGGGGTGTTAAGGTGCTGGGTTAAGGAATTAAGAAAACAAGTGAATTAACTGGAGGAGTAATATGGATTTATTATTTGGCGTAATTGTCCTTGTCGTTTTTATTGTCGTTATTCTGATTAAAACAGCGATTGTTGTTCCGCAACGTCATGAATACGTTGTTGAACGTCTGGGGAAATACCGCACCACCCTTGAGGCAGGTTTTCATATCCTGATCCCCTTTCTCGATAAAATTGCTTATCGACGAAACCTGAAAGAGCTGCCTGTCGATATCGGCGGCCAGACCTGTATCACAGCGGATAACGTTACTCTGCAAGTTGATGGTATTATGTATATTCAGGTCGTTAACTCTCGTCAATCGGCCTATGGGATTGAGGATTATCATTTTGCAGCCTCTCAGCTGGCCCAGACCTCACTTCGTTCAGCCATCGGCAAGATCAGTTTGGATAACACCTTTGAGGCCCGTGAGAGCTTGAACCAGCAGGTGGTTGAGGCTATTGATGATGCAGCTCAGAACTGGGGCATCAAGGTGCTACGCTATGAAATCAAGGATATTGAACCACCTCGTTCTGTTCTGGATGCTATGGAAAAACAGATGCAGGCGGAACGGGAGAAGCGGGCCGAGATCGCTCGATCCGAAGGTGACAAAAAATCCATGATCAATCGAGCGGAAGGCGAAAAGGCCGAAGCTATCGCCAAATCCGAGGGTGAAATGACGAAACGGATCAACGAAGCCGAAGGTCGGGCTCAAGAAATCCTTAAGGTTGCCGATGCGACAGCAGCCGGTATCCGCAAGGTTGGTGAGGCCTTAGCATCTCCCGGAGGTCATGAGGCTGCCAATCTTGAAGTGGCAAAGAAGTACCTTGACCAATTCGGTAAGTTGGCCAAGGAAAATAACACCATGATTGTGCCCGGTAATCTGACCGATGTTACAGGTATGGTCGCCGCCGCCATGACTACTTTACAACATACTGGCAATAAACGCCCTATGTCTCCTCCCCAAGCAGAGTAAAGGTGTTATTTTTTTTGAGGGGAACTCTGAGTTTAAGCTTAAGCATAATTCTACTGCGTCTAATCGGCACTTCTGTAACTATAACCATGCTGAACTATTTTATTTAAGCAAGCTATTTTTTACAGCTGAAAAAGCTATAAAAAGGAGTTTTTCGTGATCCTCTAAGCTCGACAGGGTGGATTATTTTTACCCGGAGAGCCGAATGGGGTTTAAGAAATAGTACCGAGTCGCAAGAAAAGATTGTATCTCTTTTTTATGTCGTGATATATAAGAAGTATACTGGAAAGGTAAATTGCTGTCTTCTCGTCCTGTTGAATTTTACCTGTATATTTTTTTTACACACCATCTGCTATGCCTAAATCCACTTTCTTTACTATCGCATTGTTGATTCTTTACGAGCTCTGCCTGTTGCCTGCATCAGGCGGCTTATTACTTGCAGAGGAAGGGGGATGCGTAACTGTATGCACTGACGGAAGAGGCGTAATGGTCTATCCAGACGGAAGCACCTATAACGGAGAATGGAAAGGCGGTAAGCGGCATGGCAAAGGGATCCTTCTTTATGCTGACGGAAGAAAATATGAGGGAGAGTTTGCCAATGATCAGCTGCACGGGGAAGGGGTTATTACGCTTCCCGATGGGCGGCTCATAGAAAGCCACTGGGATAATGGTGAACAAATTTCAGCACGTTTTGCTAACGGCGATATATTTACCGGAACTTGGGAAGAGGGAACATTTTGCGGCGAAGCAACTGTCACCTTGCCTAACGGCGACCGCTATTCCGGTGGATTCAAAGACAGCAAGTATGAGGGCTACGGGGTGATGGCCTATGCAGACGGCAGCAAGTACACCGGTGAATTTAAAAACGGAAAATTCAACGGAAAAGGGGCTATTTCTTTTCCCGACGGTGCAGTGATAGAAAGTGAGTGGAAAGACGGTCACCCGATTAATTAAGATAACTCAACGCATCTTCTCTTTTTTAACATCCTGCTGCTCCCTTCAGCTGTTTTGCTCATTATCCACTTTTTTTGTGCTGAACTTGGGGTTTTCACTGAGAATGGCAGTTCTTTGCTTTGCTGTTCACAGAAAAAAGGTTTATAGTAGCATGACGGCGTCAAATAACTTGACCTGCTGATCAGATAGAAAATCCTCACCCCCTTCTTGTAGAAAGAGGCGGGGCTCAAGTTGCAACAGCAATCCGTCATTATGAAAATAGCGACCTCGGGCCAGATGCAGGCCTTGGACAAAACCTCCATTGAGGAAATCGGTATCCCCGGTGTTGTCCTGATGGAAAATGCCGGTAAGGGAACAGTGGATGCAATGGAGCAGGAGTACGGGACTGTTCTGGGAAAAACCGTTTGCATTTTTATCGGTCCGGGCAATAACGGAGGTGACGGCCTTGTTATTGCCCGCCATATTGCCCAGCGGGGAGGGCATCCTTTTCTTGTTTATCTGATTACCCCTGAAAGGCTCTCCGGCGATGCTGAAACAAATGCGAAAATTTGCAGCAGGCTTGGCTTTATCCACTATATCGTCCATCACGAGGATGAGGTTCGGCAGCTAAAGGACCTGATCCGCCAACTTCAGTTCAGTCATCCTGTGCATAGCCTGGTTGATGCCCTGTTCGGAACAGGCCTATCCAGAAATATTACAGGATATTTTGTCGATGTTATAGAGTTTGTCAACACCTTGGCTGATGACCGGCAATGGCCCGTGGTGGCGGTAGACATCCCCTCTGGCCTTTGTGCTAATACCGGCACTCCTCTTGGGTGTGCTGTGCAGGCCGACCTTACGGTGACCTATGGGCTTGCCAAACCCGGCCATTTTCTTCACGGGGGAGCGATGGTCGGCAAGCTGACCGTGCTTGATATTTCCATCCCCAACCGAGTGATAAAGCAAGCTGGTTTACGTGGTCACGTCCTTGATCGTTGCGAAACAGCCCATCGTGTTCAAGAGCGCCGAACAGCAACGCATAAAGGAACCTATGGGCATTTGCTCATACTAGCTGGCTCTGAAGGGAAGACCGGGGCTGCTGTTCTTGCTGGCAAGGGAGCTCTGCACAGCGGTTGCGGATTAGTGACCCTGGCAGTCCCTGCTGAGCTGAACCCGATTTTCGAGACAAGTCTGCCCGAGGCCATGACGGTTCCCCTCCCCCGTTCGAACAAGTTTTCTTGTGCAGCGGATTATGATTTGATCTGCGAGCTTCTTGTCGGTCGGGACGCTTTGGTGATCGGGCCGGGTATGGGGACGGCTCCTGAAACCGGTGTGCTGGTTCGCCGTTTGTACAGGGAGCTGAAGCTACCCATGATCATTGATGCGGACGCGCTTAACCTACTGGCCGCAGACCCGACGATTTTTAAAAAAAGCGGTGGGGTTCGAATTCTCACACCTCATCCCGGTGAGATGTCTCGCCTGACCGGAAAAACAGTCGCTGATATCCAAGGAGATCGCTTAACTGCCGCAGGTCGATTGGCAAAAGACTTGATGCATGATGAGCATGAAATTGTTGTAGTACTCAAAGGTGCCGGAACAGTGCTGAGCTCCGGCAAAGGCGACTGGGCCGTCAACAGTAGCGGTAATCACGGGATGGCAACCGGCGGTATGGGCGACGTATTGTCTGGCCTCATCGGCGGGTTGCTTATCCAGGACTATACGCCTTGGGATGCTGCTGCAATCGGGGTGTATCAGCATGGTTTAGCTGCTGATATCCTGGCTAAAGATCGGAGTCACGGATTTACAGCTTCTGAAGTCGCAGCTGCGCTTCCTCATGCATTTATGCGGATAACGAACGCTGATTGTCACCTGTGCCCCGCCTGCAAAGAGCCCTGTGTTTGTTCTTGCAGTGAAAGATTGTGGCAATTATGATAAAAACAAGCTCAACTCTTGCCTCTTGCAAGCTTGATGATATTGATAGAGAAAACCAAGGAAACATAATGTTGCGCGCACAAGATCTGATGACGGAGAACGTCATTGCTGTCACCAAAGATACTGAAGTCCGTGAGCTTGCCCAGATTCTAACGGAAAATAAAATCAGCGGGGTTCCGGTCATTGATGGGACAGGCAAGCTTATCGGGGTAGTCACCGAAAGTGACCTTATCTTTCAGAATAAGAAGGTACATATTCCCACTGCTGTTGCCATTCTGGATGCCTTTTTCTTTTTGGAAAGCCCGGAAAAAATGGAACAGGAGATGAAAAAAATGGCCGGGGTAACAGTGGCTGATATTTATGCCGCCGAGGTGATCTCTGTACAAAAAGATACCCCTCTGGATGAGCTTGCCACCCTGATGGCCGAAAAAAATATCCATACTCTGCCCGTTCTTGACCAAAAAGAGCTGGTCGGGGTTATCGGTAAGAGGGATATTATCCGAACCATTGCCGAAGGACGGTAAGCCGGTCTACACAAGTTGTTCGGTCAGTATCGAATATAGCGAATGTGGAATGAGTGAACATGCTTGAGCTGCGGAACATCAATACCTCTTACGGTAATATTCAGGTCCTGCATGACATCAATCTGCATGTGGAGCAGGGAGAGATTATTACCCTGATCGGGGCTAACGGAGCAGGAAAGTCAACTATCCTGATGTCTATCTGTGGTATTGTCCCGCCTGGAAGCGGTGAAATCCTGTTCAACGGCACCTCCATTGCTCGGATGCCCCCGGAGAAAATTGTCGCTCTGGGGCTCAGCCAAGTCCCGGAAGGTCGCCACATTTTTCCGGAGCTTACCGTGGCGGAAAATCTGGATATGGGAGCCTTTCTCCGCCAAGAGACAGGACAGATCCAGCAGGACCTAGAGCATGTCTACACACTGTTCCCCATCTTGGCGGAACGCCGTCATCAGCCCGGCGGTAATCTCTCTGGCGGGGAGCAGCAGATGCTAGCTATTTCCCGTGCTCTGATGGCTAGGCCACAGCTTCTGCTTCTTGATGAACCCTCTATGGGGCTGGCACCGCTGGTGATAAAACAAATTTTCAGTATCATCAGAAAAATCAATCAGGAAGAGAATACAACCGTTTTTCTTGTGGAGCAGAATGCCAATCTGGCTCTAAAAACAGCTGATCGGGGATACGTTCTTGAAAACGGCAGAATCACCATGCATGACCGGGCGGAAACTCTTTTGGGTAATAAGGATATCCAAAAGGCCTACCTAGGAATTTAACAGTATAAGGAAGCGGGAGCCTCAGGGATAAGATGTTATACTGTTCCAGAACCGTTAAGAGCAATGAATAAGGAAAAATTACGAGTCGGAGTCATCGGAGTCGGCTATCTCGGTCGCTTTCATGCCATGAAATACGCTGCCATGAATGATGTGCTATTGGTCGGTGTCGCAGATGCAGACTCACTCCGTGCACAGGCAGTCGCCGAAGAATGCTCAACCAAGGCCTTTACAGATTACCAGCCGCTCCTTAAACAGGTTGATGCGGTCTCCATTGTTGTGCCCACGGTATATCATCACGCGGTTGCGATGACTTGTCTGGAGCACGGAGTCGATATCCTCCTGGAAAAGCCGATGACCACCACGCTGGAAGAGGCCGACGACCTGATTGCCTTGGCAGATCGCAAAAAGCTGTTGCTTCAGGTCGGGCATCTGGAGCGGTTTAATCCCGCTGTGCTGGCCATGCAGCCCCTGCTCAATAATCCTCTCTTTATTGAAGCCCATCGGCTGTCGACCTTTAAGAATCGCGGGACAGATGTTGATGTCATCCTGGACTTGATGATTCATGATATTGACATTATTCTCTCTATCATCAACTCGCCGATTAAGGATATTCATACAGTCGGTGCTCCGGTGATCACTCAGCTCACTGACATTGCCAATGCCCGTATTGTTTTTAAAAACGGTTGCACAGCCAATATTACGGTCAGTCGAATTTCCATGGAAAATGTACGCCGGATGCGTATTTTCCAACCTGGAAAATACCTGTCTGTTGATTTCGGCAAAAAAGAAGTCATGGCGATCAAGCTGAAACAAGACGCCCAAGGAAGTATACCTCTTCCTGATGTGTCCCGGCATGGTTTCAGTGACCAGGATGTGCTAGAAATGGAGATCAGAGAGTTTATCAATAACATCCGCCATCGCCTGAAACCAACCGTCTCAGGCAGAGAAGGACGCCGTGCCCTGGCTGTGGCCCTTTCTGTTATCACTCAAATCCAAGAGAATCAGGAGCAGTTCAGCCACCTGCTGGGAAAAGAGGGTAACTTTGGTTTTGTGGACCACTCCTGATAAGCTCCCCCTTTTTCGGTGCTGGTTTCTCTCCTCGTCATTCTCCCCATTATAACCGAGCGAACCACGCAGGTTCGCTCCTAAGCGAAAGACAGTCCTTTCTTCCTCCTCTCCTCAGGAGGAGTGTGCCTTGTTGCCTCGTTACATCCTCCAAAAATCATCACATTACCCTTAACAGGTATCTCGTTATTTTATCCCCCATGTTCAGGCCTGAAGCATCCGACCTTATGCTTACCATGTGTTTATCAATCGCTCTCTATTGTACAAAATGATTGAGAACAAGTATCATATAGATAGAAGAAGGCGATTAAGCCGCCGTAAAGGAAATCGGACAGGGGGAGGTAAACCATGACAAAACAACATGTGCGCAAATCATTCATCCTGGATACCAATGTGATCCTGCATGATTCATCCTGCATCAACCATTTTGATGAGCATGATGTCATAGTGCCCATCACGGTGTTGGAAGAACTTGACAATTTCAAAAAGGGCAACCAGAGCGTCAACTTCCATGCCCGTGAATTTGTCCGCTCCCTGGACAAACTGAGCTCCAATAAGCTGTTCAACGGCGGAGTCCCACTGGGAGAGGGCAAGGGACGTCTCTCTATCAAACTGGAGCAGGAACCTCATCCTGAGCTACGGCGCCACTTCCCTGCGTCCGCCAAACCGGATCATCAAATCCTCAATATCTGCTACCACCTGTTTAAGGAAGACAGGTCCCAGTCGTTCATCTTGGTCACTAAGGACGTTAACCTGCGCATGAAGGCCAGAGCCGTGGGCTTGATGGCGGAAAATTATATTACTGATCATGTCAAGGATTTAGGTGCGCTATACACCGGCACCCGTCTTGTTGATGACAGCCCTTTTGGCCTAATTGATGAGCTGCACACCAGTGAGGAAATTCCGGCAAACGATCTGGATCTTCCCCAGGATGAAGGCTTGACCGCCAATGAGTTCATCATCCTTCGCGAGGCCAATAAATCCGCCTTGGCAACCTATAATTCTGGAGAAAATAAAATAAAGCTTGTCCGCAAAGAGAAGGTCTGCGGGATCATGCCGCGCAATGCCGAGCAGAGTTTTGCAGTCCATGCCCTGTGCAATACCGGGGTACCCTTGGTGACCATCAGCGGCAAGGCCGGAACCGGTAAAACCCTGCTAGCCTTGGCATCCGCCCTGGAGCAACGCAAAAATTATCGCCAGATCATGCTGGCCCGCCCTGTTGTGCCGCTGTCCAATAAGGACCTTGGATTTCTCCCCGGAGATATCCAGTCAAAGATCGGTCCCTATATGCAGCCGCTCTATGACAACTTGGCCGTCATTCGTAGCCAGTTCCCGGAAAAAAGCAAGATGCATCAAAAAATCCAGGATCTGCTGGAAGACAAAAAGCTGATCATTGAGCCCCTTGCTTATATACGGGGAAGAAGTCTGGTTAAGATGTATATCATTATTGATGAAGCCCAGAATCTGACCCCTCATGAGGTTAAAACCATAATCACCCGGGCCGGAGAGGACTCTAAGATCGTCTTTACCGGGGATGTGCATCAGATAGATCATCCTTATCTGGACTCTCAGTCCAACGGTCTGAGCTATCTGATCGAAAAAATGCGAGGACAGCACCTATATTCCCATATCACCCTGCAAAAGGGCGAACGCTCCACCCTGTCCATGTTGGCCAGCGAATTGCTGTAAGGATGTAGATTCATCATACTGAAAAGGCCTGCTCAACTCCTCTGAGAAGGCCTCCACCTGCCCGTTCACCCCTCCCCCGGTGAACGGGTATTTTTATTTCAGATAGATGGTGCGGATAGAGTATGTTACAGTTACTGTACGACATTCGGGGGTGGCTTTTCGGTATTTTTTTGGCAGTCCATGCCACATAGCTGTTCTCCTTACCAAGGATAAGCGCAGAAGCTCACAAAAAAATCAACCAAAGTAAACAGCATGTCTTCCCCTACTCTTTTTTTCCTCGGTTTTCTGGCTGTCGTTCTAAGCGTTCATGCCTTTATGCATTATTACTTTTGGCGACGCATGGTAAAAGATTCCAGCTTCAGCCGCCCTGTGCAACGACTCGGTACTGCTGCGGTTATCGCCCTTTTTCTTCTTTTACCCATCTCTCGTATCCTGGCAAAACAATTTTCCTTTCAGCAGCTCTTTCCTTTATTATGGTTTGCCTACCTTTGGCTCGGCATCCTGATGCTTTTCTTTTTTTTCTTTCTGTTCACAGACAGCCTGAAAGTTCTTTATCATACCTCCCGTTGTCTCCTCCCAAGCCGCCCTAATTATCCTGATCTGAGCCGAAGGCGCTTTCTCGCCCGAACCCTTGCCTCTTCCGCCTCAGTATTAGTGCTTGGCATTTCCGCCTTTGGCGTCAAAAAATGCTTTGATCCGCCCACGGTCAATCGATTGCCCATAAAACTATCAGGACTGCCGCCCAGCTTTAAAGGATTCTCCCTTGTCCAGATATCTGATATCCATATCGGTGCCATGTCTATGCGGTCAGAACTGACTGAAATCGTTGCAATCGTGAACGAATTACAGCCCAATCTTGTCGCCATAACAGGAGATTTAGTTGACGGCAATGTGGCCGAACTCTCTGGTGAGCTTGCTCCTTTAGCTGAACTCAAAGCCCAGCACGGGGTCTTTTTCGTCACTGGAAATCACGAGTACTACAGCGGCGTGGAGCAATGGCTGCCTGAAATAGAACAACTTGGCATCACCGTTCTGAACAATACCAGAACAGAGATACGCCAAGGGAAAGACATGTTTATCCTGGCCGGGGTAACAGATTACCAGGCTGGAAGATTCGGCAAAGAACACGCACCAAATTTTGAAAAGGCTTTAGGAGGGATTGCCAAAACAAGCAAGGTTATTCTCTTAGCACATCAACCCAGAGCAATCAAAAAAGTAGCTCCGTACAGGGTTGATCTTGTTCTTTCCGGGCATGTGCATGGCGGCCAAATCTGGCCCTTTAACTACCTGACTCCTTTGCAGCAGCCCTATATTAAAGGGTTCTACCGACATAAGAAAACCTTACTTTACGTTAATCAGGGAACTGGATACTGGGGACCGCCCATGCGGGTGGGCACATATAAAGAAATCACCGAATTTATTTTGAGCTAATGCAAGCCCCTATCTTGAATTCTTGAACTATAACAAATAAAAACAAAGCATGAATCTTCTTCTTTTTGAACAATATGAGCTGGATGCGGACAGGTTATTCTTGAGTGATCAACGGGCAAAGCATATCCACACTGTTCTTAAGCTCAAACTCGGCGATACCTTACGCATCGGCATGGTGAACAGCAAAATGGGCTGCGGAAAAATTATCAATATGGATGATAATAGAATTGAACTGGAGGTAAAGCTGGACTGCCCTCCCCCACCACCTCCTGAAATCGAACTGATTCTTGCCCTGCCGCGCCCAATTATGCTCCAGCGCATCCTGAAGCAAGCAACGGTCATGGGGGTACGCCGCTTTCATCTGATCAGATCAGCCAAGGTAGAAAAATCTTTTTTTCAAACTCCGGTACTGGAGCCAAAAAAAATCAAAGGATTCCTCCTAGAGGGGCTGACCCAGGCTGTGGATACCCGTTTACCTGAGGTGCTCATTCATCATCGTTTCAAACCCTTTGTGCAGGATATTGTGCCAACCTTAGCCGGTTATCGCCTGATTGCCCATCCGGGATCTGCAACAGAGCTACCGGACGCCTATCCGCGCTCAGAAGAAAAGAAAAAAATATTGCTTGCTGTTGGACCGGAAGGAGGCTGGAATGATTTTGAAGTAGACAGCTTTCTCACCCAAGAATTTTCCGCGTTTTCTATGGGGGAAAGGATACTGCATGTGGATACTGCGGTTGTCGCCTTGCTGGCGCAGTTGAAGATACTACAAATAATTCAGCAACCTCAGCCTTAACAGCAGCTCAAAAAGACGTTGGACCAAAAAAAATCATCCCACATCAAATTGTTGCCGTCGATACTGCACGGCTTCGGCAACATGAGATACATCAATCCGCCCAGCACCAGCAAGATCAGCAATAGTGCGAGCGATTTTAATAATACGATGATAGGCACGCGCTGATAAGCCAAGTCGCTCAATAGCACTATTGAGCAAGGCTTTACCCGGCTCATCCAACGGACAGAAACTCTCTATTTGACGAGATCCCATCTGGGCGTTGCAGTTGATTAACGGCGCGGAAGCAAAGCGTTGCTGTTGGAGTTTTCGCGCCTTATTGACCCGCTCTCGAATCCTTTCCGACGATTCCCCCGGCTTTTGGGTACTGATCTCCTCTACCTGGACAGGCGGCACTTCGATATGCATATCGATCCGGTCCAGCAAAGGTCCTGAAAGCTGATTACGGTAACGTTGCACCTGCATCGGTGTGCAGGAACATTTTTTGACCTTATCGCCAAGAAAACCGCAGGGGCAAGGATTCATGGCCGCGACCAACATGAAATTGGCCGGAAAGCGGAGGCTTGCCGCCGCCCTAGCAATGGTGACGATGCCGTCCTCCAGAGGTTGACGCATAACCTCCAGGACATGCTTGCGGAATTCTGGCATCTCATCAAGAAACAATACGCCGTTATGAGCCAAGGAGACCTCTCCAGGTCGAGGTATTCTTCCTCCGCCGATCAGACCCGCATCGGAAATGGTATGGTGAGGGGTGCGAAAGGGCCGGGTCACCAGCAAGGGCATGTCTTCCGGGAGCAGACCGGTGGTGGAATAGATCTTAGTGGTTTCCAGTGCCTCTTCAAGACAGAGGTCAGGCAGGATAGTGGGCAGCCTGCGGGCCATCATGGTTTTACCGGTTCCGGGCACGCCGCTGAGCAGGATATTATGCCCTCCAGCAGCTGCTACTTCAAAGGCTCGCTTGGCATGTTCTTGACCTCGTACCTCGGAAAAATCCACAGCATATTGATTCCGCCGAGCGAACAGGGCCTGTACGTCGGTCCGGGAAGGCTCAATGATCTCTCGCCCTGCCAGAAAATCTACAGCCTGTTGTAGCCGTTCTACGGCAATAATCTCAATCCCGCTGACCACAGCCGCCTCATGGGCATTATCAGCTGGGACTAAAAAACGTCTGATGTTATTCTGCTTTGCCTCCAGCACCATGGGAAGAACACCCCGTACCGGACGAACTACGCCGTCAAGGGACAGTTCTCCTACAATAGCGGTATGTTCCAAATCTGGACAGGTTAGCGTGCCTGAAGCAGCAAGAATGCCTAAGGCAATGGGCAAATCATAGCCAGCTCCTTCCTTTTTCACCGCTGCCGGGGCCAGATTAACCGTGATTCTGCGAGGAGGAAATTGATAACCGGAATTTTTAATTGCCGCCTTGACCCGGTCCTTGGACTCACGCACTGCTCCCTCAGCCAGACCGACCGTAAAGAAACCGGGCAAGCCCAAGGCCAGATCAACTTCTACACGAACTATAAGGCCGTCGACACCGGCAACGGCACCGCTGAGTGTTTTGGAGAGCATTGTGATAACGTTTTTTTATTGAACAGATTTCATATCAACTGTCGGAAGATATCAATATGTCTCTCTGCTAATATTGAAATATTATAATTTTCCATTACTTTCTTTTGAGCGGATAGCCCCATCTGATTAAGCTGTTCGCTCTCAAGAGAAAGAAGATCTTTTATTGAATCGGTAAGGGAATCAACGCTACCTACTTGCGCAACTCTGCCTACTGAATTGTCAACAAAAAACTCAGGGCCCCCGCAGTTTGTTACAATAACAGGGAGACCGATTTTCATTGCCTCTATGACTACTATCCCGAATCCTTCCAGCATTGACGGAAGAACAAAGATTTTATGTTGAGCAATACACTCCAATTTTTTATTTTCTTCTACGAATCCCATAAAAAAAATATTCTCTTGAAGAAAGAGTGAATCTCTTAATTCTTTAAGCTCATTCTCAACAGGACCTGTGCCGATAATACTTAGAGAGATATTTTTTCCAGAATCAGTGAGTTTTTTAACCGCTTTAATCAGGATGTCTACATTTTTTCTTTTAACAAGTCGACCAACAAAAACAAGATCTTTCCTTTCTTTCTCATCGTTACATGGAAAATACTCACTTGAAATTGGAGTCCCGTTTGGGATATATGAAAATTTTTCTTTATTTAAACCGATTGAAACAAGTTCCTTTTCAATGTCAGGAGAAATGATATTAATAATATTATTATATCTGTTAATCAGCTTGATTATCAATTTACTGCTCCAAAATGTACTAAGAAAGTACGCTTCTCCTCTATTCCCTGTACATTCTGTACAGGAAAACAACGGCAAATTAATGATACCAAGTAATTTCAAAAAACATACAACGATTGTCGGTTCTTTTACAAATCTACAGTAAATAATATCAAATTTTTTTTTATTTTTTACCAGAAACCACGATAAACTTACCGTATAGGAAAGAGCTCTTGTAAACTTATTATAATTTCTTGTTTTTATTTTTACGCTATTAATACCTAGATCAGAACCCTCTGAAAAAAGAATCACACCGGTTTCATTTCTATTTCCGACAACTGTGACCTCATGTCCTTTTTTTACCCACTCTTTTGCAAGATGATATGCCTGAATTTCAGCGCCTCCCATAACATATGGAGGCGTGTTCGCTATCGTTAATACTCTCACTTTTTTACTCCTATCGAAATAATATTAACAGATATGATGTCCTGCCAATCAGACTCTGCTAAGTAAATCATTATTCTAAGGATCATTCTGTTAATACGGACCAATATTTTTTTCATCATAAATAATAAATTATACGCGCCTATTTCTTCAGAAAAACATTGAATATCACTAAAACCAGTATGCCTTAATAGATGCGTCAATGATTTTTTATGAAAAGATGTCTTATGTGTCAAATCGGCATATCTCGTTGAACTTCCGAGAGGAAATGCTGCATTAACTGTTTTCACAATAATTTTTCCATATTGCTTCAAGGCGTTATGTATGGCTTTTAGTAATAAAATATTATCTTCCAGTTCCAAATGCTCTACGACATCGTTCAGAACAATTACATCATATCTCCCTTGCCGCTGCTCAAGAAACCTACATGTGTCTTCAACTTTTCTAAAATCAACTTCCGGCTGCATTTGCAAAGCAAGGTCTACCTGACTTTGAGAAATGTCAATTCCTGTCAAATTTTGAAGCCCTTCTTTTCGTAAATAGAAAAAAAATTGCCCTAAACCACATCCGATATCAAGAATTTTGGCATTCTTAGGGAGCGATGAAAAAAAGCGCTGATAGTTCCACTTATATTTTTTTGCCGTCAATTCAAAGTTTTTCAAATCAAGCGTTTGACTTTTGCTTTGCGAAAAACCTTCCTCATAGTAATTATCGTATAGATCTTTCATTATAAATTTTACCTGTATATGTATAACATGTTCGATTAATAGCGATCATTTTTCTCGATATATCGACAGGACAATAGCATTACATCAACAGATAATTTATTTTCCTGCGCCCTGATTCAAGAAGACGTAGTAGTCCTGGCATAAATCGAAGTTTATAATTTAATGTTTGTTTTTTAGAAAAACATGGGTATAGCTCGGCACTTTTTTCAATATGGCGCTTAAAATGATACTCATCTCTTTTTAATAAAAAAATAACAGCTAGTTTATAGTAATATTCTGCTTTTTTTTTGCGAAATGCATTTGAACAGAATGGAAAATCCTTTTCTAAAAGTTGCAATGAATTGATCATGCTTCGGCTATGTTCCTGTTCTTTAGATAAGCTCCTAGAAATTCTAAAGCTCCAAGAACCATTTGAAAATGTTCTGTAAACAGACATTGATCTATTAATATACAAAGCACCACCACGTCTTGCACCATACATTTCGATAAAAAAATCTCCGACTGGTGCTGTATGATAAAACCATTTTGGCAAACTGCTCATTACTCCTCGTTTAACGATATAAGACGATGTTGGCGCAAATTGACCAATAGTCATCAATATGTTATCTATGGTAAATTTTTTTTTGTTCCTATGGCACCATAATTTTTTTTTCTTACAAGCATCACCACGGGCTATCCATGCAGAATGAAATGAAAAATCAACATCTGGATTCTCCAGCATGCAATCTATCTGTATTTGTAATTTTTCATTATCTATCCAAAAATCATCCCCTTCGCAAAGGGCGATATACTGTCCTCTAGCATAGCCCGCAGCATAAAATAAAGGTTTAAAATTTCCTTTTGAATATTGATTTTCTGTTTGAAAGATAGGGTGAATTAATTCAGGATATTTTTTCTGATATTTTTTTATTATATCTTGCGTTCCATCCGTTGAAGCATCATCATGGATTATTATTTCAAAAGGAAAACTTGTTTTTTGGGATAGAAAACTTTTGATCGCCTGCTCTATATAGTTTTCGTGATTGTAGGTAGCACAAACCACACTCACTATACAATCGCCCTTGTTTCTCCATGAATGCATTATTTCTTCTTGGGCTCTATCTGTCATAAAATTCCTCCCCGCTATTTTTTTAAAGCGGCAAAAAGAAAATTTCGACCGGCATCTGACACTAATGTATTAATGACAAGAAGACTTGAGCCGATACCAGCAAAAAATACAAGTAATCGAACTCGACTCATACCTTCAAAATCAAAATTTAATCCATAAAATAAAAAGAGTACTATTGCAGTACTGAAGAACACAGGAAATATATCCTTAAGTATCCAGTGTCGATGTATACCAGGAGCAAATTTACGATGAACAATTGGAGTCCATAGAATAAATGAGACTGCTCGCAAGATGCACCATACCATCGCAACACCAATTGCTCCGAAGTTGAAAGCGATATAGATAATCAACGGAATTTGAATAGACGCAGAAATTGTATAGTAGATCACATGCATTTTCAAATCGCCATGGGCAAACTGGAGATAATATTGGAATGCACTCATGGTCAGAATGCCATTTCCCAAAGCAAACCAAGTTAATATCGGCCCTGCCCACTCTGCTGCGGCCTGATTACCTGTCCATACAAATAATACATCGCGTGCAAAAAAAGCAATCATCCCAGCTACGGGAAAAGTAAGTATCGCCATGTATTGTGTCGCCCTTCTGTACAATATGAGCATATCCTGTTCACGACCTTGAGAAAGCAGGTACGTCATTCGAGGCAAAATGGCTTGGCTTATGGGGGTTGATATCTGCGTGATACCTGTCGCAACAGTAACAACCAAAGCAAAATATCCGTACTCAGAGAGAGGCAACACCTTGGAAAGGATAAGTTTATCCATTTGCGTCAATAATACCCATATTCCTGCGGTATAAGCCACTCCTCCTGCAAAAGGAAGCAATGGTTTAAGGGAGCTCCAAAAAAAATTAATCCCAATCCTCTCTGTAGCTGGCATACAGTGATAAAAGATAAAGCATAGTGTTATTGCTTCAAGCAACACAATTGAAAATTGGTAGAGGAAAAAAGAAACTATGTCCTGTGTTACAAATCGCAACAACAAAAAAGAACCAATAAATTTCAAAGAAATAAAGATTACAGTAGTAATGTTCAGCTTGACCTGTTCTTCCATTCCTCGGATGCCGCTTTTGTACAAAGAGGAAAAAAAAGTGATGCCACTAATTATCCCCATCAGAACGATAGAGAAAGAAACACTGTTTAAATCAAGGGAAACTACGGTTAACCAGTTTTTTGCTACCCAAGAGCTGGTGCAAGCAATTCCCAAAATGATACTCAAGGAGAGAGAGAAAATTATTAACTCAAGGCTTCTTAATATTTTCTTAAGTTCGACGAATGCGTCTGGTTTTCCGCCGGATTCTCCACGAACAGAGGATGTTTGACGTGATAGCATGGGGGACATTCCCATATCCAACAGCTGCATCCATGCCTGAAGCATTATAAAAAAACCAACTAAACCAAATGCCTCTGCACCAAGATATTCAAGATAAAAAGGTAATATTATTATCGAAATAAATGATGAATATGCAATTCCTAGCATGTTTGCTGAAGCATTCAGGCGTACAGACTTGACAGTATTCATAAAGTTGCAAACTGCGCCAGGGACTGCTCAATAAGTTTTTTATTTTCAACAGTTGATGCCTCGCGAGTTTGCCTGAATTGCTCAGGGCCTGAGTACTTACAATCATCTCCTGCCAAGCCAAGCTTCTGGGATAATTCGGTAAAAACACGACTTGGATTTTGACAGAATTCTTCATAGTTGACTGTCATTTTTCTCGCCTCTGCTACTTTCGCCATTCCCTTTGTAACCGCAGCGTTAATATAATGCACTTGACCGGTAGCCTGAGAAATCGGATCAAGATTTTTAAGACGCGGGTATTCTGGTATCTTAAACGAATACCACTCGTTTTCACTCCCCAACTGCCTTTTACGCGCTTCCAGTATAGACGCTACATTCGTTACAGGATCACGCTTGATTTGGACAAAGACGGCTTTTTCAAAGACCGCATCTAGAAAATGAATATTATAATTTAAAATCATAGCCTTAAGAGCAAATGGCTTGCCAAAAATACGCGTAAGCGTTGTAAGCTCATTGTTCAGCATTTCCTTATCAACCACCTCAAACAGCTCTTCGTCCGGCAACCAATCTAAGTCCAAATCCTGAAAAGGAAGAAAACGACGCCAGAAATACCAAAATTCATTTGGGGAAAGAACGCCCCTTGTTTTTCCATTTTCTGAGTCAAAAGCAATCCTGTTATTAAACTCTATGAGCTCATCTCGAAAATTAAATCGTTGATCCGTTAAGAGTAACTGGATTTGTGCGCCTATGGCGGGTGCACCGTAAAATCTTGAAAGTAAATTAGTAGGGTAAGCAATAAAATCTGTATTTGCAAGCCATTGAGTAAACAACGTAGTGCCACTTCGTAATGGCCCCATAATAAAAATAAGCGGGAAATCAGGACCAAAATCATTTCTAATTGCTAGAGATTGCCCCTCCACCAAACTTAATTGATCATTCAATGAGATAAGCAACCTCTCAAGATGGGAATTCCTTTTAAATAAAACCGTCCGTTTATCCTTATTTGTGGAACCGCACATAGAAATGTCCACCTAATCTCCTGAAATAAAATCAAATTCACCAAACAAACGCTGCGCATTACGAGGTCCAACATTCATTAACAAATCAATTATAGACAAATATGGGATAAATTCGGCTCCATTTTTTTTATAATCAAATAGTTTTGTTTTTAAAAATCTTAGTTGTATTTTTTCTTCTTGGAACGCCTTACTGTCATATAATAAGCGTCCTCCTTGTGCATTTATATAGACGGTGGCCCTTTCTCTTTTACATATATCAACAACTCGATTGACGCCATCCATATTGTTATTTTTGTAACATCGACTAGTTTTAACAATTTTAGTTTTTAAAGATAAGTATCGAGAAATTAGAACAATACTGTTCGTCACAAAATCTGCTATATTGTCAGATTGATATTCTAAAACATTCTTCACTACCGGAAAAAAATCATCAAAAAAACGAGACCTTCTATAAGAATTTTCTATAGTTTTAATCATTTTTTTCTTCCATACAGGCGATGAATGGATAGATATATCACAAATTCTTTTATATGATGAAGCCTGTTGAAGTGGTATTGTAATATATGTTGGTTTCTCATTTACAAGAATGCGATTCCGGTTTATCCACCCTCCTTTGATGAAAGTAACATCATCATAAATAACAAAAACATCAACAGCATTGATCAATTGCCAATAACCTATATATGGGAAAAAATACGGCTGCATGATTGCAACTTTCATATTGAGCAACCAAGCAAAATTCGAATCGTTGAAGTAATGGACTGAATCATATCAAAGGTAATAGAGGTGCCAGTGGGGAGCAATATCACTCTATCAGCCACCTTTTGAGTAATTGGAAGCAGTAAACCAGCGTGCGGGTACAGATCTCTATATGGCTTCATATTATGACATCCTGGCCAAAAATATTTCCTGGCCAACACATTCTCAGCATGCAAGGCTTGTACAATATCATCCCGCGAAACAGGACAATCATCTCTTACCTCTACCACTATATACTGATAATTATTGCTTTCACTCTCGTCATAATGCAAAAGCCCGATACCCGGCAAATCAGCGAGACCTTCCTTATAAGCCTGATAGTTCCGGCGGTTCACTTCGATAACATTTTCTATAGATTCCAAATTAACTAAGCCCATAGCAGCACATATTTCTGTCATTTTCCCGTTTGTTCCCGGATAAATAACATTATCCATACCGGAAAAACCAAAATTACGCATAAGGCGCATTGCTTCAGCAAGTTCATCATTGTTAGTGACAACTGCCCCACCTTCAAAGGTGTTAAAAAATTTTGTAGCATGAAAACTAAAGACTTCACATTCGCCAAATCTACCAATGAGTTCATTTTTATAAGAACAGCCAAAGGCATGGGCAGCATCAAACATTAAATGTAAATTATATTCATCAGCAAGAGCTTGCAATTCATCAACAGGCGCAGCATGTCCCCAAAGATGCACCCCTATAATTCCACTCGTTCGAGGTGTAATCATCCGTTCTACCGCTTCAGGGTCAAGCGTATGCGTTTTAGGATTAATATCTGCAAAGACAGGAGTAATCGCCTGCCAACTGAGTGCATGAGCCGTGGCAATAAAAGTAAAAGATGGGATTATGACTTCACCCTCAAGCCCTAACGCACGAATAGCGATTTCTAAGGCAACCGTTCCATTACACATAGCCACGCAATGTTTTACACCAAGAAAATCTGCTACACGTTTTTCGAGCTCTTGCACAAGTGGTCCATTATTACTTAACCAGCTACGGGCAAATATATCTTTTGCATACTGAGAAAATAATTCATAATCTCCAATATTCGGTCGACCTACATGCAGAGGTTCTTCAAATAGAGGGGGAGCTCCATTTATTGCAAGATCTTGCGGACAAGATATAGATTTCATTAGACTCAAAAAAGGTTGTTCCCGGAAAGATGCCAATTTTCGGACAGAATCATAACGGGTAGTTTGATCTCCATCAAGACTTTCAGCCCTTTATTTCAACCCGCTGTATCGAGGAGGTGACTGTTAAGCTGATTGTTTATCACTCTGCTTCGGCAAACAAAACCGTTTCCTCCGCATGGATTGTAAAATGTCTTAAATGAAATTTACTGACTGTTACAGATTTAGGGGAGGGGAGCAGCCAGCTCTAAAAACCCTTAAATGTCAAACATGAAAAATCAGTGCGTTATCTTCAGCCAGTCTGATTTATTGGTTTATTGAACCTCTCATTGCTCAATCTTAAATAGCTGATTTATGGATATTTTCCCAGGGTCCCCTAAATCCGTAACAGTCAGGAAAAAACATAGAGACGTATTCCTGAGAGCCGCATCGGTACTTTGGGAATGTTTTCAGGCCCCGACTCGACGCTCATTCTCACAGAAAGTCAGAAGACTCGCAGAGGCCGGGGAACGGGATTCATACCCGGAATCCATCCTGAAGCCCATCAAGAAATTAAAAAACAATATTTCCGAATATTCAGAGTCATATAATCATCATGGCTGTCATAGAACCAGCAATATGATTGACAGACTGATGCAAGGAATAAATCGGCATCTTTACAACACAAGGTACTTTCACGGTTCTCGCGAGACGGCTGAACGTAATATCCGGGGATGGACACTTATCAAAAACTTTGCTCCGCAAAATCCAGCTGCGGTAAAAAAGCATGCAGGTCTACAAAGTCCGGCTGAACAACTGAACGGAAAACGGTATCATGATTGTTGGTTACAAAACCTTTTAATTTCCGCTTCTCTTGGGGGATTTCGTGGGGCTCCCCTAAATCTGTAACAGTCAGAACCTTGCAAAGAGACGTGCGGAGTGTCGGGGTTAAGTTGAGTACTTATTGCATTGATCCTCCATCCCGTCAAGTAATATTTTCTCGTAGAGACTGAGAATATCGTCTAATTGAAAATTAGTCTGGAAATTTTTTCTTGACGCTTTCTGTAATTTTTCAATCATGCTGTCATCAGCAAAAAGTTGCTGGATAGAACTTGCTGCAGAGAAGGTATCATGGAAATAGATTGCTCCATCTTGAGCAACCCATCGGTTGAATTCATTATCATGTGCAAGTACTGCATTTCCTGCACCCAACGCCTCAACTAAGGATGGATTAGTTCCACCGACTTGGTGGCCATGTATATAGAATCTAGCAAAAAAACGTAATGCGTCCACCGTTGTTGCATCATAAATTGAACCGGGAAATATTACCTCACAGTTTGCGGCAGCCATAACCAACTGATGATACTTATTCTCATCAGGCTTATAACTTCCGAGCACAACTAATTTAGCATCAATTTTCCGAAGAGAAAATGCAGTCACTATTTCAAGTATGGAGTTTTCCGGCTCGGCGCGTGCAATCAGAATTGCATACTTGTATTTTTTTAAATTATATTCTTTGAGAATACTCTCATCCGCCTGAATTATTTCACGTGCTCCATAGGGTATCATGCTGATTTTTCGGCATGCTGCCCGTTTGGTTAGACGCTCAGAAATATTGGGATGATCGGCTACCAGATGATTTCCGAACCAACAAGCAAGCTGTTCGTTCAGTAGGAACCATAGCTTAGCACCATATCCCCATTTCTGTCTCTTCCACTCTATCCCGTCCATATTAATTATATTGTACTTTCCTTTCAAACGGTACAGTAAATTGAAAACTGCAGTATTATAACCTAATGTCAGTATAACGCTTTTTCCGTAACCAACTGAATTAATTATTGATTTCAAATCAAAAATAACGGTACTGAAAGGTCCTGCTGTTACTATTGGTATGTGAATACGTTGAATCTGGTACCATTCAGACTGAGACAGTCCTCCTTTTCCTTTTTCCTGAATATAAACAATAACCTTCCAATTTCGATTTACTAAGTAACGAGATAAATGTTCCGCAAAAGTTTCAAAGCCGCCGTGCCGGGCTGGAATACCGCGAATGCCAGTAATAATTAGAGTATTATTGCTCATCTCGGTTATTGCTCCGGGCAGAAATTCCGTCTTTTCTCCCGGTTTGTGAATGCAGTCCAGATTTCACGGCTTCAAGAAAGCTATAACCATCCCGCTTGCTGGGAGTAAGATAGCTACCCTCGCCGTATTCGTTCCAAGCGTACATCAGCAGGAGCTTCTCTTGCGACGTCCTGTCGGGGTGCTTGCTGATCCACTGGACAGCATTTTCAACCATAATTTTCACTCCGTTGGGCGATCGATCAGGATAATACACTGCGTTCCTGTCTTCAGGCAGGTTCGGTTTCTCCCAGGGGCGTTTGTCCCAGCCGAGTGTGGCGACGGGGATATAGGGTAACACGGAGTGGCGTTCAAGAATATCCCAAGCTTTCTTATGACCATCAAGTAAATACTGATACGGCTGGAGTTTATTTGGCCAAGCCCATGCACAATAATTGGGCATCGCGTATCCTGTCACGAAGGTGTAACCCGACTCGACTTCATTAACGGGCAGCGTAGATTTTGGTCCCACATATCTAGCTGTCCAGCAGCCTGCAATAGAGACGCCCGGGAGCCCGGCCTCTCTTGCCTTGTCTCGCAATCTCTCAAAAGCGACCTGGACAGCCTGGGGGCCACCAAATGACTTGTTTAGCTCCTGTGGTGAGAAAATGATGAGCAACGGTTTGCCGTTTGCTTTGACGTAGGACGGATGTTTAAACAGCTTTAACCAACGTGCGCAACATTGATCCCATTCTTTGGGACCGATTTTAAAACCTGCGTGGTTGGATACTAAAAGGCAAAATTCCATACGTTTTTGATTTTGGGCGTCCAGAAAGAGGTCCAGAGCGTTGTTTAGCGGGGTCGTCTTATTTGTCCCTTCAGGGTAGTACCAGCAGAAGGCAAAGAATTGCAGGCCGTAATCAGCAGCACAATTAATCTGTTTCCGCATAATTTCTGGAGTGCTGGTAATCCACCCCCAGCTGGGTTCGCGATACCCGAATTCCTCCTTCAACCGTCGGGTAAGATGCGTACTATTAGTCTTTCCTGTCCACCCGTCGAAGTAGTACGCCCCTGCCTTCACTGTTACGCGTTCGTGAGATGGCTCTTCATCTAGGTAATGGCAACCAATGATAAGTTGCGCAATGATAACAGCCGCTACGACCTTCATATTGTTTTTTGTTATACTTAAATCTCATCGATTGGTCAATAAAAAGTGTATATAATTAATTGACTAAACATAAACAAATCATAACGTTATAAGAGATGCCGGTATTTTGACCGTATTTGCAGAGATGTCCTTTAAGCGCTATATTGGGCCAGATAATAAGTATTCCTAAACAGGAAACTTCTCAACAGCCTATTTTCACAAGCAATCATCCAATATGTTGATTTCACTTACTAAGATTTCAAGGTGTTGTTTTTTCATGTAAAACAATTAATTCAATTACTAGATTATTAACCAATCGGTGAGTTAAATATTGTTCGAAGCTTGACGAAATAAAAATATTTTATTTCAATAACAAATAATGGCGCTATTAATAGCGATGTGTCGGCCTAAAATTGATGACCAGGTAAAAAGTCAGTCAGCAAAATGAGGATAAAATTTCAAAAAGCTGGTGATGTGACTTTGGCGATTTTGATTTTGTCCAAAAAATCGTAAAAATGCTCTTTGACAACCCAAATCAGGTCAATCCAGCCTCCTATGGAGGGTGATGAGGGATTTTTCCCCTTATTTCGTCGTTTTTTGTACGCAGCTGCCCGTATTATATTGAGTGCTGTTGCCTTCATGGTCGCTGCGAAACGAACCGCTTTCATGCCTCGTACCTTGAGATGCTTGATTCCCGTACGTCGATCAAGTTGCGACATAGTGGCCTCGACTCCGGCCCGGAACCGATACTTGTTTTTGAATTCATCGGTTCGCTCGTTAGCTCTTCTTTGGGAAAGACGGGCGGTTTTTTCGTTATAGCGGAGATAAGCAAGATCTTTTTTGCCGGGTTTAACAGGGCAATGATTGGCTCTCGGGCAGCTCTTACATGTTTCTGACGAAAAGGCTATGCTGAACCTGTCTTTTTTCTTGGATTTCTTGACAGGCTGGCACCCTTCAGGACACGAGATGATAAAACCGTTTTCAGAAAGCTCAAAATCGGTCAGTGTGCAGAAGAGGTCCTTTTGTCGGTCCAGAGTAGGAGCGATGAGGTTGACACCCTTTTGTTTTGCCGCTTCGTGATTGTCGTCGCTTCCGTAGAGCGTATCAGCTGCTACTTCTTTCGGCTTTATGTCACGTTGTTCCGTAGCCTCAAGATACGGTAGCAGGGCATCGGTATCACTTTCATGGGCAGCCTGCACATCAACATGAGTGATCAGGGAGAGAGTTTCGGCATCTTCCTCTGTGCTGTATGTTTCCGCTACTTGCACCTGATATCCTTTGCCTTTATGCCCACTATATCCGGCGTCAGGATCAGAGGGATTCTGAAGAGAGTCGGAAGGGATATCCTTATTTGCCTTCAGAATGACACGCAGTTCATCAGTATTTTCGACTTGCTCTGTGATACATTGTTCTTTCAGAATGCGTGTCATGAGCTGATATGTTTGCATGGACGCAATGTCAGGGCACGAGCGGAACCTGTTGATAAGAAAGAAAAGATCATCGGCGACCATCTGAAGAGTTTTGGCGGATTCAGATGGTTTGACCATAGAGAAGGCACTTTCCTCTTCTTTCTTCAGGTAGCGATCTCGCAGATTCAGGTCAAGCTCATTGAATTCGTTTTTGTGCTGCCGTCTGAGATTTACCAGGAATTTTTTGATGGTGCCTGTGAAGATCCCGATACGACCGAGATGCTTCATATTGGAAAATATGTGAACGGAATCTATACGTTGCAGAGAAGGATCAACATCGAATATTTTTATGAATTCATCGCCAACAGCCTGGAAGACATCGTCATACAGTCCGTATTTCGTCATGACAAAGCGCATGTTCCAAATACTTTTTGGACAGACATAGGCCGCTTTGTCTGAGTTATTTGTGATATCAAGAGCATAATGCCATTGCATGTTAAAAGCGAACTGTTCCGCTGTCTCTTCGTCTGTCAGATCATGCATATGCTGCAATAACATCGCTCCCATCATAGCAACGAGTTCATTAGTCGGGCGCCCCATGCTTGTACTGAAATGCAGTGCCAGGAGATCAACCGGAAGAATATGGCGAACATGATCCCGAAAAATCCCGGCCCATGATTCATCCAGCATTTTTCGACGCTTCGGCCCGAGGAAACCAAAGGGGTCGAACATGTTGATGGTTTTGTGATCTTTGATGTTTAACATAGCTCTCTTGCTTATCTTATCGTAATATTGACACAATAATATCATGCCGACTAATTTATGGCAAGAGAAAAATTAATTATATACAAGTAATTTCAGATAATTATATAGGGATACTTTTTACGAATCCATCAAAATTATTTAGTTATTGTAACTGCTCACCCTGCAGGAACAGGGTGAGCAGTTACGTATTGTTTAGCTTTCCAAAAGGAGAAAAGGTAGAAATGGCCCTCTTTTTTATAGATAAACCCGATATGAAAAAAATAATAAAAAAAGGTGTCATAACCAGTGGCTCAGACAGCAAAGTGATAAATATTATAAATAAAAATAAGTATCTATTTGACATAATGATTTGCTGATTGAATAAATAATACAGCCATAAAAAAAATATCGGTAGTCCTAACGCAGAGGATATCCATAAAATAGAATTTGTTGTTCCTTTGTTGTACAATTCATCTTCAGTTACTTCAAAAAGAGCCCTTATACTCTCTCCATAAAAATAATGGGTATACGTATAATTCTCATTTGTTAAACCAATACCGAGAATAGGATTATTTTTTATAATATCTATTCCTATTGCAAAATCTAATTCCCTCACCAAAGAAGATTTCCTGTTATAACCTGATATTTTATCCTCTATATTTCGAGATAAAACAGGAACAATTAATACTATTGAAAATAATAACAAAGGAAAGGCTATAAATTTTCTCTTCATATTAGATATTAATATATATATAATCTGTATAGCTATTAACAAATAACCTGTCGTTGAAAATGTTGTCAGAATTATAAGTACAGACAAGAAAGTTAGTCTATAGTCCTTTATTATAAAATAACTTATAAAAAAAAGTATATTTATATAAAATTGCAATACTCCTGGTTCCCAAAATAGACCTTGAACTCGCAAAAGGTAAGGTATCGTCTGGCGATCCTGATAATAAAATATATATTTAAAAGTCTGGATATGTTGCCCTTCTATTACAACATAATTTGCAATGAAAAACTGAGCGAAAAAAGAAAAAATAGCATGAATAAGAAAAAAAATTAACGCTCTTCGTAGGTCTAAAATGAATTGCAGAGGATCCGATTTATATATACTTATAATAAGAATTGCAGTTACTATATATGAATAAAAAACTATATACCTTTTAGGATCCCCCCCCCACGATGTGAAATAATAATTAGAGAAAAGAACTATAAAAAAAATAAAAGAAAGCTTTACAATAAACTTCTTTTCACCCTCTTTAAAGATAAAAAGTATTAATATTAGAAAAAAAGCAAATACTGTTACAATATAGTGCGGTATTACACTTACACCTCCACTATTGAATATAATCAGGGCTATAATAAAACTGCTAAAATAATTTATTTTATTTTCCTTGATATTCATCAGTCAAAATATTTTTAATATTATTTTTGTATATATTACTACTTTATTTATATAATAATTCAATAAAGCTTTTTTAAAGCCAATCTCTGGATGCTTTTCCTGAATCTGCCTACACTCTCTTAATGATTGCTGAATATTAGTTCTGCTTATCCCTGAATCTCCAGTAAAAACAAGGGCTTTGTCTACAAATGAAGATTTAACAGATGGCCCTAATCTTAAAGTGAAGTCATAATCACCAGCTATCTTATATTTTTCGTTATAATTTCCATAACTATCAAATATTTTTCTCCTATGCATCATGCCGGGATGAGCTATAGAGTGAAAACGCTGCAGTGATTGCCATGACCAAGGAATCCCTTTTATTTTCTTAACAACATGCCGTTCATTGACCTGTGCTTCTCTCCCTGAAACGATATCACTATGCTCATTGTTTCCTTTAAAGATCATGTCTGAAATAGCATCTGGATAAGCCCAACAGTCATCTGACCCTAGAAAACAAACCCATTCTCCTGACGTGTGCAATAATGCCTTGTTCCATGCATGATATATACCTCTATCCTTCTCTGATTCCCAGTAGGTCAATCTCGATTCATTATTTTTCAAGATGTTAACCGTGCTATCTGTAGACCCTCCATCAATAATAATTATTCTAATTGCCGGATAGGTCTGTACATAAATACTGTCAAGGCATCCCTGAAGAGTCTTTGCGCTATTATAACTCGCTATAATTACATTTACGACTTGCTTTTCCTCATTTTCCATACTACGCCTTCACTCCTTCTAGTCGCAACTTTCCAATCTAATTTACCATGCCGAATTTGCGAAGATATACGGTTACGGTCCTGGTAGTCGCATTGATCATTAATTACACTATGCTCAATTGGCTGTTTTAGTCCGCAATTATCAACTCACCGACTTTTAGTCGGTGAGTTATTTAGTACTGAATCCAGAATATCCTCAACGTGGCATTACTGGCTCTGAGTGGAACAAAAGGGTAACTCCAGCTCTAGCTTATTAAAAAAAGTTCCATCTTGGGAACAAAATAATGCTGGCTGAATAGGCAGGCTAAAGGTTTCAACACTACTAAAACATTCGGAAGATGGTATCGTTGATAAGCATTCCTGTTTTACGATATTTTCTGCATCGTTGCTCTCTATCGCCTCGTCGACAATCTGTGGAATGTTTATCTCATTCATCGCACCATACGCAAAACTTAAAGCAATGTCCGGGCTATCCTGCTGATCCAAAAGCTGAATACGATACTGTGTGTGCTCTAGTCCGTCAACTGTGGTGCTTGGAGTATTATCCTGTGTGACCTCAATATTCAGGAGGGTGGTATCATCAAATACACGAAAGCCACAATAGGTAGGCGCAGTACATTTTGGCGCACTAGGTATTGAGGCTTGTGTTGAATGTGCAATTGTAGCTACGATATCAGTCTCATCCCAGTTTACCTCAACCACCCTGGGACCGATATAGAAAGGTATACAGTCAGGAAGACCGGGAGTGTTAGACACATGATCAAAGTAGCTTTGAATAGAGTAACCTAGCCTCTTTGCTATTTCCAAGTAACCCGATTGCGTAGGGTGAACCTGACTATCCTGATCATCCTGAATAGCCTCTAAAGGCTGATCATATCCGAGAGCCGCAATATAGACATTGACTCCTTCGTTGACGATTTCGTATTGGGCGTCTCGAATTTCCTGAGTTCCTTCATCTGATTCTGTAATTGATGATACCAGAACCGTTTCGCTAAAGGCTCGCCGCCCAATGATTGGGATGAAAATTGGAATATCTTCCTCGTTGATCTCTAAAGAAAAATCAGCTTTGGACAAATCGACAATTTTAGATCTAAGAACTCACATTGAGCGGGTTGTCTTTTTTGAAAAATAGATTAAAATTCACCATAATTCCATACTGTTCGCTATAACCATCTTATAATACTGTAATAATGGAAAAATACTCGGTTGAACGAATTGATCATTTAGGCATAGTGGCCGGAACAATTAAAGATCTCGGACTGGTAGAACTTATTGACTCCCACTTGGGCCATTATGAAAATGAAACTTTGTCCGCTGGGGAAACCGTAGCTGGAATGATATTGAACGGATTAGGTTTTTCCAATAAGCCCATGTCGTTGACCCCTTTATTTTTTCAGACCTGTCCTCTTTCTTTGCTGTTTAGGGACGGAGTGAATGCCGATGATTTTAATCGTTTCAAACTCGGGCGCGTCCTCGACCGTCTGCACAATTTTGGAACCGAAGCACTTTTCAGTCACATAGCTGTCGATGTCTGTGAAAAAGAAAACATTGACTTTCGTTTCAATCATTTGGATACAAGCGCTTTCAGTCTGACGGGTGAATATCTTCCAGATGCTGATGAGCAGGCGATTTCTATCACCCACGGACATTCTAAAGACCATCGCCCTGATTTAAAACAGGTCATGCTTGAAATGATGGTTACTCAGGATGGCGGAATTCCAATTTTATTTAAAAGCTTAGACGGTAACAGTTCAGACAACACTGTCTTTAAGGATCGTGCGGCAGCTCTGATCAAAGAGTTTGAACAGTCTGAAACCCCTCGGTATATTGTAGCCGACTGCAAGATGTATACTCGGAAGAATGCCCCAAATTTAAGTAAACTGCTTTTTGTCACCCGTATTCCTCAAAATATAAAAGAAGTTGAAGAAGTTATCACTCAGGCCTTGGATAACACAGATGACTGGCTGGAATTCGATGACGGACCTAACGTCAAGATGTTCAATGTGGAGCATTATGGAATCAGGCAGAGGTGGCATGTTGTTTCTTCTGAAGCTTCTCGTCAAAAATCCGTCAAAAAAATCGAAAAAAAGGCAAAAAAAGAAAGAGTTAAGATCCAGAAAGCAACTTTTCACCTGCAAGCGGATCGCTTTCACTGCGTAGAAGATGCAATCAAAGCAGGCGAGAAATTAGCCAGCAGATGGAAGACCCACAGCCTATCATCGTATGAAATCATAGAACATAAACAGTACAAAGGGAAAGGACGTCCGAAAAAAGGTGAACAACCTGTCGCAATTGATTATCAGATAGTTTTAGCAGCACAGCTTGACAGCGACAAAGTGGATCGACTGCAAAAAGTAGCTGCATGTTATATCATAGGCACTAATATCCATGAAGAACATCTGTCTGTACAGGAAGTTCTTGATGCCTATAAGGAACAAAACCATGCGGAACAAGGGTTCCGTTTTCTGAAGGATCCTTTATTTTTTGCTTCCTCCTTATTTTTAAAAAAGCCGTCTCGAATTTCTGCATTACTTATGGTCATGGTGCTTTCACTGTTAGTTTACGGGATAGCAGAAAGACGAATGCGTAATCGGTTAGCTGAACAGCAGGAAACCGTTCCTAATCAAATTAATCAGCCTACTCAGACACCTACTTTGCGCTGGATTTTTCAGTTAATGGGCGGAATCAGTCGTATCAAAATCACTGTTGGAAACCGGGTTAAATATGTTTTTGACGGCATTACCGAGCTGAAAAAACGAATACTGTTACTCTTTGGTGATGGTGTGGCTAATATATATCAAATTTCATAAAACCGCACCCGCTCAATGTGAGTAAGAACATCAAAAATTTCAGCAATATTATTTTTGTATGCGGCTTTGCAGTATACATTTTGAGAGCATAAGTCTGGAGGCTCCGTCACCAGCCCGTACCGAGAAAAAGTTTTCGTTATATAAAATGAGTCTATTTCACCCTGCGACCAAATGATTGCAATTATTCTTTTTTTATTCTGAGTCATCGTCATATCAACTTCTGTCTTAGCCGTTAACAGGGCGTTACCATGTCTATCACCATCAAGATAATCTGGACTATGATTAATCCAACAATTTTGAGGCAGTTGCAAATCCTCTGAATGCTGAGTAATTGCACAGTCAGCCGCCGATCCTCCAGTTGCGGCATTGACGAAACTAATACTTGAGCATTTAGTTTTCATCCTGAAGTCTGCATTATCGATTACCTCTGCTATTCCTGAGTTTTGCCAATACACGCCTTGTCCGAGCGACTGTCCGGCAATTAAGATTGCGCAATCACTCTCTGTAGAAGCTGTGTTTGTCTCGGACAGGAGCAGAGTCGTTATTGCTGGAATACATATATTATCACCTCCGAAAGAAGCGGTACTTACATAAAAAAGAAGCAGGGATGCTAGCCCTAAAATGCACATTCGTTTTCCAAAATTCATAGTTAACCTCACCGATTTTCTGGCTTAATATATCACGCTGAGTTTTCGAGCGTAAGGGGGCATCAATTCCCTCGTTAATTATTAATATAAATAAATAATCCATCCCCAGATGGGGGTGTTTTTTTACGACGGAATAAATCAGTTATTATGAGCCTGGAGGATTATTAATATTATTTAATATTAGCTGCTTAAATTCTTCCGCAGAACGTCTCCAGCTATATTTTTTTTCTATGATGGTTGATATTTCCTTTATTGATTTCCCCTGATTCTTCTTTTCAAGAATAGCTAGTATTTTGCTTTTCAAAGAATTTTTATCATTTGGAGAAAAAAATCGGCCCTCAAAAAAAGTAAACTCAGACAAACTGGTTGTGTCAGAAAGAAGGGTCTCTGTCTGCACCGCTCCAGATTCCAAAGGAGGCAAACCAAACCCTTCGGCTATTGAAGGGTAAATTGCGATTTCAGCTGATCGATAAAAAGATATTAAATCATTATTTGGAACATTCTGCAGATGATGAAAAAAAGACTTGGCCTTAAAATATTTTTTATAAAAAAAAGCATCAAAATTCATTGTAAGTGCTTGCTTATCTCCTATAAAAACAAGACTGTATCCTTTCTTCCATAATTCAAGCTCAAGGAAAACTTTTAATAGAAAGACATGATTTTTTCTTGGTTCAACTCTACTCACATATAAAATAATATTTTCTAGCCCATATTTTTTTTTAATTTTTTTTTTCGCCTGCTCACGATTTTCAGTATTTAAAAAATAAGCTTTATCTATACCTTGCGTTATAATATTTATTTTTTGTTGCTCTATTTTCATGTGCTGAGATATACTGTCTCTTGAATATTCAGAGACAGTTGTCAGTATATCTGAATTTCGTGCCGATATACAAAATAAATATTTTTTTTGACGATATTTCCATGTAAAATACTTTTTAAAATCAAGAAATAGAACATCGTGAATTGTTAAAATAAATTTGCAATTTTTCACAATAGGTGAGATATACTGAAAATGGGCATAATCAATTTTTTCTTTCCATATAATATATGGGATTTCTACTCCTAATCTTAATAATTTAGATTTATTTTTTAATTTTATAAACTTAAAGTTATTTGTAAATTCGAATTGATTTTTAACATTTTCAAAGTTATTAGCGGCAATATATATATCAAAAAAATTATCTAATGCTAATTGATTATATAATCCTTTAAGAAAAGTTCTTGAACCTTGATGAAATCCATCAAAAACATGCGCATCAACAAGTATTTTTATCTTATTCATGATTGCACCTAGATAAAAGGAAGTCCTTTTTTCAGGATATAATTTAAGTTTTTTGGACGTTCCCCTATTTTTTTAGCTGGTACACCTGCAACTATATTAAACGGCAAAACATCCTTGGTTACTGTCGCATTGCTTGCCACCACAGCACCTTCGCCAATAGTAACTCCCGGTAAAATAGTAGATCTTGAGCACAGCCATGCTCTATCATGAATAATTACTTTCGCTCCTGTCGTAGAAAAATGTGGAGAATATATATCATGATGCAATGTCCAAATCCAAACTCCGCTGCTAATATTAACATTATTGCATATTATTAAACCACTTCGCCCATCCAAGAGACAATCATTACCTATAATTGTATGGTCTCCTACTGAAATTTTTTCAGGGCTTCTGATTTCACACCCCCCATAAAGTGTCGATTTTAGCCCTATAGTTAGTTGAAAAAGATGACAATAAATTAAATTCCTTAAAATATGCGAAGGTATTTTCGCAGTGAGTTTGAGCGAAAACAATTTTCCTCCACTCGCAAATCGATAAAGATTGATCATAAGGCACGCCGTCCAAATTTGATGGATTTGTAAAAAAGCCCATTGAAATATCAATGACGAAGCCGCGAATTAATTCTTTTAAGAAAAAATACAAAATAATTAATAGCAGCAACAGAAAATAATATCTAAGTTTTTGGAAGCTCTTTATTTATCAGGCTATAGTCATTAAAAAGATTAGAAGCTATCCCTTCAATTAAGGAAATCTGATTATCTGTTAATTTCTCATGTACTTCACGCAGAAAGGAAAAGTAAAAATATTCAACCTTTTCCATACATATATCATATTAATAGAATTAATCAAGATAACTAGCAGCATACTTGCTACAGCTCCTCCTGTAATTCCGAAGTTTGGTATAAGGATTAAATTTAATATAATCCATAAAGAAATACAAAAACATATTATATTAAACTGCAATATTTCATTTCCTGACATAATAAGCAAACAGCCCGTTAATCCCGTTGCCATATTGACCAATTGAGCAATAGATAATATTACTAAAATAGATGCTCCACTTGTAAATGACTCACCAAAAAAAGACAAAACAAATTTTGGAAAAAATAAAAAAACAAATAGCATTGGACAG
The DNA here is from genome assembly GCA_942492895.1 of Candidatus Electrothrix laxa. Lineage (GTDB taxonomy): Bacteria > Desulfobacterota > Desulfobulbia > Desulfobulbales > Desulfobulbaceae > Electrothrix > Electrothrix laxa. The sequence goes on from OW818652.1 coordinate 1,065,480, forward strand.
GCCAAATAAATAATTAATTTAGTCGTTTTTTGAACAACAGAATTCAGTGTTTTTATATCTCTATTTTGGTAAAGTTCGGCAAATTTTGGTGCTGCTGTGGTATTAACAGCAATTAATATAAAATTTGTCAGCATGGCAGTTCGATTCGCCGCGTTATATATACCTATATTCGCGGAGCTCTCCCATATGCCGAGAAATAATAAGGGAGACCAATTCATGACTACATCTATCAAAGATATGCCGAATAAATATTTATTAAAAATAGTGAATCTACTTGACTCAGGTGCAACAGAGCGTTTTTTTAATGAACGTGTTGCTTTCAGCCAAAGTAGTCGACCAAACAACAGAGTCAAGAAAGTGCTTACAACATATCCCCATACAGCTGCGTCAATTCCAAAATACGGAACAAAGAGCAAACTGATTAAGCATGTAATAAGCGGAACAAAAAGATTAAGTATTAAAATTGATGAGGCTATTGCTTTTAAGCCTTGCAAAGCATAGGCATGAAGAGTGAGAAGCGCGAGGGGTGCAACTGCTAGAGCCATAATACTAAGCGGATAAGCCAACTTCGGTTTACGAAAAATGAACTGACTTATCCAAGGCGCCTGTAGATAGATAATCATTGAAAAGCTTATTGCCATGACTGCTGAGAGCAGCATAACTTTACGGTACCCTCCGAAAATTCTATCGGTTTTCTCTTTGGCAATATTTACAGCTATAAAACGCACTAAGGCATTATCCATCCCAAGTCTTCCAATTGTAGCAACAATGAATATAATGGTAAAGGCCATAAAGAAAATCCCGTACTCCTCAGCCCCCAATAGCCGTGCTAAAGTTATATGCAGAAAAAAAGAAAAGCTTGATGCCAGTATCTTTAAAAAAAGGGCTATAGATACTCCGTGTAGAAGCTCTTTCACATGTGCATTGAACAATCCTCTTTTATTTTTTTTTATGGACATGTGTGTTGTATAATCGCGGGACACTGACAGCTCCCTGGAGTGCTAAAAGAAGTAGACCTTTCCAACTCATCGATTGGTCAATAAAAAGTGTATATAATTAATTGACTAAACATAAACAAATCATAACGTTATAAGAGATGCCGGTATTTTGACCGTATTTGCAGAGATGTCCTTTAAGCGCTATATTGGGCCAGATAATAAGTATTCCTAAACAGGAAACTTCTCAACAGCCTATTTTCACAAGCAATCATCCAATATGTTGATTTCACTTACTAAGATTTCAAGGTGTTGTTTTTTCATGTAAAACAATTAATTCAATTACTAGATTATTAACCAATCGGTGAGTTCCAAGATTCAGTTTCGATCCCTGAAGATAGAATGACTGCAATATTCAGAGGATCTTATTTTCAAATACTCTGTAATTTGGAAGTCAACTTATGTATTCACTGACTCGGGAGCATAGTCGGCATTGATCAAGCAGGCCTCATCAGTAAAAAAATCCGTAAGCCTTCCTTCAGAAGGAATATACTCAACTGAAAAAGATAGGGAAAAAAGACAGGAGGGAAGAAGCTTTTCTGTTTTTTAAAGCCCGGCAACCACTCTAGGCGACTTGATTATCAGACTTTTTAAAATAGTAACCATATACTCAAAATCAAATAAATGATTATCTTCGGTAAAAAAAATTACACTTCCTGCACAAAAATGCTCAGGAAGTGTAAATAATAGATACATTAATTAGCGACGTTTGTAAGACCTAAAGTGAATATCCTCGAATAATCAGTATTATTTGCAACCCCTGCTGTCACTTTTTGGCCTGAAGCAAGCGCGGATAATGCCGTAGCATACATCGGGTCCGATTGTACTGTCCCAACCATAAAGATCAGCTCCCCAGACCACTTGGTATCGTCATCGCAGTCTATAGTGACATAATAAGGATTGGTCTCATCATAACTATTCACCGCCTTTGTCACTACACCAGAACTACACGAAGTGAAACCTGCTGTTGCAACTGAGGCAAACATGCCTACTAACATTGCTCCAAACAATGCTCCTTTGAAAAATGCTTTTAATCTCATGACGTTATACTCCCTTAGTTTTGCTTATTAATTGATATTACAACTAATCGTAAATTAATCTACGATTAGACTCTGAATCTCCCCCGCATCTCACAATATTTTTCGGGTCACTTTCTTAACAATATTTGCTCGTTATATTTTTCATCCTGCTGTTCAGCCCTTTTCTGTATCTGTTTTTTGCTCATGCCATCCGCCATCACGTTATTCTCGTCAGTAAGGCCTTCTATATATTCTTTGTCTTGCTGTTCAGCTATCTCCCGTATCTGCTTTCTGGTCATGCCGTCCGCCATCAACTCATTCTCGTCGGCAAGGCGTTTCATATATTCTTTGTCCTGCTGTTCAGCCATCTCCCGTATCTGCTTTCTAGTCATGCCGTTCGTCATCACTTCATTCTCGTCGGCAAGGCGTTTCATATATTCTTTGTCCTGCTGTTCGGCCATCTCCTGTATCTGCTTTCTAGTCATACCCTCAACGAGTATTTCATTGTCACTAGCAATCCATTCTTTATATTCTTTATACTGCTGTTTATGCAATTTTTCAAGTTCTGCGAGAGTCATCTGCTTTTCTCCTGCAGATTGTTGAACTTGTACTTGGTTACGTTCATCTTGACCAATCAAGACAAACTGCTTCGCACCAAAGGTCTTAACTATTATTTTTTTCTCATTTTTAAAGACCTGAATGCTTTTATTTTTTTGACTAAATAGCCTATTAATTGCTTCTGAAAATTTTATATCTTTATAGTAGCCTGTTACCTTTTGATCAGATAAATTTTCATCGTACAATATTGCAATACCAGTTTGCTGAGCAATTTTCCCCAGTACGGTGTTCATAGGCTCTTCTTGAAATCGTATCGTCACCCTATCATTTAACCATCCTGTTTTGTCTTGCCCAATTGCTAACGTGCTAACCATACAGGACAAAAGGAGAAAACATAAAATTATTGCACTTTTTGTGGGTATCAACATACGGTTACCACTTCCTTTTTTATTTATATATCAGTAGGGTGAATTTTATCTTGTTATCTTTAATAAACTATAGTGTAAAAAAAGCGTCAAGAAAAAAGGCTTTAACTTGTAACTTGCAAACTTGTTTTTTGCTAACGCAGATTGAAATTCCAGAAAGTATAGCGGCAAATACGCTACAGTGTCCTCGTTTTCTTCATGTGACGAAAAACCCTACAAAACCGACCAAGGCTTAGGCATAAAAATATGCCGATAAATCCCCAAGGCATAGCGATCCGTCATGCCAGCGATGAAGTCACACACCTGACGATGCAGCACTTTTTTCGCCTTTTTTCCCCGTACCGGAGGGCGCTCAAGAAAGGGGTATTCTGTATTATCAGAAAATTCATGTTCCAGAAAAAAACTGTACAACTCATTGATGATCTTCTGGGCCTTCTCGAATTCATTATGCACGCGCTGATTGCGGTACACCTTATTATAGAGAAAACTACGCAAATCCTTGATAACTTCCTGCATCATCGGGCTCAGACGAAGACGCCCATCATTACACCGCAGGGTTTCCGTAATCAAATCACGGACCATAGTATCAACCCGCATAGAGGGTCTGTCGCCGACCACTTCACGCAAGTGCTTCGGCAAATCGCTTTCCCGGATCATCCCGGCTCGTAAGGCATCATCCATATCATGATTCAGATAGGCGATGATATCCGCCACCCGCACAGCCTGACCCTCCAGTGTGGCAGGTAAATCTTTGCTGTTTTCCGGTAAAATATCCCGATATCCCTTGGAATGCTTGACAATCCCGTTCCGCACCTCCCAGCTCAGATTCAACCCCTTTCCGTTTCCCTCGATAAAATCAACCACCCGCAAGCTCTGGATATAATGCTTAAACCCTCCAGGATGCAATTTATTCAGGCTGTATTCTCCGGCATGGCCAAAGGGAGTATGCCCAAGGTCATGGCCCAGGGCGATGGCCTCGGTCAAGTACTCGTTTAGTTGCAGGCAGGTGGCAATAGTTCGCGCTATCTGGGATACTTCCAAAACATGAGTGAGCCGGGTCCGATAATGATCCCCGGTCGGAGAAAGAAAAACCTGGGTTTTATGCTTCAGGCGACGAAAGGTTTTGGTATGAATAATACGGTCTCGATCTCTTTGAAAAACGGTACGCAGATCGCAAGCAGATTCTTGACGAAACCGACCTCGTGACTGTGTACTCAGACAGGCATAGGGAGAGAGGGTAATTTTTTCGTGCTCTTCCTGTTGGCGACGAATATTCACGGTAGACCTTGGCTGAAGGATGATTTTTTTGAAAAAACGTGCCGGAGTTGTAGCAGTACCGTCGTATGAGGACAAGTGTTTTTTATCGTAAGAAAGTTGCCTGCCCATCAACAGGTTGACGTTGCCCATTCCCTGTGGTAATGACCTGTATTCTATTTCTCGTGTAATGTATGAGACAGATAGAGCTACAGCTGCTCCTTATAGAGGAGAAAACTGATCCACCCAATATTTTGATTTTCCGGTTCAGCCGGTAAAAGGAGCCCCTCCATGCGAACGGATATTCTGCATATCGGTGCAGGTGAACTGACCTATGAAATTCGCAATATAGTGAATGTCGGCAACAAGTTGCAAGAACTCGGCCTTAAGGTGAACTGGGAGAATATCGGCGATCCCGTGGCAAAGGGCGAGCAGATACCGGCCTGGATGAAGGATATTGTTGCGACTGCGGTGCAGAAAGATGCAACCTACGGCTATTCACCAACCAAGGGGATGCTGGCGACCCGGCAGTTTATCGCGGAAGAGACCAATGCTCTGGGCGGGGTGCAGATCACACCGGAAGATATTATCTTTTTTAACGGGCTTGGTGATGCTATTTCCAAAATCTTCGGCTTTCTCCGACGGACAGCCAGGGTTCTTGTGCCCACACCCAGCTATACCACCCACTCCTCTGCTGAAGCAGCCCACGCAGGGGATCGTCCGTTGACCTATGTCCTTGATCCGGCAAATCACTGGTATCCAGACCTGGAGGATATTGAAAATCATATCCAATATAATCCATCAGTTGCTGGAATTTTGATTATCAATCCAGACAACCCGACAGGCGCGGTCTACCCGGAAGAAATACTGCGGGCTATTGTGGCGCTGGCTGAAAAATACGACCTCTTTATCGTCTGCGACGAGGTCTACCAAAACATGGTATATAACGGCACCGAATCCATTCCGCTTGCCACCCTGATCGGTGATAAGGTTCCTGCTGTCTGCATGCGCGGGGTTTCCAAAGAAATGCCTTGGCCAGGTGGACGCTGCGGCTGGATTGAGGTCTATAACGGCCACCGTGACCCCATGTTTGAAAAGTACATCAACTCCATCCTCAATGCCAAAATGATGGAGGTCTGCTCCACCACCCTGCCCCAGGTGGTCCTGCCCGAGGTGATGAAGCATCCAGAGTACCAGACCTATCTGGATGAGCGGGTACGGCGCTATGAAAAACACTCCAATATCGCCTATGATATCCTGAAAGAAGTTGACGGAATCATGGTCAATAAAACCAACGGGGCCTTTTATATGAGCGTTGTCTTTGCTGAAGGAGTGCTCAATCATCAGCAAACCCTGCCCATTGAAAATGAGGAGATTCGTAAAACCGTTGAAACTATGGTCAGCGGACCGGATGTATCTTTGGATAAGCGTTTTGTCTACTACCTGCTGGGCTCTTCAGGGGTCTGTGTGGTGCCGCTCTCCTCCTTTGCCACCAGCATGCAGGGCTTTCGTATTACCTTGCTGGAGCGGGATGAAGAGGTGTTTACCCAAATCTTCCAGACCATTGCTGCGGCGATTAAGGATTATCGGGCTTCTGCTTGATTTCCCTCAGCAGGTTTTGTAGTAGGGGCGGAACCTATGTGTTCGCCCTGAACATCCCATGCGGTATATAACGGGCAGACACACAGGTCTGCCCCTACAGACCGAGCACCGTTGCCACCTGCGTAGCAACCTGCTCATAATCATCCCGCGCAAACCAGTTCAGTTCCTGGTTCTTCCTAAACCAGGTCATCTGCCGCTTGGCATACCTTCGGGTATCCCGGACCAAATATTCTACCATCTCCGCCTGATTCCATTCCCCGGAAAGCAGGTTATTGACATGCTTATAGCCGATGGACTGCATGGAAGGCAAGTCCGGTGCATACCCCCTGCCACGTAACTGCTCTACCTCCTCAACCAGGCCCTGTTCCAGCATGAGCTGGCTGCGCTGGGCGATCCGCTGATAGAGCCGTTCACGCTCGCAATCCAGGGCAACCTGAAAGACTCGGGTAAACCGTTTCCCCTGTCCTCCTGCTTTTTGTTGTTCCTGCTGCTCAGTAATCAACTTGGTCCAGGTTCTGCCTGAAACCAGATAAATCTCCAACCCACGCAACAAGCGCTGAGTGTCATTGGCATGAACCCTCGCTCCGGTATCCGGGTCAATCCGACAAAGTTCGGCATGCAATGCCTCCCGTCCCTCCTGCTCAAGACGTTCACGCAGTTGCCCCCGTACGCCTTCATCCGTAGGCAAGGCGTCAAATAATCCCTCGAACAGAGCCTTGAGATAAAGCCCGGTGCCGCCGGTCAATAATACGGTTCGATTACGGGAGGCGATATCCTCTATTGCAACCAAGGCATCCTTGACAAAGCGAGCTGCATCGTACTGTTCATCTGGGTAGATAATATCGATAAGATGATGGGGGACCGAAGCTTGCTCTTCTAGGCTTGGCTTGGCCGTGCCGACATCCATGTGGCGATAAACCTGCATGGAGTCCATACTGACGATCTCGCAATCAAAACGCTGAACAAGACGAAGCGAGAGGGCGGTTTTGCCCACAGCTGTGGGACCGACCAAGACAATAATCGGGCAGTCAATAGGTGCTAGGGTATGTTTCACGATTTTACAATATTACGATTTTTTCTCGGCAGCTGCAAAGCAGAGAAGCGGGGTTAAACGTCCGGTCATTTTCGGGCCGATGCCCTTAATACGAATAAAGTCTTTTGGCCCGGTGATCGGTCCCTGCGCTTCCCGAAAGGAAATAATTCGTGCTGACAGCTTAGGACCAATTCCTGGCAGCAGCATTAAGCTTTTCTGGTCAGCCCGGTTGATCGGCAAGGGGAGATGAAAAAGCAGGGCTAATTCCGGTGGGATTTCCTCGCAGGGGAGATCAGGCGTTATTGCAAGCAAATCAGGATGAAGCTCATTCAGCGCGTCCTGATTCGCCTGTTCTCGGGGAATGCGAACCACTTCTCGAACCACCTCTGCCCTACCCTCATGGGAAGGAGAGGCAGCAGGGGCAAGGTAATACGTAGAGGTTTGGAGCTCCGGCTCTGGAGTGAACCAGCTGACGGCCAGAATAATTGCCCCCAAAATCAGGAGAACAGGAACACGAAGATCCTGTTCTGCACTCTCTTTTTTCATTAAGATCTCTTGCGGAGCTCTACTGGTCAATATATCCCCGAAGCATATGAATGGATTCGGCTGAATCCCATTCCGCAGGCCCTTTCACCTTTTCCCGAATAATCCCTTCCTTATCCAAAATAAAGGTCTCTGGAACCCCGGTGAGCCCGTATTCCATGCCCACCCGATTACCCTCATCCACTAGGATCGGCAAGGTAATATCAAGTTTTTCTGCAAAACTCTCCGCATTACCTGCCTCATCATTATACAGGACAGCCAGCATCTTGAACTGATCTTTTGGCAGAGTGTCGTACAAGTTCTGCATAGAGGGCATTTCACTGATACAAGGAGGACACCAAGTGGCCCAGAAATTAAGAAAGACCACCTGCCCCTTGAGCTCGGAAAGAGTCCATGTTCTACCTTCTATATCCATTAGGGTGAAATTCGGAGCGGGATTACCCTCTACCGGCGGCCCATAGGGCTGCATGGTTATCACCCGTGGTGGCGGCTCCTCGGACATCTTCTGCTGCTGTTCTTCCTCTTGTCCGCAGGAAGAGAGAATGAGAGAGAAGCAGAGCAACAGGAGTACAGGGATTTTTTTTTTCATCGGTATATTATTGTGTTTTGGCATTGATTTCAGATGCAGAGTTGTAGTGGCCGACCGCATGTCTGCCCGGCATAAAAGGGCGAACACATAGGTTCGCCCCTACAGCACCCGAAATAATGGGTAGGATATTTCTTGTTGAATTCTTATTGAATTCCTCATTCTTTTTCCTGGACATCCTTCATCAGCTTATAATTAACCGCATCTTCCAGAGCCTGCCAACTGGCCTCAATAATATTAAAAGAAACACCGACGGTGCTCCACTGGGTCTCGGCATCATGACTATCCACCAGCACCCGGACCTTGGCCCCGGTTCCGTGTTCTCCAGAAAGGACGCGCACCTTATAATCAGCCAGCTCCATCTCGACCAAGCGAGGATAAAAACGGAGCAGTGCCTCACGCATAGCCTTGTCCAGAGCATTAACCGGACCGTCGCCCAAAGAGGCGGTATGGGCCTCCTGCCCATCTACAGTAAGGCGAACCGTGGCCTCGGTAAGGGAAGCCGCATCCATCCGGTACTTATTATTCATCACCCTGAACCCTTCCAAGGTGAAAAAACGGGGGGTAAGCCCCATAGCTCGCCGCATGAGCAGCTCAAAACTGGCCTCGGCACCTTCGTACTGAAAGCCCTGATTCTCCAGCTCCTTAAGTTCATGTACGATCTTGGTCATAGCCGGGTCATCAGCCTTGAGATTGAGACCATACTTGACCGCCTTGTGCATAACATTGGATTTTCCGGCCTGATCAGAGATAAGGATGCGACGAATATTCCCCACCTTTTCCGGCTCAATATGCTCATAGGTGATGGGATTACGCTGGACCGCGCTGACATGAATGCCGCCTTTATGGGCAAAAGCAGACTCACCCACATAGGGTTGATAGCGATTATGGGGCAAGTTAGCCAGCTCATTGATCAGGCGGGAGGTGGAATAGAGCTTATCGATATGCTTACCCACCTCGGCCTCATGACCCATCTTGCAGATCACCGCTGGGATGATTGAGGTCAGGTTGCCGTTGCCACAGCGTTCGCCGTAACCGTTCATGGTGCCCTGAACCTGGGTACATCCCAAGGAGATCCCAAGCAGGGCATTAGCCACTGCGGTCTCCGAGTCATTATGGGGATGGATACCGATCCTAGCGGTGCTGCCCTGCTCTTCCAGAAATTGCTTCACCCGTTCGAGGATCGGCGAAATCTCGTGCGGCAGGGTGCCACCGTTGGTATCGCAGAGGGCTAGGGTCTCGGCTCCGCCCTTGATGGCCTGACCCAAGGTGGCCAGACAGTATTCCCGATTATTTTTGAAGCCGTCAAAGAAATGCTCGGCATCATAAATCAGGTGCTTGACATGGGGCCGCAGATAGGCCAGCGAATCTTCGATGATCAGCAGGTTATCTTCCAGCTCAATGCGCAGGGCATCACGGACATGGATATCCCAGCTCTTGCCAAAGATGGTGATGGCTGGCGTTTTTGCATCTAACAGGGCCTGAAGATTAGGATCCTGGTCCGCAGGATTCTGGAAATGGCGGGTCGCGCCAAAGGCGCTAAGTTGGGCATGGCTGAGCTCCACGCCTTTCATTTTTTCAAAATATTCCACAGACTGCGGATTTGAACCCGGCCAGCCGCCTTCGATAAAATCAATGCCCAGCTTGTCCAGCTGCTTGGTGATCTTGATTTTATCATCAACTGACAGGTTAAAATTCTCGGCCTGGGTTCCGTCTCGGAGGGTGGTATCGTAAAATTCTATGTTCATATTGGGTATCCCTTTCTTTAACAGGTCTATTTACTCGATGAGAGAGAAAGGTATCATAAACAGATAGACAGAGGAATGCAATTCTTTCAGTATGTGCCGAGTTGTTCTATCCGATGAAGGGAGCCGCACTTCTACCGAGCTAAAAAAGCCCTGCACTTATCAGAGCTTGCCGTTCACTGATTCGCTCCTCGTTGTTTATTCGGAATATTTTCACGGTAACCCGCGCTTCAGGGGTTAAGGGATGTATAATACCCTGATGCAGTTCAAAATGCTCCGACCAGAGCTGTTTTCTGGGATGAAAAAAAGGAACAAGCTCACCTGTCTCCGGATCGAACGAGCCGACATTCGGCCCCTTATACCGGTTGCAGCGCATACAGGCCAAGGCAAGATTATCCGCGTCTGTCTCACCTCCATGCTGGAACGGCAGGATATGATCAGGTTCGTGCTTATGCAGGGCCGCATGTTCAGGCAGAAGACAATATTCGCAACGATGCTCTGCTCGTTCGGTCACAAATCTCCGCAGTGCGGTTGATATCCCGGAAGGCAAAACAGTCAGTTCTCCTTCCTTCGATCTTTTTCAGTCCGGGCCTTCAGCATGATCATAAAATGTTCAAGACGTTGCAATTCGTCCAGTTCCGTCACCTCTTCGCCGGATAGACAGCCTGCCTGATTAAGCGTCAGGAGACGACGTAAACGAAACTGCTCAGATTCGGGCAGATGAAACCCAATTACATCTTCCGGCGAAGGATTTGTGGAGAGAAACCCGATAATTTCGGAGGCAGCAGGAGTCCTGAAGCCCATCAGGGTCAAATCAATAATGGCGGACAACCAAGGCCCGACACCCTGACAACGTTTTGCTAATTCATCAGAAACCTGAACGGTCATTTGAACCATAAAATGCTCCCATATTTTTATGAAAAATCAGGAGGAACGAAAATATTCCTTTCTGAATCAGTGCAGGAGTAGTCCTCCTGTCGATTCAAGGCCAACATTCAACAGCTAGCTTGTATTATACAAAATTGCAAGAGGAAAGAGCAGTTATTTCTCTTAATCACCAGATCTTCTGATACTAACAATCTTTTTTATGAAGTAGTAGCATAGCAACTCGCCTTGCTTGGCCTGGACCTACAACAGCATTGCAGGCAATGTCGGCCTGCCCGTTGTGCCGCCGCTCCTGCTGGGCAATGAGAAAAATAGAGCCTCCTCAGAAAGCCAGAGGCTCTACTCTGTCCATAACGGTAACAATCGAATGCGGATAAACGATTGATTGAACGGAATTTTTCTTGTTCGCTCGAAAAATTATCATCACGGAAGATGATTTATTCTCCAGAGATCCTTTTTGCAAGCTGTTATTGGGAGCATTGAAGACGTAAGTAGCATGCCTTATAAAGAGGGGATCATTAAAAAAATGCACATGTTACTTCTCCTTCAATTTATTAATCCTCTTGCCAAGGAGAACCTAATTGCAGATATACGGCGCATGATAATCTGATCCCAAAAGACGAAAGTAATTTTCGCCTAATGCAATATTACGAAATGCCTTATCATTCAACTTTTTTTGAAAACGACTAACCACTTCTAACTCGTTCTTGTATACCTCAAAGTTTTTTGTTCTGGATGCTACAAAATCCGTTCCATTCAGTATCCTGTCTGAATATTTATCAAAAAACTCCACATACATATCTTCCACATCAGGCTTGTAAAAATAGGTATCGTACAGAACTCTCCAAGAAGTATCCAGCATCAGATTTGGATTATTTTCCAGAACAGATGCCATAATTTTTATATGGGTTGAAGGATTCATCGTAGCCAATTCTTTTGACAACCCCATGTGTGCCCACACTATTTTATTTTTCGGATATCGTTTTAATATATACAGGCCCCTGACAGCCTTTCTGTAAAATGGACATAGGGCACAATGACGCAACAGCACTTAGGTTGGGGCTTCTCTCAGCCTCACGCTAATCAGCTTGCCGTGACGTTGTATCCCCATAGCTGTTAATTCAGATGTTATATCACCCAGCACTTTTTTATAATGAGATGACAAGCCAATTGTATTCAGTTCGTAGGTGATTTCCGATGCAGTTTCCATGCAACTCCCACTTCGCCTGAAAAAAATTGACATGAGTGTGTCAGTGCCTATTTTTTGATCCAGTTTGTCATTGAAAAGACGAATAAAAGCCATTAAAAGATTCTCCATTAGGAGAGTCCTGAAGGTCATGATCTTCTGCTTTCGAAAATCTCGATCTGATCGTTCTTTAACAGGGCCAAGAGATTCTATACCTTCCTTGATCTTACGTTCTTTTTCCTCTATCTGTCTTAAATCATTTTCTATATCATGTCGCTTGTTCTTTCTTTGTTCGAGTCGCTTTTTATGTTTTTTCTGCTTTGATTCAGCTACTTTTTCTTTCTGTTTAGCGAGCTCATTTTTCTTGTTTTCTATTTTTTGTCCGACTTTTACTGCCCTATCTTTAAGTACTTTTACCTTCCTTTCCTTATGACGGTCCGGTCCAACGATCTTCTTTATTCCGAAATTTACATTCAAAGCACCGTTATTAATCATTCTTTTAAAGCTATTCTCCTGAATCTCAGTGCGTCTGGAATAAACTTCGGGCCATTCAACCGGTGGCAGGGACTCCTGAAGCTTGGGGGTTCCCCAGTAGACCAATAAACGTTCATCGGCCTCCAAAATTACAAATATCCTGGGATCATCCTCTCGCGGAGTAGCCCATCTCCCTGTATATAAACGATCTCCTGATTCATACTCACATATACACTCCGTGTCCCAGTCCGAAAGGGCTTTGTATTCGTTGCTGTCCAACATGGATAGTAAGCCCCAGTCCCTGTTCTTGAATTCTCTCGCTATCTTTACGGAATTGATCTCTCTGTCAATAACGAAACTGCGGATACCCGTTGCGTTCACTATCTTTTCGCAGCATTCCAGTATCATAGCGGGTATGCGAATATCAGGTGGATAATAATCCATAAATATTGCCTGCCCTTGTTCATTGTGGGCCACTATCGCGTTGGAGCCCGGCATAATGCGTCCCAGCATGGTTATCTTTCCCTTGTGCATTTTCGCACCGGTCCAAAAGGGGATCATGTGGCCGTCGATATAGCCTAGCTGTCCTTGATTCGAGGAAGTAAGCAAGGATATCAAAATGTCAGCCGCATCAATACGTTCGAGTTCTCCGAGAAATTGCCGGAGGGTATTATTTTGATATCCACGACCGATTAACGCTTCAAGCCCATGCTCCTTGACATCATATTCAGTCAGCTTACCGATACCAAAAAAGGCTGCGTAAAAAAGAGCCTTGAAACGCGTTATAATTGTTTGTTTTTTATGGTATAATAACGGAAAAGTTTCTTCAGGGTTCTCCTTTTTGTAACAAGCTATTTTTATTTGAATTGCAGTGGCAACCTGCTCAATTATTCCGTTCTGCTCCACGAAAGCGTCCAGTATGCACACCCCGACAAAAGGAAGGTTGGGTGTCAGCTTGACGAGTTCCCCGCCGGGAGCATTCAGCAGTCGCCGACCACAAGGGCGTCCTTTCTTTCTGCTTACCCCCCATTCCTGCCTAAGTCGGTTGACATGACGGGTGGTTATGTTAAAATTTCCGTATTCAGCCTTGATGTTTTGCAAAATGGCTGAACTTGTACATTCTGGGTGCTGTGACGCATGTTCCCATAGAATATATTGCAGTTCCCTGCTTATCTTCCGACCGTTGTTAAAGACCGGGACCGTACACCATGCACTTTTCGCTGTACTCAACATCTTCCATCTTCCTTGGCTACCAATGACAAATCGTTATTTATCACATTGGTACAAGAAAAATTTCAAATGTCCATTTTTTTCTGTCGTAAAATTAACCGATTAATCCACTGGCTGGAAAAGCATGTCACGGGCCTGGTAAAATTAAACAACTAATCCACTGGCCGGAAAAGCATGTCACGGGCCTGTTTAACATATTGAAAAACCGGTCTTCTTGTTTTTTCTACTCTTATTGCTTGGTAAGTCCTGATTTACCTTCGTAAGCATATAGTTACTTTTTTAAAGGTCAGAGCAAAGTTAAATCTTACTCCGTAACCGCTTAGAAAAAATACCTCGAATTATCTTCCTCTCGCAATTCCTCAGCACAAGTAGCATCTCCAAGAGAACCCATAAAAAAACTCAGCCTCGGCATCCAGAGGAATGTTTGTTCTCGTCGTAAATGTCTAAACAATATCTAAATCAGACTATATGTTCGCCTTTTTAGACATTGCCCATGTCTTTCCCAATATTTCGATAACACCGGATTTTCTCATAGATTGAAGGAGGTTTTTCACCTTGTTTTTTTTCTGGGATTCGTCTAACACGTCAGGAAGTTTGTCTAAAAGGATCTTCTCGAAATCAGCCCGTTGCCCTTTTTCAAACTTCTTCAGATATTCAATGATAATCGCTTTGTAATACTCATCATCAATACCTCTCAGCTTTATATAGTCAGCCTGCTGGTCGGTCTTGTCGGCAACCGTGGAAGAAATATGGAGATTGGGCTTTCTCCCCTCAATAAGTTTTCTTTTTCGCAGAGTCTTGACCTCAACAGCAGTCAGTGCATTACCCTTCTGAACCTTATCAAGCAGCATAATCTCATGCAGACTCAGATTCGGCATCTGGGCCAGCTTTATGGCGTAGTTTATGTCCAGCACCTTACCGGTCACCACCACCTTCACCTGATTATTATTGAAACTATACTCCGGCAAAGGAAAGAATTTCCTGCATTGGATTGAAAACATCCTTTTGATACCGCTACCGATAGTGTCGATCATCTTCAGATTCACCATGGCCTCGGCCAGAAAAGGGTTCCGGTAGAAGGGTTCCGGCGCATCCGCCTCTATGACGTTCTCAATGGTCTTCGGGATAAAGGAGCCCATATTGCTGAAAATAAGTTGATTATCCTCCCGTTCCACCACATTGATTTTACCGCCCATACTGTAATCCTGATGAGCTATGCAGTTATTGAGAGCCTCACGAATGATATACGGGTCATAGCTGTCCACCTCCTGCGGGAACAGAGAGCCACGGGCCAGATAACGGTAGGTCAAATTCCTGATCTTGGCGCACGCTTCCTCCGCTGTCAGCAGTATGGGACAGCTAAAATGGTTGTAATCTCTTTCAATATTATCACGATCTTTTAAAATCCAGCTGATTCTTGCCAACCCCGGCTCCAAAAAATGTTCAGACTCCGGTTTACCCAGCAGCAAAATAGCTGTGCGAGTAATTTTACCCCTGATACAGAGCTTGACCTTATTCAGAAAGGTACGATCATCCCACTCCTCTATCTCCAGGGCGAGTTTGGGATTTTTTTCCGCAAAGAGTTCTCTGGCCTTTTGAATGGCAGTGGATGACAGGTCGACAATTTCGGCTTGGTCACATATCTTTTTTGACCAGTCTTCCTCTCTGTTTTGATTACGGATACGCTCAATCTCCTCCATATTCAAGGCACCTAACGATTCTCCGTCCCGACCGTAATAATGACCTTCCCAAGCGACAGGTATTCCGGGAGGAGCCGCAGGAATTTGAAAGAGAATCACTCGTCCCTGCTCGGCTTCCACCTCGTAAATTTCTTTGAAGGTGATACGGTTGGTGGTCTTGTCGGCTATTTCCTTTTTCAGACTGTGGAGGTCTGCCGCATTCATCCGAAAACGTGTATCCACAATGGACTTGTCTTTGTCACGGACACCAAAAACAAGCCATCCTTCCTCTTTGCCCAGCAGATTTGCCTCATTGGACAACGCACTGAAGTATTTACCTATTTTAGAAAAAGAATAGCTTTTCCTGGCTTCTTTAAATTCAAGGACTTCTGTTTCATGACCGTAGGCAAGCAGATTCTTGAGGGTTGCGTCTCTATCCATCATGCCTTTCTCTTAATCTGTTTGACCAACAGGCGCAGATCTTCTTTCATTTTTTGAATATCCATAAGGTGGTGTTCGGTGTTTCTGATTGCCTCAAGGCTACAGAGGTATTTTTCCAAAGGAGATAAGTATAGTGAAAGAACGCCAGCAAAGTAAAGAGCTTTCGGTCGGCTATTTTTTTCGCTGATAGGCTACAGACGAATACGGCTGGATTTGCTCAACAAAAAGGCGAACCAGAACGGTCCGCCAGAATAGAAAATGTAATAAACAGCTTTGCGAGCTACCTAGCCTCTCTAAAACCGCCGAAGAATACTCTCCCTCGGAATTTTAGAAATAGCCGCCACCTTATGCCCATCAAAGCCCATGCACAGGGCCAGCAGCTGATTATAATCAAAAACCGGGATGTTGTAGATATCCTCCCCGGCCTGTTTATTCAGCTTCTGCTGGATACCGTCCATATACATCAAACAGGTGATGCAGGATACCACGATGAACTCTGCCTTGGTCTCGTTGATAATCGCATCCAGCTTGGTTTTGGTAAAGGCGTCCGCCTCTGCCGGGGAGGTCTTAGAGAACCCGCCAGCACCGCCGCAGCATTGATATTCAAGGCTGTAGGAATCGACTGTCGCGCCTAGGGCCTCGGTAAGTTTACGCAGGGCCACCGGTCTGCGGGGGGATTCCTCAAAGCCGACCACCTCGCTGGGAAACAGGGTATGACAGGGATACTGGACGATCCCGTGGACCCCGTCCAATTTATGCTTGATATTTTCGGCTATTTTTTCAGGCCCCACCTCGTTGTACAGGATATCGGTGACATGGCGAACCTTGCTTGTGCAGTTCACCTCCCGACCGGTGGGCTTGAGCAACTCGTTGATCTTTGCCCGCAGTTCTTTATCCTCATGCAGATGCTCCAACCCCATATGGAGAGAGCTGTAGCAGGAGCCACATTGGACCATGATATCAAGCCCCTGCTCCTCGGCCAGAGACAGGTTCCAGCCGCTGGTCGCAAACTGAGATTCCGTGTCCGTGGCCGGAAAGGAACCAAAGGCCGGACAGCAGACATAGCCGTCCGGGTTTGTCAGGTTGACACCCAGGGCGGGCATGGTATGTCGGATAGCGCTTTCTGCGTCCGGTCGTATGGCCGGCATATTACAGCCCGGGAAAAAACATAAATCCATTACTCATCCCCCATAAACATATAATCGTTCTCACTGATAACCGGCGTTTTCATGAGCATTTCCCGGAACAGCTTCAGCTTCTCGGGCTGGTTGGTGATGGTTGGCAGCTCGGGCAGGCCCAGCTTATCCCGCAACTCCGTGTTCACGCCCACCGGCTGGGAATAGCCGCGATTATATATATCAACCACAGCAGTGGGGATATAGGTGGGATCACTGGCTGACTGCCACTTGCGGATGGCCAGGATCAGCTCAAAAGGCTTGACATCCATAGGGCACATCTCCTCGCAGCGGGTACAGGAGGTACAGGACCACGGTGTTGGGTCGTCCAGCAGCTCCTCTTCCAGGCCCAAGATAACCATCCGGGCCAGGTTTCTCACCAGCAGAGGTGGGTTACCATGCGATGCCGGACAGCCTGTGATGCAGGTTCCGCAGTTAAAACAATGATGGAGATCCTCATTGTCGTATATTTCTTTCCACAAGTTTTTGTTGGACGCATTGAAATCTATTTCCACGACGGTTTTTCTCCTCTGCGCTTGTTAAGCGGTTGTCGGTGTCCGGTAATCCATGAGCTGGGCATCAATCATAGCCAGCATCTGCTTATCGTTCCAGCCTTTGACTTCGGCTGCCGAGTTCCGGCAGGTCACGGCGCACATGCCGCAGGCTTGACAGGTGGCGGAATCTACAACAACCTGGTCGCTGTCCGCATCAAAGGAACGGGCCTCGTAGGGACAGACGGCAATGCATTGTTTACAGCGTATGCAATGGGCGTCATGTACCGTTGCGACCTCACGGGCAAAGGTGATCTCCCGACCGGATAAAAAAACCGAGGATTTCTGGGCTGCTGCTTCCGCCTGCATAATGGCCTCACGCAGGGTCATGGGTGCATTAGCCACACCCACGGCATAAAAACCCAGTTTTTGGAATTCCACTGGTCGCCATTTGGGATCGGCTTCATGAAAAAATCCGTCCTGATTCAGGGAAACTTTAAAGGTGTCAGCCAGCTGCTGATTACCCGCATCCGCCTGAATACCGGTGGACAGGAGCAGCCAGTCCGCTGCAACTTCAATCTCTGCGTCCAGGACCGGATCGCGGAAGCTGACCACAGGCTTACCGTTCTTTACCTCAACTTCTGGCTTTTTCGCCGGATCATAGGCAACAAAGATCACTCCTTTACTTCTGGCCTCGGTGTAATAGCGCTCATAGGAACCGTAGCTCATCATATCCCTGTACAGAACAAAGACCCTAGCTTCCGGCTTTTTCTCCTTAATCAACAGGGCATTTTGTAATGCCCCCATGCAGCAGACCCGACTACAGTATTCCCGTGCTTCCTTTTCTCTGGAATCCACGCATTGAATCATAACAATCTCTTCGGCCTTGTCCAGGTTGATCTCATCGGCCCTGAGGGCCTTGCCGAATTCGCTCTGGGTCAGAATCCTGTCCGAATCCTCATAATGATATGAGGTTGTCGGACTCTTTTGATTGCCGGTTGCCAGGATAGCAGCCCCGTGCTCAATGGAGAGGATCAGGCCGGAATCATGCTCCTTGATCTGGGTTGCATAACAACCGGACGAGCCGTCGGAGCTGAGGATCTCACTGTGCAGATGCACGGTAACTCTGCCTTGATCAGCGATCTTGCGGGAGAGTTCTTCGGCAATGGCTGTGGGGTTAAGACCTTCCACAGTGGCCGTGACCTCGTTACCTGCATAGCCGCCCAGTTTGTCGGATCGTTCCACCAGATGGACCGAGGCACCGCGTTCCGCCAGGGACAGAGCCGTGTACATGCCCACGATGCCGCCGCCCACGACCAAAGCGGTCTGATTGGTCAGCATGGTGGCCGCATCCAAGGCCGGAGTAAAGCGTAATCGGTCAATATGGGCCCTGGTCTCGCGGAGCAGGCGAAGGGTGAAGCTCTCGCCGCTGCTGTTTTGGGCAAGGGCCGAAGAGATATCAAAGACCTTGACCAGGGAAGGATGGAACCCGGCCTGCTCGGCGATTTTACGCAGTTTGGTTTGATAGGTCAGGGGTTTATCCGCCCCGATAAGGAGGCGATTGCTGTCCGACTTGGTCAGAATATCGGTGAACTGGGCTATCCCCTCTTCAGTGTAGATCGTGTCCAGGATATGAAGCGTATCCACGCTGCCGCCTGAGGTCAGGGCATCGGTCAGCAGCTCGCTATTCAGCTCATAGCCTTCTTTCTTGGTAAAGCCTTTACAGAGAATGACGTCCATGCGGGCCGCTTTGGTGTCCGCATCCGTGTCTGTCTGTTCCTCTGCTTGGGCCACTGTGGTTACATCCAACCCGGACAGCACCTTGCTCGCTTCACCGGCTGCGGCGATACCGCTGCTCACGGCCTCGCTGATATCAGTGAGCCCCATAAAGGAACCGCAGATGAACACACCCGGCTTGCTGAGACGCACCTTGTTCAGGGTGTCCGCAGGCAGAAGCTGCTGTTCGTTCAAATCCACATTCAGGATTTCCGAGAAGTTCTTATGTTCAGCAAACGGAGCCTGACCAGTGGACAGGACTGTCATGTCAAAGGTCTCCACCTTGAACTCGTTAGTCTCTTGATCAAAATACCTGATTTTCAGGCTGCCGTCGGTATCGGCATGGACCTGCTGGACCCGACAGCGGACCAGACGGACTCCCATATCCACGGCCTTTTCAAAATAGCGAAAATGGTCCTTGCCAAAGGTCCGCATATCCATGTAAAAGATGGTTGTTTCCGTGTCCGGGCCACCTTTTTCCTTGGCCAGCACGGCCTCTTTGAGGGCGAACATACAACAGATGGACGAGCAATAATCCCGGCCCAGTCGCCGGTTTCGCGAACCCATGCACTGAATCCAGGCAATCTTTTTGGCCGGTTCCCCGTTGGACGGACGTCGGATCACCCCGTCATAGGTACCTGAAGGACTGAGTATCCGCTCAAACCCCAGGGCTGTGACCACGTCGGGCGACACAGCATAAGACTTGGCATCCTCAACCTCGGTGTCCCAGAGTTTGGAACCGGCAGCCAGGATAATCGCGTTGACCTGTCTGGTCTCAGCTTCCTCTTGCTGGTCAAAATCAATAGCCCCGTTGGGACAGACCTCAAGGCAGGGCTGTTCTGTGCAGCCGCTGCAGGCGTCGCGGTCCACCCGAAGCATATTGGGCAGGTTATGGGGCACCATCTGATAGACGGCCTTGCGCTTGGTCAGGTCATGATTGAAGTCGTCATGCTCCTCCATAGGACAGACCTTGATGCATTCGCCCAAACCGTTGCATTTTGCGGAATCAACATAAGACGGTTTTTTCTTCAGGTCCACACTGAACTTGCCCACATCGCCGCTGATCGCTGTTACCTCGGTAAAGGGTAGGATCTCTATGTTTTCGTGATACAGGCCCTTGCGCATGCAAAACTGGGAGGCATAGTCCCGGCCAACCATGGGCAGCATGCGGCAGATGCCGCAATGATCTGTGGGAAACTGATGGTCAAGCTTGACCAGAATACCACCAATATGGGGCGAGGAGTCTGCCAGCACTACCTTGTATCCGGTCTCGGCCAGTTCCAGGGCCGCCTTGATGCCGGAAATACCGGCACCGACCACTAGAACTTTGCCGATTGCTGTCTTTTCTGTCATTGCTCGGCTCCTATTTTACCTGGCCGGTCACTTCAACCAGTTCGTCATCGTGAAATACTGTTAACGGCTGAGCCTCATCCAGGGATCTGCCCGCCTCATAGTCAAAGCGCTCCTGGGAGACCTTGGCTGCTGATCTGAAGGCCATCGTCAGATTGACATCATTGGGACAGGCACTGGTGCATTGGCCGCAACCCACGCAGAAATTGCCGATATGGGTCATCCGTGTCATATGATAGAAGACCGTATCTGTAGGCATTTTCAGGTTGCCCTTATGGTTGGCCCAACCCAGGAACTGCTCGCCGTCATGGCGGAAGGTATCCGTAACAAACACGCATTCCTTGCAGTAACAGACCGGACAGGACACCCGGCAGTTATAGCAGTTAACGCATTTGGCCATGTTCTCTTCCAGGGCTTGAAAACTGTTGATATTTTCCTGGTACTCGTTGAACTTCTGGTTAAAAGCCTCTTGACGGGCCGCAACCAAGGTTTTCACGGCATCGGCTCGTTTGCCCTCTCCGTCGCTGCCGGACAGGCCCATATCGCTGACCGCTTTTTCTCCTTTCTCGCTCACGCCCTCAACCACAAAGGTTCCAGCGTCAGCTCCGATCAGGCAAAGGCGAATATCCGCATTGGCTGATACTGGATGCTCACAAACAGAGCAGGCCTCGGTCACATCTTTACCGTCAGTTGCAGTAGTTCCACCCTGAGCTGCCTGGATAAAGGATTCCGCTGTAAGCTTGTCCTGCAAGGCATTAAAATCATTATTTTCAAACCTACCAAAGCAGTCCTGGGCAATGAGCAGGGTGTCGTCCAAATTGGCCTGATTCAGCTTAACCAACTCAATCAGTGCTCGTATTTCGCAAGAACGCATCACCAAAGCGATCTTTTTCCCGGATGGCTTTGCAGTCAGAGAAGAAGCGAGCTTTGCCGAACTCACCGGCACAACCGGAGCAAAGGGATCAACCTTATCGGTCTTGGCCGGGTCGGTGATCAGGGTCTGCATGACCGTGCCCGAAGGCTGGCGACAGGGAACCATAATTCCGTCCACGGTCTTTTGTTCCAGCAGGGCGGTGAAGAGCTTGGCCAGCTCCTTGTTCAATTCATCTTTCTTATAGGATACTGTCGTGAAGTTGGACATTTGCACTCTCCGTCGGTTCAGGCCGCTTCCTGTTCAATCTTGATAGGGCTCGGCCCGAGGGCCTTGATTTTTTCCGTCATTTCCTTGGCCACTTCCTGGAGCATGATACCCTCACTGGCAGCAATCCAACGTAGCCAGAAACGATCATCGCCGATGCCGTACTGTTTGAGAATCTCGGTCAGGTGAGCGACCCTCCTTCTGGCCTTCAGGTTGCCGTTGATGTAGTGGCAGTCACCGGGCCAGCAACCGCCGATCAAGACGCCGTCCGCGCCGTTCAGAAAGGCCTTGATGACATATTTGGGATCCACCATGCCGCTGCACATCACGCGAACGATTTTAATATTAGGTGGATAGGCCATCCGGGACGTACCGGCCAGATCGGCGGCGGTAAACGTACACCAATTACAGAAAAAGGCGACGATTTTCGGTTCAAACTCACTCATTGGGGTTCCTCCGGTTCTGATTTGGGAGTGGTCAAGATTTAACTATATTTATAAATTCTTTTTGAAATGAACGGCCCTTTTCAGGTGTCCTTCCAGCTCGACTTTGGCATGGCGTATGAAATAGATTTTTTCATCGATAATTCAGTACGGGACTGTAGGGGCAGGTCCCTGTGCCTGCCCGTTTATACAACGCTCCGACGTTCAGGGCGAACACAGGGGTTCGCCCCTACAGAGCCACCCCGGCGCTACTGCAATATCCCGTCAATCTCAGCAAAGATCTGCTTGTCCGTGAAATGCTTGATCTTAGCAGCACCACTCGGGCAATGGCCTGCGCAACTGCCACACCCCTTACAGACCGCCTCGTTGACTTCACTAACACCCTTATAGGGGTTATACTCAATGGCTCCGTAGGCGCATAAACCGATACAAGCCTGACAACCGATGCAGACATCCGGGTCAATCCCTGAAACCATGGGTGAGATCTCAACCGTGCCTGAAGAACTCAGGGCCAAACATTCAGCCGCAGCACCCTTGGCCTGGGCCACCGTATCTGCAATATCCTTGGGCCCCTGACAGGTTCCGGCCAGAAAAACGCCGCTGGATGCCGTGGAAACAGGCTCCATTTTCGGATGCTCTTCCTGAAAGAAACCGGTTGCACCAGTGGCGATGCCAAAGGTGCGGGCAACGTCCAAGGAATCCACACGCGGCTCCATAGCCATACAGAGAATAGCCATCTCCACATTCACCTCAACCATTCTACCGGCCAAGGTGTCCTCGGCCCGAACAACCAAGGTCTTGTCTTCCAGTTCAGTAATCTGACCTGCCTTACCCCGGATCATGCGCACCCCTTCGGCCTGGACCTTTTTGTAGAACTCCTCATAGCCCTTGCCGAAGCAGCGCATATCAATATAGAAATTGTAAATCTCCGTATCATGACCGCATTTATCTTTGAGCAGATGGGCAAATTTCAGGGCGTACATACAGCAAACTCTGGAACAGTACTCGTGGTGATTATTATCGCGACTGCCGATACAGTGCAGGATGGCCACACTCTTGGGGACCTTAGTGAACTCATTATTATCATCCCGAATGAGCAGCTTACCGGAGGTCGGGCCGGTTGCGTTACTCAGGCGTTCAAACTCAAAACTGGTGAACACGTTGCGATGCCTGCCATAACCATACTGGGTCATGGGGGTGGGATCCATAAGATCAAAACCTGTAGCCACGACAATGGAACCTACCTCAAGATCCAGAGTTTCCGGCTGCATCTCATGGTCAATGGCATTAGGCATGCAGGCGTCCACACATTGGTAGCATTCCGAACAAACAGCGCATTCAAGACAGCGTCTGGCCTCCCGCTGTACCTGCTCCTCAGTGAGTGAACCGATGATTTCCCGGAAATTACCGTTCCGCTCCTTCAGGGGCAGGCGGGCCGGGCGTTCCCGCTTTGTTGGTTGGGTCTTGGTCAGATCCTCAGGTTTAACATAATCCCAATTTTTTTCCCGACCCTCTTCAAGGGATTTACCATTGATAAAGCGGTCAATGCTCTCCGCTGCCTGCTTGCCGGATTCAATGGCCTCAACCACGGAACGCGGACCGTAGACCGCATCTCCTCCGGCGAAAATCCAGCTTCTCGGCGATTGGAAGGTCAGCGGATCAACATCCAGGCCGCCCCTGTCAGTGACGGCAACGTTCTGATCGTCGGAAAAATCGTCCAGCTCAGCACTCTGGCCGATAGCCACAATCACAGTATCCGCGTTCAGAGTAGTCAGTTCGGCTTCATCGTACTGCGGATTAAAGGCACCGTTTTCATCAAAGACAGCTGTACAGCGTTTAAACTCGACAGCGGAGCAGATATTTTCCTCTCCGACAAAGCGCTTTGGTCCTTGGGAATTGAGAACTTCCACCTTTTCTTCCAAGGCCTCTTCCACTTCATAATCCCAGGCTGGCATCTCGTCGCGTTTTTCCAGGCAGACCATAGTGACTTTCTCAGCACCCACCCGTTTTGCGGTCAGAGCCACATCAACAGCCACATTACCGCCGCCGATAACCACGACCTCCTTGCCGACAGCTACGTCCTTACCCAAGGCCACATTACGGAGAAAGGCCACACCCGGCAGAATGCCCTGCATGTTTTCACCCGGCACAGCCAAGCTCCGGCTGCCGTGCAGGCCGGTGCCAATGAACAGGGCCTTATATCCATCTTTGCGTAAACCCTCAGCAGTGATATCTCTGCCAAAGGCAGTATTTGTTTTGATTTCAACGCCCAGCTTTTCAATGACGCCAATTTCCTTGGCCAGGATATCCTGGGGCAGGCGGTATTCTGGAATCCCCACTGCCATCATGCCACCCTTGACCGGCAGTTTTTCAAAAATTGTGACCTGATACCCTTTCTGAGCCAGATAATAGGCCGCTGTCAGCCCGGCTGGACCGGAACCGATCACTGCCACTTTTTCTTCCCGTTTCTTTTCAATTTCAGGCAGGTAAGGATCGTCTGAATCCAAATCAAAATCAGCAAGGTAGCGATGGAGATGTTGGATAGCCATAGGGTGTTCTATATCCCCGCGTGTACAGGCACCTTCACAGGGATGATGACAGACCCGCCCGCAAATGGCAGGAAAGGGATGATCTTTCTTAAAAAGACGCACTGCCTCTTTATATTTCCCCAGCTCCATCAGGGCGATAAATCCCTGAATGCTGACATGGGCCGGACAGGTGGCCTTACAAGGGGCCGTGCCTTTCTTGTCAATGATATAGGTGATAGGGACGGCCTGGGGAAAGGAACGATAAATGGCCTTGCGATCGGCGATGCCCACATCCCACTCATTGGGCCGGGTAATCGGACAGACCTTGGCGCAGTCGCCGCAGCCAGTGCAGAGCCCCTCCTGCACGTATCGGGGCTTTTTATCGACTTTGACTTTGAAGTTGCCGACAAAACCGTTAACCTCTTTCACCTTGGCATGGGTGATCAGTTCGATATTGGGATGCTGGCCCACAGCAACCATTTTCGGGGTGCCGATACAGGCGGCGCAGTCCAGGGTGGGGAAGGTCTTATCGTACTGGAGCATATGGTTACCCACAGTAGACCCTTTTTCCACCAGATAGACCTTAAAACCAGCCTTGGCGATATCCAGGGAGGCCTGCATTCCAGCAATACCTCCTCCCACAACCAAGGTATTGGTGTTGACGGAAAATTTCCCCGGAGTAAGCGGCTTCTGCTTGGGTACTCGGGTGATACCAGCTCTGACCACGACCTTAGCCTTTTCCGTGGCCTCGTCTTCTGTTTCCGTGACCCAAGAGACATGCTCACGGACACAGACCATGTGAAAGGCCTTAAAGGGGTTCAGCCCGGCTCGCTGGCAGACGGAGCGAAAGGTCTTTTCATGCATCCGGGGAGAGCAGGAGGCGACAACAACACAGTCGAGGTTATGTTCCTTGATGTCGTTTTCAACAAGTTCCTGGCCCGGATCAGAGCACATAAAGAGGTAATCGCGTGCCACGACCACGCCGGGAAGGGTGGCTGCGTACTGAGCCACCTCTTCAACGCGCACCTTATAGGCAATATTGATTCCGCAGTGACAAATATAAAATCCAATGCGCTTAGACATGTCGGTTTCTCCTGATCACAGCTCGTTTTTCCCGCAGGGTTTTTCCTGCCGGTAAAATTATTGACAAAATATATTGATAAAGGATGTAGGGGCAGACCTATGTGTCTGCCCTTTCATTTCTGGATGGCGGCATGAAGGACGGACACGCAGGTCCGCCCCTACCACACTCATCTCAAATGTATATGTTAGTTTCGTATATGTTAGTTTCCTGCCTGATCTAAGGACTGCTCAACCAGCTCAGCAAGATCGCAGACCGCAATCTTTTTCTCATAGCCCAGCTCCTTAACAGCCTGGTTCAGCATCTTGAGGCAATAGGGACAGGCAACAGCAATAATTTCAGCACCTATATCAATCGCCTCATGTACTCGTATCGTGCCGAGATTCTCACCGGGCTGCAACTTAAAGGCTCCCCCGCCCCCGCCTCCGCAACAGAGACTCTGTTGCCGATTATGCAGCATCTCAACCTGTTGTACACCTGGCAAGCTGTCGAGTATCCGGCGCGGTGCATCATAGATGCCGTTATAGCGCCCGAGATAACAGGGGTCATGATAGGTGACGGTCCGGCGCAGTTCTTTGACCGGTTGAAGGGCACCTTCCTCTATTAAACGCCAGAGCAATTCAGTATAATGTTCCGCTGTAATATCCAGATCAGCATAATATTTGGTGAATGCGGTGAGACAATGAGGGGATGTGGTTAATACCTTCTGCACACCGGCCTCGCTGAACATGCTTATATTTTTCTCAGCAAGCGTATTAAAAGTTACTGTATCGCCGGTTCGGTGAGCCAGATCGCCGCAGCAGCTTTCCAGGTTACCCAAAGTCCCTGCGGAAACTTCAGCGGTTTTCAATAATCGGTTCAAAGCCTGCCCTGCTTTTTTATGGCCCTGTTTTGGCGTGTCATCATATGTAGTTGTACAGCAGGTAAAGAGACAGTATTCTGTTTCTTCTGTAAAGGCGGGGAGGGCATCATTCCCTGCCCATACAGACCGTTTTGTCGCGTTACCCTGCCAAGGATTTTTTTGTTCGTTCAGGCTACGTAAAGGCGGCATCAGGTAGCCCGGAGTCTGGCCGGAACGAATATTTTTCCCCCGAATTGCCCTGGTCATATCAACCACATCAATCCCCCTTGGACACGTTGTAACACAGGAATTGCAGGTCATGCAGTTCCAGGCGTTGAGATCCACATCTTCTATGGTTGCGGAATCGGTAGACACAGCCCGTAATATCTGTCTCGGATTATATGAGGAAACATTATTGATGGGACAAACTGTGGTGCAGGTTCCACATTGCATGCAGGACATAAAGGTCTCGTCAATATCTTCCTGCAGGGAGTCGGCAGTGATGTCGGATTCCTGACTTGCCTTTTTTTTGATCGCGGTTAAAAAGATCGCCAATGGTCTATAAAAAAGATGGGAGAGTTTCCCGTACGGAAGCATGATACAGAGCATGCCGATACAGATCGCCACATGGATAACATAAATGCTATACGTGGCGATCGGCCAACCGGCAAGGCGAAAAAAATGAACCATGAGCCCGGTTGATGCGATAATGAAGAGCAGAATCAGAAAGAAGATATCAGTAAAATCCGAGTATCGATGCTTCTTTTCTTCTTTGACATACCACCGGCTGTACAGGATGTTACCGGAAACAAGCAGCAAGGCAACTGCTGCATAATAGCCAAAAATACGGGTAGGGTGCCAGAATGGATGTACTATATCTGTCTGGAAAACATCAAGGTAACCGATTACGAGGATTTCCATGATCACATAGCCGGAAAACAAGAAAAGATGTCGCAACCAGCTGTTCATGGGTTTCAGGCGGGGCTTTGAGTTTGACTCACATTTTCGCCATTTTTTCTGGGTGAAATAGTGGACCAAAAAAACCGGGACCTGTTGTGCATGCTGCCAAAAAGAAAATTTACTGCCTTGCATGATGCTTGAATACATGCGAAACCCGTTTGAGAAGAGCAGCAGAGCAAGCGTCGAGACCAGAATCATGTCAGCGATATGCACCCAATGCACAGGTGCAAAGGTGTTCAGGGCCACTCGGTCGGTCACAACCGGGCCGTGAGCGAGCAGAAAGATAAAAATAACACTAAATACCACTGCAAGGAAGCCGCCGATCTGCCATTTATTCGAGGCGTAAAATTTTCCGGCAAGGCCGGTCCAGTCAAACTGGGTAATCATCCAGCGCCGGACTGCCATCATGGTCTCAGCAGGTTCTGCACCGCGCGGACAATCTATATTACATTCGCCGCAATAGTAGCATAGCCACGGCTCAGGTGAGGAAAGCAACTTGTCTTTCAGGCCAAGCTGGAGATAGCGATATATTTTTCTGGGAAAAGAATTTGTGCCGTCAGACAGGGGGCAGGATGCGGCACATATACCGCATTGCATGCATAGCTCCATATCCTTGGCGCCTAACTTTTCGACCTCAATGTGCAGGTCCTTTTGAATGTCGTATTTTTTCAAAGTATCTCCTTTCCGGCATTTCGGATCCGTACATTTGGAAATGTTACTTTTTATGGGGAGGGATCGTCACTCAATGAATAAACGGGCGCATCGTAACAGATGAGGGAAAAAAAATAAACCTCTAATAAAAACAGGAGGTAGGGTCGTTTTTCCCCTGAACTTCAAAGAGTTGGGCAAGGAAGTACGACAATGTGGTATGTAAAAAGTTAGTTTTTTTGACAAAAATGCATTCTTAAACACAAATCTGTACACATCTTTCCATTACCGAACTCTTAGCGATGCTTAATGTAGCACGAGCCGAGAAAACCCAAAAAGTATTTCAGAGAAAAAGATATTTGCTTCAGAAACAGCAGGTTGATGTTGTCTTTGTGTCGATCATAACAGGTTTAACTGCCCTGATTCGACAAAAGATAATATGAAATGGGACCGAAGAGTGCGAGCCCTGTAGCGAAAAAACAGTTTCGCAAGATAAACACTAAAGATATAATCAGGTTATACGGCCAAGCATGAGGATTTGCCAAAAAATCCTCATGCTCAGCCAGGGTAACAGTTAAAAAACAGACAAAAGGTTAGGGAAGGTTTGCTACACGCTCTTACTGCTGCTCTGCACGGGGCGGGTTTTCCTTGTCCAAATCAAAAGCAGAATGCAGTGCCCGGACCGCCAGTTCAGTGTACTTCTCGGCAATCACGCAGGAGACCTTAATTTCCGAGGTAGAGATCATCATAATATTAATGCCCTCGCCGGACATTATCCGAAACATAGTAGAGGCGATACCCGAGTGATTACGCATCCCCACACCCACGATGGAGACCTTGACAATGGACTCATCGCCGGTCACGGACTCAGCCCCGATCTCCTCTGCGATCTTTTGTACCATTTCCATAGTTCGGGCGTAATCAGTCCGCATCACCGTAAAGGTCATGTCGGTCAGCTCCCCTTCCCTGGTATTCTGAATAATCATATCTACCAGAATGCCTGCATCGGAAATAGGCTGAAAAATCTTTGAAGCAACACCCGGCTGATCCGGCACCTTGGTGATAGTGATACGAGCTTCATTCTTATTATAGGTAATACCGGAAACCAACATGGATTCCATAATTTTCTCCTCCTCAACGACCCAGGTACCTTCGTTTTCTGAAAATGTAGAACGAACATGTAAAGGAACTTTATAACGCTTGGCCAAACCGACCGAACGAATCTCCAGCACTTTCGCACCAAGACTGGCAAGCTCCAGCATTTCGTCATAGGTTATCATGTTAATTTTTCGTGCCTGCGCACAAATATTGGGGTCTGTGGTGTACACACCCTCAACATCGGTGAAGATCTCGCAGGCATCCGCCTTGAGCGCGGCAGCCAGAGCCACTGCGGTGGTATCTGAACCGCCCCTCCCCAGAGTGGTGATATCGCCGTCATCATCCACACCCTGAAAGCCAGCAATAACGACCACTTTACCCGCATCAAGATGCTTATGGATCAACTCAGTGTCAATTTCCTTGATTCGGGCCTTGGTATGCATAGCATCTGTGTGGATATGCACCTGGTCGCCCAGCAGGGAGATAGCATCGCTGCCAGCCGTCTTCACAGCCATAGCAAAAAGAGCAATGGTTACCTGCTCGCCCGTGGACAGCAGCATATCCATTTCACGCGGATCAGGCATTTCTTGCATGTCCGCTGCCAGCCCCAGCAGCTTATCTGTCTGGCCCGACATGGCGGAAAGCACCACCACCATCTGATGCCCCTTCTTCTGCTGCCTGAGTACCCGCTCGGCCACGTTTTTTATTTTATCCGTGGACCCCACCGAGGTACCACCGAATTTCTGCACTATGAGTGCCATAAGAGTTCCGATTCCTTTGAATTCAATCTTGTCGCCTTTTTTATCCCGCCCTCTCAGACCGCCTGAAAGGACAGCAGGCAACACGCACAGGGGAAGGATATTCTAAAAACGTCTCAATAAATTTGCAAGTCTAATTCTACTCATTCTCTTGCGTGTTCCTCTGCGAGTACCCCAGCCACTGAGCAATAAGCATTAACCTGCCCGCCCGGTTAGACAGTAAATGTTTTTATTACACCCCCTCATTAGGCATGATCGGTGCCGCCTATTGTCTCTTCCTGCCCTTTTCTGTCACTTCACAAGACATGTTGAAACATCAAAACATTCTCCTTTAAGGGCCTTGCGATAAAGATTCACAATAAAGAATAAGTATTACTCAATAGCTATGGAAAAACATGAATATAAATGTACCACATATTATATATATGTTTTATATTCTCTTGTCTGGCATATTTTATGCAATTCAAGAATTGAGCGAAACTGCTTTTTAACAAGCGGGGTACAAAGCTTTCTTGGTCAAAGCCGGACAAGGATAACAAGAATGTTCGGTTTGAGAAACTTGAACACAGCCACAGCCGTCGTGAGGCGGTGTCGGAAAGCCACGGGTCTCTACAGGAGAGATAGCCGGGCCGCCTGCTTTCTGTAATACCAGGGAGGAATATCATGAAAACAACAGGAGAATTGTATGAACACAGAGGACTGATCACATTAACTGGTGTTTTCCTTGTTGCTTGTGCCCTTTCGGCATGCGGCAATGAAAAAATCAGCGACCCGCAGGCAAGGTACGAAAATCTGCCTGTTCATCAAACCGAAATCGTACTTCAAAAAAAGGAACCACGTACCGCCAAAGAACCACTTGCCGCCGGAGAACCTTCTGTTGCTCTGGCATTGCAGCAGGCGATGAATGCTGACATAACAAATACTGATAAAATAGATTTTGTTCAGCCTGCCCTCGTTGACAAACTCATTGTATCGTCGAAACCGGCGCTCTCTCCAGAGGCACCTATAGTATTTCCTATAGGAAACCCTATGGCGCTTCCTGTAGGCGTTCCTACTGTTGCGCTTCCGCCTAAGACCCTTTCCGCACCTCATTCAGCACAGTGTTGGACGGGTGATGTTGCGACCCCACTACGTGAAGTCGTCACGGAATTGGAAAAGGAATCAATTTTGTACGCGACCGGCCCACTGACAGACTGCTCCGGCATCTTTCACCGTGTTTTGCTGGGCCTGAAACATCGATGTCCAGCAAAAGATTTTCCATCAGTTGAAAAATATCGAGACTCACGAGCACTTGCCCACTGGTACCATGAACGCGGAAAATTGCAGCTTGTCAAGAATGCGGTGGAAAGCACTGACCTGCTCAAGCCGGGCGCTGTGCTGTTTTTCGGAAAAAACGGTTCCACCTACAAGGACTTTTCTGTTAACGATTTACTGGTGCCGCAAAAAGGCATTGCCCATCTCGGAGTAGTTGTCAAGGTGCATAGAAATGCATCAGGCCAAGTGCTATATTATGAACTATTTCACGGGCACGGTAGAAAGGGCAAAACACCGGCTTCTATAACTGACTGGCATAAACGCACACCGACCAGAGCAGGGTATCCGCCCCTTGGTAACGGACGACAGCAATGGGTCGCCATTGCCCGTCTTTGATTCCTATCAGGACAACAGGAAAGGAAACGCCCTCGGTCGATCGCCAGGTACTGCTGAAAAAAGACCGGTGGACCGAGGGTGGGTATTTTCAAGGAGATTGACGCCGAATTCCGATCCTGCAACCTGAATAATCTCCATAAAGCAACATGAGGAGAAGGAATCATGAAACGTCGATTATTTATACTGTTAGGAACCAAGGCCGTTGCTGGACTGATGTTGACCCAGGCTGCTCCTGCATGGGCTCTTTCCCGGATCTCCGGGTAAAACAGCCCCAGAACGCTATCATTCTATCATACCCATACGCACGAACACCTTAGCATCACCTATGCGAACTCGGGGATATATGACCCGGTCGCTTTGAAGAGGATTGATACATATTTCAAGGATTTTCGCACGTCGGATATCCACCCCATTGATCCGAATCTGCTGGATATTCTCTGGGCAGTACAACAGAAAATAGGCTGCAACAGTCCTTATGAGGTTATTTCCGGTTATCGATCCCCTGAGACAAACAACAAGCTGCGCAGCAGGAGTAGAGGAGTCGCGAAACGCAGTCTGCATATGAAGGGAATGGCAGTTGATATCCGCCTGAGCGGGCAAAGCACTCGCCTTGTTCGGGACTGTGCGGTGTCACTAAGGTTTGGCGGTGTGGGCTATTATGCTGACTCGGATTTTGTTCACATTGACACAGGCGAGGTGCGAACCTGGTAATCCTTGCAACAGGAAGCCTGGTCGCGGGGCAGCAATCAAGATATCTGAATTTATTAACATTTAGTACGGGGCGATCCTTGTGATCGCCCTTCTTCATTTGTACACAACTTCTCCAGCCCCCCTCCTCCGCAGTTCCCCCACTTGACATATCAAAAAAAATCCCAAAAAAAAGAGGTATGACAGACCCAAGGGTGCATCATACCTCATAACAAGCGATTTCCTGTTGCCCCTGTAATCAGGGCACCACCGCGAGACTATTTCTTCGGAGCACGAGCCATAGCAATGGTACCGGTCCGAATAACCTCTTTAATACCGATGGGGCGGAGCAGATCAATCACCGCCTTGATCTTGGATTCCGGCCCTGTAATCTCAACTGCATAGGAAGTCGGGCTGACATCCACGACCTTGCCGCGAAAAATATCAATAACACGCAGTACTTCCGCGCGTGTATGCGACTCGGCCTTGACTCTAATGAGCACCATTTCGCGCTCAACATATTCTCCTTCACTGATATCCGATACCTTAATAACGTCAATCAACTTATGGAGCTGTTTGGTGATCTGCTCAATAATGGCTTCATTGCCCCGGGTCACCAAGGTCAGGCAGGAGACTTTAGGGTCAAAGGTCTCGGCCACGCAAAGGCTCTCAATATTAAAACCCCGACCGCTGAAAAGGCCTGTAACTCGGGAAAGCGCACCGGGTTTATTCTGGAGTAAAACGGAAAGAGTATGTTTCATTGGTTAAATCCTGTTCTAAATTTTCTGGAACCTATAAAACCGAATGTAATATCCGACCCTACAGACCCCTGAAAGAAAGCAGTTAGTTTGATATCAGACAAGCAGCATTTCCGTCGTGGCACCGCCAGCCGGAACCATAGGGAAAACACACTCTTCACGCTTAATGGCAAAGTCCATAACCACAACCCTATCCTTAATAGCCAGGGCTTCTTTAATGACCGGTTCAACCTCGCTCTTGGTTTTGGCGCGCAGGCCAGCAGCACCATAGGCCTTTGCCAACTCAACAAAATCAGGAGTGACCTCCATAACGGTTCCGGCATAGCGCTTATCATAAAACAGCTCCTGCCACTGACGAACCATCCCGAGATAGTTATTATTCAAAATAGCAACCTTGACAGGGGTATTGTACTGCTTGGCTGTGGCCAACTCCTGAATATTCATCTGAATGGAGCCGTCTCCAGCAATATCTATAACCGTGGCGTCCGGGAAAGCCATTTGCGCCCCGATGGCCGCAGGTAAGCCAAAGCCCATGGTGCCGAGTCCGCCGGAGCTGAGCAAATGGCGTGGCTTATTGAATTTATAGAACTGAGCAGACCACATCTGATTCTGGCCGACCTCTGTGGAGATAATAGCGTCTCCCCCGGTCAGGCGATCAATGGTCTCAATAACGTACTGAGGCTTAATAATCTCGCCTTCATCGACATAGGCCAGCGGATGTTTGTCGTTCCACTCATTCACCTGATTACGCCAAGGCTGACACTGCTCTGCAAAGGAATTGGTGTCAAATTTCTTCTGACTATCAAACCAGGAGTTCATTGCCGTGAGCGCATGCTTACAGTCTGCAACAATGGGGATATCAACTACAACATTCTTTGAAATAGAGGTCGGATCAATATCAATATGAATCACCTTGGCATCAGGGGCGAACTTATCCAGACGACCGGTAATACGATCATCAAAGCGGGCACCCACCGCAATCAGCAGATCGCTCTTGGCCACCATCATATTAGAGGCATAGGAGCCGTGCATCCCCAGCATGCCGAACGAGAGAGGGTTGGTTCCGGGAAAACCTCCCAGCCCCATCAGGGTCATGGTTACCGGAATCTGAGTTTTCTCCGCAAGCTCAGTTAATTCTTCGCTTGAATTGGAAAGAATAACACCACCACCCACGTAAAGGACCGGGCGTTTTGCCTCCATAATGGCCTGACAGGCCTTGCCGATTTGACCTGGATGGGGCTCAACATGAGGCTGGTAGGTTCGCATGCGGATTTCTTCCCGCTCTGTGAAGTCAACCATTGAACTGATAATATCTTTGGGCAGATCAACCAAAACCGGACCAGGACGACCGGAAGAAGCCAGATAAAAGGCCTCCCGAATGGTCGGGATAAGGTCCTCAGGGTTACTGACCAGATAATTATGTTTGGTACAGGGACGGGTGATGCCGACGATATCAACCTCCTGGAAAGCATCATTGCCGATCAATGCCCTGGGCACCTGACCAGTAAACACGACAAGAGGTATGGAGTCCATATAGGCAGTTGCGATACCGGTTACACCGTTGGTGGCTCCGGGGCCGGAGGTTAGCAGAGCGACACCGGTTCTTCCGCTGGCTCTGGCATAACCGTCTGCTGCGTGGACAGCTCCCTGTTCATGGCGAACAAGCAAATTCTTGATCGAAGAATTTGCTAATTCATCATACAGGTCAATGATTACACCGCCAGGAAAACCGAAAATGGTATCAACCCCTTCTTCCTGCAGACATTTTACGAAGGCTTTTGCACCTGTAATTTTGCTCATCGGATAATCCTTTCCTTGTTTTTGGGACGCCGGGTTTTGCCCGTGCGTAGAGTCGATGACTCATTCTTTTTCAGTAAATATATGAGAATTGGTTCGGAATATATAATTCATGAAAATCCCTGTCAAGACGAAACAGGGCGGCGAAAGGACTTAGCCAGCTTTCCCCTCTCCTATAAACGGGGTGAAACAGCCAGCTTCTCCTCTTGATTTTATCTTTTACGTACAGTATGTTAACAAAAATTATATCCTGCTGCCAGCCCTTGTAAGACAAGGATATTTGCCTTACATTTTGGAATTGATTCACGTAAAAATATGTAAGCTCTCATTTCGCTACCTTCTCTGAAATTCTCTTGAATGACAAAAATTGCAAAATTATGCTGAAAAAACTTTCCCCAGTCGCCCTCACCGCCTGCTCTAGCTACGACAAGCCTGACCTTCCCCAAGCCCTTGACCGAGTCCTCAATACGGTTGAACTGCCAACGAACCTTTGCTCCTCTGAAGTGCTCTTAAAACCAAACCTCATCAGCGCCAAAGCCGGTCCTCTTCCCTGTACAGAGGGAGCTTTAATCTTGACCGTGGCCCGCTGGTTCATTGATCAAGGCGCTCGGGTCAGCATTGGAGATTCACCGGCCTTTGGCACAGCGGTCTCAGTTCTCAAAAATCTCAACCTGCTTGATGAGCTGACACACCTCGGTGTCCAGATTCG
The DNA here is from genome assembly GCA_942492895.1 of Candidatus Electrothrix laxa. Taxonomy (GTDB): domain Bacteria; phylum Desulfobacterota; class Desulfobulbia; order Desulfobulbales; family Desulfobulbaceae; genus Electrothrix; species Electrothrix laxa. The sequence continues at coordinate 1,101,023 of OW818652.1, forward strand.
TTCGTTCAAGCAGGGAGTACCAACCGAACTGGCAGGGGGTAGCCAGGCGGTCCTGGCCCGTGCTGCTCTGGAATGCGATCTTCTTGTTAATATTCCCCGGGTCAAAGCCCACGTCCAGGCCCGGCTCACTATGGCGATAAAAAATTATTTTGGTTGTCTTATCGGCTTACGTAAGGCTTGGTGGCATATGATCTACGGAGGATCAACGCCATGTAAAGATAAAATATTCTTTGATCGTCTTATTCGTATCCCGGCAGCCCTACCCTCTTCTATCAATATTATTGACGGCATTGTCGCCATGCATAAAAGCGGCCCTATCAATGGTGTACCCTACCCTCTGTCTGTTCTTGCCGCCTCAACCAATGCCGTGGCAGCAGACAGGGCATTCCATGCAATACTGCGAGTAGATCCACAACACAGCCCCTTGATGGCCGCCTGCCAACGTGCCAAGATGGAAGGTGCCTCTCTTGCGCAACTTTCTTTTCCCTTGGCCACACTGGACGATCTTCAGGTTGATAATTTTCAGGTTCCCGGCACCCTCAACCCTGTTCGCTTTAATCCCTTTCGTTTTCTTATAAGTAGCGCACGCAGGGTTTTTATGAGCATTGACAGGTTACTATGAAAAATCAACCACAAGTGAACACAACCATTACTCTTGCAAAGAGAACCACAGCAAGGTACATTCACTTGTAAATAATTTATGATAACAATCAGCACGGCCTGTTCTGACCTGAACCGACTTCCGGTTTACTCCGACGGAATGAACAAAAATCGGAGAAACAAACAGGTACCGGTGCTGAACCATTTCTTTTTTGCACAGGAGGGGAAGTAGATGTTTCACTTGCAGGGAAAAACAGCTCTCATCACCGGAGGCTCCCGTGGGATCGGACGGGCGATTGCTGTACGCCTGGCAGAGCACGGCGTCAATATCGTGGTGAATTATGTCCGGCACCGCCGTGATGCAGAAGAAACAGTTACCGCCATTGAAAAACATGGGGTAAGCTGTCTTGCAATTAAGGCCAATGTTGCTAAGGAAGAGGACGTGCAGAGGATGTTTGACGAAATCCGAAGCAAGTATACAAGCATGGATATCCTGGTTTCCAATGCAGCCTCTGGCGTACTAAAACCGGCTATGGAACTGACCCAACGCCATTGGGACTGGGCTATGGACATCAATGCTCGGGCTATGCTCACCCTGACCCAACATGCTGTGCCGATGATGGAAAATGGTGGAAGAATCCTGGGTGTTTCCAGCCTTGGTGCGGTTCGTGCTGTGCCCAACTATACTGTGGTTGGTGCCTCCAAGGCAGCCTTAGAATCTCTGGTCCGTCATCTTGCGGTGGAGCTGGGCCCCAAGGGCATTACTGTCAACACCATCAGCGCCGGTGTAGTTGATACTGATGCCCTGAAAAAATTCCCCAATCGGGACGAAATCATCGGACGCTCGCTTGAAATGACCCCGCTTGGACGCCTGACCACCCCGGAAGATGTAGCCGACCTTGCCCTGTTTCTGTGCAGCGGATCAGCCGCCATGATCCACGGACAGGCTGTGGTGGTGGACGGCGGATACGCTATTCAGGGATAACAAAAACCATGAACCGGTACTGCTTCCCGAGCCAGATCACCAGCTTCTTCAACGGAACGGGGAGCAATAACGGCATGTACCATATACCCAAAAGCATATCGAATAAAATCATCTAACAGGCAGGTCAATGGATCTTACACTTACGTCACCAGCCCTGCTTTTCCCGGCCATCTCTCTCCTGCTGGTGGCCTACACCAACCGTTTCAAGACAATCAGCGAACGCATTCGCTCCTTGCATGCCCAATATTCGCAAACCCCCACCGATATTATCGTCGGGCAGATTGGAACTCTGCGCAAACGGGTGTACCTGATCAGAAATATGCAGGCCTGCGGGGTGGCCAGCTTTTTTCTTTGTGTGCTCTGTCTGTTCACCCTCTTTACAGGGAGTCTGTTTTGGGGCAAGCTGATCTTCAGCACCAGCCTTATCTTGCTGATGCTTTCCCTTATGCTCTCTTTTTGGGAGATCCTCCTGTCAGTGCAGGCCCTTGAAATGCAACTCAGTGATATAGAAAAACACCTTCCTAAAAAAAATTACTCTTTTTCCAACGGCAAGAACATCACGACAAAGTTTCGTAAAAAGACAAGTGAAAGTGAATAACCGGGGGACAGCGCTATGAAGCAGGGGAACATGCGACTGGAGAAAAAAATATGAGCTCTCTTCTTCGTCAGCGACAGAGACAGAACATCCTCTTCTTGGCCTTCTGCTGTGCATTGCTCTTCTTCCAGGTAACTGCCCAGGCTGGTTCTCCCCAGTCCGGTTCTCCAAAGCCAAATTTAAAAAAAAGAACCTCCGCAATCAGCCTGAATGCACAGGAACAACAGACTGTACAGAAAAAAAAGGTACTTGTCCGAGAGCGCTCCACCAAGGGCAAACCCGGAAAAATTTTTGAGGCCGTAGCCATCATGGAGGCCAATCGCAAAATCATTCAGAACATTGCGTTAGATTATGCAAGCTACCCCGATTTTATGCCCAATGTCAGCCGCGTTGATATCCTCCAACAGGAGGATACCACAGCCCTGCTCAATTACACCTTTTCTCTCCCCCTGGGTAAAATCAAAAAGTACCGGGTCAGAATGAAGGCTTCAGAACCTGACGACCAAACCTCGCTGATTCAATGGCAGCTCGAAAAATGGCCGAGCCTGAAACCGGAAGAGACCATTAGAGATACCAACGGGTTTTGGCGTATTGAAGAACTGGATACCAAACGTTCGTTGGTGCTTTATCATGTATACACGGATCCAGGCAAGATCCCCTTTGGCCTAGGCTGGATCATTGATCTCCTGGGAAAAGACTCTGTGCCTGAGGTGCTATCAAAAACAAAGGAGCGGGCGGAAAAAAATAAGCGGCTGGAATAAAATGCGGTTACCTATGGCCACGCCCATCCGTTCTTCAGGTAATTCCGGTGCTCCGCGCCCAAAAAAACGGAATCGCATATCCTTTCATTTCTTGCTGCAAGGAAAAAAAATCATGGTACACTATGATGACTTTTTGAGCCATTCTTCAACAGGAGAACCTATGTCCGACCATATTGCCGCCATTGGTGCCATTGCCGCAAAATATGATAACGATCCGACCCGGCTGCTTGACATGCTCCTTGCCGTACAGGAGCAGGAACGCTATGTCAGCGATGCCGCTACCCGGCTGCTTGCTCAGGAGCTGGGCCTATCTTGGGGGGATATCCAACAGACCGTTTCTTTTTATCACCTCCTCTCGCAGGAACCTCGCGGGAAGTACACAGTCTATCTCAACAACGGCCCGGTATCCATCATGCAGGGATATGATGAGGTCGCCGCCGCCTTTGCCGAAGCAACGGGCTGCACCTTTGGTTCGGTGACAGCGGACGGTTGTATCGGCCTCTTCTCCACAGCGGATATGGGCATGGGGGACCAGGAGGTTGCCGCCCTGATCAACGGCACCGTTTTTACCCATCTCACCCCGGAAAAGGCCAGGATCTTGGTCAAGGCCATGCAAAAGGACATGCCTATCCAAGATATCCAGGATATGATCACGGACACCGGATACGGGGACGGGAACAACAGCCTCCCGCCTATCGGCTCGATGGTCCGTAATAATATCCAAAAAAGCGGCCCGGTCTGCTTTGGTCCGTATCAGGCCGGGGCCGCTCTACGAAAATGTGTAGCGCAATCCCCGGAGGAAGTCCTTGCCGAGATCAAGGCCTCCAAACTACGGGGACGCGGCGGGGCTGGTTTTCCCACCGGGATGAAATGGGAACTCTGCGCCAAAGCTGAAGGACCTGAACGCTGTGTGGTGGCCAATGCCGATGAAGGCGAGCCAGGCACCTTTAAGGATCGAGTGCTGCTCACTGAACGGGCCCAGCTCCTTTTTGAAGGAATGGCGGTCTGCGCCTACGCGATCAAGGCAGCAACAGGTACCCTCTATCTGCGCGGAGAATATGCCTATCTCAAGGACTATCTTGAACAGGTGCTGGAGCAGATGCGTTTGGAAAACCTGCTGGGTAAAAACATTGCCGGTACGTCCGGTACCTCAGGGTTTGATTTCGACATCCGGGTGCAGCTGGGTGCTGGCTCTTATGTCTGCGGCGAGGAATCAGCCCTGTTGGAGTCAGCTGAGGGGAGGAGGGGCGAACCAAGGAACCGGCCCCCCTTTCCGGCCCAAAGCGGCTTTCATACCATGCCCACGGTGATTGACAATGTGGAGACCCTTGCCGCAACCGTGCAGATCATCGACAAGGGGGCGGCATGGTTCCGCAGCCTAGGCACTGAGGAATCAACAGGCACCAAGGTTCTGTCCATTTCCGGTGATTGCGACCGGCCCGGTGTGTATGAGGTTGAGTTCGGCATAACCCTGGGTGAGCTGCTAACCCTGGCCGGAGCCCGCGACCCGCAGGCGGTCCAGGTGGGCGGTCCTTCAGGCCGCTGTCTCAATGCCGCTGCCAAAGAAACCGCCATCAGCTTTGAGGGCTGCCCCTCTGCCGGGGCGATCCTGATCATCGGTGCCCAACATGACCTGCTGACGATTATTGATAATTTTATGGCCTTTTTCACTGAAGAATCCTGCGGCTCCTGTGTCCCCTGCCGGACAGGAACCTGGATGTTGCGCAATACCCTCAGACGTATTATGCAGGGCAAAGGGACACGGGAGGATCTGACCTCCATGCGCCAACTCAGTGCTGTCATGCAAAAAACCACCAAATGCGGACTGGGCCATACTGCACCCAATCCTATCCTCAATACTCTCGATAATTTCCCCCATCTCTATGATGCGCTGATCCCTGAACAGACCAGCATCCGGGCCTTTGACTTGGAGGCATCTGTCCAGGCTTCCAACCTTGCTGTGGGCAGGGCATCTGTTGTCAAGAAGGAGCAGGTATGAACGAAGATATGAACAATCCCCAGACCGACTTTCTGAGCCTGACCATTGACGGACAGGAAATCCAGGCGGAAAAAGGACAGACCATCGTGCAGGCCGCTCAGAAAAACGGGATCTATATCCCCACCCTCTGCGCCCTGCATGCAGATAAAGAGAACGGCCTAAAGCATGATCTTGCTCCAGGCACCTGCCGCATCTGCACGGTTAAGGCCAATGGGCGAACAACGGCTGCCTGCACCACCCCGGTCAGCCAGGGCCTTGTTGTCGAAAACGACACCCCGGAACTCAATGACCTGCGCAAAACCATTGTCGAGTTGCTCTTTGTCGAAGGCAATCACTTTTGCCCTGCCTGTGAAAAAAGCGGGAGCTGCGATCTCCAGGCCCTTGCCTACCGATACCAGATGCTCGCTCCCCGATTCCACTATGCCTTTGCCCCCCGAGAGGTCAATGCTGATTCTTCTAAGCTCCTTTTGGACGGCAATCGGTGTATCCTTTGCAGGCGCTGCGTGCTGTCCATCCGCACCGATGAGGGCAAGCCGATCTTTGTCTTCAGCAACCGGGGGGACAAGAGCAGGATCACTATGGATCCCGAGCTCATTGAGACCATCTCCGATGAACTGGCCCGACAGGCTATGGAGATCTGCCCGGTGGGGGCAATCATCCACAAGGGAAAAGGCTTTGACACCCCTTTTGGAAAGCGGAAATACGATCACAGGCCTATCGGTTCGATCAGTCCGGATACGACCTGCTCGTCTGGAGAGAACACAACAGGAGAGGAAAAATCATGAGTAAACCGGTTATCGCCACCGCTTCATTGGCCGGTTGTTTCGGCTGTCACATGTCCTTTCTTGACATAGACGAACGCATCCTTGACCTTGTCGAGTTGGTCCGCTGGGACAAAAGCCCGATCAACGATATCAAGACCTTTCAACAGGACTGCGATATCGCTCTTATTGAAGGCGGATGTTGCAATGATGAGCATATCCACACCCTGCTTGAGTTCCGTAAACGTTGCCGAATTTTGGTAGCCGTGGGTGAGTGCGCCATCATGGGCGGGCTTCCTGCCATGCGCAATAATATCCCCATTCAGGAATGCCTGGAAGAGGCTTACCTGAACAGCCCATCCACTGCCTCGGCAAACCCGGAAAGGATTTTACCCAATGATAAGGAACTTCCTATGTTACTGGACAAGGTCTATCCCTGTCATGAGATCGTGAAGATGGATTTTTTTCTTCCCGGCTGCCCGCCCAGAGCCGACCTGATCTACGGGGCATTAGTTGCCCTGGTAACTGGTCAGGAAGCGGAACTCCCCTATGAAGTCATCAAATTCGATTAAGCGCAACAGACACCGGAGCTGATACACATTATGGCACAAAAAATCACCATTGAACCGGTCACCCGGGTTGAAGGGCACGGCAAAGTAACCATCCATCTGGACGATAACTATCAGGTAACAGAAAGCAGACTCCATATTGTCGAGTTTCGCGGTTTTGAACGCTTTGTCTGCGGCAGACCCTTTTGGGAGGCCCCTGTCCTGGTCCAACGACTTTGCGGGATCTGTCCGGTCAGCCATCATCTGGCTGCGGCCAAGGCCATGGATATGCTTGTCGGGGCTGGAGACGGCAACGGCCTGACCCCGGTTGCCGAGAAGATGCGTCGCCTTATGCATTACGGCCAGATCTTTCAGTCCCATGTCCTCCATTTTTTCCACCTGGCCTCGCCTGACCTGCTCTTTGGTCTCGATGCGGATCCGGAACGAAGAAACGTCATCGGCGTTATCCTTGAGCATACCGAGCTGGCTAAACAGGCCGTGCTCATGCGCAAGTACGGTCAAGAGATCATCGCGGCCACCGCTGGCAAAAAGATTCACGGTACCGGGGCTATTCCCGGCGGCATCAATAAGAATCTCAGCCTTGAGGAACGGGATGCCTTTCTCCACGGCATTAACGGCAATCCAGATCTCTCCGTTGATAAGATGATTGAGTGGTCGGAATCGGCCCTTGCCCTGCTGAATGATTATCACGGCAGCCACAAGGAATTCCTCGATACCTTTGCCACCTTCCCCTCCAACCATCTTTCCCTTGTCCGCCCTGACGGGGCCTTGGATCTCTACCACGGGGTCATTCGTGCCGTTGATGCGCAGGGGAAACGTATAGTCAATGATGTGGACAGCCGGGATTACCTTGATGTGGTGGCCGAAGAAGTCCGTTCCTGGAGCTATATGAAATTCCCTTATATCAGGGAGATTGGCAAAGAAAATGGCTGGTACCGCGTCGGTCCGCTGGCTCGGCTCAATGTCTGCGATTTCATTCCCACACCTCGGGCGCAGCAGGAGTTTGAGCGGTTTAGGGCCTACACCAAGGGTAAACCCAATAATATGAGCATGCATTATCACTGGGCACGCTTGATTGAGACCCTGCATGCAGCGGAGATGATGAAAGAGCTGCTTCTGGACCCGGATCTCCAAAAAACCGATCTGGTCACCAAGGGAGAACGTTGCGGTGAAGGGATCGGGCTGCTTGAGGCTCCGAGAGGAACCCTGTTCCACCATTATCAGGTGGATGAGCAGGATCTGATCACCATGTGCAATCTCATTGTCTCGACCACCAATAATAACGAGCCCATGAATCAGGCCGTCAATGCAGCTGCTGTGGCCCAGATGACCGGCAAGGCGGAAATCACCGAACCGATGATGAACGCTGTTGAAGTGGCCATCCGCGCCTATGACCCCTGCCTGAGCTGCGCAACTCATGCTATGGGCCAGATGCCGCTGGAGGTCACCCTCTACGATGCCGCCGGAGCTGTGATTAATCAGCAAAGGAAGGGTATGTGAGCCCTTCTGTACTTGTCTACGGTTTTGGGAATCCGGGCCGGGAAGATGACGGGGCCGGGGTGGCGCTGGCTGAGAAAATCAGGGCCGCCGCCCTGCCCGGCGTGACCACGGACAGCAATTATCAGCTCAACGCGGAGGATGCCCTGCTCCTCACCGAGCACGACATTATTATCTTTGCCGATGCCACCCGCAATCCGGTTGATGGTTTTCGATTTTCCCGCCTGGAACCCGACCCCTCTGTCTCTTTTACCACTCATGCCATGTCGCCGGGATCGGTGCTGGCCCTGTGTTCACAGTTGTATGGGAAGACTCCGCCTGTTTACATGCTGGAGATAGCTGGAACATCCTTTGAACTATGTGAGGGGATGACTGCTGAGGCGGCGGAGAACACGGTAGCGGCCACCCGATTTCTGACCACGTTACTGAAAAAACCTGCTGCTGAGCGGTTGGCAGCCCTTGCACTTGCGTAGTAAGTCTGCTTGAGTGCAAAGAAATCAGACGATTCGAGCAATGCGTTGTTCGCTTTCGCTTCACTCAAGCAGACTTAACTTATTAACACTGTTCGGCTTAAAACTAATATTGATAGAATGAAGCATCAAAAAGCTAAACCAAATAAAGGATTTTTTAATAAAATTTATTTGGACCAAATATACAAGAATAGTTTTGAAAGACTGGCTATAATGGAAGGCTGGATTACCAATAAATGTGAGACATTAGGCGCTGTCCCTATCGATCCTACAAAAACACTTGAAAGAAATTATTATAGAAGTAAAACTTTATTGCTTCTAAGTCTTTATGAATCTATCGACTCAGATTTTTCAGCATTTGACTTATCGTCTTTTGTAAACGAAGGAATTGTAAAACCAAATGCCTTAATGATTAATGATAACTACTCATCGATTGGTCAATAAAAAGTGTATATAATTAATTGACTAAACATAAACAAATCATAACGTTATAAGAGATGCCGGTATTTTGACCGTATTTGCAGAGATGTCCTTTAAGCGCTATATTGGGCCAGATAATAAGTATTCCTAAACAGGAAACTTCTCAACAGCCTATTTTCACAAGCAATCATCCAATATGTTGATTTCACTTACTAAGATTTCAAGGTTTTGTTTTTTCATGTAAAACAATTAATTCAATTACTAGATTATTAACCAATCGGTGAGTAACTATGAAAAAATTGGAAGAGAAAACTTTTGCAACATTTATGTAGAAAAAAATCAAATATGTGAGAATACAGAAGACATTTGCCAGCATGTTAAAGATATCGCATATAACCTGCTTTCATCGTATTCTGAAAAATTCATTTCTCTACATATTCGGAAAAGCCCGTATCAATATTATATCAAATCGAATCCTTACAAACGTCGCTCAAACCCTTATTTACCTGAAAACTTAAGTTTTAATCATCCATTTCCTGAATATAATTGGGGGCGTTACGATAAAAATGATTTAAGAAAATCATTTGATAATGCTTTAGACTACCTTTTCATTCACGACGAATTTTCATCTGACTTTGAAAGTAATGCTGCATTTTCTTTTCTTTATGATTTGCAAGAAACTTGGTGGAACTTGAACCAATGTTTGTTTGAAACTACAATTACTAGGTCTTCATTCACCACTGGTATTTCTAGTAGCAATATAACGGTTTCAAATAATAGAGATTATAAGTTGATAGAAGACTTGTATTATTACGTTAAGACGAACCTAACCAACGAAGTTGTTTATTTGCCAGCACCTAAAAATTTAAGAGAAGTAATTTCATTGAGAAATCGTCCTGAAATTATTTCATTCAGGGAAGTATTATCAGAATGGTGCCATCACTTAGAAAATGGAGAATTTCTTTTAGAAAAAAAGATTCGAAAAGATATCATTAAACTCATCGATTGGTCAATAAAAAGTGTATATAATTAATTGACTAAACATAAACAAATCATAACGTTATAAGAGATGCCGGTATTTTGACCGTATTTGCAGAGATGTCCTTTAAGCGCTATATTGGGCCAGATAATAAGTATTCCTAAACAGGAAACTTCTCAACAGCCTATTTTCACAAGCAATCATCCAATATGTTGATTTCACTTACTAAGATTTCAAGGTGTTGTTTTTTCATGTAAAACAATTAATTCAATTACTAGATTATTAACCAATCGGTGAGATTAAAGCTAATAAGTCGATACGAGAGGTTGGTCGTTGGAAAGAATATGAAAGAAGCCCTATTAACTTTTGGCTCAATGCTATAGGTGGGCATATTCCCATTTTTTCAAATATATTAACAGCGATTAATACAGTTGGAGGGCTTTATTCTCGACACACCGAAAGACGTAATAGCTGGGTTTTACTATTAAAATAATACTTAATATTGCACCAGCCGTGCAAAATAGGGTCAGACCGAAAGCGCCGGGATAAACCGGCATAGAGTAGGGGATGAAAGAGCCCTACATAAAAGGAGAAGCTGCTCCATTATGGCCCCGAGTCATGCGTCAGTACTCCGCGAGGATGCGGCGAAGCGTTGACAGGGGAAGCGTAGGCCAGCCATTGAGCTCCGAAATCACCTCAATCGGGGTGCCGACCGCATGGTCTGGCAGGGAAGGCAACACGAGAAGTGGCGTAAACCAGCCAGTCACTCCTCGGCCCCGCGGAGTCGTAAGAACCTGTGCATGCGTGGACGCTCTATGTTCGAGCTGCGTAGGTCCGATTGAGTGTAACGAAATCAGACAATCCACGATATGCACTGTCCGTTTTCGTTGCACTCAAACAGACCTACTTACTGTTAGCAGATCATTGAAAGGAATCAACGCCATATGAACATACGTTTAGAAACTGAAGAAGATTTCATCCAAGTTGAGGAGCTCACAAGAAAAGCTTTTTGGAACCTATATTTCCCTGGGTGCAATGAGCACTATTTATGTCACATACTACGTGGGCATAAGGATTTTATCAGTGAACTTGATTATGTAGTCGAACTCGATGATAAAATTGTCGCCTCCATCATGTACACCCATTCATGCTTAATGAGTGACGACGAGCGAGTTCCTATAGTCTCTTTTGGCCCCCTGTGTGTTCATCCCTCGTACCAGAGGAGAGGGATTGGGACAGCCTTGATTAATAGAACAAAAGAACGAGCCATCAAGATGGGAGTACCTGCAATTGCTATTTACGGAGACCCACACAACTACTGTAAGCATGGATTTAAGAATGGAGCCGACTATCAAGTAAGTAATATGGAAGGTAAGTACCCTTTAGGACTACTAGTCCTTGAACTCCAGCCCGGATTCTTTGGGAGCAAGAAATGGTGCCTTGAACAAAGTGACGCATTCAACCTGGATCAAGAGAAGGCAAACGAATTCGATAAAAAATTCGAAAATAGAGAAAAAAAGCATCAGTATAGCCAAGATCTATTCGCTATGCTCATAAGAGCTTACTTACAACATGATAGCTGACAACTTATCCAGCGTCAGTGCGTAGGTTCGATTGAGTGCAACGAAATCTGACAATTCACGATATGCACTGTCCGTTTTCGTTGCACTCAAACAGACCTACTTGAACTATAAGGAACAAATATGAGTGAATACCAGTATTATGAATTTCAGGCCATAGACAAACCTTTATCTCAAAAAGATCAACAATTGCTTCGAGATATATCTTCCAGAGCGCAAATCACTTCCACAAGTTTTGTCAATGAATACAACTATGGCAACTTCAAAGGTAACCCATTGAAGCTGGTGGAAAAATATTTTGATGCCTTTTTATATGTCACCAATTGGGGAACTCATCAGCTTTTTCTGAAGATTCCACGGAAATTAATAGATTTGGATCTGGCAAGTAAATATTGCATCGGAGACAGTTGGACCATCTACGAAAAAGGAGATTACCTGATCTTTGATTTTACATCTGAAAGCGAAGATTATGATTGGGAAGAAGGTGAAGGTTATCTCTCTTCATTGATTTCATTACGTTCCGATCTTATCCGGGGAGACTATCGATGCTTGTATCTTGCTTGGCTCTTTTGTGCGCAGATGGATGAGCTAGAAGAGGATGAAGAAGAACCGCCTGTTCCTGCAAATCTTGGAAATCTAAATGCTTCCCTTGAAAGTTTCGCGGATTTCATGCGGCTTGATAAGGATCTTATCCAGGTGGCCGCTGAAAACAGTATTGCAGAACAAAAACCAATTGAAAATGATCAAAAGCTCAAAAACTGGATAGACGGGCTGCCCAAGAGTGAAAAAGATACAATTATTTTTCGGCTCATCAATGACAACGATCCTCATATAGGAAATGAACTGTTGCAGCGGTTCACAAAAACACTCTCAATACAAGATACCGAAAGTAACGAGGAGAAATCACGCACTGTAATGAAGCTGCTCCAAAAAGCGGAAGCATACACAGAGGAAAAGAATCAACAGATCGCTGAACAGAAAGCACAAGAAAAAGCACGCAAGGAAAAGGAAGCAGCCATTGCAAGAGAAAAATATTTGAATGAACTGGCTGGAAGAGAAAATGAAATATGGGAGAAAGTTAACTCCCTTATTTTTATCAGAACCTCCAAAAGCTATGATGAAGCGGTTAGCCTCCTGATCGATTTAAAGGATCTTGCAAAAAAGAATAGTACTACCAGTTTGTTCAAATCAAAGTTGATGACCATTCAGGAAGAGCATAGGCGAAAGTCAAGCTTTATAAGTCGTATTGATTCAGCTAACCTATAAATATTTCCCCAATTTTCCGACAAATCGGCAAGATATTTCCACACATTCAAAGAGCTGTCGTTGATTATCAATTTTCAGGGACTGGTTCAACTCTTCGCCTTGACATTGCGTCTTCATAGTGAAAAACACCCTCACGAATCATAGCTCCAGGAACCCCGCTCCACATTATCCAACGCGGAAATAACCGACAAGCCTGTTTCTTTGCAGATGAAGACTACCTCTTTTATCTTGACGGGCTTAAATAATATGCCAGGAGTTCAAGGTGGAATGGGAACGCACCTGCTCTTCCGCCTGAAAGTCATAACAAAGGATTAATCATTTTAATCCCAGAATAATATTGTCCCGCATTTAGGTCTTCAGAGTATATACAGTCGCACCCGGCTGATTCAGCTGCACTGATAATGCAGGAGTCCCAAAAACTGATACTGTAACTGCTTCGTATTTCGATCGCACGCCGAATCAGAGCGGGCTCAATGAGAACAACATCAAATGATTCCAGCAGGGTGAGCTGTCGCAGGACTATGGCATGATCCTGCTTCAACTTATTGAGGGCGACACTGGAATATTCTTGCAGAACCTGTGAAGAAATAACCCCCAGCCCGTTATCCATAAGCTCTTTGACCAGTTCAATAGCCTTACGCTGTTTTTGTGGATCACGGCGATCATTGGCGTAAACGATCAGATTTGTATCGATGAATATTTTTTTCATGCCCTACGGCTTCGGTCATGAATTTCATCTCTGTCAAATTTGTAGCCGGGTTCCGAACAACCAGCCCCGGTTTCTGCCAATTGAGAAAATTCCTGCGAACTTGCTTTCCTGTCATTTTCTCCGCTGATATTTTTTAGAAAATCCCTGATGATACTGTTCAGCGAGGTACCCTGTTTTTTTGCGTACTGTCGACTTTTTCTTATGAGTTCCTGGTCTGCTGAAAGTGTAATATTCACCCTACCCTCCTTTGTGTAATTTAGACCTTATGTGCATCCTGTGTATTATAGTAAGGTAAAACTTTGCTAAAGTCAATATTGACAGCAAGTGCTTTGCAGCGTACTCTTCAGCTGGACTAGCCAAAAATCACCAAAATGTGGCATATGGACGGGAGTAACACTAAAATACCTGAGACAATTTCTTCATGTCTGACGAAAAAATGACAGATGATTTTATAACAGAATGCGCTTTGCAGGAACAGCAGATAAGGGAAGCGTTCTGATGCTGAAATGGGTGAAAAATTGGCTGGTGGAAACAGCCTGATTCGGCTCAAGGATGAGGCAAGTAACCATACGCAAGCAAGAGGATAAAATCATGACAAAAGTAATTGCACAGCAGGACATTTTTCGACGTTTCGGCGGAAGACCATGTTAAGCCAATTAAAGCTGAATGAAACAACCGTGGTAACCATTGACTGGGACATGACCCCGGATCTCGCCTTCTGCACCTTTTCCGCCAAAGGCCTGCGGGAGGAACTGATCAGCACCAAGGAACGGACCTGTTATTTCTTTATTGATAACTGGGGCGGTGAGCCGAAGCTCTGTCTCATGGAGCGCGGGGTCAGGTATGTGCATATTCTGGCCGAAATCACAGCACCCAAGGAAATCGTGCTTGCTTGTATTTTCCGGCAGGGAGCCAAGGAATCCACCCGTGAGAATTTCCCTGTTGATGACATCCTACAGAAATGGCTGCTGGCCGAGGTCGTAGAGCGAGAGGAAAGCCCGTATCTCCTGCTGACGGTTGCGCAGCAACCCGAGGTCGAGGATATGGGGGAGCCGCTCCCGCCTGCGGTAGACATCGGGTTCAGCGACGAAAAGCTCCTCCTTCCTTCGGAACCGCGTACACTAACAGAAGAACAGGTCGAGTTGCTTATCAGGGAGAAGAATTTCTACGATGTTCGGCTGAATCCGCAGGGTAACTTTGCCAGTATTTTAGCCGATACCGGGGACGAACTCACGGTCTTTGACGAGCGCACCAATCTTCTCTGGCAACGGGCCGGGATTGATCTCTGCTCGATCCGCACTATGAAGGCAAAAATCGATGAACTGAACAGAGCAGGATTCGCCGGTTTTGATGATTGGCGCATGCCCTCCCCGGAAGAAGCCATGTCCCTGGTGGAACCGACAGCCAATGCAAAGGGTATACATCTCCACCCCTGCTTTTCCAAGGAACAGCCTTTTATCTTTACCAATGCCCGTCGCAACCCCACCGGCTATTGGTTTGTCGATTATGCGCAGGGCAAGACCTATTGGTCTTCGGGAACCGTGCCCGGAGGTTTTTGTAGGCTGTGCCGGAAAAGCGAATAAGCAAGGAAAGGGGCTTTTCCTCCTGTTGATTCATCAGGCTGAGCCCTTCTCCACTCCCCTTTCTGTTGACATGTCCTGCACATGGCTTTAAGTTGCGCCTTCGCAACCTCCCCAACACCGGGAACCCGACCAACCCCAGCCAGCAGCAGACATCATGCCCTATATGCCCTCCATGCCCTATATTGCCGACCTCCACATCCACTCCCTCTACTCACGCGCCACAAGTAAGGCCAGCAACCTGCACGGCCTGGCTGCCTGGGCCGCCATCAAAGGCATTGATGTTGTTGCCACCGGGGATTTCACCCATCCGGGCTGGTTTGCCCATCTGGCCGAGAATTTGGAACCGGCAGAGCCCGGTCTTTTCCGCCTCAAAAAGCAGCCGAACTTTGCCGAGCTGGCCCCGATTCTTCCACCCGGTGTGCAACCGGATTGCTCGCATATCCGTTTTCTCCTCAGCGCCGAAATCAGCTCCATCTACAAGCGAGGCGGCAAGGTGCGCAAGGTCCATAACCTGCTCTATGCCCCTGATCTGGACGCGGTCCGGCGGATCAACACGGTGCTGGCCGGGATCGGTAATCTCCATTCCGACGGACGACCCATCCTCGGCCTGGATTCCAAGATCCTCCTGGAAATCTTGCTGGAACAGGCCCCGGAAGGCTTCCTGGTGCCAGCCCATATCTGGACCCCCTGGTTTTCCCTGTTCGGGTCCAAGTCCGGCTTTGACGCCATTGAGGAATGCTTTGACGACCTGAGCAGCGAAATCTTTGCCCTAGAAACCGGCCTGTCCTCTGACCCAGAGATGAACCGCCATATCTCGGCATTGGATCGCTTTTCCCTGATTTCCAACTCCGACTGCCACTCCCCTTCCAAGCTAGGCCGGGAGGTCAATATCCTTGCCACAAATCTGAGCTTTCCCGCCCTGAAAGAGGCCCTGCGTAATCCGGTTGATGAACAGGGTAAGCAACGCTTCCAGGCCACGGTGGAATTCTACCCGGAAGAGGGAAAATATCATTGTGATGGCCACCGCAAATGCGGGGTCTGCTTGGAACCGGCCCAGACCGTGGAGGCTGAGGGCATCTGCCCGCAATGCGGCAGGCCCATGACCATCGGAGTGCTCTACCGAGTCATGGAGCTGGCTGATCGGGAGGCTCCGGTCTGGCCCGAAGGTTCCCCGGCGGTTCACAGCCTGATTCCTTTACAGGAGATGCTGGGCGAACTCTTCAACTGCGGCCCGGCCACCAAGAAGGTGAGCACGGTCTACGGCAAGCTGATTAATACCTTTGGTTCTGAATTCAAGATCCTCCTGGAAACACCCATTGAGGAGCTGAATACGGCCTCACCCCTGCTGGGTACGGCTGTTCAGCGGGTCCGGGAGAACAAGGTCATCCGCAAGCCCGGCTTTGACGGCGAGTTTGGGGTGATTCGGGTCTTTGAAGAGGATGAACGAAATCAACTGGCTGGTCAGCTCAACCTGTTCGGGGTGACCCCGGCCAAGCCTCGCAAGAAAAAGGCAAACAAGGCGGTGATCAGCAGGAAGAAGAGCCAAGTCAGCCGTCTCCCTGCCAAGAAAACACTGAACCCGGCACAGCAGGCGGCGGTGGACAGCGAGGCCCAACGAATCATTGTCCAAGCCGGACCGGGCACGGGCAAAACCCACACCCTGGTGCAGCGAGTGACCCGTCTGCTGGCCCAGAAGCAGGGAGCAATCACGGTTATCACTTTTACCAATAAGGCGGCGGATGAGCTCCGCCAACGGCTGGCTTTGAAGGATGGCATCCCTTCTGTCCGAGTGGATACCTTTCACGGCTTCTGCCTCCATTGGCTGCGCCGCCATAATCCCGACCTCCAGTTAGCCGGGCCGGAAATGCGAACCTGGATCTTCCGCAAACAGTATCCGCAGCTCACCGAGCAGGAACGCAAACAACTCCGCCGGAAGGCAGGCCTCTTCTTGGCTGAGCAGGCGATCCTGCCGGAATCGGCTGATTACCCGGAGGCCGCCCTCCATCTCCAGGCGTATTTCAAATATCTCCGCGAACAAAACCTGCTGGATCTGGACGAGATCGTCCCGGCCTGCACAGCCCTGCTCCACAACGATACAACCTTTGCTGAGGAGCTGCGCAAGTCCACGGCCCATCTGCTGGTGGATGAGTTTCAGGATCTCAATGCAGCCCAGTATGAGTTGGTTCGTCTGCTGGCTGAAACAGCCTCCGTCTTTGCCATCGGTGACCCGGATCAGGCAATTTACGGCTTTCGCGGATCAACCCCGATCTGGTTTCAGCGATTTGTGGATGAGCAGGAGCCGGAGTTCCATCAGTTGGCAACAAATTACCGGAGCGGGGCTGATATCCTTAAAGCGGCAAGCGCGGTGATCGCGACCAATCATATCAATTATACTGAGGAGAAAGAAAGCGAGAAGAGCGTGACTCTGGCGGCCTCGGAGATGCCTAGTGCTCTCTTTCGCCATCTTGCCCCCAGCGCCAAGGCGGAGGCAGCGTTTATTGCTGGCCAGATCCAACAGCTGATCGGCGGCACCTCCCACCGGGAGATTGATCGAATCAGTGGATCAACAAACAACACGGATGGCAGTCTGGCCCTGTCCGATATTGCGGTGCTCTATCGTACTTCCCGGCAGGCCGAAGCCGTTGCTCAGGCACTGGCTGAACGCACCATCCCCTGTCAGGTGGTTGATATGCAGCCTTTTTATCTGCACGGCGAAATCAAGCGCCTCTATTATCGGCTCCTGCTGGCCGCCGACCGGATTGATGCGGCAGAGTTGCTCTTTCTTCTGGCTCAAGAAAAGGGTGTTGGTGCCAAGGCCTTGGCTGCTGCCGAGTCGGTGCTCAGTGAGGATAAGGACAGGCAACCGCTGGCGTCCCTTGCTGCCGCTGCGTTACCGAAGTTACCGAAAACGCTTCAGCAGAAAATTCTTGCAATCAGCGATCTGAACGAGCTTGCAGTTCGGCTGGCTGAAAAGGAATCTGTTGCCGCGACCGTGGATTTGCTCTGCAAGCACTACAAGCTTGACCGAGAAGATCCTGAGCTGACCCGCTTCCGCCAGATGGCCACGTCCTCCCCTTCCCTGCCCGCCTTTGCCGAGCACCTGCGCAGGCATCAGGACAGCCTGATCTACGACGACCGGGCCGAGGCCGTGCTGCTAGCCACCCTGCATGCGGCCAAGGGGCTGGAGTTTCGGGCCGTGTTCATGGTTGGGTGCGAAGAGGGGCTGTTGCCTCTGAGCCCGCGCGGCGAACTGAGCTCGGAGGCGGAACAGGAGCATATTCAGGAAGAACGACGGCTCTTCTTTGTCGGCATGACTCGTGCTGCTGAGGTGTTATATCTAACCGGAGCCAAGGAGCGACTGGGCTTTGCCGGGGTTGAGCAGCGGATGCCGTCCCGCTTCCTGAGCGAGATCCCGCCGGAGCTGTTGCAAAATCCACTGACTGTGCAGAGGCAGAAGAAGAGCGCCGGGAAACAGTTGAGTTTGTTTTGATTTTTTTGCTATAGCAACGCGCTTATTTCTGCTATGTTGCAATCTGTCTTACAACACTACTGAAACAGATCGGAGAAGAAACTAATGGATATTATTACTGCGGCGATTATCGCCGCGATGGGCAATCTGAGCACGCAGGCGGTCGGCGATGCCTATGAGGGCCTGAAAGCTCTGTTGCTGCGCAAGTTCGGAGTCGAGAGCGACCTGGCAGACGCGGTGGCAAAATTGGAACAGACGCCGAACGCTCAATGGCGGCAGGACGCCCTGCAGGAAGAGACGGCAGAGGCCGGAGCGGACAAGGATGCAGAGATCATCAAGGAGGCCGAGGCTCTGCTGGCAGCGATCAAGGGGTTGCCGGGTGGTGAGAAGGCTGTTGAACAGATCATCGGTCAGCAGGTGATTGGTGAGGAAAGTTTGTTTTGAGATTTTCTGCTGGGGCAATCTGCTCGGTTCTGTTATACATTTATGCTGCTGGATATCAACCCGGCAGATGCTTCCCATCTGTGAGGAGGATTGATCCCGTAGGGGCACGGCACGCCGTTCCCCTACCCCGCCCAACCATCACCACAGCACCAGAAGGAAACCCCATGCCCCTTGAACTGCGCCTTACCTTTCCTGACTCCACCCATGTCTGGCAGGGCTTGAACAGCACACACCCTCCCGCTTCCTGAGCGAGATCCCGCCGGAGCTGCTGCAAAATCCGCCGACCGTGCAGAGGCAACGGAAGAAGAAAACCGGGAACCGGTTGAGTTTGTTTTGAAATTTTTCGTGCAGAAAATTTGAGGGGAACTTTAGCGTGAGAGAAAAATAGATGGATGCTATAACAGTTGACTCACCGATTGGTTAATAATCTAGTAATTGAATTAATTGTTTTACATGAAAAAACAACACCTTGAAATCTTAGTAAGTGAAATCAACATATTGGATGATTGCTTGTGAAAATAGGCTGTTGAGAAGTTTCCTGTTTAGGAATACTTATTATCTGGCCCAATATAGCGCTTAAAGGACATCTCTGCAAATACGGTCAAAATACCGGCATCTCTTATAACGTTATGATTTGTTTATGTTTAGTCAATTAATTATATACACTTTTTATTGACCAATCGATGAGAGTTGAGCAATACAAAGCGGCACTGGTCAAAGCACAAGCAAAAATCAAACCTGAATACCTACAAATGCTTCAGGCACAATATGATTTGCCCGAGCACAAGGCTACAGCCACAGAGTTAGCTGAATATTTGAGGATTCCTCGATGGAGCCAAATTAATTTATCATATGGTCGATTGGGACATATCCTTTCTGACGCACTGAATATACTTCCTTCAATAAGTGAAGAGAGAGGAAAATATCAATGGTGGGAAATCATCGCACATGGTCAAAACAGCTCAAAAGGCTTCGTCTGGACACTCAGGAATGCATTTGTTCAGGCTCTTGAAGAAATGCATATGCTCAAAAAAGATTATCCTCCCAAAAATTACTGGTGGTTTGGGGTTAACAACACCAAAAAACGTTCAGAAAAAGCAAAGCCTCATGTTATTTATCCAGAGATTGAACCTCTTTTGTCCGGCAGAAGTGAGGTGTTCGTATGGCCGTATGGCGGAAAACCTCTTCGGCATTACCAAAAAATGGCGGTTGGAGATGCTGTAATTTTCTGGACGGGGGCTGGAAATCACACACAATCTTGGGGAATTATCGGCACCGGGTATATCTCTAAAATTCAACAAGATGAAAATAATCGGAATATGCGTTTCAGTCTCAAAATGAGATATATCCCGGCTGTTCCGTTAACTCCATATCCGTTTAAAAATCCACAACGAACCGGAGAAACAGATTTCCTTCACCGTACATTTAATGATGACTTTAGGCCCTTGCAAAAGCTTTTCTTTAAACTTGAGTATATTGCCAAGCCGAACAGCGTTGCCACAACCATTGAAGAGGTTACTTCAGAACAGTATGAAGCCGTACTGTCCTACCTGCAAAGTTCAGTCAAAAAAGTCTCAGACTTAGATTCAGGAGATAACAAAAGCCTGAGAGGAGAACTGAGCCTACACCGCAAGCCTGTCAAAGAAAATACACCGCAATCACAAAAGCATAAGTGGCATATTTGTTTTGGGTCACCGGAACCCCATATGTCACAGTTACTTGTGCTTGCTGAAGATAACGACAAAACAACATGGACAATTAATCGTCATGCCCGAAAAAATGATCGAATATTATTCTATCTGACCAGTCCGGTCTCTTCGTTTGTAGCTACTGGAAAAGTTACAACAGATGCTTGGCTTGAACAAAATGAAGAAGATGCTTGGCATGACCATTATATGGCTGACGCTGAAGAGGTTTCCATGCTGACACAGACTCTTTCTTTAAAGAATCTTCGAAAAAAAATTCCTGAATGGAAATTTCTTAAAGCTCCTCGACGAAGTATTGTTGTTCCTCCCACAATTCTTCCAAGCCTGATAAAAATCGTACGTGAATTCTCTAAAATCCAGCAGGACGTAAACTTTCCCGACAGAACGCCTCCTGTTCTTGTCAGTAATGAAAATTTTCATATATTCAACGATATTGAGACAACTTTACAAGGATTACCCCTTGATACAACAGAGAAAGAACGCCTTCAGATGACCCGAGTTGGGCAGCAGCGTTTTCGCAAGGATCTTATCACATACTGGAACGGACGTTGTGCGGTAACAGGCTTACAAAACATTCAAATTTTGAGAGCTTCGCATATAAAACCTTGGCGTTCGTGCGATAATTTTGAACGATTAGACCCCTTTAATGGATTGCTTCTCACACCTAACCTTGATGCAGCATTTGATCAAGGATTTATCACATTCAACCTTCAGGGAAAAATTAAAATCGTAGAAAATTTCAAGCAGGAAGGCCAGCAACTCGGAATTACAGAGACAATGAAAATTTCTCTTCATAAACGACATGAAATATATCTGCGCTACCATCGTACTCATCGATTGGTCAATAAAAAGTGTATATAATTAATTGACTAAACATAAACAAATCATAACGTTATAAGAGATGCCGGTATTTTGACCGTATTTGCAGAGATGTCCTTTAAGCGCTATATTGGGCCAGATAATAAGTATTCCTAAACAGGAAACTTCTCAACAGCCTATTTTCACAAGCAATCATCCAATATGTTGATTTCACTTACTAAGATTTCAAGGTGTTGTTTTTTCATGTAAAACAATTAATTCAATTACTAGATTATTAACCAATCGGTGAGATCGTAAGCATGTTTATCAAGGGAATAATTCTCATAACTCGCACTGACCGTCAGAGGTGGCAAATATTGAAGAACTGCTGGTGAAGTTGCAGAATTCCACAGAAGACGCTACGGGGAACCCAAGAAAGCGGCTTTCCCACTGAAACGTCGCTCTGCAACGTCACCAAGACTGACTACTACCTCAATATCTTATTAAAAAAATCCACCCGATCATCAACACCTTTCCGCCCGCGACACCAATCAAAACCCTTGGTCCCGCCATCATAACGAACCGCCAACCTCTTTTTAATCAGAATGTCCGCCACATTTTTTCTATCCGCCCAAACATCAGCAAGAATACGAAAATATTTTCCCCGCTGAACGTTTTTCAACGTAATCTTTCGCGCTTTGCTCATCATCTTATGCACAACCTTCTTGGCTTCCCGAGCCAACTCTTTTTCCTGAGCACACTTGCCTTTGATCTCTGGAGTATCAATCCCGGCAATCCTGACGGAAATATTATCTCCAAAGAGCGGGTGCTGGCCTTTTAGATCCACGGTAATGGTATCGCCATCATAATTTTTGACAAAGCGAACTCCGGTAAAGGTTCCGTATGATTTCTTCTTTTTTGCGGCAACAGTTGTTACCTGGACGAAAACAACGGCGAAACAAAGCGTGAGAAGAGCAAGGCAAAAGGGAAACATTTTCATGGGCCACACCAGAGTTGAAGTTGATCAGTTCATCGCTGCAATGGATTAAGACGGAATTGAGAAGGGCTTGATTATGCTGGAACTTAAGCGAGTTCCTTGGCCAGCCGGACCGCTGCAACTGTTTTTGCCACATCATGCACCCGCAGAATATCAGCACCCTGCTGGGCGCAAAGGGCCGAAATGATCGCTGTCGGGCAATCGCGCTGTGCAACCGGAGTATTGAGCAGCTTTTCCAAAAAGGACTTGCGGGAATGGCCGATCAGGACCGGAAAATCGAGCTGTTTAAAGGCGGCAACGTTACGCAGAATCGCAAGATTATGAGCAAGGGTTTTGCCAAAACCGACGCCGGGATCAAGAATAATCCGCTGTTTGGCAATCCCTTGGCTTTCCATCCAACTTGTTCGCTCGCGAAAAAAAGCACAGATCTCAGCAACAACATCCTCGTATTGGGGAGCGAGCTGCATATCCTCGGGTGTACCCTGCATGTGCATAATAATGATCGGCACCTCGCAGTCACGGGCTACGGTGACCATATCAGGGTCCTGCTGCAAGGCTGAGATATCGTTAATGAGCGTGGCCCCCTGCTCAAGGGCTGCCGCTGCCACCTTGGCCTTGGTGGTATCAATAGAGATAGGAATTGCAGAAGAGAGCACACGGACGGCCTGAATCGCCGGGATAACCCGGTCCAGCTCTTCCTGCTCAGACACGGGCTCGGCAAAGGGACGGGTGGATTCGCCGCCGATGTCGATTATATCCACGCCGTCAGCAAGCATTGTTTTTACCTGCTCTGTAACAGCCTGCTCGCCAATGAATTTTCCACCGTCGGAAAAGGAATCCGGGGTTACATTCAGGATTCCCATAATCTGTACTTTATTCATGCCGTCCACCTCATAAAAAAAGGCACAGGAAAAATCCTGTGCCTTGATTACTCTACTTACTCTGCTCACTTACTGTACGGGAAGAGACTCAGCTCCCACCCCTTGGGGTGAGGCGCCCCAACCGTTATGCCTTATCAACAGTTTTTTCAGCGGTTTTTTCAAGGGTTACTTTCGCACCTTTCTGCCCTGATTCCTCTCCCGCATCAGCAACGACTGTTTCCGCCTTATCCTTCAGCTCTTGAATAATTCGATCAATATCTTCAAGAGTGATGGTTTCCTTTTCCAGCAGCTCATCAGCAACCGCTTTCAGGATAGCAATATTTTCTTCCAGCAATTTTGTGGTGGCTGTGGTGGCGTCCACAATAATATTTTTCACCACCTCATCAATCTTGCGGGCTGTGTCCTCGCTGTAATCACGATGCTGAGTTATTTCCCGACCAAGGAAAATCTGCTCGTCTTTTTTACCGTAGGCCAGAGGTCCTAACTCATCGCTCATACCCCATTCACAGACCATCTTACGGGCCAGTTCGCTGGCCCGTTCAATATCATTGCCCGCTCCGGTCGTGATCTCGCCAAAAGCAACCTTTTCCGCCACCCAACCGCCGTACAGAATCGCGATATTATTCAGGAGGAATTGCTTGGAATGGGTGTATTTCTCATTAATAGGCAACTGCATGGTTAGACCGAGCGCCCTGCCACGCGGAATAATCGTTACCTTATGGATAGGATCTGTTCCCGGCAAAAGACGGGCCACAATAGCATGTCCGGCCTCGTGATAGGCTGTGATCTCTTTTTCTTTTTCAGGAATGATCATGGACTTGCGCTCAGCACCCATAATGATCTTATCCTTGGCCGTTTCCAGAAAATCAAGGGTGATTTCTTTTGCTCCCTGACGGGCCGCAACCAAGGCTGCCTCGTTGACCAGATTCTCAAGATCAGCACCGGAAAAGCCCGGAGTACCTCTAGCAATAATCGCCATATCCACATCATCAGCCAACTTTGTCTTTTTCCCGTAGATCTCCAGAATCAGCTGCCGCCCCTTAATATCCGGCACCGGCACAATGACCTGACGATCAAAACGACCGGGGCGAAGCAGAGCCGGATCCAGAACATCAGGTCGGTTGGTGGCCGCGATAATAATAACCCCGTCGTTGGCGTTAAAACCGTCCATTTCCACTAGCAACTGATTTAGGGTCTGCTCGCGCTCGTCATGCCCGCCGCCCAAGCCAGCACCGCGATGTCGTCCTACCGCATCAATTTCGTCAATAAAGATAATACAGGGCGCATTTTTCATGCCCTGCGTGAACAAGTCACGAACCCTGGAAGCACCGACACCGACAAACATCTCAACAAAGTCAGAGCCTGAGATGGTAAAAAACGGCACCTCAGCCTCTCCAGCAATGGCCCTAGCTAACAGCGTTTTACCAGTGCCCGGAGAACCAGCCAACAAGACACCTTTGGGAATTCGTCCACCCAAGGTGGTGAACTTTTCAGGATCTTTTAAAAACTCGACAATTTCTTCGAGTTCGTTTTTGGCTTCATCAATTCCGGCAACATCCTTGAAGGTGATTTTCACCTCTCCTTCTTCCTGCAACTTGGCTCGTGTTCTACCGAAACCGAGTGCACCGCCTTTACCGCCACCGCCCATCTGCATTTGCCGCATAAAAAAGACCCAGACACCGATCAAGAGCAGCATGGGAAACCAAGAAATAAAAATAGACATCCACAAGGACTCCTGTTCCGGCTCCTTCACCAAGATATCAACCCCTGATTTGCGCAACATGGGTATAAGTTCAGTATCATTCGGGGTCACTGTGGCAAAGGGTTGCCCGTCAGCGGCGAATCCCAAGACCTTCCCCCCTTGGATCGTCACTTTCCGTATTGCTCCGGTTTCAACGCTGGTCCAGAACTGACTATATGTCATAGGAAGACGTGACTCGGTCTTCTGGTTAAAAAGATTTACCAGAAGGATTGCTGTCAGGCCGATCACGAGCCACATGCTCAGATTCTTATAAGTATTCATTCCTATATTAAGTAAGGAGTTAGTAAGTTACTGCTTGAAAAGTCTCTAGGTTCATGCAGACCAAGTAATTATTTTTTCAAATTGCTTAAATGCGCAGTGTAATCCAATATCCCTCTCTAATTTTCAGCAGCGCACCAGGTTAACTTAAATCACTACCACACAATGTGGCGTTTTGCAGAACAAAACATGCCGCAGGGAATCTCCACAAAGATAACACATACAAAAAACGGCAGGATAAGGACATAAAATGGATTTACGGGATACTGCTTGGATTAACTTGTATATTGAAGAATATACTATATGAATTGTTTGCCGGTCAGTCAATAGCTGAATGGAAAGTAAACAGGAAAAATACTGGCTAAACCAAGGGGGAAAAAGAGTTATCTCTTCAAAAATACATTACAATACTGAAGAAAAATCACCGGAAATTCTGATTATACAGAGCGGCACTGCCTGATAAGCAGACAACAACGGACTCCGGTAAGAAGAGGGGTATGCATAACTTGAACTTCACAGGAAAGTATGCTCAAATAGCACAGGCTTCAGCAGGACATTTTCAAAATAAGAGTCTCAGATAACGTATGGTCGCTATAGAAAAAATCATCGAAAAAATTACCCATTTCACAGAGGGGATACTCTCCTTACTCCTTCTGCTCATGGCTTTGAACGTCTCCTTTGACGTTATAATGCGTTATTTTTTTCATAATTCCTCCGTAGCCATGCAGGAGCTGGAGTGGCATTTTTTTGCAATTATTATCTTAGTTGGCATGGGAGTCAGCCTGCAAGCGGAGGCTCATGTACGGGTTGACTTTCTCTTTGAGCGCTTCAGCGACCGCATAAAAGCAGTGATCAATATCTTTGGCACCTTTTTCTTTCTCCTTCCTTTTGCCCTGCTCATTACAGTGGGTTCTTTTACCTTTGTTCATGACTCCTGGCTGATCGGAGAGATTTCCGAAAATCCCGGAGGACTCCCTTATCGTTGGCTGATCAAGGGAATGATTCCTTTATCCTTCGGTTTCCTGGTCTTATCCGCAATCGGATATATTCTTCGTAATATCCGAAGATTTCGAAGGGCAGATATAAAGGCAGGTATGCGGGAAACAGGCATACAGGAGACAGATAAGTGATCGGCATCATCATGTTCTTTGCGGCCCTGCTCCTCCTACTTATCGGCTATCCCGTGGCGTTTTCTTTCGGGGCAGCAGCAATATTCTTTGGTTTTATCGATGCAGTTGTTGAACTTCAGCCCGATCCGGCCCTCCTCGACATCATGGAAGAATTTTTTCTTATGTTTTCCATGATGCCCTTTCGGATTTATTCCATGATGACGAACACCATCCTCATGGCAGTCCCGCTGTTTATTCTGATGGGGATCATTCTTCAAAAATCAGCATTGGCAGAACGGCTCCTTGAATCTATGGGCCTGCTCTTCGGCAAGGTGCGAGGCGGGCTGGCCGTCTCCACAGTCCTTGTCGGCACCCTTTTGGCCGCATCTACTGGGGTGGTGGGGGCATCAGTCGTTGCGATGGGAGTGATTTCTTTACCGGTCATGCTCAAGCACGGCTATAACAAGTCCTTGGCTACCGGCACTATTTGCGCTTCTGGAACCCTTGGACAGATTATTCCTCCTTCTATTATCCTGATTATTCTCGGCGATGTCTTCCAGCTCCCAGTGGGAGATCTCTTCCATGCGGCCCTCAAACCAGGGCTAGTCCTGGTAGGAAGCTATATTGCCTATATCCTCCTTCTCAGCTACCTGAAACCGAATCTTGCCCCAATCCTCCAACTCCCTGCTGAGGAGAAAAGAATTTCGTGGCAACAGGCACTGATGGCCATTCTGCCCCCTATAGCCCTGATTGTTCTGGTGTTGGGATCCATCTTTGCCGGTGTTGCCACTCCAACCGAATCCGCCTCAGTGGGAGCTTTAGGAGCCATCCTCTTGGCAGCAATGTACAAAAAACTGCGCTGGAAAATCCTTTTAGATTCCTGTCGCGAAACAGTCAGAATCACCGCCATGGTTTTTGCAGTTCTCATCGGCGCAACAGCCTTTTCTATGGTCTTTATCTCTACCGGGGCCGACATATTAGTCGAAGAATTCTTGGTCAGCTTACCCGGTGAGAAATGGGGTTTTTTACTGCTTTCCATGTCAGCGATCATGTTTCTTGGTTTTTTTATTGATTTTATAGAAATATCCTATATTGTCGTTCCTATCCTTCTTCCAGTTGCTGAAACAGTGGGCATTGATAAGATGTGGTTTGCTCTTTTAATTGCTATGAACCTGCAAACTTCCTTCTTAACCCCTCCATTCGGTTTTTCGCTGTTCTATTTAAAAGGAGTGTGCCCTCCGGAAGTACGGACCCTTGATATTTACAAGGGAGTTCTGCCCTTTATTCTGCTTCAGATTATGATTCTGGTCACAATTATGCTCTTTCCGCACCTGTACAGTCTTTACTGATCTTAACGGCAAAACGCATAAGAGAATATTTAAAAAATTTAAAAATATTTCCGGCACGCCCTGAACAGAAAAAGCAGAAACTCTCGGAGAAAAAACATTATGAAGTCCAGTCATATGAGCATCAACAAACTGGTTATACATTTAGAACTCGCGGTGCTCGGCTTTGTTCTGGTTGTGCTGTTACTCTCCGCCCTTGATCGCGGCGACAGCCAGGGTAAACCTGAGGCAGCTGAAAAAACTGAGCAAACCGAGCAGGTACAGATTGACCAACGAATGGCACAACGGACAGAACTCTTTACAGACGTCCATGTTTCACCACGCCAGCGTGAGACCTGGTTCGGCGATCTTGACGGCATGTTAAAACGCGGGCAACTCCGGGTTCTGATCCCTTTTTCACGAACCTTTTTCTTCCAAGCAAATGGCCATGACTTGGGACTTAACTCCGATATATTGAAATTCTATGAACAATTTCTCAATGATCAGGTAGCGCTCGGGGACAAAAAGATGGTATTTATTTTCCTACCAACCCCTGAAGAACAGCTAATTGAAGAGCTCTTGGCAGGCAAAGGAGATATTGCGGTAGCTGACCTGCTCTTGCCGCCTGAGCAGGAGAAACGTGTTACGTTTGTTTCTCCCGTTGCTTTGGAAATACAAGAAATTCTGGTGACAGGACCGAATTCACCGCTATTTAAAAGCATTTTCAACCTATCTGGCCAGCAAATCACCGTCCGTGAGGATAGTTCCTATGCTGCCAGTTTACGAAAATTGAATAATACCCTTACCTCCATCGGCAGAAAACCTGTGACTCTCCACTTCGCCGATCCCCTTCTCGCAGACGAGGATCTCTTGGAGATGACAGCGGCTGGCCTGCTGCCCATGACAGTGATGGACAGTCATGTCGGCACATTTTGGGCTACAGTCTTTCATAATATAAAACTGCATAATAAAATTGCGTTGCGGACTGCAAAAGAGATTTCCTGGACAGTTCGATCGGACACACCTTTGCTTCAGGAAAGTATACGCTATTTCAAAAAGAACAGCTATCTTCCCCGGGATGGAGCGCTCAGCTTAACTGAGTATTATAGGAACAAAGATGGTTTTCTTAAAAACAACCTGACCCTGCCTGCCCTGGAGCGATATCACAGCACGGCTACACTCTTTGAAAAATATGGTAAAAAATATACCTTTCCACCTCTATTACTGGCAGCTCTTGCCTATCAGGAATCACGACTCGATTCAGCCCGGCTCGGTAAAAACGGTGAGGTAGGGTTGATGGGAATCGACCCTTCTGCCGTCCTTCAGGAAGGATTAAAACCAGATCTGCAACAAATCCGAAAACTGGAGCATAATATCCAGACAGCTGTCCGCTATCTCCGTTTTTTAGCAGACCGTTATTTTTCCTCCCCGAGATTAAGCGAGTCAGATCGAAATTTGATGGCGCTTGCTGCTTATAGATCAAGCCCAGAGCAAGTCATGGCAGCGAGAAAAAAAGCTGCCTTAGCTGGCTATAATCCAGACATCTGGTTCAACCATGTTGAAACGTCCATGCACTCTGAAGAAGATAGAGATATTGCTCAATATGTTCGCAATATATACAAATATTTCAAAGCATACGAATATTTTCTTGATCGACCAGAGAACGAAAAACAGAAGTAGGTAGCAGATATTTTTTCATGAATAAGCAGGAACGTGCCATTTTGAGCGCCACCGGTTATGGCCATTTTTTAAGCCATTTTAATATGCTGGTTTTCCCAGCCCTTGCCCTCCCCCTCTCGCAACATTTTGGGCTTGACCTTGCTGTTACGCTTGATATCGGATTCTGGATGTATCTTTTATTTGGGATAACCGCTCTGCCTTGGGGAATACTGGCTGACAAATTCGGCCCCAGGCCATTATTAGCGCTTTTTTACCTCGGGGGAGGCTGTTCCGGGTTAGCTGCTGCTGGCTTTGTGGACAATCCCTTTGCCTTTCAACTTTCCCTTATTGGTATCGGGCTTTTTTCTGGAATATATCATCCGGTCGGTCTCGGCTGGATAGCGGTCGGCATCCCCCGCACAGCTGCTGCTATGGCCATCAATGGGATTTTCGGCAGCCTCGGCCTTGCTATGGGGCCTCTGCTAGCAGGCCTAATCAACTGGTTGTTTGGCATTAAGGCGGTGTATCTCTGTTTGGGGCTTATGAATATCGCAGGAATATTTTTTCTTCTGCTTACCAAAAAGGCGAGCACAGATGTGCAACAAACAGGTGAACAAAAAAACATCTTGCTATCGCCCCGAGGGGAGAAAAAAGAGAAAGAAAAATTTACAGCATGGAAAGCCTTCCTTGTTCTCCTCGGCTGTATGATGCTGGGCGGAGTGGTTTATCGAGGAGCAACAGTGACCCTGCCTGCCTTATTTGAGCGCAACCTTCCAACAGTAGTGACTGCGGTAAATAACCTGTTTCAGGACAGCACAATATCGGGTAATGTGGTCGCCACAGTGACCATCGGTATCCTTTATCTGATCGGGATGTATGGCCAGTATATGGGCGGCAGGTTTGGCGAACGCTTTGACCTCCGGTACGGTTATCTGGGATTTCACCTGATCACCATACCCTTTGCCTTTTTGATCGGAACGGCAACAAATATGCCCCTGATTCTGCTGGCAGCACTGCATTCTTTTTTTCTGCTTGGCATGCAGCCTTTAGAAAATACTTTAGTGGCCAAATTGACTCCTGTCTGGATGCGCAGTTCAGCATACGGCATAAAGTTTATTCTGACATTTGGCGTAGGAGCATTATCAGTAAAGCTCATTAAAAATATTGAACAAGCTTGGGGCCTTCCTCTTGTTTTTCCGGTTTTGGGAACGATCTCGGTCTTTCTTGTCATTATGATCAGCGTTTTGATCGTATCAACACAACACATCCGCCCTTAATGAACAACTCAGCAATAAAGTATTAGAGGAAAAATATGACGGTTACAAAGAAACATGAATATCTGACAAATCCCTTTTTTCTCCTATCTCTGCTTATTGTTTTGCTCGCAAGCACAGCAACAGCGACAGAGGTTAAATTTGTCCGCCCTGACCTTGATATACCGGTAAGGCGCGGCAGGGGCGCACAATATAAAATAATGAAATTCGTTAAAGATGGCAATCAAGTAGAGTTTTTTGAAGAAAACGGAAACTGGGCCAAGGTCCGCCTGAAAAACGGCACAGAAGGTTGGATGCTGAAACGATATTTAAGTGATGAAAAACCGCCGGTGGAACAGGTACGAGAGCTGCGTAAAGAAAATGAACAGCTTAAAACAGGGAATGAAAAATTAACCCGTGACCTGAAAAAAATTAAAGAACTTCAGCAGGCCAGTAGTGAGGAACTTGAACAATTACAAACATCCGCTGAAGAAAAACTTGCTTTAGGTCTCAGTGAATGCAACAAGATGAAGGATGAATATAAGGCTTCACAAGAATTCAATAAAATCATGTGGTTTTTATCTGGATCTGGGGTTTTATTACTTGGCTGGTTGATTGGTCATTTTGCTGGCGGCTCACAAAGAAAGCGAAACAGACTTTTATGAGTGGCGCAAACCGGATTGATGCTTAATGTACAGCGAGTCACAAATGAGCAACCAGCCCCAATGGCGGCTCGTATGAACTTAGATGAGCTTGCATGGAAATCTGCGCAGTAATTCTACAGAGCTCTGCTAAAGAAATTAAATAATACAAATATAAAATGAAATTAATACGATCAACAACAATCCTAGCGATACGCCATAAGGGAGAGGTGGTCATTGCAGGCGATGGCCAAGTCTCGCTTGGGCAAACCGTCATTAAACATAATGCACGCAAGGTGCGCAGGCTGTACCACGATAAAGTGATCACCGGGTTCGCCGGTTCAACAGCTGATGCCTTTACCCTATATGATAGGTTAGAGCAGAAACTGGAGCAGTTTAACGGCAATTTAATGCGCTCCTCGGTTGAATTGGCTAAAGACTGGCGCACCGATAAAATGTTGCGTCGACTTGAGGCAATGATGATTGCTGTTGATGCAAAAACATCTTTACTACTCTCCGGTAGCGGCGATGTGATTGAGTCTGATAACGGCATCCTGGCTATCGGTTCAGGAGGCTCCTTTGCCCAGGCAGCAGCAACCGCACTGATCGCCCACTCTGACCTAGATGCCGAGTCTATCGCCCGCGAAGCAATGGATATCGCGGCTTCCATCTGCGTATATACCAATCATAACCTTATTGTGGAAAAGGTCTAAAAAGACCATATATCCAAATCACGTGCCCGAATCCTATCCTTTGAAAAATCCTTCTACCTTTTGAATATTGATGAGTGAGTTGAATTCGTTAACACCGAAACAGACCGTCCAGAAACTTGACCAGTATATTATAGGTCAGGGTGACGCAAAGCGTTCCGTTGCCATAGCCCTGCGCAACCGTTGGCGGAGGCAGCAGGTTTTGCCTCCTCTGCGCGAAGAAATCGCACCGAAAAACATCATTATGATCGGTCCCACTGGCGTGGGGAAGACTGAGATAGCGAGAAGGCTGGCTAACCTTGCCCAATCGCCCTTTATCAAGGTTGAGGCCTCAAAATTTACTGAAGTAGGCTATGTGGGCCGTGATGTTGAATCTATGGTGCGAGATCTTCTCCAGTTGGCCATCAACATGGTGACCAAAGAGGAGGAAGAAGGTGTGACCGCCAAGGCGGCATCAGCAGCTGAAGAACGGCTGCTCAATCTTCTGCTGCCCCCGATTCCGAAACGCGACACCGCTGAAAAATCGGGTTCGGGCATGAAAACGGGAGAAAACGATGATGTCATCTCATTATCCTATAATGACGCCTTTGGCAAGGATACGGTCTCCCTTGAAGCCGACAGCGCTGCGGCACAACAGCAGGCGGACTCCGCAGAAAAAACCCGTGAAAAATTGCGGCGAATGCTGCACAGCGGAGAGCTGGACGAGCGCACGGTTGAACTCAATGTAACCACCCAAAAACCTCAGGGACCGGTTGTGGAGGTTTTTTCAGCCTCTGGAATGGAAGATATGCAATCCTCTCTACAGGACGCCTTTTCCAAAATCTTTCCTGGTCAGAAGCATGAGCGAAAATTCAAGGTCCCAGATGCCTTGGAGTACTTGAAAAAAGAAGAAGCGCAGCGCTTGGTTGATACAGAAAGCGTGACTGAAAAGGCAATACAGAGAACCGAGCAGGCCGGGATTATCTTTCTTGACGAGATCGATAAAATTGCCTCAAGAAGCGGCTCCGGTTCAGGATCCCCTGATATTTCGCGAGAAGGTGTCCAACGAGACCTGCTGCCCATTGTCGAAGGCTCCACCGTAACTACCAAGTACGGCCCGGTCCGCACCGATCACATCCTTTTTATCGCTTCTGGAGCTTTTTATTCCAATAAACCTTCAGATCTTGCCCCGGAATTACAGGGACGCTTTCCTATTCGGGTCAACCTGAATGCTCTCGGCGAAGAAGACTTCTTTCGTATTCTCACAGAGCCCGAAAACGCACTGATCAAGCAATACACAGCCCTGATGGCTACCGAAGGCATAGAGCTGAAGTTTGAAGAAGGAGCTATCAGAGAAATGGCGCGAATCGCTGTGGAGGTCAATAGAAAGACCGAAAACATCGGTGCCCGTCGCCTGCACACGGTCATAGAGTGCGTCCTGGACGAACTCTCCTTTGATGCCACAGAGCGTAAAGAGCGAACCTTTGTCGTTACACCGGAATATGTACAGAAGCAGTTGCTTGACATTTCCGATAATGAAGATTTGAGCAGGTATATTTTATAGTTTGTTAACCTCCCGCTTTCATGGCGGGAGGATTCTGAATCCAGCCGAGTAGTCTCTAGAAAAACTGCTTACTCGCTAATCTTACCTGCTAAATCTTTTGAGTGCCCTTTTGCTGAAATACGAGAGATCCACCTCGCTGTCAAAGACAGCCTCGGTAATCGTTATGGCGGTTTGATGACCAGCCTTTTCAGACTCCTGGGGAGTCACCGTCCATGCCATCGGATAAAAGCGATCTCCATCCTCTCCAAGCGGCTGAATATCTGTATAGCTCATCACCCGGATAAGGGTACCGTCCTCGTCAAAATACTGCACTGTGGTGGGCAAAAAGTATTGCTTGGATACGGCAAAAATGATTTTACCCCAAACCACTGCGGCATCTGGATGGGGTAAAAGCTCCACTCGATACTCGGTTTCGGTTTCCTCAAGCAGTTTCTTGGTGTAATCCTCACTGATCGAACTTTCTCGCACCAAGTCATCGTTGCTGAAATCACTGCCCATCCAGCTCTGGAGCATCATAGATGCTGGGATTTTTATAGTCTTTTCAATGCGGGGTACATATTGCCACATGGCATTGTCGAGCTTCAAAAAGGTCATTCCCTTATCTTTGCCCGGATACAAAATCTTAATAAACGATTTTTTACTCCCGACTGACCAGCTCTTCATCTTCATGGTGCGCTCAGCCCGCTTGGTCTTTACCACCATGCTCATTGCCATGACAGCGGTCTTGCCGTTCAGATTGTCCTCAACCTTCTTAATCACCTGATCCACACCTAACGACGCATCAAAACCAGCCGCATCAGGAGTAAGAGGTTCCTGAGCAGCACAAAGCAACTGGGCAGGAGGCAGGGTTAGAGTCATAAGAAGAACCATGGGGCAAAAGAGCAGCATGCGGAGCATATTTCTTCTCCGTTTATTCATCTTGTTCTTTCGAAAATTGCTTTCCAGAGCCTCTTATTGTATCAGAGCCAGACTGATTACCTCCCTCTGTATCAGCAGAAGGAGCAGGATAAACTGTCGAATCCTTTACATTGCTTGCTTTCTCCACTAACGCGCTTTTTAACTCCTTGGATAATGCCTCATCCCCAAGCATACTCTGCATTAACTTGTCATCAAGAACGGTTTGGTTATACGATTGGGAGAAATGGCGCAGCCTCCAGATAAACCAAAGTACAGAAACAACCAGGACCACAACTAAAAAAATAAAAATCAGCCAAATCAGATTACCCATAATCAATCGCTGTCAATGTTTCCTTGAGAATCGTTCTTGCCCATTTTGCTCTCCGGCAATTTCGCCCTGACTCGCTCTAGCATCATTCGTCCTTTTCCCCAGCCTCCAGCTTGGCAATCTTTTTTTCCAGCATGGAAATCAAGCCTGGGAATTTATCGTCTCTAAGTACCGTGCTGATCTGTTCCATATAGTTGCGAATCAGACTGACCCCCTCCACAGCAATATCATAGGCCATCCATGTATCTTTTCGCAGAATCATGATGTAAGAAACCGGAATAGTCTTGTTTTCACCCACAATAAGGGTTTTGACCTCTGCCCTGTCTCTCTTGATACGCTGCTGAGCAAATTCAACCTTTTTATCCAGATAGCCATCAACCTGACCGATATAAACATATTGCAGAAGTTTAGTGAACAAGGCAACAAACTGATCCTGTTGCTCTGTACTCAACTTACGCCACTGCTTCCCCATCACTCTCTTGGACATTTCACGAAAATCAAATCGCTCTGATACAATTTTCACGATAACCTCAGATTGATCAACAATCGGTCGCTTCCTGAATTCGGTGTCTTTTAATAAACCGACGACTTTATCAATAACCGGCTTCAGCTGTTCTGTCGGATCAGGCGGAGCAGCGGCAGAGACTCGGGTGACAGCCGAAAGTAAAAAGAGAGAAAGAAAAAATAATAAACTGCATCTAAAATTCTGCATAACTTCACCTTATATTAACGGAACAATAAACACATGAAGCCTACTCAAGCTGTCTTTCAATCGTATTTTCAGCCTGATCATAAACAACAGAGGCCTCCCAACGTTGGCGACGATGTTGATAAAAACCATCACGAACAGCTGTATAAGAATCAACGCTCATCTCTTTCATCTTTTCATATTCGCCAAGATGAAGAGAGAGATTATTCACCTCTTTACCCATAAATATACCTACAGACTCCTCCCAACCCGCCGCCCAACTATAATAAAAAGGGGTCACAGAAAATCTGTCCACAAGTCCGCCGGAAACATCACGCAAAGTTGTCGGTCCCATAAGGGGAATCATCAAAAAAATTCCGTCGGGTACGCCCCAAGTGTACAAGGTCTGACAAAAACTCGCTTCCACCTTCTGAAAGCCCATTAGAGTAGCCGGATCCCCAAGCCCGCCTACTCCGCCGACACTGTTGATGGCAAATCGTGCCAACAAGGTCCCTGCATCTGCAAATCTGACCTGTAACAGGCTGTTGACAGCACGCATGGGCTCCTGCAAGTTATAGAAAAAATTCGCTATGGAACCCCGGATATCTGAGGGAAGAAGCTCGCTGTATCCGGTAGCGACAGGATTCATGACCCACATGAAAGCATAATCATTAAACGTGAAGACGACCCGATTCATACCCTCAAAGGGATCTTTGACAGCATCTTCTTTAGGTGTCTCCTCATAAAATGCATCATCAAGAAAATCAATCCCTCCATCCGCTGCATACAGCAGACCGCAATTCCCTAGAACAAACAAACTGACAAGGAATACACGAAACATCCTTCTCATGAATTGATCGGCATCCAATGCCGCCTCCTGCGTTCCGTTATCTGAAAAATACCCTTGCCTCACGATCACCGAAGCGACGAGTAAAACAGTCCCGGAGCATCTCAAGAAATATCGTTATTCAACTCCGCCGAAAGCAAACTTAGAAATCAGCGACTCTAAATCAACTGAAGATTCCGTATCCACAATGACATCGCCAGCCTGATACATCTCCTCATTACCGCCTGGTGTAATCTGGATAAGTTTATCACCAATAATCCCCTGTGATTTGACCGATGCCATAGAATCTTTTGCCAAATGAACATCTTTATTCAACTTGAGAGTAGCAACGGCAAAATCATCTTTGTTCAGACGCAATGCGGTCACTGTTCCCACCGTGACTCCGGCTATCTGGACCTCTGCGCCAGCTTTCACGCCTGAAACATTTTCAAACTCAGCATATAATGTATAGGTACTCCCTTCCCCCAGCCAAGAAACCTCGCCGAGCTGAAGGGCAAGCCAGCCAAAGGCGGCAAAACCGAGAACAAGAAAAAGACCGACGACTATTTCTACACGAGAATTATTCACCTCACACTCCCTAAAACTCCAATTAAACAATTTTAAAAAAATCCTAAAAACTGCATGAGCTCTGCTGCTCAGCCCTTCTTGCTGTCGGCTTAGAACAAATCCCCGAGAGTCATCTCTGCAAACTCGCGGATATAGGGTTTTTCTGAATCTTTAATCTGGGCAACATCAGTAAAGACATCAATCTCCCCTTTATTGAGTAAAACAATTTGATCTGCCAAGTCAAAAACCTTGGGGATATCATGACTGACAATAATCGCGGTGTACCCCAATTCTTTCTGTGTCCGTCGAAACAGATCATAGATGTCCTGGGTCATCACCGGATCAAGCCCGGTTGTCGGCTCATCAAAGAGCACAATTTCCGGCTCAAGTTGCAGGGCACGGGCCAGCCCAACCCGTTTTTGCATACCACCGCTGAGCTGGGCTGGAAATTTCTTTTCATGACCAGTGAGTTCCAATGTTTCCAAGGTGGCAGCAATACGTTCCTGAATTTCCTGTTCTGTTAATCGGGTCCGTTCCCGGAGCGGTAGGGCGATGTTCTCAAACACAGAAAGAGAATCAAACAAAGCCGCTCCCTGAAAGAGCACCCCGAATTTCATCCGCAGGTCGCGAAGTTTTCTTCCTACTAAGCAGGTAACATCCTGGCCATCCACCAGGATTTGGCCAGAATCCGGTTTCAGCAAGCCGAGCACCAGTTTGAGCGTCACACTCTTGCCTTGGCCACTGCCCCCTGCAATAACGGTAGTTTTCCCCCGAGGAACTGAATAGCTCACACCGTGCAGCACCCGGTGCCTCTGTCCCCACTCCCCGAAGTATTTCACAACGTCAATAAACTCAACAGCCGGAGTACTTTCCGTTTCAGTAACCATCCTTGGCCCCTTAAAGCAGCACTGCTGTGAGCAGATAATCAAAAATTAAAACGGAAATCGAAGAAAGAACAACCGCCTGAGTGGTCACCTTGCTAACGCTTTCTGCCCCGAACCCTGCCCCTCGGATCTGCAAAACGAAATAGCCGCGCCCTGTACTGATCCAAACCAGCAGAAAAGCAAACACAACGGATTTAATCAGGCCGAGCTGAATATCGTGATTACTGACACTGTTCATCATGCCATTAAAAAAGGAGCCAGAACTCACACCCATCAGTTTTACACCGGTAAGATACCCGCCGTAGATCCCCACAACGTCAAACATGGCTGTGAGTAAGGGCACGGAAATAATTGCAGCTAAAAATTTGGGTGTAATCAGATAGCGAAAAGGATCAATAGCCATACACTCCAAGGCATCAATCTGCTCAGAGATCCGCATGATGCCGATCTCAGCACACATGGCAGACCCAGCCCGCCCAGCAACCATCAAGGCTGTCAAAATGGGACCAAGCTCCATAATCAAGGTCAAAGCAACCCCGGAGCCCAACATGCCGTCGGCACCGAACTTTTGCAGAGTGTACACGCCTTGCAGTCCGAGCACCATACCGGAAGACAAGGCGGTGAAGAACACCACGGTTATAGAACCGGCTCCGATGAAATGCAATTGCTTAAAAAGCTCTTTTCCCCGAAAAGGACGCTTGAACAGGCCAGCTAAGGCAGCAAATAAAAAAATCCCCATCCTGCCTACGTCAGCAAGCAGATAGAGACAAGTATCACCGAGATAAAAAAAAGGCTTGGTCCAGAATGTCTTTTTGGATTCCTGCAAGGGACTTATCCTGCTGTTTATTTGTAATTTTCAGCGGTGATCCAGAAGTCAAACCGCACTCTTTTCCGCATAATACCTTCACATTTTACTCAACGTTCTGCGCAAGATAAAACTTCATTGAGCGGAGGATACCATAAAAAAATAAAAAATCGCCTTATCAAGCTGAAGACACAATCACAACCCTGAAACCGAGAGAACGTCTCTGCGTAGGAACACCTACTGCTCCCTAGCTTAATCTCAATGGGTTTTCATCATAAAAAGTGCAGGTACTGTTCTGATCAGAATAAGCATGTCCAACAGCAGGGATCTATTCGCTATATAAAATAAATCATAGGAAATATCTTCATGAATTTCACGGGTCCTGTCCGCACTGATCTGCCAGATACCGGTAATACCCGGCTTGACCCGAAGACGTTGACGATACAGATCATTATAGACATCCTCAACAATAAACTCCATTTCAGGCCTCGGCCCGACCAAGCTCATTGTACCCTCTAGGACATTGAGAAACTGTGGCAGTTCATCCAAGCTCGTTTTTCGTAAAAATTTGCCCACACGGGTAATCCTGGAATCTGCGCTCTCAGTCGGCGAATTATGAAAAACAGGGGCATCAGTGTACATGGTACGAAACTTATAAATGATAAACGGCACACCATCCTTACCAATCCTTTTCTGCCTGAAAAGAACAGGTCCTTTCGAGTCCATCCTGATCAACAAAGCCATGCAAAAAGCAAACGGAGCCGCCCCGAGAAGAAATAAAGAGGAAACAGCCAGATCAATACCTCTTCTCAACCAATCCTTAACAACCTCTGCGGGCTGCTCTTTGAAAGAAACAAGAGGAATACCGTTTATTGAGCTCAATTCAACCCGCTCCGTGAATAAAGGCTGTAAATAGGGGACAATGTGAAAGGCCACCTGACGATCACGGCAAAAAGACAGCAGGGTATACAGCTCTTCCTCGTTAATCCGAGAGCTTAAGAAGATATCTTGGACCTTGTTCTCTTCAATCGCCTGAACGCATTGCTCGGAACTGGCCAGTAGAAGAATACTGTCCGGGTCCTTGGGATAAAGCTCCTGAATTTGTTCTTTTTTCCCTTCAGGATCGAAAAATCCAATAGGTTTGTACCCTAATTTAGGTGTATTCAAAATGGACTGAAAAAGCAATCTCCCGGTGGAGCCTGCACCGTATATCAACACACGCCGGACATTTATTCCCCGGAGATAAAGATATTGATTGAATTTAAAAAAAACAAATCTTCCGAACAAAAGGAGAGGAAGCGCTAAAATGAGCGCAAAAAAGAGAGTGATTCTTGAATAGTCTGCTCGGGAAAAAAAAGTATAGAGGATAAGCAGTAAAAAAAGCACTAAGGTGGTTTTGATGATTTTCCTCGTCTCAAGCAAATTCATCATGCTGGCCTGATGGCGATAGAGTCCCGTGAAACAGAAGGTCAGTGTCCCGACAAGTCCAGAAAACAAACCAAGCTGACAATAAGAGAGTAGCCCGCCAAGATGGACCTTGTCGATAAAAAAAACATAAAAATAATATGACGATACCACAGAGAAAAAAAGAACCAAAAAATCCGTAAAAACTTCTGCAAGACGGATTGCTTTTTTACTGGGCATCATCATCGCCCCTCTCCTTTCCTTTTTCCTTTTCGAGTGTACAAAGCAATCCGCGTAACTGATAGGTACCAAAGGCCGGATCATAAGGGGGCCCGTTATTGGTCAAAACATTTGCGTTTGCCTCAAGAAATCCGAAATCTGGCCCCTCTTTTTCTGGGAACCACCAGCCGTGATCAACACTAACTGTTCCAGAACGAATCTTATCGGTCACCAAAGCCTTCATCCGAATGCTACCACGTGGTGACTTGACCAGAATCCAATCACCAGTCTGGATATCATGCTCAGAGGCCTGATCCGGATGCACTTCCGCCTGAGGTTCCGGACGAAGCTTACGCAAAGAGGCCACCTGGCGCTGCTCACTATGAAAAAACTCCCGCCTCCTAGCTCCTGTTATAAGAATATAGGGAAAAGAAGCAAGAAGCTCAGG
The DNA here is from genome assembly GCA_942492895.1 of Candidatus Electrothrix laxa. Classification (GTDB taxonomy): domain Bacteria; phylum Desulfobacterota; class Desulfobulbia; order Desulfobulbales; family Desulfobulbaceae; genus Electrothrix; species Electrothrix laxa. Next base: position 1,141,418 of record OW818652.1, read on the forward strand.
GCAACTGACCGGGCTTTCCGGCGGCTCTTGATATGAAGGAAGAGGATCATAACCCAAGCGGGCCAAAGCAGAGCTGAAGAGCTCAATCTTTTTGGATCGGGTTCTGAACCCCTTATCTTGATATTTGGAGTAGACATGCTCGGGATAGACCACCCCTTGCTTTTGCAGCTGCTCATGGGTTATACCCAAAGGGGTAAGGCGCTGATTGATAACATCAGTCAAGCTTTCTTCTGATCCGGGCAGATTAAGTCGTTTACTGATCTCATCCATAATCCACTCATCCTGCCGACATTCCCCATATTGGGTCGCCTTTTGTTGAGAAAAAACCATATTTTCTGCAACTAAAGGATAGGCGATCACCTGCTCGACTTCCGGCCAAAAGGCCGCAGGCAAGACATAATCGGCCATTGCTGCTGTTGGCGTCATGAACAGGTCAGTCACCACCAGTAAATCCAGAGAACGCAGGGCATCATAGACCTGCCTGCTGTTTGCCAGAGTCATCAAAGGATTACCGCCAAACACCAGCATTCCCCTTACCGGATAAGGCTTACTGTGCAACATGGCCTGAAGCAAACTGGGGATATGGGCAGAGGGCATAAAAGCTCGCCAACCTCCCAGAAGCTTATAGGTGTCAGCACCAAGGCGTTTTGCTCTAGCCCCCTTTGGCAGGGCATGAGCCAAGGTTGGGTAGGCATTTAGAATATTCATGCCGAGGATATCACCACCCGGCACATCAATATTCCCACTCAAGGCCCGAAGGCAGGCAATAGCTCGGACAGTTTGAAGACAGTTGGTATTCTGCTCAATACCAAGGCCCCAATCCAGGATAGCCGGTTTTGTTGTAGCATACAGCCTAGCCGCCTCACATATCTGGGAGCTTGGGACACCGGTGATCTGCTCGCCCCATTCCGGGGTGCATCCCTCGACTGCTACGGTTAACTCTGAAAATCCGGTTGTCCATTGCTCGACAAACATCTGATCGTACAAGTTATCTCTAATAATAACATGGATCATGGACAGGGCAAGGGCCGCATCAGTGCCAGGTCGCACGGGCAACCAAAGCTGACAACGTTGAGCGGTCTCGGATCGACGGGGATCAACAGCAATACCAATTGTTCCCTGCTCAAGGCAGCGCCTCGCAACAATCGCCAATTCGCCATCTGCGCTGGAAACCAAGGGGTTATGGCCCCAGAATAGGATACATTTTGGTTTGACCTTGCCGTAATAATCCCCAACCACAAAACCGCCATAGGTTAGGTTGGCAACTGATATTCGGGGAATAAAGCATTGCGCTAAACCGGGTTCATACCAATTGGGTGTACCTAAAGCATTGGCAAAACGGACAGTGTGAAGATAATGATGTCGCCCTGTGCCCTGCCCAAGCGCGATGGATTCAGGGCCTGTTTTTCGACGAATAGCCTCTACCCGCTCGCTGATCTCATTCAGAGCATCTTCCCAGGAGAGAGTCTCCCAGCCCCCCCCCTTTTTTCGACGCTGGGGTTGCATCAGCCGATCAGGATGGTTAGCAATCTCCGGCGTAGACATTCCCTTGATACACATCCATCCCTTACTCATAGGGGAATCAGGGTCTCCAGTAACCTTAACGACCCTGCCGTTCTCAACCGTAATCAGGGCACCACAGCCGCCGTGACAGATACGACAGACGCTTTTAATAATCTTTATACTCATAAATAAAGTTCAGAAATAAAAAGAAACGTTCAGAATAACATATTCAGGTCAAAGTAATTATAATGGCCAGGTAACAAGTCGAAATGTGCATTTTTAGCAACGACAACTCAATAATTTGCGTCGCACACAAAGGATATTTATGAAAAAGTCATCAATTATGTGCAAAAACAGCCAGCTTTATCTAACATACCTTCTTCTCACACGCAATGCTCAAAAAACACCCCCATTGCCAGTAATCAGTACAGACTTCTTGCATACAGAAACTACAGAGGCTGACATATGGCAAGGTATTTCTTGTTCAATCCCGTACATTTTAAAAACAAGCCAAACTGGAAGGATTATATCAGAAATAAGAAGGGAGAAAAATAAAAAAAACCGGCTCAACCAAAAGAGGAAGAGCCGGCCAAAAAAGAAGAGATGAAGAACACTTTATTTAATGCATAGAGCGTGCCATCTTTCCTTACAGAAAAGACCCTTTTAAATATGCAAAGATTCAAAAAGCATAAGAACTTATCGTTCAGAAATCCGCTTAATCCCTACACCCATTCTGTATAATTTTTTTTACAACAGAGGACCAAAAAAATCGAGCTTCATAAAAAAGATGCGTTTTATCATCAAATTAAGCAAAAGATAAAATTATCTAATATTTTCAATAGGTATCATTTTTACTACCGGCTATTTTTATTGCTTGTCCAGCAGGCAAAATACGCACATCAACCGAAAAGCCCTCTCCTCTTTCATCTATCTGGCCCAATTCAGCAGGCCACCTGCCACCATGATCTCTCGATGCCGCTTGGAAAGCTCACAGCGGGCCTGAATAGGTTTCCCATTGATCTCCACCGTAATAGCCTCTGCACCGGAGGCCACAGCCTCACGAATGCCGGGAATAAGAATTTCGCTCCCCTGTCCCACCTTCTCATAATCATCAGGATTAACAAAGGTCAGCGGCAGGATACCAAAATTAATCAGGTTGGCCTTATGAATACGGGCAAAGCTCTTGACCAATTTAACCTGTACACCAAGATAACGCGGAGCAAGAGCTGCGTGCTCTCGGCTGGAGCCCTGACCGTAGTTATCACCACCGATGACAGCTCCGAAAACACCAGAATCGGTGACTGCCTTTATATCATTAGAAAAATCATCCGTCACCTGAGAGAAGACATACTCGCTGATAGCCGGAATATTACTCCGCAACGGCAGAATAGCAGCACCAGCAGGCATAATATGGTCAGTGGTGATATTATCTTCCAGCTTGAGAACCACCTTGCCTTTCCAGGTTTCAGGCAGATGCGTGAATTCCGGGAATGGAGCAATATTGGGTCCGCGCACGATGTCCACCTTGGCGCTTTCTTCCTCTGCTAAGGGTTTTTCGATCCGTTCATCACCGGGAAGATAGGTCGCAGGCAGCTCAAAGGTAGGATATTCTCCCAGATCTCGGGGATCGGTAATCACGCCCTTGACGGCTGAAGCCGCAGCAACTTCCGGGCTGCATAAGTAAACCTGATCGCCCTTATTGCCGGATCGTCCAGGAAAATTTCTCGAAACAGTTCGCAGAGACTTCATGCCGGTGGGCGGAGCTTGGCCCATACCGATACAACCAAGACAGCCAGATTGATGAATCCGCGCCCCGGCCTTGAGCAGCGGCATAACATCGCCTTGATCGGTCAAATTCTCAATGACCTGACGACTGCCCGGATTTATCTCGAAACTCACATCACGATGCACTTCCCGACCTTCCATGATCTTTGCCACAGCGGTCAGGTCACGGAGGGAAGAGTTGGTACAGGAACCGACCAACACCTGAGCCACAGGCTTACCAGCGACCTCGCTGACCTTGACCACGTTGTCTGGAGATGAAGGACAGGCGATCATGGGCTCTAGGGTGGACATATCAATCTCCAGCACTTGATCGTACTCGGCATCAGAATCGGCTACCAGCTCATGCCATTGCTCTTCCCGGCCCTGAGCAGCCAAATATTTTCTAGTGTTCTCATCTGAAGGAAAGATGGAAGAAGTGGCTCCCAGCTCAGCGCCGAAGTTGGTGATGGTCGCTCGATCAGTCAGGCTCAGCTCGGCCACGCCCGGTCCGAAATACTCCATAATAAACCCTACCCCGCCTTTAACCGTGAGCTGACGCAGGACTTCCAGCAGGACATCACGGGCAGCAACCCAAGGTTGCAGCTTGCCGGTGAGCTTAATGCCGTAGATTTTCGGCATAACCAAGTAAAAGGGTTTGCCAGCCATAGCCATAGCCACGTCTAATCCGCCTGCGCCCATAGCCAACATACCCATGCCGCCGCCAGTTGGAGTGTGCGAATCAGAGCCCAGCAGGGTTTTACCGGGAACACCAAAGCGCTCCAGATGGACCTGATGACAGATACCGTTGCCAGGCGGTGAGAAATGAAGCCCAAATTTACGGGCCGTTCCCTGCAAAAAGATGTGATCGTCAGCGTTTTTAAAATCCGATTGTAGCATATTATGATCCACATAACTTACTGACAGCTCGGTCTGAACACGGGGAATGCCGATGGCCTCAAACTCCAGATAGGCCATTGTGCCGGTGGCATCCTGGGTCAGGGTCTGATCAATACGCAGCCCGATTTCTTCACCTTTTTTCAGCTCGCCCTCAATCAGATGAGCAGCCAGTATTTTTTCCGCAACAGTTTGTCCCATAACAAATTCTCCTTAAAACTAAAAATATCTAACGGCCATGACCCGTGGTCACAACAAAGTATGAAAGCTGGTTGACGACAGGGATAAGCCGCCAGCTCTTTGTATATAAAAAATGAATGCGCCATTCGCGCGAACCTTATGTGTGAATTATCTGCGGCCCATTAAACATGATCGGGCAGAAAAATGCCCTGATTTTTTCATGGGGAAAGGAAGGCGATTAGGAAGAAAAGGCAATATTACAGCTCTGCCCCGCAGAATTTGCAGTATTTGGCATCTGTATCGTGCCCCTCAGCGCTACATTGCAGACAGGTCTGCGTTGATACGTTACGGCTGAAAGCCTGCGACATTTCCACCGTTACAATGCCTGTGGGCACGGCGATAATTCCATAACCGAGAATCATCACTATTGAAGAAAATGCCTGACCAACGATGGTCTGCGGCGAAATATCCCCGTATCCGACAGTGGTCATGGTCACGATTGCCCAGTAGATGCTGCGCGGGATGCTGGTAAACCCATTTTCTCCGCCCTCAATGACATACATCAGTGAGCCGAAGATGACAACCAAAGTAAATACGGTGAAGAGAAAGACGAAAATCTTGCGCCTGCTTGCCTGAAGTGCCTTGATAAGCAGATTTGCCTCACCGAGATACGTTGCCAGCTTGAGAACACGAAAGATGCGGAGTATCCGTAGAATCCTGATAACCAGCAAGTACTGCGTTCCGGGCAGAAACAGGCTGACATACGTCGGGATGATTGCGAGCAGATCAATCACCCCATAGAAGCTGATCGCATATTTGAGCGGCCTGCCGACACAAAGCAATCGTAAAAGATATTCTCCAGTAAAAAGAAGGGTAAAAATCCATTCTATCCTGTAGAGCAGACTGCCATGCTGGGCGCGGAACAGGTCAATACTGTCCAACATAACCGTCACGACGCTTACCAGGATGCAACCAATCAGTACTACGTCAAACCCTTTCCCGGCCGGGGTATCGGCCTCAAAGATTACTTCATGCAATATACTCCGCCAATGTGCATAGAAAGGCTTTTTCTCACGATAATCATCTTGCTGAGGTTTCATTACTTCTATTTTTTACCAGTTATTCCTGAAACTGCTTCTGTAGGCAATTATTAAATGATTCGAACACGCCACCTGCTACACTATCCCTTTTCTCCAGGCAGGGTCGGTTGCTGCTTTGCCAGATAGTCCCGGAGTTGCTTATGGAGGAAATGGTAGCTGCCGCCTACCCGTTGAAATACCTTGCGTTGATGCATGGCATCCAGCCAGGGGACGAGACGCAGGATATCCCGCTCCTCAACCATCTGACGGGCTGTTTCTTCTTTGATGTCGTACTTACGATTCAGCTGCCAGGCCATCCAAGGCAGCAGTTCCCGACCGTCCCATTCCGAGCACTCAAAGATTATCGGCAGGGGTTTCCCTGTATCTTCAATCGCCTGTTCCAGCAGAAGCTCAACCAGCTTAAGCAGGCACACGGTCTTGCCGCTGCCCGGTTTCCCCAGGACAGCCAGCCGCTGGCCCACGCCCGGGTGCTGAAAAAGAGCAGTAATGGGCTGATCCGTGGTTTCCACCTCTGTTCCGTCGCGCTCCAGGCTGTACTCAATACTGTCCTGTCGGCGATAGGGACGGGCAACCGCATTCGAGGCCAGCTCTTTTTCCAGATCCAGCGTATTCTGCCCGAGCAGAAAGGACTCGCGACGATCTTTCAAGTCCGTCTTCAGCCGTTCGAGCAGCTTGTGTCGGTTTCTGGAAAACCAATCGTTTGTATCACCTGAAGGCGGAAGAGGAGGCTTGCCGAGCAGTCTGCGGATAATCATAGCCAACGGGATTTTGATCACGAAATAGAGGATACCGAGGAGGGTGAACCCTGCCCCGCTCCAAGTTACTTCCGGGTGATCCTTCAGCCAGTACAATCCGGTGATAATTTCTGCCCACGTCATGCTTTCCACGCCATAGAGTCCTCCTGTTCCCTGGAAACCACAAGGATACGTCCACCTCGACAAGAATTGAAATTCCGCATCATCACGGAAAAATTCGCCGGATCGGCTTCAGTCATTAAACATGATCAGGCAGAAAAATGCCCTGATTTTATCAAATGATGCTTCTCAGAGGGCGACGGGGATAAAAAAAGGAGGGGAAAATTTGGAGGCGTTACGCAGGACCACCTTGACGGAAAACGTCTTTTCCGTCAAGGCAGTTTTGAGATATTCGCAAAATATCGCATATCAGCTGACAGGATAAGCCGAATCGTCTTTATAGTCACAAACAGTCGTCAACGGTTGATTCAAAAAAGCCATAATTTTAACGGTCGTCAACGGTTGATTTAAGAAGCCTGTAATTTTTTGAGCAGATCCCTTCAGGTTGAACCGGAAAGCCCGCGCTTTTCTTTGCTGAATGATAAACAGCCCGACATCTCTGTCGGAGTACACAGTATGTTTAATAAACCACTGAACTAAAAAGTACACTAATTTTGCAGTCGAACCTTTTGAACACCTAATCGCCCTCACTTGCCTGCTCAGCTCGGACATAATAATTTCATGTTCTTTTTTCTGATCGTTAATCATTGGATATCCATACCGGGCCATCAGCTTTTCCTCGGTTTGAAAATGCAACTTGGCATAACCCTGTAACTCGTCAAGTAGTCGGTCAAGCTTAATCGCCTGATTTACATGACCGGTTCCATTGAGATGAAGATTGGATATTTTTTTAATAAGCCGAAAAAAATTTTTATGCTGAGAGTCTATCTTTTTAACTCCGACATTATATTCATCACGCCATTCAAGACTCATTTCCGTCCGCAAACGTCGCGAAACAGACTTATCGCTGGCCTCATTCAATTCTTTGACTATAGAAAAGAAACGTCCGTACTGAGGATCTATTTTTTCTAATCCGCTATAATGCTCGTCTGTCCAATCATAAGTCATTTTCATTTACCCCTCCTCCGTTGTTTCAATTCACAACACGCTACCGAATTTTCTTGCCGGAAATTGGTTGGAGAAAGAAGCGTCTCCGTATCTTTTCCGCCGCACCTATATCTGTCAGCGTATATCCGCATGGGCGCATCCGAGCAACTCTCCGCTATCTGCATCCTGAAAAATGGTAGTATCAAGAAGCAGTCAACGGCAACGGCACGAAATTCTACGAAACGGACTTCGCTTTGAAACGAATTGAGGAATTTATTATGCCGGATCAATGCGGCAAATCTTGAGAAGTAACAGTTTGGGATGTTGAATGTGCGGGCTGCTTGAAATAATCGCGCAACTAAAAAAAAACAGAAAGTCAACAGACGGTTTAAAAAAAGCCTGTTAATGCAATCAAAGGAAGGGTTTCCTGGAGGGGTACTTTTTTTTGAGGATTTCATGCCTCACTCCCATGTCAAACGTAAAAGAAGGTAACCCGGCGGTCTCCTATCAAAGAGATCCGTGGCTTTCCGACACCGCCTCGCGACGGCTGTGGCATTTATCAACTCTCAGGTTCCGACGAGGAAGCGAGAGACTGCAAGATACGCTTGTACCTTATGTATAAGGTATACACAGCCCCTAGCCTCATGTCAACAGTTAATGTATAAAATATACACAGTCAGGAAAAAGGAAGGGAGGACACGTCAAACTCTAGTGAAATATCACAACGCCCCTGTTACGCTCATTAAACTGTATCCGAGCCGTCTTTCAACGGAATCACCCGAGTCCTGATCACCCCTTCAACCGCCTCAATCTCCTTGCAGACTTCCGGCGACACAGCCGTTGCCGTATCAATAATATTATACCCCATAGCTCCGTTACTCTTATTGGTATAGCTCATAATATTAATAGCATGTTGCCCAAGAATATTGCTCACCAACCCGATCATTCCCGGAGTATCCTTATTAATCACAATCAGGCGACTATGAACCCAGACTGTAGGAATACTCTCCACATTGGGAAAATTTACACTATGGGTGATATTGCCATATTCCAGATACCCCTTCAGTTCCTTCACCGCCATACAGGCACAGTTTTCTTCCGACTCCGCCGTAGACGCACCCAAATGGGGGGTCAAGAGAATTTTCTCATGGCCGATCAGCTTGGGAGATGGAAAATCAGAAACATGACCGGCAATCTTGCCAGCATCAAGGGCTTGCAAAACCGCGTCCTCCTCTACCACCGGACCACGCGCATAGTTAAAAAGCAAGGCATCCTCTTTCATGAAATCGATGAATTCCTCATTTACCAAACCCTTGGTGTTTTTATTTAACGGAACATGCAGGGAAACAAAATCCGCCTGGGCCAGCAGGTCCCGACGCGCCTTAGCCAGTTTTACATCCGGCAGCAAATCATGAATATTTTCCATCACCGGGTAGGGATCATAGCCGATCACCCGCATATTATGGTGAATACCCATATTGGCAACTCGCACTCCGATCTGACCGAGCCCGATCACGCCTAAGGTCTTGCCGGACATCTCTATCCCCTTAAAACCTTTTTTCCTGGCTTCCACCTCGGCATTCAGTTTTTCCTCATCATCGCCCTCCAACCCCTGGCAAAATGTCATCCCCTGATCAACATTGCGCAGGGAAATACCCAACATGGTAAAGAGCAATTCAACAACCGCATTCGCATTAGCACCGGGCGTGTTAAATACGCATATTCCGCGCTCCGAAGCCTTATCCACCGGAATATTATTCACCCCAGCCCCAGCCCTGGCAATGACCACCAGATGAGGGAACGCATCCAGATCAACCGGAGAGCTGCGTAGCACAAGTCCCAAGGCATCTTTCGCATCAGCATCTAATTGATATTTAACACCAAAGAAATCAATCCCTTCTTGAGCAACAGTATTCATTATCGCAATCGGGTAGGTGGTCATAATTCTCCTCCATTTTCTTGTTTGTTCCTGTTATTGAATCCGATCCGGCCAAAAAACCTCCAGGCTTTCCCGCCTTATCAAAAAAAGAAGCATTTTCCTGATATAATTCATTCTTCCGTTAAAAATGAAACGTATGCACGTTCCCGGTACAAAAATTATGTTTGATTGTCATTTTTTTCTGTGATAGTCGTTTAGATAGTCCAACTAAGTTAATAATGAATTCTAAAAGCGGATAAGAAAGAGAAAACCTTGCGCAGTTCTCCGGTTTTTCTTTGGGTAAAAGACAGAATGTCTCTGCTCAAGAAATAAGCAGCGCCATGATAGGATAAAACGAGTTATATCTCAGCGTAAAATACTACCATAGAATTACCCTATCAGCAATCTCCTGTTACGAGCAGCTGCCCAGCGCTGCCTAAACACATTATGAGAACAGAATCCCTCATCACTCAAGCGGTCCGCACATTATCAAATCAAAAAATCAGTCAGAAAAACCCTCTGATTTTATTGAGATAAGGAGTAAAATATGTACGATATACTGGTCGTTGATGATGATCTGTTCGCACTCGCTCTGCTCGAAGAGCAGCTGAAGAGTTACGGCGATTTTTTCACCCCTGTCTATGCCAGCAATGGAAAAGAGGCTGTTGAAATATTGAGTCAGGTGGAAATATCCCTGCTCGTGACGGATCTCATTATGCCGGGCGAAATTAACGGCTGGCATCTCATTGAATATATAGAGAACTTCCATCCAAACATCCCAATTATTGTTATTACAGGGTGCAAAGACGAAGAAAAAGTTACCGAGCTGGAAGGCAGAGTCCGAGAAATTTTATTGAAACCGATCCGTGTGAAGCAATTGGTTAAGATCGTCACCAGTATCCTCAATGAAAATATTGCCAGCGGAAATCTGAAAGGAGTTTCGGTGGGATCTTTTTTGCAATTACTGGAAATGGATGAAAAAACCTGCTTGCTTGAAGTCGGAACATCACCGAAAAACAAAGGCCTGCTGTATATTCATCAGGGCAAGCTCTATGATGCTGAATACGGCGACCTGCAAGAATACGAGGCGGCTTGTCGCCTGATCGCTATGGACAATGTCAGCTTTAAGATCAAAGCATTACCCAAACTGGAAATTCGGAGAAGAATCAAAGGAGAACTGATGTCCATTATTATGGACGCCATGAAAATGAAGGATGAGGTCAAGCAGGGCGAGACCCTGGAACTTCCTCCCCGGACCGATGAAGGAGAAGAGCATCACGGAGCCTTTGAGGCGGACTGGCATCAGGCAATCAGGGATGAAGAAGCGGAGGAAATGGATGAAATAGATGACGACCCGGCAGATGACCTGGTCATTGAGCCGATCATGTCCTCTCCTGCTCATGCTCAGATACCGATTGCTGAAAAAATCAATACTCCGCTGGCCTCCTGTTCAACAAAAAGCTGTACTACCAGCTTGGAATCAATTCTGGAAAGACTTCGTGGAATAAAAGGATATAAGGGATCCGGCATAATGAACTTCACCGGAGAAACCATTGCTGCGGACAGTCTTGACTCCAGCCTTGACCTTGCAAGTGCTGGCGCGGTTTTTAACGATGTGTTCCGTTCCGCCCAAGAGACAACTGAAATTTCAGGTCTCCATATCTGCCACGAGCTGACCCTGAAGACACGGGATTGCATTATTATCCTCTGCTCATCCGGGGTTGAATCCGCTATCCCTTTTCACCTCATTGCTGTTCTCGATAAAGACGGTAATCAGGCATTGGCCAAGATGCAACTCGCAAAAATTATCCCACTTGCTGCTCAGGAGCTGAGCTAACCCCACAGCTCCATTTTTTTGAGCCAATTCATACAGAAGGCCCCTTCTCCGAGCATACTTTCCCGGAAAAAGATAAGATAACCACAGAATTATCTCATGGTTATCTTATCCTTCCATCCAGAAGGCTCTTCTACGCCCCTGCTTCTTCCGCCAAAGCAGCCTTGCGACTCAAGCGAATGCGACCACGTCCATCAATATCAACAACCTTGACATTGACCCGTTCGCCTTCCTGCAAAATATCAGTTACCTTGTTGACTCGTTCCGCAGCCAGCTCGGAGATATGGACCATTCCGTCCGTGCCGGGCAGGATCTCCACAAAGGCACCGAAGTCCTTAATGGTCTTCACAAGACCGTTATAGATCTTGCCGATCTCGGGCATAGCAGTCATGCCTTCAATATGAGCCACCAAAGCCTCAGCAGATTCTGTGCTCTTGGAAAAGATCTTAATAGTCCCGTCATCATCCACATCAATCTTGGAATCAAACTCCGCTGTCATCTCCCGGATTACTTTACCGCCCGGTCCGATGATATCACGAATCTTATCCTGATTGATCTTTATGGTGACATACTTGGGCGCATGCTCAGCAACGTTCTGGCGAGGAATACCGAGAGCCTCTTCCATCTTACCCAGGATATGAAGACGACCGTCTTTGGCCTGTGCCAAGGCACTGGACATGATCTCCCGATCAACCCCGTCAATTTTGATATCCATCTGGAGCGAAGAAATACCCTCAGCCGTGCCCACAACCTTGAAGTCCATGTCACCGAGATGATCCTCATCACCAAGGATATCAGTGAGCACAACCACCTTGTCACCTTCCTTGATCAAGCCCATAGCAACACCGGAAACCGGGGCCTTGATGGGCACACCAGCATCCATCAGAGCAAGACTTGCCCCGCAGACCGTGGCCATAGAGGAAGAACCGTTGGATTCCAAAATTTCAGAAACCACGCGCATGGTATACGGAAAATCTGCCGAATCCGGCAACACCGCCTCAACTCCACGGCGACCGAGAGTACCGTGCCCGATATCGCGACGACTGGGGCCGCGCATGAAGCGAGCTTCGCCCACGCAAAAAGGAGGGAAATTATAATGCAGCATAAAACGGCGGTAGTTATCGCCATTCAGGCCTTCCACATGCAGTTCATCACGCTCAGACCCTAATGTGCTGATGACCATAGCCTGGGTCTCACCTCGGGTGAACAGTGCTGAACCATGCGCTTTAGGCAGTACACCGACTTCGCATTCAATGGGGCGGACCTGATCAAAGCTACGACCGTCTAAGCGCAGCCCTTTATTGACAATCCGGTCGCGCATAATATTTTTCTTATATGCACTCAGGAGATTAAAAACTTCGCCGTCGTTCTCGTACAGTTCCTCATCAATTGCAGCAAGGACCTCGTCTTTCAGGCTGTCATATCGGGCACTGCGTTCAATCTTACCAGCAATGGTAACAAGCTCATCCATTCCGGGGGCTGCAACTTCCTCAACCTTTGCCTTCAGGGCCTCGTTGACCTGAGGAGCAATAACTTCCCGTTTCTTCTTACCGATCTCTTCCTGCAAAGCCTTCTGCATGGTGATCAACGGCTGGATCTCCTGATGGGCGAAAAAGATCGCCTCAAGAATAACCTCTTCACTCAACTCGCCCGTCCGACCTTCCACCATAACCACAGCGGCCTCGGTTCCGGCAACTATCAAGTTCATGGAGGATTTTTCCAGCTGGCTCGCTGTAGGATTCAGAATATACTCATCATTAACATAACCGACTCTGGCGGCAGCCATAGGGCCTGCCCACGGTACATCGGAAATGGAAAGTGCCGTAGAAGCACCGTTCATGGCCAAAATATCCGGGTCAATCTCCTGGTCAGCTGAAAAGACTGTTGCAATTACCTGGGTCTCGGACATATACCCTTTGGGGAAAAGCGGGCGCAAAGGACGATCAATAAGTCGACAGGTCAAGATTTCCTTTTCCGAAGGACGACCGATTTCACGACGAAAATAATTGCCCGGAATACGTCCGGCAGCATACATTCGCTCCTGATATTCAATGGTCAAGGGCAGGAAACCAGCATCTTTTGTCCCTTTATCTGCAACCACGGTGACAAGAACCATGGTATCTCCGCAGTTTACCACAACGGAACCGCTGGTCTGCTTTGCTATCTTGCCGGTCTCAAAGGACATAGAGCGTCCACCGATTTCGACTTCTTTCTTTGTGTACATGCAAACTCCTTTGCGTTCAGCTATCCCGGCTGCATTCACATTTTTTGAGCAACTACGTTACCTGCTCGGGACAGTATTTCTTCTCAGACCCGCCAGTCGGGTCGTACAGTTATATCTTTCGGTTTGATATTTTTTAAAATTAATACGGGAGAGTTGAATATCTTTTCGAGCTGTTTTTATTCCTGCGCCGCGTTATCATCATCCTCAGATTGAGACTCGAAGGATGCGGATGATGTTAAATTCAAGACCGCAGATTTGATAACGGAAAGATTAAAAGCATCGGCCAGTTTTTTACGAAATTCTGATGGCGTATCGGAAACCCATTTGTTTGTAATAAGTTCCTGCGTCTTCTTAATAGACATTGGATTATTTATAGCTTCAAGCTCCGCCACTACTTTTGTTACCGCCGACCCTGCACTTGTCCGAGACAGCTGGTATGATTTTTTTAGAAAATTTGGAATATTCTCATTCCTAGGCCGAATTGTGACCGGATACGGTTCTTTCAAACGATGTATTATAGAAAACAACGCCGCTGTTCGGTTGGTTGGAATATGTTTTGCATGAACAGTTATTATCGCGTTGCTATCTTCAGATTCAGAACTCTGTAGCACAAGAGTTAGTACACCATCACTAATGGTCTCCCATTCTTCGCGGGCATTTTCCAAAATTGAATATGGTGAATATGGTGATTGTATATCACTGATTGACAACCCCTCCGGCCAAAATCTACTCATAATGTCCTCCAGAAAAATCAACGGATATTGGAAAATGATCGGAAGCATTCTTAGCATCCGGGCGACCGTTCTTATCCATAAATGAATACTCCCCTGCTTCGGTCAAAATTTCCACTTTGTTGAAAAAAGGAATAATTGAATGGTGCAATACAACTTGATCCAGCATACTCCAACCATATGGCCCCTGATTGCTTGTGTCATATGCTGTTCCTGCCGGTCCTTTTGTATTGTCGCCCAAAAGACTCCACATAGGATTATAGTAGAAATCGTATTTTTTCGTGGCGTGCTGCCGAGTTCCCTTTGCTGCGCATGCCCTCGTCATCATTGCATTCAACCCAGCAGCGGAATTCATAACTCTGTCATAGGGATTCAGATTGAAATCGCCAAGCAAGATTAACTTATTATTTTCTTTGTCTTCTCTGATAAATTTGAGATCTCGCATTAAATCCTGCATAAAAGATCGACGCGCTTCATCATCGTAATTTCTTATATCAAGGCCATGGAGTAGAACGAGAAGAAACATTTGATTTTCAAACTTATACTTCCTGACACTTGTTCGAAATCCTGAATGTATTTCGGATAAATCAAGTGCCGAATTTCGGCAAAAACAATGGAATCGATCTTCAGAAGCGGGTTTTGGAATATAAAAATCTCCAGCAACATTCTGTCGGAGAGCACAAAGAGTTTTTGAACTGGAAACGCTGTTCTCATTCAGAATAATAACATCAGCAGCCGTTGATTTTGCAAGCGCACAGACAGCATCTGTCAAATCCTTACGCTTCACATTCCAGAAGACAATACGGGACAAAGGCGGCATACGTGCTAAGCCAGCTTCATTTTTCATTTTTACTGTGGTTGCAGCCAATGCGTGACTCACAGTTAAAGCTTAAAAGCAAAATTATTAACAGCCTACCAGGAATGTAAGCTGCTCGCAGCACATAAAAATTTCCTGTTACACAACGAGGCGTAACAGGAAAAATTTACCACATCAAAAAATTCGCAACAAGGTATGCATTACTTCCTGATACCCAGCTCCTGAATCAAGGAACGATACCGATTGATATCTTTCTTCTTCAGATATTTCAAAAGACTGCGACGCTGACCAACCAGCTTCAGCAGGCCACGACGGGAATGATGATCCTTGGCATGGCTCTTGAAATGATCAGTCAGGTAGGTGATTCGATCTGAAATCAAAGCAACCTGTACTTCTGGAGAACCGGTATCACCCTCGCAGGTTGCAAACTTCTTGATAATCTCTTCTTTTTTTGCTGTACTCTGTGCCATTACGCACCTCCAAAATGTTGTCCTTCTGCTCTAGGCAAAGCCTTCTTTTCCTCAGCCTCGCCAAAGTCTGGAATCAAATTGCTCCTGTTTTCCATATCCGAGGAAAGAAATATGGGGAACAATGCACCATTTTCGCCCTTTGCAAAAATGAATGTCTCTTTTTAGGGACGCAACAAAAAATTATCCTACCCATTATTTCGTGTGCCGTAGGGGCGAACCTATGTGTTCGCCCTTTTATGCCGGGCAGACACGCAGGTCTGCCCCTACAATTTCGCACCCAAAAATAGTTTTTTGTGCCGAGCCCCTTATACGTTATCTTGGCTGGAGTGCTTTGCGTGTTTTTCTAAAGCATGCTCAACCGTGCGCATACTGCTCATCAGTACGTCGGCCCCAACCTCATTACGGAACAAGCCCTCTCCGTCAATGGCTTCATCAACAGAAAAGCAGCCGCTCTGGGTACGGCGCAGGGCGGTGAGATAGGCACCGCAACCGAGCTTTTCACCGATATCGGCAGCAAGCACCCTAATATAGGTCCCCTTGCCGCACGTAACGGTTATTGTTAACTGTTCGCTCGCAGGATCGTAACCGTCAACCTGTAAGGAAAAAATTTCTATCGGTTTGGCTTCCTTCTTGATCATAATCCCTTGACGGGCATAATGATACAAGGGCTTGCCCTTATGCTTTGCCGCCGAGTACGGCGGAGGTGCCTGCATTTGCGGCCCGACAAACTCTTTGGTTACAGCCGTAATTTCCTCGACAGACAATAAGGGCACCGGTCTGACCGATGTGACCTCGCCTTCAGGATCCTGTGTCTCGGTTTCCTTGCCTAGCTGCAACACAGCCTGATAGGTCTTCCGTCCGATCATAAAGGCGTCAATTTCGCGGGTCGCAGGTCGTCCCACGCAGATAATCAGTAAACCACTGGCAAAGGGATCCAAGGTCCCTGCATGTCCGACCTTCTTTATTCCCAGCAGCCAGCGTACCTTTTTGACCACGGCAAAAGAACTCTGGCCCACAGGCTTGTCAACAAGGAGGACGCCTGTGATGGGCTCCTTCCCATTTTGGGCAACAGTAGACACAGCAGACACTTTTCCTGTCATACCTGATAGTTCTCTTTCGACCGGAGAGCCTGCTCAAGCGCCGGAATCAGCATAGCACAGACCTCATCCATAGTTTTCCCCTGCACCCGACAACCGGCTGCGTTCCGATGCCCGCCTCCAGAAAATTGAGCTGCCACCTCGGCAACATCACAATCCCCTTTGGCCCTCATGCTGACCGAAATATGACCTGTTCCCGACTCTCCCTCTTTTAAAAAAACAGCAACTCTGACCTCTTTGACAGAGCGGGGAAAATTAATCAGGCCCTCGGCATCTTCCGAGGTTGTTCCAGTCTGCTCCAGCATCTCCCGAGTCAGCCGAATCACTGCGATCTGATTGTTCAGAAAAGTTTGCAAAGTGGCAAGGACAGCCTGTGTCAGTTGCAGACTGCCAAAGGAGGCATTATCAAAAAGCTTCTGACAAACAGAGGCAGGGGGCACTCCCCGATTAATCAGTTTACCGGCAACGGCAAAGGTGTGTTCTGTGGTTGAAGCATAACGAAAGGAGCCGGTATCCGTAACAATGGCGGTGTAGAGGCATTCTGCAGCCTCTCTGGACAGCTGATCTGCAATGCCCAGTTCTTCGGCCAAGTCATAGACCATCTCACCGGTGGATGAACGATGGGGCTCTACCCAATGGAGATCCCCAAAGCCCTTATTGCCTTGATGATGATCAATAACCAAAAAGGGATGAAGAGTGTTAAGCTCCCCTCCCTTTTCTCCTAACCGTCCCAAATCCCCGCAGTCCAAAGCGATGCCCATAATGTCATCACCGCATTTGTCAGCAAAGGCTACAACACGAGCAAAATCGGTTTCAATAGGAACATGAGGGGTC
This sequence comes from Candidatus Electrothrix laxa, assembly GCA_942492895.1. GTDB lineage: Bacteria > Desulfobacterota > Desulfobulbia > Desulfobulbales > Desulfobulbaceae > Electrothrix > Electrothrix laxa. The sequence continues at coordinate 1,158,625 of OW818652.1, forward strand.
AGGAAGCTATACACGTCGGTAACAGGCTGCTCAAGATAGCAGAGCACTTTTTTGCCCATCATTTTTAAAATATGAGCCAAACCAAAGGTAGACCCAAGGGCATCGCCGTCTGGTCCAATATGGGTGGCGAGAACAAAATTATCAACAGATACAATAGCCTGACTAGCTGCTCTCTTACTCACGTTACTCCTTTTCTTCTCTTTCCTGATCAATCTGCACAAAAAGTTGATCAAGCCGCTCGATTTCCTTATGCTGATTATCGAAAAAAAACACTAAGTCAGGAGTATAACGAAGAGCCATTATTTTAGCGATATGAGAGCGAAAAAAACCTCGCGCTCTCTCCAGTCCCTTTTGGGCTGCTGAAACAGAGTTACCCTCAAGAAGCGAGTAGTAGACCTTAGCCCGCTTCAAATCAGGTGACATCTGCACCTTGGACACACACACACCACTCAGCCTGGAATCACGAACTTTCTGCTGTAACAGGATAGAGAGTTCCTGATGAATTGCCTCAGCAACTCTCTCGGGGCGCGAACTTTTCGGTCGTCCCAGCCCGGGTAGATTAAAATCAAATTCCATGAGTTCCGCCTTAAAATCTTTCGGCCCGCTGCTAGATTACAGAGTTGCCTCGACCTCATCCATGAGAAAGGCCTCAAGGGTATCGCCAATTTTGATATCGTTATAATTCTCCACCCCGATGCCACATTCGTAGCCAGTGGCTACTTCTTTGACATCGTCCTTGAAACGCCTGAGCGAGTCGATGACTCCGGTGAAGATGACCACTGAATCACGGAGAACTCGAATACCTGCGTTGCGTTCAATCTTGCCGTCAATAATAAAACAACCAGCAATGGTGCCGACCTTGGGTACGGAGAAGGTATCTCTGACCTCGGCGGTTCCGATGACGCGTTCTTCAAATTCCGGTTCCAGCATACCCACCATAGCCTTTTCAATATCTTCCAAGGCATGATAAATAACATCATAGGTCCGAATATCAACCTGCTCCTGTTCAGCAAGCTCCTTGACTTTGACCGCAGGACGGACATTAAAGCCAATGATAATCGCATCAGATGCTGAAGCAAGATGAATATCATTTTCTGTGACAGCACCGGTCCCTTCATGGAGTACCCGGACCCGGATAACATCGGTGGATAACTTTGCCGCTGCCTGCCCGAAGGCCTGCAGAGTTCCTTGAACATCAGAACGAAGAATTACGCGCAGTTCCTTCATCTCCTGTTCTGCCATTTTTTCAAACAGATTATCCAGTGACACCTTGGAAGCAGAAGCCAATTCCGATTCACGAACCTTGAGTTGACGAGCATCAGAAACGGCTTTCGCCATTTTCTCATCCGTAAGCACCAAGAACTCATCACCGGCCTGTGGCACACCGGATAATCCCTGTACCTCAACAGGAAGGGAAGGACCTGCCTCGTCAACCAGTTCACCTCGATCATTAATCAGGGAACGTACTTTACCGCTGTATTGTCCGGCAATAAAATACTCACCAGTGCGCAGAGTTCCTTCCTGCACCAGGACCGTTGCAACAGAGCCTCTTCCCTTATGCAATTGTGCCTCAATTACCGTTCCCTTGGCCTTTCGATTCGAGTCAGCTCTCAACTCGAGAACTTCGGCCTGTAACTGAATATTTTCGAGTAACTCTTCAATACCAAGCCCTTTTTTAGCCGAGGTCTCGCAGAATATCGTATCTCCGCCCCAGTCCTCAGGAATCAGGCCAAAATCACCCAACTCACGAATAACACGAGCCGGATCGGCATTATCCTTATCAATCTTATTAATTGCAACGACAATAGGCACCTCAGCAGCTTTTGCATGGGCAATGGCTTCCTTGGTCTGATTCATAACCCCGTCGTCAGCAGCGACAACGAGCACCACGATATCCGTAACCTTGGCACCACGGGAACGCATTTCGGTAAAAGCAGCATGGCCGGGTGTATCAACAAAAGTAATATCTCCAGACGGGGCTTGCACATGATAGGCACCGATGTGCTGGGTGATACCGCCTGCTTCTCCCTCGGCAACATCTGTTCTTCTAATAGCATCCAGAATAGATGTTTTACCGTGATCAACATGCCCCATAACAGTAACAACAGGAAAACGAGGCTGCCTCTCTCCTCCTTTTTCCTCTTTCTGCAGAGCCTCAATCCCCCGCTCTTCAGTCATGCCCTGCTCAACCTCATAGCCGAAATCAGCCGCCACCAAGGTTGCCGTATCTAGATCAAGTGCCTGATTTAGGGTAGCCATAACGCCGAGTCCCATCAACTTCGCAATAACCTCATTGGCTTTAATTCCCATCCGTTTTGCAAGGTCACCAACATTGATACTTTCAAAGACCTTAATCCGCCTTTTAATAGCCTTACTCTCAGTCATCGGTGTAGAAGAAACCTTACTCTTACGCCGCTTATCTTTCTTTCTCCGTCCTCTGTACGACTGATTATATTCGCCACCACCACCTGAAAAATCAACCCGCTGACGCCCCTTTCGGGCTGTCTTACCCGGTTTTTTAGCCCTATCCTGGGTTGTCTCTATCTCGACAACACGCTTGGTTTTCTTGCGATCCTTTCCTCGTCCAGCTGCTGGCGTAGCAGTCTGGGCCTGGGGGGCCGCAGCGACCTGCCCACCTTTTTTCGCTCCTCTTGGCGGTCGAGTATTACGACGCGGTGCGGGCTTTTCGGTATCTTTCAGGTTCAGCTTTACTTGACCAACAATTTTGGCCAGCCCTTTGGCACGCTTCGGCTCTTGTTTACTCGGAGCCTTGTTCTGGGTATTCGCCTCACTGCTCCCCTCTGCCGCTGCTGTTTCTGGAACAGCTGTCTTTTTTTCTTCCATATCGCCTTCCGCAGCAGCTCCCACTGCCTTGTTCACCGGTTGCTGTTGAGCAGACCCCTCCGCTTCCGTTACAGCCGGTTGCGATACCGTACCTGCTGTCGCAGACACCTCATCTTTCAATGCTGCTCTCACCTTATCTTTCCCGTCCTGCTCTTTTGCTTCAGCTTTCTGGGCGATCTCATCTTTCAACGCTTTTGAACGACGTCGGACCACTGTTGCAGTTTTCTTTTTTTGTACCACAGCTGTTTGTTTTTTCATCCCTATCGGCTTTTCGGTGACTTCAGCAGTTGCCTTGCCCAACACTTTACGGCGAATATCAGTAGCCATATCGTCGTCAACCGTAGAACTGAGGCTCTTGACAGGATATCCCATATCTATCAATTTATCTGCCAGCTCTTTGCTTTTGAGACCGGCTTCCTTTGCCAGTTCGTAAATGCGGACTCTGCTCATCAAGTACTCCCGTAACCTTTTCTCTTGGTATTGCGTTAACTCAAGTTCTAAGTTACACGTTAAGTTATCCATGAAGGCGAAATGCTCGCCTCAGCATTTTTTTCTTCTTTGCCAGCCGATTCCTGCACTGCTCATCTTTGCAGCTGTACACCCCCCGACCGGACATTCTGCCGTCCAAATCCTCCTGCAAGGCGCCCTCACACCATACCAAGCGAACAAGCTCACTTTTTTCGGCCCTCCGTCCGCATCCTTTACAGGTACGAATAGGGATATGCCTTTTTTTCACCTCGTTCTTACAACCTCAGGCTCAGGATAGCCTGTTACCGTCTACAGTGTTTTGCTCCTGCGGGGACAACATCTCCTGATCCTGAGCAGGTTGCTCTGGATCATTTCCAGGCATAATCTCCTGCCCTTGCTCCTGAGCAGGTTGTGCCGGAATATTTCCAGTCATATCGTCCAGCTCAACCGTATTCCCAGGCATTGCTTCTTCGTAATTCCCTTCATCATTCACAGCCTGCTGAGGCGTGGACTCGTCATCAGTTATCATGTTGCCCAGTTCGCCACCCGATGTTTTTTCTTCTGCCTGCTCAACCGGTGTGGAAAAAAGGCGTTCAGCTTCATCCAGAGGACTGCCTGCCGTTACTACCGGGATGTCCGCAGCCTGGAGTTTCAGAACAGCAGCCTGATCTTCACTGATTACGACAAATCGCATGATGCTTTCAATATCAGCTTCGGCAAATTCTCTTGCTGAATGTATATCAGCCGCAACTAATTTATCCGCCTTTGCCTCATCAACCCCGTCAATGAGCAAGAGACTTTTATATCCCGGCTTACCGAGATTCTCATAGCGTTGCTCACTCTTCACATCAATACGCCAGCTCAGCAGACGAGAGGCGAGCCGCACGTTCTGTCCCTGCCGACCTATGGCTAATGACAGCTGGTCATCTGGGACAACGACCAACAAGGAATGCTGCTCTTCATCAACGATCACCATGCTGACTTCAGCCGGGGCCAAGGCATTATAGACGTATTTCGCCGGATCTGGACTCCAAGGCACAATATCAATGCGCTCGCCCTGAAGTTCCTGCACCACATTCTGCACCCTCGCACCTTTCATACCTACGCAGGCGCCTACCGGATCCACGTCGGATTCGGTTGAGGTAACGGCGATCTTGGCTCGAAAGCCCGGTTCGCGGGCAGCACCCATAATTTTAACAATCTGCTCCGCAATCTCCGGCACTTCAAGCTCAAACAATTTAATCAAAAATTCATTACAGGTTCGGCTCAGGATCAGCTGAGAATCACGGGACTCCTGTCGAACCTCCTGAAGATAAGCTCGAATCCGGTCGCCCTGTTTAAAAGATCGTTTAGGGATCTGCCCTTCACGCGGCAAAACGGCATCTGTTCGACCGAGATTGATGACCATCTTCCCACGTTCAAAACGCTGAACAATACCGTTAACAATGGAGCCTTCCCTATCTCGAAACATCTCAAAAACAACTTCTCTTTCCGCATCCCTGAGACGATGAATAATAACCTGCTTGGCAGACTGCGCCGCAATACGACCAAGATCGGCAATATTCTCCATCTTTTCACCGAGATCATCTTCAAGTTCGATATCTGGATCAAGCTCTCTGGCGGCGTCAATATGGATTTCGGTATCCTCGTCCCAAACATCGTCAACCACTGTGCGATACTGAAAGGCCTCAATTTCACCGAGTTCTTCGTTGAACTGCACCTCTATATCACGTCGACCGCCGAATTTTTTTCGCACTGCGGATCGCACAGCTTCCTCAATGGCATCCACCAATAATGTACGATCAATGCCCTTATCCCGACAAATCTGATCAAGTATACGCTTTAAATTTTCTCCACCAGACATCATTTTTTCTCCACCTTCGACCTTTGCCGCAACACACAGTAAGGCCAGATATTCAGAGCCGTTAGAGGCTCAGACGTGCTCGTGCAACAGCTCTCAGGTCGATTACCATCTGTTTCGCGTCGGAGCCGTCCACCGCCAACGTTATACTGTTCTTCTCTTTATCCACACCTGTCAAAATCCCGCAAAATACACGCTGATTATCAACAGGATCACTGAGTTTCACCCTAATTTTTTTCCCGGAAAAACGAATAAATTCCTCTACACGCTTCAGCGGGCGTTCTGCTCCTGGTGATGAAACCTCAAGAGTATACGCATGCCGTATAATGTCTTCAACTTCCAGATACGTCGCCACCTGTCTGCTCACAGAGGCGCAATCGTCGACATTCACCCCTTCCACCCGGTCAACGAACAGTCGCAGTATCCAACCGGATTCCTGCCTGAACTGCACTTCCACCAGCTCCAACCCCATCTCCTCAAGAAGAGGGGTGGCAAAATCCTCAACTGCTTTAATAACTCCATCCGTTCCCACACAGCACCTTCACAACGATCATAAAAAATATTTTGTTTTTTCAGAGGCAGAGGTCGCATAAAACCGGCAACCCGTTTATCTTCAACACCCTTCGTCCTTATAATACCGACGAAATTGTCAATTTTGGGCCGCTCTCCTGCAAAAACAATAAAAAAAAGCGGGCAAAGCCCACTTTCACAACATCCCGAAACTGTTGAAAGCTATGCCAACATCAACTGCCGACACCTGCTCACGATAACTGATGGAGCGGGTAACGGGGTTCGAACCCGTGACCCCAAGCTTGGGAAGCTTGTACTCTGCCAACTGAGCTACACCCGCACCCACATCTGTTATCAGCGCTGCATTAACGCCACCCTCTCGGATGTTTATACAACCTGTCCCTATTGATGACCCTTAACATCAGCGCATTAAGAACTGGTTATATATTCAAGAAAAAGTTTTTTGTCAAGTCACAACCGAGAGCATAATAAAGAAACGATGGTACCCCACAATTTTTTTTCAGTGTCCTTGCAATGCACCAGCCATGTTTTTCAGAATAAATAGAGCAGCATGCAGTTGGTTGTCTCCTGCTAGCCGGTCAGAAATTTCATTTACGGCAAGATTTTCCGACGGAATCTTTTTCTTCTTTTTTTGCCCCTGGTCATCAACCTTCTTATGATCACTGTTTTCAAAATGATGCGGCAGATCCTCTTCTCGTAAACGAGTATCAGGGGCGCTCCCCTGTCCTGATATATCTTTTTCCTCATAGGGAATAATCATATCTGGCACAATCCCTGTTGCCTGGATAGACCTTCCGCTCGGAGTATAATAACGCGCAGTGGTCAGCCGAACGCCTGCTCCGTTGGGCAAGGGAACAACTGTCTGTACAGACCCTTTACCAAAAGTTCTTGTACCGAGAATCACAGCCCTTTTATGATCCTGCAAGGCACCGGCAACGATCTCGGAAGCACTGGCGGAGCCCCCATTCACCAGTACAACCACCGAAAAAGTATATCGATTTTTCCCGCGTCGTGCTTCAAAATGCATATCATTTTCTTTTTCACGCCCTCTCGTGGTTACGATAACTCCGCTTTCAAGCAAAACATCGGCCAGTTGCACTGCCTGATCAAGCAATCCTCCTGGATTATTACGCAGATCAAGAACAATTCCCTGAATCACCCCCTCCTGTGCCGCCTTGCGCAGGGCGCTCTTAAAATCACGAGTCGTGGTAGCCTGAAAACTTGTAACCTGAATACAATGAAAACCCTCTCCGAGCTTCTGCGCAATGACTGAGTGGTGCGGAATAATATCACGTACAAACACCATTTCCAGCAGCTCGTTCTGACCAGCGCGCCTGATCGTGATCGCAACTTTTTCCCCCTGATTTCCACGCAGCAGTTTCACGGCATCCGGCAAGGTCATCCCTTGAGAGGATATATTATTGATCCTGACAATCTGGTCACCGGCCTTTACCCCCTGCTTATACGCAGGCGTTCCGGCAATCGGAGAAACAACGGTCATAACTCCGTCACGAACGGTCACCTCAATGCCTATCCCGCTGAAGCTCCCTCTGGTGTCTTCCTGAAGCTCCTTAAAATCCTCAGGTGACATATATGACGAATGGGGATCAAGGGAGCTTAGCATGCCGTTGATGGCACCTATAAGAACATCGCTGCTCTTCACCTTATCCACATAATGCTTCTGTAAGAGATCAAGCACATTGGCAAAGGTCTCAAGATGCTTGTAGGTCTCTGCCTCCTTCTGTGCCTTCTCGGTTTCGCAATACGCCGGATAAGCGAAAATAATGCAGAACGAGAGCAAAACGAGCTGTAAAATTTTTCTTTTCATAGAAGTCGAGAAGATGAAATGAATTCGCACCGAACCCTAATAAAAATTAGGTGCAAGAATGATGCGTCACGTGCCAAAAAGCGCATAGCAAAAAAATACAATACTTTAGTCTATCTGAAGCCAGTCTAAAGGATCCAAGGGCATGCTGTCATGGCGGATTTCAAAGTACACGCCAGGTTCATAAAGGGTGGCGATATCACCACTGGTACCGATCTCCTGATCCTGCTCAACCGTATCTCCCTTATGGACAAGAACTTCATCAAGTCGGGAAGTAACTGTGAAATACATCCCTCCATGATCAATGATAACTGCATTGCCGTACCCGCGTTTATAATCGGCAAACACGACCTTGCCCTTGTACACGGCATGTACAGAGGTTCCAGATTCAATGGCAACGGTTATCCCCTTCATGGTATCCCCTTTTCTCAAACCGGTCTGGATAACATCTCCAAAGCGATAGAGCACAGTGCCCGTGACAGGAGAGGACAATCGTCCTTTTCCCAAGAGGAGTCCCTGTTCCTTATCAAGCTTATCCTCAATCCTGAGCCTCATCAGGTCATCAAGCAGGTCCTGTTCAGCCTGACGCATCTCATCAACAGCCAGCTGGTAAATGCTTTTCTCCTGCTTGATCGCATCCAGCAGCTGCTCCTGCTCAGCACGCAGAACAAAGAGGACCTGTTCCTCCTCCTCCCCCTGATGAACCAATTCTTCAAGCAATGATTTTTCCAGCTCACGCGAGAGCATTGCCTGCTCCAATTCATTCATGGCATCTCGGTATTGCAGGACAACACCTTTATCATACGCAACCAGATTATCAAATGAATCGGAAAAAAGCATAAGCTCAGGAAGCTCCTTCTTAGAAAAGGTCACATTGAGTATGCCGAGCCTCCCCATCATATAAAAGGAACGGAGCCTCTTCAGCATATGCCCCTGAAGGTTCTTTCGCTTCTCGTCCGCCTGATCAATTTTCTCTTTGAGACTCTGCAACAGCTTTTCTTGACCAGCTAACCGGCCTTGCAGAACCGTTGTTTTTTCCTTCTGCCGAGTAAGCCTACGGTTTATCTCATCCAGCTGATCAAGAATTTCATACTCGGCCTCATTTTTCTGCTGAATTTTATCAAGCTGAACCCTGATATCATGCTGCAGCTCCCCAATATGAATTTCAACCTTATCCCGATCATCTGCTTTGACCTCCTCTCCAGAACACTCTCCCTGACAAAAAACAATGCAGAGGAGCGGCAGAAAAAAAAGCGGCAGAAAAGGATACGGCAATATACAAGCCTTCATACTCACAGATGAATAATCTTGCGGGTTGAGGTAAAACTTCCCCCTGCACAAAGGAATATAGCCAACAAAATAATCATACCAACAGCTGAGCCGCTGAAAAAATTAAAGGCGAACATCCCCTCTCCTTCTTGCCCGCTGAAACGAAGCTGAATCCAGCTGAACAGAAGGTAAAGAGCACCAAGTCCGGCCCCGGCCCCGAAGGCTCCTAGAATGGCACCTTCCAGAAAAAAAGGAAAGCGGATATAATTATCCGAAGCGCCCACCAGCCGCAAGAGTTCCAGCTCTTTTTTTCGGGTCAACATGGTCAGGCGAATAGAATGCCCCATCATAAAGGTTGTAGTCAAAACGAGCAGCGCACCTGAAAGGAAGACAATTATACGGAGCAACTGGATAAAGGAATAAAACCGCTCTACCCACTCTCTACCGTACTGTACCTTGAGCACCCCAGGAAGCGACTGGAGGTATTCAGAAAAAAGTTTTATCCGCGACAGTGTATCCAGGCTTCTCTTAGGAAATATCTCAATGGAGGCTGGAAGAAAATCATGGGGTATTTCCTGCAAAACATCCTGATTTTCATCTAGTTGCTCCTTAAAGCGATCATAGGCCTCCAATCGAGAAACAAACTCTATCTTTTCAACCTGATCAAATTTTTCAATTTTATGGCGATATTCCTCCTGTAACGCATGATCCGGCTGCTCTTCCAGATAAACAATCAGGCGAAGATCATTATTCAGGAGATCGCCCGCATGCAGGGCATTCATGTAAACCAGGTAAAAAAAAGCAAAAATCAGGACAGAAAGACTAATAGTCACCAAGGAGAGGAGTTGGCTGCGCCACGTCTCAATAATATTACGCCAGGTCTGGCTAAGAACAGCAAAGAGAAACTTCATACTCCCGCCCCTTTTTCCCTGACATCCCCAACAACACCAAGCTCCCCAAGATCAATGTCTCCGAGATCACCGAGCTCTCTGTTCATGATAATCTGATCACTGAGCTTGTTCTCCTGATGACCGCTTTTGGCGGCCTTCAGAGTGGTATCGGGCGCTACGGTACCTGTCGCAGCAATCGCATCGATCGATGCGGTGGGTTCAGCGGATTCGCCGGAATCATTCGACTCACCGGCAACAAGCATCCGGCCTTGTTCAATAGTGACGACCTTGCTGCCCGGATAATTATAAATGGAATGATCATGGGTGGCGATAAGCAACGTCGTGCCTTTTTTGTTATAATGATGAAAAAGGTCCATCACTAACTCAGTGGTCTCTGTATCAAGATTACCGGTGGGCTCGTCAGCAAGGAGAAGTACTGGATCATTAGCTACGGCCCTGGCAATGGCCACCCGCTGCTGTTCTCCTCTGGAAAGCTTCCCGGCCCGGGTATTTACCTTATCTGACAGCCGAAGCTGAGACAACAACTTCTTGGTTCGTTGCCGGATAAACTGTCTGCTCCGATAGGCCACCTCCATAGAAAAGGCTATATTCTGGGCCACGGTTTTTTCCGGCAGCAGTTTAAAATCCTGATACGCCACCCCGATGCTCCGACGCAAGGCTTGCATTTCCGCACCTGATAACTTATTGAGTTCCTTGCCAGCAACTTCAATATAGCCCCGATCCGGTGTATCAATTCCACACAGCATACGAAGCAGGGTGGTTTTTCCGGCCCCGCTCATTCCGGTAAGGTAACAGATCTCCCCTTTATCGACCCGCAGGGATATATCTGCGAGAGCTTGGATATCCGGGGGATACACCTTGCTGACCCGAATCAGCTCAATCATGGCCTGTCCGTCTTCTTCTATCATCATAAAACGCAATGAACCGCCCTATCCAATGGACAGGTATCAAGGTTAGACTATTTTTCCAAAGCACCATAATCGGCAACTCATTGATTTAATAATGGATGTCTTACCTATTGTTTCGAGTGCCGTAGGGGCTAACCTATGTGTTCGCCCTTTTATACCGGGCAGACACGCAGGTCTGCCCCTACAATTCCATACCTGAAAACGGGGATTTTATTTCTTATTGGTTTCCTTATGCTGAATGCTCGAAGAGAGCATCAAAAACAGCAAATACCTGCTCAATAACCTTACGGTCTTCAGCCAGCTCCAAATACGAGGCCCCGCTGAGCTCCTGATCAATCAGGTCGTCACTGGAGGAAATAATCCCTGCCAAATCCATATCAGCCTCCGCAACAGCCTCGTCAATTTTTGCTTGTAGAGCTGGTGGAACCGGATCAGGTGCCCTGTTGACTATCAGATACTGGTGTTTAATTTCTAGCTTCAGCGGGCCGGTGATATCGGCGATCCGTCGGGCAGTCATGATACCACGGGCAGAAGGATCGGAAACAATGAACAGGTAATCAATACTGCGTAGGTTCATCCTGCTCAGATGTTCCATCCCTGCCTCATTGTCCACAATAATGTATTCGTAGTTTTCCGCCAGCTTGTCCATAGTCATGGCCAGATACTGATTGGCAGCGCAATAACAGCCCGGTCCATCGGGTTGCCCCATCACCATCAGGTCAAAACCTGTCTCTTCGATCAGGGCCTGATGGATTTTCATCTCCATGTACTGGTCCCTGCTCATGCCTGTAGGCATATCGCCCTTCAACTCCTTACGGATTTGCCCCAGGGTTGTTTGCACGTCGAGGCCGACCAGCTCATTTAGATTAGCGTTTGCATCAGCGTCCACAGCAAGAACCGGGGTCTTTTTGCGGGCGATGAGATATTTCAGAAGCAGGGCCGAGGTCGTTGTTTTGCCAGTCCCGCCCTTGCCAGCGAGTGCTATAACTTTGGTCATTGAATTGCCTTGAGATTGCCTTGAATATAAAAAATTCCTGTCATAACTGTCATGAAACAGTATCAATCACACGTATACAGTAGTGAACTATACCCTAAAGGTTCGTTGTTTCCAAGTGAAACGGAAAGGAAAAAAGATGTTCCTTATGATTCCCGGTGGACGGAATCATAACTATGTTTTATCTTTTCTTTCCTGTAGGGGCGGGACCTGCGTGTCCACCCCTCATACCGCCCCAGGAAATAAAGGACAGGCACGGGGGCTGTTCCTACAGACCTGCACCAAAAACGGGGAGGAAGCTATTGTTTGCACAATCACTGACTTTATTTTTTTAACTCTTTTATATAAATCTACAAAAAAAATGACCTTCTCAACAACGCAACTTCTCACCTACGCCGGTCCGCCTCTGCTCGGTGCCCTTATCGGTTATCTGACCAATAAGGTGGCGATCCGCATGCTGTTTCGCCCCCTGAACCCTTGGTACATTCTGGGCAAACGGGTTCCCATGACCCCTGGAATCATTCCCTCCAAGCGCCATGAACTTGCCGAGAATATTGGCGACATGGTGGGTGAAAAACTGCTCACCGCAACAGATATCGGCACAGCCCTGTCCGCAGAGCCTTTTCAGGATCATCTCCATCAAATCGTGGACGATCAGGTTCAGGACATTTTGGTCCGCGACTTAGGCCCGATCCAAACCGTGGTTCCCCGGCGATTCAGGGCCTATGCCCGAATCGGCCTCAGAACCCTGAAATACCAGCTACGATCTGGGGTACGAACCTATATCGACTCTGATCAGTTTCGTGAAACCCTGGACAAGGTTGTCCCTGAGCAGCTGGCGGAATTCGGTAGCCGCAGGCTTGATGAAATACTCCGGGCAGAGGACCGAAAAGGCTTTTACCGCTTTACAGAAGCCTGCCTGGAAAAAATGGCCGCCTCTCCTGACAACACCAAGCTCCTTGCTCGGCGAATACAGGAAGGACTGACCGAGGCGGCAGTATCAGGCAAGGCTGTAGAAGATTTTCTCCCGGAAGAACTGGTCCAACTCATCTGTGCAACCGTTGAGCAGCAGGCTCCCCAGCTCTTACGCCGGACAGCGGACATGCTAGCTGAGCCCTCCATGCGTGACCGTCTCGTTATCGCCATCAAGGGAGGGGTTGAGGAGTTCATAGACGGCCTTGGGCCTATGGCGGCTATGGCCAAAGGCTTTATCGACATAGACAATATGGACAGGACCATCCGTACCTGGCTGGAAAAAAAGGAAGATGACCTCGCTGGATGGCTGCAACAACCAGATATACAGGAACGAGCAGCCCGCGCCCTTGCTGATCAGACCAAAGCCTTCCTGGCCACCCCTCTGGCGAACCTGCTGATTCATGTTGAACAGGAAAAACAGGAGGCGATCTGTTACCAGCTTGCTGAAAAAATCATGGGGATGCTCAGCTCGAAAAAAATGCAGCAACTGATCTCAGATACCATCAGAAATCAGTTTGAGACGCTGATTGACCACGGACGCCTTCCACTTGCCGATTGTGCGGCCCTGCTCCTGAACAAAGATCAGGCTGAGAGGATGCGTCGAAGCCTTGTTAACGAGCTGTCCAGGGTTCTTCGCTCTGAACAGACAGGGGAACTGTTAGACAAGACCATCAATACGATGGTGGACCGGGTGACATCCAAACCGCTGGGCATTCTCCAAAACCTGATGCCGACCGGGGTCCGCAACGGTGTAACCGAGTACATCGTTGGTACAGCCAATAAAATGCTGGTTCGGGAAGTGCCGGGCTTGGTGCATACCCTGAACATTAGGGACATGGTCAAGGAAAAAGTAAATTCCCTTGACCTGATGCGCCTTGAGGGCCTTTTGCTCTCTATTATGGAGGAGCAGTTCAAGTACATTAATCTGTTTGGTGCCCTGATCGGCTTCTTTATCGGGTTTCTTAATCTGCTCACCATGCTGGTATAAACAAGGAGCACGCTGATAAGGAATGAAAAAAAAACGCATCCTCTACGGCATTGCCAACTACGCCGAGCTGGTCGAGAAAAACGGCTACTTTGTCGATAAAACCTCTTGGCTTGCCGAGTTGGAGCAGGTGAACAACCCTGTCTTTCTCCGGCCACGACGCTTCGGCAAATCCCTACTCTGCTCTCTCCTCAACCATTATTACGACCTCAATACAGCGGACCGCTTCAACAAACTCTTCGGCCATACCTGGATAGGGCAACACCCGACCGGCAAGCAGAACAGCTGCTTTATCCTGCACCTGAATTTTTCCGTTATCGAACCAGGAAAAACCCTTGGTGCTATTGAGCGCAGCTTCAAGGGGCATTGCAATTATCTGATAAAGTATATGCGCAATAAATATGTCCTACTCAAGGATATGCCGGAAATTGATACTGATGATCCGGTGTCGGACTGCCTGGGCAGACTGCTCAGCTACCTGCATGATCACCAGCTGCCGCCGTTATATATCATTATTGACGAATACGACAATTTTGCTAATCAGCTGGTCACAGCCAATAAGGATCAGCTTTACCGGGAATTAACTGCGGACAACGGCTTTTTCAAAACCTTTTTCAAGATTCTGAAGCAGGGTCGGGAAACGCAGAGCATCGCCAATGTCTTTATCACCGGGGTGTTGCCCATCACGATGGACGACATGGCCTCCGGCTTTAATGTGGCCACCTTTCTGACCTTGCATCCCAAATTTGAAAACATGCTGGGCTTCACTCAGACCGAGACCGACGCCTTGGTTGATGCGGTCTACCGGGACCATAATATTGATCCGGCCACCCGTTCCGAGGTGGGGACGGTGATGAAAAATCAGTACAACGGCTATCATATGGTGAACAATGACGGGGAAAGTCTGTACAACTCCACCTTGGTGCTCTACTTCCTGAGCTGGCTTCAGGAGTATAAAGCCATTCCCAAGCATCTGACCGATCTCAACCTGAAGACCGATATTTCTTGGGTGCGCCGCCTGACCGCCTCTAATCCGGCCTTAACCGAGGAATTTGTTGATCGCCTGACCCTGCATAACTCAATCGCCTTTGACGACACCTTTCTGGTCGAGAAATTCAATATGTACCAGTTCTTTGAGCCGTCGTTTTTTCCGATCTCGTTCTTTTACCTCGGCATGCTGACCCGCAAGGATGATTTTTTCCTCTGCCTGCCCAATATGAACATGCGCACCATCTTTGTTCAGTATTTTAACGAGATTCATCATATCGACGTATCCACCCGCTATGCCGAGATCATGCAGTCCTTTGCCAATCAGCCGAATCTGGAGCAGCTCTTTGCCGGGTATTGGCGGGAGTATGTTTCCCAGCTGCCCGAGGCTATCTTTCAGCAGGTGAATGAAAACTTCTACCGCACCACCTTTTACGAGCTGTGCAGCCGTTTTCTTTCCCGCTGGTTTGTCTGGCATGTGGAGCGTTCCTATCCCCAAGGGCGAAGCGATCTGGAGTTTGTGGGCAAGTATAATGAAAAATATGCGGGCCTGCGCTGGGTGGTTGAATTCAAGTATTTTTCTAATACCGAGCTGAGGAAGATGAAGACAAGCATTGAGGATTTTCAGGTCCGAGTTGAAGATACCGAGCAGATTGACGGCTATGCCGAGGGGTTACGCGCGGAATATCCCAAGGCGGAGATTTCTAAATTTGTGATCTACTGTTTCGGTAATCAGGGGTTTCGGGTCTTTCAGACGGAGTAACATTATGAAAAAACGCATCCTTTACGGCATTGCCAACTATGCCGAGCTGGTGGAGAAGAACGGCTATTTTGTCGACAAAACCCATTGGCTGGCCGAGCTGGAGATGGTGAACAATCCGGTTTTTCTGCGACCGCGCCGCTTCGGCAAGTCTCTGCTCTGCTCCATCCTCGGCTATTATTACGATCTCAATATGGCGGACCGCTTCAGCGAACTTTTCCGTCATACCTGGATCGGAGAGCACCCGACTGACAGAAAGAACAGTTGTTTTATCCTTTCGTTGGACTTTTCCGTTATAGAACCCGGCAAAAACATTGAGGACATTGAACGTAGCTTTAAGATCCATTGCAATTATCTCCTGAAGTATATGCGCAATGAATACCCCCTTCTTCAAAACATGCCGGAAATAAAACCTGATGAACCGGTGTCCGACTGTCTGGGCCGATTGCTCAGTTATATCAAAAAAAATAACCTGCCGCCTCTCTACGTTATTATTGACGAATACGATAACTTCGCCAACCAGCTCGTCACAGCGAACAAAGATCAGCTCTACCGGGAATTAACAGCGGACAACAGCTTCTTCAAAACCTTTTTCAAAATTCTCAAAGAGGGTCGCAAGAGGGGCACCATTGCCAATGTTTTTATCACTGGCGTCTTGCCCATCACCATGGACGATATGGCCTCGGGCTTTAATGTGGCTACTTTTCTGACGTTGGACCCACAATTTGAAAGCATGCTGGGTTTCACTCAGGCCGAGACAGATACCCTAGTCGATGCGGTCTTTCAGGACCAAGATCTTGATCCGGCCACCCGTTCCGAGGTGGGCACGCTGATGAAAAACCAGTACAACGGCTACCAGCTCGTCACCAATGACGGAGAAAGCCTGTACAATTCGACCTCGGTGCTCTACTTCCTCAACTGGCTGCAGAACCATAAAACCATTCCCAAGCACCTGACCGACCTTAACCTGAAGACTGATATTTCCTGGGTGCGCCGCCTGACTGCCTCTAATCCGGCCCTGACCGAGGAATTTGTTGATCGCCTGACTCTGCATAACTCCATCGCCTTTGACGACACTTTTCTGGTCGAGAAGTTCAATATGTACCAATTTTTTGAGCCGTCGTTCTTCCCGATCTCGTTCTTTTATCTCGGCATGCTGACCCGGAAAGATGATTTTTTCCTCTGCCTGCCCAACATGAACATGCGCACCATCTTTGTTCAATATTTTAACGAGATTCATCATATTGACGTGTCCACCCGCTATGCCGAGATCATGCAGGCCTTTGCCAATCAGCCGAATCTGGAACAGCTCTTTGCCGGGTATTGGCGGGAATATGTTTCCCAGCTGCCTGAGGCTATCTTTCAGCAGGTGAATGAAAACTTCTACCGCACTACCTTTTATGAGCTGTGCAGCCGCTTTCTTTCCCGCTGGTTTGTCTGGCATGTGGAGCGTTCCTATCCCCAAGGGCGAAGCGATCTGGAGTTTGTGGGCAAGTATAACTCACCGATTGGTTAATAAAATTCCATTACTTTTATTATCGATATTTTGATATAATTCTAAGCCAATACCTGCTCTCCGTAAAAGATCCTTTTGTAAATCTGACAATGGAGTCAGGTGACGTATTACCTGGCCTCCGGAATGAATGATGCTGAGAGAGATATTGGAAAAGCTCTGCAGGATCCGTTCAACGGTCGGTGAAGCTGTGCATTTTTTGGGTTGTCCCGGATACATTCCCTTCAGAACAGTTTGATCCTTCTTCAAGGAACGGCGCACTACAAATTCTATCAATGTCAGTACCCGAATCCCTAACGTTAACAGATGAGTTAATCCAGCCACTTGATCGTCGCGTTGAACAAATAATGGAGCGATATTCAAACGACTTTTCAAACGCTCAAAGATCCGTTCAACCCGATATTCTTTACGATAGCACAACACGGCTTCCTGTAAGCTGAGATCTTGTTGATCGACATCGGTAACAAATGCCTTCCAACCGAAGGTATCTTTTTTCGCTGTCACCAGCTCTTCTTCACGTCTAATCTCTTTGATTTGATATCTAATTTTTTTGACAACGCGCTGAGAACGTTTCTTTGAGCCACGGCCTCTCCCAATGTACTTGGTATGCTCTTCCACCTGTTTTTCGTATGCAACCGTCAATAATCCTTCCACCCTGTGGGTCTTAAGAATTTTCTCAATTTTTGTCTGCAAAACAGACTCTTCTGTGATTTGACGTTTGCCTCTGCCGCGAGGAGGCGTCAACGTATTGAGCTTGAGTTGCGCTTTTTCAAGCCGTTGCTCCAGGCCTCGCTGTTGTTTGGCAGCATGAGCCGGAGAATGAACAACAAGAACTCGTTCATTCCACTGGAATTCCTTGCCTTCGTAAATACCACTCTGGTCGCGATCCAGCTCGTATCCCTGAGCGATCAGCACTTTTTCGCCTTTATCATTCTCCCGAAAAACCTGCTCCAGCTCTCCATGTGTTTTGTGGGTAAGGCCACCTTCAATCCATCTTTCCATCTCCTTTGTGATCTTACCGGTCAAAGGAAGAGGAGATAAGTAATGATTATCAAGGCTTCGTATGTATGTACGAGTCTTCAACGAACTCATCTTGCAATCTCCGCAATAGAGAACCCCTGTCTTCTGCAAGGCATTGTTAACTCTTTCAATAACAGGGATATAAAGCGGGTCGTCAGCTTTTTCACCGGAAACCACATCAGTAGCCAAAGGCATTCCCAGAGGATCAAGAGCTCCAGTCATCACCTTGATCTGACGAAGACTTGCGTCATCTTTACTGTGACCGAATTGAAGCAGACTTGCTTCACTGCCTTCATGATATCCTGAAACCGTGGTGGCGTCACATCGAACAACTTTGGTCGGCAGTTCATGAACCTCAATACTTCTTTTGCTAAGATCCCTTTCAATTCCAGCCCAGTAAGCCTCTTGGCTCAGATATCTCAGAAGAACCGCCAGACGATGTGTCGCGAAATCTGCTTCAAAAATCTTCTGCCCGGTTAAATTCTCCAGAGTCTCCTGCATCCTACTAATATATTCCTCCACTGAGGATTTGCGATGATCTCCTTCAGATAAAATATAAGACAACCAGATCACCGCTGTCCACCCCCAACTCAAAGCTCTTTGCTTCCAGTGAGTTGGAGTATAGTTATCCAGAATTTCGACCAACCCTGTATTGATCATCGTCCCTATCAATAAGGGGATATCATCAACTCGTTCTGTAATGATCTGCAACTCTTCCATTTACTCTCCTGGCAAATGTTGATTTTATTGCCAGAGTAGTAGATTATGAAGAAAAAGAGCAGGGCCAAGACTGAAATAATTTATTTTAAGTTCTTATTAACCAATCGGCGAGAGCATAGTTTCTGTTCTATTGGTCAATAACTCGACAGTCGTGAGTTTGTAATGCTTAACACTGAAGTAGCTGTATAAATCATTTTCACTTAAGATTATGAATTTTCAAGCTGCTCGTTGGCAAACGTGGTCTTCAGTTTGAATGATTTTTTTCTTAAATCTGCCCTTGATAATCTTGGCACGAATTTCTCGCATTGTCGCTGTTGGTGCGACTTTGAGGAAATCCTGTACCAATAAATTTGCAATCACCATTTTGACCGTTCTCTCAGAAGGAATATATCGAGAACGAGTTCGCAGGAATCCTTCAAATCTGCTCCATATTTCTTTTGGAAATTTGAGTGCTATTAATTGAAGCAAACCAAGAGAAATTGCTCCAAGGTTCACAAAACGTTCAGTAGCATCCCAGCAAGCCTGAATCGTTTTTGCGT
Organism: Candidatus Electrothrix laxa; assembly: GCA_942492895.1. GTDB lineage: Bacteria > Desulfobacterota > Desulfobulbia > Desulfobulbales > Desulfobulbaceae > Electrothrix > Electrothrix laxa. The sequence goes on from OW818652.1 coordinate 1,177,735, forward strand.
TTTCTACCTGTGGAGCCTGCTGAGTTTTATTGCTTTTGGGTTTTCTCGAATGCTTAGGCATTTTTTTCGACCAGAAATGACATTGGAAGATATGGAGAACATTTTTTAGCATATCGAACATGGTTTCTATACGGGTTCTGAGACAATAGAGTTCGATTGCAGCAATCGGATCCTGGTCGAGATTACTGCACATGAGAACAATGGGACCACGTGACGTTTTGGCAAAAACAAAACGAAGAGACCCTTTAGTAGATTTCCATAATAAATCCAGGTGGTAAATATAAATTTCCTCCATATGTCCGTAAATACGGACTGATACTTTTTGAAACAGGTACAAATGGTCAAAAACTTCTGCCAGATGAATATGTTCTCCGTACTGACTGGGGCGACCCATCCCAGTATAACAAGACGGATCTGCCTGAAAGTACCCGACATAGTTTTTCTTTGCCTTTGTAATAATATGTACAGCAGGAGCTTTAATTGACCTCAACCAGGTTGCCTGAGCCAGCAGAAACACCGGACCTACAGAAAAAAATGCATCCAGAACCAAGACAGCACCCTGGTTCGTTTGAAGAGAAAAATCAATAGCCATCTGGACCATCTGTTCTCCCAAAGTCAAAGATGATTTCTTGGCTTCCCCTAAATGAATGGAACCTTGATGCAGACGTAAATTTAACGGTAGTGCAAAAGGAGTTGTCATGCCCCCGACTGCCAAAGCTAGGCCTCCCCAGCACTGACCTCTGAAATACGAGGGTTTGCTTTGTGTTTCAGAATCTTGGCGTAAAGTTACAACACCGGGCATTCGGCGACCTTCCTTGGGGACATATGTGTGGTCTCCGAGTGTAACGACACGACCTTGTGAGCAAATGGCTTGTTGTTGATAGACGGCAAAAACAGCCCAGTGCTCCAATAAGCCACTTAATTCCCAAGCTGAAGAGCGAAAAAAACGCAGTAAAGTATGGTACCCTTGGTTGTCTATCAGCCAAAAACGACAGAAAGAGGAAACACCTGTCATTTCACTGCTGCCGATGAATCCTAAAACTATCATCACAAATATTAACCATGTGCGATGACGGGAAAATACTTTACGAAAACCGTAGAGTGAGTCATATAAGTATGTGAGCATACAAATTCCTTCATTGTGAAGATTAAATGTTTGGTAGACATTTACAATTTGTATGCTCTTTTATGTTTTTTCTTTAGATAAGTCTTCTCGTTCTTGTATTTTTTAGAGCTTTAAACGAAGTGAGAACTCGCGACTCACGAGTCAATAAAAGAAAAGCTCAAGGTAACGCCTTGGGCGTATGAGGCTTTTTTTTTGAATTATGAAGTATTTATCAATATATCTCCTGATGATAACCTTGGTTACCGTATTTTCCCTCTTGGAAACAAGCAGAGCTGAAGCTGAGCAGGCCTCCAAAAAGCCTGTGTATTTTTCCTGTTTTACCCATCAGGAGGACACTTATATAAGCAAGTTGGATAGTGAGCCAGAACATAAGGATAAGCCCTGGAGTCGAGGGCCTGAGAAGTATCTTGCTCGGGCAACGAATATTTTAGAAACCTGGACGCAAAATAATATCAGAGGGGAATATGCCACAATAGGGGCAGCTTTGCAGCAGCTCAATGATGCCCACCCAGAACTGCTGGAGCAGATCAAGGAGCAGAAACTCCCTGTTACCCATTATGACGGGGCTGGTCATATAGAACCAGCTGCTGTGGGGCGCCTGAAAAATCTTGCGGGCATGAGCCTGAACGAGGCTATCTGTGCTCTGTGGAATGCAGAAACCCGCACCCTTGTTCCTAACTGGCATCTTGAAAACGGCAGGTTGGTTCCGGGGAACCCCAGAGCTGGTGAACCCATTACTCTGGAGGAATTGCCTGCATATAATTTGCCCCAAAAGGAGACCTGGCTCTATGGGGGGATTCTGGCTGTGGAGCGATTATTAGGAGTGATTCCTCTGGATTTTTTTCAATCCCCGTTCCGCAATCTCGGGCGAGATAACGAGAGTGCTGCAAACCCAATAACCGCTGTGAAGCGGGCCTTGGGCATGGGCAGCTATGAGGTAAGTTATCATCCTGACACCCCAATGAGCACCGGACGAATGGGCCTGTCAGCCACTTATTTGGCTGCAAATTGGCCCCGTGATTTGGCGTTCTACGCCCGGCCAGTAATGAAGGTTAGCCATATCAAAGAGTTGCTTGCCCGTCCCGACGATTTCACCTTGGTAGCTCCTGACCCCAAAAAATATCAGTGGGAGCCGGTGAACGCTGCTCTTGCCTTTTTTCACAAGACATACGGGGTGAATAGTTTTGCTGAGGTGTTAGAGATGCCATGCCCGGTTGATTTTATCAAGAAGCTTATGACGGCGGAGGAAAAACAGCGCCTTCTCAGTGTGATCAAGAAGATGACGGAAAATGAGGAGAGGCACAGCAAAGAGGGGCCGGAGACCTGGTCTCAACGAATGCTCACCGGTGCGGAAGCCCGTGACTGGCAGGATTATCTCTTCGGTGTCTTTGAAGGCAGACGGGAGATTCCCTCATACCTTATATTAAAGCAGCAGGCCTTGTCTGCTGAGGTTATTGCTGAGGCGGCAAAAGATCTTATGTTGCATTGGCCCCGTCCTAATCATGATGGTGACCTTGGTGGACCGCCTGATTATGTCCATACTGAGCAAAAAAATCTCTCGTTGGCTGAAGCTTTTGCTGCCTTTGCCTTTATGCTGGAACAGTTCGCAGTAAATCAGGAGATTCCGCAGGAGGTCGTGGTTGAAAATATCCTTGGTCCCGTTGATTATCCGCTTTATGAATTGGCAGAGGAACCTAAGCTGGATGTGGAAAAGCTGACCGCTGTCAGTGGCTGGCAGCCCTATGAGCTGGATAAAAAGTACTTCCCAGATTCTGCGACCGTGTTTCGACAGGGACTTGTACCCACCTCCTTTCTTCCCTTTTCCGTTGATGCCAATGAGGTCAGTGTGATGCAGGCAGCAATTGATGCGGCAGGTTTTATCAGAAAGAACGGACATGTTCCGGGAAGTATAGAGATATTTTTACCTCCCTCTGAAAAGAAGGATGGGGTAAAAGGAGATGTCAAAGAAGAAAAAGTGTTCGCCAATGCCGCCGAGTTGCTTTATGGTATGGCTCAGGTTGTGTATAAGCTTTCCACAAAGCAATTTCCCGGATCGGCGCGGATGGTCTCGGTAAAGATTATTAAGGATCAGGTCTGCCGCTACGTGGTCAACTCTTCAGCGATACATTATGCCGGTGGTAGATTTCAGGCCGACTGGCTCGATAGCGGATTTATCTGGCGGGCTTGGGTTCCGGTCAGCCTATTGAACAGTTCGTGGACATACAGGCCTTGACCCTGCTCCTCAATTCAGCAAAAATATGGAGTATACAGATTAGTATGGTGTGTCATCCTCTCTTTTTTCTATGTGTACAACTAGTCTCGTTTCGAGATTAACGGTTTCAAAACGAATCCTTTATGAAAAAAGCTATGCACGGAGTGTAAAATTTTGTACTGTATGCTGAAATAATGCTCTCCTGTAGTAAAAAATGCTGAGGATTTGAACGATGGGACGTCGAGAAGCGGTCCGCATATTGATGCAAAGCCCTTTTTATTTTCGGATGACACTGAAACAAAGACTGGAACTGATAAAACATTATTGCCGCGAAATGACCCGATATTCATATCCCTAAAGCGAAAAACGATCCATTTGCCCTGCCGAATCATTCGGTTTGCAGGACCACTTCTTTGAAAAAGCCGGATGCAAGCAATATCTTTACTTCAGCTTCCGCACCACTTCACCAAGCTTAGCCAACCCCTTGCCGTTATTTTTTCCCGCTACCAGCAATAAGGGGCAGATGCTGATGACCGCCACAGGCCGGATCACGCAGCAGCTCATATTGAACAGGGAGCTGCTGCGCAATGGTCTCGGTCACCGCAACATGTAAGGGGTGGTTGATCATCCCTTCTTCTGCATCTTGGCCCAGCTATCCCGCAGGGTAACAATGCGATTAAAAACCAGCTTGTCCGGGCTGCTCTCCTTACTGTCTAAACAGAAATATCCCTGCCGTTCAAACTGGACCCGATCCTCCACGTTGAGCTCTGCCAGCGAGGGCTCCAGAATGCTGTTCGCCAGCACCTGACAGGAATCAGGATTGAGGAACTCTTTAAAATCCTTTTCCTTGTCCGAATCCGGATTCTCCACGCTGAAGAGTCGGTCATAGAGGCGAACCTCTGCCGGAATGCCGTGTTTGGCCGAAACCCAGTGGATAGTGCCCTTGACCTTGCGTCCGTCCGGGGCCGAACCTCCGCGAGTCTCAGGATCATAGGTACAGTGCAGCTCAACGACCTCGCCGTTCTCATCCTTGATGGCCTTGTCGCAGGTGATCAGGTAGGCGTAGCGCAGGCGTACTTCCCGACCCTCGGTGAGCCGGAAAAACTTCCTCGGCGCATTCTCCAGATAGTCGGCGCGTTCAACATAGATCTCCCGGCTGAAGGGAACCTTGCGGGTGCCCATGTCCGGATTCTGGGGATGGTTCTGCGCTTCCAGTTCTTCTTCCTGCTCTTCCGGGTAATTGGTGATCACGATCTTGAGTGGGTTGAGCACGCCCATGACTCTGGGTGCATCGACGTTCAGGTCATCGCGCACTGAGTTTTCCAGCACGCCCATGTCGATCCAGGAATCACGTTTGCCCACTCCTATGGTGTCACAGAAATTACGGATGGAGGCCGGGGTATAGCCGCGTCGCCGCAGACCGGAGATGGTCAGCATCCGGGGATCGTCCCAGCCGTCCACGTAGTTCTCGTCCACCAGCTGGAGGAGCTTACGCTTGCTCATCACGGTGAAGTTGATGTTCAAGCGGGCGAACTCGTACTGGCGTGGGCGGCAGGGGGTGGCCAGGGTATCCAGAACCCAGTCGTAGACAGCCCGGTTGTTTTCAAACTCCAGGGTGCAGATGGAGTGGGTGATCTGCTCGATCATGTCCGACAGGCAATGACAGAAGTCGTACATCGGGTAGATGCACCAGGTGTCACCGGTGCGGTGGTGATCCTTTTTCATGATCCGGTAGATGGCCGGGTCGCGCATTATCATATTGGGCGAGGCCATGTCGATCTTGGCCCGCAGGGAACAGGTGCCCTCGGTCAGTTCGCCGTTCTTCATCTGCGCAAACAGGGCAAGGTTTTCCTCTGCTGAGCGGTCGCGGTACGGGCTGTCCTTGCCCGGCTCGGTCAGGGTGCCCCGGTATTCGCGCATATCGTCCGCGTTGAGATGGCAGACATAGGCCTTGCCCATCTTGATCAGCTGGACCGCGAAGTCGTGGAGTTGATCAAAATAATCTGAGGCGTAATGGAGATGCTCGCCCCAGTCAAAGCCCAGCCAGCGCACGTCCTCCTGGATGGCGTTCACGTATTCAGTGGATTCCTTGCCCGGATTGGTGTCGTCAAAGCGGAGATGACAGACCCCGTTGTTCTCCTTGGCAATGCCGAAGTTCAGGCAGATGGACTTGGCATGGCCGATGTGCAGGAAGCCGTTGGGCTCCGGCGGGAATCGGGTGACGATGTTGCTGTGTTTGCCGGATTTGAGGTCTTCGGCGATGATTTGGCGGATGAAGTCTAGGGGTTTTGCTGGGGTGTCGGAGGTGTTTGTGTTCATATTGTGATTTATTTTAAGATGATATGTTTCAGTAGTGATCGAAATTAGAGGAGGCCGTAGTACTTACCAAGTGCGTTCGCGAGTAAAGCGCCAGATGCTGCAACACCAACGTTCCATGTACCATCAGCGGCCTTTGCAACCATTTTTCCCATCCAGGCACTGACATGAGATCCGAATGCATTGGATTGTGTAGGGGCAGGGTCGCTTGTTACGGCTTGTTGAAGTTCTGTAATATCTTGTTGTTCTAATCCTTGAGAGCGGAGATGCTCTGTAAGTGAGCTAAAATCGCCTGATTCGACAACGAGGTGGTTGGTTTGAGTTACGGTGCTGTTCGTTACGTCCCCAAGTAATCCTTGGAAGTATTCAATATTATTAATAGTCACACTGTTCTCCGCAATTTCTTTTTCTTTGGACGAGAAAGTTACCCCTTCGCCCAGTATGCCTTCTTCCTCCAGTGCAAGTGCCCATTCCAATATTCGAGTGCGAACTGTATTTATAATTGAAATGATTTGATTTGTTCCGACTACACGCGTTGGTAAAAGAGGAGCCATGCTATTTTGCATCCGCATAAGGATTGCTTCAACATCAGGTGATAGATGGTAGGCGATAGTCTCTCCTGTTCCAGTTTGAGCAAGCAGCTCATTTAGCGAAAAAATGGAATCTCTGACATGAATAGTGCAAACCTTTTCTATTATTTTTGAATCAGTAATAGTAAACGGGACAAGACCATGATATGGATTTTGTGCCTTAAGTTGTCCCGAAATGACTCTGTATTTTGGAAATGATTGTTTAGTCTCGGTTTGACTGTTGTATCCATTGAGCTCTTTTGAAAGCCATTCTTTGAAATCAGACAGCTTTAGCTTTGTCGCGACCAACAACGCCTTTCTCAAAACCTCCGAGATATCATGCTGGTCATCGGTCGCGTATTCTTGTAGTTGTATGATGGCAGGTGTTGTCATGGGCGTGCAGTATTTTCCTCAGTTTAAATTACTCGCGGACATTCGAAGGAAAATCAGGACAAATCCGTGATTCCATAATCCTGCCTTCATAGGTAAAAAACACCATGTCACCACTCTCATCACAGAACCATACCTCCTTTGCCCCTTTGGCAAGGTAAAGTTCTCTTTTCTCCGCCATCTCTCCCTTTGTGTTACCGGGCGAGATAACCTCAACACAGATCTCCGGCGCCATACTGTACGGTGTCTCGAATCCGTGCTGACTGATAAATTCAGCAGAAGCCCAGGCAACGTCCGCTACTTTGACGTTTTTTGAGGTCTGAATACTGACTTCAGCAGAAACCTCGCCTTCCTTCAGTAGCAGCATGAGTTTCATAGCAATCTTAACCTGAAGATTACCGTGCAGATTCGATGCCGGTGTCATGACGATTTTTCCCCATTCATTGAGTTCTATTTTAAAGGGTATATTTTGCAGAGACGGGTGTTCGAGAACCTGATTCCATTCCATGGGTACCTCCTTTCTGCATTTTTGGATGATACGGTGTGCGCTGAAATTGTATATGTTACTGCACGGTAACGCAAGAAGCAATAAGGTGATTGGCTACGATCAAGGATTTAGCACTCACCCAGTCTGAAACACCCGAAACCCCTGATTACCAAAACAGTAGACCACAAATTTAGAGATCTCCGCCTTGGGATATTCCGCGCGTAAACCCTCGGCATAGCCGTCAATCTGCTCGGTATCTTCAACCCGCACCTGAAAATCCTCAATGCTTGTCTTCATCTTCCTCAGCTCGGTATTAGAAAAATATTTAAATTCAACCACCCAACGCAAGCCCGCATATTTTTCATTATACCTCACCGATTGGTTAATAAAATTCCATTACTTTTATTATCGATCTCACCGATTGGTTAATAATCTAGTAATTGAATTAATTGTTTTACATGAAAAAACAAAACCTTGAAATCTTAGTAAGTGAAATCAACATATTGGATGATTGCTTGTGAAAATAGGCTGTTGAGAAGTTTCCTGTTTAGGAATACTTATTATCTGGCCCAATATAGCGCTTAAAGGACATCTCTGCAAATACGGTCAAAATACCGGCATCTCTTATAACGTTATGATTTGTTTATGTTTAGTCAATTAATTATATACACTTTTTATTGACCAATCGATGAGATCGATATTTTGATATAATTCTAAGCCAATACCTGCTCTCCGTAAAAGATCCTTTTGTAAATCTGACAATGGAGTCAGGTGACGTATTACCTGGCCTCCGGAATGAATGATGCTGAGAGAGATATTGGAAAAGCTCTGCAGGATCCGTTCAACGGTCGGTGAAGCTGTGCATTTTTTGGGTTGTCCCGGATACATTCCCTTCAGAACATTTTGATCCTTCTTCAAGGAACGGCGCACTACAAATTCTATCAATGTCAGTACCCGAATCCCTAACGTTAACAGATGAGTTAATCCAGCCACTTGATCGTCGCGTTGAACAAATAATGGAGCGATATTCAAACGACTTTTCAAACGCTCAAAGATCCGTTCAACCCGATATTCTTTACGATAGCACAACACGGCTTCCTGTAAGCTGAGATCTTGTTGATCGACATCGGTAACAAATGCCTTCCAACCGAAGGTATCTTTTTTCGCTGTCACCAGCTCTTCTTCACGTCTAATCTCTTTGATTTGATATCTAATTTTTTTGACAACGCGCTGAGAACGTTTCTTTGAGCCACGGCCTCTCCCAATGTACTTGGTATGCTCTTCCACCTGTTTTTCGTATGCAACCGTCAATAATCCTTCCACCCTGTGGGTCTTAAGAATTTTCTCAATTTTTGTCTGCAAAACAGACTCTTCTGTGATTTGACGTTTGCCTCTGCCGCGAGGAGGCGTCAACGTATTGAGCTTGAGTTGCGCTTTTTCAAGCCGTTGCTCCAGGCCTCGCTGTTGTTTGGCAGCATGAGCCGGAGAATGAACAACAAGAACTCGTTCATTCCACTGGAATTCCTTGCCTTCGTAAATACCACTCTGGTCGCGATCCAGCTCGTATCCCTGAGCGATCAGCACTTTTTCGCCTTTATCATTCTCCCGAAAAACCTGCTCCAGCTCTCCATGTGTTTTGTGGGTAAGGCCACCTTCAATCCATCTTTCCATCTCCTTTGTGATCTTACCGGTCAAAGGAAGAGGAGATAAGTAATGATTATCAAGGCTTCGTATGTATGTACGAGTCTTCAACGAACTCATCTTGCAATCTCCGCAATAGAGAACCCCTGTCTTCTGCAAGGCATTGTTAACTCTTTCAATAACAGGGATATAAAGCGGGTCGTCAGCTTTTTCACCGGAAACCACATCAGTAGCCAAAGGCATTCCCAGAGGATCAAGAGCTCCAGTCATCACCTTGATCTGACGAAGACTTGCGTCATCTTTACTGTGACCGAATTGAAGCAGACTTGCTTCACTGCCTTCATGATATCCTGAAACCGTGGTGGCGTCACATCGAACAACTTTGGTCGGCAGTTCATGAACCTCAATACTTCTTTTGCTAAGATCCCTTTCAATTCCAGCCCAGTAAGCCTCTTGGCTCAGATATCTCAGAAGAACCGCCAGACGATGTGTCGCGAAATCTGCTTCAAAAATCTTCTGCCCGGTTAAATTCTCCAGAGTCTCCTGCATCCTACTAATATATTGCTCCACTGAGGATTTGCGATGATCTCCTTCAGATAAAATATAAGACAACCAGATCACCGCTGTCCACCCCCAACTCAAAGCTCTTTGCTTCCAGTGAGTTGGAGTATAGTTATCCAGAATTTCGACCAACCCTGTATTGATCATCGTCCCTATCAATAAGGGGATATCATCAACTCGTTCTGTAATGATCTGCAACTCTTCCATTTACTCTCCTGGCAAATGTTGATTTTATTGCCAGAGTAGTAGATTATGAAGAAAAAGAGCAGGGCCAAGACTGAAATAATTTATTTTAAGTTCTTATTAACCAATCGGCGAGTTCTTATGAATAATTTCATAGTTAAAATAGCCCAAATCAACCCACCGCTCAGTCTCAGTATCAACCCCGCCACTTGTCATTATAATATGCAAATGCGGATTATAATGCCCGGAACGACCATGGGTTTGAACAACAACAATACATCCTATTTTCAAAAGAAAACGTTTTACTGTGCTGACAACATCTTCCAAGCATTCATGACCAACCTTCATAAACATCGACAGCAGGCTGCCGTCATGACGCTGATGGTAAAAGACTATTCGTAATTGCTCTGGTATTGTTAAAACGATGTGACGGTAAATTACTCCGGGATGCAGCATATTGCTCACCTGGCACACAAAATCGTCTACATATTTTTTCGCACAGGATAAACAAAAACCACTCTTGCAACTAAAGGCAATTCTTCTGACATCTTGACCACAATCCATGCAAATATGCTCACTGTAGCCATTCGATTCTTTGCCACAGCCCAACATTTTCTGAACAGGATCTTCATATTGTGAATCTGCGTATTTTGGATGAAGATCTTTAAAATCGTCCCAGTTGTCTAAGAAAATATTGGTGAATATTTCTTTATCTATTTTTTCAGTCTTGGACAATCGCATTTCATAAAAATACAGGACATCCACGTTTACAATCAACAACAAAATATAACCTGCCGACAATTAAGATTAAAAAATGGAAATTCCTATGCTTTCAAGATAGTTGCACCACTCCGCCGCTGTCCTTGCCGCCTCTTTGCTTATCGGTTCAGGATTGCGGCCCTTGTCCGTACACTCGATTAAATGAAAAATAAGGGCCAGTGAAGGCATAAGAGAGCGATACTTTGCCAGATGCTCAAGAATAATCGGGTGGTCGTTTTCATTCTCCAGCTTTTCCAGTTGCAACCGGGTCAGCCATTCCTGAAAAATTACCTGCCCTTGCCCTGAAAAGCGCAAAAAGGGTTTATCGTCCGTAGGTTCGGGCGGCATGACTTCAAGCTCTGCTAATGCTGCAATGACGTTGTAGCCTCTGTTCTTTGCTTCAATGTCGGGCCTTCGGTCGATATACTGCCAGTTCTTGACAGGATCGGGATAAACCATAAGCTGCAACCGCTGCACAAACCCGTCGTTCTCACCGTTGGCAACAGCTCTGTTGAGATATTCCGATATCTTGTCCGGTTGGATACTGCCCAAAAGGGAGATGCAGATATTTTCAGCTCTGACCGTGCCCCGGCCTATACGGTCATCAGTATGGCACCCGTGACCGCTCCAGGCTTCCAGCATAAAGGCTCTGTCCTGCTCGTTGCCCGCCCGTTCCATACGTCGGAACAGGGCTATCAGCTCATCCCGAAAATAGAGCAAGCCCCGTGGATTATCTCGCAACAGCTCAACAATTTTTTCAATGCTGCTATCGTTGGTCTTGTAGCGACGTTCAACAGGTTTTTTAGCTTGAATTTTTTGCAGATCTGCGGCCAGTTCAGCAGGAGTTCTGCCGGTATCTTCTCCGGCCTTCCGGGTCTTCACTGCCTTGGTTATTTCGTCTTTGAGCTTTTTCTGTTCCGCCTTGGCTATCATTTCGTTGATTTCATACTCACTTCGTGCCTTCTGAAACTCCTGTCCGGACTCGGCTTCCAGTCCGCCAAGGGTTTTATTTACCGCTTCATCCAATGCGGGTGACTTCATCATGGAAGGAGGCCCGACAATACCGCCCCAAAGGTTGGGAACCACGCTCCAGTCATCCAACTGCTTCGGGCTGATCCGGCATGAAGTCCCGACAACCGAACCGCAGACAACCAGCAGAGGAACAACCAGATAATCAACAGGAACCTGCATTCTGTCCGCCGCGTCGGTCACCCATGCCCGGAACGCATCGGGTATCATGTCCTCACGCATCGGCTCAACCTTCGGCAATTCATCCTTAATCGGCAGCGGTTCTTTCCATTCCATATGCAGCTTTAATTCTTCGACAAGTTCGCCTGATACCTCCATAGCCTCTGTGAACCGCTCCTTTATTGCTTCGGCTGGCAGGTCGTTAAAATCCTTTTTCAAGGGATGATCCGTGAAACAAGAATCATCAGGGGTAACAAGAAAGACCGGTGTCTTGTTGTTTGCCTCTGCCATGTTCTCCGCTGCTTCAAGTGCCGCCCGCTGTCCGGTGCAGTTTTTCTCCTTTGTGTCCGAATCAACGAGAATATAGACCTTGCTGAACCTGTCGTTTATGCGATTCACAGCGGCCATATTGCCCGCATCTCCGCAGACTATGCCGCTGTAGCCCATCGCCTGCGTAGCGGAAAGGGTTGTTTCCAGTCCCTCGCCTATGATAAGACGGTTTTCTTCGTTATATAGAAGCACGGCAAGGCCCTTTTTGGGGCCGTGATACTGAGTCCTGACCTTGTGCCCTTCTTTGTTCAACAGGGTCATATGGACAGCTTCCGGCTCTTCAGCGGCCTTTGTTTCAAGAGGGTGCTGCATTGCGCAGACTATGGAACGTTGCCCCTGATACTCGTTCAAGCGCATATTCGGGGGAATCTCTTCAAGCTTAATGCCCCGGAAGGCAAACGCCTTGCTGATAACCTTTGCCGCCTCCTGATCCGGCTTTGATTTGCTCCAGATGAAAGCGGGCAGATTGTTTTTTCCGCCGCCTGCGCTGGTTTTGCTGCCGTTGCGTGGTTTACGCTGGCCGTTTCCCGGCTCCCATTCCGGCAGCAACCCTCTTTCCCTGATTTCATCTTTCACGGCCTTGAAGTCACAACCTGCATTGCAGTTGACAATGATATCAGAGTTCCCGTTTTTGTCTGTGGTATCCTTGACAGACAGAGAGGGCTTTTTGTCGCCATGCACCGGGCAACAAGTGAGCCACCCGGCACCGGTTTTTTGTTCCTTACCGTTGCCCAATGCGCGGGCTATATCTTTCGCTAGGGTCATGATTCAACCCTCCCTGTAATCTTTGACATTGAGGGCAAAACGGGATAAACAGAAAGCAGCCTGATCCTTGAAAGGGAAGGGTGAGCATTCCGGGGCTGTCTTGCTGGCAGGCTACCAGCCTCGGAATGCGCTTTCCTGTTGATACTTCGCTTGAATATGTGTATAATCTTTTTAGTTGACCTTGCCCGGTTCCATTTTAGCCGCTGATCCCTTCCCGGATCATGCGGCTTTTCTCTTGCCTTCATGCTGTGCCCTCCTGTTTTACCTTTGGTAGACTGTCAATCCATTCCTGAATGTCATCGGATCGCCACGCAACCGAACGACTGCCCAGCCGAACCGCTGCCGGAAAGTCTCCGGTCTTGATCTTGGCATAGATTGAGCTTTTCTTTAATCCGGTGAACTGTTCCACCTGCCCTAATCTGAGCAGAACTGCTTTCATTGCTGCTTCCATGTTTGTCTCTCTTGGTTGTTATGGTGCGTCGCGCACCGTTATGGATTTCGTTTCATTGTCAAGGTAGTGCCTCAAGGAAAGAATTGCTGGCAAATGCCAAACAAAAAAGGCAATTGCCAAACATGACAACTGCCTTGAATAAAAAGAGAATAGCACTGAATCGCGCTGCCAAAAAAAGCAGCCTCTAATTTTTTTTGTTCTCTTTTATCTGTTCCAGAGAGCTAGTGATAATATCTCTCAATTCTCTTTTATCTGTTCCAGAGAGCTAGTGATAATATCTCTCAAGTTTCTTTCTTTGAAACCTTCATCTGAATAACCCGCCTTAATCAGTTCACCCTGAAACGCCTCGGCAATTGCTGAAATATTCGGTTGGTCGTGTTTCTCACCCTTCCAGAATTTACCGGTATCCCTTTGCAGATAAACAGTCTGAACGAATCCGCCGATAATCTTCAGCAGATTGCTTTCTCTTTTTTTGGACTGGTGAGTGTCGGGCTGCAACAGGTAAAGATCATTTTCTTTTGGTAATTTTTCCGCTACAACCTTTTCTTTTTTTTTGGGATCATGTGAAGGCGGAACCCCCGGAGCAACATCTAACTCATTCTCTAATCCTATAATATCTTCAGATATTTTCGCAATCATGTGTCCATCACGAATCCCTTCAAGAACATCAATAATGTGTTTTGACAGATTTGTCATATTCCATCTCCTGTAATAAATTTCCCCACCACTGCATCAGCTCCCGCCGCTGCTCAAGGTACTCGCTCCGATGGTATGCGGCCCTCACCTTGTTTCGCTGCTCATGGGCAAGAGCCTTTTCAATCACATCGCCGTCAAAGTCGGATTCATTGGCAATGGTGGAAAAGACCGCTCTGAAGCCGTGGACAGTGGCCTTTGAATGGTAGCCCATACGATACAGGGCATAGAGCATAGTATTCTCTGAAAGTGGCCTCATGCCGTCCCGACCGGGAAAGACAAGGCCCTCTCTGCCGTGAAGCCTCCCCATTTGCTCAAGGATCGCCACGGCCTGCGTTGATAAGGGTACATTGTGCGGATTATCCATTTTCATACGCTCGCCCGGTATACGCCACAAGGCGGTGTCAAGGTTGATTTCGTCCCAGGTCGCGCCCCGTGTCTCTCCGCTTCTGGCTGCTGTTAAAATGGTGAAGCGCAAGGCCGCTTTGGTGGTGATGTCAATATCAGACTGAGCAAGGGTGCGCATGAACTCCGGCATTTCCTCCCGTGAAAGAGCAGGTCTGTGTACTGTTTTGCGAGTTTTCAAAACGTTTTGCATATCAGCAGCCGGGTTATACGTCGCCTTGCCGGTCTGCACCGCATAACGAAAGACCGCCTTCGTTCGTTGCAATACTTTATGGGCAATCTCTAAGGCCCCCCGTTTCTCAATACGTTGAACCACCTCAAGAACCATTGGCGGCGTGACCGCATCAACCTGACAGTTTCCAAGCAAAGGGAAAACATCGTGTTCCAGAGTGGAGCGGACAGCGTTTGCATGGCCTTTGCTCCATCGTTCGGCCTGCTGCTGCATCCATTCACGGGCCACGGCTTCAAAGCTGTTTTTGGTCAACTCACGTTCAGCGCGTTGCTGCTCAATGGCTGCCTGTTTCTGCTCCTGCCGTTCGTGAGCCGGGTTGATACCCGCTTTGACCTTCTCCCGTGCCTCGGCTCTTGCTTTACGTGCTTGCTCAAGGCTCATGTCCGGGTATTCTCCGAGAACACAGGTTGATTCTTTTTGATTCAGCTTGAAACGGTACCGCCATGTTTTTTTACCGGAAACCGCGACATGAAAATTCAGGCCCTGACCGTCCGAAAGCTTGTAAGGCTTGTTTTGAGGTTTCGCTTTACGTATCTGAATTGCTGTAAGTTTCGCCATTCCTGCAATCTCCGTAAAAAGTGGGTATGGGTACAAAGGGTACGTGATTCCTGTTGCACTGTACCCCCATTTGTACCCCCTTTTTGCAGTGGATGTCAACGGAGAATAACGGACGAAAATGGATAAAAAGACAAAAAGAAACCCGCTAACTGTTTAAGCTAGCGGGTTATTTTGGAAGCTCATGGACGTGAGCGGAATACTTTATGGTGCCCGGAGCGAGAATCGAACTCGCACAGTTACAAGAACCGAGGGATTTTAAGTCCCTTGCGTCTACCAGTTCCGCCATCCGGGCTTTTGCTCAGGCAATTTTACACTGTTAAAAATGATTTGTCAATTAATGTGGTGCGAAAGTAAAGAATGGTTCATAATGGACCCAATTTTTATCAGAAGTTATTCGTGCAGGATTTCCCTGCGATTGCCAAATTATACCTGACCTTGCCCCGCTGCACCAAAAAAAATGCGTAAGTATCTTTTGTTTATCGGCCCCTTACTGATGATCCTGGTCATTGGCCCTGCCGGTTATATATTCCTAGAAAGCACCAGTTTTCTTGACGGATTATACCTGACTATTATAACCATCAGCACGGTCGGGTATGGAGATATCGCCCCGACCACCCCAGCTGGTCGTCTCTTTACTGTGCTGCTGATTTTTTCTGGGGTCGGCTATGTTATGTACATGTTCACCCAGATCACCGAGGCTATGGTTGAGGGAGGACTCCAACGTTTTGTCGAGAGAAGAAAAATGCATAAAAAAATGACACGGCTGCACAATCATTATATTGTCTGCGGATTTGGGAGGATCGGCCAAGAAATATGTTCAATTCTTCGGGAAAACAGCCGTTCTTTTGTGGTGATTGAAAATGATGATGAGGTCATCCGAGAAATTGATCAGCTCGGTTATATTAACATGCAAGGCGATGCCTCGGATGATGATATTCTGCTGGAGGCTGGCATAAAAAATGCCCGAGGCCTGGTTGCTGTGGTCTCCACTGATGCGGAAAATCTCTATATTACCCTGACAGCGCGAGGGCTAAATCCAAACCTGTTCATCCTGACCCGCTCCAGTGGAACGCCGGGAGTTGCCAAAAAATTAGAACGAGCCGGTGCCACCAAGGTAATTTCGCCCTATTCTATCGGGGCACGAAGGATGGCCCAACTCATTGTTCGGCCCACGGTGGTTGATTTTCTCGACCTTGCCATGCAGGCCCGTGAGCTGGGACTCTGCATGGAAGAGCTTTTGGTGACTGCTCAGACATCTTTTGTCAACACAACCTTGATGAAATCCGGGCTCAGGAGCAAGTACGATATCATTGTTGTGGCCATTAAACGGCCTGATATTCCGATGATCTTTAATCCTGGCCCAAACACCGAAATTCAGGAGAATGATATCCTGATCGTTCTGGGCGATAATCAACAGATTTCCGCCCTGGAAAAAACCCTGTAGATACTGTTATCCCCGTCAAGCCTTTTTTGTAGCACGGAGACCTCAAAGCGGTCAAGGCCAAGCCCTTCGGGTGCTCGCTCGGGCTCACAGCCTTGACAGCGTTGAGGCTCCGCACTGAACCTGAAATTGGCGATGCGGAGGAGCGCCTCCGGCGGGGCTTAGCCAGAAGAGCTGACGAAAACCTTTGCGGAAAAAACAGCATTTGTATATTTAATTCAGACCTCAGGCTGCGTTATGCAGCACGGCATTGAACGGTTCACCTGACCGAAGAACACCGAAGGTGACATGTATAAGCTTGCGCATCATGGCGCAGATAATAACCTTGGGGGCCTTTCCGTTCGCAGCGAGACGGGCTTTGAACTCCCGGCCCCATTCAGTCCTGTTAACGGCGACCATCGCAGGCATATAGAGCGATTTACGCAAAAGAACATGACCCATTTTCGAGAGACGGGGTTTTCTATATATGCTGCTGCCCGATTCATGTTGTCGGGGATCCAGTCCGGCGTAGGCGGCAGCTTGCCGGGCATTGCCGAAATGAAGTACGCCGCCGAAAAAAGAGAGCAAAACCGGTATAGTTTTCAGGCCGAGTCCCGGAACAGTGTCGAGGAGTTCCCGTTGCTGTTTCAACTTCGGATCATCGTCGATTTTTCGCTTAATTTCAGCGTCGACATTCCCGATTTCCTCTTTTAGGTACTCGATATGTTTTTCGATACCGTCGAGGACTGCCGCACGGGCGACATGCAGCCGGTTGCACTCCTGAGTTTTCATAGCTTCGAGCGCATCCCGCCGAGTGACGAGAGCACGGAGTTCCCGAAGCGTTTCCGGTGGAGCTTCCCACTGGACGGGCCTTTTTTCCGCACAGAACTGCGCGATCAGCCGGGCGTCCTTTTTATCGGTTTTCGTCCGTACCATGGAGGCGGTTCCGAATGCTTTAATCTGTGCCGGATTGATAACGCTTACTGCGTGACCAGCATCCGTAAGGAATTCAGCAACGGATTCCCAATAGGTTCCGGTGGCTTCCATGCAGGCGTGAACATTGTCCGTGCCGTGTTTTTTCAGCCATTCAGTCAGCGTGTTAAAGCCGTCTGATGTGTTCATAACAACTTTACTTCTGTATTTTCCGGACGGAAGCCGGAGGGCGATATCCAGTTTTGCTTTCGCGACATCAATACCAAGTATGTATTCGTGATTCATTATAAAACTCCCTGCACGCTTAACCTTGCAAATACGGGCTGCCGACTCCAGGTCGGGCCAATGATACTGTTCGAGCTCCCGCAGGAAAAAAAATCAGAGAAACCGGCGCATGATCTACGACACGAACTCTTTGGTTCAAGGGGCGACACGGCGTCCGGTTCTCCTTTTATCGAGATGAACCATGGTAACTCATCTCAATCTCATAATACAAGGGGCGACCGGCGGTCGCCCTGTTGTTTTGAGCGGCTATTCCGGGCAGATATTCCAGGTAGAAACGGACCTGCCCCTACCGAAAATCCCTTGAATTTCCTCAGATGCGCCCTGCCCTGTCAATGCAATCCTGCATCTCCCGGACAGCCTGATCCAGCCCAACAAAGGCAGCGCGGGCAATCACGGCATGACCGATACTCAGCTCCTCAATAAAAGGGATGGCTGCAATACGGGTGGTTGTCCGGTAATCAAGCCCGTGTCCTGCATTAACCCGTAGGCCTGCTTCAAAGGCCAGTTCAGCAGCTTCCGCGATCAGATGGAATTCCTGATCCCGTTCTTTTTCATTTTCCGCATCGCAATAGCGACCAGTGTGCAGTTCTACATAGGTGGCCCCAACCTCCAGGGATGCCTCAATCTGCTCCGCATCCGGATCAATAAAAAGCGAGACCGGAATCCCGGCCTTGCTCATCTTGCTGATGGTTTTGCGCAGCTTTTTTTCGTTACTGATAACATCCAGACCACCTTCGGTGGTCAATTCTTTGCGCTTTTCCGGGACCAGAGTAATCATGTCCGGATTGATATCCAGCGCAATTGCAACAATCTCCTTAACATTGGCCATTTCCAAATTGAGCCGGGTCTTCACGGTCTGGCGAAGCAGACGAACATCCCGGTCCTGGATATGACGGCGATCTTCCCGGAGATGAACAACAATGCCCTTAGCACCGGCAAGTTCACAAATACCGGCGGCATGGACCGGATCAGGCTCCGCGCCTCCTCGGGCTTGGCGGATGGTGGAGATATGGTCGACATTAATAGCGAGTTGCGGCATTTTTTTTCTCCGTGCGTGATGATGTTGAATTGAGCAATACAGTTCTTTTTCCCGGCTGAACATGATCTCCGCCTGCTCGTCCGAAATTTCGTGGTCATAACCGATAAGATGAAGCAGGCCGTGAATAAGCAGCTCTGTCAAACGCTGATGCAGGGAGATACCTTTTTCTCGCGCCTCTTTTTGCGCTGTTTCGACGGAAATGAGAATATCCCCCAGTTCATCAGGGATCTCTGTTGCCGGAAAGGAAAGCACATTGGTCGATCCCAACTTGGAGCGGTACTGCTGATTATAGGCGGTCATGGCCGGGTCGTCCATGAACACGACACTCACTGTGCTGTTGGGCCTCTCAATTTGGTGCAAGAGAAAGAGAATGCGACTCTGGAGCAGTCCTTCATATACATGCAATTTCTGCTTTTGCTTCAGAAAATTATAAACGATATTAATAGGCATGGGTCGGGCCGATGAGGTTCAAGGGTTCTTGAGGATTTTCAAGGCAAGCTCTTAGGGGAATATCCTTCCAATGAAACGGAAAAAGATAGCAGAGTATTGCCGTTTTGTCAACGGAACCAGGGAGCTATTCGACCTGCCCCCAAAGGCTGTTCTGCTTGATTTTACGAAGGAACACCAAGGGCGCATTCCACCTTCCGCAAGAGTATTACAAGATATTTTTTTAACAGACTGAGATAAAAACATTTCCCTTCTTGACAAGCATCAATCTCCTCGCTATATATAGCTTCTTTTTTAACATCTCTTTGAGAAAACAGCTGATTTATATTCTGTGTCAGATGTTGTTGAAAAAAGCCCTTCTGTTTATCACAATCGCTTTTCTCCGACCCGACTGGGTGTTCAACACTCCATCTCTGCCTACAGAAAAAAAGATTCACTACCCAATTATGTCGAACTTCTGTCAAACAGGTGTTTGGCAGATCAATTAATATTTAACCTGAAGAAGAAGGAGAGGTAATGAACAAGTCAATCTTAAAAATCGTTGTCAGCGCCTGCTGCGTGTTGGCGCTGGCCACCGCCCCTGCAATGGCAAGCTCAAAAGTTGAAAAGCCAAGCCCGGACGAAGCAATTAAAATGCTCAAAGAAGGTAATGCCCGTTTTGTTAGTGGCAAATCCGCACATCCGCATACGGACGCAGCACGACTGATTCAGGCCGGAAAAGAGAATCAGGGCGATCATGCCTATGCCACCATTATTGCTTGCTCCGACTCCCGCGTGCCTGTTGAGCGTCTTTTTGATGCTGGCATCATGGATACCTTTATTATTCGGGTTGCTGGTAACGTGATTGACACTGACGAGGCCGGTTCTGTTGAGTACGGTCTGGCTCATGTTAACACCCCGGTTTTTGTTGTTCTCGGTCACACCCAGTGTGGTGCGGTTACTGCGGTAACCAACGAGGTACAGGGACATGGCCATCCCTTGGAAATCAACATACCACCCCTGGTTGACAACATCATTCCTGCTGTCAAACGCGCAATCCACGATCACCCCGAAGCCAAGGGCGCAGATGTTATCCCTTACGCCATTGTCGAGAACGTATGGCAGGGTGTTGAAGATCTGTTCATGAAGAGCCCGGTTTCCCGTGAACTGGTCAAAGAAGGCAAGGCCAAGGTTGTTGGTGCTATCTACGACGTAGGAACCGGCAAGATTGAGTGGCTGCCGGAAGAAAACGTGACCAAGATCCTGGACAAGGTCGAGAAAGATCCTCAACGGGAGATGGACAAGCTAGCTGGCGGTCATTGATTGATCGAAAGCCTGTGACGATGTTTTCATTGTCATAGCGGTATAGGCCGGATAAGAGGGGGCGTGATTCTGAGGAATCCGCCCCTTTTTTTATTTTCACCTGATAAAAAAAGAAGAAGTTATGCTAGGATAAAAACAGTTCTTTTTCAATATTAATTCGAGTAAGATAAACCGAATAAAAGTGGAGATCATCAGCTCTGGAACTTGGAGTATAAAAAATACGCTCAGCTCGACACAACAAAAAAAACAATATGCCGAACCAAGAAAAAGGACTCTATATCGCCCTGATTAGTATCCACGGCCTGATCAGAGGCAATGACATGGAACTGGGCCGTGACCCGGATACCGGCGGCCAAACCCGTTATGTCCGTGATCTGGCCGATGCTCTGGGGAAGCACAAAGAGGTGGACCGGGTAGACCTGATCACCCAGCGGGTTGTGGACGATGCGGTGAGCGAGGATTATGCGCAGGTCGTGGAACGGCTCAATAAGCGGGCCCAGATCATCCGTATCGACACCGGCGCTGAGGGCTATCTCCGCAAAGAGGAGTTATGGGAATACCTGGACATCTTTGCCGACAACCTGCTGGCTTTTTTTCAGGAACAGGAACGGTTTCCCGACATCCTGCATTCTCACTATGCCGATGCTGGCTTTGCTGGAGTCCGTCTGTCCAATCTCACCGGTATCCCATTGGTCTACACCGGGCACTCGCTGGGCAGGGATAAAAAGTTACGTCTGCTGGCCGCAGGGATGCAGAAGGAGGAAATCGAATCTCGATACAATATTTCCCGCCGCATTGAAGCGGAGGAGGAAGTGCTGGCAACGGCGGAACTGGTGGTCACCAGCACCCGCAATGAAATCGAAGATCAGTATGAGCTCTATGATTTTTATCACCCCGACAATATGGCGATTATCCCGCCAGGTGCCGATCTGGAGCAATTTTACCCGCCCAAACCGGGGAGTAAATCTTCTTTCCTGAAAGCGATCCGGCCCTTTCTGCGCAAGGAAAAAAAACCGATCATCCTTGCCCTGTCCCGGCCCGACGAACGGAAAAATATTAAAACCTTGATTCATACCTACGGCCAATCCTCCAGGCTTCGCGAAATGGCAAACTTGGTCATTATTGCCGGAAATCGTGATGATATCATGGATATGGACGAAGGGTCACAGCAGGTTATTCAGGAACTACTGCTCCTCATTGACCTGTACGACCTTTACGGTAAGGTGGCCCTGCCGAAACACCATAAGACCGAAGAAGTGGCGGAAATATATAGAATGTGTGCCGCTTCTGGAGGTGTGTTTGTCAATCCTGCTCTAACCGAGCCTTTCGGCCTAACCCTGCTGGAGGCTGGAGCTACCGGCTGTCCGCTGCTGGCCACCGAAAACGGTGGGCCAATGGATATCATCGAAAACTGCAAAAACGGTCTCCTGTTCGATCCTCTTGACGAAGACCAATTGCGTCGTCGACTGATTGATATCCTAAGCACCCCTACCTTCTGGAAATCCCTACACCGCAACGGGCCAGAAGGGGTGCGGAAACATTACTCCTGGCAGGCCCATGTAAAAAAATATCTGTACCGGATTACATCTCTGATCGGGACAGACAAGGCCGTGCTGGAGCAACGGGAAGCGTATCAGCGAAAGATCAGGCCAGCAACCAGAGCTGTTTTCTCTGATCTGGACCAGAACCTGATTGGCAATTCCGCAGGACGAAAAGAGCTTATGGCGCTACTGCTCAGCAACCGAAAAAAATTATTGTTTGGGATCGCCACCGGTCGTTCACGGGATTCTGCCTTGACGGTCATGGTCCAAAAAAAAATCCCCAGACCAGATGTCCTGATTACCGGGCTAGGCACTTCTATTTATTACGGCCGCAGCCTGATTCCTGACCAGACCTGGCTGCACCATCTGGATTATCTCTGGATGCCAGGCACCTTGAAGCGGCTGCTGGCCGATACCCCCGGCCTCCGTCTTCAACCAAACGATAAGCACGGAAAATTCAAGATTTCCTATTTTTATGATGAAGAAAAAACACCTTCTGTGGATGAATTGAATGTGTACCTGCGTCAACATGACCTGACTGTGAATCTCAGCCTGGCCTTCGGGCAGTACCTGGATATTGTTCCGGTGCGGGCTTCCAAAGGCCTCGCCTTGCGATATGTATCCCATCGCCTTGAAATACCATTGGAAAACATCCTCGTCGCAGGCGGTTCTGGGGCAGACGAAGACATGATGCGCGGCAATACCCGTGCCGTGGTGGTCGGCAACCGCCACCATGAAGAGCTGTCGAATATTGACGAGCTGGAAGGCGTATATTTTGCGAAAAACCCCTATGCACACGGCATTCTTGAGGGGATTGAACATTATGATTTTCTTGCCGAAGAAGAACGTCTCCCGGAGAAAAATGTATGAAACTGCTTGTTTGTACAGACTTGGATCGTACCCTGCTGCCTAACGGCCCGCAGCCGGAATCCCCCGGAGCACGACAGGCCTTTGCCGCTCTGGCGGAAGATCCGCGTGTCCGCATCGTTTATGTGACTGGGCGCAGTATCCGCTTGACGGAAGAGGCCATTGAGAAGTATCAAGTGCCTTTCCCGGATATCCTGATCGCCGATGTAGGCACCACAATCTGCCATCGTGAGCAAGGACAATGGCGGCGCGACCGGGAATGGGACGAACTGATCAGCAAAAACTGGCCTCTGGCAGACAGCAGCGGCCCGACCGATCTGCTCCGCAATCTGCCCGGCCTACAGATACAGGAAAAGGATCGGCTGACCCGGTTCAAGCTCAGTTATTATGCAGAGGCGGAGGCGAACAAAGACAGCCTTTCTTGCTCCATCACTTCCATTTTTGCGCAGCATAATATACGGGCTTCATTGATCTGGAGCCATGACGAGGTGGCAGATCAGGAGCTGCTGGATATCCTCCCCGCAGGTGCGGATAAATACCAAGCCCTGCAATTTCTTCGCCAGCAGATGGAATACCGCCTTAATGAAATGATCTTTTCTGGGGACAGCGGTAACGATTTGGAAGTGCTGTCCAGTGAGATTCCGGCGGTCCTGGTGGCCAATGCCCGGCAGGAGGTGGCGGAGAAAGCCGAGGCAATGGCTACGGCAGCTGGAAATGGAGCAAAGCTCTACCTTGCCTGCGGCGGCTGGCAAGACATGAACGGCTGCTACAGTGCTGGAATTTTAGAAGGTATTGCATATTATTTTCCACAATTCTGCAAAAAAATTGCAAGAGGCCGCATAATGGGGTTGTTATCACCTGAAGTATTACCTGAAATAACAGGCATCTGGATTTTTGGAGAAGTCCTGTTTGACACCTTTCCTGATGGCACCGCAGTTCTTGGTGGTGCCCCCTTTAACGTGGCCTGGAATCTGACTGCTTTTCAGGCTGCGCCTCGAATTATTAGTGCTGTTGGCAACGATGCCCCTGGTCAGGTCATTCAAAAGCGGATGCATGGTTGGCAGATGAATTGCGAACATCTTGCCGTTGTCCCGGAATATCCAACCGGCAAGGTGACAATTCATTTGAACGACGGCGAGCCCTCGTATACCATTGAGGAAAATCAGGCCTACGATAATATCCCTCTGAGCAGCCTCCCGGAGCACACAGATGGCTTCCTTTATTTCGGCTCTCTGGCTCTGCGCACAGCCCATAACCTTGACCTACTGGCTGAACTGAAAAAACGGCATCAAGGTAAAATCTTTATAGATATCAATCTTCGACCGCCGTTTTGGGATAAGGACAGCATTCTTTCCCTTGTGCAGGACGCACACTGGCTCAAGCTGAACGAGGCCGAGCTCACCCTCATTGCTAAGGCCAAGGGTGCAGATATGGAATCCCAAGCCCGTCAGCTTAAGGCTGATTACGATCTGGATGGTATAGTGGTGACCTGCGGCAGCAGAGGTGCCTTTGCCCTTGGACCTGATGATAACGCAATACAGGTGAAACCAACACAGGCCCAGGAAGTGCAAGATACTGTTGGAGCAGGCGATGCCTTCACCTCTGTACTGTTGCTTGGCCTTATACGATCCTGGCCCTTACAAAAAAACCTGCAACGCGCTCAACAATTCGCCTCCGGCGTGGTCGGCATTCAAGGGGCCGTAAGCCCTGACAGTAAATTTTATCAACAACATCTTCAATCCTGGTAGATCACACTTTACACACTTTATTATGTACGAACAGATTTCTCATTCACTCCTGAACCGGATCCTCAACGATATGAAATCCGACTTTCATAAACGGGATCTGCGCCATTTTTATACCCGCTTGGGAGCAAATTTTTACGCAATTCATTCGTTGTTTGAGAAACTCTACGGCAACGTCCCGGATTTCGAAGAATACATGCTGCGCTTAGTCGAAGTGCTGGCCAAAAATTACCTGGACCGCCCTTATGACCTTCAGGAAATTGACATTACACGGGAAGAAGATCATAATTGGTTTCTTCACCAGCAATGGGTGGGCATGGCCCTTTACCTGGATGGATTTGCGGGAAACCTGCAAGGACTCAAAGAAAAGATTCCATACTTTCAGGAACTGGGAATTAATCTGGTTCATATCATGCCCATCCTCAAAAGCCCTGCGGGCAAAAGCGATGGAGGATATGCGGTCAGCGACTTCCGGGAAATCAATAAACAAGCTGGTACGTTAGATGATATTCGTGAACTGGCAGCCGCCTTTCGTGAACATGGCATCCTGCTGACACTAGATGTTGTGCTGAACCACACTTCAAATCAGCATGAATGGGCCGAAAAAACCCGACAGGGTGATCTGCAATACCAGGATTATTTTTTCATCTTTGAAGATCGTAACCTCCCGGACATGTTCGAGCAGACTATGCCCGAGGTTTTCCCTGACACCGACCCAGGTAATTTTACCTGGGATAAAAGCATACAGAAATGGGTGATGACTGTTTTTCATGAGTACCAATGGGATCTCAATTACTCAAATCCCAAGGTCTTTTTGGAAATGTTGGATATTATCCTGTTCTGGGGTAATCAGGGGGCTGATATCGTCCGCCTTGATGCGGTGGCCTTTCTCTGGAAGGAGTTAGGAACCAGCTGCCAGAACCGCCCTGAAGCTCATCTCCTCCTCCAGCTTTTTAAGGATTGCTGTCAGGTCACGGCTCCGGGGCTGCTCTTTATTGCCGAGGCCATCGTTGCCCCCTTGGAGGTGATCAAATATTTCGGCGAAGATGCGGTAGTGGCCAAGGAATGCGAAATTGCCTATAATGCCACCTTTATGGCCCTACTCTGGGAAGCCACAGCCACTCATAACTGCAAACTGCTTGCTCATGCCATCAAAAGTCTGCCTGGCAAGCTCGATCGAGCAACCTGGCTCAACTATATTCGCTGTCATGATGATATAGGCTTTGGCTTTGACGATGAGGATATCAAAAAAGCCGAGTATGATCCAGCTGAACATCGTCGATTTCTGATGCAGTACCTGACCGGTGAATTTGAAGGCTCCTACGCTGCTGGCCGCCCTTTTGCTTTTAACGAAAAAAACGGAGATGCACGCGTATCCGGAACATTAGCCTCGCTGGCCGGGCTGGAGTACGCTATGGCGCAGCAGGATGTACAGGAAGTAGATTTTGCGGTCAGGCGTATTCTTCTCCTCCACAGCCTGATTTTTTCTTTCGGAGGTATCCCCCTGCTTTACTACGGTGATGAGGTCGGTACTTTTAACGACTTCAGTTATCTGGAGGATGAAAATAAAGCAGATGACAGCCGCTGGATGCATCGCCCACGATTGAACTGGGAAACCTTAGCCCGCAGGGATGAGACCGGCACCCCTGAATACACCATTTTTCAGGAGTTACGTAAGATGATTGCGGTCCGCAAAGAAATAGATGCCTTTGCGGATTTCAACAATCGGCAACTCGTTGACATGGATAACGATCATCTCTTTGCCTTTCTCCGCTCCAGTCATCCACGCTACCATCAACACCCGGTGGAACCGATTTTTGTGCTTGCCAATTTTGATCGTCATCCTCAGGCTGCGGATCTGAAAGCACTCAGTGCCTACGGTTTTGGTGATGCGCGATCACTCCTTGATCTTTTCACCGGACGCCCACCCCATTGCTTTCGCAACGAACTGATTCTTTCACCGTATCAGTTTTGTTGGCTCAAGAGCGGATGAGACAGCATCCGCATCCACTCTACCCACCGTTTATCACGCCGCTCCTGCCCGAGCTTTCAGAAAACAGGGTATCCCAATTCGCAGAGCGGGACTCTTTGATATCCGGCAGCAACACAACCTTCTCCGGGAAGCCGTAGCGCCCCAAAGCCTCTCTGAAGATCTGTAACGAGTCAGAGACAATCTCAGGTTTGTGATCGTTGCCATGTAGATTATAGACCAACCCGAGCAATTTCATATTGCGGTGTTTGATCGCCTCAAGACAGAGCAGGGTATGATTGATGGAACCGAGACGAGGCGTGGTCACCAAAACGAGCGGGAAAGAACGGGTCTGTAAGTAATCCAGCAGAAGAAGCTTCCGAGTCAACGGAACCAGCAGACCACCAGCCGCCTCAATGATCAGCTGATCCACCTGTCCAGTCAGAGTGTCTGTGGCACTGTCCAGCCGAGCCGGATCAATTTCCGTGCCAGCACGCTCCGCAGCAAGATGAGGTGAGGCAGGAAAAGGAAAACAATAGGAACAGGTCAGGCCCTGTTCATCCGGGGTAAGCCAGCCCGTCCCCATGAGCTTGCGGTGCAAAAGGATATCTTCAGGGTGCCCCTCACAGCCAGTCTGGACCGGTTTTTGAGTAATAACCACCTTACCCTGATCCATCAAATGGCGGGCCAACAGACCGGTGACCACGGTTTTCCCCACATCAGTATCTATGCCACAGACAACAACGGGTTTCTTCATAAGATTTTTTTGTACATCCTGTTTTTTGAATATGCGTTATTTTCCCCTGCACTCCCTGACCAAGTAGGAAATGCAGCATAACATTTTTTCAAAATCAATGGGATGCAAAAAAAGGCGGGAACCTCAGCAGAGCAGTTTTTCTTCCTGCTCCATCAGTTGATTGAAGATGCTACAGAAATCCACCCAATTCAGATCCTGATTGATGCCAGGACAAGATTCCCGAATGGTGAAAAAATTATTTTCATCACTCAGAATACTGGGGTGCAAAGGCCATTGACCGCACCGCCAAGGCCGTCCCTCATGTACAGTACAACCGATGTCTTTCTTATAAAAAACACAGCGGTGATCCACGATTTTCATCTGCACGACATTACCGGTGACCCGCCAATATTTTCCCTCAACCTCCTGCTGGGTCAAGCCCAGCTCAGCGATCATCCGTTCCTGATCGTCCTTATCCAAAGAGACCGTGGTTTCACCTTGGCAGCAATAGCCGCAGCGGGTGCAGGTGAAAATATGAGACAGCGTTGGCGCTATTTTTTCCATAATAATTTCAATAATATAGTTAACAGAAACACTCCACATAAAAAAACGGTAAGGCCTGAAATTTTTTCAGCCCTTACCGTCTCGGAACCATAAATGACGTTGATGAGTCAAACGACATCAACAGAAGTACGTTTAGTCGGCGGCAGGTGCTTCTTCCTCACCCTCAGACTCCTCATCTTCTGCTGTGGCAGAGCCTTCATCATCTCCGTCCTCATCTCCGTCCTCATCTGCCATCTCGACGACAGCCTCATCAATCTCACCTTCCATTTCCTCGATAGCTTCATCTGCCGCGTTGTCCATAACATCTCCGGCAACTTCAATAGCAGAATCATCGACTCCATCCTCAGACGCTGAAACTGTAAGTGTCATGCTCAGGCAAAGCAGTAAAGCGGCAACGAGGGAAATCATCATTTTAATGGAATTACGCTTCATACTCTCTCACACTCCTTGTCAGGAAAAATCCTGTTTGAAAAAAACGGTATCCGGCTTCCACCATGAAAGCCATCCAACAGCCAGTCACGCGCGTAAAGCTATATAGTCCTGCAAAAAAACGTTCCGATCTTTACTTATCGGCGGCTTCCTTATTCTCGTCAGCAGGTTTTTCTTCCTCTTTTGCCTCATCGCCTGCTTCTTCTTTCTTTTCCTCAGCAGCGACTTCCTCTTTTTTCTCTTCCCCCATAGCGTTCGCTATAGCTTCACCGGCCTTTTCCTTGGCGGTTTCAACAGCAGAATCTGTTGCACTGCCAGCGACTGCTTCTGCGGCATCAGTAATACTTTTCGTAACGTCGGACGCAAAAGCTGTTAAAGTAACACAAAGTGAAAACAGCACAGCTATTGTCAGAGAAACAATTCCTTTTACGCTTTTCATGAGAAAAAACTCCTTATAAAATAGAACAAGTGATACATACAAAATCGGCTCTCACTATGAAAGCCCTCTGATCACCTTACTCAGGCGATTGCCGAAAAAGAAGTGATAAGCACCAGCTGCTTCTTTGCCGGAAAGCACCTGACTATATCAGCAGCATCGTTCTGAACGAATAAAGCGCAATATAAAATATATAATTAATTCTGTCAGCAAATAACGCTATGCGTAACCATTGAATGCTACGAGAAAAATCTTTTTTCCTTTCCGAGTCATCCTAAGTTGATCACATTTTCAGGTGTCCCACAACGTGTCGCAAAGGAGCATGAACAAATTTCGTGATTTTCGTTTAAACTCCTTCCGAGAAAATTGCGGTTGCCAAGGCTGCCTCCAAACTTCATCAGACACCAACATAGCAGCAGCCAGCTCAACCCCTCTGAAAGCTGCGACCGTACAGAGTGCTGAAAACTCCATATCCACTCCGTATATCCCCTGGTCTCCATAGTCGGCAATCTTAGTACGGGTTTCCCGGTACGGCGCGTCTGTTGTCCAAATCTTTCCGGTCTGATAGGAAAAATCGGCAGCGGCCAGAATATTACCCAGGTGGGTACACAGAGCCGGGTCAGCAAGTATCCTCCCCTGCTGACCATTCTGATTCTGATCCTTACTTTGCTCCTGATAATGGCGACTGGTCCCTTCTTCAGACAGGGCTTCAGTGGGAAGCAGGACATCCATAGCCCGCAATTCTTCCTGCAAGGAACCGCACCAGCCATAAAGAATAATCTTCTTCGCACCCAGCGCGATCAGTTTTTCCAAGCACATGACCGCCACAGGAGCCCCGACAGCAGGCCCGGCTAAAAACAGCTTCTCTGAATAATACAAATTAGAGTGAAAAAGAAAGGAACGCTGCATCTCCGCTGTTTTGGCGTACGCAGCCAAGATAGGAGCCTCAGTCGGGTTGACCGCTAGGATGCCGATTTCCGGGAGAACCGGTTCTCCCCTGCCCCGCTCCGGGTTGATTACACAATCTTGCATGTTCATCATTCCTGATCAAAACCCCGTTTACCCCGTTGCTGCTTGAGCTGACCCCGTTGCTGCTTGAGCTGACCCCGTTTCTTTTTTCCCTGCAAACGGCGCTGCTTGGCATTATGCGAGGGTTTAGTCTTCTTCCGAGTCGCCTGGACATGCAAGGCATCCCGCATCAAGAGGATAAAACGTTGTATCACCTCCTCCTGATTGCTCCGCTGGCTGCGTTGCCGATCCCCGTCCAGCCGTAAAACCCCCTGCTTATTCAGGCGATTGCTCAGTCGATATGTAAGCAGGTTCTTTTGTTCCTCAGTCAGGCTCGGCGAGGCCTCAAGGTCAAAGATAAGCGATACCTTGGTATTGACCTTGTTGACATGCTGGCCCCCCTTGCCGCTGCTGCGGGAGTAACTGAAAAACAGCTCTGCAACCGGAATTGCACAGAATGAGGTTATACGGTAATGCTCTCGGTTATCCATGACACCACTCTCTATTCTCTCTTTTCTACGCTCTACTTGGGCAGAACAATGCGCTGTTCCCGATCCAATTTCTTATTGGGCAGGTACAGCAAAACCATCTTGCCGATGAGCTGCACCAGGGCCGCTCCAGATGCTTTAGCCAACAGCTCTGCTGCCTCTTTCTTGGGCACTTCACAGTTTTGGCCCAGTTTTACCTTGATCAACTCACGGGTTCGTAGGGTATCCAGAACCGACTGGTTGACATTGGCGGTAAGCCCCTCTTTGCCCACATACACGATGGGGTCCACATGGTGCCCTAAACCGCGTAGATATTTTTTCTGCTTGCTGTTGAGCTTGATCTGCGGTTTCTTTTTTTCTTTTTTCGCAGTTTTTGTCTCTGTCTTCATATTTTACCTTTTCCCTTTCTTAAAGGGGGTGATGAATTCATTAAGGATTTTAAGTGATTCGTCAAAAAACAAGCACCTCTTTTTAGGTGCAGGACTGTAGGGGCAGACCTGCGTGTCTGCCCTACATAACAGGGCGAACACATAGGTTCGCCCCTACAGCACCCGGCATAAGGGGTAAAGTATCTCTTTGCCGAATCACTAACCAAATGACTAACTTAACAACTAGTTTATAACCGTATACTCTTCAAGCTCTTGGGATCGGCATTTCATAATCCGAACAAGCTGGCTCTGTTCCTCGCTCAATCCCAGGACTTTTTCCAGGATTTCACGGGTGCTGGTTCCGGCTGATCCGTTCGGATGGAGCAAGTCCAGCAACAGCATCCTGTTGCCTTCCTCGCCTTCCAATTCCAGCTCCAATCTCTTGACCAAGGCACGGAGATCAAGCTCACGTCTCTTCTGCTTGCGTATCCGCTCAATGACAAATTGATCCGCTGCAAGAAACTCTGTACTGCGAGCGATGAGCTGCTCCAAATCAACCGAGTTCGGCAAAGTGCATTGATAGCTGATGATCTGATCAACCGGAGGATTTTTCCGAATCGCCACAATTTCTTGCACAGCAAGAAAGTCCGGGAGATGTATATTTAGTTGAGCAGCTGTTTCCAAAGGCCTCTTCAAAGGCGAGGACAGATCCACATCAAAATACTCAATATGGCTTTCCACCCCCACTGGTAGGGCCGGACTAAAAGAAACCTTAGGCGAAGGATTAAAGCCTTGGGAGAAGAGGATCGGCAGACCGGTTCGCTGTAAACCCCGGAAAACCAATTGCAGCACCTCAAGATGACCAAGGAAGCGTCCATCGCCCAAACGAGAGTAATGGACCCGATAACGAAATATAGGCTGCTGGCCCTGCTCTGTCCGTGCCCAGGAGCCTCTGGCCGACTCACTCTTTTGCTCCGGTGAATTAGCTGGCTCTTTTTTCTCTTGCGATTCTTGGGTGAGCGGACGAATACTCTTGAAATCACAGAGCCCGCATTGCTGACAACCACTGGTGCGACAATCCGGGGTATAAACCTGATCCAAGGCTTTTTGCCACTCTTCCAGCAGAAAATCTCGTCCGACTCCGCATTGGAGATGATCCCAAGGCAAGACCTCCTCCTGATCTCTTGGCCGCAAATATGCCTCAAGATCCATCCCGAGTTGCTCTGCCGCCTCCTGCCAACGCTCCACCAGAAAATGATCCGACCAGCCATCCAACCGGGACCCGGCCCGCCAGGCCGTCTCAATCAAGGGTGCTAGCCTTCGATCTCCTCGCGAAAAAAGTCCTTCAAGAAAGGATTGATAGGGTTCATGCCATTTGAGCCGGAAGCCCTTTCGGGGCAACGTGCGCTTCAGGGTATCAATCCGCTCCTTGGTCTCGGCAATGGAGAGCTGACCATGCCATTGAAAAGGAGTATGGGGCTTGGGAACAAAGGTGGACACAGAAACATTGATCTGGGTTCTGCCGCCCTTGGCCTCTTTTTTCGCTCGGACGGCCAGATCAATAATAGCCGCCAGATCCTCTGGGGTCTCTGTGGGCAGGCCGATCATAAAGTAAAATTTGATCACATTCCAGCCCGCAGCAAAGGCATCCCGACAACCGGTCAGCAGATCTTCCTCAGTAATGCCCTTATTGATCACCTCCCGCAGACGATCAGTGCCCGCCTCGGGTGCTACCGTAAAGCCGCTCTTGCGCACTCGTTTAATTTGCTCAATTACCTCTGGGGTCAAGGTGCCAACCCGCATGGACGGCAGAGCCACCGAAACACGCTCTTCAGCAAAATGATCCATCAAGTCCGTAAGCAGTCCAGGCAGGTTGGAATAATCGCCGGTGGACAGAGACAAGAGCGCCAGTTCATCAAAGCCGGAATTTTTCACGCCCTCTTCAGCAAGCTGCATGATCTGCTCAACACTGCGCTCCCGCACAGGTCGATAGATCATTCCGGCCTGACAGAACCGACAACTTCGGGTACAACCACGGGCGATCTCCACCCCGAGCCGATCATGAACCGGCTTAACCAGAGGCACAAGCGGACGAGTCAGGAGTTCCACCGGAGGCAGCTCCGGTACAATCCTCCGGGTCACTTCGGTGTATCCG
The DNA here is from genome assembly GCA_942492895.1 of Candidatus Electrothrix laxa. GTDB lineage: Bacteria > Desulfobacterota > Desulfobulbia > Desulfobulbales > Desulfobulbaceae > Electrothrix > Electrothrix laxa. Next base: position 1,210,333 of record OW818652.1, read on the forward strand.
TCCTTGAGCGGCTCAATAGCTGTCAGCTGGCCGTTGTCAGCGTACCGAGGCTTGAACAGGGACGGAACATAGACACCCTGAATATCTGTACAACGTTCTAAAGTCTCGGCGCGGGAGAGGCCTGCCTCTCGGGCAGCACGCAAGGTCGCAATGATATCAAGTATCACCTCTTCCCCGTCTCCCAGCACGATCAGGTCAAAGAAATCCGCCACCGGTTCCGGGTTCATAGAACAGGCCCCGCCGCCGATCACCAAGGGGAATGTGTCGTCCCGATCCTCAGCCCGCAAAGGAAGCCCGGCAAGGTCGAGCACGGTTAGGATGTTGGTGTAGCAAAGCTCATAGGGCAACGTGAAACCGATCACATCAAACTCAGCCAACGGTCGCCGTGATTCCAGAGAAAACAGGGGGAGATCGTGCCTACGCAGCTGCTCCTCCATATCCACATCCGGGGCATAACAGCGCTCCGCTGCCAGACCGGGCTGGCGATTGATGATATGATAGAGGATCTGCAAGCCTTGGTGGGACATACCGATCTCGTAGAGATCCGGAAAAACCAGGGCAAAGGAAAGATCGATTTGGCTGTAATCCGGGTGAACGGAATTCAGTTCGCCGCCGATATAACGCCCCGGCTTTTTAACCAGGGGCAGGATGGCATCAAGAGGTACTTTTGTTGTCATGAACTCTTCTGTTAAAATAACGGTCTCTGTTGTTCTGCAATTGGGTCGACGCAATCTTTATGCGGGCCTTTGCAGGAAAAAAATATTGCCTTGCTTTGTAAAAGCTAAGGCTTGCAATTGACAAACCGGTGAAAATTTGTTGACATCACAAGGCTAGACGTTATATAAATATAACTATTTACAGCGTAATATCTTATTTGTCCATGCTCCCCATTACCAGCAGCAATAACCGAGGAACAATGCTTAAAAATATCTCAGCGGTGACCTTCGCTCTTGTCTTTCTGCTTTTCCACAGCTGGCCAGCAACAGCAGTCCAGAAAATAATCGAAGACATCAACTTTGAGTCCCCCGGCAACGGAGAAGAACGAATCATTTTTAAACTGAACGGCACCTATATACCGAAAATATTCACTCTGCAAGGGAAACAACCCCGAGTGGTCTTTGATTTTAAGGATACAACCGCTGCCAAGATGATCAACAACATCATCAACACCAACGGCGAACTGATCAAACGCATCCGAGTCGGCATCCACAAAGGTGATAACCCGAAAACACGGGTTGTGCTTGACCTGCGGCCCAATAAGAATATCAATATCCGACAGGACTTTGATAACAAAGAACAAGCCCTTGTTGTCTCCATCCATTACGCCGGTTCAAAGCAGCAGGCAGACAAGCAAAATCCTGACGATCAGACTATTCCTGAGCTAAAGGAACAACAGGATGCGACTGAAGACGCCACAGCCGTTGAGCCTCCTGCGCAGCCGGAAGAAAAGCAAGAGCCTGCTGTAACAAAGGCAGAAGAAAAACCGGAGCCGGTCGCACATGTAGTAGAAAAAGAAGAAAAAAAATCCCCTAAAAAACAAGCTGAGAAGCCGCAGGTGGTGAAAGCAGTAGAACAGACTCCAATCAAGGAAGCAAAGAAGGCCGATGTCGAGGAAACCCCGGGGACACCCACTCTCACCTCTATCACCTTTGATAATAACTCCAATCGGGGCGAAATGGTGCTTTTTAAGCTCAACGAATTTCATCCCCCTATCGTCTTCGGCATTGAAGAAGGAACGCCGAGAGTTGTTTGTGATTTCAAGAATACCGCAGTGGCAAAGGACATCCCGGAAAGCCTGAAAACAGCTGGAAAATACATCCAGAAAATTCGAATCGGCAACAACAAAAGGGAACATAAGGTGCGGGTTGTTCTGGATCTCGTCCCGAATTACAGCTACGATTTGCAACAGGTCTTCTTTAAGGAAGAAAATCTCTTTGTTATTATCATCAATACGCTGGGAAATGCGCCCACCGGTGACCCTTCAGATCTTCTAAAATAACCCATTCCACTGCGCGCAGGAACAAACAAGGGGATGCGATCAATTCGCCTCCCCTTATTTCATTCCTTGCAACTTGGAAGGAATAGCCTATTTTTTCTCACCACATTTTTCTTTCCAATCCTTAAACTCACGATACTTCTTTGGAAAATCAATCTCAAAATAGCTTTTATATTTCAGATCCTTCGTCCCCAGCCACTCTTCTATTTCAACAACAAATGGATTCCTTTTCCCTTTAATAATAGTATTCAACAATCCAATGAGGCCTAGCAGTACAACAATCAAAACTATAATTATCAGTAGCCCACTCTCCTCATTCATCAATCACACCCCAGCTAAATTTTCTTAAACTCCTCAGGATTCATTGATAATTTTCCGGACCTCGAAATGGGGTGGAATTTTCACCTGAAAACGTTTTTGCTCCATCGGCTTAAAATCAAAGATCTCTGTAAAGATTAAGGTAAAATCTGCCTCCAGGGCATCACCGGAAATCTCGACCTGACCCGGCCAGCTGCATGTCCTGGGCGTTGCTGAGTATTTACTATAGGTTGCTTCAAACTGGATATCCCCGTCCGCATCAAGCACCATATGCCGCACCAGCTGGTTCGCATCGTTTAATGCCAGCTTATGGGTCATATCCTTACCACTCTCGCCAGGATAAGCAACCTCATACCAGTACAGATTTTCTTCGGCATCCATTCTGGTGGACAAGGTCTGCATCCCGCTGCGGTTAACCCGACCGCTGAGCCAATAAAAGATATCATCCTTGGGAATAAACTTTGGGAGAACTTTATGAACCACATCTAGATCCATGGTGCCGGTGTAGCCGATAGCCTCGTTATTATTCGTTAAGGTAAATTTATTCCCGTGCGCTCCCAGTAGAACCAAGGGCCTGCCGAGCGGATCAATCATGGCAAGGCGCAATGAAGAGGGCTGCATCGCCTGCATAGTTGCGGAAAAAGTCTTTCCCTGACCATAGGCCTGCCAACTGAGCTGTACATCACAATCCACCGCATTAACACAGGACTGCCCCAGAAAACTGGAGAGTTTGCTCTCCACCTGGCGCAGCTCGGTGCTGTTGCTGATCTCCACTGTTTTCGGCGGCGTTGCCGCGCAGCCGCTCAACATCAGTAACCCTGCGCAACACCACGATATCCCCTGCGTGCTCAATCTCATTCGGCTTCCCCCTTCTTTTCAAGACGATTAATTTTCCCCTGTATACGCTTACGTTCCCGATCTTCGTTACCCTTTCTGCCCTGCTTTTGTTCCTTCCTGTATTCCCGATAGAGATCCAGGGCCTTGCGCCAAATTTCTTTAGCCTTTTCGGAGAGCCCCAATGCCCGGTAGGTCTCTGCCAGGTGATCAAGAATCGCCGGATCGTCGGGCGCCAGCTCCACAGCCATTTCTAGGGCATCTCTCGCCTTATCATACTCACCCTGTTGATAATGCACCCAACCGAGGCTATCACGAATATATCCGTTATCAGGTTTCAATTTTGCCGCACGAGAGATATACTCCAGGGCCTCGGGCAAATTCCCCTTCCTATCAGCCCATGTATAGCCGACATAATTCAATGCCCCGGCATGTTCTGAATCCATTGTAATAATCCGCTCCATAATCTCCAGAGCAGGGTCCTGCTCTCCGATGTAATCCAGAAACAGGCCATAGTCATACAGCACCTGCTCATCTTTGGGATACACCTCAAGGGCACGAAGGAAGGTATGACGGCATTGCTCTTTTTGCCCAATAAACTGATATATTCCAGCAAGAAGGATATACAAATCCGGGGTAGATCCTTCTTCCCGGACAAGAGCAGATTCCAGGACCTGCACAGCCTCCTTATACCGGTTCAGCTCTTTTAGAGTTCGTACCAGCAAAAAAAGACTATCCTCATACTCCTTTGCCTCCGGTCCAATTTTTTCGAGATCCAACAAAACCTTCTTGTATTCCTTTTCCTGAAACCGAAGGGCTGCAAGGAGATAACGAGCCTCGGAGCGCTCATATTTTCGGAGAAATTCTTCAAGCAGAGTTATCGCCTTATCATACTCCTCCCAGCGGGCATGAAGTCGAATAATGGTCAATTCGGCCAGCTCGGGGTTCTTGATACTTTTCTTCAGGCGCTGCAACTCCTCCATAGCCTTATGCTCTTTTCCCTGTAACAGGTACAGATGAATAAGGGCGGTCTGGGCTTCTTCGTTCTGCTCATCATGGTGCAGAATCTCTCGGTACAAGTCAACAGCCCGAGCATATTTTTCCTGCCTGGTCAGGACATCAGCCAGTTCCAACTGCAATCCTTCAGACCATGTGATATCAAGGGCCTGCTCGTAATGTTGTTGACCGGCTTCAAAATTTTCTTCCGCCACCAGGAGACGTGCCAGAAGGAGATGGGCTGAATACGAGCGATCGTCGGCAGCCAACACATCGTGCAAGGCTGTTTTTGCCATATCATACTTGTTTTCGGCAAGATACAGATCGCTAAGCAAAAGCAAAGAGGTGGTATCCCGCTCATCCAGCTGATGGATTTTCCGGTACTGGGCAGCTGCTTTTTGAAACGCACCCTCACGGATGTATACCTTGGCCAGCAACATCCTGGAGATGGTATCTTCCGGATGGTGAACAAGATACTGTTTCAGGCGAAGGATAGCCTCTTCACCACGATTGAGACGTAAAAGGAGCAGAGGTACCTTGCGCAGAACAAACTCCGCATCAGGATTGCATTGCAAGGATTTTTCGTACAAGGTAAGGGCCTTTTCATAGTCTGCTGCTAGCTCGGCGTGCCGGGCCCAGAGAAAGTGAAAATAACTGCACCCATTATCTGCCTCGCTCTCCTGCTCTGAAGATTCAGCGGGCGCATCCTTCTTGACAAGGGGAGCTATGGGCTCCTGAGACTTATGGTCAACAACCCTGTGCTGTCCGCAGCCGGGGAGTCCGGCAATAAGGGCAAACAGAAGCAAGCCCATCTTCAATTTCCGAGAAGAGAAATCCGTACGATCCAGATACAACATAGATTCTTTGCCAACCCTGCTATTTCTTAGAAATTCCCGGTTAACCACAAGCACCGGCGTTTACACAAACTTATTTATATAGCATGAAAGAAAATTTCACAACAGAAGAGAGGTATATTTCTTCGGGACAAAGAAAAAAGCACAAGGGCTGAGAGGAGACATCTCGTTTTTTGTACAGCGAGAGCAGGCTCCTGTACAATCACATCTATTCAACTGGAGCGGTATGACTTTCGACAGCTTTGGCAAGCCCCAGCGATATGGATTGATTCTTACACCCTATCGGCCCGCCGGATGACATCGCAGAGCTCCAAGGCTATACAGGAGATCTCTTTTTCATCCTCACCCTCAGCCATAACCCGAATAACCGGTTCGGTTCCTGAAGGCCGCACGAGGATCCGCCCTCGTTTGCCGAGCTGTTCTTCTGCTGCCTGCAAAGCCTCAGGAAATCCTGGAATTTGCTCCGGTGCAATTTTGCTAGACATGCGTACATTTTCCAGCACTTGGGGATATGAGGTCATGATATCAGCCAGCTCAGACAAGGGCTTTTTCTTCTTAATCATAATCGCCAACAGCTGGAGGCCAGCAAGAATGCCGTCGCCGGTGGTGTTATAATCAAGAAAAACCAGATGCCCAGATTGCTCCCCACCGAAATTATACCCCTTGGCCCGCATGGTTTCCACAACATAACGGTCTCCCACATTAGCCCGCACCAACTGCCCTCCCAGGTCGGCCATGACCTTTTCCAGGCCCATATTGCTCATCACCGTAGCGACCAGGGTCTTCTTTTTTAACTTTCTTCGGCTGGCCAGATCAGCAGCGCAGATGGCCATGATATGATCCCCGTCTACGATAGCACCCTTCTCGTCACAGACAATGAGTCGGTCTCCGTCACCGTCAAGGGCCAGCCCGATATCCGCACCAAGCTGCTTAACCTTCTCCGCCATAACCTCCGGGTGCAGGGCGCCACAGCTATGGTTGATGTTCTTTCCGTCCGGATCAACACCGATACAGGTCACTTTAGCACCCAGTTCGGCAAAGACATGAGGGGCAACTCTGTAAGTGGCCCCATGGGCACAGTCAAGGACAATATGAAAATCATCCAGGGTATATTTATCAGGGAAGGTATGTTTCAAAAAAACAATATAACGCCCTCGGGCATCATCAATCCGAGCCGCCTTACCCACCTCATCAGCTACCGGCCGGAGTGCCGCCATTTTCTGTGAAAAAATCAGATCCTCAATATCCAGCTCTGTTTCGTCGGGCAATTTAAAACCGTCTCTAGAAAAAATCTTGATCCCGTTATCCTGAAAAGGGTTATGGGAGGCGGAAATAACAACCCCGGCATCCGCCCGCATAGAGGTGGTAATAAAAGCGATACCGGGAGTAGGTAAGGGTCCCAGGAGCTGCACATCCACACCCATTGAGCAAATTCCCGCTGCCAGCGCGTTTTCAATCATATAACCGGAGACTCTGGTGTCTTTACCGATAACAATATGATGGCGCCTAGTATTATTTTTTACAATAAAGGCGATAGCTCTGCCTAGCTGCATGGCTATTTCCGTGGTCATGGGGTAGGTGTTAGCCACCCCGCGCACGCCGTCAGTGCCGAAAAGTTGTCGCATAATCCTGCCTGATAAGAATAAAATGAACAAGCCCTCCCCTACAAAAAAAGGGGCGAGATTGCTACGGTTAATAAAAGATGACCGGGACCCTCGTCGGCTTATTTCTTTTTCTTCATTATTTTCTTTACTAAGGAGAGCTCTACTTCCGTGGGGCTATACGAGATAATCCGAATCGGTTCATGACCGGGCACAGAAACTCCGTTCACGGTCACCGGCACCTGTAGGGGGAAATCACCTCCTCCCGCACTGACAAAGGCCCTGAAAAGCATAGAGAGCACTGGTGTCTCGCTGATCAATTTTTCAGGAATATCGGCAACCACTGTGATCGAATTTGGCTTCACCCGCACCTCCTGCTCAGCATCACGAATATTAATCGGAATTTTCTGGACTTTCTTTTCAACAAATTTATCCGCTACAGCCAGCTTGGCAACAACAGTGATCTCGCCGATCAACTCCATCAATTCCGGTGAAAGGTCAAGGTGAACAGGAAGAGTGGTCGAACGATTCAGCCCGCTGAGGTTAATAACATACGTTTCCAAGGTTTGCTCTTGGTTTACAAGGCTCGCAGGACCGGAAACAAGGATTTTATCTGGATTCAATGAAACCTCTTTCAGTATGTACCCCTCAGCTACATCACCTTCAGTCACAGCAGTGACAGGAATCTGTCGTTCCAACAGCTTATCAATGGACAAGGTGATACTAGCCGGTTGCATCCTCAGGATAGATATACCGCTAGGCAAGGGAAAGGAAAGCGTTTCTGTATTCAGAACAATGGTATCAGATGTGGCCTTAGAAAGATCAAGCGACAATGAAGGAGGACGATTACGCAACTCCTGAATGATACCCCTCGGACCGCGCAGGGTAACTGAAATTTCTTTTTGGTACTGATTATAAATCACTAAATTCTTTGGAAGATTAAGAACTTCTATCGGGATATTCATACTCACATCTATCTGATCTGTGCCCACTGCCAAAAACCAGACCAGAATACCGAGAGCAAGAGAAATCAGCCTCAACAAGAGATCTTTATAATTTATTTTTCTCTTCCAATTACGTAACTGTTTAACCATCAAGAGACGATCCTGTTGTATCCGACGATTTTCCCTGCCGACTCGATCTTCTTTTCGTCCACAAGGACCCGCTACGGCTATTAACAAAAAGTATTTCTTTCAAAAGGGCCTCCAATTTGATTTCGTCCCGCATAGGCGTAATATCCCCTCCCTGCACAATAGAAATCTCCTGTGTCTCCTCGGAAACAACGATAACCACGGCATCAGTCTCCTCAGAAAGGCCCAAGGCTGCTCGGTGTCGTGTGCCGTAGCGCTTATCAATATCAGGATTTTTCGTCAAAGGAAGCAGACAGGCCGCAGAATGAATTTTTCCTTTTTTGATAACAACAGCGCCGTCATGCATGGGCGACATGGGAAAAAAGAGCGCCACCAACAACTCCTGCAACAGTTTGGCATCAATAACAAAACCGGTTTCTATATACTCGGCCAGGCCGGTATTTCGCTCAATAATAATCAAGGCCCCTATACGTCGCCGGGCCATGTACACTGCCGCAGAAATAATTTCCGTGAGATCACGGGCAGCCATATTCTGAGTTTTCAGGAAAGGTGTCCTGCCCATTTCCGCCAACACCCTACGGATATCATCTTGAAAAATAACAACAAGAATCAGCAGAATGGAACTGAGAAGATAGCGGAGCAAAAGCTGCAACGTCAGCAGATCCATTTGAATAGAAACAAAATAGACAAAGCTGACCACCAGAATTCCGATCAGCATCTGCACAGCCCTCGTTCCTCGAATCAACAGCATCGTTCGATAAATAATAAAGGAAACAACGAGGATGTCGATGAGATCCTGCCAGCGGACCGAACGGGGGAAATTAAAGGTGTGGAGGAATTCAGGCATGAAGGAAAATATGGCCAGTCTCGGAAAAAAGTCTTATTTACAGGTATGTTTCTTTTTTTGCTGGTGCGTTGCAGGAGAGCATCATGCGTAGACGCTTTCTTTTACCATTCTTTTTGATATCAATCTAACATGTTGACCATAAGATGCACAGGATAATTTGAGAAAGCTTGTGATTTTTCCGGGTCGCTGTAGTAAGTTTTCTTCCGCTGTGCCCGTGAAACGATCAAGAGATAAACAATCCCCCGGAAGGGGTGATTTTCTATAACGAAATAAACAAGCAATATGCTCCGACCACCATATACCGAATATAAACGACTTCATGTGTATTACCTGGATCATCGCAATCTACCCCCGATTACGGACCCGGACCTGATAGGCATCTGGATTGAAGATGAGACAGCCATCCTCTTCTTTCATCAGGCCAAAGAGGAATTCATTCAGGCTCTCTGTGAGGAGACCGATGCCTCCATTATCTATCAGGCGGATCTTGATTATCAAGATTGGGAGGCAGGGGTAAAAATCACCTCGTTTGCCACCAAGACCCTACGGGTTCGCCCTGTCTGGGAAATACCAGGCCGCCAATCTGACCGACAACGTAATAAAAATAAGGAAAAAACAGAGATCCTGCTGGACCCCAGCGTCATTTTTGGATCTGGTTTTCACGCCACCACCCGACTCTGCCTGGAGACCTTGGAGCTTCTGCTCCTGGAGTCAGGGATGAAAATCAACTCAGTTCTGGATATGGGCACAGGGACAGGACTCCTCGCCATAGCAGCTGCCAAGCTCGGGGTGGAGCGGGTAACAGCGTTGGATAATAATCCCCTGGCAATAGAGGTGGCGCAGGCCAATGTGGAACGCAATAACTGCGCTGATATCGTGACGGTTCGTCAGTTCGATCTGATGGAAGGCTTGCCGGATATGCAATATGATTTGGTTATCACCAATCTCTACAAGGGACTCTTGATCCGCCTGTTTGACGATCAAGGCTTCTGGCATTCGGGCACCTACATGGTTTCCGGTTTTATTCCCGGCATGGAACCTGACCTGCTCGCGGCCCTGCCTGCGGACAGAGTGCAAATGCTGCATCGGGGCAATGCTGAGCAGTGGCGTTTATGGTTGCTCCGATATGGGGCGGGCGTACCGGCTGGCCAGGAAGGCATAGAGGCGGTGTCGCATACAGCAAACTTGGGGTAATACCCCGAGGAACTGGCACTGATATATTCCGTAGTCAGCACCAGATCACCTCCACCGAACGCCCGGACGACGTTATGCAGGTCTCGCGAGAAAGCCGCTCCTTCCAGAGAAGGGCCCGCTGATCCAAACGCCGATCAAAAATGACCAGATGACAGGTATCAGGACCGGTTTGATCAGCATAACGCTCAACCTGGTCCAGACCTTGATCGCGAGTCGCCTCTCTGCCCATCCTTGGGTGTACCAGCTTGATCTCTATAAGATTGATACCGCCGCCGAAGCGAATCAATAAATCCATCCGGCCCCGTCCTGCGGCGTATTCCCGATCCACCCTGCCGCCCCCGTTAATAATACGCTGGAGAAAGGCCATGAGGAGCAGATGGGGGAAGGCTTCGGTGTAGTCCGCCTTTTCCTCCCATATTTCTGAATTCCAGGCCCAGAATTTCTGAAACTCGTTCATCAGGGCGTCCATATCCAAGCTGCCGTCGGACCGCTGCCAGGAGAATTCCGGAGCGGGAATATTGTCCTGATAATTCTGACTCAGGGAACGGGCAATCACTTCCCGATAGATCGCATTGGCGATGACCAGCGAACCGTCCCAGGCGATCAGACCCAAGTCGAGACAGAACTCCACATCGCGGTCGGAACGACCTAAGTTCGGATCACTTTCCCCGATCATCATCGGCTGGATCACCCGGCGCACCCGCTTCTCCCGGAGACGTTCGCCCAGGGAATCAATATGGGTGGCCCGTGACGCTATGAGCTGTTCCCGTGCCTGATCCACATGTTCAGGCAGCACAGCTGTCCGCGCTTGAGGAATGATCCGATAAACGATCTGCTCGCATAAGGCGTTGACCAACCAGGGCTGGCCGGAAGAACAGTCCCATATGCGCTTTAGGGCCTCCTGAGTGAACTGCTGCCCGGTTGCTTGGCTGTGCTGGGAGGTCAGGGCGGCAATGTCGGCCTGGCTGAAATTGCTCAGGGTGGCTGAATCATGCTTGATGTTGAAGGGACTGCCTGGATTGAGGAGCCTGCCGTCCTTGCTGGACACCAGATAGTCCCGCAGATCACGCATACCCACTAGGGCCACGGAGACAGGAAATGCACCTGCGCCGCGTCCGGCAAAACTACTTCTGAGTTGGCGGAGAAAGCTGACCAGAGCCGGACCTGCGACAACATCCACCTCATCAAAAAGCACAACCAGTTTCCTGGGAGCAACCTGTTTTGCCCAACTCTCGAGGACGGCGGTGACAGAACTGCCCGGCGCGACCTTCTCAGGATATTCCGGCACGGGCAGGTCAAAGGTTCCGGCCCATTTCCTGACAGCATCCACTATCAGCGGCATAGCCTCTTCTGTTTCCGTCACCTCCTGGCAATTCTCCAAGCTGACATAGCAGGCCACGGCCTCGGTTCCGGCGTTGATCTCATGCATCCAAGATTGGAGAAAGGTGGTCTTGCCGGTCTGTCTGGGCGCGTGCAGTACCCAGTACAGTTCATCGCGGATATAGCGATCCAAGCTGGCCCCGACCAAGCGGTCGTTGGGCGGCAGCATGTAGTGCAGGCGGGGGAAGCAGGGACCGGTGGTGTTGAAGTATTTTGGCATGATGGATGTTGGGTGCTCAGGGGGTTAGCCTGGTTTGTAGGGGCGCACCTGTGTGTACACGCCCGGACTTTTATCGTGGATAACAAAGAAGGGCAGACACATAGGTCTGCACCCTACGACAGGTCAACGGGTACCGATACCCCGTTGGGGCAAAAAATCGCCGGGGCTTCGCCCCGAACCTCTGCTCCGAGCAGGCCCGGAGGCGATCTGCGGCTCGTGCCCCTGCTCCGCGACGGGGCAACGGCCTTGACGCGCCCCCGTTCCTGCCCTCCGCCCTGCGTTACTGAACTGGGAGTGCAAGCCGGAAGCCCAGGACGTCGTAGCGCCTGACAGGCGAGCTCCTGTCACGGTTCGCCGAACGCACGCCCCCGGGATTGTCGCCCCAGCCGCCACCGCGAATCACGCGGTCCGAGCCGGAAGAAAGACCAGTCGGATTATTCTTGACATTGGAAGCATAATACTTCTCGCCATACCAATCCGCACACCACTCCCAGACATTGCCGCTCATGTCGTACAATCCAAAGGCATTAGCCTTTTTTTGTCCTACCGAATGCGTGCTGCTGCCACTGTTCTCGCCATACCATGCTACGGCATTCAGATTGTCTCCGCCGCTGTATTTGTACGAACTCCCGGCCCGAGCAGCATACTCCCATTCCGCCTCAGTGGGCAGCCGGTATTCTTTCCCGGATCTCTTCTTCAGCTGGGTAATGAACTTCTGCACATCCTCCCAAGATACCTGTTCCACCGGATACTTGTCACCTTTTTGAAACTTAGCCGGATTGTCGCCCATGATTTTCTTCCACTGCCCTTGGGTGACCTCATATTTCCCCATCCAAAAGCCGTCTACGCAGACCTCATGCACCGGGCCTTCATCGTCATCACGACCTTTTTCATCCGGCGATGATCCCATCTGGAAACAGTCCTCGGGCACAAAAACAAACTCCATGCCGATGGTCGAGTCGGTCATGGTATCGCCTTGCCTGAGTGTCGAGCGATCATTTTTTGTTGCGGAAACAAACGCCGCCTGAGCCGTTTTACGGACGCCTGATTCCTGCGCACTCTTTGCCGACACGTTCCCGGAATCATCGTGCCCAATGATATTCACGGTGTACAAGGCTGTAATTAAAGCAGCCGCACCTCCGAGCAACGTCCCTATCGCCGTAATAATCCCTGGAATTGTTTCCCAAAACGACGGTTCCTGTCTACCATCGGGCATAACTTGATTCCCCCTTATATTTGTAAAAAACCAGCAGAACAATACAAAAAAGAACAAGATTCCGCAAGGTCAATGCCCTCCCCGTGCTTGCCCTTTTTCTCACTTTCCCGTTCCCGGAAAATAAATAAAGGCCCGGAAATCTCTTTGTGTTATAATGAGTTCGACAAAAAACTATAATATAAGGAGTTCCAAGCCGTGGCCCATTATTTTTCTTCGGAGGTACCATGACTGACTCGCCCATCACCAGAATCCTTCTTTCCTGGTTTGCGGAAAATCAACGTCCCCTGCCCTGGCGCAAGGAATATCGCCCCTACCATGTCTGGATCTCAGAGATCATGGGCCAGCAGACCCAGATGGAACGAGTTGTGGCCTATTTCAAGGACTGGATCAGGCAATTCCCGGATATTCCGACCTTAGCAGCGGCCTCGGAACAAGAAATCATCAAGGCCTGGGAAGGGTTAGGCTATTACAGCCGAGTGCGGAATATTCGCAAAACTGCTGACATCCTGGTCCAGGAATACGAAGCAGAGCTGCCCGACAATGAGTCGCAGCTTCTTGCCCTGCCCGGTATCGGGCCATACACGGCAGCCGCTATTCTCTCCATAGCCTTTAATCGTACAACGCCCCTATTGGATGCCAACGTGGAGCGCATCCTCTGTCGACTCGATGATGTCGACCAGCCAGTCAAGCAGACAATGACCCGAAAATTGCTCCTGCAACGCTGCACCGACCTGCTGCCCCAAGATGATGCCCGGAATTTTAATCAAGCCCTGATGGAATTCGGTGCCCTGATCTGCACTCCGAAAAAACCTGCCTGCCCGACTTGTCCGCTTCAGCAACACTGCCTCTCTTATACACGGGATATCGTTGACCTCCGTCCGGTCCCTGGGAAAAAAGAAAAGCGGATTGATATTTACATGGCCTGCGGTATTATTCAGCGTGGTGATCGATTCTATATTCAGCAGCGGCTGGAAAAGGATGTCTGGGGCGGCTTATGGGAATTCCCTGGCGGACGCCTCAAGGAAGGAGAAAAGCCTGAACAGGCTGCTGTGCGAGAGATAATCGAAGAAACAGAATTTCAGGTAACTGGTTTACGCCATTTTGCCACCGCAATCCATCATTACACAAAATATCGCGTCACCTTAGAGGCCTTTTTTTGCACCTTGCAGGATAATCAATTAACAGAACCTGTCCTCCATGCCGCAAGTCAGTACAAATGGGTTGCCTTTAACGAATTGAGCTCCTTTGCCTTTCCTGCTGGCCATCGCCAGCTGATTGAAAAGATGGATTGAGCAGATGCGCTGAATTTTGCAGGTGCTGTAGGGGTAATTCCCTGTGATTACCCTTTATCATTTTTGGGCAGGCACAGGGCTCTGCCCCTACAATAAACAAGGAGAAACCTATGAAGATCACCATTGAATATTGCACTGCGTGAAACTATAAGCCCAGAGCCTCCGGTCTGGAGGCTGAATTGAAAAAGGAATTCGACGCTGAGGTTGAACTCATTCCTGGTTCCGGCGGTGTGTTCACTGTCTGCGCGGACGGCAAACAGGTGTATTCCAAACATGAAACCGGACGTTTCCCAGAAGATGGGGAGGTTGTCGGATTACTTCGGTAAAATCAACTTTGTGCCCGGTGCTTCAGCCGGGCTCCCCCTAAGGTCCGCTGGTAATATCCACCAAATTAAGCAACTACGCTTTCTGCCCCTCAACGACATTCCCCTGTCGCACTACCTCAAACATAATCAAGGCCGCAGCAACCGAAGCATTCAGCGAATCAAAATCCGTAGACATGGGGATCGTGACCAGTTGATCACAATGCTTCCGCACCAGCGGACGAATCCCTTTCCCTTCCCCACCGATCACCAAGCCAAGCTGACCGCTGAAATCCGTGCTGTAGATGGACGGTACTGATGGCTCAGCAACGGAACCGTAAATCCAGAAACCACGCTCTTTCAGCGACTCCAAGGCCGTGACCAGATTCACCACCTGAGCAATACGGAGATGAGAAATTGCCCCGGCGGAAGTACGGGCCACAGTTCCGGATAAAGGCGCACTGCGTTCACGGGTGAGGATAATGCTCCCAAACCCTGCTGCCAAAGCGGAGCGAAGAATCGAACCGAGATTACGGGGATCCTGAATTGAGTCCAGAATCAGAATCCGCCCGGACTCGGCCACGGCCTGCTCCAGCAACTCCTCCAGCGACAGCAACTCCGCTTCGGTCTGCCGGGCCACAACCCCCTGATGTCGACAATTACGGGGCACAGGCAGGCGATCCGCCTCAACAAAACGAACTCGAACCTTATGCTCACGGGCAAGGTCGATAATTTCCTGGATCTTTGGCCCGGCCTTTCCCTTTTGAACGAGAAGCTCGCCCAAGCTGCGGGCATTTCTCCGTAATGCCTCAAGGACTGTATTTGTCCCCCACAGCAGGTCATCTGTCGTCATCTCCGAAAAAGACGCATCTTCTTCAGTGTTTTTCTTTTTATCAGACCAAGCTGCTTTTTTGCGCAATGCTACCATAAGTATTCAGCGACCAAACGTAGGAAAGAAAGAGAAGGAAAAAAATCAGGTCCGAGGAACGGTCCTGTTCACCTGGGTCGTGTTTCGCCGTCGCCGTTCCGCCGTAATAATGGCCTGCAAATCACGAACAGCCTGCTCAAGCACATCATTGACAATGAGATAGCGATAATTATCAGCTTCCGCCATCTCTTTTTCAGCATTGGCAAGCCGAACAGCTAGATTTTCCGCGCTCTCAGTCCCACGTCCTCGCAAACGTCGTTCCAGCTCAGCCAAGGTTGGAGGACTGATAAAGACAGTAACAGGATCGGTATTATCTCTGACCTGCGCTGCCCCCTGGATATCAATATCCAGCACAACATCCTTGCCCGAAGCCAATAAGGTCTCTACATCTCGGCGTGAGGTACCGTAAAAGTTTCCATGTACCTCAGCCCACTCCAGGAAGCCGGAAGGCTGCTGATCGCGAAGAGCAAGAAAAGCTTCCTTAGTAACAAAATGATAATCGACTCCGTCCCGCTCACCTAGGCGTGGTTGACGCGTCGTATGCGACACAGAAAACTCCAACCCAGAGACCTTTACCATGACTTGTTTCAGGATTGTGGTCTTGCCGCATCCAGAAGGTGCAGAGACAACCAAAAGAGTACCCTCAGCCATTATTTTCTCCTTCCCCGGCATGTTTTTGCAAAAGCTCTAAGCCAGTTTGCTCTCTATCCAAAGCAGCCAAGCGCTGGTTAATGGTTTCCGGCTGTACAGAGGACAGCACCAAGTGACCGCTGTCCAAGATAATAATTCCCCGGGTACGCCGCCCTTCAGTGACATCAATGAGTCGGTGCCCCTGCCTAGCCTCTTCCTTGAGTTTTCTGATCGGTGACGAGCCGGGATTAACCACAGCCAGGATACGACTGATTTTTACGGCATTACCAAACCCTATATTAACAAGTCTATTGTCCATCATTATCCATATAACAGGATGTTCATAAAAAATGTTTTCACTCAGCAGCTAGCAAAAAAACTCGCCCTATGCTATTCAATATTCTGAACCTGCTCACGCAGTTTTTCAATCTCGTTTTTCATCTCAACCCCAAGATGCGCTATGGCTGAATTGGAGATTTTTGACGACAAGGTGTTGACCTCACGCAGAAACTCCTGCAAAAGAAAATCAAGGCGTCTGCCGACAGATTCATCGCTTTCCATAAAACCTCGAAACTGATCAATATGACTAGCCAGTCGTACTACCTCCTCGGTCACATCGGCCTTATCCGCCATGATGGCTGTTTCCTGGGCCAAACGCATGGGATCCACATCAATCCCCTCAAGCAACTTTGCAATCCGAGCCTTCAATTCCTGCTGTCGCTGCTCAAGAACCTCCGGGATCATCCCTTCAATTTCTCGAACAATTGCGGCAAATTTATCCAGGCGCTGCAAAAGCTCTTCTTTTAGGCTGCTCCCTTCTCTTTCCCGCATACAAGCGCAATCAGCAAGGGCTGTCAGCAAGGCCTCCTTCAACAGGGGCCACTCCTCCTCAACATCAAGGCTCTGCTCCTGGACTGCAATAATATTACGCAGGGTCAACAGATCACTTATCTGAATACTTGCCCCGAGCTCAAGCTCGGTATTCATCTCCTGTAAACAGGCATGGTACTGGCCAGCTAACTCCAGATCAAGGTGCAGTTGAGAGCCTCCAGAACTTTCACCGCGCAGGGTTACAGAGATATCAACCCGACCGCGTTCCTGCTGTCCAGCAACGGCTTTCTTAATCTTTTCCTCTAGAGCAGCAAAAGCAGAGGGAACCAGCACCCGCTGATCGAGAAAGCGGTGGTTGACGGTCCGGATTTCTACAACCCAAGTTCGTTTGGCATTGCCGGATTCACCACGACCGAAGCCGGTCATACTACGTGGACGCATATATTTTTCTTCTGTAGAATTAATTGACAAGAAAAGAAGGATCAAGGAACAACAAGGACTTACAGGTAAGCCTATTCTTCGGTGCGGGATTGTAGAGGCAGGCTCCTATGCCTACCCGAAAATAATAAAGGGGTAATCACAGGAGATTCCCCCTACAACGTCTTGCCACCCACTCAATCCGTAGGTACGGATCAAGCAAGCGCAGCAAGCAGCTCATCAGAGCTCACCGAGGCAGTGCCTATCTTACCCACCACAATACCGGCAGCATGATTAGCCAACACAGCGGCTTCGGTCATTGAGCATCCAGCTGCCAGCCCAAGAGCCAAGGTCGCGGCAACAGTATCCCCTGCTCCGGTAACATCATAGACTTCTTGAGCCATAGTAGGAACCGTCACAAGCGTATCGTTATCCCCTTCCAGCAAGGCCATGCCAGCCTCCCCACGGGTGATCAGCACTGCCTCGCAGGAGATATCTTCCTGGATCTGACGTGCGGCAGCAAACAAGGTTTCCTCATCCTTAATATTTATGCCGCTGATCCGGGAGGCTTCAAAATTATTCGGAGTAATGACGGTGGCTCCGACAAAACGATGCAAATTATCCGGCTTCGGGTCAACAATCAGGGGAATCTTCCGTCCACTGGAATGACGTAATTCTTTCAATAAGAGATGCAGCTGCGTCATCAGCTCCTCGTTAACAACCCCTTTGGCGTAATCCGAAACAATAACAGCATCAAAATCAGCAAGATGATCACTCAGGTATTGCAACATGCTTTTCAGGGTCTGTCGGCTCGGAGCACCGGCCTTTTCCCGATCATAGCGGACAACCTGTTGTCCCTGGGCCACCACCCTAGTTTTTATGGTCGTAGGCCGCTCTCCTTTAACCAGGCCTTCCACCGGGGCTGCGACGTTCTTCATGAGCGCAAGCAGTTCCTCTCCCATTGGGTCTTCGCCGATAATACCACACAAGGCACAGGAACCGCCTAGTGAGATAATATTCCGCAGAACATTGGCACTGCCACCGAGCAGCAATTCCTCTTGGGTAACATTGACCACCGGCACAGGGGCTTCCGGGGAAATTCGGGAAACTGTCCCCCAAATAAACTGATCCAAAATCACATCGCCGATCACCAGAATATGCCTGTCGGCAAAGCCCTCTACGAGCCTCTGCATATGTACATCACTCATCTAATTGTCCAGCTCCCTATCCAATTCCAGGAGGCAATCTGCCATACGCTCGGCAGCAAAAACCAAGGATTCTAAATCAAGATAGTTCATTACATATTGATCAAATAAAATTTTTACTCGGGCCTCAAATCCATCTTCTACATCCTGATCCCAAAACAAAAGATACAAAGGAACGCAAGGAAGAACGGGAAGAACAACAGCAAAATCTGCACTTTGCCCCTGCTCATCATCGCCTCTTCTCCCTCCGACTGTATCGCAGAGCGGTGTAAGTTCCTTAATACGCCCGGCAAATCGTTCAGCCAGTCTGCCTTCACAATAAATTGCCAGGGTACGAATCTTGGCAATGGAGTTAGGCAGGCTTTCCATGCCCACCCAGGTACCGTTCAGCCGTTTCCCCTCTGCTCTCTCGCCGCCCGCATCACCACCAAAGGCAACGTAGTTATAAAGCAGGATCTGATCTCTCGGATCAACAAGCTGCTGTCCATCCATCACAACTTCATCCCGCCCTAAGAGAATCGAGCGACCAAGATAGCTAAATTTGAGCTGATCTGGGTTATTCTCTGACCAATCAGTCCCAAGGCGATGACTAAGCTGACAGAAATCAAGGGTCTGCACCTTGGATTTCAAATGAGCAACCAAGGCCATATCCCGCTCGTCCTGCCCGCGTTCCACACCATCCAAACGAGTAGATGAATCAGACGAACCCTGTACGACACGAAACTCGGCAGGCAGCATGTCTTTCTGCACATAGGGGCAAAGATCCGGCCGAACCCCGCCCTTGGTCACAGCAACGGCAAAGGCAAGGCAGGCTGCATAGCCGCACTCGCCACAGTTTGTTGCCGGGATATATTTCAAAAACTCATGGGGTATCATCTGCGATTCAGGAGTAAAAGAAAATCATCTATTTATTGCATTGTAGAAATCCACCCCCTCGGGGGTGGATTGTTTATTTCGTTTTCTTATTCAGGGCTGCTGTGACAGCATCGGTCATGTCCACGCTCTTGTCATGGTATAGCACAGCTGTATTTGGCATAATAACAGACACCCCTTTTTCTTTGGCCACTTCCTTAACAACTGTTTCCAGTTTCTTCATAATCGGGGCAAGATGCTTCTCTTGCAAATTTCTCATTTCCATGTTGGCATCATCCTGCCTCACTCTGAAGTCACGTTTTTTCCGTTGCAGTTCAAGCATCTTTTCTTTTTTTGTCTCTTCATTCCAAACATCGGCCTTTTTCTTCATCTCCTCCTGAAGAGCCAGAACAGCGTCTTTGTCCTTATCAAGGGAAGCCTTGAACTCTTTCATCTTTGCTTCCATCTTGTCTTTTGCCGCTACCCCTACGCTGGATTGATCCAAAACCTGCTGTAGGTTAACCACGCCGACACTGGGAGCAGCACTCGCTGAAACAATAGTAAAAATAGTAAGGAAGAAAAAAACAGATGACAAAACCAGCACACTCGTTCGTTTCACAGCCAAGCTCCTTTTAAAAAACGTTATCAGTATCCTTTCTTGCTAGGCACACAACCTCGCATCCAATCGGTCCGGCAAAGTCCAGCCTGTACAGAAACGACTCCTGTATCTTACAACGAAAAGAATACCGTTAAAATAAAATTACCGAAATTTCATCCTCGAATGCGGCGAACTCTCCTACAAGCCCTGTCTTCAGGGTCGAAAAAATATCCCGACCTACAATTTCAAGACTCGTGCTCCGCCTCTGCTATCCTAACCGACAGGAGGAGGAATTCAAGATTTTTTTCAGGTCTTCCACCTCGCCTCGGCTTAATATTTATCAACCACGTTCCTTGAAAAACTCACCATTAACAGTCTTTCTCTTTTTCAACGCCTGCCACTCTTGGGGATAAAAAAGAAAATAACACGCCAGCGAGGAGTACCAACAAATCAATATCGTTATGAGATCATGACTGGGGAAGTGGGCTCCTCTGATTTGTTGCCCTACTCCGAAGCCCAACCCTAGGGTTAGTCCGAAAAGAAGCCCATATGCCCTATAAGGAGACCGATATCGCAACAGGACAAAATAGACACTGAGGAAGCAGTAGCCGCCCGAGGCGTGCCCGGCCGGAAAGGCGTGCCCTCTTGCTGCGTCAACCGGGACAGGGTCAAGCATTCTGATATAGGGTTGGATCCCGTTAAAAAGATGCAGATCCCAAGGAGAGGCGATATGGGTAAAATTTTTCCCTATGCCGACGAGGATCGGGCCTGCTGCTGTGGCGACTACAAAGAAAAGCAAGATCTTTCGATACGGTCGAAACTGTTTTTTCAGGTTGACAAAGATGAAGAGCATGAGCCATATCACGGCGAAAGACCAATCAAGACGTTGCCCTCCAGAGTGCATGATTGTATCAAACAACCAATGTCCTCTGTATGGCCATACCTGATTCTGTGCATCGTAAAAATGGGAAACCCACCAGATATCCAACCCGCTGTATTCCAAGAAAACAGCCGAGACAAAAAGCAAGAGCGGAAAACCGAGCATAAAGGAAAGGTTTTCCGCTCTACGGATTGATAGTGCTGTACGCAACATAACATTCCCTCATTCCCTCATTCCCTCATTCCCTACCAACTCATCATTTAAGATATCAAGATCTTTTTCATACACAGCTGTCTTGACCGCAAGAAGTCCGAGTAATGTATGGAACAGATTATCATGACTGAGCTCTTTGTCTTTTTTCTGCTCAAGCAAATCAAGATTGATATCTTGCTTGGTGCCCTTTCCGAACCACATCACCGCTCCGATATGTTTTTGTGTATCCGGCGCGATCATATACGGCAGCCCGTGAAGATAAACACCGCTTTCCCCTAAGCTCTCGCCATGATCGCTCAAGTAGATCATCGCTGTCTTGTGGTCATTATCGTATTGTTTCAGGAAGCTGATTATTTGGGCCAGAAAATAATCCGTATAGAGCAGAGCATTATCATATGCATTGATTATTTCGTCCTGCTTGCAATCTTCCAGCTGATTTGTTTGGCAGGCTGGTGTAAATTGCTCAAACTGTTTTGGATATCTTTTATAATAGGCTGGTCCGTGATTTCCCATCTGATGAAGAATAATGAGGATATCTTTCTCCTTATGTTGCTCAATATACTGATTCAAACCGATCAGCATTCCCTCATCCCTGCATTCCCCGTCTTCGCAAACAGTATTATTTTCAGAATCCCTATAATTTTCGTAGGGAACCCGCAGGGCTACCCCTTTTGAGTCAGAGTTATTATCTCTCCATAAAATATCTATAAGACCGGTATGTTGCAAAACATCCAATATATTTTCCGTTTCCTTGCCTTTGCTAGAATTGAACTCCGCTCTTGGGAAAACAGAAAACATGCAGGGGACAGAATATGCGGTTGAAGTGCCGCAGGAAAACACCTTGCTGAAATTGACAATATCTTCTTTCTTTAAAAGCGAATTTGTCTCTCTTGGGTAACCGTTTAGGGAAAAATGATCAGCCCGTGCAGCTTCGCCGACCACAAGAATAACGAGTTTCTTTGCAACAGGCTTTTTGTCCTCTCTAATGCCCTCTTTAACTGTTGCGTCAAGACCGAGGTGAGCAAGCTTCACCTCGTGTAGGCTGAAATTCCTGTCAATATACCTGGATAAGGAATACACGTAATAGATCGGATTACTGTACCATCGCAAGGGTTCATGCTCTCGAAAAAATGAAGTATAGAATTTACTGAAAGTGAGCACGATGGCAAAAATGGCTATCAGAGCGACAAGACTGTCTCTGATTTTACGAAAAGCAGCTCGTTTAAAGGATTCTTTTTGCACAGCTGCCCTGTACACAGCATAACTCGGCAGCAGCCCGAGCACAAAAAAATAGCCTACCATCCTCAAATTGACTAAATCTGAGGTTTCATCCCAGTTTGTCTCGACAATATTCTGGATCATGATATGATCTATAACTGTATCATATGTATCCATAACATAGGCTGCAACTGATGAGATAACCAGAAACAAAACAAGAAGGGGCTTTGTCGGGCATATGCTGGTTACTAGGGTAAAAAAAAGAACTATGGCAAGCGTACCCCCGGCAGTCAACGAGGCTAAAAAAAGAAAATTTTTGCAAGAGAAGGAGTAGACCTCTAAAATATGGTGGAAAAATGTACTATTATCAAAAAGAATGAAAAAGAAAGAGGAAAAAACAACAAGCTGTGTCGCGGTTATTTCCTTTTTTTTTGACAAAACAGCGCTAAGGTAATTTGATATCATGATTCCTTGCACAACAAACAGGTAATGAACAAAAGAGAGGATTCTCTATGCCGCCTGTTCCATTTTTTGACAGGATTGTTTCTATCGGAGTAACGCTAGCTTTTCAATTCAAGCAGCTCCAGTTGAACTGGAGAGGGTCTGATATATTTGATTTCCAGAAAAACAGGCCGCATCTTTGATGTACGGTATATACGGCAGAATGAAGGCAAGCGCAATACATTGAGGTCTGTCATTGCCAGAGAGGCAGTGCGAGCGTAATTTGACATAGCAAATTTATATAGTTGAATCTATCATTTTTTATATAACTACGTAACTCCTATTTCTCTTGAAATTAGAAATTCACTTGCAAAACCGCACCAGCCCATCTACTTTAATAGTGTTTATGTTGCAGACATACTAGGCGTCGCTCCCGGACGGAACAGAAGCGTAAATATTTTTAACAGCGCCTATTGACAGACAAACGCAAACTCATTTAACGAGGCATCCAGAACCAGACGTGATCAATAAAAAACCGATCAGCATCAACTCAGTCGAAGAATTAATTTGTAGCAATAAGTTCGGTACTTTTTTCGGGGTTCCCCAATCTGTTTTTGACCAGGTCTGGCAGGAGCTCAGCAGTCCGAAAAAAAACTCTGTTGCCTATGTCTCTATGGAGATCGGCGCGGATCCAGATATTTTTCATCCTGTGCAAGATTTTCTCAAAGAAGAAAAATATACAAAAAGTAGTGATCCGAATATCCAAAAAATACTGGGTAAATACCTTCACGGGCCACGTAAAATACCCAATTACAGCGGAGGATTGGGCGTACTTGCTGGAGACACCCTCAAAAGTTTCGCAGATACCCACATACCGGTCATGGCCATTTCTTTGCTGTATCGAGAAGGCTATTTTTCCCAACTCGTTGATTCACGAGTCGGTCAGATTGATCAGGCCACAAATTGGTCTCCTGAGGCTACGCCGAGCCTTTTTCAGCTGCAAGACCCGGAACAGCCAGGACAGCCTTTGGAAATCACGGTTCCTTTCTTTAATGAATACGATCATCCCACCGAGGCCAAGGCCCATGTCTGGATGAAAATGGAAGTCAGTGAAGAACTGGATTATTTTGTACCGGAATTTTTATTAGACTACTCCATCCCCTCTTCTCCGCCTTGGGTCCGTGAAGCAGGCTTGCGCTTATATAATGCTAAATCGGCCATTATGAAGGCGAATCAACGCCGGATGCTCGGTTCAGGAATTCTGCCGCTGTCCGAGGCCCTGGGACTGACGCCGGATACTATTCATCTCAACGAACAGCATGGGGTTACCGTGACCCTGCATCTGATACTCCGCCAGCTGGAAAAAACACTGGGTAAGGATTTTAGAAGCACTATGCGGGATGAAGATATCATGGCTGCTGCTCAAGAAGTTGCACAACACATCGTCTACACCATCCATACCCCGGTCAAAGCCGGACACGATCGATTCACCCGCGCCCTCTACACCGGCATCAGTCATGAAACCTGTCATCATATTTTGAACCTGCTGGCCAGTGATGCAGATTCACCCCATGATTATAATTTTACCGCCTTTGCCATGCGGGTCAACCGGGCCATCAACAGTGTCAGTCGTCTGCACCGAGATGTCACGAGGAAACAGTTTCCAGACGTTGCCGACAAAATCAAGGCGATTACCAACGGTGTCCATCACCTAACTTGGATCAGTGAAGCAAGGGCAGAGCTCTTTGATAATACCGAGGAGCTGGCAGGCTGGCGTGATGACCCAGGTGTTTTTGCCCATATGGCACTGCCTGACGAGCAATCTTTTCGAAAGCAGTTACAGCAGACTTGGTATACGGACAATCTGATACTGATAGAGTATATAAATAAGATGCTCATGGATCACCGCACCCAGATGGATACCACCTGGATTGATCCGCCCAACTATCTCTCCCACATGCGTCCAGAAGAATCCTGCCTGCTTCCCGGCGTATTCACTGTGGGTTTTGCGCGACGATTCTCCACCTATAAGCGGGCTGATCTTATCTTTGACAATATTCCCGCCTTAGCTGATATTCTGGTGAAGAATAATTGGCGCATTAATTTCCTTTTTGCTGGCAAGGCCCATCCCCAGGACGAACCGGGCAAGTCTGTGCTGAAACTCATTTTGGACAATCAGGAAGAGCTGTATACTCGGAGTAACGGCTTGGCCCAGCTCATTTTTATTCCCGGCTATGATATGCGGATTGCCAAGATGATGGTTTCCGGTGTACATACTTGGCTGAACAGCCCCAAGCGCCCCTTAGAAGCATCAGGCACCAGCGGTATGAAAGCCGCTATGAACGGCGTCCCCAACCTCAGCGTCATGGACGGATGGTGGGTGGAAGGATACCACGAAGGAGCAACAGGCTGGAAATTTGGCTATGATGGCCCTCTGAATGCCGACAGTCTGAGTGAGCATCCAGACACCCTCCTGTATGCTGAAGACTCACAGTCCTTTTACCGACTCCTCCCTAAGGTACTTGAGCAATTCTACGAGCGTCATGACGAATACATGCAGCTTGCCGTCAATAATCTGCGACTTAATGTACCCATATTCAATACCCACCGCATGGCTGCCGAATACGTTCGCAAATACGATCTTGAGCTTCCTGCGAAAACTGACGCGCGTATAAAAAACTTTCAGCAACTCTACCGAAGTGAGTCCTCTGATGCCTAAACGCGGACGCGGACATTGGATGCGGAAGCAAGGATAAAGACAAGGAGAAGATAATTATGGCCCGTCATATCAACCCGAGCAGATCAACAAATAAAGCGATCGACGCCCTTGATCGAAAACGAGAAAGAGAACGTCGCTTCATCCTGAACAAGGCCAGAGATAATGCTGAGGAGATGGCAATAATCCTGGTTCAGCGACTGATGGATGAGCATATCATCGAAACCAATGATGTCCATGCTATCCAGCAGGGGGTAGAACGCCAATTACGGGAACCGGCTGACATGGAGGAGTTTGAGATTCGTTTAAAAGTCGCGGACATTCGAACTCTTGTTCCAGACCCTAACATCCTCACGCTTTACCTGACAGCCTATATCATTGATGATCTCATCAAACATCCCAAAATCCAGGATGTGTTTGGTGACGATCTTGATGTGTACAAGGCTGTTGATACTGTGCTCAGCAAGTTACGGAAATAAAGTGTGAAGAACAGTAGCAACCCAGCTTTGGTTTTTGCCAACAGCAAAGGTGAAATAATAGACTATAACGGTCTAAACATGGCCGGTGTAAGTGGAGAGCTTTTTCAGTGCCCGGATCATGCCGAGCTGATTGAGCTACCTGAAGGCAGTGAGCTCTTTGTTCTGCCGGACCGACTTCCAGTGGGCATCGAACCGAACAGCGGAGAACCAGCCCTTTTGGATGCCGACCCCTATACCGGGGAAGCAGGCATATCTGCTGTTGCCGCCTTTATGGCGCCGGCCCACACCGCCATATATACAGCTGCATATCAAAGCCGGGAAAAGGCTCCGCTCCTGCCCCTTTTTGCCTACACAGCTGTTGGCTGGATGGATGGAAAATTCTGGGTAGCCGCCTTTCGTAGCGATCAGGATATCCGTCAAGACATTGCAGGATTTAATCAGGATCTCATCAACAAACGGACTGCAAAAAAGCTCAAGCAACACCAGGACAACCGCCTGATTCAGCATCTGGGTAAATGCTGCCTAACCTATGGCTGCCCTGCGGCTCGTAATTATTTTCTGGGGCGCTGGGAAGCACCCCTGCCCAGTTCACCCGACTGTAATGCCTCCTGCGTGGGCTGCATCTCGCTCCAGCCTTCAGGCTGCTGTCCGTCCACTCAGGATCGGATTCGCTTTGCCCCGACAGCTCGCGAGATCGCCGAAATTGCCATCCCGCATTTAAAAAATGCTCCTCGCCCGGTGGTCAGCTTCGGCCAAGGGTGCGAGGGAGAGCCGTTGCTTCAGGCATCAATCCTGGAAAAATCAATTCATCTGATCCGCCAGCAGACCACAAAAGGCACGATCAATCTGAACACCAATGCCAGTCTGCCCGATGCGGTGGAAAAACTGGCAGCAGCTGGCCTTGATTCCATCCGGGTCTCCATGAATTCAGCCCGCCCTGATTTTCATCAGCGCTATTACCGTCCCTCAGGATTTTCCTTCAAGGACGTGCGCCGTTCCATTGAGGTGATGAAAGCAGCAGGCAAACATGTTTCTCTGAATTATTTTATCCTTCCTGGTTTTACTGATGATCCTGAAGAGTACGCTGCATTCTGCGAGCTCATCGCCTCAACTAGCCCTGATCTTATCCAGCTGCGTAATCTGAATATGGACCCTGAACAGTATCGAAAAGCGGTCCAACACGCACCGAAAGACCCACCTATGGGTATGCTGCATTGGCAGAAAAGCTTGAAACAGCGGTTCCCTGCTCTTCAGTTTGGTTATTTTAACCCCTGTCTGAATTGACCACCCCGCTTTTCCCGGCTGTCGATTCTCCCTGAATTCTCCTAAAATCAACTCGCCAGCAACGCAGTAACCTCGACCACCCTTTGTTTGGCCTCCACCATCCCCTGCTCATCATTGCGCTGAAAAAAGGCACAGGCCCTCTGCCACGCCTGCTCAACCGAACCGGCACCTTGGACCTCACAGGCCAAGGTGTGCCCGAAGAAATAGTTCGTTGCAAAGTAATGGGTAAACTCTTTCATCCTGCCGAGACGCCGATCCAGAACAAAACGCTGAACAAGGGCGACAACAAAATCAGCATACACCGCTGGCAGGCAGATCTTTACCTTAGGGATATCAAGACTATACACCTCTCTGGCTATATCAGCAAAGAGCCAAGGCGTGTAAGCGGCTCCTCGCCCGATCATAAGCCCATCCGCATTGCTGACCTGTAAGCATTTTTTCGCATCCGCCACCGAAAGAACAGAACCATTGGCAATCACCGGGATGGATATCCATTCTTTTACCTTGGCTACCCATTCCCAATGGGGTTTCCGGCAAAAGGCCTCCTTGCGCAGGCGGGCATGCACAGTCAGCATATCAATTCCCTCTCCTTCCAGCATCTGACAGAAGCTTTGTAAGCTCTCCTCAGAAAAGGATTCTCCGAGTCTGATCTTGGCTGTCAGGGGTAATGCTGTTTTCCTGCGGGCTTCGGCAATAATCTCTCGAACAAGCTCTGGGGCATCCATCAGGGAACTGCCGCCACCGGAACGACGGACCTTCGGGGCCGGGCAGCCGAGATTGACGTCAACAGCATCCGCATGCAAACGATGCAAAGCGTCCACTGCCGGAGCAACCTCATCAACCGCTTTCACCAAGAGTTGATAGGAAAGCGGCTTTTCCTCATCTGTACGGACAAGAAAGGGCGAAAGATGCTCATTCTCCACAGGGAGTTTACGAGCTGCGAGCATCTCAGTTGACAGCAGCCCGACCCCTCCGAATTGGAGCAAAAGCGTACGCAGGGCAGAATGGGTCAATCCGGCCATAGGCGCCAACAATAAGGGGCAATCAAGGTAAAGATCTTTTATTTTCATTCGGGGTTAATGCATCAATGGGAACATAAAATTCCTTGCTACACAGTCAAAAAAAACGAAGCATGCTTTTTTAGCACAAATAAGCTGTGTAAAAAATACACTTATTATTTTTATAAAACTTGACTTCTCGGGAAATCGTTTTATAAGAGATACTCATTATCTTATAAAAATTCTTAACTTGCTGTTCAACGATATACTACAGAGTGCTGTCTCATTTTTGTCCCATAAGAAGGCTGTATGTTGCGCCGCCTCCAAAGGTACACTGAGGCCCCTATCATTTTCCATTATCAGAGAGAAAGATTATGAATACACCGGAATCCATGATCCGCTTGACAACGCAACGTCAAATCCTGCTTGAAGAACTCTCCAAAGTCAACAGCCATCCAACGGCATGTGAACTGTATGAGATGATAAGAAAAAGATTACCCAGAATCGGATTAGGCACGGTGTACAGGAATCTCGAACTTATGGCTGATTCCGGCATAATACTCAAGCTCGAACTCGGGGGCGCACAAAAACGCTTTGACGCCACCACCGATCCTCATTACCATATTCGCTGTTCTGCCTGCGGAAAACTGGAGGATATCGTCGTTGAGGTGCAGGAAAAAATCACGGAAAATGTTACTGAAAAAACTTCCTATAACATTTTAGGGCATAATGTAGAGTTCACCGGTGAATGCCCGGCTTGTCAGAAGGAAAAGGTAACAGAAAAAGTAAGGGAGGCTGATCCGGCTTGATATAAGCCGTATCCGCCCCCCTCTTTCTCTCTGGCGCATCCACTCCAGCGTTTTCTATTCGTCAGGAGAGAAGAGCACCTTACAAAAACGCCGCTTTCCGACCTTGAGCAACACCTCCCCATCAGTTGGGACTTCAGCGTCGACATCTGCAACCTTTTCACCGTTCACGGAGACAGCATTTTGCTTGACCATCCGTCGCCCCTCTGAGGTCGATTGCACAAGTCCGGCTTCATGCAACAGTTTTGGCAGCCAAATGGATTTGCCTTCCACGATAATATTCTTTTCTGGAACCTCATCAGGAAGCTCATGGCGTTTAAAAATCTGCTCAAAATTCTTTTCCGCTGCATCCGCTGCATCCTGATCATGGAAACGGGCCACGAGTTCTTTGGCAAGCTGGACCTTGACCGCTTTGGGATGAACTTTCCCCTGTTCCATATCCTGTTTCAGCAGAGCAATCTCCTCCAGCGCCAGATCACTGAGCAGCTCATAATAACGGAACATAAGCTCATCGCTCACGGAAAGAATTTTCCCGAAAATATTATCTGCTGATTCCGAAATACCTATATAATTGCCCAGCGATTTACTCATCTTATTGACCCCGTCCAGCCCCTCCAGCAGAGGCATGGTCAGGACGACTTGGGGTGGAATTCCGCGAGAACGCTGCATTTCCCGCCCCATGAGCAAATTAAACAGCTGATCAGTCCCGCCTAGCTCCACATCAGCCTTCAGGGCAACAGAATCATACCCTTGAATTAAGGGATAAAAAAATTCATGAATAGAGATCGGACGATGGGCATCAAAGCGTTTTTTAAAATCATCACGTTCCAGCATCCGAGCCACGGTCAGTTCAGAGGCCAGATGAACCATCTCGTACGAAGAAAGCTCACCCAGCCATGCTGAGTTAAAAACCACCGTGGTCTTGGCCGGATCCAGGATTTTAAAGACCTGCTGTTTATAGGTCTCGGCGTTACGAGCAATATCATCGCGGGTCAGCGGAGGTCTGGTTTCCGACTTTCCGGTCGGATCACCGATCAAACCGGTAAAATCGCCTATTAAAAAATTGATGCTATGCCCGAGCTGCTGAAACTGGCGCATCTTCTGCAACAGTACGGTATGTCCCAGATGAAGGTCAGGGGCAGTGGGATCAAACCCTGCCTTGATAACCAACGGTTCATCCTTCTCAATGGCCTTTCTCAGCTTTTTTTCCAGCTCTTCCCGAGAAATAAGCTCGGCACAGCCACGTTCTATGAGTGCAATTTGTTCTTCAACGGGTTTCATGGCTCTCCACAGCTCCTTATTTCGCGTATTCAACAGCTCGGGTTTCCCGAATAACCGTTACTCGAATCTGTCCAGGATAGGTCAATTGCTCCTCAATAGACTTGGCAATATCACGACTCAATAGCGTTGCTTCATCATCATGCACTTTTTGGCTGTCCACGATAATTCGTAAATCACGGCCCGCTTGCACGGCATAGGATTTATCAACCCCTTCAAATGCGTTAGCAATATTCTCAAGATCTTCTAACCGCTTCACATAACTCTGCAGCATCTCTTTCCGGGCACCGGGACGGGCTCCAGACAGGGCATCTGCTGATTGCACGAGGACATCAAGAACGCTTTTCGGCGGGAGATCTTCATGGTGAGCACCCACGGCATAGACAATATCATCAGCCTCACCGTATTTTTTCACCAGATCACGCCCGATCATCGCATGCGAGCCTTCCACTTCGTGATCCACAGCCTTGCCAATATCATGGAGCAAACCGGCCCGCTTGGCCTTTTTCACATCCAGGCCCAGTTCTGCCGCCATAACACCGCACAGAAAGGCAACCTCCAAAGAATGCTGCAAGATATTCTGACCGTAGCTGGTCCGATATTTCAAGCGCCCGATCAAATTGACTAATTCCACATGCATACCATGAGCATTAACATCAAAGGTAGCCTGTTCACCAACCTCTTTAATCTCCACATCAAGCTCATCAGTCACCTTGCCTACCACCTCTTCGATCCGGGCAGGATGAATTCTGCCATCGGAAATCAGCTGGATCAGTGCCCGGCGGGCCACCTCCCGACGGATGGGGTTGAAGCCGGAAAGAATGACTGCCTCTGGAGTGTCATCAATAATAATGTCAATCCCGGTTGCCGCCTCAATCGCCCGAATATTTCGCCCTTCACGGCCAATGATCCGTCCTTTCATCTCATCACTAGGGAGCGGCACCATTGATACCGTTTTATCGGCAACATAATCACCAGCATAACGGGCAATGGCAAGGGCGAGGATGTTCTTGCCTTTCCGGTCAGCCTCAAGCTTCATTTCATTTTCAATACGACTCAAACGCTTGGCCGCATCCATCCGCGCTTCGCTCTCTATAGAATCCATGAGCCGTTCTTTGGCCTGCTCACGAGTTATCCCGGAAATATTCTCCAGCTCGTAACGCTGCTGATCAACAAGGGTGCTCAATTCCTTTTCCCGTTCAACAACTGCCTGTTCACGATCATTGATTTTTTTCTCTCTGGCTTGAAGCCCTGACTCTTTCTTTTTCAGATCATTGAGTTCATCGTGAACCTTATCAAGCTTGCGATCAAGTCTTAGCTGCTCATCTTTGAGCCCTTTACGGGATTCCTTTATTTCCTCTTCAGCTTCCTTTTTTGACTGATAAATTTCTTCTTTGACCTGGAGCAGACGTTCTTTCTTAATCTGCTCGGCTTCCTGAATAGCATTTTCAACAATTAGGCGTCCCTGTCCCTCAATGTCCGCCTGATTTCCTTCAACAAATTTCTTTCTCAGCACAAAACCGACAGCTACCCCGGCTATTAATGCCAGAACAAAGAGAAGTACTACCACCCCGCTCATCATCATAGTATATTTACCTGATCTGTTATGCAGTATTGAAAGTAAACCGCATATTTCCCGCTCAACCGACGAAAGCGACTCACTTTTTCAATAAATTATCATGTTAGGTTCAAAAAACAGCAGGGAGACTCAAAGCGAACGGAAAGAGGAGAAGAGGAAAAGTAATACACCAACAGGGGATCACCGATAGAAATATGCTTTCAAACGGATCAGAAGGACGCAGCTGAATGCGCTGCGAAAAGACATTATATTAAAAATCTTTACAGATCGGAAGAATATATATCCGTTAAAAGACCGGTGGATCATAACAGCAAAGAACCGAAGCAGGATCTATCCTATCCTCCGGACATTGCGCCGGAAAACGCCCCTTTCTGAAGCATACCTAACTTCTCCGGAGCCCTTCCTGCTGCACCGGAATCCCCCGGACATCTCTCAAGACTGCCCAAGGACTTCTATACAACGGGGCAAGACAACACTTAGCACTTAGCAATCAGTGCATACTGCCCAACGGCCCCCGAAAACCGCTGCAAGAAAAATCCCCCGCCCTGCCGTGTCAACGCAATGATTAAACCTATAGCAATAGGTGGGCGACTCATACCGCAGTTAGGAAATCAATGAAGTTCTCCAGCATGCGACAGGGAAGTCACCCTATCAATGAGAGTTGGCTCAATACTCCGCTGATCACAAACAGCGCAGGGAAACTTATTATATTAATCTAAAAAAGAACAGGAGAAAAGGCAAAAAAAAATTCATTTATTTAAAGCTATTGAAACCTGCTCAATAAGCTTTGAAATCAACTCATTACTCCCTTTATATTTTTTTCGCTCAGCATAAAACTCGTCAAAATCTCGTTTCAGACTTACATGCCGAGCTGCTATCCGCAAACAGGCCAGAACCAACAGGGTGCTAGACGGAACTGTTGTTGTCGGTCCGATATCATCAGGCTCTCCGAGCTCTTGACGCAGTATAGAAACAGCCTCCTGCACCTCGTCATCAGGCACATCGCTATAAAACGAAAATTCCTGCCCGTAAAGGGTAAAGCTGATAAGGCGCTCTTCCATATTTTAGCGGATAGCGTTTTTATTCAGTACGTCACAGGGGTGGCCAAATCAGAGAGTTCGTCGTTCTCTTCCTCCCCCTGCTCAGCCTCCATATTCTCGCCCATGCTCTGCTCAGATTCCCATTGCTCTATTCGTCCAAGCAGACCGGATACTCGACGTCCTACCTCTGAGCGTTGCTCCTGCAGTTCGCCAAGTTCCATCTTTAAGAGTTCGCGTTCATCTTCACTATCACGCAGTTTCCCTTCAAGAGTATGAAATTTATCTTTCAAACTACTATAATTATCAATCAAGGTGTCGACAAGCTGTTCAAGGCGAACAAACTCTTCGTTATCCATGCGGCAAATCCTTTTTTTTATCTCTCTATGCACCAGTTATAAATACGGTTGATATAAAGCGATCAAAATACTTCCTCTCAAATGCACTAACCTCATATCGATTCTATACTTACCAGCTGGCGCAGGCAAACGCAAGGGTTTTACAGGATCCATACAATGAATTTTTTCTATCAACGAAAATACCGCCAGCTCACGGGACGACCCTTTTTATAGGGCATATGTCCATGAAAAGGGAGAGGATCTTTATCAAAGACCAGAGGGAGAAAATATCGGTCTCCTTCCCACATAGGAAGCTCTCCCAGCATGTCCAGCCGGTGCCAGGCAAGCTCACCTTCCTCGTTGCATTTTCGCGGAACACCGTCAAAGGAGGTAATCAGAAAAATAAATCCTAGCCAGTGTTCTCCGTCCGGCCCAAAGCCGGGCCAACTGATTGTACCGCGCAGCTGCATATCCCGACAGATAATACCAGCCTCTTCTCTAATCTCCCGCACCATACAACTTTGTACATCCTCATCAGCCCGCATCTTACCGCCAAGCCCGTTATACTTCCCGAGATGCTGGTCATTCGCCCGGGCATTGCGATGAATAAGCAGCACCTTTTCCGCATCCGGGGAAAGGATATAGCCAAGGGTTCCCACAATAGGAGTATACATTCTGGAAATTTCTGGAGTGTAGTGCGTATTTCATCTAGTATGAGCAAACTCTTTGCATGAGGCTCTATACGGCCTATTTCAGGGTTTGTCAATACCTCACAGATGTTACAGTATCCAGACCTGATGATCCCTATCAACTGCATGCCCCTGCTCCAGAGACAAAAAACTTATCTATCATAATAATTATTCATAGGATTCCCCTTCTCACATATTTGTAATATTGACTTTTTTCTTCAATTTTGTTATTGTGCTCGTGTTTTTGACATATCTGTTTAATATTGTTTTTAGGCCTAAAAGCCGTTGTCATTCCCCCAAGAAAAATTATTACTGAGGACATCAATCGTATGAAAAAAATCAGCCTGTCCGTTGATGCCGTTCAGATTTCCGTCGAACAGGGCGCAACCATACTGGAAGCAGCCCGCCAAGCCGGAATCACCATTCCGACTCTTTGTCATATCCCGAAAAAAACATCTCAAGAGTCCCATTGCGAGGTCTGTGTCGTTGCCTGTGAGGGACGGGAGGGGTTTGTAAAATCCTGCTCAACCCCGGTCGAAGAGGGGATGGTCATTATCACAGAGAATGATGCAATCAAAGCGCATCGCCAGGAACGAGTCGCTGCTTTGGCATCCATCCATTTTGGCGACTGCAAGGCCCCATGCAGCCTGACTTGTCCTGGCCAGATCAATGTCCAAGGTTATATAGCCCATGTGGCTAAAGGCCAGTATGCAGAAGCAGTGCGCCTGGTCATGGAGAAAAATCCACTGCCTTTTTCTGTAGGCCGTCTTTGCCGGCGTTTTTGTGAGAGCCGTTGCCGGCGGGTCCTCCTGGATGACCCCATTGCCATTAACCACCTGAAGCGCTTTGTTGCTGACTGGTGCATGAGTAATCAGGTTGATTTGAATATTCAGAAGCAACCAGCTACGGGTAAGAAAATTGCTGTTGTTGGCGGCGGACCTTCTGGTCTGGCTGGGGCCTATTATTTGGCCAAGAGCGGTCATAACGTGACCCTCTATGAGGCAGAGAAAGAATTGGGCGGGTTGCTTCGCTACGCTGTTCCCGAGTTCAAGATTCCTAAGAAGGTACTGGACTACGAAATTGCAACCATCCTCAAGCTCGGTATTGAGGTAAAATGCAATCATCGCCTCGGTCAGGAGATGAGCATGGACGAGCTGAACAGCCAGTTCGACGCTGTCCTGCTGACCATCGGGGCCGGAGTTGATCAGCCGTTGGGGCTGCCTGGTAGCGATTTGCCCGGTGTTCGCCCTGCTTTAGATTTTCTCCGCAAATATAATGCAGGTGGGGAAGTAAAGCAGGGTAAAAGCGCAGCCGTGATCGGCGGCAATAATGTCGCTATGGAAGCGGCCCGTGCTCTGCTTCGTCAGGGCTATGAAGTAAGCATTGTTAATCCCAAAAAGGATACCTCTGGACTCGGTGCCAACCCGGTAGCGATCAAAGAAGCGGAAAAGGAAGGGGCACGTTTCCTCTTTCAGATTGACCCTTGTGAGATCAGGCAGCAGGGTTCCGGGCTTGAATTGGTTATGAATCAGCTGAAGTTAAGTGAACCGGACAAGAAAGGCAAACAGAAGCTGCAATCTGTCCCTGATGCCTTTGATGTCCTGGTGGTGGATACGGTTGTTTATTCCCAGGGCCAGATGGTTTGTCAGAGCGATGAGACTCCAGCGGCTGATGTGACCCTGAGCCCGAAAAATCTGATCAAGGCCAATGCCAAGACCGCTATGACCAGCATGGATAAGGTCTATGCAGCTGGCGAGGCAGCTGGCGGCTCCCGTCCTCTGATTCAGGTGGTCAGTACTGGGCGTAAGGCAGCAGAAAGCATTCATAGCGCTGTGATGGACCTTGCACCGGCCCCGACGGAAAGCCGCTTTAATTTCACACGCGGTAAATCCGCTAATGATAGCAAGGTGCTGGAGCGCTTTGACAAGCAGGAGCGTACTCCTATGCCCGCTCGTACACCTGAAACAGCTGTGCTCGATAATGAAGAGGTGAAATTGGGCTTTGATGAGGCTGCTGCCAAGCGCGAAGCTGATCGTTGCCTGGAATGCGGTTGTATGGCCTTTGACGACTGTGACTTTAAAACCCTCTGTATTGATAATGATATCAATCTGAATAAAACTGGCATGGGCACAGTGCCTGCCTACAGCTTGGACAGGTCGCATCCCATGTTGGATGTGGATCTCAATAAATGTATCTACTGTCAACGCTGTCTCAATGCCTGCGCCTACGAGGCCCTGGATTTAAGCTGTGTCTCCAAGGATGATCAGGGTGTGGCTACGGGTATTTCTCTCAGCTTTAACGACAACTGCGTGAACTGCGGCAACTGTGCTGACTTTTGTTCTACCGGCACAATTACCAAGAAAGATGTGCTTTCGCCCATCCTTAACGAAGAAACGCGCAAGGTGCGCACCACCTGTCCTTATTGCGGGGCTGGTTGCCAGATGCAGCTCAAGGTCAAGGGCGACACCATTATGGAGGCCACCTCGGAATCGCATTTGGCTCCCAACTACGGAGCACTGTGCGTCAAGGGTCGTTTTGCCTTCAACTTTGCTCAGGATAAGGAGCGGCTGACCACTCCGCTGGTTCGCCGTGACGGCAAGCTGGTGGAAGCCACCTGGGACGAGGCCTATGATGTTATTGCCGAGCGGCTCACTAAAGTCAAAAAGGAGCACGGGTCGGATTCCATTGCCGGATTCTCCTGTGCCAGAGCAACCAATGAGGAAAATTTCCTCATGCAGAAGTTTATGCGCACGGTGATCGGGACGAATAATATCGATCACTGTGCCCGGCTCTGACACGCTCCTACTGTGGCCAGTCTGGCCATCACTTTTGGTTCCGGCGCAATGACCAACTCAATCGCCGATGTCGTTAATAATAAAACAGATCTCTTTTTCATGATCGGGTCCAATCCAGATACCAGTCATCCCACCATCGGCCTGCGTATTCATCAGGCCTTGGATAAAGGGGATGCGAAATTGGTGGTCGTTGATCCGCGTAGGACCAAGCTGGCAGAACGGGCTGATCTCTGGTTGCGGATTCAGCCGGGTACGGATGTGGCCTTGCTCAATGGCTTGATGCACATTATCCTGAAAGAGGATCTCTGGGATAAGGAATTTGTCGCAGCACGCACCGAAGATTTTGAGGAGATGCAGGAGATGGCGGAGAAATATTCGCCCGAGCTGGTTTCCGAAATCACCGGTCTCCCGATCAGTCAACTAGAGCAGGCCGCTCGTATGTATGCGGCTCCGGGTCGCAATGCGGTCTACCACGGCATGGGCATCACCCATTATCACACCGGTACAGACCGGGTCAAATCCATCGCCAATATGGCCATGCTTTGCGGCAAGGTCGGGGTGGAAGGCGGCGGCTGTAATCCGCTGCGCGGACAGAATAATGTCCAGGGTGCCTGCGATATGGGAGCCTTGTTCAACACCATGCCCGGTTACGGCAAACTGGATAATGATCAGCTTTTTGATCAATACGAAGAACGCTGGGGTGTAAAACTGCCCCGGAAGCCCGGCAAGCCAGCCACCGAGGTTTGGGATAATATCCTTGATGATGAGATCCGGGCTTTGTACGTATTCGGAGAAGATCCAGCCATTGCTGATGCAAATATCGGTCATGTTCATAGGGCGCTGGCTCATCTGGAGTTCCTGATTGTCCAGGATCTTTTTCTCACCGACACGGCCAAGGAGGCGGATGTAGTTCTGCCTGCGGCTAGCTTTGCGGAAAAGGATGGCACCTTCAGCTCCACGGAGCGACGGGTACAGCGGGTGCGTAAGGCGGTCGAGCCTCCGGGGCAGGCTAAGCCAGATTGGTTAATTTTTACCGAGCTTTCTGAGCGGATGGATTATTCTATGGGCTATGAAAAACCTGAAGATATCTTTGAAGAAATCTGTGAGTTGCTGCCCCAGTACAAGGGTCTTTCCTATGCCCGTCTTGAGGAAGTCGGCCTGCAATGGCCGGTGCCTGATGCGAATCATCCAGGAACCCCGGTTCTCCATACCGAGTCCTTTACGCGCGGCAAGGGCCTGTTTGTGCCGGAAGAGTACATGGCACCCAAGGAGCCGGTGGATGATGAGTATCCCATGCTCTTTACCACGGGTCGTCATTATGCCCGGTATAACTTCAGCAGCATGACCGGCAAGACAAAGGAAATTGACACCATCGCCCCGGAGGCTCTGGCTGAGGTCAGCCCGGTTGATGCCAAGCGCCTGGGGATTAAGGCGGGCGATATGCTGCGGCTGACTTCCCGCCGGGGAACGGTGGATATCAAGGCGAAAATCACCGAGCGCAGCCAGCCCGGTACGATCTTCACTACCTATAACTATGCGGAGACCCCGGTCAACCTCCTGACCCTGGATGCGCTGGATCGGCTTTCTCGTACGCCGGAGTATAAGCTTTGTGCTATTAAGGTGGAGGTTTTGGGTTGATTTTGTAGGGTAAAATAAAGAGCGACTGATGGTTGCTCAGTATATGATGAGAAAAGGGGCGGACCTTCGGATTTGCCCCTTTTTTATATTGTGATTGCACGATAGGATTCGAACCTGCGACTCCGTTCTGTAACCCGCATGGCTACGCGGTTTAATTTTGAGGTGTGATACCGGGATGGGTATTTTTTTAACTCCGGGCAATTCAAGAAATTTTGTTGCGGTGCAATGAAATTTTTAAATGTAGGGGTGCGACCTGTTGTTTAAAGTTTGTAATTTCATAATAATATTATTGCTTTTCAAGTATAAATATCTTTATTTGAGGATGTTCTGTCTCATCGATTGGTCAATAAAAAGTGTATATAATTAATTGACTAAACATAAACAAATCATAACGTTATAAGAGATGCCGGTATTTTGACCGTATTTGCAGAGATGTCCTTTAAGCGCTATATTGGGCCAGATAATAAGTATTCCTAAACAGGAAACTTCTCAACAGCCTATTTTCACAAGCAATCATCCAATATGTTGATTTCACTTACTAAGATTTCAAGGTGTTGTTTTTTCATGTAAAACAATTAATTCAATTACTAGATTATTAACCAATCGGTGAGTTCTGTAATTTTTAGATGGGGAAATTTTATGAAAGAAATAATGTTTGTTTCGGTAGTGTTTTCGTGTTTAGCAGGTATTGCAATGTTATTGACAAGGTGGCATTCTAGAGAAGGGTTTTCTCCGTTTGATTGTGGGGATAGTTTGGAGACTCTCTCGCCATTACTTGTTGTTTTGTTGGCGGCATTTTCATTTTCATTTGCCCTGTTAAGTTTTTTTCACGAGATTTATAGTGGTAGGGAGGAGTTGATCGAAAATGAGCTTCGGAGTGGACTCTTGGGCCTTCGTTGCGCTACTTTAATATTTGCTATAAAATCAATACTTTCCGCATGTCGCTTTATAGAGTCGAAAGAGTTCAGCGCGGGCAGATTTAACTATAAAAGGCTACGGTGTCCTGAAGTAGTACCTTTGTCCGAACGAATAACTTCTCAAGTTTTCTCCAGAATGGTTTGTACGCAATATATATTTTACACAGGGTCAATTTCTACTTTGTGGTACTTCTTCTATCTTGGGATATCAAATGATTCAATAGCTCTGTTACATTGGTCGTTTTTCTTTATAGCTGACGACTGGGTTATTATGTCTGAATATGCTGAAGTGTTCAAGGGGAGAATTTTAGGTTGTCATAGTTATAAAATTACTTTGTTCAATATACTTATCTCCTTTTTTATGTTTAGTATTGTTTATGGTGTTTGGGGCTTCTGGGCAATCCTGATTCTTGCTCTGATGCTATATTATACTTGCTATATATATTCCAAGTTGTCTGATATGCAGATAGACGACCTCTAGAGGGAATTATGTGGAGTCGCTACCTAACCTTGATGGATTCGTAAAAAGTATCCCTATATAATTATCTGAAATTACTTGTATATAATTAATTTTTCTCTTGCCATAAATTAGTCGGCATGATATTATTGTGTCAATATTACGATAAGATAAGCAAGAGAGCTATGTTAAACATCAAAGATCACAAAACCATCAACATGTTCGACCCCTTTGGTTTCCTCGGGCCGAAGCGTCGAAAAATGCTGGATGAATCATGGGCCGGGATTTTTCGGGATCATGTTCGCCATATTCTTCCGGTTGATCTCCTGGCACTGCATTTCAGTACAAGCATGGGGCGCCCGACTAATGAACTCGTTGCTATGATGGGAGCGATGTTATTGCAGCATATGCATGATCTGACAGACGAAGAGACAGCGGAACAGTTCGCTTTTAACATGCAATGGCATTATGCTCTTGATATCACAAATAACTCAGACAAAGCGGCCTATGTCTGTCCAAAAAGTATTTGGAACATGCGCTTTGTCATGACGAAATACGGACTGTATGACGATGTCTTCCAGGCTGTTGGCGATGAATTCATAAAAATATTCGATGTTGATCCTTCTCTGCAACGTATAGATTCCGTTCACATATTTTCCAATATGAAGCATCTCGGTCGTATCGGGATCTTCACAGGCACCATCAAAAAATTCCTGGTAAATCTCAGACGGCAGCACAAAAACGAATTCAATGAGCTTGACCTGAATCTGCGAGATCGCTACCTGAAGAAAGAAGAGGAAAGTGCCTTCTCTATGGTCAAACCATCTGAATCCGCCAAAACTCTTCAGATGGTCGCCGATGATCTTTTCTTTCTTATCAACAGGTTCCGCTCGTGCCCTGACATTGCGTCCATGCAAACATATCAGCTCATGACACGCATTCTGAAAGAACAATGTATCACAGAGCAAGTCGAAAATACTGATGAACTGCGTGTCATTCTGAAGGCAAATAAGGATATCCCTTCCGACTCTCTTCAGAATCCCTCTGATCCTGACGCCGGATATAGTGGGCATAAAGGCAAAGGATATCAGGTGCAAGTAGCGGAAACATACAGCACAGAGGAAGATGCCGAAACTCTCTCCCTGATCACTCATGTTGATGTGCAGGCTGCCCATGAAAGTGATACCGATGCCCTGCTACCGTATCTTGAGGCTACGGAACAACGTGACATAAAGCCGAAAGAAGTAGCAGCTGATACGCTCTACGGAAGCGACGACAATCACGAAGCGGCAAAACAAAAGGGTGTCAACCTCATCGCTCCTACTCTGGACCGACAAAAGGACCTCTTCTGCACACTGACCGATTTTGAGCTTTCTGAAAACGGTTTTATCATCTCGTGTCCTGAAGGGTGCCAGCCTGTCAAGAAATCCAAGAAAAAAGACAGGTTCAGCATAGCCTTTTCGTCAGAAACATGTAAGAGCTGCCCGAGAGCCAATCATTGCCCTGTTAAACCCGGCAAAAAAGATCTTGCTTATCTCCGCTATAACGAAAAAACCGCCCGTCTTTCCCAAAGAAGAGCTAACGAGCGAACCGATGAATTCAAAAACAAGTATCGGTTCCGGGCCGGAGTCGAGGCCACTATGTCGCAACTTGATCGACGTACGGGAATCAAGCATCTCAAGGTACGAGGCATGAAAGCGGTTCGTTTCGCAGCGACCATGAAGGCAACAGCACTCAATATAATACGGGCAGCTGCGTACAAAAAACGACGAAATAAGGGGAAAAATCCCTCATCACCCTCCATAGGAGGCTGGATTGACCTGATTTGGGTTGTCAAAGAGCATTTTTACGATTTTTTGGACAAAATCAAAATCGCCAAAGTCACATCACCAGCTTTTTGAAATTTTATCCTCATTTTGCTGACTGACTTTTTACCTGGTCATCAACCTTGAGAACTTTTTTTGCAAAATAGGGGGCAGACCGAAAGCGCCGGGATAAACCGGCATAGAGTAGGGGATGAAAGAGCCCTACATAAAAGGAGAAGCTGCTCCATTATGGCCCCGAGTCATGCGTCGGTATTCCGCGAGGATGCGGCGAAGCGTTGACAGGGGAAGCGTAGGCCAGCCATTGAGCTCCGAAATCACCACAATCAGGGTGCCGACCGCGTGGTCTGGTTGGGAAGGCAACACGGGAAGCGGCGTAAATCAGCTAGCTACTCCCCGGCCCTGCGGGTGTCAGAGAACCTGTGCATGCGTGGACGCTCTATGTTCGAGAACCGGGAGATCTCAGAGACCTGCGGCAGGCAGTGCAGAAGCCGGAGCGGTTGGAGAAGGCCTGTGGCTATACTTCCAACATGTACGTCACTGAGAAGTCAGACACCAACATAGTACCTAAGAAGGAGCCGAACAATGCTGTTTTATCCCAAGACAGCAGCGGAGGTTCTGGAGGGAAGGGCGGTGACCAAGGGGAATTCTGAGGAGTACGCCTGTGACCTGTACTCAGAGACAGGAACAAACATTGCGTGAACTTGACAGGATACGTGTAGCAGCAAAGGACCAGCGGCTACGCGTCACTTGACCCGAGGTAGGAGCCGTATGAGGTAGTTCCTCACGTACGGATCTGTGCGGGGGGTGCCGGGTAACCGGTATCCCTACCGCGATACGTTTTCGGTTTCTGCGGGAGAATGATTACGCACAGACCCAGACTCCATTAGAATAAAAGGCACGGCTGCTTGCATAATGATGAAAAATGCATTATCCTCAAAGGAGGTTTAAATAACAGGTTAAAAATACGTCTTTAGGGAGAGGTGCCATGCCATCTTTACAAGTGAGAGAGTTGCCGGTTAATATTTATCATCGTTTGCAAAAAAGGGCGAAAGCGGAACATCGCAGTCTTGCCCAGGAGGCTGTCGTTACCTTGGCAAGAGGTATGGATACCGCTGTTTCCCATAAAGATCGCAGGAGAAAATTGCTTCGGACTATTGCTGAGCAAACATGCTTTGTAGGCGAAAAAATGGCATCTGTGGATCCTGTTCAACTTGTCAGGGAGGATCGTGAGCGATGATCGCTGTCCTTGATGCA
Organism: Candidatus Electrothrix laxa; assembly: GCA_942492895.1. GTDB lineage: Bacteria > Desulfobacterota > Desulfobulbia > Desulfobulbales > Desulfobulbaceae > Electrothrix > Electrothrix laxa. The sequence continues at coordinate 1,252,778 of OW818652.1, forward strand.
AGTGCGGCAGTGGAAGTTGTTCTGCAACGCCCTATGGCAGGGCAGTTGAATAGGTATCTTAGTGAGGCGGACTGGGTGATCGCGCCGACTCTGTTTATTTCGGAAGTCACGAATGTTTTTTGGAAATATCAGCGGTTGACGGACCTTTCTTTGCAGGACTGTGAGCGAGGCCTTGAACAAGCTGTTGCTTTGCCTGATGATTTTATTGATGAACATGACTTTTTTCGAGAGGCTTTCAAGCTGTCATCTACCTTGGGGCACAGTGTATATGATATTATGTATTTGATCGCGGCTCGAAGAAATAATGCTGTTTTTTTGACCTTAGATAAAAAATTGATCAGGATTGCCAAGGAATGCTCCATTGAGGTAGCTGAATTGTAGGCTTAGTAAATCAGGGAAAATGTTTATCAAGAGTGAGAACAGCTATCGACAGAACTTCAAAGCATTTTCCAAGGATTCAGTATTGCCTGATGACTCGGGGAAAAATCCCCTTCATTTCGTGTCACGACAGTCATTTGGTATACTGATGCCGTGGCGGCAATGTACCCGTCAATAATCGACATCCTCTGTCCTGAATCCTCCGCCCGCGCCTGCATAATCCCCCATGCTTCGGCAACAGCACGATCAACAGGAAGAATCCGGTCACCGTAATCTGCCAGCAGCGTCTCAAGCCACATCATCAGGTGGCTTTTCTTTTTTGACTCAGGTAGCCGCGTAATACCTCGTTTCAACTCTCCTATTGTGAGGGAACTCAGAAACAGGCGGTCCGCAGGAGTCCGGGCAAGCCAGTCAGTCACAGCAGTATTTGGTCGAGGTTTGACCAGCTCGGAGATCACGCATGTGTCCAGCAGATAATTCATAAATCAAGTTCCCTCGGATATTCATGCTGCCTCTCAAACAGATCGGCATTATTGCCGTTTTTTGGAGCACTTAACAGAAAGTCGGTAAACGAAGGCTTCTGCGAGGTCAATTTCTCATAATCACGGACCGACAGTACAACAACGGTATCAACACCTCTCCGCTTAACATATTGCGGCCCGTGCGTGAGTGCTTCGTTAACCACTCGACTGAATTTGTTTTTGGCATCCTGAAGTGCCCAAGTTGTTCTTCTTATCATATATTGTTCTCCTTGCAGTTATTTCTTTTTAGCACCTTCCACCTAGACAGTCTAGCTGTATTTTAGGATATCCGTCAAAATTTTTCTTACTAATCCAATTTTTACGGCTGACATTCGGAATCGGAATTGCTGCAAGATACTGTTCAGCTTGTCAGGGAGGATCGTGAGCGATTGATATTCAGGGTGTTTGCTTGCATAACAGCATAGTTCACGTCGGATGAATTGTCAATTTAGGTGACGATTCAAAGGCATATTGAGAGCACCTCCGATTCTCCTCGCCATCACGAGAAAATAAACAGGGGACAGACCCAATGCCTTGATGACCCTGCTGACCGTGGAAAATCTCGAACTCCCCTCTCCGGCAAGAGCTTTGTACAGGCTCTCCTCAGCCATTCTGTCAACTTTTTAACCAGTTCTCCACCCTCAAACCATCAATCCTTCCGAAATGACGAATGTTCCTCGTCACAAGTGTGAAGTTTCCGGCAATGGCGATAGCGGCGATTTCAAGGTCGGCAAGATCAAGCGGCTGTCCTTTCTTCTCCAGTTCAGCCCGAAGTTGACCACAAATGCAGGCGGCCTTTGTATCAAAACCAACCACATTCACAGACGGCAGTAAAACCTGTTCCAGATTGTTCAGGTGATATTCCGGGCGATTGCTCTTAAACGCGCCATATACTATCTCCGAAACAGTGATTGTGGAAATATACTGCTGATTTTGCGGAAGACCATCAAGCTTTTGATGTAGAATTTTTGCAGGCTTTTTTTTCAAGACGTTGGTGATGACATCTGTATCAAAGAGGAACATTTTTTCGGGTTCCTGCATCCTTTCGTAAACTGGAGAGATCGTCTATCTGCTCCCCCACCTCTTCAAACCCTTTCCACTTGCCGACGATGGATGCCAACCCTTGTCGTTCTTCGTGCTGCTCTATAATCTGGAGATCCTCCAAGCTGACCAAGGCGGCAATAGGTCTGTTTCTTTTCGTGATAATAAAGCGTTCACGGGCATAACCGCTTTTGGCTATGAGTTCGGAAAATCGACTTTTCGCAGTGGCAACAGATATGTTTGTCATAGTATACTCCTCTTGGTTATTATGACCTTTATGATTTAATAGTATTCTTTCTTTCAAAGAAAATCAAGCGGAGAAAAGCTTTAAAAAAATAAAGAGAATAGGAGTCCTCAACCCCTTTGTTTCCCGTCTTCACACAACAGCCAGTCGGCACCCCAACACCTTGATGACCCTACTGACCGTGGAAAATCTCGGATTACCCTCTCCGGCAAGCGCCCTTGTACAAGGCTCTCACGATTCAGCCCGGCCTTTTCGGCCACCCCTGTCAATTCCATCTGAAATCAACAAGACAAACGACACGACGACTTGCACTTGCGGATCACGACAGTATGCTATATACTTCAAGTATACACTAGTATTTAAAAGGAGGTTTTGTATGCATACTGGATCAGTTTTTGTAAACAATCGAACCCAGGCGGTCAGGCTGCCTGTAGAGACCCGTTTTCCAGGCTCAGTGAAAAAAGTTGTCGTGCGGGTTGTGGGAAAAGATCGTGTGCTGTCACCGGTTGAAAATACTTGGGACAGTTTTTTCAAGTCCGACGAAAAAGTAACAGATGATTTTATGACAGAACGCGCTTCGCAGGAACAACAGGAAAGGGAAGCGTTCTGATGCTCAAATATATGCTCGACACCAATATTGCTATTTATGTGATCAAACGCCGACCATTGGAGGTGCTGAATACGTTTAATCGTCATGCTGGCCAGATGTGCATCAGCTCAATCACTTTTGCTGAATTGATACATGGCGTGGAAAAATCTGCGAAGCCGGAACATAACCTGCGACAGGTGGAGGATTTTTCATCCCGGTTAGAAATTCTGGAGTACGGCCAGAAAGCGGCTGAAAATTATGGCGATATCCGTGCTGATCTGGAACGATGCGGAAAGACTATCGGGGTGAATGATTTGCATATTGCCGGACATGCCCGGAGCGAGGGCTTGATTGTTGTCACGAATAATCTGAGGGAGTTTGAGCGAGTTGCCGGGTTGCGGGTGGAGAACTGGATTTCTTGATGCAGAAGATCAATGGGGTCAAACTCGATTGATCCCAGAATTGGAATTGCGGCAAAAACACCATCCAGCTCCTTTGTTTCCCGTCTTCACACAACAGCCAGTCGGCACACCAATGCCTTGATGACTCTGCTGATCGTGGAAAATCTCGGATTACCCTCTCCGGCAAGAGCCTTGTAATGCCTCTCGCGATTCAACCCGCCCCCCCCTGAACAGAAATGACCTTGCATCATGCAGATAAATATGGCAGCATAACAGCAGAGAATATAACGCCAGAAGTTGAGCAGATGCCCACATACTGCGAGGTAATTTCATGATTTTAACAGAACAGCACAGAAAAAAATCAAAACCCTTGGTGTAAATCAAATTATTACAGGAACGATTACCAACTTAGGGAACAATCTAAGAATTAATCTAAAAATGATATCAACTCATACAGGAGAAGTTAATATAGCTATAAAAACACAGGTTCCTGTTATAGACATTAGATCAATCAGATAACTTACAAAAAAACACCTCCACTGCATACCTACGTTGAAATAAGCATCTCAGCTTACCCTTCAATCTTCACGGCTACCATCCAGCTCCCTTATTTTTGTTTCACAAGACCCTTTTTTTTCTTCGCCGTCTGAAAAAATCCTTCAAGAGAGCTGCGCATTCCTCAGCCCTGACACCTCCAACAACTACAAAACTATGGTTCAGCTTCCCGTCGTTACCAATACTATATAACGATTGCACTCCCCCGCTTTTGGGGTCTGTGGCTCCAAAAACAACACGCTCCACCCTAGCCTGAATCATTGCTGCCGCACACATTGGACAAGGCTCCAAGGTAACGTACATAGTGGTTTTGGGAAGGCGATAGTTGCTCAACTTCTCTGCTGCTGCCCGTAGGGTACGGATCTCTGCGTGCCCGGTAGGATCATGAGCTTGGATACAGTTATTGCCCGCCCCAGCAACAATCAAGTGATCTTTATTAACGAGAACTGCCCCGACAGGCACTTCATCTATGGCCGCCGCACCAGCAGCAATCTCAAGGGCTTTGCCCATAAAATAGAAATTTTGCTCCCCTTGCTTCCCTTGCTTCCCCCTCATCAGCTTTCCTCAATAAAAAAGGTTCAATATCCACAACTGGTATGCCCAAAATTTTGGAATCCTACGAAAACCAGGTCAGCACACCATAACAATACGATATGATATTCAATTTCGCCCACAGTGTCAAATTGGGCAACTTTTTAATATCTCAAGCTTTTTTATTTTTTCTCAATCCTAATCCACAGCAGCACCCGAAAAAATACATTCATTTTTCGCGGTAAAAATCCTGCCAAATTGACAAAACCCACTAAAAACTTACGTAACCACAGCAAAATATTCATTTCTCGAACAGCGCCGCTCCTGCATAAAAAAAATATTTGGATGGCATTCGAGCGTTTTTTCCTGTATATTTTTTTCTTAGCATTTATACTCAGACAAATAATATGTATAATACTTCCCTTCTGCTATGCAGACGGATATGCTCCCTGCAACACAAAAAGTCTCTGTTTTATCTCAGTGAGATGGACGAAAAAAGGTGGTACTTTGAAGAAAAAAATCAGGATACAGAAAAAAAACAGATTAACACTGCGAGACGAAAAAGGTTTTACCCTTATTGAGCTCATGGTGGTTATTGTCATCCTTGGTATTCTTGCGGGGATGATCGTACCCAGAATCATGGATCGCCCGGAAGAAGCCCGGCGTACAAAGGCGAGCATCGATATCGGAGCACTCAGCCAAGCCCTAAATATGTACCAACTGGATAATGGCAAATACCCGACCACTGATCAGGGTTTGCAGGCCTTGGTTGAACCGCCCGCGAGCGGGCAATTAGCCAGAAAATGGCGAAAAGGCGGCTACTTGGACAAGTCCACAGTTCCCAAAGATCCTTGGGATAACGACTTTATTTATATCAGCCCAGGCCTACACGGCGAGTTCGATCTTATGTCCTACGGACCAGATAGCGAACCCGGCGGCGAAGATATGGATGCGGATATCAATAATTGGGAGTAGTAGAAGATTTAACAGAAAATACCTCGGTAGGCGATGCAGGGGTGGTCCCTGTGTTCTCTGCCCTGCATTGGTATTATATAAGGGACAAGGGGATGCATGCCAAGACCGACCAAAAGGGTTTTACGCTTATTGAGCTGATTATTGTCATGGTGTTGATTTCCCTGACAGCCTCTTTTGCTCTTCCAAAAATCCAAGCCGGTCTTTATACCAATGAACTCCGCTCGACAGCCCAGCGCTTTGTCGGCTTGGTTACCGAAGCAGGGCAGCAGGCAAGGGCCAAGCATGTTCCTTTTAGCCTTCGCTTTGATACTGAAGCAAACGCCTTTTTTGCCAAGCCTGCTACTTCCGGGCCAAGGACAGAGGAAGGAGAGATGGACAATACCTACCTAGAGGCAAAGCTTGAAGAGTCTGTCATTCTGTCTGGAATAGAGACCCAGAGCAATCAAGGATCCACAGACACTGATGATGACACAGGAATCCGTTTTACAACAAAGGGCTATACCGAAAAAGCCGCCATTCATTTTGAAGGCGACAACGGAGACCAAGTCAGCGTTATCCTTTCTCCCTTTCTCGGTGTAGCTAGGATCCTGGAAGGTCGTGTCTCGCTTGAGGATGATCGAATGACTGTGAGCAGATAACCAGATGATCATGCATTTTTTTTCTCTAAAAAAATCATTGCAAACGGGGTTTACCCTGCTTGAGGTCATGGTTGCCGTGGCGATCATCGCCATGTCCTTTGTTTCCTTGCTGGGGTCCCAGTCACAGAGTATTTCCATCGCCGGAATCTCCCGTTTCGAAACAATCGCAGCCATGCTAGCCCAAGAAAAGCTGACCGAACTACACCTCGCAGGGTTTGAGCAGGCAAGTGACAGCACAGGCCAGTTTGAAGACGAATTCGCAGATTATTCCTGGCAGACAAAAGTCAGCGAGTTAAGCGAAGATGAAATCGGTATAGCAGACGCAGGTGGCATGCTCAAGCTTGTCACTCTTAAGGTTAGTCGTGGCGAAGATGAAAACCAAATCTTCACAGCTCGTTCGGTCATCATGACAGATATTGAGCCCGCCCAGGCAGAATGAACGCCCCCTCTCCGAAAGAATCAGGCTTTACCCTGCTAGAAATCATGCTGGCTGTACTGATCCTCGGCCTTGTGGTGTCTATGGTGACGGTCTCTCTGTCTGGATCCATCAATGCTGTTGACGTCACTATGAAACAGGGGGAGCTCTATTATCGTGCTCAGGTGGCAATGGAAAGGATCAATGAGGATCTGACCTCGACTCTACTCACGAGTGATATGGAATTTATCGGTGAAGAAGGGAGCGGCGATCAATCCACGTTGCTTTCCTTTTCCTCTATGGCTCACCTTGTCCTTAATTCGGAAGATGACGCGCCGGGCTTGGGCCGAATCAGCTATGCCGTGCAAGCAGATCGTGACCATGACGGCCACCTTCTTCTTCTACGTAGCGATGTTCTCCAGCGCCCGACCGAAGACGGCAAGGAAACCGGCGAGGTTGAGGCTTTTATTCTCGCAGATCAGCTCCGCTCTGTCACTTTCACCTTTCTTGATTACCTTGGTGAGGAACATGCGAGCTGGGACACTACGGTCCTGACCGATGACGAGGAAGCGGAGCGCAGATTGCCTGCGGCGGTAACCTGCCATTTGGAATTCTGGATCAATGAAGAAGAGGAACAGGCACTCTCCTTTCAGACAACCGTGCTGCTGCCAACCGGGTTAATTCAAGTAAAACCTGAGGAAAGCTGATGTCTGGGACTCTCATCCGTGATCGTTCCGGCATGGCCTTGGTGCTCACCCTGCTGGCTGTCAGTTTTCTTGTCGCGTTCACGGTGCGACTCAGCACTTCAGTGAATCAGCAGATGCAAGCAGCTGCTAACCAGAGCACGATTGTTCGTCTGGATGCCATGCTGCTGTCCGGGCTTAATTTTGCCCGAGCTGCCCTACTGGCTGATCAGCAGGAAAACGAAGATACTTCCGACTCCCAATTTGACCGATGGGGGACCATAGATTCCGCCTTGCTCAGTAATCTTTTTTCCGGTACGCTGGATATCACAGTTACAGATCTGTCCGGGCGATTACAGGCCAATGCCTTATTTTGGACAGAAAAAGAAAAAAAAGCATGGGAGAAAACACAAAAGAGCAAGGACAAGAAAAAAGATATGGAAAAGCTTCAGCGGAGCCTCTGGAAACGATTTCTGCTCCTTGAGAGCTTGGACCTTGAAGATCTTGATGAAGATCAAGCCGCAATTATGCTGGACAGCTTAGTGGACTGGCTGGATCCAGATGATGAAAAAGAAGAAAACGGCGGAGAAAAAGAATATTACACCGGCCTTGATCCTTCCTATGTCCCGACCAACGGCCCCCTGACGCTGATAGAGGATTTGGTGCTTATCAGAGGGTGGAGCCGAGAAATTCTTTACAGCGGACTGAAAAAAAACGATAATGTCTCTTCAAGTGTCATTGCTTGTTTGACCAATGGAGAGCAACCGGGTATGGTTAATATCAACACAGCACCTGTGCCGGTTCTGCAGGCCCTCCATAGCGAGATGACTGAAGAGCTCGCTGCCGATCTGGTGGCCTTCAGAGAAGATGAAGACAATAAGGACCTGCTTAAGAAGGCAACTTGGTACCAAAATGTATCAGGTTTTCCAGAAAATATTACCTTTGACCAAGATTTAATAACAACAGAAAGCAACCTGTTCAAAATAACTGTCGTCGCGACGGATAAGGGCCTGCGGCAAACCGGTGAGGGAGTTATTCGACGCGAAGAGAATCAGGAGCAGACACTGCTTTACTGGAAAATACAATGAACGACAACTCAATATCACCTGCACGCACCTTTTGCGCGGCTGTGCAGCACTATATCAATCTCCCTTCAGCCTCCCCGCATTATAGGCACTCGTGCGCACAGGGAGAGGGAGACGCTTTCCTAGCTTTCCTGAAAAGCATCATGCACTAATGGCCCATCTCTCTTTTGGCATAGATATCAGCGATGATTTGCTGAGTGGAGTTGCTGTTGCCGGAAACGGGAAAGAGGCAAAAGCGGTATCCTGTGCCTTTCGTCGACTTGGTGAGGATAACGAGCTTGCGGAACAGCTTCCTCTCTTGTTGAAAGAGCTGCAATGGACACAAAAGGGATCTTGCGACATCGGACTTGCCCTTTCCGAACTGAGCCTGCGCAACATCACTCTGCCCTTTGCTGATAATAAAAAAATCGAGCAAATCCTTCCCTTTGAATTAGACGAACAGCTTCTCCTTCCTGTTGACCAACAGGTGATTGTCACAAATGCATCAATGGTGAATAAGGGAGAAGGAAAAACGCAGCTCATGACGGCTGCCCTTGAAAAGGAAACCCTATCACGGTACCTCTCACTCCTGCACGAACAGGGGCTGGAACCCAACCATATCAGTCCGACAGATTTCGTACTGGCAGAAAGATTAACCAGAAGCGACCGAGAAACAGAAAATTTTCTGCTCTTTTCCTGCGGTCTCTCTGGAATAGCAATAACGGTTATCCATCAGGGAGCTGTTGCTTTTATGCGACACCTTGCCTATCCAACTGAGGTGTTTACCGAGGCCCTTTTCTTTTTTGACGGCAAAGAAATCCATACCGACGATGCAGCAGCAGCGGAACAGGCAGTCAGCCGGGTATGTCAAGCTATTGAACGCAGCCTGGATCTTTTCAGATATCAATTCTCGCTCAATCTGCAACCGGATTATATTCTGCTGACTGGCCCCATGGTGCTCGGCCAGGGTTTTCAGGAAAAAATAGAGGCTGACATAGGCCTCCCTGTCAAGAAAACCGACCTGATACAGGCAGATCGAGCTACCCTTTCGGCGAATATTGCAGGGCAATGGAAGCCCGAAATATTTGATCGCCCCCTTGCTCTTGCCTTACAGGCCGGGGCAAGAAAAAAAACAGCTGCTTTCAACTTTCGCAAAAACGAATTCGCTCCGCCGCATTATCTCCTGCGCTCTAAAAAACAGCTCGCAGGAGCTGCTATAACCGCAGGGGTTCTTTTCCTGCTTTCCTTGGGATATCTTTTTGTCGACGCTCGACAATTGGAAAAAAGACATAATAACCTCTCCGCCCAAATGGTCCAGGTCTTCAGGGTAAGTTTCCCAGGGATAAATCCAAGCGGAGATCCCCTGCTGCATATGCGTTCCAAACTGCAAGGGATGGACACGGTTTCTGTTGCCATGCCTCTTTTCGACCAAGAAAAACGCATCCTCGTTATTCTGGCAGATATTTCCTCGCGTATTCCTCCCTCCGTTGATCTGCATGTGACCCGGCTGGTTATTAATCAAGATTCGGTGGAGATCAACGGAACCACAGATTCCTACAACAGTGTCAATACGATCACAAGCCTGCTAGATAAATCCGAGCGGTATTCGGAGGTTAAACCGGGTAAATCATCCAAAGCGAAAGAGGGAATTCGTTTTGGAATTGAACTACTTCTTGCAAAGGGGGGTAACTCCTGATGGCCTCTTTGACGCAAAAAGACCGCCGTGCTTTGCTCATCGGTGTCAGCGTACTGGTTGTGTTTATTTTGGTGCAGTTTGTTTTTTTCCCCCTGCTTGATCAGCGAAAACGACTTGCAAAGGGAATCAGTATCAAAGAAAAAGGATTGGCGGAAATGCGAGTCATGCAGACCGGGATCAGCCAACTCAGTCATCGGAGCGACACTCTTGAGCAGCGCGTGGCCGAACGCCGAAAGGATTTCGACCTTTTCGCCTTTTTAGAAAAAAAGAGTACTGCTGCACGAGTAAAAGAAAATATTTCGTATATGAAACCCTCGGAACCTTCCGGTGAGGGTAGTCTGCGGCAGGTCACGGTGGAGATGAAATTCAAATCCGTTAAGCTGGACCGGTTAGTCACCTTTTTGGAGCTTATTGAATCGCCGCAACATATTGTTGAGCTGAAAAAAATTATCACTCAAGTGAACAAAAAAGAACATGGTACGCTTGACGTGACGATGTGGGTAATCAGCCTGATTCAGGCGGAAGAGGACGGTGCCTGAATCATGCTCATAAGGCTTATTAAATTTTCTGGCTACCTGCTCTATACCTTGGTGGTGCTGCTCTTTCTGCTTTGGTATAAATTCCCGACTGATCCCCTTAAAAGCAGGATTGAAAATGACCTGAACATGATGACGCCCTCCCTGCAATGGGTTGTAGAAGAGATAGCTCTGCTCCCTTCCTTTAATGTGCAGCTCCGTAATATCAGCATTACTGAGAAAAAGGAAAAAAAGGTACTGCTCGTTGTCAAAACAATGAATCTTCGTCCAGACCTTCTATCCTGGAAAAAAACAGGAACCATTGCGGCAAAATACACGCTTGATCTCCTTGGTGGAACAGTGGTCGGCCGCTTAGCCTTGGCCAAAGATCGAAGCGCTCTTGAATATGACGGGGTAATGCGGGAGATCAAAATAGACAGCAAGGCGTTGGCTTTTATCCAACAAGAATATCAACGAACTGTTCGTGGGATCTTATCCGGCAATTTCTCCGGGGTACGGCAGCTGCAAAAGAGTACACATCCAAAGAGTACGCATACCTTGCAGGGGAAATTTACTTTTGCAAAAGGAGAAATTGGTCTACAACAGCCGGTTATGGGAATGGCGCAGCTGAACTTTGACAGCATTGAGACCGAGCTCAATTTTGCTAACGGAACCATATCGTTAAGTAAGGGCAAGATAACATCACCCATTTTTGCTGCGAGTTTTAAAGGCAATTTGTACACAGCTGTGCCCTGTCGTCTTTCCCGTATTCGAATGACAGGCTCTTTTCAGCCTGGACCGAAATTTACAGCTTCTGTTAACAGTCCTTCACTTGTTCATATGCTGAAAAAAGGAATACAGAAAGTCGGCCTCCCTTTCACTGTTAACGGCCTCTTGCACGAGCCGGGGATTGTTTTTACCAGCCTTCCGCCTGCATTTAACAGACAGATGGGCCTGCAAAAAAAGCTGCGGCGGCAATCACCTAAATTGCCCAAAAGGAGCCGGTAAAATGGTCCGAGTTGTAGCAATCCTGGCTGGTATTTTTTTGGCGGCATACGTAGCTGTGCATTTAGGATACGCCAGGCTGGAAAAAGAATTACAGAACCGCAGCTGTTTTAGCAAAACAGAACAGCCGGTTACTGAGACTGCAAACCGGGCAAAAGGTGGGAAGCAAAATCAACCGCAAGCTTCGAGAAGACCGTTATCAGCAAAGAAACAGCCAGCTGAAAATAATACTCTGGATTTCCAGGTGATTATCCGCCGCAATATTTTCCAGCTTGTCCAGGAGGAGTCGGTATCTACGGAGCAATCTGTGGCGGTACAAAAAACCGCACCAGAGGAGGTTCCCACAACATTGAAGCTGACTCTTCTCGGTACAGTACTTGGTGATGACCAGACGTCCAGAGCTATTATCATTGAGGAAAAACAAAACGAACAAAAGCTCTATCAGATCGGTGATGCAGTGCAAGGAGCTATTATCGAATCTATTGAGCGCGGTAAGGTCATTCTTGAGGTATTTGGGAGCAAGGAAACCCTGGTGATGAAAAAACGAGAAGGTGGCGGTTCCAGTCAGCCCCCACGGTCCGACCGTATTTCCAGTCCTCGATCTCGGCCTGCTCCTGATTTGGTGGAAGATGACGCTGAAGAAATTGATGAAGACAATGAAGATAATGAAGATGAACTTGTTGAAAAAAAGCAGGTGCGGACTCGCCGAAGGCCTCCTTCTGTTCGGCCTAATCGCCGGATAAGTTTCCGCCGTAATCCGATCCGTAATACCGAATCTGATCTAGGAGACGAAGAAGAGGAAAGCATGAACGAGGAAGAGGACGCTGAAATACCAGCTATTGAAGAAGAATTTTCTCCTTTTGATTGATGATATCAGGCCGGAAAACTCTGCGGAAGTCCGGTACCATTTATACGAAAATGGTCGGTGACTCATTCTGACCATCCAACAATATTCATGCTTCATGCTTCATGCTTCATGCTTTGTTGTAACCCGAAGGTCCGGGTCGTTATATCCCTCATCCCACCCCTCTGGGGCGGAACAACAACATGAAAGTACAGGGTGACTCCAAGGAGCCACCCTGTACTTTCATAGAAACGGCATTGCGTTATTCGAATCAGGTCAATCGTTTTTAAATCGCAGGATATTATGAAAATTTCTTTATCGTTATTACGTATAGTTTGCATCACCTTGCTGCTTTTTTTGTTCACCGCCCTGCCGAACTGTTTTGCAGAGACTGCTGACCGAAAAGAAGAGAAAGGACAGCAATATGTGACCATTGATTTCAATGATGTTGATATTAATGTTTTTGTCAAATACATCAGTGAACTGACCGGAAAGAACTTCATTGTTGATCGCACGGTCAAAGGTAAGGTCACGGTTATCTCGCCTACCCGAATGACGCTGGAAGATGCCTACCGAGTTTTTGAATCTGTCCTAGAAGTTAACGGGTTCACTACTGTGCCCAGCGGTCCTGTCATAAAAATCATTCCGGCTGTTCAGGCCAGATCCAAGAGTATTCGCACTGTTCGGGAAGGAGATAAAATTTCTTCAGGAGATAAAGTGGTCAGTCGGATCATCCCTATGAAGCACTCTGACCCGGAGGAGCTCAAAAAAATACTCACCCCTCTGCTTTCAAAAACCAGCAATGTGATTGCCCACTCCCAATCTGGGATGATGATTTTGACTGACGTGCAGTCCAATATCAAACGTTTGATGGAGATCATTAAAGAAATTGATGTGCCGTCTGTGGGTGAAGAACTGACCATTATTCCCTTGCAATATGCCTCTGTCAGCGATGTGGGGAAATCCATTAGTCAGCTCTTTGTTCAATCCGTAAAAAAACGAGGTCGGACCACTGCATCAAATATTAAAATTATCCCTTACGAACGCACAAACTCCCTTATTGTTTTTGCCCCGAAGGCCGAAATAAAAAAACTTCGCAGTCTCCTGAAACAACTGGACACCGAGGCTCCCAAGGGCGGCGGAAAGATCCATGTCTATTATCTTCAACATGCCAATGCGGAAGAACTGGTCAAGGTCCTGACCAGCCTGCCCACCGAGCAGCGCGGAACAACGAAGTCGAGGAGCACAAAAGCGGAGGCAGCAAAAGCCCCGCCTCTGTCCACAGATCTAAAAATCACCGCAGATCCAGAGACCAATTCTCTGATTGTCACAGCACCCAAAGAAGAATACCTGATTCTTGAAGAAATCATTAGACAGCTTGATATCCCCAGGCGAATGGTCTACCTGGAAGCTCTGATCATGGAGGTGTCCATTGACAAGGAGTTTCAATTAGGTGTTGAATGGGGCGGTTTAGGCAGCTTCCAAGACGAAACAGGTACCTTGGGTTCAGGTTTTACCGATAGCAGCTTTGATCTGTTGCAAGGGATTGATTCCGGTGTTGCCGGGATGGCCGATGGTGCAACCCTTGGTCTTTTGAAAAAAGGTGTGGAAATCGGTGGCGTTTATTTTCCAGACATCGGGGCTGTGGTGAACGCCTTTAAAACCGATTCAGATATTAACATTATCGCAACACCGCAGGTATTAACCACGGATAATAAAGAAGCCACTATCACGGTAGGTCAGAATGTCCCCTATATTACGAGCAAAAACACCTCGGACACAGGAAGCACTCAGGACTATACCAGCTATGAATATAAAGACGTCGGAACAACACTAAAAATCACCCCGCAGATCAATCAGGCCAACCTGCTCCGTCTTGAAATCGGCGTTGAGGTTACCCGGTTGAAAAGTGAGGCAGGGGTGGCCACCCCGACCACCTATAAACGATCTGCCGACACCACAGTCGTGGTGCATAATGAGGAAATCGTAGTTATCGGCGGCATGATCGGTCAGGATATCACCTCTGGAGAGTACAAGGTTCCTCTGCTCGGTGATATCCCTTTGCTGGGCTGGTTGTTTAAAACCCATGAAGACCGAGATAATAAAACCAATATGTTTATTTTCATCATGCCCCGTATTGTGGAAAGTTCTCCGCAGCTTGCTGATATCTACCAAGGAAAGCTTGATGTGATGGAAAATGTACTGGAAGGAACCGGTGATGTACCTGAACAAATCCTTCAGGTAACGCCGAACCAGGAACATGTTTTCGCCTTTATTGATCTGGGATTTGCTAAACTCCAGCAGAAAAAATATCATGAGGCAAAGGGCTATTTCCTCCAGGCCTTAAAAATAGAACCGGAAAACCCCTATGCTCTGATCAATATGGGCATTATTTATGAGCATGAAAAGCAATTCAACAAGGCGGCAGAAACCTATCAGCAAATGCTTGACCTTGCTGACAGTCAACAGGATTCGGCTGAGACGGGTTCCGCACCTGAGAACCAGGCTCTGCTCAATACGGCTCGTGAAAATCTGAGAAACATTCAGCAGAATGCGTCAAAAAAATAGGCCATCCCTATGAAGCCTCTTGAACACATACTTGTTGACGCCTTTGGCTTGACCGAAGAGGATATCCAGGAAGCCGTTGCTCTCCAGGCGGAAAAAGGAAAAACTGTCGGGAAAATTCTCCTGCAACAGAATAAGATATCTGAAACTGATCTCTTGCAGGCAATCGCCCAGCAATGCGGCCTGGAGATTCGCCCGGAGCTGCCCCTGTTTCCAGATCCTTTTTTCACGGATAAAGTTTCCATCGGCTTTTTGAAAAAATTCAGGATGATGCCTGTGGCAACTCATGAGGAAGCCTTTATAGCCCTAGGTGATCCTTCGTATTTCCAACAACTGGACGATCTCCAGAGGATTCTGCACTGGGAAGGCATCAACACCGTTCTAGCACCGGAAGAAGAAATTCTTGCAGCTATTAATGCGGCCTATGACCGAACCAGCCAAGGCGCAGCGGATCAGGTTCTCCAAGATATTGATGAGGACGATCCAGAGGCCCTGCTTACGGAAATTGAGGAAACAGCGGATCTCCTGGACGATACCAGCGACGCTCCGGTCATTAAACTGGTCAATCTGATCCTCTCCCAGGCTGTGCGTGACGGTGCCAGTGATATCCACGTAGAACCGTATAAAGATCGGGTGAAAATTCGCAAACGTGTTGACGGTATCCTTTATGATATGCTGGCCCCGCAAAAGCATGTTCAGGCCAAGTTGATTTCCAGAATCAAAATCATGGCGAAAATGGATATTGCGGAGAAGCGTCTTCCCCAGGACGGGCGTATTGAAATCCGCATTGCAGATAAGAATATCGATCTGCGAGTATCTTCCCTGCCCACCGCTTTCGGCGAGCGGGTGGTCATGCGTCTGTTGGATAAATCCAACGTGTTACTCTCCTTGGAACAGCTCGGCATGTCTTCGCGCGATCTGAAGCTTCTGATGAAGTTGATCAAAGCACCGCACGGGATTGTCCTTGTCACAGGCCCTACCGGCAGCGGAAAAACAACCAGCTTATACTCGGCGCTCTCTGTGCTCAACAAGCCGGATGTCAACATCATTACGGTGGAAGACCCCATAGAGTACCAGATCAACGGGATCAGTCAGGTTCAGGTCAATGCAAAAATTGATCTGACCTTTGCCAACGGCCTGCGGACCATTGTCCGCCAAGATCCAGATATCATCCTGGTGGGTGAGATCAGGGATATTGAAACCGCTGAGATGGCTATCCAGGCGGCCCTGACCGGTCATCTTGTTTTCTCAACCTTACATACCAATGATGCAGCCAGTGCCGTCACCCGCCTGATCGACATGGGCGTTGAACCTTTTCTGGTCTCATCCTCGGTAAATGCGATTATGGCCCAGCGACTGGTCCGTAAAATCTGCGAGCATTGTCGGGAACCCTACACACCAGCTCCGGAGTATCTGGAACAACTGGCTTTGCCTCCGGAGTTTCATGATGCTGTTCTTTATCGCGGCACTGGTTGCGAGGAGTGTCTCCATACCGGATACCAGGGACGTATCGGCATTTATGAGCTTATGGTGCTTTCCGAACATATCAAAAATATTATCCTCACCACCTCGGATGCTGGGCAGGTCAAACGGGAGGCTATGGCCGATGCTGAGAATCCTATGCAGACTCTGCGTCTGGACGGCCTGCAAAAGGTATTGAACGGTGTCACCACCTTGGAAGAAGTTTTCCGAGTGACGTAATTGCGGAATGACCTTGATGCGTCAAATTAAATAATTCTATGCAGTTATGTGAAGTATTCTTCTTGATTAATTTCCTGTAAAATAAGCATCTTAGCCCCGTAATCTTCGTTATAGGGTTGATAAGATATTGTTTTTTTCTTGACACGCCCTCCTTCCTGTGTTCTTTTTTATCCATAAAAATTTCAATATTATTCTCCGCTTCCTAAGGAATACAATTATGTTCCGCTTATCCTCTCTTGCTCGGTTTTTCGGTTCCTCCTGTTTTTCAATATTTCTTACTCTGCTTTTCTTTGCAGGTGGTTTCGGCAGTTCAGAAGCTTGTACTCCAAAAATTGTTCATATACAGGACATAAATATACCCGCCTTTATTGAAGCGGGAACCGAGGTGACCTTTGAATGGGAAGTACAGAACCAATCTGACTGCGATGCAGTAGACCTCAGACTCGGAGTTTATTCCGCTGACCCTGAAAGCTCCACCGCTGATTTCGGGGGGGACAACAATCCCTCTTTTTCATTAGCCCCTTGGGAGAAAGGCACAATTGAAGCAACTATGCCTGTGGCTCCTTCAGAAATAGATACATATTTTGAAATAAAATATGACATACTCAAATCCGATGGTGAGCCTCTTGATCCCTTAGCATTAGGACGACTGGGGGCAGAGTTCACAATCATTCCCAAAGTAGTAGACCCAGAACCCGAAGACTGTATTGCAACCCTTGAATGGAGCGATCCAAAAGCCGATGTGGGTGAAGATGTCACCACGGGAGGAGATGCAAAATTTCTTTGGACCGTCACCAACACTTCCACCGACTGCAATGCCGTAGATTACCACTTAGGCTTTAATTCCGCAGAACCTGAAAGCCCTACCGCCGATTATGCGGGAATGAGTCACCCATTCTTTAGCTTAGAAGCAGGAAAAAGCGGTGTGGTTCAAGCAATCATATTGGCACCCCAAGAAGAGGGAACCTATAAGGCTATCTTTGATATCTATACGAATAATGATGAGCTTATACCTACCCCCGAGGAGCTGGAAGCCCTTTACGGTGAATTCACGGTAAAAGAAGGAGAACCCGAAGACCCCTGTGAAGGGGTACTCGCTCCTACTGTTCAGAATGCCAGACTTGTGCAGATTGGCGAGGGAAGAGTCCTTGTCACAGCCGATGTAACAGGAGACACCGAAGGCTTAACTGTTACCCTCAACCTGAACGGTCAGGAATACTCTATGAGTATTCTTGAGTCGGGAGCCTACGGAGCAATGGCGGACGGCAATCAGACAGGTGAAAACGATTATACCGTATCCGCAGGAAACGGTTGCGGATACCACGAGCTGATTTTTATTGACGGTGTTCTTGACTCCTATAACAGCGGTGTCTGTTGTCAGGATGCTATGATGTCCTGTGAGAATTTTCGTAAGTGTGGACGGAACCAGTACACCGCAGCCACAGGGCACCCTATCAGCACCTATAACGGTAATTTTGCCGAAATGGTTACGGACGGAGCGGTTGCAGGGATCGGTGATGCCGACCTTTTTATATCAAGGGGCTATAACTCTGCCTCTGCTTTGGCTGATCCCGCCTCGATCTATGAATACACCGAATCAGGTCGGGAAAAAGTGGCAGGTCCGCCGCAATATTTCGGTACCGGCTGGTCATCCAATCTTGATTCTTACCTCCTGGTTATGGACTATGCCCCGTTGTATGAGGGCGTACAGATCAGATTCCCGGACGGTCATACCCAGAATTTCGAGAAAAGCGGCGATACATATGAGCCTTCCACAGCGGACAATTTTGATGTTTTGACCAAGGAAGGGGAAGGTTTTCTCCTTGAACGGAAGCATAATCTTGAAACCTGGCATTTCGGATCAGACGGTAGGCTACTGGAGATAAAGGATAAGAACGACAATACTGTTGAATATACCTATGCCGGTGACCAGCTGACCAAAATCAGTGATGGAAAGCGCTCCATAACGTTTAGTTACGATGGAGAAGGTCATATAATAGAGGCGTCTCTGCCTGAAGGTATCGTTCTTTCTTATGAATATAATGATGACCTGCTTACCGGATTTACAGACGGACGAGGCAACCAGACAGCATACCAATATGACGACAATAAGCAGTTGATCGAAATCGTCACCCCGTTAGGGCATTCCTCGGTGCAGATGAGTTATGACGAAAATTACCGGGTAACCAGTCAGACAGTGGGAGAAAGTGAGCTGTACTCCTTTGTGTATGAGGGAGAGGATGTCGCCGAGGCAACCACTATCACGGACAGCTACGGCAATGCCACTGTTCAGAAGCACGACGAGGACGGCAGACAGACCGAAATTGTTCATCCCGACGGCACAACCGAGAAATTTGAACACGATGACCATAACAGCCGTACCTATTACAAAGATCCCGCAGGCGGGGAATACCGTTATTCTTACGATGAAAAGGGAAATATGCTCACTCTTGACGGCCCCTTGGGGCTTCATAATGAGTGGGACTATAATGAAAAAAGCCTTGTCGAATCAAAGACCGAAAAAGTTGATGAGAATAAAAGCCGTACTTTCAACTATGAGTATGATGATAACGGGAATCTTATACAATTCTGTCTTCCGCTGGGAGACTGCGGAACCATCACCTACACCTCAAACGGACTTCCTGAACAGCTGATCGATCTGAGAGGAAATAGCACCGTTAATAGCTATGATAACGAGGGCGATCTTGTCAAGGTCACCGATCCTGAAGGAGCGGCAACTCAGTTTGAACACGACGGGCTGGGTCGGATTGTCGGCAAGACCAAGCCTCTCGGTAATTCCTACAGCTACACTTACGATGAAAATTCAAACCTCATGGCAGTGGATGGGCCGTCAGGTTTTCATATTGATTATGAATACGATGTAAACAATAACCTGAAAAAAACCATTGATCCCAACGGAGGGGAGATAAGTTACAGCTACACCCCGTCGGAGAGCATAGAAACGGTTACCAACCAGCTCGGCTTTGTCACGGCTTTTTCATACGGGCTGATGAATGAACGGACAGGCGTAACCGACCCGGAAGGGAGGAACTGGAGCTATATTTATAATAATATGCTTCGGGTAACCGATGTAAACGGCCCCCTCGGATACCACCAGGGCTTTGAGTATAATGCCCTCGGTCTTGTCACAGATTCCATTGATCCTGAAAGTAAAGTCAAGCATATTGAATATGACGACCTCGGAAGACCCCTTGAGGTAACGAGAAACTATGTTGCAGGAGGAACTGAGGACTCGGACACCAATGTCAGCACCTCCTTTACTTATGACCTCTTAGGTAACAGGCTCTCGGTTACCGATCCTGAGGGCTATGAGTTCACAGCTGAATATGATCTGCAAAATCGACTGAGTAAAAAACAGGATGCGGAAGGCTATGAATGGGAATACAGCTACGATCCCATGGGTAACCTGCTCTCCGTGCTCAATCCCCGTGGGTATAACACCGACTATGTCTACACCTCGACCAACCGTCTCCAATCGGTCACCAACCCAGAAGAGCACAGCAGAACCCTGGCCTATAATGCCAACGGCAAGCTGACTGAAGTCACTGACCCGATGGGCATTGTCACCGCCTTTGCCTATAACGAACTGGACCGTCGCAGCTCGCTGACCAGAAACTATCAGCCCGCAGTCGCTCCTGATCAGGAAACCAATGTCAGCACTCAATTCGAGTACGATGCAGCGGGCAACCTCCGTTTTGTCACCAACCCGCTCAACCATCAGGCAGAGATCCGCTACGATGCGGCCCATCGCCGAAGCGAGATGATCGACTTTGAGGGCGGTTCCACCACCTTTGAATACGATAAGGTCAATAACCTGCTCACAGTCACGGATGCCGAGGGCAATGCGACCTCCTATGCGGTGGATGAACTCAATCGTCTGGTTGCGGTCACCAATGCCGAGGATGAAACCACCCAATATACCTATGATCTGGTAGGGAATCGAACCACATTAACAGAAGCGGATGACACCGTGACCCTGTACGAGTTTGACGGGGTCTACCGTCTCAACCGGGTCCATGAGAACTACCGGGCTGATCTTGATCCAGATAATGATATCAACGTTCAGACCGCGTACAGCTACGATCGCCGGGGCCTACTCACCGGTATTATCAATGCCAACAACGCAGAAACCTTGTTCGAGCATAACGGGGTGGGCAAACTTATTCGGGAAACTGATCCCCTGAGCAAAACCTGGGAATACGCCTATGACGGCAACCGCAACCGGATCAGCCGTCAGGATGCCAAGGGTGACCTGACCGAGTACGGTTTTTACCCGGATGATATGTTGGAGCAAATCAGCTATGCCGACGGCAGCACAGTGGCCTATCAATATGATGCCAATAATAATCGCGTTGCGATGAGCGATACGCTCGGTGAAACCTCTTGGGCTTTCGATTCCCTGAACCGGGTCACGGAGCAGAACGATCCCTTTACCCGAGTGCTGGGCTATCAGTACGATGCCGCTTCCAACCGTACCGGTGTGACCTACCCGGACGGTAATCAGGTGGGCTATGCGTACAGCCCCAATAACTGGTTGCAAAAAATGACCGATCCGGCGGGCCAGGCCATTGAGTATAGCCGCGATCAGGTGGGGAATCTCACCCAAATCGTCAATCCCAACCAGACCGAAACCACCATTGCCTATGATAAGGTCTACCGGACCCTGGAACGGATCAACCGCCAGGTCACCAACGGTGGCAAGACCAATAGCGGGTTCAACTATACCTATAACGAGGTTGGTCATATCACCCAGGCAGTGAAGGAATACGGTTGGCGGAAACCGTCCGTGGTCACCGAAGCCTACGAGTATGACGGTCTCCATCGCCTTTCCTACATGAACATGTCACCGATCAAGAACAACGGCGGCATGATGGAGACAGCCTACAGCTATGACCCTGTCGGCAACCGCCTGAGCTGGGAAAGCAGCGATGATCTGCAAACCAACAAACCTTCCGACGGTTTTTATCGCTCCTATGAGTACAACGCAGCCAACCAGATGCTGGCTATGGAAAATGCTGCGGACAAAAAGAATGATGATTATGCCTATGAATACAGCTTTGACGAGAACGGTAACCGCATCAACCGTCAGTTTGAAGACAAACACGGGCCTCAGTACGGAGTTGATTACAGCTATGACTCGGAAAACAGGCTTACCCTTGTTCAGGACTACCAGATATCAGGGGGGAACAAGAATAAAGAAGGCAACCGCATAGATCGAGCCTTCACCACCCTGGAATACGACGGCGGTGGTCGGCGACTGGTACAGCATTACGATCCCAAACAGGGCGGCAATGGGGTGGATAAGCGGGATGAGTACGTGTTTGACGGGCTTGATCCGGTGGCTGAGTACGATATGCTCAACGGTCAGTACACGGATTATTACCGGGGCGCGGGCAATCACCTAGCCCTGATGCACCAGTATAAGGGCGGCACCCAGGGGCAGATGTACTGGTATCATTACAATAATAAGGGCGATGTGGTCGGTCTGACCAAGCATAACGGCAACTCGCACCATAACTATCGCTATGATCCCTATGGGGCGGTGCTGCCGGAGAACGGTAATTTCACTGATCCGCATAACCATTACACCCTGACCGGCAAGGAGTTTGATGAGAACACCGGGCTGGTTTGGTTTGGGTCTCGGCATTATGAGCCGGAGACTGGGGTTTGGATGGGGCAGGATTCGTATCGTGGTGGGTTAGATAGTCCTATGAGTTTGCATAGGTATGGGTATGTTCTTGATAATCCGGTGAATCATATAGATATATGGGGTTTTTGGACTCTTCAGGTAGGTCATGGTGTTTCAGGAGGAGTAGGAGCAGGAGGAACTGTTGATCATGGGTATGCAATTGGATATAGTGATGAAAAAGGATTTCAATTTGGACAATACGGCACTGCTGGTGCTGGTGCATATGGCGGAGTGTCGATGGGATACGGTCCAGCTATAACCTGGTCACTTAATCAAGATATTAATCGTCTTGCCGGTCCATCTGTGGCAACCGGTGGTTCTATTAACGCAACAGCAATTGGCGTACCAGCCAGTATAGGTTTTGAAGGAGCCATCCCACTGACAAAAGACAGAGAGACAAGGGCATCTTACACTGTTAGTTGCACTGGAGGCCCTGGTCTTCCAGTTGAGATGCATTCCTTTATAACATATACATGGGTTGAAGAGTTAAATTTAGATGGCGCCAAGATGGTTTATGAATACACCAAGGATGAGGTGACGCAGTATATTAATGAAAAGAAAGAGGACGCTGTGTCGTTCTATAATAGAACGAAGACCGAGGTGCCTCAGTATGTTAGCCAAACAATAGATGACTTTAAAATGGTAGTTGATTACACCAAAGATGAAGTAACTCAAACCGTTGAACGCGAGCTGGATGCACTTGAAATGGGTTATGATTACACTAAGATTCAAGCTTCTGAGTTTATTAGCAATTCGGCTCAAGCTATTCAGGATGAATTTGATACGTTTGAAATGGGTTATGAACACACAAAGAAGCAGGCTGTTGAGTTGATTGACAATACCAAGAAAAAAGTAGGGGATTTTTTTAATTCTTTATTCTAGCAGTAAAAATCTTACCATCAGGGCAAGGTCAGGGGAAATAGGGGACGTAGTACGTTTTACGGCTAACCGGTTATACGTCCCCATCCCGGCAGATTCCACCTGGGCGATCACAAGGATCGCACCCTACGATGCGGGGTGAATAACCGATCATGCATGAACCGGATATCCATCATGGGCGGGGCGTATCGCGAACCGCCCCTACGGGACAACCACGGTATATCAGATAATCAGCCATGTCATACAACCCCGACATCCACCGCCGCCGTTCTATCCGCCTGCGCAATTACGATTATTCGCGGGCCGTAGGGACACGGCATGCCGTGCCCTTACAACGCACCATTCATACTGCATCGCACCAATCATGAATGAACCTCGATATCCATCACCGCCGTTCTATCCGTCTACGCAATGACGATTATTCACGGGCTGTAGGGACACGGCATGCCGTGCCCTTACAACGCACCATTCATGCCGCATCGCATGAACCATGAATGAACCCCGATATCCATCATCGTCGTTCTATCCGTCTGCGCAATGACGATTATTCATGGGTCGTAGGACACGGCATGCCGTGTCCCTACAACGCCCCTACCCATACCACATCGCATGAACCATGTCATACAATCCGGATATCCATCATCGTCGTTCCATCCGCCTGCGCAATTATGATTATTCGCAGGCCGGGGCCTATTTCGTGACCATCTGCACCCACCATCGGGAATGTCTGTTCGGGGAAATAACCAATCGGGCCATGCGCTTGAATGATGCGGGCTGGATGACGGCAAAATGTTGGCAGGATATCCCGTTGCATTTTCCCCATGTTGCGTTGGATGAATGGACAATTATGCCGAATCATGTGCATGGAATTATTGTGATTACCGATACCACGGTAGGGGCACGGCATGCCGTGCCCGTACGACAAAACGCATGCCGTGTGCCCGTACGACAGAACGCAGGCCGTGTCCCTACGACAGAACGATTCGGCAAACCGGTTTCCGGTTCCCTGCCCACCATTGTCCGATCATACAAATCCGCCGTCACCAGACACATCAATATCCTGCGCACTACACCCGGCAACAGATTATGGCAACGCAATTATTGGGACCACGTCATCCGCAACGAAAACGAATTGCACCGCATCCGCGAATACATCCGCACCAACCCGGCCCGTTGGCAGGAGGACGCCCTGCATCCCGATCAGCCCCCGTTCCCCGGTGAAACCCGTGAATCGACTCCACCCTACGGTCATGAGGCGTGGATGGTGTAGGGGCAGGCCCCTGTGCCTGTCCTGTTGTATTCACCTGCCTCTCAATTCCTTGAAATTCAGATTGCCGAAACGACCTTTTTTCAAGTATAAAGAAATAATGAGCAATCCGAATAACCCGGCATATGGAACGAGACGCATTATGACGACATTAACAGAGATAGAAAGGGCTGTAACAAGTTTATCCCGAAAGGATTTCAATACATTCCGGGATTGGTTTTCTACCTTGGAGAATCGGAAATGGGACAGAGAGTTCGAGAAAGACGCGCAAAAAGGGCTGCTGGATGACTTGGCGAACGAGGCGTTAGCCGACTTTAATTCCGGTGCCTGTAAAGAGCTGTGAAACATTACACCTCTCCGAAGTATTGGCAGGCATACAACAGGTTGCCCGCCAAGGTCCGATCTGTTGCGGACAAGAACTTCGATCTTCTCAAAAAAGACCCTCGTCACCCCTCGCTGCATCTGAAAAAGGCAGGTCGATTCTGGTCAGTACGAGCCGGGATCAACCATAGAGCTTTGGGTGTTGATTCCCCTGATCAGGATGATATTATCTGGTTTTGGATCGGCACACATGCTCAGTACGATAAATTACTGGGCAAGAGATAGCTGTCGCGATTCCGGCAGATTCTACTTGGGCGATCACAAGGATCGCACCCTTTTCAATCAATAGAAAAGAGAAGTTCACCCGTGCAGTACGCAATTGCAACGTAAGGAGGCAGGAGATGACTGTATCAGAGGCAAGCATTATGGAGCGGCTGGATCAGGAAGACAAGGAAAAGGTATCGTACTTTATTAACCTCTTGCAGCACGTTTTACGCCCAACCGGTTAGACGTCCCCATCCCGGCAGATTCCACTTGGGCGATCACAAGGATCGCACCCTACGATGCGGGGTGAATAACCGATCATGCATGAACCGGATATTCATCATGGGCGGGGGCATATGTAGGGGCAATTCATGAATTGCCCCTACGGGACAACCACGGTATATCAAATGATCAGCCATGCCGTACAACCCGGACATCCACCGCCGCCGTTCCAGCCCCCTTTTGCCTTTAACCATTGACGTTAAACGCTATCCGTTATATCATATAGTGTATGATTCGATCATTCAAAAACAACGCAACGGAAAAGATATTTAACCGGTTTCATTCCAAGAAAATACCTGGTGATATCCAGAGAGCTGCGTTCAGAAAACTGCGCATGATCAACAGATCGCAGAATATTAATGACCTGCGTATTCCGCCAGCCAACCGGCTCGAAAAACTGAAAGGGGAACGGGCCGGGCAATACTCCATTCGTATCAACGATCAGTGGAGGATCTGTTTTATCTGGGAAAACGGTGATGCGCTTGATGTTGAAATCGTAGACTATCACAGGGGGTAATGATGGAAACAAAGAAAATGGCACCCCTGCATCCGGGTGAGGTGCTGCAGGAAGAATTTTTGAAACCGTTAGGCTTGAGCCAGAATAAGCTGGCCTTGGCTCTTCACGTCCCTGCCAGAAGAATTAACGAGATTGTCCTGGGTAGAAGAGGGATCAGTGCGGATACGTCCCTACGATTGGCCAGATACTTTGATATGTCTCCGCAGTTCTGGCTTGGCCTCCAGATGGATTTTGAACTGGATATGGCGGAAGATGCTTCGGAGGAAAGAATAAAGAGGGAAATTCGGCCTATGGCGAATTCCGGTTTCTGTGTTCCGGCACCGGCGTAACTCGTTGCCGTTTCACCCGCCTGTGTAATCAATGGGTCAGACTCGATTGATTTGTTGGTTCGTACTTTCAGGTAAATATGAAAAGTACGAGAGATGGGTGATCGGGGCAATAGGGGACGTAGCACGTTTTTCGCCCGCCCGGTTATACGTCCCCATCCCGGCAGATTCTACCTGGGCGATCACAAGGATCGCACCCTGCGATGCGGGGTGAATAACCGATCATGCATGAACCGGATATCCATCATGGGCGGTGTGTGTGTAGGGGCGTTTCGCGAAACGCCCTTACGCGAACCGCCCCTACGGGACAACCACGGTATATCAAATAATCGGCCATGTCATACAACCAGGACATCCACCACCGCCGTTCCATCCGTCTGCGCAATTATGATTATTCACGGGCCGTAGGACACGGCATGCCGTGTCCTTACAACGCACCATTCATACCGCATCTCATGAACTATGAATGAACCCCGATATCCATCACCGCCGTTCTATCCGTCTGCGCAATGACGATTATTCACGGGCTGTAGGACACGGCATGCCGTGTCCCTACAACGCCCCATTCATGCCGCATCTCATGAACCATGAATGAACCCCGACATCCACCACCGCCGTTCTATTCGTCTGCGCAATTATGATTATTCACGGGCCGTAGGACACGGCATGCCGTGTCCCTACAACGCCCCTACCCATACCACATCGCATGAACCATGTCATACAATCCGGACATCCATCACCGCCGTTCCATCATCTGCCTGCACGGTTACGATTATTCACGGGCCGTAGGGACACGGCATGCCGTGCCCTTACACCACCCCATTCATACCACATCGCATGAACCATGAATGAACCCCGATATCCATCACCGCCGTTCTATCCGTCTTCTGCGCAATGACGATTATTCACGGGCCGTAGGACACGGCATGCCGTGTCCCTACAACGCCCCTACCCATACCACATCTAATGAACCATGAAATACAACCCGGATATCCACCACCGCCGTTCCATTCGTCTGCGCAATTATGATTATTCGCAGGCCGGGGCCTATTTCGTGACCATCTGCACCCACCATCGGGAATGTCTGTTCGGGGAAATAACCAATCGGGCCATGCGCTTGAATGATGCGGGTCGGATGACGGCAAAATGCTGGCAGGATATCCCGTTGCATTTCCCCCATGCTGCGTTGGATGAATGGACGATTATGCCGAATCATGTGCATGGAATTATCGTGATTACCGATACCACGGTAGGGGCACGGCATGCCGTGCCCGTACGACAGAGCGCATGCCGTGTCCCTACGACAGAACGGTTCGGCAAACCGGTTTCCGGTTCCTTTCCCACTGTTGTTCGATCATTCAAATCCGCCGTAACCAGACACATCAACATCCTGCGTAACACACCGGGCAACAGGTTATGGCAATCCAATTATTGGGAACACATCATCCGCAACGAAACCGAATTGCACCGCATCCGCGAATACATCCAAAACAACCCGGCCCGTTGGCAGGAGGACGCCCTGCATCCCGATCAGCCCCCGTTCCCCGGTGAAACCCGTGAATCCTCCCCGCCCTACGGCCATGAGGTGTGGATGGTGTAGGGGCAGATCCCTGTAATTCCCGCAATTCCGATATATTCCACCAGGGCAGGCACGGGGACCTACCCCTACGAAACCTCGGTATATCAAATGATTTTCCATGTCATACACCCCGGACATCTACCACCGCCGTTCCATCCCCTACGGGGTTATGATTATTCACGGGCCGGGGTGATTACCTGTAAGCAGTCCAAAAGCGCTTGCCCTCTGTATCATAATAATGATACACTAGTCTTATGAAAGAATACATCGCATACGAAGGAGACACCTTAACCGTTGAGTGGTTTTTCAACGAGAAGGGGGAGAGTGAAGCTCTTAAATTTTTTGAAGCTCTTTCTGATGCCCAAAAACGAAAGACATTGATGCTTTTTAAAAGAATCGGTGATTTCGGTAGAATATCTGATATTACAAAATTCCGAAACGAGGGTGAGAAAATATTCGCCTTCAAACCGCAGCCGGATCGGTTTATGTCGTTTTTCTATACAGGGAAAAAGATCATTATTACAAACGGTTTTTGCAAGAAGACTCAAAAGTTGCCAAAAAAAGAAAAGGCATTGGCCCTGAAAAGAATGAAGAGTTACATGTCAAGGGTAACAAGTGGAGGTTATTATGAAGAATAAAAAAAAGACCACCTTTGATCGTATTCTGAGCGATGCGGAACAAAAAAAGAAGTTCGAAAAAGAATATGCGCAGTTTCTTTTCTCCGAACTGCTCCTTGAAGCGATGAAAGAGGAGCATGTCAGCGTAAGGGAGCTTGCTGAAAAATCAGGTATCTCAACCTCTATCATTCAGAATATGCGCTCAATGAAGTCGACGAATATTACCATGAAAACAATGGCCTCCTTGTTGAAACCCTTGGGGTACAAATTGGTGGCGCAAAAAGGAAGAAAGACTGTACCCTTAACAGGCTGAAAAATAGGGCACGGCATGCCGTGCCCCTGCTGATCGCCCGTATCTGATCCACCGCGATTTCAGCTGCTCTGCCTGCACAGGAAATCTGCTGACGACTTCTCTTCTTCAGGTCGGGTGCAACGATGAGGTCAGAGGGCGAATAAAACCTGATTGTCTACGGCGGTGTAAGGGCGGTTCGCGAACCGCCCTTACGGGACAACCACGGTATATCAGATGATCAGCCTAAAATTATGAAAAGTACGGGAGATGGATGTTTGTATTTGCCTTGGTATGCTCATAATGTCATAATGTCATAATGACGGCATGAACAAAGAAGAACTTATCAAATATTGGGTTGCCGAGGCAGAGGAGTCACTGTCTGTTGCCGGACATCTTTTTGAAAAGAAGGATTACTCCTATTCGCTTTTCTTCGGGCATCTTGCAGTTGAGAAAATTCTGAAGGCTGTTTATGTCGAGAAAAAGGACGAAAATGTCCCTCGCTCTCATAACCTTCCGAGAATAGCGAAAGCGGCGGGCCTGACGGTGCCGGAGGATAAACTCGCCGATCTGATCAGGATAACTGCGTTTAATATTGAGGCACGCTATCCCGACTATAAAAGGAACTTCAGAAAGAAATGTACCCCCCGGTTTTACGAAGCAGGAGCTTGAAAAAATCCGTGAGGTTTTCACATGGCTGAAATCGACGATGCAGTTCTGAAAAATGTAACTGCTTTTCTGGAGCGTCTCAACGCTGAGGGGATTCAGGTTGCA
Source organism: Candidatus Electrothrix laxa (assembly GCA_942492895.1). Taxonomy (GTDB): domain Bacteria; phylum Desulfobacterota; class Desulfobulbia; order Desulfobulbales; family Desulfobulbaceae; genus Electrothrix; species Electrothrix laxa. Next base: position 1,281,964 of record OW818652.1, read on the forward strand.
GCGGCCTATCTGTTCGGCTCACAGCTGACCGGAAAGGCTGACGAGTGGAGTGATATTGACGTGGCGGTTGTCTCTCCCCAGATCAGCGATGACCGCTTTGAAGAACGGGTCAAGTTGACTCAAATAGCGTTCTCCGTTGACGATCGGATTGAACCGCTTCCTTTCAACTCGGAAACTTTTACATCAGAGGATCCACTGGTTCGGCAGATATTGCATACCGGACGGCCTCTTTAAGATTGATCCCACGACGAAACGGGGACAGACGAATATTCGACCATCCCGGTCAATCCAACCCGGACATCCACCACCGCCGTTCCATCCGTCTGCGCAATTATGATTATTCACGGGCCGTAGGGACACGGCATGCCGTGTCCCTACAACGCCCCTATTCATACCACATCGCATCAACCATGAACGGAAATAGGGGACGTAGCACGTTTATGCGAGTCCTCAGTCCACCCGAACTCAGGGCTTTTTTTGCCGCCACCGATTCTTCACCCTGTTTCCCCTACCCCCCTCACTGTTGACAACCATATCCTCGGCCTTTATCATACAAGTTGAATAGAAAAGAGAAGTTCACCCGCGCAGTACGCAATTGCAACGTAAGGAGGCAGGAGATGACTGTATCAGAGGCAAGCATTATGGAGCGGCTGGATCAGGAAGACAAGGAAAAGGTATCGTACTTTATTAAACTCTTGCTGAATAAATCAAAATATCTGGCATTGAAAAAAGAAATCGCCAAAAGGCGAAAAGAAATTAAAACAGGCGAGACGCTGTCCCATGAGGAGATCTGGGGACAGTTAAATGTTTAAAATCTGTTATGCCAAGGGTGTCGTCAAAGATCTGAAGAAAATTTCTCCTGATCAGCTGGTGTCCATTAAGGAGGGGATTGAAGACCTGGAGACCTTCCCGAATATTTCTCAGCCGGGTAGGTCCGCTTGAGTGCAACGAAAGCAGACGGTTCTTTGCACGGATTGTCTGATTTCGTTGTACTCAATCAAGACCTACGGGCCTGAGGGGGAATAGGGGGAAATAGCGGACGTAGCACGTTTTGTGACCGACCGGTTATACGTCACCATCCCGGCAGCAATGTAGGGGCGGACCTGTGTGTCCGCCCGAATATTCGACCATCCCGGTCAATCCAACCAGGGCAGACACATAGGTCTGCCCCTTGTATTATGAGATTGAGATGAGTTACCATGGTTCATCTCGATAAAAGGAGAACCGGACGCCGTGTCGCCCCTTGAACCAAAGAGTTCGTGTCGTAGATCATGCGCCGGTTTCTCTGATTTTTTTTCCTGCGGGAGCTCGAACAGTATCATTGGCCCGACCTGGAGTCGGCAGCCCGTATTTGCAAGGTTAAGCGTGCAGGGAGTTTTATAATGAATCACGAATACATACTTGGTATTGATGTCGCGAAAGCAAAACTGGATATCGCCCTCCGGCTTCCGTCCGGAAAATACAGAAGTAAAGTTGTTATGAACACATCAGACGGCTTTAACACGCTGACTGAATGGCTGAAAAAACACGGCACGGACAATGTTCACGCCTGCATGGAAGCCACCGGAACCTATTGGGAATCCGTTGCTGAATTCCTTACGGATGCTGGTCACGCAGTAAGCGTTATCAATCCGGCACAGATTAAAGCATTCGGAACCGCCTCCATGGTACGGACGAAAACCGATAAAAAGGACGCCCGGCTGATCGCGCAGTTCTGTGCGGAAAAAAGGCCCGTCCAGTGGGAAGCTCCACCGGAAACGCTTCGGGAACTCCGTGCTCTCGTCACTCGGCGGGATGCGCTCGAAGCTATGAAAACTCAGGAGTGCAACCGGCTGCATGTCGCCCGTGCGGCAGTCCTCGACGGTATCGAAAAACATATCGAGTACCTAAAAGAGGAAATCGGGAATGTCGACGCTGAAATTAAGCGAAAAATCGACGATGATCCGAAGTTGAAACAGCAACGGGAACTCCTCGACACTGTTCCGGGACTCGGCCTGAAAACTATACCGGTTTTGCTCTCTTTTTTCGGCGGCGTACTTCATTTCGGCAATGCCCGGCAAGCTGCCGCCTACGCCGGACTGGATCCCCGACAACATGAATCGGGCAGCAGCATATATAGAAAACCCCGTCTCTCGAAAATGGGTCATGTTCTTTTGCGTAAATCGCTCTATATGCCTGCGATGGTCGCCGTTAACAGGACTGAATGGGGCCGGGAGTTCAAAGCCCGTCTCGCTGCGAACGGAAAGGCCCCCAAGGTTATTATCTGCGCCATGATGCGCAAGCTTATACATGTCACCTTCGGTGTTCTTCGGTCAGGTGAACCGTTCAATGCCGTGCTGCATAACGCAGCCTGAGGTCTGAATTAAATATACAAATGCTGTTTTTTCCGCAAAGGTTTTCGTCAGCTCTTCTGGCTAAGCCCCGCCGGAGGCGCTCCTCCGCATCGCCAATTTCAGGTTCAGTGCGGAGCCTCAACGCTGTCAAGGCTGTGAGCCCGAGCGAGCACCCGAAGGGCTTGGCCTTGACCGCTTTGAGGTCTCCGTGCTACAAAAAAGGCTTGACGGGGATAACAGTATCTACGAAAAAACGGGGCATTCAATAATCCGCCATGCCATACAACCCGGACATCCACCACCGCCGTTCCGTCCGCCTGCAACGGTACAATTCGCACGGGATCATTGATATGCCGCCTTGCCCGCGTGTTGCATAAGCCGGGTAGGTCCGCTTGAGTGCAACGAAAGCAGACGGTTCTTTGCACGGATTGTCTGATTTCGTTGTACTCAATCAAGACCTACGGGCCTTGATTGATTTTATCAAGAACGCACCCCGTTTTCCGCCCGACCGGTTATACGTCCCCCATCCCGGCAGATTCTATCTGGGCGATCACAAGGATCGCGCCCTACGATGTGGGGTGAATAACCGATCATACATGAACCGGACATCCACCGCCGCCGTTCCAACAGCCCGCAGAGCTGGTACGTTACTTGACAAATGTAACCTGTGGGGTTACGATATATCTTATGATCAAGTCTTTCAAACATAAGGGACTGGAGAAATTTTTCTATTCTGGAAAGAAGAAAGGAATTCGCCCGGAACAAGCTCCCAAGATTGCCAGGATTTTAGACCGATTAAACGCTGCTGAAGATATTAAAGATATGAATTATCCCGGTTCATTTCTTCATCAGTTGAGCGGTACGTTGAAAGGGCAATACTCGGTTCGTGTTTCAGGGAATTGGCGTATATTTTTTGAATTCAGATATGGTGATGCATATATCGTCAATTATGCCGATTATCATTGAGGGGTAATGTCATGGATAAAGTCAAAAGAAAACCAATGCATCCGGGTAATATTTTAAAGGAGGATTATCTTGTTCCTTTAGAAATCAGTATTACGGAAATGGCCACGAAATTGGGAGTTTCCCGCAAGACACTTTCCAGAATATTAAATGAAAAGAGTTCGATAACACCTGATATGGCTCTGCGACTGGCACGGGCATTTGATACCACGCCGAAGTTGTGGCTCAATCTTCAGCAGAATATTGACCTGTGGAATGCGGAACATGCATCGACAGATTGGAAACGCGTTAGGCCGCTTCCTTCTCAAGTTATCCATCCTGCTTTATGAAATTGAACCCGCAGCTCATTAAAAAGCAGGGAAAGAGTGAATTTGTTGTTCTTCCTATTGAGGAATTCGAGGCAATGACGGAGTTGATTGAAGATTATGAAGATTTACGGGAACTGAGGGACGCGAAAGAAAAATCTCAGGGGCAGAAGCCAATCCCGATAAAAGAGGTAATTGCTGAACTCGATTTGTAGTGGTAAATCGGAAAAGGGAAAAGGGGACAGATTAAGGGCGGTTCGCGAACCGCCCCTGCGGGACAACCACGGTATATCAGATAATCTGCCATGCCATACAACCCTGACACCCACCGCCGCCGTTCCATCCGCCTGCGCAATTACGATTATTCACGGGCCGGGGCCTATTTCGTGACCATCTGCGTGCAACATCGGGAATGTTTGTTCGGACCAAGTAATAATTACGCTTGACGATATTATCGCTGAACGATATTATTCTATGCATGATTGAGTCATTCAAATGCACTGAAACCGAAAAGGTATGGAATCAGACCAAATCCAAAAAATGGCCTTTGGCGGTTCAGAAGATCGGCCTGCGAAAGTTATTTATGCTGAACAGGGCCGGAGAATTGAATGATTTACGGGTTCCTCCGGCAAACAGACTGGAGAAATTAAAGGGAAAAAGAGCCGGAGAATTCAGTATAAGAATTAACGATCAATGGAGAATTTGTTTTCGATGGGAAAACGGCAGTGTTTTTGATGTTGAAATTGTAGATTACCATTGATTCTGCCCGGATAATTTTATGACGAGGGAACCATGAAAACGTTGCCTAATATACACCCCGGCGAGATCCTTAATGAGGAATTCTTGAAACCGCTCAATATTTCTTCATATCGTCTTGCAAAGGAAACCAAAATGCAGGCGACCCGCATCTCCGAGATTATCAAGGGACGCAGGAGAGTAACCGCAGATACTGCATTGAGGCTTGCAAAATTTTTCGGAACCACCTCTGATTTCTGGCTGGGATTACAGGCAGAATATGAGCTGCGGGAAGAAAAGAAAAAAATCGGAAAAGAGCTGAAAACCATAAGGTCATATAAATCTTTTCTTGCTTCGGAACAAAGAGCGTCTGCATAATGTGAAGTTAAGTTGAACCTGTGAGAAATAGAGAACGTAGCACGTTTTACGACCGATCGGTTATACGTCACCATCCCGGCAGATTCTACCTGGGTGATCACAAGGATCGCATCCTACGATGCGGGGGTGAATAACCGATCATGCATGAACCGGATATCCATCATGAGCGGAGCTATATATGTAAGGGCGGTTCGCGAACCGCCCCTACGGATTCGGCGTAATCTCATCGCCCGGCAAGGGTGTCCGATCAGGCACCTTATCTAAGATACCTCTAAAGGCCGACCGATCCGCCCTTTTCGCCCGTTGCTCCAGATAATTCTCTGTTGTGAGGGCGGAAATTTTTTCAGACACGGCAGTCGAAATAAACTGATTGATCGACACGCCTTCTTGCCTTGCTATTTGTTTAATATGACGATGAATAGAATTGGGCAGTCGTAAACTTAATGTACTCATTGCATTGCCTCCAGTAATTTTCCAGGGCGCAGGGCGGTCACGCCGAATTTATGAACCCCCTTAAAATCTTTGATATTATGGGTGACGATTATTTTTGTTTTTGATGCCACAGCCACTTCAAGGACATGATCATCTTTCGGGTCTTTCAAATATGGCCGCCACAAAAAATAAACTTTTTGAAATTCGCTGAGGGCGCAGATATTGTCAAGAACTACGTCAATGTCGTTGCCGGACAACCCTAATTCCTTTTGTTTCCGTTTCAGCACATCTTCGTATTCAAAAAGCAGCGTTGTTGATATAATCGGTGTTATTTTGCCGAGATCAATGAGTCTCAATATTTGATATGATGCTCCTGTTGAGGAGTACAGCCCTGAAAAAAGTATATTGGTGTCCATAATGATCGTATCCATATCTCTACGATACCAAATATGGTATCGAGCTATCAAGATGGAAATCAATGGGGTCAGACTCGATTGATTTTATCAAGGGAAAATAGAGGACGTAGTCCGTTTTACGCCCGACCGGTTATACGTCCCCATCCCAGCAGATTCTACCTGGGCGATCACAAGGATCGCACCCTACGATGCAGGGTGAATAACCGATCATGCATGAACCGGATATCCATCATCGGCGGGGCATATGTAAGGGCGATTCGCAAACCGCCCCTACGGGATAGCCACGGTATATGGGGAAATAGGGGACGTACCCCGTTTTACGTTTGGGAGGATATTGCCTGTAGGTGTATACTGCGATGTCATGAGCAAGTAGATACTGGGCTTGGTACTGCTCTCCTACCGTTCCGAGACACTCAAAAAAACGCAACTAGTTGTGCTGGTTCAATGCTGGTAAATCAATATGAAGTATATCACTCCCGCCCCACCAAATCATAATAAATCATATACAAAACAGGCATAAGCACCAGAATCACAAAGGTGGTGAACAAAATCCCATAACCCAAAGAAAGAGCCATAGGAACAAGAAAACGGGCCTGGACCGACTCCTCAAAGATCATCGGAGCAAGGCCGAAAAAGGTGGTCAGCGAGGTGAGCATAATAGGCCGGAAGCGCCGGGCCGCACCGTTTAAGGCCGCCTCAAAGGGTGTCATCCCCATATCCCGATAGCGATTCGCCGTGACCATGAACACCAGGCTGTCGTTGATCACCACCCCACAAAGGGCAATCATACCGAACAGCGAGATAATGCTCAGGTTATAGCCCATGATAACATGACCGAGCAGAGCACTGAGCAAGCCAAAGGGAATAGAAATCATCACCATCATGGACTGGATATAGCTACGAAAGAGCACTGCCAGCAGGCAGAAAATGGCAACCATGCTGAAACATAGGCCCGTAAGCAATTCATTTAAGGCCTTGCCTTTTTCCCGCTGTCGCCCGGCAAAGGAATAACTCAGGCCATTGTAGCGGGCAACCAGCTCAGGCAGGAAATCCTTTTTCAGGGCCGCAAGAATCTTATTTTCATTGGCCTTGCCCGCAACCACATTGGCAGTGACATCCAGAACCCGCCGACCATCCACCCGCTCAATTTGGGTGTAGGCCCGGCCCTGAATAATCCTGGCAGCCCGGTTGAGAGGCATCTCGCCGCCGTCCGGCGTGCGCAGAAGCAGTTTTTCCAGATGAAGAAGCGAATTGCGTTCGTCCTCGGGCAGACGGACCACCACCTTGACCTCGTTGCGCCCTCGCTGCTGACGCAGAACTTCCGTGCCGTAAAAGGCATGGCGAACCTGCCGCCCCAGATCTCTGGCTGTCAGTCCGGCGGCCCGGCCTTCGGGCAGCATCTTGAAGTCGTACTGAGGCTTACCCTGGGCAAATCCGTCATTAATATCAGTCACCCCTTCGTAACGAGAAATCGCCTCGGCCAGATCAGCAGCAGCCAGTTCCAAGGTCGTCGGATCAGGATGACTCAGCTCAATATTAATAGCAGCTGCCCCACCCGGCCCCACCAAAAAATCAAAGAAAAGCTTTTCCAAGCCAGCAATCTCGCCCACCTCTTTGCGCCAGACCGTGCTGAAATCCCGAGTGGTTATTTTACGCTCATTCTGCGGAACCAGGGTGATGGAGACCTCAGCAGCATTACTCCCGCGCTTGCCGATATCTGTCCGCATCCCGACCATGATCGACTGACCACCGCTCTTCTCTAAAGCCCGTATCCCGCCCTGCTCTATCTGGCGAACCACTTGCTTTACCTCATCCATACTCACGCCGTAGGGGAGCTCAATCTCGGCATCAATGGAATCGGTCTGGATTCTCGGGCGAAAGGAAAAATTAATGTGTCCGCTATCCCAATAGGCATAACCGACAATCAGCACCCCCAAGGCCAAGGCCGCAACCACATAGCGTCCTGACAAACTCAGGCGAAGCAGCCAAGTAAAGGGACCATTGATAAAGCGATCCAACAGGCGATCGCAAAAAATCGGGATTTTACCGAGCAACAGCAACAACCTGTTACTCTTCTCCTGCTTGGGATAATTGAGATGGGCTGGCAGGATGTAGAGACACTCAACCAGGGAGAGCAGAAAAACCGAGATGACCACCTCCGGCAGCACAGAAAAAAAACGTCCTGTGGAGCCGGAGACAAAAAGTAGCGGCAGAAAGGCGATGATATTGGTGGCCACAGCAATCAGAACCGGAGCAGACATGTCTATCACCCCGGTGAACGCAGCGCGGTACGGGACCAAGCCTTCCTCTCGCTTATGGTAGATATTTTCACCCACGACAACCGCATCATCCACCACAATGCCCAAGGTGATGATAAAGGCGAACAGGGAGATCATATTGATACTGCCGCCGACAAAATAGAGGATAAGGATGGAGCCTATAATAGAAATGGGAATCCCCATAGACACCCAGAAGGCCAGCCTGGGTTCCAGAAAAAGCCCCAAAGTGACCATGACTAGGAGCAAGCCGAGAGCACCGTTGCGCAGCAGTAAATCCAGGCGATCCTTATACATCTCAGATCGGTCCCGAGAGGCCGTGAGCTGCACCTCGGTGGGCAGGGTCGGGGCCAATTCACCCATATAGGCATGGACAGCCTCCGAGATCTCAATCGGCGTCTGTTCGCCAGTGCGGTAGACGGAGAGCGTAACGGCCCGCTTACCGTTATACCAGGCCTCGCGATCGCTCTCGGCAAAACCTTCCCGAAGAGTTGCGATACTGCTCAGCGGTACTTCTGTGCCATCCTGTTGACTGATCACCTTCAGGTTGCTGAACTCAAGGGCTGTTTCTCGCCGCTCGCTGGTGCGCAGCAGGATTTCGCCGCCTTGGGTTTTGATTCCGCCAGCTGGAATATCCACGGCTGCCTTGCGCACGGTGTCTGCCACTTCCTCCAAGGTCAGGTTATGAGCTCGCAGGACATGTTGCGGCACTTCAATGGCCAGCTCCGGAGCACGGGTTCCGCCCAGCTCCACTTGATTGATCTGCGGCAGCCTGATTAAGTCTTCGCGCACCGTTTCAGCCAGCCCAAACAGACTGTGTTCGTCGAGGTCGCCGTATAGGGCTAACCGGAGGACTTCACGACGTCTGCTCACCAAATTGACTGTCGGGCGCTCCACATCATCAGGAAATGAGGTAATCCGATCAATCCCGTTCTTGATCTCCTGAAGGGACTTGTCCGGATTAACGCCGGAGAGCAGCTCGACCCGTACCGAGGCCCGCCCTTCATTGGCTGTCGAGGTCACCCGCTCAATGTTCTCTAGGCTGCGGATCTCCTCTTCCATCGCCAGAATAATCCCCTGCTCCACCTCTTCCGGACTGGCTCCGGGGTAGCTCATGGAGATATTGACAATATCCAGGTCGTAGCTAGGGAAAACCTCCTTGGTTATCCTGTTGGCTGCAATCAGGCCGCCGATAACAAGGAGAAACATAAGGAGGTTGGCGGCAACGTGGTTGCCTGCCATCCAGGCTATGAGGCCGGAGGGTTGGGAGGATGGGGATTGCATATTTTAGGTTGTCAGCAACTGTTGCGGCTTGCCTTGCTACGACATAAAAGGATTGATCAACTCAATTTCGCATGTTTCAAAGTCGCGAATATTGCGGGTTGCTAAAGCCAAGTCATTGACTTGAGCAATAGCAGCGATCTGCCCGTCAGGGAGACTCATGGGGCGACCTTTTTCTTTACACCGACCCATAACTTCAGCATAGATACGTGCTGCCGGTTCATCAAATACGATAATACGCCCCGAAAAACCTTGAGCAACAAATTGCTCAAAGCGTTCCTCAAGTACTTGCCGACGTTGCCCGACCGGCAGAACGCGCAGTCCGTAACAAATCTCCGCTATGGTAATACTGGAAAGAAACAAGGCACTGGCATCCTGCTGATTCAGCCAATGCAAAACCTTCTCTGAGGGTTGAGGACGCATCACCTCAGAAACCACGTTGGTATCAAGAAGAATCATTCGCCCAACTCCAAGGGTTGATGCGGCGTCTGCCGAGGCAGCTCCAATTCAACTCCGTCCTCAATTCCGAAAAGTTTCAAGGCGAGATCTCCTAAACGCCGTGGCTCATCCGATGGCATTATCTGACAGCTGTTGTCAACCGCCTTCCTGCCCGGACTTTCATCCCGTAAAACCAAGGTGTTCAGTAGGTCGAGAATACGCTTAGTCATCTGCTTGCTTTTCAGGGTATACTCGATATGAATTTTCTGAGGGATACGGATTGTTATATCACCCATCATAGGACTCCTTTTAAAAGTTTGGATTAGCTCTGAAAGTATCGTTACAGGAAATCATGGTTCTGTCAAAAAGGCAAGGCCTTCCGTTGCCAAACACAGAGGCCGCTTTCCAATTGGGCAACAGCCTGTTGCCCAATTGCTCCGCTTTGATCCCAGAAAAGGAACCATTGCCGTATGTATTTAATATTACGCCGTGAGAAACCTTTCACAACTCTTATATTCGTTCGTCTGAAACGACACCTCATTCCCGATAACTCGGCATCTCCGACTCCTCCCGCACCTTCATGCCCGGAACCGGCGACTGCAAGCGGCTGGTAATCACCCGCTCGTCCGCAGCGATCTCCGCATCCACCAGGACCTCGTCCACCCGCCGCCAGAGCACCCGTGCCTCTCTGAAGGAAAACACACCGTCTCCATTAACCAGCCAAAGGCGGTTGCCCTCGCGCAAAGCCTTTTCCGGCAGAACAAAGACCTTGTCCAACTGCCCGGCCTCAATCCGCACTCGGACAAAGCTGCCCAAGAGAATTTTTTCCTCTGGTTCACAGGAGCCCTCAACCTTCTCTGCTGCCTTCTCTGTCGCATCCTCGCCCCCAAGGCAAAGCGGATCAGGCAGGTTAACAAGCAACCGGGCCATTCGTCCTTTGGGATCAAGATCAGCCAGCAGCTTAAACACTGTCCCCTGCCGAACCACGGACGGCCTCCCCTGCCCTCTCTCTAACATAATCTGCACCTTACTGCCCTGTTGCCCCGCCTGATCTGGAAACTGCATGCGCTCCAGCAGAAACAAGGGCACAGCGACCTGCACCCAAAAGGAATCAGTAGCCGCAAGGGTGGCAATGGCAGACTGCCTCCCGACAAACTGCCCCTGCTCCACCTCCTCATCCAGGACAATGCCGGAAAAAGGAGCCCGGATGGTTGTCCGTTTTTCAGCCAGTTCTGCGGCCTCCAAACGCGCTTTTGCGGCGGCAATCTGTGCCTGCACATGGCGAAGATGCGGTTTACGCAGGGCCAAATCCCGGTTGGCCTCGGCCTTGCTCATTTCCTTGCCCAGAATCCGCCATTCCTGGCGGGCAATCGTTTGCTTGCCCTGCTCCAACGCAAGCTCATATTTTGCGGTGGCCAGCTCGGCCTGTCGCTCACGAACCTGGAAGCGATAATCTCGGGCATCAAGGCGAATGAGCAACTCATCCTTATTGATGATCCCACCCGGAACCAGCTTTATATTCTGCTCCAGAATCCGACCTTCAACCTCGCTCCGCAGAACAAGTTTTCTCGCCGAAATAACGGTCCCCGAGGTCTCAAAAACTACAGGCTCCGTACCTTGCTGGACCGCAATAGTTTGGACCAGCGGAATGGCTCGTTTGGGCCGCGCCTTTCTGGGCCGGGACGTATTCGTATAAAAATACCAGGCTGCGCCAGCCGCTGCGGCAAGGATCAGCAGCGACAAGACTGCTTTCAGAAAAACTTTCATGGAGTATAGCAAGGACTATGGCAAAGATTGAGAAGAAAGAGGTTGGAACGGACTGCCGCCCAGGGCATGATACAATTGGAGACGATAGCTGAGCTGGACCCGCTGTTGTCGGATAAGGGATCGCTCCAGATTCTGGACAGAAACCAGGGCCGAAAGCACAGGCAGATAATCGCTTACCCCGTGCAAATAGCGATTGCGGGTCTGGTCAAGAAGGGACTCTGCCACCCGAAGCTGTTTTTCAAGGGCTCTAAGCAGTTTTCCCTGCTGCTGTTCTTGACGCAGGCTGTTTTCCACCTCTTCCACAGCCTCAAGGTAGGCTTGGGACCAGGCAGCCATTTTTTCCTCAACCTTGGCTTTTTGGCGCTCCACCTCGTTTTTTTTCTGATCCCAATCCACAAGAGGAGCCAAGGCTTCGGCAAAGATAGAAAGAAGAAAATCACCGCTACTCAGTCCTGCTGATCCACCCAATTTCAGACTGGGCAGCCGTTCAGCTACGGCCTGGGCAACTCGATAATCCGCAGCTGCCACCTCCTGTCGCAGCTTACGCAAATCCGGGCGATTAAGCAAAAGATCCGCCGGAATACCAAGAGCAGGCAAGGGAGGAAGTTCGGGTAGGCCTTTGACCACAGGCAGCGCTTTGCTGTTCGGCATACGACCGAGGAGAACATGCAGACGATTGCGGAGAAGAGCAAGGCGGGCTTGAATCGGGGGCAATTGGGCATTCACTGAGGCCAGTAATTCTTCCTGCTGAAGAACATCAGCTGAAGAAACAGCCCCGTTGGCAAAACGAAGCGTAATCAGATCGCGGCCCGTTGTGTTGGTAGCAATCTGGCGCTGAAGGAGGTCCAGAAGAAGCGCCTGTTCAATGAGTTCGTAATAGGTTGCAGCAACTTCAATACTCAGCGCCAACGAAAATTCGGCAAGGGCTTCTTTTTCCGCCTGGGCATCAAGAGAGGCGGCCTGGGTTGCGGCGGCCAACCTGCCCCAAAGATCCGCTTCCCAGGAAAAGGTAACACCGATCCTCTCGGAAAAATCGAGATTACCGTCATCCAGATCCGTCCCCCCCCGAATTCCTGCATCCACGGAAGGATATCGATCCGCACCTGCCTGTTTGGCAGCAAGACCTACCTGTTTCAGGCGGGCAATCCCTTCTTTAAGGGTAAAATTGCCGTCCAGGGCAGCCTCAATATATCGAGTCAACTCAGCGTCATTCAGCGAGAGCCACCATTGCGGTGGTCGGTTGCCTTCCTGGTCTGTTGCTTCGATACTGTATTTTTTTGGCGGTATAGGCTCCGGCTGTGGATTCTCCTGGACCCTGTGTCGGCAGCCTGCAAGGCAGGCAACGAAACAGAGGAGAACCAGACAAGCGGGTGTATATTTTTTCTTCCTCTTGTCAGAATTGCTCTGAATAAGAGAAGTCTTTGGAGAGGGTTGAGCTGACTGATTAGCACGAAGATCCTGCATGCGCTATTTTCCTTTTTTTACAAGGCTCCGGGCTGAAAACCCGCTTTACAGCTCGGAGCCAGCAATATACTCAAAAATTAAACTGCCCCATTCCCCATCACCATCCCGTTTCCAAGGGACGAGGTAGTTCATAAGGAATTCAACAAGAAATATTCACCCATTATTTCGAGTGCCGTAGGGGCAAACCTATGTGTTCGCCCTTTTATGCCGGGCAGACACGCAGGTCTGCCCCTACAATTCCGCACCTGAAAACGGGGGTTTTATTTTTTGTCGGTTTCCTCAACAGTCGACTCGCGCATACCAAAATATGCTCTAACGCCGTCCGCGTTTTACTTCAATCTCATCTGCGGTAAAGGTGTTATCAATAAGACGTCCTTCCACTTCAACAGAGGAACCGATTTTCAGCTTACCGTATTCCTCTTTTATCCTGGTGTTGCGGGTAACCACAACTTCTCGAGCATCTATTTTCCATACACCATTCAGTCCGGCTTGCGGCAATGTTTCCACGGTCCCGTAAAATTTAGAGCTGCCCCGACGGTCATCAGGACGAGACTCTCGGCTTCTCTCCACCTCGATTTCATAGGCCGTGAAACTGTCACCGTCACGTACCCCCTCTACTTCAACATATCGCCCAAGAGCGGCACGGTCATATTTTTCTTTTATTCTTGTTCGATCGGAAACTAACACTGTTTTTCCGTTAATGATCCACGTTCCGTTATAACCGCTTTCCGGCATTTTTTCTATCACGCCGTAGAGTTTACTTTCTTCCCTGTACCGCTCACCCCTTTCATATTCAGAGCGTTCATAGCGCTCATCCCCACTGGCCTGCACTGGTCCAGCAAAGAATGAACATCCCAGCATCAGCGCTGAAAGAATAAAAATATTTTTCTTGAAACTTCTGGCAACAAACGATTTTGCATAAGCAGTCTGATCATTCATTGTATTCTCCTTGTGAGTATGAGGATTCTTAGATGAGTCGGTGGTCTTACACATCTGATTTTCTTTTAGCTTACAAGAAAGAAGATGAAGAGAAGATGAAATAATCCAACAATCTTCATCTGTTTTTCACAGTACTCAAAAATCAGACCTCCTGCAAATCTAAAAAATTCGCCTCGCAACTTACTGATCTAACGAATTCGATAGGATTGCAAAACTAAGTTTTGCACTAAATTTTACAAATGGCCTTTTGCAAATGGCCTATAGTTTCGGATAATTTCACCATGTACTACGTTGTCGTATTTTGTTGACTTTTCAATTTTGACATGTTTTCTTAGAACATCTTGGAAAGGCTAGGATAAATAAGTGGATATTTATTTATCCGAATGTTCTATCTGGTCGTTCAATTTAAATCGTAATCATTAGGGAGGAGATGAAGCATGGTGAAATTGATGAAAGGTACTTTGTTTTATGTAGTTATGCTGTGTTCTGTAATTGTCAGCACCGCAGAGTCTGCAACATTGATGTATGCAGCGAATGAGGGGGATCATAATGTCACGGTAGTTAACCTGGATACGGAGGAAATTATCACGGAGATCCCTACGGGCAATACTCCGCATGCCATTGTTTTCGCAGGTGGGAAAGCGTATGTGAACAATAGAGATTCTGAGTATCTCTCCGTAATTGACACGGAAACACTTGAGGTGAGCGGAGAGATCCCCTTGGAAGCAATTTCTTTTCAGCTTGCCCTTTCTCCTGACGGAAAAACCATTGCGGTTTCCTATAAAAATGCGCTCATGGTGTCTTTTGTGGATGTCGCCACAGATACTGTATCGACACTCCAGATCGCTGACCCTCCTACAGGGGAATTTTCAGAAAAACCAATGAAGCATCCCCATTGGTCAAAAGATGGCGCTTATCTTTATGTTCAAAATAATATTGATAATCGTATTGTTAAAATAGATGCTGATTTGGGTAATTTTGCCGTCGCAGCCGAGATTTCTATGCCCGGCTCAAATCATGATCTCGTGCCAAGTGCCAATGATAAGATTATGTACGCCGTGAATCAAAATACGACTACCGGAACTTCGCTTACTGTTATTGATACTGAACAGGATACTATTATTAAGGATATCCCCATTCCTCTTTTACCAGACGAGACTGGCTTCGGCCATCACGGAGGACTTACCCGGAATGGAAAGACCTTTTATTTTTGCAATGAAGGAGGGTACAGCGTATCTCTTGTTGATACAGTTAACCTGGAAGTCAAAAAAACGCTTACTGTTGGCAACGGAGCAGGTCATTCTGTCTTTTCAAAAGATAATCAGAAGGCATTCATTATCCCTCATCAAGACAACATCATATCAGTTATTGATACGCAGTCAGAGGAAGTTATTGAAAATATTGAAGCCGGTTCAGGAAAGAAAATAGCCCATAGTTCCTATATTACCGATGACGGAAAATATCTGTACGTTATTAACGTAGAGGACCAAAATATCCTGAAAATCAACACGGTCACCATGAAGGTGGTTTCAACTCTTCCGGTTGGTCAAAAGGCATTGGCTTTTGCTGTTACTACCAACGATTGGCTGTAAAAAGTTATTCTGGGGCACCTGCACCTTGCCCACCTGTTTTAACGGTGGGCAGGGAGAGAAAGAACTACAGACTCCTTGCGCGGGGGAAGAATCCTACGTACTACTGCTCCGATATTCATGACTGAAGCCCGCATCATAAAGCTTGGAGGCGGCTGTAGGGTCATCGGATAAAGCCCGGCCCACCACGATCATGGCGGTCTTGCGGATTGCTGACACCTTGATCTTATCGGCAATATCAGCCAGGGTCCCCCGCACAATATGCTGATCCGGCCAAGAGGCTTTTTCCACCACTGCGATGGGAGTATCTTTCGGGTATCCGCCTCCTGTCAGCTCACCCACCACCTTATCCATCATGGAAATCGAGAGAAAGATACACATGGAAGCCTGGATAGCGGCAAGCTTACGCAGGGATTCCTGCTCTGGCACGGGAGTACGACCTGCCTGCCGGGTAAATATCACGGTCTGGGTGACTTCAGGCACAGTGAGTTCCGCCTGAAGAGCAGCAGCAGCAGCCAAAGCCGAGCTGACACCGGGCACCACCTCATAGGGAATATTCTCCGTATCCAAGCGTTGCATCTGTTCCCGGATAGCTCCGTAAATTGCCGGATCACCGGTATGGAGACGCACAGCCTTTTTGCCTTCCCGCGAAGTCGCAATCAACACGGCAAGCACCTCATCCAGGGTCATGCCAGCGGAATCATGAATCTCCGCCTGCACCTTATCCAGCAGGGCCGGATTGACCAAGCTACCTGCATAGACAATAACATCCGCCTCATCCAGCAGACGCCTCCCCTTGAGGGTGATCAGTTCGGGATCGCCGGGGCCAGCCCCGAGAAAAACAACCGGTGTGCTCATTACACGCATTATACAGCCTTGCTTATTTGTTTTTTGCGGATCAGCAAAGTAGAAAAATAATGGAGCTCCTTATCTGCTGCTTCCCGAATATCCGTATAAATGCGCTGGCCGTCCATGCCGCAGCGCTCCAGCAGTACCGCCTTATCGGTCAGACCTAACTCGTCCAGCAGCTCAATCACCGCTGGTAAACGGCGAAAAACCTTCATCAAGACAATCGCATCAGCGGTCAAAAGAATATCGCGCAAACGCGCATCATCAAAGGCGGCAGGCACCACGGAAAGCACATCATTACCCAGGCCCAAGGGGGCATGAAGCTGGGCTGAACAGGCTGCCATCGCAGTGATACCGGGAATAATCGTCACCGGTAATTCCCGGCACGATTCCCGGCATGACTTCAGAAGCATCTCCTGAAGAGTATTCAGCAAATAAAAGGAGGTGGAGTAAAGGCCAGGATCCCCTAGAGTAGGAAAGGCCACATCCTCGCCCTGATCAAGGCGCTCTAACACGATTCTGGCTGCTTCCTGCCATCCCTGCTGCACCTCTGGATCATGCTCCTGCTCCAGGTGGATCTTTTTCATCGGGAAGCGAACTTCCAGGACATCCTTACTGGCAGTGCTGATCATAGCCGAGGCAATATGCAGGGCAGAACTGGCCCCGTTTTTCCTTGCCTTGGGCACCACCCAGACCTTAGTCCGCTCAAGAACCCGCACGGACTTGCAGGTCATGAGCTCCGGATCTCCCGGCCCGACGCCAACAAGATAAAGTCGCCCCTGCTGTTTTCCTTGTTTCATTTTCTTCCGGTAATGATGGTAATGGGATTCAGCAGGATACCCGGCTCCCCATAATTGGTATAGCGTATTTCTTCGCGGGTGACAGCCACGGTGCGTGAATCGACTTCCAGGCCGTTAGCAGACATCAGCAAGGGAGCCTGCTCGGCGGTATTCTTCAGCACCGCACTGGCGACCATCCTGCCTGTAGCGGTCAACCGTTTAGCACAGGAAGGAATAATTTCAGCCAGTAACCCTTTGCTGCCGCCTATAAAGACCCGATCAGGATCAGGCAGGCCGACAAGAGCCTCTGGGGCCAGCCCGCAAATTAACTTGATATTATAGAGGTTGTAGCGAAGAATATTGGCCCGGATATTCTCCTGTCCTTCTTCTTTCTGCTCAATAATATAGATGGTCAGATCTGGACAGAGTCGAGCCGCCTCCACAGAAACAGAACCAGAGCCCCCACCCACATCCCAAAAAACACCGGTCCGAGGCAAGCGTAGACGGTGCAGAATTACAGCTCGAATCTCATCCTTGGTGATCAGGCCCCGTGAATGCTCAATCTCGTCTTCCTCAAGCCCGAAAACAAACTCAGCTTCGCGATCTTTAACTGACGCCTCTTCCCCCCCTCCCCGCTTCTGTTCAATCAGCATCATATTAAGCGGAAAGAATTTCTGTTTGGCAACATCTGCCAGAGTGCCGCTGCACAGGCGCTCATCCTTGAGTCCGAGGTTTTCTGCGATCCGTACCCGTATGCTCTTTATCCTGGCAGAGTCATGATGTTCCTCCAAAACCGCAAGCAACTCCTGAGCAATACGATCTGGGGTGTTACGATGGTCTGTGAAGAGCATCACTCTGGGATTTTTTAAAATTCTTCCGGCGATATCGCCGGGGGAACGGCCGTGCAGGCTGATCAGGGGCAGGTCATCCCAGGGCAGCTTGAAACGGGTGCAAGCCAGCTGCACAGCAGACAGGGCTGGATGAATATGAATCCGTTCAGGACCGAAACGTTCCAACAGGGTGCGACCGATACCAAAAAAAAGCGGATCACCGGAGGCTAGGATGGCGACATCACCTTGGTTCAGGGCCACGGCCAGTTCAAAGACCATCTCTTCCACAGGAGCAATGGGAATCTGATGGATCTCCATGTCCTTAAGCAAAGCCTGATGCCGGGATGAAACCACAACCGCACTGCATGTTGCAATCTTTCGCAGCTGCTCCTTGGGCAGCTCTTCACCGCTGACACCGAATATAAAAACTTCAGACATCCTTTCTCACTCCGTCCTTCGAGATTTGTGCTCCTTGAACTCCTGCACATTCTTTTTTAATTCTGTGGTACAAAATATAAAGGGCGCAGTATAGAGGAAAAGGTCTCTTTTGTCATTAAGTTCTGTCGGATGAGTCATGACCTAGCTAAGAGAAGTAAGCGAGCCTCGCAAAAAAAACGAGTACGGCGGAGTGGACTGTCGAGTGATCTGTCTATTGCTTGCGTATTGGAGAATTTGGAGTATCTTTGATTCATCAACCCGAGGCAATAATATTGCCGAGAGAAGGTAACATAAAATACAAAATCGTACAACCTGCAACCTGTACCCATGAACGACTCTGGACAGAATGAACGGTCTTCTGAAATTACTGCTCATTTTTTCACCTCCATTAACACAAACAGGCCTATACTTTTTATTTTTAATCGAAAAACCGAAAGAATATGATGCAGATCGAAAAAATCAGAGAAAAGGCAGAAATGCTCGAACTAGACTGTGACAGTATTCATCTGAAGAAAGAAGATTTGATTCACGCCATCCAGATTGCAGAGGGCAACCTCCCCTGCTTTCTGACCGCAACGGATTCCTGCAGCCAGACCGGCTGTTGCTGGCGGGAGGACTGCCTCTCCCCGCGATGGTTGGAAGGAACCCGCCTTGAAGAAATCAAGGCTGAGCTGGAACGCCTTATGGAAACCATCGAGAATCTCAAGAGCACAACAAACAAGCTGGTTAAAAAAAAGAAAAGGGATGGTAGCAAAAAGGCGTGGAAAAACACTCAAAAAGGCATTGAGGACTCCTGGGAAGAAATCGCCAAGGCCTTAAAAGAGTTGACCGCAAGGTTTTGACACAAAATCAAAAAAATCTACTCTACGGAGGAAGAAGGCATGGAAATACAATTTCTCAAAAGAAATTTTTTTCAGCGCTTGCTGGGTATATCGGCAACTACCGAACCTGAAACAAGCAATTGCTGGAAGTATACAGACGGAAAGCTGACGGTGGATTTGGACAAGGCTGCGGAACTAAAAAAACGTGGCGGTGCCATACGATGCGAGGGTAAACACCTTCCCGAACGAGTGCTTGTTGTTTATGGAGAGGATGGAAAGTATCGCGCATTTCGCAATCGCTGTACCCATTTAGGTCATCGCCGATTAGACCCGGTTCCGGGAACCAATACCGTACAGTGTTGCAGTGTCAACAAGTCAACCTACGACACGGATGGGAAAAAAATATTTGGGCCTGCGCCTCATCCCATCACCCTGTATCCTCTACAAAAAGATCAGGAAAAACTGATCGTATCAATAAGCTGAAATGACAGATGAACCTGTTCCGTTGTCAGGGACGAATAAAGCAAGGCCCTCAGGATCCCAGGCAACGGATAGCTCTTCCGCCATTGGCGGGTAGAGGAAGAAAAAAACATTCTCCAGGTTTCCCTTGCCTTCCCCCCTGCTTTCCCTTTATAATCCAACCTGTTCTTTACCATGCTGGACACATCTCCCCCTGCTTCGGCACTTTGAAACCACAGAACAGGATTCCTTTCATGAAACCTCTTGCACGGCTTTCCAGGCAACTCCCTGATTCTTCCGCTCTTCAGGAGCTGGCGGATGAACTGGAAAAAAAATATACTGTCCAGGACGCTCTTCCGCAAACCACTTCCCTGAATTTTTACGACAGCTTTGACTGGCGTCTCTACGCCAAGGGTTTTCTTTGCTTTGAGCAGAACGACAGGCTCTCTCTGGCTGATCTGATAGGGCGTGAGCTTGTCCCTGCCTTATCGATCTCCGGGGAAGCGCCGGGATTTTCCCAGCACTTACCCGACTCAGCCCTGAAACAACAACTCGCCCCTGTTTTGGAGATGCGAACCCTACTTCTGCAAAGCAGCTTTTCCCAAACAACACGGCAGCTCCGTATCCTGAATAAAGATGAAAAAACCGTTGCTACGGTTGTCCTCTCCGAACTGAGGGTAGAAAACGGAGAGATCGATCAGCCAATCTGCTCTGTCCAGCTGCACGAGGTGCGCGGCTACGAAAAATGGTTTCAGCGACTGGAGCGGGAGCTGGAAGAATTCGGCACTCCCCTGCCCTGCACCAGAGAACAGGATCTGAAAACTGCTCTGGCAGCCAAGGGACGTACTCCCCAGGATTACAGCTCGAAATTCTCGGTCGCTCTGAAGCCGGATATGGCTCCCCTAGTAGCAGCAAAAACCATCTATCGTGACCTTTTAGGCACCATGCGGGAAAATGAACAGGGGATTCTTGATGATCTGGACAGCGAGTTTCTTCACGATTTCCGGGTGGCGATCCGCCGAACCCGCTCTGGGCTGGACATGATCAAAAAGGTGCTGGAACCGAAGATCAGTGCTCGCTTTAAAGAAGAATTTCGTTTTCTCGGCAAAATCACCGGTCCGGTTCGTGATCTTGATGTGTATCTCCTCATGGAGGAAGACTACAAATCCAAGTTGCCGGACCATCTACAAAAGGGGCTCCACTATTTTTTTGAGGATCTGGCAGAGCAGCGAAAAAAGGAACAGGAAAAACTGGTTCAGGGCCTGCAATCCTCGCAGTACAAGACCATCATTAAGGACTGGGGAAAATATCTCCGGCAAAAGAAGAAAACCGAGGTCGCCAAGAAAACACCTGCCATCGGCAAGCTGGCCAACAAGATCATCTGCAAACGCTTTGAACGGGTTCTGCGCGATGGTCGAGCCATTACTGCGGACTCACCGGATGAAAGTTTACATCGCCTCCGCATCCAAGGAAAGAAGTTGCGCTATTGCCTGGAATTTTTCAACTCCCTCTATCCTGCAAAGGAAATGAAGCGCTTGATTAAGCAGCTCAAGGAGCTCCAGAATAATCTCGGGCTGTTTAACGATCTTTCTGTGCAGCAGGACATGCTCAATAGCTATCTTGCCGGTCTCAAACCGGGGTCTGGCAAGGCGAAAAAAATGGGGGCAGCCATCGGTGGTCTGCTGACCAACCTCTATCATGAGCAGCAACAGGTCCGCGCTGAATTCGAGGCTACTTTTCACAGCTTTTCTTCTCAGGAGAATATCTCCTTATATGAAAAATTATTTTCATCAGCGCAGAAGCCGAGCCAATAACCTTTTCCTTCCCCACTGTTTGAGGAGCTCCCATGGCAATTATTGCTGTTTATAATATCAAAGGCGGGGTCGGCAAGACCGCCACCTCTGTTAATCTCTCCTATATGTCGGCTGCGACCGGCAATAACACCCTGCTCTGTGACCTTGATCCTCAAGGATCATCCAGCTATTATTTCCGAGTAAAGTCGAAGAAAAAGTTTTCTGCGGATCATTTTCTTGAGGGCGGCAACAGTCTGGAACGGAGCATTCGTGGGACAGATTACGAACACCTGGATATCCTGCCAGCGGATTTTTCCTATCGCAATCTGGATATTGCTCTCAACCATATGAAGAAGTCGAGAAAGCGCCTGGAGCGGGTTCTTGACCCGTTGACAGCTGAATACCGACATGTCTTTCTTGATTGTCCGCCCAACATCACCCTGCTTTCGGAAAATATCTTCTACGCAGCAGATATGATTCTGATCCCGTTCATCCCCACGACCCTGTCCATGCTTTCCTTTACCAAGCTTTTGGAATTTTTCAAAGAAAGCGGAATTGATCGGCGCAAGCTCTTTGTTGTCTTTTCAATGGTTGAGCAAAAGAAGACGATCCACCAAGATACGATGCAACATTTCAAGGGAAGAAAGCGCATTCTCAATACCTTTATCCCCTATGTAACGGATATTGAAAAGATGGGGATATATCGTCAGCCGGTCCCGGCATATCGGCCCGACTCAAAGGCCGGGCAAACCTATGCTGAGCTTTGGCGGGAGATAGAGGAAAATTTGCTCAGTCACCTGGATTAAAAGGGCAAGGTGTCAGAATCGCACCGTTATCGGGGTCGATGGGACTTTGCAGAGCAACGAGTTCAGACTGATTAAAGTAATAGTAGAACTGTGTGATGCGAAGGTAGTCCGTACGCTCGTGGTAGATACCATCCTGCCATTCCCAGACTCGCAGTCCGGGCATCCAAGTCACCAACACGTCGATGTAAAAATAGAACTGGTAGAGAATTATGTATCCGATCAAGTTCGGGTATCCGTTGCTGGCTTACCGTCGTGATTGCACTCTGGAAGGCTCCGGCGTAAGCGTGTTCATCTATGAGTTTTTTGAGCTTCTTGGTAACAGGCTGCACCGGTTCGTACGTCTCACTAAGCCTAGGAAGATGCTTAAGAAATCCAGGCGCCTGCGACGTTGGTGATGAAAGTTCCTGCTCATCAAAATACTGGGCGTCCCGTACCGATACTGCGTTCCATTTTAACCGACCACAACTTTTTCGACTTGTGCCCATAACCTTCTCCTTATCAGATTTGACGATTCTTTCCGTGCTGGATGCATCATACCGTCAGTATACTTAACAAAATATCCGCCACACGACGAATATCGGGAAGATAGAATTTGCAATAATGCTGATAAACCAGTTGCTGCTCTGGAAAAATCTCCAGAAACATCCAGTCGTCCCCTGTTGAAATGACGCCGTACTGGACATGTTTTCCGAGTTTATGCAACGCCACTAATTCAGCCGCACATTGACTTAACGCTTCTTCCACCGTCTTTTTTTTTGCCTCAATCACGACAAGAGGGTAATCGCCGAGCGTATCATTTGTATCATCATCTTCGACTTTGGAAACGATCAGATCACATCGCCCTTTTAAATCCTCATCAACCTCAATATATTCTTCATACAACACACTGTATTTTTCATGTAATTGCTTAATTACATTAACGATGATAGGTGTCAGGACCAAGGCTTTGACGGCCTCTTCATTACTATAAAATAATTTGACAAATCCCTGGATATTCTCGTAGGCAGAATCACTGATCTGCTGATGCTCCGGAAGAGACAGTTTCTTTTCTTTAATTTTATAACCGATACGCTCTAAATCAGCTTTCTTTTTAAAATCACTAAACATTTTGATTACCCCATTTTTTTACAACCTTGCCAACTCCCCTGATTCTTGGTCTCAAAGGCCTTGAGCTTTTTCGCAATCTCACCTTATTCGTTAGCACCATCACTATTCTGTTTGATATATGGTCTTAACTTACCAAATAAATAAGAGTATTTGTCGAAGTGGCTATCTTTTTCATAGCGAATTATCGACGGAGCAACTGTGTTGTAATCCCCGTCTTCGAAGTTAAAATCCAAGCTCAAACAAAAACCGTCACCCGGCTTTGAAAGCTCAATATTGAATGATGCCTCCCAATCTTCTGGATCACAACCCCCAATCATTTTTGCAGCGGGAAGATTATCGAGCCATGGACGCAACAGAGGCCTATCCTCACCAGCCCTTATATAGGTGACATGTACCTGGCTGTCATTCACTGGTTCAATGATCAGCACATTCCCTTCGCTGTTTTTCCACCGGCCACAGTAGTTATAAATAAATGGTTTCATTTCTTCACCTTGTTCTTGCTCCATATATTCCCACATTCCATTTTGATGAAGCCAAATTGGGTCAGCGTTATTTCTAATAAATTCTTCTGGATCAAGCCCATCTATTGTTTCTGGACGCTTTACCCTAACCTGCTTGCCATTCATGAAGACCCACATGTATTTCTTCTGCCTTTCTTCCTTTGCCTTCTTCTTTGCGCGTTTTTGGGCAGGCGTGAGTTTCTTTTTTGCTTTTACCATTGTTGGGTACTTCTTGCAGTTGGTTGTAGTTTTTTGTTCGGCGATTTTTGCTGTTTTGTTCATTGGAGCGAGGGATTTTATCGTGGTCCGTCCCTGGTTTAATGTCGCTTTAACGGTTAAATATCGGGTCAGAGGGAGCCGAAGCTCCCGTCTGCCCACATAACCGTGCGTACGGGTCCGTACACGGCTCCTCATGTTACTTTTGTTCACAAACTGTACAACTAACTCATCGATTGGTCAATAAAAAGTGTATATAATTAATTGACTAAACATAAACAAATCATAACGTTATAAGAGATGCCGGTATTTTGACCGTATTTGCAGAGATGTCCTTTAAGCGCTATATTGGGCCAGATAATAAGTATTCCTAAACAGGAAACTTCTCAACAGCCTATTTTCACAAGCAATCATCCAATATGTTGATTTCACTTACTAAGATTTCAAGGTGTTGTTTTTTCATGTAAAACAATTAATTCAATTACTAGATTATTAACCAATCGGTGAGAACTAAGGCTTCTTATGTTCGCAAACTTTTCCCTTTCTCTCATTTGCTTTCCATTTGGGTTGCTATTTCATCGTTCCGTACTTGCTTTGTTATAAGAAGATTTATACGTTTCTTCTTCAAAGAAAGTTCCGTTGGCTGAACTCGTAACAACCACAATATCGAGATTCCGGTTCTCAATAACATGCTCCACCCTTCGGCTCCAGCATTACTGCCACTTTCCGATAGTTTTACCCTCAGATACGTCACCGCATCCTCATCGGCTACCGATTTTACGCCTACTATGGCTTCATCTGAAGACCCTCTGTCCATAACGATAACATTACTGCACCGCTTAGGGCTCGGCTGTCGCAGTTACAACCGGCCCGGCATGCAGACGGCCCTTCACCGGGTAAGATCACGCACTTTCATTGCCCACCCACCTCCTATACCCCACGGAATACGGAAGGATATCGGGCTTCGGTAGTCGACGGTACCTCGCCCTTTCCGTGAAGCCTACCAGAGGTTCACACCGAGTTTGAGTGACAAGTTTGATTTAGGCTTCCTTCAGATCCCTCATTGGCTATCCTTCACCGTGATTCCCTCCTCGGGTGGGTGCGGCTTCAGCATGATGTATTATTCTGTTTCATACCGGACTCCAAACTGAATAATCTTGTCCCAAAATTGTTGCCACCTGTCTGTCGTCTGAACTAATGCTCGTAAACTTAATATGACTTTGGCTCCTTTCGTTTTCCAGCGCATACCGGACCCGCAAAGTCGCTGTTTAACCAATGTTTTGCAGGCGGCTTCGGTAACACCTGAACCAATCGGTAGTTTTTCAGCAACATGCTGAGCATAATTCATTCTGTTTTTTGCAAGATTATTAGAAAAATAACTCACCGATTGGTTAATAATCTAGTAATTGAATTAATTGTTTTACATGAAAAAACAACACCTTGAAATCTTAGTAAGTGAAATCAACATATTGGATGATTGCTTGTGAAAATAGGCTGTTGAGAAGTTTCCTGTTTAGGAATACTTATTATCTGGCCCAATATAGCGCTTAAAGGACATCTCTGCAAATACGGTCAAAATACCGGCATCTCTTATAACGTTATGATTTGTTTATGTTTAGTCAATTAATTATATACACTTTTTATTGACCAATCGATGAGAAATAAGTTATTGTCGCCTCAAGATCTTTTTTAATAGTGTCAGATAATTTAGAAGCTGTGACGGCCTTTAATTCATCCAAAATGGTTTGAGCTGAATTTTTCTTATGCTTAAGCAATGAGCAACACTCCGATAGCCATCTTTTACGTTCAGCTATTGTCGTTTTTTTCGGATAAACAGCATGGGAGGCTTTGGCCAGGTATTCAGTGACATGATAAAAATCTACTAATTGACGTTGAGTATGCGACTCTAAAAATGTCCAGTTATCTTTAGCGCCGTCGGCAATACCAAGATAAAGTGCATCGGGATAAAGTGCTTTAAGGCGCGTAATTTCATCTTCGTAGCGTTTCTTAAAATTTGCTTTTCTGTACTCCGGCGCCTCACCTAAATAAATGGTGTGCCGACGTTCGCCGTCGCAGTCGTATAAAGAAAGATTGCCAACCATCGCTTCACGGTAACCGTCATTCGCCATCAGGAGATACGCTCCGTCCAAGCTGAAAACAATCGTGCTGATCGGCTCGTCCGGTGCAGGGGGCTGATATTCCCATTTTTCCTCCTGAGCGCATGCTATACTTCCGACCCAATCCGTCACGTTCTGCACTGTTGATTTGGCGATTGAACGATTATGATTTTCTTTTAAATCAACACAAACCGACTTTGCATTGCCTTGTGAATATTTGTGTGATAACTGCTGTGCAAATTTAGGGGTCGCCGCAAAAATTGTACGTGCAGAATCTTCCAACGGACAAAAAATACGACCTCCTTTTGAGCTTTGATAAACATGGCGCTCAATTTCTGCTACCCCAAAAGGTGTTTGATATTTCTTGCTATCTTTATTTTTAGAGGTTAATTTGATCCCGTTCAGTATGATAGGTGAACCGTCCGTATCGAAACGTTTAAGTGCTTCGCCCGTCGCCGCAGACCCCATATCATTTACGGCATCCAATATGCTATTTTCCATTTCAAGCATGTCGCCTTCAAGAGTGATGGTCACAGACACGGTGATGCTACCGTTAATATTTCGAATAATAGTTGCCATATTACTCATCGATTGGTCAATAAAAAGTGTATATAATTAATTGACTAAACATAAACAAATCATAACGTTATAAGAGATGCCGGTATTTTGACCGTATTTGCAGAGATGTCCTTTAAGCGCTATATTGGGCCAGATAATAAGTATTCCTAAACAGGAAACTTCTCAACAGCCTATTTTCACAAGCAATCATCCAATATGTTGATTTCACTTACTAAGATTTCAAGGTTTTGTTTTTTCATGTAAAACAATTAATTCAATTACTAGATTATTAACCAATCGGTGAGATATTATTTTTTAGTGGAAGGAATGGAAATCAATTCTAAAAATAAGCACCATATACTATATTACGAAATAAAACATTATATTTAAGCCTCACCCCCTCGGGTAGATCAAGATAGTTTCTTCGGGCACCCTTGCCATCATCTACATATTCCCTCCTTCAGGGTTATGGCTGGACTTACACCAGCTAGTTCGTGACCATGCCGGTCACACGTCCGATTTCGTTTCACTCAAGCGGACCTACGTGGTCGGGCTATGCCGTACGCAGTTGTTAAGGATGCTTGTTTACATTTGTCTACATCCGATGCTAGGATTATTCCCCCCATGCCCTGCACATAGTTGGTCAGGTGTCCCAGCTCCACACTGACAGCTTCCATCGTTGCAATGCGCACAAGTAGTGGACTGAATGCATGACTTGAGTTGTTGGCGTCGTGCGGCGGTTTCCGACATGATTGCATCGTTGGATACGTTAAGACACCAACGAAAGTGCTCGTCAAAATTATCTTGCCAACGACCTCCGCTGAAACCACAGTTATTCGCAATATTTCTCCGATTGGCATTGACGGCTTCTTGCGCATAATCCTGACAGATTGGGTATTTAAGCCGTTCTCCAGCATGGCGATTATCATCCGCAGCACGCGCACGAGTAGCTGGAGGGACGCACACATGATCCTGGGCACCACAAGCTTCACGCCAAACAAATCCTTGTAAACAGGTGTCAGGTCCATAAGTACCTCCCCCAGGTTTACGTCGTTGACTTGCTAACTGATTGTCTTGTTGCGCCTGATTCCGAACGTCTGGGGTAACGCAAACATGATCGGTAGGGCCGCAAGCTTCCCTCCATACAAAACCTTCCGCACATGTGTCTGGACCATAATCACCGATTGCAAAGGCAATTGGCGGCATAGTGCAACTAATAACTGATAGACATGCAAGTTTTTTAAAGACCGACATCGTATTCATAACGTCTCCGTAATATCTTATTGCGCTGATTGCATTTCCAATAGGACGCCGTCTACGGCTAAGGTACCGTCAATCACAGACGATGATTGCAAGGGCGAGTTTTATATCATTTTTTACCAAAAGTGATATCACGCTTTCCTTTTTTTGCTTTTGAAATCGTACGTTCAAGTGCTGAAAAAGTCTGCTCAACTATTAAGTTCCGACTTTTCTTGTCTTGTATCTTGTCTGCAGCACTAAGAGTGTCTAATAAATTATCCACCTCCTCTCTTAGAGGAAACTTTTTTACATTAACAGACCATTCTTCTTTCCACTTTGGAACAATCTCTTTTAGCCTCTCTATAAATTCATCATAAGGCGGGATCTCAAAGGATAATGGCTCTCGGTATAAGGGCCCATAAGGCAATGGTATTTGGTTATACTTATGGTCAATAGAAATAGTCGCTTCATTATTATCAAAACTAATAACCTTAACAGTCCAAGTATGGTGAGTGACAACAGATCCGTTACTGGTCTTGCTTTGTATTGTCTGCTTAAGCTCGATTGATTCGTTTTCCAATACTTCATGATTCCAGCATTGATTATCAGGCCCAGGTGAAGGCGAGATAACCCAAGTAGCCTCACCTTTATACTCTCCTTTATAAAAATACTTATCTATTCTATGAACAAGAACAGTTGGATGGGCCAAACCAGTAGTTGGATGGACCAAACCAGTATCCCAGCCCTCCTGCGTGCGAAATTCAATATAATAACGACCGCATTTCAAAGCAATA
The DNA here is from genome assembly GCA_942492895.1 of Candidatus Electrothrix laxa. GTDB lineage: Bacteria > Desulfobacterota > Desulfobulbia > Desulfobulbales > Desulfobulbaceae > Electrothrix > Electrothrix laxa. The sequence continues at coordinate 1,310,586 of OW818652.1, forward strand.
AATCCTGGCGAATTAGGGTTACTGAGGGATGTCAGCTTAAAAGGCCCTGGTGATATGTAAGGATCCCATATAGCGACCCTATCAGAATAATCAAGCCACCCTAATATATCCATTGCAGCAGTATTGAGAAGTGGACCTGCCTTTACATTCACACCAGATACAGAATGATCAAAGCTAGCTACACTCATGGCACTCATAATATCATGCCGGTCACAATACAAACCTGGTATATTATCATATGTTCTAGGAGATTCATCAAAAGAATCAATGAGGCCAAATGCGGCGTGACCTATCTCATGTGCAAGATAAGAGAATCCCCAACTATTCAGGCCGCCAGGAATTTCATCAACAACTATTGAGTTAGCCAGAATGCCTTTTCCCGAACTACCACCTGGCCCACCTCCCATACTAATATTGTAAACCACAATAACGCATTTATACTTTGACATATCCTCGTCAAAAGCATTAACACCCGCATTAATAGCCCCTTGGCGAGTTACTCCAATTGTATTGCCATTTTCATCTTTTATTGGATCGCTGTCAAAAAGCTGTTGTCGCGTCATTCCGATATCTCGCCAGCCAAATACTTTGCTCCCATTAAGAGTTATATTTCCAAAAGAAGCATCTCTCCAATAATCATTTATACCTCTTGTATTTTGTTTAACAAAAAGGTCTTCAAACCAAGCTACTGGTTGTGGTTCATAATCTGAATCACTGAGCTTACATAATAAAATAGCTATAGGCTGGTCACCTTTTAATTTCTCTTGCGGACACATAACTCCCCTCCATTTTGTTTACAGTAAATACACAGTCCTGCTGTCTCGTTACCTGCTCCACTACACACAAGAGTAGCTCTACACCTTCACATCCAGCACATCCGCCAAGTCGCCCGTCGCCCGTAATCCTTATCCCGTACCAAGTCCAGCAGAGCAGCATAGTCATTGCGCCGACAGTTGGAGATCAATATTACGCAGCGTAATTACAAGGTTTTGCTTTGTCAATATTTTTTTTGCAACGGAAGAATGATTGCCAGACGGAAAAAGGACAGTCGATCAAACCTGTCGTGACACGTATAACATTTTTTCTGATACCAAAGCACTGTTTGGGCGCCTTGACAAGAAGCAGTTCCCAAGCCGGAGCCTGAGAACCAAATAATTTATCCAGCCGCAGCCAAGGCCCCGGTAATATCCGGGAACTCCGGTACCAGCACTTGGATATCACCCAGCCGCTCCTGAAGCATCTCCACCATACAGGGATTATTAGCCACGCCCCCGGAAAAGGCCACCGTATCGCCATAGCCCATACGGGAGAGCATAGCAATCAAATGAGTGACCACAAGAACTATGTACAGCCCGAGCAATTTGCTCACGGGGAACGCCCCGGTTTTTCATGGAGATCACCTCGGACTCGGCAAAGACCGTACACATGGAGTTGATCTGCACCTCTTGCTTGACTCCAAGAGCGGCCTTGCCAAACTCCGCCAACGTGAAAAAGGGGACTGATTTATTTTTTTTATCCCCGTTATGCCAAGTGCCGCAGGAGCAAATCCCCGTGTTCGCCCTTGCATACCGGGCAGGCACGGGAACCTGCCCCTACCCCGAAAACGAGGAATTTATTTTTCGGGAAATCCCTTAGAGCTTCTGCTCTACCGGTTTGAGACACAGAGCCATCAGTGCAGCTGCTACAAGAAGAGCAGCTGAACAGTAATACGCAAAGGTAAAGGACTGCGTCCTATCATAGACTTGCCCGGCAAGCAGTGACAGCGTAAAGCCACCCAGGCCCCAAGCTGTGAAGACCAGTCCATAATTTACACCAAAGTTCCGAATGCCATAGTAATCCTTGGTGATCGACGGAAACAGAGCAAGGTTAGCGCCGTAGTTTGCCCCGATCAAGGCTGAAAGTATTCCAAGAACAAGGCTTGACCCGAGAACATTATCAGATCCTGCCTGTGACAGGAGGAGGATTATCACCGCTTGGAGGACGAAACAGCTGATGAGCGTTGTTTTCCGACCAATCTTATCAGAGAGAATGCCAGCAACTATCCTGCCACCACCATTGCCAACAGCCAGAATGGCGACAAGAACAAAGCCCAGGCTTACGCCGGATTGAATCTCTGCTATTTTTGCAAGCTTGGAAATGATCATCAAACCTGCCCCTGCTCCGCAGGCATACATGAACCAGAGAGCATAAAATTGCCAGGTTTTCAGCATTTCCTTAGGGTGATACTCCATCTTGGCAGCACTTTTGTTGGCTGGCATAGGTGGGGTTCCAGCAGGTATATAACCCCTTGGAGGAGGCTGAAGAAACTGGGCCAGCCCTACAACAATAAGAAGAAAACCGACACCCAAAATCATCAGAGTTGTAGAGAGGCTGTAGGCTTGAATTAATGTTTTAACCAGTGGGGCCACATAAACACTTGCCAATCCAAATCCAGAAACGACAATGCCAGCGATCAGGCCAGTTCGAGCCGCAGGAAACCACTTGACAGCAGGCGGTGTAGCCGAAGCATAACCAAAGCCAATACCGGCTCCAGCCAGGATTCCAAAGCCGAAGATAAAACCAAGGGTCGTTGTTGTCTGGCTGACTGTCAGCAGGCCAATGCCCACCAGTAAGCCACCAATGCTCGCAACTGTTCGAGGACCGATTCGATCTTGCATGCTTCCTGCTGGCACCATAACCAGTGAGAAGACCAGACAGGCGACCGAGTACGGGAGCGACTTGGCGGCCTCTGACCATCCCCATACATCTGGAATTCCTTTACTTACCACGCTCCATGTGTACAGGACACCGAGAGCGAGATTGATGCCAAGACCGGCAAAGACAACTATCCAGCCTTTGTTTTTTACGGTACTTGGCGATGAGGATACCTTGGATATTTTTTCAGACATTTAATTTTTTTCCTCGCAGAAGCATTATGCTGCTCATAATCAGAGCTGGACCCTTATTTTGACCAACAGGTGATCCAGCCTGGACCTGAAAGCCAGTGATGTGTTGTATCCATGCACTCTTTACCAATACCAATTCGTTCCAACGCCAACCTCACACTGGACACTGCGTACCCCTTCTACGCCTCCTGCTATTTGAGGAATCAACTCCAATGCTTTGACAGAATTGGCAGTACCATCAATGATAACCTCTCCGTCATTGGCTTGTACCTGGATAGCAGCACAGTTGGTTGCAGGATTATTGGCCAATGTCGCCCAGACTCTGCAACTCAGACTGAAGTCTTTAAAAATTTTCTGATTTTCAGAGGAAGGCATAAACTCCTTTTGTTCCGCCATGCTGGCAATAGCTGCACAGGCAGTCTCCGCACTGACTTTATCCAAATTCAAAATCAAATCATAGAGACCGGGGTCCTTCCAGTCAACATTGTAGAGCAGTTTGGTCCACCGGCTTCGATCCTTGCTTACCCGCTGGATATGAGTAATGGCTTTCTCTTTGCTGAGCGTTTCTCTTTTCATAAGAGCTTCTACGCGGTACTCCATGTTGGCAATTACCCTGACCCGAAGTACCTGGGGAAGATGTGAGAGAAGCAGATGGCCATTGACCCCATGGTAAACAAGGTTCCCATCTTTCACATGTGCCAGGATAGCAGCCGTTACACACTTTACGTATGCCAGACGCTTGCCGGGAACCTGCTGCCAGAATGGTGGGGCTCCATTCATTGTTTTATTTATAGTTGTTTCCGGGATGCCGTAGTCCCTGGCTATTTCGTGGAGCACTTCTTCCCGGCTGAGAACAGGGTAGTCAAGGTCCTTGGCAAGTTGGGAGGCCACGTCTTTACCTCCTGCATAGGTACCTCGACTAATAGTGATAATTGCCATATATGTTCTCCTTTTTTGTGATTTACAAAACCCTTTGGTGATAGCGTAACTACTCGTATCATCTCGGTGAGTAATCTATTCTTTTTAATTATTTTTCAGGAGAATATAACTTTTGCGTATAAATCTCCAACCGGTATTTTCAAATCAATAGAAATAAGATGAAGTTCATCATTATCTTTCAAGATTTCCATCTCCCACTTTTTTCCTCTTCGCCTGTATATCCAGACTTCAATTTCTTTCTGGCTCACCAAAATATATTCTTGTAAACTTGGAATTCTGAGATAATTTTGTAGTTTATCCCCTCTGTCAAAATGTTTCGTTGATTCCGATAAAACCTCAACAATAAGTACTGGTTTTTCTTTAACCAATTCGTCATTATCGTCCGGGTCACATTTGACAAAAACATCGGGATAATAACAATCAAGCCCTGCTGATAATTTCATATCACTTGAATAAACATCACATGAGGATTCAAGTAAATGATTTGCAATATTTCTGAATGTGTTACCCGTTATTTTTACATGATTTTCTTTAGCACCAGCCATGGCATAGATTTCACCGTTAACTAACTCATGCTTTGTATCTGCTTTTTCTTCTAATAACAGGTATTCATCTTTTGTAAATAATTTCCTTTGAGGTAATCCCATTCTCTTCCCTTCTCAGTATTCCGTTTTCACAGCCTTTTCAGCCCGCATTCGATTATAACACAGAACTCACACTAAGGAATGGTACCGACCAACGATTGGGACAGGGGTCAGGAATTCAACAAGAAATATTCTACCCATTATTTCTGAGTGCCGTAGGGGCGAACCTATGTGTTCGCCCTTTTATGCCGGGCAGACACGCAGGTCTGCCCCTACAATTACGCACCTTAAAACGGGGACTTTATTTCTTGTCGGTTTCCTTATCGCTTTCTGCTTGCTAATGAGTTCCTGTTTTGTTATGTGGATTAATCAGTGTCTGCCCCCTATTTCCCCGTTGAGCTTACTTCGAATCTGTTCAATACGTTTTCGGTTCACACCAAGATCTGAATACCCAACTCTAGAAGCTGATCGAACATGTATGGTCATTTCTTTTGATTTTGTATCTGGAAAATAAAATTCTACATCATCAACAAAACGGAATACTTTAGAAGTAAACTCAACTCTAATATAATTATCCTCAGCCACTATGATCTTTGATCTTTCCAATTCATTAAGAATTTTCAAGATATGGTTTTTTACATCTAATGATGTACCTGCGGTAAGGATGGGTTCGATATAATGCTTGTTATCTTTTGCCTGACTGTTAACACAATTTGGTGTTGTTGGACATTGGGTCAGTTGGCCATTCTCAATTCCCAATTGAGGTATCACTCCTCACATTGAGCGGGTTGTCTTTTTTGAAAAATAGATTAAAATTCACCATAATTCCATACTGTTCGCTATAACCATCTTATAATACTGTAATAATGGAAAAATACTCGGTTGAACGAATTGATCATTTAGGCATAGTGGCCGGAACAATTAAAGATCTCGGACTGGTAGAACTTATTGACTCCCACTTGGGCCATTATGAAAATGAAACTTTGTCCGCTGGGGAAACCGTAGCTGGAATGATATTGAACGGATTAGGTTTTTCCAATAAGCCCATGTCGTTGACCCCTTTATTTTTTCAGACCTGTCCTCTTTCTTTGCTGTTTAGGGACGGAGTGAATGCCGATGATTTTAATCGTTTCAAACTCGGGCGCGTCCTCGACCGTCTGCACAATTTTGGAACCGAAGCACTTTTCAGTCACATAGCTGTCGATGTCTGTGAAAAAGAAAACATTGACTTTCGTTTCAATCATTTGGATACAAGCGCTTTCAGTCTGACGGGTGAATATCTTCCAGATGCTGATGAGCAGGCGATTTCTATCACCCACGGACATTCTAAAGACCATCGCCCTGATTTAAAACAGGTCATGCTTGAAATGATGGTTACTCAGGATGGCGGAATTCCAATTTTATTTAAAAGCTTAGACGGTAACAGTTCAGACAACACTGTCTTTAAGGATCGTGCGGCAGCTCTGATCAAAGAGTTTGAACAGTCTGAAACCCCTCGGTATATTGTAGCCGACTGCAAGATGTATACTCGGAAGAATGCCCCAAATTTAAGTAAACTGCTTTTTGTCACCCGTATTCCTCAAAATATAAAAGAAGTTGAAGAAGTTATCACTCAGGCCTTGGATAACACAGATGACTGGCTGGAATTCGATGACGGACCTAACGTCAAGATGTTCAATGTGGAGCATTATGGAATCAGGCAGAGGTGGCATGTTGTTTCTTCTGAAGCTTCTCGTCAAAAATCCGTCAAAAAAATCGAAAAAAAAGGCAAAAAAAGAAAGAGTTAAGATCCAGAAAGCAACTTTTCACCTGCAAGCGGATCGCTTTCACTGCGTAGAAGATGCAATCAAAGCAGGCGAGAAATTAGCCAGCAGATGGAAGACCCACAGCCTATCATCGTATGAAATCATAGAACATAAACAGTACAAAGGGAAAGGACGTCCGAAAAAAGGTGAACAACCTGTCGCAATTGATTATCAGATAGTTTTAGCAGCACAGCTTGACAGCGACAAAGTGGATCGACTGCAAAAAGTAGCTGCATGTTATATCATAGGCACTAATATCCATGAAGAACATCTGTCTGTACAGGAAGTTCTTGATGCCTATAAGGAACAAAACCATGCGGAACAAGGGTTCCGTTTTCTGAAGGATCCTTTATTTTTTGCTTCCTCCTTATTTTTAAAAAAGCCGTCTCGAATTTCTGCATTACTTATGGTCATGGTGCTTTCACTGTTAGTTTACGGGATAGCAGAAAGACGAATGCGTAATCGGTTAGCTGAACAGCAGGAAACCGTTCCTAATCAAATTAATCAGCCTACTCAGACACCTACTTTGCGCTGGATTTTTCAGTTAATGGGCGGAATCAGTCGTATCAAAATCACTGTTGGAAACCGGGTTAAATATGTTTTTGACGGCATTACCGAGCTGAAAAAACGAATACTGTTACTCTTTGGTGATGGTGTGGCTAATATATATCAAATTTCATAAAACCGCACCCGCTCAATGTGAGTCACTCCTGTACACCCTGTTAAAAGTATTAAAATTGCTATAAAAATATGAATTAGTTTATTCATTATTCTTATTCCTTAAGATTATAGCACCGCAATCGCCAAATATTTCCATTCTCATCATAAAAGCTGTGAAATTAGAGGAACAACCATATTATCTGTATACATCCCAACCGCAAAGTCAAGTCTTTATAATATCAATATGTTGAAAATGTGAACCGTTACTCAAGATCCCCAGCTCCCTTGAGACACAAAAACCAGAAGTGGATGAGAAAGTGCTCGCTGGGAACGAGGCGGGATTGGGTGATTACCGAAACAGAGACCAGGTAAGCCGTGCAGAGACTATCCCAGGTTTCATAGTGAAGTGCAAGGGAGTTATGAAGGGGCGTATCTACGAGTTAAGGGGAACCAATTTTCTGTGCCCAGTGTTGAAACACTGGGCTATTTTTGGCAGTCCCTCCGGGACGCTGTTTCCCGGATATCCCCGCCCCGGAGGGGCAATCGATAATAGCCCACCGTTTTAACGGTGGGCGGTTAGGATGGAAAATTCAAATTTACTGGTTCCCAAGCTCCAGCCTGGAAACGTTGTCTTGAAGCTCAGCCTCCTAACTCAATACCAAAGCTTTTTTCACCACTCATCATAACCAGGGTATTGCTCAGGTGCCTTGCCCCGACGTTCAAGAATCACCGGTTCCGAACCGTCGATTGTATCAGCATCTATTTCTTCCACCTGAACCCGAAATTCCCAACAATCCCCAAAATCAAAAAAGAAGGTCATTTCCATTCCAGGAAAACATGCAACCTCTCCAAGGCGAACGTCGTCCGTATATGGTTTGTCCTCCATATAAGAATGATTAATATTTTTTTCCAATCCGTAACGGTCGCTATAAACAAACTGGTACAGGTGATCATTTGCAAAATCAAAAGCCTGTAAAATCATTTCAGCAAGGGTATCAAAGCTGGACTCTCCTGAAACAGCGATCTTTCTCCAGGCCTTGTTGATAAATACTTTAAAAACATGCCTCCCTGATTGAAAGGCTGTTTCAGGTGGCGTCAACGCGCTGTTCCAATCAGTACAATACGGCTGAACCGCTGTCCTCCATTCTTTAAAAACAGTTGCCTTCATCTCCTCAACAGACGCATCACCCCAAGGTCCACATATTCTCTGTTGATTGACCACATAGATACTTTCCAGGACAGCCTTTCCCCAATCGGTCGGCGTAATGCTTTCAACGCACCACCCTTTTCCTTGCTCCGGTTCACCAGTCTGTATGGTGATAAAACTGAATAATTCCAGCAGAGCTAATAAGTGATAGCCCGGTAAGTACCTCAGACGTTCTTCTTCTTTTTTGTTTCCGGTTATTTTGACACCTTCTTTGGGTAGCTTGACAAAAAATTCCAAACTTCGAAACAAATGGTCAAACATCCCGCTGTGTTCCCGCTCACCGAGAATTTCATCACTTCCCCTGCACCACCATGCTTCAAACAAAGAAAAATATTGTTCTGTTGGGTTGAGTTCTCGCCATTGTTGACTAAAAGTGGGATCAACGACCAAACAATGCTTTTTCCCTTTGCCAGCAATGGTCCCTATCCCTGAAGCGCGAACAAGCAGATACAGGGCATTGATATGGGGGTAGGACTTCTGGACAGGACGTTTCAGCTTCAGGGAGACAGGATGGGTGAGCTGACTATTGATTTCCGCAAGGTGAGCCATAGGGAAATGTTTTTTTACTCCAGAAACAAGCGTCCCAGTCTTTCCGATAAAAGCCAATATTTTTTCAAAGTCTTGTAAAAGTGTTCCCGGGCCGTTCTGACTGATGGTCTGTTTCTTGAAAATATCTTGTTGAACAGACGTGAGGGTAAACTTTGTTCTTTCAGGCATAGTTAACCAGATGTAATGGATGTTAAGTTGTTATCTTATCGGTTTTCAACTCATAAGCTCCAGCCTGGAAACCTTGTCTTGAAACGCAGCTTCCTTTTCAATTATGCTCTCGGGTCGTATGAAAGACAATCTCCGGGAAAAGCTCAGCAGTATGATTAAGTCGCCATTGCCCGTCTGCCATAAAGGCCAGATGCCCTTCCGCATCATGGGCCAGATTGCCCTGATTTTTGGCCTCAAAGGCCTTGAGCTTTTTCGGATCATCACAGCTGACCCAACGGGCCAAACTATACTGAACCATCTCATAGATTGCGTCCACATTGTACTCAGCCTTGAGCCTGGCCATAGTCACCTCGAACTGAAGCACACCCACAGCCCCGAGTATATAATCACTGCCCATAACAGGGCGGAACATCTGCACAGCCCCTTCTTCCGCCATCTGGACCAGACCCTTATGAAGCTGCTTGGTTTTGAGCGGATTTTTCAAGAGGACCCGCCGGAAATGCTCAGGCGCGAAGTTGGGAATGCCGGTGAATTTAAGAAGCTCCTTATCAGAGAAGGTATCCCCGATCTTAATAGTGCCGTGGTTATGGATCCCGATGATATCTCCGGGATAGGCCTCATCCACACTGGCCCTGTTCTGGGCCATAAAGACTGTGGCCTTGCTCAGATTGACCTCTTTGCCCAAGCGATGATGTTTGACCCGCATCCCACGGGTAAATTTCCCTGAGCAGATACGAAAAAAGGCGATCCGGTCACGATGGGCCGGATCCATATTGGCCTGGATCTTAAAGGTAAAGCCGCTAAAGGCCTCCTCGTCAGGAGCTACCTCGCGGGAGACAGCAGCACGAGGACCAGGAGACGGGGAAAGCTCGATAAAATTATCCAGCAGCTCTTTGACGCCGAAATTATTAATGGCACTGCCGAAAAATACCGGTGTCTGCCCTGCCTTAATATAATCCTCATAGTCAAAGGGATTGGCTGCTCCGTGCAATAACTCGATATCCTCCCGCAGCTGGTCAGCATCCGGTCCTCCCAGCAACTCATCCAATCGGGGATCATCCAGCCCTTGAACGGTGATCCGGTCCTCGGGCCGGGTTTCCTGACTCGGGGTAAAAAGACTGAGCTCATTACGATGCAGGTCATACACCCCCTTGAAGCGTTTGCCCATGCCGATGGGCCAGGACAGAGGCGCACATTCAATCTGGAGTTTTTCCTCAATATCAGCGAGAATATCCAGCGGATCCATACCGTCTCGGTCCAACTTATTGATAAAGGTGATAATAGGAGTATTGCGCATCCGGCAGACCTCCATCAACTTGGTGGTCTGAGCCTCCACGCCCTTGGCCGAGTCAATCACCATCAGGGCCGAGTCAACAGCGGTCAGCACCCGGTAGGTATCTTCGGAAAAATCCTGATGCCCCGGCGTGTCAAGCAGGTTGATCTCAAAATCCCGGTAATTGAATTTCATCACCGAGGTGGTGACGGAGATGCCGCGTTCCTGCTCAATAGACATCCAGTCACTGGTCGCATGGTTGGATGTCTTGCGGGATTTCACCGCGCCCGCCATTTTGATAGCCCCGCCAAAGAGAAGGAGTTTTTCGGTCAGGGTGGTTTTGCCTGCATCCGGATGGCTGATAATGCCGAAGGTGCGCCGTTTTTCTATTTCTCTTTTCAGCTTGCTGCTCACAAGGGTACCTTTATCGGCTTGACCGATGGTTAGGATTATATGTAACTATAGAAGGGGAAATTCGTTCCTCTTTCTTTGGCAGGCAAAATACCGCCTTTTGCTCTTTTATGCAAGAATCGGTCAACTCAAGCAGATGATTCTTTGGCAATGAGAGGTAAAAATGTTAAGCGGTTTCTGCTGGACGTGGAACAAAAAAAGGGTTCAGACATCTGCTAGGCAGGCATCCAAACCCTTTCACTCATCACTCCTGAAGCGATTCAGTGCTTAAAACGGTCGCATAGTCCAGATACCGCAGGGGCAAGTATCAGCACAAAACCCGCAGGCGATGCACTTACTGTCATCAGACACATACTCAAAGCTGACCTCTTCGGAGCTGTTCGCCACCACTTCTCGTCGAGATATGGCATGGGTCGGACAGATGGTCTCGCAGAGATGGCAGTCACGGCAAGAGCCGCAACTCAGACAACGAGCCGCCTGCTGATTCTCCGTATCACCCTTTTCTTCTGCCGGGTCATAATGAGCAATGGTCAGGGCCTCGTACTGAATCAACTTTTGCGCAAAGGGCTTCCACTCTTTTTCGCTGAGAACAGATGCAAGGTATTCTGCTGTTCGCTTAGCTGCGCCCAAGGCATTGGTGGCCAAGCCAGGGCGCTCAACATCGCCTATAGCAAGAATTCTTTCATCACTGGTCCGCCCGGCGTCATCGGTCTTGATCCAGGAGCCGCCCGCAATATTCACCACCTCAACGCTCTCAGGCAGGAAGGGCAGATTCGGCACATCACCGATAGAAATAATCACGGTCTGCGCCGAAATCAGCTCATTTTTATCCGTGACCAGCCCCTCTTTGGTGACTTCCTTGGTCATGACCGGCCACTTAAAGGTCGCGCCGAGAGCCTCAGCTGCATCGCGCTCTTTACCAAAGGCCAAAGGCTTCTGGATATCAACCAGAGTCACTTCTTCAGCACCGAGACGGTAGCATTCTGCTGCCACGTCACAGCCTACATTACCGGCACCGATAACCACTACCTGTTTGCCGGTTTCCATGGGTGAATCACTCTTGGCCGCCTTCAGGTAATCCAAAGCCGGGATAACCCGCTCATGGCCAGTAAAAGGAATGGTCTTCGGCTGATGGGTACCAACGGCAACGATAACATAATCATATTCCGCCTTCAGCTCTTCCATCTTCTCCTTAGTCATTTCGGTGCCAAGGCTGACAGTGATCAGCTCGTTCTTAAGAAAACGCTCAACCTCCATCTGCCAAACCGCCTTAGTCAGTCGTTCCCAAGGAATAGTCTGGGCCAGCTTGCCGCCAAGCTCTTCACTCCGCTCAAAAATATGAGCCTCAATTCCGGCCAGAGCTAGATGCCAAGCAGCACCCATACCTGCCGGACCGCCGCCAATAATGGCAACCTTATGGCCGGTAGCTGGCTTGCACTCGGGCGGATCAACATTATGCACCGCCTGTCCGAGCACAGCAACATCAATGGAATAATCCACCTTTTTGCGGGAGCAATTCTGGATGCAGAGGTTGGGACAAATGGTACCGCAGACTGAAGCCGGTAAGGGCGTATAGCGGAGCAGCATCTCGTACGCTTCATCATTTTTGCCCTCGCGGATCATACGCAATCGATCAATGGTCGGGATATGCATGGGGCAGTAATAGGTGCAGGGTGCAGCAGAATCACGGTTCACCCAGTAAGGGCTACGTCGACGCAGGTCACCGCTTTCTACCACTCCGATCAAAGAACGATCCAAGCCCGGAGCCAAGTCGCGCAGGGGATCTCCGCCACCAAAGCCGTTATTCCAGATACGAGCTGCAAACTCAGACATGGACATGGGGCCGGAGAACATCAGGGCACGTTCCTGAGCCGTTACTGCGGTGAGCAGATTCCATTCCTCGCGATCACTCAAGGTCTCCAGGAGCTCCGAGCGATCAATGGCCTCCAAGTAACCCGGTAAGCGGTCCATGAGCCACTTCCATTCCTCGTCGGAGGGCTTGGTCAATTTTGCATTCTTCCGTGAGTAGCTGTCATCGGTTTTGCCGCGAAAATAGACCTGGCCGCCAACCATACCTACGCAGGGACGATAACCCAGAACATTGTCCGGATTCTTGGCCTCTTGACCGCAGACAACCGCAATTCCGCCGCAGTTGAACTCGGCAAAGGTATCGCCTACAGACCCTAGTACCCACATCTCTGGCTTTTCATATTCCGGATTCCATTTGGTCATGGTCAGGCCGCGAGCACCGATGGAACCGCCGATCATTACCCGACCACCGGCCATAGCGTTGCAGATACCGTTGGTGGCATCGCCTTTGACAACGATGTCCGCACCGATGTTGAGGTAGCCCACATCATCCGAGGCTGAGCCTTCGCAGATGATTGTGGAACCGGCCATGCCCATACAGCCCACACGCTGTCCTACCGGACCGGTAATCCGGAGCGTCAAAGGACGCTCTACATTACCGAGTCGCAGGCCGATATTATGCTGCCCAAAAGACTCCAGAATCAGTTCGTCGGCATCAGCGGCTGCACCGCGTACCTCTTCTTCGAAAATCTTGGATGTCAGGCGCAGGCCCTTTGCATCTTTGCCGCTTACTGTTATTATTTTTTGCTCACTCATAGGTATAAAATCAGTGATTATGGGCAGCCTGCCCTTGTATCTGGTTTTCTTTCATTATATTGATAATTTTCTCATCCAGGCAGGAACGAAGAAAGGTATTCATCGCGTCCTGTTTTCCGGTTGCATAAAAATCAAGCATCAGCCGGTTGAATTCCAATTGTCGCTTTGCCGGAAGATTGATCGCCGGAAAGCCGTTGTGCAGCAGAAAACCGTTCATCATAAAACGGCTTATCCACTTGCAATGCACACGCTTATTGACGTCATAAAAAACTGACTCTGAGCCATCCTGAGAAAGTAGAAAATAGCCCGGTCGTATACATCCGCAATCTGTTCTGCCTTTTCGACCATCTCAGCAGTAACAGTAAACTGGTCGTTTTTCACCAGAGTAAATACTTCCTGCCAGGCATTGGACTGATTCAGAACAATCTGCTGCTCACTGAGCTTATGACCACCAACGGTTATACCGTCCAACAGGGTCTGCACTTCGGGCAGCGTATAATTGATTCCCTCAAGATTTATCGCATCGCAGACCAATTCGGACAATTGCCGCTTGGCCAGCATTAATGCCTTGGCCTTGTTGGGCGGCATGTGCCAGTGGGAGTCTTTCATTCTTTAAACAAGGATACGTATCCCTTCCCTGCGGGCGATTTCAATAATTGTGCTCTCGTCGTCCTGCTCCCAACGATTGAACCCCACAGGTATCGGCTCTATTCTATTATCTGTTCGAGCTGCTGTTTTCCATAAAAGTTTTACATCGTCACGAGTATACGATTTATCGTATAAATTCGAAACAACCAGCAAGTCTATATCGCTCCATTTATGAACATCTCCCCGTGCATGAGAGCCGAAAAGAATACCGAACCGAACCGGAATACCTGCCCGCAGAAGCTCCCGTAAGTATTTTTTTACTGATTGTTTAGTTGATTTTTCAGACATTTCAGCACGTCTTCAGTCTTGTTCACAAGTATCCCCGCCTCTTGCTGTGCAGGAAGAGCCCCCCAGAGTTCAGGGTAACGGCCCTCAATATTACATGGATTCATTTCTGATAAAAGATCTAACTGCTCTGTATCAAAAACGACACCGGACAGTTCAGCAAGCCGTACAAGGTTATGAATTCTCGGAGCGATATCTCCAGTATGACGGCAAACATGGGCTTTGAGAATTTTTTCTAACGTCAGATGCAGGAAGAAGAGGCCATGACGAATTTTATTCGATTTAATGAGTTGGCCTGCCACCTCAAAATCTTCCTCCGCTCCTGTACACCAATGAGCAATATGCTTTTCTATATTTACCATCTATGGACAATTCGTTTGTCTTGAATCCGACCGGTATTCAGTCTGTTTTTCATACAGCACTTTTCCTGTCTTCTTTATTTCATTGCAAAATGAGTTCTCACTCTTCAGGACGACTTCGTACTCCCCTCTCGTATATACCAGCAAATCAATAGGTATTTTTTTGCTTAAATTGTAAATTTTCCTGCGAACCAATAATTTGTTTCGCATTTTTTCATCATAATTTTTTGCTATTCCAAGAGAGTCCAATACAACGAGTAAATCAAGGTCGCTGTCCTCTGTAAAGGAATCGCCTGCATATGAGCCAAATAAAATTATTTTATATGGATCAGTCTGCCTGATATTTTTTACTATTTCAGGAAGATATTTTCTTTTGTCTTCCATATGTTTTGCCCGTTAAACAATTACCCCTCAGAAATTACAAGTTGGGAACAGGTCAAAAAACTTTCACACGGCTTTATTCGGTATCAAACTAATCAGCCCGCGTAATGCCTGATTAACGCTTTTGGAGTCGGGAAAATACTTTCGGACATCCGGTGTCAGCAACACAGCCCCATCTTCCAGTGTAAAATATTTTGTGTTAACGCTGCCATCTTCCTGGTGTACCCTGACAGTATGACCTTGTTGATAAGCATGATGATACTTACCACGTACTCCTTTTTTGCCACTAAAATTATACTCCGGCAACATATCAGCTTCTTTTTTATCCTTCTGCGTTTTCATAAAATTCTCGCTCCATGCTTGTTGCTTTACGGCTGCTTATAATCCGAATCAGAACCTCTGTTCTTGCCTCGTGTTCTGTATGCACAACCAACAAGGTACGACTTTGACCGGAACAGCCTATACTGATATAGCGTTCTTCGGTCTCAGAATGTAACTCGTCGGGATACGTAAGGAGCAATGGATCATTGAATACGGTTTTGGCTTCCTCAAAACTGACACGATGCTTTGTTAAATTGCTCCGTGCTTTATTTATATCCCATTCAAAGACAAGTTCCATAATGAATGACCCATATTTTATTTCAGGAACGATGCCATGAGCTGACTGATGAAGGTGTCAGGAAAATTATATCGCTGATAAAATAAGCGATGCGATAGAAGCAACACGGTCTATCAGTGACAATCCTTTTAGGAGAGTAATTTTTATAAAAAAACAAAGTCACTACGTACACCACCTCATTAACAAGGCAGTGTACGCAAATCCAACCGTTAACAGACCTGTTAACAGGCGTACTTAATCCCCAAGCGCTTAGCCGCATCAGCATCATCAATGCCAAGGGCATCAGACATACCGATAGGCAGACTCTGCGAACGTCCAAGCGGAGCCATAATCTTCTTCATCTCCGTTTTAATGGAAGAGAAGGTGTCAGCGACCCGCTGGGCCACATCATCAGGATCCAGGCGACGGAACAATTTCTCGTTCTGGCTGGTAATACCCTTCGGACAAATACCCACGTTACAAACATTACAGCGTCCCATCTCATTGCCAAGACAACCAGCAGCAGACTGCATGATGTACTTACCAATATGCACACCTGAAGCACCCAACATAATCAAGGCCATACCGTTCTGGGTCACATTACCGTTCTTACCCACACCACCCGCAGCAAAGAGCGGAATCTCGTTCTGGCGACCCTGGGCAACCAGTTCCTGATAGCACTCACGCAGATTAGAGGCAATGGGATAACCGGTCGCGTCCATAGACACGTTGTAAGCTGCACCGGTTCCGCCATCAATACCGTCGATCAGCAGAGCACCGGCATACGGATTACGAACCAGATTATTGAGCACAGACTTAGCTGAGGTCGACCCAGAAATTTTCGGATACACCGGTACCCGGAAATTAAAGGCCATAGACAGGGTCTGAATCATCTTCATAACACTCTCCTCAATGGAGTAGAGCGTCTGATGAACCGGCGGTGAAGGTAAGTCAACACCTTCCGGTACCCCGCGCAAACGGGCGATGAGCTTGGAGACCTTGAACCACATCAGCAGACCACCGTCACCGGGCTTGGCACCCTGGCCGTATTTGATCTCAATAGCTGCCGGATCGCATTGCATATCCGGGATGGCCCGGATGATCTCATCCCAACCAAAATAACCGGAAGCAATCTGAAGAATGATGTACTTCAGGAAGGGGCTTTTGAGGACCCACGGCGGACAACCGCCTTCACCAGTGGCCATGACCACGGGGATTCCCAGTACCTCGTTACAATACGCCACACCCTGCAACAGACCCAGCCACATATTGGGCGACAGCGCACCAAAGGACATGGAGCCGATCACAAAGGGAAAAATCTCACGGGTCGGCGGAATCCACTCACCCGAAGCCTTACGACGGAGAAATTCTTCCGGCGGCAGCACCCGACCCAAGATGGTATTGGTACTGAACTCATGCCGGCCCGCATCCAGAGCAGGATCGGTGAGCATGGAAATCCTGCCAAAGGAAATACGATCCAAGATCGTTTTTCCCGGAGCATTGCGGCGACCGCCTCGCTTCCAGGAATCACCTTTCTGATCCATATGAAAGCGGGAACGATGCTCATTAGGATTGGGCACCGGAGCGATGGCCTCATTGGGACAAACCGAGGAACACATGCCGCAACCGATGCACATCTTGTCCACTTCAGTATTCTGACGAATGCCGACAAAATGACGATAATCGTTGCCGCGTTTTTTCTTGAGGATATCCAGCTTGGGCACCCGCTGTCTGCGGTAGGTCAGGTAAATAGCCTGCTTGGGGCAGACCGCCGTGCATTTTCCGCAGAGGGTGCAACGATCCTCACGGTGCTTGATGATCCAAGGCAGATCGTTGGCGGTCAGGCTGCTTGGCTGAGTGTAAACTGATCGAACTGAGACCATATCTGAAGTTCCTTTCTTTCGGGTGGAATAATTACTGTGTGTTCACGCATGGGCTGAAAATCAAGGGAGGGGTCACGATCTGGAACCAAGGCCTCCACACCGCACATTTCCGAAGCAATAGCCCAGGCACCGGGACGACCGCCAACCGTGGCGGGTCGCAGTTTCTTCGCATCCATGGCCAGCATGCAGGTCTCATCCGGCAGGGTGCCGATGACTGCATTAGGGCCGTCAATGATCAAACGACGACAGGCTGTACGCAGGCCCTTGAGGAAATCTCCCTGAGGATGGACATTCAGCTCTTCGTTTCTCAGCGGGGTAATGACATGCTTATAGGCAGCCAAGGGTAACCCGAGTTTTTTGGTCACATAATGGAGAATATGAGCAAAGACCTCAGAGTCGGATTGATAGCCCATGTAGCCGGGGATTTTCTTCCCTTCCAGCCATTCCTTAATCGGGATAAAGGCGGTATTTTCGCCATTGGTCATAGTGGCAACCCCTTGAATAAAGAAAGGATGACAGGCATAGAGATTAATACCATAGTTGGTATTTTGTCGTCCCTGAGCCATAACCACTCGGGCCTTAATCCGGTCATCGTTCAGCCCAAGGGCATCACCTACCTGTAAGGGCCAGCCTACTTCCTTGATGGTCACAACATCAGACCAAAAAGAAAAGATGGTCAGATCATTGCCGTGCTCTTCACCGTTTTTGCGGAGAAAGAGTCGGGTCTGCATCAGCCGCTCTTCCAGTTCTTCGATGGTCAAACCATCCGGTTTCTTGTACACCCGGACAATATACTGATAACGATCCTCGGCTTCAACAAGATCAGCATTCACCTTAAAGCGATGATCATAGTCCTGCTCAAAGCCCTGCTCCTCCATCAGCCGCTGGAGACGATTGAACGCGGCCTCTGTATGGGCAATACCTGACAGGATAATCTGGTCTTCTTTTTTATATTTATAATCCTCAAAACTGACACCGCGCAGCAGCAGTCCGAGACCGCTACCGTCATATCCCTCCTGCATGGCCTCCATGCCGCTCAGCACCTCATACGGCGAGAAGGGTATATCTGCGGTTTTCAGGGCTAATCGACACATATAATGACTCCCGGAAATTCTATAATGCTCATTTCTTTCTAATAGGAAATTGTACCGAATCTTTTCGGTGAAATTTTAATCAATTTTACCATTAACTCAAAAAAATACTTGACAATACAAAAAAAACTGTATTTTGTCAAATAGAAAGCGCGGCTCGCAAAAGATGGGAAAGATAACACAGTATTGAGTCCAACCACATCTCCAATAATTATCACTAAATCTTTGGCAACAGCAAGATTCCTCCACTGAACACGGCGGTTAATATCGTCGTGAACGTTGCCAGTTGCATATGCGCGTCTATTGGTCCCAAGCCGTAAGGCAGAAAAAAGACGATAATCAAACGAATTGCTGGAGACAACAGGCTGGATTTGAGATAAATTTGGGTGGTCACTTATACAAGAAAAGGATTCGTTTTGCAGGTCAAGGCAAAAGCGGCAGCGGACGTACCATTATTTGCTACAAGCGAGACGACAGAGCTTTATTAATTCAGGAATATAGCCCTGAACAAATTATTTCAATCAGAAAGAGATTTAAACTAAGCCAGGCAGCACTGGCCAGCATTTTCAACATTAGCCCGTCTACTGTCAGAAAATGGGAGCTGGGTGACAAAAAACCTGCCGGGGCCTCAAGAAAACTGCTGGATATTATAGAACGAAAAGGGCTTGAAGCCTTGATCTGAGTTTTTGACACTCTTTCTGGCCCCTTCTTCCTCTATGTAATCTACTCTGCAAGCCAAGGGACTTTACCTTTCTTTATTCGTCGGTTATACATGTTTCCTGGTGGGGATAAATTGGGGCATTTCGTTTTACTGGGAATCGCTTCATTTCTTGCCAATCATCTTTTGTAACCGAGTTATTTTATTGTTTTTGGGAAAGTATTCTTGGTTGGCACCCTGATATTATTGTTTGCTATTACGGCGGAAGAAATCAGCCAGATTTTTATTGCGAATCGTACCTTTGACTTGATTGATCTTTTTTGCAGTTATCTTGGGATTATTGCCGGGGATATTCCAGCAAGGCCATCAAGAGAGAGCAGAAAATAACCTTATTTTAAATAATTACGATACAACCATGCTTAACTTCATAACCATTAAGAACGTTGCCAATTATGATTCTCAAGGTATTCAGCTCGATAATTTAAAAAAAATTAATTTTATATATGGGGCCAATGGAACAGGAAAAACTACCATCTCGAATTTTTTAGACGACCAGTCCAGCAACAACTTCAATCATTGCCAAGTGACTTGGAAGCATGGCATTTCTCTCAAGTGTCAAGTTTATAATAAAAGCTTCCGAGAGCGAAATTTTGGAAAGGGCGAAATTGCGGGAGTATTCACTTTAGGACAGGCCGCAAAGCAAGATATTGAACTTATAAAACAAAAAGAAGAACAGCTTGCAGCATTGAAAGAGGAGGGGGAGAAAAAAAAGGAAACGTTACAAAAGCAAATTAGAACGAAAGAAGAAAAAGAAATTGAATTAAGGGAGTTTCTTTGGAAGTCCGTATATAAAAAATATGAGGGAACTTTTAAGGAAGCATTCAGGGGCTCTATAAATAAAGAAAAATTCCAACAAACATTGATATCTGCTTTGAAGAAAGGCAAACGCGAACTTCCAACGCATGAAGAATTAGAAAAAAAATACAAAACTATTTTTGGCAAAACTCAACAAAAAATTAATTCGATTCCAACAATAAAGTACGATAGATTAGTTAAAATGGAAGAAGATGACATATGGAAAAAAAAGATAATTGGAAAAAAAGATGTAGAAATAGCAAAAATTATTCAATTGCTAAATATTGATGATTGGGTTAACCAAGGAAGAAATTTCATTAAAGAAAGTAAAATTTGCCCTTTCTGCCAACAGGAAACAATTACTGAATCATTCAGAGAACAGATAGAGCATTTTTTTGATGAAACCTATACACAATTAATAGATAACATTAAATCACTAAGCGTAGAATATATAAAATATATCGATGATATAAATATAATTTTAAGCCAAATAGAAACAACAGAAAAATCCGATAAAAATAGTAAACTAAACCTCGATCTATTTTCGACACACTTGAGAAGTGCTGTTAGCCAATTATCTGAAAACAAAGAATTGTTAAGTATTAAACTTAAAGAACCAAGTAGAGTAATTGAACTTCGTTCAACACATGTTGATTTAGATGCACTATCTACCCTTATCGACTCAGCTAACGATGAAATAAGCACGCACAATAAAATTGTATCAAACTATAACAGAGAAAGAGACCAACTAATTCTAGACATATGGGAATTAATAGCAAAAGAGAACAAATTAGAGATAGAGGATCAAGAAAATAAAATTACTGGACTTCAACAAGGAATAAATAATTTAGAAAAAGAACTCTCTGAAAAACGAGAGTCTTATTCAAAGGTTAACAACGAGATAAAAGAATTAAATCGAAATATAACCGGAGTGCAATCTGCCGTTGACGAAATTAACAATACACTTCGTTATTATTCTTTTACAAATTTCGAAATCGTGCCCTCAAATTTATTGGAAAATCATTATCAAATAAGAAGAGAAGATGGAAGCCTAGCTGAATCAACGCTGAGCGAGGGCGAAATAACATTTATTACATTTTTATATTTTCTACAATTAGCTAAAGGATCAAAATATAAAGAAAAAGTATCTTACGAACGAATATTGGTAGTCGACGATCCAATATCAAGTCTTGATAGTAATATTTTGTTTGTAGTTAGCACGATGCTGAAACAAGTTATACGTGATATTAAATCTGGAACTGGAAACGTAAAACAACTAATATTATTAACACATAATGTTTATTTCCACAAAGAAGTCTCGTTTATTGATGGCAGAACGAAGGAAGACAAATACACAAATTATTGGATATTAAGAAAAAATAACAATACCGCTTTCCTGCAATCATTTAACATGAAAAACCCTATTAAATCATCTTACGAACTGCTATGGCAAGAATTGAAAGACAAAGAAAATAGTTCTTGTATTTCTTTACAAAATACCATGAGAAGAATTATTGAAAATTACTTCAAAATATTGGGAAAATATGGCGATGATGACCTGATTAAAAAATTTTCTTCAAAAGAAGAGCAAGAGATTTGCAGGTCGCTTATTTCATGGATCAATGACGGATCTCATAGTATAAATGACGACCTATTTATTGAATATCAATCAAAAACAATTGATAATTATTTATCAGTATTTGAAAAAATATTTGTCTTAACTGATCATAAAGGACATTATGACATGATGATGGGTCCCGCAGTTAGCACTTGTAATTGGGCAGTTTGATTATAACGTCGCCATAGATGCCAGTGGCAATATGAATAGATTTCTCCGCATCCTCCACACCTCAGACTGGCACATAGGCCGAACCCTCTACGGACGCCATCGCTACGACGGGTTCGCCGCCTTTTTCGACTGGCTCCACAACACCATTGTCGAGCAGCCCGGCAGATCGGGATAAAACACGAGCCCGACTACAGTAAATAAATATCTGTTTCAAGTTCACCGGTTATGGTATCATATTTATTGTGATGATAATCAGATGACAAGGAGAATATATGGCTACATTATTGATAGATCGTATAGATGAGCGAACATTCACGCAATTGAATCAGATGGCTCTTCATCTTTTCGAGAGTCCTGCCGAACTGGCGCGTTTTCTCTTGGCTGCCGGA
This sequence comes from Candidatus Electrothrix laxa, assembly GCA_942492895.1. Classification (GTDB taxonomy): domain Bacteria; phylum Desulfobacterota; class Desulfobulbia; order Desulfobulbales; family Desulfobulbaceae; genus Electrothrix; species Electrothrix laxa. Next base: position 1,332,628 of record OW818652.1, read on the forward strand.
ATGTATCATGCAAATAAAATGAGCTTTCAGGCTGCGGCGGATTTATCCGGCTTAAGCTTTGACGGTTTTAAAAAAAGATTAAGAGAATATTTTTCAACGGGTTATATTATTGCACCCGAGGTTGCGGAAGAAGACGTACACATTGCAAAAAAATTATCCGACTCAGCATGAAAGTCGTCTCAAATACGAGTCCGATTATATTCTTAGGCAATGTCGACTGCTTGGATATTCTGTCTTCCTGCTTCAGCAGAATTTTTATTCCGAAGGCTGTCGAAACTGAATTTAAAGCGGAACAGCTGCCCTCTATGCTGGAATCCCGCCGGATCTCAGCGGCAGGAGAATCTTTTGTCGATTTACATTACGGCGCATTACATCGCGGTGAACTGGAAGCCATTCAACTAGCTCGGGAAGTAAATGCCGATTTGGTATTATTGGACGACCTGCTGGCTCGTAACAAGGCAAAGGAACTGAATATTGACGTAATGGGAACATTGGGGATTTTTCTGTTCGCCTGTCGTCAAAAATATATCTCTCCGAAATTCGCCGCACAAAAAATAGATCTTTTGATCAGCGAATACGATATGTATGTGGCTTCAAATCTCTTGCGAAAGATCAAGGATGAACTGAAATCATTAGAATAGGTTCAAGAACGACAGGGGGACGGGTTCAATATTGTGGCGAGTGGGTGCGCTTTGTGTTATCCCTTGTTTCGTTGTTCTGCACCGAATGAGCGTAATCTGCACCGAATGAGCGTAAAAAACAAATAAAGGATGAGGAATCCTCCTCCGTCACCATTCGATCCCAACCCCATCGCCCACAATGCAATCCCTCCGAATCCTCCACACCTCAGACTGGCACATAGGCCGAACCCTCTACGGACGGCATCGCTACGACGAGTTCGCCGCCTTTTTCGACTGGCTCCACAACACCATTGTCGAGCAGCAGGTGGACATCCTGCTGGTGGCGGGCGACGTCTTTCACACCACCACGCCCAGCAACCGAGCCCAGCAGCTCTACTACGATTTCCTCTGCCGGGTTGCGGCCTCGTCCTGCCGTCATTTGGTGGTGACAGCCGGCAACCACGACTCCCCCACCTTTCTCAGCGCACCGCGAGAACTCCTGCGTGCTCTTAATATTCACATTCTAGCCACCCTGCCCTCCTCCCCGACTGAGGAAGTCCTTGTCCTCAAGGATCAGACTGGAGAAGCCGAGGCCATTATCTGCGCAGTGCCCTTTCTCCGCGACCGGGAGATCCGCACGGCAACAGCCGGGCAGGATATGGATGATCGTGAGCGGGACCTGATTCAGGGCATCACAAAACATTACAGCGAGGTCTGCGCCGAAGCCGAGGAGCAGCGCAACAAGTTGGCCCGTCCCGTGCCGATCATCGGCATGGGCCATCTCTTCACCGCTGGCGGCAGCAAAGTGGAAGGCGATGGGGTCCGCAATCTCTATGTGGGCTCCCTGGCCTATGTGGGGGCAGATGCTTTTCCGGACTGTCTGGATTATCTGGCCCTGGGTCATCTCCATGCCCCGCAAAAGGTGGGTGGCAGCGAAACCCGCCGCTACAGCGGAGCGCCCCTGGTGATGGGCTTTGGAGAGGCAGAAAAAAAGAAAACGGTCTGCCTGCTTGATTTCCCGACATCCAGCCCGACCGCCCCAACTGTGGAGCTTCTGCCCGTGCCGATATTTCAGCGAATCAAACAGATTAAAGGCGACTGGGAGCATATCCAGGCTGAGCTTTCCACCCTTAAGGAGGAAGGCCAGGCCATATGGCTGGAGATTATCTATCAGGGCGAAGAGCTGGTCGCCGATCTTCGCCAACGCCTTGATGACGCGGTGGCTGACACCAGCCTGGAGATCCTCCGTATCCGCAATCGCCGCATTATCGAGCAGGCCCTGCGCCCGGTCCAGGCCGAAGAAACCCTGGCCGGTCTCCGGCACGAAGAGGTCTTCAACCGCTGCCTTGATGCCCATGAAATCGCGGTAGAGCAACGCCTTCCCCTGCTGACCGCCTATAATGAAATCGCCCTTGCCCTGGAGCAGGATGACCTGATGGCTGAATAACGGGTGCCGTAGGGGCAAACCCCTGTGTTCTCCCGAAAGTTTTGCAGTTTCGGTAGGGGCAGACCTATGTGTCTGCCCTTTATTTTTCGGGTGGCGGCAAGGACAGACACGCAGGTCTGCCCCTACAATCCTGCACCTGAAAAGGGCATTTTATTTTTCAAATAATTCCTCGACCCGCAGAAAAAAAACATGCGCATCCTTCGACTTCGTCTCCACAACCTCAACTCCTTGACCGGCAAATGGGAGCTTGATTTCACCCACCCCTCCTTTATGAGTGACGGCATCTTTGCCATCACCGGCCCCACCGGCGCAGGCAAGACCACCATCCTGGATGCCATTTGCCTGGCTTTGTACGGTCGCACCCCCCGGCTGGATAGGGTGACCAAGGGCGGCAACGAGATCATGTCCCGCCAGAGCGGTGAATGCTCCGCTGAAGTGGAATTCGTCACCGTCAAAGGGGCCTACCGCTGCTCCTGGTACCAACATAAGGGCCGCAAACAGGCAGCCGGTGCCCTCCAGCCCCCCAAGCGGGAGCTGTCCGAGGTGGAAGGCGGGCGCATTCTTGCTTCCAAGGCCAATGAAGTGGCAGCCAAGGTTGAGGAATGCACAGGCATGGATTTTGACCGCTTCACCCGCTCCATGCTCCTGGCCCAGGGCGGCTTTGCTGCCTTTCTCCAGGCCAGTCAGGACGAACGCGCTCCGATCCTGGAACAGATCACCGGCAGCGGCATTTATACTGAGATCTCCAAACGGGTCCATACCCGGTTTACCGCAGAGCGGACGGCGCAGGAAAAAATAGAGGAAAGAACAGGGGCCATGCAGTTGCTCACAGCTGCCCAAGCAGCGGAGATTCAGCAGGAGCTGGCAAGAGAGCAAAAGCAGGAAATTCGACTCAACAAGGCCGCAGAGGAAAAGGCGGTAGCCCTGGCTTGGCTCAACAGAATCAAGGGCCTCGGTGAAGAACTGGTCCGCATCAAGGAAGAACAGGAAAAGCTGGCGCAGGAGGAATCGACCTTTGCTGATGAGGCGCAGCGACTCAAGGCGGCTCAGCAGGCCCTGGTGTTGGAAGGGGATTATGCCCAACTTCTCGCCATTCGCAAGCAACAGAAGGAAGAAAGCACGGCGATTGAGACCTTACAACGCAGGCTGCCAAATCAGGAAGGCGCACTTGGTCAGGCAGAAGAACGAGTAAATACAACCAAGGCTCAGCTTGATCAATCTCGGCTAACCAGAGAACAGGGGCATGCCCTGATCAAACAGGTTCGGGAGCTGGATTTCCGCATCCGAGAAAAAGATCAGGCGATCAGCAAAGAACAGGCTGTCTGCCAAGATCTCCAGCAAAAAAATGCAGCAGAGCAAAAACAGGCCAAGCAGCTTGAGCAGAACCTCATCCTTGCCCAAACCCAACAGGAGCAGAGCCGCGCCTATCTGGACAAACATCAGGTTGATGAACAGCTGATCAGCGATCTGGCTGGGATTCGCAAGACCCTTGATCGCCTCAAGGAGGTTGCAGAGAGACAGGCAGACCTTGGCCCGGCCCTAGAAAAGGCGGAACAGCAGGCTGTCCAAGCCGGGCAGAGCTGGCAAGAAAAGGTGCAGGCCTGTACAGCAGCAGACAAAGAGTTGACCACCATCCGCCAACAACGGCAGGAGGTCCAGCAAGAGGTCGAGGCACAACTGGGCGGACGTAAACTGGAAGAGCTACGCCGGGATCAACTTCCCCTTGCTGAGCAACGCAATATTCTGGAACGCTTGCTGGAAATACATCAAAAGAAAAATACCATAGAACAGGAGCTGATCACCCACCACACCCAGCAGGGACAGCTCGATGCGAAAAACAAAAAACAGGATGAGCAGCTTAGTCTGTTGCAGAAGCAACGGGATCAGGCCCGGCAAGATGTAGAAATCCGGCGCACCCTGGTTGAACAGGCCAACCGTATCCTTAACCTGGAGGAAGAACGGAAACGCCTGCACGATAATATTGCCTGCCCCCTGTGCGGCTCCCTTGATCATCCTTTTGCCCTGGGCAATGTCCCGCCGCTCCACCAGTATGAAAAAGATCTGCACGCCGCCCTGACAGCGGAAAAGCAGGCGGAACAGAACTTCAACACGGCAGAGATCCAGGCCGCCCGACTTGTCCAGGATGCGCAGAACCTTGGCGAGCGCATCAAAGAAAAACAGGGTGCGGTGCAGGAGGCAGAGGAAAGGATCATGGAGCAATGCAGTGCATTTGCCGCCCTTGCACCGGAACCGGAGAACGACCTGCACGGAGAAAAACCCTCAGCTTTGACCATGCGCCTGAGCAGGCTTGAAGAACAGCTTGCCAGCAATCAGCAACAGCTGGATGTCCTGGATCAGCTAGATAGAAAGCTGGCCCGGCTCAGCAAGGCCCTGGAAGAACAACAGGCCAAGGCGAACCAAGCAGGACAGGAACAGGAGCGGGCTACTCATGCTAAGGAACAGGCTGAACAGGACCGACAACGACATATAAAAGAGCAGCAGGATACAGGCCAGGAGCTGGAAAAAGTCCGCACTCTTGCCCTGGAAGAGCTGGCAATGTACGGGATCAACGAGCTTCGCCTCCCTGCCCTGCCCCAAGTCCTCACCGATCTGACTGCTCGTAAGGATCTCTGGCTCCAGCAGCACAAGGAATGCAACACAGCAGGGGAAAGAATGACCAGCCTGCAAACCGAGCTGCGGGAACTCCGGGCAGGCATGGCCGCCCGAGCAACGCAACTGGCAAGTGGGGAACAGGGCATAGCTGAGAATAACCAACAACGGCAGACCTTGATAGAGGAGCGGCTTGATCTCTTTGGCGAGAAAAACCTGGACACTGAAGAAAAGCAGCTGGCGGCTGCACTCAGACAGGCGGAAGAGCAGACGGAGAAGGAGCAAAAGGAACAGGCTCGCTTACTCCGGGAATGCGAGCTGACCAAGGGCGGGATCAAAGAAAAAGAGGCCTCCATCACTAAACGACAAGAGGTCTTGGTCCAGCTGGAGGAGTCCTTCTGCCAACGGCTTCAGAAAAATCATTATGCTGATGAGGCGGCTTGGCAGGCAGCACGTATCCCCGAGAGCGAGCGGACTGTCCTCCACAAAAAGGTCGAGGACTTGCAGAATCGCCGAACCCGCCTAGACGAGCGGCTTCAGGATCGGCAGACCCGCCTTGAGGAAGAAAAACAGCTTCAGCTCACCGAGGCAGGCCCGGAAGAACTCAGCGCAGAACATAACGAGCTGATTACAACCCGCAAGCAAGCAACAGAGCGGATCGGTTCCCTGAGCCAGCAATTGGAGACAGATAAAGAGCAGCGTGCTCGCCAACGGGACTTGCTGGGCAGCCTGGAGGCCCAGAGGAAAGAATGCCTGCGCTGGAAAGAGCTGCATAGCCTGATCGGCTCATCAGACGGCAAAAAATACCGTAATTTTGCCCAAGGACTGACCTTTGAGCTGATGGTTACCCGTGCTAATCAGCAGCTGTCCGTCATGACCGACCGCTACCTGCTGGTGCGGGATGAGCAGCAACCCTTGGAACTGAACGTGATTGACTCCTGGCAGGCCGGTGAAGTTCGCTCCACCAAGAACCTGTCCGGCGGCGAGAGCTTTGTGGTCAGCCTGGCCCTGGCCCTGGGGCTTTCTGAGATGGTGGGCGGCAATGTGCGGGTGGATTCGCTCTTTCTTGACGAGGGCTTTGGTGCCCTGGATGAGGATGCCCTGGAAACAGCCCTGGAAACCCTGTCCGGGTTGCACCGTAAGAACAAGCTGATCGGGGTTATCTCCCATGTGGCGGCTCTTAAAGAACGGATCGCCTGTCAGCTGGAGGTGGTTCCGGGGACTGGTGGGCGGAGTGTTGTGCAGGGGGCTGGGGTTCGGCGGGTGGAGTGAGTGGGATCATGCAGCATAGAGTTTGCCTTGTCTTCGCGAAAATTTTGTACTAAATAACAGGTACCCACATAATGCCATCTCTGCTATCATACTGCCATATTTATCCGTTTGACGCGATATTGTTTCCAATTCGATTAAAAAGTGATGGGTAGCAAGGGCTAACATCATAATTCTACTTCCCACACACAAGCTATTCAACACACTATTATCAGGTAAATACATGGCAAAAAAACTCACTTTACTTCAAGTGTTTGTGGCATCACCTGGTGACGTAAAAGACGAGCGAACACTTCTTGATGACGTCATCTCTGAATTTAACAAAACGTGGGGTAACCGAAATGGTGTGACACTCGACCTTTTGAAATGGGAAACAGATTCTCATCCAAGCTTTGGCGTTGATCCCCAAGAGGTAATCAATAATCAGATTGGTGATAATTACGACGTGTTCATTGGAATTATGTGGGGTCGCTTTGGGTCTCCTACAAAACGTGCCGAATCTGGTACAGAAGAAGAGTTTAATCGTGCGTATGCTCGCCTCTTGAATTCACCAAGTAGTATCCAAATAACTCACCGATTGGTTAATAATCTAGTAATTGAATTAATTGTTTTACATGAAAAAACAACACCTTGAAATCTTAGTAAGTGAAATCAACATATTGGATGATTGCTTGTGAAAATAGGCTGTTGAGAAGTTTCCTGTTTAGGAATACTTATTATCTGGCCCAATATAGCGCTTAAAGGACATCTCTGCAAATACGGTCAAAATACCGGCATCTCTTATAACGTTATGATTTGTTTATGTTTAGTCAATTAATTATATACACTTTTTATTGACCAATCGATGAGAAATAATGTTCTACTTCAAAGATGCTGGAATACCACCTAGCGATATTGATCTGAAGCAACTTGAAAAAGTTCAACAATTCAAAAAGAAAATCTCAAATAAATATGGTGGACTCTATCACTCTTTTGAAACAGCTGAACAATTTCAATCGAGTGTTCGAATGCACCTCAGTACCGTTGTACAAAATTGGTTGGAGACAAACGGCTCCGGAGAGAAAATTACCCCATCCCCACAAACCGATTCTGCAACTGCGACGACTGAAGATGAAAGTCCGTTAGCCAACCTATTAGCATTGGAAACGGAAAGTGAGGAAGAGGGTGTGATTGAGCTTGTTGAATCCGCCACAGAATCAATGACTGAAGTCACGAACATCATTCAACGGATGTCTGATACCACTAATACATTGAGCGATAAATTCATACAATTAACCGAAGAAGCAAATCAAGTCACAAAAGGCGACATGAAAGCTGCAAAACGCGTGTCAAACAAAGCCGCCGATGATATCGAAACATTTGTAGAACGGATGTCGGTTGAAATTGTAGAATTCAACAAATACAGCACGTACGCTATGGATACATTTGGTAATATCGCCATGATGGCGAAAAATGACTTCAATGACGACATTGAAGATATTACTACGGCTCGACAAAGTATCAAAAGGTATAAGAATGCTATCATTTTATCAAAAAAATCACTTTTTGAATTTCGTGAAACTATTTTTAAATTGCCACGGACGACCACTGCGTTTAATCGCGCACGAAAACGTGCGGTAGCGGTAATGGACGATTTATTAAATCAGCTTCGTATTGCGGCGAGCCAGTCTCACGATGTTGAAAAACTATTGACCTCTCTTGAACCTAAGGCCGATGAAGTTCAATAAAAAAGATATGCCGTGAAATTTCCAACAAATCTTTACAAATAGAATGAACGCATTCATCAACACCGCTCACAAAATAGCCCAACACGGCTTAGTCCTTTGCGGCAGCGGCAACCTCTCCTGCCGCAAAGACGAGCACAACATGCTGATCTCAGCAAGTGGCTCCTGGCTCTCGGATATCACCGAGGATCAAATCGCAATCTGTCGCATCAAAGACGGCATCTGCATCAACGACAAGAAACCGTCCATCGAACTCGGCTTTCATCAGGCTGTGCTCAAGCAACGCCCAGATATCAACACTGTCCTTCATTTCCAATCTCCCTTTGCCACGGCCCTGGCATGCAGCAAGGAGATCGAATCTGCCAAAGATCTTCCTCTCATCCCTGAACTCCCCTACTATATTGGACCGGTAGCAACGGTACCGTACATGACTCCCGGTTCAGATGGCTTGGCACAGGCTGTAGCAACAGCCCTGCTGGGGCATGATCTGGTGATTCTCCAAAATCATGGTCAGGTGACAGTAGGTAAGGATTATCGAGACGCCCTGCAACGAGCCATCTTCTTTGAGTTTGCCGCTTCCATCTATTTTCGCACCAAGCAACAGCCTATCCCCATCAATAAGCAGGGGATCAACTTCCTGCATCAGGCGAGGCAGGACGGTTTTCCTTGAGAATACGGCAAGCCGGAGAAGTTAACCCATCTAGCAGCTTATGCAAAAAATCAGCAACCAGCGAGGCACCACTCTCCTTTCTCCTACCTTGCCTGGGCAATCGGCACAGCCTTGTCAGTATGGCTAACATATCTTTTTCGCGGAACTCCTCTTCTGTCAGCGGCAGAGACGGCATTTCTCGGGCAATGAAATCAGCTAAAGGCAAGGATTCCCGGAACCATTCCCTGCTAATATAGGCAAAAGGGATACCAGCCTGATAAATCTCAGCCAAGGTGGAATAGCCCACCTTGCCGATCACTGCATCACAGGCTGCGACCAGATCAGGATGACGGATTGCGCTGTCCGAAGGAAGAAAAAAAAGATTCCCTTCCCTTTCGATCTTTCTTCTCCCCTGCCCCGGCAAAATAAAGCAAAAATCTTTGCATAACCTCATTCGAGCCAGGGGCAATTCTGTGCCTCCAATACCACCCATTGTCACCAGGACAGCCTTTTCATCTTCACGCAATTCAAGCGTCTTCCTAACTTTTTGACGTCGCTGCTGACAGGCACGGGAAATTGGCGGAGCCAGCAAATCCGCCTTGCCGGGTGCGCAAACCGGTTCCGCCTGAATATGATAGTCTGCTTGCCTGTACAATCCTTGCAGATAATGAATAACCTCCTCAAATTCCGGGTGAGAAGCAAGATACGACTGATAGATCCAATCCCAGGTGAAATTCTCCAGCAGCACTGACTTGACTTCAGCTCCGTACTGCTTACGGGCTTGAGCCGCAGCCGCTATGCCTATCGGCGCAATATCGCAAAGCACCAAACGGCAATCTGCAAACAGCGCTGCCAGCTGATCAAGCAATTCGGTCTGGAGGGGGTAAAAGGCATGCAGCTGCTCCACGGTCTGATCAAGATCTTCACGCAGGGCATCATGCTGCACCAAGCCCACATCTGTCTGCAAGGGATAGAGGGTGTAGGAGACGGTCAGCGATTCAGCAAAGAACCAAGTCGGAGCGGTGCTGACGATCTTGTAATGCACCGGCATTCGGCGAGACAGCTCTTCCATAACTGCACAAGCCCTGGCAGCATGGCCGAGACCGTGGGGAGTTATGCAGCAGCCGATGTGTAGCGTGGGAGGAGTCAACAGACTTTCCACTTAGAGCCTCACCAGAAAACTTTCCCGCTGATGAAAATCAGGCTGAGAATCGCAATGGGTCAGAGCATAAAAACCCCGCTGACCATTGTGGCCCTGTAGAATTACACTGACCGCGACGTCGATAGATTGATCTGAAGCAACCAGTTGTGCCAAAGGAAAATCCAACGCAAGCTGATAGAATTTATTCTGTAAATGCTGACTAAAAGATAAGGCGGTGATAGAGCTTTCCTCTCGCATCCCCTGACGATACTCGGTAAAGGCGTAGACATTCCAGTCGCCGGAGGGCGAGAGATTGACCTCCCAGTATTGTGGTGAGCCACTGACCGCGACAAAGAACTCAAAGCAGGTTGTCTGCCAGAGCTCATCCCTGCGGCGGGGTGTCGTCGTTGTCGGATGAGCAAAAGGAAGCCGGACCGAATCCAAGTTGCCGCGCAGTTTATAAGAGACCTGGAGGTCGGTTGCGCTGCGATCCAGGGTGCCGGAAACTTGAAGATTGACGGCAAAACGCTCCTTCTGAAAAGGCTGGAGGATAAATTTCTCAGCACCTTTAAAGTCCACCCTGTCTTTTTCCAACATAAATTCTGCCTAACCTGAGTTCGTAAACTTTTTTGAGAGCCTTATTTTTTTTTTGCCTGCGGATCACGAGGGTCAAAATAATATACTTCTTCATTCTTTTTCAGCATTCCGTACTTTTCCCGAGCCATTTTTTCCAGGTAGGCCTTATCATGCATAAGTAAGTCTATTTCTTTTTCCAACACTGCTTTTTCCTGTAGCAATCTTTTGTTCTCCTCAACCAGTCTGTTTGACTTTTCCGTTATCTTGTAATATGAATACAGGCTGCAACGAGGAGCAAATAAAAGGAAAAATCCCCCGGCGAAAAGAACGGTCAATAAAACTCGGCGAAATACTTTTTTTTCTCTTAGGCTGAGTCCTTTACTCTGGCTTCGTTTCGGCCTGACTGTCCTTTTTCTCTGCAATGTTTTTTGTGAGTTTTGAAATGAAAAAATGTCTCATCAGTAGCTGTCTGGTCGGCTTATGCACCCGCTATGACGGACAAAGCAAGCCTGACGAACGATGTTTGAAATACCTTAACGATTTTATTTATATCCCTGTCTGTCCAGAACAGCTCGGCGGCCTTTCCACCCCGCGCCCGGCAGCTGACCTGAGGGACGGTGACGGCATGGATGTCCTGACCGGGTTTGCCTCTGTTATCACACGGGACGGCATGGATGTCACCAAAGAATTCATTGCCGGAGCCGAGGGTATGCTGAAAATTGCCCAGGATCAAAATATCCGCCTTGCCCTGCTCAAAGCACGAAGCCCTTCCTGCGGGGTGAAAAAGCTCGGGGTAACAGCAGCACTCTTAGAGAGAAACGGCATCAAACTCGTTGAGTTTTAATTGAGTGCGGGCTTATTTGTCCTCTGTGTTTTTCAACGCAACGCGTCGTTCATCAATACGTAAAAGACGAATCACCAGGATACCTGCTTCATAGAGTAGGTACAGCGGCCCACCCATCAAGGCCATATTCACCACATCTGGAGTTGGTGTAAGCAGGGCTGCCAGGATGGCAATACCGAGCACAGCGAAACGACGATTTTTTTCAAAAATCTGACGGGAAAACAAACCCACCTGCGCTGAGAAGACCATAAAAACCGGCAGCTCAAAAATAACTCCAAAGGCCAGGATAAAAAGAGTCACAAAACTGATAAAACGACCGATTGAGATAACCGCCTTCATGCTTTCCGACTGGAAACTGAGAAGAAATTCAACACCATAGGGCAATGTGACAAAATAACAAAATAGGGTGCCGCTGTAAAAAAGGAAGCAGGTGGCAAAAACAAACCAGAACAAATTCCTGCCGGTCACTGCAAAGGGTTTGCCCAGCGCCTTCCAGAGCACATACATGAGCAAAGGCATAAGGGCATACACTGCCCCGAAAAAAGCCACCTTGACATGAGCAAGAAACGGGCCAGCTACAGAAAAGAAATACAGCTTTTCGCGTAGATGATCCTGAAATACAGTGATCAATCCGGTGGAGAGAAAAAAGATTGCAATGGTCAGCAGGATAAGGCTGATGCCGAGAAAGCGAATTGATTTCCGCAGTTCCGCTAAAAATATAACGAGATTATTGTACTTTTTGGACTGTTGCACAAGAATGTCTGCTGCTTGATTTGCCGTTAGAGGACGGACAAGTACGCTCAGGAATTTCAAGGGGCTAAGGACCTGAAAGCGTATAAACAAAATTTATTTTTCCTACTGCGAAGAAATATTAATCGATATGTAGCAAACCTTCCAGAGAAAAGCAATTGAATACGGCTTGATTGAATAACCATTGCTGAATGTTGCCGGTCATGCTAATAAAATTAGCTTGCCTTGAAGAAGCCTCTGAGGGATTCAACAAGAAATAATACCTTACCCCTTATACTGCGGGTACCGTAGGGGCAAACCTGTGTGTTCGCCCTCTTATGCCGGGCAGGCGTGCAGGGTTTGCTATGCCGGGCAGACACGCAGGTCTGCCCCTACAGTTTCGCGCCTGAAAAAGGGGCTCTTATTCCATTTATTGATTTTATTACCGAGTAGATATCATGCTAGAATTACGTTTTATCCGGGAAAATATTGATCTTGTCCGGGAGAAATGCCTTCATCGCAGAATGAAGACAGATTTGACTGAGCAATTTACAGACATTGATGCCAAACGCTTGACCCTGCTGGGTGAGGTTGAGCAGTTGAAAAATCGGCGTAACACGGTTTCTAAAGAAATCGCCCCGCTCAAGCAGGCAGGCAAGCACGAGCAGGCGGAACCACTGATAGTGGAAATGCGCGAGGTTTCAGAGCGAATCAAGGAAATGGACAAAGAGCTGGCCACTGTTCAAGAAGAGCTTGAGCAGGTTGTTATGGCTATCCCCAACCTCTGTGATGACGCTGTTCCCAAAGGGACTGATGAGAGCGATAATGTAGAGGTCCGAACTTGGGGTGAGATTCCGCAGTTTTCCTTTGACCCAAAACCCCATTGGGAGGTCGGGGAGGATCAGGGAATCCTGGACTTTGAAACCGCAGCCAAGTTATCAGGGGCGCGTTTTTCCCTGCTCAAGGGTTTTGCCTCCAAGCTTTCCAGGGCCTTAACCAATTTCTTTCTTGACTTGCACACGCAAAAACACGGCTATACCGAAATGCTGCCGCCCTTTATGGTCAATTCTAAATCCATGACCGGCACAGGCCAGCTTCCCAAGTTTAAAGAAGATCTGTTTAAGATAGAAGAGTGGGATCTTTGGCTGATTCCCACAGCAGAGGTGCCGCTGACCAATATCCACAGTGACGAAACCTTGACAGAGGAAGATTTGCCTATCAAATATACTGCCTACACGCCCTGCTTTCGCTCCGAGGCCGGTTCCTATGGTAAGGACACCCGAGGTCTGATCCGCCAACATCAATTCGACAAGGTGGAGCTGGTTAAATTCACCACCCCAGAGAGCTCTGCCGACGAACTGGATTCTCTTTTGGCTGATGCCGAGGAGGTTTTGCAGTTACTGGAATTGCCTTATCGGGTGGTCAGCCTTTGTTCCGGTGATTTGGGGTTTTCTTCAAGCAAAACTTATGATATAGAGGTCTGGTTACCTGGTCAGAATACCTATCGAGAAATTTCTTCTTGCTCCAATTTTCTCGATTTTCAGGCCCGGCGGGCAGGTATCCGTTATCGCCCTGATGGGCAGAAAAAAAGCCGCCTAGTGCATACCCTAAATGGATCTGGTTTGGCAGTGGGTCGTACCCTGTTGGCTGTGCTGGAGAATTATCAGGAGGAAGATGGCACAGTGCGTGTGCCTAAGGTGCTGGAGCCATATTTTAAAAATCGGTTCTAATATGTCACCTATTTTGCGGCAGGTTAACCTAGAGGCGACCAGCGGTCGCCTTGTTGGTCATGAAAAGTTATGGAGATCCACACGGGATCCCTTCCTCCTAACCTCAGGAAAAACCAGAGTTGGACGGACAACCTGAGGGGGGACCACAGGGAATATCGGATCCGCCGGAACTCATCCGGAAATTACTTGAAGAAATTGTTTTTTTCACCTCAAGGCTTTGGCATTCTGGACATTCGACGGTTTCGCTGTTATTGGATGAGGTACAGAGCATCTCGAAATGCTTTCCGCATTTTTTGCACACATATTCATAGATGGGCATAATCCTTCTCCTGATATTGATGAGATAAAGAGTGTACTGAATACAGTATGTTTTCAGGCAGTCAGCCGATGTTTTTTGGCTTGCAAGATAGAAATAAGCACTGGAGCAACTTTTGTCAGCCCAAAAAAAAGATCCTACCCGACCATCGGGCAAAGAAACAACAGGGAAAATTGATCCGGCTGCACTGGCCTTACTGACGGGACAGGTTCGCAATCTGCTCTTTTTTCATCAGGAAATGGGAATTTCAGCCTATCCTACTGCGCCCGAATTGCGGCAATTCCTCGCGCGTACCCAGAGACAACAACCAGCCCCAATATCTTCTGTTGGGAAACAGGATAGAGGACAGCCAGCTTTACCAAGGCCTACTACGCAGCAACAGGGACGTCGTCAGTCTGAGAAACCTGCTCTTCCTCACAGGCCGTCCGTTGAACAAAAGGGTACGCAAACGTCTACCATCCAACAACAGTTGAAGGCGCTCAATCATGAGCTCACTCACTGCCGATGCTGTATCCAGAATACTCCTTCGAGTGTCGTTAATTCAAGTGCCGTCTTGGGACAGGGCAGCACGACGCCCCTTTTACTGGTAGCTGGTGACTGCTTTATCGGTGCTGCATCTGAGGAGAGGCTAATTTGGGGCAAAGAAGAGGATGCGATGCTCTGGAGGATGATGCAGGCTATCGGGCTTGATCAAAGCTTGGTCTATGTCACCAATGCAATAAAATGTCCGCAACCGGGGCCGGTACAACCGGGATCCTTAATGGAACAACCCTGCTTTTCTCACCTGGAAAAGGAAATACAGATCATTCGACCAAAATTGATTTGTGCTATGGGTGATTCCGTTACTCAGGCTCTGCTCAAGACCAAGGCTCCACTGGTCCGATTGCGGGGGAGCTTTCGTCCCTATCGCTATCCGCAGGGGAATATTGTTAAAATAATGCCCACGTACCATCCCCGCTTACTCTTACAGCACCCGGAAATGAAACAAGCCACCTGGAAGGATCTTCAGGCTGTACAAAGGATGTTGCAAACTTTTTCCCACACTGCATAGAGGGTTGAGCATTATGTTCTTCTTTGAAAAAAGGCAGATAGCTTTTACACCCCTGTCACTCGTTTTTTTTCTGACGCAGGTAATGAGCTTCACCTTCGGCAATACTGAGGAAAGAACGGAGTAGTTGTAGCCTATCTGTTTTTTTTGATTGGACCCAGCACTGGTCAGCTACCGGAACTGTGTGTAACCTGTTGCGCGGGGTGTGATTAAGCTGAGTCCATGCTGCTGTCCCTTGGGTTGCCAAATTGACCAGCTCCAGGGCATGTTCTTTTTTATTTCCCTGCACATGATCCTGCAGTGCCTGATAGCGAAAATAGCCGCAGGTAATTTTATTGATAAAACGACAGGGCTCACGCTCTTGCCAAAAAGCATCATTAGAGGTAGGAAAAGACTTAAGGGGAGGATGGGTGTCGTTTTTGGTGATATTGAAGCGACTTGACGGACCTTCCCAATCAAAAAGCCAACTGACAAACGGAAGTTCGTCAGCATAACGAGCAAGTGCTCCGGCAGCAATGGTGATGCCGATGGAAAAGGAAAGAATTACGACGTTGTTTTTTTGCACTTCCGGTCTGGCATGGGTCCAACGAAGAACATCAACGAGCTCATCCTGGTGTTCAGTTCCCCAGTAATTTTCCTCTCCTCCTGTACTACCCCGACCGGAAGGATCATAATGTACAACTACAAATCCTAAGGCTGCCAAGTCTTTGGGCTGTATTTCCGCTCCTGACTTGTCGTAATCTGCTCCGCAACTGGCTCCGCCTGGGACAAAGACCACCGCAGGAACATCCTTCCGCCCCTCTGGATAATGGAGATGGGCATAGAGTTTCCCACCTTTTTTTGTGGGAATCCATGCCTCGCTCCAAGCAACAGGCAACGGTTTTCTCCCGAGACGGTGGATAAGCCGGGACGGCAGCAGCAGGTCTATAACTTGGGAAAATCGAGTCATTCTTAAAAGATTTCTACGTACGCCTTATTCCGCGTTCTGCTATTTTCCCCAGGCCTTGAGGATGATATTAATGAGGCTATTCAGTAAGGTTGTACGACGATTAGTATAATATGTCGGCGGCAAAAGATCTTGGTCTTCAGTAATAACGCCTTCTTGCAGAGCGATGCGATAGAGTTCTGTATGGGGCTCAATGCGCATTTCGCTTAATTCAAAATGCACTCGTTTTCTCATGAGCAGCTTGGCCAGAAAACAAAACAGAAGTATCCCTATAAAATTGTATAGAGTCTGTCCTGGTGGATTTTTAAAGAAATTATATCCGACCTCCAGTCCCTTATGCTTTCGGAGATAATAGAGAGAGGAGATAATGTGCTTTGTAGAGGTTTTTTTTCCCAGTTTTTTCAAAACACCATTAGAAAAACCGTCCGGGGAAAAAATTATATGATTACATCCGGCCTGCTTCAGCAAATCGATAAAATCCGGCTCCAAAAAGCGCTCAGAAAACCAGGCTGACCAATTCACAGTGACCTTTCGGGCAATGATTTCTTGGCAGATTGCTTGAGCATGGGAGAGTGGCACATTGAAAATAGAATCAACAAAGGTAAACGAATGCACACCCTGCTTCTGCACCAGAAATTCTATTTCATTAACCACCTGTTCCGGTTTTTTAAAGCGGTATTTTCGTCCATTGAGAAATCCGTAGATGCAGTAAATACAAGAAAGTGAACATCCTCTTTTGGTTTCAATACCAATGGCATCTCGCCATTGCTGATACGGTGCCAAAGGCAGGGCATCCCAGCGTGGGATAGAGGTGTTCTCCAGCTCGGTAGAAGATGCTTTACCACTGAAATGCACCTCTTCGTTCTGTCGATAAAAAACTGATGCGACCTTCTGCGGCGTCTCTAGATTGTCCAAAAGTTGGGCAAAGACTTCTTCACCTTCCAGATAGACACCGAAATCGACCTCTTTTTGCTCTTCCATAATTTGCTGGGCAAACATGGAAAATCCTGATCCTCCAAGGACGATTTTTGCTGAGCACCCCTTTTTGACCGCCGCAATGATATCCTTCAGCCATTGATAATAAAAAATAATGGTACTTTTATTGGTAGAATCAATATTGCGTAAAGATATGCCGACAACTTGGGGATCAAATTCTGTCGAGAGCTCTTGCAGTCTGTTCAAGGGTTCGTCGACTGTATTGGAGTCAAAAAGTTGCACCTCGTGCTGAGGAATTGAGGCCGCAAGAGAGGCCAGTCCCAAAGGAAAAACAGGGGGCTCATTGCCGCCAAGGTATGCTTGTACAAGAAGAATTTTCATAACAGAGGACAAGCAACTTTATTGAGCTGCCTGTGGTGCAGGCTTGCCACTCTTTTTCACGCGGAATGCCTTACCCAAAGCATAGATAAAGCGAATAAGCGGCTGAATCGGTTTGTTGTTCAAGCAGATGAGCGCCGGTTTGCTGATAAGAATTTTTAACAGAACATGCGGAAAATGACCGGTACGACAAAAAGCAAAAAGCAGGTTGAGATAGGTTGCTTTGCGCATCGTATACGACCGGTTATAGATCTGTCGATGTTCATCCTCAATCAATCCCTTTTCTTTGGCAAGCCGATATATTTCAGTTCCAGGATAGGGAATTAGCTCGAAGGGTTGCAAACGATAGGGTTTAGGAATGTCAGAGATAAAACGGAGGCTATCAACGATATCGCTGTCTGTTTCTCCCGGCACATCAAGAAGAAAATCATAGCTGGGCGGATAGAGCTTATCCTTAAAACTGTTGATGATATGAATTGCCTTCATCATCCGCTCATTATGCATCATTTTTCGATTAAATAATTCCTGCATCCTGACGCTGGCACTTTCCACCCCCATCTGCACATAAATAAGGCCAGCGTCAACCATCATGGTCATTTTTTCTTCAGTAACCGACATCGGGCTGATGAGACAAGAAAAGGGAAGACCTATTTTTTCTTTATATTCCTTGGCGAAGCGTTCCAGCTCTGTCGGCTTACGGGCAAAAAATTCATCATCGGAAAACCAGATATAACCGATGTAGGGCATGTTTTGACGAACCTGAATCAATTCTTCCATAATATTGTCTATGGATCGCCAGCGCAGTTTACCTTTGCCTCCGTATATGCGATTCACTGTATCGTTGACACAATAAGTGCAGGCAAAGGGACAGCCGCGACTGGTCATGGTCTGATATCCCGTGAGTCCCAGCATCTCAGAGACCGTCCCGCTACGCAGCATCTGCTCCATAAGCTGAGCGGTCATGGGGAGAATTTCATTGTCGATCAAGACATGGTGATCCTGCAGGCTGTAATCGGGAAGAGGAAAGGAATCAATGTCAAGCTCAAGAGGCTGAACCTCGTTCTTGTACTCTTTGCCGTCAACGCGACAGTGCAGGTTGGCAATGTCTGTATAAGAGGCACCCGCTGCAATCCGGTCAGCCAGTTGAACCAAGGCATTTTCTCCCTCACCTACGCAGACAATATCGGCATGCTGAAGGCATTCTTCCGGTCGAATAGTGGGATGCACGCCGCCCCATAACAGTGGAACCTCCAAGGATTTCCGCAGCCCCTTGGTGATTTCTACCGCATTATCAAAAAAATTAGTCATCAGGGAGACACCGATGAGCTGGCTGTCCCTGCATAGCTCAGTCAGTTGACTGATAACTTTGTCGTTATAGCGTATCGCTCCATGGACGACGTCGTCTCCGAAGGGGTCACGCAACATGATGACCTGAGTTTCATAACCAGCCTGCCTTAAGGCAGCAGACAGAATGCGTACACCGATCACGGTTACATCAGGGTAAGGCGAGATAAGGGTAATCTTCACTGCAGTCTCCATATAAGGCCGTAATCGTTTTTCTTACTTTTTAAGCCCGAATTATTCAATTTTCTTCTCGCAACGCATGCGTTGTCGTTATTTGCAAAAGCACAAGGTATGATTTTTCACTCAACTCTTTCAATCGGAAAGCTGAACTTTAACCTTTTTTCTGCGCCTTAAGTAATTGCCTGCTTTTTTAAAAAGCATAGGCCGATCATGAATCATGTAAAAAAGAATGAGAGCCCTGTATCGTTTAAGCTTTGTTAAAAATCGGTTATTATAGTTATAGACCCAATTGCCGATCTCAACGACTTTACTATCGAACTCTTCATGAGACATATTACGTATAAAATAGTTATCAGGCCAGAATTTGACATGGCTCCAGTCCAGATCCTCAGGAACTAAGCCGAGTTCTACGCATCGTGTTAAAAGTTCACTGCCGGGCATAGGGTCAAAAACATTGAATGCGACTTCATCAATTTTCAATTCCTTCATTAGCTCCCAAGTCATTTCAAGATCTTCCAGCGTTTCATCTGGAAATCCGGCCATAAAAAATGCTCCTGTAGCGATGCCGTTCGATTTTATCATTTTATAGGCATCTCGTATCATTTCATTTGTAACATCTTTTTTGATAGCCTTTTGCATCCGTGGACTTCCTGTCTCGACACCGATATTCAGCTTGACACATCCTGCTTGTTTCATTCGACCGAGCAACTCGCTATCCACAAGATCTGCTCTGGTAGCGGTATGCCATTTTACATTCAGTCCTGAATCAATTAAGGCATCGCAATATTTCATAGTCAATTTTTTACTGAGACTGAATGAATCATCCCAAAACATTATATAATTTATGTCATATTGTTCTTTAAGTTGCCTTATTTCCTCAACAACATTTTCTGCTGAACGGACACGGAAGCGTTTTTTCCAAAAAAGTCTTGATGAACAAAATGTGCATCTCAGTGGACACCCTCTTGACACGATCATACTTCCCATAGAGCCATAGTTGAAACTTTCAGGGTACAGAA
This sequence comes from Candidatus Electrothrix laxa, assembly GCA_942492895.1. Lineage (GTDB taxonomy): Bacteria > Desulfobacterota > Desulfobulbia > Desulfobulbales > Desulfobulbaceae > Electrothrix > Electrothrix laxa. The sequence goes on from OW818652.1 coordinate 1,352,134, forward strand.
TGAGATGGGTAGCAGGAAAAGGGATAGAATCAATGTCTTCTATGTGTGATTCATCGGGATTATGAACATTTTTTCCATTATCTTTATATGTTATCCCGGGAATACCACTAAAGTCCTTTCCGCCGTTTTTAATAGTCTCACAGAGATTTAAGAAAATCTTTTCTCCTTCACCTCTGACGACAAAATCAACATGATCATAAGAAATCACCTCGTCAGAAAGAAATGTGGGGTGAACTCCTCCCCATACTACTGGAACCTCTGGCGAGTATTCTTTTGTAATTTCACTTATTTTTAATGCCGAGAGAACATCTATAGTCATAACCGATATCCCAACTACATCCGGCTTAAATTCTTTTACAGTGTTTCTGATTTCCTCCCAAACAGGGTGGGCGCCATTGTCTACCGCTTCAAAATAACGCTTTTGAGATTGTGACCGTTGATGGAATATAGCTTCTTCGTCTTCTATTATGTCTTCGTTTGGCAAACGCGGATTTTCGGCATGATAGATCCGGGTATAGTAACCGGCTTTATCCAAAGTGGAAGCCAGGTACCCTAAGCCCAATGGAAAGTACGGAGCCTGCCCTGTTCGCTTAAGTCTCGAATATGGTGGTTTAATAAGTAATATCTTCATGCTCTTTTCCTTGTATACCCGCTGTTGTTTGAACTGTAAATTATTTATACCCAGAACTGTTGAGTTGATATCATTATGAACTTAGCGCACTGCGTGCGGGCTTTTAGTCCTCAGCATATTCCATTGTTTCGTGGTTACAATTTGGACAGCCAAGCACAGGCATAAATCCTTGATGGTACGTTCCGTTATATTCCGCCATAGCAACTTCTACATCTATGATTGCCTCATTAACCTGCATTTCATGAAAGCAATGCGAACAACGATAATTGTACTCCTCTGGAGGAGGACCAAACGGAATGTCCTCCCCTTCCTTCATCGGCTGGATATGGTTCATATTTTCCTGATTTAATATTTTCCGACTCGTCATAAATAAGTCCGTATTTAGGATGCCATATTTTCCATAATCCCATTTTGCCGCCACAACAACGACATTTCATTGGATCGTATCCACTAATCTTTTCATATCTTTCACGATACTTCTTTTTTGTTACGATTTCATAGGCACCCTTAACCATCCTGCCGAGTTTTTTTATTCCCTGCCTGATAACTTCCGCCCACTTCTTAAAAGATTTCGTACTCTCCAAGCCGTAATAGCGAACCCTGTGAAAATTTTTAGGCATTATGTGCTGAACCATTCGCCCGATAAAGGTAAAGACATCTACAACTTCGAACACTTTTGATTTCGTTTTATGATCTTTATACCAATACTTTACTGTTTCTCCGTCATAACTAACAATACGCCTTACTGCAATCGGTGGACTCGCAACATATTTCGCCAAATAACGCGCTAATCCTTTACAGTTATTCGGAACATCACCCTTGCTCACATTCGCAACGAGACCATTAGGATATTTCTCCCACAACTCATTGATCAATTGATTAATCTCCGCACGTGCAAAAAAATCCTTCAGCATGCCGAACAAGTGATATTGCCATTTCTTATGAATAATTTCATAGTTAAAATAGCCCAAATCAACCCACCGCTCAGTCTCAGTATCAACCCCGCCACTTGTCATTATAATATGCAAATGCGGATTATAATGCCCGGAACGACCATGGGTTTGAACAACAACAATACATCCTATTTTCAAAAGAAAACGTTTTACTGTGCTGACAACATCTTCCAAGCATTCATGACCAACCTTCATAAACATCGACAGCAGGCTGCCGTCATGACGCTGATGGTAAAAGACTATTCGTAATTGCTCTGGTATTGTTAAAACGATGTGACGGTAAATTACTCCGGGATGCAGCATATTGCTCACCTGGCACACAAAATCGTCTACATATTTTTTCGCACAGGATAAACAAAAACCACTCTTGCAACTAAAGGCAATTCTTCTGACATCTTGACCACAATCCATGCAAATATGCTCACTGTAGCCATTCGATTCTTTGCCACAGCCCAACATTTTCTGAACAGGATCTTCATATTGTGAATCTGCGTATTTTGGATGAAGATCTTTAAAATCGTCCCAGTTGTCTAAGAAAATATTGGTGAATATTTCTTTATCTATTTTTTCAGTCTTGGACAATCGCATTTCATAAAAATACAGGACATCCACGTTTACAATCAACAACAAAATATAACCTGCCGACAATTAAGATTAAAAAATGGAAATTCCTATGCTTTTTAATTATTTTCACACTGACCCTTGATGTTCTGCCGCAGTCCGTGCCTGTTCAATAAAAGGAACAATACCACTCATGTCATCTGGAAATCATAGAGAAAAATTCTATTATTGCTTTTCTATGCAGTTTTTCTATTTCGGTAAAGTTTCGGATCAATGACAGCAGACATAGCTGCCACGTCAAGCCCTCCCCCGAGATAGGAGTCAATTTCCTGTACGATTGATTTAGGGTTAGAGAGGAGTTGATTATAGTTCACCTTCAGGCAGGAAACGTGATTGTGATGTTCCTGTATCCAACTTTCAATATGACGAAGATGCTTACTGTACATAGCAGATAATTCTTCATCACTAACTTTATGAGGATCTTCCCCCCGACGCAACAACATTTTTTTCTGGGAGGCTAAAACTTCTTCAACAGCCCTTTCCATAAAGAGTATCCGAAATTGGTACGCAGGAGGAAGATGAGGGAGCAGGGCCGAAATAACTTTTACCGCTTTACCCTGAGCACCCTGAAGCCATTCATGATCCCCATCGGGAAGTTTCTTGGCTCGCTCGTATTCGTAATATCCCTTCGGATTATCATCATCAGCTGTCCGTTGCAAGTCCGTCAGGGGGATAATACCGCCTTTTTCCAGCATATTCATCATCATGGATGTTCCTGAACGGGGCAGGCCGGAAACAACTGTAACATATTTTTTTCTTGGATTGCCGGAAAGCAGACTTAAAATTTTCTTGAGCAAAGCAACGCACCCTTCTTCTTCGGTATCAGTTTTGCCTGGACTTCACCAAGAGCCATCAGACCACGGGGAGACAACATATCAGTATCGTTTGTCTCAATAAGTACTCAACCATAAATAATCGACACTTTTAACTCATCGATTGGTCAATAAAAAGTGTATATAATTAATTGACTAAACATAAACAAATCATAACGTTATAAGAGATGCCGGTATTTTGACCGTATTTGCAGAGATGTCCTTTAAGCGCTATATTGGGCCAGATAATAAGTATTCCTAAACAGGAAACTTCTCAACAGCCTATTTTCACAAGCAATCATCCAATATGTTGATTTCACTTACTAAGATTTCAAGGTGTTGTTTTTTCATGTAAAACAATTAATTCAATTACTAGATTATTAACCAATCGGTGAGTTTTAAAGCTGAAAATTATTGAAAAAATCAATCCAAACTCCTTAGGTGAAGTGTCCATTATATCCGCTTAGATACTTATGATTTATTCACAACATAACATATTTCATCGTTTATTTCTATGCTGCAATCATTCAGAGATTACTTTTTTTGGTGGACTATTTTTTATCCTGTGGACAAGACGATGTCGAAATTTTTTCATGAGCTCTCTATCTTCCTCTTCAACCAGCCAAGCCAGTATAACACCTGTCAAGATGATACCGGCACCACCTGCCAACAAAAGATCGAACTCCTTACTTTCAGCAAAGAATAGAGTACCCATGACCAGAACAAGAGTTCCAATGAAAAAGACTACAAGCTTCTTGGTGAATGGCTGTATTTTAAAAATATTATAAATAATAAAAACACGGAGAAGGTTAACAGCTGCCAAGGATGAGGATGTGGCTGCTGCTGCACCAACTAAACCGAAGCGAGGTATGAGAATGACATTAAGAGAAATATTCAGTACGGCAACCAGAATATTAGCAAAAAGTTCTTTTTTAGGATGGCCAGCCATAGATAAAATTTGCCCAACCCCACCGGTAAGGCAATTAACAAAATGACCAAGAATAAGTATTTGCAAGACCGTCCCGCCGTCTTCAATAAAATCCTGACCAAATACGGCCATAATGGAGCTGTGTCCAATGATGATTATAACTACAGGAGGAGTGGCAAAGAAAAACATCCATCGTGTTGTTGCGACATAGAGACGGTGTATGGATGTTATATCTCCCGATCCGTGCTTTCCGGCAACAAGCGGGGCAAACATTGAGTTCATCGGAATGATCAAGGTCGTCAAGAGAAAGACAGCTATCATAGAGGCAGCAGCATAAATGCCGACTTGATCGGCAGAGACATAACGACCCAGCATGAAAATATCAATAGAGTTCATCAGGATGCCGGTAATTCCTGATAAGAATAAGGGAAGGGAGTAGCGTACAACCTCTGAATTAAATTTCCCTTTGCTCCACCGGGGTCTTTTTTGCAAAAAAGGCTTTGCTCGCATGACGGTGCGGAGTTGGCGGTAAAGGAAGAAAAGCCCGCAACCAGCCCCGAGTGCATTAGCCAAGATGTATGCGTATAGAAGCGAGATGAAGTCGTGGCGAACAAGATAAAATCCCGCAAAAAAACAAAGCAGGAGCACCGGTACAACAATATTTTCGGCCAAGACAGCAAAGCGAGTTGTAAAAAATCCACGACTGAGCTCTGTCCCTGCCTTCAGGAGCGTGAGACAGGGAATACTCCATGCGAAGATCTTGAATATCTCGGCAAGTTCAGGTGTATGATACCATTGTCCTGCCAGCAGGTCGGCGCTATAAAATAAAGCGACACCGCTCACAAGACTCAGAAGGGCCGGTATGACAAGAGAGGTAAAGATAATGCTTTGCACCTGCTCTGGTTTTTCGCTTCCGAGAGAACGGGCTACAAAGCGCATTCCTCCACGTGGTAGACCTATCGAGGCAATGATACGTATGAGTTCCACAGTCATGGTACCTATGGCATAGAGGCCGAAATATTTAGCTCCGAGCAAACGTATGATCAAGAATCGTAAGAGAAGGGAAAGAGCTTTGCCGAGAAAACCTCCAACCATAGTTATCATTGAGCCTTTTGCGGCAGTGGCTAAAAGCTTGCCCTTCTGCTTTTTGTTTTCTTCCATTTGATTTAAAATCAGTGAGTTATTTTTTCAGAGATACAGATGTGCTTTGCGGTAAGTACTCAGCTCAATATAATTAATAATTTCGGCCAAACAGAGCGTGGTATGGGCATATTGAACACCATGCTACCCTAAAAAGCGTACCTTGTTGGCCAAGGTACCGACAACGCCAACACCTGCTCGTTTGAGCAAAGAGAGAGATTGTCCGAGTTGCTTATAGGTCAGCACACCCGGCTCTGTTACCAAAAGATAATGGGCCGCTGGGAGCCTGCTTAACAAGAGGCTACCGCTCCCTGTTTGCAGGGCAGGTCCGTCTATAATAATCACTGAATAATCGCTTTGTAAACGGTCTATTAACTCAGAGAAATCAGACCGCTCAAGAAGTCCGTCTGGATCTGAAGGGCAAGGGCCTGCGAGCAGGACGCTTAATTGATCTGTGTCGGAAGATTGAATCGTATCACTTTCCGTCTCTCCGCAGAGTAACGTGCTCAAGCCTTTCTTTTTATCAAGATGAAGGAGATCACCCAAGACCGGGGTACGCATATCCGCCTCAATCAATAATGTTCTTTCTCCACCCATAGCGTAAACCCGGGCAAGATTTGCAGACAAACAGCTCTTCCCCTCTCCTTGAAGAGTACTGGTAATTAGTAACGGAGATGGATGGCTCGTACCGCAGGCGATACCAATATTATTTTTGATCTTTCGGTAATGTTCAACATTCTCAGCATGAGGGGCTGATGAATTGATAAGCAGAGCCGATCTTCCGCCATGAGCTTTGGCGATAGTGCCAAGCAATGGAAGTTGACAAAATTGCTCAAGGTCATCAGAGCGCAGGGTTTGATCAGTGTACTCAAAGTATAATCCGGCAACTAACGCCCAAAAGCTTCCAAGGATAAGCGCCAGCACCATATTGACCTTTTTATTGGGAAGATAGGCTTTCAGGCTAGGTTCTGCTGTTTCAATTCGTTGAAAATTTCCGAAGGATATGGACTGAACAACCTCCACTTTTTTGAGGAAGGAGAGAAGGCTCCTGTAGACACCTTCGGTCACATCAATTTCCATGCTGAGTTTGGTATCTTTTATTTTCTTTATCGGAAAATCTAAAAGTTTTTGTTGATACTCAGCTATCAGTTCTTCAAGAATATTTTTCTTCAATTCTGCCAGAGCAAGATTGATATTATTGTCAATATATTGTTGGCGCAATTGATCATAAAGAGGATCAATACCGAAATTTTTTCGGCTCAAGGACAATTCCACTTCGTGGCGTAACAACTCTTCTATTTCCTTGATTTGGTTATCTACTTCCTGATATTCAGGATGTGACGGCAGATAATCGACTTTTTTGCTCGCTAAATTCACCAGAGCAATGTTGAGCTGCCCTTTTAAGTCCTTGAATATTTGGTTCTCGCTGATATCCTTAGAATCTTCTCGAAATGAATCCGTTTTAGCCAGATATTCGCGAGTTTCCTTGATTTCCCGCTCATAAGTTTGAATATTTTCGAGAGTTGTTTCCTGATCGCTGATTAATGCGGCGATCTTGGCGAGGAGCTGCTGTACTTCTGCATCAAGATCAAGAACACCGTCGTTAACCATGAAATCAAACAGATTATCAAGCTGTTGATAATAGTGTTGCCGAACAGATTCGATTTGTTTCAGGACCGTTTCTTTTGAATCTGTATATTCCTTCCGAAGTATCTCCTGTCTCTTCTCAATATATAAGTTAGCTAACAACTCAGCCATATCAGCCGCCTGCTGCTTATCATAGGATATCGCGGTTATTTCCAGCATGGTGGAGTCTTCGTATTGCTCTACCGAAACAGAAGGCTGCGGCCATAAAAGGTTGAGAAAACTTGACTTAACAAATTTCTCTTCCCGCATTTCGCCACCGAAACGATCCTTGAGGTCAAATTTCTTTATCAGCTCCGCAGCTAAAGGCTTGCTTAATGCTAAACCGATTTCGGTGTCATACTCTGTATAAGCTGTGGATGATATCGTTTGCAGCTGCAAGCCCGTGAGGATATCATTTTCTGCATTGGCAGGCTTAACAAGTATTTTTACTGTTGATTTATAGGCTGACGGCACCAGCAGGGTAAACAGGAGCACTGCTCCGACAAAGAATACAAAGGACCATAAAATAATCCAGCGCCGACGTAATAATATTACCCATATTTTCAATAATTCCATTGTATTATATTTTGTTACTCAGAGTAGTTTCGAGGAATGACGGTAAATAGCCCTGCAGTGGTTTCAGTTCGTAATGATAGCATTTGTGCTGTTCCCTTCAAGAGCGTCAATAGTATCCGGCCAAAATATAACGCCACGCTGAACGCCAAAAATAGGAGCAGTTATATTAGTAATCCGCTGCATAAACGCTTCGATATTTGCAATTGTAGACTGCGGGACATACATAATATCACCCGGTTGAATCCTGGTCGAAGCAAGCTTTATCCCCTCTTCAATTTCCTGCTCGCTTAAACTATCATCTGACAGATAGCTTATGTCTGTATCAGTCATAAAGACCCTGACCTGATCCTGCATACGACGGATCAGCAAAATAACAGAGTTGGCGTTTGTTGTTTTGCCACCTGCCTGAGCGAGTGCATCAATCAGGGTGACGTCACTTCCTATTGTATAATTTCCAGGAGACTTAATTTCGCCCAGCACCGTGAATTTTTTACTGGTGATGTTGACCGGACTGACATCGACCTGAGGCTTTACAATATATTTGCCGTATGCCTGAGAAAGTTTTTGCTGCAGTTCATTAATATTCAGATTGCCAGCATGCACTTCTCCCACCAAAGGAAGATAAATATTTCCAGCCAAGTCAATTTTGGTATTACGCTGGAGCTCGTCATGCCGCCAGATATAGACCGAGATCTCATCACCAGGCCCTACGGTCAAAGAGTTACCTGTGCTTGTATCCTGTTGAGAGGAAAGCGAAACAGGAACAGCTCTGTTTTTTGCCTTTTGCGTAGAACTACAAGATAGTATAAGAAATACTACTGCAAGGTAAAGAAAAATATTTTTCATAGCAAACATATAGGTAATGATGCGTTCATTTATCGACAACAGGCTGTTTATCATACTTTTGTTGAGAAAAAATCACAGAAGCCTGACGTCCTAAAAAATGTCTGCCGCAATGATCTGGAAATTTTGTTAAATATTTTTCAAGTAGAGTAACAAAACTGCTTGTACATTTGACAATTTCAGCTTCTTTATCAGTACTATTTCTATCTATAACAATTTCCTTTTCAAGGATAATCGAAATGCTATCATCTTTTCCACGTACGGTAAAAGAAGGAACAATGGCAGCACCTGTTTTGTACGCTAGAGAAAAAGGGCCTGTAGAAAAAGGGTAAGATTTGCATCCTAGCAATTTAAAATACAGGGTTTTACCTCCAGTCTTGCCATCAATGGCGGCGATAACTATTTCATTGTTTCGTAGATGATCAAATAATGGTCTCATATAAGTGCCAACTTTGATCATTTTGACAGGCAAATAACGTCCGTTATTTTTGAGAGAGCTTGAACGATAAAGTTTTTCAAAAAAACCGACTTTGCTCTGGGAATTGTTACTTTCATAAAGTTTATTACTCACTTGATTAACAGTGTGGCCTCGAAATCCTAGGGCAGGTATAACTTGTAGATGAGGGCCAAAATGCGAAATTACTAAAATTATCCCTTTACCTTTTTTCAAGGCTGCGTTCAAATTATTTAGGCCAACAACATTATCTTTTTTATAATAGCCCTCGGCAATTAATTTCTCAATGAGAGTATTTTCAAAGTCAGCTAGGCATAATTGTTGAATTGTTTCTTTGGCAAGATTTTGAATTTGCTTTGTATCCTTTTCAGGAAATAAATGTTTAAGATTCTTTGCGACTTTTTTACCATTCAGCTGGTCGATAATGTATGCAATTTTACCAATAAACCTTGAATATTTATTGATTATCGAAGTAGGCAAGTACGCCCCCATATAAACAACTGAATATCGCAATATCAATGCAAAAAAAAATCGGCCTTCCCTTAGATACATATTACCTTACTCCTGAAAATTAATTGTAAAATTACCATTACTACTTTTTAGTAAATTTGGATTCAAATATCTGGAATGTAAATCATGATGTTGACAAATCTTTGCTAAACCGGAACACTCCGGCTGTCGTATTCCTTTTTCGGAAACGAGAAGTCAGATTAAAAGGCATGGGAGGGCGTTATGCAGTTCTTTTTGACCATTTTAATGATAGCGGATGTGGCACCGAGGAACAACCAGATATGCGGGAGGAAATAGGCGATATCCACTGTCCCGTGAATAAAAAAGACAATCCAGTACGACAAGATGCAAGAGCCGTACAGTTGGTGAACAGGATCAATACTGATGTTCCGAAATGATATTATTTCGGTAAGGAGAAGCATGAGATAAAGGAAGAGAATCAACCAGCCGACTCCGCCCTCTTCAAAGAGAACACCGAAATATAAGCTGTGCGCACCAGGCCACGGATCAACTAATCGGGCAAAACCGCCGATGCCGATACCGAAGGCATATTCCCGAAGTTGCGCGAAACCGACCTCCCAGAATTCTAATCGATAACTGAGGGATGCGCTATTCATATCGCCGCCTTGGGTCATACGATCTGATCCTAAAACCAGACTGTTGAACAGAAGAGTGCCGAGTAATGCTGCCAGAGTAAGAGGCGTAACCCAGACAAATCGTTTTCGTAGCGGAGGATAAATAGCAATAAGGGACAGCACACCGATAAGGAAGGAGCCCGAAGCCGCCTTTGATCCTGATGCGAAGATCGCTGAACAAAAAACCACACTGAGACCGATAAGGGAATATTTCAGTGCTTTATTTGCACTAGCCCAGAGGCAATAACCTGAAAAAAGAATAAAAACAAACATATTTGCGGCCAATTGCGGTGGAGCGAATCCTCCGGGCCGTTGTTCGTATGTTACTAAGCCGCATTCCAGAGTAAGGTTTTTCCCGAGCTTAAGAACATAGGGTGTGAAATCGATTTTATTCGAGAGCGTGAAGAGGACGACAAGTAGCAGGCCACCTAAAAAAATAACTTTAAAAAAAACCTCCAGGCTTTTTCTGTCAGTCAAAAAATAAAGTGCCAGGAAGTAAAGAATACAGCCAAGGGTAAGACTGAAAAGGGAATTCCAGCCGTGATAGATATCCTGGGTCCATAACATGGTGACAGCAGACCAGAGACAAAAAAGGATAATCAGATAATCATAGGACGATACCGGTGAAGCAGACCGGTTGACACCGTCCTTGCTATCATAGGGTCTGTGAACGAAAAAACGTTTATTATTACTGACTATTTTGATAACAACAATAGTAAGTATAATAATAATCGGAAGCGTTACAATGGTGTATCGTTCAGTGACGACACGTATGGGAGCATCGTAAACTATATTAATATTATTAAGAAAAGCTAAAAAGCTGACAAGAGCGAAGCTATAGAGCGGGTAGAACCAGCAGAATGTGATAAAGGCGCAAAGGCAGAAAAGCAGAATGCCTAATGTCGGCATAAGAACCGTAATAGTTCCTAGTAGGGCCATGAAGACGGCCAACGGAATAAGTTGCGCTTTTTTAGAGGCCTTAATTGACGGAACAGAGCGTGGTATGGGCATATTGAACACCATGCTACCCTAAAAAGCGTACCTTGTTGGCCAAGGTACCGACAACGCCAACACCTGCTCGTTTGAGCAAAGAGAGAGATTGTCCGAGTTGCTTATAGGTCAGCACACCCGGCTCTGTTACCAAAAGATAATGGGCCGCTGGGAGCCTGCTTAACAAGAGGCTACCGCTCCCTGTTTGCAGGGCAGGTCCGTCTATAATAATCACTGAATAATCGCTTTGTAAACGGTCTATTAACTCAGAGAAATCAGACCGCTCAAGAAGTCCGTCTGGATCTGAAGGGCAAGGGCCTGCGAGCAGGACGCTTAATTGATCTGTGTCGGAAGATTGAATCGTATCACTTTCCGTCTCTCCGCAGAGTAACGTGCTCAAGCCTTTCTTTTTATCAAGATGAAGGAGATCACCCAAGACCGGGGTACGCATATCCGCCTCAATCAATAATGTTCTTTCTCCACCCATAGCGTAAACCCGGGCAAGATTTGCAGACAAACAGCTCTTCCCCTCTCCTTGAAGAGTACTGGTAATTAGTAACGGAGATGGATGGCTCGTACCGCAGGCGATACCAATATTATTTTTGATCTTTCGGTAATGTTCAACATTCTCAGCATGAGGGGCTGATGAATTGATAAGCAGAGCCGATCTTCCGCCATGAGCTTTGGCGATAGTGCCAAGCAATGGAAGTTGACAAAATTGCTCAAGGTCATCAGAGCGCAGGGTTTGATCAGTGTACTCAAAGTATAATCCGGCAACTAACGCCCAAAAGCTTCCAAGGATAAGCGCCAGCACCATATTGACCTTTTTATTGGGAAGATAGGCTTTCAGGCTAGGTTCTGCTGTTTCAATTCGTTGAAAATTTCCGAAGGATATGGACTGAACAACCTCCACTTTTTTGAGGAAGGAGAGAAGGCTCCTGTAGACACCTTCGGTCACATCAATTTCCATGCTGAGTTTGGTATCTTTTATTTTCTTTATCGGAAAATCTAAAAGTTTTTGTTGATACTCAGCTATCAGTTCTTCAAGAATATTTTTCTTCAATTCTGCCAGAGCAAGATTGATATTATTGTCAATATATTGTTGGCGCAATTGATCATAAAGAGGATCAATACCGAAATTTTTTCGGCTCAAGGACAATTCCACTTCGTGGCGTAACAACTCTTCTATTTCCTTGATTTGGTTATCTACTTCCTGATATTCAGGATGTGACGGCAGATAATCGACTTTTTTGCTCGCTAAATTCACCAGAGCAATGTTGAGCTGCCCTTTTAAGTCCTTGAATATTTGGTTCTCGCTGATATCCTTAGAATCTTCTCGAAATGAATCCGTTTTAGCCAGATATTCGCGAGTTTCCTTGATTTCCCGCTCATAAGTTTGAATATTTTCGAGAGTTGTTTCCTGATCGCTGATTAATGCGGCGATCTTGGCGAGGAGCTGCTGTACTTCTGCATCAAGATCAAGAACACCGTCGTTAACCATGAAATCAAACAGATTATCAAGCTGTTGATAATAGTGTTGCCGAACAGATTCGATTTGTTTCAGGACCGTTTCTTTTGAATCTGTATATTCCTTCCGAAGTATCTCCTGTCTCTTCTCAATATATAAGTTAGCTAACAACTCAGCCATATCAGCCGCCTGCTGCTTATCATAGGATATCGCGGTTATTTCCAGCATGGTGGAGTCTTCGTATTGCTCTACCGAAACAGAAGGCTGCGGCCATAAAAGGTTGAGAAAACTTGACTTAACAAATTTCTCTTCCCGCATTTCGCCACCGAAACGATCCTTGAGGTCAAATTTCTTTATCAGCTCCGCAGCTAAAGGCTTGCTTAATGCTAAACCGATTTCGGTGTCATACTCTGTATAAGCTGTGGATGATATCGTTTGCAGCTGCAAGCCCGTGAGGATATCATTTTCTGCATTGGCAGGCTTAACAAGTATTTTTACTGTTGATTTATAGGCTGACGGCACCAGCAGGGTAAACAGGAGCACTGCTCCGACAAAGAATACAAAGGACCATAAAATAATCCAGCGCCGACGTAATAATATTACCCATATTTTCAATAATTCCATTGTATTATATCTTGTTACTCAGAGTATTTTCGAGGAATGACGGTAAATAGCCCTGCAGTGGTTTCAGTTCGTAATGATAGCATTTGTGCTGTTCCCTTCAAGAGCGTCAATAGTATCCGGCCAAAATATAACGCCACGCTGAACGCCAAAAATAGGAGCAGTTATATTAGTAATCCGCTGCATAAACGCTTCGATATTTGCAATTGTAGACTGCGGGACATACATAATATCACCCGGTTGAATCCTGGTCGAAGCAAGCTTTATCCCCTCTTCAATTTCCTGCTCGCTTAAACTATCATCTGACAGATAGCTTATGTCTGTATCAGTCATAAAGACCCTGACCTGATCCTGCATACGACGGATCAGCAAAATAACAGAGTTGGCGTTTGTTGTTTTGCCACCTGCCTGAGCGAGTGCATCAATCAGGGTGACGTCACTTCCTATTGTATAATTTCCAGGAGACTTAATTTCGCCCAGCACCGTGAATTTTTTACTGGTGATGTTGACCGGACTGACATCGACCTGAGGCTTTACAATATATTTGCCGTATGCCTGAGAAAGTTTTTGCTGCAGTTCATTAATATTCAGATTGCCAGCATGCACTTCTCCCACCAAAGGAAGATAAATATTTCCAGCCAAGTCAATTTTGGTATTACGCTGGAGCTCATCATGCCGCCAGATATGGACCGAGATCTCATCACCAGGCCCTACGGTCAAAGAGTTACCTGTGCTTGTATCCTGTTGAGAGGAAAGCGAAACAGGAACAGCTCTGTTTTTTGCCTTTTGCGTAGAACTACAAGATAGTATAAGAAATACTACTGCAAGGTAAAGAAAAATATTTTTCATAGCAAACATATAGGTAATGATGCGTTCATACTGATCAAAAAGAGATCGGATCAAGATGTTCACCGGGTATTTCTAGAGAGTCCGGCAACACGGCTTATTATTTCAATTTTATTTCTTTTGATGAGTGGAATTCTGTCAGCAGTCGATATATAGAGTGAAAAATACAAGAGCGTACAATAATAAAATATTACATTGCCGTAGTCGATTTAGCAAGGGAACAATATTAAGCAGGTGTAATATGAATCAGGTAATGCTTGACAGTAATAAGGAATTTAACAAGAAATATTTTACCCGTTATACCGGGCAGGCACAGGGGCCTGCCCTACAATATGTTCCGAAGGGGAGCTTGTTTTTGGAAAGTTCCTAACTGATTCTACCTTAACGCCTTACTTACCTTTGCGACCGGCAACCACTGGATCCCCGACTTTAATTTTTTCAAAATAAAGGGCAATGCGTTGCATATCTCCTTTGAGCAGAGCTCGAAGCCCTTTGGAGATAATCCTTAAGGTCTCCCCCAGACTATATGCCAGCTTGAGTAGAAAAGATATGTTCATGGAGGAAGCCTTTGATACCACCTCATCACGCATGAGATACGCCACAACAAATTTGGGTAACAAAGGAAAGGTCATCAGATAGATAAGAAAGTTCACATAAGAGTGTTTCGGCGGCACATAAAAAGGCTTGAGGCTGATTTCTTTCATTTCGTCTTTGATCATCCCTTCTTTCAAGGCCTTCTCGTAAAGCCCTGTTTTGGGATAAAAAACCAAACTTGAAATAGCTAAACCAAAAGGCTTTGGAATTTTATGAAGCAAACGAACCGTTTCCATGGTATCTTCCTCATTTTCCCAAGGATTATCAAGAATGATATGATAATCCGGTGGAATAAGGTGATGACGAAAATCATGGAGAAGCTCTGTCGCCTTAAGAATCTGCGCATTGGACTCGGTTCGATTGTACATAGCCCGGATACGGGCACTCCCGGTTTGGATACCCATCTCAACATAGACCAGATCTGCTTCAATCAGAATACTGAGTTTTTCTTCAGTCAGCGTGTTCGGACTGGCTTGACAATACATGGGAAGCTGTATCTTTTCCTTATAAAGCGCAGCAAATTTTTTGATATAAGGTATTGGCCGCGAGAAAAAGGTGTCGTCGAAAATATGAATCGCCTGAATAAAGGGGAAGCTTTTGATCACTGAAGTCAGCTCGGCAATAACATGCTCTGGACTGCGAGAACGGAGAAAGGGAGTCTTGTCCTTCTTGTAAATCTCCTTCAAGGTTGGGACGTTACAATAGGTGCATTTATGTGGACAACCGCGATCTGTCATGGTGCGGTAGGTCCGTAAAAGACGACCAGAACTGTCCGGCATCAACGGCATATTCTCGCAAATTATTTCCGAGGTTACGGGCTCGATTTTCCCGCTCTTTGGATTCAGGATGTAGTGTCCCTCATTGGAATAGTCAAAAAAAGGCAACTGGTCCAAATCACAGATCAAAGGTCTGAGAGGTGTACTTATAACTTGACCAGACTCATCTTTAAACCAAATTCCACTGACATCGTAATATTCTTCTCCGGCCTCCATGCGCTCCAGCAGTTCTTCAAGAGCATGTTCTCCTTCGCCGACGCAGACCATATCTGCATAACGAAGTGAATCATTTGGCTTGGTTGAGGCGTGTATCCCTCCCCAGATCACGGGGATATCTGTTGCCTTTTTCAGCTCAGCTGTCAGCTGAAGAGCACGATCAAGATAATTAGTAAAAAAAGAAACTCCGATGAGATCAGCATCACAGCATATTGTTATCAGCTCTTTGATAACTTCGTCACTGTAATGATAACTGAACCCTCCGCCCTCCTTGAGTAGTCCCAAGCTGCCCGGAAAAAAAACAGTGGTCACTTGGTGACCTTTTTCTCGTAAATAGGAGCTGATACTGCGAACTCCAAAGGAGGAAATTCCTGGAGGGGTCGGATTGAGGAGGACAAGTTTCATACGTTGAACCTTTTTTATTCTTAGTCTCAGCTTGTGATAAGCAGATATTCGTTTTGAAGAAGATGGAGAAAGAACATTTGCCTTTCACGGTTAAGCTGCTGGGTTTATCGCTGCAAAATTCAAGTCCCTTTGTTTGCGTATCGTATTAAGCACCTAGCCAGATATAATCGACATTTCTCATAAGGCTTTTAGCCTAATTTTTCAATGATTTTCAGCTTTAAAAGTGTCGATTATTTACGGCTGATTACTCAGTAATATTATTTGTTATTGCTTGTCAGAAAAGGAGGCTCATTATGCTGTTGGGCCATGATATTTCTCAGGGCAAGAAAATTCATATAGAGCCATGGAGCTCGTTGAATGGCTTGTTCCAATCTACTTGCAATTTCTTGGACAACTTTTTGATTCTCAATAGAGGCTGTACTGTCAGGTGCGATAAAAAAAGCTTCCTCAATATGCAATTCATTGCGTCCGGTCTTGATGTTTCTTTCCATAAAGGTAGGGAGAACAGCACAGCCCGTACGCTTAGCAATCTCAACTGTACCTGTTGAAAAATGGGCTTGACCATGTAGAAAATCGACTGCAACTCTGTCTGAACCACCGCCGCCATCAATGGCAACGCCCAAGACTTCATTTTTTCGTAAACAGAGAAAAGCTTTTTTCAGAGAGCCAAAGATATTTATATGAGTTGCGGGTAAGGATTGTTCATGCTGCCAACGCTTCTCCAATCCCATTTTTTCTATACTTCCGAAACGCCGCCCTGCCATTTTTTCTTGCCAAACTGTGGCTGGCGCACTGATCTGATTCATCGGGTAATTTTGAAAACCGATGGCGGGCATTACCATCTGGTTGGCACCATAATGGGCAAAGAGGAGCATAGCACCTTTGCCTTTTTCTAATGCCTTATCAAGATAATGCAGGCCTTTATAGCTGACAAAATCATCTATATTATTCCGAGTTATCTTCGGGAAGCAGAGCATCTCATATTCATTACAAAGCAAAACCTGAAAAGAGCGGGTGATTGCTTGCTCCCGAGTAAATTGCTCTGCTGTAGGATTAACCTGCTCAAAGGCCTTATCCAGCTTTTTCCCCTTTCCGATCAGTACCTTCGGAAGAATTACACTAATTTTACCAAGGAGCTGATACGTAAATCTCGTCGGCAGCATCCAAGCTATGTACTTAATTGGAAACCAGTAGATTAAGATGATGATATTTTTTATTATACGCATGTACTCATACATTGCGTCGCAAACGCAGTGTGTTCAGATCATTCCCAAGTTAGTATTTTGGAAAATATTGAGAGAAAAATTGTCTCGGACTGAATAAATATAAATTTTATTCAAGATACCCTAACGCCCGCAGGCGATCACTGACTTCTTTCTGTTCCTCTTCTGAATACACCTGTTCGGTTTGACCTGAGATGCTTGCTTGACTATATTGGACAGCATGCTGTTGAAGAAATTCATCTTCAATCGTGGCAGTCAGAGGTACTCCGTCCATATCATCAGGAATCGGAGTTGCCAGTAATGCCAAAATAGTAGGAGCAAGATCAATGATACGAGCGTCTTTCAATAAACCAGTTGTCTTTACATTTTGACCACTAAGGACAAAAATGCCGTTTGGCCGATGATTCCCGGACCATCCATGTCGAGTAAAGAGTTGTTCATCATCCACCTGAATGCCGAGGAATTGCAACTCTCGTTCCCCTATGTGATAATAGCCTCTGGCCCATGTTATTATAATATCAGGAGTATTCTCTTGATATTCAGAGTAGACCTCATCACGCATACGGGCATCGTCAATCACCATTTCATTGGTGTCAGGATTACGAAATCCCTTAAGGCTCGTAATTAACTGTTTGCACAGTTCTTCGTATTCCCGGCCTGGCTCCACTGTCCCTTCAGGCTGTCTGCCCTTGAGATTGATAACAAGATGACCGTACCCGCCTACTGTAAAGGCCTTGCAATTACTAATATCCAAGTAATCAAGACGAATACTCTTCTCATTATCAATTCTTTTAGCTAGTAGTGTTTTGAGCCCTTTAATAACATGAGCTGGAAGCAGCTCCATGACCTTAGCTTTGACAGCTTCTTTGTGTGAGGGCTTAAGCCTTTTTCTTCTTTTTAAAAAGTCATTATTTTCCAGCCATTTCTCAGTCCTTACGCCCTTATAGAGGGGGCCGAAACCATGGTCGGAAAGCAAAAGCACTGTACCGTCTTCCGGTATTTTTTCTCGGAGTTCTCCGATTTTGGCGTCTAAGTCCCTGTAAGTGTCAAGAAGAGCAGATCCGAATTGGCGATGCCCTTCATCTGTATATTCAGGATGATCAGAATCAAAGTATTTCCACATAGTATGCTGAACACGGTCTGTTGATTCGAAAACAACCATGAACATATCCCATGCTTCCTTATCAAGAAGATATCGGGCAGCTTGAAAACGATTATCTGTTATTTTGTATATTTTATCTAAATACTGGGAGGCCTTTTTACCCTTCGGGTTCCTTTCCGGTCGTTCAAGCAAGTATGGGCCGATCTCGGCTTCGAGTTCTTGGCGGATAGAGGGCGGATAAACAAAATCACTATCAATAGATGGTGTATCCATCCCAGATATCATAACACCATTGACTTTTTCCGGTGGGTAGGTGAAGGGAACATTTATGACGCATACTCGTTTATTTTGTTCGCTGAGAATTTCCCAAATTGTTTTTCCCTTTCTGTACGAGGCATTAAGAAACTCTAGCTCATAGGAATTCTTTTTATGACAGAAAAAATCCATAATGGCATGTTTCCCAGGATGTTTCCCTGTCATAAACGAAGTCCATGCTGGCGGACTAAGGTCAGGTGTACATGATTGGAGGTGTCCGTGACATCCAGCGTCCATAATTTTTTTAATATTCGGGAGCTCACCGGATGCCAAGAGAGGATCCATAAGGTCAAAAGTTGCTCCGTCCAAACCGATAATAAATACTTTGCCGATAGTTGTCATATACTGTTCTTTGTCCAACTTTTTGCAAGCTCTTGGGAATAAATAAACAACATCCTGATTTTATACTAACCTGATCTCCGCATGATCCACACTTTGTACCCGAGGTCTGACCTCAGGTGGAACAAAACAGCCCTCGAAGGAACTGATTATTCGGACGTCAAGTGAGTATGATTACATGTAACCTTGCAGGTTCGTATCTATTGGATTACTAAAAAAATTCAAGAAAGCGAGCTTTAATAATTAATTACACTTTTTATTTCTCGTATGTAAACTTACCACAGGATTTCTACAGAGGGAAGAATATTTTTCGGGATTATACAAAGCTTATCAGTCAGTAGTGTTGTAACTAGCACAGCCACGACTATAACTTTACGATTTTATTATTTTTTACTTTCATTATTAAAGCAAACAGGAAAGAGATAATAAAAAGACACCGCGTTATTAGAGCTCCTGCATCTTGTCAGGCGTAAAATGAAAAAAAGATGCAAAATGCATTTTCTTTAACTTACTGACCTCGACAGTCGTGAGTTTGTAATGCTTAACACTGAAGTAGCTGTATAAATCATTTTCACTTAAGATTATGAATTTTCAAGCTGCTCGTTGGCAAACGTGGTCTTCAGTTTGAATGATTTTTTTCTTAAATCTGCCCTTGATAATCTTGGCACGAATTTCTCGCATTGTCGCTGTTGGTGCGACTTTGAGGAAATCCTGTACCAATAAATTTGCAATCACCATTTTGACCGTTCTCTCAGAAGGAATATATCGAGAACGAGTTCGCAGGAATCCTTCAAATCTGCTCCATATTTCTTTTGGAAATTTGAGTGCTATTAATTGAAGCAAACCAAGAGAAATTGCTCCAAGGTTCACAAAACGTTCAGTAGCATCCCAGCAAGCCTGAATCGTTTTTGCGTTTTCTACCTGTGGAGCCTGCTGAGTTTTATTGCTTTTGGGTTTTCTCGAATGCTTAGGCATTTTTTTCGACCAGAAATGACATTGGAAGATATGGAGAACATTTTTTAGCATATCGAACATGGTTTCTATACGGGTTCTGAGACAATAGAGTTCGATTGCAGCAATCGGATCCTGGTCGAGATTACTGCACATGAGAACAATGGGACCACGTGACGTTTTGGCAAAAACAAAACGAAGAGACCCTTTAGTAGATTTCCATAATAAATCCAGGTGGTAAATATAAATTTCCTCCATATGTCCGTAAATACGGACTGATACTTTTTGAAACAGGTACAAATGGTCAAAAACTTCTGCCAGATGAATATGTTCTCCGTACTGACTGGGGCGACCCATCCCAGTATAACAAGACGGATCTGCCTGAAAGTACCCGACATAGTTTTTCTTTGCCTTTGTAATAATATGTACAGCAGGAGCTTTAATTGACCTCAACCAGGTTGCCTGAGCCAGCAGAAACACCGGACCTACAGAAAAAAAAGCATCCAGAACCAAGACAGCACCCTGGTTCGTTTGAAGAGAAAAATCAATAGCCATCTGGACCATCTGTTCTCCCAAAGTCAAAGATGATTTCTTGGCTTCCCCTAAATGAATGGAACCTTGATGCAGACGTAAATTTAACGGTAGTGCAAAAGGAGTTGTCATGCCCCCGACTGCCAAAGCTAGGCCTCCCCAGCACTGACCTCTGAAATACGAGGGTTTGCTTTGTGTTTCAGAATCTTGGCGTAAAGTTACAACACCGGGCATTCGGCGACCTTCCTTGGGGACATATGTGTGGTCTCCGAGTGTAACGACACGACCTTGTGAGCAAATGGCTTGTTGTTGATAGACGGCAAAAACAGCCCAGTGCTCCAATAAGCCACTTAATTCCTCACCGATTGGTTAATAATCTAGTAATTGAATTAATTGTTTTACATGAAAAAACAACACCTTGAAATCTTAGTAAGTGAAATCAACATATTGGATGATTGCTTGTGAAAATAGGCTGTTGAGAAGTTTCCTGTTTAGGAATACTTATTATCTGGCCCAATATAGCGCTTAAAGGACATCTCTGCAAATACGGTCAAAATACCGGCATCTCTTATAACGTTATGATTTGTTTATGTTTAGTCAATTAATTATATACACTTTTTATTGATCAATCGATGAGTAATTCCCAAGCTGAAGAGCGAAAAAAACGCAGTAAAGTATGGTACCCTTGGTTGTCTATCAGCCAAAAACGACAGAAAGAGGAAACACCTGTCATTTCACTGCTGCCGATGAATCCTAAAACTATCATCACAAATATTAACCATGTGCGATGACGGGAAAATACTTTACGAAAACCGTAGAGTGAGTCATATAAGTATGTGAGCATACAAATTCCTTCATTGTGAAGATTAAATGTTTGGTAGACATTTACAATTTGTATGCTCTTTTATGTTTTTTCTTTAGATAAGTCTTCTCGTTCTTGTATTTTTTAGAGCTTTAAACGAAGTGAGAACTCGCGACTCACGAGTTACTGACTCACCGATTGGTTAATAATCTAGTAATTGAATTAATTGTTTTACATGAAAAAACAACACCTTGAAATCTTAGTAAGTGAAATCAACATATTGGATGATTGCTTGTGAAAATAGGCTGTTGAGAAGTTTCCTGTTTAGGAATACTTATTACCTGGCCCAATATAGCGCTTAAAGGACATCTCTGCAAATACGGTCAAAATACCGGCATCTCTTATAACGTTATGATTTGTTTATGTTTAGTCAATTAATTATATACACTTTTTATTGACCAATCGATGAGTACTGAGCGACCTTTTATATCAATAAAAAAAATCCGCCGTGCTGCATTTGCAACACGGCGAATTTTTTATCCACTCAATTCAGGCAAGATCAACGTTACATCATCGTATATCCGTACCCTGAAAGCTGCCCCGCATAGACCAAGGCAAAACGAACAATTGCACCACCAATCAGAACCAGTATAGCGCTACTGTTCATCAGGAAGAGACCAAAGCCGGTGACCTCTTCAGTATGCTTCCCTGTCACTTCAAGAAATTTGAGTACAATTGCCAGCGGCAAAGCAATACCGACAACCACGATACTCAGGAAATAAGGAAAGTGTCCATGTGAGCTGTCAAAAAAAGGCATAATTGCAGCCTGATGAGCCGCATCTCCGGTATAATGCCCGTAAAACATCAGGGCAAGAATCAAAAGCTCGCCAAGGATCAGCCAAATATCCAACTTGGTAAAGAAAAGCTTAACTTCTTTACTCTTAGCAACAATGATCATGACAGCAGCTCCGGTACTCATGCCACTAGCCAGAAAAAGAAGCGGCAAGATAGCAGTGTTCCAGAGAGGTCGAGCCACAAAGGTACTCAACAGAATACCGGTGTAAATAGACAGCAGAACACCAAAAACTATGTTGAGCTTGGCCAAAAAAGCCAGATGCGGCGCCATAGCATCTGCCATGTTTTTGATAAAACCTTTCTTCATTCCGCCTTTTACCTCATCTGGCAGAGCCGCAAGAGCGTAAAGAATCATCACAGGAAAGATGATCAAAACAATCCATGCACCCCAGCTCATCGGCGAAAGTGGTTTAAAGGTCGTGTAGAACAGATAGCCGTGCAGCTTCCGTTCAAGGTCCAGCCCGAGAAAAATCAGGCCTATGGTCAGCAGAATCGGTGCTAACACCGGAATCTGCCAGCAGCAGACGCTCTGAAGAGGTCCTTTTCTTCCTGGTCGCAGGTAATTAATCGCACTCATCGTCATTAACCCGCCGGAAAGACCGCCGAGAAAGAGATAAATGGCTACCCGCCAATCCCAGACATGCATGACCGGGTAAGTAAGGGCATTGGTGCCGGTAATACTCAGTTCCATGATATCTCCTCCTTACGCTCTTTTAGGGTACTGGTTAATATAATAGACGTTCGGTCCGGTTCCAATAGCCTTATTCAGAACTCGATGGCTGTTTTTTCGCAGGATTATCGAAATCTCGCTCTGTGGATCGTCTAGATCACCGAATATCCTGGAACCACCGACACAGGTGGCGACACAGGCTGGTTTTTTCCCTTCTGCCAGTCGCTGCTGACAAAAAGAACATTTGTCGGCATAACCGTGTTCCTCATTGATATGACGAGCATTATACGGACAAGAGGTAATGCAGGCCTTACAGCCAACGCATTTATCCCGATCAATCTGGACCGTGCCGTCTTCCTCGTGATGTGAAGCCCCGGTGGGGCAGATGTTCACACAGGGGGCATTATCACAGTGATTGCAGAGTTCAGATCGCATCTCTGTTGTCAGGTCAGGAAAAGATCCCTGCACCATTTCAAGCACTCGGGTGCGGTAATGTTCCGGCGGCACATCATTTTCGCGCTTGCATGACACCACACATGCCATACAGCCGATGCATCTTGACTGGTCAATGACCATGGCGTATCTGGGCATATCAGGCCTCCTTAATTATCTTAACAAAGTTGACCCGCATTCCGGTGCCGCCGGTAATCGGATCTTCGATATATTTGGTTATCAGCTGCTGATCATCGGCACCGCTCTGGTTGGCCCGCTTTAATCTCGGGGCATTATGACCGAATCCGTGAATCATGTATACGCAGTCATGACGGATACGCTCTGTCACTTTAGTCTTCACCTTATTGCATCGCACGCCATCCTGATTCTCCAGGACAACATACTGACCATTTTTTATGCCGAGACGATCAGCCTCTTTCTTGTTCAGCCATACCTCATTTTCTTTTTCAAGCTCCCAAAGCCACTGGGTATTGACTGTTCGGCTGAAGGTATGCACAGGGCTACGGCCATAAATCAGGCGAAACATGTCTTTTCCAGGATGTTCAATCGGCTCATATTTAGGGACGGGATCAAAGCCTTCCCCTTCCAGCTCATCACTATACAATTCGATTTTTTCTGAAAAGGTGCCGAAAACAGGTTGATTATCCTCTGTGATATACGGTTTTTCACTGTCAGGAATAGTGACATAGCCGGTATGCTTGGCCAACTGATCGTAGTCAATGCCCCAGGCCTTAGCCTGACGACGCATTCTACCTTCCCAGTTATCTTTGGCTGCATATTCATCAAGCCCCAACTTTTTGCAAAGCTCGCTCCCAATCCACCAGGCTGGCTTTGTGTCATACATGGGTTCAACAGCAGGCTGACGGATAGCAACTCCAGCCTCACGGGTCGAAATTTTGAACAACCCGTCGTGCCGTTCCAGATAGGTACATTCAGGCAGGATAACATCGGCCAGCATGACGGTTTCTGTGGGGAACAGATCTATAGCAACAAAGAACTCCAAACTGTCAATGGCCTTGCGGGTCAGACGTTGATCCGGTAAAGACTTCATCAAGTTCGTTCCTGCAACAAGCCATGCTTTGATCGGGTAAGGATTACCGGTGATGGTGGCATCGCGCAGAACCTGGGTCACACCCTCACCGCCAGCAAAAGGAAAATCTCCTTTGATCAAAGAGGGTTTGCTTGCAGGCGGATAAGCAGGAGCGCCATCGTTGAAGCTGGCAAATTTTGCCTTGGCAGGTAGCCACATGCCCCCTTTCCGTCCCCAGGTACCGAGCAGCGCGTTGAGAATAGCCACAGCACGAGCACGTTGCGTATCATTGCCGTACCAGGAATAATGCCGGCCCGGATGAACAACAACATTGGGTGCATAACGGCACAGCTCCCGAACCGACTCAACAATCTGGCTCATGGGAAGCTCTGTTTCCTGAGCAGCCCATTCTGGAGTATACTCTTTCACCGCTTCTTTGACCTCGTCAAAACCCACAGTGTATTTTTCTACGTATTCCTTGTCATACAGTCCTTCGCTGATCACAATATTGATCCAAGTCAGCAGCAGGGCTGTATCTGTACCCGGCTTAATCGGCAGCCAGAACGAGGACTTAGAGGCAGCTGTGGAGTAACGCGGGTCCACACAGATAATTTTGGCACCTCGACCGACAGCTTCAGCAAACTCCTGATTCTGGGAATTATGCATGTTCTCACCCAGATGGGTACCAAACAGGACAATAACACGGCTGTTCTCTAGGTCAACCCGTTCGCAGCTCGTCCCAGGCTTATGTCCGAAGGTGAGCTCCCAGGCCACATCACGGATTCCTTTACACTGAGCAAAAGACGGGAAGGCAATATTTCTGGATCCCATCGCCTTGAGCACATTAGTAAAATAATCACCGGGAGAGCCGTGAGACATCATGGCGAGAGATTCCGGACCATATTTATTAGCAATGGCCTGCATTTTTTTCGCCACCAAGGTCAGCGCTTCGTCCCAGCTCGCCTTTCTGTACTTGCCTTCCCCCCGTGGTCCATCAAGAATCATCGGATGTTTCAGTCGATCCTCGTCGTACAGTTGCCCAATACCGGCCTGACCACGAGCACATAACTTGCCCCGGCTCTGCGGATGGTAGGGATTTCCCTCCAGTTTTACCACCTTTCCGTCAACCACCTTGGCAACGGCGCCGCATTTCCAGAAGCACATCTCACAGCTTGTCGGCACGTACTTTACATTTCCACCCTCAGCCTGTGCTCTGGCTTCGGCAGAAATAAAAGGGGTGTCGGCAAGCACAGCGCCTCCGGCGGACATGGCGGCATATTTGAGAAAATTTCTCCTCGAAAAAGCCATGATATTCTCCTAAGTTAAAGAAAGAGCCAAGGTCAATTATCAAATAAATCGACCGTAGCATTCATTAAAAATGATCATACTTCATACACCATCCTGTGGCACCTTGTCAACTCCCTCTCTACAGTATTTACTAACAGATCTGACAAGTAGTCCTGGCAATCTCCGGCCAGCCCTCGACAGCCGAAGGGTATGAAATACAGCCCGCATCAGCCAAGGTTGCCCTAAGAATGAGGAGTTAAGCAAAAAGATAAAAATCTATCGTAGTAACTCATCGATTGGTCAATAAAAAGTGTATATAATTAATTGACTAAACATAAACAAATCATAACGTTATAAGAGATGCCGGTATTTTGACCGTATTTGCAGAGATGTCCTTTAAGCGCTATATTGGGCCAGATAATAAGTATTCCTAAACAGGAAACTTCTCAACAGCCTATTTTCACAAGCAATCATCCAATATGTTGATTTCACTTACTAAGATTTCAAGGTGTTGTTTTTTCATGTAAAACAATTAATTCAATTACTAGATTATTAACCAATCGGTGAGTAGTAACATGAAAATACTCTTATAGCAATCGAGTAAAATTATGTTTATAAATAATTATGTTTATAATTTTTTTTGTACATGACGGCAACATTGCCGTGTTTTTTAAACAGAAACACACCGCAATCATACTCATCAATCACACGCCCTCATGCAACAACTTTTGCGACAACTTTTCCTTCCCCTTGGTCTGCTTCTCGCAGCATTTTTCGCCCTTACTCTACCGCAAGCAGGTGTCGTCTTTGCTGACCACAGCGGCATCAAGCTCACCATTATCATTATATTTATGGTGAGTGGGTACCAAACCGGGACAGCCGGAACCCCTCTGGACAAGGGTCTTCTCCATATTTTTCTGACCGCAGCAGCTGTTTCCTTGCTTATGGCCCCGTTGTTGGGCCTTGCTGTCGGCAGATTGCTTGCCCTCCCCCCTTTCCTGGTTATCGGACTGCTCATTATCTGCGCTGTTCCCCCTACCCTGTCGTCCGGGATTGTGATTACCGGTATAAGCCGGGGCAACACGGTCTTGGCCCTGATGCTGACCATCAGCCTTAATCTCATCGGCACCCTAACCCTGCCAACCATCCTTCATCTCTGTCTCAACAAGGCAAGCGGACCGGTTATAATCGATCAATGTGCCCTGTTCACTAAAATGCTCCTGTTGGTGTTACTGCCCTTTATTATCGGAAAGACCCTCAGGGTCATACTGAATAAGCTACTGAACAAACAGCGCATCTCACCAAACTGGAGTTATGTCAATTCCAGCTGCGTTATTTTGGCGGTCTACATCTCACTGGCGATTTCCAGGCAAGAATTTTTTCGCACCGATGCAGGCCAATACCTTGCCGTGTTATTTTCTGTTTCCCTGGTTCATTTCCTTCTCCTCGGTGTCAATACCCAGGCGGCAAAATTGCTCAAACTCAATGCCGAAGACAGCAAAGCCTTGCTCTTTGTTGCCTCGCAAAAGACCCTGCCGGGCAGCCTGGCTGTGCTGGCCGGATTGCGCCAGGATACGGGTAATGCAGTGATTGTCTGCCTGCTTTTTCATTTTGTCCAGCTTCTTATCGACTCGGCGCTGGCCTCCCGTTTTCGGCAGCAAGGTCAGTAAAAAAAAACAAAAAAAGGGAGAGCCTTTCAGCCCTCCCTTGCATTACTCTCTCATCAAAGCGTCTTGAAAAACTCAGATCAGTCTTTTTCTTTCATCCGTGCTTCTTCTTCCTGCTTAAGACGTTCACGTTCAGCCTTAAGCTGCTTGTATTCTTCTTCAACCTGACGCAGAGAATCACCCTGACGCTGCTTGAGCTCCTCAACCTTTTCCTTGAGTTTCTCCTGTCGGAGTTTCATACCTTCAGCACCGAACAGGGTATTGGCCAGATACTGAAAGGAAAAGAGCAGCAGAGCAACATCGTCTTCTTTAATTTTTTCAATGGTCTCTTGGTCAACTTCATAGGTGTCAAGAAAGGAGCTTTCAAAAACAAAACGGCGGAAATGATCCAGATCAGTCGAGGCCATAAAAAACATTCTTTGGGCAGCTTCGGAAAGATTGGCCTGGTGTCCAAAGGATTTACGCCGCATAACCAAACGAAGCCATTCCTTGTTCATTTCATCGCGAAGATCAACGCCCTGGTCTGCCCGCCACTCCCCGATGGTCCACTTCTTCGGTTCTTCAAAGCCTTTACAGTGGGGCTCCTTAACCAAAAAAAAGAATTTATCCTCCTTGACGCCTTCCTGACCTCCTTCATGAAAATCAGCCATACCCACCGGATAGTAACGGCAGGATGTAGGGCGATCTTCATACACGGTACAGCCTTCCGGGGTGACAAAAGGACAGGCATTTTTATCCTCGGTCAGCTTTATCTGCACACCGGGCATATCGGTTTTTTCCAGGTAGGTCGGCTCTGTATATTGAACAATAAATTCATGGGCGGGAATATTCAGTCTTTTCCGCAAAACCAAAATATCGTACGGTGTCAGGACAATCTGTATATGATGGCAGCATGCTGTAAAACAACTGACCCCCGGATGGCATTCAAACTGCAGCGATGAATCCAGGGTTAACTTTTCAGGCATGATATTGGACGGATTTTTATTGGTCGCCTGAGTAAAATCTTTATCCATATCAGCGCCTTTTGTATCGCTCATTCTGCTCCTCGTTATTATATTTTTTCAAAAATATTTGTTTTCAATCATTCATCGAAAGGTTATACATATTATCATTAGGAGGTATGTTGTCAAACGAAACTTGCCTTTTCCACCTATTTCCCTTGATACCCGTTCAAATTCGCTTCCCCCACTTCCCTATGGCCTGGTGTTCGGCCGGAAGTATGTCCTGTTGTTTTCCCGGGAATGAAAGCGGCTCCTTGCTTTTTTCCCAAAAGAAACTATAATTTATTTAGATACAGAGTCAAAGGACGGGCGGTGCATCCTTCGGGTATTACCGCCCCCGTTGCTATCAGATCATAACGTAATTAATTATATGAAGAAAATATTCCCGACTCCGATTGACTACAGTAAGGTAGAGACCTTAGTTTATCATCTGCCTGACGGGCCTTCCCTGTCTATGGCGATGGACGGAGCAGAAGATCTCTTTGATCTGGACATGGAACTTGGTGACATCTGCGACACCTCAGATATAGACGGTGTTATCCATTTCTTCCCCAGAGGTAATGCCTGATCACCCCTATTCTTTTTTCTGAATAAAAAACCACTTCCACGAGGGGGTGGTTTTTTCTTTCTCTTGCTCGACGCATAAAACATCCCGTCCTGACAAGGACGGAGTTTTTCTCTACCCCCTCCTCTAAACCGTTTCACATGCCTGATTTACCCTTACTTGATACAACCGGAGACCATCACGTTCATACCCACTTCTGCAATCATGCTTCCGGAGAAATGGAAGAATATGTAACAGCCGCCATCAATAGGGGATTGCGCAGCCTCACCTTTCTGGAGCACTTGGAATGCGGCCTCAGCTACAGCCCGCAGATCTGGCTAACTCCTGAGCTGTTTCAGCGATATTTTGAGGAAGGAGAACGACTCCGGGAGAAATACCAAGATCAAATTTCGGTCCGGCTTGGTGCGGAGATCGGCTATAACCCTGGAGCAGTTGATGAGTTACTTGCCATGCTGGCGGCCTTTCCCTTTGTCCATCGCGGCCTTTCCTGTCATTTCTTTTTTGACGGCAACGAGCATCTGAACATGCTGAGCCGCCGTATTGACCATATCAAAAAAATGGACGAGCTCGGCACCGAGCCGATCCTGGATGCCTATTTCAGCAATCTGATCCAAGGTTGCCGAGATATCCCCTGCGACAAACTCTGTCATCTTGATGCGGCCTTGCGCCATAATGCTCCTGTCCTGACTGCCCACCATTATACGCTTATCAAAGAGCTCTTTGCGGTTATGATGGAGAAAAAAATTGCTCTGGAGGTGAACACCTCTGGGTATGAACTGCGATCATCCCCCTATCCAGACTTCGTGTTGATACAACAGGCCCGACAGCTGGGAATCCCCCTGATTATCGGCTCGGATGCTCATCGCCCTGAACAAGTAGGACGTTTTTTCGATAAGATTCCGAAAGAAATCAGAAAAAGAGGAGAGGAGTGATTCCGAAAGGCAATTGATCTATAGGTCCGCCTCTGTCAATTTCGTAACTTCTCAAAACATACAGGCAGCATACATAAAAATACTGTAAAGTACGGATCATGAAATTCCTCAAAACCTAAGTCATTCAAACCTAAAAGTGACTGCCCGTGGATTATAAGTTCGTTACTCTATCCCCATGCAACCACTTAACTCCTAAGTGAAAAAAGGAGAATAAAAATGTCTCAAAAGCGCATCACACAGTTCATCATGATATCGGCCCTGCTTTTCCATTGCGCAGCAGGCAACACGGCAACTGCACAGGATCTTGAGCCTCTGCCGCAGATGCATCAATCCGGTAAATTTCGAGTCATCTATTATACCGAAGGTAAACACGCCATCTCCCCAGAGGATAAAAATAGAAACAGGATTCCTGATCAGGCTGAAGACGCGCTGACCCAGACTATGGCGGCTTACTATCTCTTTGTCGAGACACTCGGGTTTCCAGATCCATTCCAGAGTCAATACTTTCTTGATGCAGAATTTCTCGATGTCGTGATGTGTTCACAAGGAGCAACTGTCGCTGAAGGAGGGCTCGACGGTAAGAAGGGATTAGCCTTTGACCAACCCCAATCTTTCCATGTTCCGAGCGACCTGGATGACACATTGAGCATCAGCTTCCGTGTGGCCTCATCAGTCAATGCAGCATCGGACCAAACACCGGCCCGTGAACTTTTTCATCTTATTCAATACGGTGAAACCTTTTTTAAAAACTCCTGGTTCACTGAGGGGACCGCGCGTTGGGCGGAATACGGATTAAGTAAAGAAGATCCAGACGAATCATCCGTCCCGGACCTTGCTGTTTGGCCGTTATCGAACGAGCAAACAACGGCCTTATTCGCAATGGATAAGCAGGCAGCAAAAACCTTTTGGACACCGTTGGCGGCAAAAATGAATAATAATGGGGTGATCCCTTTCACGCCAGCTCTCTACAAGATTATGCCTTTGGTATATACCAACGACAAACCTGTGTTCGGAAGCATGCGTTTCCCCGGTTGGATGTTCATCCGTGACGTCCTGATCGAACTGGGCAGGATGGACAACATTGCCTTTCGCGAACTGGGCTACGGGGAATGGACAGAAGAAAATCAATCATCATCAAAGAATAACAAGTATATCATGGAAGCCGTCAATACGGTGGTGACCCGTTATAAAGCAGCCTTTCGTCTTTAAGACGCCCAGAGCTCCGCAATGAAAAAAATCCATCTGATACGACATGCGAAATCAAGCTGGAAAGATGATTCGCAGGGTGATATTGACAGGCCCCTGAACAAACGGGGCAAGAAAACCTGCCGGGCCATGGCGCAGCATATTGCCGACGCCGGTTGCTGTTTTGAGCATATCTTTTGCAGCCCGGCAGTCCGAGCCCAGTCCACCATCGAACGAATCCGCACATCTTTGAACGCGGACCTGCAATGGCAGACTGCGGAGCAGCTCTATACCTTTGACAGCGAGTTTCTCTTTGACTGGTGCAGAGATCTGGATGAATCCATAACCGAGCCGCTGATTATCGGGCATAACTCAGCCTTGACCGATTTTTGCAATGAAGTCAGCAACAGCACGGTTAAAAACATACCCACCTGCGGATATACTCAGCTGAGCCTGAACAAAGACTGCTCCTGGCAGGAATTAGCTGAAGGTGCTGCGGAATTGACCGTTTTTCTTCGGCCGAAGAAAATGATGAAATGACTCACTCTCGTATGCCGGAGTATTACAGCAGCAGCCCAAGGGTTGCGAGCATGAACAGCCTATTGAGATCACCATTTCCGCTGCTGCGGGCACGGCTGTATACCCCGGACGACGGGATACGAGCAGATGAGGTGCTCAATATTGCGGATGAACGTATGTACAGTAAGAAACGACAAGAGGATTCCTGACCCCAAAAAGCCAAAAATCAAGATTCAAGAATTCGGTTTTTCTTGAAGTTTCCCCTCCTTCATAATCCAATTCCGCCATTGGTGGTGTTCATGCAGTTTCTGCTGAATATTGCGTTCTGCTTGCCATAAGGCGTGATAGCGCGATCGAGAATCTTCCACAAGATGATCAGGGCGGCCATCTTCTACAATCTCACCCTGTTCCATGACCAACACTCTGTTAAAGCCCAAGGCTTCATCAATATCATGTGAGACAAAAAATAATGTCGCACCCTGCCAGTATTGACGGCAGCGTTGCAGAAATTCTCTTCGTTTTTCTCGGTCTAAGCCTCGAAATGGCTCATCCAGAATCACCAAACGAACTCCGCTACGCAGAAAAGCCCTGCCCAAACGAACGCGTTGCCCTTGACCTCCAGACAGCAACCCTCCGTTTTCGCCAATAAGTGTCGTGAAACCACCAGCAAGTCGATTTGTCACTTCAGAAAGATCAGCTAATTGCATAGCTTCTTCAAGAGAGCAAGCGGTCTCATCATAGGTTCCGTAACGTAAATTTTCTTCCAAAGAACGATTCCACAACTGCACGCCAGGATCAACCCATGCTGTTTCTTTACGAAGGCGATACAAGCGTTCCCCATGCAACAGCTCATTATCAACATGCACATAGCCTGATACAGGCTGATACCAGCCGAGAAGAAGACCGACAAAACTCGATTTCCCCGCACCAGAAGGCCCTACCACTGCTATATGATCTCCGCTGTTCACGTTGAGATCAATATCTCTGAGCAAAATTTTACCTCCTCCATGAACCTGTACAGCATTCATCACTATCGAAAGTCCTGATGACGATGCTGCTTTTGCATCAGGTTGAGAAACACTCCCTCGTTCTTGCTCTTCGTTATACCAAGTTTCTGTTTCCTCGCTGCTGTCACGCATTTCCAAAAGACGAAGCATGCGATTATGCTGCATGGGATATTGCTGAAAGGCACCAGCCAAGGTCTGTCCTAGCACGGGGAGTTTCATGATCCAATAGAGCAGAAGCAGTACCCCGCCAGCCTCTCCCCCCCCTTTAAGATAACTGAAAAGTATCAAAACAGCTGAAAATGTCCCGGCCAAACTCTGCATACCAACAGCCGCAAGATTGGTCGCGTAAAAATTCATGCCCGCCCGTGACCATTTTACCAACATACTTTCATGTTCAACAGATATTGAACGCTCGGCCCGATGGGTACGGATAGGCACCAGGCCAAGCAGAGCATCAAGATAAAAACGACTGAGTGCTCCGATATGGCTCCGGAAACGTAAATCCTGCTCTTTGAGCCAGGATTGGGTAAGCAATGAAACGCCAACAACAAGAACTGAGGTTACTATAGCTATACCGGCTCCTGAGGGGAGCAACCAAATAATCCCAGCAGTTGTTAACATAATTTCAAAAATACTCCTGAAGACAGTAACAGCCAGTTCAGGTACTCCCCGTAAGGCCCGAAGTTCATAAACACGCTGCGCCATATCCGAAGTCAGGCGACTATGAAAATACCGGTCTCCAAGGCGAGGTATCTTCTGTAAAATAGCTACCCTGAAACGGACTTCGAGCCATTGGCCTATACGGAAAGCCGTCGCAGCACCTGAGAGTTCCAGCATGAGCATTGCGGAAAAAAAAGCGATAAGCCCGCCAAAAATTTCTGTCCGATAATAGGCTAGTGTTGGAAAATTGGTAAATTCGAATAATCCTTTGAGCAGCAAAGCCTCAAGAGCTGTGCCAAGAGAACTCAATATAAGAGTCACCACAAGTAACGCTGGAAATAATCGACCATTTTCCAATATCGTCCGCAGAATTTCCTGTCCTACATGACGTTCCTTCTCCTGAAGTGCTGCTGAAATTTTGGGAGAAACAGGAGGCTCATCCTGATTATCAGTTTCATCTGCCGTCGCTTTTCCAAAGACTGAAATGAGGACAGCACCATGCAGGAACACACCCTGTTGGCTTTTCCGAACACACCAATATCTTTCCGGGACAAGCGAATATACGTCATCCGTAGAACAACAGGTGACACTGTCAGTAAATTCCCGTAACACCTTTCCTGCTTCTGTGCCAGCTTGAATACCCTTTGTACGCACCAACGTTTCAGTTAATCTCGCTGCCGCATCCAGTGAGGCAACTGTCTGCCAAATATCGGGCTCCAGAGCACGATAAATTAATTCTTCAATAGTTTGTTGCTGTATACCTAAAAGATCCAAACGAGCCTGCAACGATGCGATAAAACTATCTTCACTAATCCAAGCCTTGGCAAAGTCTTCTGTTACCGGAAGGGCATGAATATACAGACTGTTCAATAGTCGTTTACGGGTCCACCAAGCACGACCGGTGGCAGGATCCATAACTTGGACAAAATTATTGTGAAGCCGCCAGAGGACAACAAAATGGGTTAACCCTCCTGGTTGTCGAATGACAACAAGGGCAGGCAATGCGCTGGCTTCAGAGAGTAGCAGATGATCTTCCGGCACCATAATCTGGATAGCATCAAGACCTAAAGCAACGGAAATTTCTTCGAGAGTATCAATGGAGGTACCATCGACATCGGTCATACAGGCTTCACGAAGACGCCCATAATTAACAGGAATATCAAAACCAGCTAACAACGACTTTAAAGAAGCCGGGCCACAATCCATGGATGAAGTCTGGACAACCTCGGGGATCAAAAAACGTCTTTTCGGAAAAGCTCCTCGAAAGATCATTGCGCTGTTCTTTGAGAAAGAAAGGCGATAGGAAGGCTCTTTTCTTTCAGTAACCCTGATGATTGCGCCAGAATCTTCAGCGGAGTTGTTTGCCCGACAGCAATGCAGATTTCTCCTTCTGTTCGATCAGCAAAAGGATCTGTTTGATCGGCAGGGTATTCTGCCAGTAAGACAACCCTATCATTTTCACCAGAACGTCTAGGGATAATTTCAAAAACTGTAAGAGGAACAGCCCCGGCCTTTTTATTTTTTTCGGCCTGTGGAAAAAAATACCCCTGTTGATAGCGTGTAATATTTTTCCCTGCCTTTGTGGAAAAAACAGCAAAGATTTTTCTATTTTTCAAAGATTGAGTACGTATCCCTCCTCCGCCCGTACGAGGAAAAGTTTTTCTGATTAACTCGTTGTCCGAAACACGAAACTGACGGGTCGTTTCGTAGACAGGAATTGAGGCGGTACAGAACCAATACCCCCACAACACAGAAAAAGGCACAGCAACCAGCATTCCGATCATGAAAAGCCTGGAAATATCATAATGACGCGACTCAAGGGTCTGTGAAAAAGACATGGCCATATCGACATACTATTGTAATAGCAAAGAAAAAAGAGGGAGATAGAGTAGGCCTCCCTAGGCCTGAAATAACTATTGAATATTGGACGACTTTCATCTCCATCCCTGCCATCTCGTTATCTTCTATTTCAAAAAGTTGTTTCGTTGTCTTGAAATCACTAGATGTTTTTCAATTTATTCAAGTTATTACTTGCCTTTTCTTTGAAATCGTCAAACCATTTCCACCCCGCTTTTACATTTGTCGCTACTCTGCATTTTTTACTAGAGGAAACAAAAGCGGCGTGCTGAGTTGTTTTTTTTGTATGCTGTTCCATTTTTTATTCCTAATAAGTTGAATAAATTGAATAAGTTTACGCCGTAATCACATGTAATGAATACGTCTGAACGAGTCAACAAGTTTGTTTTAACTTGAATAGAATCCTTGTAATTCTTCTAATTGCCTTCTTGCCATATCTCCTATTTCTCCAAAAGGTACCGCATCAAGCACTTTTCGGAAGCAATGTATTGCCTTTTGCCGTTCCCCTCTCTGACGGTACAGAAGACCGAGATTTATGCGGGCCGGTATAAAATATTCACTCCTCTTCAGTATTACTTTATAGCGTTTCTCCGCCGAAAGAATACTTCCTCTATTATGGTAGATCAGCGCTTCTTCAAATAATGTCATCAGTCGGTTGCTCACTTCAACAGTACACAAGGCCCCTGCTCCCAAATGCAACAGCAAAAATGCAATAGGAGCCTTGATAAGACCGACCACAGCAAATGCAACAGCCATAGGGTACGACAAGGTAAATATTTTTTTTTCTTTATACCTAACAGTTAGGTAGGTAAAATGACCATACCTTATAATTTCCTGTATCAATTTCTTCAGATGTTTCCCTTCAACCGTATAACGGTCCTTACTATATTCGGAAAAACTACCTGTTTGATAATGAAAATTATTTAGGGTTTTATCATAGTCATTACGGGAAGTTTTATTTGAAATAATTTTATAAGCGTGCGTGATTTTTCGAAACTGTTCATTATCTCCTCCGGCTATATCTGGATGATATTGTTTAGCCAATAGACGAAAGCTTTTTTTTATTTCTTCACTGTCTGCGTCTTTGGCAACCCCAAGAACACTATACAGGTTGTTCATCCTCTCTCTCTTCAACTGGCGCTTTGTTCAACACCGTGTCCACTTGCAACAATTTCAGAAGACTCCAAACGATGCCGTATCATTGCCAAATAATTTATCCTGAAACGACGTAATGTATAATCAATATGATTCTGCTGCGCTAATCCCTTCCAAACGCGTTGCCTCTGTAAAGAATTTTCCTGTCTTGCCTGCTCATACTGCTCCGGTGCAAAGTGGACAGATCCAGTTGTCATGCGTTCGTATCCGTAATAATCCATTAACTCTTCAGTTAATGTCTCGATGAGTACAATTTCTTGATAATTCAGATTATTGGCAAATTTATTGATATTGGAAGGAATAGGGTCGAATCCGTTATTTTTCCATAAATTTGATAATCGAGAAAGCTCCATTGCTTCTTTTGATTGGCTGATTTTGATCATATCCGGGATAAAGCTGATGCCGACAAAATCACAAATTTGACGCAGTATATCTTCCTGATGGACGACAAAATCTTCAAAACGAATAGTGAGAGTTCGTTCGGGATACTTCTGCTCAATTTCTCTTGCCTTTCTGTAGGCTTTCACCCATCGTTGCGTATTTAAAAGCGTATTAAAATCATAGATAATGGCTTTATTCAGACTACTTATTTGCGCACGCGGATCCCTAATGATATTTAAAAACAGCATATTTGGATTAACACGTAACAGCTCTTCAGCATAGAAAACGCTGTCTAGAGATTTATCCATCACGACCCGTGCCTTTCGCTGCTCAGCGGCAATATACAACATTTCCCACAGCACAGTATGAATATTAGGCGATCGTTCTTGTATTCTCTCAAACAGCAAAACAGGATCAAGCGCAATATTTTTCCATTTGACCATACTCGCATTTTGCAACCCAACAAGATCAACAACAAGCTGAAAATATCGTGACGGTTCGTTCAAATTCCCATACAAAGGGAGCAGGTCGATAAAATCAACAATGTGAAGTGGGTATGGTGCATAAAATTCAGGGCTGAGATTGAGACGCAAGCGCAGAGCGTGACTACCGCAACGGCGCAGAGGAATCATAAGAACTGGACGTATTTTATTAATCATGCTGTTATTTCAGCAAGGAAAGGTTGTAAAATTCCTGAA
Organism: Candidatus Electrothrix laxa; assembly: GCA_942492895.1. Taxonomy (GTDB): domain Bacteria; phylum Desulfobacterota; class Desulfobulbia; order Desulfobulbales; family Desulfobulbaceae; genus Electrothrix; species Electrothrix laxa. Next base: position 1,388,964 of record OW818652.1, read on the forward strand.
GAGTCCTGTTCGTTCACCAAAGGCCTCGCTGTATTCAACAAGCTCACTGTTAATCCAATCTGTTTTAATAATAACGTATCAACTACATTAAAGTGAAATAACAGTACCCCAACAGCAGCAGCTACACTCGGGCTCAATAATGTTAACGTGTTAGCACGCATTTTCTCTTCATATTCCCCAATCACAGTAAATAAATATGAGAGCTGCATGAGTTCTTCATTCATGAGAATAATATCTGCCGTATCAACAGCAATACTGGAAGCACCTCGCAAGGAGACAGAGACATCTGCCTGCTTGAGTGCTATGGAATCATTAATCCCGTCACCGACAAAACAAACAGTTCTCCCTTCCGCTTGAAACTGCTTAATCACTTCAGCTTTATCCTGCGGAAGGACGTCAAAAAAATATTTCTCAATACCGAGCTGGCAAGCCAAATTTTTTGTCGGCAATTCGTGATCCCCAGAGAGGATACATATAGTTTTATTATGTTGGGTCTGTAATTCTTGAATAGCCCTCAATGTCTGGGGGCGCAATGTCGGAGCAAGCTCCAAGGCCCCGGCAACAGAATTACCTACAGCAAGCAAAACCAGAGAATGCCCCCGCTGATGAGCTCTCTCTTCAGCCACAAGAAACTGATTGCCTATGTAAATTTGCTCCTTATCCATAAAGCGACGGCTTCCAAGACGAATCACTCTCCCCTTTATTTTCGCCTGAATACCATATCCTACTTGATATGCTTCATCATAATCTTTATCTAAAAGAGGTAATTTTAACCCTTTATTTTTAGCAGCAATAACAATAGCATGAGCAATAGGGTGAGCATTTTTTCCTTCAGTAGCAGCAGCATACGCCAAGACCTGCTCGTCACTATACTCAACACCACTGTGGATAATGCAAACATTTGGAATTGAGGTGGTTAATGTACCGGTTTTATCAAAAATCACCGTATCTACGGAGTGAAGCTGATCCAGTGCCTGTCCGTTCTTTATGAGCACCCCCTGTCTGGCAATAAGACGCGTATAGGTCAACACACTAATTGAAGAGACAATAGAAAGGCGATATCCAAAATGACTATTCACCAAAGCAACAGCCGCCATAGGACCACCTAAAGGCAACATCAAGGCCCCTGCTGCCAAGGTGGGAATAACTGTTTTCTGGGTAAAATCTTCCGCTCGAAGCTGCCATTCTGTTTTAGTATTCGTCATCTCCTCAAGAATCTTGCCTATCTGGGCCGCACTGGTCTCCTCCCCCGCTTTTTCAACATTAATATAAAGCTTTCCCGTTAACACAAGTGTTGCGGCAAAAACCTTATCTCCCTTTTCTTTTTCTACAGGTTGTGATTCACCGGTAAGAATATGCTGGTCCACGCTTGCCGTTCCCTCGACCACTGTTCCGTCAGCTGGAACAGGATTACCGGCATGAATAACGACAGTATCACCACAACGCAGGCTATCAAACGGACGACGCTCTTCAAGACCACCGTCAACCGATACGTAAACATAACGTGGTTGTTGATGAAAAACATCTATCAGGCTATGCTTGGAATCATCTGTGATTTTGATAAGCAACTTTTTACTTAACACATAGAAGAAAGCAGCCATCGTACCAGAAACATAATATCCTCCTGAAAAACACCCGGCAGCTGTCACAGTATAAATAGTATTTATATCAACCTCGTTTCGACGAATCTTATCATAAGCCTGAATAAATGCTGGCATAGATACGTAGCCCCAGCCCGGCAAACTCAGCAAAAGCACAGGTGGTGCCACCAATCTTCCAATAAGAGCCGCTCCCATCGCAACAGTAGAAATAACCATATCACGGTTAACATCTTTTTCTGCAAGAGAATGTGAATCAGGTTCATCTTCAATATCTTCAGCTACAGATACCCCTTCGAGACTCTCTTTCTTCTGCCCCTGCGAAAGGGCCTTGTTGTTCTCAGTATCTTCCGGTGCCAGTAAAGAATCAATCAGAGGATCAGCATCAAACTGACTGAGCTTACTTTTGAGTTTACCATAAATGGAGTCCTTAATAATTTCTACACCATCTGTTGTAGACCGAGCTGCTGTCTTCACCACATAGGCTGCGCTACTTAAAATAGCAAGTTGAAATAACATAGAAAGTAAGCCGTTGCATAAAGATTAATTGATCAGCCATCATCATCGGCACTGGTTCCGGATTACCAACGTATACAGTTAATATTTCAGTTAATTGCTGTGCAGATTTTATGAATTTCATCAGACGATCAGCCATATTGCTGGTACGGTGTGCAACCGACCAGTGCATATTAACGGGATTGCTTCTCCTTATAATTTTACACGATCAGTAAGCTTTTTACATATTTTGTTGAAATCAACAGAATCCGTTATCAACAGAAAATACTATATAGACATTGCGGCCTAAAAAACTTGACAATCAACAAAAACTAACACATAAATTATGTGTTTAGTTTAAATTTACAGGCTTGATTGTCAATTTAAATAAGGTACAAAAAATAAGGAGAAATCTAATGAAAGAACTAAAGATCAACTTAAAAAATATAATCCGGTATCCACTCAACTATAGACCTGAAAGCAAAAAACAACGAAGTATTAAAACAAACATCAAATCAGGATATCTAGTTCTCCGTAACCTAGCCTACGAAGGCAACGAGAACATACCGATTAAATATTAAGAAAATATCTGCGCGAGGGAGTGAATGCACCAGAGAAGGGGAAGACCCTGCGAGACAACAAAGAATTGTTGTCTGCAGCAGGGCCTTTCACTGTTCTTTTTTAGCGTCAGCTAATGCATATACCCAAAAAGAGTAAAGAGATTCCTTGTGCTCTGACATGCTGCTATTAATAGGGCTTCTGTCCAACCATATTACCGCGTACGGTATATTGGCATACCCAGATCTGGGCCTTATCGCTACACAACACTGCACCACAGCCTACTTCGCTTGTACTTTTCCAAACAACTTGGGTGTAATGTCCGCAGACTCCGTGACAGCTGTTGCTTGCGTAATCATAGTCCTCTACTTCATTACCCCACGCATCAACCACGTTCTGCTCGGTTATCTTCTGCATAGATGAAGTACCATCAGATCGTTGAGCTGCTCCGGCCCAATAAATATTTTCTCCGGTAGACCCCGTACTATGCTTCATTCTGCATCCGTTCCCGGCCAACTGATCGGCCCATTTTTGGGAACTGGCGGCCAAATCATCTGACCATTTAAGATCGGATACACCCGTCTTAGAACGCCATTGATTATGAACAGCCAGTATAGCTGAGGTATCCATTGTTATTCCTTCTGCTGCATTACTCACTCCTGAAGTACAGCAAAGCAGTGTACAGAGTGCCCCTGCCGTCAATAACGATTTCCTTCCAAAGTTTAGTGGTGTGATTAATATATTTTTCACTTTCATAGTGTTCTCGTTACCCTTTTGGGTTATGTATAAAAGGAGAAGAGCTGATCTGTCCAATTCATCGACAATATATTAATATACAATATTGTCCAGGAGATTTCAGCAATCAGCCTTGAAGATTATTTGCCAAGATCATGTGCCAAAAGATAATCATTACTTGCCGCCTTCGCATGACATCCAATGCATGACTCAGGTTTACCCTCTTTCTGCACCTTACCGTCCGGGTCATATTCCACCCAGAACCAATCTCCGGCAGAAGGGTTATACCCCTCGGACTTGTACATGATAGTGATAGCCTTTATTTCATTTGCCGGGCTCAGGTTATACTTTGCCACCATAGCTCCGTTGCTCAGCGGAAGCGTTGTTGATTCCAATGCCTGTTTGTTGGCATATGTCTTCTGCTCCGGCGTATCGGGGACAAAAGAGCCGTGCGATTTAGGTATCTCCGGCAACCGCTTCCAATCTTTAAAAGAGCTTTCTTCGGTAATAAATTTCCAGACAGCTGCTCCGTTAGGTTTTGGCATCTCTGCTGCCAAGCCAGATGAGGTACAACACAATAATATACCACCAATACAAAATCCAATACCACGTTTCTTAAACATCTAGTTTTCTCCTTTAGTTGAACAGCCAATGCTGCAAAATACGGTGGGCACCCTGTTGGATCTTCATTATGTAATTCCAACGTAATCAGCTTGCGACGACTTTTTTTTTGGGAGAGAAAAAAAGATGGTTTCGTAAAAAGTCCAATTTTGCAAAAAAACGCCTCGTACCCCATTGAGTTATCGTCTACGATTTGTCGTTTTTCGACTTTTTACCAGACCATCAAAAAAAGGAGGGGGAACTCTCTAAAGGAGCCCCACTCGAAATGTAGTTATCCCAAAAAATTATGAAATTACCGATAGAACACGGTTTAACATCGCAAGACGAATGCAGGATTCCAAACAATTAACTAACCTTACCAACCGAAACAATGCGGGCAAGGTTAGTTTCTTTTTGTGAAGAGGAGCTATATCTTCCCTTGTTTAACAGCATCATGAAAAGAGGTAAATCCAGCCTTAACGGATGATTTAACCCTAACCGTCTGCTTACTTTGTTTTTTGCTTGAAGAATTTGTTATTCTCTTATTCTTTTTCATTTTCATTCTCCTGTGTGTGATGAGTTAATTTAAGAAACCTATACCAGAGGACGTTAACAAGGAATTTGTAACTTGTAACTTGTAACTTGTAACTTGTAACTTGTAACTTGTAACTTGTAACTTGTAACTTGTAACTTGTAACTTATAACTTGTAACTTGTAACTTGTAACTTGTAACTTGTAACTTGTAACGTTAAGAGTATACTTCGTACATCTTAAGAGGTCAACTCAAGGACAAAAAAAATAATTGCAACTTCGTACTTCACGATTTAAATGATTATGCACGGTTATTTAAGCTTTTAGGGGGAGCAGGATGATCTGCTTACCAAGGCAAAGATTTAAAAAAAAGAAATTAACAAATTTGTATTTATGGAATCCCTTCAGCTGATCATCCATTATTTACCTCTAAATCCGTCACAGTCAGCTTTTCCAAGAAACTCCTAGGCTCTTTTGAGTTCGAGCTCCCTCATCGGTTAATTTTCATTCAACCGCGCCTGCTTCGTCATTCTTTTTCTTCTTGATATTAGCGACAATCCCCTTGCCTTCCCTCAACATTTCTTCATAAAAATCACGTAAATCGATATAATGTCTATTGCATAAGTGGATGCTCCAGAAATCGAAGCTCCACCTACCGCTCCTAAAAAATAGCCAATACCTGGAATTGTTTTCGCAAAACTTGCTCTAATAAGTGAACTAAAAGATGATGGAAAAGCTCCGCCGATAAGTATCCATATGATATTCCTCACCATATCCCTAGAAAAAGGGGCATCATATATTTTGGCAAGTTTTTTCAGAAGCGTTAGCTGAACTCCAGTAACAGCGACAAAATCAATCAACGGCATCGGCGCCAGTCCAATGCCAAGCGACATATAGACATGATACTTGATAATTTTTTCAGAAAGCTGCTCAAGTGTATCTTCAGTTTCCTTGGGCAGATCTGATTCAATTATTTGTTCGGCTGTGTCCTCAGACATCTCTTCCTCCTTTATACCAATTCGACAAAGTTTTGAGCTACCCCCTCCCTGTTCTAATCCTTGAATACTCAGGGGAAAGAGGGACTACGGATCAATACTTCATCGAAGTGGTTACATGATTACCATGACCTTGTACAGCAACTATATCTGCTTGCTTGAAAAATATTGTCAATCAAAGTTTCCAGCCCTTGCCTACTGCTCAAAATTTTGATCGAATCCAATATGTAACGAGATAGCCCTGATAGGTTAACTTCACTGTCCGCCGCGAACCAAACGAACTGCCGAGTTGACACTACGGACGTCGGCGTTAGAACTGCCGTTGCTGAAATTGACGTACCACGCATAAGCCGAATGACCAGCAAACAGCGTCTTGGCCCAGACAAAAGAGTTCGGCGTGTGGGGAAAACGTATTGTATTAATTGCTGGCCTGTAACACTGCTGCTCAACAATGGATCGTAATTCCGTGATAGTGGGCACCCTCCAATCAGTATGCCCAGCAAAGCCGTCGCCATCGTTGACCGTTTCACAGTGTTCCAGGGTTTTCTGCCACGTAAAGGTGCTTGGGGAATTCTTTTCGCAGTTGTCGCCCGTAACACCTTCAAGGCATTTTTTCCACATCAAGCCGGTTTTACTATCTGTAATTGTACCGTCTCCATTGTCAACTAGCTGACTGCTCGGAGTTGAGGCGAGAATAGTCGACGTTTTACAGTCCTGCTCGGCATGAACGGTTGCTGCGGAAAATACGCAGAAAAAGATTAAGAAAGAGGTTCGCATAGTCTGACTCCTGTTTAAAAAAGAGGAAAATGATTGGTTCGCACTTAGTAACTTTCGGTTAAAAAATTGCATAACAGGTTTTTGTTATTCATAGAAAAAAATATCAAAAATTGTTATTTTTTGCCCTCCTTGATAAGGGGCTAAAAAACGGCACTTACCCTGCATGATATATCAATGTATATATTTAATATTTTTAGTTATTTTCTGTAAAAATCCATATTGATTTCTACCTAAAAAAGAAGATCAATATGAGCTTTATTAATAATCATTGTCCTGAATGTAAAGGGACTTCATACCAGATTTAAAAAATATGTAATTTGTTACGGGGAAGAAAAAAGGATGAACGGCTGTTCAAAACAGCAATGCGTATCTTACTTAAAGTCATCAGAAAGACAGATGATCTCAAATTCTTGACTGATGGTGAACCCGACATTCCGCACGTCACTTTGTAAAATTCAGAATTAATGAATACAGTAGCCCGTTTTATAGGCTTTTTCGAGGAAAGGGCATTTTTTATTTCGCCATTCTTCCTGCTCGAATCAGATTCCATCTTTTTTATGGCAATAAAAAAGTGCTTGCAAATAAGCTTATTACAAATTAATTAAGAAAAACGTTTCGTCATGTGCGGAATGTCGGTGAACGACGTTATGGGAATATATTGTTTGAAATTTGTTATGAACTCTTGAAAACGGGAAAGAGGGGCTATTCTCGTAACGAACTGAACAAAGGCGTTAAAGCAAGAGTGAAGAATAGATAAGCGAGGACTTCGAGGGGTTGCAAAAAAAGAAACTTGGCCGCAAGCGAAAAAAATATCAGGCTCCCCAATCAGAACATCCTGACATTCATGCGAATCATGTGGAAGGATTTAATGCCGTTCTCAGGAGGACACGCGCTTGGCTTTCCGTATAAAAACTAACACTACGCTAAAAAATTTAAAAGACTCCAGCCAAGCGGAACTAGTGCCTCACTCATTTTTTATTGAACAATCTTGAAGCTGTTGTCCTCCCATAGAGGCATATTTCCACCCTTTCACCCTTGGGTTAACAAGAAAAAATGGTTTTTCGTGGTAAAGTGGCATGATCACAGCTTCTTCAGAAGTGAGGATACGGTCTGCTTCCTGATACTTTTTTTCCCTCTGATAAGGATCACCTAATGTACCAGCCTCACGAATAATAAAGTCTACAGGGGGCTGATTTTTTGAAGTTGTCAACGGAAATGGAGATCTCCAAACAAAATCATTCATAATAGCAGCAGGGTCAGGGTAGGCAGCACAAACCTCTGTCATAACCATATGAGCTTGCCTAGCCCAGCCTGAGGCGATTTTATTACGATAATCCAACCTATTATCACCTACCTGTTCTATTTTCAAATCAACCTTTAAATAATATTTAAAAAATTGTCTTACGGCTACGGCTATTTTTTTATCAGATACAGACCCACTGGTAACCAGCTTCACTGGAGGGATTTTTTCATCTTTTGGGTAGCCTGCTTCATGAAGCCATTGTATAGCCTGTGCAGGAGAAAAAAGTGAACTTGTTGTTTTTCGCTCTTCTACGTCAAGAGCAGTGAATAATGTTTCTGGAATACAGGTTGTTGCAGGATCCCCCAAAGTACCGTGCGCAGCATCAATCAAGAGCTGACGATTTATTACCGCTGAAAATGCTTTACGAACCAGCGGATTGTCAACAGGTGATAAGTCGGTATTAAAAATATAGGCATAGGTACAAAACAAGGGAGCATCTGCTTTCTCCCGATTATATTCATTCTTTAAAGGTCCCTGTTTAATTTCTGGAAGATTCTCAAACGGGATCCAGAGGTATTTCCCCCCCATAACATCAAGCTCATCGTTTTTATAAAGAGACATCCCCATTGAATATTGCTCTATGTTAAAATACCGAACCTCTCTAATGTCCACATCCTCAGCACGATAGTACCTCTCATTCTTTTTCAACGCGACACCTTCGTTCTCAGGAAAGGTCACCTGATAAGGGCCGTTTGTCACAATATCTTGTGTTGTTCCTAAATTATTCTTCTGCTCAGAAAAAGATTTCGGGACGGGACGATAAGCGGGGAGGCTGAGTAAGGCCGGAAAAGAGGGGTTCGGTTGCTCAAGCATAAAATCAATTTTATGATCATCATGTACATAGATACCAAGATCTTCATCTTCCCCCAGTTCACCGCGATGAAACAACTCGGCATTCTTAATAACAAATAAATCCTTGGCATTAGGAGAGTCCGTAACCGGATCCAAATTGCGTTTTATTGCTCTAAGTACATCATCTGCAATGACAGGATCGCCGTTTGTCCACTTCACTCCCTCACGTATTTTAACTGTGTAAATAGTATGATTTACTCTGCTCGTGGGGAGAGCTTCTGCCAGCTCAGCAACAACCTCATTGGTTTCTGGATCAAACCCAGTAAGTCCCAAAAACAATTGTTCACAAAGCTCGATATCACTGGAAGATTGTACAAACCCTGGATCAAATGTTGTTATTGGCTCATGAAGAGGGAGACGCAATGTACTCCCCGAAAGGTAGTTAAAAAGATCTTCATTAGAATGCGTCGGATGATCCTGGTAGACAAAATGTCCATCCCGCATTTTTTTAAAATAAATTTCTTTCCCTTTAATATCTCCTTCAGGCATATTCGCATACTCGCTATTTCCCTGAGGAAAAAAACTATACGAGCCTGTTACTCCTTGCCATTTTGTTAAATAACGTAGAGAAATGGCTATCTGCTCAGAGGTCATCTCAGAGCTTTCTTTCATAGCATGAGTAAGCAATTTTACTGCATCATACCCTTGGGCCGCCCATGTATTTGGTGATAATTCGTTTCGCTCCTGAAACCTTTTCACAAAATCCTGGGTAATTTTATCAGGGTAATCTGATCGAAATATTGTTGGAACCAAAACGCCTTCACTTTCTTTTCCGGCAATAACATACAATTTTGGAGAATCCAGGCCGTCCCCTCCAATAATTGCAATGTTTTTTCTAAACATTTTTTGGGACATTTTCTGCAATTGCTTAACAAGCACCGCTCCATCAGAAACTTCCCCGCATATCACGGCTGAATCATAAGGATCTTCTTGGTCATCGGTTTGATATCCCTTTAATTGGGCAATAACATCTTCAAAATTTTTTTGATCGGGAAAATATGACCTGGTCGCGACAATTGTTAATTTTTCCTCGACGGCCTTCTTTTTAAAGATATCAGCAAGACGCTTCTGTTCATGGTTCCTTTCGTGAAAAACAATGATACGATTTATATTTTTTTCCTTGACCGCACGATCGGCCATTGCAAGAGCAAATTCATCCTGCGCCGGAATATTTCTAAAAATATATTCGGTTTTATGCATCGTCAGTGCAGGGGCTTTAGCACCATGCGAAATAAATAAAAGGCCTGCATTTTCATAGATTATTGCTGCTGCTGCTGCGGTTTCATTTTTCTTATGCCCTATAACGGCAACAATACCTTTATAGCCTGCAAGCTCCTTTGCAACGATTTTGGCCTGACCAGGGTCTCCTTGGTCATAGCGAAGTACAGTCTTTAGCTTTCTCCCCAGCACTCCTCCTTTCTGATTAATTTCTTCAACAGCAGTCTCAACTCCCTGAAGAAAAAAAACAGAGTTAACTGACTCGGCCACAATACCGATCAAGATGTCACCCTGTAGCACTTCAGAACGAAGTCTTTCCTGCTCTTCAATAGAGCCATCATTGCATGAAGATAACAAACAAGGAATAACAAGAAGAGCAACCCAAAAGATATATTTTGTAAAATAAGACATGAAGAGGCAGGGGGAACAGGGAACAAGTAAAACTATGCGGCGTTTATTATGATCAATAAGGCATCATCGTTTTTTATATGAAAGTACAGGATGGCTCCTTGAAGTCAGTCGATCAACTTTCAATGTTAGAAGATTCTTCGTCCTTTTCCGACGTTTCCTAGGGTTCTTCTGGTACTTCTTCTGTTGTCGGAGTGGCCAATATTCCAGGGGTAAGAGGCATGTTTCCAATAATAGGCAACCCTCCCTTTCCTCCTCCGATAATAACGACTTTGCTATTAGTTGATTGAGAAAGTTGCAGCGTTGCTTCTATCCCCATATACTGAAGAACTTCAGGAGAAAGAGCTGCATTAAAACGCTCTAAACCCTCGGCTTCTATTCGTTTTCTTTTCTTTTCTTCTTCTTCCCGTTCCAGCCGAAATACATAGGCAGCAGCCATATGTTTCTGCTTCATTTTTTCACGAATAGATTCAGCAACACTTTCAGGAAGTTGCATCCTTTTAATAATCACATTGTCCACATTAACGTAACGTTGAGCAATCTGCTCAATAGCTTCGCTGATAGCTTTTTCAATTAAGGAGCGTTTTGTTGTATACACCTCCTCTGCATTCAACCGTCCAATAAGAACACGTAAAACATTTTCAATTTCCGGGATAACAACAATATTGACATAATCTTCTCCCACATCTTTATGTAACTTAGAAACAAGAGCATATTCTGGCCGATAACGAATTGACAGATCCAGATGAACCTTTAATCCATTTACTGTCAACACGTTAAATTGATGAGCATACTCTTGAACCCGACAGTTGTAGATAAACATTCTATCCCAAGGCCAAATAAGCCGAAGCCCCTCAGGATAAACCTTTTCAATATCAGTACCACCACCGAGTGTTCTGAACAACGCACCAGCTTCACCCGGACCAATCAAAACAAGCACACGATGCAGAAGTAATAAAAAAAGTATAAGAAAAATAACCATAGAGATAATCAATCCATGCAGGTATTCTCTGGCATATTTCTTCATTTTTCGATATGTGCTGTTCATTTACAGTCAACGTTGTATATAAAAGTACCGGCGTTGGAATCGCTCAATCAATGTTCATATTCTGTTGCCCGTCCCAAAGGGAAGGGGCTATATTCTTCTATGAATCAGTTGTCACCTTAGGCTCTCTCGGGTCAGAGGCAAACACCAACAATATACCCCAGATAGGGCTCAGAACGATTGAACCAAAGAAATATCCCCAGAATCCAAATTTACGGTTTATGCCGATCAACCCAACTAACAGACAGAGAAGTAAATAAACGTAGCCAATAATAGCTGCATGCATAACCGCCTCTCAATTAAAAATGAGTACATTTCCCTGATCCTTCTTTTGTCATAGAATCAGGATATGAGCCAGCTGCCCCCGAATACCGAAGAGCAGGCAGTATAATTTTCTGCACTCGGGTCTGGAACACATTTCAGCCTAATCTTTCATCTCGGTTCTCTTTCAACTCTTTTCTCATTCCTCTTTCGCGCATCTTTCATCTCAGCTACAACATCTTTTCCCTTCTCAAACATGCTGTTATAATAAACCCTTACTTTTTCTGAATCAAAAGTAAGAAAGGTTCCACCTGATGCAAAATGTTTATTAAACACTTTTCCGACAGCAAAAGTGGTCGCACCAGCGGTAATCGGCATGGTAACAAAACCAATAACTTGGCCTGCAACGGGGATCATTTTCGTGAGGCTAAGCAGGGTCCTGGCCACGGGTACTGTCACCCCCCCTCCCACCAATGAACTCAGCGTACTTTTTACCTTATGGTCGTTAAAAGGAACTTCATACATTTCCGCAAGTTTCCTAACCATATTGAGCTGAACACCAGTTATTGCGACCAGATCAAGCATAGGGACCGGGATCAACCCTACTCCCATAGAAAAGATAATATGTTTTTTTATAATACTGTCTGGGGTCGCCCCACTGTCCATATCACACTCTTGTTTTACTTCACCCGCTTCTGAAGTTTTTTCTGCAGCCGCAGCTGGCGTTTTTTCTGCACCCGCTTCTGGAGTCTTTTCTGCAGCCGCAACTGCCGTTTTTCTTGCAGCCGCAGCTGGAGTTTTTTTTCTCTCAACCATTTACTCACACCTTTTTCTTGAAAATATCTTATGATAATAACATCTAGCCTGATAGATTGTCGCCAAAGATCCTTTCTTTTTCTATCAACAGCCTTCTATTCTTCTGAAGAAGAAAATTGACGGGCATCTCTTTTCCCCTTCCACCACTGGAATACTATAATGCTGCTGAGCGCAACAACGCCAAACATTGGTGTAGCTACCGTCGCCTTAGTGGCTGCCAGAAGTTTCCCACTCGTTAAAGCCAAACCTCCAGCCTTGGCAGCGACGGGTGTTGCTGCGTTCACGCCTCCGGCTTTTGCAGCAGGTGCTGCCATCATTTTAGCTCCGGCCTCGGTCATTTTTGCGTCCATAACTTTTTCCTCCTGAATTGTAAAATAAGGGTCATCGTAGATGAGTGGGAAGAAGAGCCTAAAACAATTCTATCTTGCCATGCGTGATGGTGAACAGTCGCTCTTGTGAGATACTGTATCAGAAGTAGCATCAGGAATGCACAGGATTTTTTCCAAAACGTACTTGAAAACGAGCCTATAAAGCATGCATTTTCCCTGGTACCCAAATCAATATATTGACATTATACGTATAAATCAAGTATATTTTATATTCTCACCCTCAAGATCCCTGTCAAATTAATTTATTGGTATTATTATGATTTATAATCCACACGGAACCACCACATAACATAATACATAACCATCAAGCAGAAAACAAACCCTTAACCAAAAGGCCTGCTTATCCAAGACATTTCAGGCAATCCATAGAATGAAAATTACGCTCCACAAAAAAGCACTCTCCCTGTTTGTCATTACATTTATCTTGTTTAGCGGAACGTCATTTTTTATTTATTTTACAAATAAAAAAGATGTCCAACAGACAATCTACCTTGCTGTAGCAGGTCCTTCGGGTGATACTTCCTCCACCAACGAAAAGGGACCCATTTCCGGGCCGGGTAATGTCAATGGACGTGACATGCTCCGGGGCGTTCAACTGGGCATCCAGGCTGCTCAAGAACAGAACAAACTAAAAAATATCAGAATAAAATTAATTAATTACAATGAAAAAAACGTCAAAGATGCTTTAAAAAATGCTTCAGTGATAGCTAGTGAAAATAAGGTGCTTGCGGTTATAGGCCATTATACAAATGAGGCTACCCTTACAGCTGGGGCAATTTATCGCGATCATGGAATACCGGCTATAACAGCTTCAGCAGCCAACGAAGACGTAACAAAGGGCAATAATTGGTATTTTAAAATTATGCCGGACCGAAGGAGTACTCGAGTTTTAATTGCCCATTACGTTAAAAATTTACTCGAACAAGATACTGCGAGTATTATATTTGTCGATACTTCCTACGGCAGAGGCCTTGTCAAGCATTTTGAAAAAGAAGCCCAAAAGACAGGGCTTGAGTTTAAACATAGAGGGTCTTTTAAGGTAAACGAGCCTGATGAGCTTGAGCATCAAATAAGAGGTATTATCGGAAAACTCAGAACTGCTCAAAATCCCGGCACTATCTTCTGTGCGATTCGTCCTGGTCATGCAGATAATATCTTTACTGAATTACGATACCCTGGAACCGATTTTCAAATTATCGGGCCTAATTCGTTCTCCACCCCATTATTCATTGATCAATTCAATGAATATCCCAAAGAGAAAGAGAGCCCTGGCTATTATACAGATGGGATTTTTTCGGTTTCTCCTTTTATAGCATATCTGGTGGACTCACCTGTAGCAGCCGAGTTCAGAAAAAAAAGTATTGAACGGTTCGGCACAGAGCCCTCTTGGGTTACAGCAAACTATTATGACGCAACCCTTCTCATTGCAAATGCCATAGAACGTGCTGAAATAAAAGGGGACAAGATAAGAAAAAACCGCCGAAAGCTCAAGGAAGCCTTGAAGAGTTTCGATGAACCAGATAATGCTGTAAAAGGCATAACAGGCAAACTTTATTTTGATCAGGAACAAACTGTCCTACGGTCATTACAGCTCGGGGTCTGGAGAAAGCATCACTTCCTTCCAGCATATTTTCAATACAGGGCAACAGTAATAAAAAATGACTCCGAACGAGTGGCCGGAGAAAAAGAACCAGCCTCACAGGGAGCATCCAATGATAAAAAAGACACTGAAAAAACGCTGGTAATAGACGGTCAGCAACTGGATAGATATCGCGTGGTATATGCTGGTGTAGACATTAACCACATATCAAATCTTGATGTAAAGCAAGGTCTATTTACGGCGGATTTTTATTTATGGTTCCGTTATGCAGGGGATTTTAATGCTACTGACATTACATTCCCTGATGCTGTCAACCCTATAGTATTAGGCAAGCCTATAATCAAGAAAAAAACGTCTGATAATGCCCACCTTCTTGCTTACAAGCTACATGCCGATTTCATTGGCGATTTCCCCCTACACTCCTACCCACTGGACCGTCATAAACTCCGCATACATTTTCACCATCAAAAAGAAAACCGAAATCATCTGATTTATGTCCCAGATATAGAAGCTCTTCCTTTCCTCAGTCAAAAAAATGACCAAGGTCGATCAATGATACATAATATACCGGGATGGGAGGTAAAGGATATTTCCTATTCACAACAAATTACTGTCAACAATCCTTCTGTCAACAGCAAGGGTCCTTACTCTGTACTTTCTACAGAAGTAGAAATACAACGACATGGTCGTATTTTTCTTTTAGCCAAAAACTTCTCTCCAGTAGTCCTCATTATTATTGCCTGGTATTTCATTTTTTTCCACCAAAACAACAGAGACTTATTCCGACTCCATGCATTATTATTTGCAAGCCTCTTTACCCTCTGGCTTCAAATGATGTATGCACCTTCTTTACCGGGACAGCAGGTTATCAAAAGTATACTTTCTGTTCTCTACCTTGCGATCGGAGTTGGGGGACTGACATCGGGAGCAATATACCTTCTTCACCTCTACAACAAAAAAACAGACCAAATAGAACGCTACCTACTTTACATGGGCCAGGCATTGTATTGTATAGTTACCCTTGGCGGTATTTTCTTTGTATTAAATACCGTTCGACCTCTGCTTGATCCCTGAGGCGACTCCTCTTTCCGAGAAAACAAAAGGCAGCTTTCCTCCTGATAACAACACCTGGCAACAACAAAATTAATCTTGTCCACAGGAACAGCGCCCCCTCCTCATGAAGAGTACAGGATAAAATGGCCCATGTAATCCGGGACCTTACCAATGAGCGTAACCAAGCCTGTTAACTATGCAAAAATTTTTTTTAGTATTTTTTATCTGTATAAGCATATGTATATGCACTTACTCATGGTGGCAATTCCAAAATGTTGCCGAGAAGGAAGCAATCTATATTGCTGTCATCGGCCCTCTGGATCTTAAAAACGGCAAGTCTATGCGTAACGGTGTGCAACTCTACGTTGATCAGGTTAACTTGAACGGCGGAATTGACGGAAGAAAAATAAAAATTCTGTTTTATAACGACGAAAACAAGTCCTATGAGGCCGAAAAGATCGCTAAAAAAATTGCCTCAGACAATAAAGTCTTGTTTGTTATTGGTCATTATTATACTAAGACCTCAAAAGCAGCTGGAAAAATATACAAAAGATTTCAAATTCCAACAATTACCGCTTCTGCCACTGATGAAGACGTTATTCTGAATAACAAATGGTACTTCAGAACAATTCCCGGCAATCATATAGAAGCCAGTTTTGTTGCTCATTACATCAAAACTGGCCTGAAAAAAAAGTCCGCTGGTATTATTTTCAGCAAAGACTCCTACGGCAAGTCGTTGGCAGGAAGCTTCAAAAAAGTTACAGCTGAACTGGGAGTACAGGTTGATCAGGAATGGGAGTGGGATCACGACAAACCATCTGATCTCCAATTGGAGCTCATTCAAAAGCAACTGCGTGAAGGAAAAGTTCCAGGTGTTTTGTACTGTGCTACGCATGCATCTGAGGGGGTAGAACTCATAACGACACTCAACGAATCCGGCCTATTAGATCAAGAAATAGACATAATAACTTCCTATGCATTAGCCAGAAGTTTCTTCGATAAACTCAAGGGGTATCCTCAGGAGAAGGCATCACCCGGCTTTTACTCAGACGGGATTTATTTTGCGACTCCTTTCTTGAGGGCTCTCGGAGGAATACGAGCATTTGAATTCAGCTCCCAATACCAAAAAAAATATGCAGCAAAACCAGAGATTGTCAGCCTAAGCTATTATGACGCTATAAAAACAGCAATTGAGGCTGCAAAGAAAAGCGGTGTTCAGGGAAGAGAATATATACATGAAGATCGCGAGAAACTCAGGAGTACGCTGGCAGGATTCTATAATCCACAGAATGCCGTCAAAGGGGCTGGTGGGTTAATATGGTTTGATGAGAACGGGGGCGTAACAAGAGAATATGCTGTCGGAACTTGGCAGGGACAAAAAGAATCCCCAGCTAATATTCAATTTTCCCAACAAAACCATAAGATTGACAACTTATTAGAAGTAGTTTTAGATGATCAGGCTATCCTTATTGACGACCTTGTCATGAGCGCAACCCAGGTCGTTTCTGTAGCAGTACAGAATATCAATATAACTGATATTAAAATGGGTCTTTCCCAATTCACGGCATCCTTTCAACTCAAATTCAGCTCTCCGAGCAAATCACAAAACAACGAATTCCTGCCAAACAACCTGATAGCTCCACTGGAGTTTGAAAATGCTGTCATGCCAATTACACTCAGCGATCCAGTCCGTGAAAAAGCCCCAGACGGCAAAGCGATAACAACAGTACAAGTACAGGCAACATTTAAAACAGAGTTTAATATCAGTTCGTTTCCTTTCAACAAGGAGCAAAAACTTTCAATTCGGTTCCGAAATGAGGATACCCCCTATGAGCATCTTATTTATGTACCTGCAATTGAATCTATAGCACTTGAATCTGTTCCTGAAAATTGGCGTTCTTTCAACGCATCTTTTTATCAGGATGTTATGTCCAAAAATACCTCTTTAGGGGATCCTGAGCATTTCCGCTCAGAGCGAGCCTCAGAATATTCAAGATTCAATATAGAATTTACTGTTATCCAAAAAAAATCTTTTCTGATGTTTTGTTATCAGACCCTGCCTCTTCTTCTAACAGGGATCGCTTTTTTTATGATATTCCGTCTTCCTGCTGAACAATGGGAAAAACGCCTCCTGAGAACGGTTGTTCTACAATCTCTTCTTCTTGTTTTTCAGCTGAGACAACATACAAATATGCAGGTAGGGTATTTGACAATCATTGATTACGCATACTATCTGTTCCATTTGATTTTTCTCTTCTCTTTAGCCTCCTATCACCCCTTCTTCAAAAAAAGTATGAACATAATTCGACATAAACTCCCATCCCTTGATGAGAGGGAATAAGAAATAAAAATTGCTCGCCACACCTCAGAAGCCAATCGATACGTTCATATAAAGAGTGTCAACAAAGATATGGAAAAGTAAAATGAGCCTCAACAATATCCCCAACAAGACTGATAAAGCAGAACGTGCTGAAATAATTATAAGGAACCATGTTATTCTTTCTATGGGGATTGGCCTAATACCAGTTCCAATTCTGGATACAGTAGGCCTCGCTGGAATCCAACTAGCTATGTTACGTAAACTGACAAAAATATATCACATTCCTTTCTCTGACCATATAGGAAAAAGTGCTCTCATGTCGTTAATCGGTGGAACGGGTTCTGTACCTGCTGCCGGAATACTCTTCACTGCTATGAAAGCTGTTCCATTTATTGGTACATCAATAGCAGCAATTACCATGCCTGTAACGGTCGGAGCAATAACCCATGCAACAGGGAAAATTTTTCATCAGCACTTTGCCTCTGGGGGAACATTCCTCACTTTTGATCCTAAAAAAGTGAGAGCATATTACTATCAAGAATGTTCCTCTTTTAAAGAACATTAAGTACAGAGCGACAGCTGGGGAGCTTGCAAAAAATAATCATCCATCCCCCTTGGACTCACTCATTAATCAACCTCACGACAACGTGGAGATCCCATCTCACTTTTCGCGAGAAAATAACTCCAAGCTTTCTATCTGCAAACATGTCGCATTCAAAGCTCACATCCTGCCTGTGGTCCCCAGAGAAACTCCACGAAGCCTTGCCCTGGGTGACCCTCCAAAGCAAAATCACAGAGCACGCAGAAAAACTCCAGCCTTTATGTACTAACAACAACACCTATGATGACAGCTCCATTGATCAATGGATGGAACTTGCCGCTGTCACCCTGAAAGTAGAAGTCATCCCGATAGAATGGCGTTACTCAGAAACTCTAGACATGCTGCGCTGTATAGGCCCATCTCTCCTTCAGCTCCCTGGTGCCTCTCCTCTCTTTCTGGCTGTATTACAGGGAGGCAAACGGCGCGTGAAAATCCTTGGGCCTGACTTAGAAGAATATTCCATCCCAAGACAAGATGTCCTGCAAATATTGACGGCTCCGCTCCAGCAAGCTGCAGCAGGGCCAGCAAGGCGTATTTTAGAACGCGCTGGCATCTCTGAAGAACGAATAAAAGAATCTATGCAGGCGCTTGTTGATGAGCAGCTGAGCAATACGCCAGTTCAGACGAGGTGCTGGCTCCTTCGAGCTTCCCTAGGAGAACCCTTTCACAAACAGATACGACGTTCTTCTGTAATTCCTGCACTGGCAGGCTCCTTTGGTGCCCATATTATTGTTCTGACGCTAATGATATGCTCATGGTGGCTTATCGGAAGGCAGGCTCTTGCCGGACATTTCACGTACGCGACAGTTACAGCTTGGGCGTTACTTTTATTCACTCTTATTCCATTCCAGCTGCTGGACAGATGGCTGCAAGGTTTGATTTCGATCAAAATCGGGGAGCTGTTTAAACGGCGTCTCCTCCACGGTATTCTGCAACTTGAACCGGAAGAAGTACGACATCAGGGGTCTGGTCAATTTCTCGGAATCATCATGGAAGCGGAATCATTAAGCGCATTAGCTCTGGAAGGTGGGTTAGGCGCAGGACTCGCTGTTATTCAGCTGATTATAGCCTTGGGAATTCTGCTTATAGGGGTCGGGGGCTTGCCCCATGCCGCTTTACTTGCATTTTGGTCAGGCTTAACTGCATATCTCTGTTTTAAATACTACCGCCGATCAAAGCAATGGATTACAGCTTACCAGGATATGAGCAACGATATGACAGAGGGAATGATAGGCTACCGTACCCGCTTAGTTCAGGAGGAAAGCGCACGTTGGCATGATCGTGAGAGAGAATTCCTTCGAAACTATGTTCAGATGTCAAACAAACTCGATTCTGTCGCATTAATCATTCGCGGTCTCTTGGGCAGGGGCTGGTATCTTTTGGGGCTACTTGGGATACTCCCAGCCTTCCTTTCCAAAACCGACAACTCCGACGCTATGGCTGTGAGTATAGCCGGTATCCTGCTGGCTGCACAGGCTCTGAATCAACTCATCGCCGGAGCGACCTCGGCAATCAATGCGCTCACAGGGAGTGCACAAGTACTTCCTTTGTTCAATGCAGCCACCCGTTCTTCAAAGAAAAAAACTCATGTACTCCCTTCTTTCCTCAACCAAGCTGCTGCATCACAACAACACCCAGTCGTTTCTTTTCAGGACACGACATTCCGTTACCCTGAAGCAGGGTTACCGGCTCTATCTGGATGCACTGGAGAAATTTTATCAAATTCACGCATCTTGTTACAAGGTCCCTCAGGTGGAGGGAAATCAACCTTAGCAGGATTATTGACCGGCCTGCGCACTCCTGAGTCTGGTCAGTTACGCCTTTGGGGCATAGAGCATGGACTCGTCGGCCCTGACCTATGGCGCACTCGGGTTGTCGCGGCTCCACAATTTCATGAAAACCACGTCATCACAGAGACATTTTCTTTCAACCTGCTTATGGGAAGAAACTGGCCACCCGAACCTGAGGACCTGGAGGCTGCTTTGGAAATCTGTATGGAACTCGGCCTGAACGAATTGCTTGAACGCCTGCCTGCTGGCTTTCAACAGATGGTCGGAGAATCTGCTTGGCGTCTTTCACATGGTGAGCAAAGTCGCCTCTATATTGCTCGCGCACTTCTTCAACGTGCAGACTTGATCGTCTTGGATGAAAGCTTCGCTGCTCTTGATCCGGAAAATTTCGAGCTGGCCCTGAGCTGTGTATTACGACGTGCTCCGGCATTGCTGGTGATTGCGCACCCATAAAAAACATCTACAAAACTGAGGTCTTGCAGGAGTCCGCTGCTGTCTTGGGTTGCGTGTTCCGGGTTCATGGAGTTATTGTGCTCAGGGGTGCCGGTCAGCATCCCCATATTTCAATCCGGCGATTGCCGCATCTCTCACTGCGATGCCAGATTTTCGTCTCCCATGCCGTGTTCGGGTCCCGATCAAACAGCACAAGATGCACTTCATCGGCAGCAAAGGCATCTGCGTACTCAACAGCCTGTTGCCCGCCCTGTTCAATAAGCCTGTCCAGACTGCCCCGCAGGATCTTCAGTTCAATAACAATCCGTTGCACCTCCCCGTAATAACCCTGTTCCCTATCCAGCGGCCATTCAATGGCCAGATCCGTGCGTTTACGCCCCAGCCCGTATTCCCGGTTGATCCTGCCGCCGCTGTTGATGATCCGCTGGAGAAAGGCCTGCATCAGCAGCTGCGGCCCGGCCTCCTTATAGTCAAAGCGTTCGATCCAGGATGCTGAATGCTCCCGGAAGAACTGCTGAAAAGCGGCCAGTAGCTTGTTCATATTCAGCCGCTGATCTGGATCAACATACCTGTGTTCTTCAACAATGGTGTCCTGGGTCGAGGCGGTCAGTTCCCTGGGGATGATCTCTTGGTAGATACGGTTAGCGATCCGTACCTGCGGCTTACGCTGAATCAGGCCGAGGTCCTCCAGATACTGAAGATCATCTGTCGGCAACTGAAACCCGGTCTCCTCACCGGAAAGGAGCAGGGACACCGTTCGCCGCACCCGTGCTTCCTGTAGCTCGTCGGCCAGCTGATCAAGATGGGTTGCTCGGGATTGAATCAGGCGTTCCCGCGCAGCCTGATACTGCTGCAAGCTGATATCCGCCGTACGATCACGGGCGGTCTTGTCCTTCCAGGCCATCTCGTAGGCCAGGGCATTGACCAGCCACGGTTGGCCCTGGGTGTCCAGCCAGACTTCGGCAAAGATCTCCGGGGCAAAGGCCTGACCGGTTTCCTGGGTATGCTGTTGATAGAGGAGACGGATCTCTTCCAGGGTAAAGTTGCCCATGCGCAGGGATTCCGCCTTGATATTAAACGCAGAACCACGGTCTGGGGAAAGGCGGCAGGTCGCTGGTTATAACCTTTGCGAAGCTGGCGCAGCAGAGAAATCAGAGTATCACCGACCAGAGCCGTCCACCTCGTCCAGAAGCAGCACGATCGGTTTATCGCTTTCTTCAGACCAACGAGCTAGAAGAGCTTCCAGAATACCGTGGCTCCCACGTTGCTCCTTTTCTTCTCTGATCCATTGATGCAGACGTTTATCCTTCAGGTAGACGGAGGCAGATGCGGCGATGGCACCCGCTACCTCAAAGAGGCCCTGATCAACATTGTTCCGTGCGGTCTGGGCTGTTTCAATATTGGCATACAGGCATTGATATTCCTCTCTGCTGTTCAAATAATCCATCAGGGCGAGTAAAAGGGAGGTTTTGCCGGTCTGACGGGGGGCGTGGAGGACAAAATATTTCTTCTGGCGGATCAAGGAGTTCATCCGCATCCAGCCGGGAGAGCGGCGGCAGGGCGTAATGATCTTCCAGGTTGACCGGGCCTGCTGTGTTGAAGAATTTAATAGAGGCTGTGGTTCTTTTTTGCAAAGCTGTTCAGTTGTTTATGTATTTTTGCTTTGAGCCCTGCAACTGCTCGACCTCATTTACAGAAAGACCGGTAATTGCAGCAACAACCTGCACCTCCAATCCTTGTTCCAAGGATCGCCGGGCAATCATCACTTTCTCTTCTTGTCTTCCTTTTTCAACCGCACCTTTTTGAAAATAAATAAAATCCCGCCTCTTGCTCTGCAAGTCCAATTCTTCTTCCGGCAGGCCAGCTGTATTCGCCATGTTGAATGCTTCTTGCAACAAAGGTTCTGTAAAAGTCACCGGAATAAAATCAAGGTCTCCAGCATGCTTGATGAAATACAGCCATTTTTCGGTGATGGTTGTCAATTCATCTTCACGCTTTGTGAACTTGGGCAGCTCGACAAAAATTAATTCAATATCATCACTGTATTTAAGTAAGGTGTCTTTTTCCCGAACATTCCAGTAGGAAATTACCTTGTCGAACTCCTCGAACATCGGAAAATCAGTAATAGTCAGGGCAATAATCGGTTCCAATCCTGTATAACGCTGCGCCCGTTTCAGCTGGTTGGAGTACAGCTTTGCTGCATTGTACAATACCCGCTTTTCAAAGCCCTCCACATTGAGAACCTGCATTTCTATGATCACCTTTGTCTTGTTTGACAGGACAGCCTTGACATCCACGTAGCTGTCCTTCATACCTTTGAGCAAAGGAATCTGGTAGGGATCAACGATGGTGAGATCCGTTACTTCAGCGTTTTCAAAATCAATAATGGCGTTGAGGAAATCAATCAGGATATTTTTTGAGTGCTCACTGCCGAAGACTTTTTTAAAAGCAAAGTCGGTTTTAACGTCTAAGAATTGCATGAGGGTATCCTCTCTGAGTTTTTTGCAGTAGCGTAGGTCCGCTTGAGTAAAACGAAAGCGCACGGTTTATTGCCCAAATTTTCTGCTCATGCAACGCGAGAAGGACAGGGATTTACATCAAATAGAGCAAACGGTGCGCTGGGTGCATCCTACCCGGCTAATTTTCGTTATCTTCGAGCAGGTGCTCTCATGTAGCTTTCAACCCTGGTACCATCTTTTCTGGTGTAAGCACTAACTCGCTGAGTCTTCTCCCGATAATTCCCTCCTGATGATGACACAGAGTTTGACGATGGTATACGGACCCCCTCCATAGAAATAGAAAAGTATTCTTTTCCTACCTCATTATAATCATGATAAAACCATTTTTGTGCGAATCCTCCCCCTGTTAACTCTTGGCTGATATTTTCTCCATCCGCAAACAGCACCCCCACAGTACGATTATCCTTATCGCAACCATAAATCCGCACCTCAGTACTGCGCCCGGCAATCATCTTTTTCAGGATTTCCTTGCCCTTTTCATCATCCTCCCAGGTGCCATTGAGGCTGATTTCCTTGTTAATGCCATTAGCTGTAACCAGCACGGTGCTGCCGTCAATCACTTCCAATCCACCCGGAAAAAGCATATAGGTGAGCAGGGGTGGATAATCGGGAAGGGGCGCGGCAACAAGGATGGATGGATAAAAAAACAGGAAGAAGAAGGAGATGACTTTATGCATGATTATCCGGGGAGTTGCCTTGGTTTTTATGCGAAAAGTGGTGCTCATCCGCTAATACTTTAGTTTAACACAATATGCCGAATTAACAGGGTGTTACTCGGACGCCTTGAGTTTGTAGTTTGGTTTTTTTTCCACCCTCTACTTCCTCCAGCGCGGGGAACTTGATAATTATCACAACCTCGCCAATGGACTTTACTTCTTCTTTTTCCCCGGCTCCACAATCACCTCAGCCTTCAGATACGGAAAAAAATTATATCCCAAGTATTCGACGAATCGAAAGCGTTCCGATAAGGTTAACAGGAAGCGAGTAAACAGTTATCATGCTGCCCCTATCGCCCTTGCACGATTAATTCGATCCATCCTCTTCGGAGAGTGCAAAGTCTCCCAGAGATCATTACGCTGCTGCAAGTTCAGCCAAAACTGTGCTGTATTACCGAACATCTTTGCCAGCATCAGGGAGGTATCAATCGTTACGGATCTTTTGCCAGTACAGAGTTCGTTGGCGGTCTTCCGGCTTACGCCCATCGCAGCAGCCAGCTGCCCCTGCGTAATCCCCAGAGGCACCATAAACTCCTCGGTAATCATTTCCCCTACACTTACCGGCTGACGTTTAGTGAGAATCATCTGTATCCCTCATCTATACGTGTGATTATCAAAATGCCGATGACCTGAGAAACTCACTCAAAACTCAACACAAGCCTTTTACCAAGAGCCGCAGCAGCCTTGTCAATCATTTTCAGGGTCGGAGAATTATGCGGATTTTCCAGCCGTTTGACTGACGGCCAGGAGGTCTCCAGTATCCTTGCAAGATCTGCAAGCGACTTACCCTCCCGTGCTTTGCGGATGAGCAGAGCGGCCTGTACTTTGACGTCAGGTGAAATCAAATGAACATTCTCCCCTGTTACCGAGGAAGGCTCAGGAAGATCCAACCTTTCGTCAAGACGGTACTCCAAGCTCAACGTGAGTACCTCGGAGGCGTTGAACAGGGCCTCCTCCAAGGCGTCTCCTTGAGTTACAGCCTCTTCAATATCCTGAAAAGAGACAAAGAAAAGGCCGTCCTCTTCCTGAATTATCTGCGCAGGATATTGGCTGTTCACTTCTTCTTTTTTTTCTTCATCTCCGCAGTAACCTCAGCCTTCAGCTGCGGAAAAAGAATAACGTCGCGGATAGACGGTGAATCGGTCAGCAGCATCACCAGCCGATCAATACCGATGCCCTCCCCTGCTGCCGCAGGCATTCCATATTCCAAGGCCCGGACATAATCAGTATCCAGCTCAGGATGAATCTCGTCATCGTCGCCGCGCTCAGCAATCTGCTTGGCAAAGCGTTCATGCTGATCAACCGGATCATTCAACTCAGAAAAGGCATTAGCCAGCTCCCGCCCGGTGATGAACAGCTCAAAGCGATCCGTCACGTTCGGGTCGTCCTCGTTGCGACGGGCCAGCGGTGAAACCTCAGCCGGATAGGCCGTGATAAAGGTGGGATCAATCAGCTTCTCCTCCACCAGCAACTCGAAGAGCTCAGTCTTGGCTTTACCCGGACCAGCATCAGGCTGAAGCTTGATGCCCTTTTTCTTGGCCAAACCAATGACGGTGTCATCCTGCAACAGCTCAGGATCAAGACCACCCACTTCGACTAGGGCCTCGTCCATAGTGTAACGTTTCCAAGGCGGAGCCAGGCTCACCGGGGTGCCCTGATAAACAATCTCTGCTGAGCCGCAGACCTGAGTGGCGATAGAGGAAACCATCTCCTCGGTCAGATCTATCAGATCCTCATAGGTGGCATAGG
Source organism: Candidatus Electrothrix laxa (assembly GCA_942492895.1). Classification (GTDB taxonomy): domain Bacteria; phylum Desulfobacterota; class Desulfobulbia; order Desulfobulbales; family Desulfobulbaceae; genus Electrothrix; species Electrothrix laxa. The sequence goes on from OW818652.1 coordinate 1,414,346, forward strand.
CCTGGTAGAATTCCAGCATGGTGAATTCCGGATTATGGCGGGTGGAGAGGCCCTCATTGCGAAAATTACGGTTGATCTCAAAAACCCGCTCAAAGCCACCCACCAGGAGGCGCTTGAGATAAAGTTCTGGAGCAATGCGCAGAAACAGGTCCATGTCCAAGGCATTATGATGGGTCTGAAAGGGCTTAGCTGTGGCCCCGCCCGGCACCGGCTGCATCATCGGAGTTTCTACTTCCATGAAGCCCCGCTCAGTGAGAAAATCCCGGATCATACGGATAATCTCCCCCCGCTTGCGGAAGGTATCTCGGACCTCTGGATTAACGATCAAATCCACATAACGCTGGCGGTAGCGGGTCTCCACATCTGTCAGGCCATGAAATTTTTCCGGCAAGGGACGCAGGGACTTGGTGATCATGTACAAGCGGGAAGCATCCAGGGAGGGCTCACCGGTCTTGGTCTTGAAGAGCTTGCCTTCCACTCCAACAATATCGCCCACATCCCATTTCTTAAAGAACTGGAAATCCTCGCCCAGCTCATCCCGGCGGGCATAGACCTGCATCCGACCAGTCTCGTCCTGGACATGAAAAAAGGCCGCCTTACCAAATTTCCGCAGAGACATGACACGACCGGCAATCCGGTACACCGCATCATCTGGGGCATGGGTCTCCGGCTCCAGGCTGTCAGCCAGAGGCAAGATTTCCTGGACCGGCTGAGGATTCTTAAAGTCATTACTGAACAGATTAACCCCGGCATCGGCAAGGGTTTGCGCTTTTTCACGTCGCTGCTTGAGGAGCTGATTCTGATTATCCATTGAATGCACTGACTGATTGGTTATTGGTTGTTTCCGACGGCTGAACAAGCGGCTTATACCACACATTCATGCTCTCAATACTGCCGGATATATTGGTGTTATTTTTCAAGCGCCCAGCAAAGCTGTACCCGGCCCGAGCAAAGGTGATATTCATAGCCGGAGACGCAGCACGGGCAATGGTATAAGCAGTGCTGACATTCTGCTCCTGCATGGCCTTTTCCATCCTCTCAAGAAGATGCAGGGAGAGATTATTGCCTGCCTGACCTGGCAGGGTAGCAAAATCCGTCATCTCCACATTAGCTGCCTCCCTATCCATCTCAGCCGAGGCCAAAGCCGCAAGCGCCCCATCAATTTCCGCGCCAAAATAGGCCACATGGGTTTGCATGGTCTCCAGCAGATACGCAGGCTCATGGATGGGAAAAGGATAGGAGGCAAAGGTCTGATCATAGATTACCGCCATTTCCGAAACATCATCTTCAAGGCATTGGCGGAGCCGAAACCGAGCATCAGGAGTTGGCACCGCTGTTTTCTGCTTGTCTTCAGCAATATGCAGGATATTTTCCAGTCGCGCAACATCATCTTCCTGCTTGCGGGCATTATTTAGATAATATCCCAAGAACAGGGCGCTCGTTCGACCGGAGAAGAAGCCCGGGATCTCGGCCTCTTTAACAAAACCAGCCTGCATGAAATCAGCAGACGCATCTTTCGGAACCTTGGCAAAAATTTTGGTATATCCCTTTGTTTCTGCCAGACTGATCAGCTGTTGAGGGAAGTCTACCGAGGCATAATCAGCGAGCCGCATAAGATAAATACGGTCATTATACGGCCCGTGCTGAATTGTACTGCCCTGAAACTCCTCAACCGTATCCTTAAGCAGCATACTCCTCCCTCTTATCCTCCCTCTTCTCCATTCGCTCGTTATCCTCCGGCACCAGAGAAAGTGTATCATCATAATCTGCAACCAATCGCCGCACGCCCACCGGGTAATATTCGCCAGCTTCGTCCAGGGAAAGCTGGAGTGTGCATTGTTCGCATTTCCGGTCACAGAAAACAGGTTCGTAGGAATCCGGCTCCTTATAGGTGGTAATCACGCCCTCGTAATTACGCAGCACCACCTTATTGGTGGACCAGGAAATGAGGTAATTAGGCATAACAGGAATTTTGCCGCCGCCATTGGGGGCGTCAATAACATAGGTGGGCACGCTGAAGCCGCTGGTATGGCCGATCAGACTCTCGATGATCTCAATGCCCTTACCCACCGGGGTTCGAAAATGAGTCAATCCTTCAGAGAGATCGCATTGGTAGAGATAATAGGGTCGGACCCGATTAGCCACCAGTTTATGGACCAGAGTTCGCATAATTCTGGGGCAGTCATTCACTCCAGACAGGAGCACGGACTGATTGCCCAGCGGGATGCCTGCATCAGCCAGTTTTGCCAAGGACGCGCGGGCAGATGCAGTCAACTCTCTGGGATGATTGAAATGGGTGTTAATCCACACCGGATGATGTTTCTTCAGCATGCTGACCAGCTCATCCGTAATCCGATAGGGCAGGACCACCGGAGTTCGGGTGCCGATCCTAACCACTTCAACATGCTTAATTTTCCCCAGCTCAGTGAGAATATAGTCCAGATACTCATCCGGCAACAGGAAGGGGTCACCGCCGCTCAGGAGGACATCGCGAATCATAGGGGTGTTACGAATATAGTCAAGCCCCTGCTCAATGGCCTTTTTGGAGGGGATATTATCCTGATCCCCGACTTTTCGTTTTCTGGTGCAATGGCGGCAGTACATAGCACAGACATTGCTAACCAAAAAAAGCACCCTATCCGGGTAACGATGGGTGATGCCCGGTACCGGACTGTCTTCATCCTCGTGCAAAGGATCGGCCATATCTTCATCGGAAAAATCCAGTTCCCGGATGGACGGAACCGCCTGTCTGAACACAGGATCATTCTCGAAATCCTCTGTGTCAATCAGAGAAAGATAATACGGGGTAATGGACAGAGGAAATTTTTCGATTGTTTGCTGAATATGTTTTCTCTTTTCTTCTCCAAGATCAAGGTCCAGAAAATCCTCCAGCTGACGCAACGAACGGATACGATTCTTCACCTGCCATTTCCAGTCCTTCCAAAGGGTCTTGGAAACATCTTCGTCTATCCGCTCTGCAATTTCCTGCTGGTTTTCCGTATAAATCATTGTACTCCTTATAATTAATAATGGACAAGCGAACAGCCACCGGGTACTCTTCCGGCCCGCTGTTCGCCGCTTCAATACTCTCTGGTGCTAAGCGAAATATTTCGTCCGCAAATTATTTGAAACCGCCTTGGTGAGACGGAGAACCTTTTCTGCATGCTCCAAGCTCAGCGAACCAGTGCCGCAACTGGGGGTAATCAGGGTCTGCCGGAGCAGATCCGCCTGATCTCGATGAGGACGAACAAGTTTTTTCACCTGATGCTCCCAGAGTTCGGTCAGGGACTCAGCACTTTCTTTTTCGATATCAGCGGTTTTGCCGGTGGGGATACCGCCCCAGGCGAGGATGCCGCCCCGGTCCAGATAGCTATCTACCTGCTCGGTAAGAGCGGCCAACTTGTCAAAAAAGCTATAAGCATCAAAGCTGAGAATATCAATTTCTGACTCTAAAAGAATCTCCCACTCCGTGTTGGCACAAACATGGATTCCAGCCAGCCCGCCAGCCTGATGGATTGCCTCGGCCACCTCATTGATCATCTCCTGAATTTCCGCATTGCTTACCGAGATAAAGGCAGAAGAGCCTAAACCGGCCAAGGCGGGTTCGTCAATAAACATAATTGCTGGCACCTTATTACAACAGGCCAAAAAACGAGTCTGCCAAGCCGCTTTCATGGCAATGCCCTTAACAACCATCTCCCGGATGGTGTCATCGTAATACCCAGCCCGCCCTTGGGCATCCTTGATGCCGGTGAGCATGGTAAAGGGGCCAGTAACCTGCCCTTTAAGGGCTGCAAGGCCGTCGTTATGCTGTCCGCCTTGCAATGCCTCGGCAAAACAATACAGGCCCTCGGCCCGCTCCCGACTGACCCTAAATCTAGCTTCTGCCGGTGCTTCTGGGTTTTCCAGCACAGCCATGTAATCCTCATAAAAAGCGAGCATTTGCTCTTCAAAATCAGCTCCGCCGGTATCGTAGAGGATGCGCCCTTCCGGGTCGCTCAGATTCTCTTCCCGGATGCAGGGGATACCCTCAGCAAACTGGGGCATCATGCCCTCATAGGGATCACCCGGTAACTGCGGCCAGAGCGGGATTTCCGGGGTGGCGGTGAAGATGCGTTCAAGGGCGTCCTTGTGATCGCTCAGAGGCAGAGAGCCTATGAGGACGGGGAGGCCAGCCGGGGTAAAATTGGTTGATAGCGTCATTGTTTTTTAACCTCAAATATATAAAAATATTATCATTTTTACCGAACCCAGTTCGAAGGGATTCAATCACATAAGGTGTTCATATGAAGAGCAAGACGTTCAATCTGAGAATGGAGCATTCTTAATTCTTCCAAGCAGGAGACTGATTGTTCAAATTCAGAACCGTCGCTATAGGTGACCTGATAGAGATAGCTTTCAAGAGGAGAGGTCATTTCAAATGTAGGATCCTGTAAAAAGACAGTTGCTGAGGCCACGGATTCAAAGCAGACAGGCATGGAGTCCTGCCGCAACACCAATCGTATTTCCTGTGGCAATGCACTAAGAGTTGCTTTTACCCTGTCAACGTAAGACATTATCGTTGCCTTTCCCAACAACCGTTGAAGTCTTTCCTGAACTTCCCCCTTTTTGTCGACAGTAAAAAACGAAATAAATGTTTCCTCCTGAAGCAATGGCAGAACAAAGTATTCTTCATACCAGTCACCGATAAGCTGGCCAAGTTTATGCCCTGAAGATGCGTTACGGTTTATCATTATCTTATCCTTCAATCCACAACCGACCTTCCTGAAGAGGAACTCTATGCTTTCTATTTTTCCATTTTATATTTCGGTCCCTCAGTTTCTCAAAAGAGTACGAGGTAAATCCTGCTGCCAGAGCCAGCTCGCCGAGCCATTTATCAACGGCAAGATAGATTCCGTATGGTGCCGAGTCTCCGATAACAAAACACATTCTCCCGTCTTTCTTACATAGCGGACGAAGCGCATGAAAAACATTTCCCAAATCCGTAAAATACGCGGCAGCCATAGTATGGTATGTTTTCTTTCCACCTTTTGTTAATCGTATTTGTTCCAATTCTCTGCACGCCTTGGTCAGTTCATCTGCAATCGGCGATAAAACATCATCTTCAAGAAGAATATCCAATTGCAGCTTTTCCTTGGCTGAATGCTGCGAGCAGGATCGTAACAAATATTGCCTGACTGATGAATGCAGTTCGCTCCATCCTGTTATTTCTCCCCAGAATGTCATTTCCAAGCGGGTGGCATCGGCGTAGTCATAATTGTTCGGGTACGGCGGAGAGGTAATAACAAGATCGAAGGAATCTTCGGCTGTATATTGCGGATCACGGGCATCGGTGCGCAAAATTTGCGCTCCAGAAAGCCATCCTTGTTTCCCGACAATTCCGATATCATCAATCAGCTGATTCATTTTCAGAGAAAAAGATGAAAACGGATCAGAAACTTTTGCTTTTTTCTTGTTTGGCAACACATATTGCCATTGGGCTGTGCCTGCCGTACTACACGGACGCAGTATACTCGTAATACATAACCAGAGAAGTTCATGCTCTGCTGCCCCATTATCAAAATCAGCCAGAAAAACATCTTTTAATGCATCCAGCTTGTTCAACGAATCATCTGTAAAACATTTCTTCAGTAAAGGAGCATCCGATGCATCCAATCTCTCTCCCTCAGTATTTCTTTCCTGTGCCTTTCTGAGGATCTCTTCAGCCATTTTCTGAAGCTGATATGTATCTGTATTACCCCATCCGAGCTTAGCCTGGGCAACCCGATGGATAAAGGGATGTGGCTCAAAGCCCACAGCTTTTGCCTGCACAGCTTCAGCTGCTAATAAGGTTGTACCTGACCCGGAAAACGGATCCAGCACGTTGATTTTTTCTTTTCTGTCACGACAATGGCGCTGTATTTCCTGTTCTACCCATTTGGCTGAAAATCCGGCTGAATAACGAAACCATCTATGGATAGGCAATTTCATGTTATCGGTAAAAGTACCTGACCGAGAATGCTGCTTTTCAGCGGAAGTGTTTGACGTACTACATTCCGGGAAAAGAGACTGCTGTTTATATAATTGCAAATTATTAACTAATTATTTATTTTTCGAGGTCAGGCTGCTCAATAAAGCTATGATTCCAGACCAGGGTTGTTTTCTTTAAGCATTTTTCGTGCCGCCGAAAAACCGTCTTCAAGAGACCTAGAAAACGCCACCTTGCCGATTCGCTTCCGTATCCCGGCACGCCTGAGCTTCAATATCATGCGGGGCTTGATTAAGCCCACATTCCTTACTGCCAGACCATTAGCGGGTTTCATACTTGTTCCCGTTTTTTCTCTTAATATAGCTGATCAATCTTCCTGCTTCCTTACTGCCAGACCATTAGCGGGTTTCATACTTGTTCCCGTTTTTTCTCTTAATATAGCTGATCAATCTTCCTGCTTCGTCGAAGCACTCCATCAAACTGTTTAACTCAAGCAAACCGATCAACTTGGGGCCGTCTTTCGTCTTTGAATATCGTTTCCCCGTTTTTCGCTCTTTATTCCCCTTGATTTTTACAACGTCAAAATATTGCCTTAATATCGTGTCAAGTTTTTCACTCGGTTTACTGATCTGCTCCGGGTTCTTTTCTTTCAGTAACGGATTATCATTGATATCCTGATCAACTTTTTTCCTTATCAACCCTTCGTTTTCCCCAAACTCTTCAATCTTCTCAACCTGAGAAAGTATCCAAGCCTCCATCTCCTGAATCATAAAAAAAATCTTTTCAGTATCAAACGGCTCATAAAATCGAAGACTTTCCTCTTTTTTTATATTTGTATTCGGGGTATCCAAATCCCTCAAAAGAGCTCCATTAATGCCATGAACTTCCATGTACTCCAGCACTTTTCTTGACTGTGTTACAGTTCCGTATGTCTTAATGATGAGGTTAAATTTTGCTGGGGATAGCTGCTGAGAAAATAATTTATGAAAATTTTCACGAAAAACGGCACTGTTGTCCACAGTCAGCACTGCCGGATCATTTAATTTATCCGGTTGCGCTCCCTCCATATAAATCGTAATATTTACCATCTCTTGCCGCCTATCAGCCCCTGCAACCAAGCTTGCCCGACCAAGAAATCCTCAATCCACCCGTCAAAATTATCTGGATCTTTAGTCGTTACCTCAGTTTCATTACGAGTATTTTTCTCAAATACTAAAATATCATCCAAGTCAAATGAATTAAGCAGCAAGGGGGAATGGGTAGCGATAATCAGTTGTGTTTTTTTCGAGGCATGTTTTATGGCATCTGCTACTGTGTTTATCATATCAGGATGAAGACCTGTTTCAGGCTCATCAATACAGACAAGACTACCCCGCTTCGGATTGTATAAAATGGACAGCAGAAGCAGATAGCGAAGAGTTCCGTCAGAAATGTGCTCTATGGAAACAGATCGTGCCAAGTATTCTTCACGGAGTACGAGATATGACTTAGAACCGAGAAATGAAAAATTAATCTCTTTAAAACAGGGATTAATCTTTTTCACAGCCTCTTCGATCCTATCATAATGGAAAGACTGTTCATTCTTAATATTATTAAGAAGAGTGACAAGATTCTGACCGTCCGGCAGTAATTTTGTTTCAGTGCCGTAACCGGAAGGCAGCCTGATAGGGCTGTTTTGCGTCGTATCAAAATAATAATATGAAGAGAGTTCTTCCAAGGCTTTTTTCAGAGTAAATAGCGGGTAAAATCTGTCGGGATCAGAAATCTGCCTCAAAACCGGCTCTGTCTGCTTGAAATGTAGCTGTTTATTCTCCTGCGGATACTGTTGGAACCCTACTTTTCCTTGTTCGCGCGTAGATATCAGACCCCGAGCATTATTCATGTCCATATATATAAAATTATCTCCATCAGGATTCATATTTTCGGAATACAATTTTTCTTTTAAATAGTATCCGGTTGCACCTGATTTAAATATGGATATCTCATAAATTGGATTATTGTAAAACTGATATCCTTCTTGCTGAATGATATTTTGGAGAGCATCTTTATCAAACTCGAATGAAACTCTAATATACTCTTTTTCTTCACTATTAAAATTTGCTACAGAATCAAAGCCGCTCCACTCTTTTAAAAAAACTTTTTCCAAGCCGCTCCCGATAATACTTTCATGAAGAAGCCGGATCGCTTTGAGGAAATTTGATTTTCCACTGCCATTTATTCCCAAAAGGATATTGATATCAGGCTTAAGCTCTATAGTTGTCGGATGCCTAAAACTGAAAAAATTTTCCAAAGTGATCTTTGCAATCATAATGTTCTTACCCGAAGATATAATAATAAATCTTGTTATTCATACAAATAACAGCTTACTGTTAAAGCATTTTTCGTGCCGCCGAAAAACCGTCTTCAAGAGACCTAGAAAACGCCACCTTGCCGATTCTCTTTCGTATTCCGGCACGCCTGAGCTTCAATATCATGCGGGGCTGCAAATTATTTATGATTAACCCTATATTTCTTACTGATAAATCATTTGCTATCGATTCCATCGCGACAATGGCGCTCATATCAAGCATGGTGACTTCCGACATATCCAGTATCACGATCCGCACATCAGGTTGTACAGTAGAAATCGTTTTTAAGGCTTTCTGAGCAGAACCGAAGAACAACGGGCCGTTAATATCATAAATCACGGTATGGTCGGGAAGATCATACGCTTCACGACTGCTTTCAATCGCGGAGGTATGGGTTAGGCTGATTGTTCTTCGAATAAATAAGACTGCGGCTAATCCCATACCGACAGCTACGGCAACAGTCATATCAAAAAGCACTGTCAGAAGAAAACAGGCAATAAGAACAAAAACATCCTCTCTGGGCGCGATCTTGATCGTACGAATAAAATGCTTGGCCTCGCTCATATTCCAGGCAACAATGAGCAATAATGCCGCCATTGAAGACATGGGGATGTAGGACAAGAGCGGAGCAAGCAGTAATATCCCGATCAGGATAAATAAACCGTGGACAACCGATGACAGCGGCAGCGTTCCGCCCGCTTTGATATTCGCTGCTGTTCTGGCAATTGCAGCGGTCGCTGGAATCCCCCCGAAAAGCGGCACGAGCAGGTTACCGATTCCTTGGCCGATGAGCTCATCGTTAGGATTATGTTTTTTACCGGACATGCCATCAGCAACCACAGCGCATAAGAGTGATTCTAACGCGCCTAATATGGCTATGGTAATTGCTGACGGGAAAAGTAATCTCACCAGGTTGAAATTCAAACCTATCGGGTTTCCGTCAGCACCGGGTAAATTCCAGGGCCATTCAAAAGAAGGCAAGATGGGAGGTATTCCATTACCTGTCACCCCATTTATTTCAAAATGAAATCGACTGCCGATGGTCGCAACGGAAAAATTTGGAAGAAAACGACTGAACAGCCAAGCTGCCAAACAACCCAGCAAAAGGGCAACCAGATGGCCTGGGATTTTTGAGCGGAATCGCGGCCAGATCAACAGGACAGCCAGTGTCAAAGCGCCAATGAGCGTCTCCTGCCAGTTTATCGATGGTAAGGCATGGAGGATCAGCGATAGCTTGTCGAGATAATGACCTCCCATTGATTCTATGTTCAGTCCCAAAAAGTCTTTTATCTGAAAAGTACCGATCACCACACCAATACCTGCGGTGAACCCTACTGTTACGGGATAAGGGACTATTTCAATCAGCCTGCCGAGTTTTCCAATCCCCATCAAAATCAGAATCAGGCCTGCCATCATCCCGCTGACAAGCAGGCCCCCTATGCCGAATTTCTGGACAATGGGCAGCAGGATGACCACAAAGGCTGCGGTCGGGCCTGATATATTGACCTTTGAACCACCGGTGAGCGCAATAACAATACCGGCAACCATTGCCGTGTACAGGCCATGCTGGGGCGGCACACCGCTGGCAATAGCCAGGGCCATTGAGAGCGGAAGCGCAATAACGCCGACCGTTAACCCTGCCAGCACATTGGGCTGGATATCTAGGTACGACGGCTTGCTTTGTAATGATCTTCTCAGTGCAGATAACATCTTCCCTCTTAACCTCTCGGACAGTTGCCAGCCTTTTTCTTTCTCCGAAGGCAGGTCTGCACCAACCCGACAATCATCAAGGTCAGATTAACCCCAAAGGCAAAACTGGTCAGCGTGGTTTTGGTCAAAATCCGCGCTTTTACTGAGGGCCAGTTATTCACCCGGACTGTGACGTCCCTGGAAGCAACAGGGTACGGTACCAATTCTCCATCGGCAGCAAAAAACGTTTTTTCGTCCAGATGATCCAGCAGAGGCTTCCCTCCAATAAAAATCTGAAAGTTATCTCCAGTCTTGTCAAGGGGAAGCTGCATATCCTCATGGGTCCAATAGATTCCGTTTTCCCCGTAAAATACCTGTATGAGATCAGCATAAAGACTGCTGCCTATGGTCAAAACGCCGATCATGCCGATAAGCAGGAGTGGATTGATGAACCTCATCGTTACTTTTTTGCCCCCTTGCTGTACAGTACCTTTTTTAGATAATCTTCCGTAACGATGAATTCCGGTTCTATTTCTAGAATATTTTTCATCACTCAGATCTCAGTCGGATTAGATATTTCCCTGATCATCTCCGGCGTAATTTCTTTCAAACCGGTCAGCGCCTCAAGCACTTCCTCCATTTTCCTCATATTCCTCTTAATGATCTCGGTAATATCATCACCGAATTCTTTCTGCACAGCTTCCGATGCCGACAAGATCATCATACTATTCATTAAGTCTCGCATAAGTTGATTTGCCGCCCTCATAGTGGCATTATAGGCAGCAACCTTCTCTCGTTCTTTTTTTCTCCTCATACCAGCAATATAATCAATAATCAAACCGGTCACACCCAAAAAAGCGACGGAAACGCATCGATCCAGCGCACTGCTATGTAATGTGTAGATAAGTTTAATCAAATCACAATCAAAGATAACCTCACATATAAACATCAGACTGGCTAAGACAAAAAACAGAAGAGTAAATCTGAATTTCATTTTTTTTTTCGCACCAAAGACAATTAAATTTCCGGCTTATCGTAATGAAATCAACCAAGCCGTGCATTATAGACAAAGCCGCCTTCAGCTGAAAACTCCTGAAAAACCTCAACAGCTTCTTGACGAAGAATATTCTCCCGCAATGCTATGTCGCGTTGCGCCAGTTCAGCCCGCCACTCTGGGTGGAGCGGCCCCTCATCAAAACCAGTGATGGCTTCCAGCTCAGAGCCGGTCCCGGCAATCACCAAAGAGCGTATGCCTGACCAAAGCACAGCGCCGAAGCACATACTGCAGGGTCGCCAATTCACGACAAGCTGATAAGCCGGAAGCCCAGCCGCACCGAGATCGTAAGCACCCAACAGCTTCTGCGCCAAAGAAAGAGCCGTGATTTCCGCATGAGCTGAGGAGCAGGTACATGGGAGAACCCGATTTACCCCAATGACAATCAGCCTCCCGGAGTCCCGCTCAAAAACCCCGGCAGCAAAGGGACCGCCTGTCTTCCGCTGAAAATTTATCCGTGCAAAGGAAAGTACCGCACGCATCCTTTCTTCATCGCTCGGCAGGTGCTCCGGCAAGTCATTCAAAGCTGCAATGGCCCAGGCTGGCAAGTCAAGAGCAACACAGGTATTTTGTTTATGAAACCGACTCTCCATCATTTTCCTTTCCCAGAATCATTGACGCCTTCACGATCCTTAAGAACCACGAAGGCCTTACCTAATTTAGAAGAAACAGACCATCTTTTTTTTGAATCTCCTGCGATATCAAGAATATCTTCCTGACGTAAAATCCCTGCCTCAATAAGGACCTGAAGGAGCTGGCCCTGCTGATCCCCTGTATTGATACAACCGTGGGTTGGGTGGAACAATGTATTGCCGACACCAAGCTGCTGACTTCGGGGCTGCTGTGCCTCAAAATCACCGGGTGCAATACGCAAAGCAATACGCCCCAGACTGTAGGCCAAAGGCCATTCATTAACCCAGTAATCATCCAAAGCCTCAGCTGGGATGATGCGGGAAAGGAGAAAGGAATTGAGAGCGTACGGCTGTGCATTTATCGGTGGTAAAGCCGCATCAAGATCAATCCGGGCCGTCCGGAACCAGGGAGAATCGCCTCCTCCGGTCACAGTTCCCCAGATGGTGTAGATTCCTTGGGGTGTATCATTATTGATATGGATTCTGCGACTTATTCCGGTCGGCTTGACATCTTGCCTTCCATAGTGTCTTCCATCTCGCTTTCCATTTTGTTTTCTACTTCTTTCAGATCGGGCCAAGACGGGCAGGTGAAATTGTTTGCCAATGTTCTTATCAAGCAGCCATTTACCATTCTGTTTCACTGTGAGGTCGCATGGGGTATTCCGATCTGACGGACAAATAATATAGATCAGGACAAGATCAGGATCCGTCTCGGCATTGATAATCACATCTGTTACGGTTTCACGGGCCTTATTTACTGGGCGCAGACGACGGAGGACTTGCTCAGTAATCAATCCGTAATGCTTGGTCTTGTTGCTATTGGTCCGACCTGTCCCAGCGCTAAAGGACAGGCCATCTATGCATAAATCCTTGTCTCTTAAAGAGCAGCCGCCTTGGCCAGGGCTGTGAGCATGGTCTCCCGTTGAGCATCGCTGAGATTAACCGGAACCTGATAAACCAAGGTGCGACTCATCAGCTCAACCGAAGCAGGCAAGGCCTCTGGATCATAAATAACGCGACGTTTGCAATGGCTATCAAAGGGCCAGCCGTTTTTGCTCAGGGTTTTGCTGCCGAGCAAATGTTCCCAGGCCGGATAAAAATGCCAGCTATTTTCCCCGAAGTTGATAGCCCCGGCTTTATTGTCCCGCAACACCTGATTGACCTTGGCAGCCTGTTTCTTATCCGGCAACATAAAGGACAGAAAGGTTGCTGAATCGCCCTGCTCATCCAGAAGCTCCCGAAAACTGACTCCAGCGATCTTTGAGGCCGCCTCTTTAAGGATGGCCTTGTTCTTCTGCTGAGAAGCGACAATGCTGTCCAGCTTGGCCAGCTGCGCGAGCCCGATAGCCCCTTGCAGCTCCATCATTCGATAGTTGAAGCCGATAAAGCGTCGGCTTTCACCGCCACGCCCTCCCGAATTGACCGCATGATCATGGCCGTGATCTTGGTACTCGGAACAGTTACGCCAGAGTTCCTCATCGTTGCAGATTACCATTCCGCCTTCACCGGTGGTCATGGTTTTGACCGAGTCAAAAGAAAAGGTGCCGAAATGACCAAAGGTCCCGAGATGCTGGCCGTTGAGTCGGGCACCAGGTGCCTGAGCCGTATCCTCCAAAATAGGAACGCCGTATTTATCAGCAATGGCCTTGATTTCTACGATTCTGGCCGGAGCACCCAACATATGTACCGGGATAATGGCCCGTGTTTTTGAGGTGATCTTTTTTTCCAAATCTGTCGGGTCCATATTCAGGGTCTGATCCACCTCGGTGAACACGGGCACAGCACCGACATCAAGAATTGCTTCCCAGGTGGCGACAAAGGTAAATCCTTGAGTGATGACCTCGTCACCGATGCCGACGCCCAAAGCAATCAAGGCCACTTTCAACGCTGCGGTTCCCGAGGTCACAGCCTGGGCATGGGCAGCCCCAGTGTATTTGGCAAAGGCCTGCTCAAATTCACGCACCTTGTACACACCCTTGCGTTGCTCACCGAACTCGTAGCGAAACAGGACACCGGTGTCAAACACCTCCAGGGCCTGTTGTTTTTCCTCTTCTCCGAACACTTCAAAACCCGGCATGGTTGTTCCTCATTTTGTCTAGTATTTTTTCCATTATCAAACTGTTCAGTTTTCAGCAGAGATCAGAGCGTGCTCCCTCTCCTCTATTTATCAATCAGCTTGCGGATCCCATTTTTTTCATCGCAAAGAATAATCTTCGGTGCAAAACCAGCCAGCTCGCTGTCATTATATTGACTATAGGTGACGATAATAATCAAATCGCCTGTATGCCCTTTACGGGCTGCGGCCCCGTTCAGACCGATAACGCCGGAGCCCCGCTCCCCTGTAATCGCGTAGGTTTCGAAACGTTCCCCGTTATTAATATTATAAACCTTGACCTGCTCAAAAGGGATGATCCCTGCGGCATCCAAAAGATCTTGGTCAATGGTCAAACTGCCGTCGTAATTGAGATCCGCCTCAGTAATGGTTGCACGGTGGATCTTAGATTTAAGCATTGTTCGCTGCATAATACTCTGCTGGTATAAAATAATTATTCTGGTGTGCAAAAAAAAGAATTCGAGCTTTCCAGTTCAGTCAGCCGTCAAGGAGAACCGATCTACTCTTCGCTCAGGCTCTGAAAAAATACGGAATAACCATCAAAAGAAAACCGACAGAAACCATCAGGTATATATTGGCGATAAAATACGGAAGAACGCATAAGACCATCCCTGTACAGAGCGGGACAAAAGCGCTTTGTTTTTTCCCGTAGATAAAAAAGCCGGAACCGATTGCTCCAAACATTATTCCCCAAAAGAGTTCAGCCGGTGTCCCCATAGAATATTCCTTCCTTGTTGCACTGTTTATTCACTGCTTGTGCAGGATCACATCTTTTACTCACATGCTGTGATATCTTCAACAGAATAATGCACTGCCAACCAGACTGTAAGTTCTTCCGGTTCCGTCCAGATAACCTTATGCTTTGTGTGCGCCGGGATATGGAGATAATCGCCTTTTCGTAAGGTCATCCGTCGATTATCCTCTGCAAACAAGATGGTTCCGGCACCTTCCAGCACCAGCACCCACTCGTCCTCTTCCTGGTCATACCAACCTGTTTCCGGTGAGGTATGCCCCTTGGAGACGATTCGCTCAATGCGGAGATTTCGGGCGTTTCCCGATTGGCCCGCCTGGAGCAGTTCGTCAAACTGTTCGTCTTTCACATCAACAGGAAGGGAGGCAAAAAGATTCTTTTCCAATAGCACTACCTTGCTTACTTTTCTTCTAATTTCTTACATGCTTCGCTAATTGCCTTCTGCGTATTATCTGCTGACTGCCATGTAATAATAGAAGTAAATATCATTAAGCAAGAAACTGGTAACGCAATGCATGTAAATAACAACTTAACGAAATCAGCAAGAATCGATTTCTCAATATAATTGTGGGAAAGAAACAACACACCGGAAAGAGCTAGAAAAAAAATTGTATGCAGCCGCATGCGAATCTCATCAAGAGCTGCTTGTCTTCTTTCCTCTTCGCTATCCGCGATTTTTTCAATACGTTCTTCCCACGCCTGTTGTCGAGCAACAGATTTATTTCTCCACCATGAAGAAATGTTACTCAAGAAATTATCTAAGAATTCCCTTAAATATGACGAGAGCAAATTAATCATGATCCCGGCAAGCACCACACTGACCCACCATACCGGGTTTGTAAGTTCAGCGAAAATTTCGTTCATATTCAATCCTCACAACAAAGCGGTACCGTGATCGCTCTCGTTATTTCACCACAAACCCATTATCAATCAACCGCACCCTGCCGTTAATCTGCACAGCCAAGGCCAGCACCGTGTCCTTATTAACCTCGGCAACCGACTGAAGAGTGAATTGATCGACAAAACTTATATAATCCAGATCAGTACCGGAAAAAGAGAGGATAAATTCCTGCAAGGCGGCTGCAAGCGATTCCGCATGCAGCTCGCCGTCAGCGGCCATTGTCCGGGCCATTGCCAGGGCACGAGAAAGACTGAGCGCGGCCTCCCGCTCTGCTTCTTGCAGATAGGTATTGCGGGAACTCATGGCCAAACCGTCTTGTTCCCGAATAATGGGATGCCCGATGATTGCCACCCCAAGATTCAGGTCCTCGGTCATGCGCCGGATCACAGCCAGTTGCTGAAAATCCTTTTCTCCGAACACCGCTAAGTCCGGGCGAACAATATTGAAGAGCTTGCTGACCACAGTAGCAACCCCGGCAAAATGACGAGGCCGGGCAGCCCCACAAAGCCGGTCGGTCAATTCTTCCCCCACAGTCACCGTGGTATTGAAACCGTTCGGATACATATCCTCTGGTTCCGGAGCAAAAATCACATCCACCCCGACGCTGGCAGCCAGCTCCTGATCGCGGGCAAAGTCTCTCGGATAAGCAGCCAAATCTTCCTGCGGACCGAACTGGGTGGGATTGACAAAGAGACTCACCACCACCTGATCGGCCAATTCCCCTGCCCGGCGCATTAAGGCAAGATGGCCTTCATGAAAAAAGCCCATGGTTGGGACAAAGCCAATGGTCTTGCCCGCAACAGTCTGCTCTTTTGACCAAGCCGTCATTTTCTGTGGGTCTCGAATAATCTTCATGAGCACGATCTCTTCGACCTCGTCGGTCTATTGCAGAAGACGGTTCAGACTTGCTTGAACCATATCACGGGCCAAAGAATTCTGAGCAGGCCCTGACTCTCCCTGCTTATTTTCTGTCAGATTCATATACCGTTGATACATATCCAGAGCCTGATCCTTCTGACCCATATTTTCGTAAACTCGCCCGAGACTGCTCAAGGCCAAGGCCTGGAAGCCCTCTTTCTTTTTCAGCAGATCATAGGCAGCAACAGCCTTGTCCAGCTGTTTATTCTGCTCATATAACGCACCGAGATTCGCCAGCACCAAGGGTCTGAGTAAATCCTCTTCTCCCTGCGTGCTTTTTAAGGCTTCCAACCGCTCAATAGCCTCCGTATACTTCCCGGCGTCCTGATCAAGATGTGCTAATTGAATCTGGCTCCAGCCAGCAGAGGGCGTTGAACTGAACTCATCTTTCACCTTGTTTAGGGCAATTACCCGTTGTTCTCCTTCAAGAAGCTGCGCCGCATCATAGGCTTTGGCAGCCTTATTAAGGGTATACGTACGATAGGAATCATAAAGTGCGGCAACAATGATCACCACAGCAATAATACTGACCACTGTCCAAATTTTACGCTGATTTTTCTGTAAAAATTCAACAATCCCCGGCGGGAGATCTAGCTGATCCAACATGCCGTTATGCTGCTCGACATGAGCACTTTCCCGTAAATCATTCAGTTGAAAGGAGCTTTGTTGTTTTGACATGAAGTGTTCTCCGGTTTATGGTAATCCATCCAATCTTTTTTGTTTTTTTATCCTGCGGCATGCGCGGTATCTCGTGTCAGAAGAGTGTCCAACACGTTTCGAATTAGGTTAAGGCCAATCTCAGGATAAATCCCGCGCTGTCGCGGCTGTAACTATAGCGTGAATCCTGAAAAATGCATTAATCTTTTCCCCCTTTTCAGGGCCAAATCATGCTGCTATCGAGATATTCTTTTGTTTTTTGGTGAAAAGCGATTAAAGAGAAGAAAAAACAAAGAGGTCTGACCGGTGCGGTCGGTTTTTGCCGGAGCTGCAATCAGGAGCATTATCTCTCGGCAAATCCGGCTCTGGAGCCTGCTTTCCAGCTCATGAAAACACTGGAGAACCAAGGCCGAATTGACTTTATTTTACCGGATCAACAGGCGGATCCCGGTTGTGCTGTGGACTATCTTTGGGGATCGGCTCGGGGGAAGATGTTTGGGGTCTTGGTTGCGCAAACACCGAACAGAAAACAAGTTGTTCTCCGGGCCTTTTCCGGGCAATACAACGGACGATGGCAGGTTCCAAGCTGGGTTGGACCGGTCTTTGATCTTAACGCCTTTCATCAGGTCCATGATGAAGAAGAAAGGGCTATCAAAAAATTGAGTCGCCAAATTGATCAGCTTGCACCTAATTCAGGGGAACGGCAGGAGCTTATCCGCATCCGAAAAAAAAAATCGCAGCAACTTATGCGGGCAATCCACAGACTCTATCAGTTACGGAATTTTCAAGGTCAGACGGCAAGCCTGGAAGAAATTTTTAGTTCGGATAAGGGCGTGCCCACTGGCACCGGTGACTGCTGCGCCCCAAAACTGCTCCAACACGCTGCCTTGCATGGACTGACTCCGCTGGGGCTGGCTGAATTTTACATAGGCAAAGAAAATGCCTCTGATTCCCGCCATCACGGCAACTTTTATCCCTCTTGCCGAACAAAATGCTATCCGATTCTCGGCTTTATGCTCTGCGGGGCTGGGCAATCGGCAAAATAAATTGAAAAAGATACACGATGAAAAAAGATTTGGAGATTATTTTTGCGGATCAACAGCTGGTGGTGGTCAATAAACCAAGTGGACTCTTGGCTGTCCCTGGACGGGGGCCGGATAAGCAAGATTCAGTGGTCAGCCGTTTCAAGGAGCAGTTTCCTGATGCCATCGACCAACCCGCTGTTCATCGTCTGGACATGGCCACCTCCGGCCTGATGCTCCTGGCCCTGACCACCGAGGCTCATCGTCATCTCAGCGGCCAATTTTCCCAACGCCAAGTGGATAAGGTCTACATCGCCCTGCTGGATGGAGCTGTGTCTGAGGCTGTGGCTGGAAAAAACGGGGAAATCGAACTACGCTTTCGCCTGGATCCAGATAACCGCCCGTATCAGGTGTATGATCCCGTACAAGGCAAGCTCGGTATCACCCGTTGGCGTCGCCTTGCCTTATCCGAGACGCTCCTCGGGAGCAAACTTCGCCCACAGACCCGAATTGAATTCACCCCCCTGACCGGTAGAACCCATCAGCTCCGTCTCCATGCGGCCCATCCACTGGGGCTCGGTTGCCCTATTATAGGCGACAGTTTGTACGGTACAGGGCAAATGGGAGATCCCATGTGTCTCCATGCGACCCGATTAGCCTTTACCCATCCGGTCAGCAAGGAACGACTGGAATTCTATTCTCCTGCCCCCTTTTGAGGTGCAGTGGTTGAGATTGAAAAAGGAGAAGGACAAGGAACCTTACCACAAGCCGGTATTCCGGCCCGTTCTGGATTAAGGTAACGGGTAAGCCCTATACCGATACAGAGGAGGGTGAAGCTGAAGATCACCACAAGAATAATGATGATCGGGATATGATCATAGATCCTTTGTGCCGGTTTACTTTTTCTTCTTCTGGAAGTGCTCTTCTTCGCCGGTTTTTTTGGCGGATTTTTGGCGGGCTTTTCCGGTGCCTTGTCCGCAGGCTTACCGCCAATCTGTTCAGGAAGCTTTTTTTGTATTTCTAGTTCTGTGGTCAAAACAGGGTTCTCGGGTCAGGGGCTTTCCAGGATGCTGACGATTTTTTCTTCCTTCTCTTTACCTCATCAGAGAAGTTTTCTCAACCATCATGGCTACCATGCCGTTATCTATCCTGCCCCTCTCCTATCCATCGGCAAAGTAACGGCACCCGGAATAACCACCCGCTCCCCGCCTTTTCCTCTGGTGCCAGGATTTCCTTACGCACCAAGACAACAGCAGCCTTCATCGCCTCCTCGCTCGGTGTTCTCTCCTCAGCCACGGCAAGTAACAGCTCCCGTTGCTCATTCGTCAGGGTCTCCCAAAATTCTCGAAAAACCTGATAGCCCCGCTCGAAGACGGCTGGCAAAACGGTTCCCAGGTCATCCAGCTGGACGATTTTCTCTTTTTTCCTGTTGAGCTGCTCAACCAGCTCATAACAGAGCAGCTGAGTAAAGTACGGCTGGCCACCGGTCAGATCCTGAATCGCATGCGCTACAGCTGGCGGATAGATATCCAGGAAGTCCTCTACCGGGTGCTGAATCAACTCCAGGGCATCAGCATCGGTCAAATAACTGACCCGCAGGGTTTCGCAGTTGATCAGGTAGTCGCTCCAGTAGGCGGGCAGTTCCTCCGGGGTTTGGGCACCGGTGAAGAGCAGGGTCCAGCGATCGCGGTGCTGGATGAGATGGCGAAGGAAGTTGAGCGGGGCACGGCTGTCCGTGGCACGGACGATCTCGTCCAGGCGTTCAAACTCGTCGAGACAGAGGAGGAGGGTTTTGTCCGGTACGGCCTCTTCCACCGTATCAATCCAGCGACGCAGGGTCACAAAAGGGTCGGCAGAAGGGGTAACGCTCTCCACGTCAGGGAGCTTCAGGCTATGGACCTTACGAGCTGAGCGAATGATCTGGTCAGCAAAGTCTTCGGCAAAACCACTCAGGGTACTAGTCGTCGCTAAGGACTGGCCGTCAATCAGCAGGGGCAGGATGTCCGAGGGGAGCCACTTGGGCAGATAGTTGAGGGTGGAGGTCTTGCCGCTGCGCCTGCCTCCGTGCATGACCAAGGTGGGGTGCTGGCTTGAGAGGGTCAGGGTTTCTATTTGGCGGAACAGGTCGCTGCGGCCCTTGAACAGGGGGCCTGCTTTGTTCGGGTCTAGGGCTGGCCCTGCCAAATAGACCTGAGGGACCTCGTCGCTGTTTTTTGCCTGCTCACGCAAGGTACGGCAGGCGGTCTCTAGGATGCGCTGCCAGCTGTCGAGTACCGAGCCGAAGCTTGTGGCCTCACGGGCTGAAGCAGAAGCGAGGGCGTTGCGTTCACGTTCGACCCTTTGGATAACCTTACCCAGTTGTCGGGCCTGACGGTAGGGGGAGCTGGCCTCCAAGGCGGCAGTCACGTCCTGCGATATCTCCAGGCAGGAAGTCAATTCGGCAGACTGCTTGTCAGGTATCCAGCTTAACTGATTGCGTATGACTGCAATATCTCGTGCGGTTTGGCAGCGCCTGCATTCCTCAGCAGCAATGAGGGACATAGCGCGGTGGGCAACCTTTTGCTGATTGGTGGATGTGACTAGGTAGTCAATGCTCTGACGGGCAGCGGCTTGATTTTCTTGATAGGCTTCGGCTATGAAGTCGGGTATGAAGGGTAAGGGAAGATAGATGAGCTGGTCGAAGCAGGGCGGCAGTAGAGGTAAGCGGGCAGCAGGTTGCAGAGGAAGTTTCTTCAAAAGCCGAAGCCAGAGCAGCTCAGGTAGCCAGAACCAAACCCGCAATGCACTGAGGACGAAGGACACTCCGAACGCCACTCCTGCCGCCATACCGAATACTACAGCACCAAACACCATACCGAACACCACATCTCTCAAACCCCTTACTTTGGCTCGTACGCCGAATGTCATGCCGAATGCTACGCCGAATGCTACGCCTTTCGCTAGATCTAGCCTCATGCCTATCTCGTCTAAGCCGTATGACACGCCTAATATTATACTCAGTATAATACCATACCCCAAGGCTAATACCCTACCTATCCTTAAGCCAATTTTTACACCACCTCCGCATGCCACCAAACCAACAGCCATACCAGCACCTATGCCAATCCTCATGCCACTCCCCGTTACGTATACCACCTCCACACACTTGTTGTATGCCACACCGAACGCCACACCGAACACTATGCCAAAAGTTACGCCAACTACTACATAAAAATCTAAGTCTCTGGCTAAATTTCTAGTCTTCTCTAATGGATTTATATTCATAACGACTATTAACAAGTTGCATGCCATGCCAAAAACGACACCAAATGCCATTGCTATAATGTATCCAGGCTTATTAACAACACCATATTTGGGCAATACAGTAAAGCCTGCATAAAAAGCCATCGCTATTACGAATCCCCATATAGCAAATTCTTCTCCAAGCCTTCTTCTTATATTCTGGATAAACACTTGACCTGTCAACCAACCAAGAGCAAACAAACTGCTGCCCAGCCAATTGAACTGTAAAGATGCTGGCCCAGCTACGAGATGCGCAACACTCTCTGCCAACACCCCATAGAGAAAGGTTAAAACTATCGGCACAAGTATAATCAGCCACCCAGCTTGATCGTCACAGCGTTCCAGCTGAGGGATTGCTTTAACAACTGCCGAATGGCGGGTGATACCGTCTATGTAGGGATCAGAGAGCTCCGGGCAGATGGCCTGCACATACCGGTTCAATGTGTAGGGCTTAAAATAAATCCAATACAGCAGCTGCAAGCATTCTTTCACATATTGCATGGGAGAGCTTCGGTTGACATGATGTTATTCGTGAGCAAACCTGCCCAGCGTTAAAACGCTGGGCTATTTTCGTGCTGTCCCTACGGGACGCTTTGCGCCCCGACAGCCCCGGAGGGGCGACAGAACATAGCCCGGTGTTTCAACACCGGGACCAAGAAGGCAGAATGCGTCATTTTGCATAGGGGAAATTCTCTTCGGATAGGACGGCTGACCAACGCCTCTATGGTGTATTCCTCTTTGCCACAAAATCGAACAGATCCTCAATCGGAAGATATCCAAACACACAGGCGAAGACCAAGAGTATAATTACCCAGCCCACGATAAAGTTGGCTGTATCACTCATGATTCGCCCAAACCGCAACGGCAGACTCCCCAACCAACGAGGAAAATCCCAAAACACAGCCCGTAGTCCAGAGTTAACCGAGAATGAGCGATTGGTTTCCTGCGGCACAAAACGCTTGCTCTGCCGCTTAAACTCCGCTTTTGCCCAGCGGGTGCTTTTCCCATCCTCCCGAGCCTCCCAAAGCGACAAACCCGCCAGCTGAAGCCGCAAAGGATGTCTGCCGCCCCATTCCAAGGCCAGCTGTCGCTCTTCCGGATCCAGAGCCGGTTCACCATCAACAGGCAAACCCACCAGTTCCTCGGCCTCATCCTCGCTGAACTCTCCCAACGCCACCACATGACCCAGATTAAAAAAAGCTGAGGTCAGATCATGCTCCCCAGCATACACATCCAGGGGTCTGCGGCTGGAAAGGATAAACATCAGCTGACTGGCATTCATACAGCCACGCAGCCGGTCAAAAAAAATATCGGTAAACTGCTCACCATTCTTGAGCAATACCTCAAACTCATCCAGACAAAAAACCGGCAAAAGAACATAATCGGCAAACTGCTCCAAGAGGCTGACAAAGTCCTGATGCGTCCGAGGAGGAGCAAGGAGATTTTTCCGCAGGGATTCAATCCGCTGGACAGCAGGTTGCTTCACTAAAGCCCTGCCCAAGGCTTGATAAAAGGTGGTCTCGCTCGATGGGGTATTGGCCTGAAGATCCAAATAGACCACAACAAAACGGGTCGGATTACTGACCCGCTGTTCCCAGGTCTGAAAGAAATGAGAAAGTAAGGAAGACTTGCCTATGCGGCGTTCCCCCACCACATTAACGCTGGTGGGCTGAGCCCCGCCCATCCGACGGGCAAGGAGGGCCAGTTCCTCCCTGCGCCCAACAAAGCGGCTGGGGTCAGTAATCATGGGGCCGGCAACAAAGGGACAGGGGCGAACGGAAGAAAGCGGCATAATCTCTTTTGCAATTTGAGAGAAACAACTCGACTGGGCAATCGACAAGGCAAGAAACCGGCTGCCTCGTTAAAGGCAACCGATCCATCAGTCAGGATATTAAACTACATTTCAGCACCGGCATCATTTTTCGGGGGAGGCGGTGGCGCACTCTTTGACCCGGTGATTTGACGCCGCCGTTTTGCTTCATAGACAGAAAGGATAAACAGACAGGCATACGGATGGGTCAGCAGCGTGCCAAAGACGATAGAACTGCCGATGGAATCCAGAATGATCAAAACCGCCACCACGGCGATATGCTCAGCAATCGGGTCATCCAAAGCCATGCGGCTGGATTCTTTGACCGCCTCAATCAGGCCCAGACGCTGATCTGTCATCAGGGGCAGCATATAAACAAGAAAGAAGGTGCCTGCCAGAATAACCGCAATACCGGGTAACACCAGCATGATCATACCGATAACAACCAGAAAAACAAAGAGCGCTGCAAAACCCAGTAAGGGAAAAAACAGATCCATATGGGCAAACAGATCCTTCACATCCGGTTTTTTGTTTTCGCGCAGGGCCAGCAGCAGGGACTGCATATACCCGGCAGAGACCACCGGTGCCATAATTCCGAGACTGACAACCGACACCACAAACATCACCAGGGTGTTGACAAGTATCGGTGCGAAGTTCCCTAGCATTACTTGCCAGGATCGTTCAAAATGCTGCTTAAAATCCATACCTCCTCCTTCCGGCTGAACCGGATTTGTATAATTAGGTATTTTTTCAAGAAGAGGTTAACAGCCTGCAAGAGAAGTTGGCAAGAAGTAATTCCTTGTTCTTGGCAGATCAACCAGCCGCACTTTTTTGGAAATGCAGGCAAGAGGGGCGGAAAGAGAGAATCACTCAACTCCGAGAGAAGGTATTCTTTTGTTAGAAAGTATCAAAAAACGACTCGGTTATTCGAATAAAACCAAACTGGTGCCTTTCTAAAATTGCCAAGGCCTCCTTTACCTGATCGCTATCCGTCTTATTCATTGTCAGTTGAACGTAGCCAGTGATAATAATGAGCGGCCTTTCTCTACCCATGTAGAAATGCACTATTTTATGAAACATTTTTTTGACGGTCTCAACACTCTCCGTCATCAAATATAATTCGCTCATACTAATAATTTTCACTGCATACTCCGCCTGAACATAACAATAATTATCACATAGAAAAATAATACCACACCGTGTCAGTACAAGCAAAAAATAACCAGCAGATGTCAGGATGTCAGCAGGCGGCGGGCTCTCTGCTCTCATTCCTGTTGAAACTGTAAAGGACGGAAAAATTCAGGGGAAAATCCACAGAAGAATCATTTTTTGCGCTTTATTCGGGCGGTGGCCTCAGCCGACCAAGGCTCATCAGGCCAATGATGCTTGGGATAGCGACCCTTCATTTCCTTGCGCACCGCAAAATAACTGCTCTGCCAGAAGCCACGTAAATCCTGGGTAATCTGCACCGGTCTTCGGGCTGGAGAGAGGAGATGAAGCACCACTGGCACCCGGCCTTGGCAGACCGCAGGTGTTTCAGCCAGACCAAAGACCTCCTGAAGGCGAACAGCCAGAACCGGCGATTCACCAAGACGGTACTCCAAACGAATCCGGGAACCGCTGGGTACCTGGATATGGGTAGGCGCGTCCTTTTCAACGCGTTGCTGTTGCTGAAAATCCAAACGGGATCGGAGGATCTGTTCCAGGTTCAATGCGGCACATCCCTTGATCGTGCGGATACCGCTCAAGTACGGGAACAGCCAATCCTCCAGCTCCGCCAGCAGGGTTGCGTCG
Organism: Candidatus Electrothrix laxa; assembly: GCA_942492895.1. Classification (GTDB taxonomy): domain Bacteria; phylum Desulfobacterota; class Desulfobulbia; order Desulfobulbales; family Desulfobulbaceae; genus Electrothrix; species Electrothrix laxa. The sequence goes on from OW818652.1 coordinate 1,439,285, forward strand.
GAAAGGTCCGGCCAAGCAGCCGACGGCTGCCAAGCTCTAAGGCAGAGCAAGCGGGTCTGCAACTGTCGGGCACTTGCAGACCAATGCAGGGTTTCGATACCCAGGTCCCGAATTCCTGAAAGCAAAGCATCCTGGACCGCCGCCGAATCAGGACGAGCAAGCGGCTTTTCGCTGACCACTAATTGACCAAGACGAATAACACGGCGACTGACCACCCGTTCTGCCTTGCCATCCCAGAGCACCTCGTCCTGCTCTGCCAATTCGTCCTCAAACAGAGATTCAACTTCGCCCTGATCAAGCTGGGCCGCGAGAAAAATTTGACCATCCTGCCTGCCCGCATCAAGGGAAGGCACCACCAACCACTGCGAACACTGCGAAGCAGCCAAGGGGTCATGAGGCCGGAGAAGGCCACCGCGCCCGGAAACCAGCTTGTAGCTTCCGTGACTTCGGCGACGGGCTACCCTATCCGGCCAGGCCAGAGCCAGTAGGGCACCGACAGAACAATGTCGGGTATCTCGGGTCCTTCCTTTTGCTTGGATTGCTTTTCCTTTCAGCAGAGAGGCCAGCTGCCGGGTACTCTGCTCCACCCGCGCACAGGTTCCCAGCTGACCGCCTAAAGCACGAACCGCTGCCTTGCCTTGGGTGCGAAATCGATGCAGGCAATAGAGCCGATCCTCCAGATCAGCGCTATCAGTCCTTGATAAAATATCTGGCTCGGAAAGCAGGGCTGCCAGATCAAGGGCTGTGGGACGATTTTCTTTATCTGCCAGCAGAAGCATTCTGGCCAAGCGGGGATGAAGCGGAAAATCCGCCATTGCTCGGCCTGTCTTGGTGATCCTTCCCTGCCGGTCCAAAGCGCCCAGTCGCTGAAGTAGCTCTTGACTTTGGGCAAAGGAGGCTGGCGGCAGCGGGGTCAGCCAAGAAAGCTGAGCCGGATCAATCACGCCCCAGTTGGCCATTTCCAAAGCCAGTGGTGCCAGATCAGCCTGGGAAATCTCCGGCTGATCAAAGGGTTGGAGACCGATATCAACACCCTTATCCCAGAGCTGATAACAGGTTCCTGGCCCAAGCCGCCCTGCCCTGCCTGCCCGCTGCTCTGCCGAGGCCTTGGAGATCCGCACGGTATCCAAACGAGAAAGCCCGGAATTATTGTCAAAGCAGGGCACCCGCTTCCAGCCGCAATCAATCACAGCAGTGATGCCCTCAATGGTGACACTGGTCTCGGCAATGGTGGTCGCCAGGATAATCCGCTGCCTGCCCGCCGCATCAGGCTGAATAGCCAATTCCTGCTCTACCGGTTTCAAGCTGCCGTGCAAAGGGCGGACGATAATCTTTTCGACATCCGCAAGCTGCTCCTGCACCCGTCTGATTTCCCCTATACCAGGCAGAAAGATGAGCAGATCACCCTGTTCCTGAGTAAGAACCTGACGGATTGCCCGACTTGTACTTCGTGCCAGATGATCAGGTCGGCTGGAGGCAAACCGAGGCAAGGGCGGGAGATACTCCTTACGTACCGGAAACATCCGCCCTTGCCCGTTGATGATCGGGGCATCACCCAGCAAGCGGCTCACGGCTTCTGCATCCATGGTGGCGGACATAACCAAGAGACGAAGGTCATCCCGCAGACCGGAAAGCACATCCAGGCAGAGGGTAAAGGCCAGATCCGAGTTCAAGCTGCGCTCATGAAATTCATCAAAAATGACCAGCCCGATATCGCTCAGCTCTGGGTCCTGCTGGAGACGGCGACAGAGAATGCCCTCCGTGACCACCTCCACCTTGGTTCGGGCCGAGATCCGGCGATCAAAGCGGATCTGATAGCCCACAGTGTTACCGACCTTTTCTTGGCAGAGCTTACTCATGTATTCCGCTGCCAGCCGGGCCGCAATCCTGCGGGGCTCAAGCAGGAGGATCTTTTTTCCGTGCAGCCAGGAGGCATCTTGTAGGGCAAGGGGAACCAAGGTCGTCTTGCCGGAACCGGGCGGAGCCGTCAGGACAGCGCGGCCCTTCTGGGACAAGGCATCTTTAAGCTGAGGGAGAACCTTGTGGACGGGGAGATGATCAGGGAGGTGCAAAATATTTTTTGGCGTCTTTTCTGTTATGTTTTAGGTAGCCATATTTTCAGCTCACTGAGAGCTGTTGAGGCCAGCAAGTACGGTTCCTGATTTTTTGTCGCACCGTGCTGAACGCTCTGAAGGAGTTTGCTCAGCGCCCAAGCTTCGGCGTTTCTTTCTGAACCGGGAACATGATCAGAAACATAGCCCCACATATGTTGGAGCGCGTTACGAATACCACCAGGAGTGGGGGCTGTTCTCAGAGTTTCTGTGAGTAGAGTGACGAGTACGGAGAATTCATCAGCCGAATCAGGCGAAGATGTGTTTGCCACCTTCCTTCCTATCTTTTTATAGAGTTGTACATTACGTGCCATGACAGAATATTTATGCTGACTCCATACTTGCTGGCCATTTTTCGGAAGAGGGATACGTCCCTGCTCTTTTTTCTTATATTTTTCTGCAAGAAGGGCAAACTGTTCCCAAGGAGCATCAATATACTTTTCCGGCCAAGCCCCTTCATTAAAGACTCCTTTATTGGAGGATATCATCACAGGTGTTTTTTCTTTGAAACCTCGTAACAACATTTCAGCAGCAAGCAATTCATGTCGCATTTTGAGTGCCCATCCGTAACCGACCCACCGCAGCGTCTCCGGATGCTTAGAATATCCTTTTTTGCCGTTTACGATGATAGAAATAATGCCGTGCAGTTCACGGTGCTCGCCAAGCAGGCTCTGGCGGTTCAAATATCCCGGATTGATGTCCCAAATTCTCATATCGTATATATAGCACCGAGTATGTCATTCCATTCAAAACTACTGAACTTCTTTCTCCGTTTCCTGTCTCTTTTGTCGGCACCAAGCCTGCATCTCCCTGAACAGATCAGCAAGATTTACTTGCTGAGCCGACAACATCCCGGTAAAGCTGAACAGCCAGCTGGCAAAGGCCGCCTTTTCTTCACCCACCCAATTCATCTTTTCTATAAACAAGTTAAGCTCATACATCGATTCTGGCTGCACCAGACTGAGCAGCTCATGCGAGCTGTACACCTTTGTTGAACCGGCAGGAATGTATTTATCAAGGCCGTTTTTCACGTATTCCGACAGGGCAGAGCAATCTGCGGTGATGTCCGAAGTATTCGGCACCGGCAGCAGCTCGGTGATCTTGAGGCTGTCAAAATCGTTGTTAATCGCGGCCAACAAAAAACGAAGATAGTGCAAATATTCCTTGCGGTACTTTCCAGTCACCCAAATGCTAATGCGCCGAGCCTGCACGTCCTCCCTGACCAAGGCCTGCGCACCGCTCATATTATCCCTCAGCAGCATGCCGCTGCGCCAGCAATCCTGGTCTTTAATATCCTCATGCGCCTTGACCATGAAACGAGGAAAAATCGAAGGTGGTAAGAAATCCTGATAATGCAAAATAAACCGAAGCGATCCTCTGCGATCAAAGGCGTGATTCGGCTCCGATGCAGGCAGGAGTTGAGGAATGAGGACAGTATTCTCACCGTGTCCACAGCATAACTCGAACTTCTTCATCAGCTCAATAATGCAGGTATATGTTTCCGGTGGGCAGGCGAAATGCCCGCAAACTCCGTCCGGCAGAATTTCCGCCATGTCCTGCAGGCTGACAATACCTCCGCACTCTGCCGTCTTTATGGCCGTGACAACCCCGTAGACAGCATTGGCCGTCCATGCAGGATTCAGTGCATGCATGGTATCCCAACAGATGTCCTTAAAATGCACAACCGCACCGAGATCATGCAGGAACTCAAGCAGCATATCACCGACTTTTCCGTTCATGATTCCCTCTTCCGAGCAAATAGCCCGGTATTCCTTGCAGCTGATCCAGGGCCGCCCTATCTGCTCAATGCGATGTTTGACTGCTGACCAGGCCCTTGGCCAACAGACAGCGGCTGTCCCCACCTTGATAAGCTCAACCAGCAGGCCCTCTCTGAATGTGGTGATGCCTTCGCCTGTCTTGCAGGAAGTGCGAAAACTGCTCTGGATTCCTGGATATTTTTCACGCAGAAAGGGAAGATTGAGATTGCAACGACCGAGCTGGCTGTCCCGTTTGTTGAGCACGACCAGCACCGGCGAATCTCCGCCAAAGGCTTTAATATGCTGGAGCCAGTATTCAGCCCGGTTGTTCATACGACCGTCGAGAACTAAAATATACAGGGTTCTTTTGGAAAAAAAGAGCTGGTGCTCCGCGTGCATGACATCTTGGCCCCCGAAGTCCCAGATGTTGATCCGAATATGACTGCCGCCGATAGCCGCGTCCCATTGCAGAAGATCTATGCCCCGCGTAGCTTCTTCGTCATTGTCAAAGCCTCTGTCAAGAAGCTGCTTAATGAGGGACGTCTTGCCTGCTGCTCCGTCGCCGATAAAAACAAGTTTTACCTCGTTCAAAGGCCGCACACCTTTTTCCAGATCAACAAGATACTGATGAATAGCTTTAATGCCGTTGCGGATAATCTCAGGCGGGGGGGAAACAAGAAAATTGCGTTTCGCGTCAAGTTTTTTCAGCCTCTTCAGTCGACAGAACTCCTGAGGAAGAGCCACGAGCCGGTTATCGTTAAGGCAGAGCTTTTCCAGGTTCTTCAATTCACCAATTTCCGGCGGCAGAACAGCAAGATTATTGCTGTTGAGACAGAGATAGCTCACTTTTGTCAGCTGGCCAATTTCGGGCGGCAGAGTGGCAAGCCGATTACTCCAGAGGAGAAGCTCCTGCAGATTTGTCAGACGACCAATTTCCGGCGGCAGAAAAGCAAGCTTGTTCAGATGCAGATAAAGCTGGGTCAGCGTCTTGAGCTGGCCGATTTCCGATGGCAACGAATGCATATTCAAAGCGCCTAAGCCGAGCGCTTTTAATTTCTTCAGCCGGAACAGCTCTGGCGGCAGGGATGCAAGCTGATTTTCGCTAAGATTGAGCTTTTCTAGCTTTGCAAGCTGCAAAATTTCCGGCGGCAGAGAGGTCAGCTGATTGCCACTGAGGTCAAGAAAAATAAGCTCCGGGAGCCGAAACAGATCGGGCGGCAAAGTAGTCAACCCTTTTTTCCGCAGGTCAAGCCCGATTAACTTCTTTTCCTTTGCCTCCCGGATCACCTCAATCAGCTCTTCAGGGGTCATGAGTGAAGGCTTAGCAGTAATTCTGTTTCCCTCAAGCCACCAACCCACATCGGTCGGCTCTTTATCTGCCATGTCTGTCTTCCTTTTTTATGTTAACTTGTCGCCAAACTTCGTTATTTATACCGACATAATACCTTATTTTCACCAACTACGTAACTTCTATATTGTGTAAATTTGACACAAGCGAATTCTCTTGAATTCCCTTGTGCAAAATTTCAGTCCTTAGTAAAAAAACAGGCGGTTGTCCGTATATAAAAAATGAACCGTCCGTATCCTGCGCATGAAACCCCTAAACGATACCACCATACTTCGACTCACTTCCCGACTGGAACAAGAGGATGATTTTGTCTTTTTAGAGAGCTCCCGGCTGAGCGAGGAAAATCACCGTTCCTTTCTCTTCCGCAAACCTTCTGCCCACCTCTGCTGTCGACCCGGTGATTCTGTGCCTGAATTTCTTGATCGGGTTGATCAGGCCCGTGCCCAGGGTTCGCACCTGGCTGGCTGGCTGGCCTATGAATTCGGCTATCTTCTGGAGCCCTGCCTGCGTCACTTCCTTCCCGAACCTCCTGTTGCGGATGTTGAGGATGTTGCGGACAAGCCCTTGTCCATGCTTGGCGTTTACGAGGCCCCACTCATCTTTGATCATAAAACAGGGTTATTCAGTAACGGAACAGGGTGGCCCGAATGGCCCCTCGAAGGCTCTAGAGAAGAAGAAGGTGACGCTTCCTATTCCTGCACTGACCTAGCTACAACCATCACCCGCCAAGAGTATATCCAGGCTATTCAAACCATTCAGGACTATATCCGGGCCGGAGATACCTATCAGGTCAACTTTACCCTCCATTTTGATTTCCGATTCCAGGGCTCGGTTGCTGCCCTGTATCGGGCATTGCGCCGCAATCAATCCGTGGCTTACAGTGCTTGGATCCGCCATCAGGGACAGGATATCCTCAGTTTCTCACCGGAACTCTTTTTTGCCGCAGATGGAGAAAAGGTCCGGGTTAGACCCATGAAAGGCACCATGTCTCGCGGAAGAACAAATGCAGAAGATGTGATTCGGCAGGAAGAGCTGCGTTCTGACCCAAAAAATCAAAGTGAAAATGTAATGATAGTCGATCTGCTCCGTAATGATCTTGGACGGCTCCTTTATAGGGATAATACGGATGAGCAAGAAAAAACGCAAGGCAGGGTACAGCCCCGATCACTTTTTGATGTGGAGATTTATGAATCCCTCCTGCAAATGACCTCCACCATTGACGGGGTATTAGCGCAACACAAACAACAGGATTCACAGAATCCCAAAGCAACAAGCACCAGCTCACTTTCTTTCCGACAGCTTATTGAGGCCCTCTTTCCCTGCGGATCAGTGACCGGTGCCCCGAAAATCCGCACTATGGAGATTATTCGAGAGCTGGAGCAACAGCCTAGGGGCGTGTACTGCGGAGCTATCGGCTATACCGGACCAGAGCAGAGCTGCTTCAACGTGCCGATCCGCACCGTGGAGTTAAATAAAGGACAGGGAAGAATGGGAATCGGCTCAGGAATTGTTATGGACTCGGTTGCTGAGTCGGAATGGGAGGAGTGCCTGCTCAAGAGTCATTTTCTCACCAAGAGCAAGGCCGATTTCCAGCTCATTGAGACCCTGCTCTGGCATTCTGAAAACGGTTATTTTTTGCTCAACTATCATCTAGAGCGATTGGAGGATTCTGCCCGCTATTTTCATTTCTGCCATGATCATGAAAAAGTTCAGGAATGTTTAAAAAAGACAGCCGCAAAACTGAGTGCAGACATCAAAAACAAAGAAGACAAAAACAAAGAAGAGGGCCTACAATCGCGGGTACGCCTGCTTCTTCATCGGGACGGTCACCTAGAAATCAGTTCTGTTCCTTTACCTAAGCCTGAATTATCTGATCCGGTCTCGGAAAAGCCTGCTGAGGTTATCTTTTCCCAAGAGCAGGTGGATGCAAGCGATCCTCATCGCTTCCATAAAACCACCCGCCGGGGACTCTATACCCGTGAATTCCAGCGAGCCACAGAGCAAGGATGCTATGATATTCTGTTCACCAATACAGCCGGAGAAATCACTGAAGGAGCGATCACCAATATTTTTCTCCGTCTGAAAAAAAACGCATTCCTCCTGACCCCGCCTGTGAATTGCGGCCTACTGGCAGGAACTTATAGGCGAATGCTCCTAGAACAGGGCAAGGCGATTGAGCAGGTACTGAGGATGGAAGATCTTCTCAAGGCGGAAGAGCTGTATGTGGCTAATTCCGTACGCGGGCTTGTACCGGTTCGATTACGACAGAAGCAAGCAAAGTAATCGGCCTTTTTGCTGGCAATCCGCAGCCTCAACGTTTACTATTCGGGGATTATTGTCTGATCGCTTATTCTGCTCATAAAAAAGCATAAAAATTCAGGCACCACTTTGAACTCGCAGCAGAAGACCTCTATGAACAAACAACCTGATCCTCCCTGGAAACCTGAAGAATATCAAGGGGTCCAGCCCTTTGCTCTGGTAAAATACTTCTCCTTTACTTCGCTCTCTGTCATTTTGGTAGCCTCCTTTGTTTTAACCTGGAGTTTTTCTAATAATGCCAGAGATACCATGCTGGATCGAAGTGAAAACTATTCTCGCATGTTTGCCGAAAATCTGAATCGTCAGGTTTTTCAAAGCTTTGTTATCCCAACGGTTATCCGCTTCGGACGTATCGCGCTCTCTGACGATATCCAGTTTGAACTGCTGGATCAGATGGTGCATAACATCACCCGAGGTATGAAGATTGAGGCGGTTACTATTTTTGACTCCCGTGAGAATATCGTCTCCTATTCCACAGATGCCACCCTGGTGGGGAAAAAAAATATCGGCGGGATTGAATACAAGAAAGCCCTGACCGGAGAAAGTACTTCCGTGCTGATCTCCAACGGCTCCATGCTCAATCTGCTGCCTGGTGCTTCCCCCATGTTCTGCACTCTCAAAACCTATGTCCCTTTTCGTCAGGAGCGACGAGTCGGTGATCGTTCCGGTGAAATTATGGGGGTTATCCTGGTGGTCAAGGATCTATCAGAGGATCTGGAAGCGGTTGTTTCCTTGCAGCTCAGGGTCATGCTGCTTTCTTTGACCGTTATGGGTATCCTGTTCGCCGTCCTGAGCGCCATTGTGATTCGAGCCAATCGGATTATGGAGGCGCGGGCTGAAGAACGACGTGAACTGGAGCAGCAGTTACATGAGGCCCAACGGCTGGCCGTGCTAGGCAGTATGGTCGCCTCTGTTTCCCATGAGATCAAAAACCCCCTGGGCATTGTCCGCTCCACAGCGGAAATCCTTGGTAAACGGCTCGCCAAACTGGCACCGGGTAACGAGCATCTCGCCAAGATTATTGTTGATGAAATTACCCGGCTGGACGGTATTGTCCGAGAATTTCTCGACTTTGCCCGACCCAAAACCCCGACGAAGACTTCCGGCTCCTTCAATCGCCTTGTCCATCGCTTGTCCCTGTTTATGAACGTCGAGTTCAGCGATAAGCATATTGAACTGATTGATGAACGGGATCCCGATCTGCCTGAATGCGCTATGGACGAGGATCAGATCTATCAAGTGCTGCTGAATATCGTCTTCAACGCCATCCATGCCATGCCCGAGGGCGGCAAATTAACGATTCGCACCTTTACAGGACCTGAAGGGCTCTCGCTGGCGATCACGGATACCGGAGCCGGTATGCCGCCGGAAAAACTGGAGCAGATCTTTATCCCCTTCTTTACGGATAAAAATCGAGGTACAGGCCTGGGCCTTGCTATCACTAAGAATATTGTTGAGCAGCATGGGGGGGGGATCGCGGTTGAGAGTGAGGAAGGGGTTGGGACTACTTTTACTGTGACTTTGCCTGGGGAGTGATGATATACGCTGTCAGCGTCCTGAACGATACAACAATAACTGTACTGCAAATCTTTTCGTGAAAGCATGAGTTCAAATGATATAAAAAAGGCCGCTGAGGCTTCGGAGTTGGATGAAGAAATTGAAATCGATTTTCCTGACGAAAATCCTTCGGAGGATGATACCGACGCAGAACCGCTCATGGAAGAGCCTTTTAATCCGAATGAGATAAATATTATTCAGAAGCCAGAAAGCTTAAGGAATATTATTGACAGATTAAGATTTGATGAGATTGATATGAATACGGATTTCCAGCGGGAGGGAAATCTTTGGGACACAGGAAAAATGTCCCGGTTGATAGAATCTATTCTTATCAGAGTTCCTCTGCCTGCTTTCTATTTTGATGCTACAGATAAAAATAAATGGCTGGTGGTTGACGGCCTTCAGCGCCTCTCTTCTATCAGAAAATTTATTGTTGAAGACAAGCCTGCCAAGAAACTTCGCCTCAGAGGGTTGGAATACCTTAAAGAGCTTGACGGTAAAACGAGCGACGATCTGCCGCGAACCTATCAGCGTCGTATTAATGAGTGCTCCGTTACACTTTTTTTAATCCAGCCCGGCACCCCTGATGCAGTAAAATACTCAATTTTCAGAAGGATTAACACCGGTGGACTGACACTTAATTTTCAGGAAATTCGTAACGCCTTGGCAAGTCCGAGATTGCGAAGCTATTTAAAAGAGCTGGCTGAAGACTCATCGATTGGTCAATAAAAAGTGTATATAATTAATTGACTAAACATAAACAAATCATAACGTTATAAGAGATGCCGGTATTTTGACCGTATTTGCAGAGATGTCCTTTAAGCGCTATATTGGGCCAGATAATAAGTATTCCTAAACAGGAAACTTCTCAACAGCCTATTTTCACAAGCAATCATCCAATATGTTGATTTCACTTACTAAGATTTCAAGGTGTTGTTTTTTCATGTAAAACAATTAATTCAATTACTAGATTATTAACCAATCGGTGAGTGAAGATGAGTATATAAAAAAAACAATCGGTGCCAAAACCAAGAGGATGCAGGGGCAGGAACTTGTCCTTCGTTTTTTGGCTTTTTATACAATGGATTACTTGAAGAGCAAAAAAAACATTACTGTCTTTCTTGATGAAATGATGGCTGAATTGGAAGAGACGAACCAAGAGCAATTAGACGTTTTGGAAAAGAAGTACCGCACAGCTCTCAAGCGAAGTTGGGACATCTTTGGAGAAACTGCATTTGAAAAAATTGCGCATAACGGGGACTCGATAAAACGCAAGCGAAAGAATTCCACCCTGTTTGAAGTGTGGACAGTCACCTTGGCACGTTTGTCGGAAGATGAAATGAACACGCTGATTGCACATAAAGAGACTCTCCGTGAAAAGCATATTCAGCTGACAACCCATGATGAAATTTACTTTCGGAGCATAACCTTTTCCACCCAAACCAAAGGTTCCTATAAAACTCGCTGCGAAAAAGTGCAGGGATTAATTGATGAGGTACTGGATGCTTGAATTCATACGTGTACAAGGATTTAAAACTTTGCTTGATGCCAGCTTCCCCTTAACCTCCCTGAATATCTTTACCGGCCTGAACGGTATGGGCAAGTCCACCTTGCTTCAGGTATTGCTGCTGCTGAGGCAGTCCTATGAACGAAATACGTTATTTAATAAAGGTTTGCTTTTACAGGGGGAGTATACTTCTCTTGGTACCGGAAGTGATATTCTTTCGGAGCAGGCGGAAGAAAATTCCATTGAATTTATTTTAACGTGGTCAGAGCAGAAACCGTTACAGCTTTGTTTTAATTATGCTCCGCAATCAGATCTTCAGCCGCTGGAGGAGTCTATTTCCCTTGGAGAATATCGTTCGCCGGAAACGATAAGTTTGTTCAATAAAAAATTCCAATATCTCTCCGCTGACCGAGTAAGCCCTGAACCCTCCTATGAGGCATCCCGTTACTCCATATATGATCTTAATTCATTAGGAAATCACGGAGAATACACCGCCCACTTTATTGCGGAAAACGGGCAGAAATCTCTTGCAGTACCTGCTTTGCGTCATCCGGAGGCTACTTCATCGACCTTATTGGAAAACCTTGATTACTGGATGGCGGAAATTTCACCCGGTCTGCGTATACACGCAACCATGCAGCCTGCCACTAATTCCGTTTCACTGGGCTATGCTTTTGACCAAGGCAAAGAAACCACTGCTGATTTTAAACCGCAGAATGTCGGGTTCGGTATAACCTATGTCTTACCCGTTATTACGGCCATTCTTCGCGCACAACCGGGAGATATGCTGATTATCGAAAACCCAGAATCACATCTCCACCCAGCCGGGCAGGCTTTAGTGGGGAAATTATGTGCAATCGCTGCAAAAAGCGGAGTGCAGATGTTCATTGAGACCCATTCCGACCATTTTCTCAACGGGGTGCGAGTTGCAGTAAAAGACAAGATCGTTGAACCGGAAGACGTGAAGTTTTTTTTCCTTGAGCGGGACAAAGGATCTGCCGCCCATGCCTCTACGGTTATCTCACCGGAAATTGACAGCAACGGACGAATGAGCTGTTGGCCGGATGGCTTTTTTGATGAGTGGGACCGTCAGCTGGAGAAGCTGTTGTGAGTCATCCGCTCGTCTTTAATCATCATTCCCTATAGGCAACCACCTCCCTTTATAAAAACCGAATAAACGGAAGACAATATGCTCAACGGAGTAATAACCCGAAAACTGGAAGCACTGGAAGAAACTCTGCACGAACTTGAATCCCTCGGCAAGGTAACGCTTGATACAGTACAAACCGACTGGCTTGTCCGCCGGGCTGTGGAGCGCGACTTGCAGATTCTGGTCGAGGTAGTCATTGATGTTTGCCATCGACTCATCTCAGGAGCCGGGGTTACTCCTGCATCCAGTGCAATTGAGGCGGTCAAGAAATGTGTCCGGCTGGGCGTCCTCTCTTCCGAAGAGCCATTCCGCCAGATGGTCCAGTTTAGAAATTTCATCGTCCACCGCTATGAACGCGTTGATCCAGAAATATTGGTCGGCATAGTGAATAAACATCTAAAAGATTTTAGGCTGTTCCAGGAAGAGGTGTTGCGCTATGTCAGCAATGGTTGAGATCAATCTCGCTAAAGCAGAAAAAGTCTGGCAGGCCTCCCCCACCCTTATTGCCGTATGGAGCTTTGGCTCAGCCCAGGACGGCAGAATCGCCTTTGGCAGCGATCTTGATATCGCCCTGCTCTTTGTCGAACAGCCGGAGTTTAAAACGCTGTGCAATATCAGGGCTGATCTTCAAGAAATACTGGAGCTAGAAGATATTGATTTGATGAACCTGAATTCTGCCGGCGTGATCAGCGCAATGGAAGCAATATCCGGCACACCGCTTTTTTGCCGCGATCTCGGGAAACGGGCCGAGTTTGCTTCGTTGACCTCACGACAGTACGAGGATGACATGGCCCAGCTCAGGCGGCATTATTCGAAAACCACTTCACTTTAATAGATTGATACCCGTAGAATACCCATGCCCAAACCATCACAATACATTCCCCCCCTTATCGCCCTGCTCTGTGTCGGAGCCGTTGTCGGTTATCTTGTCTACAAAGAGCAGACCACAGAACGACCCGATGAAATTAAAATAACCACTGCCGGTTTTCTGGAAATGTGCTTATCCTGCCATGTGGACGAAAAGCCGGACCCGGCCCATGCCGCCCATATGGTGGGCTGCTCGCCCTGTCATCTCGGCGATGCCGCAGCGACTGACAAGGAAAAGGCCCACACCGGCATGGTGATCAACCCCGGCGACCTGCGGGTCGCAGAACAGACCTGCGGGACTAAGGGCTGTCATCCAGCAGATGTACACAAGGTGAAGAACTCCCTCATGGCCACCAACCGGGGGATTCTCTCCACCCTTCTCTATTACTGGGGGGAACGGGACAGCCAGGATGCAGAAATCACGGTGGAGGAGCTGCTGGCAAGCGGCGAGACCTCATTGGCCCTGGATTATTACCGTAAACTCTGCGCCACCTGCCATCTTTGGAAGCAGAAGAACGATCTGCCGGGTTATCCGAAATTCTTTAATGAAAAAGGCGGCGGCTGTTCAGCCTGCCACTATGTCCCGGCTGAGGGGGATACGCCCACCACGGTGGACTCCTTTGAAGAGAACAGTAATAAAAAACCGGCAAAGAAGCCGCATCCGCTGATTACAAAAAAGGTCCCCGATCAAAACTGCATCCGCTGTCATAACCGCTCTGGCCGTATCGGTCTTTCTTATACCGGCAAATTTGAGGCTGAGGGCTACGGCACCCCTTATGAAAAGGGCGAGCCTTCCTCGCACCGCCTACCCGGCAGCCGCTTCTATCTGGAGATTGCTGAGGATGTGCATCATACAAAGGGCATGTCCTGCATTGACTGTCATACCCGTGAAGAAATCATGGGCGACGGTACCCAGTATGCCCATTATGAGGATCAGCTGGAAATTAGCTGCGAAGGCTGTCATTCCGAGAAGCCGGGCCTAACCCGTAAGAACAGGAAGCTCACTAATGTTAAGCAAGAAAAGGACGGTTTTGTCCTGACCGGGCGCAATAACGGCAAGGTCTACCCGCTGAGGCCCCCGAAAGATGAAGCTTGCGCCTTTCCTGGCCATAAACGGATGAGCTGCGAATCTTGCCATTCCACCTGGGTACCGCAATGCTACGGCTGTCATGCCAAGCGCGATGCCCGCGACACCCATCTGGACAAACTCACCATTGAGGAAACCGAGGGCTGGTGGGAAGAAGGTCGTTCCTATATCCGTTATGAGAAACCGATGTTAGGAGTTTGGGGCGATAAAGTGGTGATTGTCACACCGGGATGCCAGGATATCGTCACCCTGATTGACAAAGACGGCAACGTTGAAGGCGGCTTTAATCGCTTTACTATGGCGGCTATTAATCCCCACACCACCCAGCCTAAAGGACGACCCTGTAAAGACTGCCATACTTCACCAAAAACCGTGGGGCTCGGTGAGGGCACTGTGGTGAAGAAGGACGGCAAATGGGCATTTTATCCGGTTGGTCAGGGTGTGGATACCTTGGAGAAAAAGAGAACCGTGCCGCTAGATGCCTTTGTCACCATTGACGGCAAACAGCTCCAGCATGGCTCCCGGGAGAATCTGCGGCCCTTTAATGGCGATGAACTCCGGCGTATCCTGCGGGTCGGGCTTTGCCTGCCCTGTCATGAGGATTATGATGATCCGGCCTATACGAATTATGATCCGGCGCGACCTTGTCCGGAGTATGTGGAGCCATAACATAAATCCCCTGCCCGTACTGAAACGGAGAATAAAAATGTCCGCAAGAAAACTGATCAGCTTTGACTGGGCCATGAAAAAGCTTCTGCGCAGCAAGGTCAATTTTGAAATACTCGAAGGCTTTCTCAGTGAGTTGCTCAGGGAGGATGTCCGTATCTTGGAAATTCTTGACAGCGAAAGCAATAAGGAAACCCGACCGGATAAATTCAACCGCGTTGATCTGAAGGTCAGGAACGACCGGGAAGAGATCATCATTATCGAAGTGCAGTATGACAGGGAATTCGACTTTCTCCAGCGGATTTTCTTCGGCACTGCCAAGGCGGTTACCGAACATATGGAGGAAGGAACCGCGTATTCCGGGATCACAAAGCTCGTTTCGGTCAGTATCCTGTATTTCGATCTGGGGCAGGGAACCGATTATGTGTATCACGGCACGACCTTGTTCAGGGGGCTGCACAACAGCGACACGCTACAGCTGTCTGATCGGCAGCGAACCGTATTTGGCAAAGAGGAGGTCTATGAACTCCTGCCGGAGTACTGGCTGATCAAGGTGAACACCTTTGACGATATTGCCAAGGATACCCTGGACGAATGGATATACTTTCTTAAAAACGAGGAAATCAAGGATGATTTCAGCGCAAAGGGCCTGAAAAAGGCAAAGCAGGAACTGGACATTATGAAGCTCTCTGAAGAAGAGCGCAGGGCGTATTCACGGTATCAGGATAATCTCCATTATCAGGCCAGCATGGCCGAGTCCACCTGGACAGCCGGGGTGATGGAAGGAAAAAGATCGGTTGCCCTCAACCTGCTGCAATCGGGTGTGCTTGATGTTGAGAAAATTGCAGAGATGACCGGATTGACGTTGGAGGAGGTTCGGGGGCTGAGGGCGAAATAGGAGGAGTTTATGAGAGATTCCGGCAAAAAGAGCAAGAGCGAAAAGCTGTACCTTTTTCGATCCGCATTATTCTGGGATGCAGATATTGCAACGCTTGACCCTGAAACCCATGCCCGGTATATCATCGAAAGAGTCATTACAAGGGGGGATATGAGCGACTGGAATACTTTGAAGGAACTGTACGGACATCAAAGAATCAGGAAGGAAGTTGTGCATCTTCGTTCGCTTGATGCCAGGAGTTTAAGCTTCCTGAGTTGTTATTATAATATTGACAGGACATTGTTCAGATGCTGCACTTCAACACTGTCGAGCCGGAAACTTTGAAATTGCTGAGGGATCTTCATTTTGTCGCGGAAGGAATGGGACATTAAGCCGTTGGCCAATATTTGTAGCGAGTGAGGAATGCTATTGACAAGGAAATTACAGCAAGATAAAGGGTTGTCTCGGCAATTACTACTGTTCCTATTGGATAAATAGGATATATTTCTCTTCCGAACAAGACAAGTATAAACGGAGTGATAATAAATGACCAGCATGTTAACATGATAGATGTCGAGTAATTTTTCGACATGAAGGGAGAAAGAAAGAAGGGAAACAAAAAGGCAAAAAAGTAATAAACAAAGTTATCTTTATTGTTTCCAGAAATAGAAAATATAGCAAAAATAAAAAGATTAGCAATTGCTCCATAAACAGTTAATAGAATTGCTTTCTTAAGAGAAAGAAACATAAGCAAACATGACAAATGACACACTGTCATCGCCAGGAAAATACATCCCAACAGCAAGTATGCTAATACAATAAATATTATTAATATTACATCATGTTGCAATGAAAGGTCGTACATCCCCCACGGAGATGAGAGTAAAACTAGAAACATCGAAATGTACAGCATAGTTGATGTTATTATTAAATTGACCAACAAGATAAAGAAGTTATTTTTAATCGAAGCTGTATCGCCTCTTATTTTATTAATAACATATAAATATTTAATAGGATGATAGAGGATTATTAGAAATATCAAACTGGTCATTACTGACAATAAACATGAATAATGTTCTATCTCATTTTTAAAAATGAATTTAATATAGCTCTCTATTAGAGCTGCAATCGACAACAATAGTAAACTTATAATATACACCTTTATCTTTTTTGTATCCAAGGCTCTCCAGCAAGACCAAACCAACGGTCTGTTAATTCTTATGTATTGATCTAAAAGTAAAGCAGGCTTAGGCTGCCATAGAAGTGTCTGCGGAAGAAGGACAATTGAACTTCTTCTGATTTTTAGACATCTTTTTATAAAGTTAGCTGGAATACAGGACAGGAGGGTAAGCAGTAGCGCACCCGCTACGCTTATCTGAAATAAGAAGGAATGACTTTGTATTAAACTGAATATTTCAACTTCTGTTCCGAGTATGACAGCAACTCGCTCTATCATCGGCAGGATAAAAGAGACTGGAGTGATTAGAAATATAAAAAAACAACATGTATAGAGGAGTCCTGTAATCAGATACTCATGTGGACGAAATTCTCCCAAGGGAAAATGGAATTGCTGTAACGCCCAAAGCGAGAGAAGCAGCCAGCTGATCGTTTTGAGGAGAGGAATAAAAAATGTAGGAATGGCCGCAGCAGGATAAATGCAGCCCAAACCATAGAGTGCCGGGTTTGCCAGTAGCGCGAACCAAATAAAGTGATGAATCCGGGTTCGCCAGACAATAGGGTAGTGCAGTCGTAGCCATGTATCCAGCCATTTAACAAAAGGCGGAAACAACACCGCCCCAAAAATCGCGCCAAGGCGACGAAGAGTTTTTTTCTTTTTGAAAATGCTGTCAGAATTCGCCATGCTTAATGGTGAAACAGCTGCTTAATTGATTTGCTGATATCCCGAAAATACTCCACCTCTACCCCACACTCCAGCAAATGCCGCAACAGCCTCCCGCCATCCACAGCCAGCGGCAACGTAACCACATACGACACCCCGGAATGCTGAATTCGTTGCGGCGCAAGCAGCCGGAGATGCCCGCGCAGTTCTTCTTCTGTACAGGACACAAGTAACTCAAAGGTATTGCAGCGACGTTCCTCGCCGAGCTGCGCCTTAGGTCCGTTGAACTCAACCTTCCCTTTATCAAGAAACACAATCCGGTCAGAAACCGCCTCAACCTCATGCAGATGCTGAGATGAAATCAGCACAGAGATGGGATAGCGCAGCCCGTCCGCCAGATTGCGCAAATCCCGAAGCACCACCTGCTGGGCCTTGAAATCCAGATTAGCCAGCGGCTCGTCAATAATCAGCAGCTTGGGTTTCCAGACCAAGGCGCGGGCAAGGGCAAAACGGAGCTTGAAGCCGCCGGACAGCTCTTTCCAACGTTTTTCCAGGTGTTCGGTCAGCTCCAGCCGCTGAACAATAAAATCCACTTCGCGCAGATTTTTTTTACCCCGGATGCCGTGAATCGCGGCCTCATACTGAAGCATTTCCTCCAGTTTGCCATACACCTTGGGCAGTTCCTGGGGCACATAGGCAATCTGCTCCTTGACCTTAATCCAGTTGATGCCTTTTTTAGCTGTACTGTCCTCCTGCAAAACAGGATAGGCCATACCGCCCTGACTATGGAGCAGCTCTCCAGCCACCAGCCGAAACAGGGTGGTCTTGCCGTTGCCATTCTCCCCCACCACGCCAGTGACTTCACCAAAGCGCAGTTGCAAATCCACGCCCTGAAGCCGGAAATCGGATTTTTTGTACGTCCGCCCCAAATCCTCACAACGAAACACCACATCACGAGGTGGTTCAGGCGTATGTTCCTGGGCATGAACAATAAGTTGATTCAGCGGTTGTTCATTGCCTGCTGCCCCATCGTCCGTAGCATCGGCAATAATTTCTTCAACCAAAGTCAACATATCCTGAATAACGCGCTTCTGTTGCTCTGCATCTGCTGCCTTGGTCAAGTTGAGTTTAAGAATGACCGCAGAGTGCTGTTGTTTGCCCTTTAATGCATAGGTGTTGGCAAATTTAATCAGCCCGGTGCTGCCCTCTGCGGGATTATCTGTAATGGCAGCCCGGATGTCGATGGCAGCTTGTTCAATGGCCTGCATGGTATCTTTTCTGGTCATGCGATGACCTCCTTCATGAGGCCAAGAGATTGATAGAGCAGTTTATTTCGTCGCTGAGCAGCCTCATCATAACTGAGGGTTCCACGTCGTTCTGTTTTTTCCAGCCGATTAAAATTGCTACTGATAACAATCACCTCGTTCAGGTGCTCACTGTCCTCCTCCCCGAAATCCCGAACAAAATCCATAAGCCGCTTGACTGCCTCTTTGAGGTTGTCTTCGGCAAACAGCATCTGCACTTCAGAATGCCGCTCTTGTATGTCACTTGTTACAGGCATAAGGAATCGTCACGTCACCGGTCAATATGTTCTTGCAGGAGATCAAGCAGGGCATAGCGAATTCGATTTCGCACCTGCTCTTCCTTGCCAGCATCAAGCAAACCGCGTCGCCGTTCTTTGGTTACCTTGGCCAGAGCCGCCTGATGGGCAATCAGCTCCTGTCGGGTTTCAACATCGGATACCGCAGCAAGATCAAAAAATTCAGCCAGAGCCATTTTCAGCCTGTCTTCCGCGATGAGCCGCTGGATGTGTTCGGCATTGCTTTGATTGCTTTGCATAGTGACCTGCATATTCTTTGGCTCCTCAGACGGTTTGCGGTGGATCAGCTTTGGAATGTGTTCTTCCTTCAGGTTGAGCAAATTTAGCTCGGTACAGGCAAACGTATACGCCGATTCGATAGCTTCTCCATTACCCAGGCTTTCATAAAAGGCCCCTGAAAAGGCAATTGCTGCTTTATCGCTGATAGAGTCGTTCATTCCGATGACATAATCAATATGCCGGGCAATGGCCTCGGCCTGGACTTCAGAATAACAGGCATTGAGAACAATACAGCGGACTTGGTCGGTAAAGCGGCTGAAAAAGTCGGACAGGGCTTCGGCGTGAACAAACTGGATTTCTCCGTACTCATTTTCAAAGCAGAGCCCGGCCACACCTTCACCGTGGCCGCTGAAATGAACAATCTGTGGTCTATGTTGCTGCATGGCCCGGCGTACATCAGGCACCGTTACAGCCTGGCTTGTTTTAAGGATAAAGCGATCACGCTGTTCGGATAGGCGCAGGCCTTGTTCGATCTGCTTGATTTCCCGATCAACGCGCAAGAGGGGTTTTCCTGTTGGAAGCGCTGTGAACAGCAGAATTTTAGTTTGTCCCATGCTCCAACCTGTCAAAAGTAGCCCGTTTGAATTCGTTATGCGCTGAAAGCGTAACCTTTTATTATCCTTGCAATCAGTTGCTTTGTCAAGAAAAGAAGCTAGCAGTCTCGGCAGAGGCGATATGTTTTTTGATCAAAACAGAGCAACAAATAAATGCCTAAAAAGCTCACCTCCGTTCGCCTTGCCAGTCAGAATGTACTGATAGTTTCATGATGCCCCCCTCCTCTTCACTCCTTTGGGACTCGCCGATTGGTTAATAAGAACTTAAAATAAATTATTTCAGTCTTGGCCCTGCTCTTTTTCTTCATAATCTACTACTCTGGCAATAAAATCAACATTTGCCAGGAGAGTAAATGGAAGAGTTGCAGATCATTACAGAACGAGTTGATGATATCCCCTTATTGATAGGGACGATGATCAATACAGGGTTGGTCGAAATTCTGGATAACTATACTCCAACTCACTGGAAGCAAAGAGCTTTGAGTTGGGGGTGGACAGCGGTGATCTGGTTGTCTTATATTTTATCTGAAGGAGATCATCGCAAATCCTCAGTGGAGCAATATATTAGTAGGATGCAGGAGACTCTGGAGAATTTAACCGGGCAGAAGATTTTTGAAGCAGATTTCGCGACACATCGTCTGGCGGTTCTTCTGAGATATCTGAGCCAAGAGGCTTACTGGGCTGGAATTGAAAGGGATCTTAGCAAAAGAAGTATTGAGGTTCATGAACTGCCGACCAAAGTTGTTCGATGTGACGCCACCACGGTTTCAGGATATCATGAAGGCAGTGAAGCAAGTCTGCTTCAATTCGGTCACAGTAAAGATGACGCAAGTCTTCGTCAGATCAAGGTGATGACTGGAGCTCTTGATCCTCTGGGAATGCCTTTGGCTACTGATGTGGTTTCCGGTGAAAAAGCTGACGACCCGCTTTATATCCCTGTTATTGAAAGAGTTAACAATGCCTTGCAGAAGACAGGGGTTCTCTATTGCGGAGATTGCAAGATGAGTTCGTTGAAGACTCGTACATACATACGAAGCCTTGATAATCATTACTTATCTCCTCTTCCTTTGACCGGTAAGATCACAAAGGAGATGGAAAGATGGATTGAAGGTGGCCTTACCCACAAAACACATGGAGAGCTGGAGCAGGTTTTTCGGGAGAATGATAAAGGCGAAAAAGTGCTGATCGCTCAGGGATACGAGCTGGATCGCGACCAGAGTGGTATTTACGAAGGCAAGGAATTCCAGTGGAATGAACGAGTTCTTGTTGTTCATTCTCCGGCTCATGCTGCCAAACAACAGCGAGGCCTGGAGCAACGGCTTGAAAAAGCGCAACTCAAGCTCAATACGTTGACGCCTCCTCGCGGCAGAGGCAAACGTCAAATCACAGAAGAGTCTGTTTTGCAGACAAAAATTGAGAAAATTCTTAAGACCCACAGGGTGGAAGGATTATTGACGGTTGCATACGAAAAACAGGTGGAAGAGCATACCAAGTACATTGGGAGAGGCCGTGGCTCAAAGAAACGTTCTCAGCGCGTTGTCAAAAAAATTAGATATCAAATCAAAGAGATTAGACGTGAAGAAGAGCTGGTGACAGCGAAAAAAGATACCTTCGGTTGGAAGGCATTTGTTACCGATGTCGATCAACAAGATCTCAGCTTACAGGAAGCCGTGTTGTGCTATCGTAAAGAATATCGGGTTGAACGGATCTTTGAGCGTTTGAAAAGTCGTTTGAATATCGCTCCATTATTTGTTCAACGCGACGATCAAGTGGCTGGATTAACTCATCTGTTAACGTTAGGGATTCGGGTACTGACATTGATAGAATTTGTAGTGCGCCGTTCCTTGAAGAAGGATCAAACTGTTCTGAAGGGAATGTATCCGGGACAACCCAAAAAATGCACAGCTTCACCGACCGTTGAACGGATCCTGCAGAGCTTTTCCAATATCTCTCTCAGCATCATTCATTCCGGAGGCCAGGTAATACGTCACCTGACTCCATTGTCAGATTTACAAAAGGATCTTTTACGGAGAGCAGGTATTGGCTTAGAATTATATCAAAATATCGATAATAAAAGTAATGGAATTTTATTAACCAATCGGTGAGTTGGGAGCGTCCCATTGCTTTAGCAATTTGATTATGCGGCACTTTCTTTTTCAGTTCAATGTCGATATAATATCTTTCGGCAGAACTCAGGCTTACAAAAAATAATCATCCATCTACCTGTATCCTTACCGCTCGCCCTTTCAAAAATCCAAAAAGGAGGACAACATGAAGCTGGGCTGTGAACTGAAAAAGGACAAGACTGGCTGTACATTTAAGGTTTGGGCGCCTTATGCTCAGGATGTTCGGGTCATTGGGGATTTCAACAACTGGAATCCAGACGCTGTGTTTTCACAGATGGAGAGGGATAACCAAGGTGTCTGGTCAGCAGATATCCCAGAAGCCGAAGCAGAGCAGAAATACAAATTTCATATTACCGGACCGGAATGGAACCCTGTGATCCTCGATCGTCCAGATCCCTGGGCCCGCCAAATGGAGCACTCTGCCGGAGCTTCCATTATTAAAGATCCAGATTTTTTCAATTGGACTGATACGGAATGGACCCCACCCTCTTTCGAAGAGATGGTCATCTATGAACTTCATGTCTCCACCTTTATTGGCAAAAATGATGGCCTGTCTTATCCGGGAGATTTTCAGCAGTTACTCACAAAATTGAAATACATTAAAAACCTTGGGGCCAATGCCATAGAGCTCCTTCCCGTGCATGAGTATGCCGGTGATGATTACTTAGGCTATGCACCGGTGGCTTTTTTCCCTATCGAACATTCCTATGGTGCCGCACAAGGCTCGTATAACGATTTTAAAGCCTTGGTTAATGCAGCCCATGCTGCTGGCCTGGCTGTCATTGCTGACCTGGTCCTTAATCATTTTACCGATCGGAGAGGAGACGACAAATGGATCTGGAACTATGACGGAGATACAAAATACGGCAAGGGGGGAATCTATTGTAGTGGACACGGCACACCCTGGGGACCTGCACCGGATTGGCAAGAACCAAAAGTGAGAGAATATGCTGAAGAATGCTGTCGATATTATCTGAGCGAACTCCATGTGGATGGGCTTCGTTTTGATGCCACCCAACATATTACCAATAAACCGGGCGGCTGGAATGCCCTGCGGAATATTCTTTGGAATTTACAACAGGATACTGCATATAAGAAAAAAATATTTATTGCTGAAAATCTTCCTTACGAAAAAGGAATGGTTGAGTACGGCAACTTTGATTCTGCCTGGTGGGTCGAATTTCATCACAGCCTGGAAAAGGCATTAGGCGGCAGGCAGAACAGCGGAAGTTCTGTTGAAGAAGGGATTAACGGTGGTAATTACTCTGCATTGCACAAGCGAATCGTTTACACCCTTGGTCACGATGAAACCAGGAACGGAAGTCAGTACCTGATCAGTGACTTCGGAGGAAGAGACAACTGGGATGCCCGCGCAAAACGCAGGTTGATGAGTGCATTGCAGTTTTTCATCCCAGGAATTCCGATGATCTGGCAGGGAGAGGAGTTCCTGCAGGACGGGCATTTTCACGATAATTATGAGCAAGCTGTGAACTGGCAGTATCAAACGGATCCCTTTGGTTCTCAAATGCAGAAGATGTATCAGGATGCAAGTGCAGTAAGAAACTCTTTTACCGCACTCCGGTATGGAGACTTGATTTGGGTCCATGCCCGCGATACGAACAGGGTGCTTGCTTTTATACGGAAAGATCCAGTCAATGGGCAGATCCTGCTGGTTGTGGTCAACCTCGGTGGGACAAACTGGGCACCCAATCACAGTTATGGAATCCAGACAGGCGAGATCAAAGGCCAGTGGATGCAGGTTTTCTGTAGCCAGGATGCAGGCTATGGAGGGCGGGACGGCACCGGGAACGCCTATTATGAACCGTGGACTCAGGAGGATGGAAAAATTTATATCAATCTGCCTAAATGGAGTGTTGTTGTTTTTCTTTTTAAAAAATAGAAAGCTACACCATAAAACTGAAGGAGCTGAAAATGATTGACTTATCACTTGTCGGAGCACATGCAGGAACGGGAAGCAGCACGGCTCTGCTACTCGGTATATTCCTTCCCGGTATTTCCGAAGAAAAGGGATACACCCTGTATGCGGACCTTATTCACAGCACGGATCAGTTTACCCCTGACATCAACGCTTTTCCCTTAAAGCTGAAGGAAAAAGATACAAGCAGCGGCCTGTGGCAATTCCAGGGGGATATGGAGGCATTGCCTGCAATCGGCAACCTTGGTAAGCGTGGCAGGTATCTCTACCGTTACCGCCTGCTTCAGTATGATAAGGTCGTGGTTCTGGCCTTTTCAGATCCTTATGCTGTGTTGAGCGGCATCGGGACGAATTCTGCTTTCAACTTTCCCCGACAGGAGGAGTTTCACTGGACAGATAGCGGGTTCAAGGTACCTGATATCCAAAATCTGATTATGTACGAAATGATGGTCGACGATTTTGCTGATAATTTT
Organism: Candidatus Electrothrix laxa; assembly: GCA_942492895.1. Lineage (GTDB taxonomy): Bacteria > Desulfobacterota > Desulfobulbia > Desulfobulbales > Desulfobulbaceae > Electrothrix > Electrothrix laxa. The sequence continues at coordinate 1,463,339 of OW818652.1, forward strand.
GAAGGGGTGCTTGAACGGCTTACCTACCTTGAATCTCTCGGAGTAAACTGCATTGAGCTTATGCCGGTGACCAATATACCGGAGCCGTACCGCTGGGGCTATATGCCTATGAGCTTTTTTGCCATAGAAGAACGCTATGGCGGCAAAGAACAACTTAAGAAGCTAATCAATGCCTGTCATGAGCGGGGCATAGCTGTAATTCATGATGCGGTGTACGCTCATATGCATGAAGAATTCTGTTATCGTAAGGTGTACTGGGAAGCAGGCGAGGACAACCCCATGATCGGCCCCTTTGCCGGTGATATGTTTGGAGTGGGCACGGATTTTAATCAAGAATTCACCTATGATTATTTCATGGCTGTGAATAGGTATTTTCTTGATGAGTTGCATTTTGACGGCTTTCGCTATGATTATGTGCCTGGAATTTACGATGGACCGGCTGGCAAAGGCTATGCCCGCCTTGTCTACGACACCTATCAGTACAGTAAAGATATTTTCCGTTTTCAGGGTGCAGAACAGGGAGCGAAACACAGCCGTATTGTTCAAGCAGCCGAGTTCCTGGATATGCCGAAAAAAATCCTCCAACAGACCTACACCACAGCCAGTAAACGATGGCAACCTATGCTCAAAGCGCAGCAGATGGTCAAAAATTACGGTACAGTACCGGAAAGATTTGTCCATGAGATACTGTTGATAGATTTTGCAAATCCCTGGCCCAAGGAGTACTTCAACGAGCAGAGCGGGGAAAGATTTCCTGTTGCTCCCCTGCAATTCTTGGAATGCCATGACAAGAGCAGGCTTATGTACCTGATGAGTGGCGAGCACTCGCCATATCAGGCTGGCTTTGATCTCTTTAACCGCGACAAACGACATTGGTATCGCCTCCAGCCCTTTGCCATTGCCTTAATGACTGCGGAGGGCGTTCCCTTACTCTGGCAAGGCCAAGAATTCGGCGAGATCTATGGTAAACATGACGACGGCGGTTCACGGGTATTGGCAGCTCGTCCTCTGCACTGGAATTTCTTCTACGAAAAAAACGGGCGTACCCTGGTTAATCTCTACAGAAGACTGGGCCAACTGCGCCACCGCTTTCAGGCGCTCCGTAGTCGCCAATCCTATTATTATCATGAGTATTCCAAGCTGGATAAAGGGCTGGTTGCCTTTCTCCGTACGCCGGATTCTTCAGATAATTCACCGGTGCTGGTGCTGATCAACTTCAGTGAACATGATGCGAGCATAACGGTTCCCTTTTATGCTGGCCATTGGCAAGAGCAGTTGGTTCGTGACAGTGGGGAGGTTCTCGCGATTGAACAGACCGGTGAATACGAAATTTTTCTCCCTGCAAATTACGGCAAAATATTTACCAGGGAATAGCCAGCACACAGCACTTTCCCCAAAAGGCTACGCGCTGCGTAGCCTTTCTGCTGGATACTTGGAAGCGAAAGAAGTAGAGTATCGGCAATATTTTAGTATCGCCAGCATCGCCATTACACCTATATTACAAGGAAAAATAAACACATGATCACCGGAGAACTCAAATCCAAGGTAGACAGCATCTGGGACACCATGTGGTCCGGCGGCATATCCAACCCACTCACCGTTATTGAGCAGCTGACCTACCTGCTCTTTATCAAGCGGCTGGATGAGCTGCACACCCTGGCCGAGAACAAGGCCAATCGCCTGAACAGGCCCGTTGAGCAGCCTATCTTCCACCCGGATCAGGACCACCTACGCTGGTCCCGTTTTAAAAACGAGGCCCCGGAGCAGATGTTCCTTACGGTCAAGGATCAGGTTTTTCCTTTTATCAAAACGCTGGGAAACAGCGACAGCAAGGAAGCCGGAGCGGAAGAGGGTGACTCCACCTATTCCCATCACATGAAAGATGCCCTGTTCATGATTCCTGCCCCGAAAGTGCTGACCAATGTGGTGGATCAGCTGAGCAGCATCGAGATGGCGGACAAGGACACCAAGGGCGATCTCTACGAGTACATGCTGGGCAAGATCGCCTCGGCAGGCCAGAACGGCCAGTTCCGGACCCCGCGCCACATCATCGACCTGATGGTGGACATGACCGCGCCCACGCCTAATGACGTGATTTGCGACCCGGCCTGCGGCACGGCAGGCTTTTTGATCGCGGCCTCGGAACATCTTCAGGAGCATCATAGCGCGGAGATCTACAAGGATAAGGACAGCCGACAACGCTTTAATCAGGCCACCTTTCACGGCTATGATTTCGACGCCACCATGCTCCGCATCGGCAGCATGAACATGCTCCTGCACGGGGTGGAAAATCCGGATATCCGCTACAAGGATTCGCTGGCCCAGGCTGATCAACTGGACGAGGAAAAATACTCCCTGCTCCTGGCCAATCCCCCCTTTGCAGGCAGCCTGGATTACGAGTCCATTGCCAAGGATCTGCAACAGGTGGTCAAGACCAAGAAGACCGAGCTGCTCTTTCTCGCCCTGTTTCTCCGCCTGCTGCGGACCGGCGGTCGAGCAGCGGTCATTGTGCCGGACGGGGTCCTGTTCGGGTCGAGCAAGGCCCATAAGGCGCTGCGCAAGATCTTGGTTGAGGAGCAGAAGCTGGACGCGATTATCTCCATGCCCTCGGGGGTGTTCAAACCCTATGCCGGGGTATCCACTGCCATCCTCTTTTTTACCAAGACCAACTCCGGCGGCACAGATCAGGTCTGGTTTTACGATATGCGCTCGGACGGCTTTTCTCTGGATGATAAACGGAGCCCCCAGCCGGACAAGAGCGATCTGCCGGATATACTCGCTCGCTGGCAGGACTTGCAGGCAGGGGGGAAGGCTGAGACAGAGCGCAAGCGCATTGAGCAGAGTTTTTTGGTGCCCAAAGAGGAAATTGCTGGTAATGACTATGATCTGTCCATCAACCGTTATAAAGAGGTGCTCTACGAGGCTGTGGCGTATGATCCGCCGGGGGTGATTCTGGAGCGACTGGCTGCACTGGAGCAGGAGATTGCGGCTGGGCGGGTTGCGTTGGAGGGGTTGTTGGGGGAAAATGCTACACGCGTGTAGCAAATTGAAAACGCTACGCACTGCGTAGCGAATTCAATTTCATCTGGTTCCCAAGCTCCGGCTTGGGAACTTTTTCACCTGAAGCTCTGCTTCACGTCTCGAAAGATTACCCAGCGTTAAAACGCTGGGCTCTAATCATGCTGTCCCTTCGGGACGCTTTTACCGCCCCGTAGGGGCCGGATGAACATAGCCCAATGTTTTAACATTGGGTACGGAAGGCGGAAAAGATTACTTCATTCCGGATAGGTTGGAGATTGGAGGAGGAACAAAAAAATGAGTTTTCCGAAATTACCGTTTCTTGAAATTTTTAAGGACGCATCAGGAGGGAACATCAAAACTCCGCAAAAGGACTTCTTGGATAATGGAAATATCCCGGTAGTTGACCAGGGTCAGCAACTGATTGCTGGCTATGTGAACGAACGGGAACGAGTATGCAAAACTACCCCACCTGTCATCATTTTTGGCGATCACACGCGAGCAATCAAATATGTGGACTTCGAGTTTGCTATGGGTGCCGATGGTACCAAGGTTCTTGTACCAAAGGGCGAGGGCGATACCAAATTTTTCTTCTATGCACTTCGGGCACTAAATATTCCTAATGCCGGATACAGTCGACACTACAAGTTTCTCAAAAAATCAGAAATCCCTTTTCCACCTCTTGACGAACAAAAACGCATAGCAAAAATCCTGGATGCGGCAGACGCCCTGCGGGCCAAGCGCCGAGAGGCCCTCGCCCAGCTCGACACCTTCCTGCAATCCACCTTTCTTGACATGTTCGGCGACCCAGTTGCCAATCCGATGGGGTGGGAGGTCAAGCCGTTAGGTGAGTTAGGCACCCTTAACCGAGGAATATCCAAACACCGCCCTCGTAACGAGCCTTCGCTTCTCGGTGGCCCCCATCCCTTGATACAAACAGGTGAAGTAGCAAAATCGGGAGGTTATATCCGCTCTTACACCTCCACTTACTCCGACCTTGGATTGAAGCAGAGTAAAATGTGGTCAACGGGAACACTTTGCATTACAATTGCCGCAAACATAGCTAATACCGGGATCTTGACCTTTGACGCTTGTTTTCCTGATAGCGTTGTTGGTTTTCTGTCAGAAGAGGCGGGACGAGCTGAATATGTGCAAGGACTATTTTGGTTTTTCAAAGACATTCTGGATCGAAAAGCACCGCAGGTTGCCCAGAAGAACATCAATTTGAAAATCCTTCGAGACCTCCCTGTCCCTCTCCCCCCAACAGATCTCCAACATCGCTTCGCCGCCATAGTAAAATCCGTAGAACAACAAAAGTCCCGGATGAAAACCCACCTCACCGAGCTGGACACCCTGTTCGCCTCGCTCCAACAACGCGCCTTCAACGGAGAGCTTTGATAACCCATGAGCAACTTCGCCTTCCTGCCCGCTGACTTCCGCACCATCGCAGAAACCGCAACTAAGGCGGAAGGCCATATCATGGGCGATCCCCGTGCAGCCTGCTTCCATGCCCGCTTCACCCTGGAAGCCATTGTCCACTGGCTCTATCGCCACGACAGCAGTTTGCATCAACCCTATGCCCGCAACCTGGGTGCTCTGCTTTTTGAAACCAGCTTCCAGGATCTCCTCCCCCAAGCCGTGCTCCACAAGGCCCAGCTGATCCACAAGCTCGGCAATGCTGCTGTCCATAACCCCCGGCCTGTGCCTACCACCAGCGCCTTGCAGGCCGTGAAAGATCTGTACCATCTCTGCCACTGGTTGGTGCGGACCTACAGCCCTCCTGTTGTCCCAAAAACATCGGGTTGGCGTGATGATTTGGTGCCGCCTGCCCTGGACAGTAAAGCTGTGGTGCCGCGCAAGGAGCTGGAAACCCTGGAAAGTCGGTTAGCGGCCCAGAACGAAAAGGCCCTCAAGCAACAGCAGGAGCGGGATGACCTGGATGCCGAGCTTCAGGCTCTGCGCCACCAGTTGGCTGAAATTCGGGCTCAAGCTGAACAGGAAACCGATCCCCACAATTACTCTGAGGCCGAGACCCGCCACGCCCTGATCGATGTGGACCTGCACCGGGCTGGCTGGCCCCTGGATGATCCCCAGGATCGGGAATACAAGCTCAGCGGCATGCCCATTTCCACCAACACCGGCACAGGGATCGGTTATGCCGACTATGTGCTCTGGGGCGATGACGGGAAACCCCTGGCCGTGGTGGAGGCGAAAAGGAGCACAGCAGATCCCCAAACAGGGCAGCAACAGGCCAAGCTCTATGCGGACTGCCTGGAGCAGATGCACGGCCAACGCCCGCTCATCTTCTTCACCAACGGCTACAGCACCTGGCTTTGGGACGATACCTTCTATCCCCCGCGCCAGCTGGCTGGCTTTTACTCCAAGGAGGAACTGAGCCGCCTGATTCTCCGCCGCAGCCGCTCCACACCCCTGAAGCTGATCAAGGTCAAGGAGGAAATCGCAGGCCGCTATTACCAGATCCGGGCCATCAGCAGCATTACCACCCAATTCAGCCAAGCCCGGCGCAAGGCCCTGCTGGTCATGGCCACGGGCACCGGCAAAACCCGGACCGCCATCGGCCTGGTGGATGTCCTGCAACGGGCCGGGTGGGTGAAACGGGCCCTTTTTCTGGCGGATCGGATCTCCCTGGTCAGGCAGGCCTGCAATGCCTTTAAGGAGCATCTGCCCGACTCCAGCCCGGTCAATCTGGTCACTGAAAAGGGTTCTGAGGGTCGGGTGGCGGTCTGCACCTACCCTACCATGATGGGCCTGATTGATAAGACGATACAAGGGACGACAAACGAGGGCAAGGGGACAGCGGCCCGCCAGTCTTGTCAGTCCTCTTTCGGGGTGGGCCATTTTGACCTGATCATCATTGACGAGGCCCACCGCTCGGTCTACCGCAAGTACGGGGCCATCTTCCGCTATTTTGATGCCCTGCTGGTGGGTCTGACCGCCACCCCCCGTGAAGAGGTGGATAAAAACACCTATGATCTCTTTGAGCTGGAGCCGGGGGTGCCCACCGATGCCTACGAACTGGCCGAAGGCGTCAAGGACGGCTTCTTGGTACCGCCACGGGTGGCCCAGGTGGATATGCGCTTTCCCGGCCAGGGTATTGACTATGATCTGCTCAGTGTTGAGGAACAGGCCCAATGGGAAGAGCTGGACTGGGGCGATGATGGGGAGCCGGACCGGTTCCCGGACAAGGTCAATGCTGCGGCCATCAATAACTGGCTCTTTAACCAGGACACGGTGGACAAGGTGCTCAAGTACCTTATGGAGCATGGGCATCGGGTGGAGGGCAAGGATCGGCTGGCCAAGACCATCATCTTTGCCCGCAACCACCAGCATGCCGCCTTTATCGAGGAGCGTTTTAACTCCAATTATCGAAAATATGCTGGCCATTTTGCCCGAGTGATTGATAACACCATCAAGCATGCCCAGAGCTTGATTGAGGAATTTGAGCTACAGGACAAGGCTCCCCATCTTGCTATCTCCGTGGACATGCTGGACACCGGCATTGACGTGCCCGAGGTGGCTAATCTGGTCTTTTTTAAACCGGTCTTTTCCCGGATCAAATTCTGGCAGATGATCGGGCGCGGCACCCGCCCCTGCCCGGATCTCTTTGGCCCAGGCGAGGATAAGCAGGATTTTCGGGTCTTTGATTTCTGCTTTAATTTTGATTTTTTTCAGGAAAACCCAGAGGGCATCAATGCCGGAGATACGGCTCCGCTGGGTACTCGGCTCTTTCAGGCTCGGGTTCAGTTGCTCAGCCATATTCAGTCCCGCCCTGAAACCGATCCAGATGTTCAGCTGGCAACAAGCCTGACAGATGGCCTGTACCGGGAGGTCAAGGCCATGCACCGGGATAACTTCATTGTCCGCATGCATGGGCAGGCAGTGGAGCAGTTTCAGGAGCGTACGGCCTGGGATCAGCTCAGCCAGAGCGATTGCATGACCCTGCAACGGGAGATTGCGGGCCTGCCCAGCGAACTTGCCAACGAGAATATTAAATCCCGGCTCTTTGATCTCACAGCCCTGCGCATGCAGCTAGCCCTGATTGAGGGCGGCAGCTTTGAGCGTCAGCGCAGGCGGGTGATGGAGATCGCCATGCTCTTGGAAGAGAAACGGGCGGTTCCGGCGGTGGCGGCCCAGCTGGCCTATCTTGCCGGGGTCCAGGAAGACAGCTTCTGGGAAGGCATGACTTTGGCTGAGCTGGAGGGTCTCCGCCTCCGTTTCCGGGAGCTGGTTCCTCTGCTGGACAAGCAGGAGCGCAATCTGGTGTACACGGATTTCCAGGACGAGGTCCTGGGGGTGCGGGAAGAGCAGCCGGTCTACATCCCAAAAATGACCGGGGCCCAGTATGAAAAAAAGGTGAAGGACTACCTGCGTGGGCACGCCAATCATCTGGTGATCCAACGCCTGAAAGCCAATGAGCCGCTCACGACCCTGGATTTACAGGGTCTGGAAACTGTGCTGACCGAGATCGGCGCGGACGAGGGCGAGATGCTTCTCTCTGACCTACTCAAACGGAACGAAACGCCCTCGCTGGCCCATTTTATTCGCTCCTTGGTGGGTCTGGATCGAGCAGCAGCCAAGGCCGCCTTTGCCCGCTTCCTCAACGATAGCAGCCTGACTGCTCCGCAGATCCGCTTTATCGAGCTGATTATTGATCAGCTCACGGCTCGGGGCATGATGGATGCCGAGGCCCTGTATAATCCTCCCTTTACCAATCTCCATTCTGGCGGCCCGGAGGTCCTCTTTGCTGGTAAAGAGAACCTTATTGAGGCGGTGTTCACAACCTTAAAATCCCTGGAACCGAGGGTTGAGGAGATGGTTCAGCAGAGGATCCAGAAAAGGGTTGGATAAAACAGTATTACACCTTCTCAACACTCGCCTTCCCAAGAATACCCGCAGGCCGAAAAATCAGGATCAAAACCAGCAGGGAAAAGGCAAATACGTCTTCATAATCACTGGACACATAACCGGTGGCAAAGGCTTCGGTCAGGCCAAGGATAAAACTGCCCAATACAGCTCCCGGAACAGAACCAATCCCTCCTAAAACCGCCGCAGTAAAGGCTTTAATTCCGGCTATAAATCCAATAAAGAAGTTGATCTGTCCCACATGGGAGGCGATGAGCAGGCCGCCGAGCGCTGCTAGGGCTGAACCGATAACAAAGGTTGCCGAAATAACATTATTAATATTAATCCCTACCAACTGAGCCATTGTTTGATCCTGGGCAGTGGCTCGCATTGCTTTTCCCAAGCGAGTAAACTTAATCAGCCAAGTCAGAAGCCCCATGACGACAGCAGTGGTGACAAGTATGACAAAATCTGTTGAACCGATAACATAGGCGTAGGGCTCCAGAAAGGCGAATTCTGGGATCAGTTCGGGAAAGGAGAGGAATTCCGATGTCTGGGCCAGCAAAACATAGTTCTGCAAAAAGATCGACATGCCGATAGCGGAAATCAAGGGGGATAACCGGGGCGCATCACGCAGAGGCCTGTAGGCCATTCTTTCCACGGTAAAGCCGTAGGCTGCGGCCCAAATCATTGCGGCAACAGCAGCCAGGATCAAAATGGCAAAGAGGGGAAAACCATAAATAGACAGTACTGTGGCAATGATAAAGGCGGTAAATGCGCCTATCATGTAAATTTCACCGTGAGCGAAATTGATCAGGCCAATAATGCCGTAGACCATCGTGTAGCCCAAAGCGATCAAGGCATAGATAGAACCTCGGGTCAGGCCGCTGAAAAAAAGCTCTATCAGATATTCAAAATCAAAGTCCATAAATTATTATTTGCTGATGTTGGTCCGTAATACGGACTTTTTATCCGCATCACTAGGAGGGATACCGTTGATATGGATTTGTTTCACTTTCTTTTTTATATTCCTCAGCCTGTCTCCCTCAGCCTGTCTCCCTCAGCCTGTCTCCCTCAGCCTGTCTCCCTCAGCCTGTCTTCCTCAGTCTATCAATTGCCAAGGCAGGGAAGGAAAAATCTAACCAGATAAAATCTGGTTATATCGGTCGCAAAAAAAACATACTGTCATCGCAAAAAAATATTATCTATTGATTTTCCTGTCAGTTTCTGATAAAAAACTTTTCCATATATATGAAATATATAACCTTCATAAAAAAGCTGGTATTGTAACATAATGATTATTATGCATTATAAATTCGACCAATAACCAGAGCGCGGCTTCTAGGGAGTATCTTTTCAAGTCGAAAAGCTTTCGTGAATTCTAGCAAGGTTTAGGGAAATGTCAACGTGGCAATATAAGTTGTCATGAACAAGGGAACGGAACGCACGCAGCAAGACAAGTACATCAGGGTAACAGAAACAAATCGACACACTCTGCTTCGTCGCAAAAAATCCGTACCACAGTACCATATATTACACTTTCATAAAAAGTACTTAAGAAGAAAAAGAAGAGGACTACCCGATGGAACGATCAACCGACAAAGCTGTAACCCATGTGTTGAACAATCATAAAGGCGGCAAGCAGCTCCAAACTGTTTGGGACAGGTATGAGGCCCAGCAACCGCAATGTGGCTTTGGCGAACTGGGCGTTTGCTGTCGTCACTGCATGCAAGGCCCCTGCCGCATCGACCCCTTTGGTGAAGGCCCTGATCGGGGTATCTGCGGTGCAACTGCGGACACCATTGTTGCCCGTGGTTTAGCTCGTGCAATAGCAGGCGGCACAGCCTCACATAGCGGCCATGCCCTGCATATGGCTCACGTGTTCAAAAAAACCCTGGAAGGGAAGGCTCCAGATTACGCCATTAAAGACGAGGCCAAACTCAAGGCTGTGGCTACGCGGATTGGTATAGAGGTAGAAGGCCGCCCGGTTAAAGAAATAGCCCTGGAATTAGCAGATAAGGCCCTGTCAGAATTCGGCGACAATGATAAGGCCCTGATTTGGGCCGCAACTACCGTTCCTCTGGGAAGAATTGAAGTCTGCGCCGAATTGGGTATAGTGCCGACCAGTATTGACTGCACGGTGGCTGAGGTTATGCACCGGACCACCTATGGCGTGGATGCAGACCCAATCAATATCCTGCTCGGTGCGCTGAAATGTGCTGTGGCCGATTACACAGCCTGCCATTTAGCAACAGATCTTTCCGATATCCTCTTTGGTACTCCGCAGCCTGTAGTCAGCAAAGCTAACCTGGGAGTGCTCAGGGAAGAGGCTATTAACATTGCCCTGCACGGCCACAACCCGCTGCTTAGTGATATCATCGCCCAGGTCGCCTCTGAACCAGAATTGATTGCTGAGGCAAAAAAAGTAGGAGCTGTTGAAGGACTGAACGTGGTCGGCATTTGCTGCACCGGCAATGAAGTCCTAATGCGGCATGGCATCCCCCTGGCCACCAGCTCGGTTTCCCAGGAAGTAGCCATCATGACCGGTGTGTTGGATGCGATGGTGGTAGATTACCAATGCATCATGCCTGCGGTGGCCACCGTAGCAGAGTGTTTTCACACTAAGGTCATCACCACCATGCCCATTGCCAAAATGCCCGGTGCGGAGCACGTAGCCTTTAATGAAGAAAACGCTGTGGAATCTGCCCGTGCAATTGTCCGCCAGGGGATTGAGCGCTTTAAATTCCGAAACCCGGATAAGGTCTGCATCCCGCAGGAATCCTCCACTGCCATTGCCGGTTTTTCAGCCGAGGCTATTATCGGCGCGCTGTCCAAGGTCAATGCTGAAGATCCCCTCAAGCCGCTGATTGACAATATTGTATCCGGCAATATTCGGGGCATCTGCCTCTTTGCCGGTTGCAACACAGTCAAGGTGCCCCAGGATCATAATTACGTGGAGATGGTCAAAAAGCTGCTGGCTGAGAATGTCCTGATTCTGGCCACGGGCTGTGCCTCATCGACCTATGCTCGGCACGGCTTCATGACCTCGGAAGCAACAAAGAAATATGCAGGTGAAGGATTAGCTGCTGTTCTGACAGCTATCGGCGAAGCTGCCGGTTTAGAAGCACCCTTGCCGCCGGTTCTCCATATGGGTTCCTGTGTGGACAACCCCAGAGCTGTTGATGTCGCTGCTGCTGTAGCCAATAAACTGGGTGTGGATATGAGCCAATTGCCGGTTGTCGCCTCGGCACCGGAAGCGGTCACAGAAAAAGCTGTGGCCATCGGAACATGGGCTGTAGTGGGTGGTTTTCCTACCCATCTCGGTGTGGTACCGCCAGTACTGGGCAGCAAACTGGTAACAGAAACACTGACTGCCACCTTGAAAGATCTGCTGGGCGGTTATTTCATTGTTGAACCGGATCCGGCTAAGGCTGCAGATGCCCTGTTGGCTGTCATCGACGAACGCCGGGCCGGTTTGGGCCTGTCATAAGGAGGCAGTCATGGAAGTTATTTATGTACGAGCAGACCGATGCGTGGGCTGCAAGACCTGTGAAATCGAATGCAGAATCGCCCATGCTGAGGAGAAAACCTTATTTGCAGCAGTTAGTCAGGCACGACCTCCCAAGAGGAGACTGTTCGTCGAACAGGGTGAAACAGGTAAGGCCCCGGTAATCTGCCGTCATTGCGAAGAGGCCCCCTGTATTGTTGACTGCATCAGCGGTAGCATCTATCGAGACGAGCAAGGCTTTGTCCGCCGTAAAAAAGAACGTTGCATGGGTTGCTGGTCCTGCATTATGGCCTGCCCTTTCGGCGTGGTAGTCCGAGATGCTGATGCCCATATCGCAGTAAAATGCGACCATTGCCCTGATCTGGACACACCAGCCTGTGTGGCCGGTTGCCCGACCAAAGCCTTGCAATTGGTTGATGTGGACACCCTGCCTCGGGAACGGCGAAAAGAACTTCTGCTCAAAAAAGAGGTCTGAGTATGAAGTACTTAATTATAGGCGGCTCTATTGCCGCCACCACAGCTCTCAATGTGCTTCGAGCCAATAGGACGGATGCGGAGATTCAGGTTGTCGCTGATGAGGCGGTGCCGTTTTACTACCGCGCACTGATTCCCTTTTTACTGGACAAAAGCCGCAGAGTGGATGAAATTCTCTTTACGGAACAGCCCACCGATGATGAGCGGGTACAATTTTACCATGATCGCTGTATCGGCGTAAACCCGAAAAAAAAGGTCATCGGCTTGGCATCGGGCGGAACCCTGCCCTATGACAAACTCCTACTGGCAGCGGGCAGCTCTTCCCTCACCCCTGATATTGCCGGGGTTGACAGCAAAGGGGTCTTTACCCTGCGCAATATGGAGGAAGCACTCAAGGTCCGGGAACACCTGAAAAGATGTGAGAATGCGGTGGTGGTCGGCGGTGCATTGGCTGGCATCAAAATGGCCGAGGCCCTGCAACGGACAGGTGTGCAGGTAACCGTGATTGAGCAACTCCCTCATATCCTGCCCTTTATAGCAGATACAGAAACCGCTGATCGCATGACCAAGCAGCTCCGTCAGGGAGGAATGGAAATCCACACCGATGATTCGGCTGAAGAAATCCTTGCGACAGACGGTAAGACCACCGGAGTACGACTTGCTTCAGGGAAGTCGGTGCCAGCAGATCTGGTTCTTTTAATGGTGGGTGTACAGCCGAATATTGAATTTCTTGCTGATTCCGGTATTGATATTGATCAGGCCGTGTTGACTGATCGGGAAATGCGGACCTCGGTCCCAGATATCTATGCTGCCGGAGATATGGTGCAGTTTCATGACGCCGTTATAGATAAAGATGTTGTCAGTGCCCTCTGGGGCAATGCCGTGCATATGGGGAGAACAGCTGGATTCAACATGAGCGGAATCCAAGCCTATGTACCACCACTGCTCTCCTCGTTGAACAGTACGGAGATCGCGGAACTTCCTATTATCTCTGCTGGCCTGCTGCATACACAGTCAGGCCAATATGCAGTCTACACAGAGGCTCAAGGCGATAATTACCGCAAACTCATCTTTGAGCAGGATCGTCTTGTAGGCATGATTTTTCTCGGTGATGTGAGTAAGGCTGGTGTCTACACCAACCTGATCCGCAACCGGATACCCTTAGGGAATCGTCGGGCAGCATTGGTCCGGGAAGTTATGACAGTCATTCGTTAGCACCACCAAAAGTTAGCACCACCAAAAAGCAGTACAAAAACAAAAAAAGCTCCTCCCTGACTATCCTTTCAGAAAAAACCAAGAGTTTCTTCTGAAAGGATAGTCAGGGAGATCCAGGGAACGTGCATTTAAGTTATAGGCCGGCCAATACGTTCAGCAAGTAAATGCTTCCCGTCCCTCTCACTCTCGCATTCCGCTGACCTGCCTCCAAAATTCCTTTGAAAACGTCGGACGTGTAATACCGTCGCACCGTCATCGGTCCGTGGCTTTTATCATTTCCTGTAAAAAAAAGACTCATGTTAAATTTTTGCTGACGACTCGTCAATATCTTCAGCATGTCAGTTGCCTACAAAGGTAATATATCCGATCACTATAAAAATACAAAAAATTTTAGAAGCACAATATGGATTAATCTGTTCTGTTACAATCAATAGTTCGGCAATTTTCTCCCGCAGCTTTGAAATAAAAGCAATGTTCAGTGCAGCCGAACAATTGAAGCATATCATCGCGAGTGAAATTCACCGAACAAAGAATGATTCAACCTTCCGGCTTGGCTTACCACTTCGATTTCACGAATGTAAACAGCATCAACACCCTCGCCAATTATTAATTACACTATATCCTACTGCAACAGGGATACAAAAAATCAGAATTATTCATAATTTTACTTCTATTGCAAAATAGAATATATCAATCAACCCGAAAAGTCGAGATGAGTTAACTTACCTGCACTGTTTTGCAGGTACTACCCAAATAAAGCAATTGGAGGAGAATAATGAGGCTTAATTTTTTAAACCTAGCCACCATGGGCATGGATGCAGGTAACCAGATGAAGGTGTTAAAACGGCACCTGCTTTCCGTGGTACGACATATCACATTCAAAAAATTCGTTAATTTACTCTTAACGGAATACAATCTGGCCATGAAGAAAGAAGTTATCTCTTCCAAGCCGTATATTCTAAAAATCGAATCCAGTAATATCTGTAACCTGAAATGTGCCTACTGTTACGATAGCCGGAGAGCTCCTAAAGAGGGTGAACGGCCATATGGCAGAATGTCATTCAATAATTTCAAACAGCTTATTGATGAAACAGGTACCTATCTCTTTAAAATAAATTTATATGGTTTCGGAGAACCTTTTTTGTTTCCAGAATCATTCGAGATGATTGAATATGCAACTAAAAACAACATAGGTATCACCGCATCCTCCAACATGAATTTCACGGACTCAACGATTATTGATAAAATTCTTGATTCAGGCCTTGAAGTACTCATTTTTTCATGCCATGGAGTTACCCCCTCAAGTTACAAGAAATTTATGGTCAAGGGCGATATGGATCTGGCTTTTGATAATATCAAGCGGTTGATAAAAGCAAAAAAAGAAAAAGGATCTAAGACCCCTATTATTGACTGGCAGTTCTGCGTAACGAAGTTCAATGAAAATGAACTTAAAATGGCTGAGGAAACAGCAAAAAATTTGGGAATAGACCAAGTCAGGTTCATCAAACCAATGTTCCCGAAAGATGCGGATGAAGATTTCTTTTCAAACCTTTTCCCCGCGAGGCAAGACAACAAGGCCCAGTTTAGATGCTCTTGGCTGTACAGAGCTGCATATATCAACCATGACGGAGGGCTCCTTCCATGCTGTAGAGATACGCGACCGATTGCCAACAACTTCGGTAATGTCTTTCAGGAAAAATTATCAGATATTTGGAACAACGAAAAATACAGGAGTAGCAGAAAATACGCTTCATTTCAGGATGTTAAAGGGAAAGACTGCAAAACAATGTGCAGAAAATGTCCACAAGTAAATGAATCAATATCAAACAGTTAATGTTGTTGGATTCGTAAAAAGTCCAAATTTCCCAACATAACGCAAATTATGACTTTTTATGAGACTATCAATATTCCCGGATTCAAACAACAAGACCTTGAAGTTAAAGCCTCAATTAATAGGAAACGGATTCCTTCTGAACCTTCTGAAATTTGTCGGCACGCTGAACAATTGGTAAAATGGTAAAATGAAGTACTGAACTATTTTTTTGAGCGGGCCACAAAGGGTTTTATTGAAGAACTTAATAACAGCATAAAAAATATACTATAACGCTAAGAGCTACATATGGACCCTTTAAAAGAAACAACCGTAATCGTAGGGGCAGGACTAACTGGTTTAGCTGCTGCCTGGAAGCTTGCAAGTGAGGGCAAAGACTGCCTTTTAGTGGAAAACCGCTCCTCTCCAGGCGGACTCTCCGGGTCATTAGTGCTGGATGACATCATTTTTGATCTTGGTCCTCATTTTATCTTTCCAGATAAACGCAGCCCCGGCGGACGTCTTCTCAACGAGCTGCTTGCAGAGGGTGAGGTATTCTCCAGAGAATTCAGATATGCCATTGTTACTGACAAGCATCTTTTTAAAATGCCTATC
This sequence comes from Candidatus Electrothrix laxa, assembly GCA_942492895.1. GTDB lineage: Bacteria > Desulfobacterota > Desulfobulbia > Desulfobulbales > Desulfobulbaceae > Electrothrix > Electrothrix laxa. The sequence goes on from OW818652.1 coordinate 1,478,842, forward strand.
AAGGGAGATATCCTCAGCTATCCCTTCAAATATAAGAAGCAAATTCTCTCTAACATCCTCTCAGGAAGTAAAAGTACAGCTCCTGCTCAGTCCCTTCGTTATTTTATAGAAAGTAAATTCGGGCTGGCATATTACGATGAAGTATTCAGCGGTATGGTCAGAAAAAAAACAAGACGGAACGGAAAGGCTCTTCATTTTGACTGGTACATCAGGCCTGAACGGGATTTTCAAAATAATCGTCAGATATTACCGCCTTCATTATCAAAGATGAAGCGGGTCCTTGAGCCGCTGAAAACCTTTTTTACCACCAATAATTACTGCTATCCCCAGGAAGGGTTCGGCGTCCTTGCGGAACGCCTTTTGAAGAGGTATAAGGAAGCCGGTGGCAAAACTCTTTTTAACTGCGGGGAAATTAAATTGACCTGCTCGGATAACCATATTATCTCATGCAGGATTAATGATACGGAGATCCCTGGACAAAAAGTAATCTGGACAGGATCAGTAGACGGAATCAGTACATTACTACCGGAAGAAAACAAGAATGAACTTCAGCAGATCAATACAATTATTCTTCTGCTCACCTTCAAGGGAAAACGGTTACGCCCCTGTCCCTACAGTTACACCTACCATCCTGCTCCTGATATTATTTTCAATCGATCCTACTCTCCAGAGAATATCTTTCAAGAACTGTCTCCTGCAAACAAGGAAGGCTTGTGCCTAGAAATCAACGGCTTTAATTGGAAAGGAAAACAGATTAACAGCATGACAAAAGAAGAAATTACCCAGCAGGCACTTGATAATATTGAACAGCTTGGTTTCTTCAAAAAAGATTCCCTGCGTCAGTCCAAGTTCATACTTCTCAAGAACAGCCTGCCGATTTATGGGCTTGATTATGAACAGCAGCTAACAGCTCGCAACCGCAGTATAGAAAAATTTAAAAATCTATATGTCGTAGGTAGAAGTGGAGGTGCTTTTTTCTGTATGTCACCTGCAGCTGTAAATCAAGGTTTGAAAACAGCGGAGCATATCCTGTCGGAAAGTACGACGACATGATGTAAAAAGGGATAGATGAGGAAAATATCTGCAAGTCACTGAACACTCAACAAGTGTAGTCAAAATTTTTAAGCAAACCACATAAAAAAAGGCCGGAGCAGATAACTGCCCCGGCCTTTCCTGTTTAACCCGCTTTCAAGAGAAAGGGTTAGTCGCGTCCGCCACCGAAAAAGGTAAGCAGCATCCAGAAAAGATTGATAAAATCAAGATACAGGGCCAATGCACCAAGAATTGCACCCTTTCGAACCGCCCCCTCTCCCTGCGTCATGATTCCCTGCTCACCCATTGTTTTGATCCTCTGAACATCATAGGCTGTCAGGCCGACAAAAACCAGGACGCCGACAGCAGATATTGCTAGATGCAGGGTTGAACTCCCTAAGAACATATTGACCACTGAGGCGATAATAATGCCGATCAACCCCATGAACATAAAAGATCCCATGCCGGAAAGGTCTCTCTTGGTCACCATGCCGTAGACCGCCATTGCTCCGAACATTCCGGCTGTGATCATAAAAGTGCCTGCAATGGATGAGCCAGTGTACCTGAGAAAGATAACAGACATGGTTAATCCGTTCAAGGCGGCATAGCCTATAAACAAGGCTGTTGCTGTTGCTGCTTTTATCTTTTCGACCCGAGCAGAAAGATAAATCACCATCCCTAGTTCGGCAATAATCAAAAGGATGTACAGCGGTGACTTGGCAATAGATAATGTCAATCCGCTGGTGGCGGCAAACCAAGCGACAATGCCGGTCAGTGCCAATCCTGCCGCCATCCAGTTAAAAACCTTGGCCAGGAAAATTGTTGAAGCCTCCTGCCGCGCTCTGGCATTCACTGCGGTAGTGCTCGCATACTTTGTTTCCATATTGTATAGTCTCCTGATAAATTTTATACGATTTGCCACGTTGTGCCATTGTTTCGGCAACCGGCAATACTTCATATCAACTTTCATTAAGTTGTAACCACTCTGCTGAAACAAGGCAAGAAATTCAGGAGAAAATACCATGAAAATAGCTATCAGCGGCAAGGGCGGCGTCGGCAAAACAACCATTATGGCCCTGTTGGCCGGAGAATTGAAAAAACAGGGGCGAGAGGTATTAGTGATTGATGCTGACCCCAGTCCACATATGGCTGAAACCTTAGGTGTCAGAGACGCAAAAAAAGCCAAGCCCATTGCTGAAATGGGTCCCTTGCTGGCGGAACGAGCCGGAAAAAGCCAAGGCTCTCCTTTTTATAACCTTAATCCGGAGGTTAATGATCTGCTGCGGGACTTCATGCTGGAGCAGAATGGCATTCGCCTGATGATTCTCGGTGCTGTCCAGACAGCGGAAGGAGGCTGCGCTTGCCCAGAAAACCATGTGCTCCGCAAGATGCTCAAAAAGATGCTCCTTACCGCTAAGGAAACTGTCCTGCTGGACATGGAAGCCGGGGTAGAACATCTGGGCCGTGGTACAGTGGCGGGGGCCGACTGCCTCCTGATTGTGACCATTCCCTCCAGATCCGGCATCCGCACCGCCCTAAAAATCAAAAAAATGGCCGATGATGTGGGCATACCTCGGGTCTATTTTGTCGGTAATCTGGTTCAGAATCAGAATGATGAACAATTTATTGAACAGGAGCTGGGAGAACTACCCATTGTTTTTTTCCCGGACTCTAAGGCAGTACGCCAAGCCGAACGGGCAGAACAGGCAATAGTTACGATCACTGAAGGAGTAAATGATGCGCCGGAACAACTTGTACGCATGCTCTTCTCCACGACATAAAAAAGATGTAACTCATCGATTGGTCAATAAAAAGTGTATATAATTAATTGACTAAACATAAACAAATCATAACGTTATAAGAGATGCCGGTATTTTGACCGTATTTGCAGAGATGTCCTTTAAGCGCTATATTGGGCCAGATAATAAGTATTCCTAAACAGGAAACTTCTCAACAGCCTATTTTCACAAGCAATCATCCAATATGTTGATTTCACTTACTAAGATTTCAAGGTGTTGTTTTTTCATGTAAAACAATTAATTCAATTACTAGATTATTAACCAATCGGTGAGATGTAACATACTGAAAAACTCGTAACCAAGGAGGCTAAAATGGACCGATGAGTTGCGGCATATCAGAGTTGCTGCCGTTTTCATAGGCTATCTTTCTTCCTATAAAAAAACTTTGGAGATAGAAAAGAATACAGAAATGTTGGGGGGTGATTTGACTACCGTGAAGAAATATCAGTTCATCGCCAGTGAGGAGAAACCAACATGTTATAAAAAGAAATCCTAGAGATAGTGAACCCAAGACGATGAAGAAAAAAATTTCCAAAGCCTTTATTGTTTCCTGGCCTTTTTTAACATTCAGCTGATCTTTTTTAACAACCATATGCTACCCTCCTCGCCCTTGCAATAAAAGCATATTTTTTGTACATATTCAGATGAAAAATAAAGTTTTCCAAATAATATTAATAACTATTATCAACTAATTCAATTCTACCACATAATATACATATGTCAATAATGATTCACGAAAAGGAACATTCAAAAATATATAGACAATACAAGAATATACAAGGAGCACCTTCAAGGCATCTTTATCTGAAAAAATAAGATCAAGATTTTCACCCTGCCTACAATCTGCCATGCCGTAATTTCCCCCCTATTCTTCGAAGAATATTTCTATAACAGACCGTTCATCTTTCCACTCCGCCCTCCGTTAAATCAAATTTATTGCTGTTATCAAACAGTGACTGACTGCACAAACTGTTCTGTATAGAATTTGGCACCACATCTGATTGCAAAATAATGAAAAATGCCGTACCGTGAGAAAGTATTTTATGTAATACTGGGGATACTTACTGGATGAAAGTGTCTCCCATCCAGTTTTCAGTGATTTGATTTGAGGAATAAATATTTCCTTACGCAGACGAGGTTGAAGTGGTGATGCATTAAAAAACTGCTGACTTTCTGCTGTGGGAGGTACTCGTGAATTTAATAATTTTTTCAATCTAGACAATTATGTGCGGTATAAGCGGGTTTAATTGGAACGACGAAGGCCTGATTCGGGCAATGACCGATACCTTGGAGCATCGAGGTCCGGATCAGCAGGGCCATTTCTGCTCTGATGAAATGTCTTTGGGATTCCGAAGGCTGTCTATTATTGATCTCAGTGACAACGGGCGCCAACCCATGTTCAATGAGGACAAGACCATCGCCTTAGTTTTTAACGGCGAGATCTATAATTTCCAGGAGCTGCGCAAAGAGCTGAAGGATAAGGGGCATGTCTTTGGTAGCAAGTCCGACTCAGAGGTTATCCTGCATGGCTATGAGGAATGGGGGACAGAGGTCATGCATCGGCTGCGCGGCATGTTCGCCTTTGGGCTCTACGATATGCCCCGTAAGCGTTTACTCCTTGTCCGTGACCGGATCGGTATCAAGCCGCTCTATTACACCTATAAAGATGAGCGCCTCCTCTTTGCTTCGGAAATTAAAGCTATTTTGGAAGATCCGCAGGTGGAACGGCGAATCAACTATCAGGCCATGTACGATTATCTCGGCTTTGAGTTCGTACCAGCGCCCCAAACCATGTTTGCCGATATCCACAAGCTACCTGCTGGCCACATGCTGGTTTTTGAAAACGGCAATATCCATCAGGAACAGTATTGGGATCTTAAATTTTATCCGGGTGAAAATAAACTCTCTTTTAATGAGGCCGTAGAAAAGATGCGGGAGCATCTGGATCATGCCGTGCAAAGCCATCTGGTCAGCGATGTACCGCTGGGGGTCTTTCTTTCTGGAGGGCTGGATTCTAGCTGTCTGGTCGCCCTGATGCGCAAGCACCTGAACAGCTCGTTCAAGACCTTTACTATCGGCTATGAGGATAAATCCTTTAGTGAGTTGGATTACGCCCAGATCGTGGCTGATCATTGCCAGACCGATCATCAGGTCCTGGTGCTGGACACCCTGAAGCCAGATTATGTAGAAAAGACCCTCTGGCATCTGGACGAGCCTATGACCGACCTCTCCACCGTACCCCTTTACCTGCTTTGTAAGCAGGCTCGGGAGCATGTTACGGTTTGTCTTTCTGGGGAAGGCGCGGACGAGAGCTTTGCAGGCTATGACCGCTTCAAGGCCAGCCGCATGAGCACTTGGTTTAATCTGATGCCTAGGCCGCTGCGTAAGCAGGTGATCGGTCGCCTTACCTCTATGCTGCCAGATCAACATCAAAAGAAAGGCGCGATCAACATGCTGAAACGCTTTGTTGAGGGCGCTAACCTAGATCCGGCAGGACAGCATCTGCGCTGGCAGTATTTTTTTAATGCTGCATTGGAAGATAATCTCCTCCAGAACGGCTTCCGCAGCAAGGTTGAGCTGGATCCGTTCCGTCAGCTCCGGGAGTATAATGCCCGTTGCGATGCTGGCAACGACCGGGTGAATCGGGAAATCTACCTGGATATGCGCTTCATGATGACTGATTCCGTGCTGATGAAGGTGGACCGGATGTCTATGGCCAGCTCCCTAGAGATCCGCGTGCCCCTGCTCGACCATGTGCTGGTGGAGTTCATGGCCTCTCTGCCCGGCGACTGGAAGCTCAAAGGTATGACTACCAAGTATATCTTTCGGGCTGCCCTGGAAGGTCTGCTGCCGGATAAAATTGTCAACCGGGGTAAGCAGGGCTACAGCCTGCCGGTTAAACATCTCCTGCGGGGTGATCTGAAAAAATACATGATTGAGCTGCTCAACGATTCAGCCGTGATCCGGGAAAATATGGATCCGTGCTATGTCAATCGGTTGATTGAGGAGCATTGCGCCATGCAGCAAAATCATAATCATGTGCTCTGGGCCTTGATCAATATCGCTATCTGGCATAATCGGTTTTTTCGGTAGGGTGGGCAAATTTTGGCTCGCCTAACCCTGTTCTGATGAAAAAGATGCCGTGTTGCCAGCATTGTTCACGTTATCGTCCGTTGCCCACTCTACGTTGAACATGCGGTACGTGAAAGCCGGGCAAAATTTCGGCTCCTCCAATCTCTTCTGATTAATTCTCCGATTAAAAAACTGTTGCTTTACCGACGTTGTTAACCCTAGAAAATCGATAAGAAATAAATCCCCCGTTTTCTGGTGCAAAACTGTAGGGGCAGACCTGCGTGTCTGCCCGGCATAAAAGGGCGAACACATAGGTTCGCCCCTTGTATTATGAGATTGAGATGAGTTACCATGGTTCATCTCGATAAAAGGAGAACCGGACGCCGTGTCGCCCCTTGAACCAAAGAGTTCGTGTCGTAGATCATGCGCCGGTTTCTCTGATTTTTTTTCCTGCGGGAGCTCGAACAGTATCATTGGCCCGACCTGGAGTCGGCAGCCCGTATTTGCAAGGTTAAGCGTGCAGGGAGTTTTATAATGAATCACGAATACATACTTGGTATTGATGTCGCGAAAGCAAAACTGGATATCGCCCTCCGGCTTCCGTCCGGAAAATACAGAAGTAAAGTTGTTATGAACACATCAGACGGCTTTAACACGCTGACTGAATGGCTGAAAAAACACGGCACGGACAATGTTCACGCCTGCATGGAAGCCACCGGAACCTATTGGGAATCCGTTGCTGAATTCCTTACGGATGCTGGTCACGCAGTAAGCGTTATCAATCCGGCACAGATTAAAGCATTCGGAACCGCCTCCATGGTACGGACGAAAACCGATAAAAAGGACGCCCGGCTGATCGCGCAGTTCTGTGCGGAAAAAAGGCCCGTCCAGTGGGAAGCTCCACCGGAAACGCTTCGGGAACTCCGTGCTCTCGTCACTCGGCGGGATGCGCTCGAAGCTATGAAAACTCAGGAGTGCAACCGGCTGCATGTCGCCCGTGCGGCAGTCCTCGACGGTATCGAAAAACATATCGAGTACCTAAAAGAGGAAATCGGGAATGTCGACGCTGAAATTAAGCGAAAAATCGACGATGATCCGAAGTTGAAACAGCAACGGGAACTCCTCGACACTGTTCCGGGACTCGGCCTGAAAACTATACCGGTTTTGCTCTCTTTTTTCGGCGGCGTACTTCATTTCGGCAATGCCCGGCAAGCTGCCGCCTACGCCGGACTGGATCCCCGACAACATGAATCGGGCAGCAGCATATATAGAAAACCCCGTCTCTCGAAAATGGGTCATGTTCTTTTGCGTAAATCGCTCTATATGCCTGCGATGGTCGCCGTTAACAGGACTGAATGGGGCCGGGAGTTCAAAGCCCGTCTCGCTGCGAACGGAAAGGCCCCCAAGGTTATTATCTGCGCCATGATGCGCAAGCTTATACATGTCACCTTCGGTGTTCTTCGGTCAGGTGAACCGTTCAATGCCGTGCTGCATAACGCAGCCTGAGGTCTGAATTAAATATACAAATGCTGTTTTTTCCGCAAAGGTTTTCGTCAGCTCTTCTGGCTAAGCCCCGCCGGAGGCGCTCCTCCGCATCGCCAATTTCAGGTTCAGTGCGGAGCCTCAACGCTGTCAAGGCTGTGAGCCCGAGCGAGCACCCGAAGGGCTTGGCCTTGACCGCTTTGAGGTCTCCGTGCTACAAAAAAGGCTTGACGGGGATAACAGTATCTACAGCACCCGAAATAATGGGTAGGGTATTTCTTGTTGAATCCCTTATTGTTTTTTGCCCGCCCTACCTACAAAAACGTCTTGGCCGAACAGGTCAAGGCGTTTTCTCTTGATTTTTCTAAAGAAATTCTGTAGAAAAAATATTCATTCGACGAATACCTTTATATTCCGGCGAGATCTCATTTGCTCGGTAATCATTTTATTACTTCACCGGCATCTCCGCCTGGGAGTCAATATGTTTTTTACGCGAAAATTTAAAAAGCTCTTTTCTTTTCTTGCCCTGTTGATCTGGGTGCATCTGGATGCCTGCACCGTCTATGCGCTTGTCTATCAAAGCCCGCCGCAGGCACCGTCTGTCAGGCTTGCCCCTGCTACAACAACGCAGACATCTTCAGGAAGGAAAGGCCTTGCAACAGTTTTCCTGGGTGGAAAGTTTTATCCAATCCCCATTTCTTCTCCGGGAAACGCAGAGGCAACCGGGCTGTTTGATCGTGATATTGCAACCGACTATGCTCCGGCGACTCCTGCTCTTGTTGAGGTGCGTTTTGACAGTCCGCAAACGATCAGTGAGATCCGTATCTACGGCCTGTCATCCTATCTGCTGACTGTACAGGAGCAGATCAACGGACAGTGGGCAAATGTGGATTCTTGCACAGACTTGGATTTAAGCATTCAGAACGAACAGTGGTATTCTTATCCGCTTGGAACGGCAGAAAAAGGAAATGCGCTTCGTCTTCAGCTGGTGCCGATTGATAATGGTGGTGCAGCTGGTGATACCGGTACTGTTCAGGGGATTCGGGAGATTGAGTTTTGGTCGCCGGGACAGCATGAACCGGTTCGTTCAGGCATTGAGCTGCATTCTCTGCTGGATCAGGGCGTTGTTATCAACCAGAGTAGGCAATATCAGGCTGAACCCGCATCAGGTGTGATCGGGCCTGCGGAGGGAACGTATACTGATGCCGCTCGTGACAACACCTTCCGTTTTGACCTAGTGTATCGACCTGAGCAGATCAAACGGGCCTATCTGAGCTATGAGCTTTCCGGCTTGGCTCATTGGACCAGCGCCATTCGCAGTATCAACGAGCAGGCCGCCATGGGAGGGTATGTCATCGAACGCAGTCAGGGCGGCCAAGAAGGGTTACAGGTTGAGGAAATTGCCCCTGCATGGTTGCGGCAGGGGGCAAACCAGATTCGTTTTGTTCCTGTGGATGTGGATTTAGCCTATACGGTCAGTAAGGTGAAGGTGCTGATTGAGTTGGATGACGGCACCAATTCTCTCAACAGGGTCAGCACAAACATGGCCGAAGACCGGACCGGTGCCGCCAGCCTCTACGACGGAGATACGAGTACCGGTTTAGAACCGGTGCAGCAACAGGAGGTCATGCTCACTGGCTGGCAACAGCAGCTTTGGCAGGTTTCTTCAGAGGAGTCGGTTGAAGGGGCCGCGATTGAGCTTGATTTTGATCGGCTGATTGATCTGAGTGCTGTTGGCTTTTATGCAACCGGCACGCTCAAGGGGGCGATCAGCGTCATGCTAGAAAACCAGGGCGAATGGTTTGCAAGTATGGCCAGTGCTGAACAGGATATTAAAGAAGCAGGCTGGCATTATCTCACCCTGCCCGATGGGGAGGATGTCCGGGCTGCCCGTTTAGTTTTTGGCCGCAGCGCTGGCAAAGGGGCTATCAGTGAGGTGTGGGCAGCTGGTTCCAAATTGGGTATGGATGATGATCCTGTCATTAATATTACCTATCCGGATGCAGGTCAGTATTTTGAGGACAAGGTCTATGTTCGCGGCTTTGTTAGCCCGGATAACGGCTCGGGTGAGGCCCGAATCTCTGTGGGCGGACAGGAAGCTTTTCCGGTCAATGGCGAGTTTGAAACGGTTGTTGATGCGCAGTATGCGGATGCCGAAGGTTTTCTGAAAGTCACAGCTGTCTCTCCTGACGGGGAAACAGCGACCAGTCTGATACCTTTACTGGAAAACCGGTCAGAAGAAAACAGTGAGATAAAAATACGTGAATCCGCCCTGTCCGACAAAACGAGTACAGACGACGAAACGGGTACAAACGATAAAACAGGAGAAGAGACTGAGCTGTCCGGGGACGATGATAACGACGGTACAACCGGAGATGACAGCATTTACGACCATGTTAACCTGATCGAAGATTTTTCAGTAAGCGGCGAAGAGGACCAAACCTTGCAGTCTGAAGTCGGTGCTCTGGTTACGATGGCTAAAGGAGCCGTGCGCAAGGGCATGAAAATTCGGATCATGAACCTGCGGGAACGGGATCTGCCTGCCCTGGATGCGGGTATGGTCAATGTTACAGGTCAGGCCAAGGGCTTCCGTTTTCTGCCGCACGGTATGAAATTCGACCAAAAAGTCAAAGTAACCCTGCCCTATGATAAGCAGCTGATCCCAGCAGGTTTTAAGGAAGAGGATGTTCACACCTATTTTTTTGATGAGGCGGCAGGACGATGGGTGGTGCTGGAGCGGGACAGCGTGGAAACGGAGACCGGCGGCGTAGTGAGCAATACCGACCACTTCACCGATATGATCAATGCGGTGGTCCAGGTGCCGGAATCGCCGGAAAAGGTCAATTTCAACCCGACCCAGATCAAGGATATCAAGGTTGCCAACCCGGCAGCTAAAATTAATCTGATTGAACCGCCCCAGGCCAATAATCAGGGTGATGCCCGCCTGAGTTATCCCATTGAGGTACCGCCGGGCCGTAAAGGAATGCAGCCGCAGCTGGCAGTGCAGTACAGCTCCGGTGGCGGCAACGGCTGGATGGGTCTGGGCTGGGACCTCTCCACCCAGGCGGTGAGTATTGATACCCGTTGGGGTGTTCCCCGCTATGATGAGGAGCTGGAAACAGAGACCTACATCCTGAACGGTCAACAGCTCACACCGTTGGCCCATCGCAGTGAACTGATTGAGCGCACAGCGGAAAAAATCTTTCATGCCCGGACAGAAGGTGCTTTTCAGAAGATCATCCGCCACGGCGATCATCCAGCTGATTATTGGTGGGAGGTGATTGATAAAAACGGAACGCATTTTTATTACGGCGGTGATTCTTCAACCGGATTATCTGACGACAGCGTCCTGAAAGATGACAATAATAATGTGGCAAAATGGGCTCTGCACAAGGTGCAAGACAGTAACGGCAACAGCATGCGTTATCATTATATCCTACAGGAGGATTCCGGGGTCGGCAACGGCGAGGACGGAGTTGCGGGATATGAGCTGTATCCAGATCGAATCACCTATACCGGTTACAGCTCTTCGGAAGGCCCGTATGAAGTACAGTTTACCCGTGATCGGCAGCTTGATGAGGACCGCCGAAACGATGTAAATATTGATGCCCGGCTGGGGTTCAAAAAGGTTGTTGCTGACCTGCTACGCAAGGTGGAGGTGTCGTATAACGGTGAGTTGATCCGCTCCTACGCCTTCACCTACAGCACAGGGGCCTTTGAAAAAACCTTGCTGGAGCAGATCACCCAATTTGATAAGGACGGCAAAGAATTCAATCATCACCAATTTACCTATTACGATGAAGCGAGAAATGACGACGGCAGCTATAAGGGGTTTGGGCAGGCTGAAGAATGGGATACCGGAGATGACGATGTTAACGGCGGCTTGATTATGGAAGGTGATGCCAGCGCCATTGGCGGCAATGAGACCGGCAGTGCTGGCGGACATCTTTATGTGGGAATAGGTTTCAGTCCGGGAAAAGAGGACTCCATCGGTGGAAAGGTCGGTTATAATTCCAGTGACGGCGAGGGGGTACTGGCCCTGACTGATGTCAACGGAGACGGTCTGGTCGACAAGGTCTATGGTTCCGGTTCTGTTTTTCGGCCCAACCTTTCTGGACCGGATGGAGGCACAGAGTTCGGCGATCCGATTTCCATCAATTTGGGTAATATTTCACAGGAAAAATCCAATATGACCTCTGCTGGAGCAGAGGCCTATTTCGGAGCCTTCATTGGTATAAACATAAGTAATACCTTCAGCGAAACAAGCACCTACTTAAGCGATGTCAACGGCGACGGGATAACCGATCTGGTCAATAACGGTTCTGTGCGTTTCGGCAGGCCCGATGACCCGGAAAAAACACGGCCTGTGCCCGAGTATGGCTCGGATTCCTCAGAAACACCGTATCCCATCGGTGAAGGAGCGGTTGACGGAGAAGAGCTATTTGAGGATTTTGAAGAGATCTACCAGGAGATGCTGGCGGCCAGCCCCCTGCACGATACCCTACGCCGCTGGACTGCCCCTTATGATGGACGAATCAGCATCAGCGGTGATGTGGCGCTGCAGGAAGATACCAGTGAAGAGCGGGCCGAGTACAGCACTGCGGATGGAGTGCGGGTTGCGATTCAACAAAACAGCAGCGAACTCTGGGCCGCAGAGCTGGAAGCAGACGACTACAGCCCGGTCTTTCCAGAGAATGTTGCATCCATCCAGGTCAGCAAGGGCGATCGTATCTACTTCCGCGTCCAATCCCGTTTTGACGGGGCCTACGACCAAGTGGAATGGAACCCGGAAATCACCTATCAGGATGTGACAGCGGAGCCAGATGCCAACGGCCTGGATCCGTATCGTTATCAGGCGGGTGAAGACTTTATTCCCACCGGTCGAACCGGCATGTCCGTCACCTTGCCGGTTACAGGCACTGTTGCCCTGAGCGGTGATGTGGAGATATCCGCGCCCTGCTCTGATGATGTTACTGTCAAAGTGCTGCTCAACGAGACTGAGCAGTTTACGGAAACCGTGACCTCTGGTCAGGCGACAAGTGTATCGATGAATCTCAGCCTGGATGTTGCCGAAGCTGATCAGCTTCAATTCAAGATCGAGACAGATTCCCCTGTTACTGCCACCTCGGTGCATTGGCAACCCCATCTGGAATACACCGCAGCTGAGGGCGTAGAGAACCTGTACGATTCTGACGGTAATCCGATTATCGCCTTTGATCCTCCTTATGTCATGGACATCTACGGTGATGACGACCTTTATGCGCCGCTGGAAACATGGACTGCATCCGGCTCTGGCAGCGTGACTGTTAAGGCAGAAGTCTTGGGAGGGGGAAGCAGCGGAACCTTTGCACTCACTGTCAAACGAGACAATGAGTTGCTCGGTAAAGAAATTATCGATCTGAGCGCGGGCAACAGCGTTGAACTCCCCCTTGAGGCCGGACAAGGGGAGCAGTTTTATTTTGAGCTGAGCAGCAAGGACAGAGCGCTTGCCCAGCAGCTCAGCTCGTACAGCATCACAGTGCAGTATGCTGGTGGAAGTCCACTTACCGTGCCAGCAGCACTCAATTATCCGGCTTCTGAAAGCTTTTTCGGTCAACCGTACCGGGGCTGGACATACGCAGGCTATAGAGGAGAGGGGGAAAAGGCAGATCAGCCCATTGACGAGGCAGCTCTGGTGGTGCCTGAATTTGATGCAGATCAGTTTGAAGATAATCAGCAGACAGACAATCCAGAAGAGCTGAACCCTCAGTTTTCTCCAGAAACAATGGAGGGAGTCGTTTTCTATCCTGAACCGGCAGAAAACCGCTGGCAGGGCTTTGATGACGGCACTTGGGTAACAGCGACAACCCAGAGTAGCTCCCGTCTGAATGCGGATTATATTTCTGTGCCCAGTGCAGACCAGTATGCCGGTGCCGAGGCTGTAGATAGATTATCCAGAACCGTTCAGACAGGACTGAGCGGAGGGATTATGATGGCCAGTGCTTCCTACGCACTTGGTGAAAGTGAGTCACTTCTTGAATTTATGGACATGAACGGGGATAGGTTTCCGGATGTGGTCAGTACAAATCGAATCCAATACAGCCCTATGGTCGGCGGTCTTGAAGAAAAAAGCAGGGATGTAATTTCTGGAATACGAGAGAGTGATACTGAATCATATAATTTGGGACTGGGTGGTAATTTTCCAGATATTACTTCCATCAACGAATTGCAGATGTCTCCGTTGGGCTTCAGTGCCAGCATCGGGGAATCAACTGATGAACAAAGTTATAATTTGACCGAAATTAACGGAGATGGACTACCTGATAAGCTCTATAACGATGGGCAGGTAGCTCTTAATTTAGGCTACAGATTTGCAGAAAAAGAAACATGGGGTTCTGTCAAGGCCGGTGAAAACAAAAATACCAGTGTGAGTCTTGGCGCATCAATGAGTTATAATGGTGGTATTTATGACTTTGGTGGCGGTATAGGTTTATCAGAAAATGACAGTGTCCCGGAATTGGCATGGATTGATATTAATGGAGACGGTCTTGCTGATTATGTCCGCGAAAGCGGTGTGGCCCTGAATACCGGTAACGATTTTGTCGAAATAACGTATCCTGGTGCAGATAATTTTTCAGAGAATGTAAGCTTCGGGCAAAACGGAGGGCTTTACTTTACAATCGCAATTCCCATGCCTCCTGTACAACCTGTTATTTACCTTGTCATCAATCCCGGTGCCGATGCCAGCAAGGGTATGAGCAGACCCGAAGTATCCCTCATGGACATTGACGGTGACGGCTATGCTGACCACCTCAGCTCGGAAAAAGATAATATGATCGAAGTCCGGCGTAACCAGATCGGCAGAACCAATCTGCTTAAGCAGGTGGATCGCCCACTGGGCGCGAGCTTCACTCTGGAGTACCAGCGGGACGGCAACACCTACCAGCTGCCCCAAAGCCGCTGGAACCTAACCAAGGTTGAGGTTCAGGATGGCTTTAGCGGGGACGGTGTGGACACCTTGGTGACCACCTATAGCTACGAGGACGGTTTTCACCACCGCCAGGAACGCGAATTCTTTGGCTATGCCACCGTGACCACGGAACAGCGCAACGCCACTGATGATTCCGTTTATCGCAGTACCGTGCAGACCTTTTTTAACCGCAATTATTATGAAAAGGGGCTGTTGGTCTCCGAGATCGTGCAGGACGGTGAAGGAAAGAAATATCTCGAAACCCAAAACAGCTACCAGCTCCGCGACGTGGACAGCAGCACGATTCTGGAGGATGAGTTCAAGGACAGCCTGACTGCCACGGTCTTTCCAGAAATGATCCGCACGGATAAGAAATTTTACGAAGGAGAGGAAGAAGTAGGCATCAGCACCTATCAGACCTTTGAATACGATTCTCTGGGCAACGTGACCCATTTCTTTGATGCTGCCGATACTGGCTCAGCTGATGATGTGGAATCTGCCATTGAATACCACAGCGATCTGACCAATTATATCGTCGGCAAGGCGAATAAGATTGAGGTCAGGAGTAACGGCACATTATATCGTCAACGCGAGGCCACTATTGCAAGCGGCACCGGCAATATAACACAGGTGCGCCTGTCTTCGGGCAGCGCCACCGCAGAGCATGATCTGGAGTATGATCAATACGGTAATATCACCAGCAGGAAAGGTCCGGCCAATAAGAAGAGTCAGCGCTATGTGATGAGCTACACCTATGATTCTGAGGTCAATACCTATGTCACCGGGGTTAAAGACAGCTTTGGTTACAGTTCCTCAGCAGATTATGATCTGAAATGGGGTGAAATTACTGAATCCACAGATCTGAACAACCAATCCATCACCTATCGCCATGACAGCGTGGGCCGGGTCGCCGGTATCACCGGGCCGTATCAGCAGGGCACAGGCAGGGAAACCATAACTTTTTCCTATTACCCGGAGGCCACAGTACCCTGGGCACTGACCCAACATTATGATAACTATCAGCAGCAAAGCGATCCGCTGGAAACGGCCATGTTTATGGACGGCCTGAAGCGGGATCTCCAGACCAAGAAGGACGGGACGGTCAGCACTGGCAACGACAACACCAAAGACAAGATGATCGTTTCCGGTCGGAAGACCTTTGATTTTGTCGGCAGGGTTATTGAACAGTACTATCCCGTGACCGAGAATACGGGTAATCAGGGGACATTTAACTCGGACTTTGACAGCATCCAACCCACTGAAACCCGATACGATGTGCTGGACCGGGTTCTGGAGACCATTATCCCGGATAACAGCAGCACCAGCTTTGCCTACGGCTTTGGCACGGACCGCGACAACGCCACCCGTTTTCATACCAAGGTCACGGATGCCAAGGGCAATTCCAAGGAGACCTTCAAGGATGTGGGCGGGCATATCACAGCAGTAAAAGAGTTCAATAATGACGATACCATCTGGACCAGCTATTCCTATGACCCGCTGGGCCAGATTGTCCAGGTCAAGGATGACAAGGAAAACCTCACCGAGGTGAGCTATGACCTTATGGGCCGCCGTACGCAGATTGATTCCCCGGATGCGGGCCTGACCGAGTATGTCTTTGATCCGGCCTCCAATCTGGTGGAAAAAATCACGGCCAACCTGCGGGCCGCAGGCAAAGCCATAGCCTACGACTACAGCTATAACCGGCTGGACGGAATCAGTTATCCTGACTCTACCGACAATAATATCAGCTATACCTACGGGGAACCGGGCGCGGACTCCAACCGGGCTGACCGCATTGTCACGGTGGAGGATGAGTCGGGCAGCGAGGAACGATTTTACGGCCCCTTGGGAGAGACCGTCAAGACTATCAAATATGTGAACTCGGAGACCGAGGGGAAAGCGGACAACTCACCAGAGATCTATATCACCGAGTACACCTACGACACCTATAACCGCCTGCGTGAGCTTATCTACCCGGACAGCGAGGTGCTGACCTACTCGTACAACTCCGGCGGGCTGGCTAAGTCGGTCTCTGGCGTGAAAGGAGAGTATGACTACTCCTACCTTTCGGCCCTGACCTATGATAAGTTCGAGCAGCGGGTTTTCATGCGCCAAGGCAACGGGGCTGAGACTGAATACGAGTATAATTCCCTCAACCGCAGACTGTCCACCCTCACGGCCAAGGCAGCGGGCCGGGAGTTCATGGATCTGTCCTATGACTATGATTCGGTGGGCAATATCATGGGCCTGGATAATAGCGCAGCCGTGAGCAAGCCCAATGAATTCGGGGGAAAAACCGAGTACGGCTTCGAGTATGATGATCTCTACCGCCTGACAGGGTCCACTGGTCAGCTGGAGCAGAAACCTAATACCACGTACAGCTACACCCTGGCTATGCAGTATAACAGCATCCATAATATTATCAGCAAGAGCCAGCAGGATATCCGCACCACGCCCGGCAACAGTTCGATCACTCAGAAAAAAACCACCTACGATTATAACTACGCCTACACCGGCTCGCAGCCCCATGCGCCCACCCAGATCGGCGAACGGGCCTACAGCTACGATGCCAACGGTAACCAGACCGGCTGGGAGAGTGATGACAACGGCACCCGCCGTACCATAGTCTGGGACGAGGAGAATCGGATTCAGGAGATCAAGGATAACGGTCACAGCATGACCTACGCCTATAACGATGCGGGCGAACGGGTTATCAAGTCCGGGCCGCAGGGCGAGACCGTGTATGTGAATCAGTTCTACAGCGTTCGCAATCGTGAAGTGGGCAGCAAGCATGTCTTTGTCGGCACAGGCAGGATTGTGACCAAGCTGGTCAAGGGGCAGGAGAATGTCACCACACCGGGGGATGCAACCCATCCGGGCAACAGTGATCCGTCCGGCAAGGCGGTGGGGCACAGCAACGGGAATAACGGGGGAGGGTCAGGGGGCGGTTCGGCTGGTAACGGTACTGTTGTCTATGAGAAGGACATCTACTACTACCATCCTGACCATCTCGGCAGCAGCACCTTTATCTCCGATGCGGACGGTGAGCTGTATCAGCATCTGGAGAACTTTCCCTTTGGTGAGACCTGGATTGAGGAATCCACCAATACCCAGAGGACGCCGTATCATTTTACGGCTAAGGAGCTGGATGAGGAGACCGGGTTGTATTTCTTTGGTGGGCGGTATTATGATCCGAGGACGAGTGTGTGGCAATCGGCTGATCCGATTTTGGGGGATTATCTGCCGAGCGGGGACAAGGAGAAGGATAAGAAATTGCCGGGGATGGGTGGTGTTTTTTATAGCCCAAATCTTGGTCTTTATACTTATACGGGAAATAATCCAATCAATTATATTGATCCAGACGGGCGCGAACTTGAAACCCATGATGGTCAACAGCTTACCTACTTAGATTTTTATGATCATTACAAGAAGGGAAGTGGGGTGTCAGTAAGAATAAAAACAGAAAAGCTTAATGGGTTAAATAATATCTCACCAAAAGATTTTAAGGGGTACAAGAATCATCTTAGGAATGCTATCAAAAACTTGAAAGGATCAAATGATAGCGTAACTGTAAATATAGACGATAAGAAATCATTTAGAACAAAGGGTAAAGACAATCTCGCTCTTGGAAATGTTACTCTGCGTTTGCAAGGAGAACTTACAGTAAAAAAATCTAAAGATGGCGGCGTTAATTGGGGGTTCAAGGGGACGGTCAAATCATTTGACGATAAATATGATTTTAATGCGTCAACACACCGTGGCATTTTTGGAGAGATTCTAACTGCAATAGGCAGGGAAACCGAAGGAAAACCATTTAACGTTGAAATACGTGGTTCATTGCCTGTAGAAAACAAAGGAATGATTCCACCACTACCTAAACCTTTAAAAAAATAAAGCCCGGTAGAATAGGCAGAATATTAAGGGGGGGGGCTTTGCCCATATGCATCAAGCTAAAAAGTTAAATATCTGTTTTTATTGACAGTAGGGGCCAGCCGATTGCAAGAGACGAAAACTTAAACCCCTGCCGAATAAGGATTTTTTCAGGCAGGTCAGTCCTTAGCTTGATGCGTATGGGGCTTTGCCCCCACCTGCTGAGAAAGGAGCCTTCTACGTAGATGGTACTGCCCCTGTCATCTGTATGGTACTGACGGTACCATTAGTATGGTACCCGCTGTTCCATTAGTATGGTACCCGCTGTTCCATTAGTATGGTACTCGCCGTTCCATTAGTATGGTACTCGCTGTTCCATTAGTATGGTACTCGCTGTACTATCTGGATGGTATGCTCCAGGATTGCCCCGCGCCCCTTGGGGATGATCTTGCGTCCCGACGGAATATGGATGCGTCTCGATAAAATTTCCGGTATTATTCAGCAATAACATCCTGTACTCTATTACCAGAAAAACCACAGCGCATACGGGAGATCAACATGCCTTCGATATCAATGTTTTACGGCATCATCGTCTACATGTATTACATGGACAATAATCAGCATAAGCTGCCGCATATCCATGTCAAATATCAGGGAGAAGAAACCGTTATCGCCCTGCCGGACGGCGAAATCCTTGAAGGAGAACTTCCCGGCAACAAAATGAAGCTGCTTCAGGCTTGGATTGAACTGCACAAAGATGAACTCATGGCCGACTGGGAGTTGGCTGTATCCGGTGAGCAGCCGTACAAGATTGAACCTCTGCGGTGAATACAATGAATCCTCGTGTAAACAAGATAGTTGAGATTGATTTTCCTTTTCTGGCGCTACAGTTCACCAACGATGAGATCAGACGGTTCAGCTGTGAACCTTATCTGCATATCGGGGTCTTTAAGGAGCTTCAGGATAAACGATACTTCAGCAAGGCGGTTGTCTCGGAAGGGACTGTGGTCTGGCCGCATGAGCAGGATTTCTGCCCCGATACGCTCTATCTGGAATCAAAAGCTGTCGAACAGGCGACGGTGTAGGAGGGTGCCGCCCATAGCCCGGTGTTTCAACATCGGGTGCGGAAACCTCATCTCATCCCGGTGCTGACCTTCCGGCGACGGCATCTTTTCGATAAACCGCAATGCCAGAAAATATTGCGGCAGGCAGAGTGATCCGATTGAATTGATTATATCGCATAACCGCATTATACTGAGAAAGTAGCAATGTGCTTTTGACAATCCGCAAAGATCAATAATGAGGTGACTATGAACACGGAATCCATTTTTAACCTGAGCCCTTCGGAAAAACTTCAGCTTGTGGAAGATCTCTGGGATGATCTTGCCGCTGAACCATCTGATGTGCCGATCCATGAATGGCAGGCTAAGGAACTGGACCGCCGCCGAGAAAATTTAATGAACGACCCTGCCTCCTCTCTAACATGGGAGAATATAAAGGCAAGGGTCAGGGGACATCATGGCCGTTGAGCTTGTTTTTTGCTCCGGAAGTTGAGCTGGATATTGAGGACGCCTATCAATGGTATGAGGACAGAAGAATCGGTTTAGGTGAGGAATTTCTCGGTTGTGTCGAAGCAGGAGTACATTATATTTGTCGCCTGCCTGAACTGCATGCCAAAGTAACGGGAGACTGCCGAAGAGTACTGCTCAGGCGATTCCCCTACGCGATATTTTACGAGTACAGAAAGAACACGGTAACAGTTTACAGTGTTTTTCACACATCTCAACACCCTGAAAAATGGAAAAGACGCCTGCTTCAATAGCCCGGTGCTTCAACACCGGGTGCGGAAACCTCATGTCATCCCAGTGGTGCCCTTCCGGCGGCGGCATCTTTTCGATAAACCGGAATGCCGGAAAATTAAGGGGGGCTTTGCCTTAACCCCACGATGGGGCCTGCCTTTTTTCTCGTGCTTGACATATGTTCCCGCTATGCGCATAATGATATTCACGTCGCTTGCGCTGATTGTGATGAAACTGCGGATGAGACAATTAAGTTTGTCATCCTTGGTCCGCATGATGCGGCACATGGGAAGAAGTAAACAGAATAACCTGTCTGGAAGCATGGGCAATAGTTCTCGTTCAAACCTGCTTTTATTACGGCAAGCAAAGAAGAGTATCTCAAAACAACAGGAGAAGCATGTGAAAAAAGTTGGCATTATTCGCTGTCAGCAAACAGAGGACATCTGTCCGGGAACCACGGATTTCCTTATCGCGCCAATGGGTGAGCTGGGGTTTGAGCCCCTTGGCCCGGCAGAGATTGTCGGTTTTGTGAGTTGCGGCGGTTGTCCGGGTAAGCGGGCCGTGGCGCGGGCCAAAGTCATGGTTGACCGGGGCGCAGAGGCTATTGCCTTTGCCTCCTGCATCAGTGATGGCAAGCCGCTCGGCATGGCCTGTCCGCATTATGCATTAATACGAAAGGCGGTTGTTAAAAAACTGGGGCCGGAAATTCTTATTCTCGACTACACACACTGAATGAATTTCTATAGGGTGGGCAAAACTGAGGGGGCTTTTGGCTTGGTATGACGAGCGGGGATCGACCTTCTGGCAGGATGGGCTTGTGTCTCTTGCCCACCCTACTCTTACTTGATTAACACGAAGAAACTCAGAGCGTCAGTCGCTCCTGGGCCTCTTTATAACGAGCAGCGGTTTTTTCCGTAATTTCCGCTGGCAGTGGCGGAGGGGGCGGCTGTTTGCCCCAATCCAGCGAGGAAAGATAATCCCGCAGGAACTGTTTGTCAAAGCTGGGCTGCCCCTGGCCTGGTGTATACTCATCCATAGGCCAGAACCGGGAAGAATCCGGGGTCAGTACCTCATCAATCAGGATCAGCTCGCCATCGACCATGCCGAGTTCGAACTTGGTGTCCGCAATGATGATTCCCTTGGTGCGGGCATATTCCGAAGCCTTCTCGTACAGTCGAATGCTAATATCCGCCATCTTATCCGCAACGTCCTTGCCGATGATTTCTTCCATCTGGGCCACCGAGATATTCTCGTCGTGCAGTCCCTGTTCCGCCTTGGTGGACGGAGTAAAGAGCGGCTGGGGAAATTTATCAGACTCCTGCATACCTTCAGGCAGGGCAAAACCGCAGACCGTGGTATTTTTCTTATAGGCTGCCCAAAAAGAACCGGAAAGATAGCCCCGAACAATGCATTCAATAGGGACGACCTTGGTTCGGCGCACTAGCATGGAACGGCCTTCTAGCTCATCTCGATATTGGTGGCAAACCTCTGGGTACTGATCAACCTCAGCGGAGATCAGGTGGTTGGGTACAATGTCGGCCAGCAGGTCAAACCAGAATAAGGAGATCTGGGTCAGTACCTTGCCCTTGTCGATAATGGGATCATCCATCACCACGTCATAGGCAGAGATTCTGTCGGTGGCGATCATGAGCAGTTTGTCCTCATGACCGGGGATTTCGTACATATCGCGAACTTTACCGCGATGAAGCAGGTTCAGTTCCGGCAGATCAGTCCGAATAGCAGCGTTACTCATGGGTATAAATCAGGTGAAGGGTAAATAATGAAGGGAATCAACAAGAAATACCTTAGCTCTTATGCCGGGCGGACACACAGGTCCGCCCCTACGGGATGCGGGAGGGAAAAATGGTATATGGGCGAACCTATATGTTCGCCCTTATTGCCCCCCAAGCCCCTAGGGCGAATACAAGATTCGCCCCTGCAATCCCGCATCAGAACAGGTCGTCATTTCTGGACGAAGTCTTACAGGCTCAGCTCTTTTTTCACAGCGTCGATAACAGCGTCGCTGGAGGTGGCCTCAACAGAAAGTACCAGACCTTCTTTTTCATAAAAGCCGATCAGCGGTGCGGTCTTTTCGTTGTAGGTGGCCAAACGATGACTGATAGCCTCTTCGGTCTCATCCTCGCGCTGAATAGCCTTGGAACCGCATTTATCGCAGATGCCTTCTTGCTTGGGCGGATTGGATTTCACATTATAGATGGCCTGACAATCGCTGTTCTCGCAGGTGCGTCGGGTGCAGAGACGGTCCAGGATGATGTCCTTGGGTACATCAATATTCACAGCTTTGTCCAGAGTGATGTCCAATTCGCTGAGCAACTCTTTCAGAGCCTCGGCTTGGGGAATGGTGCGAGGGAAGCCGTCCAGCAAGAAACCGTTGGCGCAGTCATCTTCCTGGAGACGTTTCCCCATAATGCCCATAATCAGAGAATCAGGAACCAAATCACCGCGCTTCATATAGCCTTCAGCCTCTTTTCCCAGGTCGCTTCCGGCCTGAACAGCACCGCGCAGGATGTCGCCGGTGGAAATTTGTACAGAACCGTCGATTGCGGTCAGAAGTTTAGCAACGGTTCCTTTGCCTGCGCCGGGCGCACCGAGAAGGATAAGTTTCATGGTGTTCTCCTTAAAAAATTCTTTATAATTTACTGATAAAGCAGATGCCGTCCTGCATAGGATTGCGCTGCTTTTCTGTTTAAGATTAGGGATAAAATCTCCTTAAGCGAGAAACAGAACACCATACACCATCTTTGCTTCTGATGGTAGGAAAAATATGACTGGGGATATGAAATTTGAGAATGGGGTTTAGGATCTTGAAGCAGTAAGTTGGGACCGGAAACAAGAAAAAAAGCACACCCTCGGTAAAACCGAGGGTGTGCTCAGTGAACAGTTAGGAACACACTGGGAGGACTTTCCTCCGGCCCAAGCAAGAACCAGAGAAAAGCGTTGCGTACCGTTTCCATTCAATCAGATTGGTGTTTTGTTTACTTGGTCATAAAGTCGGCATAGGCATGGGAACCGTGCTCGCCGTAATCCAGCCCTTCGATCTCTTCTTCTTCGGTAACTCGTAGGCCAACTGTGCGTTTGATGACAGTGAACAGGATAAAAGCGCAACCGAAGCTCCAGGCAAAGGCGGCTCCGATGCCGATCAACTGAGTGATGATGATCTTGGCGGTCATGCCGTCCATGTTGAACAGACCCGCTGCCAAGGTTCCCCAGGCACCACAAACACCGTGGACAGAAACCGCACCCACCGGATCATCAATGTGCATCCGGTCAATGGTAACAACCGAGAAGACCACCAGAACACCGGCAATTGCGCCGATAATGATAGAGCTGGTCGGACTAACATTGGCACAACCCGCAGTAATACCCACCAGCCCGGCTAGGGCACCGTTCAGACTCATGCTGATGTCCGGCTTTTTAAACATAACCCAAGAGGTGATCATGCCGGCAACTGCTCCGGCACAGGCAGCCAGATTGGTATTGACAAAGATCATAGCCGTATCAGTAATACCGGCGGTGGTGGAACCTGGGTTGAAGCCGAACCAACCAAGCCAGAGGATGAATACGCCCACTGCGGCCATAGGGATGTTATGACCGGGGATAGCCTTTACCTCACCATTTTTCCCATATTTTCCTACACGGGGACCGATAACGACAGCCCCTGCCAAGGCTGCCCAGCCACCGATGGAATGGACCACTGTGGAGCCTGCAAAGTCGATAAAACCCATGCCCTCAAGCCAGCCACCGCCGTGGAACAGACTGCCCCAGGCCCAGCTCCCAAAAACCGGGTAGATAAAGGCACAGAGAGCGGCACTGTAGATCAGATAGCTGGTGAACTTGGTGCGCTCAGCCATTGCACCAGAAACAATAGTTGCGGCCGTAGCGGCGAAAACACACTGGAACATCCAGAAAGCAAGGACCCAAGGATCACCACCAACCTTGAAGTCGCTGAGAAAAAAACCATCTGTGCCAAACCATCCTGTACCGTTGGCACCGAACATCAGGCCAAAACCGATGGCCCAAAAGAACAGGGAACCCATGCTGAAGTCCATCAGGTTCTTCATCATAATATTGATGGCATTCTTGGCACGGGTAAAGCCAGCCTCCACCATAGCAAAACCAGCCTGCATAAAGAAAACAAGAGCAGCAGCGACCAAGGTCCATATGTAGTCAAGATTGGTCTGCACGCTCTGGGCCGTAGGGTCATCACCTGCACCGGCAAAAGTTGGCAACAGAAAGAGAGCAAGCAGAGCTCCGGTCAGCAGCGTTTTTTTCTTCATTATTCTCACCTTATTTCTATATCCTTAAGAAAAAATTATATGGTTTTCCGACTTTTCATAAAAAAGATCAACGCACCGACGACCAGATTCCAGATATAATCAAGATTCGTCTGTACAGCCTTCGCTACGGATTCGTCGACAGCGCCGACAAGGGTCGGTACCAATGCCAAAGTAATCAGTATTCCTGTAATCAGAGTTATTTTGTTCATTTTCTTTCTCCTTTATCGGTCAAGCAGTGCATGTGCCCTTCTGTTTTTGGCGATGTCTATATCGCCTCGTTGTCTTTCTCACCCGTCCTGATCCTGCATACGGTTTCCACCGGCAGAACAAAGATCTTGCCGTCGCCGATTTTGCCGGTCCGGGTGCTGGAAATCACAGCCTCAATGACTTTGTCCACATCTGCGGCCGCAACGACTATTTCAATTTTTATTTTAGGAATGAAGTCAACCTTGTATTCCGCGCCCCGATAGATTTCCGTATGTCCCTTTTGTCGACCAAATCCCTTAACCTCGCTGATGGTCATGCCTTTGATCCCGAGCTCGTTAAGTGCTTCTTTCAGGTCGTCCAGCTTAAAGGGTTTGATGATAACCTCTATCTTCTTCATGTCTCTTTCTTCCCCTCAGTCCTTTATTTGAATGGATTGTGACATATTGCTGTTTTCTTATGCAGCTTATTAAGCAATGAGCGTGCCATCTTCTTTATCCCTGAGCAACTTACTTGTTAACACATTGTTTTTCATTGATATGATAACAAGGCGAGACATCAGGATGGACGAGTTGTCTTTGTAATAAATTATTCATTTATGAAAGACTACTTCAACCCTGAATAGCAAAAGCTTACATTAATGATGTTTTACTTTCTTTAATGTGGGTCGGAATAAATGAGAAAGGACGTTCAGGAAACGATTTGGAAATATAAATACGTTGTTTTACTGTTGACGCAAGCTTGTTCTGTCTGTATATGCTCCACGGCATTTTGCATGTGCGTAGAAATTATGAACGCATGCTGACATCCCTTCTACAGAGCGAGTTTTCCCCTTGAATCCCACAAAAGAAACAATAAATCCCTGCTTGACCTGCGGGGCCTGCTGCGCCTTTTATAGAGCCTCTTTTTACTGGGCGGAAACAGCACTCGGCACACCAGATGGCGTCCCGGATAACTTAACTGAAAAACTGAACGACTTCCGGGTGCAGATGAAGGGTACCAGGGGACTGAAGCCCCGATGTATTGCCATGACAGGCGAGATCGGGCAGAGTGTCTGTTGCTCGATTTATGAACAACGGGCCTCGGTCTGCCGAGATTTTCAGCCATCCCTGCTGGACGGCGTGGTGAATGAGCGCTGTGATCGGGCCAGAAAGGCTCACGGGTTGGACCCGGTGACACCGGGTGATTGGGGGCTGGAGTATTTTCCTCTACCGGCAAGGGATAAACATGTAACGCTTTAAAATTTTGTCGATAATATTCTCAGTTACCCCGCTTCAATATGAGAATGATAACCAATCCCGCACAACATACCGATATTAAACTTTTTTATTGACAGAACAGCTAGCACAATGTAGGATACCTCTTTACATTGAAGCAGAGAGCAACTGCCCGTGCCCGAAGGCTTTTCCTACCGGGGCAGGCGATCTTACCTCATCAACATTGAGAAAAACGTTGCTTCAGCTCTCTGTCGCCTTTTCATAAGGCGGAAAAACAGAACGAGCTTGAACCGTTCTGTATGCGTCATAACAACGGCAAACCTTAGTTAAACTAAGTGGGTGCCCTGCTTTCCGGGTGAAACGGAAAGTTGATAAAGCCACAGCCGTCGCGAGGCGGTGTCGGAAAGCCACGGGTCTCCAGGGAGGAGACAGCCGGGTTGCCTACTTTACCTATAACCTATATTGGGAGGTGTGTTATGAAATCCTTATTCCATCCAAGAACGTTTTCTAAAAGTAACAGTACATCAGCTGCATCGCTTTCACCTTTAGCGGTACGCACAGTGCCGGTTACCTCTTACAGGCTGAATCAAGCGAACCGTACCGGAAAACAAATAAACAATTCGGTAACCCGTCGCAATACCCGCTTTTCGCCTGGCCTGCTCATTGATTACACCCTTTTTTCCTACATATTAGCAGTTGATGCAGGGTTGACAGCGGAAATATTTCTCCGTGACCGGTTACGAGGTAAAAAAAGTCTTCCGGCATGATAATCAAATAACACCGTTTAAAAAACTGATCGGGTTTCGATTCCAGAACTGATACCCGATCAGCTCTTTGCCACCTTTACTCAGAATGGCTGATCAGTTACAAAAATACCCCCGCCACAATGCCGCGACAGGGGTACAAGAACCATAGCCAACTCTCAATGAACCTGAAGTGTGTTTAGTTATCCAAGATTTCCCAGGGTGTTACCCTCGGCTGGTTAAACACAGCCCCGTTGGGGCAAAAAAAATCGCCTACGCCCCAAACCCCAGCTCCGAGCGTGACCCGAAGGCAGGCTGCGGCTCGTGCCCCTGCTCCGCGACGGGGCAACGGCCTTGCCATGCCTCCGTGCCAGCCCTCCGCCCTGCGTTACTTACTGACCTAAGACAAGGCGGAAACCGCCCCTCTGGCCGCGGTTAACAGGCGAGTCGTGGCGACGGTAGGCGGAACGGACGTCCCTGCCGTCGCCGCCCCACGAACCGCCCCGCATAACACGGTCGGAACCAGAAAAAGGACCAACTGGATTCGTCTGCAAACTTGAAGAGTAGTCACCATACCAATCTGCGCACCACTCATAAACATTACCCAGCATATCATGAAGCCCGAACTGATTTGAGGAATAACTTCCCACCGGTGCAGTGGAACCATTCTTAAGCCCTCGTTTTCGGACAGACTTGGCGCAATTAGCTGTTTCCGAGTAATTATCATACATCGCCTTATCACAGGAAATATCATCGCCCCAATGTCGAGACGTTTTCGTACCCGCACGAGCAGCATATTCCCATTCCGCCTCGGTGGGCAAACGATATTCCTTCCCGGATTTCTTATTCAGCTTGATAATGAACTTCTGCGCATCCTCCCAAGATACACTTTCCACCGGATACTTATCACCCTTTTGAAACTTGGCCGGATTATCGGTCATAATCTTTTGCCACTGCCCCTGGGTGACTTCATATTTCCCCATCCAGAAGCCATCCACACAGACCTCACGCACCGGGCCTTCGTCATCAAAACGGCCTTTTTCATCTGGCGGCGATCCCATCTGAAAACATCCCTTGGGAACAGAGACAAACTGCATACCGGTGATCGGGTCGGCCATGGTTTTACCCTGTGCCGAAACCTCAGGCGCAGGAGACTCATTTCTTGCTGCTGCGGCAACAGTAATCCTCTCCCTGGTAACCACCTTGAAATCAGTCTTTTTTTGCAAGGAAGACGAATAAATATACCCCTGATACTGCTGCCGTTTCCCGTGATCCACCAAATACCAGGGCTGTTCCTCAACCTTACCAACCACCCAAACCGCATTACCTTTTTTCAGCATACCGACATGCTGCGAAGTAAACTGCGGCCAACGACGAATACGTACATCCTTAATCGCCTTGTACTCTGCTCCGACAGGCTGAATAGCAGGCGGTGCTCCTCGAAACAGATCCTCCGTCAGTCCGTTCTGCCCGGCAGGCAGCAAACCTTTTCTGCGAATTTCCCAAGGCACTAAAAGAAAATCACCTCGTTCATGAAAACTTCCCGGCCCGCTACTCGCTGTTTGCACATAACCATACTGAGGAGTCTGCGCCGCATTTATAACAACTCGTTTCTTCACTTGACCAAAAAGGCTGGTGCCATCCAGTATTCCTTTATTTTTTTGCAGAGCTTCGATAAATACTTTAGCAAAGACCGAATGTTTCCCGCCTCCTGTATCGCGAACCGGCTCCTCCCCCCCTGATGTTAAAGCGGTGAAGGAACGTTTTTTCTGCATTCGTATAAACCACTCCCCCCACTCCTTATCAATCGGCGGTTGCATATTCAATTCTCGGGTCAGCAGACTGCCGGAATAACAGGAATCCGCCACCACCAAAACATGTCGCGCCGGAATAGCCTTGAGCTTACTGGTAATCCAAAAAGTCGGAATCCAATCGCTATCCTGCTTTTTCGCCTCCACCGGCTGCCAGTATCCGAGACCGGTTTCGGGATCAAGGTCTCCGTGCCCGGCATAATAAATCAGGAGATTATCCTCTTTTCTATTTACCCTTACACACCATTTCGATACAGCCTCCATGATTTCTTTTCTGCTTGCATCCAGCAATAAATCAACATCATCAAAACGGTATTGGCCTTTTAAAATCTCAGCTATTTTTTGGGCATCGGCTAAGGGGGTATGCAATGTACCCAAATGGCTATAATTCTGGTTCCCGATCACCAAGGCATAATAACGTCCAAACCCCGCCGCTTCCTGTCCGACCGCTGTACCAACAGCCGAAAGACAAAGAAGGGACAAGAAACAACAGGCCCCTGACAGCCTTTCTGTAAAATGGACATAGGGCACAATAACGCAACAGCACTTAGGTTGGGGCTTCTCTCAGCCTCACGCTAATCAGCTTGCCGTGACGTTGTATCCCCATAGCTGTTAATTCAGATGTTATATCACCCAGCACTTTTTTATAATGAGATGACAAGCCAATTGTATTCAGTTCGTAGGTGATTTCCGATGCAGTTTCCATGCAACTCCCACTTCGCCTGAAAAAAATTGACATGAGTGTGTCAGTGCCTATTTTTTGATCCAGTTTGTCATTGAAAAGACGAATAAAAGCCATTAAAAGATTCTCCATTAGGAGAGTCCTGAAGGTCATGATCTTCTGCTTTCGAAAATCTCGATCTGATCGTTCTTTAACAGGGCCAAGAGATTCTATACCTTCCTTGATCTTACGTTCTTTTTCCTCTATCTGTCTTAAATCATTTTCTATATCATGTCGCTTGTTCTTTCTTTGTTCGAGTCGCTTTTTATGTTTTTTCTGCTTTGATTCAGCTACTTTTTCTTTCTGTTTAGCGAGCTCATTTTTCTTGTTTTCTATTTTTTGTCCGACTTTTACTGCCCTATCTTTAAGTACTTTTACCTTCCTTTCCTTATGACGGTCCGGTCCAACGATCTTCTTTATTCCGAAATTTACATTCAAAGCACCGTTATTAATCATTCTTTTAAAGCTATTCTCCTGAATCTCAGTGCGTCTGGAATAAACTTCGGGCCATTCAACCGGTGGCAGGGACTCCTGAAGCTTGGGGGTTCCCCAGTAGACCAATAAACGTTCATCGGCCTCCAAAATTACAAATATCCTGGGATCATCCTCTCGCGGAGTAGCCCATCTCCCTGTATATAAACGATCTCCTGATTCATACTCACATATACACTCCGTGTCCCAGTCCGAAAGGGCTTTGTATTCGTTGCTGTCCAACATGGATAGTAAGCCCCAGTCCCTGTTCTTGAATTCTCTCGCTATCTTTACGGAATTGATCTCTCTGTCAATAACGAAACTGCGGATACCCGTTGCGTTCACTATCTTTTCGCAGTATTCCAGTATCATAGCGGGCATGCGAATATCAGGTGGATAATAATCCATAAATATTGCCTGCCCTTGTTCATTGTGGGCCACTATCGCGTTGGAGCCCGGCATAATGCGTCCCAGCATGGTTATCTTTCCCTTGTGCATTTTCGCACCGGTCCAAAAGGGGATCATGTGGCCGTCGATATAGCCTAGCTGTCCTTGATTCGAGGAAGTAAGCAAGGATATCAAAATGTCAGCCGCATCAATACGTTCGAGTTCTCCGAGAAATTGCCGGAGGGTATTATTTTGATATCCACGACCGATTAACGCTTCAAGCCCATGCTCCTTGACATCATATTCAGTCAGCTTACCGATACCAAAAAAGGCTGCGTAAAAAAGAGCCTTGAAACGCGTTATAATTGTTTGTTTTTTATGGTATAATAACGGAAAAGTTTCTTCAGGGTTCTCCTTTTTGTAACAAGCTATTTTTATTTGAATTGCAGTGGCAACCTGCTCAATTATTCCGTTCTGCTCCACGAAAGCGTCCAGTATGCACACCCCGACAAAAGGAAGGTTGGGTGTCAGCTTGACGAACTCCCCGCCGGGAGCATTCAGCAGTCGCCGACCACAAGGGCGTCCTTTCTTTCTGCTTACCCCCCATTCCTGCCTAAGTCGGTTGACATGACGGGTGGTTATGTTAAAATTTCCGTATTCAGCCTTGATGTTTTGCAAAATGGCTGAACTTGTACATTCTGGGTGCTGTGACGCATGTTCCCATAGAATATATTGCAGTTCCCTGCTTATCTTCCGACCGTTGTTAAAGACCGGGACCGTACACCATGCACTTTTCGCTGTACTCAACATCTTCCATCTTCCTTGGCTACCAATGACAAATCGTTATTTATCACATTGGTACAAGAAAAATTTCAAATGTCCATTTTTTTCTGTCGTAAAATTAACCGATTAATCCACTGGCTGGAAAAGCATGTCACGGGCCTGAACAAAACAAAAAATAACTTGAGCACCCGATTTTTCGCAGCCAATTCATTGCCCGTATCACTCCTGCGTATCAAGACGGTTTTGCATCTCTCTCAACCTGTCCGCATACAATGCATCACCTCGGACAACCACCTGCATCACCTTTATAGCTTTTTGCAAGTCACCGTTCACCTCCAGCAACTCGGCAAATAACGCCAAAATTTCAGCCTGATTGCTGTACCGTGACGCCAATCTCGCCATAGCCAAGGCTTCACCTATACGCCCTTCTTTCTGCCAAATCCGGGCAATATTACTCACCGATTGGTTAATAATCTAGTAATTGAATTAATTGTTTTACATGAAAAAACAACACCTTGAAATCTTAGTAAGTGAAATCAACATATTGGATGATTGCTTGTGAAAATAGGCTGTTGAGAAGTTTCCTGTTTAGGAATACTTATTATCTGGCCCAATATAGCGCTTAAAGGACATCTCTGCAAATACGGTCAAAATACCGGCATCTCTTATAACGTTATGATTTGTTTATGTTTAGTCAATTAATTATATACACTTTTTATTGACCAATCGATGAGATATTAGCCAAGGGCTCTGCTGCTTCCGCCCCAATCACACCGGGTTTATCCAGTCTTGCCCATTCCTGATCAACACCAAGCAGCTTCTTCGACCCAGCCGAAGTCAACTCGCCGTCAAAATAACCAGCTGTACCGGAACGCATGTTCATCATGCTCGTTGTTTTCGTGCCCGTCGCACTAGTTTCCCGAATATCCTGCAAGGTCAACTGCGGTGCGCCCTGCCACAGCATAAGCCCGATCAGGGCAGTCCCGAACAGAGCAAAATAGACACCGGGCCAGAAATTATGCATGCTCGCTTTGAAGCTGCCTGCTTCGACCTCAGCCGAGGCTGTCTCCGCCCCGCGCTCATGACGATCAGATGAACGATGAAACAAACGAAATCCCAGATAAATGGAAAGCGCACCGATGGCGAGCACGGTCAGGCGATATAGGGCGACGTAGAGCAGGAATTCGGTTAAAAAGGTCATACAACCTCACTAGATCTCTGTTGACAGAAAAAGGACACAAGAAACAGCACCTGCCCCGCTGAAAAAACTATCTCTTTCCCCCCATCTCCCGATACACCAACAACGGAGACACCAACACCCTCGGATACCGACACGTCCGCACCATCTGCTCAAACCCTTCAAACCCACGAAAGACACTACGAAACCCGCGTTCCACCGCTTCCTTGCTCGATAAATCTCCAGCCAAAAACTCCTGATGGGGATTAAAGGTCGTATCCTCTGGGTTGGGCACCGAGCTGACAATACCGAGCATGGTCAGCTCTTCGGTCGGAATAGAACCGTAGGTGAAGTGAAAGGCAGAGACATCCATATCAAAGAAGTTTTCCTGCTTCAGATGCCCGAAAACCTGCACGGCCATATGTTCTTGGGAAGGATAAATCCGCAGGTTGATGATGCCCGGAATAAAAGTATCAATCCAGGTCTTGAGCCCATCCAGAATCCACTGTTCAACAACTCCGGCCTTGGTGTAGTTTTCCAACAAATCCGCCAACTTTTTCTTCTGTTCCTTGAGTGGAGCCTGCTGGATATTGCGGGCGTTTCTGTCTTTTATCTTTGCGATCTCCGCTTCTCTGGCCTTGATCTGCGCCATAAGCTCTTTGTAGGCGTCCGTGCTTTTCACTGCCGCCTTATTGCTCTGATTAATAAGGGCCGCAATGTCTGGAAACGAATCAGAAATTTTCTTCATTCGCTCATAATGCTCAATAACGCATCGCCCTGTTACCTTGACACAGAAGGTATTTTTCAAGGTCTTCCTGAAGTCTTTATCCTGTATCTTCTCAGCCATATTCTTTCCCGATAAATCAACAAGATGCCCCTGACTAACCAGCTCCTCTTCCAGTTCCTGAAACAAGGTGTGGTGAGGCTTGATCTGCTCTTGTGGCCCCTGCCCTTCTTGGGCCGCGCCACCGGAATCGCTTTTAAATATCTTGAAATCGTATTTTTTCTTATTTTCCGCTGGACTGACGGTTGCATAGGTGGAATCTCCGGCAGAGACAATAGCTCCAGTCAGTTGATTGTACACGGAAAGAATTTTCTTGGTGTCCACGTAGAGATAATCGCAGAGAGGCATATTCTTCTTTTTCATTGGGTATCCTTAAAAGGTCGGTGATTTTATGCAGCGAATTTATGAATCTTTTTACATACCAAAGACCGTATCAGCCTGTCAAGCTGAAGTCAGCAGCTCTTCGTAAAAGACAAAGCACGAGAGAGACTTGACACGACTGCAACAGCAAGGTATTTTTGATTATCAATTTCCTTGCATCATGAGGAAGCTCCATGTCGCACCCCTATATACCTGTACCATTCTGTTTTTACCAGACCACAGCAATGTACTGAAAAAAAATGCTCCTGACCTCCCTGAAAAAACTCTGGTCCGCCTTTGCTGACCTGCTGCCCATCATCTTGGTCATCGGCTTTTTCCAGCTGATTGTCTTGCGGCAACCCCTGCCTAATCTTGCCGAGGTCCTGTTCGGGGGTGCGCTAGTGGTTGTCGGCCTCGCTCTCTTCATTCAGGGCTTGGAAATGGGTCTTTTTCCCATCGGCGAAAGTCTGGCTCAGGCCTTGGCCCGGAAAGGCAGTCTGCTCTGGCTGTTGGTTTTTGCCTTTGCCTTGGGCTTTGCCACCACTGTGGCAGAACCTGCCCTCATTGCAGTAGCAGATGAGGCGGCAGAGATCGCTGCTCAGGCTGGCCTGCTGGATTCAGGTGAAAAGGCCATGCAGCAATATGCGCTGGGACTACGGCTCTCCGTAGCCTTTTCCGTAGGGCTTGCCATCCTCATAGGGGTGTTGCGTATCTTGCGGGGCTGGCCGGTTCATTATCTGATCATTGGTGGATATGCCTTGGTCATGCTGATGACCATGATCGCACCCAAGGAAATTATCGGCCTAGCTTATGATGCGGGCGGCGTCACCACCTCCACCATCACTGTGCCTCTGGTAGCGGCTCTCGGGGTGGGCTTGGCCTCTATTATTCGGGGCCGTAATCCCATGCTAGACGGCTTCGGCCTTATCGCCTTTGCCTCCCTCCTGCCCATGATTTTTGTCATGGGCTATGGTTTGCTGGTTTTTCACTGAGAGGGATCGCCTATGGATTTTTTAGCAGATTTTGCAGACATTCTCCTTCTCACCCTGCGGGATGTCACCCCGATTGTCGGTTTGATTATCGGTTTCCAGCTTCTGGTCATCCGACAACCTGTTCCTCAGCCCAAACGACTCATTCTCGGCGGAATATATGTGGTGCTCGGCCTGTCCCTCTTTCTCATCGGCCTAGAAAAAGCCCTGTTTCCTTTGGGAAGAATGATGGCGACCCAGCTTTCCGACTCGCAGTTTCTCTACGGTTTAGAGACCATGCCAGCAACACCGGACTGGCTGGCCTATGGCTGGATTTATCTTTTCGCCGCCATGATCGGCTTTGCCACCACCATAGCTGAACCCTCATTGATCGCGGTTGCCTATAAGGCCAACGAAGTCTCCGGCGGAACCATCAGCCAATGGGGATTACGCATCACTGTAGCGGTCGGCGTAGCCTTTGGCATCAGCTTGGGCACCTTCCGTATTGTCAGCGGCACTCCGCTGTACATGTATATTCTGACTGGTTATGTCATTGTCATTATTCAGACCGTCTTTGCCCCGAAAAATATTATCCCCCTGGCCTATGACTCGGGCGGAGTAACCACCTCCACAGTGACTGTGCCCTTGGTCGCCGCTCTGGGGCTGGGGCTGGCCTCCACGGTACCGGGTCGTAATCCTGCCCTGGATGGCTTTGGGCTGATCGCCTTTGCCAGCCTGTGTCCGATCATCACAGTACTCGGTTATGCCCAATTCGGACAGTGGATGACCGCAAGGCGAAGAAAGAAAGAAAATAAGGAGAATAAGGAGAACGAACATGCTGTTTAAAACGATTATCGCCTCGGTAAAACCGGACCACACGGACAAGGTGGTGGATGCGGCCAAGGAAGCTGGGGCCACCGGGGCCACTATCCTTTCGGGTCGGGGCACAGGCTGTCACGAGGCCAAAACCTTTTTCGGGCTGACCTTGGAACCGCAGACTGATATCATCATGATGCTGATTGAGGAGCATCTAGTCCAAGGAATTTTGGATGCCATTGTCGAAGCTGGAGAATTTAAAAAACCCGGAACAGGCATGGCCTTTGTTCTGCCTGTGGAACAGGTTGTGGGACTGGATAGCCAGCTGAGTATCATTAAGGAAAAAATACAGGATCAGTATTTTTAGAAACAACGCCAATAAACAACGTTGAGAAATAAAGAAGAGAGAAAATCATGGCAACTGAAGGAGCAATCATTCGAGCACGGGATGTAATGCGGACAAAACTGGTCACCATTGACGGGATGGCCACGGTCAGTGAAGCAGTAGATAAGATGCGGGCCGAACATCACACCCACCTGCTGGTGGAAAAAAGGAATGCCGATGACGCCTGGGCCATTATTTCTATCCGGGATCTGGTGGAAGGCGTACTGGTCCCGGAGCGATCAGCAAAAGATGTCAATGTCTTTGAAGTGATGACCAAGCCAGTCATCACGGTACCACCGGATATGGATATTCGCTATGTGGCCCGATTGCTCCATAATGCCGGTCTGAGCAGGGTTCCAGTAGAGGAAAACGGCGAGCTGATCGGCATTATTTCCCTTTCCACACTGATCTTGCATGAATCGATTTTCTGATTATTTTTTACAGGGGCTGCAGGGAGCACTCCTTACCCCGGCTTCCCAAAAATTTTCGGGACCGTATAGGGAACCTGAAGATACTCCAGCACCTTTCCTGTCTTGTGGTAATTATGCTGATGGAGGAGCCGGGAGAAATTAAAGGATATCCCAAAATAAACGCGGCGTTCCTTCTCCACTTCAGATGTGTCATACCCCTGGGTACAGTATCCTGCATGCAGTTCCGCCCATTGCAGCCAGGAATGCTGTAGCTGATCAAAACCATCAAGTTTTACAACTAAGGCATAGTACATATTCGAATAATCATCAAAAATCCCCTGCACAGGAACATTCAAGGCATATTCAACACGAAAATCTATCTTGCGATCCAGTTCTGGATACTGCTCCATGAACATGCTGGTTAATGCCCCCAGCGTATTCATGGTCATATCGCCCCAGTCAAATCCCTGGGTTTCGCTGGTTCCATCATCAAGCTCCATAATTGTCTGCACGGCCCAAGACGAAAACACGCCGTAGCGGCCAGCTACTTTTCTGTCATAGCCCCAATGCTTGTACAGACCAGTAAAGGCATCGGCAAGGGCATACGTCGACCAAAAATGACCGGCTTTATCCGCGCCGCCATATTTTGAATCCTTTTCAAACCAGCCTTCATCGGCAAAATGAAAACCGTCTGAGCCGTAATCCCAATCAGCGAACCCATACAAGGTAATAAAGGTAACTGCGGAGATATTTGCGTACAAGGCCTTTTTCTCCTTAGGAAGCTCATCCCACCAGCCACCCTCACGGTCGTCATGCGTTCCCTTGCCTGCTTGGTCAGAATGAGTAACATCCTGTGGAGCATTCTGTGGAGTATTTTGTAAATTTTCACTGCATGCCGGAGAGGTTAAAGCCTCCGTGACAGCGAAGAAGAGAATAAGAATATTGAAGAGATACTTTTTCATTGATCAGCTCAGAGAAGGAGGTGGTACACGACCCCGTCCCGTGTAGAGGTACGGAGGACTTCATAATTTGAGGCAATAGCACGACAGCATCTATCCCCGTTTATATATCACCCTTCCATAAAAGACAAAATTTTTCGTATCAATCGCACGTAACCGAAGAAGAAATCTTCTGGAGAAGCTGATTACATTCAGAGCAATACATACAACATCAACGCGATAAACAAGAGAACTCCATAAGCAGAGTCAACATATTTTGGAGGAGAAAAACCGACTGATAGATTGCGCTGACAGAACGATTCAGCTATGATGTGCTGAGGCAGGAAACCAAAATTCTCCGGCAAGATCTATACGGGACCGCAACACATCCTGCAAGAGTTCTCAAGATTACTCTGAATATGAACAACATACTCGTATTTCAACATCTCAAAAAAGCATTTCTGGTTGCTCTCTGGTTCTGTTTTCTCACCTTTCCCATCATGGTTATCAAGGTGAACCCCTACGAAGAAACCGTTGTCTGGCGTTGGCAAAATATGCTCTATGTAGGGCTGTCCAGTTTTGTTCTGTACCTGTTGAGCCGAGCCTTTCTGGGCTGGAAGGTAGCGCAGGAAGAAAAGAAAAAAATACGCGGGGTTCCGAAAAATACCCCGGAAAAAGAAAAAAAGAATTGGCAGCACATCCTGCTTAACGAACCAAAAGTATTTTTACCGGTTCTTGGAGTGCTTTTGCTGATTCTTTCTACTTTTCCGCTGTACCTTTCCACCTATCAGATCAACATCATGATCACAGCCCTGATGTACGTAGTCTTGGGGCTGGGCCTCAACATCGTTGTCGGGGTGGCAGGTCTGCTTGATCTGGGCTATGTGGCCTTTTATGCGGTCGGGGCTTATACCTATGCCCTGCTCAACCTCCATTTTGGGATCGGCTTCTGGACAGCCCTGCCCATCGGCGGGTTGCTGGCTGCCTGTTTCGGCATTTTGCTCGGCTTTCCGGTGCTGCGTTTGCGAGGCGACTATCTGGCTATTGTCACCTTGGGTTTCGGAGAAATTATCCGCTTGGTGCTAGAAAACTGGTCCGATTTTTCCCAAGGTCCTAGCGGAATATCCAATATCCCTAGGCCCGGCTTATTCGGCATGGAGATGACGCTTGATCAATCTATTAGCTATCTCTATTATCTGATGATCGCCCTGGTGATTTTTACCGTTTTCATGGTGAACCGGCTGCAAAATTCCCGGATCGGTCGCGCCTGGTTTGCCCTGCGGGAAGATGAGATTGCCTGCCAGGCTATGGGGATCGATAAAACCAAAACCAAGTTAACTGCTTTTTCCCTGGGTGCCTTTTGGGCGGGCATGGTCGGGGTAATATTTGCCGCCAAAACGACCTTTGTTAATCCTTCTTCCTTTACCTTTCTCGAATCCGCTATTATCCTCTGCATTGTGGTGCTGGGCGGTATGGGCTCTATTATCGGAGTGATCATTGCTGCTTTAGTCCTGATGCTGCTGCCGGAATACCTGCGGGCCTTTGCCGATTATCGCATGTTGGTCTTCGGAGCGACCTTGGTTATCATGATGGTCTTTCGGCCCAAGGGGCTGATCTCCACCGTGCGGCGGACGTACAGGAGAAACACCCTATGAAGTCGTTTTCAAAATGGACGATTGAAGAGGTGGAAGAAACTTTTCATATTGTTCAGCAAAAACAGGACCAACAGCTTGAACAGTGGATGAGCCCGGTTCCTGCTCCTTCAGATATCGAAAAGCAGCAATTGCAGCTGCTTCAGGAAAAATTGCTGGATAACGTATGGGACTGGAATGAAGAGGAACTCAAGGTTTATTTCATTATTCCGCTTCTTGAGCTGATTCGTTTTGAGGAAACAGACTGCAAACCCTTTCTTTCCCGAGAACTTACGATGATCGTTGAAGACGACACTGTCTCCGGTATTGTCGCTTTCATGGTGGCCTCTGGAAGACGTTCTCCAAAAAAACCGTATTTTTTTATCCATGAATACAAGAAAGAACATGATTCCTCAAACGACCCCCTCGGTCAGCTGATGATCGAAATGGTCACGGCCCGGCATCTGAATGCTGACAGTCATCCTGTGTACGGGGCCTATGTTATGGGGCGTTATTGGCATTTTGTCGTGCTCCATGAACAATGCTATGCTGTCCATACTGGGCTTAATGCTGCCAATGAAGAACTGCTGCATATCTTTGGTGTGCTCCAAAACAGCAAGGAAATTATCGGAGAGTGGAGTCGGTAATGCCCTTGCGCTTCAAGCGGGAGTTTGGGTACAGGAGCAATTGCAGAACTTACAGGGTTGGTGAAGAGCTTAAGAGGTTGCAACAGGAGCAGGGTCTGATAAAAGGGTGAATCGGCCTCGTTGCCGGTTTAGCTATATTCAGCAACTGGGAAGATGTGAGCATGCAAACTCTCTTTTTCAATGAGTTATTATGACATTAGTTGCGGCATTTAGTGCCAACGGTATACCAGCCTTAATTGGTGATATAGCTCTCACAAGAGATGCAATACGCTCTTTAAGAAAAAAAGCATATATCATCACGCAAAATCTGGCTATTGCATGGACAGGTCACGCTATTGTTGCCAAATTGGTTGTCTCCGAGATGAGAGAAGCCTTTTCGGCATTGCATCCAACGAAAGTAGATGTTGAACGTTTTTTTACCCGATATCAAGTCGAAGATTTCGGGGCGTTACACACTAACTTTATAGGATGGCTAGTTGACGATGAGGCTCATTGCTTTCGATGGAATTGCCTTTTTCCAAATGAGGTGTTCTATGAAACAAGCTTTACTGATGGTTCTGGAGAGGAATATTTGAAAAACCTACGGAGAGAGCGAGAGCAATGGGAGAAGGGAGGTTCTGGATTACCCTCTGAAGAGCAAACTGTTCTATCTCTTATCAACGAAGTAGCGCATGCGCGATTCAGAGAAACTCTTGACAAGAATACTTGGGACATAAGTTTTGGCGGATCTTATGATATTATTGTGTACCTAGCAGGCCGGTTTCGCTATGTTAGGTCAGTGATTTATATTGGTTGGGATTACCATTGGAACTCCAATACAGGAACTGGAAAATTACAACAAGCACCTCTGCTTATAAAGCATAATTGCATGGGTGAGTTTTCGGTTATTCAAGAGGCGTTGCATGGTTCTTATTACAATGGGAAAACGACTAACTACTTAAGTCGTCCAGTCTATGACAATATGGATCAAGCTGATCTTTCTCAATTTCCTCTAACCATTGATTCAGATTACTACGCAAACTATTTTATCTTTCGCGAAAATGGCAAGGTGCCTTTCAAGATACTGCTGACTGTTCAAAAGATAACCAAGGAAGGACCACTAAGGATGAAAAGGAAGGATGGTGCCTATTTTTTGCATTACGATACCAACTTACTTGATGATATCTATAGAAAACATACGACGGCCTGTTAAACAACTTCTGTCGATTCTTATCCGCCTATCCACCTAAAAAAACAAAATAATACCTGCTCGTAACCAACAACCTCAACCTCACACAACATCATGAGCAAAATGGCGGAAGCCGGATAGGGCCACCCTCTCAGTAGAAGAAAGGAACCCGAAGCCCTCGGTAACGGATCAAAACTATACTTGTCACCTTATGAATAAAGAATTTGTCTACTTGGAAACAAGTTTCATCAGTTATCTCACTGCCCGGCCAAGCAGAGACCTTATCGTCTCCGCCCATCAGGCTATAAGCCAAGAATGGTGGGATCAAAGGAGAAGCTGTTTTGAAGTCGTTATATCCGAGATCGTTGCGGTGGAAGCGGGAAAGGGGCACCCCGAAGCGGCACAGAGACGGCTGGACCTTCTCAGGGACATTCCTTTTATACCGGTGCAAGAGGATGCTCTTGAATTTGCGGATAAGCTGGTTCAAACCGGTGCTGTTCCCCAAAAGGCGGCACAGGATGCTCTGCACATCGCTGTCTGCTGTGTGAATAACGTTGATTTCCTGCTGACCTGGAATTGTAAGCATATTGCTAATGCAGAAAAAAGAGAAAGTATTCGGACTGCCGCTGTTGAACACGGCCTTGTTGCACCGGTTATCTGTACGCCTGAAGAACTCTTTGGAGATGAGCTATGATAGAAGATCCTATTGTGAAAGAAACACGAAAGATACGAGAGCAGATAGCCTCGGAACACAAGTATGATGTGTATAAACTGGGCAGGTATTTCATGCGAAAGCAGCAAGCCGGACAGCGGGTCTTTGTTACAATTCCTTCGAAAAAATCGGAATTAAATCCAGCTAGTTGTAAACGAGCAAGCACCGACAGCAGCATTATTTAAAAAAGTAAGGCAAATTTCCATGAAGCATGTGGCATCATTACGATACGGAGTGGTTTTTAAAAAAGCATTCTGCGACCCAGAGATTTTTGCTGCATTTATTCAAGATATGCTGGGGCTGGATCTGGAGATCGAAAAGGTTGAAACTGAGAAAGAATTTAACCCTCCCATAGGTTATGTAACACCGCGTTTTGATCTGTTCGCGGAAGACAAGAAGCACCGCGTCATTGTTGATATTCAGCATGCACGCAGTATTGACCATTACGACAGGTTTCTCTATTATCACTGTGCCGCCTTGTTGGAACAGATTGCAAATTCAAAAGACTATCATCCGGCATTAAAGGTTTTCACTCTTGTTGTCTTGACGTCCGGTGACCGTCATAAAACTGACATCGCAATGACAGATTTTGATCCTCACGATTTATCAGGACATCCTTTAAGGGAAATCCCTCATAAAATTATCTACCTGTGTCCTAAATATGTCAATGATGCCACTCCAGAACCTTATCGGGAATGGCTACAGGCAATTAATGACACGTTAGATGAAGAGGTTGATGAAAAACGCTATAGTCGGCCGGAGATTCATAAGCTTTTTGATCACATTCAGAAGGATCGGATTTCACCTGCTGAACGTGCAAATATGATTGAAGAGTATCATCAGGAGGAACTCCAGAGAGCACAGTTTGACGAAGGCAAGCTGGCCGTTGCGAAAGCCTTGCTTAAAGAGGGTATCCCTCCTGATATTATCGCTAAAACTACAGGATTTTCTTTGGATGCCATAAAAGGGATAAAAAACTGTGTCGTAATTTCAGACTCCAACATATCTTAATTTCGCAAGAGATTATGACCGAACAGAGTAATCATACCATCCTTGAAGTCAGTGACCTGACCATGCAATTCGGGGGAATCAGGGCCTTGGACAAAATGAATATCCGGGTCCGCCAAGGGGAAATCGCGGCCCTGATCGGTCCTAACGGCGCAGGCAAAACCACCTTTTTTAACTGCCTGACCGGGATCTACAAACCGACCTCCGGCAACCTTTTACTGACACCGCCGGGGCAAGAGAGCAAACGACTCAACGGCTTAAAACCCAATCAGGTGACTGAGCAAGGACTGGCACGGACCTTTCAGAATATCCGGCTCTTCCCTGACATGAGTGTCTTGGAAAACGTCATGATCGGTTGCCATTGCCGAACCAAAGCCAGGGTGCTCGGAGCAATCTTTCGCGATAAGCGGACGATTAAGGAAGAAAAAGAGGTCATTGCTCGCTCCTTTGCCCTCTTAGAAAAAGTCGGGCTTGCCGAGCTGGCCAATGAATTTGCGAAAAACTTACCCTATGGAGCGCAACGCAGGCTCGAAATAGCCAGGGCTCTTGCAACTGAACCCGCCCTTCTGCTGCTTGATGAACCGGCAGCCGGAATGAATCCCCAGGAGACGGTGGAGCTGGATGCATTGATTACCGAGATCCGAGATGACGGCATCTCGATCCTTCTGATTGAGCACGATATGAAATTGGTCATGAGTCTCTCCGACCACATCTTTGTGATGGATTACGGCAAAAAAATCGCTGAAGGTACCCCTAACGAGGTCCGGAATAATCCGGAGGTCATCAGGGCGTATCTCGGGGGAGATATAGAATCCGGCATTGATATCAATAATATAACAGCATGACAATCCCCATTCCGCCCCTTTTGGGGCGGAAGAATAAAATACACACAATGAGCAAACACGTTTATATAAAAACATTTGGCTGCCAGATGAACGAGCGAGACTCGGAGATCATGGTCCAGCTTCTGTCCCAATCCGGCTATATCGCGGTGGGTGAGCAGACAGATGCCGATCTGGTCATTCTTAACACTTGCTCCATCCGTGCCAAAGCAGAACAAAAGGTTTTCAGCCTGCTTGGAATGCTCCGCAAGCAAAAGAAACAGCAGCCAGACCTGCGCATCGCCGTGGCCGGATGCGTGGCCCAACAGGAAGGCGAGCAGATCTTCCGCCGAATGCCCCATGTGGATATCGTGGTGGGAACCCAGCAACTTTATCAGCTACCTGAGATGCTCGGACGCCTTGAGCGGAAAGAAACAACCAGGGAAATATCCTGCGGCCTTGACAAGGAGTTCACTATTCCTCCTTTTCAAAAATTATTAAAGGAAACTTCTGCGCCGGTACAGAATCAACCAGCAGAATTTCGTAAATTCGTGACCATTATGCAGGGCTGTAATAATTATTGCAGCTATTGTGTGGTACCGACAACCCGAGGCCGCGAAATCAGCAGGCCAGTTGCAGATATCCTAGAAGAAGTCCAGCTCCTGATTGCACGGGGCATCAAAGAAATCACCCTGCTGGGCCAGAATGTCAATTCCTATGGCTGCACCAATGCGGTTGCCGAAAATCCGACAGGCTTTGCCGACCTGCTCAAAATGGTTGCCGAGATACCGGGAGTGCAACGATTGCGTTTCACCACCTCGAATCCGCAGGATCTCTCCACGGAATTGATGCAATGCTTTCGTGAACTGCCCAACCTCTGCCCACAGTTCCATCTACCGGTGCAAGCTGGTTCTAATGCTGTTTTGAAAAAAATGCAGAGAAAGTACACCCGAGAGACCTATCTAGAAAAAGTTGCTGAACTGCGCTCCTATCGCCCTGATATCGCCATCTGTACCGATGTCATTGTCGGCTTCCCCGGAGAAACAGAGGAAGATTTTGCTCAAACCATGGATCTGCTGGAAACTGTTCGATTCCACGGATCGTACTCTTTTAAATACTCTGATCGTCCCCATACCCGCTCAGCTGATTTCAGCGACAAGGTAGACGAGGAGGTTAAAGGAGAACGGCTGCAACGTTTTCAAAGCCGTCAGGACATCATCAGCTTAGAACGCAACCAGGAATTCCTTGGCAAGACGGTTGAGGTCATGGTTGAATCCTGCTCCTCCTCCAAGGCACAGGGACGGACAAGAACAAACCATATTGTTCATTTCACCTCTCCAACAGATCTGCTACCCGGTGACCTTGCTCTGGTTACGGTCACTCATGCAGGTCAGCATTCCCTGCAAGGGGAACCGGTTACAACGGAAAATTCGCTCTAAAAGGATATAAGGAATTTGCATATGGCACTGTCTCTTTTTGACCTTGATAATACCCTCTTAGCTGGCGACAGCGATTATGAATGGGGCCGCTTTCTCGTTAAAAAAGGCCTGGTTGACGAGGAGTATTATGAGGCGGAAAATAACCGCTTTTATGAGCAGTATAAGCAGGGCACCCTGGATATCTATGAATTTTGCGCATTCAGTTTTCAGCCTCTGGCAGCACGCAGCATGGAAG
The DNA here is from genome assembly GCA_942492895.1 of Candidatus Electrothrix laxa. GTDB lineage: Bacteria > Desulfobacterota > Desulfobulbia > Desulfobulbales > Desulfobulbaceae > Electrothrix > Electrothrix laxa. The sequence continues at coordinate 1,522,979 of OW818652.1, forward strand.
AACTTCAGCTGCTCCATGCAGAATTTATGCAGGACGTTATCCAGCCGATGATCGGGGGGCAGGCACTGGCCTTGGTGAATAAACATAAAGAGCAGGGGGACACGGTGATGGTTATCACGGCAACCAACAGCTTTATCACCGGGCCTATTGCCCACGCCTTCGGGATAGAGCATCTCCTGGCAACAGAGCCAAAGATCGTCAATAATCGCTACACCACAGAGATCGACGGTATTCCCTGTTTTCATGAGGGTAAGGTACAACGCCTGGAGAACTGGCTGGCAAAAAATAAGATGTCGCTCCAAGGGAGTTGTTTTTACAGTGACTCAATCAACGACCTGCCCTTATTAGAAAAGGTGGATACCCCTGTTGCTATTGATCCAGACAAAAAATTGGCTACGCTTGCCCGTCAAAGAGGATGGGACTGCATCTCGCTGCGCGATGAATGAAAGACATGCCGTAATTGCGTAATCGCCCCTCCTCTAAAGGAGATTGTTTTTTCAAAAGTCTTTTTTTTATGGACAGAGACTTGTTTTCTACATAACTTATAAAGTGAACCCCAATGTTTTTATGATAATCTTACTGCATCACATTATTTCATATTTTTTCTCTTACTTGGACACACGAGTATTCCATCTTGAATAATCGACTTGCAAATTAGGTTTGAGTGTCGATTAAATCTCTCCTCAACAGAAGTAATAAAACTTGCAACAGCTTGCTGAATCCATGGAAAAAAAGAAGGTCAAAATTTTAATTGTAGACGATGAGCAGGTCCATAGGTATATGCTCTATTCCATGCTGACTGAATGGGGCTGGCCCTGTCAGGAAGCGGATGACGGCAAAACAGCAGTTGAAGCGGTACGACAAGGGCCCTTTGATGTTATCCTCCTGGATGTCTGTATGGAACCTATGGACGGTCTGGAGGCTCTGCGCAAGATACACTCCATTAATCCATCGATTCCGGTGGTTATGATGACTGCCTATTCTTCAATAGACTCGGCTGTTGAGGCAATTAAACTGGGTGCCCATGATTATCTTACAAAACCCATAGATTTTGAACGACTTCGTCAAACCCTGGAAGTTGCTATGGGGCATCGGCAGCAACCGGACAAAGCTGAGCTCTCTGAAAAACCTTTTGGCGAGGACGGACGAATTATTGGTTCTTCAACTCCAATGCAAACCCTCTGGGAAATGGTCGTCCAAGTTGCTCCCACAGAGGCTACAGTCCTCGTCACCGGTGACTCAGGAACCGGCAAGGAGCTGGTCGCCTCAGCCTTGCATTATAAAAGCCACCGCAGAAAAGGCCCCTTTATCAAGGTGAACTGTGCAGCTCTTTCTGAAACCCTGCTGGAGTCAGAACTTTTCGGTCATGAAAAAGGAGCCTTCACAGGGGCAGACCGCCGCCGCGAGGGCTGTTTTGTCCAAGCCCAAGAGGGCACGCTCTTTCTTGACGAGATAGGCGAAACAACCCCGGCTATGCAGGCAAAGCTCTTACGAGTCCTTCAGGAGCACGAACTCCAGCGAGTCGGTGGTCAAGAGATCATTACTGTTGATGTGCGCATTGTCACGGCAACCAACCGGGACCTAGAAGCAGAGGTGAAAGCAGGAAATTTCCGGGAAGATCTTTATTACCGACTCAATGTTGTGGCTCTGGACATGCCTTCTTTATGTGACCGTGACGGTGACATTCCCTTGCTCGCTGATTTTTTTGTGCGCAATTTTGCCAAAAGAAACAAACGAGAGGTACAAGGGATCACTCCTGAGTGCATGGATATCTTGAATCGCTACCCCTGGCCAGGCAATGTTCGGGAGCTGGAGAACGCCATAGAACGGGGCGTGATCCTGATGCGGGGAGATTACCTTGACCTTGACAGCCTGCCTATGGCTGTTCAGAATTGGGCCGGAATGAATCCGAAAAAAGAAGAAGAGCAACCGTCCACTCTGAGAGAAGCTGAGCGTGTTCTCATCCTGAAGACTCTTGAGGAAACCAACGGAAACCGCAGCGAGGCCGCCCGGCGCTTACAGATTACCCGGAAGACTCTGCTGAATAAACTGAAACGGTATGGTGTGTAAACAGTACGCCACCCCCTTCAGGTTAACCAAGCACAAACCTTTCCTTTTTCTTACTGGAACAGGTTTGTGCTTTCACGATTTCATTTATTCTCTCCTTCCCCCTCTCGCTCATCATAGAGAATCAAAAAAACCAGCAACCCGATAAAAAGCCCCACATGAATAATAAGCAGTAGAAGTGCAGTGGAAAAAGAAGCTGCAAAGCCTTTGCTCTGGAGTTTGAGATCATTACGTGCGAAAAAGTTTTTCTGAAACGTTTTTTTATCAGCTTCGCTCGGCACGTATAAGGTGTAGGAGTCTGACTCGTTTTTAAACGGTAGGGCAACGCCATGCCGCTGATAAATAAGTCGGGCGGCGATCCTTCGTTTATTACCACTGACTGCTGTAACCAAATACTCCGCCAACTCCTGCTGTATGCCCCTGTTTACTCCTTCTTCGATCTGTTGTTGTACCGTGAAACTGCCGCGAATGACAACCAACAGGAAAGAAATATTGACAATAAATATCCCAATAAAAAGCAAGGCAAAATATTTTTTTTTCTCCTGATTCGCAACCTGCCAAAAACTGACCGGCAAAAAAACGGAAAGCAGTAATGCCAAAGGAAATTGGATCGCATCCTGTTTAACCAATTGAGGAAAGAAACAATAACCAAGCAAAATAATCATCCAGATGAAACCTGTTATTCCGGGTATTTTTTTCATATTTTTAAACAATTTAAATGTAAGAGTAAAAATTTTACTGTTTACCTTCTCGGTGACAGCCTAGACGCATGAAGTTATAATGTAGCCTGTCGTAAACTGAATACAAGAGCTAATTCTATTTTCTTCTGCGACCATGCTCTCTCTTTTGCCAAAAAATGGCGCTACAGTGGCTCGTTGACTTTTTTATGTTGCCAGATAATCACTGAGCTTATATATATTAAAAGTAAAAAAAATTTTACCGGCTTTATTCAGGTAGAATGCAGTTCGTCCGAAAATACGGGCAATGAGATAAATTTCACAGAACAAGGAGAGTGAGAACCATGAAACTGAAAGTGTTGGCACAGGCTGCGATTTTAGTCGTGCTGTCGGCGGGTGTCGCCTTTGCCGGAGGCAGAGCCCTCACCTGCGACGACTGCTCAGATGAATGCTTGGAAAATCCTTACAGCAAAGGATGTCCTTCTGTTTGCAAAGATCCGGAATGTCAAGCATCCTGCGACGACTGCTCAGATGAATGCAAAAAAAATCCCTATGGTGCGGATTGCCCGGATATCTGCAGAGATGTAACCTGCCAGTCCTGCGAAGACTGTACGGATGAATGTACAATCAATCCCTACGGCGAATCTTGTCCAGATATATGCCGTGACATAAAATGTTACAGCTGTGACGATTGTTCTGTAGAATGTATAGAAAATCCTGAAGGACAGGATTGCCCGCCTGTATGTGATGAGTTGGGTTGCAATATCTGTGACAAATTCCCGACTGACTGTCCTGTATCCTGCAAGGAAGACTCTCAGGACCAGGAAAACTGCCCGACTGAATGTCAGGATGTACCGGAAGAATGTTTATCCGAAGAACCGGTCGGACCGGAACCTGTCATCACTTGTGACGACTGCCCGCCTGAATGTGAAGACAATCCCGATGCGGAAGACTGCCCTGCCGAATGCCAGGAGCTTGACTGCTACGCCGGATCTATGAGCCCTCTTCGTTTTATTGGCGACATCGGTTATTTGCGTCTTTCCGATCCGGCTGATTACCTCTTTGCTCGCATGGGTGTAGAGTATAGCCCCTATGCCGGAACCTCTTATGAGAATATTTCTTATTTAGCTATGGTAGGTGTTGCTCCAAAGTTAGACGGTTCTGACGGTGACGACGCGTTGTTAATTGATGCCTTTGCTCAGTACAACTGGTCTGATGCCTTTGACGGCTTCATCGGACTCGGACTCGGTGCTTGGATAAGTGCCGGAGATGATGATATCGACTCTGAAGACACTGATCTGGACATTTTAGCCAATATCGGTGCCCGCGTCTACGGCGATCCCGACACATTCAATGTTTCGATCTTCCTGGAAGCTCGAAATGCTGTTGACGAACTGAGTGACATCTCACAATACGGACGTTTTGGTATCGGACTGCGCTTCCAGCATTAATGGAAACCAGCACTCATTGACCGCTAGCTAGCACTCGCAAGTCGTAACAGCGAGAACAGCGGGTCAAGCTTTTCGAAAAGGGCACAGGGGATTTCTCCTGTGCCCTTTTTTTATTGTGCTGCCTGTTGCGAAAGAGAATAAATTTCAGGAGGCTTCTCCAAAAACATTTACGGAGAACAACTTCGCGGTCAATTTTAAGGAATCAAGAAAGGAAGAGGCAAAACAAGGGGGGAAACCGGTAAGCGAGCACCTCGGTTAATAGCGGACAACGGTTATGCAGCAGCAACACCGTTGCCCTCCATCAATCAACTGTGGTTCCTAGCTCTCGGTAACGGTAATGGCAGCTGATTCGCAAACTTCCACGCAGGTTTCGCAACCCAGACACTCGTCGTCGTTGACCGGCTCTGACTTACCATCTTCCATTTCAAATACTGCTGCTGGGCAGGAACCGACACACTCTTCACAACCTGTACATTTATCTTTATCTACAACTACTTCAAACATTGTCTTTCTCCTTAGTAGCGGCTCTCTAACGAGCCCTTTTATAAAAGTAACCTCACGATTAATTGTGTACAAATAACATGTACTGACTTGGGCAAAGATACCCTTAATATTTTTACTGTCAATATTTTTTTTACATGATCCGCTCAGTCAAATATTTCCCTGCGTCCAGCCATCATTCCTTACAAACAGCCTAAAAAAGTAATCATCAAACAATACAGAAAAAATAGCATTCCCTCCCTTCTTTTTTACTCTTTCCCCAAACGGACACAACAAGAAAATAAGCACGAGCTTAATAAGCAGAAAGATACACCCGAATGGCTTTTTTCCCTTACGAAAACGGCTCATCATTTACATTTTTCACCTACAGCTTGACAAGATCTCCTTTTTATAGTAAACAGGCTTTCAGTGTTACAAAAAATAAAAAAATATTACTTCTATTCATCATGCATATTTCAGAAGGTATTCTTTCGGCACCGGTTTTGATAAGCGGAGGGGTCGTTGCAGCGATCGGCACCTATATCGGGTTAAAAAAAATTGACATTGAAGAGATCATGCCCGTTGCTCTTCTCTCTTCTGCCTTTTTCGTGGCAGGACTCGTCCATGTTCCTCTTGGACCGGGATCTGTACATTTAATGCTGATCGGCCTGCTCGGAGTAATGCTGGGCTGGGCCGCTTTCCCGGCAATCCTTATCGCTCTTTTTCTTCAGGCCCTGTTTTTTCAATTTGGCGGTTTTTCTGTCCTCGGAGTGAACACCGTAACAATGTCTGTTCCGGCTCTCTGCTGTTATTATCTAACCCGCCCTTGGATGGATAACCCAAAAACACGATCTGCGGCCGCATTTTTTGCAGGCTTCTCGGCGATCCTACTGGCCTCGCTGCTAACATCCTGCGCCTTGGCCCTTACCGATACCGGCTTTACAACTGCTGCGCAACTCATTATTGCGGCCAATATACCGGTCATGATTATTGAAGGATGCATCACCATGTTCACTGTTGGTTTTCTAGCCAAGGTCCAACCAGAAATTTTACACCTCGAATACGCATGAATCGGTCTCGTTTCCTGACAATGACAGCAATCTTCTTTGCCGGAGTATTTTTGTTCTTTGCCCTGCCGACTCAAGCGCATAAACTCAATGTTTTTTCCTGGACCGGTGAAAATAAAATCTACGGAGAGGCATTTTTCAGCGGGGGACGTAAGGCCAAAAATGTACCAGTTCATGTCCAAAATGCCGAATCACTTGCCTCGCTGCTGACAACGCAGACCGATGAAGAAGGCAAATTCCAATTCACCCCGCCCCAACAGGCTGTTCAGCAAAATCAGGGCCTTTTGATCACAGTGGATACAGGTGATGGACATCGCGGTGAATGGCTTTTGGAGGCAGATGAATATCTTATTGAAGACTCAGCCCCTCCTCCTTCATCGCAAACAAAACAGCCCGGATCAGAACTAGTAACGCTGGAAGATATACGCCAAATCGTGCTCCAGGAACTAAATAGGGAGTTAATACCTATCAAGCGACATTTAGCTGAAGATCGCGAAAAGGAGGCTAACCCACGAGATATAATTGGCGGAATCGGCTGTATTCTCGGACTGGCAGGCATCTTTGCCTGGTTCCAAGCAAAAAAAAAGAAGAAGAAAGCTTCGGCAGACGGATAAGGTGTCCCCTGTCGAAAGGAAAAGGATCTTACGGTCCAAAAAATAATATCTGATGAAAAAAAGGAGTATTTCACGATGAAGATCAAAGCTGTTGCTGCAACCGCACTCTTTCTCGCCTGCATGACAGGTGAGGCCCTTGCTCATTTCGGGATGGTTATCCCCTCGGACAACATCTTAACACCGAAAAAAAAGAGCGTTGAACTGGACCTCTCTTTTTCCCATCCTTTTGAGATAATCGGTATGGATCTGGTCAAACCGAAAGAATTCTTTATGGTAGCTGGCGACAAGAAGACTGATCTGCTCCCGACTCTCAAATCCGCGAAGGTCATGGATCATGCTGCCTGGACAACCAAGGTGCCCATCAAACGCCCTGGGGTGTATACCTTTGTGATGGAGCCGACCCCATATTGGGAACCGGCTGAGGATGTATCCATCATCCATTACACCAAGACGCTGATCGCTGCCTTTGGTGACGATCAAGGATGGGATGAGCCAGTTGGGATAGCAACGGAAATCGTGCCCTTGACTCGTCCTTTTGGCAACTATGCAGGCAACAGCTTTTCCGGGCAGGTTCTGCTCAAGGGCAAACCGGTTCCCGGCGCAGAGGTTGAAGTGGAGCTGTATAATAAAGACAAAAAACTCTCCGCCCCAAGCGATTACCACGTCACCCAGGTCGTCAAGGCTGATGAGAACGGGGTATTTACCTTTTCCTGTCCCCAGGCGGGCTGGTGGGGTTTTGCCGCTCTGAATGAGGCCGACTATACCATCAAGGACCCGGAAGGTAACGAAAAAGGCGTTGAGCTTGGTGCCGTACTCTGGACCTATCTGGACGCGTACAAATAAAAAGAAAATCCCCCCCCCCTCTGGGGGGGGGGGATTTCTACGATACAATAAAATCTGTTGAATCTGTCGGTACAGTTATGTTATGAAACCGCATGACTTTTGAACAGTTCAGTGACGGCACTTCATTTCTGCACCGGGCAGACCCTAAGGGAAAACTGATCAGCACGGGGGTGCTCAGCCTAGTCATCGCCCTGAGTCAAACCTGGGGCACTGCCCTGCTTGGCTTTCTGCTTACCTTTACTCTTGTGCTTACAGCACATTTATCATGGAGAAAGCTTTTTCATCGCCTGCTGATTGTTAACAGCTTCAACCTTCTGCTTTGCCTTATTCTACCCCTGACCTACACCGCTGGCAAAAATATTTCGTTTATCGGGATCAACCTGAACAGCACCGGTTTTTTTCTCGCTCTCCTGATCACGGTTAAATCCAATGCTGTTATTCTTCTCTTTATCAGCCTGCTTGCTACCTCAACCGCTGCACAGCTCGGCCACGGCCTTCAGCAGCTGCGCCTGTCACCAAAGCTCTGCCTGCTTCTTCTCTTTTCCTATCGTTATATAGCGCTTATTCAGCAGGAACTGTTCCGTTTGCAACGGGCTGCCAGCCTGCGCTGCTTTCAGCCAAGAACAAATCTGCATACCTATAAGACCTACAGCTATATGCTGGGCATGATGCTGGTCCGCAGCTGGAACCGAGCAGCACGGGTGCAACAGGCTATGGAGTTACGCGGGTTTTCTGGACAATTCCACAGCCTGCACGACGCTGGCGGCATGCAGAAAAGCGACCTATTGCTATCAGCAACCCTGCTGTTGGCTGGTGTGGGATTAATGGTGATTGAAATCCTATCTATATAAAACGAAAAAGCTGTTGAAATCAAAAATCATTACCTGATATTTCACATTATCACCGTGGCTAAAAATCGAGGCAAAAAAATCACCTGGTTAACTTTTCCAAGAATACCCGACAAAATCCCTTCGCTTTAATATTGCATAAATGGCTATTATGCTCTATAATGATAAATTGTTGTTCTTTTATGAAAGTCTCACTTTCCGAATAACCTATCAAAAAATCCTTATGTTGTCTCACGGAAACATGCTCGGCACAACCGCCGGTCAGAAAAAACGCCGAGATTACGTTTGTCAACCTGCATAACAACCAAAGTATAACCATAACTTTTTTTATATTATTTTTCGGCGCGACCGCCGGAATACGTCAAACTCACGATTAAGGGAGAATTTATCAATGTCGCGAAAAATGGTCACTATTGACGGAAACCAGGCGTGTACGCATGTTGCCTACGCCACCAGCGAAGTAATCACCATCTACCCCATCACCCCGTCTTCACCGATGGCGGCTGAGGCAGATGCCAAGGCCACAGCGATGCAGAAAAATATCTGGGGTTCTGTGCCGGTTATTTCTCAGATGCAGTCCGAAGGCGGTGTTGCCGGTTCTCTGCACGGTTCCTTGGCCACTGGCGCGCTCTGTACTACCTTTACCGCTTCCCAGGGTCTGCTGCTGATGCTGCCCAACATGTACAAACTAGCCGGTGAGCTCACCCCGACTGTTTTCCATGTTACGGCTCGTTCCTTGGCCTGCCAGGGTCTGTCTATTTTCGGCGATCACGGCGACGTGATGAGCGCCCGCCAGACCGGCTGGGCCCAGCTCTGCTCGCAGAATGTCCAGGAAGCACAGGATATGGCCCTGATCTCCACCCAGGCCACCCTGGCTTCACGCATTCCCTTCCTCCATTTCTTTGATGGCTTCCGGACCTCCCATGAGATCCAGAAGATGGAGCAGCTGACCAACGAAGACATGCTGGAAATGATTGACGAGAAGCTGATCACAGAGCATCGTGAACGAGCACTGACCCCGGATCGTCCGTCCATGTCTGGTACGGCGCAGAACCCGGATGTCTACTTCACCGGTCGCGAAACCGTTAATAAGTATTATAATGCGATCCCCGGAATTGTTCAGGAAACCATGGACAAATTCGCAGCTCTGACCGGTCGTCAGTATAATCTTTTTGATTACTACGGCTCACCCGATGCAACCGACGTTGTTGTGATCATGGGTTCCGGTGCCGAGACCGCAGCTGCCACCATCGACCATCTGGTTGCTGAAGGCCGCAAAGTGGGCATGGTTATTGTCCGCCTGTTCCGTCCCTTTGACATGAAGGCTATGGTTAATGCCCTGCCCTCCTCTGTTGAGCGCCTTACTGTTTTGGATCGCTGCAAAGAGCCAGGCGCACCGGGAGATCCGCTGTACCTGGATGTCCGCGCTGCTATAGGTGAGGCTGCCGAAGCCAATCCGACCATGTTTATGCCCTTGGTACTGGCTGGTCGTTACGGTTTGGGTTCTGCCGAATTCAGCCCGGCAATGGTCAAGGCTGTGTACGACAACATGGTTTCTATGGCTCCGAAAAACCATTTCTGTGTCGGTCCCAATGATGACGTAACCCACACCTCACTGAGCTACGACAAGTCCTATAATATCGAAGGCGATGATGTCTACCGGGCAATGTTCTACGGTCTGGGTTCCGACGGTACAGTCGGTGCGAACAAGAACACCATCAAGATCATCGGTACAGAGACAGATAACTCGGCTCAGGGCTATTTTGTCTACGATTCCAAGAAATCAGGCTCCATGACCGTGTCTCATCTCCGCTTCGGAGAGAACCAGGTTGTGGCTCCGTACCTGATCAACAAGGCCAGCTTTGTAGCCTGTCATAACTTCACCTTTCTGAACAGCTACGACATGCTGGCCAATCTGGAAGACGGCGGCACCTTTCTGCTCACCACCACCCTTGATAAGGACAGCGTCTGGAACGAGCTGCCAGCCAAGGTGCAGCAGCAGTTGATCGACAAAAACGCCAAGTTTTATATCATCGACGCTCTCAAGCTCGGTATTGCCATCGGACTGGGCGCGCGCATCAACATGATCATGCAGACTGCCTTCTTCCTGATCTCCGGTATCCTCAAGAAAGACGAGGCAATCGACGCGATCAAAACCGCGATCAAGAAGACCTACGGCAAGAAAGGCGACAAAATCGTCAACATGAACTACGACGCAGTTGACGGTGCAGTCAATAATATCGTCGAGGTTACCCTGCCTGATACTATCACCGGTCATGAGCTACCGGAGACTGTACCTGCCGAGGCCCCTGAGTTTGTTAAGCAGGTGACTGCCAAGATGATCGAAGGCAAAGGCGATCAGATCAAGGTTTCCGAAATGCCTGCCGACGGTCGCTGGCCCACCGCCACCACCCAGTGGGAAAAACGTAATATCGCCGTCAACGTACCGGAATGGTCCCCGGAAACCTGTATTCAATGCGGTAAATGTTCCCTGGTCTGCCCGCACGGCTGTATCCGCATCAAAGTTGCCACTGAGGATGCTTTGAAAGCGGCAGGTGCGAATGATACCTTTAAAACCGCTGATGCTGTGGGCAAAGAATTCAAGGGCAGCAAATTCACTGTCCAGGTCTCCACTGCCGACTGTGCAGGCTGTACGCTCTGTTCCACCGCCTGCCCTGCTCGCAAGAAAGATGCAGAAGGCAACAAGACGGACGAGTCAGCCCTGAAGATGATCACCAATACCGACGCGGTATTGAACGAGTCCCAGGCTAACTGGAAGACCTTCATGGCTTTGCCTGAAATGGATAACGCTTCCATCAATCCGGCAACCGTCAAGGGCAGCCAGCTCAAAAGGGCTCTGTTTGAGTTCTCTGGTGCCTGTGCAGGCTGCGGCGAGACCCCGTACATCAAACTGGTTACTCAGCTGTTCGGTGATCGGATGATGGTGGCCAACGCCACAGGCTGTTCTTCCATCTACGGCGGCAACCTGCCCACTACCCCGTATTCACAACGCGCTGACGGACGCGGTCCTTCCTGGTCCAATTCCCTGTTCGAGGATAATGCCGAGTACGGTTTAGGTATGCGTCAAAGTGCTAACAAACTGGGCATGCAGGCTGCTGAGCTACTGACTCTTGCTGCTGAAGAAGGGATCGTCTCTCAGGAACTTGCTGATTCTCTGCTGGATGCAAGCCAGAAGACTCAGGATGAGATCGAGGCACAGCGAGCACGGGTTGAAGAGCTGAAGGCAGCTCTGGCAGGCAACAATAATGTCATCACCACCCGACTCCTGCCGGTGGCTGATTATCTGGTCAAGAAATCCGTATGGATCTTCGGTGGCGACGGCTGGGCCTATGACATCGGCTACGGCGGTCTGGATCATGTCCTGGCTTCCGGCGAGAACGTCAATGTGATGGTAATGGACACTGAGGTCTACTCCAACACCGGTGGTCAGATGTCCAAGTCCACCCCGCGTGCCGCAGTGGCGCAGTTCGCAGCTGGCGGAAAGAAAATGCCCAAGAAAGATATGGGTATGATCTTCTCCACCTACGGCAACGTCTACGTAGCCAAGGTTTCTCTGGGTGCCAATCCACAGCAGCTGGTCAAGGCCATCAACGAGGCTGAAGCCTATGACGGACCGTCCCTTATCATCGCCTACTCACACTGCATCAACCACGGCCTGAATCTGGCTAAGGGACTTGAGCAGCAGAAACTGGCGGTTGCCTGCGGTCACTGGCCCCTGTATCGCTACAACCCGGTACTGGAAGATGAAGGCAAAAATCCGCTGACCATCGACTCCAAAGAGCCGACCATAAAGTTCGCGGACTACGCTCTGAACGAGAACCGTTACCGGATGCTCAAGATGGCTAATCCTGAGCACTGCGATGAGCTGATGGAAGCTTCGCAGAAAGATGTGGACAAGAGCTGGAAGTTCCTCCAGAGCCGTTTCAAGGCACTTGAGGGCTAAGCAGTTAGGCCTAAAGTAGCCTGTTTTTTAAAAGCCTACAGAAGGAACAGAAAAGCCCCTCCCAATTACTCGGGAGGGGCTTTTTTTGATGTTAGGTGTCCATTGAAGAAGGACTTAACTCTTGTATTTTGAGATTAAGAGCAGTTAACCGACACTCAGCACGTCTCTTTGCAATATTCAGAATTAATGAATACAGTAGCCCGTTTTGTAGACTTTTTGAAAAAGAGACGACTTCTAAATTCGTATAACAAGTGCATATCCTTCACAGGTACTCAGATACAAAGAATATCTTTGAGTAAAGCAAAACTCAAGTGTATTCTGAAAATAGGTACCAAGCTTATGAATTCAGGTTTTCATCTTTCTTGTTCATTAAAACCACATGCTTTTCACAAGGAAAAAAACATCCTACAAATAAGCATGTCAACAAAAAAGGCACCTCCAGTCTACCGAGAGATGCCTTGAAATCATTATGATATACCCATGTACGGCTACTATTCAGCAGTCTCTTCGGCAAGAACACCAGGATCTGCGTCCTGCTCCTGATTTACAGCGTTATCTCCCTCCGATCTTTTTGAAACAGCCGCAGGTCCCATCTCAGCAGCAGGTTCAGCATTCTGTACAGGCTCATCCTTCACAGGCAGAGCTTCTTCCGCTTCAGGCAGAAGCTCTGGAAGAACCGCCTGTTCTGCTGCTCCCTGCTCCAGCAAACCAACCTGCTCATCAACCAGAGGAGCTTCCTGCACTACAGGTTTGCTCTACGGGCAGAACTGCGGATGCTTCTTCCTTCTTTTCCTCATAACCAACCAGCAGCTTTTCCCGCTTGGCTTCAGTCAGATCATCAACCAGCCACTTGCCGACCTTGAAGTAAAGTTCGCTGTCCGACATCTTAAGGATAAAATAATCATCCTCCTTGTTATCCTCCTTGGCATCATTCTTGGCAAAGGCATAGGTCACCGTACTGTCGTCCTGCTTGGTCACAGTGAACTGGACAGCCGGATCCTTAAGCAGATCAGCTGAGGTTGCAGGATCAAGCACAGATTGGACCGAGATGGCAGTAACCTTGTTCAGCAGCTTATCCACTGCCTCTTTCTTGGTTTCTTCTTTGGTTGCGCCATCCAACAGCCAGACCTTTTCCTTGCCCTCTTCCTTCTTGCTCAAAGAAATATCACCCAGCGCAATCGCTTTAAGGTCATCTTTGGTCAGATCAGCCAAGGTACGATCCAGCCAGCTGTCTGCATCCACATCAACCTCATGACTACCCACCGGGATGCTGACCACAGCATTCTGATCCGCCTTGCGGACATGGCTGTTCCGCATTCCGGCAGAGGTGCCGAGATAGAACTCTCCAACAACAGCGTCGCCCTGCTTCAGGGTGACGTGGCGTTCAAAGTCATCCTCAGCCGTTTTAAAACGCTTAGCAGCCTCTTTACTGGTTGCCACAGCCAAGCCCTGACGGGCATCGGCCAGCTTTTGCAGCAGATCATCAACCTGACGCTTGCTCGCAGGCGCGGAAAAGGCACCCGGCATTATCCAGCCCTTGTCGCTTTTTTGCAGAACCAATTCCTCATTTTCCGGTCCGTTGATACGAACCGAGCTTATGCTGTCAGCCGTAAAGGAGAGAAAGGCCGAGTCCGGTGCTGTGGATTCCAGATTAACTGCCTGTTGTTGATGTACAGCCACAGTCAGCCCGATCTGGAGAATAAGCAAGGCTGCGGCTGCAAATATTATTGCCTTCATCATGATGATACCCTCCCTGTTTCAAGCTGCAATTCAGGCTGCTGCAAAAAGGCAAGCTGGCGTTCCTCTGCCCGTTTGCGAATACGGAGCCTGAGCAGCCAGATGATTGCCAGCCCGAGCAGCACAAGACCATAGTTAAGATATTCCCAGAAAAGTTGTCCATTCTTGGTGATAGGATCAAGAGGACGGGAGAAATGGCTTCTGCCCCGGATAGAGAGCAGACCCCGATCCTCTAGAGACCAATCCACGGTGTTGGCCACCAGCTGCACCGGACCGAGGTAATTGGTCCGCATCACACTGGAACTGATGCTCAGAACCGTATCGCTGAGAAAGCTGTTTGAACCAAAGAGGATAATTCTGGCGGTGTCCGGGGATTTATCCAACTGGCGGATAATCACCTGCTCTTCTTTCTCTTCGCCATCTTTTTTCATGGGATCCTGTAGAGGATTCTGCATCGGGTTCTGTTGCGCTTCCGCTGCATCCTCATCCTTTTTCAACAACGGCGAAGGCTTGCCCGTAAAATAAGAGGTAAAACCGCCCTCAACGGCCGCTGCCAGCAGTTGTTGTCCCTGCTCGCCCTCAACAGCAAAGCCAAGATCGCCGTGAGTCTTAAAATCCGGCTGGATCATGGTGGATGAAGAAACCCAGCTTTTTTTCGAGCTCTCCAACAGCCGAGTGACCTTGCGGCCCTTATTTTTCTCTGGATCAATGGTGATCGGCGAAGGCCAGTTCATGGTGAGCTGCTGCAAGCCCGAGGTGACACCGCTGTCTTCGTTCATGCCGTCTGGTCGGATATCAACAAAATAGGGGTAATTGACCAGCTTGGTCTCCTGGATAGTGAAGCCGCCCAAGTTCCTCTGCACCGGCACAGGAAAGGGGCTGTTCTGGGGATCAAGCACCATCTTTTTTTCCAAGGTAATGCCGTTATGTGCTAACCAATCTTCCAAGCCGGTCTTCTTCTCAGCCAAGGAAAGCTGTTTCTGGAGATCAACCTTATAGGGAGAAGCAGCTAAAACCACTGTCCCGCCCTGCATAAGAAACTGATCCACAGCAAAGAGCGACTTTTCATCAAGCTCTTCTGGAGCAGTCAGCATCAGGATGTCGGCCTCACCAGGAACCTGACCTTTTTTCAAATCCGCATCCGTGACTGTATGCTCCTGAGAAAGCAGCTCGCGCAAGGCATCGAACTTAGGACCGCCTCCGCCGGGAATCCCATATTGCGGCATGGGAGGCATGGATTCGGGGACGCTCAGGGCTATATTCTTGGTAAAACCAGTGGCAAAACGTTTCAGGCCTGCATTAATAGCCCGCTTCAGGCTTTCTTTTTCCAAATCTTCCGGCAAAGGCACCTCAACGGTCCGGTCGCCGCTTTTCAGCATTATGTAGAACCAGAAGGTATTCCGGTCAAATATGCTGGCAGCCATAGGGCGAAAACCGTATTCCTGACTGATTTGCTCGGCTATGATGCCGTTGTTCGCCTCTGGATCAGCGATTGAAAAAGCAAAACGACCGTTACTCTCCGCTTCCAGCTCCTTGGATAAGTCCGCTAAGTCGACCTTTAATTTGATGAGCTCTTCGGGAAGCCGCTCATCAGCGGAAAAATAGCCAGTCAACTCCACAGGCTTCTTTATGGAACTGAACAGGTCACCGCCTGCCTGATAGCTGTACAGGACCTTCTTGATGGCACGAGTGATGTCGTATTCTGGATTACGTAGCTCTACATCCAGGTTCTGCTCACCCTGAGCCTTGACCTCAATGAGATCGCGGAAACCCAAGGTCTCGAACTGATCACCGTAGCGGATCAGGATATCAAAATAGGAATTCGTGACCGAGGCCTGATACTTGCTGGACGTCTGAAAAGGCACAGGGCGGATGCCGTATTTCTGTCCGGCCTCCTGCTCCAGATCCGGGTTATCTGCTGGGTCAATAAACTCAACCCGCACCTTGTTGTTGCCAGCAATGGCGTATTCTTCCAGCAGATCACGGAGTCGAGGCACCAACGGGGCCAGCAACGGATGGGTCTGGGCGGAAAAATAACCTCGAATGAGCAGGGGTTCCTGAATCTGTCCCAGATAGCTGCGAGTGGCATCAGAGATGGAGTAGATGTCCCCGTCCGTCATATCCGAACGCAACTCACCTAGAGGTGAAAGCCAGAGATTAGCTGCCAAGAAATTGGCAATTAGCAGCCCGCAAGCAATCTGCCAAGCCCGGTGATTACTGTTGACCGGGTTGCCTGCCCAACGGATTTTTTCCAGGCCGTAGATATTCAGGCAGAGAAAAACGCCCATGATGCCGACGTAATAATAGAGATCGCGAAGATCAATCACGCCACGGGTGATGGAGTGAAAACGAGATCCGCTTCCCATCATCTGGAGAATTTCTGAACCCTTATTGCCGACAAAGGCCGACAGGGTATCAGAACCGATCAGGTAGAGTAGGCCACAGATCAGCGAGGTGGTGATCAGGCTGACGATCTGGTTTTCTGATTTTACGCTGACAAAGAGGCCGATGGAAATATAGGCCGCTGCCAGAAAGAGCGAGGCAAGATAGCCACCCAACACCGGGCCCCAGTCCAGAGGTCCGAGGAAATTCACGGTAAGGGCCAGAGGCAGGGTCAAGGTAAGGGCCAGGGCAATCAGAGCCAAACAGGCCAAAAATTTCCCTAAAACCAGGGTAACCGGTCGCACCGGCGAGGTCAGCAGAAATTCCAGGGTTCCGGCTCGGTGCTCCTCTGCCCACATCCGCATGGTGATGGCCGCAACTAGGAAGATGAGCAGGATGGGCATCCACTCAAATAAGGCCCTGAGTTCTGTAATATTGCGGGAGAAGAAGGTCTCCACCCAAAAGAAAATAAAAAGGGTTGTCGCAAGAAAGGTGCCGAGAAAGATAAAGGCAACCGGAGAGCTGAAAAAGGCTCCGAATTCCTTGCGGGCTATGCGTAATAATGTGCTCATGATGCTGCACCTCCTCGTTCACTGATCTCGGCAAAGACTGTTTCCAGATTGCGGGACTCAAAATGCATGGCAAAAAGCTGCCAGTCCTTTTCATGGATACCCTTGGCCAAGGCCGCTGCTGTTGCCTTACTGTCTGCATCAGCATGCAGTTTTAGCTCAAACTGCTGGGACCTGCCTGCTGCTGCGGAAGCCACCTGCGTAAAGGACTGAAACAGCTCCAAAGCAGAATCAGTCTCGGCATCGGTACTGATGAGTAATTTCGAGCTCTGCTGCAATCCGTCCACCTGTGCATCCAAGGCCATAGCACCGTCCTTGATGATGATCACCCGGTCACATATCGCCTGGACTTCCTGGAGGATATGAGTGGAGATAATCACGGTAGTGGTTTTGGCCAGTTCCGCTATCAGACCGCGCATATGCTGAATCTGGGTGGGATCAAGCCCGTTGGTCGGCTCATCCAGAATCAGAATATCTGGCTGATGAAGAATGGCCTGGGCCACACCGGTCCGTTGGCGATAGCCTCGGGAAAGAGTGGCGAGCTGTTTGGTAGCCTTTACCTCTAAGGCTGTTCGTGCCACCGCCTCTCGGATCAAGGCCGGGCGGTCCTGCTTTGCAACCCCGTGCAGGGCTGCGCTGTACTCCAGGTACTCCAACACGGTCATCTCGGGATAAACCGGGCAGTTTTCAGGAAGATAGCCGATCTTTTTCTGAATTTTGCGGCGATCCTTGCCAATTTCCAGTTCGTCGACAGTGATATTGCCCTCAGTCGGCTCAAGATACCCGGTCATCATCTTCATGATAGTGGTCTTGCCAGCACCGTTATGACCCAACAGGCCCACTATTTCGCCTTGGCCGATTGCAAACGAGACATCATCGACCGCTGTAAAATCCCCATACTTTCTGGTGAGGTGTTCAACTTTAATCATGTGCGCAACTCCATGTACTGAATTAAAAAAAACGATAAACGAACAAGAATAAATCTTCGCTGGAACAGATTGAAAACAGGGAGGATCGGGGCAGGTGGAAACAGGGCAGGACGCAGGAAAGGTATGAGAAGACCGCGTGCGTTCGTCCAACCAGAGCCGGGAGTATCTCTCTGTTTTCACAGAGTTTCCAGCAATGAAAAACAACCGCAGAAAACAATAAAAACAATGACGAAAAAGTCAAGGGGACCGATGTGCTTTTTTTCGAAAAAAAATGCTTCTTCAGGAAAAATCAGGATGCATTTTGGTTGGACGGCTGGAAACAAGGGGGATTCAGCTGGAGAATTCAGCTCAGAAAGCAGAATCATAAAATGTCGTTACGAAATTTCTCGGTAAAGACAGAGAAAATCTTCACATAACATGGCCTTCCAGCTGAATATACGTCCGCAGAGTATCAAACGATGAGACGGTACAAACCCGTTGCAAACCATTAACTTTCGGATTAAAAATACTCTTTTACATCTTGCCCCATGTCATAACCGGAGGCTTTTGTTTACCAGGCCAATGACAAAGGAATTCGCGGAAACGGATGACTTTCCCTTTTTTAACATCAAAAACATGCACCCATCGATTTTCAAAAAATATTTCCGATCCCGTATCCCTGCCAGCCTCTTCTCCGAGCACAACCACCGTGTCATTTTCTGCAATAAAATTATTTGCATGAAATGAACTAAAATGCCAAGTTGAACTCAAAATATCTAAAAAATGACGAACCCCTTCTTTTCCTTCAAAGGCTCGGCATCTTTCTAAACTGTCAGGGCCATTTACGACCCACTCTACATTCTCGTCACATAACTCAAGGAAAGACTCAAGGTCTCCCGAAGAAATTTTACTGTACACATCCTGCACAACCTGAAGAGGGGATGTCATTTCGATCTCCAATATATTCTTTATGGCTGATATTTATTATCATCAGTCGTTGTACGGCTTCTGCCTTACTGACTTCAACTCAGCGGGCTGCATACAGCCCTACATATCCTGAAAAATTATTCCCCACACAATAACACAGCACCCATTTGATTTAACTGAGTTAAGGAAGATCTATTCTTTTCACAGCCACTTTAAAAGCCTCTCTTTCTTTCTTACCTCTCTGCAAAGGTCTTCCTTCTGTGCATTAATGTATAATGTATATTAAACGCACATAATTATTCACCAATGAACATTTTCGAACTATTTTTCGTTTTGGAGAAAAAACTTTTCCGGCAGTGAAATGCGACATACCGAGGCGGCATGCAATGCAAGAAGAAAATATTGCTGCTCAAATGAAAGCGCCCTCTGATTCCGTGCCTGTGATATGACACCTTAGCGAGTGAATGAGGGGTAGAAAAAATCTATCTAACGTATAAAGCGTAATACTTTTCTGTGATAAAAGATGACATTTGATCCTTTCAAAGCGCATGACATAGGCTATGCAGCCTTAAACTCATGCCAGAGCGAGTCAGATCAGGTCATATCAAGGGGAAGTGGTGGTCAAAAAAAGAGGATTACTCTGTTGTTGTTACATCCTCTCGGTCTTGTTGTTCACCCGTCTCTCCATCAGGGAGGGGGGTTTTTCGTTCCAATTTACGCAGCCTTTTTTCTTCTTTCTTTTTTTTCTTTGCCAATTCTTTTTTGCGCTTATCAAATGAATAATAATTTTTTGCCAAGATACTCTCCTGAATGTGATTCGAGAAGGCCCTTTACCACTGAGATATTACTGAAATAATCTCTTGCCTTGTAACGTACTCCGCACTTCAGTCACGAAAACAAGAGATATCTCCCTTTACTCGGAAAAAGACAGTCCCTTTGGACAAGAAAAATTGTCTCGTTCAAAGGGTGGACTGCCAACGTTTTCTCTTTTTTATGGACAAGGGACAATCCCAGGCTGGGACTTACAGGGCAACAACATTATCCGCTGCCGGTCCTTTGGGACCATCAACGATATCAAAGCTGACCCGTTGTCCTTCCTGCAGGCTTTTGAAACCCTGAGCTTGAATAGCTGAGTGATGGACAAAAACATCCTTACCGCCATCCTGCTCAATAAATCCAAAACCCTTAGAATCATTAAACCACTTTACTGTACCTTCTGCCATTTTTCCATACTCCCGTATAGCTTGATTTCTTTACGAAATCTTAATATAAATACAGATTACAACCTTTGCAATCCGTTGTGCAGACCGACTATGCGGCCTGCGGGGTTCTTTTGTATATTTCAGAGAAAAGCTCGAACACATGAGAAATCCCTCATTTTTCCAAGCCTTATCTCTTTAATTTTTACTAAAAAAGAAATCCGCTGTTTTTTAAATAATGTATATTTACGCGAGGTCTATCAGCGACGATATTTTTTCTTCTTCATAGGTTTGGACTCGTTGCAGACAAGATTTCGATGCTTATATTCTTGCCCGTTCAGATTTTCCATTGCCTTATGGCCTTCGCTTCTGTTGGACATTTCCACAAAGGCAAAGCCTTTAGACTGGCCTGTAAACTGATCCTTAACGAGATTTGTACTGACAACACTCCCGTACTGGCCAAACAGGTCGTTTAATTCATTTTCAGTAATATTATAGGGAAGACTGCCAACAAAAAGTTTCATACTGCTTCTCCAGAAAAGATGAACTCGTCAAAAACAACCTAGGTATATGTAAAAAGGCTGCGAGAGAGGACAAGCACGCATTACGCGATACCTACGAAGGCCATCTAACGATATATGTAGTTAAAGCAGAAACTTTAAAGGCACCAAGAAGGGGCTAGGTTCACCGTGACAACGGTGACGAAAAGAGAATGCTAAAATTTATCAATTTATAATTAAAGAGCATATTACTCCTGTTGCTATTAATTGCAACAAATATTTGCTTTTCATTGCCTCATGCCGTTTTTAACGGTACGGCTTATGAGCCGCTGTGCCGACCTTCATGGGATTTTCCTGATTGTTTTTCGGAACCAACATATCAGGAATCCATCACCTCAATGCACGACTACCAAAAAACAACCTGCTGAGCAGACACCGCAAAAGGTCCCTATCAAAAATATAAATCGTACAGCTCAAAAGCGCTAGCAACAACAATCGTTTGCCCATTTTTACCGTTCCTAACGGCCGAGCCTTTTCCCCTCTTCAGCAAGACCGTATTTAGCTGAATAACCGCGCGGGGTGACCATTTTGTCGCCAAAGATAAAAGTTGCAGAGTTGCCGACAATGACCGTTGTTTGCATCCCGATATCCTTGTCCAACATCGCTTCTAAGGTCGTCAGGCAGACAGACTCATGCTCGCGGCTAGCCCCCGAGACAATCCCCACTGGGGTTTGCGGGTCTCGGTACTCAAGCATGATTTCCTGGGCACGGACTATCTGTTCGGTTCTTTTTTTCGATTTTGGATTATAAATGACCGTAACAAAATCAGCCGAAGCAGCAGCCTGGAGGCGTTTTTCAATCAGCTCCCAAGGGGTCATCAAATCAGAGAGACTGATCGCGGCGAAATCATGCATCAGGGGCGCACCAAGAACAGCAGCACAGGCATTAAGCGCAGCAATGCCGGGGATGATCTCAATCCTGCTGGGACTCTCGCTGTCGCGAACCAACTCATAGACAAGACCAGCCATAGCGTAAATTCCGGGATCACCTCCGCAAACCAACACGACAGTTTTACCGCTGTCAGCCAGCTCCAAGGCCCGACGACAGCGATCAATCTCTTGCATCATAGCTGAGGAAAGCACGTCCTGCTCCGGCAAAATGCAATGTCGGATCAGATCAAGATAGGTCTTGTAACCAGCCACCACCTCGGCCTGTTCAATGGCTTGACGGGCCCGGGGCGTCATCAGGTCTTCTGCTCCCGGCCCTATGCCAACTACGGTAAGGAAGCCACTCTGTTTCGTTTTCTCTGTCGTAGATATGGTCATAAAATGAATAATCTTGTCTAACGTTGTCTTGCGTATTTGCGGATGAATAACCGGAACTGAACTTCAGTTAAACTACTCTATAAAATATGAACCGGGAAATATAGCAAACCTCAGTATGGTTGCAAGAAGAATCAAAGAGCGAGACCTGTTGATAGGGATGGAATACATTCAAGTTCAAACAAAAACACCCCCGCCGCAATACTGCAACAGGGGTACGGTAGATCGAACCTACTCTCAATACATCTCAATCAAGTCCACCAGATAGATCGCTTGGGCGGGTTGCCGTACTTATCAAATACGTCCCCAGCTTCCTTGAGCACCTGATCAAGCTCATCCAGCGTAAATGTATAGCCATCTTCCGCCGCTAAGGCGATAAACTCTTCTTTATTGCCCGGAACATCATATTTTGCCCGAACATGTTTGTCTTCACCACCTGCAATCAACAATGCTTCAACGTCTTTTTTAGCCATCGGAGCCTCCTTCCTTACTTATTTGGTTAATGCCTATCCGTAGGTTATATGTTACGGGATAAATTCAATTTTGATCTGCTCATCCTCTCCTTGATGTAAGGCGTAGACCTGGCCGTCAAGGAAGGTCATTTCTCTTTCTTGGGCAGCCTGTTTCAAGGCTGCGAGAGTTGCCCGAGCCGGTTCCGTGTCCGCCTCTTGATTGATATGCACCATCACCGTATCACTGTCTTGGGTGAATTGAAGAAGCAGAGCATTATGATCGAGAAAAACAAGGTCTTCATAGGCATAAGAAATACCCATGCCGGTTGCTTCCACGATTTCCTTGACAACGCCAAGTTTCATTATAGGTATTTTCTCACTCATTCCACAGCACTCCTTCATATATTCAGCAAGTAAGCTCTTCGATTACCAAGGTCTGCATCTTGTCAGCCAGTCCGAGCATTCCTGAAATTTTTTCCATCTCCGGCGGAATGATTTTAAAGCCATCAAGATCGCATATCTCCTGATACTTGTCCATCTCCAGTAATCCTGCACCGATCGCTGTCATTTTGCCAGGAAAGGTGTTTTCCATCGCCTCGACCAGATCCGCCATTGTGTGGTTGTAAGGCAAAGCCCCATGTCGCATCAGGGCTGCCATGACGAATTTTTCCACAGCCATAGCTATAATATTATAAAGGATCTCAGCAGTGAAGACCTGCTGCCGCTTCTGATACCCAGCTAAAGCCGTACTCAGAAATCCTTTTCCATCCTCAAGAAATTCTTCCCAGCCCCTGATCGGTTCAATTCCCGCTAAGGGGATAAGCTCCGCTCCTGTTGTCATTACCCAACTCTCTTTGTCTTTCGTAGGCAGACCAGGTCAGTGGGTCGGTATCCTATCCGATTGTAAAAGCCCAGTGCCCTTGTATTATTACGATCAGCCAGTAATTGGATCCTAGTTGCGCCTTGAAACGCAGACCATTCCGCGATGGCTCCCATGAGTCTTTTGCCGGTGCCCTGTGCCTGCCAGGCAGGCAGGATAACAACATCTTCCACTAAGGCCGACAATCCGCCTTCAGCGGTGGAAATGAGCAATTGCGCTGTACACATGCCTATAATCCGACCCTGTCGTTCCGCCACAAGAACCGCAGCGTCAGGCCTCTGTACAAGTAGTCGCAGCCCTCGTTTCTGTTTGTCCGCATTGAAAGTAAAATCCTTTTCAATACTGAACAAAACTTCCAGCAGAAAGACCAAGCCCGTGAGATCCTCTTCCCGAGCCCTGCGGATCAATATCTTCCCGGCAATGTCCGGCATTATCCCGCTCATGGCTCTGTAGCCTCAGCTTTCCAATAGATAATCTTCAGCCGGTGTACCGTCTTCCAGCCCATCCAAGATAGCATCAACCGCCTCTTCGCTGTCCACGCTGCCAAACCACCAGTTTTCCGGTTGAATAACCATAACCGGTCCCTTCTCACATTGTTTCAGGCAGGTGGTACCGCTTATCAGGCAGTCCAAGCCACGATCCAGTACTTCTTCCTCAATGTATTGCAGCAGTCCTTCACTCTGCTTATGACAAATACCTTTTTTATCTCCTGCCGCACGAAAGCTCTGGCAGAGCAGGATCTGCCGTTCTGAAATTGCCATTTTTTTGCTCCTTTTTTCTCTTATCTCGGCCTTCCGGGTCGGGATGAAATATTAATAGATTATTAATGGATTATTTTTTACATTTCTTCTTTTTGCCGCCGCCGTAGAGCACATCAACGGTGCCTTCGATATTCTCTTCGGTCAGCAATACTTTTATACCCATATCATCCAGAACCTTTTGTGGATTTTGGCCAGCATTGGTTGCCAGCAGGGCAAAGCAGTCAAACAGGCATTCTTTGGCAAGGGCTTGCCAGCGGGAATCGCCGCTTCCCGCCTCAGGTGCGTTTCGTGACTCCAAAAGACAGGCCAGACCATCCTCACGAGGGCCGTAAATCAACACTCTATCGGCTTGACCGAGATGAAGATCCACATCCATTCCGCTTGCGCTGACCACAGCCACATTCGGGCGTTCCTTGCTGGGCTTGGGCAGGATGGTCGTTGCATTTTGAAAATCTCCGCCTGATGGGGGCGGCAGATACACGTCCTCATCATCAGCCAGTTCAAGATGAGCTGCTGCTGCCTTCTTCGCGCTCTCAAGCAGAGCAGCATCACAGGCTTCCAATTTTTCTTCCTCGGAAACCGGCTGAAAGGGAAGCAGGGTTATGGATGATGCGCCCCAAGAGGCCACTTTTTCAGCAAGAGGAGCTATATGCTCGTCGTTTATACCCGGATAGATTGTGGTCTGTATATTGACTGAAATTCCGGCGTCCTTGAGTGCAGCGATTGCCTTTCCCTGCTCCTGGAAAAGAAAATCTATGATCTCAGGAAGGGGCACGGTTCGTTTGCCTGGACGAATCCATAAGTATATTTTTTTTAAAATATCTGCGGACACTGCTTCGACCTGAAGATCAACCTGAGTAATCCCCTTGCTTGCCAAGTCCGCAGCAAGCGGTGCAACGTTAAGACCGATGCTGGTCAGTTTGACCGGACAGTCGGGATATTTCTCCTTGAGCAAATCAAGAAGACGAAAAAGCGTATTCGGGTCTGCCAGGGGGTCACCAGGGCCGGAGATATTTACTCCGTTAATCTCCTTGCCTCCTTTTATAAGATCACCTATCCAAGCGACAGCTTCATCCGGCAAAAGTGCTGGATCCGGTTGTTCGATTTCGCCAAAACGTTTTCTATTATTTGCCTGCGGGGCAGCTGGCAGAATCAGGCTCTTGATCTGCATGGATTTTTCGCAGGGTTTCTTTGCTGCTGTATCTGATGTTGTGTCTGATAACGACTCAATGCTCATAGTGTTTTCCCAGGGTTAAATGATCTGATCGATCTTTGGGTCGGTGCTGTTTTCCCTCTATCTAGCAAGGCGTGTGCCATTGAATCGAAAAATATAAATATTCCTTTTAAACAGCATGTTGTTTACCATAGAGGGGTTGGACCCGTGATGAGCATCCGCATCGACTCTACATTTATGAAGATCACCCGCCAGCAAGGTCTCTATGTTTCAAATTTGTGACTTTTTATGGATTTCATTCGGAAGAAGTCATTAATGCATCCTGGGGCGGGCTGAAACATGTTGCGTACGTTCAACCTACTCTGCCCAGCCTTTTTTAAAGAAGGGTTATATTGTCTTTTTATAACTTTTTCGTGCAAATATTTACTTGAAACTTTGCAAAAATGTTATTAAATGTTAACTTCTCAGAAAAAGAATGAAGCTTTCTTTTTTGTTAAGATTATGTTTTTTCGTTATTGAGTACGCAAAAGCTCCAGTGGCATGCGTTGTGCATTAACAAGAGGAGACAACAACAGTTTGCTTGTAGGCAGGCTCCATCAATTTCAGGAAAAGAGGTATCTGACGTGAAAAAAATGGCTCGTATGCGGAATAAAACATTCTCCAACGGAACGGCTCTACTGGTCGGACTCACCGGACTGATCGGGCTCAGCCTAGCAGGTCCGGCGTTTGCCGAAGAGGCGACTGTTCAGAACAATTTGATCCAGCTGTCCTATTCTGTGGACACTTTCTACTTCCTTATGTCCGGTGCCCTGGTCATGTGGATGGCAGCAGGGTTTGCCATGCTGGAGGCAGGCTTGGTGCGCAGCAAAAATACCGTGGAAATTCTTACCAAGAATATTGCCCTCTATGCCATAGCCTGCGTAATGTACTTAATGGTCGGCTATAATATTATGTACGAGGGCAGCATAAACAGCTGGCTGCCGAGCTTAGGCTTCCTCTTTAGCGGAGAAAGTGCCCTGGATGAGGTGCTGAAAAACGGGGGTGGTCATTCCAAAATGGCAGACTTCTTTTTCCAGGTGGTTTTTGTAGCCACGGCCATGTCTATTGTTTCTGGTGCAGTCGCTGAACGAATGAAACTCTGGGCCTTCCTGACCTTTTCTGTGGTCATGACCGGTTTTATCTATCCGGTGAGCGGCTTCTGGAAATGGGGCGGCGGTTTTCTTCAGGAACTCGGTTTTCTCGACTTTGCAGGCTCTGGCTTAGTACATCTCTGCGGTGCCTCGGCGGCCTTGGCCGCTGTCCTGCTGCTCGGTGCGCGAAAAGGAAAATACGGTAAAGATGGTCGAGTATATGCTATTCCTGGCTGCAATCTGCCTATGGCAACCCTAGGAACCTTTATCCTCTGGCTCGGGTGGTTCGGTTTCAATGGCGGTTCCGAATTAATTATCAGTAATGTGAGCGAAGCCAATGCGGTGTCCAAGATTTTTGTCAACACCAACACAGCAGCTGCTGGTGGCCTAATCGCAGCCCTGTTGCTTTCTCAGTTCTGGTTTGGTAAAGCTGATCTGACCATGGCTTTGAACGGCGCACTTGCTGGCCTGGTGGCCATCACGGCTGAACCGCTGACCCCATCACCGCTCGCCTCGACAATTGTCGGTATCCTTGCTGGCCTTCTGGTTGTGTACGCTATTATCTTTATCGATAAGGCAAAAATTGACGATCCGGTAGGTGCTATTTCCGTACACGGTGTCGTGGGAGCCTTCGGACTGATCGCTGTGGCCTTCACCAACCCTGATGCCTCCTTACTGAAGCAGCTGATAGGTATCGCGGTTATTTTCGCCTGGTCCTTTGGCACTTCCCTTGTTACCTGGAAGATCCTCAAAATCACCATGGGACTTAGGGTCAACGAGGAGCATGAAATGGAAGGTGTGGATATATCCGAATGCGGCCTGGAGGCCTATCCAGAATTTACCAGGGATTAAGCAGCCGCTGGTCGGCTACCAACTCGATAGGAGTATATTATGAAGAAAATTGAAGCCATCATCAAACCCTTTAAGCTTGATGACGTGAAAGATGCCCTGGGAGATATCGGCGTCACCGGCATGACAATCAGCGAGGTTAAGGGCTACGGACGCCAGAAAGGACATAAAGAGATGTACCGGGGTGCTGAATATAATGTCGATTTCAACCCGAAGATCAAGATCGAGCTGGTTGTTATTGCCAGCATGGTCGACAAGGTGGTTGAAGCGATCCGTGAGTCCGCGCTGAGCGGCAAAATCGGCGACGGCAAGATCTTTGTTCTACCGGTGGAGGAAGTGATCCGGGTTCGGACTGGAGAGCGGGGAGCTGAGGCTATCTGATCGGCTCGCAAGAAGAGGTAGAACCAAAAAAGGGAGACCGACATACGTGTCGGTCTCCCTTTTTTGTTTTATCCGGTCGCGATGGCAGGCCGGGCGTACCATTGAGGTCAGCGGTAAATGCTTTTTCTATGACCGACTTTAACGATAAATACAGTCAGAATATTATCTTCGATACTGTACAGCACCCGATAATTACCAATCCGTATTCTGTATTTTTCTTGATTCGTCAGCTTGATACTTCCCGCTGGATGCGGGTTTATCGAAAGATTTTCTATTTTTCCGAGTATCTTTACAAGCTCTTTTTGAGGAATTTTTCCGAGTTCTTTTGCTGCTGACTTCTTTACTTGTATCTTATATTTTACCATCTGCTTTCAGTCCCTTCAGAAGATCCTCAAAAGAAACTGACGGCTCTGATGCTCTTTTTTTAAAGTCTTCCAGATCCTCCGCGTCTTCTGAAAATTCATGAAGTATGGCTTCATTGACAAGATCTGAAATTGAACGAGATGATTCCAGGGCTTTTATTTTCAGAATATTGTGAATAGCCGGGTCAAAATAGATAGTTGATCTTTTTGTAAGGGCTGGCATGATTCGGTTCCTCCTGCGAAATTGTTCAACAGATACGATATATTTCATACTATAACGCTAAGACGTTATGATGTCAAGAGGGCACCGCTGGCGTTTAAAGAAGCGGCTGGCTTAACGGATATTGCAAGGGCACGGCACGCCGTGTCCCCTACAGGTTCCGACAATAAACAGAACGTAGAGTGGGCAACGGGCAACAACGTAAAAAATGAAATATTACCCAGCCTACTCTTCAAACCCCAAACAATCCTCCTGATACAGCCGACCGATCAGGTCCAAGGCCTCGTCCCCGAAACACTCTTGGATCTCTGCCAAGGTATTCTTGCCGTTGACTGCATCTAAAACCGGCTTTGCGGCAAAGGCAACCGGTACTGACCAGTTATAACGGGTGACCAGATACCCGAACGGTTCCTCCCTGATCCTGAAACGGATAATCGGTTTCCAGCTCGGGTCCAAATGAATGGCTTCCGGTTCCGCCTCGCAAACAGGAGTGGTCATCAAGGGATCCTGATGCCTCCCCTGCTCCAGAGCAGCAGAACGATCTCCTCCTCGGCAACGAGACAGCTCAACGCATTCTAAACAGGCTGAAGCAATCTGCTGTCGGTACTGTTGCGCCTGTTCAGACTGCCATATCTCCGTAATGGGCTGCGCAAAGATATTGCCAAAGACGGTTTCGGTCAGGTTGTCCGGTCGAACAAGGCCTTGCGGGGATATCGCACAATGTTCGATCCCGGCGTTGGAGCCCTCGGTGGAATTCGGAGCAATTATGCTTCCTTTTCAATAATGTCGAGTAATTCATGCACGGCAATCATCTCGTTCAGTTCTTTGTCTCTCTTCAGAGCATTTTTCAGGCGAATTATCTGTTCACTAATTTGAATCGTATCTTCCGTGTCACGTTTTATTCTTTCAATAACTCCTTTCAGTTCCTTCGAAATTTCATAAATATCAATTTCCATGTGTTCTTCATGCATAAGAAGGATTCTATGATATAATCGTTCAATAATATTTTTAATCTGCGCGGCATCCCTAGTCTGATCAATCCAATGCCCGTATTGTTCTATCAATGCCTTTTGTATTGCAATAAATTTTTCTTTCCGGTTAAGGCGTAAATCAGCAAGCAGTATGTTTCGGGTAACCGGCTCTACATCAAAACCAGCACCGAGAATCCAAGGGATGAAGATATGGCTCTGCTTCTGAAATTCCGCGATCAGCTCCTCAAAGAAGGAAAAAGGCTTACCCTCAAACCATTCAGGCAGGAAATGCGACAAAATAAAATGAATGGTACTGGACTCAATGAAGCGTAACGGGGCAAGGTAGGAAAGAATAATTACCGGATCAGGATAATCCGAACCGAGTTCCACCCGTTCCAGAATACGATGTTTAATAACTCTATTGATCAGCTCTTGGATACTTAAACGGTAATACTCATCAACAGTCTTCCTATTCAAATACTTTACAAACCCATTACTCAGAATTTCAAATAAATTATAAAAGCTGAGTGGATGCCCCAAAGTCAGGTGCCACATTTTGTCCAGCAAATATTCCCGTCCTTCTACAGCAACACTTTCCTTTGATGCAAGTCGTTCAATAAGAATGCTACAATCTTTTTTGGATAAGGGGGTAAGTGAATGCTGCTCAACCTGTCGCCGCAGCCTTGGCGACCTCCACTTCAATCGCTGTTGACCGGCACAAACAAGAATTAAATTTTCATTACCAATAAAAGGTTCTAAAATATACTCTTCAATTAGTTCCATTGCTATAGAATAGCAACATTCAGTGTTATCAAAAAACAAGACAACTTTATATATAGACAGTAATTTATCTAATTTAGAAACAAAAAGTTGAATTATATCATTCTTTTCATTAAATCCTTTTTTATCATAAAAATATCTGTTCAAATTATGAAAAATTCCTTTAACATTATTATATGACAAGCAATAAAATAATTCCTCTAAAATTGGATAAATATCAGGATTGCGAAATCGTCCTTTTTGTAAGTCTATGTAGACAGGAATATTTTTTTTATTATTTTTTGCTTCAAAATAAAAATATTTTAACAGGGTTGTCTTTCCTTGCCCATAAATCCCAATAAATTCTACAATGCTTTTTTTCCCTTTAAGAATTTCATGAAAATATTTCCTTTCTATTTTTCTGTTGACGAACATCTCTTGATTGAAATAAAAAGGTAATTCTTTTTCCTTTACTATATTGTCTAATCCGTCCCAATATTTTGCAATCCGATATAGCGGCATTGCAAGGACTGTATCTCTCTCTGCCCCCTGTTCTTGAGTCGTTGCACTGATCTGTAAGGCTACAACCGCCTGCAATTCATTACTGATGACAGCACTACCGCTAAATCCTCTTTCACCCAATTGTTTACTGTCAAGTTTAAAAAGACGATTAGAAGAACTCCCTTGAAGATCATGATACCCAACAAATTTTCCTGTACCTGAAGATAGTTGCTCTAAAGTTTCTCCGTAACCATAAAGTATGAAATCATCTGTTATTTCTGTTTCTAAACTTATGGGTAATGGTTTATTTTGAATAGAAATATCATTCTGCTTCAACTTGAGCACTGCGAAATCAATTCCGGCAGATGGAGCATATATCCATTGAATTCTGTACGCTATAAGGTCAGCTTCACCCTGAAAGCGTACATGCACCTGTTCGAGCAAGTCCTTTTCGTTTTCACCCAGCAGGTGTCCTGCTGTCAGCAAATGTCCTTTGTTACTGATTAACCAAGCAGTTCCTTTGATTTTTCCATCAATGATAACAGCACAAGTTGCTCGGATAATATCATCATCAGATATAATATTTTCTTTTTTTATTTCCTCATGTTCAACCTGATCTTCAGGAGCAGGTTGAACAGGATCAATAGATTCATTCTTACTCATCGATTGGTCAATAAAAAGTGTATATAATTAATTGACTAAACATAAACAAATCATAACGTTATAAGAGATGCCGGTATTTTGACCGTATTTGCAGAGATGTCCTTTAAGCGCTATATTGGGCCAGATAATAAGTATTCCTAAACAGGAAACTTCTCAACAGCCTATTTTCACAAGCAATCATCCAATATGTTGATTTCACTTACTAAGATTTCAAGGTTTTGTTTTTTCATGTAAAACAATTAATTCAATTACTAGATTATTAACCAATCGGTGAGTTCTTAGTAAAGTATGATTTAATTTTTTGAGACAATTGAGTGTATTTTCCACCCAAACCACTCAAAACCTCAACGGATATACTCGCAAAGGCTTGTTTATTTTCATCAACCGAAATATTATCCAGCAATAATGGATTACCGACTATTGCTTGAAAGCTGATCGGTTTGCCAGTGTTTTTATCTATGAAAACAGATAACTCTCTAAAAACTGTATCCATAATAGATACGGTTTCACTCAGGTAATTATCTCGAAGCAATTTATTGCGTATGCCACCAACAAACTCATATTGGATGTCGATCGGGTTCTCAAATAAATTTTCTGTTTTTTCAGCGTTAGGCTTTACCAACTTGCTCAAGAGGACTTCGGCCAGATGAAGTTGCTGGGTTTCAGGAAGGAGTACACGCTGAACGAGCCGCATGATAGGCAGTGTGAGAGGAACCGCTGCGAGATATCTTGCCAATTTCTGTGCTGCTGGAGAGGCTGTTGCTCTAAAAACGGTTATAGGATCAACTTTCGAATCTCCCTTCCGATCTGAATTATCTTCGTCTTCGTATATGAGGTTATCAGGATGCTGGAGCAAAACGCCCGGTATACTTACCCCGCCACGTCCTGTCAACATTTTTGCCCACGGAAGCAATGATCGAGACTCCAGTGTAATAATTGGAATTTTTTGAACAGCTTCGTCTCTCTTCTCTTCAGGCGTATTTGGAAAGGACAACTCCTCAAGCTCTAGCTCAATTGATGTTTTTTCAACAAAAAAACGACAATTCGCATAATGCGGATTTGTATTTTTCAAATAGACTTGATCATATCTTTTCAGGCCGGTTCGATTCCAAAGGTCATATGGCAGCATCTGAAGAAGAGCAACCCTGTTTTTCAAGGTCCATTCTTCCGTCATTTGGTATATTAAGCCTTCATGCCAATAACTGGAGACACAATCCGATACAATTACAATGAGTCTTCGATTTGTCGGGTCAACCAACTCATTAGGATTGATAGGTACAGATATGGATGTATTAATTCCGGAATATAGTTCTAACTCGTCATCTTTCTTGTTATATTTTAAACTTTTTATCTGAACATTGCTGAATGCCCCTTGTCTTTCAAGCAACTCCTTGAATTCCAATATAGTGTCGCGCCAAATTGCCATAGTTGGTGACTCATCAATCACCAATACAACATCAAGCCAGCGGGAATCATCAGGATACAAGACAGGATCCCACCTGTTTAACTCCGCAACTCTTTCCGCTGTCTCCGCTTCATGTAACGTAAAAAAGGTACGCGAAGGCACCTTCATCATTAATGGACGTAAAGAACGAGCAAGTGACAGTTTACCAGGGAGTGCAGAGCCTCCAGCGACATGCAGAGGAATACCGTCTATAGCGTGTATAAAGAAATCATCTTTCTCGTCTGCTCCAGGTGAATCAGAATAAATATCAGCACGTTCTTGCTCAAAAGATTTTTTTTCATCTTCTTTGCTAGACGATTTCCCCTGAGTTAAATCGGATAAAGCAGAATGTAGTTCTTTCGAGACACCAGGAGAGTCTGCTGTGGTATCCTCTTTTGAGTAATGATCAAGCTGTTCCGCCAGCCATAGGATATCAGCAATATCCTCCCATGAAGGATGTTGCAACCCTGTTGCTTTCAGAATATCAATAAACGTGGAAATCATAAACTTTAGACACTCGATAAGTATCTAAAAATTGCTTCTTTCAAACTTTGAATATCCTTAACCGGTACCTGCTGTGTAGTTAAATAAATAGCATTCAGCAGTTGGTCTGAGGATAAATCTCCCTGCTCAGTACGCTTGATAAAGTTTTCTATCAAATCTGCCCACTTTTCAGGTTGTTCCTTGAAATGTTCCTGTACAATTTGTTTTAACTTGTCCGGTCCCGGTTCAGGGATATCCAGCCTGAGACAGCGTCGCAAAAAAGGTCCGGGCAATTCCCGCTCCCCATTGCTCGTCATAATAACTAAGGGAAACTCATCACAGGGCACAAGCCCTTTTTTAATCGGAACTTGCGCCTGCCTATCATCGCATGGAGCCAGATAAACAGTTTCTTGTTTTTGACTCAGACGGGATAATTCCAGTATTTCAAACCAACCTTCTTCAAAGATATTCAGCAAATCATTGGGTAAATCAATATCGCTTTTATCAATCTCGTCTATCAACAATACACGCGGTTTTTTTGCAGGTAAAAATGCTGTCCCCAAGGGGCCGAGTCGAATATATTTTCCTATATCAGGCAAGGTGATTTTTTCTTTCTCATTATTATCGGGCAAATCGGCTTCTAGTTTTATGAGCTGAACATCCTGCAACCTTCCAATAGCGTCATAGCTGTATAATCCATCCTGAAGCCTTGTTCGTGTCGTAATCGGCCAATGAAGAACATTCCCGAGTGCTAATTCAGCAGCAACAGCATAGGCCAGTGATGTCTTTCCAGTTCCGGGCTTACCGGTTATGAGCAATGGACGCCGAAGATAAAGAGCAGCATTAACCATTTGTTTTTCTTCTTTACTGCAAATATAATTTTCTCCTCGGCCCCGATCTGTTGAAAATTGTCTCCATTTAGGCGGCTTCGGCAATCTATCAATCGCCTGCTCATCAGGTGTATTATTTCCTTTAAATATAAACCAATCCATAATTTCGATCTCTTTAACTCCGTTGGTATTATTCCAAGTCTATACTCTTTCCAAAGGTTAACGGAACTCTCTCCGGGTCATCCCAGAATAAAGCAAGATGATCTTCCAATCTTTTCTTGTTTTCTTCTTTTTTGCAAACCCTATGAACCTTATCAATCAACTCACTAAATTTACATCCCTCGAAAATATGACAACACATAGCATTCTTAACCATCAGATGATCTTCAGCATTGTTTATAGATCTATTGCACCAAAGGGCAACAGGGATCCCACTTTTCAAAATCATTTTTCCAACTTCACTCGTTTCTTCAGGAAAAAAAGTCATGGCTAAAAATGCTTTTCCTTTCTTATCAGTAAGATATTCGCTACCAATATATTCCGCATTAAAACCTTTATGATCATCTACCCACTTAATATGATTTTTCATATCACATTTTTTATTTTTTATTTTTTGAAATTCAGCCCATTTCCTCTTCCATTGATCTCGAAACTTTCTAGGAAACTTTTTATTTAATCCGTAGTGATATCGATCAAGCCGAACCATCAATCGATAATATTCAACTAAACGCGTTTCCCAGCCAAAATCTTCTTTTCGCCCCAGGGAAGCAACATCTAAATGTATCCATTCAAGAGGAAGAATAAACTCAATACCAGCGATTTCATCTTCTTCATTCACTCCTTCTCCTTCAATAGCTTGATCAATAACGCCAAGAATTTCTTCTTGCGTACAACCATTCTTCTCGCAAATTTTCGGACAGTTACTCACATTTCGCCAAGCATAAATATGAATTTTAAATTCCTGACTAGTATTTGACCGATTATTAGGGTCAGGTATTAAATGAACAAGTAACTGTATTGGTTCACTAATATCATCATGAAATCCATCTTCTCCTCTATACACTAGCTGTTCAGCGAGTTTGTCATTTCTAATGACATTTCCCAATTTACGAATAAAATGCTTGAGAGGTGGGATATCGTCATTCAGTTGAGGTGGAATGTTCGCAAGATGGCAGATAATATCCCAAAAAGATGATTTCTTGAGAGGTAACGACTTATAAATATGGGGTAGACAATCCCTGTAAGAATAGAACCATTTCTTTTTATCCAGAGTCATAATCTCCTGATAATTTGGAATGACTTCATGCATATTTTCCACTTCAGGAAATGCCCACATCAGCTTGTCAGCTGGAATCATATAAATATTATGAATTTGGGTGGAGCAAATCTGCCTACTGACTACCATACCGCACGCCACATTTTTTTCTATATCCCAAGCAACTGTACCACTAAAACCGGGTGCAGCTTTTCTGCCATCTTCTGGGTGCAATTCTACCCACCCATTTTTTATCGGTCCTTGCAAAATCCCCGTAAGATAGGTTCCATCTTCAGAACCAGTAGGAAATCCGCACATCTTAACTTGCTTGAGATGGTTATTGGACACCTCAACGGAAGCGGGGCAAACTTCAGCAGGTAACGGATTGTTTAACTTGAGGACAGCAATATCTTCAAGCTCGTTAATCTTGGAATTTTCACAAACCGGAAACCAGTGCAGAACCGTGGCCGTTATTATTGGGTTATCAGATCCAAGAAAATCTATAAAGATGGGGAGATGGGGCTTCCGTTGGTCCTTTTCGTCTCTCCCCAATGCACTGTTAATAACATGGGCACAGGTAAAAGCATGTTCCGGTGTGACGACGAACCCGGCTCCTACTATGAATGGGGATTGGCCAGATGACCAAATACGGAGTAATGAAGAACCTAGAGATGGTGTTGACATGTGGAATATATCATTACTTTTTTTGCCTTCAGATTTGCAAAACGTACAGGATACTTCTTTAACAATCCTCTAATAAATCAGATCAAAAAATGCAACAACATATTGAGATGATTTCATCATAATCTATTATCAACAAAACCAGAGCGTTTTTTGTATGGATGTCATCCAACAGCAACGAAAGTACCGCTGAAGCGGTATCCCCCGGTTCGCCTGATTCAGCAAACGAAAACTTTGACATGCTCTTTCTTGTTTGTAGATTTTTCAGGTTGACCAGAAAATTAATCGAGATATAATTTGATTAACCCGAAAATTATTCGTATCTCACAAATTCACAACACACCACCTCCTATGGACAGATATATTCACCCCCCGGTTATCGATGATCTGCAAAAAAAAATGGTCTTTATCGGCGGCCCACGACAGGTCGGTAAGACCACGCTTGCCTTAGAGATTCTCGGAGGTGATGAGCAGCATCCTGCCTATTTCAACTGGGATTATGCCGACGACAAGAGGATACTCCTTCAGGGCGGGCTGCCGACGGGGCAGCCCCTGATTATCCTGGATGAGATCCATAAGTACAAAGAATGGAGAAATTTCGTCAAGGGTCTGTACGATAAGAACAAATCCCGCACCTCCTTTCTGGTGACAGGCTCGGCCCGGCTGGATTATTACCGCAAGGGCGGGGATTCGCTTCAGGGCCGTTATCATTATTATCGCCTCCACCCTCTGTCTCTCTACGAACTGAGCCGAAACCCGTCATCCAAAGATTTAGAGGCGTTGCTCAGATTCGGCGGTTTCCCGGAGCCCTTTTTTGCTCAATCGGAACGGGACTGGAAACGCTGGCAGCGAGAACGCATCTCCAAGGTAATCCATGAGGATTTGGTCTCTCTGGAACAGGTCCGGGAAATAGGTCAGCTGGGCTTGCTCGCTATCCTGCTCCAAGAACGAGTGGCCTCGCTCCTGTCCATCAATTCCCTGCGGGAGGATTTAGTCGCCTCTCATGAGGCGGTTGACCGCTGGGTGCGCATTCTGGAAAACCTCTACTACTGTTTTCGGATCAGACCCTTTGCCGCGAATAAGATAAAGTCCTTGAAAAAAGATAAAAAGCTGTACCTCTGGGACTGGTCTCTTTGTCCTGATCCCGGAGCACGGTTTGAGAACCTAGTCGCCTCCAATCTGCTGAAGTATTGCCATTTTCAGGAGGACACCCTTGGCGACAGCATGGAGTTATGCTTCCTGCGAGATAATCTGAAGCGAGAGGTTGATTTTGTGGTGCTGCGGGACAATGTGCCGCTCTTTGCCGTTGAATGCAAGACCGGGACGAAATCCTTGAGTAAGCATCTTGCCTATTTTGCTGAACGGACAGATATCCCCTATTTTTATCAGGTACATACCGGGCAGGATGACTATGAAGTCGCAGAGCTGCGTGTACGGGTACTCCCGTTTACCCGATTTGTTGAAGAGGTGTTGCAGGTGTAATCGGGAGGCGGACGTAATTCGGGGATGAACTACAATAAATCGACATTGAATAATACCTGTGTGGCCCCTGGTTACGGAGACACCTTGACGATATAAACAAAATTGAATACCTTTATCTCTACAGATTTTCGTCAAAAAAGGAATCTTTCCAACTTTATATAATTTGCTGCAATGCAGTACTTTCGTATGCACAGTATGAATCGGTGCAGACAAAATAAAAATATCATGAAAACAAGACAATACGTATCCTTTGATTGGGCAATCAAACGACTCTTACGATCAAAAGCCAATTTTGGCGTGCTGGCAGGATTCTTGTCAGAACTCCTCAAGGAAAACATCACTATTCTTGAAGTCCTGGAGTCTGAATCGAATAAAGACTTCAAAAAACATAAGCAAAATATAGTCGACCTGAAGGTGAAAAACTCCAAGGATGAAATTGTCATTATTGAAGTACAGTATGATCGCGACTACTCCTTTTTCCATCGCATCCTCTGGGGTACATCAAGAGTGGTGACCGAGCATCTTCATGAGGGCGATGATTATCTCCGAGTACATAAAGTGATCTCTGTCAACCTCATCTATTTCGATTTAGGGGAAGGTGAAGATTATATCTATCATGGCTCTACCTCGTTTAGAGGTATCCATAAAAACGACGTGTTACAGCTCAAAGCAAATGAAAAAAAAGATGTAGACAAAGACTCTGTTCAACAGATCTTCCCGGAGTATTACCTCATAAAAATCAACCGTTTTGATGATCTGGCAAAAGACACCCTTGACGAATGGATATACTTTTTAAAAAATGAAGAGATTAAACCTGAATTTACTGCCCAAGGCCTACAAGAGGCCGGAAGGATTCTCGCCTATACCAAATTAAAAAAAGAAGACCAGATCGACTATAATAATTATATTGATAATCGTCGCCGAAGAGACAGTGAGCTTCGAACGAAATTCAGTGAAGGACTTGAGGAAGGTTTGGAAAAGGGTTTGGAAAAAGGTTTAGAAAAAGGTTTGGAAAAAGGGAAACTGGAAACCGCGAGATCAATGAAAAAAGAAGGTATTCCGACCGAACTCATCCAGAAATGCACCAAGCTTTCTCTTGAAGAAATCAATAAGCTATAAAAATAATGGTAACCAAAGAACGCTACATCAATCTGTTCACCGATTACGGGTTTAAAAAAATCTTCGGCGAAGAGCCGAACAAAAACCTGCTTCTCGATGATCAGCTCTTTGATAGTGCGGAGATTGCACGCTTTACCCCGGACCAGGTTCGCTCCTACGAGAAGAGCCTGAAATATTATCGCGATATGAAAAACTCC
This sequence comes from Candidatus Electrothrix laxa, assembly GCA_942492895.1. GTDB lineage: Bacteria > Desulfobacterota > Desulfobulbia > Desulfobulbales > Desulfobulbaceae > Electrothrix > Electrothrix laxa. Next base: position 1,561,128 of record OW818652.1, read on the forward strand.
CTTGATACGGCCTTTGACGAGGGCAAACAAGAGGGCAAAGCGGAAGGAAGAAGAGAAGGGAAAAAAGAAGGTATGAAGGAAAGAGATAGAGAGATCGTTATCCATGCCTTTCAGCAAGGATTTGACATAAAAATGATAGCTGACCTGACGGGATTATCGGTCGAAGAGATTGAAGCCTGGAATCCCAATATCAAGAAGTAGCGACAACAAGACTGATAAAAAACAGTCAATGCGGAGCAGACTTTTTCTTTATTGTAATGATACAAAACAGGTAAGGGCATTATGCAAACAAGACAATACGTATCCTTTGATTGGGCAATTAAACGACTCTTACGATCAAAAGCCAATTTTGGCGTGCTGGCAGGATTCTTGTCCGAACTCCTCAAGGAAAACATCACTATTCTTGAAGTCCTGGAGTCTGAATCGAATAAAGACTTCAAAAAACATAAGCAAAATATAGTCGACCTGAAGGTGAAAAACTCCAAGGATGAAATTGTCATCATTGAAGTACAGTATGATCGCGACTACTCCTTTTTCCATCGCATCCTCTGGGGTACATCAAGAGTGGTGACCGAGCATCTTTATGAGGGCGATGATTATCTCCGATTACATAAAGTGATTTCTGTCAACCTCATCTATTTCGATTTAGGGGAAGGTGAAGATTATATCTATCATGGCTCTACCTCGTTTAGAGGTATCCATAAAAACGACGTGTTACAGCTCAGAGCAAATGAAAAAAAAGATGTAGACAAAGGCAGTGTTCAGCACATATTCCCAGAGTATTACCTCATAAAAATCAACCGTTTTGATGATCTGGCAAAAGACACCCTTGACGAATGGATATACTTTTTAAAAAATGAAGAGATAAAACCCGAATTTACTGCCCAGGGCCTACAAGAGGCCGGAAGGATTCTCGCCTATACCAAATTAAAAAAAGAAGACCAGATCGACTATAATAATTATATTGATAATCGTCGCCGAAGAGACAGTGAGCTTCGAACGAAATTCAGTGAAGGACTTGAGGAAGGGTTGGAAAAAGGAAAACTGGAAACTGCACGATCAATGAAAAAAGAAGGTATCCCTGCCGAACTCATCCAAAAATGCACCAATCTTTCTCTTGACGAAATCAATAAGCTATAAAAATAATGGTCACTCAAGAACGCTACATAACCTCCACCACCATGATCGGCACTCTTCTCAAGACATCGCCGCTACTTCTTCCCCGGCAGCCGCTTCATGGAGCCGGTTATCAAAAGTCAGCAGCCTGAGTTCCGGCAACTGCCTGCGCAGAGTGCAGGCGCAGGCAAGGTGCCAGAGATCTGCGCCCCGCAACGGCCAGCGTCGGGCATACGTCCCGGCAAGCTCAGAGTCGGGCAACATACTTGTTTTCCTCCAGCCCCAAGCGGCGAGGTTGGCATAGGCCGTCTCAGTCAGAGGAGCGTCCAAAGATCCGGTTCGCTCCAGGCGACCGATCACAGCTGCCGCTTCAACAAAGGCCAAGGAAGAAAGCAGGTGAACCGTCCGACCCCGTTTCCACCAGCTCCGGGCGTTTTTTGTATGGATGTCGTCAAACAGCAACGAAAGTACCGCTGAAGTATCCCAATAGACAACCAGGTTCGCTTCATCCATTGCTCCTGTCCTCCTGAAGAAAAGTCTGCGCAAGATTTTTTTTCGGTAAAGACAAGGAAGAAGGGGCGGATTCGAGTGCTGTTTTCTCAGCCTCGATCAGGCCTTTCTCTTCCAATTCACGGAGCCTGTCCATCAAGGAGAGTTCTTCCGACGGGATGGGAACAATTTTGCCCACAGGTCGGTTTCGATCAGTCAAAATAATCTCATTACCCTGCCGAACGCTGTGCAGGTATCTGCTCAAATTCGCCTTTGCTTCCCGTATACCTACTCGTTGAGATGTTGCCATAATGAGTGCCTCGTGGGTTTATAGTTCGGATGCTATACGTACAACATATGTAACCATTGTAGTTACGAGAGGTGGTAATGTCAAGCTCGTTCATATTCCGTTTATCGGAGAAAGAAGTCGCAGATCTGCGTATACGGGTGCTCCCGTTTACCCGATTTATTGAAGAGGTGTTGCAGGTGTAAGAAAAAAACCCTCAACTGGAACAAGGCGATACGGCTATGTTTTTTACATCAAATCAATAGGGTTCCCCTGCGCCAGGAACTCTCTGAATTCATCTGAAATTCTTTTATCTGCCGCAATTCTTTCCCAGAAATCACGGGCCATCTTTTTTATGTGATCCAAAGATTCAGCACTGATAAAATTGCTCTTGTTGAGTTCTTTCGGTACATAACTGTACGCTGGCACTTCACCCCCGCTTTGCGGGGAAAACCCCATAGAACACATGTCGTACAGAGGTAACAACCTGAAGATATCCCCATCTATAGCCAAGCTTAAGTTGCCTAAGTGCATATCCGTATTATTAATTAACTTTCCAAAGTTCCACAAAAACTCCGCAGTATACACATGCTTTCCACTTATTATTTTTTTTCTGTGTAGTGCTTCAAGTACTTGCGGCCACCCTCCGGCAGCTGTCCCGGAAAATTCAGCATCAACAGCAAGCAGAGAAACCATTGACATCCTTCCGTACTCCCCTGCCCTATCAAATCGCTGTGATTCTAAAAAAAGTCTCCCACCTAATTCAAGCAGCCTTGTTTCGGCAGCAGGAAAATCCTGGTTATGCATTGCTTCCGTAGCGTGAAATTCAGTCAAGAGAATATCACGCCACCGGCGAGCAAGGTCGTTATCCCCCTTGGGGGAAAATTTAACAATGACATGTGATGACGTTCTCTCGCTAAAGGCCGTGAACTTAGGTTGTTCACCTCCAGCCCATGATCCAGGAAGAGCGCCTTCCATTACACTGTCAGCAAGTGCGGGATAATGTGTATCAGGAATTGGAATGGGTTTTCGTCTGACACGCAATAATGCCTGCTCTCCAAATGTAAAGTTTCCGGGTAAATCATCTCCGTTAGATACCAAATAACGCCCGATATGACTTGTGCTCCAACGCCTTGGGTCAGCGGGAAACTCATCTGATTGAGAGGCCATTTCTGCTGCTATTTTCCTTCCAATAAATCCCTGTGGACTTAAGTCGAACAGGAAATAGGGTAAATCATCATATAATCCTTTTTTATTTTCACCCAACAGCAAAGAAGGCATACCTGGAGCAGGTTGAATGAAGAATCCCCCGTGAGCCAAAGGGCGAACTGATGCAGCCAACACGGTGTTTCCATATGCATCAATGATACTCAAAGGAAGATTGTCAGTGCCCCCAAAGGCGTTGCGTGTTGCTGCATATATAATTGATCGCCCTTCCCGTACGGTAATCACGCTATCGCCCATATTTCTCAGTTGCCGAGCTACTGCGGTTTGACTGAGGCCGGTCGCGGATTGAATTTCTTTTGATGTTGCAAGGCCTCGCTGAAGATATTCTCTGATTGTTAACGGCATATGACATTCTCCCGACTTAAAAACTGACTAGATTAGTGACTAGATTTTTCAGTAAAAAATAGCACATTTACCTATTAACTGTCAAAGAGTTATACAAGTACGACAGCCGAAAACAACTAGAAAATAGACTAGAATAATGGCTAGGATAAAGATTAAGATAACGACTGGTATTTTATCAAATATACAGTGCAGGACAAGATGAGACGAAGGATGTTTTCAATCTGATGTATGATTTTTTGAGTCGATCCAAATGCACAAAAAAAGGGCCGCCAGCTTCAGTTACAGGTTGTTACTCTCGATAATCACGACGCAAAAAGTTCCTCAACCGGAATACGGATATCCAAAACAGTATCAACGACCTCTCCCTGTGTAAAAGTCTGCGCCTGTTCCATTGAGGAATACACTGTAACAGATTGGGCAACAGGGATAACCAACCAGCAGGACTGAATCCCGGCCTGAAAATAAGCAGTGAATTTCTCCAGAATTTCCTGCGTCCCCAGGGTCGGGGACAAAATTTCCACCACCATGAGGGGCACTTCGGTGACTTTAATGATATCGCCTGCTGAAAATTGTATCTTTCGCTTCGGATAGATACACACATCAGCAATATAATCCTTTTCTAATTGAAGAGCCAGCTCAGAAAACACGGAGTACTTTTCCAGCTTGTGCAGAGCCACGATCATATTACTGCTCAGATAGGCATGATGATACGACGGAGTCATTACGTTTTCCTCTTGCTTGACGTTCATTGCTTTCATCCCCCCAACCAAAAAAAGCCTGTCATAAATGACAGGCTTCTTCTTTTTGCTTATGCTACGTTCATTATCCCGTTTAACCTCTCCCTACCGCACCCCAGTCGATTCCAAATACTGCAACAACTCGGATTTGGGTGAAAGGATCAGCGAAGTATTGGCCCCGATGATATTGCGATAGCTCTCCAGACTTTTCTGGAAGAAATAAAACTCCACATTCCTGTTGTACGACTCACCGTACAGCTTGGTTGCCTCAGCATCTGCCTCACCGCGAATCTCAGTGGCCTTCCGCTTGGCCTCTGAGGTGATCTCCTTGAGCTCACGATCCACCTTACCGAGAATCTCAGCCTTGCGCCCCTCACCCAGCGATCGCTTTTCCGCCGCGATTCTCTTACGTTCCGAGATCATCCGGCTGTATACCTTTTCCCGAACGCTCTGAATATAATTGACCCGTTTAAACATGACATCAATCAGCTCAATGCCATACTTTTGGGTGTCCTTGGAGGCCTGTTGCAGAACCATCTCACTGATCTTATCACGCCCTTTTTCGGGAGCCCTGTTCATTTCCTCCTCCCTGGAACGGGCAAAACTGTAGTCTTTATTCCAATCCGAAGAACGAATAATTTCAATCAGATCATTCTGGTTAACCAAGTCCCGGACCGCACCGTTGATAATGTCATCAAGCAGGGTCTGTGCCCGCATTTCAGTCCCTACAGCCTGAAGGAAAAGGAGCGAGTCAGTAATCCGCCAACGCGCCGTATTATCCATAAAGATAAAGGTCTTATCGTTAGTGGCAATCTGATTAGGATCTCCGTCCCAGATCAAAATACGCTTTTCAAAATAGCGCACATGCTGGATAAACGGTACCTTGAATTTCAAACCGGCAGTGGTCTCCGATTTGCCCACCGGAGCACCGAATTGGGTAATAACCGCCTGTTTACCTTCCCGAAGGATATAAAACCCATCCCAGATCGTAGCGATAACAGCGGCTATGAGCACGAGAGTGAGTATTTGTATTGCCTGTTTCATAATCTATTGCATCCTGCTGTTTATTAAGAGGAGATCAACATGTTTTTCCGTTTCAGTAGGGGGCCGGTAAGAACAGGCCCCTGCTCCAGCTAGTTGCCGGTTAAATTCAGCAAAGGAAGCACTGTCTGCTCTTTGCCGTCCATCACATAGATCTGTTTCACCTTGGGCAGAACATCCTGCATGGTTTCAAGATACATACGCCTTCGGGTTACTTCTTTCGCCTTCATGTACTCTGTAACAATGGCGTTAAAACGAGCAGTTTCACCCCGTGCATTATTGATGCGCTGGACAGCATAACCATGCGATTCTTCAATGATCTGCTTTGCGGAACCTCGGGCCTTGGGAATCACCTTGTTATAGGTTTCTTCCGCCTCATTTACCAGACGTTTCATATCCTGATCCGCCTCGTTCACCTCGTTAAATGCTGGTTTCACTGTATCGGTAGGGGTGATGTCCAAAAGCTGAAGGGTGCCTATATAGACCCCACTTTCCAGCTTATCCAGATCTTTCTGCAATTCCTGTTTGGCCATTTCCGCCAGAACCGAGCGATTCCCTAGCACGTAATCAAAATCCATATTACCGACAATGCGACGAATGACGGTCTCTGAATTATCACGGATCGCCTGCCGGACATTGAGAACCTTAAAGAGAAAACGAACCGGATCGTTGACCGTGAACTGGACAATCCAAGCCACATCAATAACGTTCTTGTCGCCGGTGAGCATCAACGATTCACGATCAAAGCCCTCTTTACTGAAGGTGGTATTTTGACCTGGGGTTCTGGTCCGAAAACCAAACTCCTCCTTACGCACTGTCTTGACATCCACCTTTTCCATATCTTCGATATACGGCAGCTTAAAACGAAGTCCTGGCTCGGTAGTGCGGTTGTATTTTCCAAATCGCATGACGATGCCCTGCTCACCAGGCTCTATGGTGTAAAAAGAGGAGTAAATAATCTGAAAGCCTATAATCGCCAGCACAACCAGAGCTATCTTGCCGACTCCTGCAAGCACACTGGCCGGGTCTGGACTTTCTCCTTTCTGCGAGGGCGGCCCTTCATTGCTCTCGTCACTAAATGAATCTCTGATCTTCTGGATTAAAGCAGCCAGAAAATCTTCCGGGGTTCCCGGCTTCTTCTTTTTCCCCCACGGGGATTGGTCGTTCATGGGCATAGATCTACCTTTGCGAATGGAATAACGATGTATGAATAACGATGTATGAATAGTCGATAAAATTGCAACGTTGACACAACGACGTAACATAATAAAGCGCATAAAGCACCAACAGAATACCTTCTGATATTTCATCGCCGTTTGCGTAATATTTCGGTATTTAAAACCGTAATGGATTGTCTTACAAGTATTTTTTCACATCAACCGGAAAAACCGGATATTCTCCGCCAGTTGCCAGCAACCAGCAAAGGACAATTAAGAAAAGAGCAACAAAAAACAAGACCAGTTGAAGCCTGCGTCTGTTGCCGAGCAAATCAAGATCTGTCAGTTGAAGAAACAGGCCGTAGAGTAGCCCGCAAACTAAGCCGAACAGATGAGCACCAAAGTCTGTCCGTTCCCCCTCGCTACCCAGCATAGCTAGCAGGCCCACTCCGGCGCCAAGGGGGAGCACCATCTGTCTGACAATAGTAGAGGTCTTATTATTCAATTGACGCCCGCAAAGAATACCGACTGCGGCAAACACAGCTGTTGAAAAGCCCACCGAATAATGGGGCGTATCACGAAGAATGATGTTCAGGAAATTCCCGGTCATGGCCGCCAGCAGCAGGGTCAGCCAGCCCATGCCGTAGCCTGTTGATTTGCAAAGCAGATGAACAATCACACCGCCAATGACAGAATTGCCGACAAGATGCATTTGGTCGGCATGCAGGGTCAGGGCCGTGACCAGACGCCACCACTCTCCCTGCTCCAAGATTGCACGGCTATCCACGGCCCCGGCCTTGAACCAGGGATTAGCAGCCAGCCAAGGGCCGGTCAGCCAATAAAAAATCATCAGACCGCCGAACATGAGCAGGGTCGGAGGATTAGCGGTGCGCACAGCCGGACGAACCGCAGAGGGAGGAGGAGGCCAGTAACGATTTTCCTCACGAAAGGCCTGGAGTTCCTGCATGGCCTGATCAGCATCCTTTTTCTGGGTCAGGATCACTCGGTTCTGACGATCAATCTGCTGGTCAATACCGACTGCACTGAGCACCAAGGATAAGTCTGCTAAGTCCGCTCTATCCCTTGATCCGGCCTTAGCCACAAGGACCCAGGAATCTTCCGCTCCCTCTGTCATTGCTCAGTTAGAAAAAATATCCGCACAAAACCGCCCCAGTTGCCCCAGATCCTGACAGATATGAACACCGCCCTCTTCCAAAGCCTTGATCTTTGTTATTGCACTGCCTCGTGAGCCGGAAACAATAGCACCGGCATGCCCCATATGTCGTCCTGGAGGAGCTGTCAGTCCGGCAATAAAACCCACCACCGGTTTATCAACCTTATCCCGGATAAAGGCGGCAGCCTCTTCTTCAGCTGTTCCGCCGATCTCTCCCAGCATAACAATCCCGGTTGTCTGTTCATCCTCGACAAAGGCGGCAAGGCAGTCAATAAAACCGGTACCGTTCACAGGATCGCCACCGATGCCGATGCAGGTGGACTGGCCTAGCCCAACCTTGGTCAACTGATCAACCAATTCATAGGTCAGGGTACCTGAACGGGAAATAACTCCGATGGAACCGGGGGTGTGGATAGCACCGGGCATGATACCAATTTTACAGGATCCTGGCGTGATAATGCCGGGGCAGTTCGGTCCGATCAGTCTGCTTGATCTCCCCTGGCTTCCCTGAAGAGCAGTGCGCACCCGCAACATATCATGAATCGGGATTCCTTCAGTGATGCAGACAATCAAAGGGATACCGGCATCCGCAGCCTCCATGATCGCATCCGAGGAAAACGCAGGTGGAACAAAAATCATTGAGGCATTGGCCCCGGTTGCCTGCACCGCATCATGCACTGTATTGAAGACCGGAATGCCAGCAATCTCCTGACCTGCCTTTCCCGGCGTGACACCTGCCACCACCTTTGTGCCGTATTCCAGGCATTGCAGGGTATGAAAATGTCCTTCTTTGCCGGTGATTCCCTGAACAAGAAGTCGGGTGTCCTGGTTAACAAAAATACTCACCTGTTCGCCCCTCCACCAATCGTCCCTGTAATCTCTCGTAATTTCCCGACAGCATCATCTAGATCTTTTGCGGTTATCAGATCAAGCCCGGATTCAGCCAATATTTTTCTCCCTTGCTCTGCATTGGTTCCTTCCATTCGAACAACCACAGGAATCCGAAGCCCGACTTTCCTGGCCGCCTCCACAACACCAACAGTCAAGATATCACAACGCAGAATTCCCCCAAAAATATTAATGAGGATAGCCTCCACCTGCGGATCTGAAAGCAGAATGCGAAAACCATTTTCAATCATGGTTTCATTAGCCCCGCCACCCACATCAAGAAAATTAGCCGGTTTGGCTCCGGCCTGCTGAATAATATCCATGCTTGCCATAGCCAAGCCAGCACCGTTAACGATCGTCCCGATATTGCCGTGCAGCTTGATGTAGTTCAACCCATGTTTACGGGCCTCCACTTCCAAAGGGTCATCCTCGGAACTATCATAGAGAGCGGCCAGCTCCTTTTGGCGAAATAGAGCATTGGAATCAACCTCGGCCTTGGCGTCAATCAAACAAAACGTACCGTCTGCTGTCAGAACCAGGGGATTGATCTCAGCCAAGAGGAGATCATTCTCCACCACGGCCTGATACAGGCCTGTAAGAAGGGAAGAAAACAAAGCACTGCGCTCACCGGTAAAACCAAGGCCGTAAGCGATTTGCCGCCGCTGATAGGCCTGGAGTCCCACCAGAGGATTAACCCGTACCCTGATAATTTTTTCAGGCTGGGTTGCCGCCACCTCCTCAATATCCATTCCCCCTTCTGCCGAGGCGATAATGAGTAAGGAGGCTGTTGAGAAATCCGGCAGGATGGAAAGGTAGAACTCCTGCTCAATATTAACGCCCTTTTCCAGCAGGAGCTTACTCACCTTGATACCATCTTCTCCGGTCTGGGCCGTCTTCAAGGTCATGCCGTGAATGGCCTGCACCATCGCACGCCCTTCATCCAGATTCTTGGCAATGCCAATACCGCCAGCCTTCCCCCGACCACCTGCGTGTACCTGTGCCTTAACAGCAACAGGAAAGCCGCTCCTATCCAAACTGTCTAGGCTGTCCAGGTATTTTATGGCATTTTCCGGTGTTTCCGCCAAAGAGCCTTCCGGTACAGGGAGCCCATAACGGCTGAACAATTTTTTCGCCTGATATTCGTGCAGCTTCATAACTCGTCGATCCTCAATGAGGGAATGGGAGAAATTTGTACTTTTTCATCTCCACAAGGAGATATATTTGCGCTGTTATTTTCGGGGAAAATCGTCAGATTTCGTCAGGCTTTTTGAATCAAAACCGTCCACTGCTCTCCGTTTTTTTCTTGGCAAAGGACGCTATGTCCCTCTGATGTAATAGATTCAGGAACATTCTCAATAGGCGCACCGTCATCCAAGATAATCTCCAAGGTTTCGCCAGAGCTCATGGCAAAAAGCTGTACCTTGATCTGAGCAAAATTCACTGGACATTTAACACCGCTCAGATCCTTAAACCTGTCCGGTCTCGCCCTTTGTTCAACAGAGGTAACGCTGGCAACATTGGACGCGTCTTTCTGATTCGCAGCTTTGATTACCATATTTTCGCGCTCACCAGGAAAACGCATGGTATTATCCATGTTCTTATACAGTGCAGTGAGCTCCTCGCCAAAAGCGATAATTTGCTGTTTACAATCGACAAGATACTCGAATCCAGACTGAACCTTAACCTGGCTGGCTGACGCAATAAGAGGACGATGAACCTCTGCAACAAGACCAGTATCGAGAAAATGCTGGATGAATAAGCGGTAAACCTCCGCCTCTGTTTTCGATTCTTCGCCCCGTGTCACAAGAAGCATTCGAGCAGCATGGAACAGGATACTGCTGAGCAAGGTGCCCAACGAATTATCATCCAACTCTTTTTCTGCCGCCAGCTGAAGGAGATTTTTTCTGACAATTTTATCATCAACATTAATGATATCATAAATCCCGAAAGAACATTCTTCATGACCGATGCCCTTCAGGGAAAAGAGCTGATCAGCACCGTGATCAAAATAATAGTTCTTGTCTTCGGCAAAAGTAGGAATATCATTATAGCTGGAGGTGCATAACTCTGTGATGATATCTCTGCCGCCGCTACGCCAATAATCATGAAAGTCGACAACACTTTCAGACTGCTCCTTAAAATTGGCATAACGACGCATGACTTCGGTAATAAACCGAGGCAAATCATAGGCGTGTACCCAGCCCACTTTTTCGGCGATCTTTAGCGTCCCTCCGTACATTCCTCCGTTACCAAGGACATTATAGGTGGGAATCAGATGGCCCTCAACCCTCCGTACCTTGCCGTAAAAGCCAAGATCAGCTATCCAATGATTGGTACATGAATTCGGACATCCGCTAATACGTATCATAATATCAGCGGGTGGGCAAAAATCTGCAGCAGCAACGGTATCCAGATATGTAAAAACAGCTTCTGAAACCGCTTTAGGTGCTGTGAGACCGACCTGACAGCCCTGGCTACCAGCACAGGCAACCACATTACTATAGAACATGGGTCTGTCGCTCAAGGTGTTGTACTTCATGATCTCTTTGTACAGATTACCCAGAAACTTCTCAGGAATATTAACAAGGTAAAGATTCTGATCCGTACCGAATCGCAAAGTATTCTCACCAAAAGGCCGAAGAAATTTTTCCAGAGCACTACAATCTGCCGCGTGCATATCTCCTGAAAAAAGCGGCAATTTAATCAGACATAATCCCTTCTGCCGCTGACTGACAACATGCCTTTTTTTCCAAGTTCTAAAATCGTCCGACTCCTCGTCATGACGGGCTAAGACGTTGCCTCTCTTTGTCTTTTCCGCGTTTTCCGCCTTATTGACAGCAGATCCAACATTCAACTTCGCATACCCGCATTCAAGCACCTTATTCAGTTCCTGACAATAATAGGTTCGAAAGGCAGAGGTGCCGAGATCATCATGAAGAAGAAATTTTATTCGGTTACGATGCTTATTTCTGCGGTTTCCATAAAGATGGAACATATTCTTCACAGCTCTCACCACATTGTAGACATCTTCCTGATGAACAAATTCATGCAGCTGCACACCGACCTTTGGGTGCGCCCCTAGGCCGCCCCCAATATAGACCCTGAAACCTTGTTTTCCTTCAGCATTCAGCTGAGCAATAAAGCCAACATCCTGAATAAAGCCAAAGGCCACCTCTTGAGCAAGGGAACTGAAGGCGATCTTCATTTTTCTCGGTAGTTCCCAGCTGTCGGACTCACTCAGTAACCGTTCTGTCAAAGCGAGCAAGCAGGGCTGTACATCAAAAACTTCCTTGCTACTGATGCCGGAATCATGGTTGGCAATAATATTGCGGACAGTGTTCCCGCCCCCACCTTTACAGGATAGACCGATATCTTTCAGCTTCCGCAGGACCGGAATAACGTCTCTTTCTTCAATTCTATATAATTGCACTTCAGCCCTTGTGGTCACATGGACTTTGCCGTTACCATAAATATTGGCAAGGGAAGCGACACCAGCAAGCTGCTTCGGAGTAATTATATTTCCGCTGCAGCGAATACGGCACATATAGGTTGAACGATTCCTTTCAAGATACACCCCCATTTTTACCCTTTTTGCCGTAAATGCGGTCTCATGAAGTCGTCCTGCCCTAAAGTCTGCAAACTCCTGTTCAAAACAAAAGATATCGTTATCCAAGGATGGCGGCAATGCACAATGTATCATGATTTCCTCATTCTGATGCAGAATGTATGAGGTATTCTCATGCATTCAAGGTCATAACAGTATCGAGCAAAACAAATAACATACTGAGTGGTTTCTTTTTGGCAAGACCTTTCTCGCCCGCTGTTCCAACGATAAGCACTGTTCTCTCCTCTTTAAAAATACCCTTGTTAAATCCGAAAAGTGTTGAATCCGAAAAGGACGGACCAGTCGCTTACAGGCCAAAAGAGAGAGAATAAGAGAGCTGACATGAGGATCAACGGCATGACGAATGTCTTCCGCTAAAGGGAGAAGCGGGGCAAGGTGTGAAGCTAGACAGCACTAATCTAAGGTTCAGTAGGAGGCCCTATCATGCCCCCTGTCATGCCGCCAATCATGCCTTTTGGATCAGCACCCTCCACTGATCGCCGAGCTCTTCCTGGCACAATACCGTATGCCCCTCCTGTTGAACAGAACCGGGTACATTTCTCACAGGAGGACCAGCGTCCAAAATAATCTCCAAAACTTGACCGGAGTCCATGTTGGCCAAATGCATTTTGGTCTTCGCATAATTCAGCGGACATCTCACACCGCTTAGATCTTCGAACCTATCTGCCTTGCAATTTTCACCAGTAGATTCAGACCCTTGAGCATCTTGACTAGCTTCTTCATTTACCGTCCTGATCACCATATTCTCTCACTCTCCTAAAATTAACAAATACTGTCTTTTTTTATTTGGTTACGTAAAAATACAGGCCGGTCGAATACGGATTGATCAAGCAGATAGGTCGCAGGTTGCTCTGTCAATTTCGGTGAGGTCGTGTATCGTGGGATTCTCCCCACAAAGAGGACAATCGGAGCGCTTTTTCAGGCCCACCCGTCTGAAATGCATAGTTTTGGCATCAAAGGTGAGAAGGGTATCTGTGAGCAGGATTCCGGCTCCGGTGATAAATTTAAGGGCTTCAGCCGCTTGGATCGTTCCCAACATACCAGCGATCGCACCGAGTACCCCGGCCTGTGAGCAACTGGGAACCGCATCGGGAGGCGGAGGCTGCCTGAAAGAACAGCGATAGCAGGCTGAGCGACCAGGAAGAACCGTCATGGTTTGGCCATCAAAACGCAAAATACCGCCGTGCGAGAAGGGAATACCGACCATTACGCAGGCATCATTGACCAGGAATTTGGTGGCAAAATTATCGGTACCATCCAGAACAAAATCGTAATCACTTATTATTTCTTTTATATTTGAAGCATCAAGATAAAGCTTATAGGAATTAACCACAATCTCAGGATTAATAGCCCGCATTTTTTCAGCGGCTGAATCAACCTTTGGGCGTTGTATATCGCTTGAGAAATGAATCACCTGGCGTTGCAGATTCGATATTTCAACCACATCTGCATCGACAATGCCTATAGTTCCCACTCCAGCAGCAGCAAGATAAAGAGCAATCGGAGAACCCAATCCGCCAGCACCCACTACCAGCACTTTAGCCTCCATGAGTTTAGCCTGACCCTCTGGGCCTACGTCCTGAAGAATAATATGACGGCTGTAGCGATCCAACTGTTCGTCTGTCAATTTAAGCATTTATAATTGTTGTAAAAAAAACAAATCACCCCGCCTCAAGCGGAGAGTTAGTATGAAATTATGAAATTCTTTTTTCTAATCAAACCAAGTTATGGTCTATCAGGCGCAAAAAAATGCATAAATATTTTAAGTCAACAGGCCATAACTTAAGTTTTCATTAAGGGATGCTGAACAACATGAACAACATGAACAACATGCATTCACGCAGCCCGCATCCCCTAAAGGCTGAAAAAACCCTACCGCTCTCAGCGGATTTTCAACCACCTGCCATGAAATACAGGAAATCAACCTCGTTCCTGTCCACAATCATGGTATTATGGTAGGTGCCCCGATCAACGATCTCGCCGTTCAGCTGCACTGCTATCATTTCAGGGGATGCCACCTGTTCCATTTCAAGCAGACCGGCAACGCTCATCTTCGTTAGATGATCGATAAAACGAGACTCTCCGTTTAATCTGATCTCCATAATTTCTCCTCCAAAAACTTATGGTTTCATCTCAAAATTCAACCCATTTTTCTGTATAATTACAAAGCAGTTAACTTTATACCTATACAGAACCACATAATACTTACTACAATGTGTCAGGTATAAATGTCAAGCAGAAAAGCGTATCCAGCTCCATATAGGTTCAATTTTTTTTACTCCATTTCCCTCTGAAAAGAGGTATCTCAAAGCAAACCTACCAAGGTTACTTCCCGAGACAAAACCGACTGAAAAGGACATCAAGAACATCATCTGGCGTGGTCAATCCGACAATATCAGCAAGATGGTCCAAGGCAGCCCGCAGATCAACCGCCAATAAATCAGCAGAAGATCCGGTCAACAAGGTCTCCCTGACTTGAGAACAGGCCGTCAGTGTCTTTTCCAGGATCATTTTATGGCGAAGATTCGGGGCACAGGAAATTCGCTCGCTCATCTCTTCTTCTTCACCGATTATGGTCTGATACAGCGTTTTCCATAATTGCGCGATGCCATCCCCCTTCTTTGCTACTGTCTGGACCTGCGGAACTGCACCGAAAAAGTTGCTCAATTCCTGCAACAGGTTTTTCCCCGTACGTTCATCCGCAATATCCATCTTGTTCAAAACTACGATCCTCTTGCGATCATCCAATGAGGCGTATAAACTTCGGTCAATATCACTCAGACCTTGGCTCGCATCCACAACAAAGAGGACCAGATCTGCTTCCCGCATTTTCTGACGGGCCCGCTCAATCCCCAGTTCCTCGACCGCATCCTCATGATCCCGAATACCTGCGGTGTCGATAAGATGAACAGGAACTCCATGCACAGAAATGAGCTCCTCAATGGTATCCCTTGTTGTTCCGGGGATTTCGGTAACCAGAGCTCGTTCTTCCCGGAGCAGCTGATTCAGCAGGCTTGATTTCCCTACATTAGGGCGTCCCGCGATAACCGCCTTTACTCCCTCGCGAATCACCCTGCCCTGATCCGCTAAAGCGAGCAGAAGCTGGAGGGGCTGTTCGACCTGCTCCTCTAATTGCCCAAGGAGAGTATCAGCGACAAGGATGTCCGTTTCATCATCAGGAAAATCAAGAGCCAGTTCAACGATTGCCAACAATTCAACAAGCGCATCCCGAATGACGGCAATGCGCTCATACAGTTCCCCTTGCAACTGCCCCACAGCCAATTCAACCCCGCCCATACTTTGAGCCTGAAGAAGATCAATAACAGCCTCAGCACGGGTAAGATCAATACGACCGGCAAGAAAGGCCCGTTTGGTAAATTCACCGGGCTCGGCCGCCCGAGCCCCGGCAGCAAGAATCTCAGCTAAAATTGCCTGTAGCACTAAATAACTGCCGTGACACTGTATTTCTGCCACGTCTTCCCTGGTATAGGTATGCGGAGCCCGCATAAATACAGCCATGACCTCATCAAGAACAGCCCCATAACGATCCGTCACCGTGCCGTAGCAAAGTCTGTGACTTAACAGGGAACCGTCCGGCTGCAGGCTTTGCGCTCTATGCGGTATAAAAAGCCTGCGCAAAATTGCAGCAGCACCGGAACCGCTGATACGGATAACACCGATACCGCCGACACCCGGAGCAGTGGCAATAGCGGCTATGGTATCATCAGATATCATCAGGTTTCTCAAGTTGCATCCATCAACTGTCGGAAGCAGTGTCAACACTGTCCGTCTGTGGTCCTTTTTTCCCTTTTCCCTTACGCGAAGAGGGTTTCTTTCTACCCGGCTTATAGATCAAGACTTTCTTAAATAAACCTGCTCCCACAGAACGGCTACGGATGGTATTATCATCCTGCAGAACCATATGCACGACCCGCCGCTCCGAGGGATTCAAAGCCGGAATGGCCTGGGTTTTCCCTTCTTCTCTGACCCGGACGGCAAGCTCCAGGGCCAATCCTTTCAGCTCCTCGGCTCGCCGTTCCCGGTACGTCCCCACGTCAAGAGAGAGCATAATTCGGTCCGGCAGACGTCTGGATGTAATTTTACGCAGCAGATATTGCAGGCTGTCCAAGGTTCTGCCCTCTCTTCCGACAAGCTCCTCCTCGTACTCGTCACTGATATGACAGGCAACAGCATGATTTTTCAATGTAACCGTCACTGTTGACGGAAACCCCATAATACTAAGCATGGCGGTGATGTCTTCCTGTATTTCTGCCATTACTTCATCAGAAGGGGGTTCCGGCGGGGGCAGCTCTGCCTCGGCACGTCGTTCAGTTCGTCGTTCAGCTCGTTGTGCAGTTTTCGGAGCTGCTTTTTTCCCACTTTTTCGCCCGCTGTTCTTCCGGGCAGATTCGCTGAATATTTCAGGCTGTCCCGCTACCTTCCCCCCTTTTCCTGCTGTATCAGCGTCTTCAGCTTCAGCTACTGCCGCCTTCTGCTGAGCCTCAACCGTTTTACTGTCAGCTTTTTTGCATTGCGCGGTTTTTTCCGTCTCACCATACCCATCGGCAGAACAATTTTCCTCTTCTTTCTTTGTTACTCGGATATGCGCTTTCTTTCGACATAACCCGAAAATTCCAGACGACCCGGTCTCCAGGATTTCAATATCCAGACCTTGCTGTGAAGTCGCGAGTTCCTGACAAGCTTCGGCAATGGCATCGGTAACGGTGCCGCCGTAAAAATCTTTTCCTTTTACCATCTACACGGTTCCTTTGGATAATATTCTCTCAGGCAGTTGCTGCTCCTCTGCCTGTCTGCCGGTTGATAAGCTGCTGCTGAAGAATGGAAAGCAGGTTGTTAATAAACCAGTACAGAACCAGCCCGGATGCAAAATTAACAAACATCACTGTAAAAATAACCGGCAAAAACTGCATGACCTTAGCTTGGGTCGGATCTGCCGTTGTCGGTGTCATCTTTTGCTGTAAGTACATAGACGCGCCCATCAGGATGGTCAGCACCGGAATTCCGTGCAGTATCGGAATATCAAAGCCGATCATTAAACGATCCGGCGCGGATAGATCGTTAATCCAGAGCATAAACGGAGCATGGCGCAATTCAATAGCCGCCATAAGAACCCGATACAAGGCAAAAAAGAAAGGAATCTGGATCAGCATAGGGAGGCAGCCTCCCACAGGATTAACCTTATACGTCTTATATAAGGACATCATCTCCTGATTCATCTTCACCGGATCTTCTTTGTATTTCTCCCGAAGTTTTGCGACCTTAGGTTGCAACTTCTGCATATTTTTCATGGACTTCATGCCCTTCTGGGTAATCGGCCAGAAGGAGCCCTTGATCAAACAGGTCACCAGAATGATGGCTATACCATAATTGCCAAAAACAGAATAAAAAAAGTTGAGCATGTATAGCATAGGCTTAGCCAGGATATCAAACCAGCCGAAGTTGATCGCCTCAGCAAGATCATAGCCGGTTTCCTTTAAATAGGCCAATTTTTTGGGTCCGAAAAAGCCCTCATAGCGAAATTCCTTAGTTTCCCCCGGAGCCAGCTTCAGGATACCACCAATCAGGACCGTACGGACCTTGTTTTCCCCGACTGCGCTAAAAGTACCGCTACTTCCTTCACCGGGAATCAGAGCGCACATAAAATAATTATCCACATGGGCGGCCCACCGGAGAGCTCCTTGCAACATAAAAGGGCCGTCTGCAAGTTTCTTTACTTTAATTTCTTCCAGCTTGCCGCTCACATATGCAGCAGGTCCGCTAAACATTCCACCAGCAGCCCCGCCTGACAAATAGCCTCCGCCAGCAGCCCCGAAGGCAAAAGGACCATTGGTCATGACCATAGCCGGGCTTATCTGCAAGGGGACAGCACCGGTATTGCTTACCACATATCTGCTATCTATAAGATACGTATTAGAGGTGAAAAGAAGATACCGTTCAATCCGTATCCCATCCGCCTGCACTGCGGTCATCTTTAGCTCACCCGTTCCTCCCTCCTTAACGTGGACCGAAGTCGCTTCCGCCTTAAAAAGCGGCAACTCTGCCCCTGCACCATTATCAAGGGAAAAAAGCATAGGGAGCTCTGCCGGACTCGTGGTGGTGACCATTTCCATAGCTGGCGCATCATCCGCTTTTGCCGTCCGATATTTTTTCAAGACAAAGCTTTTCAGACCACCACCCTGTTCAAAAAAAATCGCCGTATAGAGAGGGGTATCAATTGTAATTTCACGGGCGTTTGGATCCACAATCACAGGTTGTCTCTCCTGAGTCTGCATTGCCGCAGATTGTCCAACTTGACCTGCTTCGCCGACCTGGGTCGAGGCCTTTGGCAAGGTTTGCGGTGCGACTATGCCCTCATTTTGTTGTACCGAGGTACCGGTGGTTGCGCCCCCCATCTGCTCAACCTGTCCCGGAGCTACCGGGGGAGCAACGGGCACAAAATAATATTGATACCCTATGAGGATGACAAATGAAATAATTATGGCCAGAAAGGCCCGTTGCATGTCCATGAAAATCTTTTCCTTGAATTGGTGGGGTCTCCGGGAGGAGAAACTTTTGAGAACGGTGCGTACAAGAAGCTATTTAACCGGATCGTAGCCGCCAACGGCAAAGGGATGACAACGCAGAATACGACAAAGGGAAAGCCAGCCCCCGCGCAGAGCACCGTATCGGGCAATGGCCTCAACAGCATATTCTGAGCAGGTCGGTACATATCGGCAGCTGGGAGGGAAGAGCGGCGAGATACCATAACGGTATCCTTTAATCAGCAGAAGAAGAAACATCGCCGCAATACCTGTCTTTTTTTTCGGTCGAATCTTGTCTGATTTGTCCAATTTTTCTAGAGAATCTTCCAAAGACTTCGATTGCCCGAAATCCTCAAAATTTTCAGAATCCTCAGAACAGTCGTTCGCTCGACCGCACATTACTTTGTACCTTTAAAATCGGCCAGGACAGCAACCGCATCGCAAACAGCCTGCATCCCGGTTAAAGGGAAGCCCGGGCGCACAGCGAAAACAATATCACTGCATTGTGGAAAGACTTCCCTGTGCAGGCGAAAAGCTTCACGAATAATCCGTTTAATCCTGTTACGCTGCACGGCATTACCGACCTTACGCGGCACAGAGATTCCTAATCGACTCTCAAAAAAACGGTTGTCAGCTTGCTCATCGCGCAGATACACAAGAGTAAAACCTTTTCCGTACAACCGCGCACCGTTTCGATAAACCCTGTTAAAATCCCCGTTTTTTTTAAGGCGTTCAGAGTTCCGCTGCCCGGACCGTTGCATACGAATCAGGCAATTTAGGCTGAAAGACGCTTCCGTCCTTTAGCCCGGCGGCGCTTAATGATAGCCTGCCCTGAAGCGGTCTTCATACGTACCCGAAATCCGTGACTGCGTTTACGCTTCAGATTACTGGGCTGAAATGTTCTCTTGCTCATGGTATAATTCCTTTATCGCTCTTGTTGTAAACCAGTTAAACCGGAATATTATCTATGTTTTCCCTTTACTTATACTCATCTGTCCGGTATTCAGGACATGACAATTAAAAAAAATCTCAATACAGCAGAACAGATTCCGACAGTACCGACGGACAAAACAGAGACAAATGAAAGCCGGTCATTTATTTCCAAAAAGAAGGTATTTTAATCACAGGCCTCTCTGCTGTCAAATCATTTCCCGCCGGAAGAGCAAAAGCATGAAAATTATCCGGCAACAACATCCTGATACAGAAGGATCAGTAAAGCGCCTCGACTACGGATTTTCAATATTGAACCATCTCCAGCCCCCTCTTTAACATGCTTAATGCTCTGAAAAAACTTAAAAAAAGACCGAAAGAATCAAAAAACTTCCTCATTCTCGGACTAGGAGGTATCGGTTACCATCTGGCAAAACGGCTGCTAGATGAAGATTACTCAGTCACAGCCATTGAAGCAGACCTGGATTTGGTTCGCCATGCCGATGACAATCTGGATGCCCGAATTATCAACGGAAGTGCAATGAGTATTGCCTGTTGGCAGGAAGCCGCTGCTGATCAGATGGATTACCTGATCGCAGTAACTGACAACGATGCAATCAACATGATGACCT
This sequence comes from Candidatus Electrothrix laxa, assembly GCA_942492895.1. Lineage (GTDB taxonomy): Bacteria > Desulfobacterota > Desulfobulbia > Desulfobulbales > Desulfobulbaceae > Electrothrix > Electrothrix laxa. Next base: position 1,581,317 of record OW818652.1, read on the forward strand.
CTATGATTGCTGATAAATTCGGCATTGGCTGCAAAATAGCCAGAGTTCGTTCTTTAGACTTCGGTCATAATAAGGCTGTTCTTCAGGGAGAGGATTTAAAAATCAACCTCTTTATCCATCCCGAGGAGCTGGCGGCACAGGAAATTGCCCGCCTGATTAAACGAACCTCGGGTGATGAAATCATCGAGATTGCCCTGGGCCAGATGCAGGTACTGGCGGCCCGTATTCGTGATGACTCGCCACTTGCCAATAAAACCCTAGTCGACATAGCAAAAGCCTACAACGAATTTCCCTTTCGAGTTGTTGCCATATCACGGGGGATCACCACCATCATCCCCGGAGGTCAGCACGAAATTCTCCCTCATGATCAGGTTCTGATCATGGCCAACAAAGACGACCTTCCCCGTCTCATTGAACTGACAGGTCTTCAACAGCAGCGGAGAAACCGAATCATGATTCTCGGCGGTGGCTTGGTTGGCAGTCGACTTGCCGAATTACTCGGTAAAGATATTCATGTCCGCCTGATTGAGCAAGACGAACAGCGGGCCACAGAACTCTCCTCCACACTCCCTTATACCGAGATTCTGCACGGGGACGGCTCGGACAAACATGTCCTGGAGGAGGCGGGCCTGCCGGATATGGATACCTTTATCGCCACCACCGGCCAGAACGAAACCAATATTATGAGCTGCCTGCTGGCAAAACAGCTTATGGACCTAGAAACGGAAACCCCTCTCCGCAACCTGAAAAAAACTATCTGTATGGTCAATAATAAAGACTATATGGTCCTGGCTTCTACCAGCGGTTCCGATATTGTCCTAAATAAAAAAATCCTGGCCGGAAATGAGATCCTCACCTATATCAGCCGCAGCGAACTGCTTTCCGTGATGCATATGCACGGATTTGACGCAGAGGTAGTTGATCTGATCGCCGCCCCAGGTTCTCCCATCACCCGTAAGCCACTGGCCGCGCTGGACGCCTCCTTTACCGGTCATATTATTATCGGCAGCGTCTTCCGCGAGGGGTCCTGGCATACAGCGGTGGGCTCGACCCATATCCAGGAAGGCAACCGGGCCATTGTGATCTGCAATTCTGATTACCTCAAAGAAGTGCGAAAAATGTTCGCGTCGTAGCAAAAAGCCAGATCAACCAAGGATGGACAGCTATTCCTGATATCCCTGCGCAACCCGGAACCCTACCCGGATAATACGCAACCCCGGTGAAAGACGAAACCGAAAGGAAGAACGGATGAACCGTTCGCCGCTGTCCCAAGAACCACCCCGCAAAACCCGGCCAGCCCCCCCCTGGTCTGCACCGGAAGGATTATTCATCGGCAAGCCTGTGTAATAATCCTTTTTATAGCTGTCCGCGCACCACTCCCAGATATTGCCGTACAGATCATACAGCCCCCAGGAATTTGCCTTTTTTTGACCAACTGGATGGGTGGTGCTTCCGGCATTATCGGCATACCAGGCATACTCTTGCAGGTAACGGGCATCATTTCCAAAAAAATACACCGTGTCCGTGCCCGCCCGACACGCGTATTCCCACTCAGCCTCTGTGGGGAGACGGTAGGGTCGCCCGGTGACCATACTCAGCCAATCACAGTAATTATTGGCATCCTGCCAGCTGACATCCACGACCGGGCGTCGCTCCCTGCCCCACCCGTTATCCGAGGGTCTGCGATGGCCCGTAGCCATGCAGTAGAGATCGTAATCCTCAAAGGTGACTGGATAGCGGCTCAAGGCAAAATTATCCAATTGCACCTCATGTACAGGGCGGGCATCACCGGATCCGTCCCCCTGAATATCCCCCATCCTAAAACGCCCGCCAGGTAGCATGATCATTTCAGGGCCTTTCATCACCTTATTCCGCATCCGCCCCAGTCGATCCTTCCAGGAAAACATCGTTCTATAGACTTCAGCGTAGCGAAAAGGATTAAATTCAGCAAGATTTAGACGATTCACATAATTTGTAATCCCGTGGGCCAGATCAAGAAAACGAATCATCTGGTCCGTGGCCCGCAAGGGGACAGAAAAAGATTTCCTGCCGTAGACTAGGGCATGGACAAGGAGGAATTCACGATAGGTGATATGAGTAAAGCGGTAGGTATGTTTCGTGGTCACCCTCAGAAGGGCCGGATCAGGAGAACAATGGGCAAATCGACAAATCTCGGCTTTTTCGCAGAACAGCTCCTGCAATTCTTTTTCCCCTATCTCCGGTCTCCCGTATTCTTCCATCCAGCAAGCCAGCCGAACATAGCCATTAAAAAGCTCAGATCGTTCGGGCGGACAGCGGCAACCGCTTTTTTTCAGAACGTCAACCTGTTTTTCTAACCAATGCTGTATCAGGGATTCGTAGATCGTATAGGCATCCCGAATTCGGTGCGCCTCGATTTTCAGCAGGCTCTTTAGATGCTGAAGAATAAGAGGTCGCCCTCCCTGCTCGCCCAACCCAACAAGAAGCTGAGTAGCCTTCTTTTTCTGTCGATCCACGCCGAAGCGCTGAAAACCGATATAATTCTCTGTATTGCGGGCAAGCTGTTTATGTAGAATTCGACGAACCTGATGAGCAGCAAAAGGGGCCAAATAGAGTATCGGGCAGTTATACCCGGACAGGGCTCTGATTCGCAGTCGCCCGGTACTATCAGGAATCATTGCGGGAAAGAAATGACTGCGACAGGAGATAATCACCCGATAAAAGGGTTCTCCTGCCCGTAACAGAGGGTGTAAGCGATCAAGAGGACGCCTCCGGGCCTGTTTATCCTCGTTCAGTGCATCAAGCAGCAGGACAGTTTTCGCTTTGCTCTCTATTGCTGCGATTTGATCCAGGGTATGCTCATCCAGCTTGAGCAACTGACAATCGTATCCTCGTGGCCAGAGCCCGGCAAGATGCATCAATCTGATCATGAGGAGAAGCGAGCCCTTACCCGACCCCGGCTCTCCGAGCAGTACCAGTTGGTGGCTCCCGTCTCGTTCGGTAGGAATTCCGCCAGCGAAAAAAAGATTGAGCAGGGAAAAAGCGGGCTGGCAGGGGTCAGGAGGAATGACGCCACGACGGCGAGAAAGAGGTCGACAGGCCTGGAGACAGGGTTCAACATAAAACTGGGTCAGTTCAAGAGGATCAGCGAAATCATCCCCTAATCGGTCCAGTTCCTGTGCCCTTTCGTCGCTGAGCTGCTTGAGCTGCCTGCGCAGCTGCTTCAACCACTCGATATTGACAAAGGACAATGAGTCCGGTCCCGATCCCATAGTTTTTTTGCAGTGACAGATTGAACTGATTCAAAAATAACTGTATACACGAACGAACAAAGCAACAACCTTCATGCCCGGCATACGGTAAACATATCTCCTCCCCTTCAAAAAAGATTGCTTTTTATTGTACCCCGAATGGACCTTCCGCTCCATAGGTTATTTCGATTTTACAGGATGGGCTTTTAGACCGGCGGATCCCGGCAATAGATCAATAGAGTACCGATGCCCTGAAAAAACAATCTGTTTAGCCCTGGATAATGCACAATACTGTTAATTTAATTCTTGGCGACTATATTGATGTTCTTATATAAAAAAATCAATATAGTCGTATTTCGCCCCCCTATTACCTTTTGGTTTATGGTAAGCTAGGATACTCATTGATTTCTATTAATCAAGTAATCCCTACGACTCCTGCCCTCATTTCATATCGCCCAAAAGACAGGTACCTTGCAGAATAAAAACAATACATTACAAGCAAAAAATATTGGTATTAAAAATTTTAATTTCACTTGACTCCCTCCTGTCTATCCAATACTATCTTATCAAGAGATAATCAATATTAAAATATTTTCACCTAAAAAGGAGGAGAAAATGATTAAATATAAAATAATGTTTTTATTAACCATCATGCTTGCATCATCAGGAATATGGACTCAAAATTCTCTTGCTGCCTTAGGCCTTGATCCTATGCCTAATGCTGAAGGGTTGACAATAGAAGAGGCTGAAAAAAAATATGGCTTTGAATCAGGATACGACCATCCATTAGTTTTTGAAGTAAACGGAAAATTAGGACCTGAAAAATGTGAGATAATAGCACCTGACTGCAGTAAAGCTTGTCCGATATCAAAAATCTATTACCAATCCCCTCACCATTACCTGAACAGAGATGGCAGCCGTACAGTAAGAGTAGATATTTACTTTGATGTCAATCAGGTAACAACCTCAAGGGATCCATCCTGCTAACCCCACTGATACAATAACATATAGAAAAGGCGGGTAAGTTTCCGCCTTTCTTCATTCCTCCCTAACTCTTCCGCCTACCGCTCGACCTTTTTCAAATCAGACGCAATACGGTTGGCATACTATAGGGGGCTACGCTCGCATATAGAAAGCCCAAAAACAAACTGGTTAGTCCTGCTTTTTTTGCTGCTCAGAAAAAAAATTTACCCAAGATGAAGTCTTTTCCCGACGCCAGTCTTTGGGTGGCAAATGAGGAGGATCAGCAAGCGACGCCAATGAGGTCCGATTATCCAGACGGTTATACACCCGAACCCAAAAGCAGAGATGTTGAGGATGCACCTCACATCTCCCCTCATTACTGCCGCCGCAGGGACCGTTCACAAGCCGTTTTGGGCAGTGCCATTGCGGACAGAGAAAAGCAGAATAATACAGAGTGCATTCACCGCACATCTGGCAGTTATACACCAGGCGCTTAACGGTCTTCTCCAGCCAAAGCAGGCAACGGAGTCTATACCGTCCTTGAGCACAGAACAGGCAGAAGCCAGCAAATAATTTACCGGTAACATATTGATCTGTAAAAAGAAGGGCATGTCCAAGCCTATGCATCCAGGTCATACCGAGAACAGTACCAGGAGCAAGAGGCTCAGCAGCCTTTTCTTTCTTTTTGTCCTTTTTTTCCTTGTTATAGGCCAAAGACTGTTGAAAGTAATACCAGGTTCCAGGCACTGAAAAATCATAGTCTGCTTTACCTGGAAGCCCCTCTCTGTCCAGCTGTTCTACCCTGTCCAGCACATAGGCGATATCCTTAAACTGAAGATTAACCCCGCCGAGATGAACCCCTTGATAGCCACATTTCTTTAAACGGCTAACCATGAATGCAGCCCTGTCCAAGCGGGCGTGCCCCGCACCGGCTATCGCCTCAGCCTCCATCCGCTCTACCAACTTTTCAGGCAAAAGGATACCGGGGAGTTTTCCGGCGGAAAGAGCACGAGCCAAAGGTAAAGTCGGAATAAAAACATTGGCAAGCAGAGGAATCTTTATTCCCTGCTCATTAAGAAATTCCGTCAACTCTTCAAACTTACGGATATCAAAACCAACCTGGGTGATAACAAAATCGGCCCCAGCTCGTATTTTACGAAGCAGTTTGGCATACTGCCAGACCTGTTCAGCTTCAGTGGCTTTAAAGGGCGAAACCACACAACCCTTCAGGATACAGGGTGCGGGGTACTGAGCCTGTCCGCTCCTATTATCTGGATAGTGCCCGTCCTCCATATCCTTAAGAAGCTGGAGAGCCTGAAGAGTGTCCAAATCGTAAACCGGCTTCCCCTGACCATAATAACCGCGATTGGGAAAATCACCGCCCATAACAAGCAAAGAGCGAAGGCGAAGGCGTTGATAGAGATAGATGTGACTACCTATCTGATTACGATTCTTGTCTTTGAGGGAAAAATGAATAAGTGGCTCTATACCTATCTTAACAAGCTCCGTACCGATGGCAACCGGTGCCAGAGCCGGATTCCCTCCGGGATTATCCGTAATAGAAAGCGCCTTGATCCTGCCGTCCTCTTTTGCCTGTTGTGCAAAATTTAGCAGCGGATCAATCTGTTTGCCGTCAAAACCCTGACGAGGCACAAGTTCAAAGGTGACCGTAAATTCATCAGGGGTGTTTAAAGCAGTTCGGAGCATTTTGATTGCCGAATTTCGTTAACTGCAAAAAGAAATGAGGCAGGTTGGGTTACCTGCCCTCTGATACGCCTTTAACTGTTCAGGAGCTGCTCAAAAAAACAATTTCGACATCGGTATTATTCAATTTTCTTACCCTGAGGTCTTCCTTGAAGTATTTCCCCACGCCTTTGATCAGGCCTACAAGGAAATCAATGAGACCTCTAGGCGATTTATACGTCATGATCAAGGTTCTGCTGTCTCTCCATGTATAGTCGAATCCCGGGGGCTGGGCGTTAGGAATGGTGGAGGTCACCGTCTCATGTATTTTAGCCATCCCGAGAAGCAACTCTTTGGCTGAGTGGGCTTCCTGAAAATAGGCCCCGTATATTCTGGGAGCATATATATTCACCCAGTAATCACCAAAGGCATCAGCTGCCTGGAGTGGTGTGATGTTGAGCACCTTACAGACGGAAGCGACTACCTTCATCACGGCGGCATCATCAACTTTATTCGTCGCGGAAAAGATAGCATGTCGGTCCATTCCGGCATCTTCCAGCGCATCTTCCCATTTATCCCTTCCGAAATTATCCTTGACCAGCCCTGCCAGGCAGGTTGCAATCACGCCTTTCATCTCCTTCCTCCTTTTGTTGTTCATGGATACAGCGTATCAGGGACAGAGACTTCCGTTCTTAAAAAACATACATGCCCCGCCCCTAAACCCTTAAGACCCCAAGGGATGGTGGTATTAACCCAAAATGATTTTTCAAAGACCCGGCAAGCAACGGGTAGCCGAGATCAGACAAGGAGCTTCGATATGAAATATGTGCAATCTTTTTTGATATTGCTCCTGTCGGCTTATTTCTTTTTTCGCTGCAAATTATATTTCTTCATCTTGTACTGCAATAGGCTCTTGGTAATACCAAGCTTTTCAGCCGCTCTGGCCTGAACATTATTCGCCTCTTCCAGGGCCTGACGGACTAATTTCTCTTCAATGCCGCTCAATACTTCAGAGAGACTGAGACCTTCAGGAATAAACTGGCCCAGTTCAAGACCGGAACTCCATTCCTGTATACCAGGCATCTGGCTAGTATCCGGCTGAACATCCTCAGCCTCAATACGGCCTTCATTACAGAGAATGGCAGCCCGCTCAATGGTGTTTTCCAGTTCCCGGATATTCCCCTCCCAGGGCAGACTGACAAGCAGACGCATGGCCTCTGGAGAAATCTCATTATTTTCCCGTCCGAGCCGTACCCCGTTTTTCCGAAGAAAATAATGAACCAAGGCCGGAATATCATCCAGTCGTTCCCGCAAAGGCGGCATGTGGATATGTATGACATTGAGGCGATAAAAGAGATCGTTGCGAAATTTCCCCTGCTCCACCTCGTCTTTCAAATCTTTATTGGTTGCAGCAAGAATGCGGACATCAATGGAAATAGTAGCATTGCCTCCTACCCGTTCAAAAGAACGTTCCTGAAGCACACGCAACAGCTTAGCCTGTAAAGCCGGGGTCATTTCTCCTATCTCATCAAGAAAAAGCGTACCTGTGTCAGCCAGCTCAAAACGTCCTTTACGCATAGCAGCGGCATCAGTAAAAGCCCCTTTTTCATGCCCGAACAACTCGCTCTCCAGTAGGTGCTCAGAAAGGGCTGCACAGTTGACCGAGATAAAGGGTGCATCCCTGCGCTCACTCAGATTATGAACAGCCCGAGCCACCAGCTCCTTCCCTGTCCCGGATTCACCGGTGACCAGGACCGAGGAGGGCGTGGGGGCTACCTTCTCAATCAGGCGATAGACAACCAGCATATTGGGATTTTTCCCGATCATGCCGCCGAAACCCGACGTAAAAGTGGCTTCGCTGCGCAGGCGTTTAATCTCCCGCACCATGCCGTAATGTTCTACGGCTTTGCGGGCCGATGCCAGCAACTCCTCATTGGAAAAGGGCTTGGCCAGATAGGTGAAGGCACCAAGATGCATAGCCTCAACCGCTTTGCCGACCTCAGCATAGGCAGTGATAAGAATGACCGGCAACCTCTTGTTGAATTCTTTCAGTTTACTCAACAGAGCGATACCGTCCATGCCCGGCATTTTCATATCACTTATAACCAGGTCCAGGTCGTTTTCCTTCGCCATTTTCAATCCTGCCTGTCCGCTGTCCGCAGTAAAAACTTCATATCCTTCATCACGTAACAGCTCAGAAAGGACAATCAGGTAATTCGGTTCGTCATCAACTACAAGAATAGTATGCATGGGGTAGCTCTGAAGTATGGGTTAGTGAAGGAAACAGGTTCTCCTTCACTTCTTAATCTTGTTTCAATCTCTTTTTTCTTGGCGCGGGATGCTCTTATCCGGCCTTCTCTCATTGTTGAACATATTGCAATCGCTCAAGGAGTTCAACCATTATTGAATCCGGTGGACAGATAGCGCCAGCTTCGCCAGCAAACTGCCTGCCGTGATGTTCTCCGTGGTAATCGCTGCCCCCGGTACAGAGCAAATTATATTTTTCCGCAAGAATATGTAAACGTTTTTTTATCTTTCTGCTGTGGGTGGGATAGAATACTTCCAGGCCATCAAGTCCCCTTTCCACCAGTTCCTGGAAAAGCATGGGCAGCTCCTTCATACCTCTATCTATAGTTCCGGGATGGGCAAGCACGGCTATTCCGCCAGCCTGATGAAGAATTGCAATGGCCTCGGAAGCTCGGGAGGTATAACGGCTGCACCAAGCAGGCTTATTCCGCCCCAAATAGATTGAAAAGGCCTGTTGCATATTACGTACATAGCCCTTCTCTTTGAGCAGTCGAGCAATATGAGGCCGACCGGCCTGGCCGCAGCCGGAAACATGTTCCAGCTCCTGAGCAGTAATGGAAATACCCATACCGGCCAACTTTTCCAGGATGTTTCTGTTGCGCTCACGCCTTCCCTGTTGCAGGCGAGCTAACCAGTCGAGAAGCTCTTGATTATTCAGATCAATACCGTAGCCTAAAATATGCAATGAATACTGGCGATGACTGGCGCTGATTTCAATACCGCTGACAACCGGCATGCCGAGCTCCCGGCCGTGGCGAATTGCTTCCTGCACACCCTCAACAGTATCATGATCTGTCAGGGCGAATCCTTGAATTTTGCGATCCACAGCCATTTGAATCAGCTCAGCCGGAGTGGCTGTGCCGTCGGAGTAAACAGAGTGGGTATGAAGTTCAACACACATAAAAAATCATCAATAACACAGCCAGAAACATTTTAAGAATATATATCAGGTCGGCTTTGCAAATGATATTTCATCACCGGCAATCCTGCCGGAGCAGTACATTCCTCTTCATTACCTTATCTATAGCAAATTACTTAATGATTGTACAGGGGAGAAAATACGGTCCAGGGTTCATTTTTTCACGTTTTTTTACAGCAACCCCCGGACAGTCATTTTCCCTCTCGCCCCGAAACTAAAATTGCCTTTCAAAAAAAATTCCGCTATTTTTATTAAGAGAAGCTTGTCTTTCAATATTTAATATTTTTCTCTGGATCCTTGGCAAACAGGTCGATCTCAGAAGAAACGATAAGAAAGGAGCGCTGTATGGAGTTGTTAGCAGAGTATCATTTATGGATCATGATTGCTGCCCTAGTCGGTCTTGTCCTGCTACCCCAGAAGCATAGAAAAAAGAAATCCGTCCTCACTATCATTTTTATCCTCGCCTTTTCAATAGGATATGAGCTAATAATGAACGAACCGGTGTCAGAAATGCCGAGCCGGGCTAATCGTTACTTCAGTCAAGACGGAGCACACGAAACAGAAAATCAGCATTATTACAGGAAGCCGGAAAAAAGACTGGAGCAACGCTATGGGACTCCGGCCGATTTTGATAAATAACCCAAAAAGGACAGGTCCAGCAGGTTAACTCGAAGGGGGACTGCCTGCACAAAAAAAGTTACCGAACTCTTCTGGAAACTTACCGGCAATGGAGATGGCGAGACGGGTTAATAAGAGAAAAGGGATAAAAAAAGGGCAGATCCGCTACCGGACCCGCCCTTTCTCATTTCTATGAGACACTGCTATTTAGAAACCAGCCACCACCGCGTGAGCTACAACATAAACCGGCCCGTCAGTATTGAGTACAACTGCATAACTGTCAGAACCTGCTCCAGCCAGATCATGGAGCAAGCCGTATTGACCAGGCGCTGCCGGATTGAGCTCAGTGTCAATAATAGACAGTTCGCCGACATACAAATGGGTCTCAGTCATATTGAAGTCACCAAACATCTCAAAGGACACTGTTAGGACTGTGCCATCCCGAGTAATTATAAGCTCTCCTACTTCAGTTCCTTTGCTAATATCACACTGCCCAGCACCGGCATAGATCGGTTTCACTATAGGCTGATCCAGGTCAGCAGGAACGAAAAGTTCCCACCCCCACCGATTGAGTCCAAAATCATCACAAAAGCTTGCATCACCGAATGCGTCACCAAATGCATAGGCGGTTTCGGTTGATCCTACGACAGGAGGTAAAACAACTTCATCTTCCGAGCAGGTAAATTCAATAGAAGAGAACATGGCCCAGCTGCCCTTGTCGACAATCTGCTCACCGTCAATCCAGCCTGTTTCCGTCTGATACCCACCGTCACCATTGTCCCGACGTACTGCGGCATGACCTGCAAGAAGACCGCTCACATCACACGGCTCCGCATTCCCAAAAGCCTCTTCCAAAGAAATATTAAAGGTAAAAGAGGATGCTCCAGTTATATCACCTGTAGCATAAGGAAAGTTGCCTATCTTAGGATTGCCTTTTTTATTAGCGGGCATATCAACAAGATCTAGACCCGCCCAGAGATGAGCTTCGAGTAGCTCCCAGTCACCTGACATATTATAGGTAACGGCAAGATTCGGTCCTTGAATTTCCACACAGACTTCACCAGCTTCGATGTGCTGACCCGCAATAAGAGGTTGGCATTCTGCCCCGTCTGGATAATTAACTTGAAGTGCTGCCTGAGAGGTAAAAGGAGTAGCGGCAATTAAAAAAGCTGCTACGATGATACTTTTTTTGATGGTAGCTGTAGTTTTCATAATATCCCCCTGGTGCTGTAAAAATTGAAAGTAGGTAACACCGGCCTTATAGAATTTTGTAGCTTTATCAACTTTCCGACTCTGCTCAATTGAGAAAGCGTGCTATGCGAAAGAACCTGCCATGAAAAAATGCAAATAAATCTCAGTCGGCTATACCTTTTTATATAGCTCTCTTCTCAAACTTGTCAATCATTTTCGTAAGAATAAATATTATATAAGAAAAATCCCTTGTCAATAAAACTGCATTTGAAAAATCGAAAGAGTAGCAGCAATGGGGAGAAAAAACTTTCCTGGAGCACCTTTTACGGGTATCTCTATAAGAGATATTCTACAATTAAAGCGTCCCCTATTATTCTCTAACAGGAAAAGGTCCAAAAAAGATAGGCGGGTAGGAAAAATATTCAGAAAATAATAATTATTTAATACAGGTGGGAACTTGGCTCAAAGAGGTAACAAGACAAGATTAAAGAAAAAAATGTTGTTCGAAATACAGTTTGAAAAGGCTTTTCTGGAGTTTGTTGAATGGATGAGAAGCAAAGAGGCTGAAGAGGAAACCCGAAAGGTCGCGTGAAAAAATAATTATCTAAGACTGATCAAATAAAAAAGGATCGCTAACGTTTAAGCTGGCGACCCTTTTTTTGTTATGAGCATTTAACATAACATTATGCGTGGCCTGATCCCTCCCCTTTCTCTTTGCAGGAATCAGTAGATAATTCTTCAGCAGTAAAAAGCAGTTGGCTGAAAAATATCTTCTGTTCTCAACATCTCCAATCTGACCACTTACTTCCTTTCTGGTCGATCAGTTGCATGATCGGTTGTGCCCCCAGCGATTTCTTTTCTCTCTATCCAGCGTAGACCGCCCCGCATGACTATCTGGAAAGAATCCCAATCCGTGAGTAAAAAAAGGGTAATTTTACAATAAGCCTGTTCGTTTGCAGTCATAGCAAATTCTCCTTGAATGATGTAAACGGCCCGGAGATGCAGGCAAAAAAAATCCCCGAACCTAGTCAACAGATTCGGGAATGCCCTGATTTTCCACGAATAAACTCTTTTTTTCGCCACCCTCCCTTTTAAATCACCACAGGAAATTCTCCTGAGTGATAGAAAAAAACAAAGGGCAGCTCACCTGAGCGCATTTTTCCTCCGATGCGGCAGGCTCTCTTTTTCCAGACAGGTCTTCTGACTCCCGGATCATTCTCCCAACTGCGCCTTCCCGCATATTGCAGTGGCTTCATGCAGCGTTTGTCCCCGGTTACAGCGGCGGGCCCGTCCCGGATTCGCACCGGGTTCCCTATTAAGTTCGGTTAGGAGCATCTGAAAAGATACTTGGAATTTACCTTCCTCCCCCTATCCTGTCAAGAGTTGATTTTTGACGAGGTAAATTAGGGACAGCCCCCCATTGAGCACCCTAGCTTGCCAAAGATACATGTTAAATTGAAAAAATCAATAAAAAACACTCATGCCGGTATCACAGTATCACAGGGCAAAATTAGTTCTGCTTTGTTACATTAGAACATGAATTACATTCCTGATATTATAGATATTTAATACAACTATCTTCCACGTCGCGATATTTTAGAAGAGAATGTCTTTCGACAAATGCAAATAAGGCTCGGAAAAAGACAGGCACCTATTGATTGGAATTACAAAAAACAACATACAGAAGGCTTGTCACCCATCACTTTTCCTAAAGAGCAGACAAAGTAGTGTTGAAGAGAAAAGAGAATCAGAGTAAGGATTATGTCGTGACTCACCGATTGGTTAATAATCTAGTAATTGAATTAATTGTTTTACATGAAAAAACAACACCTTGAAATCTTAGTAAGTGAAATCAACATATTGGATGATTGCTTGTGAAAATAGGCTGTTGAGAAGTTTCCTGTTTAGGAATACTTATTATCTGGCCCAATATAGCGCTTAAAGGACATCTCTGCAAATACGGTCAAAATACCGGCATCTCTTATAACGTTATGATTTGTTTATGTTTAGTCAATTAATTATATACACTTTTTATTGATCAATCGATGAGTCGTGATGAACAACAAAACTCTTTTTTCAATACGGCATGTGTACAGTCAAGCATTTAGCGGAAGAAGTTCGATCAGGTCTGCGGAGTGTTCTTCCTGATCTCAATAAAAGTCCTCTTAGTAAATTAAGTTTATGTGTTGCTGCTGTCTTAGAGGTTCAGACATGCAACACCATTGATATTGCAGCAGTTATTCCTCTTGAAACGGACCGGACTGATATGCAATATCAGTGGCTGAGTCGTTTTCTGAGTACACATACTGTCGATAACGATGAAGTTATGATGCCTTTTATCCGGCAGGCTATTCAGGCAGCATCCGGTTCGGATGAAACGCTGATTTTATGCATTGATCAGACCCCGATATCTGATCGGTTTGGTATTCTTGTGGTCTCTCTGCGTTTCGGCGGCAGGGCTCTGCCTCTCTTGTGGCGTGTTCAGAAGGGAACGGGCAATATAGGCTATGATACCTGTAAAGAAATTCTTGATAAAATCAAATCGGTGATTTCATCAGAGTCAAAAGTTCTGCTACTTGGTGACCGTTTTTACGGGCAGGCCAATCTGATTACCTACTGTCAGCGTCACGGATGGGATTACCGGCTCCGCCTCAAAGGGAATCTCAGAGTGTTCACAGAAGACGGGACAGAAACTTCAGCAAAGGAATTGGTACCTTCCAACACAGGCACAAAAGAGGTTTATCTGGAGAACGTTTTCTTGACGGGACAACGAGTTCCGACCAATATCAGTATTCTGCAAGAACCAGGACACGAGGAGCCTTGGATACTGGCGACCGGAAGCAATCCAAATTATTACACCACCCTTGATTACGGCATGAGGTGGGGCTGCGAAGCTATGTTTAGCGATTTCAAAACAAGGGGATTTGGCCTGGAGGACACTAAACTTGAAAAAACAGACAGAGTAGCAAGGCTCCTTTTGGTACTTTCAGTTGCCTTGCATTGGTGCGTATTTACCGGAGTTAGCGACAGACTGGAAAACCCTTTGCCTCGTGAAAAAAAACTGAAGAGCTTGGATTCGATGATTTTGAAAATAAAGACGAGCCCAAGGACACTCTGCCCGCAGTTGTAAGGAAAACCTGGAGAAGTGCCTGTTCCTTTTTCAAGAGAGGGTTGAGAGTATTAAGAAGGTATGCGCAAAAACTCAGAAGATTACCACCTGTTTTTATACAAATAAAAAGTGATGGGTGGTAAGATACAGAAGGCCCTTTACAGGCTGCTGGCTAATGTGACAAAATAGAATTAGAGGCCGCAGTGATGCGGATTATAGGGCAGGTTCCAAAAAATCTATGCCACAAAAAGCAACTTTTCTGATTTTTCAACAAAAAGGTAAAAATCACATTCTCTGCAATCTCGAACTTTTTTCAAACAAAAGTCATGCAACGAGTCTCCCTCAAAAACAGGATTGGTTATAACCCAGCAGCAGCGGCCACCATTTTTTCCGTTATGTATACTATCCGCTCCTATTTCAATCGCAACTGAGCAAACTCCATTTTTTAAAACGTTCTTTCCTCCCGGCTCCCTACCACATTTATTAAATTCCCAACAATTCAATATTTTATCACTACCCATGATTCCCCCTAGTACGCGTGGTAATATTTTTTATAGATTCGTGTTACCGTAACACATTCCACACTCACTAGGCAATAAGGCGGGAAGCTCATTTTATCGGGCAAGCCGCCCGAACATGCGGGTTGAGATCACGCACAAGTTTAGTGAAGTATGTATCCATATCGGTATCACAGGGCAAAACCAGAGGGCGCAGTGATGCGGGTTACCGGGCGGGGTCGCAGATTCGAATCCTAAACCATAGGCTGAAGGCCCCCTGCCCTTTTGCTCCCTGAAAAAGAAACAGCTGGGCGGCAGGACAAAGAAAAAGAAAACTTGCCCAGAGAACCGTTTGCGGGTATTGGTTTAAAAACTCCGCTCAGCGGAGCGGAAGGAAACGAAAAAGAAAAAAGAGAGTAACAGAAAAGAAAAAACCAATGAACACAAGATTATACACCTGCGGAGTTCTGACCCTCAGTGATAAGGGAGCCAGGGGCGAACGGGAAGACACCTCCGGCCCCCTGCTGCAACAGCTGCTCACCGAACAGGGTTTCAAGGTAAAAGCCTATCAGATCATCCCTGACCAGCAGGACCTGATTGAAACCACCCTGATCAAGTGGGTGGATGAAAAGAAGATCGACCTGATCATCACCACCGGCGGTACAGGGGTCTCCCCCAGTGATCGGACACCGGAGGCCACCCGCCGGGTCATTGACCTGGAAATCCCCGGCATCGGGGAAGCCATGCGTCAGGCAAGCCTTGCCAAGACTCCGCAGGCCATCTGGTCACGGGGTATTGCCGGAATTCGCAAAGAATCCCTGATTATCAACCTGCCCGGCAGCGAGAAGGGAGCAAAAGAAAACATTGAGGCGGTTCTGCCCGCCCTTGCGCACGGCTTATACAAGCTCAAAGGCGGGACAGCTGATTGCGGACAGAAAACAGAGGGAGAGGATTAATTCTCCCCAAGTCCGTTAATAACAACCTGCGGCTCACCGTCCTGAGCAGCCAGAATTTCGCCGATCAAAAAGGCGTCCTCATCCATTGCTTTAAAATGCTGTATAATGGATTCCGCATCCTCATCTTTGACCACCGCCATCATCCCGATGCCCATATTAAAAGTCCGGTACATCTCCGCCTCAGGCACTTCACCCTTTTCCTGGAGAAAGGCAAAGATTGGCGGTTTTTCCCAACTGTCTTTATCAATAACGGCCCGGCAGCCCTTGGGCAGGACTCTGGGGATGTTATCAATAAACCCACCGCCGGTATTATGTACCAGACTGTTGATGGGAAAACGATTCAACACCCCGAGTACACCGCGAACATAGATTCTGGTCGGTTTGATCAACTCTTCTCCGACAGTACAGTTCAGCTCTGCAACCTCATCATTCACGCTCAGGCCGAGATCCTCAAAGATAATCTTCCGGACCAGGGAAAAGCCATTAGAATGAAGACCAGATGAAGCAAGGCCGATAATTTTATCGCCGACCCGCACACTACTGCCGTCAATAATCTTATCGCGATCAGCAATACCCACAGAAAAACCCGCCAGATCATAGTCCCCAGGCTGATACAGACCCGGCATCTCAGCAGTTTCTCCACCGATCAGGGAGCAGCTGGCCTGTTTACAACCTTCCGCGATGCCCTTGACCACATCTGTGGCCTCATCAAGATCAAGAGATGAACAGGAAAAGTAATCAAGGAAAAACAGCGGCTTTGCCCCGCTAACAATAATATCGTTCACGCACATAGCCACCAAATCAATACCTATGGTGTCGTGCTTGTTGCAAAGTTGGGCAATTTTTAGTTTAGTGCCGACACCGTCTGTAGAGGCGATGAGCACAGGGTCTTTGCAGTTTGCGTTACCGATACTGAACAGGCCGGAAAAGCCCCCAATATCATCAATAACAGTACGACTATGGGTGGCAGAGACGATATTTTTAATGCGAGAGACAAAGGCATTGCCCTTATCGATATCAACCCCGGCCTCACTATATTTAGATGCTGCTGTTTCGGATGCTGTCATTGTCTTCTATATGCATAAAGTTGAAAGCAGCCCCAGAACATATCCGGTTGGAGGATCAAAGAATTCTTCGCTTGTTCAACTGTCCGGGCTGCCGGATAATTCGAGAATATTACTTTTTTACTGTTGATTGTCAATATCTTTGTATGATGATTGCAACAGTGGATTCCATTTGGTATAGGTGGGTTGCCCATGAAGACATTTATTACCCTGATCGGCTTGGTCCTGATATTTGAAGGACTTCCCTATGTCGCCTCCCCGGAGGCCATGCAACGCTGGCTCAAGCAACTTATCAGCATGCATCCAAACAATCTCAGAAGCACTGGGATAGTAGCAATGGCTATCGGATTTTTTCTTTGTTATATCGGGCAGCGGACCGGCCTGCTGGGATAAGAACAGCAGCATTTCTTTTGTAGGGGCAGCCCCCTGTGCCTGCCCGTTAATAATGCACGGAACATACAGGGCAAACACAGGGGTTCGCCCCTACGCCCTCCAGCTGAGGTGAATGTATGGAAAAAACAGCAAAACGTGAAATGATCGGCTTTGAAGGTAAGGTGCTGCTTGATACCTTGCGCCGTCTCCACCGTAAAGGAGCAACAGAGAATCTGCTCAAGCTGATCCTGAAAACACATCCGGCTGACCTTGCTTGGGTTTGCCGCTCTCTCCCTCCGGCTGATCGCAAAAAAATCTTTGAAATAATTGCCAACACTGATCTAGTGGCGGACTTTTTCAGTGAGCTGGATAACGCCATCATTGTTGAACTGGCAGAAGACCTCACCCCTGTTTTTCTTGCTGATGTGATCAGCAAGATGGCCCCTGATGATGCAGCCGACGTTCTGGAAGTCATCCCCAATGCGTTGGCCTCCGATGTTCGGACGCACATGGAGCGGGACGACCGCGACGAACTGGAAGAGTTGCTCAAGTACGATCCGGAAACAGCAGGCGGTATCATGTCCCCGGATTTCATGTATCTGGATGAAAACCTGACCGTAGAAGAGGCCATCAACAAGGTACAGAAGCGCAGCGAAGATAAGGAAATGGTCTTTTATCTCTATATCACCCACGGTGACGGCCATCTGACCGGGGTGCTTTCCCTGCGGGAACTGCTCTTGCATCCCATGCATAGGCAGCTAAAAAATATCATGAACCCTCGGGTCATCTCCGTGACCACGGATATGGATCAGGGAGAAGTGGCCCATATTGTCTCCCAATATAATCTACTCGCAATCCCAGTTGTTGACGCGACCTTTAAACTGATCGGCATTATCACCGTGGATGACGTTATTGACGTTATTCGGGAAGAAGCTACAGAAGACTTTTTCCAGATGGCCGGGGCGGGTAAGGATAACGAGATCCTGCTCAAGCCCCTGCATCAAAAGATCATCCTCCGCGCTCCTTGGCTGTTCGCCTCCTGGATTGGCGGGATAACGGCCATGTTTATCATTAACGGGTTCCAGCATGAGTTGCAGCAGGTGCTATCCCTAGCCTCATTTATCCCCATTATTGCCGGAATGGGCGGTAATATTGCAACCCAGTCCAGCACCATCGTGGTCCGGGGCATGGCCACCGGTCGGGTTAATATGCCACAATTTTTTCACATTGTGGGCCGGGAAACCTTGGTCGGTATTGTTTTAGGGGTTATGTTTGGCCTCCTCCTCGGCTTGATGGCCACATTTCGCTACGCGACACCAACCTATCTTGGCCTAGTGGTGGGAATATCGGTCTGCTCGGTTATGATCATGGCGGCCAGCCTGGGGACGATCATCCCCATGCTTCTGAAACGCTTTCATATTGATGCGGCCATAGCCACTGGCCCTTTTATCACCACCTCCATTGATGTTCTTGGTATTAGTCTGTACTTTTCCGTTGCAAAATATATGCTGAAGATTTGACCATGCGCTCTTTTCGATCCCCCTTCCGTAACGGCAATCCCTTTATTCTGCTGCTGCTTATTATTGCGGTTCTCTATCTCCTCTTTCATACGCTCAACCCGGAAGTCGCTCGACTTAATCGGCTTGACCGTAATGCTGAGCCCAAACCGGTCACGGCCCGGGGTGATCTGGCTGATGATGAAAAAAACACCATTGCCGTGTTCCGGGAAGCCTCGCCCTCAGTGGTCTATATCACCACCATTGAGTTGCAACGCAATCTCTTCACCCTGAATGTCTACGAAATCCCTAAGGGGACAGGGTCCGGCTTTATCTGGGATAAAGAGGGCCGGATTGTCACCAATTTTCATGTCATTGCCGATGCCGGTCGCATTGAGGTGACCCTGGCTGATCACAGCACCTGGAAGGCCGCTCTGGTCGGTGCGGCCCCGGACCGCGACTTGGCCGTGCTCCGAATCTCCGCACCTGCCGACAAACTGCGCCCCATCATGGTCGGTGAATCCGAAGACCTGCTGGTAGGCCAAAAGGTCTTTGCCATCGGCAATCCCTTCGGTCTTGATCAAACCCTGACCACCGGGGTGGTCAGCGCCTTGGGACGGGAGATCAAATCCGTAACCAACCGGACCATCCATAACGTCATCCAGACCGATGCGGCCATTAATCCGGGCAATTCTGGTGGCCCCCTGCTGGACAGCGCCGGTCGCCTAATCGGGGTCAACACCATGATCTACAGTCCGTCCGGGGCAAGCTCCGGGGTTGGCTTTGCCGTCCCTGCGCATGAGGTCAACCGGGTGGTGCCGCAAATTATTCGTCACGGCAAGATGGTTCGGCCAGGATTGGGCATCAGTATTGCCCCGGAAAATGTGGTCCAGGAGCTGAACTTGGAAGGCATCCTGATCCTCAACGTGACTGCCGGTTCTTCGGCGGAAAAGGCTGGCCTGCGTGGAACCAAACAGGTCTGGGGCGGTCTGATCCTGGGTGATATCATCCTTGGGATCAACGGGGTTCGGATTAAAGACTATAACCATCTCCGGGATGAGGTGGAAAAATACAAGGTTGGAGATTCCGTGACGCTCACCCTGCTGCGGGATAATCATCAGGTGGATGTTGATATTGTTCTGGATGCGATCTGAGACAGGATATATAATACAACCCCATGATAACAGCGGCTCTCCGACTTTGGCTCCTGGACGCGGATTATGCTGGCCGGGGCAATCGGTTTTTTGATTGTGGAGGGGGTGAAGAAGTTGCGGGCTGGGTGAGTTGGCGGGAATTTGTGGATTTGCAGTTGGAAAGAGGCTTCGGAGCAGGCAGAACCCATCCAGCAGCAGGAAAAAGTCGTTCTGTAGCGGGAGAAAACGGTTCTGTAGCACTACAACGCCGTTTTCTCCCCCTACACCCGCTTATCTTCCGGGAATGAGGACAACGCATTTCATACTTGTCTGATTTTGTTGCACGCAATCCGAGTTACGCAACTGCTCGGCGTAAAGGAAGTCACCTATTTGTAAAAACCAAGAATAATATGACTGATTCAAAGACGGAATATTTTCGACGTGACCAAGCAAAGGGCATAACAGCCCCTGATCTTTCCAAGGATTGCACCTATGCTGAACATATTGTGCGGGCGAGAGGAAAACGAACCCGATTTACGAGTGTGTCGCTTGATAAATGTAAAATTGACGACTTCGGCCCGCAACTCTTTTCTTTGTTGAGAAATACGGTGGATGATGACGGGCATGGAGTTGTAGAGCATGAAGAACTCATGAAGAGTCTGAGAGAAGCGGCGCTGTCGAGTGAAAAAGGGGAGCGAGCCAGAGCTATACAGGCTCAGAGATATGCAAAGCGACGCCTCGAATGCCTGGTAAACTGGAACTGTTCAATTGATAACATAGAAAAAAAGAACCTTATTACCTGGGCTTTTAACTATATTCAAAAATATTTTCAGAAGGCATAAAATGGATAAACTCTATAGCTGCCGAAATTGTATTCACAATGGCGGACAAAGTTTATTGATCGGCAGAGGGGACGGCTTTTGCATCAAGCATGATTCTGTTCTGTTTAAGCCTTCGCAAACAACGTGCAAGTATCTCCACAGAAAAGACCTTCCTTATCTCGTCGTGGACGAGGGGCTGCGGGAACATGCAAGCGAGTTTGCAGGGTTCTCGGCAATGGCTGATTTGATAACGCATGAGCCGATTTCCCGCCTTCGCTACAGTGAAAAGTTTGCATGGGAACGACGACAATTTGATGCAGTCAACCAAAGCCTGGCGCAGTACCACAAAACAAAACCAACTTGGATTTTCTTGCAAGCGATGTCCGGCGGGATAGATGGTCGCCGCAGTCTGGCTCATGCATCCGTCGTTAGACGATATATGGACAACTGCGGTACATGGGTAAGCTCGTATCGTTTCATTCTCGGGATTATTCAGGAACTTTCAGTCAGTCCGGTATTTAACGATACAGATCTCAATGATGAAGATGAAGACATCGGGGACTATCTTCACGAAGAGGCCGGTTGGGATGTGTTTTTTACGCGGTTAGCCGGAATCCAGGAATATGGTTTTCATTCCGGCATAGAGGATCTCATGTGGGCTTCGGATCAGTTGAATGGCGCGTTGATTAATTTAGACTGGTTGGAAGTACAGAATGAATTGAATGACCGAAGGGAAGAGTGGACCAATATGGTCGTGGAGCATGCAAGCCAGGAGGGAAAATTTTTCACTATGGAGGAACCTCTTGGAGCTACGGATGAACAGCCTCAATTTTAGTTTGCAATCTTGCCCCGCCAAACGTTCACCATTTAACAGTCCTTGTCTGATTTCGTTGCACGCAATCCGACCTACGCAACTTGGAGGCCTGCTCCGGGATAATAATCCGGTTGATGTTGTCCTGGATGCAATCTGAGAAAACCACACTGACACGATCATCATCATGAAAATACAACACAAAGCCTCGTTGATCATGATGATATTCGGGGCGACCTTAGTGCTTCTGCTCTCCGTGAGTTATGAAATCCTGAGCCGTCGTACATTTATTGATAACGAGTTAACTAATCTCAAAAATATCTCAAATGAAATCGCTCTGCACATTAATTCGCATCTCAATGAAAAAACAAATATAGCTCTCACGCTCTCCTCTGCCCCCCTGATCAAAGAAAGCCTGCGAACAAGCAATGCTGAATTCTCATCCCTGCCGGAATTGGAACGAAACCAAATAATTGCCGAGAGCAATGATCGCTGGGAAAAAACAAAGGATCCTACGAACCCCTTTATCCGGGACCACATGACCAACCCGGCAGCAGAGTATTTCAAAAAACAGCAGAAACTCCTTCCAGAAAATTATGGGGAAATCTTTCTCACCAATGCCTATGGCGTCATGATTGCCACCACAGGCAAACTGACGACCCTTACGCATGCTCATAAGTATTGGTGGAAAGCTGGCTACCATGATGGACAAGGGAAAATCTTTCTTGACGACAGAGGTTTTGACACCAGTGTTCAGGGCTATGTGCTGGGTATAGTTATACCGATTAAGGAAGGCAAAAATATAATCGGTATTCTAAAATGCAATATAAATATTTTAGGTCCATTAACAGATGTCATTCAACATTTTTCGCTACGTAACCCCGGACGAATCAAGGTGGTGCGGACAGGGGGACTCATCGTCCGGGAAGAAGGTACGACACCGCTTTCAACCAAGGTGCCGGATCAGGTTGCCTCTTTGTTGCAGTCCCGGACAAGCAACGGAGCAATCATTACAGACAAAAAGAAAAAACAACTCATAGCCTTCTCTCCTGTACCTATAACCCAGGGCACGAAAAAAATCGGTTTCGGGGGCAGCACAGCATCAATTGATCACATCAATGGGAATAACGGCGATTCTTGGCACATTGTCATTTATCTGAGTCACACAAAAGCATTGACTGGCGCACATAAGGCTACGCTCATCATTTTCCTCTTCGGTGCTCTTTTTACTCTACTGACTGCTTTGGTCGCGCTTTTTCTGGGAAAATTAGTTTCCAAACCTATCGTCGATCTGGCTGTTACCGCTGAACGTATTGGTTCAGGCAACCTTGATGCCAGAACCAGTGTACGGTTAAACGACGAGATCGGTTCACTGGCCCTATCACTGAATACAATGGTCGAACGTCTCACACGTATTACCGTATCCCGGGACAAGCTCACCGAGGAAATCGAACATCGGAAGGAGATTGAGAAAAAGCTGAGCCAATTCAAACTTACCCTGGATCAAACGCTGGATTGTGTCTTCATGTTTGCACCGGATACGCTCAAGTTTTTTTATGTTAATCAGGGGGCGATCAATCAGGTTGGGTTTACGCGAGAAGAGTTTTTCAACATGACCCCTCTTGATATTAAACCGGAATTTACCGAGGAGGATTTTCAAGATCTGCTGGAACCGTTATTTGACGGCAGCAAAAAATCACTCATGTTCCAGACGGTGCATCAGCATAAAAACGGAACTCATATCCCTGTAGAAATACACCTTCAGTTCATCCGCCAGCCCACGGAAAAAAAAGGTCGTTTCTTAGCCATTGTGCGTGACATCACAGAACGCAAAGAAGCCCGTCAACGCCTGCAAAAAGTGCTGGACAGCGTAGACGCCATGATTTATGTCGCTGACATAGAAACTTGCGAAATACTCCACAGTAACAATTATATAAAAAATCATTTCGGTGATATTATCGGAAGAAAATGTTGGGAAGCCATTCAAGGACAAAACGCCCCCTGCCCCTTCTGTGAGTATCGACATATTTATCAAGACGGTAAAATTCATCCAGAAGCGCACGTCTGGCAAATACAAAATTGCAAAAACGGTGAATGGTATGAATGCCGTGATCAGGGCATCCAATGGGTGGACGGACGCACTGCGCGAATACAGGTCGCAACCAATATAAGCGAACGAAAAAAGATTGAAGAGGAACGCGAAAAACTGATTAACGAACTGCAATCAGCTCTTTCCGAGATTAAAATATTGCGCGGGATTCTTCCCATATGTTCATTTTGTAAAAAAATCAGAAATGATGACGGCTATTACGAACAGATAGAGGCCTATATCCACAAACATTCCGGTGTTGATTTCAGTCATACAGTCTGCCCTACCTGTATAAAGGAACATTATCCGGAAGAATACAAAAAAATGTTTCAAGAAAATGATCAATGACGCCACCTTCGGCATAGCTATCCTGCTCGGAACCGGGCTTGCTATTGCCAAACTTGCCCAAACGCTGCGCCTCCCTTCGGTGACCGGCTTCATCCTAGCTGGCCTGCTTCTGGGCGAATCCGGCCTGAGCATTATAACAGTTGACCTGCTGGGCCACCAGCTGGATCATTTCACCAGTATCGCCCTGATGCTGATCGCCTTTGGTATTGGCGAACATGTCGAGTTACGCCGTCTTGACGGCATGGGCCAGGACGTGACCTATATTACCATCTTTCAGGCCCTGATCGGCTTTACCCTGGTCATGCTGGTCATCCTACAGGTGACTTGGCTCTTCTCCGATGCAGAAACAATAACCCGGCATCAGCTCATTCTCTCTCTACTTTTGGGAGCTATTTCCGTGGCCACCGCACCTGCCACCACTCTGCATGTGGTTCGTGAACTCGGTACCCGAGGCCCCATGACCTCCACCCTGATGGCTGTGGTTGCAGCGACCGATGCCATCGCCATCATGCTCTTTGGCATAGCAGTTTCCACAGCGCACAACTTGGCAAGCATGGACGGTATCTCGATTGCTTCCATTCTTTTTTGTTTTTACGAAATCGGCGGTTCCTTGCTCGTTGGTGTCCTCACCGGTCTTCTTATCGACAAGGTCTTGGACAAGCTCCATAATAACGGGGAAATGCTCACGGCCGGACTGGCCCTGCTCCTCCTTTGCGGCGAACTAACCCGTCAGCTCCACCTCTCTTCCTTACTGGCAGGGATGATGGCCGGTTTTGTGATGATCAACCGTGCTGAAAGGGATGTCCGTCTTTTTCGCGTCATCAACGGATTTGAGCCACCTATCTATGTCCTGTTTTTTACCCTGGCCGGAGTTCATTTGGATCTCTCCGCCCTCAAGCTGGCAGGCTGGGTGGGCATGGCCTATTTTGTAGCCCGAATCATAGGCAAATACTTTGGCAGCTGGATCGGAGCCTTTCTTTCCGGTGCTGATAAAGATGTCCGCAATTTCCTCGGACTGGCTCTTATTCCCCAGGCCGGTGTGGCTATCGGCTTTGTCTTCATGGTCAGCACAGACCCCAAGCTTGCCGACTGGTCAACCACTATTACCCCGGTGGTGCTGGCCGGAGTTGTCCTTTCCGAACTCTGCGGCCCCCTGCTGGTTCGTATGACAATGGAAAAGGCCGGGGAGATCAATCAGGAACTGGTACGCAAGCAACCCGGCTCTGCCTTGCCCCGTCTTTTCAACCCAAAAGCAGCTCATGGAACCAGCCCTGCTCTGGAGCCTTGGACCAAAGGGGAAATGCAAGCACCTGCCTCACCAGTGGGAATGGTCGTGGTAGGAACCTGTCATTTTGCCACAGCTAGGGCCTTGGCCAGAGTGGCGACAATCCTGGCCCACCATCTTGATGCACTCCCCCTGGCAATACGGGTACATAAAAAAGAAGAAAAAAAACTAAGTAGAGAAGAGCATCAGGATCTTTTCTTTCCCGAAACTGATGAGGCTGCTATTCTAGGCTATCCCATGCATACAAAAGTCCTTTATGACAACCGGGCACCAGCCCTGATTGCTGCAACCGAAGAGCATAAAGCCAAGGCCTTGGTGCTCGGCTACCCCATCAGCAGAGATCCCCTGAAGTTCCAGAAAATACTTGATCCGGTTGCTTCAACCGTCAGCTGCCCGGTGGTTGCTGTTCGCTTTGTTGGGACAATGACTTGGGAGCGCATCCTGATTCCCTTTATCCAAACGGAAGAGTTGGAGGACCTGCTACCGATTATTGAGGCAATGATCACCTCTTGTCATCCTCAACTGACCTTCCAGCACCTCCTTTTTGCCGACAGCACCCGTGACGAAATACGGGCCCGCGAAAAAGAGCTAGAGAGCTGGGCAAGCTCAACTGTCTATGATGCCGACTCAATCCGCTGTTTTGCCGAGGCCTCGGAATCTCGGCTGGAATCAATCCTTAGAGAAACCCGGCGCCATGACCTGATCATTATAACGGCTTCCCAACTCAAGGGGATGAAACGAAGGATCTTGGGTTCTTTAGCCAATGTGGTGGTGGAAAACTGCAAAAACCCGGTCTTTGTTGTTTATCCCGGCAAACCCAATAATCCCTCGGAACCTACCGGATGAACAGAATACTTGTGATCGGAGGCGGAGCTGCGGGGATGATAGCAGCTGGACAAGCCGCAGTAAATGGCGCTGAAGTGGTCCTACTGGAAAAAATGCAACGACCTGGACGCAAAATTGCCATCTCAGGCAAGGGGCGCTGCAACCTCACCAATAGTGCGGATCTTCTAGAT
The DNA here is from genome assembly GCA_942492895.1 of Candidatus Electrothrix laxa. GTDB lineage: Bacteria > Desulfobacterota > Desulfobulbia > Desulfobulbales > Desulfobulbaceae > Electrothrix > Electrothrix laxa. Next base: position 1,607,225 of record OW818652.1, read on the forward strand.
TTTATCAACCATTTTGGCAGAAATGGGCGTTTTCTCCGCCAGGCCTTTCAGCATTTCTTCAATAAGGATCTTATCGATTTCCTTCAAGAACAGGGTCTTGAGCTCGTCACAGAACGAGGGGGGCGCGTCTTTCCGGCACAAGGCAATGCCCCGGATGTGGTCAAAACCTTACGGCAATGGTTGGAGGATTTATCGGTTTCTCTTCGCCCTGACTCAGCAGTTGAGAAAATTCTGCTGAAAGACGGACAAGTTGTGGGAGTTCTCTGCAACGGCAATCCCGTGTACGGCAAAGCGGTTATTTTGGCTACCGGAGGTGCCTCCTATCCGGCAACCGGCTCAACCGGTGACGGCTATAGACTGGCCCAGGCAGTCGGCCACAGCATTGTGCCGATCCGGCCCGGTCTTGTGCCTGTTATAACCCAAGGTGATCTTGCCCGGCGGCTCGCTGGCCTTCATTTGCGCAATGTCGGGGTTCGAGTCACCATCAGCGATCCTGCTGGCGGCCCAAAAAAGCAAAAAAGGCCGAAAAAACTCAACGCATTCGGCGAACTTCTGTTCATGAAATACGGCCTATCCGGCCCGGTCATCCTGACCCTGAGTAACGAAATCGTTGATGCCCTGCGGGCTGATCAACAGGTCAACCTGGTGCTGGATCTCAAACCAGCTCTTGACGATCAAAAACTTGATGCCCGCCTCCAGCGTGATTTCTTGCAACGGCATAAGGAGCCCATGCAATCCGTGCTGCGCGGCCTGATGCCCGAGAAAATGGTACCGATTTGTCTTGCTGAAACCGGCCTTGTCGCTGACTGTCTTGCCGGAGAGGTGCGAGCGGATGAGCGCAAACGGTTACGCTTTTGGCTGAAAAATATCGCCTTTACAGTCACTGGATATCGCGGCCTCAAGGAGGCCATTATAACCTGCGGCGGCGTGGCGTTGAAAGAGATTGACCCCCGGACTATGGCGTCAAAATGCTGCCCCGGCCTCTATCTGGCTGGAGAACTGCTCAACCTTCAGGCGGATACCGGAGGGTATAATCTCCAGGCCGCTTTTTCCACGGGCTGGTTGGCTGGGCGTTCCGCAGCGGAATATTGCCTGGAAGACTGACCTACGCAACTCTTACCCGCGCCCTGTTTTTCTCTGTGCTGCAAGTAAATTCCTATCACGCGCCGCGAAAATGCCCACCAAAAAGAATATAAATTCCTTTGTCTTGCAAATGAATTTATAGTACTTTCCTGATCTATGCACTTCTAACCTGCGCAATACCGAGTTACCCAAACACTGTCGGGAGGCTTGTAAGAAGTTATGGCCAGCAAAAATTATTTCAGCTCTCTTACCACCCTCTGCTTCTGCCTGGTAATATGGGCGGGGCAAATCTTCGGATTTTTTGACCTGCCCGAGGGAATGATCTATGATCTCCTTGTTCAGATTACGCCAGTGCAACAGCACGCAACAGAGGATATCATCATCCTAAAGGTCGATGATGCACTCTTCTCAGAAGGAGATGCTGTGTGGCTGCATCTCCTCACTAGCCTCAAGGCGATGCAACCCAGGGCTATTGTGTTCCCCCTCCTCCCCCCTCACGGCTCTGAAACATTTTATGCTGCGGCTGAAAAGTCGGCCAATGTTTTTTTTGCCCGGCAATTGACCCGGGAAAAGAAAAAAAATCAGCTGGATCCTCTGCCTGCTCAGGCCCTTGGCCGTGACCTCCAGATCGGCTTACTGGCCATGCCGCCGACCAGCTATGGTGTTCATCGACAATATGAAGCAGGCTATATAACGCCAGAAGGCCCTCTGCCAAGTATCGTCAGTACCTTATCAGCATGGATCGGTAATCATCCGCCGGACCTGGAAAACACAGAGCCCTTTCTGATCAATTTTTTTCGCTCCTCCCCTGCTCTGCCCAATCTTTCTTTTGCTCGATTACTGGCCGGGGAAATTACTCCAGACCTTCTGCATAATAGAATCGTCCTGATATCCCTTTCCTTTCCTCTTCACAGCCACGGTTTTCAGACACCGATCAATCTCGGCGAAGAAAGCATGTCCTTGATCGAGTACACCGGCTATGCCCTGGAAACATTTCTTGAAGGTAAAGAGCCGATCCCGGCAGGGCCGTGGCTCACACTGGCTCTCCTCTGCCTGACCGGCCTCTGTACCTTTTTTGCCTTCCAGTATCTGCCGACCCTGTATCATCTCCTGTATACCGTTGCCATCCTCGCTGCACTGCTGCTCTGTTCCTGGTCAGCAGTGCGCTTTTTTCAGATCTGGTCACCTGTAGCAGCCTTACTCCTGCTTCAGATGACCCTCTTTCTTGTGGTTCCTCTTGTCCGCCTCAAAGAACGCGAACAGTTCACTCAGAACATTCTTCTGGAGCATTCCGCCTCCCTGCGAAAAAACTTTTTCCCGGAGCGTCTCACAGAAACTGATGAGTATTGGCCCCATGTCATCAATATGATCAATCAGACCCTGCATCTTCAACGGTCGATTTTTCTCGAAGCGGTTGAAGGGGACCACCGAGTCCGGGAAGTTATTGCTCTGCATTGCTCTATCGAGGAAATTGCGGAACGCAGACGGGATTACCAACGCACACCTTACCTCACGGCCCTGGCCGAAGGCGGCCCCATCAGTGTCTCCGGCTATCTGGCCGCAGGCCCGGAAGATGAGGAGCAGTTTCTCGTTCCTTTAAAAACCGCTGACCAGGTCCTAGGTTTCTGGGCCTTCGGAGTCCGAGGCCTTCACAAGGATGATCGCAAAACCCTGCTGGAGGCTGTACGGATCTTTGCTGGAAAAATCAGCATAGCCCTCCTGGAACATAAAGAATTCCTTCAGCTGGATCGACTTCAGCATCGTGGCATGGGCAGATTCTTCGGCTCGCAGGCCGTTGATGCGGTAAGCACCCAACTTGATCAAATGATCTTACTCACCAAACGAAGAATGCAGGCCTTGGAGACCCTCATCAATGCCTTGAGCACTGCAACCGTGCTGTACGACTCCTTTGGCCGTCTGATCCATATAAACACAAGAATGTCCGACTTGTTGCGGAATATGGAAGGCGTAAACGGCGGCAACTGTTCCTCCCTTGACCTGGGCGTGTGCCTGACCGGCAAGAGCATGGAGGAAATTCGTGGTTTGCTCAGCCAAGTGGTTATCGAGAAAAAAAATATTCGTCTTCCTGCAAAACTGGGCACGGGCGCAGGCGCTTTTGAACTGGTTATCCACCCGGTGACCCTGGAAACGGAATCCACAAAATCCAAAACATCCCCTTTTCAAATACTCGGCATTCTCTTCGAGCTCCTTGACATTTCCAACCTTCAGGAAGCCTGGCATCTCCAAGAAGAGCTTTTCGAGCAGACAAATTTCCATCTTCACCAGGATCTGGAACAAATGCTGGCTGCTGAGGAATTACTCAAACAGGATAACCTAGAGACATCCCGCAAATCCGAGGCCCTGTCCCTGCTGCATAGAAGTCGTGAGGACATGCAAACCTTTGTTGAGGATATTGACAGCTTTGTTACCGACAACCTACTTACTGAGCATCCTGATATCTTTCCGGTTAACCCGGAAACCCTTCTTGGGGAAGCGGTTCGTGTTCTGAAACAGGAGACTGAACAGCAGAGAGTCACCTGGTCAATCAATGCCGAGGAACACGTTGAGCTTATTTATGCCGGTCCTGATATGCTTAAAGAACTGTTGGCCGCCTTGGTCAAGGTCTTGTTAGATGATGCTGTACCTGACACAACCCTATCAGCTGATTTCTCTCTTCGCGAACATGCTGTACTGTGTACCTTAAACAATACAGGCTACGGCATTCCGGATGCGACTTTTCAGCAATATCTGTTTGATCAGGATATTTCCCGCTCTGCGGCCTTTGCCAAGATCCATCAGCTCCTGCCGGAGCTTGAACGATGGGGGGCCTGTCTCTGCGGAACCGGTAAGATCGGGCAGGGCATCCGTTTTGAGCTGATGCTGCGGAGATTTCATTGACCAGTTCATTTATACTGAACATCTTTCCCCAAGGCAGTTTAGCCGGTTCGGTCATTACTCCTATATGGATAGGTGTCTGTATTGTAGCCTGGTTCAACCTGCGCCTCGGCTGGGTCCTAAGCGGTCTTGTGGTGCCGGGCTACCTGGTGCCGCTCCTGCTTATCAAACCTTGGGCTGTCTGCGTTATTCTTATTGAGGCTGTCCTTACCTATCTGCTTGTCTGGTTCTTTTCAGAACGTTTATCCAAGGTTTTTGGTTTTACCAATTTTTTTGGCCGCGACCGTTTTTTTGCCCTACTCGCCGTTAGCGTGCTGGTTCGCCTGGGGGTGGACACCTTTCTTCTCCCCCTGCTGGGTGAATACCTCCGAACCGAATGGGGGATTCTTTTCGACTATCGCAATGACTTTCACAGCTTCGGCCTGATCATCACCGCATTAATCGCCAACCAGCTCTGGAAACCCGGCCTGCGGACCGGAATGATGAATATTGTCGTGACCGTGGGCCTAACCTGGCTGGTTGTCCGCTTCCTCCTGATGGAGTACACCAATTTCAGCGTGGGCAACTTGGCCTATATGTACGAAAATCTGGCAGCTTCTATGGAGGCCGGACCCAAGGCCTATATCATCCTCCTGACCACCGCCTATATCGCCTCATACTATAATCTGAAATACGGCTGGGAATATAACGGGATCGTCATCCCGGCCCTGCTGGCCCTGGTCTGGTATCACCCCGCCAAGATCCTTGTTTCCGTCCTAGAGACCTGCATTATCCTGGTGCTGGCTGCTGCAATCCTGCGCCTCCCTGTTTTTAAAAAAATCACCATGGAAGGGGCGAGAAAAATCCTGCTCTTTTTCAATATCTGCTTTGTTTACAAACTGCTTCTCGGGCATCTTGTTGTCCGCTATTTCCCGGAACAACGGGTAACAGACCTCTACGGCTTTGGCTATCTTCTTACCACTCTGATGGCCATCAAAATGTATGATAAGGGGACCTTTATCCGCACAACCCGAGTCACCCTTCAGGTCTCCTTTATCTCCCTTGCCTTGGCAAGCCTGATCGGCTTTTCCATGACCCTGATGCCCAATTTCTTTGTTACGCTCTCTGCACATAACGCCCCTCGTATTCCCTCTCTCTCCTCTTCCTCACTCCAAAGAGCAAAATCCATCACAGAGGTCATCCGGACAGATCAGATCAGCCTGTACAGAAATCTACACCGAGCAGTCTCCCCTCTACCCGCAGAGATGGAGCAGTTCAGTGAGGCCCTGGCAGCACTGAAGACCTTCCGGCAAACAAAAGAGGCAACTGCTCTACAACAGGCCCGACAGCTCCTGGCCAGGCTGAACTACGGTTTGGAACAGGTCGGAAAGCAGTTTCTCTATCTCCGGGAACAGCCGCCCGGCAGAGGATGGGGGATCTATGCCCTTCGTCTCGACCCGACAAAGCATTTATTGATCGAAGTCCCTGCTCCCTTGGATGAACCGGGAACCGCAGGGGCCGGTGCGGTCCTTTTTGAGAAATTTTCCGCCTCCGCTCTGGCTGTGGCCGGAACCCATAAAAACGCCAAGAACAATGATGTCCTGCGCAGCCACCAAAGCATGCTCCACATTTTTCAGAAGACCTTTGGTAAATCGGCTCTCCTTCAGGTCCGAGGAGCGCCTCAAGGGCAAACACAACAAACGCAGGAAACCCGCCTCTGGGTACGATCCAAGCTTCCTGACCCATTAAACCTGACAACCCTACGTTCCCTAACAGGCCCCTTTGACCTGCGCTGGGGAACACGAACAGAGGGGAATCTACTGAGGGAGGATACAGAGGCCCGTTTTACAGAACTGGTTCTCTCTGCGGGCGGCAAGCGGGCTCTGCTGGCAGGATCGGTATTTTCCGGGGAAGGAGTCATCAGTCGTGAAGGCGAGCTTGCTCTGCGGGGCTATCTCCAGGAACAGCTGCGTAAAAGCAAACAGGAGTCAGCAGCAAAAAAGACAAAGCCCTCCCCCGGCCCTCTGCTGGAAGAGCTGCTCTTTTTCGACCGAGAAGTCCTGACCCCACAGGTCCGTCTCGTCCGCAGCTGGCCGGAGAACGACGGGTTAGCCATGCACAAGGATGCACTGGACAGTATTGCGGACGCTGCTGCGGTACTGGGCTACGAACTGGTGCATTACCGGCATACGATCAGCGGTCAGGAATATCTTCTCCTTGCTCAAGCAACAGGGCAGAAGGAGCGGCCTTTGGGAAGTGCTGGAAACACCGGAAGCGGTGGAAGCGTTGTTTTCCGGCTTGGGCAGGGTTCCGACTATATCATCCAGGTGCCGCGCCCCCTGTCTGAACTACAGACCGCAGAATACGGGACTGCTCTGTTTGACAAGCTCAATGCCTCAGCCCTGCTTCTCGGCGGAATTCAGGCAGGCATAAACACGGCAGCAGATCCGCTTCGCCCTGAAAACCGGCGAAACCTGTTTAACCTTATCAGCCAGGTCCTGCTGCGGGAAAACAGCGACCGCCATCTGCTGATCATCCAATGCCGGGCCGCCGGACGCAAGGATCTGGGCACGGATGCCCTGCTCTCCTGCAAGGACGGTCTACGCCTAAACGACAGATCCTCAACCCTGAAAAACACCTTGACGGAACAGCTGCAAGAGGACGGCCTGAGCTGGCGTCTCCTTGCTGGCGAGCCTGTAGAAACCGGCTACAGGGCCGGAGGAATACCCCAGTCCTTGTATCTCCGGCAGACCACGAATAAGGATTTCTGCGCCCTCTGGCTCAGTCCGAAAACCCGATCCCAGTACCGGCACCAGCTGGAAAATACGGTTCAGGCCCAGCAGTTCATTGCCTTAGGCATCAAAAGCGTTGTGGGCGATCTGTTCAGTCGGCTGGCAAGTTTCCCTCCGGGAAAGGGGCTTGCCTCGGATCAGCTTCCAGGCTTGCAGAACGATATCAGGCAGTACATCGAATTCCAGGACATCATTGCCCTGCAACGGCTTGTCCGACAATGGCCTGCCCTCCATTTCAGCCGTTTTCTGGAGCGGAGCAGCGGCGAGGCCTTCCTCTTTGTCTCGACCGCAACAGGGACGCGCCCGGTGCTGGTTGCCAACCTCTTTCCCCGTTCCCTGGAGCAGACCTCTTCCCTGTCCGAGGACGAGCTGAATCGGGCGAACATTGAGCAATACCTGAGCAGCAAGGCTGCCTGGCTGCTGATCACGTCGGAATGAAAAGATTTTTCCTTTGCAGATTATTGGGAGCGCGGTATCTTTCCCTGGCAATTCATGCCGTAGGGGAGACCGGCGGTCGCCCTGGTTGGCACCACCGCAGAGGGCAAATACAACATAAGAATAATTCATGCGTAAGGGCAGCAGCCCCAACTTTGGTGAGAGAATGCCATACAACCCGAAAACCGACCAGTCAGGCGACCAATCGGGCGACCGCCGGTCGCCCCTACGATATTTACCATCATTGTATAATTTCGAAATAAGACAAGGAGAAAATCATGGACCCGATTACCTCGGCAATTATCGCCGTTCTCAGCAAGCCAGCAAGCACCGCCGCAATGGATCTTTATAATGGACTCAAGACGCTGTTGCAGAAGAAAACCGGTCAGGATAAAAGATTGCTCGATGCTGTTCATGAGTTGGAACAGGATACCTCGTCTGACGGTCGTAAAATGATCGTTCAGGAAGAGGTGAAAAAGTCTGGGGCGGATAAGGATCCAGAAATCCAGACCGCTGCCAGCCAATTACTCGACCTGCTCAAGGAGATCCAGCCCGAGGCGACGTACAACGCCACCCAGAGCGGCTCCGGTGCCATTGCTCAAGGAAAAGGTTCGGTTGCCGCCGGTGCGGGCGGCATTGCTGTGGGTGGAATCAATATGCTGGGGAGCAGAGATGGTGGAGAAGAGTAAAACCCCGGAGGAAAAAATTGCCGACCTGGAGCGGCAACTGGCCGAGCTTAGAGGAACAACGACAGCAGAAAACACCGGTCTCGGAGCTATAGGTCAAGGCGATCATTCCGCAACCGCCGGAGCGGGTGGGACTGCCATCGTTTTCAAGGGCAACATCTATCAAGGCGAACCGGCCCAGGACCCGGAACAAGCCCTGTCCATCTACCTGCGTTCTCTGATCGGGCGGCTTGGCAAGCTGCCCATGCGCGGCCTGGATGCGGACAGCGGCGATGCCTGCGCCAAGCAGGATAGCCTAGATCTGGCCGGGGTTTATATTGCTCTGGATACCACGGACAGGATCAAGGAGCAGGGAAAAAAAGGGAAAGAAGAACGTGAGCGTTCTTTGCGGGTGCTGGAGGTCGCAGCAGGTCTAAAACGTCTGGTGATACTCGGTGATCCCGGCTCGGGCAAGTCCACCTTTGTTAATCATCTGGCTCTTTGTCTGGCTCGCCATCATGTATGCCCGGAATGTAAATCAAAAGAACAGCTGAGCGACTGGTCCAAAGAAGAGCTGGATTTATTGCCTGTACCCATCATTCTGCGTGATTTTGCCGCTTGGTGTGGGCGAGATGAGGTGCAGGACTGCCTCAAACTGTCCGCCTTTACCTCCTCCCGGCTCAAAACTCAAAATATGAGCTTTGTGGGCCGACATATTGAGGAAAAGTTGGAAAAAGGACAGGCCCTTGTCCTTCTTGATGGCCTGGACGAAGTGGGTAAAGAGCAACGCGAGGCGGTGCGCGACAGCATCACGGCCTTTGTTGACCGCTATCCCGACAGTCGCTTCATCGTCACCTGCCGCATCCTCTCCTATGCTCGGCCAGAATGGCAGCTAAAGAACAAATTCGTACAGATCACCTTGGCCCCTTTTCACAAGGAGCAAATTGATCAGTTCATTGCAGCTTGGTATGCGGGCCTGCTGGGGAACAGTATTGTTCCGGGCAAGCAGGAGGCCGACAGCCTGACCGAAAGTCTTCAATCCGAAACCCGACGCGGCTACCTCAGTGAACTGGCTTCCAATCCTCTGCTGCTCACGATTATGGCTGTGGTCCATACCCACCGGGGCCGTCTGCCCGGTTCCCGAGCCCTGCTCTATGAGGAATGTATTGATATACTGCTCCATCGTTGGGAGCAGGTCAAGGCTGCGGATCAAGGTCGGTCGTCACGGCTGCGGGAGTTGCTGGAACAGGCTGGCCGCCAGAAAAGCGATCTGCATAAACTCCTCCGGCGTCTAGCATTCAAAGTACATGGACATGCTGGCAAAGGGCAGCTGGCTGATATCGGAGCCTGGCAGCTGCAAAAGGCCCTGGTCAAACTCCACCCGGAGAGAAGCCATGACTGGGCCACCCAAGTGGTTGCTGCTGTCCGAGAACGAGCCGGTCTGTTGATTGAGCGGGACGAGGATGTCTACACCTTTCCCCACCGCACCTTTCAGGAATATCTGGCTGGTGCCCATCTGGCCGGGCTGGGTGATTTTTCTCGGCAGGCTGTTCAACTGGCTGATGATCCGAACTGGCATCAGGTTATCCTTCTTGCGGTAGGGCATCTCACCTTCTGCACTATGCAGAGTGATCCTGTACGCAGTCTGTTAGACCGCCTCTGTCCGCAAACTCGGAAAGATACGCCCTCGGCTTGGCGTCGGGCCTGGATTGCCGGTGATGCGGTTTTGGAAATGGAGCGCAAACGGCTGCTGGAGGACGACGGCGCGGATCTGGATCGGCGTATCCGCAACCGGCTGGTTGACCTGCTTAGTCACGGTGCCTTGAAGACCTGTGAACGAGTAGCTGCTGGCAATGCCCTGGCCCGGCTCGGTGATCCCCGCTTTCGCGCGGATCGTTGGTTTCTGCCCGATGAAGAACTGCTTGGTTTTGTTGAGATCCCGGCGGGTGAGTTTTTGATGGGTGACTATGAGGAAGAAACGAGCTGCCCGCTTCACTCCTTGCATCTTCAACGTTATTTCATTGGCCATTATCCCGTCACAAGGGATCAATTTCGGGCCTTTATTGATAATAGCGGTTATTCACCTTTAGATAGAAATTGTTCCATTGGTATTGTTAATCATCCGGTTGACAAGGTTAGTTGGTATGATGCTGTGGCGTACTGTAAATGGTTGGATCAGGAGTTACGCCGCTCTCCTGATATCCCCGAACCCTTGTCCAAATTGCTGCAACAAGGCTGGCAGGTGCGCCTTCCTTCGGAAGCGGAATGGGAAAAGGCTGCACGTGGTCAAGATGGTCGAATGTATCCTTGGGGCGAGGAAAAGCCGGATGCAAAACGAGCTAATTTTCAGAAATCAGAGATTAAAACCACTTCTCCGGCAGGGTGTTTTCCGGGCGGAGCAAGCCCCTACGGGCTTCTGGATTGTTCCGGCAATCTTTGGGAATGGACCCGTAGCCTCTGGGGGGAGAATTGGGAAAAACCAAATTTTACCTATCCCTACGATTCCACTGATTCCCTACGTGAGGATGTAGATGCCGGAAGAGATGTGCTACGTGTTCTTCGTGGAGGCAGTTACTTTCAGGGTGCTATTGATCTTGCTTGTGCATATCGCTTTAGGTTTAGTCCTGATATATTAGTCGAAGGTTTCTGGGGGTTTCGTATAGTTCTTGCCCCCAGCACCCCCTCTGGACTCTGACCCTCTGGTCCTCCAGGCTCTGGGGGACGGGTAGGGGCGACCGGCGGTCGCCCGTTTTGCCCGGTTACCCATGTTGTCAATTACCTCTGTTGGCAGAATTGCACGGGTGGGAATGATCAATCAAGGAATTCCGATGATCATACATGCCGGTGCGATAAATAGACATGTTACGGATAACCGACCGGTTGGGCGACCGCCGGTCCGCCCCTACGCCGATAAACCGTTCAGGCAAACAGGAGGGATAATTAATGGCATACAATCCTGAAATCCATCGTCGTCGTTCCATCCGGTTAAAGGGATATGATTATGCACAGGCAGGGGCCTATTGTATCACCCTCTGCACTCACGGTCGGGAATGCCTGTTCGGAGAAGTTGCAAACCAAGAAATGCAGGTGAACGAGGCCGGACGTATCGTGATTGATGAATGGTTAAAAACACCGGCCATCCGGGCGGAAATCGAATTGGACGAATGGGTGGTGATGCCGAATCATTTGCATGGAATTATCGTGATAACGAATGCAGGGGCGGGTAATCGACATACGGAAAACCGACCAATCAGGCAACCCATCGGGCGACCGCCGGTCGCCCCTACGGGGCCGAAACCGAAATCCCTTGGTGCCCTGGTGGCGGGATTTAAATCCTCTGTCACACGTCGTATCAACGAATATCGCCAATCGCCGGGTTTGAAAATATGGCAGCGAAATTATTGGGAACACATCATCCGCCATGAAACCGAATTGCAAACCCTGCGTCAATACATCATCACCAATCCGGCCAGCTGGCAGCAGGACAGTCTGTATTCGGAACAAAAGAAAACCCTCTGATGAGACCCCTGTTCCTCTTCCTCCTCCTGCTCGCGACAGCCTACCTAGGCCTTGTCCATCCCCAGGTCGTGCAGCGCAGAGTTGACGCTCTGCTCAGCAGGATAAGCAAAGACAGGAATTCCAGCCAACCCATGACCGTCAGCCGAGCCTACCTTCTCCAGCAGGAGAAGCCGCTCATCTTCCCTATCACACCGGGTGCGGAACAGCTGAAGATCATCAGCAATGCCAGTCTGCCTATGCCTACTAATACCGCCCTGCCCCTTCGAAGCGAAGATGTACGGGAGGATATGCGCGAAGAGATGAGCGATGAAGTGCAATGCAACTATGCTCTGGAGTATGCCCTAACCAGAGAGGGCGAGGTGCTCCGCAGCGGGATCTACCATTTCCTGACCACACTGAGCCTGACGCCGGACAGCAGCGGCACGCTCCGTGCCCAAGCCTTTTTTGACGTGACGAGCCTCCTGCCTATGGACAGCAGAATCCTTGACATTAACCTGCACGGCCTTCCCAGGGAAGACTTTCCCGAAACTATACAGTTCCGCCTCCACAGCATGGACGAGCCCTGCACAGGTGCTGTGCTCCGCATCTATGCAGGCACCGAGGCATCAGAGCAGCAACTCTCCTTTCTCTGGGAGCGTTTGAACCAATCTCAGCGAGAAAAATATGCCCGTGGCAATGTCTATCCTGCGGCTTTTCTCACCCAGGAAGAGTCGACCAATGCCCTGCGGATCCAATTCGACCCCCTGGCTCCAGATGGGATTGCGGGAAGAGATTATACGGTCCAACGCCTCCATCTGCTCCGGGAAAATGCTGACGCAGCACCTGTACCCGAGTCTGATCCTGAGCGACCCTCGGATGATCTGCTCCGGGCGGATCAACAGCTCCGCCTGACTATCCCGCTCCCGGAACAGGGAACCCGGCTCAAGCTTCTCTTCACCCCTGCGGACGGACAAAGCGAACGCCAAAACCGTAGAGTCAAAGTGAATTGGTACGGCCTGCAAAGCAATGAACGAAGGCAATGGTCTCTCTCCTGGCAGAACGGGCAGGCCGTGTTGGAGGATTTCTTTGCCAGCGGCCTCCTTGAAATCATTGCGGATCTGCCAATCCAGGCGGAAGTGCAGGATCTTGTCCATGAGAGTCCCTATACCTGGACCCCGCTCCGTTCCCGGATGTTCCTCCACGGCAAGGGGCAGCCTGCAATCTTTAAAATACAGCATCTCGATAAGCAGGCTACGCCCTTTCGCTGCACCTTTCGCCGGATATTTCCCCAGGGAGGTTCCCAAGAAAATCCTCAGGAATATGACGCTTCTCAAGAGAAAGAACAGCAAATCTCCTACAGCCTGCTGGATAAAGAAAGCAGAGAACTCAGCTCCGGCACCCTTACCTTTCATTTTACCGGTTCAGCCTATGATCTGATCGGGGACCAATATCCAGAGCTGCTGCTCTCAGAGCCGCAGAGGCGGTTCTTTCTTCTGCCTCCTGAGGTTGATCGGGTAGTCTTTTCTACCCAAGAGGAGCTGCTTATTGCAGGGGCGAACCGCCCGCCGGATATACCTAAGCGGATTCGGGTGCCGGATGATTATCTCCGAAAAGAAGAACTAGGCAAAAGACTGTGGACTTGGTTTCCGGTCCTGCCGGAACAACGTGAGACAGAGTCCTTCCTGGTCACCTTGCAGGCCCGCCCTCCAGAGGATAACGAGGCTGTCCGGGCCGGGCAATATCTCTGGGAGTCCTATCGACCGGCAAAAGACTGGGCCGGTCATTATTTGCTGGAACCGAGAGAGGCTGGCAGCCCTGTTCGCCAGGAAGCAGCAGACGCGCTGTTTCGTGTCCTGCCGCTGGATAGGAACGTCAAGGTTCATCTCAAAGGGAACTTCCCCGCAGCAAAGATCCGCCCCCGCCTGATCTTCAGCAAAAAAGACCGAGGCGCAGGTACGCTCCGTCTCTCTCTTGATGGCGGTAAGGCTATAGAGCTGCCCCTCTGGGGAAAACAGGGCATCCTGCCCCTGCCCCCCCTTGCTGCGGGCAAACGAACTATCCGCTGTACATCATCAACACCGGTCAGGCTACTGCTGAGTAACTGCGTTAACCGACCAAGTCACCTCCTCCGCTTTGCCAATAAAATGACCAACAAGGGCTTAACCTTTGTTTATGAGAAAAAGACGGCTGGCGAGGAGCTTCTGTCCATGCGCTACTATCCCGGACATGCGGCTGCTAGCGAGATCCATGCCCGGCTGCTCAGCAGGAAAACCGCCTCCGGGCCGTTTGAACAACTTTCTGCCGACCACAGAGTCTACCTTGTCCGCGCGGCAAAGGAATTCCCTCTGCTTGTCCTGCATCGGAAGGAGCATGCTGTTGCTCAAGGAGAGCGGCTCTTTTTCCGGTTGGGCTCAGATCTCCCGGCAGGTTCGTACCGACTCAGGGTATGGGAAAATAACAAAAAGCCGGGGTATCTGCAACTTTATCGGGTTATTCCGGGTCGCCATAGCCAACGTCGGATCGGGAGAGGGGAAAATTAACAAAACGACAAGCTCTCTTCCCGGCGTTAAAACGCCGGGCTACTTTCGTGCTGTCCCTCAGGGAGCTTTCCCCTCTGCCCCGAAGGGGCCGGGCGGCACAGCACATAAGTCTAATGTTTCAACATTGGGTACAGAAGGAGATACATATGAAAAGAAACAAACTATTTTTCTATAGTAGCTGTACTCCGTTAACCATTCTTCTGCTCTTTCTTCTCACAGCCAAGGGTGCTACTACAGTAGCACCCATATCTCCCCTTCCCCTTCAGAAGATGCTGCACCAGGCCATGCAGGGCGGCAGCTACGTGCTCCCTTCCGCTACTGAGGTTGCTCAGGCAGAACAGCTCTTTTTCAACCTGCTGACAGAAAAAAAGCAGCAGAAATCAGCCTGGGAAAAACTGGGTTGGCAATACCTGCCCATTGAGCTTGGCAACCATCTTGGCACCCGCCCGGCCATTATCCTCCGGGAAGCGGCAGAACAAAAAAAGGGACGGGGATTTTTTGTCTTTCTCCGGGGCGAGCCCAGCTCGAAACAGGTCCTCACGCAACAAGCCCTGACAGTGCCGCATGGCTTCAAGGATATGCTCACTGACGACATCGGTGCCGCCTTATTCGAAGAAGGGCATTTTCGCTGTGCCGCCTTCAACACCGTGCATAGATGGGTAAAGCAGGACGACCAACGGATCGAGCAGGACCTGGCCCGTGAGCCCTCAAGTTATTTTACCGCCTTTACCAGGGCCTTTGCCCGCTCTGCCCCACAGGGGAGACTGATCCAGCTTCACGGTTTTGCTCAAAAAAAAAGAAAAAGTGCAGCCGGGCGAAGAGCTGACTTTATCCTCAGCTCCGGCAGCCGGTATGCGCAACAGGATCTTCGCCTGCTGAGCAACTGCCTTGGCCGGGCCTTGGGCATCACCGCCCTAACCTACCCTGATCAGGTGAAGGAGCTGGGAGGCACGAGAAATATCAGCGGAAAAATATTACGGACAATGCACCATCCCGGTTTTCTCCACCTGGAAATGAGCCGCCCGATCCGGAAACGACTGCACAAAGAGATCCTGGCCAGGAAAAAGCTTCTTCAATGCATTGCAGCAGGTAACTGAATTCAACTCATACGGAGAAATTATGCAACGCTGTGAACGCTGTGCTTTGTTTTTCTTCCTGCTTTTCATCCTGCTCTTCAGCTTCTTTTTTTTCTCCCCCCCATGCCGGGCCGAGGAGCCCTCTGTCCATGCTAGCCAGGATCTGATTACTGAACTCATCACTGAACTACGCTGGGACAACCTGGAAAGCTGCCAAGATGAACAGGATAAACGGGTTGCCTGCCTGAGCGACAAACAACCCCGTTCTGACCGAAAACTCGGGATGCATATTTTCCACCTAGCCCCTGGTGAGTCCGTCCGTTTCCAGCTTCCGCCCTTCAGCTTTTTGCGCGTCTTCTCAGCAGAGAAAAAGCTGACGGATGATGCCTTGCATTGTCTGCTCTCCAATGGTTCCGGTCTTCAGACAAAGGTCTCCCCGTTGCGGACCAAGGATAAAAAGAATCTGCTGATCAAGGCCGTGGCCCCGCTCCTTGTCCAACTGACTCGGCCTGCACAGGGTAGTTCGCAGAAAAAGCAGGAAGACCATTCGAAAAACCTCTCCTTTGCGGTCTTTGTCTCCAGAACCAGGACGTTGCCTGCAACCCTGGATACAGCCAAGGTTCTCCCACTGTCCGGTAATTCCTTTTCTGTAGAAGATGCCGGGGCACAGCATTCTTTCTGGCCAATTTCCGCCGACCAAGAAGCTGCGTTGGAAGAGGAAATAGAGGGACCAGCCCGCCTTGTTCTGGAAACTCGGCTTGTCTATCCGACCTGGTATCAGCAGCAATCCCAGAGCTATCAGGTGGAGTTATCCGGCGATAAGATTGTGCCCTCCCTCTTTCTCATTCGGACCACAACAGACGAAGACCGTCTTCTGCTCACCGAGGAGGATCCCATGGTCCTGGGGCAGCTACGCAAACGCTATCTCCAGATCCCCGAGGGCCGTCACAGGCTCCGCCTGCAAGCAAGTCAGGATATCCTGGCCCGGCTGATTAGGTTAGATAAGGATGCCTATCTTTTTCCAGGTCGCAATCGGGTTGCGCACGACGAGCGACAGGATAAACAGGATAACTATAAGCAGGCAGAGGATAAAACGCGCTGGAGTACATCCTGGAATTATGATGAAGAGCAGTTACAGTCCTTGGTTGCCAAGCAACTCCGACCTCAACCTCTCCAATCTGGGCATCTCCAATCTGAGCAACTCATACCGGAACAGGTCTTCCCCATAGCCCAGGCTCTGATCCGCGATTATCGCCACCCGGACAGCCCCCTGCTGGCGGCCCAACTGCTCACCAATATGCAGGAGCTGGACAAAAGCGACCTGCATAGGGAAGAGGCCCAGCAGCTCATCCATGCGGCCTCTTTTTATCAGGATCTCTTTCCTGCCGAGCAGACGCCGGGCCAGATCAACCAGGAATGCAGACGCTACCTCTTACCGAAACTGAAAGGCAGAAGAGAGAGCCAATTGGTTCTGGCCGAGCAATTCGGAGAGGCCTTGATCAATGCCGTGGGCAGGGGTTATTTCTTCGACCTCGCTCCTTCAGATGCGCCCTCGGATGCTCCTCCTGATACAAAAAAAACGAGCAACGAACTCCACTTTCAGCTCCCTGACCAACCCGTACCCTACCATCTGCGGATCCTTGCGGAGCATCTGCCCAGCCTTACAAGTCCTGAGGCCAAGCCGCTCTCCTTTCTCCTCATAACAGATACCGGCCATGAGCAGGAGTTCACTCTCCTGCCTCATCAAGAACGTCCCGACACGGCCTATCGCATCACCCGTGCCGAGGCCGGAGCCCTAGTTGAATATCTTGATCTCCCCTGGAAAAGAAAGACTGAACCGCAGCATCCTCTGATCAAGGCGGCCTCTTACGATTTGGTTCTCCCGGCCCAGGTTAAGGAGATATACCTCCGCCCGAAGAGGGGTAACAAGACCGACCTGTCTCTGGCTGTGAAGATACGCAAAGCCCGTCCTTTTCTCCTTTCCCAGGAAGAGTTTCTTGCGGCGGATCTGGCAGCAGGCAGCAACCAAACCTCCTTTTCAGATCTGAACGCGCTCATTGCCTCTTGGCCTGCTCTCCCGAAAATCGAAGAAAAAAGCAGTCTCAGGCAATCACTCCGCCTGGACCGCCTGAGCCAGTATATCTTTTTGGTCCGGGCCATGAAGAGCCTGTCTGCTCATATACCGGCCTCTGTCGTGCCTTTATCGCCAACAGCTTTGTCACCAATAAAACACAAGGATTCACCGAACAAGCAGAAGAAGAAACATAAGAAAATTCTCTCCCAGGCCCGCGCTGCGCAAAAAGCCGGCGACTGGCTCCAGGCCCTTGATCTCTGGTCCAGGGCAATCGGCACGGCGATCAACAGGGCAGAAGATAACTCAATGAATGAGGCCCGTCTGGGGCAGGCTGAGGCCCTGATCCGACTCGGCGAGGTGAACATGGCCCGCACCCTGCTTAGGGGCTTACTTCTTTATCCTCAGGGCCAGCATAAGGAGGCTCTCTCCCAAGCCGCCTTTGAACGCCTTGAGGCGTTTTATCAGGACAGGCAGGACGATCCTGCCCTGCTTTCGCTGTACGCCGTCCGTTTTTTACACAAGCCGGATCAGCAGGCACTCCAACAATTTGCCGATCAGGCCTTACAGCGGGGACAATTTGATCTTGCCCTGTTCGCTTCGCTGATCCTCAAACCGGAGCAACGCAATCATGGAACCTTAATCCGGGCAGCCTTACATAAGGGCTGGTCAGAGGTGGCCCGACAGGAGATCAGTATGCTCAGCCGCCCTGAAGATAAAGAGCAGCAAAGGTATTGGCAGGCCCTTCTTGAGCCGGGATCCTCCCAATCTGCTCAGACTGCGCCCGGCCTCTTTCTACCGCAGGCCGAGTTACCGCAGCCAGAATCCTGGCTGATTCGTTCCCATGCCGGACAGGCTCTGCTCTATAATCCGAGCCGTGATCTTACCACCCAGTATTTCCTCGCCTCTCCGGAAGAGCCTATCATTCTCGACGTGCAGGGTCCTGTTCAGTTAGAGCTGACAGCCCGTCCTGTACATCACAGCGCAGACAGCAGGGTGGATGACTGGTTGGAAATCAGACAGGGAAAGAACATCCAGGCCCTGCCGATCAACAAAAACGGCCCTGCCTCCGGGCTGGTTTTCCGAGAAAATTTCCGTGAGAAATCGGATCGTCTGCCGGGCCGGGCAGTGCGTACCGGCTATATTGTCGGACCGGGAAAACAGAGAATACGCATTGCGGGCAGAAACACAGCACTCATGGTGCAAATTGCCGCCTTGCGCCCTGAGAGGGCTTTTGTCGATGCCCAACCCCGGAAAAAACAGACTGAAGACAGCCTCAGCTGTTTAGGAGAGGATTGCCTGATCCTCCATAACCACATCAAGGAGTCTCTCCGCTCCTGGTCAGCGAGCAGGCTTCGTCATATCCTGGCCAATATTATGGAGGAAGAGATGCGCAGGTTTGATACGGCGGAGCTTTCTCCCCACCCGGAAAAACAACACTACATATCCAGAGACCTACCCAGAGAGCAAGCCAGCAAGAAAGGGAACAGAAGTATAACTTTGCCGCCCCTCCCTCCCTCGGCTCTACTGCTGACTGCTGCTCAAGAAAAGGAGGAGCTCCTTGCCCTAACCAAGCAATGCACCCAGCAGGAGCAGCAGGATAAAGATCCCCTGCTCTGTATGATCGCCCTTGTACGCCTTGGCGAACGCTTTCCCGAGCAGAAAAAATTGGCCGCAGTCCAGGCGGAAATGCTGCGATTAACCTTTCTGGATCAGCCGGAGCTTGTCGCCCCTGCAAGCAGACTGGTGCAATCAGGAGGCTGGCAGGCTGCCCATTTTGTCAACTCGGAGGAGGGCATCCGTTTTATTACAGAACCGCAGGAATGGCGACCCGAGAGCCCGGCCCTTGCCCATCGCAAGGCCCTCTTGGGCCTGCATCAGGGGGAACAGATCCTCTTTGACAAAAAACCGCTGGTCCTGAATATGGATAATCTCCATCAGACAAAACTGACCGTCACCCTGACACTGGCCGAGATACCCTATGCTCCTCCCCGGCCTATGAAGCTACACTTGCAGATTGACGGAAAAAAAGTAGAATCTCTTCTGCTCAGCCAGCATCAGCCTGTACATAAGAAAACCCTGCGCCTGGGCAAGGGCCATCATCAGGTAACCATACAGCTTGCTGAACGCTCTGCAAACCAGTTCCTCCGGGTTCACCTAGATGAGCCGGGAGTTCATCAGGAGGCAGGCTGGACAGCTCCCAAAGAAAAATCATGGTATGTCTCCAGCAGGAAACATCCTGTTCAGGTCCGCATCCAGGGACCAGGGCTTGTTTGGACGGTTGAGGCAACAGGAGGGGGATCAGAACAGCGAAAAAAATCCTACCATCTTGTCCGAAAAGGCTGGCAGGAAATCGTCTTGCCCCCGTCATCAGGCCGTGGCTCTCTCTTTCGGGTCTTTCAGCGGGTATGGGGGGGCGGAACCGATCTCAAGGCAGCTCCCGAACAGGAGCAAAAAATCAGCTTCCCTGCCCCTCTTTTTTCCTTGGACAGAATCCACCCTGATTATGTCAGCCTGCGAGACGGTTATCCTTTAGGAATGCAGGAGGAAGGAAGTTGGGCATGGGGCGCAGGCCTCTATAGGAGAAAGGCTCAGGAGGATACGGCTGACGAAGCAACAGAGAATTTTTTCCAGCTGACCGGTGCCTACCGCCTTTACCGGGAGACCTATGAAGAATATTTCAGAACCCAAGGGCTTGTCCGTTTTCTCGACGCGGGCGGCACAGTGTTCGGGCTCGGACAGAACTACCGCCGACTCTTGGATTGGAGGCCCTTTAGTCTCACAGCTGCTGCGGATTTTCTCATGCAAGTTCCTGAATCGGAGGTTTCTGAATCGAATAATCAGGGAAGCACTGCAATGAGCCTCCACCTCCGAACCACCTTGGCCGGTAAATATCAGCTTGCCGGAAAAACATGGCATGTCCCCAGTATTTCCGCCTTTGCCCGCTGGATGACGCCCGATGGCTCGGACCGGGTGGGTCAGAACATTGATCAGGATATCTACACCCAATACAAAGAGGACCATCGCTATGGCATGGCATTCAGCGAAACCCTGCATTACCGCCCCTGGCTGGACAGCCAATTCTCAACGGGTTTACGCCTAGCCACCAATGAGAATATTGTTTCTCCAGATTATCTCAGATTCCGTTGCGGGCTGCGCCAGCTGATCTGGCCCTTCCAAGCAGACATCACCTATACAGGTATCTATTATTTCGATGATAATGATCGAGAGGAAGATATCTTGAAAAATTCGGTCAGCCTGGACTTGACCGCAGATCACTGGCAGCAAAACCAGCGTCGGCTGCGGCTCGGTCTCCGGCTCCGTACAGATCTCGATACCGGAGAACAGTTGGGTTTTCTTCGTTTTTCGTGGATCTTCAGCAAGAGTAGAGGCGTGCGGGATTTTCAGCCCATTGAGCTGCCATTTAAGAATCTGCGAGAGCGCATGCTGTTCGACACGGAGAATAATACCATCCAATACGAGTAATAACTATTTGTTAAAAAAATAAAAAAAGAGGACTTTTTACAATTTGGTGTTTGACGGAGAACTGAGTATATTCAAAAAAATTGTCCCCTTTTTGCTGGACATTCACTACTGCCGTTCCGTCCGCCTGCGCAATTATTCGCTTGTCATTTATCTGCTGCCGAGCTAATCCTGTACAATAAAAAGAACAAGCAAAAAACAAGCTGATTGATGCGGTCAAGCATGATCCGTTCAGAGGTATCAGCAAACCGGAAGCGTTAAAAGAGAACTTATTCGGGTTCTGGTCCCGCAGGATTGATGAGGCAAACAGACTGGTTTACGCTGTGGCTGATCAGTATATTACTATTATTTCATGCCGGTATCATTATTAACGAAAACGGAGACAGATCTTTTACTTTTGCAAACTGGTAAATCCGTCCCCTTTTTACTTACAACAGAAGGAGAACGCTATGCGTTGGCAGGGAAAACGAAAAAGTGACAATATCGAAGACCGACGCAATATGCGTGTTTCCGGGGCTGGAGGTTTTGGCAACAGCAACGGGATGTTGCGCCTATTACCCGTGGCTGTGAAGTTTCTCGGCTTCAAGGGGACCGCTGTGGTGGTTATCTGTTTAGGAGCTTACGGTTTCTTTTCAGGAAACCTCGGTAATATGTTGGCCGTCCTTGGTCTCCAGCAAGGAACTTCCATCAGCACCTCCAAGGCACCGGTTCGAGAAACTGCAGCGGAAAAAGAACTGGTGGATTTTGTTTCAGTGGTTCTGGCGGATACCGAAGCAACCTGGAGCACCTTGTTTCAGCAGCAAGGGAAAACCTATCAGGAACCTCGCCTTGTGTTATTTCGCGACGCAGTGAAATCCGCCTGCGGCATGGCTGAATCCGCCACCGGGCCCTTCTACTGTCCCGGTGACCAACAGGTCTATATCGACCTGGCTTTTTTCGACCAACTGAAAAATCGCTTTAAAGCACCGGGAGACTTTGCTCAGGCCTATGTTATCGCCCATGAAATCGGCCATCATGTGCAAAAGCTGCTGGGCATCTCCGACAAAGTACACTCGGCTCGGAAAAAACGCAGCAAGGTGGAAGGAAACAAGCTTTCTGTTTTGCAGGAATTACAGGCTGACTGTTTTGCGGGCGTCTGGGCCTATCATGCCGGTAATCAGGACTTGCTCGAAGAGGGTGATGTGGAAGAAGGTCTTGCGGCGGCCAGTGCCATTGGTGACGATACCTTGCAGAAGCAAACCAAAGGATATATCAGCCCGGATTCCTTTACCCACGGCAGTTCGGCGCAAAGGGTCCAATGGTTCAACATCGGTTTAGCAAGCGGCAGGATAGAAAACTGCAACACCTTTAAAGGTAACCAGCGGTAATCCCAGTAGCCCCCATGCACAGCTCTAAACGCAGCTCTAAACGCAGCTCTAAAAAACTCCGCTCCGAGGTCCGAAATATCCTCTCCCAAGGGCTCTCGGAATTAGAGGAAAAACTGTATCAAGACCTGCTGCTGGAGATGAGCACAGCCTGCGCCACTGGCCTAGAAAAAAGCTGGGACTGGCTCGGGGATGCCTTCAGGCACACAGGGCTGACGCTCACCGCTGAGAACACCGAGCTGCTGCTCACCCTTGCAGAACTCTTAATTACCCGTAGCTTTGACCTTGTCAAGGCGATCAATACGTTAGAAGAAACCAGGAATACCTTTAGCAACCGCTATGAAACCGCTTCTTCTGAACAGGAGCAAAAAAAACAGATACTGAGTTTTGCCGAGCAGCTCGGGGCCTCTCCGGCCCAGCTCAGGAAAGACCGAAAAGCCTTTAAACGATGGTTTGATTTTGATGCGGTGCTGGAACGATGCAGTTCGCAGATAAAGGATAAGGAATACCAGCTCGCCTTTCACCTGAATCGCATTGCCGCTGTCACGGTAACAGCCCTAGCAGCAAGTAAAGAACCGGAGGACGAAAAAAGAGTCTGGCGGCGCCTTGGCCTCAGTGCGTTTTTTGAAGAAATGATTCGATACCAGGGGGACCCGAGAGTCAAAAAAACAGCCTTTCTCAGTCTGACTCGGACCGTCCGTCCTCTCAGTGAATCTGTCCGGGAAACAATGACCGGCGACAATATCATCTCTTCTATTTACCGCTCAGCTATGGATCCGCAGCAGGACATATGGATCCAGTGCGAGGCCTTGGCCCTGCTCGCCCAGATTTCTTTTTTTTCCTGCCTTGAAGCCCTGACTGTCCGTCTTTCGGAAACGCCAGCAGGGGACGATTTCTTTGTCCGGGCCCGGGCGGTTCAAATTGCCGAGGGACTGCTTCCCTCCCCGGTAATCATCGACTCCATTCTTTCCCTCACCGAACATGATCCGAGTCCCTTTGTCCGACAGGCAGGAGTACAGGCCTTGGCAACCGCGATGATCAAGGAGACAAACTCTCAGACCAGAAAGAATCTGTTCCGGCTCCTGCATCAGTTTATCCGGCAAGACGAATCACCCCAAGTGAGAAGCGCCGGAATCCTGACTATCCAGCGTTTCTTTCTGGAAAAAAATGATAGCTATCTCTTTGCAACGGCATCAGCTCTGTGCAAAGAAATCCTGGAACAGGAACAGGAGAGTTTTGTGCTGCGGACCTTACTCTATGCCCTTGGCCAAACCTCCTTTACCCTTGGCCTTGCAGGAGATTTCAGGATGACGAAAAATCTCTTTGTCGATTTTTCCCCTCTCCTATCCAATCTGCATCAGCAGCATAAGGCGCTGTCTGTCCGAAGATGGGCTGCCCAGTGTCGGGAGAAACTGTTCATCTGCGCAAGTCAGGAGCATTTTTCTCTGCATCAAAAACTTACTCAGCAGCTCCAGGGACTGGGCCTCGGTAAAACACGGCGACTACCCCGTTCCCTGATCCCGAAAAACAATCCAAACGCAGGAAGAATATTAGCTGTTCTGGCTCAAGACGATGCCGGTTTTACGCTCAGACAGAATATCTTCGGCACTCATATCACACGCGGCGATGTCTCCGCTTTTAAATTTTGGCGTCTCCTGTATGAACTACGGCATTCTTCGCCGGATAAACGGCAGGCCCACGATCACACAGTCGGCAGGGTCTATCCGGGAAATACCCTGATCCCCAGCGGAATCATGGGCGAGCTGACCAAAACCCGTGTTCCGGGCGAACCCCTGCTGGTTTCCTCTGAGAATGGCTGGCGCAATTACCTCCCCCTGCCGGACGAAGTCGCCGCCAGTGTATCCGGCGTGTTCAGCATATTCGGGCGGCAAATCACCCGCTACTGCGCAGAGGGCATCACGACCATTACCCCGCCTCGCTTTGTTCTCCGACGATGGTGGGCAGCCTTTATACTGATGCTCCGTTTTTCCCATTATGCCGGACTCCGCAACTGGAAGGACGGGGCAGGATTTCAGCCGAACGCCTATGTGCAGGCCCTGAAAAAACTCGGGATCAGTATATCCTACATATCCTACTATGAATACGGAGCCGTAACGAGCAACGAGCAGCTCGCCCCTGAACAAGCACAAGAACAAAAAAAAGACGAAGAGAAAGATGAAGACCCGGCTGTGCGCAGGTTTTTCCTCCCGGTCTTTGCCCTTCCATTGACCCTTCCAATTACCTTTCCATACGCCCTTTCATTCTCCCTCCCCCAACTCTCCTTTTCCACCTTTTTTGAGAAATTCAGTCGATATTCCGCTTTCAGAGAGTATTTTTTTTCTGTCTATGAAAACACGCTCTATGAACTCGGCCTCTTCACAACCGTCCTGGTTCTGCTCTTTGTCAGCATCCGTTTCTATCTCAGTAAAAGAGTCCGCTCTTCCAGAAAGAAACTGGCTCTTGTGGTAGGTGGCTGGGGTACCAGAGGAAAGTCAGGAGTGGAACGACTCAAGGGGGCACTGTTCGAGGCAATGGGCCATGGTCAGCTTTCCAAGAGCACGGGCTGTGAAGCGATGTTCATCCACGGCGATAATTTCGGTAAGGCCAAGGAAATGTTTCTTTATCGGCCCTATGATAAGGCCACCATCTGGGAGCATCACATGCTGATTCGTCTAGCCTCGAAAATGCATTCCAAGATCTTTCTCTGGGAGTGCATGGGCCTGACCCCGGCCTATGTCGATATTCTCCAGCATTGTTGGTCACAGGATGACTGCTCCACTATCACCAATACCTACCCGGATCATGAGGATATTCAAGGACCAGCCGGATATGATATCCCCCAGGTGATGACGGATTTTATCCCGGATAAGGCGGTCCTGTTCACGACAGAAGAACATATGCACCCTATCCTTGCCGATGGTGCGGCCCGACGAGGAACCATCATGCACCGTGCAGGCTGGCTTGAGGCGGGTCTGCTCACCGACGATGTGCTTGCCCGTTTCCCTTACCAAGAACATCCCTATAATATCGCCTTAACAATTGACCTCGCTCGATATCTCGGCCTTGAAAAAGATGTTGCGCTCAAAGAAATGGCAGACCGAGTAATCCCCGATCTCGGGGTGCTGAAGGCCTTTCCTCCGGCTGAAATCTGGACACGTCGTTTGGAATTTGTCAACGGTATGTCAGCCAATGAGCGTTTTGCCACCCTGGGCAATTGGAAACGCATGGGCTTTGAACGGGATGCGGCGGAAGATAATCCCGAAATAATGCTCACTTCCCTGGTCAATAACCGGGCCGATCGGGGTTCCCGATCCCAGATGTTTGCCACTGTCCTGGCCCAGGATGTCAACCCTGACCTCTACGTACTCATCGGTGGCAACTTGAGCGGCCTTTCGGGTTATATCCATGATTCCTGGCAAAAAAAAATCAGCTCCATGACCTTATGGGACGCAGAGGGGCAGGCGGGCGCACAATCCCCGGAAGAAAAACTGCTTCAAGCAGCACGATACCTCCGTATTCCGATCAGCAGAGAGGCAGCTGAGCAGCGTATCCAGGTTATGCTTGCGGCGGTTCTGCCGATGACGGATCATGGTGATGGTCATGAGGATATCAACAAATCGGAAGCATCCGAACCATTTGAAAAATTAGAAACGATGCTCCAACAACAAGGAACAGAAGCTGCCGAGGCCCTGCCCTTTATTAAGGCTGTTAAAGATCGCTGCGCTGAATTCCTTGCCTTTACAACAAAAATCCGTCAAAATATTCATCCTGATGCTGCGACCCAGAGTGCTCTTGACCGGGAATTCCAATTGCTCCTGAGCAGCTGGTTCCAGCAAAAAATAGTAATCATAGAAGATTATCACGCCAATGGTAACCAGGTCATTGATCGGATTTGCCAAGTAACTCCTCCAGGAGTACTGAACAGAGTTATGGGCATGCAGAATATCAAAGGAACCGGGCTGGATTTTGTCTACCGCTGGCAGGCCTGGGAGACCTGCTTTACTTCCTTACAAAAACTCAAAGATAACGATCTTCGGGTGGCTGAGCAGGGACTGGGGGAAATGGCTGTTTTTCAGGAATATGGCCTGCTCTGCGAGGAGGCGGTTCTCCAAACCTTGGACGAGGTCGGGAGCAAACCAACAGCGCGGAACGAACGTTTCCAGGTCCAGCTTTCGCTGATCCGCTCCAGAATGAAGACGACCCTGGCCCAGGTAAAAAAAGACCTCGGAGCGGTCAGGAAAACCAACAGCGCCGCTGTCATAACCGGTTGGATTGAGGCCTTTCTCGATGCAGGCGATGCAGTGCGGCGCAAGAAAAAGGCCATGCAGATCTATAAGGATATGGTGACCCAACGGATCAGTCATGAACGAGCTGCCCTTGAGTTGAAGCGGCTCAATAAGCGACAGAAAGGCGGGTGGCTCAAGCTGCCTTTTCTTCGTTGATATTTTCCACCCACCAGGAAAGAGGGTTATTTCACGTCGAAATCAGATTAATCACCTGATGCAGCGATCGGCCTTTACACACTTAATTTGTTATATAAAAAAAGCAACAGGAAGGGCATGAAACCAACAGATAAAACCTTATCAGAGCAGATGAAAGTTCATGAAGCAGAAATATTTCACCGTAAGGAGCTGGTCGGTTTTTCTGAGAAGGATGCGGAACTACTCAAAAACTGCCAAAGCTTTATATTTGAGCGTCTCGATGCCATTGTTACAGAATTTTATGACCACCAGATAGCCTTTGACGAGGTTGCGCTGATCATCGGCGACGCAGACACCCTGCAACGATTGATGGAAGCGCAGAAAAGCTATATCATGAGTCTTTTCAGCGGAGTTTATGACCTCGAACATGCCAACAAAAAGCTTCGGATCGGCTTGGTTCATAAACGGATCGGCGTGGATCCCAAATATTACCTCTCAGCGATCAAAACCCTGAAAAACAAACTTGATCAGGTCATCAAAGATCAAATACCTGATGTAGAGGAACAGCATGCCACCATCAGCGCCTTGGACAAATTGCTTTTTTTCGATATAGAATTGGTCTTTGACACCTATATCAGAAGTCTTGTTGCGGTGATGGAGTCTGCAAAAGATAAATCAGAAAGGTACGCGCTGAGCCTTGAGGAAAAGGTTGCTGAACGGACCCAAGCGCTACAGGAACTGGCTCGACGGGACGGTTTAACAGGACTATATAACCATCGAGCTTTTCTGGAATTTCTAAAAAGAGATATCGCCTCTGCAAAACGAAACAGGCTTCCGCTTTCTTTGATTTATTTTGATATTGATAAGTTCAAAATTATTAATGATAAGAAGGGGCATATGAAAGGAGATAAAATCCTGCGAGCCATCGGCAAGGTGCTCTCGAAAATATCTCGTGAGGTCGACGTACCTTGTCGCTATGGAGGTGACGAATTCTGCGTCATTCTTTCCGGATGTGTCGCTGAGGATGCCAAGCTTTTTTGCGGACGTTTACAAGAACAGTTCACTGGTCAATATAAAGCGATCTCATTGAGCATAGGCATCGCCCAAACCGGTCCAGAGATTTTTATGAATCATGATGAGTTGATAAAATTGGCTGATGACGCGATGTATCAAGCCAAGAAAACAAAGGGTTTTCATATAGAAGTCAATTCCGGTTAATTGATCCTGAATACACGTAACATCTCACCGATTGGTTAATAATCTAGTAATTGAATTAATTGTTTTACATGAAAAAACAACACCTTGAAATCTTAGTAAGTGAAATCAACATATTGGATGATTGCTTGTGAAAATAGGCTGTTGAGAAGTTTCCTGTTTAGGAATACTTATTATCTGGCCCAATATAGCGCTTAAAGGACATCTCTGCAAATACGGTCAAAATACCGGCATCTCTTATAACGTTATGATTTGTTTATGTTTAGTCAATTAATTATATACACTTTTTATTGACCAATCGATGAGTAACATATGTTGGATAACAGCGTTATATTTCCTCCACCACAATGGAGTGAATCTCGAACTTACTGTTGCTGGCAAAGCGGATATTATTCATCTTTACATCCGGGTATCGACCGACAAAGACCTTGGCATTATTGACATATACTATACAAACCGCCCCCTTCTTCTCCAGGGAAAGAGCAAAGGTCTTTTCCGGCGCAACAGTTTCCACCTCTTTTAAACCCGACCACTTATCTTTTATTCCGGCAAAAATAGCTCCGTCACCTATCCATATCTGGTACGTTCCGAAGTGTATAACAACGACACCTTTATTCCTTTCTTTCCAGTATTTAGCTTTCCCTCTCTTACTATCACTATTTCTATACTTATTATGAAAATTATGCTTCATAAGTATAGTCGCCTTAAAATTCCCTGATAAATCTATTTTCTTCGTCGTGATATCATAGGAACCATTAGCAAAATATCTCAATATCTTTTTATTGTCTACCTTTACAACATTTAAGTTATCGCCGCCTATCCAACCGGCAGGCAATTCCCCCTCACCATAAGATGAAAAATCTTCATAGAAAATTTTATCACCCGGCGCAGCATAGCCGACAGAAGCAAGCAACACAGTGAACAGTAGAGAAAAAACAATTCGCTTCATGAACAACCTCTCTATTTTTGTATTTTTATATCATCAAGATAAAGACTGCCTTGAGACCAAGCCCTCAAGATGAGCGTATATCGCCCTTCATCAATGTCCGAGCCAAGGGGTATTTCTTCTGCCCGCCACTCTTTGTGCATCATATTGCCTGGATAAAACGTGATAACCGTTTTTTTAAACGTTGCGTCCTTTTTTTTCAAGACAATTTTCAAATTTATCGTGTACTCTTTCTTGATCTTAAAAGAGAAAACCGCATTTTCTGTCAAAAAAAGTCTTCCCTGGTTTCAATATGGACAATATCGTTCATCCTTTCCCCTGAGAGTTACCCGATAAACCCATGCACAATCGGATACCGCCTGCCGTAACCAAAGGCTTTACTGGTCACCTTGAGGCCCAAAGGGGCCTGCTTACGTTTATGCTCATTGATGCGGATGCGGCGAACAATATCTTCGACGATTGCCTGGGCAAAACCACGAGCCACGATCTCCTCAACCCCCAGATGCTCTTCAAGATAGGCAGACAGAATCGGATCCAGCACCTCATAGGGCGGCAGATCATCCTGATCCGCCTGATCCGGTTTTAATTCCGCAGAAGGTGGGCGGGTAATGATCCGCTCCGGGATAACCTCCCCTGCCCTATTCATCCAGCGGGCCAGCTCATAAACCATGACCTTGGGCACATCAGCCAACACAGCCAGACCGCCGCTCATATCACCGTACAGGGTGCAGTAGCCCACAGCCATTTCCGACTTATTACCCGTGGTCAGCAGCAGGCTGCCGAATTTATTGGACAGGGCCATGAGCAGATTTCCCCTGATCCGGGCCTGGAGGTTCTGCTCCGTAACATCCTCCTCCTTATCCGCAAATAACGGAGCCAGCATCGCGCTGTAGGCCTCCATTGCCGGAGCAATAGGCAGCAGCTCAAAATCACAGCCCAGATTACCGGCCAGCTCCGCTGCGTCATCAATGCTCATCTGCGCCGTATAGGGCGAAGGCAGAGCAACGCAGAGGACATTTTCGGGACCGAGGGCCGATACGGCCAATACTGCGGTCACAGCCGAATCTATCCCGCCGGATAAGCCGATGACCGCCTGCTGAAATCCGGTTTTATGGAGATAATCCCGCAGACCCAGGACCAAGGCCTTATCTACCTGGGCAATAGAATCCTGAGGCATTGTTTTTTCTATCTTTCCTGAATTTTCTAGCTCCTCCAGATCAACAACAACCATCTCTTCCTGGAAACCAGAAGCCATAGCGCAAAGCTCCCCTCGACTGTTCAAGGCCATTGAATGGCCGTCAAAAATCAAGGAATCCTGGCCCCCGACCTGATTCACATAGAGCAACGGCAGGCTGTTCTCTCGGCACAGGGCGGTCAGCAGCTGATTGCGCTCAACAAGTTTACCATGATGATAGGGCGAGGCAGAGATATTGATCAAGAGATCAAGCCCGTTATGACCATCATGGCCTTGCAGCAGAGACGCCACCGGATCAAGAGGATACTGGCCCGGCCAGATATCTTCGCAGATGGTCAGACCAAGACGCAGTCCGTTAAAGGAAAAGGGCAAAGAGGGCGGACCGGGCTCAAAATAGCGGCTCTCGTCAAAGACATCATAGGTGGGTAGCAGCTGCTTGCGCACCCGATGCAGCACTTTGCCCTGATGAACAAGGAGCGCTGAATTATAGAGCGGCTTCCCCTTGCCCTGATAATCACCCTGAGATTGTCCCTGGCGTTGCTCTGGAACACCGACAATAACCCCAATCTCACCGACAGAATGAACAAGCTCTTCCAAGGCCTCATCATGGGCTCGGAGAAAGGCTGGTCGCTCCAAGAGATCCTGAGGCGGATAACCGCACAGGGTCAGTTCCGGGAAGATAATCAAATCACAATCAGCCTGTTCCGCCTGCCTGATTTGCTCTGTAACCCGACCTCGGTTATACGTAAAATCCCCGATAATCGGGTTGATTTGCGCAAGTGCTATTTTCATTATATTTTCATTACGTTCTGCTAATCCACCTGAACAAATTCGCCTTTCTTCACAACATACATGGAAAAACCGACCCCGATGGCGTCTCCGTGATTATCAAACATGATATCACCAAAGGGTGTGGCCGTCGCCTGGGTCTGGAGCATTTTAGCGATCTTTTCCATTTCTGTAGACCTTGCCACTCGGATCGAATTGGTCAGAGCAAGAGCCGCTGCGACCGCATTATCAAAAAACGGTCCCGGCTCTACGCTGTATTTTTTCATATACGCTGCACGGTATTGGCGCGTGATGGGGTTGGCAGAGACATCAGCGGGACCAGTGGCATAGACACCTTCCGCATATTTGCCGCCCACCTTGACAAAGGTGTCATCCTTAACACCGTCATCAGAGATAAACAGGGTTTTCATTCGCTTCTTGCGCATCTGGGTCACGATCTTTGATGCTTCTGGATGATAGCCACCAAAGATAACTGCATCTGCACGGGTTCGTTTGATCTTTTGGACCACAGCGGAATAATCAACAGCACCGGGGGTTACTCCCTCGAAAAGAACAATAGTTGCCAAGGCACCATCCTTGATGATTTTTCTCGCATCCTCTGCAAGCCCTTTGCCGTAATCCCCTTTATCATGAATAATGGCGATTTTTTGTGCCTGCAATTGCCCCACCGTAAAATTTACAATAGAAGCGGCCTGGGCATCATTGGGTGCAATGGTTCTATAAAACGTGGGATAGCTGCCGCTCTTAGTTAGATCGCTGTCTGTGGCTGAAGGCGACATGACAATGACGTTTGCCTCATCATAGATAGGCAGAGCCGCCTTGGTAGCACCGGAGCAGATATGGCCGATAACCGCCTTGGCACCGGCAGAAACCAGTTTCGTGGCCGTGTTGGTAGCGATTTCCGGTTTACAGACATCGTCTTCAATCAAAAGCTCCACCAGAGTCCCGTTAAGCCCTCCTTCAGCGTTAATTTTTTCCACAACAAGCTCTGCGGCCCGAGCCGTAGGCAGACCGTACGAGGCCAGATCGCCGCTATGTGCTCCTGCCACGCCTATTTTTATCGGCTCTGCGGCTAGGGTATTACTGGCAAAATTACTAACAAAGACCACGCCGGTGCTTACGGCCAAAATTGAAAGCACGGAACAGAGTTTTCTTGAAATGTTAACCACCTTTTTCCCCCTTAATACTATTTGTTTCTTTGTGCAGAATGCCTTCATTCTCGTGAGATTTTCTCTTGCGTTTGCAATCCACACGCCAACCTGCTATCTTTTTTAATCCATTATAAGAAAAAAGCATCCAAAAATTATTTTTTCCAGCCATCCAAGGCTCTCTTTCACTCAGGGTGTTACCCTGAGCTGGCTAAATATAGCCCCGTTGGGGCAAGGTCGTCCGCCGCGCATTACTATCATCAATAATCGCAGGTTTGCCCATGCAAGAAACGAATATCATCCGCCAGATTGAACAAATTCTAGGAAAGGGAGTTACCCTGCATCCAGCCCCGGCTCACCCTACCCTGCTGGACGGCGTTATGGCCTTTAAGGAAGGTCAGCCCAAGTATGCCCTTGATGAACAGGGTCGACTCATTGGCTTGAATCTGGCTGCCACCGGGCTAGATGATAAAGGATGGCAGGCGATTGTGGACCTGCTAGAGGAATATGAGGTGTGGTTACAGGCCCTCAATCTCTGTAAAAATCAGCTCAAAAAGTTTGTTCCTCCGCCCGGTATTGCTGAGCTGATCTCTCTTGATCTTGAGGATAATCCGCTGGAATACCCTTCCCCGGAAACCCTCAAGCAGGGCACGGAAGCTGTCCTTCGTTTTTTGCAGGCTGCCGAAGTGCAGGGCCTACGGGATGCCTTTGAGGTCAAGATGCTCATTGTCGGTGAAGGTGAAACCGGCAAAACCACGCTCTGGAATCTTCTCCAAAACCCTGATCATCCTGTTCCCGACAAACGACAAAAATCAACAGTAGGTATCCAAATCAAAGAGGGCTGGGAATTTCAGCATCTTGATCGCCCAGATGATACGTTCTATGTTAATCTCTGGGATTTCGGGGGGCAGGAAATCCAGTATATGACCCATCAGTTTTTCCTCACCCGGCGTTCCTTTTATGTATTGCTGGCCGATGCCCGACGTGAGGCGGCTAATTTTCCCTACTGGCTGGACATCATTAATCTGTTGGGCCGCGACCCGGAGGAAGAGGCAAAACTGCCTGTTCTGGTGGTGCTCAACGAAAAAGGCAACCGGAATCCGAAGATGCCCTATGACCCGGAAATCGTGGAAGAGCAATATCCGGGATTGGAAATCATCAAACGAGATATCGATTTTCAAGAAAAAGAAGACAGACGATTGGAATCACTGACCAGGACAATCCAGGAAATCCTCTGCCGTCAGATCGCCCACCTACCCATTAAAATTCCCCGCCTCTGGGACGAAGTCCGCGCAGAAATCAAGTCCTTACAGAAGACCAAGAATCATATCTGCCATGAGCAGTTTGTGCAAATCTGCACACAGCACGGCCTGACTGAGCGGGAGCAGCAGGACGACATCAGCCAGCTCTTTCACGACCTGGGCCTGATCCTCCATTTCCGTGAACCCACTCTGGAAGACTTTATTGTCCTTAACCCGGAGTGGGCTGTTAATGCGGTCTATACCATCCTGGAGAATGACGACGTGAAGGACATCAATCAAGGTCGTTTTAATCAGGAGCTCTTGCGGATGATCTGGACGGAAAAAGGATTTTCCGCTGAGGAACGGGGGAAGCTGCTCAACCTGATGCTCAAAGACGGGCTAGAAGTCTGCTTCCGGGCCACGGAAAACAACGAAGAGATCTTCATTGCACCTCAGCTCCTACCGGAAGAACCGCCTAAAGGCATCTGCTGGACCGACAGCTCGACCACTCTGCGCTATGTCTATCATTACCCTTTCATGCCCAAAGGGATTATCGGACGGCTGATCGTTCGTTTGCACGAGGACATTGAACAATGCGAAGAAGAAAGCTGTGCCTGCGGCGACTGGCGAAAAATGGTCTGGAAAAACGGAGTGTATCTGCGCAAAGACGGTTGCCGGGCACGGGTTCGTTATATGAAGGAGCGAGAGCAAGGACGGGAGATCATCAGGATTGAGGTCCAGGGCA
The DNA here is from genome assembly GCA_942492895.1 of Candidatus Electrothrix laxa. Taxonomy (GTDB): domain Bacteria; phylum Desulfobacterota; class Desulfobulbia; order Desulfobulbales; family Desulfobulbaceae; genus Electrothrix; species Electrothrix laxa. The sequence goes on from OW818652.1 coordinate 1,640,806, forward strand.
AGGAGGCTGATGAACGGAAGCATGTGCTGCGGGAGATCTGCAAGGAACTTGACGCCATTCACAAGGACTCTTTTCCTTCGCTCAAGGTGTTTCAAAAAATCCCCTGTAATTGTGAGGAATGTCGTTATTCCGTCACACCTTGTGAATATGACAACGCAAAACTGGAAAACCTGAAAAACAACAGAGGGAAGGACGAGGTGCAATGTGGCGGGAGCGGCGACATGGTCTCTATTCGCCAGATTCAGGACGGTGTTTTCGGACAATTCTCCGCACCTGATCGTGTTCCCCATTCCCCCGTGCCTGTCCCCTCTCCCGTTGAGAAGCCTTGGTGGATTCGCTGGTGGATATGGATTGCGGCGGCAGTAGGATTCATAGGTTCTATTGCCTCTATTATCGGTTTACTATGACAAATAATGCGGGCCTTCTTTGCCCCAAGGGGGCTATATCTAGCCAGCTCAGGGTAACACCCTGAGTGAAAGGAATACGCCACCTCCGGTGCCTAGGGTGTTACCCCAGGCTCTTAAATATTGCCCCGTTGGGGCATAAACACCTTGGAGAGTATCATCATGCCGCAATCCCTCGCCAAAATTTATCTCCACCTCATTTTTTCGACAAAGGACAGGATGCCCTTTCTTGCCGACAAGAAAGTACGCGAGGAAACCCATGCCTATCTTTTCGGGGCCTGCCGAGAACTCGGTGTTCCTCCGGTAATCGTCGGAGGTGTTGCGGATCATGTCCACCTTGCCTGCTCCATGCCCCGCACCCTGCGGGTGGCTGATTTTGTTCGGGATATCAAACGAACTTCCTCAAGCTGGTTGAAACAACAGAGTGAAGGCACGGTTAACTTCCATTGGCAGAGCGGATACGGCGTTTTTTCGATCAGCCCATCCCATGTTGATGCATTGAAGGAATATATCCTTGGTCAGGAAGAACACCACCGGGACATTTCTTTTCAGGATGAATTCCGGCAAATTGCCCAAAAATACGGTATAGAGTACGATGAACGGTATGTTTGGGATTGAGGCCCTGAAGGGGCTATATTTAGCCAGCTTGGGGTAACGCCCCAAGAAAGAGATACGCCAACCCCGGTGCCCAGGGTGTTACCCTGGGCTCTTAAATATTGCCCCGTTGGGGCATGGAGATTCTGCCAAATTTTTTTGACCGAAATAGCAAACAATGCAAAAAGATACCGAAATAATTCCCCCGCCCCTACCTGACCTTGACCTCTGCCCGATTGCAGACGGAGAATTTATCATGGGTGATGACAGCAGTAAATACGATGACGAAAAGCCAGCTCACGCTGTCCATGTTGCCGGTTTTTATATGGGTAAATTTCAGGTCACCCAACGGTTATGGCAGGAGGTGATGGGCAGCAATCCCGCCAAGTTCAAAGGCGAACGCCGTCCCGTGGAAACCGTTTCCTGGAAAGACGCTCAAGACTTTCTCAGCAAGCTGAACGCCCGTGCAGATGTGCAAGCTTTCATCCGTCAGCTTGATCCGTCCGGCATAAAATTCCGTCTGCCCACCGAGGCAGAATGGGAGTTCGCGGCCCGTGGCGGCATCTATAGCCAAGGCTATACATACGCGGGCAGCGACCGGCTGAAGCAGGTGGGTTGGCATGACAAAAATAGCGACGATAAAGCTCATGAAATCGGGCAGCTGCTAGCTAATGAACTGGGGCTGCACGATATGAGCGGTAATGTCTATGAGTGGTGCCAAGATTGGTTTTCCGATAGCTACTACGAAGAATGTCACAAACGTGGTGGTGTGGAAAATCCACAGGGGCCTGATCGGGGTACGTCCCGTGTTCTCCGTGGCGGCAGCTGGATCGCCCATCCGGTGTACTGCCGCTCTGTCCTTCGGAATCGCCTCGATCCGGGGCGTCGCAGCGGCAGGATCGGGTGTCGTCTTGTTCTGCCCTTCCAGGCAGTTGGAAGCTGATCCTGCTTTTCCCGTGAGCAAAAAAAAGAAAAAGCGGAGCATAGGGTCTCACCGATTGGTTAATAATCTAGTAATTGAATTAATTGTTTTACATGAAAAAACAACACCTTGAAATCTTAGTAAGTGAAATCAACATATTGGATGATTGCTTGTGAAAATAGGCTGTTGAGAAGTTTCCTGTTTAGGAATACTTATTATCTGGCCCAATATAGCGCTTAAAGGACATCTCTGCAAATACGGTCAAAATACCGGCATCTCTTATAACGTTATGATTTGTTTATGTTTAGTCAATTAATTATATACACTTTTTATTGACCAATCGATGAGTAGGGTGTTACCCCATGCTGGAATTGCATAACCCCTTCGGGGTAAAAAACAGCCCCAAGGGGGCTTATATCTAACCAGCTCAGGGTAACACCCTGAGTGAAAGGAATACGCCACCTCCGGTGCCTAGGGTGTTACCCCAGGCTATTAAATATTGCCCCGTTGGGGCATAAACACCTTGGAGAGTATCATCATGCCGCAATCCCTCGCCAAAATTTATCTCCACCTCATTTTTTCGACAAAGGACAGGATGCCCTTTCTTGCCGACAAGAAAGTACGCGAGGAAACCCATGCCTATCTTTTCGGGGCCTGCCGAGAACTCGGTGTTCCTCCGGTAATCGTCGGAGGTGTTGCGGATCATGTCCACCTTGCCTGCTCCATGCCCCGCACCCTGACAGTGGCTGATCTTGTCCGGGATATCAAACGAACTTCCTCAAGCTGGTTGAAACAACAGAGTGAAGGCACGGTTAACTTCCATTGGCAGAGCGGATACGGCGTTTTTTCGATCAGCCCATCCCATGTTGATGCGTTGAAGGAATATATCCTCCGCCAGGAAGAACACCATCAGGAGATCTCTTTTCAGGATGAATTTCGGCAAATTGCCCAAAAATACGGTGTGGAGTACGATGAGCGTTATATGTGGGATTGATGCCCTGAAGGGGCTATATTTAGCCAGCTTGGGGTAACACCCCAAGAAAGAGATACGCCAGCCCCGGTACCCAGGGTGTTACCCTAGGCTCTTAAATATTGCCCCGTTGGGGCATGGAGATTCTGCCAAATTTTCCTTTTGTAAAGAATAGATAGGCTATGCCAAAAGAAAACCTTATCATCCAGATTCCCGCTGGCCCTCCCATCGAACTTGTCTACGTTCAGGGCGGTATTTTTATGATGGGCAGCGATGATCCAGAATCTTCTGATTGGGAAAAACCAGCCCATCAAGTAAAGCTGTCTGATTTTTACATCGGCAGATATCCTGTGACCCAGGAGCAATGGCAGGCGGTTACAGGAAAAAACCCGTCACGTTTTCAGAGTAAGAAGCGACCGGCAGAACAGGTTTCCTGGAACGATGTTCATAAATTTCTTGTCCGACTGAATCAAGAGGCGGGTAAGAATTTTCGTCTGCCCACCGAGGCAGAATGGGAGTTCGCGGCCCGTGGCGGCATCTATAGCCAAGGCTATACATACGCAGGTAGTGACCGGTTGAAACAAGTAGGCTGGTATGACGAGAACGGCGACGATCAAACCCACGAAGTTAGTCAGCTACTAGCCAACGAATTGGGCCTCCATGATATGAGCGGAAATGTCTATGAGTGGTGCCAGGATTGGTTTGGCAGCGGATATTACGAAGAATGTCAAAAACACGGTGTTGTGGAAAATCCACAAGGGCCTGATAGGGGTACGCGCCGTGTTCTCCGTGGCGGCAGCTGGTTCCGCCATCCGGTGCGCTGCCGCTCTGTCGGTCGGCTTCACGGCGCTCCGGGGATTCGCTACGACGGTATCGGGTTTCGCTTGGTTATTCCCTGTCAGCAGGTAGTTAAATGAACGGTCTGTGCCCCAAGGGGGCTATATGTAGCCAGCTCAGGGTAACACCCTGAGTGAAGAGCACATCCCAACTCCGGTGCCTAGGGTGTTACCCCAGGCTCATAAATATAACCCCTTTGGGGTAAAAATGCCCCAAGGGGCCTATATATAACCAGCTCAGGGTAACACCCTGAGTACATGAAGCAGAGCTTCAAATACTAGGATTCCCAAGCCGGAGCTTGGGAACCAGAAAAACATACCACATAACAATGAACAAAAATTTCTATTACGCCCTAGGTCGTCCATTTTCCCCGCTCTACAGCACCGCCATGCGCTTACGAGAGTATCTCTACCAGAGAAAATTCCTCAAAAGCACCCCCTTTGCTGTGCCGGTGATCAGTGTCGGCAATCTCACCCTGGGAGGAACCGGTAAAACCCCTATGGTGCAGTATCTCGCCCGCCTGCTTCAGGAGAACGGTCGCCGACCGGCTATTATCAGCCGAGGATACGGTGGAGCCACCAAAGAGCGGATTAATATTGTTTCGGACGGCAAAGAAATCTTTCTCAATGCCGATTATGTAGGCGACGAGCCGAGAATGCTTGCCGAGACCTTGCCCGGCGTCCCTGTTCTCACTGGCATCGTGCGCAAGCTGCCCGCTGCCGAGGCCGTAAAAATGGGATCAGACATCCTGCTGCTGGATGATGGGTTCCAGCACATGGCTATCCGCCGCGAGCTTGATATTGTCCTCTTTAACACGGATAAACTCGCTGGTAATTCCAGGGTCTTTCCCGGAGGAGATCTGCGCGAACCAATCAACGCCCTCAAGCGATGCCATGCCTTTGTTCTGACCGGCACAGATGAACAGAATCAAGAGCGGGCAGAAAATTTCAAAGCTGTTCTCAATAAAAAATTCCCTGACAAACCTGTCTTTTTCAGCCGTAATCACCCTACTGGCCTTATCCTACAAAAAACAAACGGAGAAAAAATACCGGTGCAGCAGGAAGAGCTTACAGGTCAGCGATGTTTTGCCTTTTGCGGAATTGCCCGCCCCGAAGGCTTCCAGCAAACCCTAAAAAAACTCAACATAGACCCAATAGCCCTCCGCGCCCTTCCAGACCATTTTACCTACGCTGCCAAAACCATCCGCAAGCTCATTGCGGAAGCTCGACAGGCCGGGGCAACCTGTTTCCTCTGTACGGAAAAAGATCTGGTAAAACTCTGTAATATCGACCTCCAACTACCTCTCTATGGCATTGCTATGGAGGCCCAGCCGGACGAATCATTAAAGCAGCTGATTTTACAACATAAGTCCCTTTAGCCAACCTGAATACTGACTAGGCATGTGCGACCCGCCCACTGTGTCAAAAAAACAACATACAATTTTTTGAACACCCTCTGTGTTCTTTTTGACACACACTCTTTCGCAACAGAACCCTTTTATTTTTCTCAGAGAAAAAGTCTATCGTTCTGAATATCGGCAGCAATATTTATCGGCTCCGGTAAAAAAACAAAAAAATGAACTTCTGGCTGTTTTTTTGCATTTAAGAGGAGAAAAGGAAGCTGCTATGACACGGAAGAACAGAGTTGAATAAAGATGAGGAAGAGGTAAAAAATGTCTATCAATATAAAACTCCATCAACACACCCTGAGACGATCCGTTAGCTGTCACGGAATCGGACTCCATACGGGCAGACGCGTCCAAATGACGATCAAACCTGCTGCGGAAAACAAAGGCATCTGTTTTTATCGCTCCGACGTAGCAAACAAACCCGCCATCCCCGCCCGCATGGAGCAGATCGTTGATACCACGTTAGCAACCACTATCAGTAATGGACAAGAAAAAATATCCACAACTGAGCACCTGATGGCTGCCCTGCACGGAGCAGGTATCGACAATGCAACTATTGATATTGACTCGCACGAAGTACCCATCATGGACGGCAGCGCCGGTCCATTCATTCACCTGCTGCAAAAAGGTGGCCTAAAAAAACAACGCGCCCTCCGCAAAGTTCTCCGCATCACCAAACCTATTGATCTCACCCAGGGTGATAAATCCATCAGGATTGAGCCCTATAACGGATTTAAGATCAGCGGAAGCATAAAATTTGGTGACAACGATCTCCTAAACGAACAAACCTACAGTGCCGAACTCACTCAAGAACGCTTTATCAATGAAATAGCCGACGCCAGAACCTTTGGTTTTATTGAACAGGTGGAAGAACTCTGGAAAAACGGTCTTGCCCTTGGCGGCTCCCTAAAAAATGTCATTGCCATCCATTGGAACCGCGAATCTGTTCTCAATGAAGAAGGTCTTCGTTTTGACGATGAATTTATTCGCCATAAGATGCTTGACCTGATAGGCGACATTGCCTTACTCGGCAGCCCGGTTTTGGGACATGTTATTGCCAATCGCTCAGGCCACACCCTGCACCACAATCTCATGCAAACCATTGTCGATAATCCTGATTGCTGGGAATACGTCAAGTTCCAGAAACGAGGCAATGCCATCCAGCCTGTGATATTGGACACAACATCACCCAAAACACCCAGAAAAAATACAAAAAAACCTTCTTACCTTCCGGGAATACTGCTGCCTCCTCTGCCTCAATCAGCGTGCATGGCCTGATGATTTTATGACCTGATTCTTGATGGATTCGTAAAAAGTATCCCTATATAATTATCTGAAATTACTTGTATATAATTAATTTTTCTCTTGCCATAAATTAGTCGGCATGATATTATTGTGTCAATATTACGATAAGATAAGCAAGAGAGCTATGTTAAACATCAAAGATCACAAAACCATCAACATGTTCGACCCCTTTGGTTTCCTCGGGCCGAAGCGTCGAAAAATGCTGGATGAATCATGGGCCGGGATTTTTCGGGATCATGTTCGCCATATTCTTCCGGTTGATCTCCTGGCACTGCATTTCAGTACAAGCATGGGGCGCCCGACTAATGAACTCGTTGCTATGATGGGAGCGATGTTATTGCAGCATATGCATGATCTGACAGACGAAGAGACAGCGGAACAGTTCGCTTTTAACATGCAATGGCATTATGCTCTTGATATCACAAATAACTCAGACAAAGCGGCCTATGTCTGTCCAAAAAGTATTTGGAACATGCGCTTTGTCATGACGAAATACGGACTGTATGACGATGTCTTCCAGGCTGTTGGCGATGAATTCATAAAAATATTCGATGTTGATCCTTCTCTGCAACGTATAGATTCCGTTCACATATTTTCCAATATGAAGCATCTCGGTCGTATCGGGATCTTCACAGGCACCATCAAAAAATTCCTGGTAAATCTCAGACGGCAGCACAAAAACGAATTCAATGAGCTTGACCTGAATCTGCGAGATCGCTACCTGAAGAAAGAAGAGGAAAGTGCCTTCTCTATGGTCAAACCATCTGAATCCGCCAAAACTCTTCAGATGGTCGCCGATGATCTTTTCTTTCTTATCAACAGGTTCCGCTCGTGCCCTGACATTGCGTCCATGCAAACATATCAGCTCATGACACGCATTCTGAAAGAACAATGTATCACAGAGCAAGTCGAAAATACTGATGAACTGCGTGTCATTCTGAAGGCAAATAAGGATATCCCTTCCGACTCTCTTCAGAATCCCTCTGATCCTGACGCCGGATATAGTGGGCATAAAGGCAAAGGATATCAGGTGCAAGTAGCGGAAACATACAGCACAGAGGAAGATGCCGAAACTCTCTCCCTGATCACTCATGTTGATGTGCAGGCTGCCCATGAAAGTGATACCGATGCCCTGCTACCGTATCTTGAGGCTACGGAACAACGTGACATAAAGCCGAAAGAAGTAGCAGCTGATACGCTCTACGGAAGCGACGACAATCACGAAGCGGCAAAACAAAAGGGTGTCAACCTCATCGCTCCTACTCTGGACCGACAAAAGGACCTCTTCTGCACACTGACCGATTTTGAGCTTTCTGAAAACGGTTTTATCATCTCGTGTCCTGAAGGGTGCCAGCCTGTCAAGAAATCCAAGAAAAAAGACAGGTTCAGCATAGCCTTTTCGTCAGAAACATGTAAGAGCTGCCCGAGAGCCAATCATTGCCCTGTTAAACCCGGCAAAAAAGATCTTGCTTATCTCCGCTATAACGAAAAAACCGCCCGTCTTTCCCAAAGAAGAGCTAACGAGCGAACCGATGAATTCAAAAACAAGTATCGGTTCCGGGCCGGAGTCGAGGCCACTATGTCGCAACTTGATCGACGTACGGGAATCAAGCATCTCAAGGTACGAGGCATGAAAGCGGTTCGTTTCGCAGCGACCATGAAGGCAACAGCACTCAATATAATACGGGCAGCTGCGTACAAAAAACGACGAAATAAGGGGAAAAATCCCTCATCACCCTCCATAGGAGGCTGGATTGACCTGATTTGGGTTGTCAAAGAGCATTTTTACGATTTTTTGGACAAAATCAAAATCGCCAAAGTCACATCACCAGCTTTTTGAAATTTTATCCTCATTTTGCTGACTGACTTTTTACCTGGTCATCATTCTTAGGACATCTTGTTTTTCTGCTGTACCTTCTGTATTTTCTTGCTCGCCGACCCTATAGGTCGGCGTTTTTTTTAATACAGAGCCTCCTGAAAGCGCCACGAAAAGACTTCTTCTCTTGCAGAAGAACATTTGAAAATCGCTCTGAAAGATGGTACTTCTAAACGAAGTCAGCTACAACGAGCTGCAAAAAATCCTCTTATCAGACAACGCAGAGAATACCCATGCCCTTCGCATCACCGCTTATTCAAATGGATCAGGTCTCCTTCTCATATCCTGGCGGGCGGCCTATTCTCCATCAGGTCGACCTGTCGATCGAATATAATGAGCGAATCGGCCTGATCGGTCCCAATGGCAGCGGCAAAACCTCTCTATTTCACCTTATTATGGGGTTACATCGCCCCACTGAAGGCAAACTCCTCTTTAAAGGCAGCGAAGTTAAAGAAAAAAAGGATCTGAAAAAACTGCGCAAAAGCATTGGCTTGGTCTTTCAGGACGCAGATGATCAACTCTTCTCGCCCACTGTTATTGAAGACGTTGCCTTTGGCCCGTTAAATCTCGGCAAAAGCCCGGAAGAGGCCCTGGAGATTTCTAACAGGACATTACAGGACTTGGGCTTGACTGCGCTGGCAGATCGCGTGACCCATCGCCTTTCAGGAGGTGAAAAAAAGCTGGTCTCCTTGGCCACGGTGCTCTCCATGCAACCGGAAGCTATGCTCTTGGATGAACCGACCAATAATCTTGATAAAAAAATTCGGGAGAGGCTGATTGAAATCCTTAACAAGCTTGACATTGCCTATATGATCATCTCCCATGATTGGGATTTTCTCAGTGAAACCTGCACGAGTCTCTATATGATGGATCAGGGGAAGGTCACGAAAGGGGATACGACCCGCCTCCATCTTCATCGGCATGCCCACACCTGCGGCAGCCAACCCCATAACCATCAGATGTAAAACTGAATTCTAGATCAATGGCAAATAACACGCTGAAAACACGTCGTCGCAGACGAAAAAAGAATAACACCTGTCATTGCTGCAAAAAAGACTTTCCCTTCTGCTGGAGCTGCGGTTGCGGTTTTGCCATCTGCCCAGATTGTTTTAATGAGAATAAATGGGGTATCAGCAACGGCCCCACCTGGATCTGCCCAGACTGTGAACGCATCCATATGATGGAATGATCCGAGGAAAATAAAAATTTGAACCGGAGACAAATATGAAGAAAGCAATGCTGCAAAAAATAGTCCTTTCAGCCTTTGGAATCATCGTAGCGGCACTGCTCTTTCTCTCTCCGGGCTTGAAAATTCCTATTCTGGACGAGGCAACGGACAACTATTTCCGCGAAGCAATCAGCAAAGGTGGGATCTCCTATGCTACCTGCCGAGTGATTAATGCATCTGTTTCCATTATCAAGGAATCAAACCTGCATATGCAACCGGCTGGCGTGGGCTTGTCCTTAGCAGTAGGCCAAGCCTTGGACCCCATTGACGACATGACCGAGCGTCTGTCTGATATACTGGTGACAGCGATTATCTCGTTGGGCGTACAAAAACTGGCCTATGAGATAGGGATATCCCTGGCCCCGCCTGTGCTTGCTGTTTTCCTGCTTTTGCTCGCCGTCCTGGTATGGTTCAACAGCACCAAGCTTGTTTTTCTTCACAAGACCATGACGCGCTTTGCCCTGCTCATAATCATTGCCCGCTTTTTCCTCCCGCTGTCCTCAATAGCCAACGATTTCATCAATACGAACTTTTTTACGCCTCAGATTGATGCGGTGAGTGAAAAATTGGCTCTTGATTCGGAAGGATTTGATCAGCTGAAAGATTTCTCGCTTCCAGACAATGGGATTTTTGGAACAGCCTCTTTTCTGAGAGAAAAATCAGGTGAATTTAAAAAGGCATTTGCTGTTATAGGAAATAATATGGGGGGAATGATTGCAAGCCTTCTTGAGCTCACCTTCCTCTATGTCGGTATTTTGGTGATTCAGGTCATTCTCCTTCCCCTGCTGGCCTTCTTTTTCCTGATAAAAATCGTCAATGCCTTATTCGATATTCATCTTCCGGCAGAGGTTCTCCATCACCATATGAACCACCCGAACCCAAAATCAGAGCCGGAACCGAAAGAAGTCTGTTAGGGACGTTCGGAAACTTTGATACCGCGCCCCGCCAGCATAAGCTGGCGGGGCGTTTTTTTTTGCTGTTCCACTTCCAGGACGCTTTTGTTCGCCGGGTACGTGAAAACGCGTATCCGGTTTTTATTTTGGGATTCGAACCTGCGACCCCTACCTGTAACCCGCATCACTGCGGCCTTTGATTTTGGGCTGTGATACCGGATGGGGTACATTTTTTCTCGCTTTCTCTTTCTTTGAAGTAGAAAGTCAACTGAGAATTTCCCCCTTGCGCCGCAATAAATTTTCTCGACAATGAGAATGTGAACTAATACTATCTCCTTATTATAATTAATAATGTTGAATTTATCTCCTGTTGCGTATATAATAGTTAGCCTTTCATCAAAGATGACTATCCTAATAATATGAAATGTAAAGGTATTGGGCTGGTTCTGATTATTTATTCATTCAAAATTCGGAGAAAATCGTGTTTAAATCAGACAGGAATAGGCATAGGCAGATACCCTTACGTTTATGGCGTAGACATGCGGGAAGCTTACTTCGCTATATCTCTGTAAAAAAAAGCTGGAACGCTGTCAGGTGTCTCTGGCATTTTTCAAGAGGAAACACTGTGATACCGACAAAGCCTTTGTTTCTCAAGGTGGAATTAAGCAGGCACTGCACCATTCATTGTCCGGGATGTGTTTCACCTAAAGAATATCGTTTTTATCCATTTGAAAAATTCAAACGACTTGTGGATAGCTTCGGTCAATATATTTTCATGAGCCAGCTATATGAAATCGGAGAGCCCCTTCATCACCCCGAATTGCTGAAATGTATTGGCTACGCCCACAAAAACAGAATAGGCACGGTCATTTCGACAACTTTATCCCTGAAAAAACAAGATACTTACTGGAGGGATTTAGTCTCGTCGGGTTTAGATAGGCTTATTGTGGCTATTGACGGAACAACGGAGGCTGTTTACAACAGATACCGAACTCACGGAGATCTAAATCTAGTTATGGATAACCTGAAAAAAATTATGCAGTTCAGAGAGGAGGAAGGGAGCAAGCTTTTCGTCGAATGGCAGATGATAGATTTCCCGTGGAATCAATGCGAACAGCATTCCGCGAAGAGGATGGCCACCGAGCTGGGCTGTGATAATTTTCAAATTATCCAAGATACCTCCAAACTTCGGAAATCGGCGATAAAATCAGAAAACATACGTAACAGAAACTGCATCTGGCCGTATATTTTATTGTTGGTCAATGTGTACGGAGATGTTCTCCCCTGCTTTAAACCTGCATATTCTCCTGGCACATTAGGTAATTTACAGGATTTGGATTTTGCTGAAATTTGGAACGGCGAAGAAATTCAGCGAATTCGTAGTAAAAAATTAATAAGGCTACGTGACGGTTGCCGAACTTGTATTGAATGACATGCTGGTTATGCCTTACCAATTACTGCATTCACCCAGTTAACACTGCGGAATTTCAATTGACGGGTTACAAAAAAAGGTTCGCCAGCTTACAGAAAATGAGGGACAGACCCCCGATTTTAATTTCAATCTAATTTTTTTTTTGGGGGAGGAGGGATTCGATCAATATAAAAGAAGCCGCTCCCGCCATATTCCGTCCTTCCGCCCTTTAGAGCAGAGGGCCGGAAGCCTCCCTTATTGAAAAATCAACCGACTGATCCCGGCGGCCTCATCCCATGGGCGAGCAATATTCATCCCCAGCAACTCAAAGACAACCACCTCAAGCAAAAGGTAGACCCGACTATCTCTGCGGATGCAGCCGGTGAGCGTTTCGCCATGCTCTCCCAAGGCCCCGTGCAAATGAATCTTCGGTTCTTCGCCATCCATATGCACGGACCCGCAACCGATAAGCTCGCTCACTCCGTCTACATCCTGCCACATAGGATCCGGCGGAACAACAGGATCTTTTGGGCCGATCACCACCCCTGCTTTATCCAAGGCACCGATAACCTGAAACCAGCCGCTTCGGATCTTTTCCTTCAGGAGAATCTCCTGTAACCCTTCAAGGAAATCATCTCCGTGATCAAAACGAATAGTCACAACCCGACCGACTGATCCTGTTCTATACTCCATGATACTCCATCCTTATCCTACCTTGCAATTAATGCAAATCGCCGCCAGTGCTTGACATGGTCAGATTACCGCTTTTTACACCGCGTAAGGCGACCATCTTTTCTGCAAGTTCCTGCACAACAAAGGCATTTCCCTTAACAATGGTTACTTCGAGACAGTTGTGATGATCCATATGCACATGAGTGGTCGAGGTGATGAGTCGATAATAGCTATGCTGGAGATCTGTGATGCGTTCCTGCAACTGAGCCTGATGATGATCATACACCAAGGTAACAACGCCCACGACCTCGCTGTCCTGCTGCCATTGCTCATTGACCAGCTTCTTGCGGATCAGATCACGAATAGCCTCAGAACGATTAGAATAACCGTGACCGGTGATATAATCATCAAATTGATCAAGGAGATGCTCCTCCAATGAAACAGAAAATCTTTTTAACATACCCTGTTGAGCCAATCCGGTTGCTGATACATATCGTTACTCAAGAATATCTCTTTATTACGCTTTTTGAGCATTATGCGTCTTCAAGTTCCTTCAGCCGTTTCAAAATTGCCTTTGCTTCTTCCTGCAGAGCAGCAGGAACATGAGGATCTTTCTCCGCCCTGCGCAGATACTGCTTTGCATACTTTATCCGTCCTTCATACAAATAGTATTTTGCCAAATAAAATGTACTCTCCCCTCTTTCTTTCTGCCCGGATTTAACCCGTGCCAGCTCATAATAGACCTGAGAATATTCCGGTATACTCTTCGCAACCTCCAGATAAAATTTTTCCGCTGTCTCAAACTCACCCTTCATTGCCATTACTTCGGCAAATTTAAAGACGCAGTACATATCTGTAGGATCTCTCTGATACAAACGACGAAGCAAGCGCACAGCCTTGTCCAGCTCACCCGAATCGATATACAAGGCGGCAAGGTCAATATCCAGGATATCTCTCCCTGGAAACTCATGCCGCACAATATCCAGATGTTTATGCGCCTCCTGGAAATTATTTTCCTCGGCACTGAGCAATGCCAGACCATAATGAGCCATTGTTGCCTGCACCCCACCCTCAGTTGATGCCAAGGTATTGGCACAGTGAACCCGCAAATCTTCCGGCTCCACAGACTGACTTAGCACCCGGTATTTAAAACGCAAAAAGGGGAAACTTCCCACATCCTCAGGAAAGGGCTTATCTATCTTTCTTCGCTCAAGCTCCAACAAGGACTGCACATAGCCCAAGCGGTCCTCCGGGTTGGGATGGGTAAGGAGGTAAGGAGGCAGCTGCTCCGAGCGATAGCGGGTAATCCTACGCATGGATTTCAGCATACTCTCCATTGCAGTCGGATTACGCCCCATGATTCTGAGCCAACCAAAGGCCAGCCGATCAGCCTGTTCCTCGTCCTGCCGGGAAAAATTAAGTCCTGCAGTCCGATTAGCGGCAAGGGCACCCGTGAAAAGGCCCTGTGTCAAGGCCGGGTTGCCCACAGCAAGACTAGCAAGGCCGAAGATCATGCTTGCTGCGGCCACCTTTTCTTGCTTAGCAATACGTCGGGAAAGATGTCTACTCACAACATGCCCGACCTCATGAGCGAGAACACTGAGCAGCTGATCCTCGGACTGCATTGTTTTAATCACCCCGGAATTAAAAAAAATCAGCCCGGAAGGAGCGGCAAAGGCATTGAACTCGTCATTTTTGACCACAAAAAAATGATAGTCAAAGTAGCGCGGTCCAGCTATAGCAAGTACTTGCTGACCGAGCCTGTTTATATACTGAACGATATCAGGATCATCAAGAAGTTCAAATTCACTGCGTATAGCTAACAGTAATTGTTCGCCGATGTCTCTCTCTTCTCCGATACTGAACCCTAAGGAAGAGGTCGGCACAAGACATTGCCCGGCCAGCAAAAAGAAAAAAACAGCAGTGAGATACGCTTTAAAAAAAAACGATCTGTAAAAAAAACATTGGCGAATCATAAGCTAAAAACTCAGTATCATAGCATCTCTTACTAAAAAAAATCTGTAAGGGAGATCCCTGTACCTGCCCGTTTATACACCGAAACGTTCAGGGCGAACACTGGGATTCACCCCTACGGAGGCACCCTGCATACAAAAAATGCAGGAGATTTCTCCCTGATTATGCAACTCAAACAACCGGCTTAACCTACCTGTAAGCAAATCAGGTGATACCACTAATATATGGCGCTATTTCTTCAGGTTTCAGAATGCATTCTTCCATACCTAAGGTACGAATTTCCTCAATTGAACGCGGCAGCAAACAGGAGTCTGGATCCTGTAAAAGTAGCTTTCCCCCGTGAGTGACAACCGCTTCCATCCCTTCCTTCATATCCTGCTCTACACCGCTGAGAAAAAGCACTGTTAATGCTGAGCCGAATGTATCGGCAGCAGAACGAAGCAGCCCGTCAGTATTAATCAGCTGTATTCCATCGTCATTTTCCAGACTGCTCAGCGTGGGAACTCCTTCAGAAAGAATTATTTGTCTTTCCCCGTGACAATCACCTACCAGGCATTGCCCTCCCAGTAATTTATTTGTCTGAAGTAAGGTCGTGACCGTGTAAGGGGTAAAGCCATCAAGATATGATGTCAAATACTGAACAATACCCGGATACATGTTTTGCAGTACCAGCACAGCCATATCGCTGTCATAATGCAGTGCCGGAATAATTTTCTGCAACTCCAACATACCGCCCAGTCCGCCCAATATCAGTAATAACTTATCAGCTTTTTTGTCGGGTTCTTCTTTCGTTTCGGGATCAACCGGCTTTAATTTCTTTGCTCTGCTGACATTATCAACGCAGAATTTTTTGACATTAAGCAGAATATACTGCAGCCGCTCACCGATCAGGTTCCAGGATTCTGGACTAGTCGGCTTGGCAACCATGTCCACGCAGCCATACCGCATAAAATCCATCATTCTTGAATAATGCTGATCGTTAAAATTGCTGACCAGCACCACCGGCGCAGGGGAACGTATCATGATATGCTTCAACGCGACATCACCGCTCATGACTGGCATGGTCATATCCAGGGTAACAAGATCTGGAACCTGCATTTCCAGGAATTTCAACGCCTCTCTCCCGTTTGTTGCCGTTCCAACCACTTGAGCGTTGATCTGTTCTTCAAAGAGCTTTATAAATGCTTTTGTGAAGAAACGGGAGTCATCCACCACTAAAACCTTAGGTAGGGCAGATTCCTCATCAGTGGGCATTTTACTTTTGTACTGCTCGTCAATACGTCGAGCAGCCTCCAGTAAAAGAAAATTCCAAGAAGAGTCAATGGTTCGTACATTGGTGGAGGCAAACAGCATGCTGAAGGTGCCCGAGGGCCAGCTCATAATGCGATAAAAGGCTTCCTCTCCGGTTAACTCACCGAATTCAGAATGAATAATTTCATTATCAGAAAAGTAAAGAACCCCTCGATTATCTTCGCTGAGTACACTTAATTTTCTGTCGTCTCCGGCAAGACAGGCGAACTGGACAAGATCCACCAACCCGAGTCCTTCAATCTCACCGACAAAACCGCTTCCAACAGGATGTTTCATATACAGGTACTTTTCAGATATACAGAATTCTTTTACAACGCATTAAAAGTGACATGAGTTGCGATAAACACCAACATAAGGACAAAGAATTCTTTAAAATGAGTTTCTGGAACTCTTCGCAGCAACCTTGATCCCACCTGTGCTCCAATCAGAACACCGATAGCTCCAGGGACTGCAACCCGCCATTCTATGGTCCGACCCAATAGTACATGGATACTTAACGCTATAAGTGAAAGGATCATCATTAGGGCAATACTGGTCGAAACCGATCGAACCATGGCAAGTTTGCAACGCATATTGAAAAATGGCACCAGCCAGTCTCCTACACCAATTCCAAGAAATCCAGTTAATATGCTTCCGAGCAAGGTTATATTCCGCCCTTGTCGCGCCGCTTCAAGGTCTGCTTTGTCCGAGCCAGCAACAAAAAAATCATCTCCGCGCAGAAAAACATAGGCAATAAAAAAAATCGTCAATCCAAGAAAAAGCTCTATCCACACCGGATGCAGAAAAAAAGATAACAGCACTCCGCCGATTACGGCAGGAATTCCAAAAGTGCTCATCAACCGAACAAGCCGCCAATCAATCAGCCCGGCTCGATTATTACTGTACGATGCGCTAAGCTGGCCAAAGAACTGAATCATAATGGTACAGACCACTGCATCTTTCGGATCCAAGTCTGTGCTCATCAGTAAAATGGGCATCCACAGAACACCGCCGCCCAGTCCAAATAACATAGCTACTGATGCAATCGCCACGCCGACAGGTAGCATCTGCCAAAATTCAAAGGCTCCTAACACTGGTAAAAGCTCCTGCCGAATTCAGCCAGAGCCTCTTCAAGTTCATCTATAATTTCGACAGCTTCAGCAATCTTCGTTGCATCCTTTCCTTCCATCAAGGTCTGCCGAATCTGATCAGCCATTCCTTTGGTCAGAAGAATAAGCTCCTGTTCATTGGCATTCAATTCATTAATATGTCGAGCGAGTTCACCGAGTTCATCCTTGCTCTGTTCCGGTAAGGTCGTAGAAAAATCACCGGCACTCATCGCTCTGGTTCCCTCAATAATGCGCTCCAGAGGAAACATGATTCTCTTTGTAAAAAGCATCATAACCAAGCCGATGGCAAGAAGGAGGTTCCCCAACATAACACGAACTTTCAGAAGGATCTGCTCGACAAGATCAGCTGATACTTCCGGTGAAACAAGGCCGTTCAGGGTGCCGAGAATTTTCTCTCCGCGAAGAAAGCCGTTCATCTCTACAGCCATCGTTAAAAAAACAACTCCGATAAAGACGATATAAAAAATCAACTGGCGCTGCAAGCCGCTTTTTGGCAAAAAACTTTTGAGAAACATCTCGTCAACTTTTTTTCTCAAGCATTCTCCCAAGATATTTTTTAAACGCTTGTAGGTCATCCTCATAAATATCCTTAAAAAGGACGCCGACAGCATATCTTTCTTCATTATCGGTCAACTTTTTCGACCAAACCACCTCGGCAACAGCCGTCAGCGGCTTTGATATTGTCTCCACATCAATGATTGCAGCAGTGGTACGCAAATAATGCTGCCAGCCGATCAACTCGACAACGAGCTGCAAAATGGTTCCGTTCTTAAAAAGCTCATCAGTGGTGAAGCAAAGGCCGGTCTCGGAAACATTGCTGGTATACCCGACTTTCATATCCACATTGGTCATCGGGTACTGCAGCTTGCCGACACTCAGTTTTACCTGCTTATCAATCCGAGGAGATTTCCTTCTGCATTTTCCTGTTATTGTATTCACCATTGCACTTTGAAGAATCAGAACAATCCATCTTACCGAAGCATGAGCATGCTTACATGCTTACATGCTTACATGCTCACCCATCTCATTAATCACATTAATCTCATCAATCTTTATTACGCGAGAAAACATAGTGAAGATACACTTTACAACTATCGAAGAATATCATCTATTGTCTCAACATCACCTGTATCAACATTTTCGGCAAATTGCTGATCCACAAGTCCATCGATTTTATTACTATCAATCAGCTTATAGCGTACCATCAAATCTGCGATTTCCTGCATCTCTTCAATTTTTGGAAGATACTGATCGTAAAGCGTCCGCCCTCCTGATGCATCTAAAGCATATTGCACTAAATCTACCGGCTGTGACCAATATCGTGCTGCTATCTCGGCAGCCTTATCAGGATGTTTTTCCGCCCATAGACCTGAACGAACGGCCCCGTTGATAAATTTTTGCACAATTTCCGGTTCCTCCTCTATCAAGCTTTGCTTGACAATGACAAGGTTACAGATAAATGACGTCCAGACCTCCTCGACATTAAAAAGAAGATCCGCGTTGCCGTTTTTCAACGTCTGGGCAGCAAAGGGTTCGCCGACATAGTAACCATCAAGCGAACCGGTTACCAAGGCCGCAGCCATATCAGGAGGATTGAGCTCCACGATATTAATTTCCCCGCTCATATTATTCTCTTCCATCAATCGCAACAAACTGAGATTATGGCCGGAGAAACGCATGGGAACAGCAACTGTCCTGCCAGCTAGCTCTTGAATACCCCGAACATTCAAATCCTTTCGCGTGACAAAGGTACTCTCATGCCGATTGCCTATATAGATAATTTTTACGTCCACCCCCTGCTGACGAAGAACAATGGAGAGGGGGGCAATGATAAATGCCGCCTGAATTTGATCATTTCGAAGCGCTTCGCCCATCTCGGCAAATGAACTGAATTTTAAGGCCTTGAAGCGTATATCATTTCCCTTGGCACTGGTATGATCCAGCAGGGGTGCCGCCATATTGGTAATAACAGGCATGTAGCCCATTTTAAAAATCTTTTGGTTACTATGGTCAAAATTTAACCACCAATGAAGTCCAGATATGACCACAACCCAGATGACACTTCCTACAACAAAACGCCAAGATCTTGTCCAGATAAATTTCTTTTTTCCATCTTTAGCTTGCTTAGACTGCATAGCTTACTCCAAGCATCAAGAACAATTCGTCTCGGAGTTGACTTAACTCTGTCTGTTTGTTAAACACAATCCTCGGATGAGGAAAATCCAATTTACGGTTCATTTTTACCTGTGAGGGCCTCTTACTGAAGACCACCACCCGGTCTCCCATAATCAACGCATCATCAATATCATGCGTCACAATTAAAATGGTTTTACCGAGGAACTGATGCATATTGACCACCTCTTCCCGCATTTTCATGTGGGTAAGAAAGTCGAGCCCGCTAAAGGGCTCATCCATGATCAGAATATCAGGATTGACTGCCAAGGCCCGAGCTAATTCTGCTCGGCGCTGCATTCCGCCTGACAGCTGACGCGGATAATGCTCCTCAAAGCCGTCCAGTTCCACCATCTCAATATATTCCTGGATTTCTGTCCTCTTTTCTTCGACATCTTCCATATGCCGCAACCCCAGTTCCACATTCTGCCAGACCGTCATCCACGGCAGCAGTCCGCTATGCTGGAAAACAAAAATATTATCCGAGCTCGGCCCGGTAATTTCTTTACCGTCAATAAGAATTGACCCTGAGGTCTGCTTGTCAAAACCAGCGATGATACGAAGAAGAGTCGATTTACCGCAACCCGAAGGACCGAGCAGACAGACCATTTCACCGTCTTCCACTTCAATATTGATATCCTCAAGCACAGACACCTTTTCGTCGGGGAGATATTTGCCATCCTCGCGTTTCTTTTTTCTTCGGTTGACAAACTCTCTGCACAGATTATTTGTCTGAATATGTCCCATTTTTCCCTATTCCCCCTATTGCTGTCCGATGCCCCAAGACGCTGACTCAATCCTGCCGAGACGGCGCATAATATAATCCAGATACAGGCCGATCAGGCCAATAATTATCATTCCATCCATAACATAATCCAAGCGTAGCCCGTTCCTTGAATCAAGGATCAGATACCCCAGTCCGGATTGAACAGCGATCATCTCAGCGGCAACCACAACAATCCAGGCAATGGTGACCGTCAGGCGCAGTGCTGTAATAATATCCGGAATAATGGCAGGAATAACTATCTTCTGAATCACTTCTTTTCTGCTGAAATTAAAATTTGCCGCAACGTAAAAAAAGGTGGGGTTAATCGAATGAACAGCAACTGTTGTAGCAACAACAATAGGGAAAAAGCTGGAAAGAAAAATCAGAAAGACGGCAGGCTGATCACCAATTCCGAACCAGAGCATCGCCAACGGTATCCAGGCCAAGGGAGATATGGGACGAAGAAAATGAATAATCGGATTCAGCAGCATCGAGGCAATCTGGCTCCTTCCTAAAATAATTCCCAAAGGGATCCCGAGCATCGCGGCAATATAGAATCCCCACGTTACTCTGAATAAGCTGGCCACCGTGTGCTTGAACAGAGAACCGGTGGCTATCAGTTCAATCATACTCTCCAACACGTTGTACGGTCCGGGGAGCACATTGGCATCCCAACCAGCGAAACGTACTGTAAGCTCCCAAACCAGAACCAGAACTGTGAACGACAGAACCGGGGCGATGTTTTTCGTCAACGTGGAATGTGTTTCTGTCATCATCAGTGCAACTCCGATATTTTTTTATCCGGCAAGCTCCCGAGCCAAAGCCTGATATTGCTCACCAGACCTGCTCTTTTCATCATAGTATTGAACAGGAAGATTAACAATATGTGACTCCTGCATTTTATCGTCGAGTTCAATAACCGTTTTACAAAGCATGGCTCCGTATTTTCGCCGAATCTTTTCATCAATCACCCTCTCTGATGTTTTCTGTGCATCGTACATGGTGATAAGAACTTTATATTCGACATCATGATCAATTCCCCTCAGTACCTTAATAATGTCACTTATCTGTGACACCCCGTGCATTGAAAGATATTCACATGTGGTCGGTACGATAACAAGTTGTGCCGCTATCAGAGCATTCAGAGTGAAAAACTCAATAGAGGGCGGAGTATCTATCAGAATATGATCATAGTCTTTTTCAATCTCCTGCAATCTGTTGCGCAGCAGATATTCAAAATTATGTTGGGTAAGATACCTCTTTTTCAACAAGGCCATCTTGCTGTTTGAGGGCAGTATTGATAAATTGGGATATTTCGTATGGAGAATAACATCACGTATCCCCCTGACCTCTTTGTTCAGTAACTCATAAAAAGATCGTGTTTTCCTAAAGCCCAGCAGGATGGTAAGGTTGGCCTGCACATCAAAATCAACTAACAATACCTTTTTGCCCATACGCGCCAACGCAACCGCCAAGTTAAGACAGGTCGTTGTTTTGGCAACACCACCCTTCTGATTGCTCACAGTGATAATGCGATGGTCATCAGGAGAAACCTCATCCTGCAGGAGAAAAGAGTCATCTGACGGATCATTCTTATACACCGTGAATCTATTATTACACTTGTGACAGCGCACCTTCAATGTCGGTTTATTAATTATGTCGTCAGCAACCTTATACCTGGTTCTGCAATTGTCGCATGTAATAATCATAGCGTACTTCCCTAATATATATAATAATTATATCTATTCAATTTATCTCTGTGTTTCTTCTTTTTACACAGGACAGCAAAGCCTCCTCTTCTTCCTTCACGGTCTTCATCAGGTATCTGCTCGCCGCCGCCTCTATCTTAAAAATTATCCTTATAAGCTTGCAGGATCATTCTTCACTCTTGTAAGTATCTTGCCGACCGACATTTCTATAACATTTTTCCATCGAAAACAGACTCAATTACCTCTGCAAGCTTCGCTTCTTCAACAATCAAATCCACTTTATTCCGTTTAATTGCAGTATCAGTCAGGCTGGGATAAACGCACGTCTCCACGCTCTGCGCTATGGTCTTACCGGATTTCCCCTGAATAGCGGCAAATCCGTCTGATCCGTCATCTCCGTACCCAGTAAGCAACACCCCGACAGTATTCTCTCTAAAGACCTCTGCTGCCGATTGAAAGAAGGTATCCAAAGGATTTTCAACTCGATCACCAAGCTGAAAACAAGGGTCTCCGTTTTCGTTCAGCCCGACAGTCAATGAAGCTACATTCGATTGAATATAGCAAACCCCTTGCTCCAAGACAGTGCCTTGGCGAGCCACTTCAATTTTCCAGGAAACAAATTCGTTGAATTTTTCAGCAAAAGCAGCAAGTATTTTGGGAGAAATCTCCAAAAGAATAACAGCAGCGGCAGGAAGACCGGCATTGAGTCTGGTCATTAATCGTATAAACGTATTGGGACCGGTCAGCGACGTTCCTATGGCGATAATATAATCAAGGGGATGGAAACCATATAATTCGGCAAGACCTTCCTCCTTTTTTCGCTTATTAATCCGAACGCGACGTATATTCTGGAAATTAACTGCTGAAGCAAGCTTGATACGATCAACAATATGCTGTTTGGCTGTATGAATATCACTTGATATCGCCCCGGAGGGCTTTGCCACAAAATCAACAACCCCGAGCCGTAACGCCTCAAAGGTAATAGAACCGTCACTGAACAATGAACTCAAAACTACTATAGGGACCGGGGATTCAATCATGATATGACGAACAGCCTGCAGCCCGTCCATAACCGGCATATCTATATCAAGAGTGACAACATCCGGTTGGAGTTCCTTTATCTTTTCAAGTCCCTCCAAGCCGTTATTTGCAACACCGACCACTTCAATATCAGGATCCGATTCCAGCAGATCACTGATCGCCTTGGTCATAAAGGTCGCATCGTCAACGACAAGAACCTTAAGTTTTTTATCCATACCGCAGCTTCCCCCTTATTCAGGAATCCGATACTTAACAATTTATTCCGCTGCCGTTCTTATCCGGTTGTGATTTTTCCCAACCTGCCTGACAGGAAGCTTAATGAACCGTCTGCGTCTCCGCAGCACCACCTTTTTTTCGTTTAAAACTCATCGAGCGTTGCTCCTGCCTGACAACCTGATTTTCCTTTGCTATTTTAACCAGTTCAGGGACATCCAAAATGAGTGAAATACCACCGTCACCCAGAATAGTTGCACCGCCAAAACCGCTTTCAACTCTTAAATAGTCGGCAAGCGGTTTAATAACCACCTCTTCCTGTCCAAGAAGTTCATCAACAACCAGACCCAGCTCCTGGGTTCCGGTACTCACCACGACGACAAACATTTTGTCTTCATCCTGCCCTTGACGGTCAATATCATAAATTTTGGCAAGCTGAAAAATAGGCATAGTGCTTTCACGAAGATGAATAACATCAACACCTTCTATTTCTGAAATCTCATGCCGGAAGACCCTCAGGGTTTCCTCGACAGTGGTCAGAGGAATGGTAAATTTTTCCCGCCCGACTCGTACCATCAAGGCCTGAATAATAGCCATAGTCAGAGGAATCTTGATGCGAAGCCTTGTTCCCTTTCCCTTCTCGGAAACGATTTCAACAGTACCGTTCAGCTTCTCAATATTTTTCTTGACCACATCCATTCCAACACCGCGTCCAGAGGTCTCGGTCGTTTTTTTCGCAGTACTGAAACCAGGCAACATAATCAGGCGTGTCAACTCCTTGTCAGACATCCGTTCCAGCTCGTCCTGTCTGACAAGGCCTTTTTCCAAGGCCTTTGCCCTGATCCGTTTTGTATCAATACCCTTGCCGTCATCGGTGATCTCCAACACAATATGGTCACTCTCGTGAAAAGCTTCCAGTACCAGCGAACCCTGAGCCGGTTTTCCAGCCCGCAGACGTTCCTCTTCAGTTTCGATGCCATGATCAACTGAATTTCTGATGATATGAATCAAAGGATCTGAGATGGATTCAATGACCATCTTATCAAGCTCGGTTTCCTCACCTTTAGTTATCAGCCTGACATCTTTATCCGTGTTATGGATTAAATCCCGTACCAAACGTGGATAGCGCTTAAAAAGCTGATCAATGGGCAACATCCTGACCTTCATCACGCCTTCCTGAAGCTCGTTGGACACGCGACCGAGATGAACGCCAGCTTCGCTCAAACGGAAAGCAAACTCATGAAGCGGTTTCAGTTGATTCTTGGAAACTCCAGAAGACTCAAGAAGCAGCTGTTCCAAGCCTCTCATCTCGTTAACAAGCTGAGCAAAATAAGCCCTGCTTACAACCAGCTCTCCCACCTGATTCATCAGGTAATCAATTTTTTCCGAATCAACTCTGATACTGCTCCGAACAGCTGCTGCCTTGACTGGTTTTTGTTCGTCTTCCTCCTGCTGAGCTTCCTGTTTAGGAACCTCAAATCGTCCTAAATCCGTTTTTTCCTCGGCAGAGCTTTCTTCATCCTGTTCTTCTACTATTTCTTTTACTGCTACGTCCTCGGTTATCGGTTCATCCTGAACATCAGGATCATCGATTTCATCCGTTTCGTCCTCAAAAACTGCTGCTTCAATCGCATCTTCCTCATTTGAAGCCACAACCTTGTTCAATAAATGTGCTCCTGAACTCTGAGCACGCTCACTGTTCTCATTATCCTCACTGTTACTCATCGTTTCAGCAAAAATATCAGGTGAGGCCATCCCAGGATCCGCTGCCATCTCTTCGGCATGCTTCTCTGCCTGCCCCGGAGCTTCCATAATTTCTTCTATAACGCTGTCTATGGAATCAGATGATGATCCAGCAGCAGATTCAGACACATCCAATGCGTTGCTCAGCTTATCGAAAAGCACCTTATCTTCAGTTCCTTTCTTCTCATACTCCGCTGAGACATCCGATGTTTCACCGGTATCCCTTACAGACCCAACGCCATCAACGTTTTTTTTCGTCTCTGTTGATGTGGTATAAGAGGTTTCATTTCCTCTGCTTCCTCCACCCTCTCCTAAAAAACTCTCAGAATCAGACAATATTTCGTCTGCAAGAGAAAACATATTATCATTTTCTTCGCTGCCGTCGGCATCGCGGGAAAATGTTTCTAGATCTCCCTGCTGACTTTCCTCTATAATACGGGGGTATACGTCGACAATTTTATCAACAAATCCCTGCAAGCCTCCGGCGACATCAGGCTCTACACCTGCTGAAAAATCAACAAGATATCCATCTACAACACTTTGCCATGTCTCGCAAAACTCCGTCAGACTGACATACTCCATATAATTCGCCGAGGATGCGAGGCGACCGATAGCACTGTGACAATTCTCAAGTATTATCTTCTTATCACCGTTTGCCAGATATTCAGCAATACGCGCTTGAATATATTGAATATCCGTCTTGAGCTTCTTCATAAAAATAGAGATAAGCTCTTCATCATACTCGTCGTCGGAAAGCTCATACTCAAGGGGAATTGTATCTGCTCCGCCTCTCTCCATAGCAGAGATCAACGGTGCATCCTCGCTGGAAATATCGTTATCCAAACTGAGGATACCCACACTATCTCCCTCGGTTTCATCTGTATCCGAGTGTTCGTCTGAAAATATAGAATCTAATGCCCGATCAAGATCAATGCCCTGATTTTCCCCTTCTTCCTGCGGGGATACGCTTTCACTCAAGCCCTTGTTAAAACCGACAGGACTGTCTGAAGCGGTTGTCAGCTCCTCATCGGCAAAAATAGAATTTAGGGCTGAATCAATGGATGCAGAATCCTGTTTCTCTTTTCCTAAGCTATCGCCGAGTATATCCGCATCATCCTGCGAATATCCTTCCATCGCCTGAGGAAAAGATCGTATAATCTCGTCCAAATAATCCTGCATAAAGTTCAAATCAGGCATTTTACCGCTTGAAAGCTGCTCAACCGCATTCTCGATAGCATGCTGCCAGTTGGAATAATGCTGCGTAAGCTTTTCATAGCCCATATAGTTGGCAGAGGACTTGAGACTCTTGATCGAATCACTGCAACGATACAGGACATCCTGCTTGTCCACAGAAATTGATAGCTCAACGGTCTGGGCGTAAAGAAAGGGGATATTTTCTTTCAGCTGCTGAAGAAAAATATTATAGAGTTCCTCATCATATTCATCGGACATGCTGTCTTCTGCAAGAAGGCCAGCTCGGCTTTCCTCAGACGGTTTATGGTGTGACTCCTCTTCAGCAGAAGTGGCACCCAATGCCGTTTCTTCATCTTCACCTGCATCAACATCCCCTTCAACAACCCTCCGCACCTGCTCCACTAAATCGGAAACCTCGGTTTTTTCTGCCTGGGTGCGCTCAAGCTCATCAACTAAAAGCGCCAACCGATCCTTACCGGCAATCAGCAAATCTGTAATCGCAGTGTTCAGTGTAATCTCGTGCCTGCGAATAAGATCAAGAAGATTTTCCAGTTTATGAGACAGTTCAGAGACCCGCTCAATACCGACAAACTGAGCCGCCCCTTTTATTGTGTGAATTGAACGAAAAATTTCATCCAACACCTCTTTATCTTCATAATCCTGTTCAAGCCGGAGAAGACTGCTTTCCATCTCTTCAAGATGTTCAGCCGCCTCAACAATAAAATCCGGTAACATTGATGAGTCTATCATATTCTCCACCTTGTAACTATCTGATTATTCTTATACTCAGGACACATATCTCACTATCCGGCGCCTTCCCCTGCCTGACCAGCTCAGTTTTCCTTACGTCTCTGTCTCGTTTGCAGCTGGTCGGCTCCAAATACTTTCTTTCAGTTCAGGAGGCTGTTACTCCGGACTCCTGCTGGTAATCAGAAACCATTTTCTCATCTTCCAGCTTAATTTCAAAATAACTAAACGACATTACAATAGCTTTAAGGTCTTCATTATTTCGATGCATTTTACTGATATCTTTTTGTACACCATTCTCTATTCCAGAACCGGTAGACTTCTCCGTTTCCAATGAAAAATTCAATTCATCGGCAATATCTCCCAGTAAATCCCGACTTAGCTGACTATGATTCCACACAAAAAGCAAAACTTCCTGCATATTTACAGCCAAGTCATTAATATTTTCGCCGAGAGAGCCGATTTCATCCGCCCTTTTCATATAGTTCAATGTTTCAAGATGACCGTCCGCCATGAGTCTGCTTGCCACCTGCATTTCAGCTAAGGGTTTTATAATATTGCTTTTGAAATAAAGCATGGCGGCAACTTGAACACTCAACAAAAAAAACAGGATAACGCATAATGAAGCATGAATAATTTTTGTAGTCTCGCCACAGTGCTTGACAAATACATAGAGAAGGCCTGCTGCTGCAATCATGGTCAACAAAAAATTGAGTATAAAAAAAAGCTGTGCCTTTTTCTTCAGACTCACATCGTTTGCTGCCTGTAACAAAGTAGACATAGGCGACAAATCCGTTTTAAGATGAACTTTGTGACGAACAGCCAAAACCGCCCTCTACCAAACTGCCCGCAATTCTCTCCAAAATCATGAGACGTCACATGATAATATTCAAGTCTCCCCATGTTCAGTGTGAGCTCTAAGCAAAAGCATTCTTCTCTATGAGGCTATGAACTGAATACAGCAAAGGCAGATATCGGTATAATCTCCACCCCGGCGTTCGGCGACCTACTCGTCAGCTTCTGATTTTTCTATCATATCAAGAATTTCCCTTGCCTTATGCTTACTGGCAAATCCCCGTGCTCCGAGCCGCTCAACCTCAGTCCGATATATTTCTTCATCAAGGTTTGAGAGGAAGATAATATGTGCAGAGCTGTCATACCGTAAAATTTCCTCTGCAGCGGCTAGCCCGTCCATTTCACGCATGGTGATATCCATAGTAACGATATCAGGCTTTAGGGACTTATAGAGCTCAATAGCTTCCAGTCCATTTTTCGCCTGCCCCACCACAATATGGCCCGGCGGCTGCAATAATTTCGCGATCATCTTACGCATCATAGATGAATCATCGACTATCAAAACTCGCTTACTCATCTGGTTATTCTCCCTCTATTGCCTTAAGCAACTTTAATTCATCTGCAAGAAGGATACGGTTGAAATCAAGCATGATCAGCAGACCTTCGCCTATATCGCAGACACCACGGATATATTGATTGGCAAGCCCGGCCACAACAACTTCCGGCGGAGGCTCAATAGTACTTTCCATAATTTTCAATACCCTCGTTACAGAGTCAACAATGAATCCGGTCACCCTGCTGTTAATGTCCAGAATCAATATCCAGGAATCTTTGGATGCACTATCCTCCCGAAACAGATTGAGTCGTTTTCGCAACTCAATAACAGGAATAATATTACCGCGCAGATTAATAACACCTTCAATAAAATCAGGTGAATTGGGTACAGATGTAATAGGAGCTGAACGGATAATCTCCTGTACCATGAGAATATCTACTCCAAATTGCTCATTGCCGATGGTAAAACCGACCAGCTGCATAAGCTGTTCTTTTTCGTCCTGATCGGTCGTCTTGTCGGCTGTAAAAGTATCAGCCATGGATTTTCTCCTTTCTTACGATTAACTGCTCAACAGGCACTTGTCCTTGCGGCTCATTGTACCCGTTGTAACTTTTTTTATTTCGGTTTTTTCTCGGTATCCGACAAAGAAGAACCGCTCTGCGCCCCCAACCAGGGAAGCGCAGAGCGATACGGAGACAGAGAGTACGAAAACAGACAAAGGGTGATCTTACAGCTTAAACTGCTCAACCTGATCGCGCAATCTGTCGGAAGCAGCCTGCAACTCATCGGTAATGGACACAACCACACCAGCTCCCTCAACTGTTTTTTGCGCACCTTCAAAGGACTGCTGGGCAATCCTGACCGCATTCTGAGAACGTTCACCCTGAGCAGCAACCAATTCGTTCAGCTGATCAGTACGTCCCACAATCTCGCGCATCTCAGAGTCAATGGCACTGGAACCGGCACTTGCTTCGGATACCAGCGCACTAATGATCTGAGACTGCTGAACCATAGAGGAAAGCGCTGTCTCAGCCGCCTGACGTCGGGCACCCTGCTCACCAGCCATTTTGGAGATTTCTTCCGCCAACCTATTCAGTTCCTGAACAAGAGTCTGAACGTTCTGGATATCACCTTCAACAACCTGAGCAACTGATGCAATCTCCTCAATGGAACGCATGTTGTTACGACCACTCGCATCAATCTTGGCAAGAGCGCCCTGCAGTTCTTCAGAGTACCTCGTTCCCGCCTCAACACTGGAAGAAGAATCTTTAATCAGCTGGGTAATTTCCTTAGCAGCTTCAGAGGAACGCTGAGCCAGTTTACCAACTTCGTCAGCAACAACCGCAAAACCCTTACCATGAGCACCGGCACGGGCAGCCTCAATAGCGGCGTTCAGGGCCAACAAGTTTGTCTGCTCGGCGATTTCTGTAATAACGCCGATGATCTCAGAGATCTGTCCAGAGGAATCCGCAATAGCACGCATACCGGCAACCGTATTTTCAACAGCTGTTCTACCGTCATGGGCAGCCTGCAGAGCTTCCTGACCCTGGGATGTGGCAGATTCTACCGCCTGACCCATGTTCCGTACAGCGGCGGTAATCTCGTTCATGGATGCGGTCACCTGCATAACCATTTTACCCTGCTCATTGGATGTGGACACAACAAGGGCACCAGTTTCACCCATCGCACCCACGCGGTCAGTAGCTGTTTCAGCTTCTTCAGACTGTTTGATAACAGCGTCACTCACTGTATCCATAGATTGGAGCAGCTCAGCAATGGTTTTCTGAGATCTCTGCGCACTCTCCTGCTGCGCCTTAGAACCGTCAGCAACCTGACCGGCTGTCTGACCCATTGTCTGCAGCAACTCACGAGTTTTCTCAGCCTGCTGGGACTCGACCTCGGCCCTGTCCCTGTTAGCAGATGCACGACCAGCCACATCCTGAGCGTTCGCGGCAACAGCCTGGGATACAGTCTGAACCTCGGAAAAGGCCGTGTTCAGCTCAAGCAACATAGTATTGAACTCGTCAGCCATCTGGCCAACCTCGTCTTGAGAGGTAACCGGAACAGACAGCGTCAAATCACGTTCCGCAGCAACCTGCCGAACAACGTCCGCAATAGCAACAATAGGAGCAGCAAAAGCTCCACCAACAAACCAAGCAATGAGAGACACAATAACGATAAGTGCGATACCCAACCCGATAGCACGGTTACGAATCGTTGCAACAGCTTCCAAGGCTTCACTTGTGTCAATCTTGGCGATCAGAATCCAGTCGAAATCCGCATCCATATCTCTTTTCAGGTTCACAGGAACAGCCGCACCGAGAATTTCATCACCTACGTAGTCAGGGGCCACTCGAAACTGAGCTTGTCCTGTTTCCGAGGTTGCATCGATCAACTCGGTTTTCAGAGGTTTATCCTGCAGCAGGCTGAGTCCTTTACGGGAATCGGAGCGGGGAACAAAATCCTCATACCCAACCAAGAATGTCTCACCGGTGGTTCCTAAACCGGTTGATTCGTCCAGAATTTCCTGAATATCCTTATCCGAAATCTGTACAGCCACTATTCCAACAAGCTCACCTCTCTCAAGAACAGGAGCTGCCACAAATGCTGCTGGAAGATTTCCTGACGGCTCATACTTTGCATAATCAACTATTGCCGGTTTCCTGGTGTTCGCCACTTTGCTGATCAAACGCCCCAGATTACTATTGCTGTACTTACCGGTCATCAGGTTGGTTTGATAGTCAGCCTCTTTTGCTGCTGTATAAAAGGCAAAGCCGTCTGGAGCGACCAAAAAGATATCATAGTACCCATAGGCTTTCTGATATTTCTGCATCAGATCCTCTGCTTCCCCCTCACCCTTTGGCACGACAACCTGTTTCAGAGCACCGTTGGTAATCAGGCCCCAGTTCAGACCTTTCACAGATACCGGAGTATATGAGGACAGCTCATAAACTCCTGTGGTACCAATTTTATGCAGTGTACCCGCCTTGCCAGCCAAAGCCAGATCGGTATCAGGCCCAACATGGGGCTCGCCGATCTTACCCTCTTTCACTGTACGGTCACTATGATACTTGGGAGCCTCTGCGTCACCGACCAAATACGACTCAAAGGAGGCTTCCAGCCCCTCACGGGCATTAACGATTCCGTTGATATCCTTGGTGGAAATCTGCAGAGCAACAACACCGAGGATCCGGCCGTCATCAAAAATCGGGGCACCGATAAAGATCGCCTGCTGATTATTGGACGGGGCATAGGCTGAATAATCTTCAAGCGCCACCCCTTTCTGAGCCTTGACAAACAAGCGCCCCAAGCCAGAATCCTTTAATGAACCGCTGGTCAGATTCTGTCCAAGATCAGACTCTTCGGCATTGGTGTAGACAATATTCCCGTCCGCTGAAATCAGAAAGATATCGTAATAACCATGGCCTGAGCCGAGCGATTGATACCAGGATCCGTATTTTTCTTTATAGCCGTTCCAGAGGCTGCCGCCGATTCTCTTCCCTTCCTCGCGAAAGGCCTCGCTGAACTCCTGAATAGCGTTAACAGTACTGGGGCTGCTTGCCACCATCTGCGCATCCGCTTGTCGCTTGGAAAAATAACGTTGTAAGGCCTGTATCTTGGTTGCTTCAATCGCCTTCAATTTCAATTCAGCTTCATGGCGAAGCGACTGGAAAACCTCCGCCAACACCACGGTATCACCCACACGCTCAGAAATATAAGTAGCGACCTGAGTTCGTTTAATCTCTCGAATAGATTCCAGCTGATCCTGCGCACGATCTGTCAAAGCGCTGGCCGCCTGCATCTGATCAAGAATAGCGTTGGCAAGGAACGGAATAAGACCAACGAGCAACAGCAGCAGAACCAGCTTACCTCGTAGCCCCCACCCTATTCCTGAAGATTTTATCTTCATTTTTTTCATACTTTCCCCTCCTCCTGTCTGTTTTCCGATAGTACCGATCGACCGGATGATACTGTCCGGTACCGGGCCTCGTTCTGCCGCACTCCAAAGAACATGCCTCCATACCTCCTGATGAAATTTATCTTATTTTTATATATATATCGGTATATCTTAAATATTGCAATTGGATCCGTATTTTTTTCTCGGATGAGAATGCGCACCATCCTCTAACCGGCAAGCACTTCCTCAATACTCTTAGGAATTCCCGTATCCGGTAATAATTTCACCCCTCGGCAGCGGGCTGCTACCGCCCCAGGCATCTCCCTGTACAGGCTTCCTGCTGGATCCTGAACAATCCCGGTACCGCCCACCCGTAAGATTTCCTCCATACCTTCTCCACCATCCTCACCCATCCCGGACAAAACAACAGCCACGCTTTTTTCCTTTAACCGCTCTGCCACAGAGAAGAAGAGCATATCTATGGAACCTCTCCGGGTAGCAAAGGGAGCTGCGGAAAGATGAAGTACCAGCTCTCCCTCCTGTTCATGAACAGTCAAGTACTCATCTCCAGAGGCAAAATAGCAAACCCCGGCTTCAATCTTGGCATTATTCTCTGCCCGACGAACAATCAAAGGTGATAACTTGTTTATATACCTAACAAAAGAGTCAAGATGACGAGAAGGTGCGTAAAAAACAACAAGATAAGCAGCTGGAAATTTTGCAGCCAGATGCGGAAGAATCTTCAGTAAAGAGCCGTACCCTCCTTCTGCGACTCCTAACGCAACAAGCCGTTCGCATTTCCTGCCAGCCAGGGCAAGCGCGTCTTTCTTTTCCTGACTGACGGCCCTAACGTATTTCACAGCCTCAAGCTCAACTTCCGCTGCCAAACGTACCTTACGCTCAATTTCGCTGGTCTGTTCTTCCAGATTAGCTTCCCCGGTATTAGAAGGTTTTGAAACAAAATCTACAGCCCCATATTTGAGGGCATCAAAGGTTACATCAGATCCTTCAACGGTCATAGAACTGAGCATGACCGTGGGAGTAGGTGCCTGGATCATCAGATGTTTGATCGTAGTCAAACCGTCCATAACCGGCATTTCCACATCAAGGGTCACCACGTCCGGCTTAAGCTGAGGAATAATTTGCAGGGCTTCTTCTCCGTTCTCTGCTTCTCCGACGACCTCCACCACGGGATGATCTTTAAATATATTAGCGATAACCTTACGCATCATCCTGGAATCATCGACAATAAATAAATTTATTTTCTGATTAGCGGCCTTTATAGCGTAGCTTTCTCCCATTCCTCCGCCGACCGGGCTGCCTGCCGCTTCTTTTTTCAACCTAGCCGTTATCAAAATAGTTTCCAATCCTTTGGGCGTAATAAGCTTTTCTATCCCGACCTCCGGGGGCTCTTCAGTGAATCCCAACGGTGGCCAATCAAATATCTCCAATGCCGCCTCCAACCCCTTCTTGTTGTCGCAGGAAGCATTCACGAGCATACCGTTTTCAAAATATAACACGCCCTGTTTTTTACTACCGAAATGCACACGAATTCGACAGGTTCTTTGCAGTGCTTCAAGAAAAGAAACTATTTTCCCTACAAATATCCCGGGAGTATAATCATTCTCATCCAGACGCTGCAGCCCTTCAAGAACTGCACAGCCGATGGTTTCTAGATTTGTCGGCTTAACGAGATAGCGATAAACGGAATCTTTAAAATGGCACTCTTTCACCGACTCTACAGAACGATGTTTCTTCGCGATCATCACGATACATTGAATATGGCGATAAGAAGAGGAAACAAGGGAGAGCAGGGCCAGCGCGTCAATATTTTCCGCATTGAGATTAACAACAAGAACAGCTATTTTCTCTTTTTTCAGCGCAAATATTTCATCGCCCCTGTTTGTGGCAGTCAACACCTCGTACTGACTGTAAGCGGACAGAACATCACAGAGATCATTGACAAAGGTCAGATCATCATCAACAATGAGAATTTTTGATATATCAGACATGAATCATAAAACAAATTCAATTGGCTAGAAAATTCATTACGTACGCAAGGCATACTCTTCAAGCAACCCCGAGACAAAAACGACCACCGTATCAGTACCCGAAGTTCATCACCTTACTAAAGTAGCATATCCCGAGAAAAGAGAACAGCCTCTCTTATAAAAAATACATCCTGACTGCAATTATGAAAAGAATTATTATTAACTTTCTTTACCGAACTTCGCCCTTAAAACGAAACAACAGAAAGTTAGAAAGGTATAAATCCTAACAGCTTGTTCTGGAATAATTCTCTGTTAATCCTTCAGTCAGACCATACCTGACTTTCCTCATGCAAGGCAAATCCGTTACAGAAAACAAGAAAAAAAATGGAAAAGTCAGGTTGAAGCAGAAATTTTTTTAATAATGCCGGTAGTAGAGGTCTGACAGGTAAAGGCTATCCGCACTATTTTTCCCCCGGCAGCTTTCACCTCAGCTGCACCAGCTATCTGATCTTCAGGCCAATCCGCTCCCTTAACAAGGATATCCGGCAGCAAAGTGGTTATCAATTTAAGCGGAGTGTCTTCATCAAAAAGTACGACAAAATCCACGCAGCCCAGCGCAGCCAAGACCCTGGCCCGGTCAAGTTCACTGTTCACCGGTCGCGAAGGACCTTTTAAGGCCTGTACTGAGCTGTCGGCATTCAATCCGATCACAAGGCAATCTCCACAGCGACGCGCTTCCTCCAAATAGCTAACATGCCCTGCGTGCAGGATATCAAAACACCCATTGGTAAAAACAATCCTACTCCCTTGAGCCCGGATACGCGTCAACCGCTCCTGGAGAATCTCCTGCGTAACGACTTTATCGCCATCTTGACCATACCAAGGTCGTTCAGCAACTGAACAGAAACGAGACCGGGCCGCCTCCACATCCGCTGCTTCAAGTTCTGCTCTGATCACTGCGGGTTTATCATCAGCTTCAGCCAACACCTTGCCTGAAGGAGCAATAATTAGAGAATGACCAGCCAAATCACCAACAGGGATTTGGCCGCTTCCGTTACAGGCCACAACATAGGCCTGATTCTCTATTGCTCGCGCCTGAAGCAGAATTCGCCAATGATCTGTCCGCACTGCTGGCCATTGTGCAGAAACTATGATCAGCCTGCAACCCGAGAAAACTTGCCTCCGGCTGAGTTCTGGGAAGCGAAGATCATAACAGATCAATGCACCGATCGGGCCGAAAGGAGTCAACACAGTGTGCGATTTTTTTCCGGCAGCAAGATATTGGTCTTCCTGCCAGAGCCGGAAAAGATGCTGTTTCTGATAGCGACCAGCCACACCATCAGGCCCGACAATAAAGAGAGAATTGCAGATATTCCCGGATTCCTGGGTTTCCTGCTTATCCAGCAAAGATCCGGCGAACCATATCCCGCTTTCAGCCGCTTTTTCTTGGAGTTCATCAAGAATTTGCGGAGTTTGATCAGCAAGATTATCAAAATTTGCATAATCAAAGCCTGTTGCCCAAAGTTCAGGAAGAACAACCAAGGTATCCGAAGAGAAGCGGGCATCTTCCAGCATTCTCCAAAATTCCTTCATGTTAGCATCCACATCACCCTGTTGAAGAGACATCTGCAAGCAGGCAACTCGCGGAAAAATTCGTTCCATCATCCAACCTCCTGCAACTTTAGTAGAGCCAGCGCAGCAAATTCGGCAACTGAAACCGTACTGAAAGCCCCTTGATCATAGAGACGTACTGTCCTTTGGTCTTTTGTCGCTAGGTCCCGCAGCCGCCGCAGCCCCTCTCCCTCTGTACGCCCCAGTAAACCTATTGCTCGTGCAGCTAACCCACAGACCGTCGCATCAGAAGACATGAGATAAGGAGGCAAATCTTGCTCTACCCCTCGGTCTAACAAATATTTTTTCCGGTGCTGAGCTAATCGCCCCATAGCCCACATGAGTCCCTGTTGCAACATCTCATGCTCAAGAAAATTACCGTCCTGACATTTCTCTTCACCATCCGGTCGCATATATGAAATCAGCATATGGATATACTCATCAGCCAGTCCCTCATGACGGCACATGATCTCAGCCATGGATTCCGGTGCTCCCCAACCGATACCACCGGATTCATCATTCAAACTCCATAGCATACGACGAAAAATCATCCGTGCTTCTTCCATATCCAGCTCAGCCAGCCTGGCCACAGCACCGCCCATGACTGAGACCGCATGCCAACGAATTAACTCATCGGAATGACATACCGCGAAAAAGAGGGCATTAATCAGTTCCTTTTCCTGAAATAGGGCACACTCCATTTCAATACCGGCGAGATCCTCCTGTTTCAAGAGTCCCAGCACTTGTTGCTTAATTGCTCGTGTTCCCATA
Organism: Candidatus Electrothrix laxa; assembly: GCA_942492895.1. Lineage (GTDB taxonomy): Bacteria > Desulfobacterota > Desulfobulbia > Desulfobulbales > Desulfobulbaceae > Electrothrix > Electrothrix laxa. The sequence goes on from OW818652.1 coordinate 1,676,927, forward strand.
ACTAATTCTCTTATTCACAGTATTTACTCCGCATTGAAACTCATAATTTTACCATGTGCTCAGGCAGGAAGAACAAAGACCCGCTTGACCATTTCATCATCCAGCATAAAAAGTCCCGATGAATCGTTCTGAATCAGGCGCAATTTATTCAACACGTCGCCAACAGAAGACTCTTCTTCCACCTGCTCGGAAACAAACCACTGCAAAAAAATCTTAGTTGCATGATCCTGCTCAGCAATCGCGAGATCCATCAAATCATTAGTTCAAACATCACGCTCGTATTCCACTGAAAAACTTTTGAGCATCATCAGCGCATCAGGAGAAAAGCTCTTTGTTGCAAGCGATGAGATGTCAAGTATAACAATAAATTAAACAAGATAATAACGATAAAAAACAAGAACTGATCCACTCCGGGAAAGTCTATAATTATCTGAAAAACTATTGTTCTTTTACCATGAATCTGTTTTCTTACAGGAGCGTAAAGCTGTGAGAACAAAAGGCCAGCTTTGGACTATCCTTGGGCCACATTCTCAAGCACAACCTCAATGAGGCTACCTCTAACAGGTAGCTTCAGCGCCAAGAAAAGCCATTTTCAGGTCCATCAACTATATGACCACCTAGTGCTACAGCACAACAACTTTTTAGAAAAAAGCAAAAAAATAATGCGTAGAGTGGTAATAACAGGGATGGGAATTGTTTCCTCCCTTGGTGATACAGTGGAGGATGTTCTTACCTCCTTGCAAACGGGAAAATCCGGTATCCGGTATTGGGCTCCCTATAAAGAACTCGGGCTTCGTTCTCAGGTCGGTGCCTTTACCCGAATAAACTGCAAAGAACATATCGAAAAAAAAACACTCCGCTTCATGGGAAATGCGGCGGCCTTTGCCTATATAGCCATGCAACAGGCGGTAAGTGACAGCAGGCTCAGCAGCGAACAGGTATCGTCTCCGCGCACCGGACTTATAATAGGTTCAGGAGGAACCTCAGCAGAGAATGTCGTTGTCACTGCCGATACCATGCGCAGCAAAGGACTACGGCGTCTCAGCCCCTTTATGGTGCCAAGAACCATGTCCAGTACTGTTTCAGCAGGATTAACAGCTCCCTTTAAAATCAGAGGAACGTGCTACTCCATTTCTTCGGCCTGTGCCACTGGCGCCCATTGCATCGGTGCTGCAATGGAACAGATTCAGTTGGGCAAACAAGATATTGTCTTTGCTGGCGGTAGCGACGAAGAACACTGGACCCAAACCTCAATGTTCGACGCGATGGGTGCCCTATCCACAAAATTCAATACAACACCAGAACAGGCGTCAAGGCCATACGATGTGGATCGGGACGGATTTGTTGTAGCTAACGGTGCTGGAGTGATTGTTTTAGAAGAACTTGAGTATGCCCGTCAACGCGGAGCGCATATTTACGGAGAGCTTATAGGTTACGGAGCAACGGCAGACGGCCATGAAATGGTGTCCCCGTCAGGCGAGGGAGCTTCTCGATGCATAAAAAATGCTCTTGCGTCAGCTACCCTGCCTATCGATTATATCAATGCCCACGGGACCTCCACGCCCATCGGCGATATGATTGAATTACAGGCTATCCGACAAGTCTTCGGCAAAAGCATACCTCCAATCAGCTCAACCAAGTCACTTTCAGGGCATTCTTTAGGAGCTGCCGGGGTGCATGAGGCTATCTACTGCCTGCTCATGCTCAACAATAATTTTATCGCAGCAAGTGCCAATATTCATAAAATGGAAATCGGTGCGCAGGGCATGAACATTGTCAGGAATACACGGCAGAAAAAATTGAGTACTGTCATGTCAAATAGTTATGGGTTTGGTGGAACCAATGCCTGTCTTGTTTTTCAGAAATACAGGGGCATGTAGACGGCTAAAGCCCCCCTGTCATTCCTCATTCTCCTGCTCTTCGTCAATACGGCGCAACCCCTCCATAATGAGCCCCATGAATCCTCCTAAAACAGGAAATTCTTTTTCCTCCGCAGAAAGCCCTTTGGTGTAGGTAAACAGACCTTTCTGCTTTGCCAGCAGAGGAAAAATAGCCTCTTTACCTTCCAGCTCACCGTATTTACAAGAGACTATTTCTCCTTCATTAAACAGAGTCAGGGCTTGGCATTCATCAAAGACAAACTGTACCTGTCCTGTTTTGCCACCAGAATTGATAAGCTGAAATAGCTCCACTGAATTGATATCTGTCAGCTCACCGCTCATGCCGGAACTGATATTCCCGGCCCGCATCGTATTTTCCTGAGCGCGATTCACCAAGACTCTGTAAAAAAAAATTTGCAGGATAGGGTACCTGGAGAGGACATGCTTAAAATCCTTTGCCTTGAGAGCGGCCAGCTGAACAACTGTCTTGGAATACACAGAAGGGTAGGTTAATTCTCCAGAAAGCAGGCTCATCTCTCCAAAAATATCCCCAGGGCCAATTTTTGCAATGACCGTATTGTCCTCTCGAACAACAGCCACTGTTCCTGCTAAAACAACATAAAAATTGGTCCCAAGCTCTCCGGCCTCAATAATAACCTTGTTGGCAGGATACTTTTGCAGCTTCATCAGAAGAGCAAGGTCCTGCAAGTCAAAATCATCCAGCGGCTCAAAGAGCTCCATCTCTCGGAGCAAGTCGAAAAATTCTTCAATAAGTTGTTTCTTAGCCCTTTTCTTCGCTACTTCGAGAAGGTTCATCTGCAAGGTGGAGTAGGCATTCTCCTTTTTATACTCAAAGCGAATCAATCCGGTACATCCACCGCATTCAAATTTAGTCCGCCGCACCCCGGTCTGGGTAAAACGAGGCTGTAAGGGCTTTGTACCGGTCAGTGCCTTGAGTACTTCCTGAACAAATAACAGGCATACTTCTTTGTTGCGTTCAATAGTCAAAGTAGAACTGTGGATGATAAATTCATCACCGACATTATATATGGGACATGCGTGCTCTTCGGTAACAACGAATACAGCATTGCGATATTCCATATATTCACCCTGTCTTATCTGAACATCACTTGCCGTAATACTGCAAAATACTGCACAATCTCGTAGATCGCGGGGCGGGGCACCCCCCTCCCACCTTACTCAGCAAGCTTTCTTCCGTAAAAAATCAGTTTGCCTGCTCCTCGTCGATACGCTGCAGTCCTTCCATCAGCAGGCCCATGAAACCGCCGAGAACCGGCAGGTCTTCGTACTTCTTGGCAAGTTCCGTGTTATAGGTAAAAGAACCCTTTCTTTTCGATAACAGAGCAAATAATGCTTCCTTGCCATGAAGATCTCCGAAGGAGGCATGAATAATTTCCCCCTCCTTAAAAAGGATAGTGGCATGTCCGTCATGAAAAATCAAGTCGACTTTTCCAGATTTACCACCGCTGTTAATCAACTGAAACAACTCAACAGGGTTGATATAAATCAGTTCCCCGCTCATACCGGAACTGATTTTACCGGACCGGGCCATATTCATTTGAGCTCGATTAACCAGTAGGCGATAGAAAAAGATCTGCAAAACCGGATATCTATTTAAAATAAACTTCAGATCTTTTCCGTTAATTGTACCGAACTTGACAACTGTTCGCGAATGAACTGAACTGCTGGCTGGCTCTCCAGAAAGCAAACTCATTTCACCGAAGATCTCACCCCGTCCAATTTCGGCGATGATCTCATTATCGCCTTTAACAATGGCGACCTTACCGGATAATATGATGTACAGATGCGTACCTCTGGTACCCTCCGAGATAATAACCTTATTCGGATCAAATTGTTTCAATTTCAACATTGAAATCAGATCCAACAAGTCATGGTCCTCAAGAAGCTCAAACACCTGCATGGTGCGGAGATGCTTAAACAGGGCTTCCACATGCCGTTTTCTCGCCTTTTTATCAGCGATTCGCAGAAGATTCATCTGCAGTGTGGAAAAACCCCGTTCCTTTTTATACTCAAAGCGCATGGAACCTGTACAGCCGGGACATCGAAACGATGCCCGCTGCATAGCCATTTGCGTAAATCGCTGTTCCCCCGGCTTTTTAGCAAGCGCTTTATGAAGTTCACGCACCAAAATCAAGCAAACCGGCTTCTCGTAATCCACACTAACAGCCGAGTCCTGAATCTGGATTTCTTCACCTACATTATAGATAGGGCATGAATCCTCTGAGGTAACAACAAAAACAGCGTTACGATATTCCATGCTGATCAACCTGATTTAAAAATACATAGGTAACAAAATAAGCGCACCGATCCCTGGACTTGTCCTTCCCGCCCTTTTATCGTCCTGTCGGAATTTGATAGGCAATAAACATCAGGATCTCCCGAAAAACAAATAAATTATAAAGCCGAGAACCGCTGAAGCACCAACCAGCACCGGCAGAATTTTTTTGATCTGAATTTCTCCGTCAACAACAAGGCTCTGCATATACTCTGTCCCGCTGAGCCACCAAAGTACAATAAATATAGCAATTATTATCAATTCGTTAAACGATTGCTTCCAGATCAGGTAACCGATGAGAGCGGCAAAAGGGACAATAAACCAAGGATTTGTAAAAAGAGCAACAACGTCGACATCTTTCACCTGCTCAGGAACATGCGTACTTTGCAACCAAGCACCTATTTTTGCGAAAAAACCTCCTGATGTACTGCTCGCAACTGCTTCCGCACCCGCCATGGCACTGCTCCTTTCTGAGAAAATAATACGACTTCGTACTGAACCTTTCTTTTCAGACTACCAACGAAAACAAAAACCTGTCAATTAAAAAACAGTCCCCCCCCACTCACACCGAAAAAGCATGCTTTAATATCACGACCTCCCCCCAAAAAAGAGGGAGAATTATATTCCTCCTCAAATCAAGAAGCGGGGGAGAAGCTGAACATCCCTTGCAAGCGCCGTCCGTACCGCACGAAGGTGCTTTTTTTGTTGAATCAGCACTCGCAGGGCTCTTCTCCACTACTTTATCAGCAGCACTCCTCTGAGCTGACGAGTTTGAAGCATACCCGTCCGAGTACCATCCTCCACCTTTCAAATGAAAGGAACTCATAGACACAATTTTTTTCACTTCCCCCCCGCAAACAGAACAGGCTGTCAGCGGGCTATCATTCATCCCTTGATGCACTTCAAACACTTTCTCACAAGCAGGGCACTCATACTCGTAAACCGGCATTTCTCACCTCTATCTTTATATTAACAATTTCAGCATAATAAAATAAACCACACATTTTTTCTTTACAGAACAAATAAAATAACCTTCCTCCCTCGGGCTGTCAACCACCGAAACCTCAAAGAGCAAAAACGGCATAAGATTATTTTATTCTTTCTTCTGTCAACCCACTGTCAACGCACCATTTCAAAGAAAAAACCACCAAAGTATGAAAAGCAACCCTTCATACCTAAAAAATATTATATTGCATCCTCCGGGTCTATCATATATATTTATATCTTTTTATAATGAATTGTATAAAAAATACAAATTATATGGTTTATCAACCATATTTATTTATCCACAGGAGTACAATATGAGCAAAACACTCGTTGAAATGACCGCAGACATTATCCAGTCACAAATAAGCGGATCTAATCTGAGCACTGAAGAAATCAAAGCAGCACTCAACGATACTTATCAGGCCCTGAAGGATTTACAGGAAGCGGAGCAAGCTGGAACGGATATTGAAGAGAAAAAAGAAACACCTGCAATGGATCCCAAGAGATCTATTCAAAAAAATAAAATAATTTGCCTGGAATGCGGTCAATCCTTCAAGATGCTCACCAAGCATTTGAAGTCACACGATATGACATCAAAAGAATACCGAAAAAAATACGGCTTCAGCAGCACGCAATCGCTTTGTGCAAAAGCCCTTTCGGAAGAGCGTTCCCAAGCCAGTAAGGAGCGTGGTATTCACCCAAATCTGCGAAAAACCTTTGGAAACAGGTCAAAAAAATCTAAGAAATAACCTGTTACTTCATGATCGGTATCTTTGACTCCGGCGTCGGTGGAATGACCGTTGCCAGAACAATTGAGCAGGTATGCCCACAATATCCCCTCCTGTACTTCGGCGATGTTGCCCATACCCCCTACGGCTCCAAAAGTTCTGAAACAATAATAGGTTATTCCCGTCGCAACACTGATTTTCTGCTGAACCAAGGCGCGAAAGTTATCATTATCGCCTGCAATTCAGCAGCCGCAGCCTCGGTTGACATTCTGCGTGCGGAATACTCCGTCCCCATCATAGATGTTATCACGGCAACAACCAGCAAAGCAGCTGCTGGGACATTGAACAAAAAAATCGGGATCATCGGTACCCGCGCGACTATTCGATCAGGTATCTACGAAAAACAAATCAAACGGATTAACCCTGACTGCCGAATATACAGTCAGGCCTGCCCGTTACTTGTCCCCCTGATTGAGGAAGGATGGCTTGACAAGCGTGAAACAAAAATGATTTTAAGACGTTACCTTCACCCTCTCCGGCAACATCAAATTGACACCTTAATTCTGGGATGTACCCATTATCCCCTCCTGACCCCTCTGATCTGGAAAAAAATTGGTCGAAAAGTACAGCTTATTGATTCATCAATTGAAACAGCTTGGCATTTAAAAACTTTCCTTGACAATTCACCTGAAATAACATCAAATATCAAGAAAAATTTTAAGGACTGTCAATCTCACCGTCTTACGAAGAACCGTTTTTTTGTATCCGACTCCACCCCGCCCTTACAAAAGCTAGCCGACGGAATCTTTGGTCGAAAAATCAACCTGATTAAAACACATGCTTAAGCGAAATACATCCCAGACTCTCGTCTTGCTCATCTGCTTTTTACTCTTTGCTCTTTCAGCACAAATTCAGGCTGCCGAAGTTCCGCTTGAAGAACTCGAAAAAACACAGCAATTCTATCGTAATCTGACCAGCCTCAGCTTTGATTTCAAACAAATCACCAACAGCAACGGTAGAATCAGAGAAGGTGCAGGTAACAGCATATTTTATCGCTCTTCCTCAACGATTCCCGGCATTATGCGCTGGGATTACAATAAACCGGGCAAACAAATCATCTTGAATGACGGCAAAGAACTTTCTATCTATACAGAGAAAGACAAGCAGCTGCTCATTATGTCGGCAAAAAAAATGCAATCTGATATAACCTATTCATTTTTTGTCGGAAAACGTGATCTCAAAGAAGATTTCAACCTCCTGCCAGTAGATCATCGCTTCACCGGTGATGCAAGCTTTCAATCCGCCGTCGCAGTGCAGCTGATTCCCAAACAACCCCACGGTCAAATCAAATCGCTCCATTTCTGGTTTGATAAGGATTCAAAAATCAGGCGGCTTCTCATGGAGGACCATTTTGAAACAACAACAGAATTAATTTTCAATAATATCAAGTTCAATGCATTGCCAGCAAATTCATCGCAAACAACCGCTGAACTGATCCGGTTAAACCTCCCTTCTGATACGGAAATCATCAGACAATAACACTATAGATATCAATATTTTTACCCTTTAACCTTTTTGTATCAAGAACAGTTCAGAACAATCACCCTATAAACAAACCGAATCATCAAACGACATGAGTGAAGAACAATTTGCAGACCTTTTTCAGGACAAAAATGACAGCACAAAAATTCAGCCAGGAGATAAAATTGACGCTGTGATTGCCGACATCAACGGTGAAAATATCTTTCTGGATCTGGGCGGAAAAAGTGAAGGCATTCTCGGCGCATCTGAACTTCGTGATGAACACGATGAGTTGACGGTACAAATAGGGGATACGGTTTCTGTCTTTCTCTTAAGAAACCGGGGAGGTGAACAGGTCTTCACAACAAAAATCGGAGCCGGACAAGTCGGTTTAGAAGAGCTTGAACAGGCCTTTCATAACCATATTCCAGTGCAGGGCAAAGTTACCTCTGAAATCAAAGGCGGTTTCCAAATTACCGTTGCTGGCCAGCGCGGATTCTGCCCTTATTCACAGATGGGATTGCGCAGGGTCGATAATCCTGACGAGTATCTTGAGCAAAGTATGGCTTTTAAAATTATCGAATTTGGTAATAAAGGCCGCAATATTATTCTTTCGGCTCGGGCCATACAGGAAGAAGAAAGGGAAGAGCTTCGGGAGAAACTGAAAGAAACCTTATGTGAAGGCGATAAGGTTGAAGGAACTGTCAGCTCTCTGCAAAAATTCGGTGCGTTTGTCGACCTAGGCGGCGTGGACGGCTTGATCCCCATTTCAGAATTGGCCTGGGGCCAGACAGAGCTCGTCGAAGACGTGCTCAGCCAGGGGCAGCGAGTCGAAGTCATTATTAAAAAAATGGATTGGGACAAAAATCGCATTTCCCTGAGCCTGAAAGATACTCTGGAAAACCCTTGGGATCAGGTGGAAGCAAAATACGCTCCGGCCAGTGTGCATACCGGTGTTGTCTCCCGGCTTGCCCAATTCGGGGCCTTTATCACCCTGGAACCTGGCATTGACGGTCTTCTTCATATTTCCAAACTCGGCTCCGGTCGCCGCATCAACCATCCTCGCGAGGTTTTGGAGGCAGGGCAGGAGATCACGGTCAAGATAGACAGCGTCGATTTGGAAAAGAAACGTATTTCTCTAGTACCAGAGGATTACACTGCCAAAGCGGAAGAAGAAAAGGCGGCAAAGAACGAGTACGCCCCGTCCAAAGCCAGTGCTCCGCAATCTATGGGCACATTTGGTGATCTTTTTCAGGCCCAGATGAAGGGGAAGAAAAAGTAGGAAGTTAAGGATTCAACAAGAAATATTCTACCCATTATTTCGGGTGCAGTAGGGGCGAACCTATGTGTTCGCCCTTTTATGCCGGGTAGACACGCAGGTCTGCCCCTACAATTCCGCACCTGAAGAAAATGGAGAAATTATTTTTTGGGGAATTCCTTATTCGTTTGTTATGCATGAGAAAAACATGTTGACCAAGCTCCGCATAACCTTAACGCTTGCCTACATTCTCTGTATCTACACCACCCTCGGCATTGCCCGCCCTCTTGCCGAATATCTTCGTTCAACAGGGATACTGCTCCCCACGATCATTGCCCTCTTTGGCGGCTGTCTGCCCCTTGTTCTGTTCTGGCGATACAGGCTGATCAGCCAGAAAAAGTTTCTCCTCCGAATCCTTCTGATCATTACCCTACTCTGCTGCGCCTTTCTCATATCAGCGTTACCAGAGGAACGCCTCCATTTCCTCACCTACGGTCTGGCCGGTTGGCTGATCTACTGGAGCTTGGAAGCAACACCTTTCTTTTCAAATACACAGCAAAAGGGCCGGTTCCTGCGCCAAATTTTCATTTGGCTTATCCCCTGCCTGCTGGTCTGGCTGGCTGGTGGTGTGGATGAAATGATTCAGTGGTGGTTGCCCAATCGGGTCTTTGATATCCGAGATATCCTCTTTAATGGCACAGCAGGAATGGTGGGAGTTGCGCTCTTCGGAACAGGTAGACAGGTAGGAAAAAACTGAAAGAGACAGCGTAAAACTCCTTTCCAAATACGGGAGGCGAAACCGTTTCCGATTGCACCCTTTCGGCCTCAGATCATATCCTTGGATGTAAAGACGTAGATCTTTCGGCTCGGAGTTCACGCATCTTCAGAGATTATTTATTATAGGTATTCTCCACCAAGGGCGGAGCATCCACCTGTCCAACATGACATTGGGTGCAGAAATACCAACGCATTGAAATAACCCTCTCTTTTTCACCATCCCTATCTGTATAGTGCGTTTCAAAGGGCTTTGGGGCCCCGGACGCTTCTATACCATGACAGCCCATGCAGGTATTCTGATCAGCTGTAATTCTCATCCCTGTTATATTATGCGGTACCAGAGGCGGTTGGTGAATAAAAGTTCTTGCAACAGCACTCTCTGGGGGCTTCCAGTCAATATCCACTGCTGGGACAGAGCCAGCAGGGATATCCGCACCCCCACGAAGCGATTGAAGATCCTCGGCGTAAGCAAGGGAAAATGAGTAAACAAGTATCACAAGAAAAAGAGGAAAAAATATCCTTTTCATAATAGACTCCATTAAGTTCGTCGGGAAAAACGAAAAACGTTATGCGGACAGATGTCAATGCACCGCCCACAGTTCAAACAATTCTTGGAAAGAATGACCGGTGAACTCTGCGCATCACCCTTGAGTGCAGGTTGGATAACCTGAGGCTCCGGACAAACGGAAAAACAATCCATACAGTCGGTGCATTGCTCCCGACCAGCCGCCTGCACCCTAAGGACTGAGGTTAGGCTCAACAGGCTGTACATCGCGCCCACCGGGCAGATATGCCCGCACCATCCACGCCGCAGCAGAAAGGCATCAAAAACAAAAATCGCAGCGATCAAGAACCAGCCCATCCCCATACCAAAAAGCAGGCCTCGCTGGAGCATAGTCACAGGGTTGAGCCACTCCCAGACAATAGTTCCGCTCAGAGCAGACAAGAGAAGAATTGCTGCCATAAACCAATAGCGAGTGTTTTTGCTCAACTTCATCCCCTTTTTCAGCCCCAGTCTCCTGTTCAGCCAAGCCGCCGCATCAGTCAGCAGATTGACTGGGCAAACCCAAGCGCAAAAAATACCACCGCCGATCAGGGCATAGAAGACCACCACAATCAGAGCGCCGATAACAGCTGTTGATGTTGCAGGATGACCTGCTGCAAGGGATTGCAGCAAAATCAGCGGATCAGTCATAGGGAGAAAACCCAAGACCTCACTGGCGGACAGGGTGCCCCTGATAATCCATATTCCAAGCAGGGGGCCTGCCAGAAATAACCCAAGGATACCGAGCTGCGAGATGCGACGCAGAAAAAGCCATTTATAGGATTGTACCCAGCCTTTCTTTGCAACAGCCTCTTGGCCAGGTCTTCTTTTGTTGATCATGGCAGTTCCTCCGGCCTTCTCGCAGGGAGTTGCAACGCTTCAGGTATCAGAGATTTACCAGCTTCTTCCTTCTCCTCCCAGCCCAACCGGTAATGATGCCCCAACTCACCCCGCGCCTGTTCAATAGGCAGAACTTTAATTGCCGGATGTTCCAGAATACAAGACCTCTCGCATTTACCGCAACCGGTGCAGTATTTAGAATGCACAGTGGGAATGAAGCGGGTATGCACTCCGGTTCTCCGATTAATCTGCATATCCAAGGTAAGAGCCTCATCAATCACAGGGCAGTTCCGGTAGCAAACATCGCATCGCAATCCCTGCGAACCAATACAGTTCTCATGATCAACGAGCACAGCAAGACCCATAGTTGCTTTATAGATTGAAGGCTTTTTTTCTTCATCCAACAAGGTTTGCTTACTCAAGGCTCCAGAAGGACAAGCCTGTGCACAAGGCATGTCCTCGCATAATCTGCACGGGCTGATCCGAGGAATGAAGTACGGCGTACCAACAGGGATATCAGCACCACATTCCGCCAACCGCAACACCGGTTCAAGTTTAACCGAAGCATTGGGATTTATTTCAGCCGGCTGATCAAAAGCAATTTCCTCCATCGTATTATTCTGCAAAAGATTGGCATGGCAGGCCCTGACACATTGACCACAGCGCAAACAGGCCGCCTGAAATTTCTTTTCAGGCAAGGCCCCAGGCGGTCTCATCGCCCGAGGCGGCACAGCCTGAGCAGAGCGTTGATACGCACCCAAGCCTGCTGCCAGCACCAAGGCACTGGCAGCAGCCGGAAGCGTCTCCGTCAAAAACTGCCGCCGAGCTGTCTCCTTTTGCCGCTTCTTATCTTTTTTATCAATATCTTTATCAATATCCACTGAGGCCCCCTCAAGCCTTGGTTATCTTAACAGGGCATTTTTTAAAATCCGTCTCCTTGGAGATCGGACAAGTGGCATCTAAAATCAGCTTATTGACCAAGCGACCTGCATCAAACCAAGGGATAAAAACCAATCCTTCAGGAACCTTATTACGTCCCCTCGTCTCCACTGGGCAGGTAATTTCACCACGCGGGGAAGCAATCTTGACCAGCTGACCGCGCTTCAGTCCTCGCTTTTCTGCATCCTTGGGATGCATATAGACCAAGGCATCAGGGACAGCCCGGTACAGCTCCGGTACCCTCCTCGTCATGGAACCGGAATGCCAGTGCTCCAAAACCCGACCCGTGCAGAGCCAGAGATCGTATTCCTCATCCGGCACTTCTGGAGGCGGCTCGTAAGGCAAGGCAAAAATAACCGCTTTCCCGTCAGGCTTACCGTAGAAACGAACACCTTCACCTTTTTTGACGTAAGGATCATACCCTTCACGAAACCTCCAGAGGGTCTCTTTTTTATCCACAACCGGCCAACGCAGGCCTCGGGCCTCGTGGTACATCTCAAAGGGGGCCAAATCATGCCCATGTCCTCGGCCAAAGCTGGCATACTCCTCAAAGAGCCCTTTTTGCAAATAATAGCCGAAGTGATGCGACTCATCATTATCATGGCCTTTCTGGAGTTCGCTCAACGGAAACTTATCCACTTGACCGTTCGCAAAGAGGATCTGATACAGGGTCTTCCCCTTGTAGGAAGGATTTTTGTCCAGCAACTCCTTGGGCCAAACCTCATCGGTTGTGAAATGCTTGGAAAACTCTACCAGCTGCCAAAGGTCACTTTTTGCCTCTCCCGGAGCCTTAACCTGCTGACGGAAAAACTGGGTCCGACGCTCCGCATTGCCGTAGGCCCCTTCTTTTTCAACCCACATGGCTGTGGGCAAAATCAAATCAGCAGCCATGGCTGTGACTGTCGGGTAGGGGTCAGACACGACAATAAAATTTTTCGGGTTGCGGTAGCCAGGATACCCCTCCTCGTTTATATTGGCCGCCGCCTGCATATTATTATTACACATCACCCAATAGGCATTGAGCTTACCGTCTTTCAGCATCCGGCTTTGAAGAACAGCATGATAACCAGGCTTAGCTGGAATGGACCCGGCAGGAATCTTCCACGTTTTTTCAGCTATCTCACGATGCTTGGGATTCTTCACCACCATATCAGCAGGCAGGCGATGAGAAAAGGTGCCGACCTCGCGGGCCGTACCGCAGGCTGAAGGTTGCCCTGTCAACGAAAACGGACCGCAGCCCGGCTTGGAAATTTTCCCGGTCAACAGATGAATATTATATACTAAGTTGTTGGCCCAGCTCCCTCGGGTATGCTGATTAAAGCCCATGGTCCAGTAGGAAACCACCTTGCGTTTGGGGTCAGCGTACAGCTCGGCCAAGGCCTCCAGATCTTTTTTTGCTATTCCAGAGATCTCATGGGCCTTATCCAGGGTGTACTCGGCAACAAATTTGGCATACTCCTCAAAGCTATATTCTTTGGATCCACCCGCATCCTTGGAATTAGCGGCATTTTTTTCTCTGGAGTCTTCCGGACGCAGGCCATAACCGATATCTGTATTGCCGATACGGAAGTTGACATGTTTCCCCACAAAGTCTTTATTGACCTTGTCATTCTGAATAATATAGTTGGCAATATAATTCAGGATAACCAAGTCGGTCTGCGGATGAAACACCAGAGGAAGATCAGCCAAATCAAAGCAGCGATTCTCATAGGTGGACAGGACAGCCACTTTGACATGAGGCGCTGTCAAACGGCGATTCGTAAGTCGTGACCAGAGGATGGGATGATTCTCGGCCATATTGGAACCCCAGAGAACAAAGGCGTCCGCCTTTTCCAAATCGTCATAACAGCCCATGGGTTCGTCAATCCCGAAGGTACGCATGAAACCGGCAACAGCCGAGGCCATACAGTGACGAGCATTGGGGTCAAGATTATTGGATAAAAAACCGGCCTTGAACAATTTTACCGCTGCATAGCCCTCCCAGACCTGCCATTGGCCGGAACCAAACATGCCCACCGTGGTCGGCCCGTTCTTCTTAATGGCCTCCTTGAATTTTTCCGCCATGATCGCAAAGGCTTCATCCCAGGAGACCGGGGTGAATTCGCCGTTCTTGTCGTATTTTCCGTTCGTTTTACGCAGCAACGGTTTGGTGAGACGATCCTTGCCGTACATGATCTTGGTCAGAAAATAACCCTTGATACAGTTCAATCCTCTGTTCACCGGGGCATCAGGATCACCCTGGGTCGCCACGATCTTTCCGTTCTTGGTCCCGACCAGCACACTACAGCCGGTGCCGCAGAAACGACAAGGTGCCTTATCCCATCTGATACCGCTATCGCCCTCAGCGGCCAAGACCTTTTCAGCTGCTGGAAGCTGCGCCCCCACGACTGCGGCGGCAGCCAAAGCGGCATTGGCCTTAATAAAATCGCGCCTATTCAGTTTCATACGCTTTCCTCCTTCTTGAGTTGGAACAACTATTCATCACAATAGTTATAAATAAGAGACGCTGCAAGAACGCCCTGAATTTTCTGCACATCCATCATGATATCAGAAGGCACATTATCCGGCGTGTCTTCCAGGGTAATAACGATACTCCCCTCTTCTTTGTTCACTGCATGGATTTCCACCCCGGAAAACTCTGTCAGTTTTTGCTGAACTGCTGCTGAGTTATCAGGGGAAGCCTGGACTACTATACCGGAAATATTCATATCTGTAGCTCATCAATATATTGAAAAGAAATGGCATCAACCGGGCACGATGCAGCGCAAGCACCGCAGCCCGTACAATTTCCCAACAGGATTTCAGGAAGACTATCATTCTGTCCGCCCTTTGGAAAAACAATTGCGTCGTGATCACATTGTTCTTGGCAGAGCTGGCAGAGGACTTTTTTCTCCATCAGGCAGTCCTGCGTAACGGAAACATGCAGATGCCAAGGGGGCAAGTCCGAAGAAAAATGTAACGCTCCAGAGGGACAGCTCCGAGCGCAGTCTCCGCAAAAACTGCACGAAGCCTGAGAGAAATCCATGACAGGCAGCTCATTTTCTTTACAAATAATCAGGTTATCTTCACAGGCGGCTGCACATTCGCCGCAGCCGGTACATGATTTTTTAAAGGCTTTCGGATTTGAAGCCCAAGGAGGAAAGAGGTCAGGCTGTTGTTTCTCCTTACAGTTCCCGGAAATACCTGCATCCTCTTTTAAAAAATATTCAAGGCATTTATTTGCAAAAAAGGAGGTCAAACTCATTTCAACGATACCCGATAATCATCACAGAAATAAAAAACAAAAAACGATAAGAAATCCACCTGAAAGCACTGTAGAGTTACCGATGTTCTGTACAACTGCATACATTTTACATTTACAAAAACATCTTCTTCGCCTATTATCACTCCTATTATTTAACGGATATTCAAATAAATATATCCCGATCTCATCTGTTCATCTGTTCATCTGTTCATCTGTTCATCTGTTCATCTGTTCAAAATAGTATATTTTTATATTTACTGGAAACAATCCCGACATTCCTTGACGTACATCAAAACCTAATTTTTTATGATTGATAAGAACGAAAAAAGAGCAGCTGTAACAGACTCCATTCTTTTCCAAAATCTTTCAAACGAGCTGGTCAATCGGCTCATAGCCATTGCCCAACCAAAAAAATACCACAAAGGAGAGATCATTTTTCTGGAGGGCTGGCCGGTCTCTGGATTTTATCTTGTTGCCCAAGGCCAGATTAAAATCTTCAGGACTTCGCCAAACGGTAAAGAGCAAATATTCCATGCCTTCGGCCCTGGAGAGCCCTTTGGACTAACAGCAATTTTTCACAACACACCCTTTCCAGCCTGTGCGACAAGCATGGTTCCGTCCACAGTTCTTCTTTTTCCAAAAACAGCATTCCTCCATCTGACAAATACGCATCCCCCCTTAGCAATGTCCATGTTAGCTGGCCTGTCGCGACAATTATGCAACCTCGCTACAAAGGTAGGTGATCTCAGCCTTAAAGAAGTACCGCATCGGCTCGCTGCCCACCTTATCTATCTTGCTGGAAAACAGGGAAGAAACGATCAAGTACTCCTTGACATGCCTAAATCTCAGCTGGCCTGTCTGCTGGGAACCAGCCCTGAAAATCTCTCCAGAATTTTTGCTCACATGAGCCGTTCCGGAAAAATCCGTGTTAAAGGAAGCATTATCGAGCTGCTCAGCTACAGGGAACTGGAGCAACTACGCTAAACCAGAAAATCAATTGCGGGAGAACGTATTTCTCTTCTGGATTACGTCTCCGCAACCTGCCAAGGAAACAAATCCCCCCTTCTCTCCTTCTTGCTTTTGATAAGAATCTTTTCATTTTTTGACATAGGTCAAGGATTTGGGATGCCATTGCTGTTATACTAGCTTTGTATCAATCTGTTGCAAGCTCGAAAACTTTGGGTGATTTATTATCAAATCATTACCGAAACACGAAGGAGCCTACTTTATGTATATTGTATCATTCCGAACAATCGCCCTCCTGACCGTACTCTTTACTACTTTCTTAACAGAACCTTTACTGGCAACTGATAATACTTCCCACTTAGTTGATATATCCGGAAGGCAACGTATGTTGTCCCAGCGAATCGCCAAGGCCTACCTGTACCACGGTTTGGGTGTCTCCAAAAAAAATACCCGTATTCAGCTCCAGACGTCCATCACAATGTTTGAAAGCGGTCACGCCAAGCTAAAAAAGGTGGCGGATAGCGAGGTGCAGGATATGCTCTCCTTTATTGAAATTATCTTTGCCAAATATAAGGGGTTGGTGACAAAACCTTATAGCAAAGAAAATGCCGTTTTGGTATTGGAGCTGAGCGAAAGACTACTCAAAAACAGCCACCAAGTCGTCTTGCTCCTTGAAGAGATGTCAGGGCAAAACATTGACAAGACAATTAATGTTTCCGGAAGACAACGTATGCTTTCGCAACGGGTCTCTAAATATTACATAGCGTATCAGGCCGGATTTCAGGATGAGGAAACCCTTCGCAAGCTGAAAACTGCTGTGAGTGAATTTGAATCGGCACTTGATCAATTACAGAACGAAAAGCGAAATACCAAAAAGATAAACATGCTTCTGAACAAAATGAAGAAACGCTGGGAGCAGATCAAGCCCTATTTTCTTCAAGTCCAGAAAGGCGGGCTGGCGCTGATGGTGCTGAATAATACAGACGAGACAACCAATTTGGCACATCAGGTAACCGGTCTTTATGTCGAAATTACAGATTCCAAATAGAGGTCAAAATCTGATACTCAAGATGCCGGACTATACGGCCTGAACTGTCGAACAGGGGCTGCACGACCCGGTCACAAAAAAACACCTTCCATACCGAACAGCTGTAACATACTTATTAGTCGGACGATCTGATATACAGGCGTCTGAATGTTCAATACCTTTTTTAAAGGGAGGGAATTATGAGAGTGGTATTATGGTCGGCCGCATTGATGCTGGCGATCGGAATACAAGGCGGATATGTTCAAGCCGCGCAGGAAAGCGGGTTGCCCGGCAAATTATCGCCGGAGACCAAAACATGTTTGCAATGTCATAAAGACATTAACCGAGGTATGTATCAGCAATGGGGCGGTAGCAAGCATTTCGGCGCCAATGTGGGTTGTTACGAATGCCATCAGGCGAAAAAAGGTGAGGCGGATGCGATGGAGCATAACGGTTTTACCGTTTCTATCATCGTCTCACCCAAGGATTGTGCCAGGTGTCATGAAAAAGAGGTCAAGGAATTTGAGGGATCACATCATTCCAAGGCCGGACAGATCATGGGTTCCCTGGACAACCTGCTCGCCGAGGTTGTTGAAGGCAATCGGGGTATGGTCACCGAAAGTTTCCCGGACGGAATTTCAGCGGCAGCAGTCAACGGTTGCTGGCAATGTCACGGATCCAAGGTTAAGGTGACAGAGAATGGCAAGCTGGATCCGGCCACCTGGCCGAACAGCGGTATCGGCCGCATCAACCCGGACGGCAGCACAGGTTCTTGTGCTGCCTGTCACTCCCGCCATGATTTCTCCGCTGGTCAGGCCAGAAATCCTGAGAACTGCGGTAAATGTCATATGGGACCGGATCATCCCCAGCTTGAAATCTATAATGAGTCCAAGCACGGTATTGCTTTCCGGGCCAATAGAGACAAGATGAACATCGATTCTCCGAAATGGATAGCCGGTGAGGATTACTCGGCTGCGCCAACCTGCGCCACCTGTCATATGTCTGCGACGAAAGATCTGGATATCAACCATAACGTCGGCCTCCGCATCAAGTGGAACAACCGACCGCCGATCTCCAAACTGTCGCATACCACAGACAAACGCTGGAAGCTGGAATCTGCCAACATCACTGGTGATCAACGCCGCGAGACCATGAAAAAAGTCTGTGTCGCATGTCATAATACAAACTTTACAGATAACTTCTTTGTCCAGTATGAAGCTCTGATGGATCTCTATCACGAGAAATTCGCCAAGCCTGGTATCAAACTGTACGATAAAGCAACGGAAGTGATCAAGGTGCTCAAGGGCAAAGAGTATGCCAAATTTTCTCAGCTCATTGATTACACCTGGTTTGAGATCTGGCACCATGAAGGTCGTCGGGCACGTCATGCAGCAGCCATGATGGCACCTGACTACACCCATTGGCACGGCACCTATGAAGTTGCCAAGCACTGGTACGGCAAGTACATCCCGGAACTGGAAGAAGTTATTGAAGCGGGCAAGCATAGCGACAATAAAGACGCCCAGAAATTGGCTGGTGAGCTTGCAACGATGCTCGAAGAAGTGAGGACTAGCGAGAACCATAAATGGTCCATCGGCCAGGAAAGCGAAGCTGACAAGAAAGTACGGCTTGAGCGTCAGAAAGAATACGACGCTGGCTACGGCAACTAAGTATTGGAGAGCATGTAGTACAACAGTAAACCGGACAGGTTAATTGTCCGCAGGCCGCACAGGAAACTTTTCCTGTGCGGCCTTTTTTACTGCTCCAGCTCCAAAGTGGTTTTAATGTAGTTATAATCAGAAATAACCGTCCATTTCCGGGCCTTTTTCATAAATGCCCGCTGCGAAGCCAAAATCTCCTTAAACAGAGGATTCTCAGCTGCATAGTTCCCCAGCACCTCATCTGTAACCTTTTTCATGGCCTTGAGCACAGGCTGGGGAAAAGTCTTGATCTTGATATCAGGGTAGTCGGTCTTCATCTTGTCCCAGGCTTCAGCACTTTCTGCAAAATTCTCATAATACATATCAGCGGAAGCCGCCTTCATGGCTGTTTGCAGCATGGCCTGAAACTCGGGCGTGAGTTTTTTATAGGCTCGCTTATTGATGAGAAACTGCATCTCCGAGGCAGGCTCATGCCAGCCTGTGTAATAATACGGAGCCACCTTGTGAAAGCCCATCTTGATATCCACACCTGGTCCCACCCACTCCAGGGCATCAATGGTGCCGCGATCCAGGGAAGTGTACAGCTCACCGGCAGGAATATTGGTTACATTGACACCCAGCGTGGCAAAGACCTCGCCAGCAAGACCAGGGATCCGCATCTTTAATCCCTTCAGGTCATCCAGAGAGTTAATCTCCTTTTTGAACCAGCCACCCATCTGCACGCCCGTATTTCCACCTGGATAGCTCAACACCTTAAAGCGGTCATAGACCTGCTGCATGTACTTCATGCCGTCGCCATAATAGAACCAGGCATACTGCTCCGTTGCGGTCATACCAAAAGGAAGCGTGGTAAAGAAAATCGTATTGACATCCTTCCCTTTCCAGTAATAGGAGGCACTATGGCCCATCTGATACTGCCCGCCTTTGACCATATCCAGCACAGCCAGCGGGGCCTTGTGTTTTTCCTTGCCTTCCACCCGGATAATGAACTTTCCTCCGCTCATTTCCTTGACCATCTTTGCTACCTGGGCAGGCGGTGAGGACAGCGGGGTCAAAGTTGAGGGCCAGGTTTCAGCCAGTTTCCATTTCACGGTCTTGCCAGCCAAGGCCGGATTGCTGGACATGGTGATGAACATCACAGCTGCAAGGGTGATTTTCACGATGAATTTCATAGGATTTCCTTTTGTTCTTCTTCAAATAATGATCAGGTCCGTCATACCGTAACCGTCTCGGCGACGATCGTAGGGCGCAGTTATAAACCCAGGGTGTTACCCTTCGCTCATAAATACAGCCCCGTTGGGGCTCTTTGGAAACTCCGTTTTCCGCCTGATGCCTAATCAATGGCACCACAGTTGGTTCCGGCACCAAACCCCAAAGGGGTTATACAAATCAGCGAAGGGTAACACCCTGGCGAATTGGCTGGTATTCGGGCGACCGCCGGTCACCCCTTGTATTATGAGATTGAGATGAGTTACCATGGTTCATCTCGATAAAAGGAGAACCGGACGCCGTGTCGCCCCTTGAACCAAAGAGTTCGTGTCGTAGATCATGCGCCGGTTTCTCTGATTTTTTTTCCTGCGGGAGCTCGAACAGTATCATTGGCCCGACCTGGAGTCGGCAGCCCGTATTTGCAAGGTTAAGCGTGCAGGGAGTTTTATAATGAATCACGAATACATACTTGGTATTGATGTCGCGAAAGCAAAACTGGATATCGCCCTCCGGCTTCCGTCCGGAAAATACAGAAGTAAAGTTGTTATGAACACATCAGACGGCTTTAACACGCTGACTGAATGGCTGAAAAAACACGGCACGGACAATGTTCACGCCTGCATGGAAGCCACCGGAACCTATTGGGAATCCGTTGCTGAATTCCTTACGGATGCTGGTCACGCAGTAAGCGTTATCAATCCGGCACAGATTAAAGCATTCGGAACCGCCTCCATGGTACGGACGAAAACCGATAAAAAGGACGCCCGGCTGATCGCGCAGTTCTGTGCGGAAAAAAGGCCCGTCCAGTGGGAAGCTCCACCGGAAACGCTTCGGGAACTCCGTGCTCTCGTCACTCGGCGGGATGCGCTCGAAGCTATGAAAACTCAGGAGTGCAACCGGCTGCATGTCGCCCGTGCGGCAGTCCTCGACGGTATCGAAAAACATATCGAGTACCTAAAAGAGGAAATCGGGAATGTCGACGCTGAAATTAAGCGAAAAATCGACGATGATCCGAAGTTGAAACAGCAACGGGAACTCCTCGACACTGTTCCGGGACTCGGCCTGAAAACTATACCGGTTTTGCTCTCTTTTTTCGGCGGCGTACTTCATTTCGGCAATGCCCGGCAAGCTGCCGCCTACGCCGGACTGGATCCCCGACAACATGAATCGGGCAGCAGCATATATAGAAAACCCCGTCTCTCGAAAATGGGTCATGTTCTTTTGCGTAAATCGCTCTATATGCCTGCGATGGTCGCCGTTAACAGGACTGAATGGGGCCGGGAGTTCAAAGCCCGTCTCGCTGCGAACGGAAAGGCCCCCAAGGTTATTATCTGCGCCATGATGCGCAAGCTTATACATGTCACCTTCGGTGTTCTTCGGTCAGGTGAACCGTTCAATGCCGTGCTGCATAACGCAGCCTGAGGTCTGAATTAAATATACAAATGCTGTTTTTTCCGCAAAGGTTTTCGTCAGCTCTTCTGGCTAAGCCCCGCCGGAGGCGCTCCTCCGCATCGCCAATTTCAGGTTCAGTGCGGAGCCTCAACGCTGTCAAGGCTGTGAGCCCGAGCGAGCACCCGAAGGGCTTGGCCTTGACCGCTTTGAGGTCTCCGTGCTACAAAAAAGGCTTGACGGGGATAACAGTATCTACAATCCCACAAACAGATCAGCTGCCATTCTGCCGCTGCCGAAAGCTATTTTTTAGGGGCTGGTTTATTCCAAAGAAAATAATACGAACCGTAGCGGCCTTTTCTCTTTTCACCACCTGCCTTTTGCTTACCTTTTTCTGTCAGCTCGTACCCGTCATTGGTTATGGAAAGATAATCCTTTTTCACCAAGATCCCAAAAACCTCGTTGGTGGTTTTCCCGACATGGGCAGCAAGTTTAGCAGTCGTTAATTTCGCATATTCCGGTACCGCCTCAGCTGTAACGTTTTTCTGCTGCGCACTGTGGTCCTCGTCACTGATACGGATAAGGTGCTGTACTTCCTTATAGGTATCAGTATAGAGCTGTCTATCCTGTGATTTATGCAGGCCGATCCCCATCTCGTTATTATTTACCTGACTGAAATCATATAGATTCATACTGGTAACAATGCAATAATTTTCATTCAGATAGCACTTAGCATGAAGATTTTTACAAAACCCGATTTTAATGCGTTTCTGCTCGGCAAGCCATTTCTTTTCTTCCGGCTGTAAATCCTTCTTGCCATAGATAATCCTGATATCAATATCTCCACTTCGGTCCTGGAGCAGCTCTCGAATGCGTTCGTTTAATTTGAGATACGGGCTGACCAGAATCAGCTCGTCCTTGGCTGTCCGGATCAGTTCGTCCAACAAAAAATTCAGTGCGCTGGTATTGAGAAAATTCGCCATTCCCTTCTCGATTGCCTCCGTTTTTTTACTCGCTCTGTTGCGAGAGTTCCTGTCCACTCAGGACTCCTGTTGATAACACCTCTTTAATAAACACAATCCTTGCATTGCCGCAATAAAAAAAGGGGTACCGCAAAACGGTACCCCTTTGTCTGGAAAACTTTGCCCAGGAAAAATGCAAACAGCCCAGTATCAGCCAAGCAGCTCCTGCACAGTCGCGGCAATGGATGCACCATCCATACCCTGCTGTTTGTACAGATCCGCAGGACTGCCGGAACCGCCGTACTGCGTCACCCCAAGGCGACGGAGTTTCGGGGAAAGCCCCTTATCCATAAGGGTTACGGCAACAGAGGCACCCAGGCCGGTTGCCGCATGATGATCCTCAACTGTGATAATGGGGCCGAAAGCCGCCGCATCAGCAACAGCCTGCTCATCCAGGGGGATCAGAGAGGCCATGTTGAGCACACCCACGGATTTTCCGGCATCTTTGAGGATCTGCCAAGCTTCTATACAGGCCGGAGTCACCGCACCATAGGTGATAATGGTGGCATCAGTGCCCTGACGCAGCCAGTCCGCCTTGCCCGGTGTGAACACATAATCCGCATCAAAGAAGACTGATCCGTCTTCCTTGGTGATAGTCGGCATCTTGGAGCGTCCCATCCCGACAAAATGATTGCCCGGCTGGGTGGCAATGTGGCGGATAATCCGATCGGTCTGATTGGGATCACAGGGAACAAAGGCGGAAAAACGGAAGTAGTTTTTCATCAGCCCCAAATAATCGATACACTGATGGGTGGGTCCGTCCTCGCCTACATCCAAGCCCACATGAGTTGCTACCACCTTGATATTGGTATGATTAAAATCGTTCAAGCGATTCTGGTTGTAGACCTCAGAAACCGCAAAGGAACCAAAGGTGGAAAAGAAGGTGACCATGTTTTCGCAGCTCATGGCACCGGCAGCGGCAGCCGCATGATGTTCCTGAATCCCCAGCTCCAGATAGCCTTCCGGTGAGTGCTTATGAAAACCGCCCATTTTCACCGAGCCTTCCAAATCGCAAGAAACGCCGGTAATCACCGGCGGCTCACCCGGCTTATTATTGGCCTCAGCCAGTCCCAGTAGGGCATTGCCATAGCCGGAACGGCAGTCAGTCTTTTCATCAGCAGCATAGACAATGGGCTCACCCGGCTGAATCTCAGGATAATCAGCCCGTGGCGGCATAATAGTTGCCGTGCTCACCGGCTCTTTGCGCCGCTCCTGCCATTGGGCAAAATCATTGTCCACGCCCAGCTCAGCCAGAGCATCGGCCAGCATATCCGCAGGCAGCGGTGAACCATGATATTTAGCCTTATTCTCCATAAAGGAAATGCCCTTGCCCATCACGGTTTTGACCACCAACACGGTGGGCACTCCGCTGATGTTGCGGTAGGCATCCCGCATGGCCTGATACAGGGCCTGATAATCATGGCCTTCTTTCACAACCACCGGGTTGAAGCCCAGCCCACCATAGAGTTTTTGCATGCACTGGGGCATGATTTCTTCAGTATTACCGCAAATCTGAAGTTTATTTCGGTCAATAAGCACGGTTAAGTTATCCAGCTTATACTTGACCGCATGACGGATGGCCTCAACAATCTGGCCCTTCTGCTGCTCACCGTCACCCATCAGACAGAAGACTCGATTTTTCTTGCCTTGAATTTTAAAAGCATGAGCCATCCCTACGGCAGTGGACAGGCCCTGGCCGAGATTACCGGTATCCCATTCCACACCAGGCACGATGGATTCCACATGACCGGGAAAGCCAGAGCCGGTACGGCGGAAGCCGATCAGGAAATCCTCTTCGCTAAAATAACCGTTCTCAGCCAGTACGCTGTACACGCCCGGTGAGATATGACCGATAGACTCTACCATCCGATCACGCTCCTCCGTCCGAGGATTGGCCGGATTATGGTTGATCAAACCATAGGCCACCAGCAACATATCCAGGGAAGACAGGGAACCGCCGGGATGACCGGAGGCTGCCAGGGAGGTGGACAGCAGGATACGGCGAGCGCAGCGGGTACGCATCTCCTTCAGGGTTGCTATTTCCTCGGCCGTCAGTTCGGACGCCGCAGGATCAAATTTCAGGGACATTATAAACTCCTCTTCTTCAGAAAAATAAAATATAAAAAACAGATCAGGCAAAAAAACTTGCCCGGTTGACTCATATGCTTTATCAAAGGAGACGTTCAATCTTCTCCTGTGCAGGGAAGTACACGCAATCCGTTATAATACAATGATGCAGAAAGACAACCGTAAACAGCAACCGTTCCGGGCAAAATATCCGCACCTGTTGAAGAGTCTCTGAAAGCGATAATAATACCATGAAAATAAGCCTCCTTCTTCCTGACAATCCATTTATCCTCGCCCCCCTTGCAGGCTACACCGATCTCTCTTTTCGGCTCCTCTGCCGGGAAATGGGGGCAGGCCTGACTGTTTCCGAGATGATCAGTTGTCACGGCCTGGTTTACGGGCAGGAAAAAACCTTAGCCATGCTCAAGACGGTTCCCGAAGAACGCCCCTGGGCTATCCAGCTCTTTGGCAATGAGCCGGAACTCATGGGTCAGGCTGCTGCTCTTGTTTCGAAAAAGCCGGTGGATTGCATTGATATCAATATGGGCTGTCCGGTGCGCAAGGTCATCAAAAAGGGTTCAGGGGCGGCTCTGATGAAAAAGGAAAACCTGGAGACCGCAGAGGAAATTATCCGAGCGGTGGTCACCAATACCCATTGCCCAGTAACGGTCAAATTTCGCAGCGGCTGGAACGACTGCAACATCATCGCCCCGGAATTCGCACAGATGGCCGAGGCTGCCGGGGCCGCCGCAGTCACTGTTCACGCCCGAACCTGGGTCCAGCAGTTCGGGGGCAAGGCAGACCGCCGGGTTATTGCTGCGGTAAAAAAAACGGTGAACATTCCGGTTATCGGTAACGGTGACATCCTGCGCTATGAAGATGGGCTGGAGATGATGGAGGAGACCGGCTGCGACGGCGTCATGGTTGGACGGGGTGCATTAGGAAATCCTTGGGTTTTCCGCTCGGAAGGTATGCCGGAAAGCTTGGCTGCCCGTCTGCCTGTGATCCTGCGCTATTTGGAACTTGCCGAAGAGCACCTGGACACGGAACGCCTGCTTTTTCGCATTAAGAATCATACCTGTCGTTATTTTACCAGGCTGCGGGGTGCAGCTGAGATCCGCAAACAAATTATTGACAGCCCTTCACTTGATGAAATCAGAAACATCCTGCGCAGCCATGCTTAAAAATTAAAAAATTCAACAAGAAATACCTTATCCTTACCTTGACTTTATCTTGACAATCCCCTGCCCCGCTTTTACTCTACGTGGAATGATTCCCTGTCATCGGGAAGAGCAGCGGAAAGGTGACGGGCTTTATTCATTTTTTCCATTGAACAAGGAGGTGCTCATAATGTTTTTCAAGAAAAAAACCCTGACAGGGCTGGCTCGCACCTGCGGTTGAGCGGCTAAAATCGGTCCGACGGATCTGTCGGACGCGCTTGCCGGACTTACCCCGCCCAACGACCCAAACCTGATGGTCGGCATAGAAACCTCGGATGATGCAGCGGTTTATCGTTTGAACGACGAGGTAGCCATGATCAATACGGTTGATTTTATCACTCCGCCGGTTGATGATCCGTACTGGTTCGGCCAGATTGCTGCGGCCAACTCTATCTCCGATGTCTACTCTATGGGTGGCAGACCAGTGACTGCCCTCAATGTCGTCATGTTTCCTTCCAAGCATCTTGACATGGGTATTCTCAAAGAAATCCTTCGCGGCGGTCATGACAAGGTCGTGGAGGCCGGGGCCTGCCTTGTCGGCGGGCACACTGTTGATGATGAGGAACCGAAGTACGGACTCTGCGTAAACGGCACCGTCCATCCTGAACGGGTTATCACCAATGCGGGTTCTTTGCCCGGAGATGTCCTTATCCTGACAAAACCTTTGGGATCCGGTGTCCTGTTCAACGCTGTTCGCTCGGGAAAAATGCCGTTTAAAGAGGTTGAACAGGAGATGCTCCCTTCTCTGGCCGCCCTGAACGGCCCAGCCATGGAAACAGCCCTCCACTTTGGCCTACGAGCATGCACTGACATTACCGGGTTCGGCATTCTCGGTCACCTGCTGGAGGTTGCTCACGGTGCTGATGCAAGGGTCTTACTCAAACAGAGTGCTCTCCCCTTTTATTCAGGTGCCTTGGATATGTATAAAAAAGGTGAGACAACCGGCAGCAATAAGGCAAATCGCGCTCTGGTAGCCCGACATCATCTGGAGATGCGTGCCTCTCTCTCGGTTCATGAGGAAGAATTGCTCTATGACCCCCAGACTTCGGGCGGCCTGCTCCTTTCCGTGCCTCAGGACCGGGCAGACGAACTGGTGACCGCCTTGCACCGTAACGCTGTCCCCTCAGCAGTCCGCATAGGTGAGGTGCTGGACGAGCCAGCAGGCATCACCGTTGAGTAGACCGGAGCCTACCAACCTACCCCCTAAGCATCCTGAGCAGAAGTTTGGGAAGTCAAAAAACAAGCGGGCCTGTGCGCAGTTCGTTATTAAAGAACTTCGGGATTATTAAGAAATGGAATTACAGCTCCTGACAGGTTGTCTCGGGCTGTTCGTTGGGTTTCTTTCCGGGCTGCTGGGGATCGGGGGCGGTATTCTCATGGCTCCACTCCTCCTATACATCCCTGGCTGGATCGGCCTTTCCCCTCTCCCTATGCGGGATATCACTGGCCTGACCATTGTTCAGGGATTAGCGGCCTGCCTTTCTGGCGCATTGACGCATAAAAAATTTCATTTTGTTTCAAACCACCTGACTGCTTGGATGGGAGTCATTATATTTTTCACCGCCCTAGCCGGAGGGGCCGCAGCTGGATACGCAACCAATACGCTTCTCTTGGCTGTTTTTGCTCTCATGGCCCTGCTCGCTGCTCTGCTTATCTTAATTCCACCACGACAGGACAGCGAATCTCCAGATATTACAAAATTCACCTTCAGCCGGATCAAAGCGGTGCTTATTGCCGGTGCTGTCGGCCTGACAGGCGGGCTCGTCGGCCAGGGCGGCTCCTTTCTGCTCATCCCCCTGATGACCTCCTTTCTCCAGGTTCCCACCAGGATTGCCATTGGCAGCAATCTCGCTATCGTCCTGCTCTCCTCTTTTGCCGCCTTTATCGGCAAGGCCCTGACCGGACAGATTGTCTGGCCCCTAGCTCTACCAATTATCCTCACCGTCATCCCTGCCGCTCATCTGGGCGGGCTCGTCAGCCATAAAGTCCCCATCGCCTCACTGAGACTGATCCTTGCCTGCTGCATTGCCTTGGCAGCCATACGAATAGGCTTTTCCGCTGCTGGATTTTAGATGTCCTTCCCGATACCATCCTTCAGACAGCAATCAGCGGTCAGCGGTCAGCGGTCAGGTATGCGAAACCTGGTTTCAATCGCTTCGATCTGATCAAGCATGATTAGGGCATCAAAGTAACTTTTACCCTCCAGCTGTTCCAAATGCAACAGATCCTCTCCAACATCTTTGACAGTGCCGGTAACGGACTTCCCTGAAACAAGGAAAACAGAAATGCTCTTACTTATAAAGGTCTTCAGGTTATCTTTCAACCGAACTTTCACATTATAGCTTGCCCCCCTCACCGGTGAGACCTTGCTCCTTGCCACAGCCTTCTGGGGCAACATAAACAATGCCACGGCCAGCAGGAATCCTGCTGCTGTTAATCCTGCACCGATTGTCCTTCTCGTCCTCATCATGTTCTCCTTTATGATGTGTTGCGTTATCTTTTTCGCGAAACGTATCTCTTACGGCAGCGGGAAATCATAGGGATAATATAAGCCGGACAACCATCAAACCTGAACAATCACCCCATCCTCAGAGGTGACGAGATAAACAGTCACCGACAAACCAGAGCATTCCTCTGCGTATTGCTGCGCCTTGCAACAGACTGCCCGGACCAAATTACCTCTTCCTTTTCCCTGTAAACGCTGCAAAATCTCCCGGGCCGTATTCGCGTTGGTCATGCGAGCAACGCTCTCCTGATCCAGCCCCAATTCCCCCAACAAACGAGCTGCCTGCTCCATTTCCAAAGCTCCGTTGCGCACATGTGTCTGTGGGATACAGAGGGCACATTTCAAAATCTTGGCCCACATTCCAGCCAGATGTATCCTGCTGAATCCATGTCTGCTTGCCGCTTTCAGGGCATATTCCAAATAATCCCCCATCATCACCTGGGCTTCCTCCGGAAGGAGAAGCAGCTTTTGCGCTGCGGCCTCTGAGGTACGGCCTGTGGAGAGGATGACCTGATCTAGCCCGACAGCACGAGCCACCTTCATGGAGGCATCAATGGTGTCGGTCCAGGCCTTGGCCGAGACCGGTCGGACGATCCCCGTGGTCCCTAGGATAGAAAGACCGCCAATAATCCCCAGACGCCGATTCAGGGTCTTTTCTGCAAGTTCCTCACCGTTGCGCACAGAAATCGTGACAACCAGACGCACCGGCTCAACCGAGGAATCTGTCACTTCAGTTATTGCTTCGGCCACTGCCTCCCGGATCATCTGTCGGGGCACGGGATTAATGGCCGGTTCACCCACTGGAATGGACAGACCAGGTTTGGTCACAGTTCCTACGCCAAAACCGGCTTTAATTGCCACAGAGTGCTCGCCCTCCCCTGCTGCGTCTCTGCTGACAACGGCAATGATCTCGGCTCCATTAGTCACATCTGGATCATCACCGGCATCCTTAATCACCGAGGCCCTTGCTGTTTCGTCCTCAAGAACACAGGAATGCAAGAGGAAACTATGGCGCTCATCTCCTGGAAAAGGAATTTCCACCCGGTCTGGACATTGCCCTCTCAGTAAAACAAGGGTTGCAGCTTTAGCGGCCACAGCAGCACAGGCACCGGTGGTATAGCCAGATCGAAGTTTACTCATTTTAACCTAGTAAATAACTAAAATCACAGGCTAGCTTTCCAAGAGACTTAGATTTTTTATAAAAAGTAACACGTAGTCCATTTTTATATAGAGGTGAATACATATATCTCCTTAGCACGGGGGAGTTCCCTTAAGAAGCTCCGCAACGCCGTCCGCTGGCAGCGGCTTACTAAAATAATACCCCTGCACCTCTTCACATCCCATCTTCCGGAGAAGCTCCAACTGTCCTTTGGTCTCAACCCCTTCCGCAACAACCTTCAAATTCAGGCTCTCCGCCATTGACAGAACAGAGGCAACAATCGTCTCATCATTGCTATCACGGACAATATCAGTAATAAATGCCTGATCAATCTTCAAAGTATTCACTGGAAACTTTTTCAAATAAGCAAGGGAGGAGTAGCCAGTTCCGAAATCATCAATCGCTATCCGCACTCCGAGCTCTCTGATATCTTTCAGTAATTGCGCTGCCTCATCAGGATCCTCCATAAGAACACTTTCGGTAATCTCTAGCTCCAAGGCCTCCGGCGCAATTCCGTGCTGATCAAGAGTTTCACTAACAAGGCGTAGCAGCTGTTTATCCTGAAATTGCTTTGAGGAGAGATTGACTGCTACAGGTAGAATTCCCAGCCCTTGGTCCTGCCAGACCCTGACCTGTCGGCAGGCCTCCCTGAGTCCCCACTTTCCGATAATAAGAATAAGGCTGCTTTCCTCAGCAACCGGAATAAATTCAGCTGGAGAAATAAGCCCCTTTATCGGGTGTTGCCACCGCATGAGCGCTTCTACCCCGACCATTTCCCCTGTCGAAAGGTTATACTTCGGTTGGTAATAGTGGATAATCTCTTCATGCTCCAAGGCATGTCGCAATTCTCTTTCCACCGTCGCCCGATGCACCAAATTTTCATTCATCTGCGCACGAAAATACTGGTACGTTCCCTGCCCTCTCTTCTGAGAAAAATTAATCGCTGTATCTGCATTTTTGATCAGACTTTCCGCATCTCGGCCATCTTCAGGATAGACACTGATGCCTATACAGGCATCAATAAAGACCTCCTCGCCTGCAATATGAAAAGGCTGTTGCAGGACATGCAGTAAACGACGCGCCAGGTGCCCCACACAATCTTTCAGCTTCACCTCAGAAAGAAGCACCATGAATTCATCACCGCATAACCTGGAAACTGTATCAGTTTCCCGTACACAGCTTCGAATCCTTTTAGAAACCTGCATCAGCAGATCATCACCGGCATTATAGCCGAGGGTATCATTGATATCCTTAAATCGATTCAGATCAATACAGAGAAGGACGAGGGGTTCATCATGAAACTGGCTGTTCAGCAGGGCCTGCGCGAGAAGCTCTTCAAAAAGAGTACGGTTGGGAAGATTTGTCAGTGGATCGTAAAAAAGCAAATTTTTCAGCTGATTCTCCACCTTTCTCTTCTTTGTAATATCAGTAAAAATACCGACATAATTTATCGTCTCGCCGGTATCATCATATATCGCATTGATTGTAAGCCATTTCTGATAGGCTTCACCATTTTTTCGTCGATCCCATATTTCTCCCGACCATTTTCCAGTCTCCAATACCTGTTTCCACATGGCCTCATAAAAGGCCTGATCATGACGACCGGACTTGCAGACCCGTGGATTTTCCCCGACTATTTCCCTGGGCTCATACCCTGTAATCCTGGTATAGGCCCTGTTGACGTCCACAATTAAACCATCAGCATCTGTAATAATAATGGCTTCCCTGGTGTTTTCCAAGATTTTCTGATCTAGTCGCAGCTGATATTCCAACTCTTTTCGATCAGTAATATCGGTTCGAATATAACCAAACCCGCAGTTTCCCTGTCCGCAGGAGGTCAAGGGAAAACGAGATGTAGCCAGCACCCTTTTCTCATTGTTTATGCAGAGCGTTTCCTCATATTTTTTTTCTCCCTGCAAATGCTCAGAAAATCCTGTATCCTTGTGTTCTGCGGACCGCAGAAAATCCTCTTCCGATCTGCCGATGATATTTTTTTGATCCAGCCCAAAATATTTTTCAAAGCGCTTGTTTGTCAGGACAAATCGTCCGCTTGCATCTTGCAAGGCTATAAGAGAAGGAGAGTGCTCAAAAACATCTGAGAAATTCTTTTTCGTCGCCGCAAGCTCTTCACGGTTTTTCCGATTTTTTCTTACTTCATCCCGGCAGGAACGCAGCAAAAAAAAGCTGCACAACAGGTAGGCGAAAAAGAGCAGCAGATGCTGAAACCACCCAAGAAGATCCCATTGAGAGGCAAAAATCGAAAAAAAAGAAAGGAGAGAGGCCAGGGCAAAGAGAAGGATAGAAATAACTGGACCCTCTGCTGCTCGTATAATCCTTCCCCGCAGCCTGCCTGATTGCCCTGTCAATATGCTGCTCATCCTGTCATCCCATATTTTTGCGCAGAATACGTTTATCACCGACCCGGATGGTCAGTTTGATCTTGTCAAAGTACTCCAATAAAGGGATAGAAAACTTGCGGCTTAACCCGGTAAGATCTTTGAAACCCGGAGCATCAATTTCCTCTTCCTTGCCCAAATACTCCTGCAAGGTATCAGCCAGTTGATGCAGTTCTTCAGCATGGAAGAATAAAGCCTCATTGATCTTTATCAAGGTACTGTTCTGCAGCAGCAAATCAATGACCTGGCGAATTTGCTTTTCCGGGAATTCCGCAAACAAGGCCAATACATCCTTCAAATTAGGTGGACGTAAACCCGCGTCCTTGTATAGCCTGCCTATTTTTTCCTGCATGTCCTGTTCGTCAACCTGCAGGGTCACCTCATGGGTGCTCAGGCGTACCTCAGCCCCTTCCTGAACAATAAGGCCGTTTTTGGCAAGGCCGGTCATCATATACTGAAACATCTTCTGATCCACTGGCGGTTTGAGCCGGGAACGTATTTCCTCCCGCGCCAAACCGGTCTTCAGCGGATTATCCTTATGATATTGTTCCAACAGATCAAGGATGGACTGATTCAGCTGCTCAACCACCAGTGCTGCAAGCAGACGCTGACTTTCCGATTCCACCACCAATACTTTTTTCGCGGACACAGGACCCTGAAGTTGTTTTTTCAGCTTTTTGCCAAATAATCCCAAACGAGTAGAAAGCTGATCCGCTGTAATCCCCTGTATTCCGCTTTCTTCGAGAAAGAGGAGCATCTTTGCAATAATACCAGCCCCGTCGGCCCCATCGTTACCTGCCTTGTAAATGGAAAAAACAGTATGATTACGTTCTCTGTCACGTTCCGTGCTGCGTTTCCTCTTTGGCGGTGCATTATTGAGAATCACCCCGCCGCCCAAGGTTGCAACCGGCGAATAACTGCGCAGGACAAAGCGATCGCCGGGCCAGACTGCTACAGGATCCTGGACGATGAGCTGGATATCGGCATTTTCTCCCGGCTCTACTGTATCCTTTTCCATCAAAATCACACGAGCAAGGATTTCACGGGTACCCACATGCAGACGTACCTGTGTCCTGTTCTTCAATTTTCGCGAATTATGAGCCAGAAAATGAAAATCCGCATCCAGCAGGGTTGAGGATTGCATGGTGCCGGGGGTGGCTGCAAGATCGCCCCGATTGATCTCCTCTTTTTCAATACCTTGCAGGTTGATAGCCGTACGATGCCCGGCCTCGACAACCTCCTGCTCTTTGCCGTGTACCTGAATTCCCCGGATCTTGGCGGTCAGCCCACCCGGATAAAACATCAGGTCTTCACCCACTGCAATCCGCCCGGAAAGAGAGGAGCCGGTGATCACGGTCCCGAACCCCTTCATGGAGAATACCCGATCTACCGCTAAACGAAATGGCCCGAATTCCTCCTGGAAATTGATTGTGCGGACCTTTTCATCCAGCACCGCTTTCACTGCGTCGATACCCTCACCGGTGGCGGAAGAGACTGTCAGAATCGGGGCCTCTTCCAGAAAACTGTCTACAAAAAAATCCCTGACCTCTTCCTCCACCATTTCCAGCCATTCTTTCTCGACCATATCTTTTTTGGTCAGAATGATGAGGCCGTCTTTCACGCCGAGCAGTTTGCAGATGTCAAAATGCTCCCTGGTTTGGGGCATGATCCCCTCGTCCGCCGCAACGATAAAGGCCACCATGTCCATGCCTGAGGCTCCGGCCACCATATTGCGGACAAATTTTTCATGGCCTGGCACATCAACAATTCCCAGGCGATGCCCGCAAGCAAGATCAATATAGGCAAAGCCCAGCTCAATGGTAATACCCCGCTTTTTTTCTTCCTTCAACCGGTCGGTTTCAATACCGGTCAAGGCCCGGATCAGACTTGTTTTGCCGTGGTCGACATGGCCGGCAGTGCCGAGGATTATTTCACGCATAAATATTTCTGTTTATTTTTCACTGTCAGCCTGCGAACTCTTCCGATTGGCCAAAAAATCAATAACAATCTTTTTTTCCTGCTGATTCAAAAAATCCATCCGGTCTGAATAGCGCATCATCTTTTCTACGGTCTGCGTCCACTCCGAATGATTCTTGTTTGCCCCGTAAGCCCTGTCTACACTGTGACAAACAGAGCATTTCTTTTCAACTAAAGCTTTTCCAGCAGTATCGCTTGGCTCGACGCTCTCCTCCGCTGTTACAGCTGACAAAGGAGCTGTCAGTATCAGGGAGGCTAACAGTACAGCACCGAAGACCGGCCTTGCATACATTTTCCAGCTATTCATAGCAACATCCTCCTTATCTCTGCTTTTAGGTTATGTGCAATTCGCATTGTCAGAAACTGTTTTAAAATGGATTCGGAACTGAAGCATTATCAGTTAAATTCAACCGGCTGCATAATTTTTACGCCATTCACCGAAATAATATCATTTACCAAGTCATCGGCTATCTTCGGAATCAAACGCTTCATATTGTCATCATATGTTTTCGGCCATATTCTCTGAAGTTTCTTCCGACCATCCTCATTTATATACAACTTTTTATCAGGTGTAATCAGAACCATCGCCACATGACCGGAGTTTTCGTTGACAATAACTACAAAATCTTCCTTATCTTTTATCAAACCCTGATACCAATAATCAATATGCTCCTCCATATCATACCCATAAAGAGAGTCGGCCATTTCCCCTTCTCTTACCAACGCATTATGCAGGAGGATTTCAATTACTGCTTTCTTTGTCATCTGAGCTGAATTCTCTATTTTTTGTTACCTGAATTTCAATATTTTTTCCTTCGTAATCAACATGCAGAATCTGCACAAGAAAAGCACCGGCTGAGGAGGTGAATTCCTGTGTATATCCAGCCAGCACGGCATGGGTTGAAGATGCTTTACCGGCGGGTGCGATGGTGAGACTGGCTACTTTTTCTCCTAACACGTCATGAAAAACGACAGACAGGTTAGTTTGGGCAGCTTCAATAAATTGAGGTTGGCTCTCGCTAATGGTGTACCGAGCCGGGCCGGATGGCACTGCTATTTCAACTATTTTCTCCCTGACTTCGAGTTGTTCCGGCTGTGGATATTGTACAGTTGACGGCACTACCTCGGACAACGGAGATGCAGTTTTTTTCTCTAAGCCAAAGAACACCCTGATTTCCGGAACGGTAAATGTTGCCACCAGAGTCAAGACGGCAACAACCAGAGCGATTAATGCAACAATCTGACTTTTGTCCCAACTTATGCTGTTATTGCTCATTTTGTTCGGTTGGACAAAAGAATATTTCGAAATTGAACATTAAATCCAGAGCAATGAACGTCAAGCAATGCTACCCTTTTTATTTTTTGTGACACACCGTTGAAAGTAAGACTTGCCTTGACGGGAATATCTGCGATTAAATCACTACTTACATGACCCCAGTGAGAATGGCTGCCTATTTTAACTTCATTCCCTTTGTATTCATTCCCTTCAGAATCAATGAATCTAGATTTAAACATGCCTAGCTCTTTACTCTTTTCAAGACTATTTATTAAAAGAGAGAATATTACGGTTCCATTTGATATTTTACTACTCACAAGGTGAAAGCTAAACCCTCTGGCTTCAATAGTCTGCAAAAATTCGCCCTGTTTTCCTTCCGGGGGTACAGGAGGGGAGCCTAATGTCAGGCTCGTCGTAAGCAAAGTATTGACAGCTTCCGTCTTTGCAATATTACCCCTTATCGCATCAATAATCTCAGCCGTGGCCGTATCCAAAACCTTAACCGCAACCCGCACAGTATCCCCGAACGGCGTCAGCGTTCCCGTAATCAACGCCTGAACCCCGATAATCTGTCCTAATTTCCGCGCCGTTTCAGGGTCAATCAGTCCGGTTACCGACAGCTTGTTTTCTTTGACAATGCTGTTCAGATGGGTTCTGTCCACCACCTTGAAACCTTTGCCAGCCCCGGCAAGGGCCGTGGAAAATTCTTCGGCAATAAACCGCCCAAGTTGTGTCACATTGCCTTCAAGATCGGTAAAATCAACCACCGCCACAGAGGTTCTGTCCGCCCTGACAATCTTTTCCGCCATTGCAGCGGATAGCGCATTAATTTCTTTCTCATACGCAAAAGAAGAGGCCGCTAACATCAGCGACAAAACAACAGCGGTACAGCTGACACAGCATAAAAACAGTTTTTGTTTGCTCCCAACGGTATTCACTATAGTACCACCCCGATCATTTTTCCTTCTCCGAACCAGAGGAACTCCGGCTGGACAAAAAATCAATAACAGACTCTTTTTCTTGTGGGCTCATAAACTCTGCCTGTTCGGAATACCCAATCATATTCCCGACAACTTCAACCCATTCTTCAGTCGTTTTGTCCGCCATATAAATCCTATCCAATCCGTGACAAAAGGAACATTTCTGATCAACCATATTCCTCCCAATCTCTCCCTGAGTTCCTGAAACCTTGAAAGATAATTTTCTCTGCCGTTTCTGTTGATTGATAAGATAGTTAAGGATTTGTTTCCCTTGGTCTTCTCTAATATTTGGCGAATCAAAGGATATCATACGATTAACAGTTTCTGTCCAGCCCTGATCAGTTTTAAGGGCCTTGAAAACCCGCTCTAAGGTATGGCATTTTCCACATTTTTGCGCCACCAATTTTTGCCCTTTATTCTCATCCAGCACAGCTACATCTTCTTCAGATAGAGATAATTTCCTAACATCTCCCTGATGAAGAAAATAATAGCCAGCAGTCATACTGTTAAGCAAAAAAAGCGCCGTAAAGACAGCCAGTCCGATACCTGGAACCTGTTTCTCAAATCGTTTAAAACGTCGAATAATAAGGATTTTAAAAAAAAGAAGCGGAATAACCAGAAGCGCCAGCGAAATATGGAGGATGGTCCTTGGAGAAAACTCTTCCTGGTAGGTTCCGGCCTTGGAAAGCATTACCGATAAGATAATGATAAAAAAGGAGATAAAGATATACCCTGTCACCTTGTGCGCCTTAATCAAACGCTGATTGGACTGGCTATCCTTCCTTGGATTGCCCCGCAGTTCCAGCATCAGAAGCATAGCGCAGGCCCCGGTCAAGGTGGCTGCCAATCCGGCTATGGACGTTATTATCGGGCTCATAAAATTCTTCTGAATTCTACTTTGGGGTATCAAAAAAGCTCTAACAACCCTTCATAAGTTTGCAGCTCACCTTGCTCCGAAAAACATCTAGACCTTCTTAGAAATAAGGATTTCCTTCCGCCTCATCCCCGATGGTCGATTGAAAACCGCCGTAGCCATGCCCGGGCCAGACAACGGTTTCAGAAGGTAAAGTCAGCAGACGTTCCCGGATGGACAGAGAGAGCTCTGGCATGGAACCGCCGGGGAAATCAGTACGCCCGACCCCTCCGACAAAAAGGGTATCACCTGTAAAACAATCCTTTTTATTATGAAGACATACCCCACCTGGAGAATGCCCCGGAGTATGAATCACGGTCAGTATTTCCTCGCCTATAGTGATTTTCTCACCGTCTTCAACCAAAATATCTGCCGGAGGTGATTCTGGCAGTCCGAGCATAGAAAAATAGCTCTTTGCGTCTGCAGTGCTGAAAAATTCAGCATCCGACCGGTGCATAATAATCTGTGCCCCTGTGGCCTGTTGAATAGGCCCGTTGCAGCAGACATGGTCAGGGTGCCCGTGAGTATTAATAATATATACCACATCAAGATCATGCTCTTTACAGGCGGCGAGTATTTTCTTTTCATCTCCGCCCGGATCAATGACTGCTGCCTTTCCTGTTTTTTCACAGGAAACAATATAGCAGCAAACGCTCATCATGCCGACTGTCAGCTGTTGTATTCTCATGGTAAGGAGGTCTGTTCTCTTCAATTCAGATGAATAGGGATCAACCTGAAGCCATTTCCGATGATTCCAGTCCGGCTTCAGGTTGTACTTCAGATTATAAAAAAGCTTTTTATAAACAGCCTACCGTGGACTCAGCAATCACATGTATTCGGATTACACCCACCATCGCCGCAACCGCAGCCGCCAGTGGATACAGTGGCGTTCTGCAAACCAGTTGCGAGCTTTAAACCTTCTTCTGACTTGTTGATTGGCAGGCGTCGTTCAATGGCTTCCACCACAGCGGCAAAAGCCTGCACGGCCGGGCTGTCCTCATCAGAGGAAAGATAAGGCTTCCCGCTGTCGCCGCCGACAACCACTCGTGGATCCATAGGTACTCTGCCGAGAAAGGGTAACTCAAAGTCACGAGCGGTCTTTTCCCCCCCCCCGGAACTAAAAATATCTACGGTTTCTTCGCAATGAGGACAGATAAAACCGGACATATTTTCTACCACCCCGGCAATGGGCATTTCAACGGTCTTGCAAAAATTTATGGATTTGCGCACATCAGCCAAGGCCACAGCCTGAGGGGTTGTGACAACCACGGCCTGCACATTGGGAATGGTTTGGGCCACCGACAAGGGCTCATCACCAGTTCCCGGAGGGGCGTCAACAACAAGATAGTCCAGAACACCCCAGTCCATATCCGCGACAAACTGACGAATAGCCTGGATTTTTAGCGGGCCGCGCCAGATAATAGCCTCATCCCTGTCCTTCATCATATATTCTAGGGAAACCACTTTCACATTCTCGTTATAAATTAACGGCGGAATCAAAGAATTTGCTGACTCACGAGGCTCCAAAGATTGTGTTAAATCAAGCATCCGGCAGATATCCGGCCCGTGCAGATCGACATCCATCAGGCCGACTTTATACCCCTTTTTAGCAAGCCCCAAGGCGAGATTAACAGCAACTGTAGATTTGCCAACGCCCCCCTTACCGCTCATAACTAAAATTTTATGTCTGATTTTACCAAGCGAACGGGTAATAGCAATATCCTGTTGGGCAACGTGTGCATCGGCAGAGTGGCACTTCGAATGGTCCTCACTCTCACATGAACCGCATGAACTCATAATATTCTCCATCTAAAAAGATAAACTGTAAGGGGAAACAAGGCGAGTCAGCAATCTTCCCGGGGCAATCGCCTTTGAAGAAATAAATCATCCGCCTCTCAAGGCGGGTCTCACAATGTGCAGCCTGACCCTCCTGTTCGACACAAAGTCTAATATAACTACCCGTAAAGCAACAGAGGTCAGGATGCAATATGACATTTATGTCATATTTGCAAGGCTTGCATTGTAACTCCGACCACTCGAAAAGCAATAAAAAACTTCACGAGTCGCAATGCACCGTCATATCGAAGAAAAAAAGGTGACGCAAAGGAAGTCTGTGCAAAAAAAACGTATTTTACTGCCGGATTCGCGCCAGCGGATAATAGCGATTCAAATCAAAAAGTCCTGCCTCGACCGGTTGTTCTTGAAAAAAGCGCCGCTGAAACCAATCATACTCCTGCCAAAATTCAGGGTTAGCCCGATTGATACCATACCTGACAAATCGGTCGACCTCTGTCTCGTTCACTTTCCCTTGACTGGCCAGCAACGTTAAAAAATCAGGGAGATCTTTTTCATGTATTTTGAAAAAATAATTCGGATATGATCCGACAAAACCGGGCAGAATATCCATACTGTCTTTTGAAGAATCCAATACTCTTTTTTCAAGGAGCATAGCAAAATAGGAGACATTATCATGCCAGCGATTCACCACTATGGTAAAACAGGCATCCGGCCTGTTATCGCGTTCTATGCGTATAAAAGCTAGATTGGCATTATAATTATTAAAGTACGACAGCAACGCCGAATTCGGCCCGGTCACTGAGCGAAATCCTCTCAGAATATCCTCATCTGTTTCCAAACGAAAAGGTATTTGCGGATAGGTCTCTTCAGCCTTGAGATAGTTTATCGGGTCAAAGCGCATTCCTGCTGAGGCCGGGATATCGTCACGAACGACATGCTCGATAAACTCTCTTTTCGGATCATCCGAAGTAAAGGAAATCGCAGCAGGCATAAATGGAGCTGTGGCGTCAAGCCGGGTGCGTTTAGCACCGATGTACCAGGACTGCTGTATCTCGATCCGTTGTTCCACCGGCATGAAGTTGAGAAAACCGAGCTCCCCTTCCTGACGCAACTTATCCATATATAGGCGCACTGCTGTCTGATGGCCCACATTGCCGTACACATCAAAGCCCGCAACCAAAGAATAATAAATCCGCTCAAGCAAAGGATAATCAATAACCCAAAGCGTGCGGGGCAGGCTGCCCAGGACGCCGCGATGCACGGATGCGCTATCAAAATGGCGATAAACTGTCAGCAGAGGCGCATCTTTTACCCGCTCTCCTTTCCAGATCGCCTTATAGCCCAGCCCTTTGTCATAATTGGCTGTATAAAAATCCTGCCTAGAACGAAGATAGCGCAGCGAGGCCTGGTGATATTCATTATTAAGTATATCATTGAATAGTCTGCCGATGGAAAATTCAGAGCCTCGCTCAATGGGCATGATCAGATTATCCTGATTCATACGGAGGAAACCAGGATACTTGACGCTCAAATCAAACTCAGGATCAAGAAACATCACCCAGAAATGATCGTGGATCACATTGAGCGCAACCTGCCCTCGACAGACCGGTCCTCGAATGAAAGTCATAATAATATAATGCGCATTATCCAGGAGAAAACGATATCGAGAAGCAGCCGGGATCTGTTCAAAAGCAACAAAGGGATTGGCACTGAGCTCGGTTCCATAACCAACAAGATGCGGCTCCTGTAACCATTTCGGTGCAATAAATAATGCTTTGAAGCGTGCCAGCATCCAGCAGTCGAAATGGACCACCATATGAGTTTTATGGACAATCGTCGAATGAATTTTCCGAAAACGATAATAAAAGGTATCGGTTTCTGGATCATCATAGGGTCGTACCGTGGCAATCAGATCAATAGGCTGGCCTGGTGGAGTCCTGGACCGAACCAGCTCATAATATTCATCCGTATCGGTCTCAAACTTGATGTGGGCCAAAAAGTAATGCTCGTAGAGATAACGAGACGTCATCCTGTGCTTTGGATCAACCATATTCAGAAAGGCTTCCCAACGTTCTATCTGGGTCTGATCCGCCGTTTTAGGGACAGTGAGTTCCTCTTGCTGCTCTGGAGTCGGCCCTTTCCCGCCCTGGGCCAGCCAACCGGCTATCAGGCCAAACTCTTCCTTCGTTAATGGAGGAAACCCAAAAGGCATCCCTCGATTCGGATGTTTGTCCAGATAACTGCCCAACTCATTCCCGTTTTCAGCACAGGTCAAGTCTTTCGCCTCGGGCTGATATTCACCGCTGCTCTCTGGGTATTCCATCTTATGGGCAAGCAACTGTAAAAGTATAGAATCATTAAAACCATATTCAGCAGTATTCTCTGTTACCGTATAAAAGCCCTTGTCCCGCCACTCCTCGGTTATCCGGGCATCAAAAAAGAGCCGGGTGGGATCCATAGTCTTCAGGCGTTGAGCATTATAGATGGCCTCTTGACTCGCTCCTCGGTCTAACCCTTCGTAAGAACTAAGCTTCAGTTGACAGGGAGAATTATAGCAGGAATGGCAGACCACACAACGTTTATCCAGTAGCGGTTTAACTTCACGTAAATAGTCGATGGGATGGTCCGGAATCTGCACTTGAATAGGAGGGGGCGGTACTGCGCAGGCCGTCAGCAAGGTAAAAAGGAAAACGTATAAAACAAGCTTAATGGCGGACATAGGTGCTCCGGGTTATAGTTCACAGACAGTGAGTTTTTCGTCATATACTACTTTTAAGAGTTCGATTTCGTTAAAATTATAAAAGATTCAAACCAAGCGACGCTTATAACTGATCAACTCGAACGCATAAAAATACCCCCCTATCTCGTCTTGATATTTCCCTAACGGTTTCCTAACAATTCCTCCTGCTATTCAGCATTACACAAAAAAACAATTTGTTAATAAGCAGAATACAGTAACAACAAGCAAAAGTCATGATTTGTGGCACTTGTATATTTCCTTTAACATGCTTAAGAATGATCTATTCGTAAAAAGTCTCAAATTTCTTTTCGTCATATAGCAAGCCATTGAGCTAGCGTCGCCCAAAAAGCAGATTCTGATTTTTTACCTAACCAACAATAATGGAATATTTTATCCCTCTAATTCACAAAAAGGTGACATCGCATGCTGAATGTAACAGAACAAGCTCTTGAAGCCCTCAGAGAACAGATTCCCAATCGCAACAACGTCGATACCGCAATCCGAATATATGTACAAGGAGGCTGCTGTTCCGGGCCCCACCTCAAAATTTGCGTGGATCAAGTCAAGAAAGATGACCATATCTTTGATTTTATGGATCTTCGCTTTATTATAAACCGTGACCTGATCGCATCCTGCGGCAGCATGACCGTTGATTTTATGCAGGAGCACACAAAATGCAGCTGCAGCGGCGGCTGTGGTGGTTTTTATCTGAGCGGCGAAAAAAAATTTCTCTTCAGTGAACGGTGCGATGGTAGCGGCCAATGCATGAAAATGTGTAAATGTGACGATCGTTATACAGAAAAAAAATAGCTTTGAGCATCAAAGCAAGGCTACCCTCTTTTTAGACGACAACGACATTTAAGCTCCCCGGTTTCCCCAAAAAATACCCATGCGATACACGACAAAAAATCGGCTCAAATTATCCCGTATAGATTAAGATAACATATATCTCTTACAAAAAAATCGGACAGATGACAATCTTTTCATTTTTCCGCTGTCTCTCCTGTCACCTCGGCAGGGTATAAAAAAAGCAGAAAGAGCAAGAAGAAGGCTGACGCAGAGGCAAATCATGCCTCATAATTATTTTTCTGCCTTATACCCTCAAATCACCTCATTATTCAAGGAGAGCATCATGAAAAAACAAACCGCAATTTTCGTTCTGGCCCTGTTGAGCATCTGCTCGGTTCATGCTTTTGCCGCCGATGATTCACGACGTGGAGAAGGACGGGAAGGACGGGAAGGACGACATCACCAGCCGCCACCAGAGGCATACACTGCCTGTGAAGGAAAAAAGAACGGAGACCAAGCTGAGCTCACTGCCCCTCAGGGAGAAATTGTCACAGGTACTTGCGTCCAAGAAAAGGACGGAGATCGTCTTTTTCTCCGACCGGACCGACCACCTAAAGGGTCTACTGATCGCCGGGGCGGTGGAGAAGGGTCAAGGGACTGAGAAATAGGTACATAGGGGCACGGCACGCCGTGCCCTTACAGATACCGGTTCAAACCGACAACCTGTCTATTTCCTCAGACAGATTCCCTTGCAAAGGCCGGAAAAACCTCACGCAACAGATGCTCATCAACCTGTTCCATGAGTTGTACCTCATATTCATCCTCATCCTCATCCTCATCTGAACGACGAGAAGAAGAAATATCCTCCATTTCCAATCCGTTCACAAATCCTACGGAAGCAAGAGACAGAGAAACAGATTCGATTTCATCAAGGCATGAACGATTATTCTCTATCCAGCGTTGACAGTCATCGTGGCTGCCGATAAAGGTAAAAATCAGACGACTTTCCCGTTTCAGGCCAATCAAACGAAACCCGCAGGACAGGCTGTATTTACGGCAATCTTTAAGGCGAAATTCTCCGTTATAAGTACGCCTACATTCTGCTTTTTCATCCAAAGGATTCTGTTGCAAACGGGTCATA
Source organism: Candidatus Electrothrix laxa (assembly GCA_942492895.1). Lineage (GTDB taxonomy): Bacteria > Desulfobacterota > Desulfobulbia > Desulfobulbales > Desulfobulbaceae > Electrothrix > Electrothrix laxa. Next base: position 1,720,197 of record OW818652.1, read on the forward strand.
ATGGTCTCAGCCCGCAGCAAGATATCCCGTTCTTTTTTTCCACCCTTACGCATGGTTTCGAACTGCTTCACAAGATTCCTGGTTTGATGAATTTCCAGCATGATTGGAGCTCCTTCTCGTGGTTACCGACAATCCGACAGCGCTTTACCTCCTTCGTTTTACGGACAGAAGAAAAGATGTCAGTACAGTAAAATAAATTTATTCAGACGACCCGTTGTTCGCCTGATGTACCGAAAAAAAAGAAGCATACCTTGGAGAATAATTATCAAGGCTGTAAGATCAAGGCATGACAGGCAGGAACAAAGTCGCCGTGTTTTTTTGCCGTCCCGGACCGGGCTGGCTGTTCTTACGGCGTACTCAGGTGCAGAAGTTAGGGCCAGTTAACATATGTCGTTCCTAAAAAAGTGCTCTTCTCCTGAGCCTTTCCAGACAACTCAGGCTCAGGAGAAAATGGATAACAATATAGTCAGAATTATTTCTTCTCCTTCTCCTTCTCCTTCTCCTTCTCCTTCTCCTTAAGGGAGAATATAATCTGATCTGCTTTTTTAAATCCAGGGAGAACTCGTCCGTCAGGCATAATCAAGGTCGGCGTGGAGGCTATGTAAATTTCTTTGGCTAAAGCTATATTTTTATCAACCACATCACTCTTGCAATCCGGTGCGGGCAGAGGCTTTTTAGACAGACTTTTTTCCAGGAGCTCTATAGCCTTGTTATTTTCTCCTTTCAAGCGAGCACAGACGATAGTTTGCGCCTTAGACTTGGCATTAGGGTGCATAGCCAAGGGAAACATTTTAATAAAAAAAGCAATATCTGGGCGCTGCTCAACAACTTTTTTCATCTCCGAATGGAGTTTACTACAGTAGGTACACTCTGGATCATCAAAAACAATGATCTTATTTTCCGCCGCAGAGTCACCCAGAACAAGGGCATCATCCAAAGGGATTTTTGAACGATCCACCTTGTTCATTTTAACAAAATTTTCTTGAGTCACATTTTCATTACTCTTTAGCCTGATCACGTTACCGCTGATCAGATAGCTTTTAGAGAAATCAAGATAAAAGGGAAGTTTCTGACCATTATAAACCGCTTCAACATCCCAAAGCCCAGGAACTTCGCTACGCTTAACATCCAAAACTTCAGTAACCTTACCTTTAAGCAAACGGGCGACCTCATCTCGATTAACGGAATGACAGTCTCGGCAATCGCCAGCACCACAACCTGCTTCTTGAAAAGACATTGCCTGGGTGCCTGAGAGCACGCTGATAATAAAAAAAGAAAGAAAAACTTTATAATGTTTCATAATAGACATAACAGTAAGAATTTTCAGTTTGTTCGACAAAGCCGCTTACGCTCGTCTTCTGTCGTTTTTTGGGCGGGACATGAATTAGGATCAACACTGTTTACATATGACCCAGTTTACAGTTTTTCACTTATAAAAGCAAGGTCGGTTCAACAGTTCAAACCTCCTGGTGTTTTTGATTTTTTTATTCTCTGGAAGGCAAAGAATGACAGGGCATAAAAAAAGACCGCTTGCTTACGCTTGCGGTCTTTTCTCTCTCATCAGAATACATCTTTAATAATTCGGAATTATAGCAACCAAACTCCGCAATATCCATCGATATATATCCCGTCCTTTTGCTGAATAAGGGAAAAACAATTAATTCAGCTTATCCACACGTTGAATTATCTTTTCTTCTCTATTCGCACATCCAAACCAGCCTTACGGTAGGCTTGAGAAAATTTTTCTACTTTTGCCTTATCATCGGAACTGAAGAGCTTACGAGGGCGCCCATTCAACAGCGTCTTCCGCACCTGCTCCTCAGACAACTTGGTGATACGCTGTATCATCACAATACAGTCCTTTTCCTTGGCTCCGGTAAATAAACGCCCCTGAGAAATCAAATGGTATTCCATCGACAGCCCCTACCTTCAAATCATTTTAACAATATGATTCTTCTATTAAGATACTTTTCCCACTCATACAAAGTGATTTATCTTACAGGTTTTTATATTTTCCAGCAACAATCTTCTCTCTGTCGGCGTGCCGTATTACCGTTCCTGTTGCAATGTCTGGACTCTCTGTTGCAGCCTCTCATTTTTAGGATCAAGCAGTAAAGCCTGTTCGTACGCTTTCACCGCCTGCTCCTTATTACCTTTTTTTATATATATATCACCGAGAAGGATATGAAAAGGTCCATAATTTGGCAAGTGCCTAATACCACGTCGCAGCACCCCTATCGCCTTTGCCTCTTTATTTTTCGTTCGATAATAACGGGCCGCCTCGATAAAATACCGAAAATGCACTTTGGGGTCATTGCCGATAAAATTAAATGCGTACTCCAAAACAAAGGCATACTCTTCGGTTCTGCCCTCCTTCTTCATTTGATCCCAAAGGCCCATCCAGGCAGATATCTGCTCCGGCAGGATTAGGACTAGTTCTTTTTTATCAAGCTGATACTTACTCAGCAGAGGATAAAGAGAAAGCAAAAGTCTGAAATCCTGATCAAGCTCTTTTCTCAATCTCTCCAACCCCTTTTGCCTGGAATGACGAGAAAGCTCAAACTCCGCCCATGCCTGAAAAGCGAGAACCTTTTGTTCAGCCCTTCTATAGCCGATTTCCATCAAACTCTGCGCTCGGCCAGGATCAGTAGGGGCAATCAGATAGCCAAGCTGTTGCAGATAAGAAAAATTCATAGGCTGCCGCAGCACAGCTTCTGAGAATAAAGAAAGAGCTTCCTTATTTTTTTGTTGTAATCCTCTCATGTTTGCCAGAGCGTATGCATACAATCCGGTCAAGGGATCATTCTTTTTGGCTTCTTTAAGTAAGCCGATCATTTTTTCTTTTTTGACAACCGATGATAAGCTGGACAGTGAGGCAACCAGCTTTGCCCGCTGGTAATATCTTTCAGCCAAGGCAATTCTCCCTTGGACAAATAAGGTTGCACAGAAAAAAACAAGCAAAGCTATAAAAGTCGCTCCTCTCATTCGCAGATCTGAGGTAATCGGAACCAGCAAGGTGGAAGAATTCTGATAATACCTTCGGGTATTCCCGGCTGATACCAGCAGACCGCAAAAAAAAGCAAAATACAGTCCGTTTGCTCCATTATGAAGATTAAAATCAAATATGCTGTACACGAGGAGCCCGGCAAGACCGCTGAATGCACCAATTGCAAGAAAAACAGAGACACTATCCTGCCGTAAACGGATTTGCCTATATCCTGCTTGTAATACGCTTAGGATAAACCACAAACCTAGTCCACCGGCAATCAAGCCACCATCAGTGAGCAACTCCAAAAAATCATTATGAGCGTGTTCATACAGAAGATCATCAGGGAGGGTCTTATAGCCAGGAAAAATATCCACAAAGGTTCCAAAACCACTTCCAGTCAGAGTAAAAGCAGATATTATCTTCAGGGCGCCTGCCCAGATCAGCAGTCGATCATCCTTTATATCTCCAGTTTCACTATCAATAATAATACTGAAGCGCTCTAATATAGGCTCCCAGCTATACCACCCCACGATAATCAATAATCCGGTTAGAAGAAAAAGGAGAGGGAGTTTCCTTACCTTTCCCTGGTGTCGGGCAATCAGAAAAAAAAAGAGCAATACCCCGCAGATGATACTGAGGATTCCACCACGTGACTGGGTAAGAAAAATTGAGGCGAGAATGACAATGCTACCAAAACCCCAAAAAAGGTGGGCCGTAGCTTCGTTTTCCGAAAAAAAGGCAAGAACCCTTTCTCTGAGTGTTTCTACACGTTCCAGTGGAGAACGATGGAGTAAAAATTGCGACAGCACAAGCGGACAGAGCATAACCATGAAGCCCGCATAGTGATTCTTATACACCCAAGGACCGAAGGCTGTTTTTCCTTCAGTCAATTGACGAAACCAGAAAAGAGTATCAGGTGCTGTTATTCTTTGCAGAATAGAAAGGAAAGCAATACAAACCGTTAATCCACTGACGGCCTTAACCGTTATCAATAGCCTCCTACTGCTGGTGAGCAGTTGGACGGTTACCAAATAAAAAATCGCGTATGAAGTGACCCGAAATACCTCCAGCAGGGTTGCCTTACGATTGACAGTCAGTGGAATCCAATTATCGAAGAAACTCAGATGGGGAAGGTCAAGGCCTAGTTGATAAGCCTGAAAAACATTCGGAGCAATAACGCGGACAACAGGAAAAGGCAGGGGAAGGGTTTGAAAAAATATCCAGGCAATCAACAACAACAGCGGAAGAAAACCCGGAACTCGATAGTATGCTGGATAATAGCATACTGATTTCCCTCTGGGATGCGGGGAAAAATAAAAGATTCCGGTAAGAGCAATAAGCAACTCCACCGTGATCATTGACCACGTTTCTGTCGTCCCAAAGGCAAGAGGGGCAAAAAACAGCGTGAGCAGAAAGAGAAAGAAAGCAGCGGCTCCACTCTTCCCACCTTTTTTCTCCCCCCGCCTCTCCTGTTCCTTAGCCCTTGTTCTGTTCCGTATAATACCCACCCTTCCCTTTACGCGAATAGTACGAGTAATATCCGTAATACCCATGACCAGCATGTTTTTTTGTCACGCGATTAAGGACAAACCCCAGTAGTTGGGCCTGACTTTCTCGTAATTTTTTTATGCCGCTATCCAGCATATCAAAGGTGGTACTTCCAGAGCGAAGGACAGTAACTGTACCATCGACAAGACCGGCTAACAAAAGACCATCTGTCACCTGCTGCACCGGCGGGGAATCAAGAAGGACAAAATCAAACCGTTCTATTGACTTTTCCAGCAAGGTCTTCATCCTCCTTGACCCCAGCAACTCTGCAGGATTCGGGGGAATCGGACCGGAGGGGAGCACCGAAATTTTGCTGTCCGGCAATTGTTTAATCAAGCTCGGTTGCTGTTCATCCGTGTTGCCTGAAAGATAATTACTCAGGCCATAGGAATTATCCACTTCAAACATAGAATGTTGCCTTGGGCGCCGCATATCGCAGTCGACGATTAAAACTTTTTTCTCATTTTGTGCTAAAATATAGGCAAGATTTTTAGTCGTGGTACTTTTTCCCTCTTGCTGCATCATACTGGTAATAAGGAGGGTGCGCGGCGGATGATCTGGGGTAGAAAGGAGTAGGCTGGAGCGTATCAACCTGTAACTCTCTGTAAATGCTGAAAGAGGATTATCCTGGATAAACGATTCGATATTATTATTATTTTTCGAAAGATCTTCTACTGCACCGAGAACGGTCAGGCCGTACCTTTTTTCCAGCTCTTTGCCAGCGGAGACCGTGTTGTCGAGATAATCAAGAAAAAAGGCCAAGGCGATCCCAGCACTCAGACCAATAACTAACCCGAGTACCAAATTTTTCTTTTTGTTCGGTGTTGAGGGAGCAAGAGGAAGATCAGCCTTTTTGATCGCCCAGATTCTAATATCCATAGCCTGAGCTGTGACATTGGTTTTTTTTATGCTGCTGGACAATGCATCGTATACTGTCCGGTTCATCTCCTTATCTCGATTCAGAACAGTATACTGAACAAACCGCTCGTTCATATTCAACATTTCCGCCTTTGTTTCTTTCATCATCTTGGTCAAATCTCTGACCCGAGTTTTGGCAAGTTCATAGCTATTTTTGGCGACCGCGATAACCCGCTCAATCTCCACTCGCTTCTTTTTTTGCAAGATTTTCTGATCTGCCCGGGCTTTTATCATCATCGGATGCTTTTCACCGTATCTTTTGGACACCTCTCTAATGTCCTGTTCCGCAGCAAAAAGCTCACCACGAAGAGCCTGTAACTCGCTATTATCGGAGAGTAAAGGAATAGCCTCAAGTTTTTTATCACTTTTCCCGGCTTCCTTTATCTGACGATACACAGCAGCATGTTTTTTCTCCTCGGTTTGCGCTGCAGACAGCTCCGAGCTAAACCGGGAAAGACGCTCAGGGAGGACAGTCAATTTATTCTCCACAGTCACAATATCGTTTTTCCGCATGTACTCCTGCAAGGCCCTTTCCGAATCCTCTAATTTTTTCCTTTCCTCATCCGCCTTAACCGTCATCCAATTTAAGCTATGCCTTGTTGTACTGGTTTTGATATCCAAAGTTTCTTCAATATAGGCTTGGACCATACCGTTAGCAACAAGTTGGGCAATTTCCGGCACCCGATGCGTACAACTGATGTTGACGATCTTTGTGTCGCGCACAGGGACAAGCGTGAGAGCGCCTTGAATCATAGCGGCAATCTGTTCTGCCTCACTTTGCAAGCTGCTCTGAGGTATTATTTTATTCTGACTTTCTCCATCAGTTGCATCGGGAAAATCCAAGGCCGAGTCCGAGCTCATTAATGAAGACAGAAAGGATTTTACAGAAGAGACTGCCTTGGAAAAAAAAGCTACAACGGGCGATCCGGTGCGACCAGTAGAAGCAGAAGTGCTTCCTAAAAAATAATGCCTGTATTCCGTATCAAGCTGCTGATTCTTCACGACCCTGAGAGCTACATTAAAACTACGTATCAGCTCAAACTGGGTTGCTTTAAAATCAGGATCCCATGCAATATAGGTCGATAATCCCTCAAGGCGCCCCTTATCCTGATTTTTTTCAACCAAAACCTGAGTAGTTGCTGTGTAAAGCGGTATTTTTGAAAAGGTGAATAATGCCGTTGTCAGAAAAATTATGACTGCAACTGTCAGGACTAACCACTTCCGCTTTTGAATAACACGGAGATAATCAACAAAATGCTTTGCAGTTGTCTGCTGAACACTTTCTGTTGTAGATTCTTCTGGATACATTATAAGATGTTATGAATAAAAAAAGGAAATTTCATTTTGTATCTGATGAAGTCTTTCATGGATACCTCGCTGAAAAGGCAGACGTTTTGGCCATTGAAGCTTCGCAAGGGACCCTACTGATCGACAGGAACGGCCAGTATATATGTTATGTTGTACAAATATTGTACGAATTTTTCTGTATCGAGTTTAAAAAAATCAGAAGCTCATACTTTTCTCTTCATCCCAAGGGGAAGGTATCAAAAAAAACTTTCCGGTACAACAATAACATCCTCGGGCTTAAGCAAGGTGTCAAGATCTACATCTTCCAGAACCTGTTTTGTTCCGTTGACCACACGATTAATTTCAATACTCGATTCCGCAGCAATGCCGGTAAAACTACCTGCTAATGAAACCAGTTTCAAGACAGTAGTATTTCTACCGCAAGGATATGCTCCGGGTTTCCTAACCTGCCCGGTGATATAGCAGATTGCTTCATTTGCGGTTTTTTTAGCAACACTTGCGGGCACGATAACAACATCTTCCGGCAACAATAACGTATCCTTGCTCACAGCTTTGAGAACCCGTTTGCGGCCATTAACCTGTCGATTAATCTCAATTCCTGATTCAAGGGCTTTCTCGGTAAAACCGCCCGCTCGGGTCAACAGCTTAAGGATACTCGTATTTCTCGAACAAGGGTACGCGCCGGGTCGAGTCACTTCACCGCTTACAAAGCAAAGCATTTCATCTTCCTTACTTACTGTCCTTTCCGGCACAACAATAACATCATCGGGCTGGACAAGCGTATCCTGGCTGACATTTTGCAGAATACGCTTACTCCCATTGATCGTTCGATTAATCTTTATACCCGATTCAAGTGCTTTTTCAGTAAAACTTCCTGCCTGAGAGACAACCTTGAGGACTGTCACGTTACGCCCGCAAGGATACTCACCCGGCTGATTGACCTCACCGGTAACAAAACAAACAGCTCCTTCAGCAATTGAAACCGTATCACCGCCCTGAATTTGAATATTTTGTTGTGAGTTGCCGGTTTGTATCAGCCGATCTAGGTCAATCGAAATATTTTTCTGCGTACCATTTTCCTGTCTTTTAATCGTTGCTGTTTGTCCCGCATTATCTTTTAGCCCACCAACTTGAGATATCAACTCCAGCAAAGTTATCGAACCGTTCAACTCAACAAGGCCCGGGTTATGCACCGGGCCAAGAACAATAACTTTTTTACTTTTGAACTGTTCTACAAAAATTGTTACCTGAGGCTCAATAATATACCCGTTGGCCAAAGCAGTTTCTATACGTTCTGCTGCTAATGTTGTCCCGAGACCACCGACATGAACTTGACCGATCAAAGGAAAATCGATTGTCCCTGCTTCGGACACCCGCACTTTTACTGTTAATTCATCATGATCGTAAACTTTAATAGAAAGGACATCTCCTGCCCCGATGGCATAATCAGCCTTATTATTTGTGGCTGTATTACCGGGCAAGCCAACAGCCAAGGCAGGAGATACTGCTAGCGAGACCAAGAAAAAAATGATGGTCAGCAAGATTCTAAATATCGCTCTGTTACGTTCTAAACAGCTTGTTCTTTTCTTCAACATGACTTTCGCCAGCTTCGCATAAAATTATCAGAGGTTACTAACCAGATAGAGACACTTTTCTTCTCTTGAAACCCTTAAAAAGAACCACGAGCACCGATACCCAAGGTATTTGTTTCGTAATCAAGCTCATCAAAATTAGAATCTTTCTTGTCAAAACTGTAATACAGAGAGCATGATAGCCATTTTTTTACTGCAAAATCAAGGCTTGGGCTAAAATTCCACCGCTCATCAAGCCGAGAGCTGCCATCAAATTGGGCATAGTCAGAATCTTCATAAATAAAATTCAATGTCCCTCTGATGCGACCGGTAAATCGATATCCATAGGCCAATCGGGAGGCCCAAACTGTTTTATTCAGGGCGTACTGACTGTCTGACTGTTCAATATTATACTTCGAGTTTAGCAAAAAATTGCTTTTGCGAGTTGCCTGCCATATGGCCTGCGCCTCAAATTGAAATGTATCTTCCCCGTCATTTAAAGTCTCAGCAATGGCTTTAGCACCATTATCGTTCCAATCTTCATCATAATCCACCATCTGATAGCCAGCTTTGAGCATAAAAGCTGTCTTCACAGTGGCCTGCCAGTTCATCCCTGCTTGCAGAAAAATATTATTATTATCCGGCATATCATTTTCTTCATAAGCAACCGTCAGTAGGGAGCCGCCAATAAATAAATTCGTTTTAGGGCTATAATCATAGGAAAGAGCCCCATCAAATCCATCATCAGAACGATCCATGAAGTTATTAAGGTCAAGATCATACAACAGCAAATGATTTGTATACCCTAATTTTGCAGAAACTTTATCAGTAAGCCGCCAATCGACCCCGGCTTTTAAGACATTTGTATCATAAACTCGGTCGTTTTTCGAGGTGGCTTCAGCAATATTAAATATATCCTGGCTATGAGAATAATTATCCGTAAGCTGAAAAGTCAGGCGCTCATACGGCTTATACACCACCTGCCCCTGTAACCCGCCTTCAGCATGATCAAGTTCCGAGTCTGCCGAATACGTCATAAGATTCATCTTGCCAGCAAGGTATATCTCGAACTTATTATAAATATCATATTCAGACTGACTATACTGCAGTCCCCCTACTGCCGTGTTATCTGCAGCTATCTGAAGCGGACGCCTGCTTCTTCTCGGCCACGTCAACCACACAGACGGGGAAATTTTCGTCAGAAAATTTTCTTCTTTATTCGTTTCGGTATTATATAAGTTGTCCGTCCATTCGCCGTTCACGCCTAACGCTGCGTGGATATATCCATTTCGATAACCGAACACTCTGCCGTTAGAATCATTTCTTTCCTCCTGCTCAACCTCTCCCTGGTTACTTATCGCCTCGTTCTCCGGCTCAGATAGTATTACAGAGGAACCTTGTTCTTGATTCTGATCTAGAACTAAACCTTGATCCTTGTATACAGAAGGCCCTTGGGCTTGGATCTGGTCATTGTATATCACCGTTGCCATGGGCAGACCAGAGTTGGACGATGTCCCGACCTTATTGTATTCCTGTGCCCCTGAAAAATTCGCCTGTGAGCTTACCAACAGAAGCAACGCACTGCTCATATATTTTTTAGACCGACTATCCATTTATGTTCTCTCGCCTCATGAAATAAAAAAAACGGTGGACCACTCCGTCCTAACGAAGGACGGTATCAAAAGTAGAAGACTCCGCACGTTCGCCGAAAAGGCAGAACGAGTTACGGCGCGGAAGGACTCGCAGGTCGAGGCTGTACGGGTAGAGTGACCTGCTGAGCTAAAGGGGCCTGCGCAGGCTCAGCAATATCTCGTTCACCTAACCCAACCTTACTCCCCGGCTGATCATCGATAAGATCCCGATCGGTTAAAGTCTGTTTGTCTCCGCACTCCGCAATGCTTTCTTCAAGAGCCGCACTTATATCTGCAACAGTAATCCCAAGTTTATTTGCCGCCTCTCGGACAGCATCCCTATCAACACCAGCGCAGTAAAGAGCCTTTAAACCATTTTTATTTTCAAATTTTTCGCTATTACTAATGATAAAGGTCAGAATCGCCTTCGGGCTCACATCATCGCTCAAGGCATCTTCCACAGCCACACTCATACCGAACTCATCATAATTTTCCACAAATTCTTCTGTCCATGCAGCCTGCGCATGCGCAACCCCAGCCCCCAGAAAAATCAAAAGCAAAATCGCGTAAAAAATATTTTTCACCTTCCCCTCCGGTCAATATTTAATATTTTTTCCCTAGATACAAAAGTTCAAAATATATTACTCTGCGTACAAATAAAAGCAAATCATCTTTATTCACATATTTTCCTCCTTAAAACTCAAGCCAGTAAAGCCCTCTGCCTTTTGCTTTGTTTCATTAAGATATTAAAAAAATGAAAGCAAAACTTCTTCACGTTCGGCTTTGAACTGTCTGCACAGCACCCCGGATTTTCCCAACATAATTTTCGATGCCTTCACAGAATCAGTATGCTTATATTTATCAGAGAGGTAGATGATTTCTACGATACCTGACTGGATGATCACCTTGGTGCATTCATTGCAAGGAAAGAGTGCTACGTAGATTCGACAGCCGGAAAGATTACGGGATGTCGCGTTCAAAACCGCATTCAATTCAGCGTGGCAAACATAAGGATATTTGGTATCCAAATAATTTCCCTCACGACTCCAAGGCAGTTCATCATCGGAACATCCCCAGGGAAAACCATTATAACCGACACCGACAATCTTATTACCGGAATCAGCTACACAGGCTCCGACTCGTGTGCTCGGATCCTTTGAACGCTGTCCAGAAAGCAAAGCAACAGCCATAAAATACTCATCCCATGACAGACAATCTGTCCGTTTTTCATTCCCCATATTCTTCGATCATTTTCAACATATTACAACAAATATTTTCCCTGCCGGAGCCACACCAGTTGACAGATATCTCCTGATTTTTTCTGACCTTACTCCTGTATCCTACTCAACAACAGTTCGGTCCTGCTTAAATTTTCTCCTGCGATTCCGCCAGTCCGAGTCCCCAGTCACTTTTGCTACAAATTGCTGAATAGCCATGAAATAATATTTTCCGCCAATACTGATCAAAGAATTATGATCAGCACCTGGCACCACTTGAAGCTCCTTAACGCGAGCTCCGCTTTCAGCATGTAATTTTTCCGCCTGCCAAAGCGGGATCAAGGTATCGCGTTGACCGTGCAGGATAAATGTAGGTTTTGTAATGTCTTTGATCTTGCCTCTATTATTAAAGGTCTGTTCTTCAACGATATCAATCGCTGACATGTCAACTCCGAGCGCTTTCGCCAAAGGCAAGGTTTCGGCAAAACCGCTTTCAATGATCAACCCGCTGATCTCCTCGTTATATTTTTGTGCAAGTTCTATGGCTGAAGCAGACCCTAATGACCTTCCCATAATAAAAATTATCGGTCGATATCCTCTTTCCACTAACATTTTATTCAATTCAGCATACAGGATATGACTGTCTGCAAGCAAGGTGGAACAAGAGGGTACACCATCACTCCATCCATAGCCGCGATAATCCGTGATCAACACATTCAACCCATGCCGGACATATTCTGGAGCAATCATATCGTAATCTATAACAATTTCTCCATTTCCGTGAAAGAAAAGAATGGTTGGTTTTTCTTGACCAGCTGAAAAAAAACGGCACCCGATAACAATACCAGATTCAACCTCAATATCAACATTTTCAGCGCCAGCTGGCAAGGGAATTGGCCCTGCGGTTCGAGGATGAAACAAAACACGTTGCACTTCAGGACGGTCCATAGGGTTCTCCATTCGCTTTTCCGGGCCGCCGCAACTCCACATCAGACTCCACGCCACCAGATAGGGCAGCATAGAGAGTAGCGATTGTCGGAAAATTTTCATTTTTTTATTCTTGCACAAAACAAGGGCAAGCTGCTGTCATTCTTTATGAGCCTGCGATCTGTTCGTGAGCCGTATCAGCTTGAGCAACAAGGCTATAAGGGGTGCCCCATGATAGAACAAATCAAAAATATCAATTGGCCTGACTAAGCTACCGGCTGCCAGCATACGTATTTTCTCAAAAAAATGCGGTTCAGGCACAAATGGGGCAAGCCCAAGAACAAGTGCAACAACCAAAAATGGTGCTAAAGGGAGAGCATCCAGCCATTTTGCGATCTTTCCCATCTACCTAGCCCCTGATTCACCTTTTTTTCTTCGATATACCAAGCAACTGAATGACCTGAACAGAAAGTTCTTCAATGGATTTCCCCTCGGTCGTCACCGTTTTGATCCCATGCTGCATATAAAGCTGATCAGCCTGTCGTATTTCGGCCTGACAGGTTGCTAGCTGGGCATAGGTGCTCCCCTTATAACGTTCTTCCCTGATCTTATGCAGGAACTGGGGAGAAATTGTCAAACCGACTGTCCGCCTGCGATTGCGGATAATATCTCTTGGCAGTTCGTACGCTGCCAAATGATCCGCTGTCATCGGAAAGTTAGCCGTTTTCAGTCCCATATGAGTAGCTAGGTAGACAGAGACCGGCGTCTTTCCCGTCCTAGAAACCCCTACCAAGATGATTTCCGCCTGGTCATAACCGCTGGTTCTCTGCCCGTCGTCATGCTCAATGGTATAATGGATAGCCTCCACCCGTTTATCTGGTTTGGCATCGTCACGATTCCTGAAAAATCCGGGCTGGCGCAGGGCCTTGGCTTCCAGCTTCCGTTCAAGCCTGTCCAAAAGTCCACCATAGAGATCAAACATCTCAATTTCAGCTCTGTCAAAAACAGCGCATACCTCCGAATCTATAATAGTACAGAAGACCAGAGGCTGCAGACCACCCGACTGTTCCATGATACGGGCAACTGCTTTTTCAGCATCATGTCGCGTTTTGACAAAGGGTATTTTCTCCTCATTCAAACCAATTGCCGGAAATTGACAAAGGAGAGACTTTCCGATATCTTCAGTCAGCAAGGCTGTTGAATCAGAAATATAATACACATCTTTAACAGTCCACATGTCCCTGCCTCACTCGCCCGTATCAATTTGCCTGATCTGATCAACCCGCTTATGACAAAACAAGCACCGATAGGGCTGCGGATGTTTTTCCGGTAACGGCTTTATTTTTTCCGCCGCATGACATTCCAGACAGAAACCTTCGGCCTGTTTACGATCCATATCCATGAATTGCTCATGGTTCTTATCACGCGGCATGGGCGGTGTTGTTTCAGGAGGAGCGCTCCATAAAAAATAAAAAAGACCGCTGCATATTAAAATAAAAAAAACATGATAGACAAGAAGATTCTTTTTCTTTTCCGCCATTGGGATAAAATCCTAAAGTAAGCGTTCAGCATGTGAACGACAGGATTGTCACAGCATTCGACATTATTTACATAAGGTTTCCAACGCAGCATACCGATTTCTGATTGTATATTACCAGCACAGCTATTACCCTGAACATGATGCGCTTTTCTTCTTTCGACAGCAGCATCTTTCCAGCTCATGTCAACGTATCATGTTAATGTATACGGTAAGGTACAAGCAGGTAAAGTGCGTCAGTATACACTAACCGGAAAAAATATAAAATAATTCATACGTACTTTTTTTGTTTCTTTCACCAAACAACGAAAAAGCATATTTCTATGAAACAACACACGACAAAGTATTTGAAAGATTATCGACCTTTCCCCTTTACCCTTTCCACGGTTGATCTCCGTTTTGAACTGGCCCCGGAGCAGACACGGGTGCTTGCCCGCACCACCATGAAGCGCAATCCGGTGAGCAAGTTGAGCAAGAACAGCAGCAGTTCAGGCCTTGAACTCAATGGCGAACACCTTAAACTGGTGTTGGTTAAAATTGATGGACGTCGGCTAACAGAGGATGAATACACATACGACGGTCATCACCTCCAGATTCCTGAAGTACCTGATCAGTTCACTCTGGAAGTAGAAACGGTGATTAATCCCGAGGCCAATACAGCCTTGGAAGGCCTTTATCTCTCATCGGGAAACTACTGCACTCAATGTGAAGCCCAAGGCTTCCGTCATATCACCTGCTATCCAGATCGTCCAGACGTCCTGGCCGTCTTCACCACTACGATCATCGGCCTGCAAGACAGCTGTCCGGTTCTGCTGGCCAACGGCAACTTGAAAGAGCAGGGTGAATTGTCTGACAATCGTCATTTTGCCACTTGGCATGATCCCTTTCCCAAGCCGAGCTATCTCTTTGCCCTAGTAGCCGGAGACCTGACCTGTATCGAAGATCGCTTCACCACCATGTCCGGTCGCGATATCGTCCTACATATCTATGTGGAACACCGCAACAGAAAGAAATGCAGCCATGCTATGAAGTCCCTGAAAAACTCCATGCGCTGGGATGAGCAAACCTTTGGCCGAGAATACGACCTTGACACCTATATAATCGTGGCGGTAGATGATTTCAATATGGGGGCCATGGAAAACAAAGGCTTAAATATCTTTAACTCCAAATATGTCCTAGCCCGCCCGAAAACAGCAACAGATTCCGATTACGAGGGAATTGAAGGTGTTATCGGCCATGAATATTTCCATAACTGGACAGGCAATAGAGTCACCTGCCGGGACTGGTTCCAACTCAGCCTTAAAGAAGGTCTGACCGTATTTCGTGACCAGGAATTTTCTGCGGACATGGGTTCCAGGGCAGTCAAACGAATTCGGGATGCTGACATCATGCGTTCTTTTCAATTTCGGGAAGACAGTGGCCCGATAGCCCATCCGGTCAGACCTGCATCCTATATGGAGATCAATAATTTCTACACCCTGACCGTCTACAATAAGGGTGCCGAAGTAATCCGAATGCTCCACACCCTGCTGGGACCAGAAGGTTTTCGCAAAGGAATGGATCTCTATTTTGAGCGACACGATGGTCAGGCCGTGACCTGCGATGACTTTATCCAGGCTATGCGGGATGCCCAATCGCAAGAAACCATCCCAGATTTCGAGCAATTCAAACTCTGGTACAGTCAGGCTGGAACGCCGACCGTCACAGTTTCGCAGAACTATAATTCGGCAACACAGGAGTACACCCTGACAGCGCATCAAACCTGCCCGGACACTCCCGATCAAAAGGGCAAGAACAAGAGCCCCTTTCTCATCCCTCTATGCATCGGCCTCCTGGACAGCAAAGGCCACGATATAGAGCTGAACCTAGAAAACCTACAGGTTCTACAGGACCGACAGAATGATGGCCGAAACAACAGCACCTTGTTATTTCGCCAGGAAGAGCAGCAATTTTGCTTTACCGGGGTTGGAGAAAAACCTGTGCTTTCTATGAATCGAAATTTTTCCGCGCCGATTAATATTATCTCGGATCTCGGAGAAGAAGAACTGGCCTTTCTCATGGCTAATGATAGCGACCCTTTTAATCGTTGGGATGCCGGGCAGCAACTGGGCCTGCGCTATCTCCTAGCCGGAATCAACGATTGGCATCAAGGCAAGGGCCTGACCGTATCTTCCTTATTTCATCAGGCCTTTGAACGCCTACTCTGCGATAAAGAGACTGACCCGGCCTTCCTTGCCTCCGCCCTCATCCTGCCTTCAGAAACATGGATCAGTCAGCAGCTTAATATAATCGAACCGGAGGCCGTCCATCTCACCCGTCAATCTTTCCGCCAGCAGCTGAGTTGGCAACACCGAGATAACTTTTACGGAAATTATTCCACACTCGGAACAAAAGAACCATACCGATACGCTGCGGAAGAAGCGGCCCGCCGGGCCCTGCGAAACTGCTGTCTCACCTACCTGCTTGTCCCGGAAACAGGCGAAAGGACTCCTGATGAAATTTTGCATATCGGTGTGGAGCAATATCGTCAGGCCGATAATATGACAGATGCACTGGCAGCACTCAGAGCAGTAACCAATGCGGATCGGGCAGCAGGAGATGAACTCCTTACTGATTTTTACAGCCGCTGGCAGGATGATCCTTTGGTGGTGGATAAATGGTTCATTCTCCAGGCCACCTGCACCCTATCCGGTACCCAGGAACGGGTTCAAGATTTGATGCAGCACTCGGCCTTCAGTATGAAAAATCCAAACAAGGTACGCTCTCTTATAGGGGCTTTTTGCAGTAACCAACATCAGTTCCACGCTAAGAATGGCAAGGGCTACAATTTTCTTGTCGATTGTATCACAGAGCTTGACCCTATGAATCCTCAGGTGGCGGCACGGATGATTTCTCCGTTCACCAGATGGAAACAGTATGATGAACAGCGGCAGCAACTGATGAAAGCCGCCCTTGAGCGGATTGCCTGCCTGCCGGGTCTCTCTCGTGATACTGGAGAGATTATCGAGAAGAGTTTATGAGCCTTTTTCGAAATCTCAAACGAGGATTTTCTCTTTTTTCATTGCCCGAGAGGAAACCGTCTTCTGATGGATAAAAAAACGTAAGTAGCTCCCCGTTCAAGCGAAGGAAAAATTGTTTTTATGTCGCAAATGAGGTATAAATAATTGTATCTGACGGACCGTTAATACAATTACTTAAATTCCTTTTGTACATAACTCAATTTATTCATTTTCTCAGGGGGAGCATTATGGAAACGGAGTATTTGAACTGTTGGGAATTCAAGAAATGCGGCAGAGAGCCAAACGGAAAAAATGCCACCTTGCTTGGCGTATGTCCTGTTGCAATTGACAGAAAAGCTAACGGTATCCATAATGGCAAAAACGGCGGGAGGTGCTGTTGGGTTTTTAATTCCCCTGAGGGGCCAAAAAACATATCGGGTGACTACACTGGTATTTTTACAAAATGTAGCGAATGTGATTTTTACAGAGCTGTCCAGGCCTCTTCTCGCCTCATTGTTTTTCTTTAATCTTTTTTTGTAAAATTGCCTGGTCCGTACCTTGTACGTGACCTGGCTTTTTTATCCTGACAGCAGGGAATCAATCTCGCCCGCCCCTCGCTGCCTCCTCCTTATTTCGCTCGCCAGTTTTGAACAGCGATACAAATTTTAGCATTCCTGACTCGACGCAAAAAAATCTGGTCAGACGCTCTCCCCTTAGACAAACAAGGCATTCCCCCTTCTCCCTCAACCAAAAAAAAGTCTTCACTTCAAACAATTAGATGCTTTATGTAAAATAAAGATGTTGGCATGTTTATTTCAGCTGTACCCCTGATGCACCTTGAGAGCATGGTGTTACTTTTAGCGGGCATCCTGTTGAGAAAAAAATAATAAAAAGGATAACAGCTGCTATGGACGATATTTTTTTAAACTGTTGGGAGGCTAAGGATTGCGGGAGAGAACCGAACGGTCATAATGTCCTTTTACATGGCGTTTGTCCGGTTACTACAGAATCCAGCGTGGATGGCATCCATAAAGGTAAAAACGGCGGAAGGTGCTGTTGGGCCCTTGTTCCCGTCCTTGAAAACAGCAGTAATGACTCAGGGCTTTGCTCCGGCGGACTCTACGAATGCATCAGGTGTGATTTTTACAAGTCAGTCAAAGCTTCAACAGTGCTGCTTGTTAGCGTGTAATTATCAGCTCCTGGAAATTTTTTGGAACGATGTGAATGCGATTATAGATTAGCGAGGCAATGACATGGCAGTCAGAGTTCTGAAGGTAGAAAGTATATCAAATAACCTCGTTCTGTAACCGCGCATCACTGCGCGGTTTAATCTTGCTCTGTAACACCTTGATGAGCGACTTTTTTTGACTTTTCCAACTCAACATGTATTTTTGGCAAGCTGAAATCGCTGGTGCTTAATCATGCCCTTGATTTACTTCGCTACCAAGCCCGCTCATCAACAAGCTGCCCCTGCGTAGAAATAACCACCTGCCGCACCGGAACTTCAGCCTCGGCATCTTTATAAGCTTTTTTAACAATCTGGAGCATGGAGGAGCAACACGGCACCTCCATAATCAGGACAGTAACTGAGTTCAGCTTGCGGGTTGTAAACAACTCCGTAAACCTATCCACATACATCTGCTGGTCGTCAAACTTAGGGCAGCCCATCATCACAATCCTGCCCTGAATGAAATCCTGCTGCAAACCGGCATAGGTAATAGCAGTACAATCGGCCGCAATCAGTAAATCGCAATTTTCCAAAAACGGCGCTGTGGGCGGAATCAAACGAATCTGGATCGGCCAATGGGATAACTGGGACAAGGCTGAACCAGCCTGAGAGCTGGGCTCGTTGGCTGTCTGGCAAGGAGTGGCTTGCGAAAAAGTTTTGAGTTGCGCAGATGGACAGCCTCCACCGCCCTCTCCACCTTGCTTCTCTTTCAGCCCTGCCAGAAATTCCTCCACCGCATCTTCGTCAAAGGCATCAGCATCCCGCTCAATAATCTGCAAGGCCCCAGTGGGGCAGGAGCCGAGACAGGCACCGAGACCGTCGCAGAGCTTATCCGCTACCAGCCGAGCTTTACCGTCAATGATCTGCAAAGAGCCTTCTGCGCAGTCGGGTACGCATTCGCCGCAGCCGGTACAGAGCTCCTCATTAATCTCAATAATTTTTCTCTTCATGCCCGTTTCCTCATCCTTTCTCTTTGAATTTCCCCAGCACTTTTAGCCCTTGATCCGCCCCAGACTTGGTCAAAAAGAGTGCCGATAATCGATCAAGCTGCTCCTGTATCAGCGAAGTTTTCTCAGCCTGATATTGCTCACGCTTATTTACGATCAAATCAGCATCGTACAGCACCTTGAAATTAATCGTCTCCTCACCGTGTGGCGCATGGTGATGACCAATAATATCGCAAACCTCATCCACCAGCTCCGGCTTTGCCTTAAGCTGGATCAGGATCTCCCGAGCCACCGGCGGCCCCTCACTATGCTGATACCGTGCCGCTGAGGAGTTGAATTTCCGCTCTGCTTCCCGGATCCCGATATCGTGCAGATAGGCAGCAGCCATAATGACCATTATATCGACACCCTGTTCTGCGACCTCTTCTGTCTTAGCAATGATCTCAGCGATGATCTCAGCCTGTTCAGCAACCGCCTCAGCATGGCGGATACGTCGGGTATCCTCTCCAAAATACTTACGCATGGCGATGGCGATCCGATCTTTAAACAAGTCGCCCTGCGCCTCTACCAATTCCGGTGGCAGAGAACCAAGGCATTGTTCCGCATGGGGACAATAGGAGGCACAACCGAAATCAATATGAGGGTTCAGCATCTTGTGCCCGCAATGCTTACAGGTCCGTTGACTGTCGTCCTTAAAAAACTCCACCCCCTGACCGCATTTTGGGCAGTTGCTTTCAAACACATCCTCACCGCTCCAATAGCGACTATCTTGTCCTGGGCATTGCATCTGCGCCTCCTCTGGTTATTCGCTACCCTATCCCCTTATCCCAAAACGTTTCTTTTCACTTCTTCAATACCGATTCGTTCAACAAAACGGGCTGTTCTGGCTTTGGGCTTTGCCGTCTTCCTATAATAATCCAGCGTGGTTCGCACCAACTCCAGGGCCTCGTCATCAGTCAGTCCATCTGCCAGCAGGTCACCTATACGAGGTTTCCCTGCCGCATTGCCGCCAAAAGTTAAACGCCAGCCTTTTTTCTCGGCAGTTAGGCCGATATCACGCATCCAAGACTCACAGCAACAACGCACACAGCCGGAAAGAGCAACCTTGACCTTGGCCGGAAGCGGACCATCCAGCTCCATAGCCATCAGGGCTTTTGTGAGAGGCTCTGTCGCGCTGGTTCCGCAATTACACCAGGTTTTTCCCGGACATGCCTGCACATAATTGACTCGGCTTCTGGCATGCGGCGGGGTAACAGGGATACTCAGCTCCTGTTTCAAAGCCTCCACCTTCTCAGAATCAAGCCCTTGAAAGAACAGCCGTTGCCCCCCGGTCACCTTCACCATAGGAACTTCATATTTTTGGACAAGCTCACCGACTCGTTCCAAGTCCTTAGGGCTAAGCATTCCGGCATTGATTCCGGGCATCGGGCAAAATGTTTTATAATTTTCCATACAACAATAACTCGTTTTTTAGTAAGGGCAAACCTATGTGTTCGCCCTGTCATGCCGGGCAGACACACAGGTCTGCCCCTACGATCCGTTATCCCAAAATCGCTTTCAAATCCTCTTCCGGTGTTGCCGCAACTGGCTTGATATCAAAGGTAGCAACCAAGAAATCCAAAATCGCCGGGCTGATAAAAGCAGGCAAGGAGGGTCCGAGGCGGATATCCTTGATGCCGAGATAGAGCAAGGTCAGCAGAATGGCTGCTGCTTTCTGCTCGTACCAGGAGATAATCATGGACAGGGGCAGATCATTGACCTCACACTCAAAGGCACCGGCCAGAGCCACAGCGATCTGAATCGCCGAATAGGCGTCATTACACTGACCAACATCAAGCAGGCGAGGAATCCCGCCAATATCACCAAGATCCTTATCAAAGAAACGGAACTTACCGCAGGCCAAGGTCAGGACCATGCAGTCATCAGGCACCTGCTCAACAAATTTGGTGAAATAATCCCGTCCCGGTTTGGCACCGTCGCAACCGCCGACCAGGAAGAAGTGGCGAATGTTTTTATTTTTCACCGCCTCAATCACCTTGTCTGCAACGCCGAGCACTGCATTGCGGGCAAAACCGACCATAACAGAGCCGTTATCCGCATCGTCCTGCCAGCCATCCATAGACAACGCTTTATCGATAACCGAGCTAAAATCCTTGCCTTCAACATGAGCGACTCCGGGCCAACCCACTAGGCCGGTGGTAAAAATACGCTCTTTATACTCATCCTTGGGTTTCTGGATACAGTTGGTGGTAAAGAGCACTGGTCCGGGAAAATTCGGAAATTCCTTATGTTGATTCTGCCAAGCAGTGCCAAAATGACCATAAAAATGCTCGTACTTTTTCAACTCAGGATAGCCATGACAGGGTAGCATCTCACCGTGGGTGTACACGTCAATGCCCTTACCCTCGGTTTGCTCAAGCAACAGCTGGAGATCATTGAGATCGTGTCCCGTAATTAAGATACATTTATTGGGGCGATGACCAAGCGGCACGGAAGTCGGAACCGGATGACCATAGGTGCCCGTATTACCGGCATCCAACAGCTCCATAGCCCGCAGGTTGATCTCACCGGCCTTCATGGCCACAGGTACGCAGGCTGCAATAGTCAATCCTTCAGCCAACAGGGCAGAGAGAGCCTCGTACATGAACCCGGCAATGGCCGGATCATTCTGCCCGAGAATAGAAGCGTGATCTGTATAAGCGGCAATGCCCTTGAGTCCGTATAACAGGGTCTGTTTCAGAGAACGGATATTCTCATCAACATCAAGGTTCGGGATGAACTGGAGATCAGCCCCCTGCTTTGCCAGACCGGCCACGGAATCCGCCGGGCTAAAAGATGCTGCCGGATGCTCGAAATCAACCGTGCCGCCTGCCTCAGTAATCCGTACTTTCAGGGAGTCACGCAGCTCAACAACCTTATTAATCAAGATAACAAAACGTTCTGGATCAAAATTCACATTGGTCAATGTGGAAAAAATCGCCTCCATTGTAAAGCGATCAGTGGTATCATCAATAATTCCCTTCTGACGCGCTTCATGGGCAAACAAGGACATACCGCACAGAGCATAGATCAGAACATCTTCAATATCTGCAATATCTTCTTTTTTACCGCATACGCCCACAGTGGTGCAGGCGATTCCTTTGGCTGTCTGTTCGCATTGATTGCAATACATGATTACTCTCTCTGGTAAAGTTTATGCAGCATTTATGTATAAATTCACACATTACGTTTTGATTATGCATGAACTATACAGTGAATATTTTTTGTATACATTGACTTGTATCAAAAAAACGAAAATATGCCTAAGCAAATCTAAGATCGTATCAACAGCAAGAACCACGTTGTAATAAATCGCAAATGAGCAATTCGGTAATTAGGGGGTTGACAGGCAGAGTGTTATCCATAATGATAAACATCTCCGCCCTCAGCTGACAACGCTGATAAGGATGCAGCATTCGCTTGATGAGCAAAAAAATAACTCCAGACAGATAACCCCACCAAGAAAGAACAAACCCGTGCTGAATAAAAAACAACTCCTTGCAAAATCAGTCCTTTTCAGAGGACTTACCCCGCCACTTCTCCAGCAGGTTTCCGATCTTGCGTCAACGAAGAATTTTCAGCGTGGGGAATCCATCTTTTTTGAAGGAGATGAGGCAACCGGTTTCTACATGGTCGGCCAAGGCAGGGTAAAGATTTTCAAAATGTCACTGGACGGCAAAGAGCAGATTCTCCACATATTCGGGCCTGGCGAGCCTTTCGGCGAGGTGCCGGTTTTTCACGGCAACCCTTTTCCTGCCAATGCCGTCAGTATAGAGCCCTCTATCATGCTTTTCTTTCCCCGGCAGGAATTCATCAATCTGATCAACAGCACGCCTTCTCTAGCTCTTTCCATGCTGGCTGTCCTCTCCATACGTTTACGTCGCTTTGCCGCTCAGGTAGAGAGCCTATCCCTGAAAGAAGTTCCGGCACGGTTAGCCGCACACCTGATTTATCTTACTGAGGAGCAGAAGAATACCAGCATGGTCACTCTTCAAATCCCCAAGGGCCAGCTGGCGAGTCTCCTGGGGACCTGTCCCGAGACTCTGTCCAGAATTTTCACCAAAATGAGTGGACAAGGGGTTATCAGAGTCAACGGCAAAAAAATCGAAATCCTCTGCTATGATAAGCTGCTGGAGAGATAGAGATCCTTTCTTTTGAAGGGTGAGAGCAGAGCAAAAAAGCTCTTCTCACTGCCTTAAAATTTCTGGAGAGGCGAGACGTTTATGCATGTGACTACGACCTAACTACGCCGGAACGATCTGTGTTTTTTTCTAAAAACAAATGACCGGCACCCATAAATGGCCGGTCACTCCGATACAGCTCAATCGGCTTCGAAAAAAAATTCTTTTTCGGCCTGACATTTGGGACAAACCCAATCATCTGGAATATCTTCAAAAGCAGTTCCCGAATCAATATTATTATCAGGATCACCATCTTCCGGGTCATAAATATAACCGCAAGGGCACTCATACTTTTGCATTATTCATTCCTCCTGTTAAATAAAAAAATTCTACGTTTTTTCCTCTAACTGCACATAGCTTCTTTGTTAATTTTTGCTTGTTCAAGCGACACAACAAGGAAGCCTCTACCCGAAAAAGAGTATAATGAACCTAATACTATTACGCAAGAAAAAGCCGTCGTTTTCTCCCAAGGATACCTCCTGCTCCTTCCCCCTGTTTCCAGCGGATAAATTATCCAAAACGCCCTTTTTTCTCCTTGACAAGGAGGCGGGTTCTGTAGTTTAATTGTATTTTTTATTCAGAATAATTTGATAAAATTTTATCATTGATCATATATGGAGGAAAAAATATGTATGCCATAGTACGTACTGGCGGAAAACAGTATCAGGTCGCGAGCGGTGATACTTTACGGGTAGAGAAATTAAAAGGAGAAGTCGGCGAGACTGTAGAACTTTCTGATGTTTTACTGGTCGCAGACGGAGATGATATCCGAATCGGAACTCCTGCGGTTGAGGGTGCCAAGGTCGTCGCTAAAATCGTTGAGCAGGGTAAGGCGAAAAAAGTACTTGTCTTCAAAAAGAAGCGTCGTAAAGGATACCGCGTCCTGCGCGGTCATCGTCAACTGTTCACGGCTTTGAGTATTCAGGAGATCATGTAAGTCACCGCACGGTGTCTTTGGCATGCATTCCGACCATTAATTTTTTTATTTATTTTATTCTGGAGAGAGCTCATGGCACATAAAAAGGCAGGCGGTAGTTCGAGAAACGGTCGTGACAGCGCAGGACAGCGGCGCGGGGTAAAGCGTTTCGGCGGACAAACCGTTACAGCGGGCAGCATTCTCGTTCGTCAGCTCGGCACGAAAATTCATCCTGGAACCAATGTGGGTTGCGGACGTGATTACACCCTGTTCGCCAAAGTTGACGGAGTGGTAACATTTGAAGACTTCGGCAAAAACCGCAAGCGGGTGTCTGTATATCCGTCGACAGAGTCTTGCTCCTGTGGTCAAGCACAGACGCAGGAACAATGCGGGGCAGATTGCTGATTGCGCGGTCGCGAAACAGCAGAAAGATAAACCCGGTGCCGATTTGGTGTCGGGTTTTTTTATTGGAACATACGAACTGATCGTTTAAAAAAAAATCTCTGTCCTCCTTTCCTCTTGTTGGTAATTTTTTTACCAAATATGACAAGAATCGTGTAGGCCTGAATAAGTAACGTACAACTATAAAATGGGTTTTGTCGACGAAGTAAAATTTTTCGTAAAGGCCGGTGATGGCGGCAATGGCTGCGTCAGTTTCCGGCGAGAAAAATTTGTTCCAAAAGGAGGACCAAACGGCGGTGACGGCGGACGAGGCGGTTCTATCTTTATTGAGGCTGATCCCCGAAAACAATCATTAATCGATTTTCGCTATCGTTCCCATTTTAAGGCTGAACGGGGCGGAAACGGTCAAGGAAGTGACAAGCACGGTCGGGGTGGCAAAGATACTATTATCTATGTCCCCCCAGGTTCAGTTGTCAAGGACGGAGAGACAGGCCAAGTTCTCGCTGATCTCACCGAACCAGGTCAACGATTCGCCGCAGCGCACGGGGGCAAGGGAGGATACGGTAATGCCCGCTTTGCCACGTCCACAAATCGGGCCCCGCGCAAGGCAACTCCAGGCATTCTCGGAGAAGAATTCTGGCTAAAAATTGAGCTCAAGCTCTTGGCTGATGTCGGTCTTATCGGCCTGCCCAATGCGGGCAAGTCTACCCTACTGTCTAAGCTGTCTGCTGCTAACCCCAAGGTTGCTCCATATCCCTTCACCACCTTGACTCCGCAACTGGGTGTACTCCACCTAAAATTCATGGACCCCTGTATTATCGCGGATATTCCCGGTCTCATTGAAGGGGCCAGTGAAGGCGTCGGTCTCGGGCATCAATTTCTCCGCCATGTTGAACGAACAAGCATCCTCCTCCATGTCATTGATGCAGCAACTGAGGAGGAGCAGCCCTTGCTGGATTATCAGGTTCTGGCTGCTGAACTTACTGCCTATAACAAAGAATTGCTAGACCGCACCCATCTGGTTGCCCTGAATAAAATCGACTGTATCGACGAAGACAGGCTAGAGGAACTCCAGACCTTGTTTAAAAAGAGCGGAATAGATGTTCTGACTTTTTCTGCCAAAGAAAATCTCGGCATAGATAAACTCAAGGATCTGCTCGGCGACCTGCTTGAAGAACAAAGGGAGGCAGCTAAAGACGGGATTGAGGAAAACCGGATAGAGGAAAACGACAAACCATGACTTTCCAAGTTCCTCGGGACGAGGGTCTTTTTTATCGCCAGACCCTGTTTGATCAGGCCAAAACCGTGGTGCTCAAGGTGGGCAGTGCTGTCCTGACCACCACAGACGGACTGAATATTGATTTTATCGATACGCTCTGTCATCACATCGCCTTTCTCCGTGCAAGTGGTCGACAGGTCATTCTGGTCAGTTCTGGAGCCGTTGCCGCCGGTCGAAAACGTCTCCAGGTGGATCGCCGCTCAGGTGAAGAACTCAGGGTCAAACAGGCCCTTGCTGCTGTGGGACAGGGACTGCTTATGCAGGCCTATGAACAGCGTTTTGCCCGACATAATGACCAACAGGTCGCCCAGATTCTGCTCACCCATACCGATCTTTCCCAGCGAGACCGCTATCTCAATGTCCGCAATACCATTCTGACCCTGTTCGAATTCGGCGTTGTCCCCATTATTAATGAAAATGATACGGTTTCTGTCCAGGAACTTCGTTTCGGCGATAACGACACCCTGGGGGCCTTGATCACCAATATGATCGGGGCAGATATGTACATCATGCTTACAGACGTGGACAACCTGTACACGGCAAACCCGGCAGAAGATTCCACAGCCAAGCCTGTATATACAGTAGCGGCGATTGACAGCGCGGTGGAGGCTATGGCAGGAAACAGTAGTAGCCTGCTGGGAACAGGTGGTATGCAATCCAAAATCAGAGCGGCCAAAATGGTGGCCGCCTGTGGCGGAAGTTCTTTTATCGGGCCTGGGCGCAATCAAAATATCTTACAGGAACTTTTTTCCGGCGATATGAAAGGCACTTTTTTTCTTCCAGAAAAAGGAAAAAAAATCAGAGGAAAAAAACATTGGATCGCCCATGTTCTTCGTCCGTCTGGCACCCTGTATCTGGATACCGGAGCCTGCCGGGCCATTGTCGAACGGGGAAAAAGCCTGTTACCCTCCGGCATCACCCAAATTGAGGGAAATTTTGAGGTCGGTGCTTCTGTGCAATGCCGTTGCCCTGGGGGACAAATAGTGGCTTCCGGCCTAACGAATTACACTTCCTCTGATCTAGTTAAAATACGAGGAAAAAAAAGCGCAGAGATCGCCGGAATCCTTGGCTTTCGAGACAGTGATGAGATCATTCATCGGGACAATCTCGTGCTGTTTGATGGGGACCTATAAATCGTCTAAAAAACGAGTACCCCATATCGGCCCGAAGGACCGAGACAAAAAAATTACCGGGTGACTCGAACGAGTCGCCGATGACTTTCATAGAAAAAAAAGAAGACCAACGTTCGGAGGAATCTTATGAAGCTGCAATGGGATAATCAAAAGTACACCACAGGATTTGCGCATATTGACAAACAGCATAGCGAACTCTTTGACGGTGTAAACGGTCTCATGCTCTTTCTTAAACAATCATCGCCTAAACAAGATCAGGAAAACAAAAAAAAAATAATTGAGATGCTGCAATTTTTGGGTGAATACGCACAAAAACATTTTCAAGACGAAGAAAAAGTTTTTGAAAAATACGACCACCCAATGAAAGATGCCAACAAAGAAGAGCATAAGCTGTTCCTTGAAAAATATGTCCATTATCAAAAAAAGCTCCAAGCAAAGCTGGAGCAAGAACGACTTACGCGCGGCGTCCTGATCCAAATCCATATCTTTCTTCAATCTTGGCTGGTCAAACATATACTTAAAGTGGATACATCCTTGCGTGATTGTGCGGAAAATGCAGCTGAGCAGGATATCGAACATGATGATGCAACAAGCAAAGGCGTTTTTTCTCGCTTTTTTTCCTTTTTTCAACGAAATAGCTAAATATCCTTCCTTCCTCACAGAAGCAAAACAATCAAGAGCTCTGCTCTTAAAGTGACGAGGGAGCAGGCAAAAGGCTTGTCGGCAAGGCCGCAGTTTCCCGCACCGCAAATCCTGATGCGGCGGCTAAACTGCGGAGCGCATTAATCCGCTGCACCGCTTCAGGATGACTGGCAAAATATCCACCGACCCCCCTGCCCTGCTCTCCGTCCTCCCCCTGCATTGCTTCAAAAAACTCGGTTGCGCCACCCACATGCCCGTACAAACAATGCAAGGTCTCAAGGGCCAGTTTGTCCGCCAGTGCTTCTCGTTCCTGGGAGTACTGCGCCTGACCAATTCCCAAAGCTGGTGCGATAAGCTGGGTGATATCAGAACCAGCCCCGGTCAACAGGGCAGAAAGAGCGGTAAAAACTAAACCCCGCCCCATCCCCCGCAGATGATCTCTGTGCTTAAAATGAGCCATCTCATGGGCAAGGACAAAGGAGAGTCCATTTTCTGAGCGAATCGTCTCCAACAACCCCTCTAAAACAATAATCCGCCCGCCGGGAAAGGCAAAGGCATTGGCGTCTTTCGATGGTGCCATGTTGACCTGCAAGGGATACCCGACCTCGTTGCAACGACCCAGTTCATCCACCAAGCGTTGTAGCTCCACCCGGCGGGGATCATCTTTTTGTTCATCAAACACCGCTGCCCCGGAAAACTGCATGGAAGAAAAAATGACCGCCTCCATTTCCGGCGAGATAAAACCCGCAGCCCAATCAACAAGCAGGCCCACACTCCAAGCAGTAAGCAGCAGAAAGGCGGTTACTCCAGAGAGTAGAACAGCAAATTCCTTGAGCGGATGATTATGGGAAACATTATCGTTCTGTTCCGGCAGGCCGGGCCTGTATTCCGGGGACGGATGCATATCTCAGGGACGAGTTGCTGTTGAGGCCGGATACAGGTACACGGCCGTACCGTAGGCCAACACCTCCACCGAGCCGATCTGATTTTTATCTCCCTTGGAAATAGAAGATGTTTCTAAGCGAAGATTGATAATCTGGTCAGCTTTGGGGCAGGACTCCTTCATCCGCAGCACAGCCTCTCTTCTGGCTCGATCAACCAAGGTCTCATAGGATCGGACATTGCCGCCGAAGATATTCCGCAGCCCGGCAAGAATCCGTTTGAAATAATCCACAGAGATAACCACGCTGCCCGTGGCCAGCTTCACACCTTTCACCTCCCGGTCCGTACTCAGAACATGACGTCCTGAGGTGGTCGGAATCTGCATCCATTGCTTTTCCCGCTCTATGATCGAGCGATAATGCTTTTTTTCCGCGATCTTGCCGAAGACGTAGCCCAAGGTCAACAAGGTAAGGAAAAATGCCAGTTGAATAAGCGCGTCCATAGCCCTACTCCACAGTGACGGCTGTGCCGTATACATAAATCTCAGCAGCACCGGCAGCCACCGAGGAGGTAGAAAAGCGGACATTGACAACCGCATTGGCCCCGAGCTGTCTGGCTTGGGCCTTCATCCGCTTGATCGCCTCATCCCTAGATTCCTGGAGGAGCTCAGTGTAGCCTTTCAGCTCTCCACCGAAAATATTCTTGAGCCCGGCCATGATATCACGGCCTGCATGCTTTGCCCTGACCGTGCTCCCGGAAACAACACCGTAACAGGCTGTAATGCGTTTTCCCGGAATTTCCTCTGTATTGGTTAACAACATATCGACGTCTCCTTGTTTTTTACAGTTTCCCGGAAGATTCCGGGAAGACTACTACCTCTCGCCTGAAACTTGTTACATAACGAAATTTTTAAGGATTGACAATCGGTAATCAAAAATGAGTGCCCTGTCGCATCGGATTTAATTTTACTCTCTGCCCCCTCTTATTCAATTTCCCGACCACGCCCCGCTTGTCTGCGATTTTTCGTAAGAGCTTGTAGACCACTATTTCGATACGGGGCTCGCACTCGCATCCGCATCGCTGATCATCACTCTTGTTCAACAGCAGCCCAAATCGACTTGTTTTTTCAAGATCCTAGAGATCCACCTATTGATGATCAGGGCGGCGCAGCCACAGCCATCGTCCGGATTGACGTAAATGGCCTTGGTTGGACAGTTGGTGGCACAGGCACCGCATTCCATACAGCCGTTATAATCCGTAATTGATGCCTTGTTCTTGCCCAAGGTGAAGACACGGTGTGGACATACGGTTACACACATGCCGCAGCCGATACAGGCCTGCTCGTTCAGTCTGAGAATGGCGGCACCGTCAATATATCGAAAACCGAGCATGGTTATACTCCTATGAAGGGGGCGATAATCCAGAGCAGCAGGCCAAGCAAGACGCTGCCGCACTGGATCGGCAACCCTTTGCGCATTTCCTGTTCCACCCCGGAAAGGGAGGTGAAGGGGGTTGCTCCTGTGAAATTCATTGCCATATAGGATGACCCGGCCATAATCCAGAGCAAAATCCCGATTTTTTCCCCAAGCCCGGCTTCCGCCATAAGAGTCAACAGGTAGGCCATGCCTCCAATTGCACCGGTCAGGGCTCCCTTGAACCAAAACTGACGGCCCGGAATCCAGGGCAGCAAGGCAGGGACAGCCACAGCACCGGTCAAGATGGCAAGTGCTGTGGCACCGACAGCTGTCCAGCCTCTGGCCCAAGCCGCAGCCGGGGAATAGATATCCGGGCCGATACCGGAAAGGATAAAGCCGACAAGAGCTGCCAGGAAAAATTGTTTCCAGATCAGGGTGATTTCCACCGGAACCAGGGTCAGTCGTTCCGCTAGGGTAAAGGTTACCGAGCGCTGGGATTCGTCCGCTTTTCGGTTCTGCCGCATAAACTGCGGAATATCTTTGGCACGGATCGGCCCCAAAACGCCCTTGAATCCGCATTGCTTTTTCAGCTCATGCAGGGCAACGCCGATGGCCGCAAACTGGGGCAGAATTACTTCCCGGTGGGAGACGACCCGCTCTAGCCCGCTCTGTTGCACCTGCCGGGCGACCTCATCCGTGGAAAAAGTTCGCTTGCCCGCCGCACACCAGACATTGATCCCCCTGGTATCCACCACCAGTATCCAGCCATCCAGGCCGGTTAATTCCCTGCGCAGCGCATCAAAACTGAGTTTATAATTGGCAGTAACCAACACCGGTGACTCCGGGGAAGGGCTCCCCACCCCATATAAGCCCGGATTGACCTTGTAACGATTGCGGATAATGCCGGTACGTGCCCGGATCGTTCCGAGACGATCCTGGAACCCCAACACGGTTTTGACTCGCGGGACAGCACCGACAGCTGTTTCTAGAAACCCTGCCACATAGGATTGGAGGGCATATCCGGGTAAATCGTGGATCCCCGACCTGGGATCTGGTTTTGGACCTCAGCAGGAGGCGTCATCAGGGCTGGCCGCCGGAACTAACGGGGTTATCGCCGCTAGGTTCAATTCTTTCATGGGCTGTAGATCTCTCCTTGTCGGGTTGTTCATAATTTTCTTCCTGTTTGATATGAAAATAAAACTCCTCCCTGCTCCTGCTACCGGCGTTGAAAGAGCCGAGAAAAAAATCCCGGCTGCCTATCGGGCTTCTGCCGATTATTATTATCGTCCACCTTTTCGACAACATCTTTGTAGTATTCAACCGTGTTGAATGGCATATTTGGCAACCTCTCCCCTTCCTTTAAGGAGCGTACAATATCCCTGTTTGAAATTGCAGGTTCATATGTCGGGTCAATCTCCAAGGCCTGATCAAAAAAAGCCAATGCCTTTTCTTGTTGTCCTAAAAAGGCATGGCATATGCCGAGGTTTCCGTTGGCTTGCACATGTTTTTTATTCAGCCTCAACACTTTGTTAAATTCAATAATTGCCTTTTCATATTCACTCTTTTCCATGAATGCAAAGGCCTTGTTAAAGGTATCGTTCGATTCAAGGTACTTTTCCAAGGACAAGCCTGTATCCTCCAAGATGCTTTCAGCCATATCTTTCAGGAACTCTTTTGCATCTTTGACAAAATCGTCTTGCGGATCACCGAATTCAACAACCTTGTGATACGATTTGAGTGCTTCACAGATATTAAGGAGGTTATTATACGAAACTCCTCGATTGAACCAGGCATCGACAAAAAAAGGAAATAGCTCAAGACATTTATCAAAATGAATAATGGCATCAGCACAGTTACCCTTGATCGCCTGAAGTGTTCCCATGCCATAGTGGACAACATACAAATCCGAGTGCTTTTCTCTAAGCGTGTTCAGTATGGTTTCACCGAGAGCAAACTCTCCCTGCTCCGCATAGGTTAAGGCCTTATGGACCTCATTATCAACCTCCTCATCAATCCTTATTACGAACTTATTCCGTTGAGATTTCTCTGCTTTTTCCAGTGAATATTGCTCTGCTTGGGCATAATGTCTGCAACCCTCACAATCAGCGTGACGAATCTGCGCACAACAACGTGGACAGATAAACGATTTATCTTTGAGTTTACATAAACGCTTACCTTTCACTTGGAGACAAATAGTACATTTATTTTTCTTCATCGTATTGCTTTGTTGCTATGAGTTCTTACTCCTCAGTCCTTGCCATAAAAAGCAGGTAAACCAAGAATATATTAAAAAAAATACCGATATCACAACAAAAGGAAAGCCCCCTTTAAACAGCAGCACCCTGCTCAGCAGGTCGACAAACCATCCGCCACATGGTATCCACAAAGGCCCGCTGAAAGGCCTCATCCTTGGCATAGAGCTTGTACAGATCCAGCTCATTGCGTCGTTGTCTCGCAACCACCTCAGACAAGATCTTTGCAAAGGCCAGTTCGCTATTTTGCCGATCCGGGTTGGCAGCCACCTTGGTCGGAAAATCAGGATGGGCCAGCACCTGTTTTTGAAACGAAAACATCCGAAATTTCTGCTCCTCCGGGGTTGCATCCCAGCCCTGGAACCAGCGTTCATTAAAGGCCTGGATAATCAGATCCAGGGGATCCTTGTCCTGCTCCGCATGGGTACCCCGAGGATTGGGATTAGCCGGCCCAACCTCGCTGGCAGCCTCGTCCAGCTCAATGGCCTGATTGAGCCGGGTGCGTTCCAGGCCATAGGTGGAGAGGTCCACGGATTCCAATAACTCGTCCAGCAGGTCAGCCTCCTGCCGTTGCACCACTAACTTGGGAATCAAGAATTTGAGGAACCAGAAGAGCTGCTCCCAGGCCAGGATTTCAAAGGGCATGATAGCGGCCATTTGGCCGTAGATCTTGACAAACTGCTTGGCCTTGATCTTAAAATCCGCCTTGCTGTCCTCGTCCAGCTCCAATTCATGGCTAAAGCGCTGTTCTGCCAGAGCAAGAATCGAACTCAGGGCCTCAGCATCCTTATTGGCAAAATAGCCCTGACTAAAGTCCTCCACCTCGGCCCATTCATAGACCCCGGTCTCCGAGAGCACCGCCTTTAACTCGTGGAGGACATTAACATCCGTGGCCTCGCTCAGGGAGGTGGCTGTATAAAAGGGGTTAAAGGCCTCTTGAATTTCCTCGACCTCGTTGAAAAAATCAAGGATGAACAGGTCTTCGGTCTTCTTTCCCAGTGCGTTTGCCGAGCGGTTCAGCCGCGACAGGGCCTGCACTGCCAGCACCCCTTGGAGCTTTTTATCCACGTACATGGTGCAGAGTTTGGCCTGATCAAAACCGGTCAAGTACTTGTTGGCCACCACCAGGAGGCGGTAGTCGTCCTGATCAAATCGCTTCCGGGTATCGCCTTCAGCAAAGCCGTTCATGCCTGCCTCGGTAAAGGCGATCCCATCAAGGGTTTTCTCCCCGGAAAAGGCAATCACGATTTTGAAGGGCCGCCCTTTTGCCGCGAGAATGGTGTCCAAGGCCTGATAATAGCGGATGGCCGAGGCAATACTCTGGGTCACGACCATGCCCTTGGCCTTGCCTTTGAGCTTTTTGTTCTTGACCACCTGATCCATGAAATGATCCAGGATGATCTCTGCCTTGCTGGCAATGGTGCGCCGATCCTGCTCCACAAAGGCCTTCAGCTTTTTCTGAGCCTTGTTGGTGCTGAACAGGGGGTTCTCAGCAATGGATTTTTCAATCTGGTAATAGCTCTTATAGGTGGTGTAATTGGCCAGCACATCAAGGATAAACCCCTCCTCAATGGCCTGTTTCATGGAATAGAGATGATAGGGTTCAAAGCTGCCATCGCTCTGCTTGCTGCCGAACTTTTCCAGGGTGCTGTTCTTGGGGGTGGCGGTGAAGGCAAAATAGGAGGCATTGCCCTTCATCTTGCGGGCTTGCATGGCCTTGAGGATGATATCCTGGGCATCGTCCGTTTCCACGCTTTCTCCCATGCCCTCCATACTCTCCGTACTCTCCATACTCTCCGTACCCATAGCCTGATTGATGGCATCGGCCCCGCTGCCGCCTTGGGAACTATGGGCCTCGTCGATGAGCACGGCAAAGCGTTTCTGGCTCAGATCAGCAATCTCCTCCACGATCACCGGGAATTTTTGCAGGGTGGTGACGATGATCCGCTTGCCCTGTTCCAGGCTGACCTTGAGTTCTTTGCCCGAAGCCACCCGCGCAACGATGTTTTTCACCTCGGAAAAGGCGGCGATATTTTCACCCAGCTGTTTATCCAGCAGCCTTCTGTCGGTGACCACAATAACCGAATCAAAGAGGGGCACGTCCAGCCCCCTGGCTCCGGCCACGTTCTCGCTTGCCGGATAGGTTTCAATGAGTTGGTAGGCGCACCAGGTGATGGAATGGGATTTGCCTGAACCGGCAGAATGCTGGATCAGGTAGGAATGGCCCACTCCGTTGTTGCTGGCATGATCCAGTGCGCGGCGCACCACATCCAACTGATGATAGCGGGGGAAAAAGAGGGTCTTCTTGCTCAGGGGATCTTTGGCCTTGCCTGCCAACAGGACAAAATGCTGGATGATATTGGCGAGGCTGGAGCGGCTGAAGATCTCTTGCCAGAGGTAGCTGGTCTTATGGCCCTTGGCCGTGGGATCGGGCGGATTGCCCTTGCCCCAGTTATCCCCCTTATTAAAGGGGAGGAAAAAGGAGTCCTTGCCTGCCAGCCGGGTACACATATAGACTTCATCGGTATCCAGGGTGAAATGGACCAGGCAGCGGCCAAAGCTGAGCAGGGGCTGGTGGTAATCTCGATCAAATTGATATTGGCGGATGCCGTTGACCGCAGCGGTTTGGCCGGTCCAGTGGTTTTTCAGCTCCAGGGTGGCCAGGGGCAGGCCGTTGCAAAACAGGGCCATGTCGATGGCTTCGCCGGGTTTATCCAGGTTATAATGGACTTGGCGGATGACACTGAACTGGTTACTGTTGAATTTCTCCTGCACGGCTGCGCTGCTGTTGGCCTGGGGAAGTTGGTAGAAGAGGGTGAAATGGGCGTCGTCTATTTCCAGGCCTTTGCGCAGGAGGTGGAGGATGCCGTATTTTTTGGCCATCCGTTCCAGGCGGGTGAGGATTTTCAGTCGCCAATCGTCAGCGCGTTGGAGCTTGGCCAGCTCTTGGGGTTGGCTGGTTTCGAGGAAGCTCCAGAAGCGGGGCTCGTCCAGGGCGTATTTTGAGTTGAAGTCCTTGGAGGCTCCTTGGTGAAAGCCTTGGCCTGTGCGGTAGGGAATTGCCTGTTCGGCCATTTGGGTGGGGACGAACGCTCTATCAGCTTGGACGGCCTGTTCTTCTCGGCAGGTGCCGGTGAGGGCTTTTTCTATGGCTGCTTCCAGGGCTTGCTCGTTGGTTTTGCTGACCATTTACGCCACCTTGATTTTGCCGGTTACGGCGTTGTCTATGAGGATGGTTTTGTATTCTTTCAGCTTGGTGATTTGTTGCTGTTGGAGGGTTATGGAGGTTTCTATTTTTGCGGATTGGGTTTCGATGAAATCGACGATCTCTTTTTGAACCCCAAGTGGGGGAACGATTGTGTTAAGCTGCTTGAATTCATTCCAATAAAGTCGTTTTCTGAAATCTGTAATGCCCTTTGAAAACCGGTTCATCTGCTGGATAAAGGAACTGGTCCGATACTGAAATTCAAAATAGACGGAGTTGATGAGGATTTCGTTTGGGATTGCTACGACATAGGCCGGACTCACCATGCCATCAACAGCAACTGCGCCGATAGCACCTTGCCAAGCCCGCATCATGTTATAGGCGATGTAATTCGGCCTGACCAGTTTGTAACTGCTCTTGTCCTCAATCTTTACTTTTCCCCGAATATTTTCCTCGTCATCAAGTTCACCAGAGGATATTCCCGAGTGAAGAGAAACTGATAAGAGGGGGAGAGTATCGTTTCCACAGGCTTTTGATTCCTGAAAAAGGACTTTGTTCGGCAAGATTTTCCAGCCTTCGGGAATCTCCCCAATCCAATCCACCCCGGAATCTTTCATTTTTGCAGCAGGGTCAATCCCCTTGGTGACCGCCTTTTGGATGAGGATCTGCTTCCGCTCTTTGAGGAGGGAAATCATCTCCTCTTTTTGGGCAATGGCTGTGTCGATTTTGGTGGTCTTTTCGTCGAGGAAGTTGGATATGGCTTTTTGTTCTGGGAGGGGAGGAAGGGGGAAATAAATATTGCCCTGAGTCGAAGTATTCAAAATTCGTACTACATTGCCATTAGCCCATTTGCTGAATTCCGATTCACAATTTGAGATAAGATATTTACCATAATCTGCGCAAACACTGGAATGAAAGGTTATGGAATTTATTTGTTGATTTGTTACTAAATCAACACCTGCTATACCAAATTTTCCGATAGTACCAATACAACAAACTAATAAAGATTTTTCAGGAATAATGTTCTGATTTTTAATACCATTTTCACTGATTTTTTCTTTTGAACCAAAAAT
Source organism: Candidatus Electrothrix laxa (assembly GCA_942492895.1). Lineage (GTDB taxonomy): Bacteria > Desulfobacterota > Desulfobulbia > Desulfobulbales > Desulfobulbaceae > Electrothrix > Electrothrix laxa. The sequence continues at coordinate 1,756,436 of OW818652.1, forward strand.
GGGGTTATGCCCATTTAGATTATCAGGTTTAACCCAAATCATCCCATCTTCTGAAAAATTATTTGTTTGAGAAGTTAAAGGTGTATATCCTGTTTTAATATTTGATATATATTTTAATTTTTTAATCTCCCACCCAGCAGGAATCTCCCCAATCCAATCCACCCCAGAATCCTTATACCCCGAATATTTCTCAAACCGCTGCATAGATACCCTAAAATCACATAAAAATAAGATTGTTATAACCCGCCGTTAAAACAGCGGGCTATGATCGGTTGCCCCGCCGGGGCAGAAAAGTCCCGGAGGGACGACAACAAATAGCCCAGCGTTTCAACGCTGGGAACATGGGAACGACGTACCGCCGTAGGAGCGACCGGCGGTCGCCCTGATTTCCGGTAGGGGCACGGCATGCCGTGCCCCTACAAGACAACCCCTTTAAACCCCCAAAATATCCATAATCAACCCCTCACTCTCCTGCTCCAAGGCCAAAATCTCCCCAGCAACCTCATCAAGATCACGCAGCGGTTTATGCTGATAAAAATACTTATTAAAACTGATCTCATAGCCAATCTTGGTCTTCTCCAGATCCATCCAGGCCTCAGCAACATGGGGTTTAACCTCGCGCAAAAAATAGCCATGCACCTCCTCCTTGAGCGGAATATTCTCTGTATCCCGCAACTCAGAGGCTGGTTCATACAGCAGAAAGCTGCCTTTTTTCTCCCCTGGAAAATAACCATAATCCGGCAAAGAATCAGGCAAATCTTCCTCTGAACACCCCAGCCGCTCACAAAGGGCCGCGAGCTTGGCCTTGCTCAGCTTGAGCGTCTTCTGCACCACCTTGGCCGCATCCGCATCATACCAACTCACTGCCGCCAAAATACTCTTCTTTTCCGAGGCCGTGAGCTTGATTCCCGCCTTTTTCAGGAGCTGATCAACCTGGGCTGAAAATGCATTGAAATCCGCAGACTCTGCCGTACACATGCCCTTGAGCAGGATTTCAGCCACGCTGAGCAGATGCCGCTGTTTCTGCCACAGCGCATCCGACACCAGGGCCTTGCGTTTCTTGGCGTTCAGATCCAGCCCTTGCTCTTCACACCAGGCCAGGATCTCCTTTTCCAGGGTAGGCAGCTCCGTATAGACCCGCTCGCCAAAGCTCTGCCAGGCCCAGAGCATGGGCTCATGCAAGGATTTCTCAAAGCGGAGACCCGCGATCCGTTCCTCTGTAAACTGGGCCTTTAACCGGTTGGGCCGGTTGATGGTGACCTTACGATAACCAAAATCCGCATTCTCAAAGACCTGAGCCGCCAACCCGCTCTCTTCCTGCCGTTCAAGGGGCCGGAACTGGAGATAGGCTGCTTGGATCTCGGCTATATGCTCCGCCGTCAGCTCGCAGTTCTTGGCCCCCAGGTTCTTGCGCAGCTTGCGAAAACGCTGGGAGGCATCAATGAGCAGGACCTTGCCTTGGCGTTGGGCCTCCTTCTTATTGGCCAGAAACCAGATATAGGTAGTAATACCGGTGTTGTAAAAGAGGTTATTGGGCAGTTGGACAATGCAGTCCAGCAGGTCGTTCTCAATGATGTAGCGGCGGATATTGCTCTCCCCGCCCCCGGCATCTCCGGTAAAGAGGCTGGAGCCATTATGAACCGAGGCAATGCGGGAACCGGTGGGGCTTTGCTCCAGGGATTTCATTTTGCTCACCATCTCCATGAGAAAGAGGAGTTGGCCGTCCGAGGAACGGGGCGTGGCCTCAGAATCCTGGCTCTGGCCCCAATGATCCTTGAGCGGTACCAGAAAACGGGGATCAATGACCTCCTTGCCGTCTTTGATGTACTTGACCTCGGAACTCCAGGACTTGCCATAGGGCGGATTGGAGAGCATGAAATCAAAGTTAATGCCGGCAAATTCATCGCTGGACAGGGTGGAACCCACCCGGATGTTCTCGGGATTATTGCCCTTGATCATCATATCCGACTTACAGATGGCATAGGTCTCGTCGTTGATCTCCTTGCCGTAGAGATAGACATCCCCATCCGCCCGAATGCCGCCCAAGGGATCTTTGATAAAATTCTGCGATTCCGTGAGCATCCCGCCAGAACCGCAGGCCGGATCATAGACGGTCATCACCGGGGGCAGGTTGTCCTTGATCGGTTCAAAGACAATATGGGTCATCAGATCAATGACCTCCCGTGGGGTAAAATGTTCACCAGCCTCCTCGTTATTCTCTTCGTTGAATTTACGGATCAGCTCTTCAAAGACATAGCCCATGCCCAAGTTGCTGAGTGGCGGCAGGGCTCGGCCTTCGGGGTCATCCAGGGCAAAGGGGGTCAGGTTGATCAAGGGCGAGGTGAACTTCTCCAGCACGGTGAGCAGCACATCCTTGGCCGCCATATGCCGGGCCTGGGCCCTGAGCTTGAATTTGTCGATGATCTCTTTGACATTGGTAGAAAAGCCGTTGAGGTACTCTTCAAAATTGGCCAAGAGAAGCTGTTGGCTATTGCTGGCCGTGGCATATATTTTCTGCAAGGTCCAAGGGCTGGTGTTGTAAAAGACAAAGCCGCTGGCCTCACAGAGTCCCGCCTCATCCCATTCCGTAAAACCGGCCTCATCCCGCTGAAAGGCCAGCTCCTCCAAGACCGCCTCCTTGCTTGGTTCCAGCAGGGCATCCAAACGCCGCAACACCACCATAGGCAGGATCACATCCCGATATTTCCCCCGGACATAGACATCACGGAGGGCATCATCGGCAATGGACCAGATAAAGGAGACTAATCTATTATGTACAGCTGTATCCATAGGGTTCTCTTGAAGGAATTCTCTTGAAGGGTTAGACGTTGCCTTGTTGTAAAAAATACGGGGCAGGCATAAAAAGACCTTGAGGCCAAAAATAGAATATATTCCGGGAGGCAGTATACGGTAAACAAGAAAATAGGCAAGCGACAATCCTTGCTATCAGAGAGTAATTAAGCTATACGTTTCAGTGAAGAATTTAAGAAGAAATATCTTACCCGTTATACCGGGCAGGCACAGGGATCTGCCCCTACCAACGCCATTCCCACTTTACGTGAACACCTATGAAAAAAACGTTTAAGCTGACCCATCCAAAGATCAAACTGCCACGACTTGTTGAAGCCATCAAATACGAGGTTAAAAAATATATAAAAAGAGAGCGAAGAAAAAAGATCCCCCAAGGTGTCGATTTTTGGGATTTTGACTGTCGCTTTGGTGCGGACGAGGCAACAAGTGAAGTGATTCATCTGTCCGAAATTAACAAATACATTTCTCAGGCCGAAACAAAAAAACTGGAATCTTTTTATTTGGAGATTCTGGTCAAACCAGGGCATCGAACGAAAAAACCACAGAATACCCCGGCTGCATTTTAGAAAATCGGAATCTGAATCGAAATCTGAACTACGTCGGGTTTGTATCAGAGAGATACAAAAAATACCCCGGTAGGAAAAAAAGGAGGAGAAACCTACCGAGGTATCGGGTTGAATCTTAACAGGGAGTTAAGACATCTTGAGTAACTCTAACAGAAGAAACATTAACAGAACATTAACGCGGGATGAATAGTGGGGAAAAAATTAATTTCACCTATACATCTCACATTGAGCGGGTTGTCTTTTTTGAAAAATAGATTAAAATTCACCATAATTCCATACTGTTCGCTATAACCATCTTATAATACTGTAATAATGGAAAAATACTCGGTTGAACGAATTGATCATTTAGGCATAGTGGCCGGAACAATTAAAGATCTCGGACTGGTAGAACTTATTGACTCCCACTTGGGCCATTATGAAAATGAAACTTTGTCCGCTGGGGAAACCGTAGCTGGAATGATATTGAACGGATTAGGTTTTTCCAATAAGCCCATGTCGTTGACCCCTTTATTTTTTCAGACCTGTCCTCTTTCTTTGCTGTTTAGGGACGGAGTGAATGCCGATGATTTTAATCGTTTCAAACTCGGGCGCGTCCTCGACCGTCTGCACAATTTTGGAACCGAAGCACTTTTCAGTCACATAGCTGTCGATGTCTGTGAAAAAGAAAACATTGACTTTCGTTTCAATCATTTGGATACAAGCGCTTTCAGTCTGACGGGTGAATATCTTCCAGATGCTGATGAGCAGGCGATTTCTATCACCCACGGACATTCTAAAGACCATCGCCCTGATTTAAAACAGGTCATGCTTGAAATGATGGTTACTCAGGATGGCGGAATTCCAATTTTATTTAAAAGCTTAGACGGTAACAGTTCAGACAACACTGTCTTTAAGGATCGTGCGGCAGCTCTGATCAAAGAGTTTGAACAGTCTGAAACCCCTCGGTATATTGTAGCCGACTGCAAGATGTATACTCGGAAGAATGCCCCAAATTTAAGTAAACTGCTTTTTGTCACCCGTATTCCTCAAAATATAAAAGAAGTTGAAGAAGTTATCACTCAGGCCTTGGATAACACAGATGACTGGCTGGAATTCGATGACGGACCTAACGTCAAGATGTTCAATGTGGAGCATTATGGAATCAGGCAGAGGTGGCATGTTGTTTCTTCTGAAGCTTCTCGTCAAAAATCCGTCAAAAAAATCGAAAAAAAGGCAAAAAAAGAAAGAGTTAAGATCCAGAAAGCAACTTTTCACCTGCAAGCGGATCGCTTTCACTGCGTAGAAGATGCAATCAAAGCAGGCGAGAAATTAGCCAGCAGATGGAAGACCCACAGCCTATCATCGTATGAAATCATAGAACATAAACAGTACAAAGGGAAAGGACGTCCGAAAAAAGGTGAACAACCTGTCGCAATTGATTATCAGATAGTTTTAGCAGCACAGCTTGACAGCGACAAAGTGGATCGACTGCAAAAAGTAGCTGCATGTTATATCATAGGCACTAATATCCATGAAGAACATCTGTCTGTACAGGAAGTTCTTGATGCCTATAAGGAACAAAACCATGCGGAACAAGGGTTCCGTTTTCTGAAGGATCCTTTATTTTTTGCTTCCTCCTTATTTTTAAAAAAGCCGTCTCGAATTTCTGCATTACTTATGGTCATGGTGCTTTCACTGTTAGTTTACGGGATAGCAGAAAGACGAATGCGTAATCGGTTAGCTGAACAGCAGGAAACCGTTCCTAATCAAATTAATCAGCCTACTCACTCATCGATTGGTCAATAAAAAGTGTATATAATTAATTGACTAAACATAAACAAATCATAACGTTATAAGAGATGCCGGTATTTTGACCGTATTTGCAGAGATGTCCTTTAAGCGCTATATTGGGCCAGATAATAAGTATTCCTAAACAGGAAACTTCTCAACAGCCTATTTTCACAAGCAATCATCCAATATGTTGATTTCACTTACTAAGATTTCAAGGTGTTGTTTTTTCATGTAAAACAATTAATTCAATTACTAGATTATTAACCAATCGGTGAGTGAGATACATTAAAAATGTTACTTTATCACCCCCCAATACGCGACATCCGTCCGTGACAATTCTCCCCTTGGTTCTTGAGCCGCTCCTCCATCTGGTGCCCTTTGGGCTTATTGCGAACAGCGTCCACTAGGGCCTGCTGAATATCCTGTTCAGAACCTCCCCGACGGAGAACAGAACGAAGGTCGGTCTCCCGATCATCAAGCAGGCAGGAACGAAGCATCCCCTCTGAGGTCAAACGCAGTCGGTTACAGCGGTCACAGAAGCGATGACTGATCGGGCTAATAAAGCCGATCCTCCCCTTTGCCCCCTGCCCCGCCCTGAACATAGTTGCTGGCCCGTCAGCCTTGCCCTTGGACACCGGAATCAGCTCTCCCATCTTCCCGATGCGCTCCATGATCTCATCCGAGGACATATAGGCTTTTTTGTCCCAGCTTGACGAGGAACCGATAGGCATAAATTCAATAAAACGAATCTGCATCGCGGTATCCTGAGACATTCGGACAAAATCTTCCAGTTCATCATCATTAATGCCCCGCATCACCACCGTGTTCAGCTTGATCGGGGAAAAACCAACAGCCTGCGCCCGCTCAATTCCCCTCCAAACCTGCGTAAAACAATCCACCCCGGTAATACGGGCAAATCGCTCCGGCTTCAGCGTATCCAGGCTGATATTGATTTTTTTGATACCGGCGGCGGCCAAAGGATCTGCCAATTTTTCCAGCAGGACGCCATTCGTTGTTATTCGTATATCGTTGAGGTTGTCAATTTTTGCCAATTGGTCTATAAAATGCATGATGTTTTTACGGACAAGCGGTTCCCCTCCGGTGAGCCGTAGCTTGGAGATCCCCAGAGAAACAGCCACCCGCACAACCCGCAACAGCTCCTCATAGCTGAGCAGGTCATTATGATCAAGGCTAGGAGAACATTCGGAACGATCCTTTTCCGGTACACAGTAAAGGCATTTCAGATTACAACGATCAGTCAACGATAGGCGCAGATAGGAAACTGTCCTGGAGAACAAATCCTTTAATTCCGTACTGTCCGACGGTTCAACGTTGGAGAAGCTGTTTTTTCTTGCATGCATGTTTTTTTTAATATTGACCTTATTGGATTTTGACGTATAAACCAGCTTGACGTTCTTGCACTGTACACTATTACTCGTCGGACAGGAAAGGGCAATACACCTCTTTCCGACCGAATTTGCGGTTTCAGTCGGCTTTTAACCTGATAACTTCCGCCTTTCTTTTATATATATTTACTCCTATGCTTATACTTGCCATAGAAAGTTCCTGCGATGACACTGCGGCAGCTGTCCTTGAAGCCGATCGCCGGGTATTATCCAGAGTGTTGTCCAATGTGGTCAGCAGCCAGTTCGAGGTGCATGCCCGATTCGGAGGCATTGTCCCGGAATTGGCCTCTCGCTGCCATATCGAAGCAATTTGGCCGGTGGTTAACCAAGCCTTAGCCGAGGCCGAGGTGTCTCTTCAGAATATTGATCTGATTACAGCCACCCAAGGGCCGGGCCTAGTCGGATCTCTTCTGGTAGGCTTTACCTTTGCCAAGGCAGTGGCTCTGGTTCAGCAGATTCCTTGCACCGGTGTGGATCACCTCACTGGACACCTGCTCGCTATTCTGCTGGAAAAAGAAGAGGAGCGCCCAAAATTTCCTTATACCGCCCTGGTTGTCTCCGGCGGCAATACCTCGCTCTTTGCTGTGGACAGCGCAACCGAGTTTCGCCTTCTCGGGCGGACCCGTGATGATGCAGCTGGAGAAGCCTTTGACAAGGTAGCAAAATTGCTGGAGCTTGGCTATCCCGGTGGACCAACGGTCAGTAGGCTGGCCGAACAGGGGCAAGCAGATGCAATTCCTTTTCCCCGTGCTTGGCTGGATAAAGAAAGCTTAGATTTCAGTTTCAGCGGCCTCAAAACCTCAGTGGTCAATTATGTCAATCAATGTCATCAAAAAAACAAACCCGTGCCGACGGAAGATATTTGTGCCTCTTTTGAACAAGCAGTGGTGGATGTGCTGGTGGAAAAAACCCTCTGTGCCGCTCAACAGACCGGTCACCAACAGATCGTCATTGGCGGTGGTGTTGCTGCTAACAACAAGCTACGTCAGCAGCTGAAAACCCGCTGTGCAGAAGAGGGGCTCCGCTGTTTCACCCCGTCTCCTGAATATTGTACTGACAATGCAGCTATGATTGGCCTGGCCGGTTATTTTCAGTTTGCCACCGGCTCCACGGTCACCCCAGATGCTGATGCTTTTTCCCGTTCCCCGTTGAACTGACGCTGAACTGATTATGCTACGAAGTATCTTTCGCCTCCCCAGATATTATTTTTTACAGATACGACGCCTGAAAGGAGATCCGGTCTATCTGGCCAAAGGATTCGCCTTTGGGGTTTTCATGGGAGTTCTGCCGCTGGTGCCGATTCAGACCCTCCTGATCATTCCTCTCACTATGACCTTACGGATCAGCACCATTGCCGCAGTGATCGCAGGCACGATGATCAGCAACCCGCTGACCTTTATGCCACAATATTACATCACCTGGAAGCTGGGCAATGCGGTTCTGCCCGGCAGAATTTCCTGGGAGCACCTGGAAGAGGTGCTGCTGGCTATCAATAATGACGGCCTGCTCAACGGCATCGCCTCATTCAGCCATCTCGGGGTCAAAACCATAACGGTCTTGCTCACTGGCGGGGTATTGATCGGTATCCCGGCAGGTCTTATCAGTTATTTTTTCGCCCTTAAATTCTTTCGCACTCTTCGGGCTCACCGCCTGCGGAAACAAAAACTCAATAACAAAAAAAAATAAGGCAAAAATCAGACTTATGGTGTATCAGAAAAGCAGAATCCTCCTCAAAAAACAAGGGCTGGCAGCATCAAAAAAATTAGGGCAGAATTTTCTTATTCATCAGCACACAGCGGAACGCATTGTTGATTTTGCCGAACTCAATAAAGAGGATACAATACTGGAAGTCGGGGTGGGGCTGGGAGCCTTAACAGGCCCCTTGGCCGAAGCTGCGGGCCAAGTTATAGGACTGGAGGCGGACTCCGGGATTATTCGCCTGCATGAAGAACAGGAGACTCTTCCAGATAATGTCCGTTTGATTCATCAGGATGTTCTTAAGGCTGATTTTAACGAATTAGTGCGCCTCTCCGGGGGCAAGCGGCTGAAAATCATCGCCAACCTGCCCTATTCTATTTCCTCACCCTTTCTTTTCAAACTTATTGAGCACCACGACCTGATTGACTTTGTCGTGGTTATGCTCCAAAAGGAGGTGGCCCAGCGCCTGCTTGCTCAACCTGGGACCAAGGCGTACGGGGTACCCACAGTCATGCTTGCGACCTCTGCAACAGTGACGATGCTCATGCATGTAGGGCCGGAAGAATTTCATCCTCGGCCCAAGGTGGATTCTGCCGTGATTCGGCTCTCGTTTCATCCTCTGCCGAAAAGAGCAGCAGCACTGGGTATGTTTGATCACAAGCTGCTCAAGACCATCGTGAACAGCACCTTTGGCCAGCGGCGAAAAACTCTGCTCAACGGACTTTCCGCCACCGGCTTACTCAGTAAAAATGTGTTAAGAGAATGTGTTACAGAAGCCAAACTTCTCCCAACAGTCCGAGCAGAGCAACTAACCTTGGAAGAATTTGTTCGGCTTGTTCAGGTTATCAAGAAACGACTGGTAGAATAAAAGCAAGAACCGGCACCTCCTTACCAACGCCTCCCCCGATGCCTGATCGAAGTGTCAGGTGGCACAATCCTACATTTTCCTTTATGCCTGATGGTAACACCGGCTCGCTTGGCCTCGCAACGATTGCCATAGGTCCTGCCGTCACAGCCGCAAACGGGTTTGTAAATGCGGGTACACATTTCCGGTCTCGACTTACAGGTGCCCTGAGCATCCAGCATATTGCACATGCCTACACCAAAATCGCAGTATTGCCCTGAGGGACACCCCCATCCTGCTATGCCTCCACAAACACCTGGAGGCGGTTGCGGAGGCTGAGTGACAGGGGGCTGGGGCTGCTGAGGTGGGTACTGAGGATAAGTACCGGGATAATAACAGCCGTTCAGCAGCAACAGGACAGAACAACTCATGAGCCAGATAAAAAACTTCATCAAGACCTCCGTGCTTAGAGGATTCATCAAAAGCAGGTTTCCAAATGCATAACTCACCGATTGGTTAATAATCTAGTAATTGAATTAATTGTTTTACATGAAAAAACAACACCTTGAAATCTTAGTAAGTGAAATCAACATATTGGATGATTGCTTGTGAAAATAGGCTGTTGAGAAGTTTCCTGTTTAGGAATACTTATTATCTGGCCCAATATAGCGCTTAAAGGACATCTCTGCAAATACGGTCAAAATACCGGCATCTCTTATAACGTTATGATTTGTTTATGTTTAGTCAATTAATTATATACACTTTTTATTGACCAATCGATGAGGCATAAGTTTGCATAAAAACGCTGCACTCTTCACAATAAGCAAGCTATAACAGGGCTGATCTGCCTTTTCAACAAGAAACGCAACCTCTCGCCTCATCCTTCCAGAGTTTCAACTTTTAACATTTCCCCGGAGTTATAATCAAGCAGAAGCGGAGAACGCAGCACACCACCTTTCCCCTGGACATTGCCGTTGATGTACCACGTCTCACCGTGCTTGACCGCACCGTGTCGATTATGGATATGGCCAAAAATATGGTATTTCGGTTTGAGGGTTACGACAGCAGCTGCCAAGTCTGTACAACCGTGCGAGACCGGACCATTGCGGTCAAGAATGCCGGACGGTGGTATATGGGTTACCAAAATATCAATGCCCGAGGGTATCATATCCCATTTTCCTTTCAACACTTTACCACGCGGCAAGGCAAAGGCATCACAAGCATAATCATTAAAAAGAGGGTTCCAGGGAGCTCCGTATAGAGTAATCCCTTCAATGACAACAGCTTCATCTTGAAGATATATGGCCTCTGAGAGGAGAGATTTTGCCTTTTCCGGGTCATCGGTAAGCCTATGATCGTGATTACCAGCAACCACGACTTTATGTTTATGAGGCAGACTGCGTAGAAAATCATTAAAATCAGCCACCTCACGATCAGTTCTGCAATGGGTCATATCCCCGGCAAAAATGAGTATATCTGCATCTGGAATCTTGATTTTCCAATGTGAGGTATGGGTGTCACTAAAAATTGCTATTTTCATAAAACGAATTCAGGATGCATGCCCCCGTCCCAAAGGATCGGGGGAACAAGGTTGAGTTATAATTTTTCCAGAGGTATTTTTTCAAGAGCGCTGCAAGCAGCAGCATAATCAGGTCGGACTGGCATCAGTTTCCGGCAACGGATTGACTTTTTTCTCTCGGAACAGGCCAAAGGTAAGGACAAAGAGGCCGAGAACGGAAATAATTAAACTCCGAACCAGACTAATCTTTGCCTGATGCCGAAGGACAAAAAAATCATCCGCTATATTTTTGACAATAGAGCGTATTTCCTGCTGCCGACTTGCCCGCATAGATCCTTTATCAAGCATAATCCCAGAGAGTTCTATCTCCTGAAGCAGGCTATTACGATGATGAACAACATGCTTCATCTGCTCACCCTTGCTCATTCGATAAAGCTCCGAGGCAATATCCAACAGTTTAGCATCGCTGGTGTCAAGAAGGAGACTAATCTTATCTTCCTGAAGGAAATAAACAGATTCAATGGGCACATACAGCTTCTTTATTTTGCCCTCTTTCCCTTCCGTCACAACAACTGCTTTAAGCAGATTCAACCGGGCATCGGTCAACAGGACCGCCCCAGAGGAACGATCATCTGTCACAAACTCAGCAACCGTCATTCGTTCGGGGACGGAGTTTTTTAGCCCGCCGTAGGCGGCGTACATACCGCCGACAAGCAAAAGCAAGCCGCATATCATAATGATATTTCGCCACATGATATTTCTCTCACGAAAATTTACTTTGATGATGGGCTGATAAAAGAATCAAAACCGATCAGCCTGATATTTTTCAAGGACTCCTTAAGGAGTATTCTATTATACTTTACGTCGTCAAGCGACTCCATGCAAAATATGTTTACGTGAAAAGGTCGGCAAAATACGTTTCAACAGAGGAAAGGAGAATGCTCCGAGCTTCAGTATCCTTCGCTTCAGTACCCTTCTACAGCTTGGCTTTTATGCTTAACCCGCTTCTGCACCAAGGCCCGTTCACGGGCGGGCATAGGCTCCTCAAGGCCTTTCTGATAGCTCTCCATATCCGAAACCTCCTGTTGCACCCGGCTGCTGCCAATCGCAAGGCCTTCAAGCTTCTTCTTGACTTGATCCAGGATACTGCCCGCACGTTTTCGCTCTCCCCGGTCAAAAGCCAAAGCTGCTTCCTTGCGGGCAAGATGTGCCTCAAACACAGCAGATCGCTCGGCAATCTCCTTGTCCAGATTATCTGATATTGCCTGTTGGCTTTTTATATAGGCTAGCCCGATGCTCCGAGATAAAGAACCGGAACCGCCGCCGGGATTCGTGTAGGACACCTGAACAATTGCTGCATTATTAACCGCTCCCGGCCCGCGTTGCCGAGGTTGAAAACGAATCTGCATACGACGTCGCTCACCGACAGCCAGATCCCCAAAACGAACAGAGACGGTATTACCATTGACTTCAAACGCATTAGCAAAGACCTGCTCAATAAGAAAATCCGAGGCCAAAGTGATGGTGGTCTTAATATCCGCTGCAACCAGTCGTTCAACTGAATTGAACTCCTTAGCCAGAATGGCCTCCATACTTTCTGGACGATCGATAAAATAATACATTCCCCGCCCGCTTTCAGAAAGAGCAGCCATCAAGTCCTCATTAAAATCCAGGCCCACGCCAAAGGTACTCAGGGAAATCCCAGCATCAGCCTCCTGTAAGACCATGCGAGAAAGCTCGGCTGAAGAGGTAATCCCCACATTGGCCTTGCCGTCGGAGAGTAAAAGCACCCGACTGATAATTTTCGGTCCGGCAAATTCCCGGAGCTGATGATATCCTTCTATGAGCCCGGCCCCGAGATTGGTACCACCGTCCGCTCGCAGGGACTGGATCAGCCATCGAGCCTCCTGATCCACCCGTACTGGACTGGAGGGCAACACTACCTTGGCTTGGGTATCATAGCTGATAATGGCGAGCCGATCCTCGGGACGTAGTCGGTTAACTAAGGCGATGGCTGCCTGTTTAACCGAGTTGAGCTTATTCTCATCCCGCATAGAGCCGGAGGTGTCAATGACCAGAGCGAGATTAAGCGGCAGGCGCTTCCGCAAGGTAGCAGTTTCCGAGGAGGCCGTTACCAAGACTTCCAGATAATGGGGTCCCGGTTGCTCAGAATAAATAGTGATATTATCAAAGGCAGTCTGAAGTTGCAAAGGGCCGGATAGGGCGGTTCCGGTAAAGAGCAAGCTCAAAACGGTCAGCAGCAGCGGTGCCATTAGAACCGGAGGTAAGGCTTTCCGGAAAAAACGGTGGTATGTTTTCATAGCTAGTTTCTTCTTGGATGGTTGAAGGGGTTACGTGCAGACACATCAAGCCATAAGGACATCAGGCAGGGGATGGCCTGGATCGCGCCCGCCCCAGTTCAGCTTATTGCGCAGAATATCAAAATACCCCTTGTGCGGAGAACTGATCAGCCGCAGCGATTTGGTTGCCGCTTCAATAGAAAGGAAATCATTGGCCCGCATAGTCCAACCGAGGCGACCGTCAACCATAATCTTGACATTGGTTGACGGTGGGGCCAGCTGGGCTGTCACCCGGGTTCTCGGGGAAAGGAGAACAGGTCGGGATTCGAGCATAAAGGGACAAATGGGCGTCACAAGAAGGGTACGGAGTTCGGCATGGGCGATAGGACCGCCAGCAGAAAGATTATAGGCTGTAGAGCCTGTAGGGGTGGATATAATCAGACCATCCGCCTTATAGGTGGTGATATATTCCCGATCAGCCCAGCATCCCAGGCGCATCATCGGCTCGGTGCTGCTCTTAACGATCACCACCTCATTGAGGGCAAACATAGGCGGGCCAGCAGACTCACCGTGCTCATTCAACAACTCAGCCCGGAGCATCATCCGCTCCTCAATGGTGACCCCGCTGATAAGGATTTCTTCCAGGGCCTGATACATTTCTTCGGCAGCTACCTCGGTGAGAAAACCGAGATTACCGAGATTAATGCCGACCACCGGGATACCGTACCGTGCAGCCTGATCCGCCACATGCAGCAAGGTACCATCGCCCCCTAGAATGGTCAGCATATCCATTTCTGGATCAATCCGATCCAGTTCTGCCTTGATTGAGCGCTTTCGGTACCAGCTGGCCAGCTCCCGGCCCACCCGAAGGACATCAGGAGATTCCTTGCGGGTGATGATTCCGGCATAGCGAATATGCATATTGTGTTTATCCGTCGTATCCGTCGTACACAGAAATTATTGTCCCAAAGCCCTGGAACGCTCTGTTGCCGCTTCCACAGCAGTCATAACAGTGCCTCGCAGACACCCTTCTTCCAGGACCTGAATCCCGGTAATGGTTGTTCCACCAGGCGAGGTAACCTTACCCTTCAGCACAGCTGCTGGTTCCCGAGTCTCCATAGCCAGCTTGGCAGAGCCATACAGGGTTTGCAAGGCAAGCTGTTCCGCCACTGGACGCGGAAGTCCGGCCAATACTCCACCATCAACCAAAGCTTCAAGAAAGGTGAACACATAGCCGGGCCCAGAACCGCTCAGTCCGGTAACGGCATCAAGAAGGTTCTCCGGCACTTCAATGCAGGTACCCACAGAGGCAAAAATCTGCTGGGCAATCTCCATATCCTCCTGTCGAATATTCTCATTGCCGCTCATAGCCGAAGCACCCGCCAATACCAAGGCCGGGGTATTCGGCATGACCCGAATAATACGCATATCACCGCCGACCACTTGCTGCATGCAGGCGAGAGGGATGCCAGCGACTATGGAAATGAGCAGATGGTCATTCGTAAAATACGCACTGTACTGACGGAGAACCGGCTCCATAATTTGCGGTTTTATCGCCAGAATAATAACACGGCTTTTTTCTGTAACCTCGGCTGCCGTTTCCACGGCTTTGACCTGATAGGTGCTTTCAAGGTACTCGCGCCGTCCGGCCATGGGCTCGGCAACTGTGATATTTTCCGCCTGTGTCAACTCGGATTCTATCATACCGCGAATCAGGGCTTCCCCCATCTGACCACCACCGATCATGCCTACAGATAATGTTTCTTTCATGGTTTCTCCTCGTTTTTCTTGTATATAAAAAGCTACAAACCGTCCTCCCCCGAGAGGCGAGGTGTCTTACTTGAAGTGTTCTCCCGTACTTTTTCAACTATATTACAAGTAAACAGGGAGCAGCCTCCAAATCTTCGCATTATTTTGTTCGTCATCATACCAGCATATAAAAAAAAATCATCTCTCAATTATAGAAGCTGCCAAGGAACACCGGAGCAAGAGGAAAGAGAGGTAAACAAAAGTTACTGAGGTCGATTATAAAAAAAACTGTATTTTTAACAAATATTTCAGCTCATTTTTTCTAAAAATACAAAGCGAAGAAAATGCTTCAGTAAAAAAATCCCTCAGCACTCATTTTAATTTCAATCTTTTGTTTTAATAAATGAATTTACCCTGTTCTTTTTAAGAACAGGTATTTTTTTCATCTTTCTTTCACCTTGAAAAAACCTCACAAAAATATTACTATTCTTATTATTCAATTGTTAAATTTATTGTACGCTTTCTACCTCACGGCGGATCATCGGCAAACAAGGCGGCGCCAGCCAGTCAACTCATAGGAGAAACATGAAGAAAGTTCGTAAAGCCGTTATTCCTGTTGCCGGGCTCGGTACCAGATTTCTGCCAGCAACTAAGGCAATTCCAAAGGAAATGCTCACTATAGTTGATCGTCCGACGATCCAGTATATTGTCGAAGAGGTGGTGGCCTCTGGAATTGAAGAGGTAATCCTGATCACCTCAGCAGGGAAATCAGCCATTGAGAATCATTTTGACTATAATTATGAACTAGATACCATACTTAAAGACAAAAACAAGCATGCGTTGCGGGAGGAGCTGTCCCTTACCTCCTCTCTGATTGATATTGTTTCAGTACGCCAAAAAGAACCGCTCGGCTTGGGACATGCTATCTGGATGGCCCGAAACGTAGTGGGAGACGAACCCTTTCTGGTTCTGCTCGGAGATGATCTTGTTCGCAGTCAAACTCCGTGTTGCCGACAAATGATTGACCTCTACGAAGAGGTCAACGAGTCTATCGTCGCGATCCAACGCGTTCCGATGGATCAGACCCATCAATACGGTATTATTGAAGGGGAAAAAACTGATTTTGAACGCACCGTCAAGGTGAAACGAATGGTGGAAAAACCCGCTCCAGGCACCTCCAACTCCGACATGGCCATTATCGGGCGTTATCTCCTGATGCCGGAAATCTTTAAAACACTCGGCAAAACGACTCCGGGACATGGCGGCGAAATCCAGCTGACAGATGCCCTCCAGTCCCTTGCTGACCAGCGCGGCATGTATGCCTATGAGTTTAAAGGAAAAAGATATGATGCAGGAGACAAGTTAGGCTATCTCAAAGCAATTATTGATATTGCCATGGACCACCCTACCCTTGGTGAGCCGCTCCGGGAGCATCTCAAATCCATCTGTGACGGAAAAAACTGCTTACAATAATATTCCAGCGACAGCAACTATGATCGTCTATGAAGTTGCTGTCGCGGCCCCTCTTTTCGGCAGCCTGACCTACGCTCAACCCGTCGACCTCCCTAACCCGTTGCCTACAGGCATTCGGGTACTGATTCCCCTTCGAAATCGCTCTGTCACCGGTTATATCCTGTCCTCTTCAAACTTTCCTCCTGATCTCCCGTACAAGATCAAGCCGATTCTTGAACGACTTGACCTTACACCCCTTTTTCCAGAACAGCTTATACCGTTCTTCCGCTGGATTGCAGACTATTACCATTACCCACTCGGCGAAGTCATCCAAACTGCCCTACCATCGGGTCTACGAGCTGGTTCCGGGCATGAAATCATCCTGACCGAGGCGGGGCATCAGCAACTGCCAGCAACTCTGCATATTTTAAAAAACCGGGCGGCCTGGATGGACCGGTTGTTAGACAAGGGAAAACTGTTACCAGGAACAGTAAAAATTATTAGGGGAAAAGCAGTCACGCAGGGCCTGTTGCGGACATGGGAGACTGAGGGGTGGATTGATATGAATGAGGTGATCGTCAGTCCCAAGGTCAAAGAAAAAAGCGAAACCGTGGTGAGATTGAATACTGCGCTTCAGGAGAGCCTGGAGAACCTTGCCCGTTACCAGACAGAAACAAAGGAAGATCAGAAAGATAATTCGGAGAAAATTCCAAAGGAAACTGCTATTCCTCCAGCTGCTCCCCAGGAAAACCTGAAAAAATCTGAGTTCAAAACCTTAGACCTGTTTTTCCGTCTTTGCAAGGGACACCCTCTCCTGCCTCGTGCCGAACTGACCCGACAATATTCTGGAGCAGGCAAGGCCCTGCACAGCCTTGCAGAAGCTGGCCTGGTTACCCTTGAAGAACAGCGGGTGTATCGAGATCCCTTTGGTAAGGTTCCGCCTTTTTTTCCAAAACCGGAATCCTTGACCACGGAACAGGACCAGGTTATCGGCAAAATAAAGACTGCGCTTGACACCGGTGTTTTCCAACCCTTTCTCCTGCACGGCGTGACCGGATGCGGGAAAACCGAGGTCTATCTGCGGACTACGGAATATTGTCTAGCCTGCGAAAAAACAGTCTTGGTTCTGGTGCCGGAGATAGCCCTGTCCTCCCAGCTGGAAGGCCATTTCTATTCTCGCTTTGGTGACACCCTAGCCATCCTGCACAGCGGTATTTCAAACGGTGAACGATTCGACCAATGGCAACGGGTCCTTCAGGGTAAAGTACGTATTGTTATCGGGGCCCGTTCTGCTGTCTTTGCCCCGCTTGCCAAGCCCGGCTTAATCATCGTTGATGAAGAACATGAACCCGCCTATAAGCAGGACGATGGGCTTCGCTATAACGGAAGGGATATGGCGGTCTTGCGGGCAAAATTTGCCGACTGTCCGGTTCTCCTTGCCTCGGCAACCCCCTCTGTGAGCAGTTTTTATCATGCTGAACAGGAGAAATATCGTCTCCTCACCATGACTAGGCGGATACATGATCAAATCATGCCCAAGGTCACTGTTGTCGATCTTCGAGAAAAACAGCGGGAGCGAAAAAACGCTTTTTTTTCTCAGCAGTTGTTCACTGCTTTACAAGAAAACCTGGAGAATCGACAGCAGAGCCTGCTCTTTGTCAATCGTCGAGGCTATGCTGCTTTCATGCTCTGCCAGGACTGCGGGTACATTATTCAGTGTCAACACTGCAAGGTCTCTCTGACGCATCATCGGGGAGATAATCGCTTGCTCTGCCATTACTGCGGCTATGCAACAACCCCAAATATTGTCTGTCCGGATTGCGGCTCCGGCTCGGTTGTCGGTCTTGGCGTGGGATCGGAACGGGTTGAACAGGAAGTGCGCCAACTCTTTCCTGCTGCCAGTGTGGCCCGCCTGGATAGCGACACAACAAGAGATCGCAAAGCATACCTGCGTATTTTAGATCAAGTGCGTAACCATGAAGTAGATATTTTGGTCGGCACCCAGATGGTGGCCAAGGGCCTCCATTTCCCTGCAATGACCTTGGTGGGCATTATATGGGCGGACAGCGGGCTGGGGATTCCCGACTATAAGGCGGCAGAACGTTCCTATCAGCTTCTTGCTCAAGTGACCGGCAGGGCAGGACGGGGTGAGCATCCTGGCAGAGTTATTATTCAAACTCATCAGCCGCAACATTATGTCATCGAATTTGCCCGTTGTCATGCATACAAAGAATTGTATAAGCAGGAAATAGCATTTCGGGGTGCTCTTTCCTATCCACCATTCGGTAGACTGATAAACATCAGATTCAGTGGCGAAAAAAAAGAAGATGTAGCCATAACGGCGCGACAAACAGCTGATTTCCTCCGTGATCTCAGAGAGAAATTCGTAGATATCATGGGGCCGGTTCCCTCGCCCTTATCTATGATAAAAAAGCGTTTTCGCTGGCAATTACTGCTCAAAAGCCGTGAACCGGAAAAGCTGCATCGGCTCTGCGATCTGGTTATGACGGAGAAAAAACAGGTTTGCAAACCGGGCGTAAGAATGACTATTGATGTGGATCCAGAAAATATGATGTAACGAGAAGTACAAGGAAGAAATAGAAAAAGAAACACCCCGAAACGGGGTGTCCTGTCCAACTATAAAAAACACCCCGATAGGAAAAAAAGGAGGAGCAAACCTACCGAGGCATAGGGTTGAACATCATTATGATCAAAAACTCAGCACCGCTAATACATGCCCCGACAGGAAAAAAAGGAGGAGTAAACCTGCCGAGGCATAGGGTTGAACATCATTATGATCAAAAACTCAGCACCGCTAATACATGCCCCGACAGGAAAAAAAAGGAGGAGTAAACCTGCCGAGGCATAGGGTTGAACATCGTTATGATCAAAAACTCAGCACCGCTAATACATGCCCCGACAGAAAAAAAAAGGAGGAGTAAACCTGCCGAGGCATAGGGTTGAACATCATTATGATCAAAAACTCAGCACCGCTAATACATGCCCCGACAGGAAAAAAAAGGAGGAGTAAACCTGTCGAGGCATAGGGTTGAACATCGTTTTATAAAAACAATAAGCGGAGTTAAATCCCCGGCAGGAAAAAAAGGAGGATCAAACCTGCCGGGGTATAGGGTTGCGCACCCTACGCTATATATAAAAAAGGGGAAAATAAATTTAAAACTATATTTATTCAGAACCCTGTTGTATCTCCGTTCATATTCTCCGCTTGTGCTCTTTGTTTTTCACATTGTTTTTGTAGTTATAAATGCTATATTCATGCCACTTTTCCTTGTTTCTTCTACCTTCTTCTAATTTCTTGTAATAACTGCCCTAAAGCAGGAACGAGAATCCTTTCCAATAAGAGTTCTTTCTTGTTAATGCACTATAACGAGTAAGTTTTATCCTTCTCTTAGGAAAGTACGGGTAAAAAATATACATATCTCGCCGGATATCCTGCGATTTATAATTTCTTCGCAAAATCTACGCAGTATCTTTTGACTTGCTCTCCTCTGATAGAGTAAACTCTCCTTCTATCTGTCTGGACAGATCTCTCCCGCGAGAGAAAACACTGAATTCAAAATAAAAAACAAAAATAACGTGTCAGAACATCAATACGACGAATCGAAAATCAAGACCCTCAGTTCTCTGGAACATATCCGTAAACGTCCCGGCATGTATATCGGTCGGCTCGGTAACGGATCCGATCCTGATGATGGTATCTATATCCTACTCAAAGAGGTGATTGACAATGCCGTGGATGAATACATCATGGGGTACGGCAAACAGGTTGATATCTCCATCGAAGAAAGCGGTCGCTGTCGGGTACGTGATTACGGACGCGGCATCCCTCTGGGAAAAGTTGTGGAATGCGTTTCTGTCATTAACACAGGGGCCAAGTACAATACCGATGTCTTTCAATTTTCAGTGGGACTGAACGGAGTGGGAACCAAAGCAGTAAACGCCCTTTCCGAGCAATTCACGGTCTGTGCTTTTCGCAAAGGACGATTCAAAAAAGCGCTCTTTGAACAAGGCACCCTTGTTCATGAAGAAGAAGGAAAGACTGATGAGAAAGACGGTACGCTGATTGAATTCCTCCCGGATACAGCATCTTTCCCCAGCTATTCTTTTGATATGCACTATGTTGATCAACGTTTATGGCGTTACGCCTATCTTAATGCGGGCCTGATTCTGTATCTTGATGCACCGAGCTTGCAGGAGGAACCAAAACAGGAACAGGAAGAGGTCCAAAAAAACAAGCCTGCAAAGAAAAAATATTATTCAGCAAGGGGGCTTCTTGACCTGCTGGAAAAAGAACTCGGCGACAGAGGAATCTACCCCCCTATCCAATTTACTGAAACCGCTCTAGAGTTCGCCTTCACCCATACAGACGATTATAGCGAGACGTATTACTCCTTTGTCAACGGCACCTATACTTCTGAAGGCGGAACCCATCTCTCTGCCTTCCGCGAAGGAATACTGAAAGGGGTCAATGAATTCTCGGACAAGAAATACACGGGAAAAGATGTGCGGGATGGAATTGTCGGCATCCTTGCCGCTAAGGTGCAGGAACCGGTTTTTGAATCGCAAACAAAGAATAAGCTGGGCAATACTGACATAAAGAGTTGGATCGTCAATGCTGTCCGAAAAGCTGTGGCCACCTATCTCTACAAGCACCCGGAGAGTACAGAGCTTTTTTTGGATAAAGTCCAACGGAATGAGCGCATTCGCAAGGAGTTACAGTCTGTACGCAAGGAGGCCAAGGCAAAAGCAAAGAAGGTCGCTTTCAAAATTCCACAACTGAAGGACTGCAAACACCACCCTTCCCGACAAAACCCCTCAAAAAAAGGTCGGGAGAATATGATCTTTATCACCGAGGGCCAATCTGCTGCTGGCTCCATTGTTTCCTCCCGTGACCCTATGACCCAAGCCGTTTTTTCTCTTAAGGGGAAACCGATGAACGTCTTTGGCCAGCGGCTTGATCTTCTGTATAAAAACGATGAGATGTATGCTCTAATGCGGGGCCTAAATGTCGAGGATTCTATTGTCGATCTGCGCTTTGATAAGATTATCTTGGCAACTGATGCCGACGTGGACGGGTTACATATCCGCAATCTCCTCCTTACTTTTTTTCTCCATTATTTTGAACCGCTGATTAAACTTGGTCATGTCTACATACTGGAAACCCCAATTTTTCGCGCCAGAAACAAGAAGCAAACCATCTACTGCTATTCTACTCAGGAAAAGGAAGAGGCCATCAATCTTTTGAAAGGTCGGGGCAGTGCTGCCTCGGTGGAGGTTACCCGTTTTAAAGGACTTGGGGAGATTTCACCGCCGGAGTTCAAACAGTTCATCGGATCGGATATGCGCATTCTGCCCGTACGGCTGGACAGCCTCTCTGAAGTCGGTCAGGTACTCAGTTTTTACATGGGGAAAAATACGCCTGACCGTCGTCAGTATATTATGGAACATCTGGTGTTGCGACCGGTGTAATGTTCACGCCCGCCCGCTCGTACACGCGCTTGTTCACGCGTGTAACACCATAACCGGCTCAAACCATGATGTACTCTTCTTTGGGCACTGGTTCCGTATGATTACCAATGTATCTAGTTAATATTTTAGCTGATTAACGTGCAAAGTCGTGTTAGTCTTTACCCGGAAAAAGGAGATTAACATGAGCTTTATTAATAATTAATGGTCGGTTGGTTGCAACAATGCGTTGTTCAGGGTTTGAACGCCGGGAACGCAGGAGAAAAAACTATATCATGATCCGCTGTTCTGTCAATAAAAATAGCTACTCCCAGAGGGGGATACCGGCATGTCAGATATAAAAATATGGCCCGTGGAAGAGATGGTCCACGAGGACGAATTCACCGACCGGGTGGAACTTCTGCGCGAACTGGACCAATGGGTCGCCGCAATCCAGCGCATGGGCGCATCAAGCACGGCCCTGATCGCACCACGCAGGATCGGCAAAACCGTATTCCTGGATCGGTTGGTCAACACGGTCTTTTTCAAGCCGAAGTATCAGGTCGCGCCGTTCTACTTCAAGATGACAAGGGAGAAAAGCACCTTACGGGATTTCCTCCTGATATACGCCACCACATTCTTCAGGCAGTATTTGGCCTACTGCGAACAGGATGCGGTACTGTTCGGCAATCAGGCCATATCCTTGGAAAAGCTCCTGACCTATCCGACCACCCACAAAGCCGGTCGCATGGCCTTGGAATATATAGATGAGTTTCTGGAACGCTATACCACCCACACCGAAGAAGATGCCCGAGGGCACTGGGACGGCTTTATCTGTGTGCCG
Source organism: Candidatus Electrothrix laxa (assembly GCA_942492895.1). Taxonomy (GTDB): domain Bacteria; phylum Desulfobacterota; class Desulfobulbia; order Desulfobulbales; family Desulfobulbaceae; genus Electrothrix; species Electrothrix laxa. The sequence continues at coordinate 1,778,861 of OW818652.1, forward strand.
GAACGACTCAGCTCGCACTCAGGAACCAGAGTGGCGGTGATCATTGACGAGTTTCAAGACATGCAATTCTTCGTCTACAATATGACCAAAAAGCTTATAGACTCCAGAGACCGTTCCGAGGGTCAGGGGGCTATCCTGCTCGCCAACACCTTTGACCGGCAGGCCCAGAGCCGCAAGGCACCCATGTTGGTCTCCGGTTCAGCCGTGACTATGGTTTTCAGAACAGTCATGGGCGGGCCGCTGGGTGGACGCTTCGGGTTTAAGTATATGAAGCCGCTCTCCGCGCCGGATGGTGCCGCACTCCTGCACACTACCCTGAAATATTATGCACCGGATAAAACGGTTTCGCCGGAACTTGCCCTGTATGCCAGCACCCAAGTGGGAGGACATCCCTATTATCTCTACTGCCTGGCAATATCCGAGTGTGAAGGCAAAAATTTTGGGAACGAGCAGGCCATTGACCAGATTATTCGTTACGAAATCGAAAACGGCAGGATCTACGGCTTCTGGCGAACTCATTTTGACAACAACCGGGAGCTGATCAACCAGGATGATGATACAGAGCTGGGAAAAAAGATTATTTATTATTTCACCCGCTATAATAATCAACCGGTAGATACCAAGGCCATTGCGGACAAGCTCGGAGTGCCGAAAAAGGCCGTGGCAAAAAAGATCGAAAAACTCTATGCAGCAGACCTAGTCTACCGAACTGCGGAAAAATTCTACACCTTCAACGATATCTGCCTGATGCGTTTTATCAAATTTGTGTATGAGCAGGATCTGGAAGGGGTGGACGTGATTGATCTGAGTCAGCAGGGGCTGATCAACACGATGAAGGGAAAATTCTTGGAAATGGTGGCCGAGGTTTCTATGCTCAAGTTCAACCATGAATGCCTACCCGGTGCCTGGTTCGGCAGATCAGAGGAAGGAAAGGAAGTAGAGGTGCCGCTGTTTCAGTATGTCAGAAGCCAGACCGTGAAAGCATCGGCAAGCCCTGCCTATCAGATCGACGTGCTGGGTAGAGAACAGAAACAGGACAAAGTCTGGCTCTGCGAATGCAAGTATACCCGTAAACCTATGAGCATTGCCCAGGTGAAAAAGTTGGAGGCTGCGGCCCAGGTTTTCAGACAGCAGCTGGAGGAAGAGGGGTTATCAGTGCCGGAGATACAGCTCTGGCTGATTTCAACGGGCGGTTTTACCGAGGAGGTTCGAGTTACTGTCGCCTCCCGTGAGGATATCTACAGCTCGGGTTATGAAGGGATCAACAGTATTTTCAAATCATTCGGCAGCAATTATTCCATTCCGATGTTCAACGTGTAGGGGCAGACCTATGTGTCTGCCCTGTTCGGTACAACCGAGATGCCAAAGGGTGCCCCGCAGGAGGCAGACCAGCGTATCTGCCTGATGCGTAAGGGGTTTCACCCCTACACAAACGACTATCTAATGATATAAGGACGGACTGCCCTCCCCCTTTTCCTCTTCCTGATCCCTGGCAACCGGTGTAATGTAACTGCTCATATCCACCATAACCGACTCAAACCATAATATACTCTTCCTTGATCATATTATCTATAAAATCAAGGACAAACTTTCGCTGCTCTGAGGTGGCCCAATCAATACAGGAGCAGCGAATATTGCGAGAGCTGCGCACGAGAAACTCAATACGAATCTCTGTTTTCTCCAAAATAACAGCAAAATAAAACGGGCCGCAGTCAGGATGATTCAGCTGTGTCAAAGCGAGTAACTTCCGGGGAAGCTCAAGCCAAAAAACACCACCTATGGGTCCCGGCTTCAAGGTCCGTTTTAGATAATTATCGAGATTATCGTGCTCAAGAAAAGAAAGCTCATCTATTAAAAATTGACGCATAACTCAACACTCCGTATTATTTACAATAATATATAAAACCAAAACTAAAAATCAATATGAAATGCTTTTCAGCAGCTGCAACAAGCAACAGGGCATTGTCCTTGTATGCATGAACCATTGAAAAACACATGACGACTTATTTTTTATTTTTCTACAACACGAACAATATTGTAAACATGACTAAGATCATATGTGCGATACCGCGCAGGTTCGCCTCGCCCCTCGCCCCCATAGCTCAGCATCAACCCAATGTGCTTTTCGTAATCAATCCAATCTATAAAGATAGCGCTATGCCGGGCCTCTCGGTAATTATGATTAATATAGAATAACCAGTCACCAGAGAAAATCATCTCTCTATCAGCATACTGCCCCACCTCTTCGCCTCCCTGAAAAACAATCCGTCGTTGCTCTTCGCTATATCCGGCCCGGTTGTACACTGTATCCACATAATCCCAGCACCCTCCCTGAACAATTTCTCTGTTTTCCAAGCTCATCTTTCTCCCGATCTGTAATATTTGTAAAGCCTGAGAGCTTGCCTTTTTTTCTGCATGAAAAATAGCATTCAAAATGTTTCGGCCATAATTCTGAGCAATCGCTTCTTCTCCTCCTTTAGCCTCAATGGACGTCACAGATTCAGTCATCAGATCTGAATTAACCTCATCCCGAGGCGATTTTTCCTTGTCGATTTCTATGATTGATTCTATCTCAGGATTTGGGTATTCTCCTGACTGCGGCGCTGATTGCTGTCCATCTACTATTTCTATAACAGGAGGTATAAACGGCTGAACCTTTACAACTGATGCTGAATCAAATCCGTTCAGGATAAATTCAGCAGGACCCCGCCCTTGAATTGTCCATCCACCCTGCTGAACTTTCCATATCAGCAAAAAACCACCACTCAGCACAATTACTATGAGCCCGACCCTTATCGCCCGTTTCATAGTCATTCACCCTCATTTAACTCAAGTAACTAAAATTACCAGATATCGAAAAATATACCCCCCTCATCTCAGTAAGTTTTCATAGTACTGGCGTGTAATAGCAAAGGGTACATCATAAATCCCAACCACTAGGAAAACTATATCACAATTATGAACAATTCCGGTAACAATTCTTAGTTTCAAATAAAAAATATTCACAGCGGGCTAGCCGAATTGATAAAATCCAGAAAGAAAGGAAACAACAACGCGGGGCAGGGTGAGCGTGGAGAAAATTATTTTTCAACAGGCAATGTCACCTGCTGGTCGGGATAAATCATATCTGGATTGACAATTTTATTTTTCTTGGCCACATCAGGGTAATTAAAACCGCTACCGGTATATTGCTCAGAAATTTCCCAAAGCGTATCTCCTTTGTTCACGGTATGATGGGTATAGTCGGCCATGCTCTTTACGGGAGACATCAAGGCTGATTTTTTTTGATCATCCAGACTCGTTATCTCTTCGCTCAGCTCGCCACTGTTTACACTATTTATTTTCTTTTGGACAACATCCCTACGAGCTGTCTCCGTTAAAACAGCAGGAATGAGTTGCGTGCTGCCAGAGACGGCCTCTACTACTGATAATCCATCAGCCAACTTTTCTTCTTCCAGCATTCTCTCCGCCGTTGCGCTGTCTTTCACCGTCCTCTTGGCCCGATCGTCAGAAAAGTCTACGCTTCCTACCTCGGATACATCCTCAACAGCAAGCTCTTTACCATCCCCGACGATATCCGACGCAGGTAATTCCTGCTCTTCTTTCTCTTCATAGCCCCTGGCCAGAGCTGTGCCAACCCCCTCGGGAACTCTTTCGAAAAGCCCTTCTTCATTCTGCCCCTGCTGCTTCCTATCATTTTCTGAAACATTCTCTGGATAAGCCCCTATCATTTCCAGGAGCTCCTTCTCAGCCTGATTACCTGCTGCTGTTCGTTCAGGAAGAGCTTGGGCAGACTGATCAACCAAAGCCTCTATAATTTTTCCCTCTGTGATCTCTTGTTTAATCGATTCTAATTTCGATAAAGCCGGTGAATGCACAACGGGCTGCACAGATGTACTTTCCTGCTTGTTCTTTACCGCTACGTCAATCTCCCCTTTCTTCTCCAATGCAGCATCCTGAATCTCAGGAGATGCTTCACTGCTTATCCCTGAGAATCGAACCTCTGATTTTACGCTTTTCCCACGAGAAACTTCCTGACCTCGAAAAACGAACAGCCAAGAAAGAATCCCCAAAAGAAGACTGAGAAAAAAAAAGAGGAGACACATTTTCAAAAATCCTCCACCCTTACCTTTCGATTGCACATCAGGCCCTTCCTCCAATTCATGTACTGTTTCCTGAAAAAGAACATCCTGCTCTTTTTGTCTTATCTTATCCAGCCGCTCCTTAATTTTTCTTGGATCAGGAGAAAAAAGAGGAGGGAACGTAACGTTCTTCAAAAAATCAGCATGCGGCAAAACAAGTGAAGAATCGACCTGTTCTGTTTCAGAAACTTGGCGAACAAAATCTTTAAGTTCTGGAAAGGCCTCTGCATCGTCAAGGACATTCAAGATGTCAGGGTCTACAGGTGCTTCTTCCCTCCCCTTAAGCTGCCGCGCAGGAATATCCTGAAAGAACTCTTTCACCACTCCATCACGGGTCACCTCAATATCTGAAACAACCTCCTTTTTTATCGTCTTTTCCGCCTGTTCGTCACCCAGTGCCTCTGCTGCCGAAGAAAAAAACTCGACGTTTACAGCGTCTACATTTTGCGGCCCCTCAATGCACCCTTTGTCCTTTTTCTGAGAATCCGGCAAGGCTTCCCCCCAAGGACCAACTACCCCTGAAGCCTTATTATCCTTATGTAAAAACAAGTCATCATCCATCTCCCTCGAAAAATCGTCGATTTTTCCAGTATCCGAAGGAAGCACCTTTCCTTCATCACTCTCGAAAAAATCAGAACGCTGGGAACCTGACCCTACTTCACACGCCAGTTTATCAACAACAGCGTCTCCCTCCCGCCCTTTTAAGGGAGCCAAGGCCCCGTCCTCATCCTGAGAAAACGCTGCTGCCAAAGAAAATTGCAGTAATGCATTCTGCTCCTCTGTAAAAATAATATCAGGCGCATCTGACTGGTCCCCATCGTCGCCTACTCGTTCAAAAGACTCAGGGGGTTCAAACGGCTCAGGAACGACATCAACCTCCTGTTCACCTCCCGATTCCTCATCAATTCCAGATCCGCTTTTTTCCTCCTTTCCTCTCAGTAGCATTGATGCCAAAGTAGATGTAACCAAAGAATCCTGCTCGTCTGTCAGCAAGATTGGTGCGGCTTCCAGAGAGCTATCGACTTTAGTTAAATCACTTGATTTATTTGATTTACTTGATTCAATTAACTCACTTGAGTTACTTGACTCGACCTCAGCATTGAGATCATATTCTTTCCGACTGAGCATTGCCGTCACAACAGACGGAAAAACATCATCCGACTCCTCATAGATCTCCCCAACCCCTTCCAGGTCCATTACAAATTCTAAAGAATTCGCAACGGCGTCGACGGCCTCTTCTTTTCGACTCAGCATTGACGCCACGACAGACTGCACCAAACTGTCCTGTTCTTCTGCGAGCAAAATCGAAGAATTCTTTTCTAATCCCCAATCATCAACAGGAAGCTCCCCGCTCAACGTCCTCTGCGTTCCCTGGTCAATATTCGATTCAATATTCGACTCAAGATGTTCCTCAACATCATTTACCGGAGGAAGCAGGTCGTCTGCAAAAAAGAACAATTCATTTATCTGCTCATCGTCAAAATAAGCGGTCAGAGCCAGAATATTGAAAACCAGCCCCACCCGACCCGCTACCGGATAGCAGCCATACACGGAAGAATGCGGAGCAGTAAAGGGCAATGCACGCTGTTCACTGACATTGAGTGATCGCTTGCCGAGTATATCTTCAGCCAGGACCAAGACACGCAAATCACCGTTACAGACCAGCAACAGCTTCCAGCCTGCAATAGGACGGGATTCCCGACCGTAACATCGGGCCGGATCAAGAACCGGCAGCAATTCTTTCCTATACAGGGTGACACCGGCAACAAGTCCCCTAGTACCTGCCAGACGCTGACAGTGGCTGAACGGAATAATATCCACGACTTCAAGATCAGGCAGCGCATGAACCATTCTACAGAGCGAGAACTCGACTATCTCGACCTGTTGCTTGCCAAATACAGCCTCAAAACGACCGTCTGCCTCCAGATTCCGCAAATTCCGAGGCAATGTCTGCGAGCATTCATCCGGCTGCTTGGCAAGCATCTCTCTGAAATCAAGCACAGGGATAATCTTTCGATCATGGAGCACCACTCTCTGCTGCCAGTCAGATCGGACCAATAAAGGTAATTCCGCAAGAGAGGTCGAGGAGGTAGATGCAGAGTCAGCTGACAGCAATCCTTGATCAGTATCAACAACAAATGCAAAGCCCTGCCCTTCGACTGCACCGATGAGCCATTTTTTTTCCTCATCTTCTGTCGCTGATGAGAGCTGTAAGTATCTAGAGATGTCAAAAACGGTGAGAACCTGCTTGTTGTGCAGGATAATTCCTCGCACAAATTCCGGCATGAGCGGGAGGCCGGTCAGCCCATCAAGGACTGGGGGCTGGACCTGTTCCGAAGAAAAATAATCGGCTGAAGCGGCAAAAGATTTTTTATTACAGGTAAAGACTCTGAGAGCGTCAAGCGAGGGTGTCCTTTTCTCTCCAAGAAGAGGGAGACAAAATTGCGGTGTCGGAGGTGTATAGTCACCAGCTGAAACCCGACAATGAATTGCCCGGATATTGAGTAGCGGGATAAGTTGTCCGTCAAGCTGGACACAGCTGTCTATGAAAGGCGTTTGTAGGTAGGGGGGCAGAAAAAAAACAGCTGAAGACGACACCTGCGCCATGCCCGTTTCCTGCTCCACAACAAAGCTGACAGAGAGGTCATGGTCAGCAGGAACAAGCACCGGATGTCTTTTGGCTCTAACCGCAGGAGCCAGCCCGATGCAATACGAAAGGTCTGCCAAGCTGACCGGATGCGTCTCCATCATGGCAATGGCGGTCACCGCTCCGTTATTATCTGTCAGCCAGTGGATGATCTGTTCTTCATGAGAAAGAATATCCTCCTTCCAGACACCGCAACAAAACCCGGCAAGGTCAAGCAGCAGAAGCTCTCTCATTATCACTCCATCCGATGTAACACAGGATTCTCTAGCTTTTTTATTTTTTATTCATCCTTTCCGCCTCTGCGCAAGCAGTAGGAGCTGGGACTCATAGATTCGTTTTCAGGTTAATTCTTGATTCTGTCTTTGGAAATGACCAGCAGCAGGTCCTCAGCCGTTACAGGATAGTCAGCGTCAGGATTTGGAAAAAAGGCTCCGGCCCTTCCCTTCTGGATACCGAACACCGTGACATTATGTTCTGTCTTCATAGCAACAAAGATATCCAGAAATCGCTTACCCGCCATCTCTGCTGGAACCGGCATGGAATAGAGTTCATTGCCGTAACAGCTACTCAATAATTCCGTGACAACCCTGCTGATACCGTGATCCGAAGCTGCGCTGGCTATCAGATGACTGCTCAACTCACTGCCGATAATGATCTCGTCCGCATGGGCACGAAGGCAATGCTGCTCATTCTTTTTATCCACAAGCTCAACCACGCTGTACACCTCGGGATTCATACTTTCAACAGTCAAGGTGGTCAGCACAACCTTGGCATCGCGAGCTGTGGCCTCTGCCGTATCATCACCCAGCACAATAATCGTCCGCGCTTTCTCCAAGTTGGCCTTTTCCAGGGTTTCCTCACAGACCACCCCTCGAATAAAGAGCAGATCAGGATCATCAACCGGCATTTCCTCAATATCAGCGACAAGAACCACAGGAGTCTGTTCGGTCTGTGTATCAGCCCGTAACTCCTTCAGAATAGCCTTCGCCCGATGGTTCCACTCGCAAATGATAATATGATCTTCAACTGTTGAAGGGCACATCCCCCTATTCTCCCTCATCTTCCTGCTGATTAACATCGTGGCAAGACCTGCACTGAGCATGCCGAGCAGACCTATACCGAAAAACATAACAAGGACAGCCAGCACTCGTCCCGCCGGTGTTGCCGGCGAAATATCACCGTATCCCACCGTGGTCAGGGTGACAATGCTCCACCATATCCCGCTGGCAAAGGAGACCTCCGGTTCAAACCAAGCTATCAGAGCACTGCTTATTAAAATGATCGCAAAAATAACTGCGAAAAGATGCAGCAGATTCTCCCGCTGGAGAAAAAGGTAGAACCGCTTCAGACGTTTTTTCATTGCCACTGTTTATCGCTCAGGCTTATCGTTTTGCTTTGGCGACCGGTTTCTTTTTCACTGTCTTTGCCTTGATTTTCCTTTTGACCTTTTTCTTATCAATATCATAAGGACTATCAACTTCATACAATCTCCCGTCAACAGTCAGGTCAAGATCCCCGTCATCTTCAAAACGATAACCAAAGGGAACCGAAGCAGCAATACCATAGCGATTCAGCGTGTATTGTTTTCCCTGATAGATAATGACGACTTGGTTCGGAGAGGTATATTCGGCTGAAAAAGGGCGTTCAGAGCCGCAACCAGCAAGACAGATCCCTAAACCCAGACCTAAACCTATACCCAATGTCAGTATGTTCTTTCCCTTCATTTCATTCTGCGAAAATGGTTAGTTGCAGTGTAATGCCATATATCCATAATATGGTCATGGAAACCTAATATCTTTAGATTACCATTTCCACCCGCCAAAATGAACTTTTTTCTCATCACCGGATGAAAGAGGCTGAAAGAATGGACCGAATAAGGTACAAGTGAATCTACGTTTCTGAGAGGACTTAACCTGTTTTGCTCCCTATCTGTTATTCACATTATGAAAACCGAACAAAATATAGGCTCGCTGTACATTGTGGCAACGCCCATCGGCAATCTTTCCGACATCAGTCAACGCATGCAGGATGTCCTTGCCTCAACGGATATCCTTGCCTGCGAGGATACTCGTCATACCGGTAGACTGCTGGCGCATATGGGCATCAAGACTGATTTGGTCAGCTATCACAAGGAGAATGAGCAGAAAAAAACAGCCTACTTGCTTGGTAAACTCTGTGATGGGATGGATGTTGCTTTAGTCTCCGATGCCGGGACTCCGGGCATCTCCGACCCCGGCGCAGTCCTGGTTCGGGGAGCACGCCAAAAAGGCGTCCTTGTCATCCCCATTCCCGGTCCCTCAGCCTTGGCAACAGCCCTTTCTGTCTCAGGCATACAGGGTTCGGGCTTTTATTTCGGCGGATTTCCGGCACCCAAAACAGGGGAGCGAACCAAGCAGCTCAATGCACTTAAGGCCTTCAATTGTCCCTTAGTCTTTTATGAAGCCCCCCACCGTATCCAGGCAACTTTGAAAGATTGTCTCAATGTTTTTGGGGACCGACAGGCCCAACTATTTCGTGAGCTGACAAAGCTCCACGAAGAGCATCTCTCGGGCTCTCTTTCCAGACTCCTGGACCTCACCAGCGGCAGGGTACGCGGTGAATTGGTCCTGATCATCAACGGTCAACCCGAATCCCATGAGGAACGACCTGAGAATATCAACGAGTTGATCCTCTGGTACCGGGACAAGGGCAAGACCTCTCTTAAGGATGCGGTTCGGCTCATCTCCAGGGACCTGGATATATCCCGATCACAAGTCTATCGTCAGGCATTATCCGTATGGAATGACTAATGGCCGTCAACCCCGTCAATCATATAAAAAAACTTACAAAAAAACTATGAAATCTCTAGGTATATGTGCGGGTGCCTCCAGCATCTCATTAGCAGGACTTGAACAGAACACCTCAGAAAAAAAGCTTCTTTTCACCCGATCCCGAGCCCATGACGGCAACCCGAGAAAGGTACTGCGGGAAATGCTGGCGCAGCTTAGCAATCTTCAGGAATACAGGATCGCAGCCACCGGGCGAAAATTCAGAAATATGCTTAATTTTTCTGGCATTGCTGAACCCGAGGCTGTGGAGTTAGCCACCGATTTTCTCCTGCCGCCGGACCATCCCTATCGCGTAGTCATCAGTGCTGGCGGCGAAACCACGATGATCTATCATCTGGACGATGACGGCAGAGTGAACGAGATCCACACCGGCAATAAATGCGCTTCCGGGACAGGTGAATTTTTTCTCCAGCAGTTAGGACGAATGTCCATCAATCTGGATGAGGCCAGCCAGATGGATTTACCGGAAAAACCCTATAAGGTCTCCGGGCGCTGTTCGGTCTTCTGCAAAAGCGACTGCACCCACGCCCTAAACAAGGGCATCCCTAAAGACCAGGTGGTTGCAGGTCTTTCGCGAATGATGTCAGGCAAGGTCATGGAGCTCCTGAAAAAGCTGCCAAAAAACTCCGTCATGCTTGTGGGCGGCTGTGTGGGTAATCAGGCCATGGTCCATTATTTACAGGAAGCCCTGCCAGATCTCTACATCCCAGAGGAAGCCTCAGCCTTTGAGGCTCTGGGGGTAGCTCTCTGGGCAATGAACAACGAAACCCAACCTTTCACCTCCCTGGATGCAATCTTTACTGATCAGCAAGCAGGTCTGGCTACCCTTCCCCCCCTCTCCGAATGCCAGCATCTCGTCGATTATAAACACCAAGAGCGAGGCGTGGCCCAAGAAGGCGACCATGTCATCCTTGGCCTAGATGTGGGCTCGACCACCACCAAGGGCGTCTTGGTGCGGCGGATTGATAAGGCTATTATTGCAGCCGAGTATCTGCGCACCAACGGCGATCCTATTGGAGCATCAAAGAATGTCTATCAGAGTCTGACTGATCAGGTTGCGGCACAAGCTGCCACAGTAACCATTGAAGGGCTCGGCGTAACTGGGTCCGGGCGCCAGATTGCTGGCCTCCATGCCTTGACCGACGGAGTGATCAACGAAATTGTGGCCCATGCCACAGCAGCGGTTCATTTTGACCCAGAAGTGGATACTATCTTCGAAATCGGGGGACAGGACGCCAAATACACCTATATCACCAATGGGGTACCCAGTGACTACGCCATGAACGAGGCCTGTAGTGCCGGAACGGGCTCCTTTTTGGAAGAAGCTGCCAAAGAAAGCCTGGGCCTGGATGTAACCGAGATTGGTGACACCGCCTTCCGGGGCACGGCTCCGCCCAATTTCAGTGATCAATGTGCAGCTTTTATCGGTTCGGACATCAAGCGCTCTGTCCAGGAAAATGTCCCTCTGGAGGATATCGTAGCCGGGCTGGTTTACTCCATCGGCATGAATTACAACAACCGAGTCAAGGGGAACCGACCTGTGGGTAAAAAAGTCTTTATCCAAGGCGGGGTTTGTTATAATAAGGCCGTCCCGGCCGCTATGGCTAGTCTAACCGGCAAGCAGGTGGTGGTTCCCTCGGAGGCTGGACTCATGGGCGCTTTCGGCGTAGCCCTTGAGGTGGAACGACGGATGGAACAGGGCCTGCTCAACTCGCAGGAGTATGATTTACAGGAGCTGATCACACGAGAAGTAGAATACGGCGAACCTTTTACATGCGGCGGGGGCAAGGACTGTGATCGGGGCTGCGAGATCTCCCGGATCAAGATCAAGGGCAAAGTCTATCCCTTTGGCGGAATCTGTAATCGCTATGACAACCTGATTCATAACCGCAAGGTTAAAACCGAGGATCTGAATCTGGTGATCAAACGGGAGCAGCGAGTCTTCCGGGACCTGGCTCCGGCAGATCCTGCTGACACCCGGCCCACAGTGGGCATGAACCGCTCTTTTCTCCTGAACACCTATTTTCCCTTTTTCAACGCTTTGTTTGCTGAACTGGGTTTTCGCCTCACGCTTCCGTCCAAGGAAGATCCCAAGGGTATGGATCAACAGGGTGCCGCCTTCTGCTACCCAGTGGAAATAGCCCATAACTACGCAGCTGCCCTGCTGGCTGAAAAGCCGGACTATATCTTCATGCCCCATTTACGGGGTCTGGATATGGGCGAGCCGGATATGACCTCCTGCACCTGCGTCTTGGTTCAGGGTGAACCCTATTACCTGCGCACTGCCTTTCCAGGCCTAGCCCCTGCCAGCCAAGTAATTTCCCAGGTCATTGATTTTTCCAAGGGTAATATAGCAGACACCAAGGCCTTTCAGGAATTGGCCCAGAAACTGGGCATTGACTCGACCAAAATTACGGCGGCCCTGGAAGCAGCAGATGCTGCCCAAAAATCCTTTACCAAGGACATCCGCCAGATAGGCAAACAGGGGCTGGCCGCCATTGAAGCAGACCCGGAAAAATGCGGGACCGTGGTTTTCGGCCGTCCTTATAATGCTTTTACCTCTGTGGCAAACAAGGGTATTCCGGCCAAATTCGCCAGTCGAGGGATCACCGTAATCCCCTTTGACATGCTACCCTATTGGGAGGAAAAGCTGGCTGATGACGAAAACATGTACTGGGCAATGGGCCAGATCATCCTCAAGGGTGCCCGCTTTGTGGAGCGCCATCCCCAGCTCTACGGTACCTATATCACTAATTTTTCCTGCGGACCGGACTCCTTTCTGGTCAGCTTTTTTCGGGATGTCATGGGACGCAAGCCTTCCCTGACCCTGGAGCTGGACAGCCACACTGCTGATGCTGGCCTGGAGACTCGAATTGAGGCCTTTCTCGATATTATCCGTTATTACCGCGAGCTTCAGAAAAAGGCACCTACAGCCCAAATTGAGGAGCAGCCCTTCCGCTCTGCTCAGCTTGAAGAAAAAAATGGTGTTACCGGGGTCCGCACTTCCGATGCCCGCTGGCTCCCACTGACCGACCCTAAAGTACGGATGCTGATTCCGGCCATGAGTCGCTATGCCACCCCGTTATTGGCTGCCGCCTTCGGAAGAGTCGGCATTAAGGCCGAAGCACTGCCGCCTGCGGACAAAGAAGTTCTCAAATTAGGTCGTGGTCATGCCTCATGCAAAGAATGTCTGCCTCTGCAAACTACGGTGGGATCTCTGCTCAACCGGGTCAAAGCACGTAAAGAAGATGAAGTACTGGTTTACTACATGCCGGGTGCCGACGGTCCCTGCCGCTTTGGTCAGTATTATGTTTACACCCAAAAGTTGATTGAGCAACATAAGATTACCAACACAGCGGTATTTACACCGACCTGTACAAACGGATATCAAGGGCTAAACGATACCTTTCTCCGAGCTGCGTGGCGAGCTGTGGTGATAGGCGACCTCTTTGACGAGATGTGGTCAACGGTGCTGGCCGGAGCTAAAAACCGTGAAGCCGATCTACAAATTTTTCATAAAGAATTCGAGGCCATCAAGGCTGTCATGCATAGGCGATGGCCTGTTCTTGCGGCGCAGCTTTCCAAAAGTGCTACCCGGCTCCGCAGTATTCAGCTGAAAAGGCCCTATATGCACTTTCCCAAGATCTCTCTGATCGGCGAAATCTATGTGCGTCATGATCCGATCTCGCTCCAGAATCTCATCGAATCTCTGGCTGACCGGGGCATTATTGTACGTACGGCAACAATCAATGAATGGATTAAGTATACTGACTGGCTAATTCAGCAAAATATAGAGGGGCAGTCGAGCATGGGGGCCACTGTCGGCAGGCAGATAAAAAAATATTTCGACCATGCCATCCGCAAACGGCTTGCGCCTTCGGGGCTGTTCTTCTATGAGGGACAGGCACCAATTGAACCGGTCATTGAAGCCGGGGAAAAATTCATTTCCCCCTATCTCACTGGTGAAGCCATCCTCACCGTAGGTTCAGCCGTGCATGAAATTCTTCATCCCTCCTGCGGGATTATCTCTATCGGCCCCTTTGGCTGTATGCCTTCGCGGGTGGCTGAGGCCGTGTTGAGCGAGAAATTTACCACCACGGAAAAGAAGGCCATGATGAATGGTGAGGTAAGCCACTTGCAGCCTATTCTGGATAAGGATCGCAAGCTGCCCTTCATCGCCATTGAGACCGACGGCAATCCCTTTCCTCAGCTTATCGAGGCTCGGATGGAGGCTTTCTGTCTTCAGGCTGAGCGGTTGAATGAGCAGATGTTGGGTTGTGGATAGGAAGTATAAAGCGAGGCTGCCTGTAGGCGGTCTCGCTTTTATTAGGATTCGAACCCGCGACCCCTCTCTGTAACCCGCATCACTGCGGCGTACGAAAATGCCCTGTGATACCGTCATTCTCACCGATTGGTTAATAATCTAGTAATTCTCGCCGATTGGTTAATAAGAACTTAAAATAAATTATTTCAGTCTTGGCCCTGCTCTTTTTCTTCATAATCTACTACTCTGGCAATAAAATCAACATTTGCCAGGAGAGTAAATGGAAGAGTTGCAGATCATTACAGAACGAGTTGATGATATCCCCTTATTGATAGGGACGATGATCAATACAGGGTTGGTCGAAATTCTGGACAACTATACTCCAACTCACTGGAAGCAAAGAGCTTTGAGTTGGGGGTGGACAGCGGTGATCTGGTTGTCTTATATTTTATCTGAAGGAGATCATCGCAAATCCTCAGTGGAGCAATATATTAGTAGGATGCAGGAGACTCTGGAGAATTTAACCGGGCAGAAGATTTTTGAAGCAGATTTCGCGACACATCGTCTGGCGGTTCTTCTGAGATATCTGAGCCAAGAGGCTTACTGGGCTGGAATTGAAAGGGATCTTAGCAAAAGAAGTATTGAGGTTCATGAACTGCCGACCAAAGTTGTTCGATGTGACGCCACCACGGTTTCAGGATATCATGAAGGCAGTGAAGCAAGTCTGCTTCAATTCGGTCACAGTAAAGATGACGCAAGTCTTCGTCAGATCAAGGTGATGACTGGAGCTCTTGATCCTCTGGGAATGCCTTTGGCTACTGATGTGGTTTCCGGTGAAAAAGCTGACGACCCGCTTTATATCCCTGTTATTGAAAGAGTTAACAATGCCTTACAGAAGACAGGGGTTCTCTATTGCGGAGATTGCAAGATGAGTTCGTTGAAGACTCGTACATACATACGAAGCCTTGATAATCATTACTTATCTCCTCTTCCTTTGACCGGTAAGATCACAAAGGAGATGGAAAGATGGATTGAAGGTGGCCTTACCCACAAAACACATGGAGAGCTGGAGCAGGTTTTTCGGGAGAATGATAAAGGCGAAAAAGTGCTGATCGCTCAGGGATACGAGCTGGATCGCGACCAGAGTGGTATTTACGAAGGCAAGGAATTCCAGTGGAATGAACGAGTTCTTGTTGTTCATTCTCCGGCTCATGCTGCCAAACAACAGCGAGGCCTGGAGCAACGGCTTGAAAAAGCGCAACTCAAGCTCAATACGTTGACGCCTCCTCGCGGCAGAGGCAAACGTCAAATCACAGAAGAGTCTGTTTTGCAGACAAAAATTGAGAAAATTCTTAAGACCCACAGGGTGGAAGGATTATTGACGGTTGCATACGAAAAACAGGTGGAAGAGCATACCAAGTACATTGGGAGAGGCCGTGGCTCAAAGAAACGTTCTCAGCGCGTTGTCAAAAAAATTAGATATCAAATCAAAGAGATTAGACGTGAAGAAGAGCTGGTGACAGCGAAAAAAGATACCTTCGGTTGGAAGGCATTTGTTACCGATGTCGATCAACAAGATCTCAGCTTACAGGAAGCCGTGTTGTGCTATCGTAAAGAATATCGGGTTGAACGGATCTTTGAGCGTTTGAAAAGTCGTTTGAATATCGCTCCATTATTTGTTCAACGCGACGATCAAGTGGCTGGATTAACTCATCTGTTAACGTTAGGGATTCGGGTACTGACATTGATAGAATTTGTAGTGCGCCGTTCCTTGAAGAAGGATCAAACTGTTCTGAAGGGAATGTATCCGGGACAACCCAAAAAATGCACAGCTTCACCGACCGTTGAACGGATCCTGCAGAGCTTTTCCAATATCTCTCTCAGCATCATTCATTCCGGAGGCCAGGTAATACGTCACCTGACTCCATTGTCAGATTTACAAAAGGATCTTTTACGGAGAGCAGGTATTGGCTTAGAATTATATCAAAATATCGATAATAAAAGTAATGGAATTTTATTAACCAATCGGTGAGATATCACTCTTCAGTTTACTCAAGCCATTAACCGCACAGGTCACAAAAATTCAAAAAACATTTTCGAGGCTATCAAAGACGCCTTCAACGGCGACCCTTTTATTCCCGATGCCGCAGTATAGAAAAGGCTGAGTAGTTACTCTATGTTCAATAAAGCTCATCCAGCAAAAAATCTCTCCGCACAGGCAAGAAAGCCTTCTGGTATCCTTGGATATCACTGGTCGCTATAAAAACAGCAACAGGGTCTGACCTTGAATATTTCCTCAAACTTACAGACGTAACAAAAACTGCAAAACCTCCCCTTGTCAGCAAAGGAACAGTATGTTATAAAGGGGGAAATTGGTCAACAAAATCTGCTGACAAACATAATAACCGGGTACCCCTCCTTGCGTCTCCCCCTTCCCGTACACGATGCATACAGAAAAATGGCAAAAAAACGACCTCAGAAAAAAAGAGGTAAAAACAAATCTACATCCATCGCCCATCTGTCGATCAACCAACTCGCCAAAGCTGGTCAAACCTATCTGCATCAGGGAAAATTTGCAGAAGCGATAAAGGTGTTTCGCAGACTCATGCAGGAAAGCAAAGATGAGAAGTGGGCAAAACCACTTTGTTCTTCTTTTCAAGGGCGCATCGACCAGTTGGTTGCCAAGGGCATGCATAAAGAGGCCTTGGTTATTTTCCACAACATGGAGACGCAGTTGCCCGATCAGGCTCTGGATCTGCATAATCTGCACATTCTTCTTCTGATTCAGGCCAAACAGACGAACAAGGCTCAGGAGCTCTTTGAAAAAACAAAAGATACTCTGAGCAGGGAACATAAACAGCGCATTGAGGAAACCTTTGCTGCCCTGTTGCTGAGCAATAATAATACACTTAGTACACTTGTCGAAAAATTCCCTCCTGATGCTTCGTTGCGCAGTCAATTTCCCCATGCCGAAAAGGCCCTGCGTTGTTACGCGTTGGGACAGGACACTGAGGCTTTAGAATCCTTACAGCATATCCCCTTCCGATCACCGTATAAAAAATTTTGCATGGCCCTCAAAGGCATGATTGCCTTCCATGACGAGCAAGAGAAGGCCAGGTCTTTTTTTGACAAGATTGATGGAGAATCTCCTTTTTCCGCCTTAATTTCGCCTTATCTTCATATGTTGGAAGATGCGAAAGAAAGAGAAAATAACAAAAAGGATCTCGGTAAAACGGAAAAACAGGCTGTTCAGCTTCTCTTGGGCTTGGACAAAGCTAAGATCAAATTCATAGCTTCACTGAAGAATAACGCAGCAACTCCAGGCGGTTTTTTTCGCTGTCTTCTCAATGCGGGGACCTGTCTTGACAGCACAATACTCAAGCCGTTATGTCATCGCCTGCTTGCCTACGAGCCCTCTTACCTGCGGCTGTATGAAAAGAAATTCGGCTCTATTAATGATGAGTTCGAATATGCACGCCTGCAAGCCCTTGCTCTGGAAGTAAAAAATGAGTCGTATCAAATTATAGAAAAATGGCGACAGGCCTGTGCAATCCTTGCCAAGAGAAAAAAACCAGATGATACGTTAAAAATCGCCCTGATACACCGACATATTGCAGGGCTTATCAATGTAATACACGGTGATGAACACAGCCAGAGAGATCAGCGTGAAGAGCTTGAAAAAAGCCTGACCTATGATCCAAAGAATAAGGCGACGTGGCTCAGGATTCATCAGCTGCTGCATCTCGCTCCTGCCGAGCAGTACCGCTGGGTAAACAGGATGCTGAAGCATTTTCCAAAGGAACCAGATATTCTCTTTCTCGGCGTTGAAGCAGCAGTCAGGCGTAGTGCCTTTAAAAAAGCAAGCGGGCTGGCCCGAGAGCTCCTTAAAATTGATCCTATCAACAAAAAGGTACGGAAACTGCTCATTGGGGCGCATATCAATCATGCCCATAAGCTTGCCCATCAGAAAAAATATGTCTTGGCCTGCAAAGAATGTCATCATGCCTCTGCCTTTGATCGGGGGCATTCCGACCAGGGCAGAATAGAGATAACCCACGGGCTGATTGAGCTGTTACAGGGCGAGGAAAAAGAAGGTCTGGCCCTGTTGGAGAAAGGAGAGTCACGGTATACACATCAAGCCATTGCCCGCTTTCAAGTCTGTATGGATGCTGAGCTGCTGTCAATGCCGCCAGAATGGAAAAAGAAGTTCTCAACCGACCTCAAGGCGGCTGTTAAGAAAATACCGGGAAAAGAGGAGCTGCTGCAAATTATTACCTGTTTAATGGACAGTAACGGCAATAAACTTTCGGCGTGGAAGAAGGTGCGTGTTACCCTGTTGCCCTATGTAAAAAAAGGCTCCGGTCTTACCTTTCATAAGGATGAGTTGATCCTGATCTGCCAGTCCTGGCATCGCATGTGTGAGTTTGCGCTCCTGCATGCCTACGGGAAAAAGGCTGCGCAGCAGTGGCCGGAGGTCCCTTTGTTTAAGTACTATATCGTTGTCGGGAAAAGCCAGGACGGCAAAAAAAGGCTGACAGGTAAGGATATAGAGGAGTTGGAAGATGCCTCCCATACGGCTATGAGACAGAAGGACAGTGCCACGGAAAAGCTGATAGATGACTTTCTGGATAAGAACGTGCCAGCCGATTTCTTTGGCGGTCCACCTATGGGGCTGCTGGCCGGGCTATTTGAAGAAGAATTTTTTGGCGATGATGATGAGAAGAAAAAACCGAGCAAAGAGGAAATAAAAAAGTTTTTTGAACTCTTTGGTGATTTTTGAAAGGCCAGTTATGAAAACACCGTATGAAATTTTAGGCATATCGGAAGACTGCGATGACAAAACCGTCAAAAAGGGCTATCTGGGAATGGTCAGGCAATTTCCTCCTGAACGGTTTCCTGATGATTTTCAACGAATTCGCAATGCCTATGAAAAGATAAAGACCGACAAAGATCGGGCTTCCCTAGAGCTGTTCGACAGAACCCTGCCGGAATCGGAAGAATTGATTCGGGAACTCAAAAAGATATCAACAGAGAACCGACCTGATGAACAGACCCTGCAGGAATTGCTTGCCATAGGGGTGCAGCAGATGAATGTATCAATGTAATAACATATGACGACGGAGACAGAGAGCGCGACAGAAGCGACAGAAATGGGAACAGACAGGACGGAAGAACTGGTGAGCAGGTTTCGCCATTATCTGGCAGCCACAGCGGATAATCGCGAACAACCGCCAGAAAAACTTGATCTTTTTACCCTGTACAGTGAAATAAAGACCCTGAAAAATGAGGTCAAGATCGAATCCCGGTATATCAAACAGGGATTTGTCGGCCTACAGGAAACTTTAGGACGGTGTGAAGAAAACGGTTTTAAGCCAAAGGACTGGAAACGAGAAAAAGGAGAACCGGAACCGGGTCCCCTGCTGGACGGCATTATTGACCTTTATGACCGCATTCATGCTTCTGTTCAGGCCCTGCCGGAACCGGTTCAACAGAAGGAGTATAAAGAAAAAAAATCTTTCTGGTCGCGGCGTCGGAGAAAAGAGGAAAAAGAACGGAGTGAACAGGAACAGAGAGAACAGGACATGATCATCTCCATGCGGGCCGGACAGCAGATGCTGCTGGACAGAATTATCGGCCTGTTGCTGGCTTGGGATATCAGTCCTATTGCAGCACTTGCTCAACGTTTTGATCCGCATACTATGCGGGCATTAGGCACAGACAGCCTGCCAGAACTTGCTGACGGAACAGTCAGTGTCGAGATCAGAACAGGTTTTCAGCAACAGGGAAAAATGCTCCGTTTGGCTGATGTCAGAGTAAATCGTTTATAATGAATATCTTAACACACTAAAAAAAATGAACGAAATAATTATCGGTATTGACCTTGGAACCACCAATTCAGAGGTAGCAGTCGTTCAGGACGCGCATCCCGTGCTGATTAAAAATCAGGACAGCGTGATCCTGCCTTCATATGTGGGGGTAGACGAAAACGGTGGCCTGCTGGTCGGCGAAGCGGCCCGTAACCAGTATGCGGTTTATCCCGAGCGAACCGTTAAATCAATTAAGCGGTTGATGGGAAGCGGGGAACAGGTCGAAATGGCCGGGAAAAAGTATTCCCCACAGGAAATTTCTGCAATCATTCTCAAGTCATTAAAAGAGATTGCCGAAAAACAGCTCAAGCAGAAGGTGGAAAAGGCGGTCATCACCGTGCCAGCCTATTTTTCCGATGTCCAACGGCAGGCGACCCGGGAGGCGGGGGAAGTCGCTGGTTTGGAAGTCGTCAAGATGATTAACGAACCCACTGCTGCCGCTTTGGCCTACGAAGGGGATGCCCATGTGGGCAAGACCATTATGGTCTATGATCTCGGCGGCGGCACTTTTGATGTCTCTGTGGTCGGTATTGAGGACGGTGTGATTGAAGTCATAGCCAGCCACGGCAATAACCATCTCGGCGGTGACGATTTTGACCAGAAAATCGTTGAACGCCTACTTGAACATCTCAAGGAAGAGCACGGCGAGATAAGCCTTTCTCCTGAGGCCAAGGCCCGTATAGAGCGGGCTGCGGAGCAGGCCAAGATCACCCTGTCAAACAATCCTTTTGCCGCTGTGAAAGAGGAATATCTTTTTGAAAAGGGCCGGGTGCCTGTCCATCTTGATATGGAGATCGGTCGGGATGAATATGAGGAGATGATCACGCCCTTTATTGAGGAAAGTATGGAGGCCGTCCATATCGCTCTGAAAGGGGCCGGACTGACAGCCTCGGATATCGAAGAAGTCCTGCTGGTCGGCGGATCCTCCCGTACGCCTTTGGTGCATGAATATTTTGAACGGGAACTCGGCCTTGTTCCGCATTGCGAGATTGACCCTGACCTCTGCGTTGCAGCTGGTGCGGCTGTGCAGGCTGGCATGATCAGTGGAGAGGAGGTCTCGACTGTGTTGGTCGATATTACGCCGTATACCTTTTCCACGGCTTCCCTGGAATTCAATATGGAGTCCATGTCCTATGATATGGTCTGTGTTCCGCTGATTAAAAAGAATTCTCCCATCCCTGTGAAAAAGAGCGAGGTTTTTTATACCATGCACGATGATCAGGACCAGGTAAAGGTGGAAGTGTATCAGGGAGAGAGCACGGTTCCGCATGAAAACATTCTGATCGGTGAATTCATGATCACCGGCCTTTCTCGAAAACCGGCAGGAAACGAAATCATTGATACCTTTGAGCTGGACAAGGACGGCATCCTTTGCGTGACCGCCATTGAAAAATGCACGGGTAAGTCGAAGAAGATAGAAATCGACAACGCTATGGCCAAGTTGGACAAGGAAGAGATGGACAAGGCCCGTGGCAAAATTGGTGAGTTGTTCAACAATCCGTCTGATTTCGACATTGACGGTGAGTATACCGAGGTCAATGAAGATAACGAAGAAAATAAAGAAGCATCCAGGCAGAGTGAGGAAGCGGCACAGGCTGAAATCTTGATCAAGAAGGCGGAAGCCCTGATGGATGATGCTGAAACCGAAGATCAGGAAGAACTAGTCGATCTGGTCGAGACGATTCGCGATACCCTGAAGGCCGAAGATGAAGTCCGTCTCAACGAAGCCATGCACGAATTGAGTGAAATCGTTTTCTATCTGGAATCATAACACATGGAACGCTGTCCTGTCTGTCAAGCCAGATTTAAGGGCACGCCAGAGTGCCGCCGCTGCAAATCCGACCTGACTGATCTTATCGCCCTGGAAAACCGGGCCGAGTATGTCATAATTCAGGCCATGCGGCATTTGCAGGCCGGGAATATCAGCAGGGCTCGACAGCTCTGCAACCATTCCGAAACCCTACAACGTACAGAATTTGGCGCGGCCCTGCTCGGTTTTCTTGATGTTTTGGCCTATGAGGAAAAAATATCCGCAGAGGATATGTTATGGCAAAAAAACTGACAATCGGTTGAACACCATCCTCTAAAGAGGGCATGAGATGGAAAGGCGATCCTTGTGATCGCCTTTTTTTGTGGGAAGTGCTCGGCACTTACCGAAACGTTGAGTGATTACCCTCTAGCTCCTCCCCTCTCTTCATTTCACTTTTACAACGAAAAACTCAACGCACTGTCATGATTCTGTCCTTGAAGCATAAAAAAAAGCGGCTCTGGCCGATTCACGCCATGATGCTGCTCTGCGCCGGGCTGGTCTCCACCTCCTTCACAGTGAGCAAGGCCATTACCGACGGCATGGATCCAGCAGTGCTCACGTTGCTGCGTTTCGTTATCGCGGCCCTGCTCTTCCTGCCCTATATTTACTGGAAGCACGGATTGCACCTACCGGAGAAAAAACGCCTGTTCGGCTATGCCTGCATCAGCTTCACCCTGACCGGTTTTTTCTGGCTCATGTTTCTCTCCATGCGCTCAACCACAGCCCTGAATACTGGGGTGATTTTCACTCTCGTGCCAGGTATCTCAGGCTTGTATAGCGCAGTACTCCTCAAGGAACGCTTGGGAAAGTACAGACTCATCGCAATGATTCCAGCCACTCTCGGTGCGACATGGGTCCTGTTTCACGGCAGCCCTGCCGAGTTGCTCGCCTTTAATCTCAACTCCGGCGACCTGATTTTTTTCAGCAGCTGCCTGCTCATGGCCTTCTACACCCCTTTGGTCAAATTCTTCCATCAGGAAGAACCCATGTCGCTGATGACCTTTTGGATTCTAGTCACCGGCTGCGGCTGGCTCCTGCTCTTTTCCGGGTACCAGCTTTTCTCAGTGCCCTGGGAGAGCGTACCGCTTAAGACCTGGTATGGCATCATCTACTTGTCCGTCTTCTCAACCATAATTACCTTTTTCCTCAGCCAGCTCTGCACCCTTTCTCTCGGGCCGACCAGGGTCATGGCCTACAGCTACCTCTATCCGCCCTTTATCGTCTTGATAGAATGGAGTTTCGGCCACCCCCTGCCTTCTGTACAGATACTACCAGGAGTCGGACTGATTATTGCAGCGATGTTTATTGTTCAGCAGGGAGCAGAGGAAAAGGAAAGGCAACACGAAGAAATATGAGAGAGACCGTGTGCAACAGGGCGGACACGGACTCTGCGTTCCGCCCCCAGTTCTTTCTGCAACCGATCTTGTGGAAGAGTAAAGGGATTCGCTACTTAATGCCCTTTTCATTTAAAAAACTGCTGTACTTCTGATCAGTGCCCTTGATATGAGTTTGCAGCCATTTACTGAGAAACTGCAAAAGATTGACAGAAACAGTTGCCCTTCCAGCATCAAACTCCCTTTTAAAATCGGTCACTTTCTGAACAAAGGCGACATGTTCTTTTTTATGCTCAACAGCGTGAGGATATTTCACCTGTTGGAAATAATTTTCCTCCAGTTGAAAATGGGAAGCCGTATAGCTGATCAGCCCATTCAGAATATCCCCGAGAACATCCTTACCGTGCCCAGCCTTCATGGCGTCGGTGAGTTCGTTAATCATTTCAAATAGTTTTTTATGCTCTTGGTCAATCCTCACCACATTAACACTGAAGCTGTCATTCCATTTAATTAAGCTCATTATCTCCACCTCCTCTTTTGGTTCCCAGGCCCCTTATGGACCACAAAGTACTACTGACAGTATACATAATTTACAGCGAACAAAATAGTATCTTTTGCTTTTCAGGAACGAGCAAGAAAAGGCAAAAAACGTTCTCTGCGTGGAAAAGATCCAGGAATTTTCAGAACAGGATTTCTACAAGAAGAGACAGATACGGCCCAATTCCGTCAATGCTCATTCAGGCGTCTTCCTCTCCTTGAGGAGCGCCAGCAGCTGCTCATGAATATTATCAAAGCCACCGTTGGAGAGAATAGCGACCACGTCACCCGACCGGACTTGCTCCGCAAGAAAAATGAGGATCGCCGCAGTATCAGGGAAATATTCAGCTGGGATTCCTTGGTTATTTAAGGCCGCAGTCAATTGCTCGGAGGAAAACTGCTCTTCAGCAGGCACATTGGCAAGCGGAACAATCTCCCGTACAAGCACCTGGCTAGCCCCGTTAAAAGCCTGCTCATACTGCTGCTGAAACACAGCCCGCCGGCTAGAATTGGTTCGGGGCTCAAAAACAATGAGCAGACGCCTATCCGGCCAGGCCAGACGCAGCGCCTGTACGGTTTCCCGGACAGCAGTGGGATGATGAGCAAAATCATCAATCACCATAATACCGTCAACCTCTCCCCGGATCTGCTGACGTCTTTTGATCCCCTCAAAGGAGGCCAGCCCTTCTCTGATAGCATCCTGACTGATCCCGAGATGGTCCATCAGGGCAATCACAGCCAGGGCATTGAGCCCGTTATGACGGCCAGGCATGGGCAGGCTGAATGCACCGAAGAGGACATCGTCCTTATACGCAGCAAAAGAAGAGTTGAGCCCGTTAACCGTCAAGTCGCGTAATTGCCAGCAACAGTCTTTGCCGGTCCCATAGCTGATGACCGGGCCAGGGCATTGCCCTGCAATTTTTGCAACCACAGGATCATCCATGCAGGCGATCAAGGCCCCATCCTGGGGAATCAGACTGACAAAATGAGCAAAAGAATCTTTGATAGCTTCAAGATCAGCAAAGATATCTGCGTGATCAAACTCAATGGAAGTCAGAATAGCGTAATGAGGGCGGTAATGGAGGAACTTGGAAACCTTATTGAAAAAGGCGGTGTCGTACTCATCCCCTTCCACAACAAAATGCTCTCCTTCCCCGAGGCTATAATTGCGACGAAAGGCCTCGACAATGCCGCCGATAAGAAAACCGGGGGAACAGTTCGCTCGATGCAGGGCTGAAGCCAGTAGGGATGAAGTTGTGGTCTTGCCATGGGTTCCGGCAACTACCAGCGATTTTTTTGGCTTTTCTCCGCCCAGGAAAAAATGTCCTAAGGCTTGGGGCATGGACAAGTACGGGATACCAAGCTCAGCCAAACGCTCGGCCTCAGGAAACACGGCCTGGATCACATTACCGACAATGACCAGATCCGGGCGAGGTTCCAAATTCTCCGGCACATAACCCTGCATAACCTCGATTCCTGCCTGGGCAAGAAAATCGGACATGGGCGGATAAACATTCTGATCCGAACCCGTAACCCTGTAACCGCTCTCCTTCAGCATCCCGGCTATGGCAGCCATACCGGTCCCGCAAACCCCCATGATATGGATATGGTGGATTTCATCTGGAGCAGCATTGAGCTGCGGATCAAGCCGGGTTGTCATGACAGAGCTCCTTTGCCGATTTCCTAATCGTATTAAAGACCCGCTCGTAATGCTCCTCAAAATTACCGGGCGTCACCCGACCAATTTCAATAAACTTGACCACGATCTCCTTGGTCACCTTTAAAATAGCCTCATCCGTGATAGGCCGATTATAGGCTTGTTTTGTCTGCTGTTCGCTCATTGTAAGTATAAAAGAAAGTTTTGTTCTCGTTCGGATAATTCGTGAAAATCACAACAGGATAAAAAAAGCCCCCTGTCACCCTAAGAAGAAGGCCAATTCCAGTCAGGGTAACAGGAGACTTGCCTCACACAGGAAAAACCTCTTAAGCACTCCCCGGGAGAACATTGTTTTTCGAGGCATCCAGGCACTGAGATTTAACCGAGAGACTCTGCCCCTAATTCTTGGCCAAGGCATCAAAATCAACTGACTCGGCAAACTTGAGCAGGGTCTCTCGCTCAATCCCATACCCTTTGACCGTGACCATAAAGCGACTGGCAACCACGATATCAATCTCACCCTTACGGTCCTTTTTATCGTATTTGATCATGGCCCGCTGCCGTTTGATGGTCTTGACAATACCGCCAGCGGCTCCGGCAAACATAGGATTATTGAGCATGGTCATAATGGATTGGAGCACCGGCGAGTCAGAGACCATCTCGATGGAAAGAGATGCTCCCTTGTCTGTAAAA
Organism: Candidatus Electrothrix laxa; assembly: GCA_942492895.1. Classification (GTDB taxonomy): domain Bacteria; phylum Desulfobacterota; class Desulfobulbia; order Desulfobulbales; family Desulfobulbaceae; genus Electrothrix; species Electrothrix laxa. Next base: position 1,804,640 of record OW818652.1, read on the forward strand.
TAGTCACGACTTACTGTGATACCACCTCCGAAGACTGCTGTTCCCAGTGCCTGAGCAGTGGCGGGTTTGGCCTGCCAGCCGCTCAAGGGCTCGGGCAGCAAGGCTTTCATGCGTTCGCTTCTTTTCTGGCGTATCAGCTGGGTGGCATAATCCAGGTTGGAAATTGCTCCGGCAAATTCACCGAGTGTATACTGTTTGAGCGCCTCATTAACGGTTGTCAGTACATCGTCATTTCCTTCTTGGGCAAAAACAGATTGTGAAAAAAAACAGATGAGAAAAATGGATAAAATTATGAAAGAATCAAGATAGATTGTTCGTTTTTTTTTCATTATGTTCTCTGATTATTAAGGGCTAGGAGCCGTTCTTTTCCTTATTATGTGATACCAATCCGCAGAGCCCCTGTCAAGCCGGAACAACAAGCTGCATTTCTCCATGCCTGACAGGCACGTTAGCTCTCCAATAATCAACCGCACAAATTTTTCGACGAGTTGATCAGGACATATTTCCACCCTCATCCTTACAGGAAACCGACAGAAATTCGCCCGCAAAAACAACCCGATTTCGCCCCTTATTTTTTGCCTCATACAAGGCACTGTCAGCAGCTTTGATTACCTCTTTGACGGTTACGCCGTGCTCTGGAAAAATAGCAATGCCCAACGAGGCGGTTACGGTATGTTCCTCATCATACATTTCCACAATCAGACCTTCAATACCTGTACGCAGTTGCTCTGCTCGCCGCCGGGTATTTTGCAACGAGGCTCCGGGAAGAATAATGATAATTTCTTCGCCGCCGTAACGGCAGGCGATATCCTCGTCACGAACATGCTCCAGAATAAACGCTCCGATTTCACTGAGTACCCTGTCGCCCAGATCGTGACCGTAGGTATCATTGAACACGTTAAAATGATCAATATCAATCATGATCACCCCGAGAGGTACATTATGGCGTCGGGCCCGACTGATCTCACGATGAAATGAGGCTTCCATATGGCGACGATTATACAGGCCGGTCAAGGGATCCCTGATAGCCTGGACCTTCAAGGTTTCGCGTAACCTCAAATCCGTCAGGCTCATAGCGTAACGATCTGCCATGTTTACAAAAAGACGCTGTTTCGTCTCAAATAACCGCTGCTGTTCCCTTTTCGTCTGTTCCGCTTCTCCCGGACGTATCAGTAGATACATCATGCCGAGCACCTGCCCATGCGCTGTCATGGGAACACAGAGAGAGCTCTCATTTAGGGCCATCTTTGCATGCGGACAGATCGGGGTGATCTGAGAATCCTGAACAGCATGCATTTTTCCACGCCGGACAGCCCAGCATTGCTGCTGATCGAATTCCAGCTGTTTGTAGCTGAGCTCTCCCCAGGAGTCGACCACCCTAAGCATATTCATAGAATCATCCATCAAGCTAATATAGCCTGCGTCCGCAGGAAACAGGCGGCGGCAGGTGCTGATCAAGACATGAAAAGTTTCTTCTTCAGATGCACAGGCCTGAAAAAATTCACCCAGCTGCTGCAGGGTCATGATCTCAAGATTACGCTGGGTCAGTTCATTGATAGTTCTGGTCAACTGATTATTGGTCGCAGTTAGCTCTTCCGACCGTTGCTGAAGCTGCTTTCTCAGTTCTATCTGCTCGGCTATTTCCTGCTCCAAGCGAGCATTCTTCTTTTGCAGTTCCTGCTGCTGTTCCCGTATTTTACAATCTGCATTGAGCAGTTCCCGTTGAGTCGTATTGGTGAACGCAGCCAGCTGACTGAGCTGTTGTAGAATCGCCGTGTACTCCTCGGCCAAGGCGCAACCATTTTCTCGCAGTATGTCCTGCGACAAAGAAGGATCAGAGAAGGATTCTCGCAGATTCTCCAGAAGACTGTATTTGTCTTTATACGGCGCTTCGGGCTTATCCGGTTTCATTGTTTTTTCAGGGGTGGCCTGTCTCAAGTAGAGGTGAAAGGATTCTGTTTTTTCTTCTCTGCCCTCCCCTCCTGTTCCGATAATTCTTCCCATTATTTTATCGTAAATCTAACTGTTTCTGCCCCAATGAGATCAGCTGAAACCGATCATCCTCCCTGTTCATATGTGAGCACCGTAATCGGCAAGACTCACCACTCCACCCGCAGGGTGTTATCCAAGGCATTAACCTTGCTAATACGGACATTGACCGTGTCACCGGGTTCCACCGGAAAGGAAGGATTAGCTGAAAGATCAATATCAAAAAGGCAATCCATCAGCAGCAGGCTGACTCGTTTGGGACCGTGACTGACCACCAAGGCAGAGACCCTTTTTCCCACCAACTCTTCTAAATAGCGGAGAATCCAATAGCGATGCCGGTGCTGGCGCACCTTATTGGCCCGGCCCAATTTCTGCTGAATCGTGCCTGCAAAATTCTTGCACATATCAGCGGAAAACAACATACCCCGCCCGTGGATCATATGCGAAATCTGGAGTTGCATGGCTGTATCGAGAAAACGACGGATAGGCGAGGTGATGGTGGTATAACAGTTCAGGCCTAGGCCGGAATGGGGTTTGGGATGAACGGTTAGCTCACCCCGAGACAGAAAACGACGCTGGCAGGCAATATCCTGAAGACTGTTCTGTACCCCGGAGATCAGACGCTTTCGAGGAGGCGGTTGGGAACGAAATAAGCCCGGTGCCTCCTGGGCGGCAAGATAGTCAGCAGCCACCCCGTTAGCCAAGATCATGCATTCCGAGACCAAATTTCGTGACGGACTGTCAGAAGGACTAAGATTGATGGAAACCTTGCCTTGATTATTGACATAGACATTAACATCAGGAAAAGAGAGAAGCAGGGCCCCGCGCTCAACCCGCTTCAGGCGCAACTGCTGACGAACTCGGTTGAGCAGACTCAAATCCCGGTCCGTTTCCATCATTTTATCTGTTTCAGTGTAACTGAGCTGGCGTTTCACCTGAATAACACTGGGAACAATCCGGCTGTTTACGATCTCCCCCTGCGGCGAGATCTTAACCAAAAAACTGACCGCCGGACGTACTCTATCCTTGATCAGGCTGAACACACCTTGAGAGAGCTCTCTGGGTATCATAGGAATCTGCCCTTCTGGAAAATAAAGAGAAGTAGCCCGCTCCATGCCTTCGAGAAACAGGGGATCTTTCGGGGTGAGAAAATAGCTGACATCCGATATATGAATCCCGACCAGAATATCACCGTTTTCAAGCTCTTCCACATGCAGGGCATCGTCGTAATCACGAGTAGAAGCCCCGTCAATGGTCAGGATATCCAGGTCTCGAAAGTCTTTTCGTTTGGGATCAGCTAATAACTCTTCCGCAGTGGGCTCTTTAATATTCTCCGCATGAGCCATCAATTCTGGACTGAACTCCACAGGCTGTTCGGCCCGGAGCAGAGGAAGATTCATATCTCTTTCCCAGACACCTGCCCGAACCAGCAAATGATAAGCCTGATTGGGTTGATGCAGCTCCGCCTTTTTCAAGAGCAGCCGGACCACATCAGCCTGTTCCGCATCGCTCTCGAACAAAACAAAATCGGCAATCCAACCGAGGATCTGCTCCTGATCTGGCCATTGCTTTGCAGTTACCTGTTCGCCCCGCATGATGGCCTGCAAGCACGCTGCACCAGTGGTCAGGATAGCCTCTTTTTCCTTTTCCTTCTGCCGCTGATGGCGCAGCTGTTCCACCTGTTCCGGGGTGTGAACATTGACCATATCATTTTTATATTTAAAGAAAAATCGGTCCGTAAACACGGCCCGGAGAAAGGCTGCTGATTGATCATCGGTTAACTTTTCTCCAAAAGACAGCTCCGCAAGAAAATCAGCCGGAAACGCCTCTTCTTCTTCTTCGCTGGCCAATTCCCATATTTCTTCCAGTGGAATAGCGTCGGTGAGAGCGGCTCGTATTGCAGCCATCTCTTTGAGCAAGGAAATACGATCTTCGCGACTGCTGTCAATCAGATGCTTTGTTTTAGAGACCGTGACCACACGAGATGCAGGCAGATTCATTTCTCGTCCGTTCTGGTTAAGGAGGCGCAAGCGATTATTACTGTCCTGTAAAACAAGGCCACAGATAAAACGTCCGCTGTCAAGGTATTCGATAATAGTTCCGGGAGGTATCATTGTCATAGGGTAAAAAAAATATAAGACCGGCGTCCAGGTTGCCGGAAGAGTTCGGAAGAAATTTCAGGTGACAACAATATCAATCTGACTCAGGTCTGTCAAAGGATGCCTGTATATTTTATATATTCCTTGGACTCCGATCCCTTGCAGCAGAGATTAACTTCCTTTGAGTATACAGATAACATGATAAAGAGACAAAGGTTTTACAAAATTAATTCTCTCGGAATAAAGAAAAATGCAGGAAAGAACTTGCATAGCGAAAAACTCAGAGTACATTGACAGGGAAGTACCGATTCAAAACACCTGCCTGTTAATTATTTTTGCCAAGGAAACGCTCAAAGATGAAGACCTCCCCTATGAAACACCCCACTCCGAAAGAGCACCGTTCCGGTGTTGTTGCAGTTATAGGTCCGCCCAATGCCGGTAAATCCACCTTGCTGAACAGGTATCTGGAGCAAAAAATAGCCATTGTCACCCCCCTTCCCCAAACTACGCGCAACCGCATTCTGGGTATTATAACCGGGTCCGATTATCAAATGATCATGCTGGACACCCCAGGGCTGCACAAGGCCAAGGAAATGATGAATCAGGAGATGGTACGCATTGCCATGGACACCCTGACCGAAGCCGATGCTGTCCTGTTTCTGGTTGATGCTCAGGATCTCCATACCTTGGCAGGAAATCCCAAAAAAACGGAAAAACGATTTGCAGAATATAAAGACTATTTCAGTAAAATACCATGCCCGGCTCTTCTGGCCTTAAACAAGGTAGATTTGCTGGCTAAAGAACAGCTGCTTCCTATGATGGAACGGTTTACCTCGCTGCACCCCTTTAACGCAGTGGTGCCCATATCCGCCTTAAAAGGGGACGGGGCCGACATCCTCTTGCAGACCCTGGTGGAGCACCTGCCAGTAGGACCGCAATATTATCCAGACGATGTTCCAACCGACGCCACAGAGCGCTTTATCGTAGCTGAGCTGATCCGGGAAAAAATCTTTTTACGCACCCGGCAAGAAATCCCCTATTCCACAGCTGTGCTTATTGACGCATTTAAAGAAAGTCCCCAAGGCGGACCAGTAGTGATTCACGCCACCATCTTGGTTGAGCGCGGTTCACAAAAGGGGATTATTATCGGCAAGCAAGGCAAAATGTTAGGCGAGATTCGCAAGGCGGCGATCAAAGAGATCGAAAAGCTGCTCTACTGCAAGGTACAACTCAAGCTCTGGATCAAGGTGAAAAAGAAATGGACCAGCAATGAACAGATCCTCCGCGAGCTGGGCATGTAGCTGCTACCAGCAGCCTGTGCTGTAAAGCAACAGGCTGGCTTTAAATAAGCACGATGATAACAAAGGTGAAGACCACTGCCACGACGAAATAAATAATCGGCACTTCCAGCCAGACCGGAGGCAACCACTCAAGGAGTTTTAATGCTGCGTCTCCGGCAGAAGTTCCCTCAACAGGCCGTGTTAAGACCCATTCAGGAACAGGATATTTCGCCATATCAAGAAAAAACCAGAGAGTTCCCACCAAAAGATAGCCGTTGCCAGCCCCCAAGATACCACCCAACATCATATCCTGTAACCAATGTCGGGCCGCGCTTTTATTATCCCGAGCCAGATTCTTATGAACTTTCTGGGAATTGGGCGTGTGGTAGCCGAAAAGAGCAAACAGGATCGTAACCAAAGAGGCCGCATAAAATTGCGTTGACCCCTCCATAGCATCCCATAATTTTTTTATTGGCCCGACATGGGTGAGTGCTACCTGCATGACAAATAAGGCCATAACAAGGCTAAAGGTAACAAGCATTTCTTTTGCCCAACCACGCATTGAGCCGATGATTGCAAACAGCACAACAAGTGTCCAAAAGAAAAAACTAATTGTAACCATTTATCTACCCCGAATTATCATATTTTCTTTTCTGCCGACGCACTCCCGCCGCAACTGTTCTGATTGTACAGAGCAGGTCTTATTTCTGTCAAGGAAGCAGTCTCATCCTTTGAGCTTCATCCTTTGAGCTTCATCCCCTGAGCTGCTTGGGCTGAAAAAGGTTTTTTTCCATATGCTTGATCTCCTCAATACCGGAGATCACAATTTCTGGATCCGGGACAATTTTTCCCGGCTCCATCTTGTTATCGTATTCAATATTGGAAAGAATATGCTTCATACAATTTATTCTCGCCTTTTTCTTATTATCTGAGCGGATGATAGTCCACGGAGTGATGGTACGGTTGGATTCATTGAGCATCTGGAATTTTTTGACGCTGTACTTATCCCAGAGATCCTGAGCCAGTTTGTCCACCGGTGACAGCTTATACTGCTTGAGGAGGTCATGCTTTCGGGACTCAAAGCGCCGAGCCTGCTCCTCCTTGGAGACGGAGAAATAAAATTTAAAAAGCTTGATACCGTCCTTCACCAACATCTGCTCAAAAAGGGGCACGTCCTTGAGAAAACGTTTATGCTGCTCATCGGTGCAAAAGGACATGACCGGCTCCACCATTGCCCTATTGTACCAGGAACGATCAAAAAGAACCAGTTCGCCAGCTGCTGGCAGATGCGGGGCATAGCGCTGAAAATACCACTGAGTTGTCTCGGTATCACTGGGTTTTGACAAGGCCACCACCCGAGTATTGCGAGGATTGAGAAAAGCGGTGATCCGCTTAATGGTCCCGCCCTTACCTGCGGCATCTCGTCCTTCAAAAATAGCCAGCACCCTCGTGCCAGAGGCTTTCATATGCTTCTGCAGCTTCATAAGCTCAATCTGCAGACTTTTTAACTCGATTTCATAATCAAGCGTATCCTTTTTAATCCATACGGCACAGCGGTCTTTTTTTTCTTTTTTGTCCCTATTTTTCATTGCCGTTCCTTCAAGAAGTTTAACCTTAATCGGACTGCCTGTCTGTTTATCTGTTTTTTTGTCTTTTCCGTCCGCCATGATATATTTCCTTATAAATTATGGACTCCATCGCTTGCTCTTACTTTTGCTCTTTTTTTTCGTATCAATGCGCCCGGAGAAGTCCTCTTGATGATATACAATGTATGAGATACGCACAGTGAGCAAAACTGCATACTTCCTTTTGCAGTAAGAAGACATACCATATTTATAATAAAATGGGAACGGCTGCTGTCCTTACTAGACCATTCTCCAGGCTGTTACAGCAGAATTTAAAGCAAATACCCTCGAAGAACTATCTCTGCTCCTCCCGTAACCACTTGATCAATCGTTCCATTCCGACCTCTGTCGACACCTTTTCTCGGTATCCCAACAGGTTTTCTACTTTTTCCTTACTGAACCAATGGGACATGGCCAGCTGTTCCGCTAAAAAGCGGGTCATCTTGGGCTCCTGACTGACCCCTAAGAGCTCAGCCCCCATTTCCAACAGCCAACCAACCGTCTTTGCTGGCATCAGGCCTATCTGGGCACTGACGGACGGAACCTCCATCTTTGCAAAGAGCTTGTTGATCCACGGCCAAAGCTGCACCGGTTCCTTCTGGCCGATAAAAAAGGCATGGCCAGCAGCAGTTCCCTCACCTGCCAAATTTTCCGCTGCCAGCAGATGGGCATGCACCACATTGTCGATATAGGCTATATCCACCCGGTTCTTGCCGTCCCCGATAATACGCAGGCTCTGCTCCCGACCACGAGCCATGAGCCGGGGAATAAGATTGGTATCACCCGGCCCCCAAACGAGATGCGGACGGATGGCCGCGGTTCGCAGCTCCTCAGAATTGTTCCGCAACACATGCTGTTCTGCCAGGATTTTGGTGGCAGCATAGGCACAAAGTGGCTTGGAAGAATACGGCAACGATTCATCTGCCCCTTTTAGATCATGACCGTCAAAAACCACGGAGGGGGTCGAGGTATACACCAGATTGCCTATTCCTAACTTTTGACAAGCAGCCAGCACGTTTAAGGTACCCAGAACATTGATGGCGTAATACTCCTGAAAATCGCCCCATATTCCAGCCTTGGCCGCAACATGAAAAACCGTGTCGCAACCGGCTGCGGCTTGTTGCACAGCAGCCAAATTTCGGATATCCCCTTGCAGAGAAATCGCGCCTACTGCTTCAACAGCAGGGTACTTATGCCTGCCTAAGACCTGGACAGCCCTGCCCTGCCGACAAAGCTCCTGCACTAAGGCAAGCCCGACAAACCCACCGCCGCCTGTGACCAATACCTTATTATTTTTCATCGCACTCTGCTCATTCATCGTTGTAAACGTATAAACGTCCCTCAGCGAGGGAATAAATCCCCAGACAAACTATTTAAATTCCAAACTATTAACTCCATCCCAATCTTCTCCGACACCAACATGTAAATAATGCTCACACCGTTGGATATAGATAGCCGACGCCCTGTCCTCCGGGCATTTCTGCAAGCAATCCTGGAATATTTTTTTTGCCTGAATCAGCTCTCCAGAACGGAAATGATTAATAGCCTCTTCAAAAGCAGGAGTGGATTGAACTTTTAACGATCGTACAGGCTCAGGAAGACCATTCAAGGCTTCAAAAACCTTGACCGGCTTTTTCTTCCCTTTCACAGCCACGTTATCCAATAACCGCACCTGGTAGAGATCAGGGTCTGTCAAGCTGCGATACGTCTCTTCTGAAAAGAGAATATTCACCCCATAATAACTGGTCAGACTTTCAAGGCGTGCTGCTAAATTCACTGCATCGCTGATCACGGTTCCGTCCATCCTGTTCTTTTGCCCGACCGTACCGAGCATGAGGTTGCCGGTGTTAATCCCTATACCAATCCTGACCGGCATTTGATGATTTTTTATCCGCTTCTGGCTCTGCTCACTCAACAAGATGGTATTCATCTGGATGGCCGCGTGTACGGCCTGTTGGGCTGTAGGAAACAGGGCCATGATAGCATCCCCTATATATTTATCAACAAATCCTTCTGACTGGTAAACGATCGGCCCCATTTGGCCGAGATACGAGTTGATAAAGTCAAAGGTTTCCTTCGGCGTCATATTTTCCGACAACGATGTAAAATCACGAATATCAGCAAACAGAACGGTGAGTTCTTTTTCCACCTGGTCTCCCAGGTTCACATCAAGGATGCTCTCTTTTCCCAAGAAATTAAAGAAGATATGCGGAACAAACCTGCTGTATGCTTCTGACAGCTGTATTACATGCTCCTTGGCGCTCCGTTCCGCTTCTGTAGCCTTTCTTTCCAACTCCAATTGCAATTTTCGACGGTTCAGTTCCTCATTCAACTTTTTCACACGATATCGATAGAGAGAGAATCCTGTCAGGATAACCAAAAACACACTCGTAATTATCACCAGAAGACGAAACCAGGAGGTCTCATAATAATAAGGTACTCTATAAAAACGAAGGACAGCTTCGTCTGATGATGAAATACCGTCATTATTCATGCCCTTCACTTTGAAGGAATAAGGTCCCGGCGGCAAGTTCGTATAAGATACTTCACGCTTATTACTCGGACTCGACCAGTCCTTATCAAACCCGTCAAGTTTGAATTGCAGTAAATTTTTCTCAGGAGAAACAAAACTGAGCACAGCAAAATAAAAATTCACCCTGTTCGTCTCAGGCGGGATAGACAGCACCCCTTCAACATTCTTCCTACCGACCGTCTTAATATTTGAAGAAAGGATTATTGTTTTAGGCAATATTTCATTAATCGGAATATTCTCTGGATCAATCACTGCAACCCCGCCATGGGTCGGTATCCACAATCCCCCCTCAGCACTCACGGCCATCCAGGCCGTTGCTGTTGGATTCTCTTTGAAACCTGAGTTCTTGTCAAAGGCAACTATCGAAAATCTCTCTTTTTCCCCCTGAATAACCGCTTCAAGATCTCGTTGGTGAACATAAAAGACACCGAGAGTACTTGTCATCCACACCCTGTCTTTCGAGTCCGCTGTCATCTCAAAAATGCTATCTGCCAACAAGCCCTGCCTGGAACTCACTGTATATATATCATCACCTCGAATAATAAATATACCGTTATTTGAAGCCACCCACATACCTCCTTCAGGCTCCTGATAAAACCTGAAGATCACATTTCCAGAGAATCTCTTATCTTTTGCATACCTCCTGTGCATCCTCCCTTGCTCATAGATATGCACGCCGCCTCCGTCCGTCCCGATCCAAATACGGCCTTCACTATCCTCGTATAAACTCAATATAAAATCATTTGTTAATCCACTATCCGTCTTGGTTGTATGATTGGTAATGTCACCATGCTGATTAATAACACTGAGACCGGAAGTGGTCCCAATCCAGACATTATGCTGCTGATCTTCCAAAACTAATCGCACCTTATCAGAAACAAGCCCATCTCTTACCTTCAGCTGCTGAATAATCTCTCGATTTTCCAGAACCAACAGACCGTTTCCATAGGTACTTACCCAAATCCTGCCGAAGCTATCCTTATACAGATGCCGGATCCTTGTTTTAAGTCGCTGCTCGGAAAATTTTTCCACCGTGTTTAAACCGGGACAGACCACGTTGAGTCCCTGATTGGTTGCAACCAAAAACTCACCGGGCCTGTCCTCCAGGACGGCGTTCACCGTATCACCAAGCATCCCTTCTGATGAACTATAATTTATGAATTTGGTTTCAGAAAACTGATCAAGCCCCGGACGGGTTCCGATCCAAAGATTTCCTTCCTTGTCTTGGTAGGTCGCAAAAATAATATCATCACTCAGACCGTCGGCATTGGAGAAAAAATCAAATTTCCCCTTATAAAATCGAAAAAGGCCGCTATCTCCTGTCAACCAAAGCGCCCCGCTGTTATCTTGGTAAATTCTTGTGTTGCTGATCTTTCTCGAATCTTGCATTTCTTTCTTCAGATCAAAAATCTTAACGACCTTATGATCCTTCACAGAAATAAGTGCATCAGAGGTAATCGCCCAAAGCCCGTTATCCTCACTGTCCTTCACCATGAATTCAAGAACAGTTTTTTTGACCAATCGAGCCAATTCCCCGTCATATGGAATAAATTCATCCGACTTTTTGTCAAGTATATAAACAGCACCAGCCCGCTTCATCCCGACCCAGATAGCTCCTGAGGAATCCTGACAGATAAAATTGACCAGTTTATTCCCTGATACGTCCAAGGAAGGAAATCGTTGAAAATCTGTTCCGTCAAAATAAGCAACTCCTGACGTTGTACCAATCCATAATCCTCCGTCCCTGTCTTCAAACAAGAGCCTGACGGAATTATCTGGAAGCCCATCATGAACTGTAAAGCCCTCAAACCTGTCATTCTGATAAATGAACAACCCGTTATCATTGGTACCGACCCATAAGCGGCCTCTGCTGTCCTTCAATAAACTGCGAACCGCTGAAGCAGAAAAATCTTCCCGAGTCACCTGGTTATAATGAACAAATTCCTCGCCGTCAAATCTGACCAACCCTGTATACGTTGCCAGCCAAAGAAAGCCGTCATCATCCTGCGTGATATCCAACACACTCTTTATCCTGTCATCATGAACAAAAGATTTATGTAGGTACTGGGAAATATGGATATCTGGATTAAGAGATTGCGCATGCAGGAGGCTCTGCTGGAAGAAAAGCACAATATTGCAGAAAACAAGAAGCATAAAAAACGTTATCAATTTCATAGTGCAAGACTCACGTTTTCAAAATTGCTGCTGTAATCTGACAAGGTAGCAACGACTGACTCTGGTCAGGCATTGTTCTTCAATGATTTGAGGGAAACGATTTATTCCGGGTAGAGTAACTGTCCGCTGTCCGGTTTTACCCGCAGCTCTAAAAAAATACAGTATGAACGCAGTCTGCCGCGCTGTCAAGAAAAATGCAGTGCTGTCGCTGACCCAAGGAGGGGTTGGGCCTGGAAAAGAAGAGCTCAGGAGAAGGAAATCCTTCAACGGGATGGAAATCACTGTTTTGGGGGATGTGATGCGGCTTGCTCAAGGGCTTGTAAGGTCGGCAAGAAAGCAGGCTGGCTGAAGCCGCTCTTTGAAGTGTTCCCACTGGAAATGAGGAACCGGGTCACGCGCTGGGCACGTACCCGGTGAGGAAACAGGAAGGGGCAGGATTTAACATAAGATCCGTTATGTGACCTTTCGGTCAAATCTAACTAGACGATACCATAAACAAAAAAAGGGTCGCTAGCTATTATGCTGGCGGCCCTTTTTTCGTCCTAATACCCTCTTCATAGGGTGGGTCGTTGCAACGCATGGACTTGTCCACACCATATCAACAAACTAGGTCTTAATACCCTCTTCATAGGGTGGGTCGTTGCAACATATTTAAACTTAAGTCCCGACCACCAGAGGGGGTCTTAATACCCTCTTCATAGGGTGGGTCGTTGCAACTATTTTTATGGAGCAACAGGGAGAAACGGAAAAGGTCTTAATACCCTCTTCATAGGGTGGGTCGTTGCAACTGCGGCAGCTACTGACATGACAAGCGGAAGGGCGTCTTAATACCCTCTTCATAGGGTGGGTCGTTGCAACAAAAAAAGAGAATACAGTGGCCGACATATACCAGTCTTAATACCCTCTTCATAGGGTGGGTCGTTGCAACCGTGGAAAAAAACTCTGTTCAAGGTCACCTCGAAGTCTTAATACCCTCTTCATAGGGTGGGTCGTTGCAACTTTATTACATCAAAAAAAAACATTGGGGTTGCTATGTCTTAATACCCTCTTCATAGGGTGGGTCGTTGCAACTTAATGTTTTCTCACTGAACCGGAGACTCCAGGAGTCTTAATACCCTCTTCATAGGGTGGGTCGTTGCAACTATAATAACAGTTACAGTGTAAGTAAGCAAGTGGTCTTAATACCCTCTTCATAGGGTGGGTCGTTGCAACATCGTCATCAACAGGAGTTCCACTCCATGTAACAGGTCTTAATACCCTCTTCATAGGGTGGGTCGTTGCAACGGACGCAGCTAAGCGACTGGCTGCAAATAACAACAGGTCTTAATACCCTCTTCATAGGGTGGGTCGTTGCAACTGTCTCTCGCAGGACGCTCTGACCTTGATGTCTGGGGTCTTAATACCCTCTTCATAGGGTGGGTCGTTGCAACCGGTACAGACACAACGTGTGGAAATTGCGAGGAAGTCTTAATACCCTCTTCATAGGGTGGGTCGTTGCAACTGTCTATGTTTTTTCCTGATAAAATCCAGAAAATTACATACCCGTTTGCGCGAACCTTGTTTTTTGACATCCATCAACCCATTGCAACTATCCTCTTTATACCACTTTTATTAATTATTTCAAGTAGTGCGAACCAGAAAAATAAAAAATGGAACGTAACACGCTGAAAAAACGTTCTTAAATGACGTTAAAATAGTACTTTTCAAAATGTCCGTTAGAGGTTCGCGCAAAATGAATTTAACCGCACCTATGTACTCAATTTGGTATCACAGCCCAAAATCAAACCGCGCAGTGATGCGGGTTACGGGTCGGGGTCGCAGGTTCAAATCCCAGCAGCTAAAAACAAAAAGAGGGTCACCGGCATAAGCTGGCGACCCTTTTTTTATTCACTTCCGAACGACGGCCCTTTGCGGCAAAATCACCAAAAAGCGGGATTGGAGGGCCTTTAAAGGGGGTGTTTTGTGCGACTGGTGCGACTCATTCAGTCTCTTTCCGTCTGAAGTGGTCTCAGTCGGTCATTTTTCACGTCCTCTCACGCCGTCGTTCTAAAAAACAATTCGCTGTAATAACAGTGCGTTCAGAAAATGGACGCTGACGGACATTGCAAAAGAGGATTACGAATTAGAATGCTGCGTTAAGGACAAAGGATCGGCTGAACACCTCCCGTTGTATAAGCAAAAATCCGGTAAATCGGAGCGAGGAACAAAGCCCGACAAAAAAGCCTTGAACCTTGTGCGGAACTAGAAATACAGCTTGCCTTTTCAATCCGGGAATGCCATTCTGTACCGGAGCATCCGGGTCGGCAACAGCTTGGACCATAAACCGCATCAGCGGGTCAACCGCTTGAAATCAAAAAAAATTCTATGGACCTATTTGAAGAATTTTCTCAGCTTGTCAATGAACTCAACAAAGACAAGGTGGACTATGCACTCTGCGGCGGCCTTGCCATGGCGGTGTATGCATTTCCACGAGCAACACTTGATATCGACATTCTAATTGAGCCAGAGAGCCTAGAAAAAACAAAAAGTGTTGCCGAGCGACTCGGGTTTAACTTTGACGTCGGCTTGATGCGCTTCAGCGGCGATACAGTGCAGATATATCGACTGACGAAAATATCGCCGGATGACGGTGACACATTGATGCTGGATATGCTGCTGGTGACTCTGGAAATGGAAACAGTCTGGGAGAGCAGACAGAGAGTACCTTGGGAAGGGGGAGAACTGCCGGTCGTCTCTCCACGGGGCCTGATCGAATTGAAATCAAAGCGACTGAGCGGTCAGGACCAGGATGATATTATCAACCTGCGGAGCATGCTGGATGAAGACTGACATGAGCCCGCAGGCCGTAACTGCCCGACTGAAAAAAACAAGTGAATTACGGCGATTATGTATTGCTCTGGGCGGAGACAGGTTACAAAAAAAGCTGCGGAATGCCGACACCCTGACAGGGCAAATTCAGCAGGACCCGAAGCGAAAGCCTTAAGCTGGATTTTTTAAGCAAAGCTCTCCTGCTACCCTCGGTAACGCCTCTCCTTCTTCGAATCAGAAGCCAGCAGCAATACAATACCGATCAACGGGGTAAAGCAGGAGTGAGCCAAAGAAACACCTCCAGAACCCGAATTTTCGGTGACACCCCAGGAAACCGATAAGTAAACAGACAGCGATCAAAATGGCAATACGCGTGGGCATGTCAGTTATCTCCCTGATACAGAGGGAAAATGGGCTGAACCCTGCTTTCTTTGTCTGCTTGAGATGCTCCAGGCAGATGAGCCTTTACCGATGCTGCCGGGCTTGGTGAACGTGAAGAGCGTGGTGATTTCTTTGGCGGACTTTTTTCCGTTTCCATGTCAGCAGCCGGTGCTGTAGCGGGCCATTCCCCGGCATTGAGCACCAGAGGAAGTCCATCCCCCCCGCCCCCGATGACCACCACCTTGGCATTGGCTGACGTAGCCAGTTTCAGGGTCGCCTGAACACCGTGCCAGCGCAGTACCTTTTCACTCATGGTTGCAGCGATATTTTCCGCATAATCCCTGATTCCACCCGACTCAATCCGTTTCCGCTCCGCTTCCTGGGTTTCAGCCTTTAAACGGAAATTATAGGAAAGAAAACGTTGTTCTTCGACAAGCTTGTCTTCAATGGCCTTTTTCACTCCAGGTGGTAGCTGCACTTCCCTGATAATAATATCATCAACGATCACAAACTTGCGGCCAATTTCCTCAATCGCCCGTCGGACAAGGCCTGTGAGGAGTAAATTTTTATTGGTGTAGATCTCTTCTGGAGAATGCGTACCCAGTCCTTTTCGCAGAACCGATTCAATCTGGGGCAGAATAATCTTATTAGGATAATCCGGACCAACCCGCTGATGAAGCACCCCCAACAGTTCAAAAATGGGTCGATAGCGTACAGCGATCTTCAAATTGACCGGCAGTCCGCGACTGGTCAGGACATCAAACTCATGCCGGATAATCTGAATTCTGGCATTATAATGCGTCATTCGGTTATACGGCAGCAGCAGATGCACCCCCTCGGTGAACACCTGATCCGTCACCGTTCCTCCATGAAATGGCCGATAGAGAACCCCGCCCTCTCCGGTTTCAATCCATATGACAATACGATGCCAGAAGATGCTCATTAACACCGTGAGGATGACACCTAACAGGACCCAGTAGAACCACTTATCCCAGCAGGAATGATAGATACGTTGCCCTAGACTCGATATACCCGTCATTTTTCGTGTTGTTTTTTTAAGAGCCATAAGAAATCTGTTATGGGTGAGCGATAAGCAACAGGGCCTTGGCCCGACGCAGGACACAGGGCAAGGCAATTTGTAAGGTTTCCGGGTCAAGGGCGGCAAAGCTCTCATCCAGAATGATCAAATCCGCTTTCTGGAGCAGAGTACGGGCGATAAACAGGCGACTTCGTTCTCCATGTGATAAACGCCAGCCGCCCTCACCCACCATCTGCTGCAATCCTGACGGCATGTCCTCCAAAAGTTCCGCCAATCCCAGTTCGTGACAGACCGTCTCCGCTTCCATCAAGTCCTCCAGAGACGGAGGCCAGCCTCGACCCATGAGCAGATTAAAGGCAAGGGTCTCTGTCAGAACATAGTTTTGGTGAAACTGGGGCGCAATGACCACCCGTTTACGCCACGCCTCTTCCCCCAGGCTTGCCAAAGAAAAACCAAACAGATGCAGAGAGCCGGAATCGGGTTGCCGCAGACCGCTCAACAAAGCAGCCAAGGTGGACTTGCCACAGCCAGATGCTCCTTCCAGCAAGACATACTGCCCTGCTTGCACGGTCAAATCACATTGGTCAAGGATACCTCTCTTTATCTTCCCTGCATCCGGGTAGGAAAAGCTCATTTTTTCTGCCCGGATGACTGGATGCTTTTCCTTCTTCTGCTTGAAACAGGTCGCCGGGACAAACTGCGGCGTTTTTCGTGCATGCTCACGGCAGGCAGCCTGATAGAGCGGGTACACCTGCTCCCAGCTCATCACTGTTTTCAGAAACTGGTACACACTCTGGACCAGCTGGTCCAGGGCCAAGGCCGCCAGCAGGGTTCCTCCCAGACTGACCGCGAACATACTTATGCCAACCTCGGTGCTGAAAAACATGGTCAACGTTCCAAGCAGACTCATTGGCAGCCAGCCTCGTCGTCCGGCAACACTCTTCATGATGACTTCCATACTATCTAGCCGCTCTGACAGCGTGGCGTAGCGGCTAAGTAACTGGTCTTCTCTCTCATGCAGTTGCTCAGGCCTTTCCTGGGCCATCCGGGTACGGTGCCCCACCATGCGCTCAACAAGATCACAGGTCATAAGCCGAGAATGAATCAACCAGTCCCGCATCCTCAGGTAATACATCCGGCCAAGCAAAAGAATCACTCCCATCCATCCCAACAACAATATCCCGTGCAGCAGGCCTCCTGCGCCTTGCATCAACACAGCAGCAGCAATAAGCACTTCAAGAAACGATGTGCAGGCCATAAAGGCCGCGCTCATTCCCATGGCTTCCAGTTGCTCAATCTCCTGCACATTACCGACAAAATAGCCGCTGCCCTGATGTTGTATCTCTTCTGGACGCAATTGCAAAATGCCGTGTAACAGGCGGTTGCGTAAGAGTACTCCAAAATGGAGCGACAAACGATTTTTGATCTGCGTACTGAGCAGATGCACCGGAATGACAGTGCAAAGCAACAGGCTCCAAAGCTGAAGATCACTCAGGTCAACGCTTCCCTGTAAGATCGTTTTACCAATCAAAAAGGAAGCGGTCAGAACCAGCAAACGCGCAACCAACGTGGCGCAGACCAACCCGATCATTTTATGGGGAAAGCGAGCTCGCCGCAACTGATGAAGAAAAGATGCACTTGGCGGCAAACGCAGCATCCAGCATCCTGCAACCCTTGCAACAGCAAGATATTCCCGGAACAGGGCCCGTCGTACCTTCTCCTGCTGCTGTTCTCGAATATTCACCTGTTCCAGGAGAGTATCAACCATCGGTCTCAGCGGGGCTTCCAGCTCACTCACCAAAATATCCCGCAGCCTGTGTACAGGCAAGTGATACAAAGTTCCGTCTTGCTTCAACAGGCGGAGAGTTCGCCGTCGGCTCGACACCAGCAGGACAAAAGAACCTGGCAGTTCTCCGTCATCACCTTCATCAGGAAGCAATAACAGGGCAGGAGTCGCCCGCAACAGCAGATCCTCCTGATCGGGATAGGTGGTTTCCACCTCCACCATTTCCAGCCCTAGACGCTGGCCTGTATTCTCCAGCCAGGAGGCGAGGTCTTCCAAGCCCTCGGCGTCATCAGGGAGCGGGGACGGTATAAACTTTGCTCCGAACTCTGTTCTGAGCCCTGTCTTCTCTTTGGCAGCGCCAGATAACAGAGAGGACCGTTCTGCCAAAAGGGGGATCCCCTCATGCAACGCACGCAACGGCCAAATGACCTCGGGCGGCAAGGAAAAATTTGGCGTCGTCATGCAGGTATTCCGCTGTCAATGAGCAGGGTCACAGGGATCTGGTTGCGATTAGCTGGCATCAGTTTGCGTATCGGTTTGCGGCTCTCCTGGTACAAGCTTCCCTTTTTCCAAACGCAGACGAATCCAGTCCGCACTGTTCCAGATCAGCGAACGGACCGATTCTTCCCGCGCCAATAATTGAGCATAAGCTGATTGAGAACAGGCTGCCAGCCGTTGCGGTTGATCATCTTCCACCAGTTCACCGTCTTTCATCATCCAGACCCTGTCAAATCCTAGGCTGTCGCTCACGTCATGAGAAATAAAAATCAAAGTAGCGCCCTGCCAGAAGCGACGGGCCCGTGCCAATAAGTCCCGCCGCTGTTCCCTAGTCAACCCACGAAAAGGCTCATCCAGAATAACGAGACGTGGGGTATCTCGATTGAAACCCCGTCCCAACCGCACACGTTGCCCTTCCCCGCTGGAGAGGAAACCACCATTTTCTCCCAGCAGAGTATCCTCGCCGTCCCGGAGGCGGGATAACACCTCCAGCAAATCGGCCTGGCTGAGCAATTCCATTGTCGGCGGGGTAACTGTGTCATTCCCGTAGTTGAGATTCTCTTGCAGAGAGCGATTCCATAACTGCACCTCTGGATCCACCCAGACGAGTTCCCGCCGCAATTGTTGCAGTCGTTCTCCCTGAAGCAGTTCTCCGTTTATTCGAACGGTGCCGCCGGATACCGGACGATACCAGCCAAGCAGGAGCCCGACAAGAGTAGATTTCCCCGCGCCAGAGGGTCCGACCACGGCCACCTGTTCTCCCGAAGAAAGCTGGGCGCTCAGGCCGTTCAAAATCGTCTTGCCAGACAAAACAACGCGAACATTCTCAAGATGCACGGATAGTCCACGCTCCTGTTCTTCACACCCCTCGGAACAGGATGAGAATGGGGATGGAGGGGCAGCTTTGGAAGATATTTTGGAAGATACCTGATTCTCCTGATACCAGTCATAACGCTCATCAGGTACACTCAGTGGCTCCATCAAGCGTAGCAGGCGATTACGCAAGGATGGGTACAGCTGGGTCAATTCAGCCAAAGAACGCCCCAGCTGAGGAAGGGTCAACATCCAATACAGCAGAATAAACGTACCACTGTTATCACTACCAGATTGCATATACGAAGACAGCAGCAGAATTGCCAACCCAGTACTGAACAACAAATTCAGAGCGGTCATCCGCTCATAGGTGACAAAGAAATCCAAGCCCGCTTTTGCCCAGTTCACAAGTAGCCTCTCGTGTTCACTCCGTAATGCAGGGACCGCGCCATGACTGCGAATCGGCAAGACCCCTTGAAGGGCGTCGAGATAAAAACGACTGAGTCCACTGATGTGCGTACGAAAACGCATATCCTGCTCTTCCACCAAGGGCTGGGTTACCAAAGAGAGAGCAATAACGGACAGACAGCTGAACAGAATCAACAGACTCCCCTGAGGATACAGAATAATCAGGCCAGCAGTTATACAGATGATTTCGGTCAATATTTTCAAACTCTGCATTCCCACGGCTGGAATAATTCGAAGATGGCGCAATTCGTACGCACGTTGGATCATATCCGAAGTGAGCATGCTGTGGAAATAGCGGTCTCCCAGCACAGGTATTTTTTCGAGAAAACGCTGGCGCAGACGCAGTTCAAAACGGCGTCCCAAACGGAGCGAAACAATATGCATAGGCCATTCGAGGATCAGCAAGGAGAACAGAAATAAAACAACCATCGCAAACGCCTCTGCCTGCTGACCAACCAGAGGCAGCTGCTCTCCGATTTCCACCATTCCTCTCAGCACAACGACTTCCATAGCCGTACCGAGTCCGGCCAACAGCACAGCGCTGATGATCAGCAAGGGCGTGAACACACCGTCCAGGCAAAGGGTTTGAACAATCTCTTGTTCAGGTGCCTTGGCCTCCTGAGAACGCGAAGAATCGAAGGCCGCAGACGACCTGTTTCCGTCCCTTTTCTCGTCCCTGTTTTCGCCCCTCTTTGCGCCGGGTTCCCCAGCAAAACCTGTTTCTTCACCCGCGCCCTTTGTTTCCGAGGCTTCCAACGTTTCCGATGCTTCCACATCCGGCTCCACACCCCGTTGCAGATCAGGTTGCAGATCAGGTTCCTCTGTAAAACCTGCAACATGCAACACAATCGCGCCCTGAAGAATGACCTGTTCGCTGTTCTCAGGTGAGGGGGAAGCTGACCAATATCGCTGAGGAATATGCGCAGGCTGCTCGAACAGTTGCTGAATCAGCTCACCGGCCTCGCTTCCCTTGCTCATCCCGCCAGCCTGAACCAGTGAGGCGGTCATTCGGGTTGCCGCATCCAACACAGCAAGCCCTTCTCCCCCCTCCCTGTTCAGGGCTTCCTGAAGGCGAGCCTCGGCCCAGGAAGAATCATAACAGAGCGAGACCATATGGGCCAGCAGCGGATCGCAGAATTTCGGGCCGACAGCCCACTCCTGCCAATCAACAGTATCCAGGGTCTGCTGATGGATGCAAAGACGTTCCTTGACAGCGTCAATACGCACCCAGTGTCGGCCTGTGCCTGGGTCCATAATCTGGACCCAAGGCCCGTGTCTCCGCCAAATAACAACAAAATGGGTGAGACCGTTGGGTTGACGCATGACGGTCAGCGCTGGAAGGGCCTCTGCCTCGGGTAAAAAAAGATGATCAACAGGAAGAATAATTTGAGCGGCATCTAAGCCGAGACGAACAGCCAGGTCTGCTAGGGTGTCCATCGATGTACCGTCTACATCATCCTGATAGGATTGGCGGAGCCTTCCATAGCTGACATGCAGACCGAAACCACCCAACATGGCTCTCAGGGCAGCCGGGCCGCAATCCATCATGGAGCTCTGGATAACCTGTGGTATTAAAAAACGTCGTTTGTCCTGACCGTAACCACCAAGAAGGGAAGATAACCGAAACATTGCTCAATAATTGCTCAACACTTTACGATCAGGGGGAAGCAGGGCGAGCCGTATGAAAAAGAAAAGCCGCCGGAGTCTGGTGAGACACAGCGATTTCCATACGTTCCACAGTTGCGCCTGCCAAAGATTTTGCGGCTTCAGCGCGAAGCTCCAGCTGCACATCAACCGTCTTGTTTACGGGATCAATCCTGTCTACCTTGGCAGTTAAAGCACGCCGAGGAAGAGTGTCTAAACTAGTCATCATCAGCCGAGTCTTCTGACCGAGCTTAATCTGATAAAAATCAGACGGGTTAAAATATGCTCGCACAGCATAGCGATGATAAGCAACAGCTCTCTTTTCACCTTTGCTGATTTTCCATACAGGCTGATCTCCCAGAGTGATCTCTATATCTTTACTACTGATATAATGATAGGTTGCAGCGGTAAATAACCAATACCCCCAAAGCAACAGCACAACAACGGCCAGGCTCAGGGTCAACCGACTGTAACGCCCGTGATCGGCCTGCAAGGCCCGCATTGTCTGAGAGAAAGGTATTTTCGCCATAAGGAACCTCCTCTAAGGGCGCTCTTTCGCCTTTACTTTCGCTTTCGCCTTTAAACGCACACTCAGCTCGACCCGACGATTTGCTCTCCGCCCTTCTTCTGTTGTATTGTCTGCAACCGGCTGACTTTCTCCAACTCCTTGCGCATCAATAACCGATGGCGGAATACCCTCCTGCTGTAAAAAATGGGCAACGGAATCAGCACGCTCTTGCGATAAACGAAGATTAAAGGCCGCTGTCCCCTGCCCGTCTGCATGTGCAATAATTGTAATGCGCTCTATACTGTCTGGCGTCAGCGGCTGGGCAAAGGCCCGCAATTTCTCTTTGCCCTGAGCAGATAATATCGAACTGGCACTTGCAAAACTGTTATCTGAGAACAAGGTCATCAACGCACACCCCTGTTCATTCACCCGTCTTCCCTGAACAGTGTCTGGGCAGGCATCATAAACATCATAAACGCCATCCTGGTCACTGTCCTTGGGACATCCCTGTTCATCCGTCCCCTGTGCGAGATCTGCTGCCGAATCCAGGCGACAGGAATCCTGATAATCAGGATATTTATCATTATCACTATCCTGAGGGCAGCCGTTACGCCTGACACCGAAACGCAGTTCCTCTAAAGTATTGTCTGAACATTTATCCCAGTAATCTGGTACTCCGTCTTTATCCCGATCAACAGGGCATCCGGTCAGGTTGACTCCCTCCTTGATTTCCTCAGGCGCGTTATTGGGACAGGCATCAGTATAGTCCGCTATACCATCCTGATCTGTATCCAGCGGACACCCCTGTGCCGTCACTCCTTTGATCAACTGCTCCGGGGTATCTTGAGGACAGGTATCCCGATAGTCTGGAACCTGATCCTGATCCCTGTCGACTGGGCACCCCTCGCTATTCACCCCTTCATCTACTTCTTCAGATGTATTACTCCGACATTTATCCCGATAATCCGGCACGTCATCATCATCGGTATCTCTGGGGCAGCCTAGCTGTTCCCCTTCCAGAAAAACGCCATGTACTAGTTCTTCCTTCCTGTTGTCCGGACAAACATCACGTTTATCAACTATGCCGTCCTTATCCCGATCAATATTGACACATCCGGGTAATCCGCTTAATTGTCCATCCAGTGCATCTGGTGCGACAAGGTGATTCTTTAAATCACGATACTCGAATCCTGTAGCGGTCATCCACTTGATCATATAGGGCTTGTAAACGATATCCCCATTATCTTTAAAGGCTATAGTCTGCGTCAGACCCTGGCAGGACCGCAAATAACGAAGTTCATCCACGACCTTATCCGGCGCTGCGGCTTCTGCCTGCTCAATTGCGGCCAACAGTATGTTAACAGAGTCGTAGCCCAGAGCAGCCAAACTATCCGCTGGTTCTTCATAGGTTTTGATAAACTTTTCTCGAAAAAAACGAGTATGGTTGCTCTCCGCCTGGAACAGGGTGGGTACACCAACATGAATCGGTTCCTTTATCTCCTCCTGTAGCCCTTGCATTTCCTGCCAGAAACCGTGCTCATCAACACCTTCTCCTGTTAAAAAAAGTGTGTCACCCACGCCTCGTTTATAAAACTCACGTATAATACTGCGGGCCATATCTCCACTGACCAAAAGAAAGACTGCATCCACGGGCTCCCTTTTATGATGACGCTTAAACTCAACGGCATAGGAGGTGAATTCCCGCCCGGACATCCCACTAAAAAACGAGTATTCCACAACCGTCCGAATACCCTGACTTGCTAGGGATTGCTTCAGGGCCGAGCTCAATTCAAGGGCGTATTCGCTTCGTTCATTAAAGATCGCTACCCGTTTGATCTCCCTGGCCGCAGAGTACAAGGCCAGCTGCCCTCCCAACACAGAATTTTTAGGCAGCATGCGAAAAACATAATCAAAATCCATGCTGGTCAACAAATCATTGGTTGCGGTCGGAGCGATAAAGAGCATCCTGTTCTGTTGGTAAAGACCAGCGGCAGAGAGCGCCATAAAAGAATATCTATGCCCGATAACAGCCGTAACAGGACTGGAATGCCGAATAAAATAACGGGCAGCCTCTCGGGAGTATTCTTTAATATTTTCACCGGCCATCAAACTGGAGGTGTGCTTCAGGATATCGGATGTCTTGGATTCATTCTGATTGATAATCAGTTTGATTTTTTTTTGCAGGACACCACCGGATGCATTGGCCTCTGCTACGGCCAACTCTGCCCCCTCAATCAACAGACCATCCCCTCGCACCCAGGCTATGCCGATATGAATCGTATTTTCCTCATTTTCCTCCACAACCTGCTCAACAGTTTGCGGCTCGTTATGGCAACCCGACAGAAGAAGAAAAAATAAACAGCAAAAAGCTGCGGTGGCTTTTCTCATTTTCATCAAAATAACAAGGGGGAGATATGTCCTCATCTGGTACTCCTTACCGTACAATAATCATAAACGAATAAAGTACTTCAAAGACGAACTCACTTCTTCCTCTGCCCCTTCTTCCGCTTCACAAGCCTTTTCTGCTCCAAGCTACAAAGCGCCTGAGCATCGGATAAGCGCTTTTCAGCCTTCCTGATCAGAATTTCATGACTGCTCTTCTCGTTCTCGCGCTCACCGGTGCGCTGAATATAGCTACCGTCCGGCTGCATTTCCCAGGCACTGCGCTGGTCTGCAAGCTGCACATCAAGAATCTCCCGTAACTTCTTGCGCAGCTCTTCCGGCTCTACCGGCGTGATAACCTCCACCCGATATTCCAGGTTCCGCTTCATGATATCAGCAGAGCCGATAAAGTATTCTTCCTCACCGTTATTCTGAAAATAATAGATACGGCTATGCTCCAAAAATCTGCCCACAATGGATATTACCCGGACATTTTCCGACAGGCCGGGGATACCGGGGCGAAGTCGACAGGAATCTCGAACCAACAGATCCACCTGGACCCCGGCCATAGAGGCCCTGTACAGGGCCGCCGTGATATCTTTATCCTCCAGGGCATTGGTCTTGAACTGGATTCTCCCAGGATTCTTATTGGTATGTGTGGCAATCTCCCGCTCTATTTTGTCCAGCAGGGCCTTTTTCAACACCCTGGGTGAGGGCAAAAGCTTGCGATAATTTCTCTCCGGTGCATAGCCGGTGGTCAAATAATTAAATAACTCGGTAAGATCCTCGGAAATCACCCGATCACAGGTAAGCATCCCCAGGTCAGAATAAATCCTAGCCGTGCCTGCATGATAATTCCCCGTCCCGATATGGGCATAGCGGCGCAGGCCGTCAAAATCCCTGCGCACCACAAAGATGACCTTGGAATGGGTTTTTAGGCCGACAACCCCATAAGTGACATGGACCCCGGCCTCTTCCAGATTTTCAGCCCAACGGATATTAGCAGACTCATCAAAGCGGGCCATGAGTTCCACTACCACAGCCACCTGCTTGCCGTTCTGGGCAGCATCCAGTAGGTAGGGAATAATCCGGGAGCCTGCCGAGGTACGGTACAGGGTCATCTTGATAGCCAGGACCTTGGGATCACGACTCGCTTCCCGAAGAAAACGCTGCACAGAGTTATCAAAGGACTCGTAGGGATGCTGAAGCAGAAAAGCGCCCTTTTCCCGGATGATGTGAAAAATATTGGGCGAATCTCCAGAAAGACGGGAATGATCAAAGGGCTGATGCAAGGGGTAATGAAATTCCGGGATATCAATGGAAGCAATTTCAAAAAGATCTCGTTTACCGATAATCCCCTCCACAGTGAACACGTCCTTGCCCTCATCAATCCCCAGTTCAGCAGCCAGCATCCCCCGATGGGATGCCGACATATCAGCATCCACTTCCAGGCGAACAATCTCGGCAAACTTCCGATTGCGCAGAGCCGTCTCGATCACGGCCAGCAGGTCATTGGCATTGGCTCCGTCCTGCTCGGTAATGGCATTACGGGTGACCCGAAAAAAGGCGCAGGAATCAATAACCAAGCCCGGAAAAACCACAGACAAATTATTGGCAATCAGGTCCTCAAAACGGATATAGAGATGCTCTCCCCCTACTCGAATAAAACGGGGAATACCCACGCCGGTTGGCATCTTGATTCGATTGAGAAAGGGATGCGCGTCATGCTGATATTTAGTCACAACCAGCAGGTTGAGCGACAGGTTGGAGATAAAGGGAAAGGGGTGGGCCGGGTCCATGCCCTGCGGGGTCAGCAGCGGGTAGATGTTCTCCTGAAAATAATTATCCACCTCCTTTTGCTGGTCCTTGTCCAATTTCTGGTAATCGACAATCTGGATGCCCTGCTCAGAGAGTTTATTGAGTAATTGAGATTCCAGCTGTTCCTTCTTTACCAAGATGCTGCGCACCACCGCATGGCATTCATCGATCTGCCCGCCCGGCGTCCGACCGTCCACGGTCAGCTTGCGCACTCCGGCCCCGACCTGCTGCTTGAGGCCGCCGATCCGCTTCATGAAAAACTCGTCAAGGTTGCCGCCGACAATGGCCAGAAACATAATCCGCTCCAGAAGCGGGGTTCGTTCATCCTCTCCCTCGTGCAGGACCCGACGATTAAACTCCAGCCAGGTCAGCTCTCGATTCAGGTACCATTCCGGCGAGGTGAGATCAAACTCCAGCTTGTCCGTATTTCCGTTTTCTGCGCCAGAGCTTTTTTCCTTGGGTTCCACTGCCGCAATCTCACTTTTTTTAATCATCGTTCTCTCTTCTCTTTGTTAAGACCGCAGCTTGCGGATGTTGTCAAAAGACCCAGCTTCCATCTCAGTAGACGGAGCCTTGCCCTATCCTGCTTCTTCCGCTGTAGTATTGAGCAGTTGTGGTGGGAAGTCAACATTTTTCGCTTTGCTGTTTTGGTTTTTGGGATATCTTGATTATGGAATTCGAATCTTGTATTATTATCTCTACAACACTGCTTCCTCATATTACCAAGGCGTACGGACAACTCCCCTGGCAAGATTTACAGTTTGAACACACCGAGTATTTCTCCGCAACTCTCTTGCATTAATGTCGCTAACAGAATATTATGTAATTACGGTAATTACATTTACACCGATATAATTTGCAGATTCATAACCGGAGCAGCATTATGGAGAAAAATTTCAGAAAAAAAAAGGTTAAGATAATTCCCATCGGTAATTCTCAAGGGATTCGACTGCCGAAAGATGTGTTGCGGAAGTACGGCTTTATGGATTCGCTTATCCTTGAAGAGACAGATTCCGGGCTTTTTCTCCGGAAACAAGAGGACGCAAAAATGTCCTGGGAAGATACCTATAAAGCCATGTCTCAAGAGCAGGAAGATTGGAGTGATTTTGACGTAACATTGGAAGATGGGCTGGAGGAAGAAGGTTGAAAGTGCAACGCTATGAAGTTTATTTTGCAGACCTGAATCCGACACTGGGTAGTGAAATATGCAAGGTTCGTCCGGTGGTTATTGTTAGTCAGAATGCGATGAACAAGAATCTAGAAACAGTTGTTGTCTGTCCTCTGACCTCATCGCTACATCCAGCATGGAGAAGTCGCCTGCAAATTTTTTGTGTAGGAAAACCTGCTGAAATCGCTGTGGATCAGATACGGACGATCAGCAAGATTCGTCTTCGTCAGAAAATTGATAGCTTGTCTAAGGCAGATGTTTCTCAGCTACGGAAGTTGATTTCCGAGATGTATGGGGAAGCGTCATGATGACATATCTTTCATCATGCGCCGTAGGGGCAGACCTGTGTGTCTGCCCGGTAAACAAGGGCGAACACGGGGGTTCGCGCCCTACATTATCCTGCGAGATCGACGAGATCATGGCGTGAATTCCACCCCGCGATAAATCACGGGGCTCTAATCGGACGTCCCTTCGGGGCAGGGTAGTAAATATGATAAATACATCATGCGCGGCGTAGGGGCAGACCTGTGTGTCTGCCCGATAAACAAGGGCGAACACGGGGTTCGCACCCTACATTGTTCTGCGAACACGACGAGATCATGGCGTGAATTCCACCCCGCGATAAATCACGGGGCTCTAATCGGATGTCCCTTCGGGACAAGGCAGTAAATATGATGAATGGATTGTGTGGCGTATGTGGTACGTTGGAGAGATTGGATTATGGAAGATGAGTGGCCAGTCGTGCGCCTTGGTGATCATGCTGATCTTTGCTTAGGAAAGATGCTCGATAAAGAGAAAAATCGAGGAGAATTCTTTCCGTATTTGGGCAACAAGAATGTTCGCTGGGGATATTTCGATACTGAGAATTTGGCTCAAATGCGATTCGAAAAACATGAGCACGAACGTTACGGGCTGAAATATGGTGATTTAGTCGTATGCGAAGGCGGTGAGCCTGGACGCTGTGCAATTTGGAAAGACGAAATTCCAGGGATGAGAATCCAGAAAGCGCTGCATAGAATTAGGCCACACAAAGAGTTAGATAACATTTTTTTGCATTACTGGTTTCTTTGGTCTGGAGCAAATGAGGCTCTGGAGTCATTTTTCACAGGAACGACTATTAAACACCTCAGTGGCAAGGCTGTTTCTGCGTTAAAAATACCTCTTCCGCCTCTCCCAAAACAAAAAGCCATCGCCCACATTCTCGGCAGCCTCGACGACAAAATCCAGCTCAACCGCCAGATGAACGCCACCCTGGAAGCAATGGCGCAGGCCCTGTTCAAGAGCTGGTTTGTTGATTTTGACCCGGTTATCGACAAGGCCTTGGCCGCTGGCAATCCCATTCCCGAACCTTTGCGCAAAAGGGCTGAGGCTCGTCAGGCGCTGGGCGACAAGCGCAAGCCGTTGCCCGCTGACGTTGCTCAGTATTTCCCTGATCGTTTTGTTTTCAACGAGGAGTTGGGTTGGGTGCCGGAAGGGTGGGAGGTAAGTACCATTGGTGATGAAGTTGAAACAGTGGGAGGAGGAACACCAAGCACGAAAAATGCGACGTTCTGGGACGGGGGCGTTCACCCTTTTTGTACCCCTAAAGATATGTCAGCACTCGATTCGATTGTCTTGATGGATACCACACGCTACCTTACAGATGCCGGGGTAAATAAAATTAGCTCGGGGCAATTACCAAAAGACGTTGTATTGATGTCATCAAGAGCGCCAATTGGCTATTTGGCCATTAGTGATGTACCTGTGTCAGTAAATCAGGGTGTTATCGCGATGCTGCCAAACTCGAAATACGGTCCAATCTATTTATTATTGTGGACGCATTTCAATATGGGAGCTATCAAAGACCGTGCAAACGGTAGTACCTTTCTTGAAATCAGCAAAAAAAATTTCCGTCCAATCCCATTTTTGGTTCCGACGGATGAAATCACCGATTTCTTTAATGGGCAAGCAAAAGGGATCTACAATAAGATGCTCTTGCTATCTGAACAAATTAGGGAACTATCAACCCTTCGTGACACCCTCCTCCCCAAACTCCTCTCCGGCCAACTCCGCATCCCCAATGCTGAAAACTTTTCCAAGGATGCCTGAAGAAATTTACGTGAGAGAGCTGAAGAATAAGCCTCCTCAGTGTTTGACAAATCGTTTCAATGTAATTATAATGTAATTACATAAAGCATAAACGGAGGATGACATGACAGCACTGATCAGAATAGGAAACTCCCAAGGAGTCCGTATCCCTAAAGCCCTTATCAAGCAGGCGCAACTAGAAAATAAAGAACTGTTTTTCAAAGTGATAGACGACGGTTTGTTGATCCGTCCCGCCAAGCAGACCAGACAAGGCTGGAAGCAGGAGTTTGACAAAGCACTGCAATTCGAAGAAGCCGCTCAAGTGGATGAGGAATGGCTGGATGCGCCCTTATCAGACGATGAGGACTGGGAGTGGTAGAAAAAAACATTCGGAGATTCGAGGTTTGGTTAGTACGGCTTGATTCGGTGCAAGGCTCGGAGATCAAGAAAACCCGACCCTGTGTCATCCTTTCACCAGACGAAATGTCGGCCTTGAAAACAGCGATTATTGCCCCGATGACCTCCAAGGGCTTTCAGTTCCCGACCAGAATTCCATGTACGTTTCAGGAAAAAAAGGGCCTGATTCTCCTGGATAACATGAGATCGGTTGATAAATCACGATTCATTAAAAAGTTGGGTATCATCTCAAAAAACGCGCAGGAGAAAACCATCAGCTGTTTACAGGAGCTTTTTGCGTTGTAATCAAGCATGGATAAACATCTCGAAATATCCCAAGCCCAAGCCGATTTCAACAAGGCCATTTGATCGGGCATTGCCAACAAACACACCGACATCATCATGCAGCAAATAACAGATAAAGTCACCGCCGGAGAGCGCATCACCGGCGAAGAATTCCTCCTCCTCGCCGACAAGGCCGACCTCTACCAGCTCGGCTTCATGGCTGATGCCGTCCGCAAACGGCTGCACCCAGAGCCGCAGGTCACCTATGTTATTGACCGAAACATTAATTATACGGATATTTGCATCTCGGCCTGTAAATTCTGCGCCTTTTTCAAGGCCCCGGAAGACCCGGAGGGGAGTGTCCTGAGCAAGGACGAACTGCTCCAAAAAATTCAGGAGACCCAAGAACTGGGCGGTACCCAGATCCTTCTTCAGGGCGGCCTCCACCCGGACCTGCCTTTGGAATATTACGAGGACATGCTCCGCTTCATGAAGGCCACCGGCATTCATATCCACGGTTTTTCTCCGCCTGAAATCTGCCATTTTGCCGAGCTGTCCAAGCTCTCCGTCAAAGAGGTTCTGCAACGGCTCATGGCCGCTGGCCTGGATTCCATCCCCGGCGGCGGAGCCGAGATCCTCACCGACCGGGTGCGGCAGCAACTGGCTCCGCGTAAATGCTCGGCAGATGAGTGGCTCGCCGTCATGGAAACAGCCCATAATCTGGGTATGCGCACCACAGCCACCATGATGTTCGGCCATATTGAAACTATGGAAGAGCGGCTGGAGCATCTCCAACGCCTGCGCGATCTCCAAGACTGTACCAGCGGTTTTACCGCCTTTATCCCCTGGCCCTTTCAGCCGGATAACACCGCTCTGGCCGAGGCTGTGCAATCTGATCAGGGAGCGGGCATCGAAAAAGCCTCAGCCTTTACCTACCTGCGCATGCTGGCCCTGAGTCGGATCTTTCTCGACAACTTCGCCAATGTCCAAGCATCCTGGGTAACCCAAGGCCCGAAAATCGCCCAACTCTCCCTCTTTTTTGGGGCCAATGATTTCGGTTCCACCATGATTGAAGAAAACGTGGTCGCAGCAGCAGGAGTGCATTTCCGCCTGTCCGAACAGGAGATCCAGAACCTGGTCAGTGATGCCGGTTTCACACCGAAGCAGCGGCTGATGAATTACACCTTGGTCGGGCAGGAGGAGTGACAGCAGAAGCAGTGGCAGAAACTCTGACAGTGACAGACAGGCTGACAAGTAGACTGGTAATTCATCGTGCCCCCTGGCTGCTCCCGATACGCCGTCCCCCCTTTGCAGATGGCGGCCTTGCGGTTCGAGCGGGCCGGATCCTTGATATCGGTAGTTTCAAGCAGATTGCCCAGCATTATCCAGCCGCGAAGATCATCGATCATCCTGATGCCGTGCTCATGCCCGGCCTAATCAACGCCCATACCCATCTGGAGCTTTCCCATCTCGCCTACCTTTCCCAAGAACCCTCCCCTACCAGCTTTACCGGTTGGATCGGGCATATGCTGGCTGAACGGGCCAAGGCCGATGCCGATAAAAAGACCATCCTGGATGCGGCCCGTGCCGTGCTCAGCCAGCAGCAGAACCAGGGCGTTGTCGCCATTGCTGATATCTCCAACACCGACCTGATCCGAGAACTGATCCCTGAATTTTCAGGCCGCCTGCTCTGCTTGAAAGAATATCTCGGCCTACGGACATCTGAGCTTGCTGCCTCCCTGGACAGCCTGAAAGAGGAAACGGATCACTCCGATAATCATCTGGATGATATATGCTGTACCGCCCATGCGCCCTACTCCACCCATATTGATCTGTTGCGTGCTTTAAAAAACAGGACAACCCGGTTGGGTCAGATCTTTTCCATCCATACCGCTGAATCAACAGCCGAGCATGACATGATCAGCCAAAGCACAGGAGAAATGCGACACTTTCTTGAGCAACAAGGTTTCTGGGAGAGCAGCTTCCGCCCCACCGGCTCGGACAGCAAAGGCTCGGTGTCCTATCTCCATCAACACGGCCTCCTTGATAGCCAAACACTTTGCGTGCATTGTCTTCATGTGACAGACCAAGAGATGGATCTGCTCGCTGAAACCAAAGCCAAGGTCTGCCTCTGTCCGGGTAGCAACCGCTATCTTGGTGTGGGCACAGCCCCGCTGGAGCACTATTTGCGTAAAGGAATCCTGCCTGCCTTGGGCACAGATAGCCTGACCAGCAATCCTGAGCTCTCCATTTGGCGGGAAATGCGCCTGCTGGCTGAGGAGCATCCGACCGTTAATCCGGCAAATATCCTGAGGATGGCAACCTTGGGCGGGGCCGAAGCTTTAGGCCAGGACAAGCAGCTTGGCTCGTTGGAGCCGGGCAAAGAGGCCGCAATTTCGGCTGTACAATTGGCAGGGTCAGTGCGGAATGTTTCTTCCTTAGCAGAATACTTAGTACATCAAGATATCAAGAGTGATTCCGTTTATTCTCTTGCATAGCCATATCAATGGTTCGGTAATTTTTTTCTCAGCTGTGAGGCAAGCGATGTTCAGAGTAGCCTGAGTTTGAGAAAACTTCAGATAAATTCAACTTCGACTATGAAGAACTGCTGAATACTGCGGGTGCGCTCGCATAATCGTGGATGAAATTTACCGAACCATTGATCCAAATAGACCCGTCTTAATACCCTCTTCATAGGGTAGGTGCTACGACAGAGGATAAAACGTTGTATCACCTCCTCCTGATTGTCTTAATACCCTCTTCATAGGGTAGGTGCTACGACCGAGGAGGGGGTAGTTGTATGTATGCACGTGAAAAGGTCTTAATACCCTCTTCATAGGGTAGGTGCTACGACAAAAACATATAGTCGGTGCAGACAACCAGATTAGGTCTTAATACCCTCTTCATAGGGTAGGTGCTACGACCCTAAGTTTTGGTCAAACAACACCAATAACATAGTCTTAATACCCTCTTCATAGGGTAGGTGCTACGACGGAGGTCTTACCTTCATTGCGGCTCCGCCCATTTTGTCTTAATACCCTCTTCATAGGGTAGGTGCTACGACTGGAGGAGAAGCTTTTGCCGAGCAGAAGTGGCAAAAGTCTTAATACCCTCTTCATAGGGTAGGTGCTACGACTAGTATTATTCAGTATATTACTGAGGAATGCTAAGTCTTAATACCCTCTTCATAGGGTAGGTGCTACGACCTTTATGGTTGCATACTTGACCAACCAGATGGCAAGTCTTAATACCCTCTTCATAGGGTAGGTGCTACGACTTTCTCTAATATCTGGGGGCAAAAGCTTCTCCCGTCTTAATACCCTCTTCATAGGGTAGGTGCTACGACGAAAGTTCGATTTTTACAATCAGAAAAGAGGATGCCGTCTTAATACCCTCTTCATAGGGTAGGTGCTACGACATTTTGGCTAGATAGAGGCAATATTCATTATGTCTTAATACCCTCTTCATAGGGTAGGTGCTACGACCAGGAGCTGTCACGGCAGCGGTTGACCTGTGTAAGTCTTAATACCCTCTTCATAGGGTAGGTGCTACGACAGCGGCCTTGCTTCAAACGATAATAGATTCAGCAGATTAAGCAAGTAAAAAAACGACATGGAATCGGGCTTTGAAAGTTGTGAATTTTGAACCGGCATTACAGGCGATAATACAATTCGTTGCACGACATCGTGACTACCTTGTCATAATCAGTATTAAAAGTTGAATTTCGAGTCATTTTTAAAAACTTTTCTCCTTAAAATTCAGGATAATAAACACATCTTTTCAATCATGACGAATCATGACAACGAGAAAAAATAGCCTAGAAAAATTCCATGTCCGACCGTTTCCCCCCTTCCTCTCAGTATGCACAAACCACCTGTTCTATCATCTCCATCAGCCATTGCTTGACGGTTTCCCCTACTCCTAAAGACAAGTATAATAGTAACATATGATGGCGCTACTGGAAACGAAAAACATCAATCATCAGACAGCAATCCTCTCAAAAAAGCATCATTTTCCCCGAACACCCCTTATCCGACCTGACAAACAAGCCGTATCTGTGTATTATATGCGTTTGAACAGCAAGTAATCAACAGGGAACCCTTCCAAGAAAACTCTACAAGATGAGCAAACCACCGCAACCCGACACCTGACAAAGCCATGAAACGACGAGTTCTCTACAGCGAAGCCCATTATCCGACCATTGTCCGCAATAAGGGCTACTTTGTCGATAAAACCCGGTACGTCGAACGACTAGAACAAGTAGCCAACCCGGTTTTCCTCCGTCCCAGGCGTTTCGGTAAGACCCTGCTCTGCTCCATCCTCCGCCATTATTACGACCTCAATTGCGCACACGAATTCGAGGAGCTGTTCAGCCACACCTGGATCGGACAACATCCCACAGGCAATCAGAACAGCTGCATAATCCTGTCGCTGAATTTTTCCCTGATTGAATTGAACAAAGATATCCAGCGAATCGAACGCAATTTTCAGCAGTATTGCAATGGCGAACTTGATGCCCTGCGGGATTTCTACCCCTCCCTGCTGGCAGAGATGCCGGAAGTTATCATGGATGCCCCGGTGGCGGAGAACCTGACCGCAATCCTGCGCTATGTCAAGAAAAAACGGCTGCCGCCGCTGTATATCATCATTGATGAATACGATAATTTTGCCAATCAGTTGGTGGTCTCCCACCAGAACCGACTGTACCGGGAACTGACAGCAGATGACGGCTTTATGAAAACCTTTTTCAAGGCCCTCAAAGCAGGACGGGAAAACAGCACCATCCGCAATGTCTTTATCACCGGGGTCTTGCCCATCACTATGGATGATATGGCCTCGGGTTTTAACGTGGCGAACTTCATCACCCTGCACCCCCGGTTTGAGCATATGCTGGGCTTTACCCAGGAAGAGATGGACGAGTTGCTGGATGCGGTCTATCAAGATCACGGCATTGACCCGGCCAGCCGCCAGGAAGTCGGGGCTGTGGTCAAAAACCAGTACAACGGTTATTCCTTTGTCCGGTCGGGAGAAGACGGCGTGTACAACTCCACCTCGGTGATGTATTTCCTCAACTGGTTTCAGGACTATCAGACCATGCCCAAACACCTGACCGACCTGAATCTGAAAACCGATATATCCTGGGTTCGCCGCCTGACCGCCTCCAATCCGCAGCTGACCGAGGAGTTTGTGGACCGTTTGACTGTCCACGGCAGCATCCGCTACGACGATGTCATGCTGATGGAAAAATTCAACATGCATCAGTTCTTTGAAAAGGGGTTTTTCCCGATCTCTTTTTTCTATCTGGGCATGCTGACCCGAAAAGACGAGTATTTTCTTCAGCTGCCCAACCTGAACATGCGGCGGATCTTTACCGAGTATTTCAACGAAATTCACCGCATCGACGTTTCCACCCGCTACACCGAATTCATGCAGGCCTTTTCCAATAAACCGGAACTGGAGCCGCTCTTTGCTGGTTATTGGCAGGAATATGTTTCTCAGCTGCCCGAGGCGATTTTCCAGCAGGTCAACGAGAACTTCTACCGCACCACTTTTTACGAACTGTGCAGCCGCTACCTTTCCCGTTGGTTCACCTGGCATGTGGAGCGTTCCTACCCCAAAGGTCGGAGCGATCTGGAATTTGTGGGCAAGTATAATGAAATCTACGCGGGCCTGCGCTGGGTGATTGAATTTAAGTATTTTTCCAATACCGAATTCAGCAAATTCAAAACAAATATCTCTGATTTTCAGCTCCGGTCTCAAGATTTGGAACAGATCACCGGTTATGCTGAGGGATTGCAGGAGGAATATCCGGAAGCCCGCATTTCCCTCTTTGTGATTTACTGTTTTGGCAATCAGGGCTTTCGGGTGTTTGAGGCTCGGTGAGGTGTGTTAAACGCTTCGGTATCCAAGAAATGTTGAGCGACACCTCCAAGGATCAAGCTTTCCTGATTTCTTTTTTATACTACTTCGGCATGCTGACCATAGACGGCGAAAGCGAGGCATTAGATTTGGTCATGAGGCTCCCTAATCTTGCTGCCCGGAAAATGATTGTGCTAGCTACGGACAGCTGTGATTCTGTTAAAGCCCGCCACGAAAAAATTTATGCAGCATAGATCGAATAAGATTATGGCACGCTTCGGCATGGTCAACTACATCAACACCGCTCCTATTTACGAGGTGTGGAAGGAACAGGTACATCGCCCGGACTGGCCCGTGACCGAGGCCCCGCCTGCGCAACTAAATCGGCTGCTGGCTGCCGGCGAACTTGATCTCGGTTTTGTCTCCTCCTACGAGTATGCAGCCCGACCGGATCAGTACCGAATCATGGCTGACCTCTCCATTTCCGCCACCGGACCGGTGGGCAGTGTGTTTATGTTTTCCTCGGTTCCGCCGGAGCAGCTGGACGGCAAACAGGTACTTATGACCGGTCAGTCCGACACCTCGGTCTGGCTGTTACGCATTATTCTGGAAGATTTTTTCTTAGTCAAACCCAAATATACCAGCGGCGAGGTGCTCGGTGCCCGCGAGCCTGCCAACGAACCGGCAGCAGTGCTTGCCATCGGCGACGAGGCCCTGCGGCTGGCAACAGAGACCAACTCGCCCTACCCTGTTCAAGTCGATCTGGCGGAATTCTGGCATCAACAGACCGGTCTGCCCTTTGTGTTTTCTGTCTGCGCTGTGCGTGAGGATTTCCTCGCAAGCGCCAAAGATGCGGCTAGGGAGTTACACCAGACCCTCCTTTCCTGTCGTGATCAGGGCAGGAAGCGTCTGCCAGAGATCTCTAAACGAGCGGCCCGCCGTATCCCGATGGACCCGACTGCCTGTCTCCATTATCTCCAAGCTATGGAATACGATCTTTCCCCGGCAAAGCTAGAGGCTCTGGAGGAGTTCTTCAGCCGCCTCATTCGCCACGGAGCAGCATCTGCCCAGGCTCTGCCTCTGAAGATTTTCCGATGACGTTCTTGCCGTTTCCGGCCCGGCCTCCTGCACCTCTGGTCTCCGAGCAAATAATGGTCCCCCTTGAGGAGAAAAAAGAGTATGTGCGGAGAACCTTTGCCTCTATCAGCCATAAATATGATTTCCTCAATTCCTTGCTTTCCCTTTTGGTGGATCGCTGCTGGCGTTGGCGTACCTGTCGCCTGCTGAATGATTTCCCGGAAGGCCCGGTGCTTGATCTCTGCGCCGGAACCATGTCCCTGTCCAGAGAACTTGTCCGACAGGCCGAAAAACGGCAGGTTTTCTCTATGGATTTCTGCGAGAACATGCTCAAAGCCGGGGTGAAAAAATTGCAGGATGACCCGTGCAACCCAAGGATCTTTCCGATCTGCGGAGACGGAGAAGCCATCCCGGCAGGCGGGGACCTTTTTTGCGGCTGCACCGTAGCTTTCGGCGTCCGAAATCTTGTCAACATCCCAATGGGTTTGGCGGAGATATACCGGGTTCTCCAACCCAGCGGCAGGCTGCTGATCCTTGAGTTTTCCCGCCCGACCAATATGCTCTTCAAACCGCTCTATGCCTGCTATCTGCATCATATCATGCCCCGCATCGCTGGGGTTTGCGTGAATGACAGAAAGGCGTACGAATATCTTGCCCAATCCATTGCTTTGTTTTATGAACCAGAGGAGCTACTTACTCTGATGCGGGAGGCAGGTTTTGTCAAGGTGGAGCGTAAGCAACTGACCTTGGGGATTGTGTCTATCTATGTCGGCATCAAGTAATTCGGTTAACGAGAATAAATAACGGGGAAAGCTGTGGCAAAGATACCTGATAACGGATTAAACATCAGTACACCGGTTTCCGTCTGGAACCGAGAGATCAAGGCAGAACCGCGCAAGCTGCTGCTTGGTATCGGCAAAATGGTGGTCGAAGGGGCGATGCTGGATTGGAGCGACTTTGGCGGAGCTGCTCTGGATACCTTGGATGCAGCAGGGCTGGGCAAGAAGCCCGGCGAACTTGCTTGGCTGCTGATCTATCGCGCCCTGACCGCCGCTCTTTTTGAGCTGGTGGATAAACATTTTGATCTGTTCCGCAATCGCCCCGATGAAGAACAGCTCAAAGCTCTTTCCGTTCGCTTTGAAGAGGAAATGGGCCGGGCAAAGGTAACAATCAACCCGAAGTTCTTTGACCGGCCAGGTGAATTGCCTCTGTTGCAAGATTTGCATGAGCCTGTAGCTGCTTGGCTGCAAGGACTTGGTGCCAAACAAACGGATGCCGAACAGATTGCCTGCCGTTTGTCGGAGTGCTTTATCTTTGCCATAGATAAAACGTGGCGCAAAGCTCCGCAGGACTATGCAGTCTTGGAGAATTATTTCGACAGACCGTTCTTCAAAGCCACAGAAGAGGCCCGAAGCTGGCAACTGTACGCACAGCATCTGCAACGGCAGGTCAGTGATCGGATGTTTGCCGAAGCATTCGGGGTGGACAAGGTCTATGTGCCGCTGCGGGCCTATTACGAAGAAAAGGAGCAGGAGGACGAGCGCGGGCAGGAGCTGGAACCGCACCGGGACAAGGTGAAACGAATCGTGGTTGATTTGGAAAGCGAGTTCCGCAGCTGGCTGAACAACTTCACCGCCAGCCGGGCAGTGCGCTTTCTCAGCGGCGGGCCGGGTTCAGGCAAGTCCACCTTTGCCAAGATCTTTGCCGCCAAGGTTGCCGAGGAAACCGATATCCCCTGCCTCTACATTCCCCTCCATCTCTTTGATGCCACGGACAACCTGATCACGGCAATGGAGAGTCATATCCGAAACAACCCGTTCCTGTCCGGCAACCCGCTGGATGCCAATACAGGCAAAGACCGCCTGCTGATCATCTTTGATGGCTTGGATGAACTGGCCCTGCAAGGCAAAGCCGCTTCGGAGGTGGCCAATAACTTTGTGGACGAGGTGCTGCGCCGCATCCAGGAGGGCAACAGTTATGGCAAGCAACGGCAGGTCATCATCACCGGGCGCACTATTGCCGTGCAGTCGGTGGCGGCCAAGCTGCGCGAGCATAAGCAAATCAGCTCTGTGTTGCCCTATTTTGTTACTGAGGAGGAGCGGAAGGAATACCACGACCCAGATGAGCTGCTGGCTGAGGATCAGCGACAGACGTGGTGGCGGCAATACGGTGAGGCCGCAGGTAAAGGTTATGCGGGCCTGCCTGCTGAGCTAGATCGGCAGCATCTTACTGAGATTACGGCCCAGCCCCTGCTCAATTATTTGATTTCCCTGAGTTATGACCGCAAAAGCATCAAGTTTACCGATAAGACGACCCTGAATCAGATCTATGCCGACCTGATCAAGGCGGTCTACTGCCGCCAGTACGATGAGGGCGGTCGGGTGAATGCCTGTGCAGGCGGGCTGGAGGAAGATGAATTCATCCGGGTGTTGGAGGAAATCGCCTTGGCGGTCTGGCATGGGGACGGGCGTACCGCAACAGTTTCGAGCATTCAGGATAAATTCAAGGCAGGCGGCATTGAACGCTATCTGAAGCAATTTCAGGAAGGGGCTAAGGCAGGCGTGACCCGGCTGCTCACCGCCTTTTACTTCCGTCAGTCTGAAAATCGCCAAGACGGCGACCCCACCTTTGAATTCACCCATAAGAGCTTTGGCGAGTACCTGACCGCCCTGC
Source organism: Candidatus Electrothrix laxa (assembly GCA_942492895.1). Classification (GTDB taxonomy): domain Bacteria; phylum Desulfobacterota; class Desulfobulbia; order Desulfobulbales; family Desulfobulbaceae; genus Electrothrix; species Electrothrix laxa. The sequence continues at coordinate 1,844,011 of OW818652.1, forward strand.
GGATCATCCGCCTTTTGCGCCAGAAGCAGCGTAGGCGACGGCAGGAAGACCCGGATGATGGGTGGTCGGAAAAGGAGGCATTGCAGCATTGGACCGGCTTTTGTGCGATCACGGCGATGGATAAAGACCTACTGCGCTTTATCAGTAATGAGTTTCGGGGCATGACGGAGAAAGAACTGCTGGCTTTACAGGGTATGGTTCGGGATTTATTGAGCTACACCATCAATCAGGGCCTGCCTTTCCCTGATGAGTTCTTGAGCAAAGGTTTTAAGGAACATCTACGTTTGGCTCGTAATGCCGAAGAGGCTTTGCTGGCGATACATTTTCATATCGCGAAACTGACCAAACAGGTTACAAGGTTGGAGTTGGAGTCGGATATGGCTTTTGGAGAGTGGTTTAGGCGGTTGAGTGGGCCGGGTGAGTGTACAAACTGGTTAGGCTTCTTGGATTTATCCGGCTGGGTCCTTGCAAGACTGAATTTTAATTCGGCAAACTTAACCGTGTCCACTCTTAATCATACACACTTATTTGATTCAATATTTAACCATGCAAATTTAAAAGGGATACATATTGAGAAGGCAAATATTACATTCGCCAATTTGCAGATGGCAAACCTTGAAGGAGCGAACCTAAAGGATGCAAACCTTAGTTGGGCTAATTTGCAGAACGCTAACCTGAAAGATGCAAATCTGGAGGGGACAAAACTTATAGGGGCTAATTTACAAAACGCAGATCTTGAAGGAGCCAATTTGGAAGATGCAGATTTAACGAATGCAAATCTCACAGGCACCAACCTAGAAAAGAAAGATTCGTAGGGGAACGGCGTGCCGTGCCCGGCGTTGAAACACCGGGCTATTATCGGCAGTCCCTCCGGGACGCTGTGCATCTTTTTGATACCGCCCGGTCACCTGCGTGCGACATGGACGCTGCCGGCGGGAAAATTCTGCTGATCTTACCAAATCACTTTGATGCCGGGATACTGAGGAATGATCTGATCTGCGGTAATGATCGGCATCCTGTGTTCCAATGCAGTAGCAATGATAATCCTGTCACAGGGATCTTTATGAAGGAAAGGCAGGGATGCTGATTTCATGGCGATAGTTGAACTGACCGGTATTTCTTCTATTGCATAGCCTTCGACCGCCTTGCAATACCATTCTTCGGCAGCCATGGGCAGGCCAAGCTTTCCGAGTCGGTTTTTCAGAACAATTTCAAAGGAGGATATCGTTGAGATAAAGAGTTCGTCAGCCTGCGCTGTAAGTTTCTTTATAACTTTGTCAGGAATATCTTCCCGGCGACCGGCAAGCATCAGTAAAGCGCATGTGTCCAGAAGGAGCATCTATTCATCTCCTCCGGGCGTGTAATCGGGAAAGAATTCCTCCGGCAGTGGGGCCTCGGCAGGCTCTCTGAAGACAACTCCGGTGAGTTCGGGAATAACCGGGAGTTCTCCAGGGGATGCCTTTCCCGATCTCGGCTGAACAAGTTCCGCCATTACTTTGCCGTTCCTGCATATCTTTATAGTTTCATGCTTTTCGGCAACGAGGGTCAGTAGCTTGGATAGGTTTGTCTTGGCTTCATGTGTGTTGACAGTGATCATAACATGCTCCTTGTTTAAACTAAGTTTAGCTAAGTCTATTTAAGGATACAGTAGCCTGAAATGTGTGTCAAGCGAAAGGAGGAGCAGATGCACCTCTTAATGCGGTGCGCAACCATTCACTCATGTTGTACTGCGCTCCGTCACCATAGGATTTCAGATCGTTGACCTTTACCGGAAGATGATATATACTTATTAATATATATCACATCTCGCAAAAAAAGGAATACGCATGGAAACAGCAAAGTTATTTACCAACGGTCGGAGTCAGGCTGTCCGCCTGCCCAAGGAATTCCGATTCAAAGGCAAAGAAGTTTTTATAAAAAAGACAGGTGCTGGCATTCTGCTTCTCCCTAAAGAACAGTCTGTCTGGGACATTTGGGAACAGACCCTGCTTCAGGGCGGGGAACCCATTCTTCCAGAACGGAACCAAGCAAAAGAACAGCAGCGGGAAGGACTGGATGACCTTTTTGCTTGATACCGATATCTGCATCTACCTTATTAATAAACGCCCGCCTTCGGTCATCAGCAGGTTCAAACAGTACCAGCCCGGCGATATAGGGCTTTCGGTCATAACCGTGTCCGAGCTGGAGTACGGGGCTGCAAAGAGTATCCGCCAGGAGGAAAACCAGCAACGTCTTGAGGCTTTCCTTGCTCCGTTTGACCTGCTTTCCTATACTGCCGAGGCCTTCAGAACCTACGGGGCTATCCGGGCGGATTTGGAAAAACGAGGAAAGGTTATCGGCCCGCTTGATATGCTGATAGCGGCCCAGGCCCTGACGGAAGAGCTGATCCTGGTTACTAATAACGAACGAGAGTTCAAACGGATACCCGGCCTTCGGATTGAGAACTGGGCGATATAGCGGTTTCTTACATGCCTGTTTTACCAAAACTATTTTATTTCAATTAACCTTATGCATCCCCCAAACCTTGACCTCCTCTCCCAAATCACACTCGGCGAAGACAGCACCCGTCAATTCAAAGCGGATGAACAAAATATTGACGAGCTGCCCACCAAAGCAAGCATCAACAAACTGGGCATGGCCGGATATCGAGTTTCAGAATGATCATGAAGGCTGTCTGTTTACAGCAATAATCTATCGGAAGCCCTTAGAAAAACTGAGCGAAAGCGGATCAAGCCCAGCAAAGAAAGAGTAACAAAAAATGACGAAGAGACCCCAGGAAAAACCCAAACCACGCCGCCTCATCCTCGCCATAACCGGGGCCACAGGTATGCTCTATGTCACGGCCCTGCTTGACCTGCTGGCCGATCAGGACGTAGAGGTAGACGCGATCATCTCGGATTCTGGCAGAAAGGTACTCCTACTGGAGCAGGACATGGCCTCGGAAGACCTACCTGGCGTCAGCCGCTGGTTTGCTGCGGGCGACTTCACAGCTCCGCCCGCCTCGGGATCGGCCCGCTACGATGCCATGATCATCCTGCCCTGCACAGTCGGAACCTTGGGTGCCATTGCCAGCGGCTTTTCCGGCAACTTGATCCACCGGGCTGCGGATGTCACCCTTAAAGAACGACGCCCCTTGATTCTTGCCGTCCGGGAAACCCCGCTCAACCGCACCCATCTTACAAATATGCTGGCCCTCCATGATGCCGGAGCAACCATCTGTCCCCCGATGCCCTCTTTTTATCTTCATCCTCCTGATCTTCAGGCAATGGCCAGCCAATTTGCCGGACGGATCTGTGATCAGATCGGCCTCCATCTGAAAGAACTGCCCCGTTGGCAGGGTGTTTAAGCTTGCCGCGACCTGCCAGATCGTATTGCAGGTTAGAAAAACTTACAATATAGGATATGCTTCTTGTTTCGCCGTTATTTGGTCCGAGTCCCTGATCCCTTCGCACTCCCGACCATGCCACTGATACCGCTCAATGCCAACTGCTGATAAACCGACTGAGTAGGAGCGAGCCAAACTTCTCCTGTACCGTGGAATGTCTGCAAAAGGCCTTCACCGCTTGTCATAGAGCCCACTAAGGACTTAGCGGCGCCTTTGATGGAGAACTCCACATTCCCTTTACGAAGAAGAGCAAAATTGCCGTCGACCTGCAGAGTATCATCGTTAAGTGAAACTTTAATAATCTCCTTAACAGGAACTGGTGATTGCAGAACACAGACTCCTCGCCCGGACAGCTTTGTCTGAAAAAAGCCTTCTCCCCCGAGTAAACCAGTTGCGAGTCCCTTCTGAGTCGCTACCCCCACCTCGACCGAAGACTGACAGGCAAGAAACATGCCCTTGTCCGCCACAATCTCTTCATCATCCAAAGAAAGCAAAATGTAATGACCAAATCCGGGCTCTAAGTAAATCTGGCCACTGCCTCTATAGGTTGGTTTAAATGCGGACTCATTTGTTAACTTTTTCGAGGCGATCTTCTTGAAAAATCCTCCGACACCACCGACCTTGCTCTCGATAGTAATATCCCCCTGCTGGAAATGAAGTGCGCCTGCTTCCAATATGACCTCGCTGTCCTGCAGGGTAATCCTGACCTGTTTCAGGCGAACACCGCTGTGCTGCGCCTTATGAACCATATTCGCAACAGCTAAATTATCACTACCGGCAAGAGAACGATAGGTCAGAACCTCAAACTTAACTTCTGGAGTTACAAGAAAATCCGAGACAAAAAGATTTGAAGAAAGAGTGTCTGTATCAACGTCGGCATCGGCGTTTTTACCGGCCTGTTCCTGCTCACTGTCGTTCTGCTCAAGTTCGGTTTCCAGAGGTTCCGCAACAACGGGTTCAGTGGCAACCGACTCTACTGCCGCTGTGGAGAGAGCTGCCGGATCATCTTCCTCTGGAGGCGGGGGATCAATGGTACAAACAGCTCCGGCATTGCCGTAGACCTGCTGAATCTTTTGCGCTGTCGCATAGTCATTGACAATTTTCACCACCCTGCGTTTTCCGGTAAAAAGAGCCTCTATTTTTTCAAGCGATACTTGATGCAGCTTCGCCAAGTTCTGGCGCACCTGCTGCGAATCATAGCCTTCCTGAATCTGTCCGGCAAAAAAAACTTTAATTTGATCCATATCATTACCCCTTCTTTTTGAATATATGTTCAATCAACTCAATACGAGTCTATATCATCACCCGGCAAACATCATACTCAAAAAAAACTTGAGAAAGGTATAAAAAAAGCGGCTCAAAAAAGCATTACGCCTTTCTGTCCGCCCTGTTACCCGAAAAAAATATCATTTCCGCATGCTCTTCGCGACCTCTCTAACCGAGTCTGATGTCAGTCAACACTTATAAATACTTATATTATCCTGCGAGTTTGCTAAACAAAGAAAACTGAATACGAAAATACAAGCCAAGGAACCCCACGGCGTGTTGCAACAGAAAAGCCGCTCCTACCTGTTGCAAGAGCGGCTTTTGGCCAAGAATAAATCCTTAAAATAAAAATTAATTCTTCAACAAATAATCCGCAAGGGCCTCAAGTTCGGCTTCCGACCCGCTAAAAGGAGTCATAACCATATTTGCCGGACTAGGAGGCTGACGGATGAACCCCATAAGCTCATCCTTCTTATTATTATACTTTTGCGGCACGTTCGTCAGATCAGGCCCCACTGATCCTCCTTGCCCTTTATAGGAATGACAGCCCTTGCATCCCTGGAAAACCTGTTCGCCGTTTACAGCGGCTCCAGCGGTTTGCTCCGCCCCACCGGAAAGTTTTTCTTTCATTGTTTTGGTGAACTTCTGATCCATACTCATAACATTCCAGACCAGATACGGCTTCCTTGCTCTTTCTCGGGTGAAACCGCCGATGAAGAAGGCTATGAACATGGCGATTGAGGCCGCCAGCAAGGCCTTGCGTCCCTTTTCATGCCCCATGACCCAGTAAAGAATCGTGCAGATTACCGCAACGCTTCCCAGTCCGACCATAGTGTACAAAAAAGGCGTAGCAGCACCGCCGGTCAGCTGCGCCCAAGGATTAGGTGTCGGGAGCGTCTCAGTGGCTGATTTCACTTTAAGCAGGAAAGAGATGCCTGAGATCGGCTGCAGAAAAAGCAGAGAACCGCCGATGGCTCCGGTAAACCGGTTGACCTTAGCATAATATTGCTGATCCTCACTCGGTTTCGTGGATTTCCAGTAGGTCCAAACAAAAACAAGTAAAGCACCATTAATCAGACAGGGAAGAACCAGATGAAGAGTAGACTCAACAAGAACGGGGGTATTAAAGGCATCCCAACGAGTCTGCGTTTCCATCCACTTGCCCGGAACCATCATGAAAATCCAAATGGCGTTAATCAAGACTCCGGCGGCTATGGAGAAAAAGGCAGTACACAGCCCATAAAAAATATGCATGCCTCGGGAAACAGAATCCCAAGTGTTATGATAGATAACGGCAAAAATCATCAGCAGTAAAAAAACACCTCCCTCTGCCAGAAAAGGCCAAAACTGGGTTGAGTAAAGAAAAGCACCGAACGGAGTCCACAGGCCGATGGTCAGCACTACGATAGCGACCCCGAGCACGCCGTTAATTTTCATCATGTCGGAAAGAAAACCCGACACTCCCTTAGCCAGCCTTATGTAGTCGTCATCTTTCTTTTTGGTCCCCCACAATTCAGAAACAACAGCTAATACAGAACCGCCGACTGCAAAAAAAGCAAAAAAGACGTGCGTAAGAATAACGACCGCCATAATAATACTGTTACCCAAGAAGGGAAAATCTATCCTGTCCACCTGTTCCTCCTATCAAAAAAGCTTAAAGCCTCCCTTTCCCTACTCCTGACAAAAAGATCCCCATGTCCAAGTACGGTCCAGCATCCCCGTGGACGCTGATCTGCAAGAACTCCGCAGAACGGCTTCGTTTATTACTCAGTTTACACCCTCAAAAAAAAATACACAAGGCAGCGAGAAAAAATATCTCAGAAAAAAAATCCTTTATTGAGCAGGAAGTTGCCAACTTATAACGCCTATCTCGCAGGATACCCCACCTTCTGCAATGCCGAGGAAATCTCCTCCAGACAGGTGGGATCATCAATAGTGGAAGGTATCCGATATTCCTTGCCAGCAGCAATAGCACGCATAGTACCGCGTAAAATCTTACCCGATCTTGTTTTAGGTAGTCGGGCAACAATTACAGTCTCACGGTAACAGGCAATAGGACCGATACCGTTGCGAACCATCTGAACGAGCTCTTTATTCAGCCCTTCTGGTTCACAATCCGCACCAGCTTTGAGCACCACAAGCCCTAGTGGTTTTTGCCCCTTAAGAGAGTCCTCAAGACCGATAACAGAGCATTCTGCTACCTGAGAATGGCTGGCGACGATTTCCTCCATCGCCCCGGTGGACAGACGATGCCCAGCAATATTAATCACATCGTCGATCCGCCCCATGACAAAAACATATCCGTCCTCATCAATATAGCCCCCGTCGCCGGTTTCGTAATACCCGGGATATCTGGACATATATGAGGAGACAAAACGTTCTTCGTTTCGCCACAGGGTCGCCAGGGTACCGGGAGGCAAAGGAAGCTTGACCACTATATTCCCTTCCTCGCCCGGCCCGAGTTCATTGCCTTCACTATCGAGGATCTTCACGTCATAGCCTGGAATCGATTTAGTAGCCGAACCCGGCTTAACCGAGAATTGCTCTATACCCATAGGGTTGGCTACAATAGCCCAGGCAGTTTCGGTCTGCCACCAATGATCAATCACAGGCACGCCTAACAACTTCTTTGCCCAATGATAGGTATCTGGATCCAGGCGTTCACCGGCAAGGAACAGAGTCTTGTAATCAGACAGGTCATAGTCTTTAAGAAGCAATCCTTCAGGATCTTCCTTTTTGATCGCCCGAAAAGCTGTGGGCGCGGTGAACAACGCCTTTACCTTATGCTCTGCAATCACCCGCCAGAATGCTCCTGCATCCGGGGTACCGATAGGCTTTCCCTCATAAACCACAGTGGTGCAGCCATACAGAAGCGGAGCGTAGACAATATAGGAATGACCAACCACCCAGCCCACATCCGAGGCCGCCCAAAAAACATCGCCCGGTTCCATGTTATAAATATTCTTCATCGACCATTGCAAGGCCACGGCATGCCCGCCGTTGTCTCGCATCACACCCTTGGGCATACCGGTCGTACCGGAAGTATAGAGAATATATAAAGGATCAGTGGCTGCCACAGGCACGCAGTCGGTAGGTTCGGCCTTTTTGATAAGCTTCTGCCAATCCAAATCACCAGGCTGCCCCAGATCGGCCTGAAGAAAATTCCGCTGAAAAACAATGGTTTTTTCCGGCTTATGCTCAGACTGGTCAATAGCCGCCTCAATAAGCGGCTTATAAGCCAACTGTTTTTCCCCTTCAATAGCTCCAGATGCACAGATAATCATCTTAGGTTGAGCATGATCAATACGGATCGCCAATTCATTGGCTGCGAAGCCGCCGAACACCACAGAATGAATCACTCCTAAACGGGCGCAAGCCAGCATAGCGACCAAAGCTTCCGGGATCATCGGCATATAAATAATAACCGTATCGCCCTTTTCCGCCCCCTGCGCCTTGAGTACTCCGGCCAACTTCGCTACCTTATCCCGCAGCTCTATCCAGGATATTTTACGCACCGTACTGGTCACCGGAGAGTCATAAATAATAGCAGTCTGGTCTCCGCGCCCGTTCTCTACATGCCTATCCACAGCATTATAACAGGTGTTCAGTTCACCACCTCGAAACCAGCGGTAAAACGGAGGGTTTGAGCTATCCAGCACGGTATCCCATTTTTTATACCAGCTGAGGGCCTCGGCAGCCTCAGTCCAAAATTCTTCGGGATTGCTTAGGCTTCTGTCAAAGACTTCCTGATATTTCTCCAATTTCTCCATACGCTCTCCCAAGGATAGACATTAAATGAAAAATGCTTTTTGAAAAAAATATGGTGAGATAATCACCAAGTCCATGTTCCCCAAACAGCAATATGACGATCACTCACCTTTTCGCAGTAACACTCAAGGCCAACCTGTTTGAGCTGCGCACGGATTTCATCCAGACGAAACAAGACACGACCCTGCCCTGCTTATTCATCATCCAATTCCGTACCATCAAACCCTGGATAGTCAGGGGCGTACCGATCCACCCGAAATATCTCCCGGCCATCAGTCCACTCCCACAACGTTTTGCCGTCACTATTCACCTCAAAAAAATATCCTGCTGGACCATTACAGATGAACTTAGCGCACTGCGTGCGGGCTTTTAGTCCTCAGCATATTCCATTGTTTCGTGGTTACAATTTGGACAGCCAAGCACAGGCATAAATCCTTGATGGTACGTTCCGTTATATTCCGCCATAGCAACTTCTACATCTATGATTGCCTCATTAACCTGCATTTCATGAAAGCAATGCGAACAACGATAATTGTACTCCTCTGGAGGAGGACCAAACGGAATGTCCTCCCCTTCCTTCATCGGCTGGATATGGTTCATATTTTCCTGATTTAATATTTTCCGACTCGTCATAAATAAGTCCGTATTTAGGATGCCATATTTTCCATAATCCCATTTTGCCGCCACAACAACGACATTTCATTGGATCGTATCCACTAATCTTTTCATATCTTTCACGATACTTCTTTTTTGTTACGATTTCATAGGCACCCTTAACCATCCTGCCGAGTTTTTTTATTCCCTGCCTGATAACTTCCGCCCACTTCTTAAAAGATTTCGTACTCTCCAAGCCGTAATAGCGAACCCTGTGAAAATTTTTAGGCATTATGTGCTGAACCATTCGCCCGATAAAGGTAAAGACATCTACAACTTCGAACACTTTTGATTTCGTTTTATGATCTTTATACCAATACTTTACTGTTTCTCCGTCATAACTAACAATACGCCTTACTGCAATCGGTGGACTCGCAACATATTTCGCCAAATAACGCGCTAATCCTTTACAGTTATTCGGAACATCACCCTTGCTCACATTCGCAACGAGACCATTAGGATATTTCTCCCACAACTCATTGATCAATTGATTAATCTCCGCACGTGCAAAAAAATCCTTCAGCATGCCGAACAAGTGATATTGCCATTTCTTATGAATAATTTCATAGTTAAAATAGCCCAAATCAACCCACCGCTCAGTCTCAGTATCAACCCCGCCACTTGTCATTATAATATGCAAATGCGGATTATAATGCCCGGAACGACCATGGGTTTGAACAACAACAATACATCCTATTTTCAAAAGAAAACGTTTTACTGTGCTGACAACATCTTCCAAGCATTCATGACCAACCTTCATAAACATCGACAGCAGGCTGCCGTCATGACGCTGATGGTAAAAGACTATTCGTAATTGCTCTGGTATTGTTAAAACGATGTGACGGTAAATTACTCCGGGATGCAGCATATTGCTCACCTGGCACACAAAATCGTCTACATATTTTTTCGCACAGGATAAACAAAAACCACTCTTGCAACTAAAGGCAATTCTTCTGACATCTTGACCACAATCCATGCAAATATGCTCACTGTAGCCATTCGATTCTTTGCCACAGCCCAACATTTTCTGAACAGGATCTTCATATTGTGAATCTGCGTATTTTGGATGAAGATCTTTAAAATCGTCCCAGTTGTCTAAGAAAATATTGGTGAATATTTCTTTATCTATTTTTTCAGTCTTGGACAATCGCATTTCATAAAAATACAGGACATCCACGTTTACAATCAACAACAAAATATAACCTGCCGACAATTCAGATTAAAAAATGGAAATTCCTATGCTTTCAAGGTATTGCCGTTGGGTTGGCGCTGTTGACCGGAAATATGGTCAGCATAAAAATCTGTAGAGGGGGACGCCGTATAGCTCCACACAGGCGCTGCCGGACCGTATGCTTCCCCCAGAGTTAGGGCATAATTTCCCGAAGAATCCACAGGCGGCTCAATTTCCATAATAGCGGAATATTCTCCATCAGCCCGTCCATCACCGTTGTTAAAAATCAAAATATTGCCCTCTCCAGGGTATCCCGACTCAATCCATTCGGCATCGTGCTGGACGAAAAGCTGCTGATCCGCTGAACTTCCAGCGCGATACACAGCAGGATTACCCCAGCGATAGAGTAAATCGCCTCCCTTTCCTCTGTTGCCGCCGGTATGCCCTGCTGCCTCCTCAGTAGTCGTGCTGTGATCAATCACCCAAATTTCACTCTGCTGACGTACACTGAACAGAATCTGATCCAAATCCTTATTGTATTTAATGGAATTGATATGGTTCCAGTCCGCTATAGCTAAATCATCCAGTACATAGTTCAGATCAACCAGCTCAGGATGGTCAGATACTATCTCATCGATTGGTCAATAAAAAGTGTATATAATTAATTGACTAAACATAAACAAATCATAACGTTATAAGAGATGCCGGTATTTTGACCGTATTTGCAGAGATGTCCTTTAAGCGCTATATTGGGCCAGATAATAAGTATTCCTAAACAGGAAACTTCTCAACAGCCTATTTTCACAAGCAATCATCCAATATGTTGATTTCACTTACTAAGATTTCAAGGTGTTGTTTTTTCATGTAAAACAATTAATTCAATTACTAGATTATTAACCAATCGGTGAGTACTATGCCGTAATTATCCCTGTCAGAGGAAAAACTCTGGACTAGATGATCCCACACATGCCACTCCCACACGATTTCTCCCGTATTGGACCCGGTCGGGCGCACTTCAACAACGCTATCTACCCAGAGTGCCCCCTCTTTGATCATAGAAGGAATCCTACCTGCTTTTAGGGCCTCATCTTTAGTCTTGTACTGCCAAACTAACATAAGAATGTTACCGTTAGGCAGCATACTTACATCATGGTGCTGAAGATAGGTAGTGCTTGAGTAAACATATTCCCAAGTCACTGTGCCATCCCACTCCATGAGCTGTATGACTCCCCCGGCACCGCCCTGCTCAAAAACGGGATTACCTATGCTACCCGTATACAACAGTTGCCCATTCTCTAACTCGACAGTCGTGAGTTTGTAATGCTTAACACTGAACTCACCGATTGGTTAATAATCTAGTAATTGAATTAATTGTTTTACATGAAAAAACAACACCTTGAAATCTTAGTAAGTGAAATCAACATATTGGATGATTGCTTGTGAAAATAGGCTGTTGAGAAGTTTCCTGTTTAGGAATACTTATTATCTGGCCCAATATAGCGCTTAAAGGACATCTCTGCAAATACGGTCAAAATACCGGCATCTCTTATAACGTTATGATTTGTTTATGTTTAGTCAATTAATTATATACACTTTTTATTGACCAATCGATGAGACTGAAGTAGCTGTATAAATCATTTTCACTTAAGATTATGAATTTTCAAGCTGCTCGTTGGCAAACGTGGTCTTCAGTTTGAATGATTTTTTTCTTAAATCTGCCCTTGATAATCTTGGCACGAATTTCTCGCATTGTCGCTGTTGGTGCGACTTTGAGGAAATCCTGTACCAATAAATTTGCAATCACCATTTTGACCGTTCTCTCAGAAGGAATATATCGAGAACGAGTTCGCAGGAATCCTTCAAATCTGCTCCATATTTCTTTTGGAAATTTGAGTGCTATTAATTGAAGCAAACCAAGAGAAATTGCTCCAAGGTTCACAAAACGTTCAGTAGCATCCCAGCAAGCCTGAATCGTTTTTGCGTTTTCTACCTGTGGAGCCTGCTGAGTTTTATTGCTTTTGGGTTTTCTCGAATGCTTAGGCATTTTTTTCGACCAGAAATGACATTGGAAGATATGGAGAACATTTTTTAGCATATCGAACATGGTTTCTATACGGGTTCTGAGACAATAGAGTTCGATTGCAGCAATCGGATCCTGGTCGAGATTACTGCACATGAGAACAATGGGACCACGTGACGTTTTGGCAAAAACAAAACGAAGAGACCCTTTAGTAGATTTCCATAATAAATCCAGGTGGTAAATATAAATTTCCTCCATATGTCCGTAAATACGGACTGATACTTTTTGAAACAGGTACAAATGGTCAAAAACTTCTGCCAGATGAATATGTTCTCCGTACTGACTGGGGCGACCCATCCCAGTATAACAAGACGGATCTGCCTGAAAGTACCCGACATAGTTTTTCTTTGCCTTTGTAATAATATGTACAGCAGGAGCTTTAATTGACCTCAACCAGGTTGCCTGAGCCAGCAGAAACACCGGACCTACAGAAAAAAAAGCATCCAGAACCAAGACAGCACCCTGGTTCGTTTGAAGAGAAAAATCAATAGCCATCTGGACCATCTGTTCTCCCAAAGTCAAAGATGATTTCTTGGCTTCCCCTAAATGAATGGAACCTTGATGCAGACGTAAATTTAACGGTAGTGCAAAAGGAGTTGTCATGCCCCCGACTGCCAAAGCTAGGCCTCCCCAGCACTGACCTCTGAAATACGAGGGTTTGCTTTGTGTTTCAGAATCTTGGCGTAAAGTTACAACACCGGGCATTCGGCGACCTTCCTTGGGGACATATGTGTGGTCTCCGAGTGTAACGACACGACCTTGTGAGCAAATGGCTTGTTGTTGATAGACGGCAAAAACAGCCCAATGCTCCAATAAGCCACTTAATTCCCAAGCTGAAGAGCGAAAAAAACGCAGTAAAGTATGGTACCCTTGGTTGTCTATCAGCCAAAAACGACAGAAAGAGGAAACACCTGTCATTTCACTGCTGCCGATGAATCCTAAAACTATCATCACAAATATTAACCATGTGCGATGACGGGAAAATACTTTACGAAAACCGTAGAGTGAGTCATATAAGTATGTGAGCATACAAATTCCTTCATTGTGAAGATTAAATGTTTGGTAGACATTTACAATTTGTATGCTCTTTTATGTTTTTTCTTTAGATAAGTCTTCTCGTTCTTGTATTTTTTAGAGCTTTAAACGAAGTGAGAACTCGCGACTCACGAGCACTGAAGTAGCTGTATAAATCATTTTCACTTAAGATTATGAATTTTCAAGCTGCTCGTTGGCAAACGTGGTCTTCAGTTTGAATGATTTTTTTCTTAAATCTGCCCTTGATAATCTTGGCACGAATTTCTCGCATTGTCGCTGTTGGTGCGACTTTGAGGAAATCCTGTACCAATAAATTTGCAATCACCATTTTGACCGTTCTCTCAGAAGGAATATATCGAGAACGAGTTCGCAGGAATCCTTCAAATCTGCTCCATATTTCTTTTGGAAATTTGAGTGCTATTAACAGGCCCCTGACAGCCTTTCTGTAAAATGGACATAGGGCACAATAACGCAACAGCACTTAGGTTGGGGCTTCTCTCAGCCTCACGCTAATCAGCTTGCCGTGACGTTGTATCCCCATAGCTGTTAATTCAGATGTTATATCACCCAGCACTTTTTTATAATGAGATGACAAGCCAATTGTATTCAGTTCGTAGGTGATTTCCGATGCAGTTTCCATGCAACTCCCACTTCGACTGAAAAAAATTGACATGAGTGTGTCAGTGCCTATTTTTTGATCCAGTTTGTCATTGAAAAGACGAATAAAAGCCATTAAAAGATTCTCCATTAGGAGAGTCCTGAAGGTCATGATCTTCTGCTTTCGAAAATCTCGATCTGATCGTTCTTTAACAGGGCCAAGAGATTCTATACCTTCCTTGATCTTACGTTCTTTTTCCTCTATCTGTCTTAAATCATTTTCTATATCATGTCGCTTGTTCTTTCTTTGTTCGAGTCGCTTTTTATGTTTTTTCTGCTTTGATTCAGCTACTTTTTCTTTCTGTTTAGCGAGCTCATTTTTCTTGTTTTCTATTTTTTGTCCGACTTTTACTGCCCTATCTTTAAGTACTTTTACCTTCCTTTCCTTATGACGGTCCGGTCCAACGATCTTCTTTATTCCGAAATTTACATTCAAAGCACCGTTATTAATCATTCTTTTAAAGCTATTCTCCTGAATCTCAGTGCGTCTGGAATAAACTTCGGGCCATTCAACCGGTGGCAGGGACTCCTGAAGCTTGGGGGTTCCCCAGTAGACCAATAAACGTTCATCGGCCTCCAAAATTACAAATATCCTGGGATCATCCTCTCGCGGAGTAGCCCATCTCCCTGTATATAAACGATCTCCTGATTCATACTCACATATACACTCCGTGTCCCAGTCCGAAAGGGCTTTGTATTCGTTGCTGTCCAACATGGATAGTAAGCCCCAGTCCCTGTTCTTGAATTCTCTCGCTATCTTTACGGAATTGATCTCTCTGTCAATAACGAAACTGCGGATACCCGTTGCGTTCACTATCTTTTCGCAGTATTCCAGTATCATAGCGGGCATGCGAATATCAGGTGGATAATAATCCATAAATATTGCCTGCCCTTGTTCATTGTGGGCCACTATCGCGTTGGAGCCCGGCATAATGCGTCCCAGCATGGTTATCTTTCCCTTGTGCATTTTCGCACCGGTCCAAAAGGGGATCATGTGGCCGTCGATATAGCCTAGCTGTCCTTGATTCGAGGAAGTAAGCAAGGATATCAAAATGTCAGCCGCATCAATACGTTCGAGTTCTCCGAGAAATTGCCGGAGGGTATTATTTTGATATCCACGACCGATTAACGCTTCAAGCCCATGCTCCTTGACATCATATTCAGTCAGCTTACCGATACCAAAAAAGGCTGCGTAAAAAAGAGCCTTGAAACGCGTTATAATTGTTTGTTTTTTATGGTATAATAACGGAAAAGTTTCTTCAGGGTTCTCCTTTTTGTAACAAGCTATTTTTATTTGAATTGCAGTGGCAACCTGCTCAATTATTCCGTTCTGCTCCACGAAAGCGTCCAGTATGCACACCCCGACAAAAGGAAGGTTGGGTGTCAGCTTGACGAACTCCCCGCCGGGAGCATTCAGCAGTCGCCGACCACAAGGGCGTCCTTTCTTTCTGCTTACCCCCCATTCCTGCCTAAGTCGGTTGACATGACGGGTGGTTATGTTAAAATTTCCGTATTCAGCCTTGATGTTTTGCAAAATGGCTGAACTTGTACATTCTGGGTGCTGTGACGCATGTTCCCATAGAATATATTGCAGTTCCCTGCTTATCTTCCGACCGTTGTTAAAGACCGGGACCGTACACCATGCACTTTTCGCTGTACTCAACATCTTCCATCTTCCTTGGCTACCAATGACAAATCGTTATTTATCACATTGGTACAAGAAAAATTTCAAATGTCCATTTTTTTCTGTCGTAAAATTAACCGATTAATCCACTGGCTGGAAAAGCATGTCACGGGCCTGATTAATTGAAGCAAACCAAGAGAAATTGCTCCAAGGTTCACAAAACGTTCAGTAGCATCCCAGCAAGCCTGAATCGTTTTTGCGTTTTCTACCTGTGGAGCCTGCTGAGTTTTATTGCTTTTGGGTTTTCTCGAATGCTTAGGCATTTTTTTCGACCAGAAATGACATTGGAAGATATGGAGAACATTTTTTAGCATATCGAACATGGTTTCTATACGGGTTCTGAGACAATAGAGTTCGATTGCAGCAATCGGATCCTGGTCGAGATTACTGCACATGAGAACAATGGGACCACGTGACGTTTTGGCAAAAACAAAACGAAGAGACCCTTTAGTAGATTTCCATAATAAATCCAGGTGGTAAATATAAATTTCCTCCATATGTCCGTAAATACGGACTGATACTTTTTGAAACAGGTACAAATGGTCAAAAACTTCTGCCAGATGAATATGTTCTCCGTACTGACTGGGGCGACCCATCCCAGTATAACAAGACGGATCTGCCTGAAAGTACCCGACATAGTTTTTCTTTGCCTTTGTAATAATATGTACAGCAGGAGCTTTAATTGACCTCAACCAGGTTGCCTGAGCCAGCAGAAACACCGGACCTACAGAAAAAAAAGCATCCAGAACCAAGACAGCACCCTGGTTCGTTTGAAGAGAAAAATCAATAGCCATCTGGACCATCTGTTCTCCCAAAGTCAAAGATGATTTCTTGGCTTCCCCTAAATGAATGGAACCTTGATGCAGACGTAAATTTAACGGTAGTGCAAAAGGAGTTGTCATGCCCCCGACTGCCAAAGCTAGGCCTCCCCAGCACTGACCTCTGAAATACGAGGGTTTGCTTTGTGTTTCAGAATCTTGGCGTAAAGTTACAACACCGGGCATTCGGCGACCTTCCTTGGGGACATATGTGTGGTCTCCGAGTGTAACGACACGACCTTGTGAGCAAATGGCTTGTTGTTGATAGACGGCAAAAACAGCCCAGTGCTCCAATAAGCCACTTAATTCCCAAGCTGAAGAGCGAAAAAAACGCAGTAAAGTATGGTACCCTTGGTTGTCTATCAGCCAAAAACGACAGAAAGAGGAAACACCTGTCATTTCACTGCTGCCGATGAATCCTAAAACTATCATCACAAATATTAACCATGTGCGATGACGGGAAAATACTTTACGAAAACCGTAGAGTGAGTCATATAACTCATCGATTGGTCAATAAAAAGTGTATATAATTAATTGACTAAACATAAACAAATCATAACGTTATAAGAGATGCCGGTATTTTGACCGTATTTGCAGAGATGTCCTTTAAGCGCTATATTGGGCCAGATAATAAGTATTCCTAAACAGGAAACTTCTCAACAGCCTATTTTCACAAGCAATCATCCAATATGTTGATTTCACTTACTAAGATTTCAAGGTGTTGTTTTTTCATGTAAAACAATTAATTCAATTACTAGATTATTAACCAATCGGTGAGATATAAGTATGTGAGCATACAAATTCCTTCATTGTGAAGATTAAATGTTTGGTAGACATTTACAATTTGTATGCTCTTTTATGTTTTTTCTTTAGATAAGTCTTCTCGTTCTTGTATTTTTTAGAGCTTTAAACGAAGTGAGAACTCGCGACTCACGAGTTCTCTAATAAGTAAATACCCTGACTTTGAGAATAATTTGACTCCCATGAATGAACAATATTGCCATCATTATCCATGAGATAAGCGACAGTACCACTCATCGGTGCAAATAAATTGTACCCCTCGGATACAGCGTCCGCACTTTTTTCCTTGTTCAACATCAAGGAAAAAACGGCGGGTAAAAAACTGGTGCTTGCAGTCACTGCAGAAGCGGGTTGTTCTGCCGCCTTTAAAGGTAACGGTTGGTGCATACCGACCGTACTA
Source organism: Candidatus Electrothrix laxa (assembly GCA_942492895.1). GTDB lineage: Bacteria > Desulfobacterota > Desulfobulbia > Desulfobulbales > Desulfobulbaceae > Electrothrix > Electrothrix laxa. Next base: position 1,861,730 of record OW818652.1, read on the forward strand.
CCGAAAAACAGTACTACTGTTACCATGATCCAACGTGAAAAAATATATCGCATCATTTACCCCTACTCATTAAAGCTCCTACAGCAGCTTTAATTTTGGCGTTGGAAGTCATTCTATTTCAAAAATAGAAAAAAACAATTATTTTAGAGCAAAATAACAAGAAATTTCAACAAACTAGTTTTGAAGAGACGGAAAATATTATTTGTTTATCCGCCCAAAATACCCTCCGTTTTTTTCCTTGGAAGAACTATTATATTCAACATATTGGTACCGTTAGTAGGTGAGAAGAATTGTGTTCTTACCAAAATAGACCATGCGGACCAAATCAACTACCGACCCATTCGTTCTATTAAATAATTTTAAGATGTTATTGACCAATCTATGAAAAAGATGGTGAGATAATCACCAAGTCCGTGCTCCCCAAACAGCAATATGGCGATCACTCACCTTTTCGCAGCAAAACTCAAGCCCAGCCTGTTTGAGCTGCGCCTGAATTTCATCCAAACGAAAGGCGGCCAATAGAGAATTGTAAAAATCTTCCTGTAAAATTTCAGGCTCGTCAGCGGCATATTTGGCAACAAGACGACGAGCAACCTTGGTTGATTCAGGACGAAACAAATCCATCATCAGGACAGCGCCCCCAGGCGCTATGTAATCACGAATGGTCCGCCAGAGCACCTCTGGACGATGAAGATGATGCAAGAGGCTGTTGGACAGGACGACCTGAAACCCTTCCCGCTCTTCTTTTTGATCTTCTTTCTGATTATCCTGTGCATGCGGCAGGGAGATACAGGGAAGATATCGACAATGCAGGGCGATGCGATGCGCAAGCTGCTCCTGCTCCACTGCCCGACGCCCCGGTGCCAGCATGGCCTCAGAACCATCAAGCCCGACACAGGTGCAGTCAGGGTATGTGCGGGCAAAGCGGATAAGGATATCAGCCGGACCGCAGCCAAGGTCAAGAATTTTTCCTTTCCCTGAAAAATGAGGAAATCTTTCTGCAAACAAAGAGAGGAAAAGTTTGTTCGGTTCAGAGAAATCAGCTTGGGCGTAGACTAATCCCTGCTCTTTCCCTTCCATCAACTCCGGCTCAGGAATTCGATTCATCGCCTTTTGCTCCCTTTTTTATCGTGCCAAAAACAAGGACACCCATTCATCCTCATAGCGAGTCTCCTGCAAGGAGAAGCCTAACGCCTCATATAGCCTGATGATATTCTTTTCCTGTTCCCCTTGCAGGATACCGGCCAAGACAACCGCTCCTTTTTCCGACACAAGATCGGCAATGGCCGGTGCCATCTCCACCAGGACGTCATGGATAATATTAGCGCAAACAAGATCAAAGCTTCCGGCCAGCTCATCAAGCCTCTCACCAGAGACGGTAATCTTTCCTTCAAGCGTATTATGAGCGATATTTTCTCCTGCAACCCGTACAGATTCGAAATCATTATCAATTGCTATAGCCTGCTCTGCTCCGAAGAGGATAGCCCCCATAGCCAAAATCCCTGTCCCGGTACCGATATCCAGCACACTCTTTACGTCTCTGCTATCAAAACAGGAGCGAATTAGGCCAAGGGCCAGCTTGGTCGAGGCATGCTGACCAGTGCCAAAGGCCATGCCCGGATCCATCTCAATAACCTGCTCATCAGCTGCTGGGATATACTCCTCCCAGGAGGGTTTGATCACCAACCCCGGAATAATGGCAAAAGGAGTAAAAAATTGCTGCCACGAAGTTGCCCAGTCCTCATCCGCGAGCACAGAGCATTTCGGTTTTGGCGACTCCAGCTCATAAAGGGCAAATAGATCGTTCAACTCTTGTTCCAGTCGTTCCAGGATATTGTCCTGTTCCGCCTCTCTGTCTTCACCGTCAAGGCAAAAAAATCCGTTAATCAGACTCTGTCCATCTTTAATCGGTGTCTGTTCCACTGCTGAGCCGCTTAATACGCTGAGCAGGTCAACAACTGCTTCCAGAGTTATTTCGGGGCAGGCCAAACTGGTCTTTAACCATATCGGGGCAAGAGATTCATTCATACATCAACCTATCTTATATAAAGATAATAATATTTCCCTAAACCCGCAGCAGCAGGAGAGAATCTTCTTCTTTCAGGTATATCCTAAAAAACGTTCAACGCGAATTCGCGAGGAGCTGACTCCAAGAAGGGCCAACTGTTCTTCCATTTCTCTGACCATCACGGGCGGACCGGATATAAGAAAGGTCGCATCTTGGAGGTCCACGGTTACTTCGGAACGTATAATTTTCGAGTCGATCCTCCCCTGACAGGCCTGCATCTTTCCTAAAGAACGTCCTAGTACATGGACAACCCGAAAACCGGGGAGATGCAGCTTTTTCATTTCCCCCAGCTCGTCGGCAAAAGGGACATCATCGTCGTCCGCATTCCCGTAAATCAGCGTAATCCTCCGACGATCATGCCGAGAGGTCGAATCAATGAGCATACTTCGGATAGGGGTAATGCCAATTCCCGCAGCAAGGCAGACAATATCATTCGGAATGTCTGTCATGGAAAAATCACCGTTCGGCCCCTTCATTATCACCTCATCACCCGGATACAATCCTTCGAGGTATTGACTATAGGCTGAACCGGTGATCCTTTTGGTGAATTCCAGAAAATCCTGCTGTGGTCCATCACTAAAGGATAAGGGATGAACCAGCATACCTTCATGCCCGAGACCGACAATCACGTATTGCCCTGCTTGAAAAAAGAAACCGGGCGGACGGGTAAAACGATAGCTGTTGACCTGCGGGGTACGGGGTATGCGTTCAATAAAACGTACGGTTGTTTCCATTTCACCTTTTCTCCTTTCCGCTCACTCTCTTCTTCTTTTTCCCCGCCTTGATCCGATGTTGCTCTGTCAATCTTTCTTTCTGCGGCAAAGTAATCTTGGGAGACCAGACCAACCAATCTTCATCAACCTTTTCTGCCAACAAAAAATGATCTCCTTCCTCTGCGGACGTACCTGGTTCTTCCGGCGTCGCCATAGCAATACCACCCGCGATAATAGATTCCAACGATTCTGTTTCCACAGAGACCCCGGAAAAAAGACCGGCAATCACCTTTACTCCGCCAGCATTCCAGAATCTCGTACTCCGATGAACAAGAGGGATATATTCCGGTGCAATGACGACATGAATCCAGACCATTTGCGCTGTCGGTCCGAGCTCAATGCCGGTTATCCTCCCTACTTCCACCTGCCTATAATAGAGCGGACTCCCTTTTTTCAAAGAGCCTATCCGTTCAGCCTCCAAGACCAAATGCAAGCCGGGTACGGGAGCGGACAGCTTGGGTTCGGAATCCCGGACCGCAAAACAGGTTCTCGGACCACCGCTTCCAGGAAGGAGATCAAGATAAGGTCCGAAAATCAGGGTACCCAGATGCTTGACACCGGAGAGGTTCACCTGCGGACTAACAAGCCAGATATCCGTTTTCTGACGAAAAAGTCTGCTAAACCGTTGTTGAACAGCAGCCTTGGCAAACACCCTGTCCTTGTCTGGATCATACCAGGTACGGACCAGCGTGCCCACAGTGATTCCCTTATATTTAATTTTTGTCCTTGATGTGATATCCCCACCGTGAAGAAACTCCAAGGTCAAAATAAGAGAGCCAGCTCGAAGTGCTTCTTCTCGGCCGGGATAGAGCGGAAAAATCTGTCCCTCTGCAACCTGCCCTCCTTCACCGGGCGTAAAAAAGGAAATGCCGCCCGCGATTATGGAATTCAGAGAAGCAGTCTGCAAAGAAACCCCCTGCAAAGAGGCATCAATTTGAAAACCTGAGGTATTATAAAAGCGGGTGTTCTTCTTGATCAGACCAGCATGCTGTTCATAAATCAAGAGCTCCACAGTAATACCATCTCCGGCTGCATTGAGCTGAAGATCTGTCACCTCTCCAATTTCTTGTTTTTTATGCAGAACCGGCGAGCCCAGCCCTAAAGAACCGCTGTCTTCCGCTTCCAGCTGAAAACGTTTTCCTGGTCGCAAAAAAAGTTTGGGCATCGGCGAAGACTCAACAACGAAATGATCCTGCCGCTCACCGTCACCGATCTGAAAAGTAATATACGCCCCGGAAATGAGCGTTTCCAAATTTTTTATTCCACTGAGCGAAACCTGAGGACGAACAACCCAGAATCGACTCTTCTCACGAAGTATTTTCTCTGCTCTCGGATCAAGGAGAATACTTGCCGTCACTGTGTGAAAATCATCATTATTAATATCAATCGAGCGAACAATACCCGCCTTCAGCCCGCGAAACATCACCTTTGTTCTCCCCGGTACAATACCGTCACCGCTGGCAAGTTGCAGGGTCATAGGGATACCGTACTCAGCATCTGCAAAATCTTTATACAGCGTGAACACTTGGTCAGAGCGAGCAGGTGGTGTTTTTTTCAGCGATTCTGCTGTTCCGCAAGTAAGCCCACCATAAACAAGCGAAGCCATAGACTCGACATTAATGCTCAATCCTCGCTGCAAATCGCCGGTAACAGCAAGACCGCTGGCATTCCAAAACCTGGTTCCTTCACGGATCAGATGACTGAACTCCGGCTGAATAAAAACATCCAATATAATGCTGCCGTCCTGCTCAAGGCGATAATCATCCACCTTACCGATAGGGAGATTTCGACTATACACATAAGATCCCCTTTGCAGCGAATACAGGGTATCGGTTTTCAACCTGACATGAAGTCCCGGGGTGTCCGCGCCCATAGGGGGAGGCTCAGACATCCCTGCAAAATGACGCTCAGATTTCGTGGAAGCTCCCATACGCAGGGTGATATAGGCGCCGCTGACCAAAGTATCCAGACCGGTGATGCGACCTGCCGAAACCTCCGGCCTGACAATCCAGAACATAGTGTCTGCAACCAAACCTTTCTTCGTCACCCTATCCATTTCCACGGTAATATCAACGCCCTCAAGTTCGCTATCCATAACAACGCTTTTGACACTTCCCACCTGGATACCCTTATAAATCACCTTGGTTTTCCCAGCAGTCACTCCTTCGGCACCGGAAAAATGAATGGTAATTTCAATACCGGAACCACGATAACTACTGATCAGCAGCCAAAAACCGATACAGAGAGCCAGCAGAGGAAGAAACCAGATTGGAGAGACTATCAGACGTTTACAAAGCACAGCTTTTTGCATAAGATCCTCTTCTTCGACAGGCTGCCGGTGATACCGATTTTATCATCAGAGCTGTTCATTTTATCGGAAAAATCAAAAAGAAAAAATATCAAGATTTTCTTCTTCTGTCAAATTCGGATGTTTTGCAGAGGAAAACATGAAAAAGATTGCGAAATAACGAAGAATGCCCTACGATATCTTACATTGAGAACTTTTGATATCAAAAGAAGAATGGGACAAGTGTGCGTTTTGACGAGCTCTGCATAACCACATCTCAGTATGCACCATGCATTGAACAAGTGTGTTTTCTGTCTGATATATTCTACCTTTTTTTGTCTGGTATCGTCGGTCGAGCAGAGCCAGTCGCTGAAAGGAACAACGGAGTCAAAAGAGTCAAAAACAGTTATCCTCCGCAGCACCTGTCCACCGACACATAATAATTTCTACAATGGTCAACAGATACATCAGCACACTTTCCGCTGTCCGCAAGAATGATATCAATAGGGTCGGCGGAAAAGGAGCAAATCTGGGTGAACTTGCAGGAAAGGGTTTCCCGGTTCCTTCCGGGTTTGTCGTCTCGGCAGAGGCCTACAGCATCTTTTTCACCTCCCTCCGTCTGCAAAAAATCCTACATTCTCTTAATAAAGCAGGGAAAAAAGAGCTTTCGCGTGCCTGCGGTGTTATTCGTAACACCATAACCAATGCAAGCTTCCCTGGAGAACTGGCTGAGAGTATCCTGACAGCACATCAGCGACTGATAGAAAACAGGATTGATGAGACGGTCTGTGCTGTACGCAGCTCTGCAACAACAGAGGATCTTTCAGAAGCCAGTTTTGCTGGTCAGCATGCAACCTATTATTATGTTGAACGTGCCAATCTTTTACGCATGATTCAATATTGCTGGGCTTCCCTTTGGAGCAAAGAGGCGGTCAGCTATCGAAACGCCTGCGGCATTGAACATTCCGCCGCTATGGCGGTAGTAATCCAGGAAATGATTCGCTCGGAGATTTCAGGTATCACCTTCACCGCCAACCCGACCACCGGTGCGGATGAAATTGTGATCGAGGCATCCTGGGGCATGGGAGCAGCCATTGTCGACGGACGAGTAACCCCGGACCGCTACACTCTCGACCACGACACCTTGCAACTGCTTGACCAACGGATTGCGGAAAAAAACGTTATGGTCCCAGGCAACCTCCGGGCAGAAACCTCCTCTCGCCTGACAGAAGTCCCACCCAGGCTCCAGCAGCAGCAAACTCTTAGCCCGGAACTTCTTGAAATCGTTGCCAGCTGGGCACTCAAAGCCGAAAAACACTTCGGCTCTCCCCAGAATATAGAATGGGCCGTCTCCGACGGACGCTTCTATATCCTTCAATCCCGCCCAATATCTCCAGTGGGACACAGAAGTAAATCGTCGGAACCCGAGGGGAAATATATTCTCTTCAAATCGGCAATCAACAGCTCAACAGAATCAACAGAGCCCTTCACCCCCCTGACCGCCGACCTGATTTCCCTGACAGCCTCACCGTTACTCCGCTCCATTCACGGCCATTGTTATTTTAATCTCAAATATCTCCGACCACTTATTCCTTTCAAATTATCGGATAGCGAACTGACCAACCTTTTCACCGACCTGACACCGAAAGGCTCCCGCCCGCGCCAAAAACTTTCATTACGCAAACTTCCTTTTTCTCTTCTTTTCTGGCTCTGCAGCTATTTATTGTTCGGTGTTTTTTTTGCCAGATCGCGCAATATGCCGAAACATCTCACAGAGAAATATAAAAAAACCTTTGGAACCATTAAGAAAAAGCCGACCAATGATTCTGTTAAAAGCCTGCTTCGATTCAGCCTGCTCCCGAAAATACTTGATCCCATCGGCAGTATTCCTCTATGGATCAATATTTCTTCAGCACGACACCTGTTCTCTTTTGTCCCCCTCATGATACTGCTCGAATATTGGTTACCTGACCTGTACCCCGAAGCACTCTCCCTGCTCCAAGCCAAAACCCACAACCTCTACCCAGAGGCAATAGATTCTGCAATCGAACAGCTCGCCCTTAAAGCCGGACAATTCCCCTCAATCCGGAATCAGTTCTTGAAACGCCCTTCTGATCAAGTACTAAAAGTACTAGAAAAAAACCCGAACGCCCGCCCCTTTCTCCAACTTTTTGCAAATTTCATTGAAAAACACGGCTACAGAGCAGCAAAAGAGCTGGAACTGCAATCTGTCAGATGGGAAGAAAATCCGAATCATGTTATAAAATTAATCCGCAATCGCCTGCTTATTCCTCCTGATCACAAACAAACCGAAGAACTCTCTGCTGAAAAACACTCGCATTTAAACAATAAAATCAAAGAACACCTAAAACAATACTCCTTTGAATGTCCTTTTCGGTTGCGCTGGCATCTTCTTCTTTTTCTTTATAAAGCAACCAAGCGTTTTCTTAAGCTCGGCGAAAATGCCCGTTCGTACCATCTGATGGCAATGTCAGTTGTACGAAAAAAACTGCTTCGCCTTGAAAAAACATTTCTAGCGCAAGGTGTCCTTAAATGTAAAGGAGATATATTCTTTCTCCAGCTCAGAGAAATCGTGCTCATTCAGCAAGGTCTTCTGGGTTGGCCAGACATTGAAGACCGTATCCATGAACGACGTCATGACCTCATCAGGGCGACGAGGAAAGAACCTGCCCAAACCATCGGTATAGGCCTGCCGGACAGCATTAAGGGTAAGCCCAGATCACCTGGAGCGCCTAGAGTGCTCCTGCCTGGACAAACCGCTTCGCCTGGCAGTTATACCGGACGAGCCCGGATCATCATGAACCCGAAAGAGAGCGAGAAACTGCTTCCTGGAGAAATCTTAGTGGCGCCCTATACCGACCCGAGCTGGACCCCACTTTTTCTCACAGCTGGTGGTGCTGTTGTGGAGATGGGCAGCTATCTCTCCCATGCCGGAACAGCGGCCCGAGAGTACACCTTACCCTGTATTGTTGATGTTGCCGACTGCATCAAGCGTATCCAGACGGGTGATCTGCTTTGGATAGATGGAGAAAAGGGAGAGGTGCAAATTCTTGAGACCAAACAGCCATCGGCTGAAGAAACAGCTCAGGATTCTGATTAAGATCGAATACTTTTCCGCAAGGACAGGGGCCGGCGAGAAAAAACCCGTCAAGGGCTGATAATCTCTCCGAGGACGACCTCGCCCCGCACTTCGACAAGCCGAACCGACACCACGGTTCTTACTGAACTTCGCGCTGAACTTTCCGACAAAGATGCAGCCTCTTTGCAACGAACAGGAATATAGTTCTCTGAAAATCCTTTCAACAGCCCAGCCTGTTCATCAATCCCTTCAAGCAAGACCCTCTGCTCTGTCCCCCAATGCTGTTGATAAAAATCCACTTTTTTTTGTGCATCAAGCTCCCGTAAACGAGCAACCCGCGCATCTTTGACCGGCCCAGGAACCTGATCGGCAAATTTCGCCGCAGCAGTACCGGGACGGAGGGAATAGGGAAAGATATGCAGGTAGGTGATGGGCAACCCGGCAAGAAAAGTAACGCTGTTCTTCGCAGCCTGTTCATCCTCACCAGGAAAACCGGCCAAGATATCGCAACCGATCGCCGCATGGGGTAAGGCTATGCGAACCCGCTCAACCACATCGGCAAAGGTCTTGGTTGTGTACTTGCGCTGCATTCGCATTAATACTCCATCATCTCCGCTCTGAAGGGGAATATGGAGATGAGGCATAAAATTGGCAAATTCTGCCATCAAATCCAGCAGACGTTGATTGACCTCGGCAGGCTCCACCGAACTGAGGCGAATCCGTATTTCCGGAAAACGACGACACAGGGTCTCCAGTAAAGAGTAGATGCTCTCACCCTCAGTGAGGTCCAGGCCGTACTTGCCCACATTGATACCAGTGATCACCAGTTCTTGATATCCTTCCTCAACAAAAACCTCGACCTGAGCAAGAACATCGGCCAAGGGGAGGCTTCGGCACCGTCCCCTGGTATAGGGAACAATGCAGTATGAGCAAAAATTATTACAACCGTCCTGAATACGAAGATAGGCCCTGGTTCTGCCGCTGAATCGCCGCACCGGCAAGGGACAGATCTCTTGAGCAGTTCCGACATCCTTGATTTGCGGGGCTGAGTTCCTCTCCCCCAGTGCCGTACTGACCAAGAGATCTTTGTCGGCATTGCCGATGATAAGCAACGAGCCGTCTGCAACAAGCTCGGGCAGTTCGTTTCCCGTAAGTTGGGCATAGCAGCCGGTAACCAGCAAACGGGCTTCTGGATTGCTCCGCCTAAGCTTGCGGATCAACTGACGAGATTGTTGCCCGGCTCTGGCTGTTACGGCGCAGGTATTCACAACCAGGATATCTGCCTCTTCCGATGCAGAGACCAGTTCACACCCCTGCTCCTTGAATCCAGAAATAAAAGAAGCAGACTCAAATTGATTGACCTTGCACCCTAAAGTGCTCACTGTAACTTTTCGGGCTTTCACGTTCCCCTCATCCATCAATTAGTTCCACCTGCCACCCAAACCTTTGTATATATAATATTTTATAAAAACCTTCTATCTTCTGCCTACTAACGCAGTAGGCCTTCCTCTGGGCCGTTCCCGCCCGACTTAACATCACAGGCTAACAATAACCTCGCTGGCCTGACCAATTCGCCAAATTCGCCAATTAAGATACTCCTTTTTCCCGGCCCTGCCCACCAATTTCAGTGTTTGGGAAGAACCAAGGTACCTGCTCTTTTCGTCCTACGACAACAGATACGGCACCGGACAACTGGGGACAAGCACTTGCTTTTACTTGCTCTAGCGATTATTCTTGAGTAATTCATGTATCTGGTCATCGGATATTTATATACGGCATCCTCATGCCTTAATTCATTTATCGAGGTAAGATATGAAAATAAAAGAAACGCTTGTTCAACGCGAAGAAATTGAAAAACGGGTCAAGAGCCTGGGCCACCAGCTAACAAAGGACTATACAGGCAAAAAGCCCGTCGTGATCGGCATTCTTAACGGAGCCTTTATTTTTCTTGCTGATTTAGTCAGAGCTATTGAACTGCCTGTGGAGATAGATTTTATCCGGGTGACGAGTTATGGTAAAGCTACAGAGAGTAGCGGTTCCATTACCTTAAGCAAAGAACCTGAACTTGACTTGACAGGTAAGGATATCCTCTTGGTGGAGGATATTGTGGACAGCGGGATAACTATGGTTTGGCTACAAGAATATTTCACCACACATCATAAACCGAATTCTGTGAAAACCTGCACCCTGATTGACAAGAGCGAACGACGGGCTGTGGACGTACAGATGGACTACATCGGCTTTCAAATAGAAAAAGGATTTCTTGTCGGTTATGGATTGGATTGCGCGCAAACATATAGAAATTTACCGCATATCCTCTCGTTAGAGGAGGAGTAAAACATAACGTTGTCTCGCCTCGTTAACAAAAAATCTCTGTTCCCAGCTCAACTCACCCAAGAAAAGGGCGGTTTACAACCGCCCTGATCCATCTTTTTTATTAACAGGGCCAGAAAAACGCTCGCAGCCTCCAACCTTGATATATTTATAAAAAATCAAAAACAGCAAGTCGCTAACGGCAACTCAATGAATCACAAGACAAAACCTTGAAAAGTCACACTTTTTAGAAAGTCATCAACTCAACCTTACTACATTTGACGTTCAACGCCTTTCGGCATCAAAGATAAAGTACACTTAAAAGTCAGAAGTATTATCTGCCCTTATTCACGTGCTCAACGCCTTACAGCATCTAAGATAAAAATACATACTAACAGATGCAAAATTCATACCGTCCATTAATCTCACCTCATCATGCTCGTTAAAGCATTTCAGTTCACACCAATTTATTCTATAAAAAAATATACCCCTATCAAACAGCTCCATAATTATCAAAAGAAAAATTCTAATCTTGATGGATTCGTAAAAAGTATCCCTATATAATTATCTGAAATTACTTGTATATAATTAATTTTTCTCTTGCCATAAATTAGTCGGCATGATATTATTGTGTCAATATTACGATAAGATAAGCAAGAGAGCTATGTTAAACATCAAAGATCACAAAACCATCAACATGTTCGACCCCTTTGGTTTCCTCGGGCCGAAGCGTCGAAAAATGCTGGATGAATCATGGGCCGGGATTTTTCGGGATCATGTTCGCCATATTCTTCCGGTTGATCTCCTGGCACTGCATTTCAGTACAAGCATGGGGCGCCCGACTAATGAACTCGTTGCTATGATGGGAGCGATGTTATTGCAGCATATGCATGATCTGACAGACGAAGAGACAGCGGAACAGTTCGCTTTTAACATGCAATGGCATTATGCTCTTGATATCACAAATAACTCAGACAAAGCGGCCTATGTCTGTCCAAAAAGTATTTGGAACATGCGCTTTGTCATGACGAAATACGGACTGTATGACGATGTCTTCCAGGCTGTTGGCGATGAATTCATAAAAATATTCGATGTTGATCCTTCTCTGCAACGTATAGATTCCGTTCACATATTTTCCAATATGAAGCATCTCGGTCGTATCGGGATCTTCACAGGCACCATCAAAAAATTCCTGGTAAATCTCAGACGGCAGCACAAAAACGAATTCAATGAGCTTGACCTGAATCTGCGAGATCGCTACCTGAAGAAAGAAGAGGAAAGTGCCTTCTCTATGGTCAAACCATCTGAATCCGCCAAAACTCTTCAGATGGTCGCCGATGATCTTTTCTTTCTTATCAACAGGTTCCGCTCGTGCCCTGACATTGCGTCCATGCAAACATATCAGCTCATGACACGCATTCTGAAAGAACAATGTATCACAGAGCAAGTCGAAAATACTGATGAACTGCGTGTCATTCTGAAGGCAAATAAGGATATCCCTTCCGACTCTCTTCAGAATCCCTCTGATCCTGACGCCGGATATAGTGGGCATAAAGGCAAAGGATATCAGGTGCAAGTAGCGGAAACATACAGCACAGAGGAAGATGCCGAAACTCTCTCCCTGATCACTCATGTTGATGTGCAGGCTGCCCATGAAAGTGATACCGATGCCCTGCTACCGTATCTTGAGGCTACGGAACAACGTGACATAAAGCCGAAAGAAGTAGCAGCTGATACGCTCTACGGAAGCGACGACAATCACGAAGCGGCAAAACAAAAGGGTGTCAACCTCATCGCTCCTACTCTGGACCGACAAAAGGACCTCTTCTGCACACTGACCGATTTTGAGCTTTCTGAAAACGGTTTTATCATCTCGTGTCCTGAAGGGTGCCAGCCTGTCAAGAAATCCAAGAAAAAAGACAGGTTCAGCATAGCCTTTTCGTCAGAAACATGTAAGAGCTGCCCGAGAGCCAATCATTGCCCTGTTAAACCCGGCAAAAAAGATCTTGCTTATCTCCGCTATAACGAAAAAACCGCCCGTCTTTCCCAAAGAAGAGCTAACGAGCGAACCGATGAATTCAAAAACAAGTATCGGTTCCGGGCCGGAGTCGAGGCCACTATGTCGCAACTTGATCGACGTACGGGAATCAAGCATCTCAAGGTACGAGGCATGAAAGCGGTTCGTTTCGCAGCGACCATGAAGGCAACAGCACTCAATATAATACGGGCAGCTGCGTACAAAAAACGACGAAATAAGGGGAAAAATCCCTCATCACCCTCCATAGGAGGCTGGATTGACCTGATTTGGGTTGTCAAAGAGCATTTTTACGATTTTTTGGACAAAATCAAAATCGCCAAAGTCACATCACCAGCTTTTTGAAATTTTATCCTCATTTTGCTGACTGACTTTTTACCTGGTCATCAATCTTTTAATGCATTACCATCACCCCTACGGCCCTAGTGAATGCATTCTACACATTAGAGTCAGCGCCCTGAAGAAACTCTCACCTGGAGACACTCAATTTCTTTCATAGCGAGCAAGCAGAGCCATCTTTTATCCTACTCACCTTCAAACCTGGATAAAAAATACTCAAAGCACTTCCTTTCTTCTGCTCTACTTAACTAACTCGTGAGTCGCGAGTTCTCACTTCGTTTAAAGCTCTAAAAAATACAAGAACGAGAAGACTTATCTAAAGAAAAAACATAAAAGAGCATACAAATTGTAAATGTCTACCAAACATTTAATCTTCACAATGAAGGAATTTGTATGCTCACATACTTATATGACTCACTCTACGGTTTTCGTAAAGTATTTTCCCGTCATCGCACATGGTTAATATTTGTGATGATAGTTTTAGGATTCATCGGCAGCAGTGAAATGACAGGTGTTTCCTCTTTCTGTCGTTTTTGGCTGATAGACAACCAAGGGTACCATACTTTACTGCGTTTTTTTCGCTCTTCAGCTTGGGAATTAAGTGGCTTATTGGAGCACTGGGCTGTTTTTGCCGTCTATCAACAACAAGCCATTTGCTCACAAGGTCGTGTCGTTACACTCGGAGACCACACATATGTCCCCAAGGAAGGTCGCCGAATGCCCGGTGTTGTAACTTTACGCCAAGATTCTGAAACACAAAGCAAACCCTCGTATTTCAGAGGTCAGTGCTGGGGAGGCCTAGCTTTGGCAGTCGGGGGCATGACAACTCCTTTTGCACTACCGTTAAATTTACGTCTGCATCAAGGTTCCATTCATTTAGGGGAAGCCAAGAAATCATCTTTGACTTTGGGAGAACAGATGGTCCAGATGGCTATTGATTTTTCTCTTCAAACGAACCAGGGTGCTGTCTTGGTTCTGGATGCTTTTTTTTCTGTAGGTCCGGTGTTTCTGCTGGCTCAGGCAACCTGGTTGAGGTCAATTAAAGCTCCTGCTGTACATATTATTACAAAGGCAAAGAAAAACTATGTCGGGTACTTTCAGGCAGATCCGTCTTGTTATACTGGGATGGGTCGCCCCAGTCAGTACGGAGAACATATTCATCTGGCAGAAGTTTTTGACCATTTGTACCTGTTTCAAAAAGTATCAGTCCGTATTTACGGACATATGGAGGAAATTTATATTTACCACCTGGATTTATTATGGAAATCTACTAAAGGGTCTCTTCGTTTTGTTTTTGCCAAAACGTCACGTGGTCCCATTGTTCTCATGTGCAGTAATCTCGACCAGGATCCGATTGCTGCAATCGAACTCTATTGTCTCAGAACCCGTATAGAAACCATGTTCGATATGCTAAAAAATGTTCTCCATATCTTCCAATGTCATTTCTGGTCGAAAAAAATGCCTAAGCATTCGAGAAAACCCAAAAGCAATAAAACTCAGCAGGCTCCACAGGTAGAAAACGCAAAAACGATTCAGGCTTGCTGGGATGCTACTGAACGTTTTGTGAACCTTGGAGCAATTTCTCTTGGTTTGCTTCAATTAATAGCACTCAAATTTCCAAAAGAAATATGGAGCAGATTTGAAGGATTCCTGCAGAACTCGTTCTCGATATATTCCTTCTGAGAGAACGGTCAAAATGGTGATTGCAAATTTATTGGTACAGGATTTCCTCAAAGTCGCACCAACAGCGACAATGCGAGAAATTCGTGCCAAGATTATCAAGGGCAGATTTAAGAAAAAAATCATTCAAACTGAAGACCACGTTTGCCAACGAGCAGCTTGAAAATTCATAATCTTAAGTGAAAATGATTTATACAGCTACTTCAGTGTTAAGCATTACAAACTCACGACTGTCGAGTTAACTAATATAAGCATTATCTGAAAAAAACCAAGGAATACTCTCTCGTTTTGCTCGCTTCCAAAACACGTACCGTTTATCAATAAGCGACAGAAACCCAAGCCCGCTTCGGAATCTCCTTACTTGCCTGTTGTTGCGGAAAAAAAAGAGAGGACTTGGTCATTCCCATCTTCACTCTATCAATCCTGATGGTCAGTCGGGTGATATCGGCTCGCAACCCTGCCTTTTTCCCTTTATCAATGCGTTCGTACCAATGAGCTGGCTCCAACGTCTCCATCTCCACTACCTCCAATCGATCAGGCAGAAAACTGTTATCCCCTATAAAAGGAAGCCCATAGGCACGAGGCACTTCCCCTTGCAATCCCTTAACAACTTGTTTCTCTAGAGATTCATCAGCACGCAGGGCAATATACGCATGAATACCAGATAGAAAGGCACGGCGGACCGGAGTAATATTGTGTTTATTCCCCCGAGCCATGGCCTTATATGCTTTCCCTGAAGCTCCGACTGGATAATTATGCTGCTGCTGTAAGATACTCTGCTGGCGAGGCAATTCTCCCCTCACTCCCAGAGCAATATCAACAGAAGGCAAACCTTTCGACTGGGTAAGGGTTGCCACTGATTTACCGTCATTATACCGCATATCAATACCAGCAATATTGAGTAATAAACCGTAAGCGGCGGATGGAGTAATAAAAGGAGCTGTGGGACGAAAGCTTCCGGCTGTAAAGGTTCGGAATGCTCCGAATCGGGCATCAAGACGTAGAATTAACATAATCTTTCCTGGAAAACAGAGCATCCCCCACCGCTGCAAGAAGATTCGGGGCATTACGCTGAAGATGGACTCCTTTATCGACAAGCTCCTTAATCAGAGACTCATCCATATCCTTAACAAGCTTCCCCCCTAGCCAAAATTCCTCTCCCGGATAATCTCCCAATAAAATCCCCTCAATAACCTCTGGAAAATCATGCGTCCCCTCTTCGTTCATGGAAAAACCATAACTGTCGTAACCGGCTACTAATCGAGGGGTGAGACGAAGGACCAGACTGGCAGGGGCCATTTCAAAATAACTGCGGGCATGATTACCAGCCACACCGTTGAGTTGTCCAATGGCCTCAAGCAATTTCCTTGTCCATTCCTGCTGTTCAACGCACTCTTCTAAATTCAATGCAAAAGGATACTGAAAGGGCGTACAGGCTACCTCTCGACGAAGAAGCTGCGAATTTTCCGTATTTTTACAACCTTTTATTTCTTTAGGCGTCAAATCCTGTGGAGACTGGGTGAAAACCGAATTATAGCGATAGGGTTCCAGAGCAACAGCCATATTCATCCGTAACACAGAGTCCCGTTTATAGGAAAATTGCTGAGAGTCTCGCCCTCTTTCCTTTAATTCACTGGTGATCTTCTTGCGGCCTGCTGACCCGGCAGCAACCAACCACCCCATGAAAAAATCATCAATAAATCTCTCCGCATCAGGATAATCCAAAAATCGAACAGCAAGCTGCTCCTCATCATGCAACCTCTCTCGATTACAGGGCAATCCCATGGTAGCAAAAGTCTCTCTCAAACCATTACGAACAGCCTCAGGAGAAATAATCGGGTATTCAAACCTTCCCTTGGTTATTTTCTGGATAACAGCCCGATTGTCAGCAGCCTCTCCGCGATAATTGGAGGTTGGGGCCGTATAAGTCAAAACCGTACAAAATAAATTCACACGCATTCTCCTTTATCATCTTTTTTTATTGCGAGGCAGATAGGAACAGGCAGACACAGCAAGCAGAGATAAATTTTTCATCTTATCCTGTTCATGAATGAGTGCCTGGGAAATGAAGAGGAAGTCCCCTTCCGGTAAGCACTGTGGCTCTGAACAGAGAGTCTCGGTAAAATACGCGACAAAATCTTGCCCCTTTCTATCACGCATGGCAAGAAAGATGTCCATACATATTTTCTCCACTGCCTCCTTATAAGCGGCTGGATAAATCACTCTTTCACCCTCATCTTTAAGAAGTGCCCTAAAGGATATCCCTGTTTTTTTCTCCACCTTCCTTTGCACATATTGCCTGACAATATTGCGTACTCTTAAAGCAAGCAGGTCGTCTTGGTCAATTTGGTGATCATCTTGGTGGTCTTTTATTTTCATTTTTCCCTCTGTTGCCAAGCGTAACTTCTTCTCTATAGAAAAGAATTTTTTCCAAGCATCAACACCGAAATAATGCATAGTAGACGGGGTTTTCCTACTGCTATACACCAAAAGCTCCGCCGGGTAAGCCCTCATAATATTATCACTCTCACAATACCACGCCCTTCCCTGTAGGACATTCTGCAAATAAAAACGATTAAAGATGGGATTTCTCCTCTCTGTGCGCAATCGTTCATACTCCTCTAAGACGTTCTTCTTCGGGCAAAATCGTTCCATTGCCAACATCTTAACATTATTGCCCTGCTTATGAACATGATAGATTTCCACCGCATAAATGCAGTCAACCTGCCCTTGATGATGAATAAAATAATGGAGATATTCAAGGCCACTTTCCTGGAGCAGATTAACGATTGCTTTACTTGGCCATCGTCCTGAACGCGCCGTATCAAGCCCCCTGAGAACATTACAGATATCTCTAATAAAACCCTTAAGATGAGAGGGCTCAGGAATAACCAGCGCAAAGCCACAGTCCTGCCATATAACCCGTCCTACTTCATTCTTTCCTCGCTCTAAAGCAAAGGTCCTCGGGATAAAAATCAGCGCAACAATATGCCAAAAATGAAGGAGAAAATTTTCTGATGGCAAACCGGCAAACGGAACATTTTCCGCATTTTTATTTTGTGCGCCGAGGAATAGGGACCCAGAAATGCTTTCACTGACTTTCTTTCCCTTCCCGGCCTGTTTGATCTCTTTACAAAGCGAAGCAAACACGTCTTTAGCTACGCTGGACTGTTCTCCTCGACTTCTCTCTTCATAGACCTTTCTTGCTGCTGGCTGAGCCCTCAGAATATTCCAGAGCATCTTGCGCCACAATGCTATCCACGCCCCGTTACCGTCCGGAAAAAAATCTTGAAGAAATAGCCCTTTGGGCTCAAGGACATCATAAACAAAACGGGTTTCACGCTCTTCCCCGCTGTCTTTTGCACTTATCACCTCAATAATATTTTTTGGCACCGTACCGGGCCATTTGCTTTTTACCTGAGCTTCAACAAACTCAGCATCAAAAAGATCGTCGAAGAGTGTCTGCAAACTTTCCCGGCTCAACAAAATCCTAACTCCGTTCGAGCTGAGATCACGCACCTCTGGCAGCGGGGCAAGCCCACGTCGTTCCATAGACGTCAACATTAATACGAGCCCTGCTAATCCTGCCTTGTGCTGCGCTGTGGGCAAATCAAAAAGATTGTAACAAAGTGTCACCTTATCTGTTTGGTTTTCTTTACATTTAACCATATGACAAGTCCCTACTCACCTGTTCCAAGGTTGAAAAAAACCGCAGCCCATTTTACGGCGCCCTCCGACGCCCTCTTCCTGAATAATAATAGACTCTTCGGCAGTTAACTCAGAAACCAACAGAGAATACCCCACCACCTTTTTGTCATGAATTGAAAATATTCTCCTCCTTCCAACCGTAATTCTCCCCTGACAGGCCTGCCTATCAAGCTGCCGACGAATCTCTGCTTCAAATCGTTTTTGATCCAAACCGTTCCTTGTCGTTACGAGATGGGCGTACAAAACTGCTGCCGGAATCAATCGTTGACAAGCAGCCCCCCCGATCGATATCCTGTGGCCATCAAGGTTAAAGATTTTTCCAGATAACTTTTTTTTGTAGAAAGAAATTTTTTCAGAAGAGAGACGAAGAGTAAGGCAAGATCCCGGCAAGAGTCGAAGCTCTCCGTTACCGATATAGCTGCCCCGAATCAAAGCAAGTTGTACATCCTGCGCCTCGTGAAATTTCTTCAGGCAATGACTGACAACAGAAAAGAGTGCATAGCCGTGATCTACTCGGATCGTTTTTCCTTCAACTTCAAAATTAAGATCAATCATAATGTTCTTCCTAACTCCTGCAATGAACTTTACTTCAGCGAATTGCAGGGCCATTTGTGCCATATAGCACATTATATTTATCGGGAATAGTTATCAGGCACTGGTTCCGTTCGATTCAACAGCCAATGATTTATAATCTCAGAAGATCCTTCAATGACATCCCGTCTTCAATGATCCCGGCTACGACTACCGGAATCCGCCTGTATAGGTATTTATCTAACGATTAAGGATCAAAGAATGCTCCTGCAAACAATTGGACAGAAATTGAAAAATATGGCGACGTAAAAAAAGACTGATTCGCCACTTTTTTGGAACTGCCTAACGGTATCCCGCCATACGACACGTTCAATCTGTTGTTTTCAATGACCAATCAAAAAAAACTGTATTTCTCGGGATAGATCCGAGCTGCTGCTAAAAATTACTAAATGATCACTGAATGACAGCTGGTTGCAATTGACGGAAAAACATTGCAACGATCATATCATAAAAAATAAAACAACGCAGCTATTGTTGGTCAGGTAAAAGTCAAAATTTGCTCTTTTGGCAACGATAACTCAATAATTTGCGCCGCCCCAAAAGGGCATTGAGGTAGGGGGCACGAATTCAAATTCCGCACCTAAAAAGAAATATTTTATTTTTTGTCGATTTCCTAACTCATCGATTGGTCAATAAAAAGTGTATATAATTAATTGACTAAACATAAACAAATCATAACGTTATAAGAGATGCCGGTATTTTGACCGTATTTGCAGAGATGTCCTTTAAGCGCTATATTGGGCCAGATAATAAGTATTCCTAAACAGGAAACTTCTCAACAGCCTATTTTCACAAGCAATCATCCAATATGTTGATTTCACTTACTAAGATTTCAAGGTGTTGTTTTTTCATGTAAAACAATTAATTCAATTACTAGATTATTAACCAATCGGTGAGTCCTAATGCTCATCAAGGCGGTTTATGTTCTGATCGGAGCAGATGCTTATCCGGCAAAACGCAAAAATAAAGAAAAAGAGGAGAAGATGAGTACGAGCAGGAACGTCCTGATAACTGGCGGCAATAAGGGAATTGGTTTAGCAGCAACAGAGAAGTTTATCCAGGCCGGTCATAAGATCTACGTCCTTGCCAGGGATTTTGCAGATTTCCCGCTTAAGGATCATGCGCAGATCGAAATGATTGAGTATGACCTGAGCAATGTCACCGGTATTCCCGACCTAGTGGCCCAGCTCCCGGGCATAGATATCTTGTTGAATAATGCAGGAGTGATGTTTGCGCTGCCCTACCAGCAATATCCCCAGGAAAAGATTGAGCAGATCATGAAGATTAATCTTCAAGCTCCTGTCGCCCTGATAACCGAGCTGTCCAGAGCCATGATTGCCAAGGGCTCTGGCCGGATTGTTAATAATGCCTCAATCGCCGGAGAGATTGGCCATCCTGATATCTGGTACGGCATGACCAAGGCAGGGCTCATTAATATGACCAAGAGTTTTGCCAAGATCCTTGGCCCCCAGGGGATTGTGGTGAATGCGGTTGCTGCCGGTCCGGTGGCTACAGATATGCTGGCGATTATCCCGGAGCCGAGAAAAAAGGCGATCAAAGAGGCGGTCTATACCGGTAGGTTTGCCTATCCTGAAGAGGTGGCTGAGGCGATGTTCTGGCTGGCAACGGATTGTCCTGAGTATATCAACGGAACCTGTGTTGATATTAATAACGGGGCATTCCCGAGATAAATCTTGGCAAAGTAAGCCCGGAGGGACCTCCGGGCATCAAAGGGCGTTGGCAAGAACGGGCTCTACTCCTCCACCCCATCCGGCAACGGGAACAAACCTTTATTCATCGCTTTTTCCCGAGCCGCCTCAATTGTGATCTTATCTGCGTCAATCAGCTGCTGAAGATGCTGATCCATGGTCTGCATGCCCTGGGACGTACCGGTCTGGATCATAGACTCAATCTGGTTGATCTTACCCTCCCGGATAATACTAGCCAAGGCGTTGGATCCGATCAGAATTTCCAGGGCTGCGCAACGCCCCTTGCCGTCCTTGGTTTTAAGAAGCTGCTGGGCAACCACGCCCTTGAGCGAGTCGGCCAGCATGGTTCGAGTCTGGGCCTGCTGGTCAGCCGGAAAGGCGTTAATAATCCGGTCAATGGTCTTGGCTGCGCTGTTGGTATGCAGGGTGCCAAAGACCAGGATGCCCAGCTCGGCACAGGTCAGAGCCAGAGCGATGGTTTCCAGGTCACGCATCTCACCGACCAGGATGATGTCTGGATCTTCCCGGTTGGCCACGGACAGGGCCTTGCCAAAGCTGATTGCATGGCTGCCGATCTCCCGTTGGGAAAAAACGCATTTTTTATTGGGATGAACAAATTCCAGCGGATCTTCAATGGTGATAATATGCTTGGCGTGTTTATCGTTGATTAGGTCGATAATCGCGGCCATGGTGGTTGATTTACCGCTGCCAGTGGGGCCGGTAACCAGGACCATACCGCGCACGTAGTCAGCAAAATTCCTGACTACATCGGGCAGGCCCAGCTGATCAACAGAGAGAATTTTGGCTGGAATAATACGGAAAACCGCACCGATACCCCGCTGCTGATAAAAGAGATTACAACGAAAACGACCAACTCCCTCCAGGGCATAGGCCTTATCAAAATCTCTGTTTTTGTCAATGGCGGCCTGTTGATCCTCATCAAGGATTTCAAAAAGTATTTTCCGGTTGCTTTCCGGCGTTAAAACCGGCTCATCAAGAGGTACCAGCTCGCCCCGCAGGCGCAACATCGGCGGAAAGCCGATGACCATGTGCAGGTCACTGGCCCCGCGTTCCTTCATCTGGGTGAAGTACCCATCAATTATTGTCATATTTTTTCTCTGTCCTTTCCGGTTTCATTCTTATTACGCCATAAAGGGTTTGAGCAGTTCCTTTTTGTCGACATTGGCCTGTGCTGTTTCCAAACTAATTTTGTCGTCCTCCAGCAACTCAATCACTGAATCGTCCATCAGCTTCATGCCCAGCTTGGTTCCCATCTGCATGGTGGAGCGAATCTGAAAGGTTTTACTGTCTTTGATCAGGTTGGCGATGGAGAGATTGCCGATCATGACCTCGGCAGCCAAGTGCATTTGCGATCCGTCCTTGGCAGGCAGGAGACGTTGGGAGAACACGGCTTTCAGGGATTCACTGAGCATGGCCCGAATCTGATTCTGCTCGCCCGGAGGGAAGGAATCGATGATTCTGTCCACAGTTTTCGCGGCACCGGAGGTGGACAGGGTGCCGATGACCAAATGGCCGGTTTCTGAGGCGGAGATGGCCAGGGAAATAGTATCAAGATCGCGCAGCTCACCGATCACGATGATATCTGGATCTTGGCGCAGGGCTCCTTTGAGGGCATTACTATAAGAGAGGGTGTCTTTGCCCAGCTGGCGCTGATTAATAGCGCCTTTTTTCAGGGGGTGGACGAATTCAATGGGATCTTCAACCGTGAGGATATGGTGAGCATGATTACTGTTGATGTAATCCACCATAGCGGCCAAGGTGGTGGTCTTGCCGTGGCCGGTGGCTCCGGTCACCAGCACAATACCCTGATGATTTTCCAGGATTTTATACATCACATCTGGGATGCCCAGCTGTTCAAAGGAGGGGATTTCTCCGGGGATGGCTCGAAAGATGCAGCTCATGCCGTTGTTATGAAACATGGCACTGCCCCTAAACCTACCTAAACCCTTAACCGCATAGGCAAAGTCCAGCTGCATTTCTTTACCGAGGAGCTTTCGCTGCTCCGGGGTGAGGATTTCCAGAATAACCTTCCTGCAATTATCCGCTGTCAGGGGTTGACTTTTCAGCCTGATCATCGTGCCGAGACGGCGGACCATAAACGGTTCACCAGGCAGCACATGGATGTCCGATGCTTTGAGATCCATTGCGGCCTTAAAGACCTTATCCAGTATCGCCATAGGAATTTCTCCGTGAAAGAATCAATAGTTTAAGCGGAGTATACCATATTTTTTTCTGAAAAAAAATAAAGTATATTTTGTCGTAGAGCTATGAGTTGGTGGCCTCATATCATACGACGGGATGGTAGTAATCCTGGAGATTCTCCCCCGTGATAGCCTTTATTCCCGCTTGACCGATGCAATGGAAACGAATAGATTGCGGGAATTCAGGGAAGATGACGTTAGAGATACGATATTAATACATACAAAAAAAACAACGAAAAAACAATGACAGCAGAAGAAAAAAGAAACCCGGAAAAGGGTGAAAGGGCAATGATTGAGGGCATCTTTGAGGGCAGTCCAGATGCAGTGGGTGTGGCGGTTATCCGACTAGATTGCGGTTGCCGAAAGATGGCAGCAGTCGACCTTGCTGGCGAACCTGCCAGTAAAATTATCATGTACCGCGATCAGGCGGAATCCATCTGTGATCAATGCAAAAAAGATAACGGCGATTTTATGCGAGTCACGGAGCAGTTTATCAAATGGAACGAGCCGGAACCAGCCGAGGAAATGAAAAAAGAGATTTGGGGCAAGGTGCTGGGTACCGCAGACGAACAGTCTCATTAATCGTTTTCGGTAGCCGTCTCTTCTTCCGAGCTGTCCCAGAGCAGCCGGGGATCAAAGCTGATGGCGGCAAACATGGTACAAAGGACAACCGCGCTGAAATAGAGGGCTGCCGGTGCGGTGTCCACCGTGGAAAGGCTACCAAAGCGCACTAATGAGCAGAGCAGGGCAATGACAAAGATATCCAGCATGGACCAACGTCCGACAAACTGGATAAAGCGAAACATCAATGCCTTGTGCCGAAGCCAGGTCGTCCATTTATTATTGATGGAGATCAGAATCAGGCTCATGCCGATTATCTTGAACAGGGGCACCAAAACCGATGCGGTCAGGATAACCAGGCCAATACCGTAGGAACCCTCCCGAAAAAAAAGGATAATCCCGTCGAGAATGGTGCTTTGTGTTACACGGCCCAACTTGGATACCGACATTATGGGCAGCAGGTTGGCGGGTACAGTGAGCAGCAAGGCCGTCACGATCAGGGCCCAGGGCCGATCAATGCTGTTCTCTTTGCGGAAATGGAGCCTCTCGCCGCAACGGGGGCAGCCCATTTTTTCCTTTTGATTTTCCTTGTAACAAGTGGCATCAAGAGGAGTAATCTTATGGCAGCTCTGACAGAGAAGTAAACCCGCCTCTCTGCCGGTTCGCGCCAATGTCTCAGCAGGTATCCTCGGACGTTTATCAGCCTTAGTCCGGTCTAATTTATCCCAGAACAGGCTTTGGTCAATGGAGGAGTGCGCAGCCACTGTTGTTGCCACTAGCCCGATAAAACAAAAAAATCCCAGGTGATATCCTATTGCGGCTGCATGGTTCATTTTGATAATGGTGATAAACACAGCAATGAGGTAGATATCTGTCATGGCCCATTCGGCTAGATGGTGATACCAGTGCAGGAAAACCTTCATCCATTTTTGCTGCCAGCCAAGAAAGAGACCTGCTGATACCCCGAAGAGCAGGGATAGGGTCATCAAGGGACAGATAAGGCCGGTCAGTACCACCAAAATACCGACAAGGTACTCTCCCTGATCAAACATACTCAAAGTACTCTGAAACAATGAACTACTTGTTGCTGCTCCCAGTATATTGAAGGTGAGCAGAGGCGCGAAGTTTGCGGGCAAGTAGAGCAAAAGGCCGGTGAGCGACAGCACCATGGTCCTGCGGGCTGAATCCGGGCGTCTTCTGTGCAGGCGGCGCAGGCAACGGGGGCAGGCTGCTGTGTGGGTGGGCGTGGATTGAGTTTCTTCCAGCAGGAGATCACAGCTCGGACAGATGCTAAATTGATCTGTTAATCGGGCAGGAGGATCGATTTTTTGTTTAGGGTCGCTTGTTGCCATAAGGGATTCGAAAAGAAAGACTTGCCTCTTATGCCGGGTGCCGTAGGGGCGAACCTATGTGTTCGCCCTATTGTTCCGGGCAAACACGCAGGTCTGCCCCTACATCCTGCACCTAAAAAGGGGGTTTTATTTTGTGAAGAATTTCTCTGCGGATAGTAGGGGCGTTTCGCGAAACGCCCCTACGGATTCCGATACGATCGTTTTTCTACCTCTTCCAGAACGAAGGATAAAAGATCACCAAAGCGGAAAAAAGCTCCAGGCGTCCCACCATCATGTTCCAGGACAGGAACCATTTGCCGATATTTGAAATAGCGTGAAAATTCTCTGACGGCCCGATTTCTCCGAAGCCGGGACCGATGGTCATGAGGGCGGAGATCACAGAACTCATGGCCGTGACATAATCCATGTCATCGACCAGGGTCATAAAACATCCGCCGATAAAAATGATAAAGATATTAACGATAAAATAGCAGATCGCCATATTGATCATGGAAACGTCGATCTGTTTGCCGTTCAGCCGCACCGAGACTATCGACATGGGCTGGAAAAAGGATTTCTTGACCGTACCCCAGATAAATTTACAGATAATGACGTAGTGAACAATTTTGATGCCACTGGCTGTGGAGCCTGCGCAACCGCCGATCAGGCAGGAAACATAGAGAAACATCTGGGCTGCCTGCGGCCATTTTTCATAATCGGCAGTGCCAAAGCCGGTGGTGGTGAGCAGGGACATGACCTGAAAGGTGCCGTAGCGAACCGAATCCACGATGCCGGAATAGGTGCCGTGCCACCAGAGAATCAAGGAAACGGCCAGACAAAAAAAGGCTATCAGAAATGCATACCATTTAAACTCGGTGTTACGGATGATCTCCTTGATACCGCCGTACATCATGTGATAGAGCAGGACAAAACTTGTGCCGCCAAGAAACATGAAGAAAATAATCACCCAGTCAAAATAGGCATTATTATAAAAACCGATGCTAGCATTTTTCGGTGAATATCCTGAGGTGGACAGGGTGCCGAAAGCGGTGCAGAACGCATCAAACAGTTCCATGCCCCCACCGGCCAGCAGGATAACCTGGAGGAGGTTGAGCCCCAGATAGACCGTCCAGAGGCGAACCATAGTATCCTTGGTTCGTGCGGCAAATTTTTCTCCGGTAAAGGATTGGCCCGGACTGGACTCCGCCCGGAACAGGCGCAGACCGCCCATCCCCTTAGGCATAAAGAGGATAATCAGGGTGAGAAAGCCCATGCCGCCGAGGAGATGGGTTTCGCTCCGCCAGAAGAGCAGGCCGTGGGGCAATGCCTCAATATCAGTGAGAATGGTTGCTCCGGTGGTGGTGTAGCCGGACATCATCTCAAAAAAGGCATCCGTAAAGGAAGGAATGGAGCCGTGGATCATAAAGGGCAGGCCGGATGCGGAAGACACGATAATCCAGCCCACAACCGCGATAATAATGCCGTCACGGATATTCAGCTCTGTATGCTTTTTGGTATAGAACCAGCTAGGAAGTCCTATGCCGACGTTAATAAGAATCGCAAGAAGGAAGGCAGTAACATCCGATTCCCCATAATACATCGCGCAAAAGAGGGGAAAAAGCATTGAGCTGCCGGTTGCTGTCAGCAGCAGGCCGATGATATGGATGATGGAGAGAAAATGCATAAATTTTCACCGCAAACTGCGGGGGGATTGAATTTCGGTTTTCAGTTTTACAACGAACCTGTTATGTTGCTGTTCCCCGATAGCTCTTTCATCTGTTCCGAGCTGTAGGGGCAGACCTGCGTCTGCCCGGCATAAAAGGGCGAACACATAGGTTCGCCCCTACGGCACCCGAAATAATGGGTAGGGTATTTCTTGTTGAATCCCTTACTGCCCGTGGACGAAGACAGGAAATAATATCTAGCTGCTCTAAGACATTATCCATTTTTATACATAATACCTGTAAAAAAAACCATGACTGATTTTGATATCGCCGTGATAGGAGCCGGACATGCTGGCTGTGAAGCGGCATTGGCTGCCGCGAGAATGGGTTGCAAGACCTTGGTCTGTATTATTAATGCCGACACCATCGGGGCCATGTCCTGTAACCCGGCTGTGGGCGGATTGGCCAAGGGACATCTGGTCAAGGAGATTGATGCCCTGGGCGGTGAAATGGCGAAAAATATTGACGCCACCGGCATCCAGTTTCGTCGGTTGAACACCAGCAAGGGGCCAGCTGTCCGTTCTTCCAGGGCTCAGGCTGACCGCCTCCTCTATCAACAGCGGATGAAGACGGTTCTGGAGCAGCAGGAAAACCTGGAAATTCGCCAGACCGTGGTCGATGAGATCCTGACGGAAAATGATCGGGTGGTGGGTATCCGTACCTCCCTGGACGAGGTTATTCAGGTCCGGGCCGTGGTGGTGGCCACGGGCACCTTTCTCAACGGCCTTATCCATATCGGGCTGAAAAATTTTCCTGCTGGCCGGATGGGGGATTCCGCTTCTCGTAGCCTTGCAGAATGGTACCGCCGGATAGGTTTTGAAGTCGGTAGGATGAAGACAGGCACGGTTCCCCGGCTAGATGGCAAGACTATTGATTATTCCTCCCTAGAACCCCAGTACAGTGACGATCCACCAGCCCTATTTTCCTTTGCCAATGCTCATAAGAAAAGACCAGACCTGCCCCAGCTGCCCTGTTATATCACCTATACTAATGAGCAGACCCATGCCGTCATTCGGGAAGGAATCGGTAAGTCTCCCATGTACTCGGGCATCATTGAAGGCATCGGTGCCCGATACTGCCCGTCCATTGAAGATAAGGTGATGCGTTTCCCGGAAAAGGGACGGCATCAGATTTTTCTTGAACCGGAAGGACTGGACACGGTTGAGGTCTATCCCAACGGTATTCCCACCAGCCTGCCTTTGCAGACCCAGGTTGAGCTGGTGCGCTCCATTGTCGGACTGGAAAACGCCCGGATTATCCGACCCGGTTATGCCATAGAGTATGATTATATCGATCCCTTGGAGCTTAAACCCTCCTTGGAGACCAAGCGGATCAGCGGCCTTTTTCATGCCGGTCAGATCAACGGAACATCAGGGTATGAGGAGGCAGCGGCCCAGGGCCTGATGGCGGCCATTAATGCGGCCCATTTGGTGCGAGATCAGGCTCCTCTGATCTTGGATCGTTCTCAGGCCTATATAGGAGTGCTTATTGATGATCTTGTCACATTAGGGACCAAAGAACCCTATCGCCTTTTTACCTCCAGGGCGGAATATCGGTTGCTGCTGCGCGAGGATAATGCGGATTTGCGTCTGCGAGAAATCGGCTTTCAGCTCGGCCTAGTAGATGAAAAGACCTATCAGAGTTTTCTCCTTAAAAAGGAGGCCATTGAGCAGGGATGCGCTCGGTTGGATACGGTTCGTCTCAAGCCCGTCTCCTCTGTCAATGAGGGCTTGTCCGCCCTCGGCAGTACGCCCTTGAGCCAGGCCATGACCCTGACAGAGCTGCTGCGTCGGCCGGAACTGCGTTTGAAAGAACTGACGCCTTTGGTTGCAGAGCAGTTTCCCGAGTTTTCCTTTTCTGAAGAGGAGCTTCGCTGTCAAGGGGAGATAGAGCTGCAAATCAAGTATGCTGGCTATATTAAACGTCAGCAGGAGCAGGTTGATCGTTTTAAAAAACTGGAACGGACTAAATTGCCTGAGGATATGCAGTATAAGGGAATGCCTGGCCTTTCTCATGAAGTGGTGGAAAAACTCGCTCGGGTCAGGCCCCTGTCATTAGGTCAGGCCTCGCGTATTTCTGGGGTTACTCCTGCAGCGGTTTCAGTTCTCCAGGTGCATTTGAAGAAGATGGGTATGCTGTAATCAATATTTAAGCAGCCAAATCGACCAGCAAAAATATTGACAGGTGACGAGGAACTCGTAATACTTCCGAGAAAGAAGTATATTGCTGACAATCTGGCTATGTTCCCGAAGCCGGACTTCCGGTTCAATCCTCCAGAAGAAGCTGAGAATAGGAGTCAAAAGATGGTTAAGCATCAAAATGTCAACAAGATAATACTCCTGATCATGGTAACGGCAATATCTGCCCTGTTCCTGACTATGATCCGGCAGTTTCTCATGGCTATCTTCATGGCTGGACTATTTTCCGCCATGAGCACTCCTGTTCATAGGTGGCTGACACCACGCCTGAATAACCGGGAAAATCTGGCCTCCACGCTTATTATTATCGCTATTGTCTGCCTGATCCTGGTTCCACTGGCTCTTCTCATCAGCGTAGTGATCAGCCAAGCCGTCCATGTAGGACAATCGGTAAGTCCGTGGATAGAGTCCTTTGTGGAAGAACCGGGAATTCTTTCAGAGCACATCAGTAAAATACCTCATTACGAGACCCTCCTGCCCTATCGAGACATGATCCTGGAAAAAACGGGCGAGATTGTCGGCACCATCACCAATCTCCTGATTAATTCTCTTACTTCTCTCACCAAAATAACAATCAACGCCCTGTTTAATATTGTCATCATGCTGTATGTGATGTTTTATTTCTTGAGCATGGGAAATGTCCTGTTGAAAAAAATCTTATATTACCTGCCCATGGTGCATGAGGATGAAGAGCGCCTTCTTCTACGCTTTACCTCAGTGGCCGGAGCAACTATGAAATCAACCTTTATTATCGGAATATTACAAGGTGGCTTATGCGGCTTTGCCTTTTTTCTGGTAGGAATACAAGGAGCTGTTTTTTGGGGAACGGTCATGGCAGTGCTCTCCATTATTCCGGCAGTAGGAACAGCTATTGTCTGGATACCTGCACTGGCTGTCCTTGCTATAGGCGGTGATATTTCTGGAGTTATTCTTCTCGCTATCATTTGTGGTGCAGTAGCAGGCAATATGGATAATCTGCTCCGTCCCAGATTAGTCGGCAAGGATACTGAGATGCATGACCTTTTTGTTCTCTTTGGCACCCTCGGTGGCATTGCCCTGTTCGGGGTGCTCGGTATTATTATAGGACCGATTATTTCTGCTCTCTTTATAACAATCTGGGAAATATATGGTGACGCTTTTCATGAATATCTTCCGGAAGTCGGTTCACTACATACAGCACAGGAGGAACTGATGAAACAGAAGAATGAAGAAATTCTGCCTGAAAAATAAAAAAACTTCTTTGAGTTTCCTGATCGATACATGTTAAGATAGCTTTGCCGCGAGCTGTGTCAGACAGGGCTGTGCTATACAAAATGTACTCGCCTCAAAGGGCGAAATATCAAATTCAAGCGACCCAGCAAGCACACCGGAACAAAACTGGGGAGAGATCAGCCCTCTATTTTGCAAGACAAATCTCTTCAGAACGAGTGTGCCAGGGATCAGAATAACAAAACAGGACAAGTATAATGGATCAGAATAATCAACCAAACGATCGAGAAAAAATGGCAGATAAGGCCGTTCAACTTTTTGCAGACGGCTTTCATTGCAGTCAGGCTGTCCTCTGTGCCTGCGCAGAGCTTTTTAAAGATGAACCGCCGTCGCCAGAAGTTGTCGCAGCTATGGCGCCTTTTGCGGGCGGCATGGGGAGCAGTGGCCAGGTATGTGGAGCCCTTTCTGGCGCATTGGCGACCATTGGTTTCACCCTGGGCAAGACAACACCTCAGCAGGAAAATCATAAGCAGATGTGTAGTGTCAGCTATGCAATGATTCAGAAATTCACTGAAATTACAGAGCCACACGGTAGCATCCAATGTGCCGATATAGCCCAAGTGGACTGGAAGGATCAGGAGGCTGTACAAAACTTCCGAAAAAATCCAGACAGTACTCGAAAAAATTGTGTTCGGGTTGTTCGAGAAACCAGCAATACCCTTTACGATCTGATAACGGATAAACTTCAGGCAAACTCGTAAATCTCTTTTAACTGGTCGGATTTTTGAATACGGCTTTGGTGCGCGCCCTCAACAGGACAGCGTTGGTCAAGAATGTGGTTAGGGAGGAATTATGAAAACAACAAAGAGGACAAGACGGCTTAGCAGTCATTCAAGCAGTCATTCGTTATGGTATGCAGGAATGTATGCAGGAGCTATGATCCTGATGCTGATCGCGTTGAGTGCCTGTGGGCCAATGTATAAAACAGAATACATGCTGGAGCCCCCTGCGACGCAGCAGGGACAGGTCTGTATTATGCAATGCGAACAGAACAGATCCCAATGCAAAAACAACGTCAAGTCCGCCTTGAAAGACTGTCAACACCGCAATGAAATAGCAAGCATCAAGCTAGAAAACTGCATTAAAGCTGGCGAGATGACCTGCTATGACACCCGCACACCCTGCCCTCCACCAAATTTCGAGCGATGCAATAAGGAGCACCGCTATTGCTACCAATCCTGTGGCGGCAAGGTGGTTCCGCAAATAACCTGCGTTGATTCCTGGGGCTGGGGCCTAGGCTGTAACTGATTGCCTCATAAAATTTCAAAACAAAGAGGGGTGGCAAAGCGCCCCTCCTGCCTTTGAAAGGCCCCCGTATATGCTGAAAAAAATTGACCATATAGGAATAGCTGTCCATTCTATAGCCCAAGCACGTATTTTCTATGAGCAGGCACTGGGCCTACATTGCGAACAGATTGAAGAAGTCCCTTCTCAACAAGTACGCACGGCCTTTTTCTCTCTCGGTGAAACCAAAATAGAATTGCTTGAGCCCATGAGCAAGGACAGTCCCATAGCAAAATTCTTGCAACGCCAAGGTGAAGGAGTGCATCATATTGCTTATCGCAGCGATAATGCCGCAGCCCAGCTCGAAAAAGCAGCAAAGGCCGGTTGCCGATTGATTAACACGACACCTATTGCCGGGGCGGGCGGTAAACAGATAGGCTTTCTTCACCCCAAATCCAGCCACGGCGTGTTGACAGAACTCTGTTCAACACAGCAACTCCCAGAATAATCCGGCCGACAGCTCCTCTGGCTCCTTACCTGGGAAACTAACCGGGAAACATACTACTCTTTACTCTTCAAAATCATGCAGGACATTATTGATCAACTTGATGCAAAACGCGAAGCAGCCCGTCTGGGCGGTGGCCAAAAACGGATTGACAAGCAACACGCCCAGGGAAAGCTTACCGCACGGGAACGCATTGAACTCTTCCTTGACGCAGGCAGTTTTGAAGAATGGGACATGTTTGTCGAACACCGATGTGTAGATTTCGGCATGGCAGATCAACGAATCCCTGGAGACGGTGTCGTCACCGGATACGGCACGGTATGCGGTCGACTGGTCTTTGTCTACAGTCAGGACTTCACCGTGTTTGGCGGTTCACTGTCTGCCGCTCATGCTGAAAAAATCTGCAAAATTATGGATCACGCCATCAAGGTCGGAGCTCCGGTCATCGGCCTGAATGATTCTGGTGGGGCACGTATCCAAGAGGGGGTTGAGGCCCTTGCCGGTTACGCAGATGTTTTTCAGCGCAATGTCTTAGCCTCCGGGGTGATTCCTCAGCTCTCCATGATCATGGGCCCCTGTGCTGGCGGTGCTGTCTACTCTCCGGCAATGACGGACTTCATCTTTATGGTCAAAAACACCTCTTATATGTTTGTCACAGGCCCGGACGTCGTCAAAACCGTCACCCATGAGGTGGTGACAGCTGAAGAGTTAGGCGGGGCCGCCACCCATACCGCCCGTTCTGGGGTAGCGGATCTGGCCTTTGAAAACGGTGTTGAGGCCCTGCTTATGTTGCGCAGATTCATCAACTTCCTCCCGTCCAATAATCGGGAAGCCCCACCGATCTGGCCGTGCAATGATACACCGGAGCGGACCGAAATCTCTCTGGATAGCTTGATCCCGAATGACCCCAATAAACCCTATGACATGAAAGAGCTCATCACCAAGGTAGTTGATGAGTATGATTTTTTTGAAGTACAACCTGATTTTGCCGCCAACATCATTATCGGCATGGCCAGGATGCAGGGGTCTACAGTGGGCATAGTGGCCAATCAGCCTATGGTACTCGCTGGTTGTCTGGATATCTCTTCATCACGTAAGGCGGCCCGCTTTGTCCGCTTCTGCGATGCCTTTAATATTCCAATCATCACCTTTGTTGATGTCCCCGGCTTTCTCCCCGGAACATCTCAGGAATACGGAGGGATCATCAAGCATGGAGCCAAGCTCCTCTATGCCTATGCCGAGGCGACTGTGCCCAAGGTCACGGTCATTACCCGTAAAGCCTACGGTGGAGCCTATGACGTAATGAGCTCCAAGCATCTACGTGGAGATGTCAACTTTGCCTGGCCCAGCGCTGAAATCGCGGTGATGGGTCCCAAAGGCGCGGTTGAGATTATTTTCCGAGCGGACAGCGGGGACAGCGAAATGGTTCAAGAGCGAACTGCCGAATACACGGCTCGTTTTGCTACCCCCTTTGTTGCGGGCAGTCGTGGTTTTATTGACGATGTCATCATGCCGCACCACACCCGCACCCGTATCTGCCGCTCCTTGGCCATGTTGCGCAATAAAAAGCTGGAGAATCCTTGGCGTAAGCACGGTAATATTCCTTTATAGATCCGGCCCCACCAGGGGCGGGTATCAGACGCGGAGTTTCGCAATGAACAAATCAAACAATTTATTTTCCCTCTTTCCCCTCCTTGCCGGTGGAATCGCCCTTCTCCTTCTTTCCGGCTGCGCCGCAACCCGTCAGGAACTTTGGAGTGATATAAACGCCTTCAAGGACGACTTCAAGGCTGACCTAAACGATGGCCTGAAGGCCTGGAACACAACAAAGAGCTATAAAGGAGTAAAATATTCTCCTAGCGACAAGGTGGTTCCCACTTTTCAGGATCGACAGGTTCCGGTAAGCTGCCGGGTCTTTGCCCACCTTCTTGCTTATATCCCTGAAGGATCTACAGGAAAATCTCTTGCCCAGACAATTGAAGCAGAGGCTATGACACTTGGGGCTGATATGCTCCTTATCGGGGGGACTCGGCAGGCAAACGATAATCAAGGGCCTGCATTTTCATATTATGGGCCGACACAACCCTATAAATGCCGGGACAACTGGAGCGGCTGGAAATTCGCCTATGAAGAATGGGTCAGTCAAGGTGCGTGGGTTGCTATGGGCTATAACGAATGGGGGAACCCAGATGCTCATTTCAACCCACCTCTGATCATACAGGCAGCGTTTCTTCATTGTTTGGAGTAAAGGCGTTTTCTGGTACCATCCATTTCATCAAGGTTGCAAAAATTTCATCTTCATGAAGTGGTTTACCAATATGGTCATTCATACCAGCTTCTATGCTCTTTTCAATATCATTTTTCATGACATTGGCTGTCATAGCAATAATAGGCAACTTGGTCAATTGCAGCCGATGACGGATTTCTCGACAAGCCGTATATCCGTCCATGACAGGCATCTGAATATCCATTAAGACACAATCAACAGATTTGCTGTGCAAAAAATCTAAAGCCTCTCTGCCGTTGCCTGCGTGAAAAACAACAATTTTTTTACGCCGAAGCAAGATAGTCGCTAATTCAGAGTTAAAGGCATTATCCTCCACCAGAAGAATTTTCTTTCCTTGCAGTTTTTCTCCTTCCAGTCCGGGCACGTTACCAGTAGATACTGTCGATGCTGTCCGCTCTCCATGCTTTCTTCCTGTCTCAAAATCCAGCGTAAAATGGAAACAGGATCCTTTGTCCGGCTCACTCTCCACTATAATATCGCCACCCATCATGTTAACCAGCTTTTTACTGATAGCTAATCCTAAACCACTCCCTTCATATTGCCGAGTGATATCATTATCCAGCTGACTGAATGATTGGAAAATCCGGATCTGTTCTTTCAAGCTCATACCGAGCCCTGTATCGTGAACAGAAAAATGGATACTTACTCTCTTTCCTTTTTGTCCAACAAGCTGGATACGGATATCGACATGTCCCTCACGGGTAAACTTAATAGCATTGTTTCCGAGGTTAACGAGTACCTGGCCAAGGCGTAATGAATCACCACGTAACACCTGCGGGACATCGTCAGAAGATATGATATTCAAACATAGGCCCTTTTCTTCAGCCTTGGTTCGAATGATATCCGAAAGCTGATTAAGTACGCCCTGCAAACGAAAATCAACCGTTTCTAGCTTCATCTTCCCAGCTTCTATTTTGGAAAAATCCAATATATCATTAATAATACCAAGTAATAGCCCGGAAGATATATTCACTTTGGAAATCAAATTATACTGTTCCGGGGTCAAGCCGGTCTCAAGGGCAAGTTGTGACATTCCGATAATAGTGTTCATCGGGGTACGAATTTCATGACTCATATTAGCCAGGAAGACAGATTTGGCCTGTGTTGCTGACTCAGCGACTTCTTTGGCCTTCAAAAGCTCTATAGCCTTACCTTGTTCCCGATCAACCGTCTTGCGATCTGTGACATCAAGCCTGAGTTCGAGTTTTCCAGATGTCCCATCCTCTAGTGTTATAGGGGTGGCGACAACATCAAAAAACTGTTCCTTAAAAGTTAATTCATAGCGAACAGTCTCTTTTCGATCCGCCACCTGCTCCAGATAGCAAAGAGCACAGGGGCTGTCTCTGCTATATACAGATTCATAACATATCGCATCGGGTTCACAGGAGAACCAGTTGACCATTGTATTATTTGCGTAACGAATTCGATATGTTTTATCAATAATATAGAGGCCGACGCCAACCCGGTCCATCGTGTCCAAGATAGTGCTTTTCTGCTGTTCACTTTGAATCAAAGAACCAAGAGTTTTCCTGACAAGACGATACATAACAAGAATGATCGTAATCCCGGCAAGCCAGATAGCAAGAAAGGCCCACCAAAGTTTATTAACGCTATCACGAAATAAAGCAAAATGATCTTCCAAGGGGACAACAATACTTATCCCCCCCCTGACCCCGCCACCCTTTTTATTATCCCCCTTATGACATCGTAAACATGGCTTTTTCAGCCGGACAGGCCGCATAAAACGAAGAAAATTTTTATCTTCAATCTTGGCAAGCTCTATATATTCATCACTGCCCGATTCAAAAGAACGAAGCGCCTTTTCTTCCCAGGACCTCGGCTTATTATCCAGATGCTTGGGCTCAAGGCTTGTCAGACGCCCTTGGATGGCCATGCTCTTCTTGCCGATCTCATAAATTTGCCTAAACATATATGCGGGATTGACCAAGGTATACTCTTGCCCGCCGATATTCACATCTCGATGTTCAACTTCCAGGTAGGGATTCGGTTCTGTTTCTTCTGAAACAGGCACATAGACTCCTCCATGAAAGACACTCCATGCCCGGTACAACATGTCCTTTTCCCAAAACATCCTGGCATTATTTTCAGCCAATAAGATGGTGGTCTTTCTCATATGCCATCTATTCCAACACATTAAAACAACGAGTAATAAGGTCCACCCCAGAAGCAAAACTGTCAGTACTCTGACAAAAGGTCTTTTTTCAACATGAAATAGCTGCATAATATGTTTTGCTTAAGCCCTTACCCATCTTGCATACAGTTCAGGCATAACGTATTTAAAATATGATCCTCTCTAGCCATAAAAAATAATTATAAAAACTTAACAAGCTAACAGAAGAAAGTATGCAAAAAACCGCCTGATAAGTCTAGCTCTCTTTAAGAGCAATTATTATGCCGAACAAAAAATATTCACAAAATACCTTGTGTATCAAAGCAAAAAATATTCGTACCACGTCAGGATGTCAGAAGGAATATTTGCTTCTCGCCTACTCACCAAACTTCTTGCTACAAGGATGCAAAAATCTTATAGCGGGGTGGCGGGTATTTTTTACACGGAAAAACAAAGATAAGTTAAAGTTTTTTGTTTCTTTTCGACAAGAAAGAGTCGAAACTTTATATTCCTCCTAGAGAGCAGGAGTGACTCACATTGAGCGGGTTGT
This sequence comes from Candidatus Electrothrix laxa, assembly GCA_942492895.1. Lineage (GTDB taxonomy): Bacteria > Desulfobacterota > Desulfobulbia > Desulfobulbales > Desulfobulbaceae > Electrothrix > Electrothrix laxa. The sequence continues at coordinate 1,898,335 of OW818652.1, forward strand.
CTTTTTTGAAAAATAGATTAAAATTCACCATAATTCCATACTGTTCGCTATAACCATCTTATAATACTGTAATAATGGAAAAATACTCGGTTGAACGAATTGATCATTTAGGCATAGTGGCCGGAACAATTAAAGATCTCGGACTGGTAGAACTTATTGACTCCCACTTGGGCCATTATGAAAATGAAACTTTGTCCGCTGGGGAAACCGTAGCTGGAATGATATTGAACGGATTAGGTTTTTCCAATAAGCCCATGTCGTTGACCCCTTTATTTTTTCAGACCTGTCCTCTTTCTTTGCTGTTTAGGGACGGAGTGAATGCCGATGATTTTAATCGTTTCAAACTCGGGCGCGTCCTCGACCGTCTGCACAATTTTGGAACCGAAGCACTTTTCAGTCACATAGCTGTCGATGTCTGTGAAAAAGAAAACATTGACTTTCGTTTCAATCATTTGGATACAAGCGCTTTCAGTCTGACGGGTGAATATCTTCCAGATGCTGATGAGCAGGCGATTTCTATCACCCACGGACATTCTAAAGACCATCGCCCTGATTTAAAACAGGTCATGCTTGAAATGATGGTTACTCAGGATGGCGGAATTCCAATTTTATTTAAAAGCTTAGACGGTAACAGTTCAGACAACACTGTCTTTAAGGATCGTGCGGCAGCTCTGATCAAAGAGTTTGAACAGTCTGAAACCCCTCGGTATATTGTAGCCGACTGCAAGATGTATACTCGGAAGAATGCCCCAAATTTAAGTAAACTGCTTTTTGTCACCCGTATTCCTCAAAATATAAAAGAAGTTGAAGAAGTTATCACTCAGGCCTTGGATAACACAGATGACTGGCTGGAATTCGATGACGGACCTAACGTCAAGATGTTCAATGTGGAGCATTATGGAATCAGGCAGAGGTGGCATGTTGTTTCTTCTGAAGCTTCTCGTCAAAAATCCGTCAAAAAAATCGAAAAAAAGGCAAAAAAAGAAAGAGTTAAGATCCAGAAAGCAACTTTTCACCTGCAAGCGGATCGCTTTCACTGCGTAGAAGATGCAATCAAAGCAGGCGAGAAATTAGCCAGCAGATGGAAGACCCACAGCCTATCATCGTATGAAATCATAGAACATAAACAGTACAAAGGGAAAGGACGTCCGAAAAAAGGTGAACAACCTGTCGCAATTGATTATCAGATAGTTTTAGCAGCACAGCTTGACAGCGACAAAGTGGATCGACTGCAAAAAGTAGCTGCATGTTATATCATAGGCACTAATATCCATGAAGAACATCTGTCTGTACAGGAAGTTCTTGATGCCTATAAGGAACAAAACCATGCGGAACAAGGGTTCCGTTTTCTGAAGGATCCTTTATTTTTTGCTTCCTCCTTATTTTTAAAAAAGCCGTCTCGAATTTCTGCATTACTTATGGTCATGGTGCTTTCACTGTTAGTTTACGGGATAGCAGAAAGACGAATGCGTAATCGGTTAGCTGAACAGCAGGAAACCGTTCCTAATCAAATTAATCAGCCTACTCAGACACCTACTTTGCGCTGGATTTTTCAGTTAATGGGCGGAATCAGTCGTATCAAAATCACTGTTGGAAACCGGGTTAAATATGTTTTTGACGGCATTACCGAGCTGAAAAAACGAATACTGTTACTCTTTGGTGATGGTGTGGCTAATATATATCAAATTTCATAAAACCGCACCCGCTCAATGTGAGGAGTGACACTATTTTTTCAGGATAAAAACAACAAGAGGACCAGCTGATGCCGCTGCTACTTACCGCAGAAGGAGCACCGACTTATGGAAGCAGTAATGTGGAAAAAAAAGGAAAAAGAAACATAGAGAACACAAGATCAATGACCTCATGGAAAGAGACTGACAAGATACGCAAGGTGCGTTACAGAGAAAATTCCGCAAAAGATTACTGCTGATTCTTCACCCTATCACCAACCAAGCAGCAGTCCTTGAATACTTGAATACCACATGTGGGACAATATCAGTACAATATATTTTCAAGAAAGGGTGCTTTCAACTGTAGCAAAGGTAGAGCAGCCATGAGCAAAATTCTCCACCTCAACGCGGAACCAGCTGATTTCCGAGGTGGCTTTCAGGGCGTCACCAAGCTGGCCGCACAGGGACTCAACAGAAGCAAGCTGTTCTGATCCCGCTCGAATGGCCTGCTGAACCTTACTGATCAGGTCTTCAAGCCAAATAAATTCATTAAAGCGAACAGAGACCTGAGCATATCCCCAACGTCCCATAGACTTGGGCAATGTGATCGGCACATTCAGTTCCATGACCAGATCATCCCATTCCTGCAACGAACCGTGCAGACGGCATTCATAGCGTTCCATGCCGGAACCCTCTTCCTGGCTACGTTCAAGAAAATAGGGAAACCGTACTTCCAGGTGGGCTGCCTCAGCATCAAGCTGATCCTTCATATCCTGAAGAATTAGATGAAACTTGTGTAGATCAAATTTACCGTGGAATCTATTCAGAATCTCGACAAAACGACTCATATGCGTCCCTTTAAAGCGATGCGGAAGATTCACATACATATCGACGGTGGCCACAGTATGTTGCAGCTTCTTTTGTCGGTCCAGTACGGTAATGGGGTAGGAAACAGTTTTTACGCCGACCTTGCGAATACTGATTCGGCGATCATCCTGAAGGTTTTGAATATCTTTCATGACAGAGATCAACTGGCAAAAATGGGGAAAGGACTGTCTCTGCCGAGTTCAGTCTTCGGCTTACTTCGGCTTAAAGTTGAGCTACTTCTTAGTCTAGGTACTTATGAACAGCGGCTTTCAACTCGTCCGTGTTGGCAGACTTGACGATATACTCGTCTGAAGCCCAAGCCCCCAAGTCTTCTTTATATTCAGGATACGCAGAACTGAGAATTACAGGCAACTCAGCGTTAATGGCCTTCATCTGGCGGAGGACCTCAATGCCGTTCATTCCCGGCATATTGATATCAAGAATCACCAAATCCGGCGGCGATGCCTTAAAGACTTCCAAGGCCTGGTCTCCATTATGGGCGACTTCCACAGCAAAGCCTTCTTCCTCTATTTCCTCGCTGTATAACAAGAGGATACTCTCCTCGTCATCAACAAGCAGTACCTTTTTTTTTCCCACAGTATTTTTCTCCTCTGTCCTATCTCTGTCCTATCCTACAGTTCGACCTGACGTAAATACCGACACGCATCCTCAGGAGGCATCGGATTGATATAAAAACCCGTTCCCCATTCAAATCCGGCAATATTGGTCAGCTTAGGAACAATTTCAAAATGCCAATGATAATACTCAAGCGAACCAGATTGAAGGGGTTGGGTATGGAGAACAAAATTATAGGGAATTCCGGGAATACAGGCATCAAGTCGCCTAAGTGTCTCGGAAAAAATACGAGCGAGGTCTGCCAAAGAATCCTCATCCTGACTCACATAGGATGAGCTATGCTTCTTCGGCAGAATCCACATCTCAAAGGGTGTACGGGGGGCAAAGGGGGCCAGAGTGACAAAACGTTCATTCTCGCAGACCACGCGGGTGTCCTGCTGCACTTCCTGACGAATAATATCACAAAAAACGCAACGATCCTTATAATCGTAATAGGACTTACTTCCTTCAAGCTCGGCCGCCAGCATACGCGGCATCACGGGCAAGGCCACCAACTGAGAATGAGTATGTTCAAGAGAGGCTCCCGCCGCTCGACCGTTATTCTTAAACACCATTACATAGACGAAACGATCATCATGGGAGAGATCCCGAATGCGTTCCTGAAAAGCCCTAAAGGTAAGGATCATCTGCTCATGAGGAAGAAAAGTAAACTGATCAGCATGATCAGGACTTTCAATGACAACCTCATGGGCACCGATCCCGTTCATACGGTCGTATAACCCTTCTCCCTGCTTATCAAGTTCCCCTTCGATCACCAAGGCAGGATACTTATTGGGCACAACCCGAAGTTTCCAACCGGAGGTATTGGCCGGTCTGTGCGAATCACGCCCGTAGACCAGAACCTCACTGGGCGTTGTCTTTTCGTTTTCTGGACAAAGAGGGCAGAAACCTCCTCCGGTTACCGGAGTATCAACAGCAAAATCTGTCGGTCGTTTACTCCGCTCCCTGGCAATAATTATCCAACGCCCGAGAATAGGATCCTTCCGTAATTCAGGCATTTATTTCCCTAAGTTTTTTTCCCGCCGTTCCTGCTCAAGCTTACAGTCAATACAGTAAGTTGCAACCGGCCGAGCCTGTAAGCGCTTGATACCTATAGGTTCTTCACAGTCCCCACAAACACCATAGGTCCCGTTATCAATCCTGCCGATAGCCAATTCTATTTTACTCAATAACTTACGCTCTCTACTCCGCAAGCGCAATTCAAACTCACGATCCGACTCAATGGTCGCCCGATCATTGGGATCTGGAATATTACCGTGTTGGCTGATCATATCCGTGAGCGTCTGTTCAACGTCGGATATAATATCTCCTTTCATCGCCTCAAGCTGCTCTCTGAATTCCTGCAGTTGTTCTTTTTCCATGAGTCACTCCTCCAATCACCGACTCTATCGGCTGTAATCACCACTTTTGCCGCCGCTTTTTCTCTTCAGACGAACGTCGGAAATTTCCATGCCCTTATCTACGGCCTTACACATATCATAGATTGTCAGAGCCGCTATAGAAACAGCTGTTAATGCTTCCATTTCCACACCTGTTCGCCCAATAATACCGACAGTGGCCTCAATCCCGACTGCCTTCTTGTCATCATCAAAGGTAAAGGATATATCCGCCCTAGTAATGGCCAAGGGATGACAGAGCGGTATCAAAGCGTCAACTTTTTTGGCCGCCATTATACCGGCTATCCTGGCGACACCGAGGACATCACCTTTTTTCATCGTGCCTGCCCGTACCATCGCATAGGCAACAGGCGTCATGGTAATACACCCTTCAGCCACAGCGATTCGTTCGGACTCATCTTTGAGGCCGACATTCACCATACGGGCATTCCCGGCATCATCAAAATGAGTTAACTCGTGTGCCACGCTCATAGTATCTCAAATAAAGGCATTCGGACAGATAAAAATCAGGCCTTATCCTTTTCCTTCCCTTTAAAATGTCCGTGCAAGATCTTGGAGAAAAAGCCTTCTTCCTCTTGGTCGCAGTGTTCGTCAAATTCTCGGAGTAATTCTTTCTGCTTTTTGGTCAGCCCTGTAGGAGTCTGGACCTGCACCTCAACAATCATATCCCCCGGACGTCCTCCGCGCAGCCCGACAACGCCTTCACCGCGAAGCGTAAGTCGTTCGCCTGACTGCGTCCCGGCCTTAATCTTCAGCTTGGCGCTTTCGTTGACAGTAGGGACATCGACCTCGCAGCCCAAAGCTGCTTTGACCATAGAAACAGGGTACTGAAGATAGATCGTCCGACCATCGCGAAGAAAATATTCATGTTCTTGAACATGAATGATCACATAAAGATCCCCAGCATGCCCGCCTCGGCGACCGCCTTCTCCCTCTCCGCTCAGACGCATTCTGGCTCCGGTGTCAACCCCAGCTGGAATCTTGAGCATGACCTTTTTCTTCTTATTCATCAGGCCTTCGCCGTTACAATCAGCACAGGGCTCAACTACAATCTGCCCCGCACCTCGACATTGCGGACAGGTGCTGCTGACTTGAAAAAAACCCTGCGAACGGATCACTTGCCCCCTGCCCTGACAGGTCGGACAGGTCTGTGGCTGGTGACCCGGCCGGGCACCTGAGCCCTCACAGGTCCAACAGGTTTCAGGCTTACTGATTTCGACTTCTTTCTCTACCCCGTGAACTGCGTCCATAAAGGAAATTTCCAGATCATAACGAAGATCATTCCCCTGAACAGGTCCGTTGGGATCTCGCTGCCGGGAGCGACCACCGCCGAATCCAAACATATCACCGAACATTTCGTTGATATGAGAAAAAATATCACTAGCATTGCCCGGTCCGGAGTAACCGGTATTCTTCAGTCCGTCATGACCGTAGGTATCGTATACCTGCCGTTTCTGCGCATCGCTGAGTACTTCGTATGCTTCAGCAGCTTCTTTGAAACGACTTTCCGCCTCTTTATCATCCGGATTGCGATCAGGATGATATTTCATAGCAAGCTTACGATACGCTTTCTTTATGACATCTCCGTCAGCATCCCGAGAGACATTCAGGATTTCATAATAATCTCTACTCATAGCTGGCTCTAATGTCCGAAGTTATTCCTGCTCGGCTTCATTATTCTTTTCAGTACTTCCGGCCTGTTCAGCCGCTTCCTTGGCTCGACGTTGTGCAGGAAGACCCTTAATATTATCAAAGGTCACATGCCCCTTGGCAATCTCACGCAGCGTCATGACAACTTCTTTGTTTTTCCCCTCCAAAAGGTACGGTTCTCCTTTGCGATGCTGGCGAATTCGCTCAACAGCCAGATGCACTAAGGCAAAACGGTTGTCATCACCAACCTGGGCAAGACAGTCTTCCACGGTAATACGAGCCATACTCCACTCTCCTGAACAGAAAGAACCTGACGAACATAATTCGCCAGGCACTCGCTCTTCTAAAATATAATCAAAAAAACTCGGAACTGCTAAAAAATCACGGGACACATTTAGGGCTAACACAGGGGGTCGCCCCTACGACACCCGGCACATAAAGGATATTTTTTATTGAATCCCTTATTAATTATTTCTCAAACGGGTTGCGCAACAACAGGGTTTCTGCCCGATCCGGTCCGACCGAAACAATCACCGGAGCAACACCGGACATATCTTCAATCCGCTTGACATAATCTTTGGCCTGCTGCGGCAGATCGTCATAATCCCGCACTGCGGAGATATCCTCATCCCAGCCCGCCATCTCATCGTAGACCGGCTGTGCCAAGGCTGTTTTTCGAATATTGCCAGGCATACAGTCACAGCGTTCGCCCTCAACCTCATACTCTTTCCCAATTTTCAAAACAGGCTGCCCAGAGAGAACATCCAATTTGGTTATAGCCAACCCAGTGAGACCGTTCAAGCGCACAGCATCATTAGCAACGACCATGTCCAGCCAACCGCAACGGCGACGACGACCTGTGGTTGCGCCGAATTCTCCACCCTTCTCCTGCAACTGATCACCGACAACATCTCCTTCGGGCAGCTCAGATGGAAAAGGCCCCTCGCCTACCCGTGTGGTATAGGCTTTGAGGATGCCGATTACCTCGTCAATATGGGCAGGACCAAAACCAGAGCCAATACAGGCGTTACCGGCAACAGTATTAGAAGAAGTAACAAAGGGATAGGTCCCGTGATCAATATCAAGCTGGGTTCCCTGGGCACCTTCAAACAGAATATTTTCACCGGCCTTTCTGGCCTTATCCAAGACCATAGAGACATTTCCGATAAACGGAGTTAATTTTTCTGCAAAGGATTCGAACTGCTCTTGAATCTTCTCAAAAGATGCAGGTTGAGCGTTATACTGTTTGGTCAGATAAAAGTTCTTTTCTTCCACATTGCTGCGCAGCTTCTCCAGGAATTGCTGTCCGTCAAGTAAATCTCCGGCCTTCATTCCGACACGCCCGACCTTATCCATATAACAGGGACCGATACCACGCCCGGTGGTTCCTATTTTATTCCCCTTGGACAGAGCTGCCTCACGAGCCTGGTCAAGCATCTGATGATAAGGCATGATGAGATGAGCATTTTCACTGATCATCAGCCGATCTGGCGCGACCGGCAAGCCCTTATCTTTGAGTTCAGCCATCTCTGAAAGGAGAACGCCGGGATCAACAATCACGCCGTTACCGATCATACACATTTTGTCTTCATACAGGATACCGGAAGGGATAATATGAAAAACATATTTCTTCCCTTCAACAACCAAGGTATGCCCGGCATTATTTCCGCCCTGAAACCGAACAATATAATCTGCATGATTGGTCAGCAGATCAACAATTTTTCCTTTTCCCTCGTCACCCCATTGGGTTCCAACCACCACGACACTGGCCACGGTCAACTCCTTATCGCTATTCTGATAACACAAGATAAAGGCCTGCACTCTTCACAACGAAAAACAGCAGACCGTAAACAGGTTTGTTATTATAGCCGAGTGAAAAAGAAAAGTCAAACAAGGCGAGTTTTTTTTGAGGATTCCGGTAAAAATCGTTGCCCGTGTGGGAATGGTTTTATCGTGCGGCTCATTTAAAAGTCGGTCAGAAAGTATTGGATGTTTTTTTTCGTTATCAAATCAGAGCTGGCCTGGTTGGTTGCCATTTTCTATTTACTGACGGACACTTACTTCCATATAGCGGCAAGAGCAAAGTGCATTGCGGGTTCAGTACCCAACGAAGTATTCCCCTGCCCGGCCAGACAAATATGGTGACCTGTCCGGCCGCATTGTTGACTTTAACATCCAGGAAGGCCTGGGTGATTTACGTGGTCATATTTCCGATCTTTCTGCAGGTAAGCGAGGAACGAGACTCCGAAGTGGTCAGAGGAAATGCCCGGGGGAGTCATCCATGTTTTTCAGCTATTCCCGGCTGCCGTAATTGATGAGCAGAATGACTCTTTTTCAGTGGCTACACGGCTCTTCAATTACTACCACCGGACGATTTACCACTAAGAAGAGAAAAGGAGCCTTGATTTACCTTGTTTTTGCTAATTCTAGACATAATTATCCATTGGGACTTACCTGTATTTACAGACAAGATCCCTGATCTTTGATGTTAATCCGCTAAAGAACTAGCGGAACTGGCTTATGCTCCAGTAGTGATAAATACAAATCTTCCATGGTAGCAATCTGAAAATTATGGAATTTTCCTCGAACCTTTTCCCAAAGAGAACGTTTGCTCTTCCATTTTTTCCAGGCTGCATTGAATAGTGGGCAGCATAACTGTTGAATTTGATCAATGAGAAAGGCAAGCATCATAAGGTGTACAAATGTTTCAGACAAATGCTTTTTTCCAAGGCCGAAATTGTGACCAAAATGGTATCCTTGATTTTTAAGCGTGTTGAAGGTTTCATTCTCAATTTTCCACCTGGCTCGCGCTCCACGCATAAACTTATACACATTGCCTTTATTGACTTCCAAGTCAGTAACCCAGCTAAATCTTATGCTTTTCCCGGTTCGGCTGTTTTTCTCACTATATTCAACAAAGGTAACTCGGACATCCTGATTTGACTTGTTAAGCGGAGCATCATAAACGATCTTAAAATGATGGATCACATCTTTATCTTGCTCATCTTGCATAATAAATGAAACAGCATTACCCTCTTGAACAGCTTGATCAACATATGAAAAGAGGTATTGATGATCTCCTTTTTTGACACCAAGAATATAATGACAGTTATAGCGTTCAAGGTCGCGGATATGCGGAGCATTGGAAGAAAGTGCATCTTCGTTAACAATAACCTGGAGGTGGGGATGCTCTTGGCGAAACTTTTTCAGAAATCTTTTCACCGCATTTCGTTCACAGTCCATTTTGGTCTCCCCGTCCTGTCGCTTGATAATTTCCGGACAGAGTGGAATGACTTCCTTTAAATCAGGATGGACAATGGCGGCTCCAACAGCCTGAAGATAATAGGTAATTTTTCCTGTTTTTTTCTGAACCTTTTTCATGCAAGCATCGGAATGCAATGTAGGCGAAGAAAAATAACCGGTTCCATCAAGGTTAAGCAGATAAGAATCTTGCATAAATACCATCTTTTCCAGAACCTTACCCCGTTGTAACGTTCTGAATTGTTTTTTGAATAACGGCCTGAGGTCATTTGGATCAACACCGTCTAAAATTTCACGCATGGAGGTGTCACAGGGAATACTGCCCATGCCGTAAATAGTTGTAAGATTTTGGGGAGCTAGTCTACGCTCATCAAACGCCAAAAGCGAAGGATCTTTGAGAGAAAACAATGCAAAACCTGACATGAGAGTGTCTGCCAGAGTATGGTCCACCATGCCGGGTCTATGATCGTTAATCTGTCTGAATCCATTGTGTAAATTTTTAAAAAGAGCATCGGCATTCAAATGCTTGCGCAATTTGATTGTTTCCTTGCGTTTGATGTCTTTCTGGTGAGCTTTTACAACTTTTTTGATATGGCTAGACACGGCTCTCTCCTTGCAAAAATTTGATCTTGTCCACACAAGAAGAATGCTCTTATTTTTTGCTATTTCTCTTGTCCTGAACACCAGCAAAAAAACAATATACTGAAATTGTTAAATATTATCCAGTGATACATTTTTTCAGTTAAGACGTTGAAATTCCTGCATTGCGAGGTATTTACCGAACGACTGCTTATAAAAAGTTTACGAAAGCAATTTGTAAAAATCGCGCTATTGTGGCGTTTCCTGGCTATCCGGGAATTGCTGCATGTTTTTGATCGTGAAGGGTATGGTGGAGATTTTTTTTACGGCTTACGAGAAAAAGGTATCTGTTTTGTAACTTGGGACAAGTATGTGGACCGAGGTAAGCTCGCCGAGATTTCAGAAGATCAGTTTACCGAGAAATTGGAGGTTAACGGCAAGCAATACCGCTATTTTGAGCAGAGTAAAGAGTTCACGGTAACAACGGATGAAGATGAAAAAGAAACCTTTTCGTTACGGAGAATTATACTCTGGAATGTCACTGCAAAGCGTCGAACAGCCGGGCTTGCCTATACTGCTGACTACGAAATAAGCTGTGAAGATTGCGTAGTTGGAATTTTGAATCGCTGGGGAGCATCTGAGAATACCTTTAAGCACATTAGGGAAAGGCATCCCTATCATTACCATCCTGGATTTGCGCTTGTTGAAAGTGAAAATCAGGACATTGCCAACCCGATATTAAAGGAATTAAGGGTAATTATAAAAAAAGTTAAACAGAAAATTGTAAAATTGAAAAGCAAACTCGCTGATATTAAACCCAGCTTAAAAAAAGATGGCTCTGCCCGCAAAAACAGTGTTCATGCCAACTTGAAAGAAAAAATATCCGAGCACAAAATTGTTCTTGGTCAGACTCAAGATGAAGCTAAACAGGAGCCTGAACGAGTTAAAACCTCAGATATTGAAGATTATCAAAAGTTTAAACGTGTTGATAACGAGGGTAAAAAACTCTTTGACCTTATCCCAACTTTGTGATGCCGAGGTGATAATTACTTTGAAATCAACAAGTTAAACCTTTCGAGAAGTCATTCTTGGCACCACATATTTTTAATTTTTCTTATTATTCCAAAATGATAGCGTTTTTCTGATAGACATGACAATAGTATACACGAAAACTCGGTGATTTCAAGCCGAGGGGGTCACTTCTTGGTACCGCAAAACGATCGAATAATATAACTATTTAATATTACGCAAAAAGTAATTTTGCATCCAACGAACAATCAAGCAGTTAAGGCAAGCTTGATAATTGTTCTCACAAAGTTGGGTTATAACTTCCAGCGTATGGAACAGCCGCAAAGACATGGTAGACTGGCTCCGCCCTCATTGGAATTTGGAAAATGAGATAGTCGATCTGTTTTATGCCATAACACAATGTCATGGCTGGATACGCAGTGACAAGCACGAGGTGCGTGTACGGCTTGAACCACTTGAGCAACCTAGTCGGCGTTTTGCTCAAGAACAACTATGCCATAAGTTGACATACCTGGCAACCAGATTACCGTCAGGAAAGTTGATGATTATTAAGGTCGGAGTAGATCCACGTTAAATTGAAATATTGAAATGTCCAAAAAACATGAGTTTTTTGAGGGTAGTTTACTATGTCTGTAGTCTTAAGCAAAAATGATTTATAATGTAAGCATTACAAACTCACGACTGTCGAGTGATATAAACTACGTAGGCATTAAATCAAGCATCTTGTCTGGATCTGGAAATGTGGGAACAAGAAAATATTCCCTATACGATACGGAAGAGACGACAAGCTTTTTTTAATAAGGAGAAAAATCCAAAAAGCGGGCAAATATTATGCGAATTAGACGAAATTTCGACGACCTAGACCGGCCCCCTATTACTTACGAAAAATGGTAAAGCCGGAGGACATATCGTTAGGATCTCTGAGTCGAAGATTTTCATTAAAATAGGGTGTGCAAGGTAGTGGGGCATCCCAACAGCGATTATCATTATTTTTTGGTACATAAATTTGAAGACCACTTTTCATGAATTTCTGAGTTATTTTTTGCGAAACCGGTACTAGCCTGACAGGCCAGTAACCATTGCGCGAGATATCCGTAAAAGTCTCTATATGCAGTGATGTCCAATCCAAAAGGTTGAAATTGCCAACTATCAGCAATACGCAAATGACCACCATGCTGTTCACTCGCTTCTGAAGATCGACTACAAGAAACGAAAGCCCTGGGATAGGCAACAAGAAAAATAATTCTTGAACGAAACGAGGATTAGGAGCCATAGCAAACCAAAAAGTCAATCCGGTAAGTAGCGGAAGAAGCAATATCCCGTGTATAAACAGACGATCTTTTGAATTAGTCTTCAAGAATATCGCAACAAAGATATTGAGCAGACTTAGCGATAGGAATAACCCGACAGGATAGACTATATCTGTTCCCCTGCTTTTTATCCTATCGAACCAAGGGGCAAGCCAATCCCAATTTTCTAAAACATTGCTGTCGTATTTCTGCATTCGTGCATGTGAATACACATCGGTTGCCATATCAATCACTTTATCAATAGGAACGGACCATTCTGCATTAATATAACCGATAGTCGAAGGATAAAGGGGGGCACCGGAAAGTATAACTCCTCGTATGCAGAACACTATAATTATCAACGCAGGGAGGACTAGAAGTTGTGCCGAATTCAATAGGGGGCGCGTTGAAGTCCTTACATATGCGATGAAGGTTAAGAGCATTATCGTCCCGCAAAAAACTAAATTGCTCAGTTTGACAGTTATCGCTGTCATCCCCAAAAGAAGAAGGAGAAGGCCGTCGTTTTTTGCGACCGCAGCACTATCGACAAAGACTGCGACACCTCTGCAAAAGACAACAAACATGACCAGTTGCAAAAAAGATGACGTCAAATCAGGGCTGGAAGATTGAAGTCCATCATAAAATAAAGCCCAATACGCGAGACTGGGAATGCAAAACAGGGCAGGAGCCCAATGCCACAGCGATAATCGATCAATATGTTTTTCCTTTAGAACCTCAAGCAGGGTTAAAAGAGTGAGGAGCCAAAGAAAACTATTGGCTATTGAGCGACCATGACCAAAAAACGGGTACAGATTGAGTGCTGCTACATAGGAAAAAAAACTCTGGTTAAAGGCTAACCTGCCATGAAGGTTACCGAGACCGGGCACTACGGGAAAAGAGTTTATCCAGTGAACAGTACCGAGATAATACAGTCCGATATCACCATTTAATAATGGAGGAAGCATGGCACGTGATGCAACCCACGCCGACAGTATGAGCAGAAGCAGAGCCAGAAAAGTCAGCACTGCTGCATGGCTGAACGCCCACACTCCTGAATTCAATGTCTTTTTCTGCCTTCTATACTGGCGAATAATAAAGAAAACCGACAAAACGATGCCGAGAATGAGAACTGGACTGACAGACAGGAAGGTTAGAGGAAAGGCAAAATGGATCAGTTGAAAGATGAAAATGGTGAATGCCCAACCTGCCCAAATAATGAATGTCACAGGTGTACGTTCCTGGTCTTGAGGGGCAGATGGTACTATAGACATGATTGCCTTGCCCCATCCAAAGTGCGATACTCCAAGGACACTATACAAAAATAGACTAAATTGAACAGCCTCAAGATGGTTGTTGCTCATAATACTATAGCCCGAGTCATATGAGTTTGCACCGTTAGTATTTGTTGTTTATAACTCATCGATTGGTCAATAAAAAGTGTATATAATTAATTGACTAAACATAAACAAATCATAACGTTATAAGAGATGCCGGTATTTTGACCGTATTTGCAGAGATGTCCTTTAAGCGCTATATTGGGCCAGATAATAAGTATTCCTAAACAGGAAACTTCTCAACAGCCTATTTTCACAAGCAATCATCCAATATGTTGATTTCACTTACTAAGATTTCAAGGTGTTGTTTTTTCATGTAAAACAATTAATTCAATTACTAGATTATTAACCAATCGGTGAGTTATAATTGATGAAATAGCAAAAAGTCTATACAAGTAACGCTTTAAAATTATTTACTTATAATCAACTTCACTATTGATTTCCATTCGCTTTCATGGCAAGGTTTTATATATTTCAAACACTTACCTGAAAAGTCATGCTCAACATCAAAGATCACAAAACCATCAACATGTTCGACCCCTTTGATTATCTCGGGCCGAAACGTCGAAAAATGTCGACCTGTGCGGGTTAGCTGTTTTTCAACATAAGCAGCCATTTTAAAATCAATATCTTTGCCTTCAAACCATTTTTTGTGTTCATTATTTTACTTAAGAGCGGTAATCGCGGTCAGTGCCGTTGTTCCTTTTTTAGTCCAGCTCATTCTGTTATGTTTTTATCGTTCTGATACGACTAGATCATTCGCCTTCTTGCCGACAGCACTCGCATTACAAAGCCCGAGTTCTTTTCGGGCAGCACAGCAAGAAATATATGAGTTTAAAACCGATTCCTGTTATTGACTGTGTGAGTTTTGCGGTATTGCCCTTTTTCCTATCATCACAGATGATCGCATTATAGTGAAACTATGGAATTGGGTAAAATAGTTTTTTGGAGGTCCCCTACTCCAAGGTCTTCTGCACAGCTTTGTACACCTGATCCACTGTGTAGTAGTCGCTCTTATACACCTGCTTTCCTTTTGGATCCACAACAATCAACAAGGGAATTGTGAGACTGCCCACTTCCTTAAGCTTTGCTTTGCCATCTGGATTATTACCCGTGATATCAACTTTCATGGGCAGAACCCGCTCATCAGTCAGGAGCTTGACGATCTTGGAACTGTCCAAGATTCCCCGCTCCAGAACCTTACAGTTCAGGCACCATTCCGCTGTAAAAACCATAACAACGGTTTGTCCTTCTTCCTGAGCTAATTCAAGACGCTCTGGTGTATAATAGGTCCAATCAATAGGACCGGTATGGGTAAGACGAAACACTCCGAGCACGGAAACCAGCATAAGAGCCAGTCCCAGCCCGGTGAAAAAATATTTCGCCTTCTTCCCAGAGGCAATCTGCACTGTACGCCAAGCTGTCCAAACGCCCGCACAGAAAGAAAAAAACATGACCGGCCACCAATAAAGCTTTCCTGGTGGATCGGCAGGAGACGATAGCAGCACTTCCACCCCGACCCCGACAAAATAGGCAGCTGCGGCCAACATGAGCAACCCCATGACCTGCTTAACCAAGACACTAGCCGGGCCGGTTTTCGGCATTTTGCTGACCAGATGAGGTGAAACAGAGAGAAGGAAATAGGGTAACGCCATACCGATACCTATGGCGGCAAAGACGGCCAAGGTGGAGGCAGGAGGTTGAGTGGAAGCCCAAGCGGCTGCGGCTCCCATAAAGGGCGCAGTACAGGGGGTGGAAAGAACAGCGGCAAGGATTCCCAAGCCGAATGAGCCTTTCAGCGTATCCTGCTCCGGATGAATCATATAAACGAATGCTGGCAATTGCAGAGAGAAAAAATCAAACATCCCCCCAGCCATAATGGCGATTATAAGCCCTACCGTTATCGTGAAAAGAGGGTACTGAAATAGCTGATTGGTGGCACTAAAACCACTGACCAGCGCAATAAGAACACCTAAACCGAGCCAGAACACCAAGACGCCCAGTGACATAGAAACACCGAGCAGAATGCATTGTTGCCGATTTTTCGCTGCATAGGAAAGGCTAATGATTTTAATGGGAATGAGGGGGAGTACACAGGGGGTAAAATTAAGGAGCATGCCGCCGAAGGCCGCAATAATCAATAATAAAACCACCCCGCCCTGGGAGGAGCTGTCCACGGAAAAAGTCCAGCCAAACATACCAAAGGCGATATCCTTGGAGACCTCCGGGACAAGTCCAGATTCATAGCCGACAAAAAGCTCCTGATGAATCTTTTCAACCACCGTGTCCGGTGCGACAATTGGCAAAATCGTCTCAAGCTCTATCTTTTCTGGAAGCAGACAATACTCTTCAGAACAGGGCTGATATTGAACTTGCAGGCTCAATCCTACTTGTCCTCCGGTCGACAAAGCGTCTTCCAAACGGATAGGTAAATACACAATGGTTTTCCCCTTAAAGGACATCACTCGTTCAGCGAGAAAAGGCACCTTAAGAGGAACTGCCAAAGGATAAATGGGTGCTTCGATCTTGAGCCCTTTATCGGCCCCAGTCACAGCGACCTTGGTGGGAAAGAGCTTAAGATCTTCTACAGGGATGATCTGCCGTTCATCTGCATTAACATGAAAACCTTTATTAATCTGAAGAACAACAGCGAGAACAGCCTGCTCACCGGGATGTGCCGCAGTGACAGACCAATTGGCTTGAACATTGACCGCTTTCCCGATCGAAGCAGCCTCTGCCTCTAATACCGCTCCGCAATCCCGACCGGGTATAAACAGAAACAACACAGCAAGTATCAATGAGGAAAATATTTTTTTGCTATCCAACATAGTTACAGAATATAGGTTCTTGAACTCCGAGAGAAGGAAGGCAAACCCTCTACGGGTTCTTTTTGTTCAAAGTAAGGACGGTTAGCGAACCGCCCCTTGTATTATAAGATTGGGATGAGCGGTTGCATAAATACTTCCAGCTATGGAAACAGTCCTTGTGGCAAGTCTTACTGTATGTATACGGGAAAAACAAGGGCAAAACGCCGAGCAGAGACACCTCACCTTCTAACTGAAAGCTGCATTATTTTTCTCCGTCCCGCCGGGATTGCAGGAAAAATACTCTTTTTTTACATGAATGTGGAGAATAAGTATTGTACAACCTTTCCAAAAGCCACTATCTTACAAGAAAGAGACGTTACGAACCAACCCTCCAAAAGCCAAGGAACGATAATGGCTATCACGCTCAGACAATTTCAAATATTTATAGCTGTAGCAGAGACCAAACAGGTTACCAGAGCCAGCAAAAAACTCTTCCTCACCCAATCTGCGGTTAGCATGGCGCTGGCTGAATTGGAAAATCAGCTGGGTGGCCCGCTTTTTGATCGCCACGGTCGCAGCCTGCTGCTCAATGACCGAGGCCGCTACCTGCTGCCCATGGCCAAAAACATCACCCATCAGGTTCATAATATTGAAGCCCTGCTGAGCGAGAAAAAAGAGGTCATCGCCGGATCACTGGAGATCATTGCCAGTTCGACAATCGGAAATTACGTCCTGCCCTACCCTATTGCTCTTTTTATGCGGATATATCCTGAAGCGCATATCAATATGATGGTGGCGAATACCAAGCAGGCAGAGCGACTTGTTGCGCAGGGAATAATGGATCTCGGCTTTGTCGAAGGCGGCATTACAGATGAAGCTGTTCAGATGACTCCTTGGTTTGAGGATGAACTACGAATTATTGTCAGTTCATCCCATCCCCTTGCAGAACAGGACCTGTTCGCTCTTCCAGATGATCTCGTCAAAACAGCCTGGGTTCTCCGTGAAGATGGCTCTGGCACAGCGGAAATCTTCAAAAATAAATTAGGAGAACATGCTGCACTGCTCAATGTCGTTACCCGGATCGGCCACACTGAAGCCATTAAAAAAGCCGTGGAAGCTGGCGTCGGAGCTGCCTGTCTTTCAGAGCTGACCATCTGTCGGGAAGAGGAGCAGGGCTGGCTGAAAGGCCTCTCCATCAAGGATATTAATATGCGACGACAACTTTCAATAATTCAACATAAAAATAAAACCACGACCCGACTTATGGGCGAATTCTTACGCTTCTGCACAATCATGGCTGAATGCGGCCTGGGGCGTGAGTGCCTGTCATCGCCAAAAAAACTGGATGCATTACTCAAGGAAGCATACAGCAGGAAACAGGCGGACTGAGCACCTGACGACCTGAGACCTGACTAACAACCTGAATGTCTCCTTTTCTCTGCCGTTGACGAATCGGTAATGAACCCGTTAGTGGGCCGTAGCAATGGCCTTGCGCAACTCTTTCAGGGTAAATGGCTTAGCCACCGCAGCCCGAAAGCCGTACTCGCTGTATTCTGCCATGACCGGATCATTGGAATAGCCGCTGGCAACAATGAGTTTGACCTCAGGATCTAGCTGAAGAAGTTTTTGCGCTGTCTCCTTCCCTCCCATACCACCTGGAATAGTCAAGTCCAAGATAACAAGATCAATAGGATGATCACTTTCCTGGATTTCCAGATAGGTGCTGATAGCCTCAGCTCCGTCTTTAACAAGAACTGCATCATGCCCCAACGCTGCCAGCTGGGACCGTGCCAAATTACGTAGCATCAAATCATCGTCCATGACCATAATTTTCGTTGAAGAGACCATTTTTTCCTGAGCCTGCGGTTCATCTGCCTTACTTTCAGGGGCGGGAAGAGCTGGTAGATATATAGAAAAGATTGTTCCCTGTTGCGGTTCTGAATGGACAGTAATATGACCACCATGTTTCTTGATAATAGAATGACAGATAGCCAAACCGAGCCCGTTACCTTCTTTTTTGGTGGTAAAATATGGATCAAAGATGCTGTCTATTATATCACGGGGAATACCAACACCGGTATCCTGAAGAGTAATCCGAACAAAATTCCCTTTATGTCGACGCAATAACAGGCCCGAAGCAAGATCTTTCACATTACTACATTCCACTCTTATCCTCCCGCCATTGGGCATGGCGTCCTTGGCATTCAGAATAATATTCTGAATAACCTGACTGATCTGCCCGCTGTCTGCGTGAATCATCCACAGGTCGTCAGCAAAAGAAAATTTACAGGACACCAAGGAACCATGCAGAACAAAATTTGCTGACTCACTGACAAGATCGGGCAAAGAGGTTTTTTCTTTAATAGGCTCCCCCCCTTTAGAAAAGGTGAGCAGTTGATACGTCAGTTTTGTTGCCCTTTCAGTCGCCTTCTGCGCGTCAGCAAGCAAAGAAGATATTTTGCTATCTCCTGTAACCCCTGATGAGGCCAACTCTATATTTCCAAGAATAGCAGAGAGCAGATTATTAAAATCATGAGCAATGCCACCGGCAAGCACGCCAACCGACTCCAATTTACGAATCTTGACTCTTTCCTGCTCCATCTTTTTTTCCTGCGTGATATCCCGAAAAATAATAACAACACCGATAACCTGATTTTTTCGATCCCGGATAGGCGCTCCACTGTCGGCCACACTTATTTTACTTCCATCCCTTCCATCCTTAGGCTGCAAAACAGCATCTCGGGACAGGGCTAACCGCTTCCCGTCCCGTAAAATTCTCGCAACCGGGTTAGGAGCTTTTTCTCCTGTTTTTTTATCAAAAATTCTAAATATTTCGTCAGAAAATTTCCCAACAGCATTGACATTTTCCCAACCTGTGAGCTGTTCTGCGGCCCTATTGATAAACACCGTCTTCCCATCCACGTCTGTGGTGATAACACCATCACCTATGGACTGCAAGGTCACACTGAGTCGCTCCCGCTCCTCTTCCGCTTCCTGCTGAGCTTGCTTAAGATCGTTGATATTACGACAAATACCTATCAATCCGAGCAGATTTCCGTCAGGCCCAATATAGGGCGTTTTCCGAATATCAAAAAAAAGTTTCTTTCGGTCAGGAGCAGTAATCAGCTCTTCAGTCCGTTTTGCTTGACCTGAGGAGAGCACCTCCTGATCCTTTGTTTTAAAGGAAGTAGCAACTTCCAGAGACAAAACAACATGGTCTTCTTTCCCGACAATTTCCTGCTCCGGCTTCCCAGCCATCTCTTCAAAGGCCCGATTGCAACCAATATATTTATTTTCCACATCTTTGATGTAGATGGGATCTGGAATTGAATTGATCAATGCTTCCAGCTTATTTTTCTGAAGAAGGAGCTCTTCCTGTGTTTCCTTGAGTTTCAGTGCTTTTTTGCGCAGATTGATATGGGTATTAATACGAATAAGAACCTCTGTCTGCTGAAAGGGCTTCGTAATATAATCAACGCCACCGGCTTTAAAACCGGTGATCTTATCTTCTACGGTATCAAGTGCAGTCATAAAAATAACAGGTATATCAACAAGTCGCTCATCGGCTTTAATTCTGCGACAGGTCTCAAAACCATCCAGCTCCGGCATCATCACGTCAAGCAGGATAATATCTGGAATGGTCTCCTGCAACAGAGCAAGAGCTTGAACACCGCTCTGCAATATACGCAGCTCAAAATCCTGTTCCTGCAAAAAAGAAAGGAGAATCTTGAGATTAATAGGCTGATCGTCTACGATCAGAATGATATCTTTTTTCTGATAGTTCATTAAGAAATTCCGTATCGTTTGACTAAATCGGCGATCATATTCAGTTGAAAATTCTCTGCAAACTGCTCAACCTGCGCGGCAAAAGCCTTATACTTACCTGAATGCAAAGATAATAAAGAGGAAACCTGTCGATTAATCCCAGCCACATCTCCCTGTCGGACCTTAAAAAGCAATGCCTCCAGTTCCTCATTCGGAGGCGCTATTAATTCCTGCTCATTTTCGGCTGTTTTCTCGTCATGTTCGCCGTCATGTTCGCTATCACCATCATTATCATTATTATATACCAACGCTATGGGAAGGTGTTTCGCAAGAACTGAGAGCAGATCAAACCCGGAAAACGGTTTAACAATATGGGCTGTGCAAAAATCTTCCTGATTTTTTTCTTCTAAAACAGAAAAAACCGTTTTATCGGCAAGGGCGATCACCGGCAGGAGCTTATATTTTTCCTGTTCTTTTATCTGCTGCAAGACGGCCAACTCTTCACATTCTGCCATAGGCAGTACCGCCAGAACAGCGTCGGGCCTTAACTGTTCCAATACATCAGCCAGCATATCGTTATTGACCAACTCATCCACCTGGAATCCCAAAGGAGAAAGGATATTCTCCAGGACAGCCTGATTTGATGTACTCCCGGAGACAATGAGAATTTTTTTCGGTGTATCCCCCTTGAGAACATTGTACCCGATAACAACATGTCGGGTTTCTTGAACAGGCCTCTCCTGCTCCATGATTTCTATCGGGATCGTGAAGAAAAAACGACTTCCCGGTTCTTCAAATTCCTCACCCTGCTGATGATGCGAATTCAGCGGACTCGTGACCTGAAGTTCTCCTCCCATGAGGCGAACCAATTTACGACTAATGGCAAGGCCAAGCCCGGATCCTTCTGAATATTGCAAACGTTCTCCACTCTGCCTGAAAGGCTCGAATATTTTTCCCTGCATTGCCAAGGGAATACCAGGGCCGTTATCTTCAACCCTCACTGTCAGAAATGCTTTTTTCTCACCGATTCTTTTCACCTCAGATTGCAAAAAACAATCCCCCCCATTAGGGGTGAACTTTACCGCATTAGAAAGCAGGTTAAAAATAACTTGACGCATCCGTAATTCATCTGCCTGTATAAATATTGGTTGCTGAGAATCTTCCCGGCATTGCAGCGTTAGGCCCTTAAACCCTGCCTCTGCCCTGAAAACATCCACTATTCCAGAGAAGAAACCAGGTAACCTGAACACCCGTGGAACAATTTCTATTTTCCCTGCCTCTATTTTTGAGAGATCAAGAATATCATTAATAAGCATCAAGAGATACTCACCTGAATTCCTGATAACCTGCACGTTGTTCAGCTGCTTTGAAGTTAAGGTATTATCTGTACAAAGGAGTTGTGTATACCCAAGAACAGCATTTAAAGGGGTACGCAATTCATGAGTTATATTTGCGAGAAAAACAGATTTGGCACGATTGGCGGATTCAGCCTGTTCTTTTGCCGCAACAAGCTGCTTTTCAGCCTGCTTGCGGTCTGTAATATCATGAATAATAGAGTAGAGTAATGTTCGCTCCCCGCTTTGCAGAGGGCCGGAATACACTTCCACATCACGTACTTCCCATGAAGCCAATTTATGGCGAAAGTTGAAATAGAGCCGCTCCTCCTGTTCAGCTTTGGCCATTTCCGCCTGTACTTCTTCAGGAGAAAGCTGATTGATATCAGTAATCCGCATTGCAACAAGCTGTTCTACCGAATATCCGTAATAGCGGGCAGCAGCCTGATTGGCCTCAACAATAGCACCGTCTGTCGGGTCGATAATCAGTTTCACCGCCATATTTGTTTCAAAGGTCTGGCGATATCGTTTCTCGCTTTGCCGCAAGAGTTTCCCCGTCTGTTTACGCTCCGTAATATCCTCTTTGGTAGCGACGAACTTAACGATGGTCGCGTCTTTAGAAAAAATAGGGGCAACAACAACTGATTCCCAGGACAAGGCACCGTCTTTCCTTTTATTGAGTAATTCCTCCTTCCAGACCTTACCGTTCGTAATCGTCTGCCAAAGCTCATCATATTTTTCTTCTGGAGTATATCCTGATTGAAAAATACTGGTCGAACGACCTTTCAGCTCCTCAGCCGTATAACCGGTCAACTGCTCCATCCTAGAGTTAACATATTCAATTTGCCCTTCAATGTCCGTGATCACAACCGCGCTCGGGTTCTGCTCAACCGCTGTAGACAGAATATTGAGCTGTTGATCATGATGCTGCAACACCCTCACCATCCGATTAAAGGCAGAGGCCAAGGAAGAAAATTCAACCGTACCCACCTCTTCATCAAGCCGAGGATATTGTTCCGTATCAAAAGAATTCATCACAGCTATCAAACGCTCCACAGGACGACTCACTAAATAGTGAACAAAAAATACCGCCACAGGGAAAAAAAGAAAAAAAACTACAATAAAAACAAGAATCAGAGCTTTTCTAAAAACGACAACACCCTGGTGAACAAAATCCAGAGACTGCGCAAACACCAACACGGCATACCCCTTTTCTCTTAAAGGAAACCGCGCTCCGTACATGATATTATTTTCATCACTGATCTGTCGAACCTTCCATTGAACTTTCGATCGCTCAACCCCGATACCCAATCCCAATATCGGCAAATTATCCACAGGATAATCTTTGACAGACAAAGGAGGGCCGCCAGCGGGAAGGCTGCTCGCAAGCATTTTCGAACCCGCAGAATCTGCGAGGGCCGCATACAAATAAATAGCACATCCGCTCTCATGGGCAATACGGCCTAAGAGTTCAGAAGTGATCTGTTCTGCAAGAAAACCTTGAGACAGATTCTCCCTCCCCTGTTTCAGCCTTTGCTCCAGGGTCTTAATTCCCTGCTCAATCCGCTGTCGGGCCTGCTCCTGATAATGACGATAAATAAGCAAGGTGAACACAAAATAAATTGTCGCCAGAAAAATACAGATCAAACATGTCCACAACAGCATAACATGACTGCGTAACTTCACTTTCCCACATCGGTGAATAATCAATGCCTGTTCTCCTGATCAACTTTTCTCAAAAAATACAAATGGAAGCATGCATTATCCTTATAATATCAAAAGAGCTGAAACGAAGTCAAACGATGCTTCTTCAAAAAAATATACGTGACGAGAACAACCCCTTGCACCGAAGTCCATTGTCATTCAGAAGGTTCTATGGTATTTTGGGAGGGGAGAGAACGTAACCTGTTCAGCTGAATGAGGTTTTCAAACTCTTTCCAGCTGTTTGTTACGGCCTGACAGAACCGACCTGAATCTGTATCGTACATTAATAACGCTTCAGGTTCGGTGCTCCTTGCGGGCGGACCAGCTTTTTCCTTACAATAAAAAAAACTAACCTTCATATACAGTTATCCTATTATGCGTTATTCTCAGATGCTCATCCGCACGGCCAAAGAAATACCGGCCGAAGCCGAAGTTATCAGCCATCAGCTGCTGTTGCGGGCTGGTTTCATCCGCAAGCTGACTTCTGGTCTGTACACCTATCTGCCTCTCGGGCTGGCAGCAATCAGAAAAGTGGAAGCCATTGTCCGTGAAGAAATGAACCGATCCGGCGCTCAGGAGCTGCTTATGCCTATGGTCCAGCCCGCCGACCTCTGGGAAGAATCAGGGCGATGGGTGAAATATGGTCCTGAACTGCTCCGCTTCCGGGATCGACATGATCGAGAATACTGTCTCGGCCCTACCCATGAAGAGGTTATTACCGATATCGCCCGCCGTGAGCTGCATTCGTACCGCCAGCTTCCTGTTAATCTGTATCAGGTACAGACTAAGTTCCGCGACGAGATCCGTCCCCGCTTCGGCCTAATGCGCGGACGCGAATTTATCATGAAGGATGCCTACTCCTTTGACGTCAGCGATGAAGCCGCTGGTCAGAGTTACCAGACCATGCGCGATGCGTATACCCGTATTTTTCAGCGCTGCGGGCTTGAGTTCCGGGCCGTAGAAGCGGATTCCGGCAGTATCGGCGGTTCCTTTTCCCATGAATTCATGGTACTGGCCGACACAGGAGAAGACACGCTGGTCATCTGCCAGGAATGCGAATATGCTGCCAATGTAGAAAAAGCCAAGGTGGTTCTCACTGAGCCTGAGTATGAAACAACAGACGGCTCGACAGGCGAAATACAGGACTGCATCAAGGTCGAAACACCGGGCATGAAAAAGGTTGATCGGGTGGCGGAGTTCCTCAAGGTTACACCCCAGCAGATCATCAAAACCATGATCTATCTTGCCGATGAAAAACCGGTGGCAGTGCTGGTGCGCGGGGACCGTGAGGTGCAATCCGTGAAACTGAAAAACCTGCTTGATGTCGCTGAGGTTGAATTAGCTGATGATGATACGGTCTGGAAGCTGACCAAACTGCCTGTCGGCTATATCGGACCGGTCGATATCCCTATAAAAATGGTAGCTGATCAGGAGGTTATGACCATGATCAATGCCGTTGCAGGGGCTAATGAGAAAGGACACCATCTCACCGGTGTAAATGCAAGCCGAGATTTCACCCCGGCTGCCGTGGGTGATCTCCGCCAGATAACAAAGCAGGATCGCTGCCCTGTCTGCCAAGGCGCCCTGAAATTAACCGAGGGGATTGAAGTAGGACATATTTTCAAACTGGGGACCAACTATTCCGAGGCCATGCACGCGGTGTATCAGGATCAGGAAGGCAAAGAACAAACGATGGTCATGGGCTGCTACGGTATCGGAGTTAGCCGGGTGGTGGCAGCTGCCATTGAACAGAATCATGATGAGAACGGGATTATTTTCCCCCTTCCCTTGGCACCAGTTCAGGTAATTATCCTTAATCTCAGTATGAAGAACGAGGAGACCACTGCCGCCGCAGAAAAACTCTATCAGGATCTTCAAGATGCAGACCTAGAAGTTCTCCTAGATGACCGATATGAACGCCCTGGCTCTAAATTTAAAGATGCTGATCTCCTCGGTATTCCCTATCGGATAACAGTAGGAAAAACCTGGGAGAAAGACGGGCAGGTGGAGTTACGGACACGACGAGATGGCACAACCACCCTGCTTGACTATAAGCAGGCAGCATCAACAATAACCGCCTTAATCCGAGATGAACTGAACGCCCTTAAATAACGAGTTGCGAAGAAACGTTTTCCCGTTTCCTGATAAAAATGGCTGATTTCGACGAACTGAAAAACACGGCTGGCGAATATCTTTCCGAGGATGACCTCAGCATTCTTGAGAATGCCTTTGCCTTTGCCTCTGAGCGACATAGAGAGCTTCTCCATTCCTCGGGAGGATCGTATATCAGCCATTTACTGGATGTGGCCAACACCTTGGCCTCCATGCACCTGGACCTGGATACAATCATTGCAAGCCTTCTACACGGCGTCCTGAAGGAAGGTGTTGCCACACTTGAGGAGCTGGAAAAAAAATTCAGCCCTGATGTCTCTAATATCGTCAACGGAACCACCAGAATAACTAATGTCCGCTACGATTCCAAAATGGCCTATCAGGCGGAAAACATTCGCAAGCTGTTCCTGGCTATGGGATCGGATATTCGGGTTCTACTGGTCAAGCTTGCCGATCGCCTCCACGACATGCTCCTCCTCCGTCGGGAAAGCGAAGAAAAACAGCGACAGCTGTCTCGGGAAACTATGGATCTCTATGCCCCGCTGGCCAGTCGACTCGGTATAGACTGGCTCAAGCGCGAGCTTGAAGATCTCTCCTTTCAGTACCTTTTTCCGGCGGAATATAAGGAATTGATGGGCCATCTGGTGAGCACCTTGGGAGAACGAGAAAAATATGTCGATGAGGTTATCGGCATTCTCCGCGATAAATTAAAAAAGAACGAGGTTATTCCAGTTCGGGTCATAGGTCGACCTAAGCACTTGTATTCTATTTACAAAAAGCTAGTTGTTCAAAATATCCCCATTGAGCAGGTGTACGATAAGGTGGCCTTCCGCATTATCGTCAACACGGTTAAAGAGTGTTATGAGTCTCTGGGCACCATTCACGGCAGCTGGACACCAGTCCCGGGCCGAATCAAAGATTTCATTTCCGCTCCTAAATCAAACAATTACCAGTCACTACACACCACCGTTGCCGGTCCAGGCGGTCATTTTATCGAAATCCAAATCCGCACAGAAGAAATGGATCGGGTGGCCCAGGAAGGTGTTGCAGCCCATTGGGCCTATAAAGAAGGGCAGAAGATCAACAATCGGGATGCACGCCTTTTTAAGGATCTCAAAAAATTAGTCAAAAACCTCCAAGAGGTTGAAGACCCTAGCGAATTTCTTGACTCAGTGCGCGGAGAACTCTTTGACCCTGATGTCTATGCCTTGACGCCATCAGGCGAGGTACGAGAGATGCCCAGGGGGTCCACCCCTATTGATTTTGCCTATGCCATCCATACTGCTGTCGGCGACCGATGTACCGGTGCCAGAGTCAACGGTCGTCTGGTGCAGTTAAAGTATGAATTGCAAAATGGTGACATTGTCGAGATCATCACCTCAAAGAACCAACACCCGAAACGGGCTTGGCTGCAACTGGTCAAGACCAGTCGTGCCCGAGCAAAAATCCGGCAATGGCTGCGAAAAGAGGACAAAGAAAGAACGCTGGAGGAAGGGCGGGAGATCTGTGAACGGGAGTTAAAAAAGCTTGATACCAGCCTGAAAAAACTGATAAAGAGCGGCCACATCCGTTTCTTACTGGAAGAACTGCGCTGTAACTCTCTGGATGACCTGCTGGCCAAGGTTGGAACAGGAGCAATTACTGCCCGCCATTTTGAACATGCCCTGATCCCCAAAGAGGTTCAACAACAGGAAGAGCAAAGCCAGGTAGAAGAACTGCTAGAGCAACTCATTGAGGCAGGACCGCAGAAACCTGCGCCCAGCGCCAAGGGTGCGGTCCAGATTGACGGCGTCGATGATATGCTCATCAAAATTAGTCAATGCTGTAAACCAGTGCCGGGCGATCAGGTTATTGGTTTTATTACCACCGGGGTAGGAATCTCCGTGCATAAGGCCGACTGTCCAAGCCTGCTGGCCACAGACCCGGTTCGCTGGGTTGAGGTCGACTGGTCCAACGATATGCAGGGTAGACACCGAACAGAGCTCTTTTTGCGGGCCGAAGACCGAAAAAACCTGCTGGCTGATATCAGCTCGCTGATCTCCGGTGATGATGCCGATGTTATTGAGTTCAGCTCTCGGACAACCTCGGAGAATATTGCTGAATTTCGAATTGTGCTGGAAATTACTGATAGAACCCATCTGCAAAAGCTGCTGACCCATCTCCAGCAAATGCCGGACATGATTGAGGTGCGCAGGCGATAACGGCATGGAACTATTCTGTGAAGTCTGCGGTAACGAGGTTGACTCGGGTATCAGCCGTTGTCCTTTTTGCGAGTCTGAGCTGAAATTTTCAGCTCCCGGACAAGGCATACCCCACCGGGCCGTCAAACTAAAGCGGGGTATGCCCACAGTTGAGCAAGCCTTGGGTCGACTTGAGCGCGAACTGAAGCAGGCCAAAAAGGAAGGCTGCCGTGTGCTCACCTTGATTCACGGTTACGGTTCTTCGGGTCGCGGTGGGGCAATCAGGGAGGAAATTCGGGAAAAATTGCAATTCCTCAAGTATCGCGGCGAAATTAATGATGTGTTAGCCGGTGAAAACTTCAGTACTGGCAACGGTTCCGGGCGTAACCTTGTGCGTCGTTTTCCCTTTCTTCGTCAACACCGTGACCTCAACAGGGGTAATCGCGGGATAACCTTAGTGGTTATCTAATCCAGTTGTATCCGGCACGGCAATACGCTATAGCTCACCCTGCCCCTCCTCTCCAGCTTCTTTTTCATCTATACGGCGCAACCCCTCCATGATCAGCCCCATAAATCCTCCGAGAACCGGCAATTTTTTTTCCTCCTCAGAAAGCCCCTTGGTATACGAGAAATGCCCTCCCCTCCTTGCAAGTATATAAAATATAGCATTTTTCCCTTCATGTTCACCGCATTTGCAATACACTATTTCTCCGGCATTGAATAGAATAAGAGCCTTGCATTCTTCAAAAATAAAATCAACCTTCCCGGTTTTACCGCCGGAATTGATCAATTGAAAAAGTTCCACCGAGTTAATATCCGCGAGTTCACCGTTCATGCCGGAAGTGATGTTTCCGGCCCGAAGCGTATTTTTCTGCACACGCTCAACGAGAATACGATAGAAAAAGATCTGCAAAACCGGGTAAGTAGAAAGGATACGCTTAAAGTCCATTGCTTTTAACGAGGCCAATTCCACAGGTGTCTTTGAATGCACCGAAGCAGAGGTCAATTCGCCGGAAAGCAGACTCATCTCGCCAAAAATATCTCCCGGTCCGAGTTCGGCAATCACACCGTTATCTTCCCGCACCACACTCACTTCTCCGGCTAAAATAACATAAAGATGAGAGCCCACTGTGCCGGATTCACGAACTATATTATTGACCGGATATTTTTCCAATTTCATCAGGAGAGCCAGATCTTGCAGATCGAAATCATCAAGAGATTCAAAAAGTTCCATTCCCCGAAAAAGATCGAAAAACTTCCCTACAAGCTGACTTTCAGCACGTTTTTTCGAGGCCTCAAGAAGATTCATCTGTAAAGTTGAATAGACGACCTTCTTTTTGTATTCAAATCGAATCAACCCGGTACATCCGCCGCACTCAAATTTAATTTGCCTCGCGCCCGGCTGGGCAAGACGATGCTTTAGGAGATTACAGTCATCCATTGCCGTTATCAGTTCCTGCACGAGCCACACACAGAGGTCCTTGTTCCCTCCGGCAGAGATTGTTGAATCACGTATTATAAATTCATCTTCTACCTGATACAAAGGACAGGAATGTTCCTCTGTAACAACAAATACTGCATTACGACGATACACTTTTATACACCAAAGGGGGGTATTCAGCTGAAATTACGTGAAGATTGTGCCCACAGACAAAACGAAAACGCTCATTTAACTTAAGGCCCTATTTTCCGGTTATTTAGACCTAAGTTTACCAATTTTTCAAAAGGAAACAAGTCTAATATCGTCGAGATTCAGGCTGCTTTTGATTGCCTTGAGGATGGAATAATTATTGGGGGGGAATGTGGTACAGAGTTGGTGAATTTCGGATTGTGCGGAGCCGTCTTGATGCGCATGATGTGCAAGCGCATCTTACTCGACGAGCAGCTCATCAATCAGAGATCTTTCTTTTCATCTGGATATCAGCCAGCCGGAACAACCTCAAAATTCAAATGGTCTTTAAAGACATACATCCTTTTAAAGGCCTCGGACGAATCGATTTCTTTTTTATCTCCCTTTCTCCAATCTTTTTTATCTATCAAGCTCGACTTTCTTCGTCTTTTTTCAGTATCACTGCAGTAGGTGTTAGCATTAAAATGCTCCGTTTATAAGATTCAGCAATTTTGACCATGGTGTTTGTTGATCAGAAAAATCAATGGCCCCTTTTAGCAACTTTGTATCGCGTACGACAACTGTCAAAGCATAACCAGCGTTGGCTTTTTCGATCTGCCCACAGCTCGTTAATACGGCCTTGTTAATTTTTGCTATATGAGCCGTTTCGTCACCACCATTCGCCATGCTTTCAAATCTATCTTGAATATGCTGATCACAGGCATCAACCCATTCATTATCATTTTGTCTAAACAACATCAGCAAATTATCTTCTAGTGTTCCAGTGTCTCCATCATTACCTGTAAAAATAAAAAGAGCATATTTACTTCCAGTTCCTGCCCATTGTTCCCTTTGGAAATCATCCTGTAACGAGAGAGATTCATTATAACGCTTTATGAATAGTTTTTTGGTCTCATCAACACCACGCGAATCTGCGTCATAAACAAACAGAAACGAAACAGATTCTATAACGCTCTTGGATTGCCTTAGAACATCCGAAGCAAAGGAGTCAAGTGTTTCTTTTACAAATTCAATAGCTTGTC
This sequence comes from Candidatus Electrothrix laxa, assembly GCA_942492895.1. GTDB lineage: Bacteria > Desulfobacterota > Desulfobulbia > Desulfobulbales > Desulfobulbaceae > Electrothrix > Electrothrix laxa. Next base: position 1,928,601 of record OW818652.1, read on the forward strand.
TATATTTATCCATTCCGCCCATTGAAACGGGAAGAACTATATGATCACCTTCAAGCATTTTATAGACGCAAATTGGAACCAGCGGAAATTTTGGTTTTCCAATACGGATTTCATCTATCCTTTGGCTGGTGTATTTCCCAGAAATAAATTCCTTAAGAGGGGAAGGATAGTTTTTAAGCTGCTCATTATAGCTCTCGTATTTCCCGGATTCCTGAAGTAAACGCCCAATAAACTGAGCATCGTGAGGCCCTTCGCAGATAACAAAGAGAAGTTTCATCCAGAAACCTCCCCACGTAAATCAAATGAAATGCTATCGACTAACTTATGCATTCTCTCGCCTGAAAAATAAAAGCACTCTATTTCTCCTTCTGACTCCACGAGACTGTAAGCTGAGAGATCTTTTTCAGGAATATTTTCAGATTTTGCAAAGGCATCTATACACTCCTTGCTGTGAGAACTAATGAATACCTGGATATTAAATTTCAGAGAAAGCTCATTGATTAATTTTACCAACTTAGGGAGAAGAGATGCATGGATGGCATTTTCAAGCTCATCAATAATCACCACCCCATTTTTAGCTCCAGCAAACAGAAGCCCTATCTTAAAAATTCGCTGAAGACCTTCTCCAAATATCGTTAGATCTGGATTAGGGTTAATGTTCTCGTGAATAACCGTGAAACGGCCAAAATCATCCTGTTCGATATTACGAATACCAGCATCAACGTAAGCTCTTAAGAATTCAACAATTACCCCCTTACTCCCTTCCTTCAAACTTTTGCTATGACACTCTTTTAAGAGTCCTGGATCTAATCCGCTAAACGGGCTAGCAAAAACAGAGGGACAAAGAGAAGCTATCTCACCTTCCGTTCTTTGTGGATATTTTTCAAAAAAATGTGTTTCTGATGAGAATGCGCGTTCTCCATACTGGATATCAAAGCAGGCACTTTGAAGATAATACGTCATGTCGTCAACTGACGAAGATTCCCGAGTCAATTTCAACACAACAGGCTTTTGGTCAAATTGAGCCGTAATCGCCACATCTGGAATTTGTTCAACAAACCATTCCATATTCACTTCTTCGGAAGGGATTTTCGCCCTTCGTCGAATTAACTCTATAAATGATTTTGGATTATTGAGGTCGCATAGTAATTTTATGCATTCAAGCAAAGTTGTTTTTCCTGCATTATTAATTCCTGCAAAGAGGTTCACCCTTGATAAATTATCCAGTGAAGTCTCCTTAAATCTCCTAAACTGTGAAATATGAATACTGGAGATCTTGTTATCATTTTCAGAATCAAGAAATGAAGTTCTCATTGATGCTGAAATACTTTGTTTAACCCCAATCTCTAAAAGACTTTTCAGCTTATCTGAATATTCATGAATATCTGTTCGATCTGAGTCAGAGATCAGTTTAGACATATTAAAAACAGTATTAATTTCTTGACCAATAATAGAAAGCGCATTTTTAACTTGATTCTTCCCAAGAACTTCACTGGCCAATGTTGCTTCTGTCAGATTACGGGTTGTGTCTAAATTATCTAAAGCCTTATCATCATCAATAATCTTAGCCAGTTCTCTGATCTGCTTTGAGGTCTCAATCACTGCTTCCAACTTCTGGCCATTTGCCATTAAATCGTCAGTCGTTTCATCATCCCCCAACTCTTCTTCTTCAGATATCCAAGAAAATAGTCTTTCAAGATTTTCAACGTTATCTACTTTTTTGTGGCTATCATCCCAGAGAAGCCAGCTCCGAATTTTACGATTTCGGATTATTTCTCTAAATATAGAGTATTTATCAGACTCGAATTGATCTCCATAGTCACTTTTAATATATGTATCTATGAGTGCTAATGTTTTTAAAGTTGCATTTGTTTCTTGCTTACTGACTCCTAAAGATTGATGAATTTCTTCAGGAGACATCTGTTTTTCTTCGTTAAGGGTGCGAATCAGCTTCGCTTGATTAATGGCTGGCCATTTTTTATTCCCGCTGATATGCTTCAAACCCATTAAAATTAGATGATGAGCGTCATCCGCATCATTATAATAAACAACAGGAACTTTTGAAAAAACCTCAGGATCCAACTTACCTAAATGAAAACCTTCAGCCTCAAAGCGAGACTGCAAGTACTTTAAGCAAGCAACACGACGGTTACCCTCAACTACAATAAACTTCCCAGTATCTTCTACACGTCGTACCTGTATCTGATCAACCGGCAGAAAGCCATTTTTCTTAAAACTATCTACCAAGTCACGGACATACTCAGCATTCTTACCTAGGATAAGTGAGGTCGTACGACGTTGAACGTCACCCATCAGCACATCAGATTCATCGACTTTCACGTATACTTCTGAACCAATGAAACGGTAGTTATTTGGATCAAGGAACAAGTTTCTTAAGCTTAAAGTAGATCTTCTTTCTTGATTTTGTTTCGTCTCCTTAACGCTCATCAGGCATGCCTCTTTTAAAAAACACTATAAATTTCGCTAGTACAGTCAAATCGCTATCCCCCTAACTCCCATCATACTTCTTCCGAAAATAATCATACGCCGCATTGATCTCCTTCATCTTCTCCTCAGCCACCCCCTTGAACTCATCGCCCAGATGAGCCACCTTATCTGGGTGATACTGCATAGAAAGCTTACGATAGGCCTTTTTGATCACAGGAAATTCCGTCTCGGAAGTCACCCCCAGCACGGTGCAATACTGCTGCTCGGAAGGCGCACCACCTCCAGCACCACCACGCTGGTACTGATGCCCGTATCGGTATTTATTTTCAATAGTCTGTCGCTCATACTCACGAATACCGAGAAAATCACCAATCTTGCGGGCGAGATGAAGCTCTCCTTCATTGACCGGTTTCTTAGCAAAAACAAGCTGGTAAATAAGCTCCAGCAGGATCAGGCGAGGTTCATAGGCAAAACTATTGCGAAATTCCGTGAGCAGCGCATCTAGATCCTGCTCAGTATCCCGAGCCTCCTTGATCAGCTGCTTGACCCAGTACATCTGCTCCTGATTATAATGAAGCGAGTGCTGGAAAAAATTCAGCATAGTCTGCAGTTCGGACTTGGTGAAACGACCGTCTACCTTGGCAACACAGACCAAAATATTGACCAGAAGAAAAACAAAGCGGTTATGGCTTTCGGTCTGGGATTTCGCATAGGCTGCGGCTCGGCTCTTGATATACCGTGTAAAGCCGAAAAAAGCCGCAGCGAGAGCGATTACCCCGAATAAGCCGGTGTAGATAAGAACGGAAAAGAAACTCCCCACAGCCTGCCAGCCACCGGTGGCCAGCAGGATGAGGATAACGATAAGAAGACAACCGCCGCAGCCCGGCTGGTTGCTGTTATAGCTGTACTGGCGTTGCATGGGGAAGGAAGGGAAAAAGGTTGTAGGGATAGGGAGAGGAGATCAGGGAGTCTGATCAGTGGATTAACTCCCCCCCTCTACGCTGAACAAGGCATCAACAAACTCTTCAGGATCAAAATCCCGCAGATCGTCCACCTGCTCACCGATACCGATAAAACGAACCGGAATTTTTAATTCATGGCAGATATTGGCGACAATACCGCCCTTGGCTGTGCCGTCCAATTTGGTCAAGGTCAGACCAGTAATACCCACGGCCTCATTAAACATCTTGGCTTGGGAAATCGCATTCTGGCCCGTGGTGGCATCAACCACCAACATCACCTCATGGGGAGCGGTTGACAGGTTCTTACCGACCACCCGTTTGATCTTTTCCAGCTCTGCCATCAGGTTGACAGAGGTGTGCAGACGACCGGCAGTATCGATAATGACCACATCATAATCCTTGGCCACCCCCTTAGCAACACCGTCAAAAACCACAGAGGAAGGATCGGATTTCGCTGGTCCGGCAACCACCTCCACCCCGATCCGATCACCCCAAATCTTAAGCTGATCAATAGCCGCAGCCCGGAAGGTATCACCGGCCACCAAGAGGACGGATTGCCCAGCCTTGGAAAACTTAGAGGCTATCTTGCCGATGGACGTGGTCTTACCCACTCCGTTAACCCCGACCACCATGATAACAAAGGGACCCGAGTCCGGCAAAACCAATTCAGCTGCTTGGTCGGATTCCTGGAGAAAAGAAAGAATCTTGTCGCGTAAAACTTCTTTCAAAGCCTGGGGATCACTGAGATCCTGCCGTTTCACGCTGCTCTTGGCCGCATCAAGCAGTTCCATTGCCGTATTCACCCCGAGATCAGCCGTGATCAGGATTTCTTCCAACTCGTCAAACAACTCCTGGTCAATCTCTTTCCTGCCGCGAAAGAGATCGTCCAAACGATGAACAAAATGGTTCCGGCTTTTACCTAGCCGCTCCCGCAATCGCTTAAACATAGAGCGCTGCGGTTTTTCCTGCTCCTGCCCACCGGCATGTCCTTCAGCCGGTGGATCTACCTCGGCTTCCACCACCGGAGCAAGTTTTTCGGCAGCCGAGGCAAACTCAGTCGCATCTTTCTCCGGTTCTTTTTCCGGCTTTTTCTCCCCTGTTACAGGAGACGAGGGAGAAGCAGAGGTCTCAAGTTCCTCAGCAGCATCAAGCTGAACAGCGGTCTCCTCGACCGCTGATTCTTCCTTTTTCCCTGAGAGTTTCTTCTTAAACCAACCAAGCATTAGCTATCCGTCTCTTTCTCCAGAACAAACTCCAGAGCTTCTTCAATGGTGTGCGGATAATGGAAAATAACGCCTTCGCGAACCTCTTCCGGAATCTCCAACACATCCTTTTCATTGATAACCGGCAACACCAGTTCATTGATTCCGGCTCGTAAGGCGGCCAAAACCTTTTCTGCGATACCGCCCACCGGCAGCACATCACCACGCAGGGTGATTTCACCGGTCATGGCCACATCCTGGCGGACTGTCCGATCACTGATCACTGAGATCAGAGAGCTGACCATGGCCACACCGGCTGAAGGTCCGTCCTTGGGTGTAGCACCATCCGGCACATGGACATGGAGATCAAACTGAGAAAAAACATCTTCGTCAATTCCTAAGGAAACAGCATTGGAACGGATATAGGTCAGAGCCGCAGAAGCAGATTCCTTCATGACATCGCCCAACTTACCGGTCAAGGCAAGACCACCCTTACCTTTCATCTTCGAAGTTTCAATAAAAAGAATCTGGCCGCCCACCGGGGTCCAGGCCAGACCGGTGGAGAGTCCCGGTCCCCAGGTGCGGGCCTTCATCTCCGAGGTATAGTTCACTACTCCGAGGAAGTCGTACAGATTATCCGCTGTAACCACGGTCTTCTCAGTCCAGCCTCGGGCGAGATTAGCTGCAACGCCACGACAGATGGCCGCCAGTTGACGCTCCAGATTACGCACGCCTGCTTCTCTGGTATAGGAGCGAATAACAGCTAACAGAGCCTCATCGTCCATTTCCAGATTTTCATCCGTGAGAGCATGTTCTTTCAACTGCTTTTTCAGCAAATATTTACGAGCAATGGCCAGCTTTTCATTTTCCGTGTAACTGGAAAGTTGCACCACTTCCATCCTGTCCCGAAGAGGCCCAGGAATGGTATCCAGCATATTAGCTGTGGCGATAAACATAACCTTAGACAGATCAAATTCAATATCCAGATAATGATCGGTAAAGGTAGAGTTCTGTTCTGGATCCAAGACTTCCAGCAGAGCAGAAGCGGGATCGCCGCGAAAATCATTGCCCAGTTTGTCGATCTCATCCAGAAGGATAACCGGGTTATTGGCACCCACCTTTTTCAGATTCTGGATAATACGACCGGGCAACGCACCGATGTAGGTTCGTCGATGCCCACGAATTTCAGCCTCGTCACGCATACCGCCCAAGGCCATACGGGAAAATTTGCGATTCATGGTGCGAGCAATGGACTGTCCCAGCGAGGTCTTACCTACGCCCGGAGGACCGGCCAAACAGAGGATCGGACCGTGGATATCATTTTTCAGCTTGCGGACAGCCAAGAATTCCAGAATCCGCTTCTTGATCTTTTCAAGTCCGTAATGCTCCTCTTCCAGATCTTGTTCTGCCTTGTTGAAATCCAAGGTATCTTGGGTGGATGTGCTCCAGGGCAGATCCAGAATCCAGTCAATATAATTGCGGGAGACAGAATATTCCGGGGAGGAAGGAGAAATTCGATCCAAACGCGTCAGCTCTTTTTCAACAGCCTTGTTCGCTTCCTCACTCAGGCCAGCCTCGGCAGCACGTTCCCGCAGCTCTTCCAGCTCCACCTTGCCGTCAGACTCTTCACCCAATTCCTTGCGGATGGCCTGCATCTGCTGGCGGAGAAAAAATTCCCGTTGCTTGCCGTCCATATCCTTCTTGATATCTTCCTGCAACTTATTGCTCATCTCAGCGGTGTTCACCCGCCTATTCAGTTCACGGGCAACTCGATGCAGGAGCAGGTTAACCTCAACGATCTCAAGTATTTCCTGTTCCTTATTAACCCGGAGGTTCAACTGAGAAGAAACCAGGTAGCCGACATGGTAGGGATCAGAAATCGCATCCATAGTGGCCATGATTTCCGCAGGCAGCTTGATCAGCTCGCCGAGTTTTTTAAACTCATTCCGAATGCCGAGAACCAGGGCCTCGGTCTCGTGATCTTGGTCATTCACCTCCATCGGAAGAATACTTATCTCGCCTTTGATATACGGCATTTCCCGAGTGAACTTGTCAACGCTGAGCTTATGAATACCACTGACCAGAACTTGATAATAGCCCTCTTCGGTGGTTGACACCTTGTGAACATAGCCCACTGCACCGACTCGATGCAGGTCAGCACTGGAGATAATGTCGTTATCCTCCACCTGTTTTTTATGACAGAGCACCAAGCCGATCATCTGATCGCCTTTCATAGCCTCGTCCACCAACTGTCTGGAGGTGGCACTGGCAATCTGGAGCGGAAAGCCCATGCCCGGAAAAAAGACAAACCCGTGCAGGGGGAGGATGGGTAATTCTTTCGGTATCGGCAGCAAGGTAGGATCTTGCGGTCTGTTTTTTTGATTATTTTGTGATTGATCGTCCATGTATTCTCCGGAAAGTCACCTTTTTTATTTTTTGATGGAACAACTCTGTTCGTTCATCCCTTTAATTCACTTTGACAGTATACTGCTTCTGAACAGAAGAAATCAACAAAAACAACGAATAACCGAATACCCCTGAAAATCTTCCTTTCTTCCGGGATACTTTTTCGCAATTTGCCGCTCTTTTTCCATAAAGACAAGGAGCGCCTGAGACAGGCCGACAAATAATTTATCTCTCTACTTTTACAACTTTTTTAAGCACTATTCCAACTGCCCATCTTTCAAGGTTAAACAACGATCCATAGCTCCGGCTAATTCCATATTATGGGTCACCATGACCACGGACATGGAGCGGGTCTGACAGAGCTCTGTGAGCAATGCAAAAACCTGCTGACCGCTGGCCGAATCCAGGTTGCCGGTGGGCTCATCAGCCAATAAAAGAACAGGTTGCATAATCAAAGCTCTAGCGAGGGCTACCCGCTGCTGCTCCCCACCGGATAACTCACCGCTGCGATGTTGAACCCGATGTCCCAGTCCGACCTGCTCCAGCAACCGGAGCGCATCCTCCTCCAGTTTTTTGCTCGGAAGGCCCGCGATTAAGCCGGGCATCATCACGTTCTCCAGCGCAGAAAATTCCGGGAGCAGATAATGAAACTGAAAAATAAAGCCAATGTTTTTATTCCGATGCGTTGCCAATTGATTCTCTGAGAGCTCATTCAGTCCCTTGCCAGCAAACCAAATTTCACCCTTATCCAGAACATCCAGACTGCCTAGGATCTGCAAAAGAGTGGTTTTTCCTGATCCGGAAGCGCCGACAACAGCTAACATCTCACCGGGCGTAATCTCCAAGTTCACCCGCCGCAGCACCTCAACCGGGTTTTCTTTTGTTCCGTAGCTTTTATGGATATTGACAGCCTGAAGGAGGACAGATTTTGTTTCTATATGTTCTGTACGCATAACATGTTTGGGATTTCCCAAAAAATAAAAACTTCGTTTTCGTCACCGGGCTGTAGGGACAGATCCCCGTGTCTGCCCGATATAAAAGGGCGAACACAGGGGTTCGCTCCTACAGCAGCTACGGCCCCTTTACTCATAGGTCAAGGCATCAGCCGGTCGTATCCTGGATGCCTTCCAGGAGGGATAAAGGGTTGCAAGTAGAGTTATCAGGACAGCAACAATGGCGACAACCGCTATATCATCAGGCACGACCTTGATGGGCAGGGTGGACATGGGATAGACATTGCTGGGCAGTTCAATAATCTTATAGCGCTTGAGCAGGGAACAAAGCCCCAATCCTGCACCGACTCCAAGCACAGTGCCAGTAAAACCGATTACGGCACCCTGATAAAAGAAGATACGCATAATGGAACCTGTGCTGGCTCCCATAGACTTAAGGATCGCTATATCCTTCGTCTTCTCCATTACCACCATAACCAGAGTGCTGATAATATTTAGAGAAGCCACCAGAATAATGAGTGCCAAGGCGATAAAAATACCGATTTTTTCCAGCTTCAGTGCCGCAAAAAGATTCTGATTGGCCTGTTTCCAATCCCGTACCAGATAAGAAGGCCCGATATGCTCCCGGACTGCCGCAGCCACGGCATCGGCCTTATCAATATCCTTCACCCGTAACTCAAGACTTTGTACACCGCCACCGTCAATCCCGACAAGTCGACGAGCTGTCTCTACATGGACAAACCCGATGGTGGAGTCGTATTCATACATACCCGTAGCAAAGATTCCGCCGACCACACAGGTCTGCACCTTGGGTAGCACCCCCATAGGAGTCAGGGTCCCATTGGGCGAGAGCAAACGAATCTTCCAGCCCAGATCCACCCGTAACTGGCTTGCCAGCTCCCTACCAAGAAAAATCAGGGGCAGACCAGAATCATTAGCCAAGTCGATCAACCTACCGCTGACCATCTTGGATTCCAGATTAAGCACCTTTCCTGCGGTCGCAGGATCAATACCACGAACCGCTATCCCCGATGAATACTTCCCAGAAATAATCAGGGCCTGACCGTAAATATTTGGGGTTGCAGCTTGCACACCATTGACGGCCTCAACATCCGCTTGCAACTGAGCAGGATCAGCGATCCCACTGCCCAGACGATGAATCATAACATGGGCGTTGATGCCGATAATCTGGTCCCGTAGGCCCTCGGTAAAACCGGTATAGACGGAGAGAACAACAATCAGAGCCATCACGCCTACAGCAACTCCGAGCACGGAGATAACCGAGATCAGGGAAATAAATTTTTGCTTGCGCTTGGCTCGCAAATAGCGGAAGCTGACAAAACGTTCAAAGGACATGGGCGAGTATATTCAAAGTAATGAGGGTTTAGGTTGTTGTATTTCTTTCTATCTTATGTTCTTTTTCGTACTGACTCAGGCCTTCAGCTCAACCATTGCGGACAAAATACCGAGAATTTCGCCCAGCTCCTTGATTCCGTAATCATCAAGATCAATATACACGTCCTGCCCTTCGAGTTTAAGAAATCTCCAAAGGTTACCCGAGGTGATAACCCCGTAACTTTTGTCAATGCTTTCGCCTTCCTGCTCGTTGAAGATCTCAGCTGCAATCATTTCGGCGATACATTGCCCCAGACTGCTCATAATATTTTCATTTTTCGCCTCAACAATCATCACGATAGGCGAGCGAATATACAGCTGTTCTGATGAACGGCTGAGAAGAAAATCACAAAAACCGTTCAGTTCCTTGTCCCGATCAACAGTCAGCTCAACCCCGGAAAAAAGACTCAGGTCTCCCTTATGCTGTTTTTTGATCTCAACCAAAATCGGAGCGATAATAAGCTCAGAACGGGCCTTTTCTGTATTGATCGCGGCTGCCAGCGAAACGTTCTCCCTGAGCGTTTCAAGGAGATGCGAACTCGCCTCTTTCTTGGGAAGATCGGCAAACAAGCCCGTTGTCTCGTGCAGCTTAACTTGAAAAACCTCTTGTACTTTTTTTACGGTAAAATCGCTGTAGGGCATGGTATTGCTCCGGGGTGATTCGGAAATTTCGTTTACGAGTTGGCATGGTGATTCTTGATGGCGCTAGGACTTTTCAGCCTCTTCCAACTCTGCAATCTCCAAAGCTGACAAACCAGTAGCCTCAGCCACAAGATCAGAGGTAACTCCTTTCAGCAGCAGTTTTTTTGCAATCAACTGTTTCTCCTTCTTTTCACCCTCTTTAACGCCTTCTTCATATTTTGTCTGCTGAAGTTCCTCCTGATTATACTCCTCAATCATCCTGGCCCTCTCCTCCGGCGACAGCTGGTCCCGCCGAATGGATTCAAACAGCTTCTGAATGATTCCTTTAGGATACTGGCTCTCATCCACCTCTTCATCAAGGGTGTCGTTGATAGCACGCAACCATTTCCGGTACGGCTCAGGAGTACTTTCTGTAACGTACTTCGGGCAGAGGTAAATCACCTTGTGGGGAATCTCCAAAAGAGGTTTCCCCGCCAAGTTGTGCGGATCAAAATCAGTCACAGCAATATCGCACTGGTGACGGTCGCCTGAGGTGAGAACAACTAAGGTGTACACGGTTAGCGGCGGACGGTAATTTCTGGAGTTTGCTACCTGTTCCAACAGGGCTGCACAGTGGTAATAGAGAAAGCGATCATAGTGGTCGTTCGATCGGGCATGCTGAATATCAACAACAAGCCGATGCTCGGTGTCTTCGGCAAAAAGGTCGAAGCGGGGTTTCACATAGCCGATGGGCGGATCAAATTCTTTTTCCGTCTCCACATGATCAATGCTCACAGGCTGCCCAATCATATCCTGAGTAAATGCGGAAAAAATTTCTGGGTCGCAAAAAGCTTTTTTAAAAACAACTCCGTATTTCAGGGACGCTACTTTTTTCATTACTGTTTACCTGGTTCTATAAATCTAGTAAACGCTATCATGCTTACCGATATCAAGCAGGACAAGAAGTTCAGTATCAGTAGCTTGTTCCAGCGAAAACACAATCCGGCAGTCGTAACCGCAACTGCACGCCCGTAGTCCTTCCAAGGTCCCGCTCAGTTTATGTGTATTCAGTGATGATGAAAAAAATATCCTCCTGCATCTGTTCAAGAGTAATCTCAACGCTTTTTTGTAGTTTTTTATCGCGGCGGACAAATTTTCTGAAGGCCCGTTTGAACTTCGTTGTTACAATCAGTTCTCGTTTCATTCCTGCTCATCCAGATATTCTCGAAGTTCTGTAATCGCATTCTGTGCTGATTGGGGTTTGAGTTTTCCTTGGCGGAACATCGTCAAAGATTCCTGGGCATCTCTAGCAATTTCGTGCCGCACAGCTTCAGTTTCCCATTTATCCATCAGATCGCTCAGGATCTCCCGTTGTTTCGGTGAAAACTGTCTCACGGTATCAACCACCTGTTCAAATGTCATAGCCATTGTTGCACCTCCTGCTTAGACCCTGCACACTTTTACTTCTCTTCGTACTCTTTTCCAGAATACTCTATTCCGAAATTTGTTCAAAATTTTCTCTGGGATCATCATGGACGAATCTAAACAGACAAGTTTTCTCATTGGTCTGTTGATTAATTATCCTGCTTTCTCCTGATCATCGTTATCTTCGGCCAGCAAATCCATCACTTTATCCACGGATAATTTTGCCAAGTCAACCGCTTTGCCGCGAATTTTCAGGTACACGGGTTTCCCGCTGACCTGAATGATTGCCAGCAGCTTTTTAACCCGCTCCATCCGCTTGGCCCGTTCGGCAAACTGAAGGGTGCCTTCAATGGTGGCCGCAATCACAACAAGCTGCCATGCCAGTTCAACCAGGCCTTTATGCTCTCCAGCAGGCGGCGGCTCCGGGGTAAACTGGGCAGTCTGCTGAAATTCTGCCTGGATAAATTCTGCTACAGCTGCTTCCAGGGCCGGGTCATCTTTGGGAAGGCGAAATTCTATTTCAGTCATTGGCTTCACTCCATTCCGGGAATTGCTCAAGGGTTTCTATGGGGTCGTCATCGCTGATGACTTTGGCGAGGGCTGCCAGCCAGATGCAGGATTGGGGTGGCCGTGCTGTAGATCTCTAAGGCAATACGGCTGCAAGTATTTATCCAGATCCATCAACAGAACGCAAATCACTCTGAACAGACCTGTTTGAATAACAGCTCAATAACACCCTGCACACCCTGTGAATGTTCTTTTATAATTTTTTCAAACTTACTCCGCTCTTCATCAAAAACCTTATGCAGCTCAGTAAATTTAAAGGTGGATAGTCCTTCCAACGCGTTGCTGCTCACTCGTAATTTTTCAAAAACATGAAGTGAAAGCGATAACTCACCGATTGGTTAATAAAAAATGTATATAATTAATTAGCAAAACAACGATTAAACAGCATCTTGCGAAAATAGCCTGTGTTTTTGACCTTAGTTGCTGAGATGTTCTTGAAGCATGGCCGTATTTACAGAGGTATTCTTTAAGTATCAGAGGAAGTAAATAAATAATAGTTCCTAATTGATAATTCACACATCTCTTTGTATTTACAGCAAAAGCTTTAACAGGTTGATTTTACTCAACAAGGGCGTAATTTACTGTTATTAAATATAAATACATTAATTCAATTATTAAATTTATTAACCAATCGGTGAGCGATAACTCAAGATAATTGATAAAAGTATCCGCATCAAACCCGATTTCCTCCCAATCTACTGAACAATTCCGAATGCAAAGCCGATGCAGGGCAGCAATCCTTCGCTGCTCTGTTTCACCGGAGAGCGGTAGTTCTCCTCTATATTTGTTGGGAAAAATGATTGAAAGAATATAAAATTAATGCTTTTCCTTAAGTGTCTCCGTCTCCGGCACATGCTTCAAAAAATCCTTGAACCAAATCCGCCAGAGCAGTGGCGCACAAATCTTCGCCAAAAAATCCCGGTCTTCTCTGTCCAGTGTCTCAACCACCTTTCCAGCCAAGCCATAACAGGAAATATGCTCCTTCAACCCTTTCTCAGACCAATAATTCAGCAGACCGAAATTATCCAGCCGCTGCAAGGCCGTTACCGAATCAGCAATCCCAACCTTGGGACCTGCCTGAAGCAACAACTCTTCCGGCACCGGAAAATCAAACAGGGTCAACAATCGCAACAACTGCAACTCCGTATAACTCAAGGCCCTGCTGTAGATCTCTAAGGCAATACGCTGCAAGTATTTATCCAGATCATCAACAGACAAATCACTCTGAACAGACAAATCACTCTGCTCAGTTTGCGTGGCCCGGTAATCGTCAATCCTTTCCAAGGCCCGGTCAAGCGCAACGGTTTCCCCTTTGAGCAAGGGCTGAAAAAGCAGATGCTGCAAACCGGGATTGCCTTTACCAGCATCATAGATCCGTTGCAAATACCGGTTGTCCTGCTCACCCTCTTCTCTTTCCCTCTGAGCCGTCTCCTGCAAGGCCAGCCAGTGCTTCTTCAGTTCCGTCTCTGTCATATCGGGAACATTAATGGCCTTCAGCCTTGCGGCCACATCATCGCCATAGCGATTCTGCAAAACAAACTTATAACGGGACGTGAGCAATAAACGGGATTCGGTATCTGCCTCATCAAAGGCTTCAATAATGGCGGTCAAGGTTGCCTGATACTCCGACTTCACCTCAGCTTCCTTCCGGTCTTCGGATAATTCTTCCAGGACATGCTGCTCCAGATCATCCAGAACCAGAAGAATTGGCTGCTGATCAAACACCCCTTCCAGCAGATCAAGCAGAATATTTTTGAAGCTGTCGGCCCGGGCCTGCAAAAAGGCAATGAGTTCCAGAAAATTAACCTCCTCTTTCGTCCCTCTTGCCGCAGCCTCCAGAGTTTGCAGCACATCAAAGGGCTGATAATTTCTGTACAGCACAGCGGCCTTAAAAGTCGGCTCCAGACGATCCGCAATCCGCGCTGCTAGTGCTTAGTAAAGTCTAAAATTTAGGGTTAAACGTGTCGCCCCCGATTAGTCTTCGGGGCTTACCTTAAGACAACAACCCTAAAACTTAGCTATGACTAAGCACTAGGCTTGATTTGCCGCTTCCACCGATGGCATAGAGTAGCACTCCGGCATAGTTCTGTTCCGCAAAGACCCGGAGGGCCTCCTTGGTCTGTCGCCGCCTGCCCACAAAGGTTTCCCGGCTGGCGACCCGTACCTCCTGCTTTTTCTTGTCCAACAATTCATGGCAGGGTTTGCCCTTGCGCCGTTGGCTTTTCGGCTTTCCTCTTGCAACCAGCGGCTCCCCGCCCTGCGCACTGAGGCAGCAACGGCCCAGATGCCAATGAGCATACCCCTTCTCCAACAGGGCCTGTCGGGCCTGGCCACAGGCAGCTGGCACCGTTGCTTGTCTCTGAAGGGCCTGATAAAAATATTCAGCAAAAACTGTCGCATCCTCATCAGCCACAGCGCCATCCCACCCCACGATGTTGGCAATACCCAAACGGGCCAAGTCAATCATCAGGGAATGCTTGTCCCGGTTATTCGCACTATGACAGGCCGAGAGGAACAGGGTGCTGAACTGCTCATGCAGGCGCAGCTGAGCAAAATCATGGGCTGTTGCCGTCATCGGTCCAAATTGTTCATCTTCCAGATGAAGGACAAAACCGCGTTCAGCATCAAAACTACCGTGACAGGAGAGATGGAGCACATCGCAATGGCCCGCATCATAGAGGCGACGGCTCAACTCCTCAAGGTTACCGGATTCATCAACCAGCAGATTGAGGTTTCTATGATTCCTGGTTGCGATGAAGATGGCCCGTTCTTCGGCCTCATAGTTCAAGTCACTGTTCAACCCAGGATCAGCCGCCATAAAGGCCAAGGTCAAATCTTTATAGCGGGGGTGGAAAGGATCAGGGGAAGGCTCTCCCACCCGACGAGTCACTTCAAAGGGAACCAAATCAGCTGTGAGAAATTGTTCATTCTCAGCCAGAATTTCCCAAGGAAGATGTAAAAAAAGCTGCTGTTCCAGAGTAGGGCTCGCCCCGGTAAGAACCGTCAAACGGCGTGAACCTGTAGCACTCAACCATGATCGAGTTTCAGCCGGTTGGGTATTGATGACAGCAAACAAGGCTTGGCCGATCGCCAACAGCGCAGCGGCATCATCGGATCTCTGAAGGTCATGATATCGGTCGCAGCAAGCTTCCAGTTCAGCAATAAGGGCATCTGTCAGCGGGACATGCACCGGTGGCCGTCCACCAAAAGTACAAACCAACTTCTGTTCAATGATGTTGACTATCAGATGCATCCCCTACCTACCTTATTTATCCAAGCCCGCAATCTCCGAAGCCGACAAGCCGGTAGCCTCAGCCACAAGATCAGGGGAAATTCCTTTCAACAGCAGATTCTTTGCAATCAACTGCTTTTCTTCATTCCTGCCTTCCTCAAACATCGCCTGCTGAAGCTCCTCCTGATTATACTCCTCAATCATCCTGGCCCGTTCTTCCGGTGACAGGTGATCCCGCCGGATGGCCTCGAACAACTTCTGAATAATCCCTTCACCATACTGGCTTTCATCCACCTCTTCATCCAAGGTGTCATTGATCGCCCGCAACCATTCCCGATACGGCTCCGGCGTTGCTTCGGAAACGTATTTCGGGCAGAGATAGATAACCTTATGAGAAATTTCCCGGAGCGGCTTGCCTGACAAATCATGGGGATCAAAATCAATCACCGCAATATCCCGCTGATGGCGGTCGCCTGAGGTGAGGACAACAAGGGTGAATACGGACAGCGGCGGACGGTAATTTTTAGAACTAGCCACCTGCTCCAGCAGAGCTGCACAGTGGTAATAGAGAAAGCGATCATAATGATCGTTTGTTCGGGCATGTTGAATGTCAACAACAAGTCGATGCTCGGTGTCTTCAGCAAAAAGGTCGAACCGGGGCTTCACATAACCGATAGGCGGATCAAATTCCTTTTCCGTCTCCACATAATCAATGCTGACAGGCCGCCCGATCATATCCTGAGCAAAAGCCGAAAAAATTTCCGGGTCGCAAAAAGCCTTTTTAAAAACAACTCCATACTTCAGGGACGCTACTTGCTTCATTTGTGTTCACCAAGTTTTGTTCATGAGGAAGATATTTCGCTGCCGAACTACTTCCTCTGCCCTTGCTTTCGTTTAATACCAAAACCATCAATATAAAGATTAGCTACAGCATAATCGAATTTACTGCTATTTTTTTTCTTTTCTATCAGACCAATATTTTCTAATTTTTTAACAAAACTATCAAAAGATTGATTCGATTCCCCCTTGACCGTTTTCCCCCACAGTATTTCCAAATCTTTGGTCATAAAAAGAGAGCTTATCTCACCAATACAATTAAAAAATTCAGTAAGTTCTACATATTCATTTTTAATAGCATTACAACGTTCTTCTGAAGCTGCGGTTAATCCCTTGGTTAAGGCACTCCAGCGAAGTAACCGATCTGTAGGTGCATTTGTTTGATTTGCCTTCAGTTCTACGGCCCGAGCTTTTTGCAAGAGGATAGTTAAAGAGCGTGGATAGGTATTGCCGCTGGCATCGGTCAGGCGAGTATAGACCCATTGGGCAATATAGGCATTTTTCTTTTTTTCTGTTAAACCCCATAAAAGAGCTAAAGCCTGACGCAAAGTTTCTTCATCAGCCTCATCAAGATCTTTTTCCGCCAAGGGTAAAATACGGTTGGAAAGGGTTTTAAAGGTGCTGGAACCGCTCATAGCCAAGCGATAGGCTAAACGAAAAAAATCAGTTTTTTTCCATTGTAACGTGAGAGTCCGTGCATCCCCAAAATGGCTTTTATTCGTAAAAACAAGAGCCCGCCAAATATCTTCTCGGAGAAATATTTTAAAACGAATCTGATATAAGTCCTGATTATTGGTATCATAGACCAAGCGCATCAGGCCACCTAATGCTTCCTGTTGCCAATGGCTATCCTCTTGAATATCCTGATCTAAATCATCATAAAATAACCAGATCTTTTGGTTTTTCGTTTGCAAGTACTGATTAAAATAGCTCAATGCATCTCGACAAGAGGCATTGAGATTACTGTCCACAGCAAATTCAGTAAGTTTATTGGTATGCTTCAGAGCCCAGATAGTATCTGGGCTCTCTTTAAAAGAAGATTTTAAACGAGATAAGAGAGGATCAAGTTTTTCTTTTTTTAAAATTTCAGAAAATTGGGGGCAGGAACGATAAATACGAAGGACAGCATAGGCCCGCCAGAAGGACAACCAGTCAGTTTGGCCCTTATGGAGTTTTTTTTGTATTTGGGCAAAAATATCAGCAGTAGGTCTGAATGTATCCTTATTGCCATGTGCGGACAGAATGTCAATATTTTCCAAACGACCTTTCGAACGTTTTTCAGCATTCTCGCGGTGTTGGGTGAATAATTTATAGAGCGTTGATTTGCCAGTTCCTTTACGCCCACGAATAACCCAGACAGCATCGTCAAGACAACGTTCAAAATCATCGGTCTTTTGAAAAAGAGCGTCAAAATCAACATCCAAAATACTTGCAGCATCAGGCTCTGGAAAAAACAGCGACTTGACCAGAGCCAGACGGTCAGATTGGCCAACAAGGGTCTCCGTCTTTTCTACCCCGCTGACTTCCAAGAGACTATTGGCTATACCGGCATAATAGGGCAGGGCCGTTTCGATGGGAAAGGTATCATTTCCGGCAATATTCGGATGGTAGGGGATTTGGATAGGTTGATCCTTATCTCCATGTTTTTTTATCCCTAAAAAGGGCTTAATCCTTTCAACCAATTCTCTGCCAATAATCCCTTCGGGTACTGGTGAAAGAATGAGTTTAGCCTCGATTCCATTCAGTTCTTTTAATAATTCCTGAACAAAGGAAACACCTTCGGTATTCTGTTTACTGGGATATAGAGTAATAAAAGCCTCATCCGCTAATTGGAGTAAAGATAAGCCACCCCATTCATTCAAACCTGTTCTTGCATCAATCAGCATGATGTCAGGCTGAAATTGATCCCAAAGTTCTTGCTCGAATTGATACCAAGGATCATCAGCATTGAAGAGTTGCGCTGTTGATAGTACGGAAAGACGTTGTAGATAGCGCTGTCCTATCTGCCCGGCAGGAATGATAAATAAATTACGTTCATTGGTACAAGGATAGACAATCCCAGTGCGTTTTCCCTGATCACTGCCACTTAAATGAATTTTGGCTGGATGTTGTTCGTTCAAAAAGCATGTTTGTCGTTCCCAGAGATAATCAATCAGACCTTCTTGTAAGGGAGTATCCACAGGTGGCAATAAAGTGTGCAGGGCGGGAGCCTCAACATCCATATCAACCACAGCCACCCGCTTTCCTGCTCGGGCAAGTTGAAAAGCCGTTTGAATGAGAGCGGTTGTTCGACCAACTCCTCCTTTATAGGAGTAAAAGACAACCCGTTTAATTGGATGAATGGGCTTTTTTAGAAGAGTTCTTTTTCCAGAAGACAGCAGATCGACAGCATCCTGCCAGGATACAGGAATACGTTCATTTTGTGCCGTTTGAATGCTTATTCCTTCCTTCTTCGCTTCTTCTGGAGTGTATAATTCCAGAATACCTGGAATAAGACCGGCTTTATGGATGAGTGGCTCAACCTGTTGGAGACGTTCAGATTTACTGAATGATTGAAAATTATCTGAAATTATCGTCAATAACACGAAGCCATCTGCACCTGTATCCAATTCAAATTGTCTGGAAAATGTTTGTTCAAGTGCTTGGTGTAATTTTTCAACTGGAATCATAAGGCTACACCTTCATTTTTTTTCAGCCATCCACATACATAATCAAAACTTTGCTGCCAATCATTCTGCCTTAATGTTGCTTGGGGAAGGTAACGAATGCTGATATAATCTGCTGAGGTGGCTCCAAAGGGATGGATTATCTTTTGCAGATGTTTAAGAAAATTATGATCCAATTTTGCTCGTTTGTATAAAAACGGCATCCGCTTTAATGCGGTCATCAGACTATGTCCCGGATTTTTTACTTCCTGATTGAACATTGCATCCTTCCGTCTTTGACTGGGTCTATCCCAGTCCTGAATACGGTGATAAAGCAGCAATAATGCCTTTAAACGACATTCAACGGCAATACCCCCCAGGTGAAAAGCGGCAACATTGTGTCCCTGCAAAGGAAGCAATGCCACAGCATCCTGTTTTCTTGCTCTGAATGCTCCGTGGTAGTCTTCCATCAGCGCTGTCTCCCTATTTCCGCATTAACGTCGGATAATCCTCGCGCAGGAAATTATGAAGCAGCACCGCCCCCACATCAGTCATGATGGATTCCGGGTGAAACTGCACCCCTTCCACATCAAGGGTCTTATGGCGTATCCCCATCAGCTCGCCCTGATCCGTATGGGCTGTGGCCTCAAGACAGTCAGGCAGAGAAGATTCTTCAACCACCAAGGAATGATAGCGCATTCCTGCAAAGGGATTTTCTAATCCAAAAAACACCCCGCGATTATCGTGATGCATGGGGCTGGTTTTACCGTGCATCACCCTACCCGCCCGAATCACCTTGCCGCCAAAGGCCTCGCCAATGGACTGATGCCCGAGACAGACACCAAGGATAGGAATTTTGCCGGTAAAATATTGGATAGCCTCAACAGAAATACCCGCCTCTTTGGGGGTACAGGGACCGGGAGAAATCAGCAGGCGATCCGGTGCCATATCAGCAATCTCCTGGACCGTAATCTTGTCGTTGCGAAACACCCGGATGTCAGGCTGCTGCCAATCAGCAGGCGCACCCGGAGGGGCAGCGGCCAAGGTCTGGACAATATTAAAGGTAAACGAATCGTAGTTATCAATAATAACAATCACAGTTATAACCCCTGTTCAGCAAGTTCTACAGCCCGACGTAAGCCTTGGGCCTTGTTGACCGTTTCCTCGAATTCTTTTTCCGGCACAGAGTCAGACACAATGCCTGCCCCGGCCTGAATCCAGAGATCGTTACCCTTCATGAGAAAGGTGCGGATGGTGATACAAAAATCCATGTTACCAGAAAAGCCGAAATAGCCCACTGCCCCGCCATAGGGGCCGCGCCGCGTCAATTCCAGCTCGTCGATGACCTGCATGGCCCGAATCTTTGGTGCTCCGCTGAGCGTCCCGGCCGGAAAACAGGCCTCCAAAACGTCAAACTGATCTTTATCCACTGCCAGCTTGCCATGCACCCCGGAGACAATATGCATAACATGACTGTACTGCTCAACAACCAGCAGATCACCGGTAATTACGGAGCCGCCTGCTGCCACCCGGCCCACATCGTTACGACCCAGGTCCACCAGCATCAGATGCTCAGCCCGTTCTTTGGGATCAGCCAACAGCTCCTCTTCCAGCTCCTTATCTTCCTGCGCGGTTGCACCTCGCTTCCGAGTCCCGGCAATGGGACGGAGCTCAATCTCACTGTCTTCCAGACGCACTAAAATTTCCGGTGAAGAACCGATCAAAATAATATCGTCTAGGCGGAGATAAAACAGATAAGGGCTGGGGTTGATATGGCGCAGGGAGCGATAGAGCAGGAAGGGATCCATGTCGGTTTCAGTATGAAACCGCTGGGACAGTACCACCTGGATGATATCACCGGACAGGATATATTCCTTGGCCTGCTCGACCATACCAGAATAGGTTGCCTCATCCATATTGGAAGTAAAACTATGCGGGGGACAGCCAGCAGCATGGGCTGCGAGCGACATCGGCAAAGGGCTTCTGATCAGCTCGATAATTGTATCAATGCGCTGGCAGCCGTCCTGATAAAGTGCCGTAGTATCCACCGTACCAGACGGATCTGACGCATCATCCCCCTTGCCCGGCACCACATTGCAAACCACGGTTAGGGTCTGATCAACCGAGTCATGAATCAGCACCAGTCGGGGCACTATAAAAGAGGAATCAGGAAAATCAAGCGGCGCATGCTGATCCGGAATCTCTTCAATAAAACGGATCATATCATAGCCGAGAAATCCCACTGCGCCCCCATAAAAACGGGGCAGGCCCGGTGCCGTGCTGGCATTAAAGGAGGCCAGCAGGTCACGCAGTTCCTGAAACGGGTTGACGCTCTCCCGGATTTCCTCAATCTTAACATCAGGCTCACCCTCGGAACCGGCTCGACGTAAAGTTACTGCGTCCCCGACAGATGAAAAGGACAGCAGCGGGTCCAGCCCGATAAAGGAATAGCGCCCCCACTTCTCCCCGCCCTCCATAGACTCAAAAAGAAAGGCGTGTTTTTCCCTTTCCGCCACCTTGGCAAAGATGGTCAAAGGGGTATCAAGATCTGCGACAATTGTCCGGTGCAGGGGAACAAGCCCGGCCTGTTCGATCATCTCGGAAAAGGCTTCCAGGTCAGGAGAATACATGATTACCTATCAATAAATACGATGAGCAGAAACGCGTTCTCTGCCTCAACAGCAATGAGCGCAGCCTCAAACAAAAAAAGCCACGGAAGTCCAGCTTCCATGGCTCATAATCCTTCTATGAAGTCAAAGGATTCCCGTCGGGAACCGATCCGATCAACCGATGGGCATCATGCGGTTAACTCGGCCAGTCAGCCTGGAAATCTTACGGGATGCTGTCTTCTTATGAATCGTCCCTTTCCCGGCGGTCTTCTGAATAACAGGGATAGCAATCTTCAAAGCTTCCTGAGCAGCGTCCTCAACCCCGGCCACCAAAGCCTCTTCAACACGGCGAATGACGGTGCTCATTTTTGATTTGTTAATTCGATTACGCATACGGCGTGCCTGGGATTGCTTGTGCCTCTTGATCGCTGACTTATGATTAGCCATGAAAACTCCTTGATGCTTTCTATAAATAAATATAATTCGGAGAGCTACCCCGAACAGATAGCTGCTTATGACGAAATAACGGAACGATATTCCTTAGACGAAGATCTTTCTTTCTCCGCAAAAAACCATTTTAAAATAAACTATACCGTATAGCTGAATAAATCCCTCTTGTCAACTCTATTTACTCAACGACACGTTTTTGACTGACTCTCATGCTTACTCATGAGCAGCCTCAACCTTTGCCCCGATTGCCCCGGTAAACGTGGTGGAATCAATCAATGCCCCTTGCAACTGAGCCCCGGTAAGGTCAGCATTGGTAAAATCAGCAAGGTATAAATCAGCCTTGCGCAGATCTGCATTTTTTAGATTTGCATCGGTGAAATTCACCCCTTTCAGGTTGGCAGCCCGTAGATCAGCCTTTTCCAGTTTGGCCCCGCTGAGATCTGCCCGTTCCAGATCAACCTCTTCCAGATCTTTAGCAGCCAAATCTGCACCGGCTAAGTCGCAGGACACGCAACGCCTTTTTTTATGCAGCTTGTTGACCAAGGTCTGCACTCTGGCTCGGCTTTGCCCAAAGGTCTCTACGGTGTAGGCCCCAACCTGCTGTTGAGCAGTAGACGGCATATCCTTTTCTTTCTGAGTTACGGCCTTTTCTGTTTTTTTCTTCTCCGCAGAAGTATCAGAACTAAACAGGGAGGTGAAGCTCTTCCAGATACTCGGCTCTGTTTCCTCGGTCACAACTTTGCCCGTTTCCTGCTCAGGCGCAGTATCAATCACTGGAATGTCATCAAGCCCTGCCGACTTGCTCTCTGCCTGCGCCGTATCAGTATCTGGTAGGGTGTCAAGCTGGCTGGCTGCCCGACCAGAATTGACTATCTGAGCTTCTGCGATAGGAACTAATTCCTTAGGACGCACAGTTGTTGCGGTCCTTCCCGCAATATCAGGCAACTCAGGTAGCCGTACCACTTTCTTTTTTTTTTCTCCGAATTCATGCGCCGCCTTTACAGGCTGTTCAGGGGGCACAAATGCTGCGCTGCTTTCGGTACTTCTTTCTTTAATGCCTCCTGACGTGTCGGTAGGCGTGTGGGCATACATGTCGGCAGCAATTTTAGCAGGACGCAAAGCCTCATCTTCCTCAAAATCAGAAGGAACAGCATCCGGTTTCGGGTCCAGAGTTATGAGCTTTTGGGCAGAAGACAGAGACTTCTGAATAACCGGTATTGCGATTTTCAGAGCTTCCTGAGCAGCGTCCTCAACCTCGGATGCCTCGGGGAGTTCAACCTCATCAGGCAACGTTTTCGGGAGCTCCTTTGGTTCGTATGGCTTTTCCGGGATAATTTTCTGATCTAAGATGGCCTCTTTGAAATAGGCCCCGGCCAGCTGCGCATTCGTCAAATCAGCGCCTCGGAGATCAGCTCCTGAAAAATCCGCCCCACCAAGAGCTGCACCCCGAAGAACAGTATTTTTCAGGTTGGCCTTGGACAAATTCGTCAAATTGAGCTTGGCTCTGGAAAGATCAGCCCCTTGCAAATCCGCCTCCCGTAAATCCATTCTGGTCAGTACTGCCCCTTTTAGATTACAACCTGGGCATTTCTTGGTCGTTACCAAGCGGTTAAAATTTTTCCGGATATCATTATTCGAAGAACCCAAGGATTCAGCTGACGCCGCTGTGCCACAAAGCAACAGACACGCGCAAAGATACATATACGTATTATTTTTCATTTCCCTTCTTTCATTATCCATCCTCAGGCTGACTCCAGCTGCCGTTCCGTCCACCGCTTTGTCTACCGTTTTGTCCAGCTTTCACCCTGCTCAGCTTGCTTCTCTGGGCCAGACAAGATTACGGTATATCCAGCCGGTCAACTCAGGGTGACTGACCTTGAACCAAGCCCCTTTCGTGTCCACCTTTTTCAGAATAACATCGCGAACAACTTTCCCGATCTTATCGTAGCTTGTACCAGGGCCAGATCGGACATTACCTTCATCGGATTTTACAATGACATAGGGTGTCTTGGAAACAAGACTTGCATAAATCCAGCCCTTATCATTTTCATAATCACTGACCTTGATCCATTTCTTGTCCCGACTCAGCACCTTCAGTGGATAGCCAGCAGGCAACTGAAAGAGGACCTCATGACTGGTCGCCGGGCCGGAACGGAGATTTACCCCATCTTTCACGACTGAGACAAATTCAGCAGCACTGGCGACGCCGCTCAGCATTATTGCCAGTACCGCTGTTAGAAAACAGACTCTCGCGCCCTCCTTAAGAGTTTGGTATCGCATTATATTCTCCTTGTTTTTACCACTTTTCTTTTTCAAGTTTTTCTCTCAACATTGTCAGCAACTGTAAAGCAGCTATAAAGTACCTGTAAAATACAAAAGGAACTCCTGGTTCCCCTTGGCCCCGCAGATCGACGAAGCCGCTTCACCTCTACAGCTCAGCCCCAACGCCTCAGCACATTGCTTCACTGCATCAACAGCCTCTTTATGCAATTGGCTCTCCCGCACAACGCCCCCCTCCCCGACCTTATCCTTAGCAAGCTCAAACTGCGGTTTAACCAAGGCCAGTATGCGAACAACCGAACCAAACAGTGGAAGCAATGGCGGAAGCAAGGAGCGCAATGAGATAAACGAGGCATCCAGAACTGCCAAATCCAGGGGCTCCGGTATATGTTGCCGCGTCAGATAACGGGCATTTGTCCGTTCATGCAGAATAACCCGCTTATCCTGCCGCAACTTCCAGGCCAGCAGGCCGTATCCCACATCCACGGCATAAACCCGAGCGGCCCCACTCTGGAGCAGGCAATCGGTAAAACCGCCAGTTGAACAACCGACATCAGCGCACACCCATTTTACTGGCTCAATTGCCAGTTGCTTGAGGCCTCCGGCCAGTTTCTCTCCACCGCGACTAACAAAAGCAGAGCGTTTCCTGAGCCAAATTTCACTGTCCTGCGGAATAAGGCTCCCCGCCTTATAATCACTTCTCGTGTTGACAATGACCTGGCCCGCCCCAATCAGAGCCTGTGCCTTTTTCAGATCAATAGCCAGCCCACGTTCCGTCAGCAGCTGATCTAAGCGTTTTTTTTCACGTTTATTTTTGGACAACAGCGTACTCTTTTACAATCCTTCCAGCCGCTGCCGTGCCACTCCGGCCTCTCTGCTGTTCGGATAATCAGCGATCAGCTTCGTATAAATGATCTTGGAGGTCTCATGATCAGTTAATTTTTCAAAGGACATTCCTTGGCGCAGCAATGCAGCAGAACTATGAGGATTTCTACTGTAATTAGAAATCACCTTTTGATAATCAAGGATGGCCAGATCATACTCACCCAGGTTAAAAAGGCACTCTCCCATAAAATACAAAGTCTTGGCAGCTTGATCATCTGCGGGACGACCAGCAAGGACTTGCTCAAACACTTTATACGCTGACTTGTACTCTTTGGCTTTAAACTGGGAAATACCCTGAGCAAGTAAACCATTCTCACTGTCCGATCCCTGGCTCTGTGACGGATGCTCTACAATAGACGATTGCTGACGGGCCGGTACTTCTTTAATCTCTTGCACTTGCTGCACCTGCGCTTGCTGCCGAGGCTGCTGTCGAGGGGAACTCACAGCCTCTTTCTGCCTCTGTGGTGTAATCCTGAGAGGGGAGGACGAGGTGTTGACAACCGGTCGATTAATTCTCAACTGGGTTTGTTGCTGTGGCTCTGCATCAACGACGGTTCCGTAATTTTTCCGAACTTTTCTATTACTCGGTACCAAGGTTGTATTTTCGCTCTGTCGAGTTTGAGGTTGCGCAGCCACAGCCACCCTTCTCTTGGCCTCTTCCGCTCGTTCAGCCGCCTGCCGGGCCTTTTTCTCCGCTGCATACACTCTGGCCTGACTTAATCGCTGCATATTACCGGATAATTTATTAATCTTCCCTTCAAGTGACTGGATAAGCCGTTCATTTTCCCGCCGAACCTGACTACTTTCCGAGCGAATATCATCACTTTCCGAGCGAATACTATCACTCTCCAAGCGAATTTGCTGGTTTTCTCTTCTGAGCTGCTGTAAGGCCTCTTCCAGCTCTGTAATTTTTTGCGCATCCTGCTCTCTCATCCGGGTAATTGCTTCTAAATTCTCCTCAGTGATGGTCCGCAACTCACGAGTTTCCTCGGCCACGGTATCCAACTGACTCGAAGATTCGGCTGTTCGTTTTAATACCTGATTTGCCGTATTGGATTCTACGTCTTTAACTTTCTGGTTCATAGTACGAAGCTGATAATTCAACCTTCGCACATCATCCACACTTGCGCATTGGCAAAGCAGGAGAACCGAGCAACCGGCAAACGCAATAGTTTTTATTTTCTTCATACCTCTTTCCTTATATGTACAGCTGAATTAAAAGTTTTTCTTTCATATTTTTCATTAATCGGGCTCAATGCAAACGAGGAGACCAACGCGGATAGGACTGATTACCCTCCAAAGCGAACAGGGGACGCATTTCATCTCCGTTGGCTTGAACAACATAAATTTCCATTTTTCCATTTACTTTTCGGGCAAAGGCAACCATCCTGCCGTCAGGAGACCACGTTGGCGATTCACAACTTTCGGCACCTGATGTTATCTGAGTAGGTGTACCGCCGCTGACAGGAACAGTATAAATATGATACCGCCCCTCGGCAAGGTGGGTGTAGACAATTTTATCTCCCCGAGGCGACCAGGAAGGCTCAACGTTCTCTTTTCCCTTGAAGGTCAATCGCTGCGCCTGCATGGTTTGCAGGTCCATAATATAGACCTGTGGTTGACCGCTCCGATCGGAAACAAAGCATATGGCCCTCCCGTCAGGAGAAAACGACGGAGAAACGTTGATTCCGAGTCGCTTTGTCAGACGCCTGATGATGTTCCCTTCCATATCAATGAGATAGAGATCAGGATTACCGTCTTTACTCAAGGTGACAACAGCCGTCTGATTATCCGGTGAAAATGCCGGAGCCAAATTCATTCCCCTGCGCCTAGACAGCGTGCTGGTCTTTGTATTTTGATCCAGATCCGTCAGGTAAAGATCCTGATTTCCCCTATGGTAGGAGGTGTAGGCAAGTCGAGTCCCGTCCGCAGTAAAACGAGGTGACACACAGAGATGATCATGCTTTGTAACCTGCCGAACATGCCTGCCAAACACATCGGCTATATAGATTTCCTTGCGCCCGGTTTTATCGGAGACAAAAGCGATGGAACTTCTAGCGACTCCCAGTTCACCGGTAAACTCCTTAACCATGGCGTCAACAAGGTGCAAGGCCATGTCTTCCTGCTGCCCTGAATTTCCTTTATAATCTTTTGCTGCAAGCGCATCCCCGCTCATGACATCAAGCAGATTCCCAGCAACGATCATTTGTGCTCCTGCCAGACTATACTTGCCCATAATGACGTAATCAGCACCGAGAGCCCGCCAATCCGGCCAAAGTTGTCCTTCATAGAGATGAGGGTCCAAAATCCTGACAAATCCGTGAAACCGTAATCCCTCCTCTATCAGCCGGGCAAGGTCCCGACCTGTCGCTGTATTTTGATCACCTGCTCCATCAACAAAGGAAGGAACAGCAACGACAAGCTTACGCACACCGGAGCTGGCGATATCCAGATGAATCCGTTCGGCGAAAGCTCCGGGAACGAAAAAAAAGACATTCACCACAAGAAGTGAAAAGACTGCACAACTACGAAGCAAGGATTGAAAAAAGTTCATTATATGCATGTCAGAAAAAATGAGTTAAAACAAAAGATAGGGTATTAGTCACGCTCGAGGTCGCAAAAAAATACCGCTGAAAATAATCACAGGGCTAGGCCTTGTGGGGTGAAATTCAATGCAAATTCCAAGGTTGACTGTTTGATAAGAGCGGGAAAACCAGGCAGGGGTGCTGAACTCCGTAGGGCCTTGATCACGGATTGATCAAAAAAACTGTCCCCGGATTTCCGCTCAATCCGCATATCCTCTATAGAGCCGTCCCGGCGAAGAGTCAGAGCAACCATCGTACGGAGATTGGACTGTGTTTTGACAGTTTCAGGCAGCTGCCAATGGCTGCTTATCCGACCGTTCAGCGATGCTGCGTACTGTTTGAGCACAGCAGGATTTACCCGCTGCTCGCGACCATAGCCTCCGTACCCTCTGCTTGCCCGCCCGCTTTCTTCACTGTACCCTTCGCTATAACCGCCTGATGAAAAACCGGAATCGCCAGTCACCAAGGGGCTATTAAGATCAGAAACAGCCTGGGCCACAGAAGCATACTCACTTCTTGCCCGAGCAGCTTCCAAATGGGCTTGTTCGGCAGCCTCTTCCGCCTGTCGAGCCAAACGCGCTGCTTCGGCAATCTCTCTTCGCTGCTGCTCAGCCAGCCTTTTTTTAGCGTCGGCTTCCTGCTGCCTTTTCTTTTGGGCAGCAAGCTTTCTTTTTTGCTTTGCAGCCTTTTCTCGTTTCCGCTGTTCAGCAAGCTTTCTTTCTTGCTTCGCAGCCTTTTCTCGTTTCCGCTGTTCAGCAAGCTTTCTTTCCTGCTCTGCAACCTTTTCCCGTTTTTGCTGTTCAGCAAGGCGTTTTTTTTCTGATGCGGCACGTTGCTCCTGCTCTTGTTGCAGCGCCTCTTGCGCTTGCTGTTTTTCCCGTTCTTCTCGCGCCTTCATCTCAGCCAGCCGGATATCATCAGCAAGCTTTTTTTTTCGTTTTACAGGATGAAGAGAAACAGGTTTGGCCTGCGCAACCGACTCAGGAGGAGGGGGTACCGGTTTCTGTACATTTTTCAGCACAACTTTCGATATTTTTCTGGGCGTAACAACAGGAAGCGCTAGGGTTGGCTCTGCCGCCTCCGCAACCTCTGCAATTTCTTCAACTTCAGGGGCAGGCAGCTCTGTCGTTTGTCCAACCTTCTCCTGAGCAGTGTTCCGGGCAACTTTTTCGACAGGGGGCGGCTGTTGAGAAGATGACTCCTGTTTTCCGCGACGGGGCGCAACCTGCCCACCAGCAACTGGAGCCAGCTCGGCTGAAGGTAAGGAAAGCAGATCAACAGTGATGACATTATCCGGCACAAACTTTTTACCGACATCAGGAAAAATTGCCGCACCCGTAAAAACAACGAGATGAAGAACAGCAGCTATACTCAGGGGAATCTTCCAGTTCGGCATCCTATCCCGCTGCGCCAGAAACGTCTCCCAAATGTCACCGATATACAAGCCTTCCTTTGTCTTCTTCACTATTTCTTCAATGCCGTCTGGTCTCTTATTTCTCCTTGTCGTCCGGCTGGGTCACCATGCCCAGCTTTTCAAAACCGGCCTGCTTTATCTGGGCCATCACCTGCACCACCAGACCGTATGGCACCTTTTCATCCGCCCGCAGATAAATCGGTTCCTTCTTCATCTCCTGCGGCTTTTTTTCCAGTTCCTGCCGCACGAGCCCCAGATACATCTCAGTTTTTCCCAGGTAAATCTTCCCATCCTGGTTTATCTCCACCACTATAGGCTTTTCCTGCTGCCGCAGGGCCTTAGACGTGGTCTTCGGCAGATCAACATCTACCCCTTGAGTCATCATAGGGGCTGTCACCATAAAGATAATCAGCAACACCAACATGACATCCACAAGTGGAGTCACATTAATTTCCGCTACCAGGCCTTTTCGGCCTCTTCCCCCGGAAGGTCCCATAATTTATAAGCTCCGGCTACTCTCTTGACAGCATATCACGTTCAACCAGATTTAAAAAATCAAAAGAAAAATTCTCAATATCCGATTCAAAATCAGCCAATTTATTGGAATAAAAATTATAAAAAATAACTGCCGGGATTGCCACAGCCAGTCCTGCTGCGGTGGCAACCAAGGCCTCGGCAATACCCGGAGCAACAACAGCCAGAGAGGCTGATCCGTGCGCCCCGATTTCCTGAAAGGAAGTCAGGATGCCCCAGACAGTTCCAAAAAGACCGATAAACGGAGTTGCACTCCCTGTTGTGGCCAAAAAGGCAAGGGAACGCTCCAGCCGATCACTTTCTACCCGCTGGGCCTTGCGAACTGCCCTGTTCAGGTTATCCATAGAGGCCAGCTTGCCTTGCAGGGTCTCGGCTTTGGCTCGCTCACTTCGCGCGGCACTGAGCTTGCGCAGCTCGTTAAAACCCGAGACAAAAACCGATGCCTCAGGGCTGAGCGTAAAATTTTGTGCTGCCTCATAGGCATTATTCAGGGTCTTGGACTCCCAAAAATCTGCCAAAAAATCTTCCGATGCATGGCGGGCCCGTGCAAACAGGATATACTTGGAAATAACAATCCACCAGGAAAAAACAGAAAAAATGAGCAGGACAAGCATAACCAGTTTCACCACCAAACCGGCATGCGCCATCATGCTGAACACAGAAAGATTCACAAATTTACTCCTACTGACCAGATCATTCAGCTCTGATCAGTGATGTTATTCAACTCGGTCTATTGTCGTCCCTTGATTACGCAATAAAAAAAATCTAGCTACTTTTTTCGCCGTTGAAACAGGTTGACGATACGCAGCCTTACAGGAACTCAAGAGAATAAAATCAGAGCGACTTTACCCATTATTCGTCTCATAAAAATATAAAAAGAGTATAACGGGTTCTGATAATTATGTCGACCCTGAACTGAATATAGTGTACATAAGCCAGAATAAAATCAAGTAAATTATTTCCATCTTTTTTCAGAGAGTTAAATCTCAACTGAAAAATAACAAAGAAAAAACATCCAAAACGACAAGAGGAGGTCTTCATGTCGGATGCAATCTATGATGTTGTTATAATCGGCGCGGGCCCGGCAGGTATCCAAGCGGCCATTCATTCAACGAGAAAAAAAACCAATGTCCTGCTCCTCGGACGGACCGAAAACAGTGCTATCTATTGGGCGCATGTGGAAAATTACGCCTGCATCAGCGGCGTCACCAATGGCAAGGACTTGCTTGAAGCGGGCATAAGCCAACTTGAGCGCTTTGGCACGGAAATGCGGCCTGATGATGTCTTAAAAATCGCCCAAGATAAAGATAAACTGTTCACACTGGAACTAGAAAGCGGCGATACTGTCACAAGCCGGACCATCATTTTTGCAATGGGGGTTTCCAAAAATAAGCTCTCCGTGCCCGGAGAAAAAGAACTTGGAGGCATGGGAGTCAGCTACTGCGTTGACTGTGACGCCAACTTCTACCGGGGTGACACGGTGATGGTGGTGGGCAATCAGAGCGCGGCCATTGACGGCGCATTAACTCTGCTGGACTATGCAGCTAAGGTCTACCTGGTTGCGGAAGAACTGCAAGGCTCCGAGGCTATGCTGAACAAACTTCACGCCAGCAAGGTGGAGCTGCACACCGGTGAGTGGGTGCAGGAGATCATCGGTACAGGCAAGGTGGAAGAAATCCTCCTGAAGAGCGGTAAGAAGATTGAGGTAGGCGGGGTGTTTATTGAACTCGGCTCCAAGGGGGCCCTCGAGCTAGCCACCCAAGTTGGGGTGATGCTAGACACGGAACAGTTCAAATACATCAACGTCAATCGCAAGCAGGAAACCAACATTCCCGGCATCTATGCTGCCGGAGATATTGTCGGCCCTCCGTACCAGATGGCCAAGGCTGTGGGTGAAGGATGTGTGGCAGGCATGGCAGCGGCGATGTTTGCCAGGAAAAAACGGCAGTAGTTGTACCACCGTTTTCGGTGAGGAATTGTAGGGGCAGACCCATGTGTCTGCCCTTTATTTCCCAGGGCGGCACGAAGGGCGGACACGCAGGTCCCGCCCCTACAGCGTTCCCGCACAGGCGTAATAAACCGTAGAAATAAGCCGCATAATCATTTTCCCGCTGTTTTCTTCTGCACCGGTTCCTTCCGCAACCCATCCATAGCATGTCGCAAGACCATGATTGGATTAGTCAGGATCATACGGGGACCGATGACCCGCATCACCTCGCGGATCCTTTCTCGCATGCTCGGCTTATAGCAATGGACCTTGCAGTTTCCGCAGGTTGTTTTGCCTTCCTGAAAAGGGCAATTGGCAAGACTGCGTTCTGCGTAGTTCAGCAATTCGGCGCAATCCGCACAGAGGTCTTTGCCGCCATCATGATTTACTTGGCAGTACTTACGAATCATCACCGCGACCGTCTCAGCTTCGCGTTCCATTCTGCCTGACTTTTTATTTTTCACTCCACTATCCTTCATCGCATTCTCCAAGGTGTTTTCAATCCTATCACTTCGGAGTCAGAAGTTGATTCTTCCTTTGATAGCCCCTCTATTAAGAATATCACAAAAGAACGTGTGAGTGGCTTACCACCCATCATTTTTGAAACACAACAAAAACAGGTAGCGGTGCCGCCTGCCTTTGCGGTTGCTTTGACGGCATTTTTCGTGCTCGGTGATTTTTTTTCGACTCCAGGAACTGATTCGGGAAGCTTACGACCAATTCAACTACCTCTTTAAAAACAAATAGTTACCCGATACGCCTACATAACTCTAAATCAGGAAACACCCTTTCTTACCAAAACAAAAAGATCCCCCCGTATCCAGGCATCCTCCTCCCGGCGCAGGTCCGCCTCCTCGGAGATGACAAGCTGCCAGCCGCAACGTTGCGCAACCTCAACGACGTACTCATACTGATGAGCAAAACGCCCGGTTTGCCGCACCTGCCATTGATTTTTCTCGCCATGCTCTGTAGAAAAGACAAAGAGCCCGCCCGGCGCAGTACGCTGAAAAGCAGCACGGAACAAGGGTTCCAGATCAGCCAGATAGATCAACAGATCAGCAGCAACCAGCAAATCATACTGCTGCTCATCTTCACAAAGAAAATGCACCACATCATCAACCATAATTCGATCATACACACCCTTTTCCGCTGCATGGGCAAGCATCTTTCCCGAGAGATCCACCCCACTCAGCTGCTGACAATGAGGGCTGAAAAGTTTACCCGCAAGTCCGGTGCCGCAACCAAGATCCAAACAATGCACATACGGTTGTTCAAGCTGTTCCGCCCCTTTTTTCAGCGCTGCTTGGGTGCGTAGGACAAGATCAAAGAGCAGCTCCGGCACCCTATACTCCAGCTTCCCCATCAGACTCTGTTCAAAGCTGTCGCTGTACTGATCAAAGAGATCGCGGACATAGGCATTCTCCGGTGTGCCTGTGGCCTTGCCGGTCAGGGCGGCCAGCATGTGCTGTGTACCTGGATGATCAGGTTGTAGGGCAAGAAGCCGCCGATACAACTGCTCCGCCTGGGCATTATCATGGCGCAGATGGCAAAGGTAGGCAAAATTATTCAAGGCCGAGATATGATCCGCCTCCAGTTCGAGCAGCCGGGCATAATACACCGCCGCCTCCTCTCTGTCCTCGCTCTCCCGACAGCAATTGGCAAGGTTAAAAAGCACATCCCGGTCCTCTGGTTGCAAGGCTAGGGCCTGCTTATAGGCATCCACGGCCTCGGAATACTGCTGCTCCTGCTTCAGGGCCAGCCCCAAATTATACCAGGTATCTGCATCATCCTGCCGCAATTCCGCTGCCCGTGAAAAAACAGCTACGGCTTCAGCATAACGCTCCGAATCAAACAGGGCCAAGCCCTGATTATATAGCGCCACATCCGCATCCGGAAACTGGGCAAGAACTTTTCCGTAAAGTTCTATGGCCTCAGCGACCTCACCGCGCTCATGGGATGCAACTGCTTGGGCATATATTTCTTGTATATCTTCAATCTGCTCACTCTTTGTTCCTCGTTCCAAAACAACCGTACCTTTCTTCTGTCTCCCTCAGGAGTATTCACCGTATTTCTTCGCGACCCCTCGCGATACCTTTACCTTCTTTTCAGGAGAATCATCTCGGGCCTTCCTGCCCTTCAATAATCCGAATGATGCTGATTTACTCCAAATAACGGGGGGTGCCATATGTATCAAAAGCTCCATCTCGTACCACCTCATGTAAAAAGCAATAAATCAATGCAGGTCACCCTAACAAAAAATGAACTTTTTTAAAACAAGAACAAAAAACCGACGATCAAAGAAAAAAGTTCTTCCCGGTTATTGCAATGGCAGGATCTCCTGCTTCAGCATGCAACAGGAAATACGATGTTTCGGCCTGCCATCAGGCAGGTACTCAAGAGTATCAGGCTGCAAAAGCTTGTTCATCACGCAGCCTTCCGGTATATCCAGAGCAAAAAATCGATCTTCATACAGGCCCTCTCGCTTAACCAGCTGATCATCTTCAAGACAGAGACCGTGAATCGGATAATCCTCGCAAAGCGGGCATTGATAAACCCTGCCGTTGGGAAAGATGAAATAATTCTCCGCCACCCGGCCGGCACAGGCAAAGTGTTCGTTAGGCCCGAGAAAAACCTTGGGATAGGTGACATGAATACCGGCTTGGGCAGCCTGTCGGGCCACCTCCGGCACAACCTCCAGCCAATGCCCCGGATCAACCTGCCATTGCTCCCCTTCCTCTGAAGCGCTAGCGGATTTTCCCCGCAACCCGATCACCTGAATAAAAAAACGCCGTACCCCAAGGTCTGCCAACAAGGCAGGCATCCGATGGAGATGATCAATATTTTTAGAGGAGACCGTGTAAATAAGGCTGGTGCGAAAACCAAGCTCCACAGCTTTACGTATATTGTTGGTGCAGACAGCAAAAACCCCTTCCCCACGAATGGGATCATTCACTGCTGCATCAGGTCCGTCCAGACTGAAGCTGAGAAAATCTAGCTCGGTTGGCCTGACCCGCTCAAGGAGATTATGAAAGAGATAGCCGTTGGAATCCACAGTCACGGCATAGCGCAGAGACTTTGCTGCGCGGATAATCAAAGCCAGATCAGGATGGAGAGTGGGCTCACCACCGAGCAGTATTAGGTTACTTTCCTGTTCTGGTCGAGCAAAGAGGCGCAACCATTTAAGGACAGTCTCTGTGGGCAGGGTTTCTGTCCCATGTTGTGAGGGATTGATATAGCAATGCTGACAGGAGAGATTACAGGCGGTGAGGAGATGAAAAAAAACATTTCGTTCACCGGCCTTGAAATCAACCGTCCTTGCTGTCAAGTCGGCGGTCATAGGTATGGCTCCGTTGATTCTGGATTGATTCTGTACTCCTTTGACGGAAGAATGAAATACTCTGCCGCCCTCTGCTTCTCTGAAAAAAAACATACTAAAAGCTGTAACCGGGTGCGTCAAGTGCTTCCTTTTACCTTCTGTTTCCTGATAAAAACCCCTCCTCCCTTTTGCATAATTTCCCTGTGAAGCACACGAAAAACCATGATCAGAAGAAATCCCGCCCCCCTTATCCGCCTTTCTTGTGAAAAATCGATTGCAACCTCCTGACTTCTTCTATATTCTTGTGAAGATCCGGCTCATAAAATCATGAGCCCCAACAAGAGTAGAAGGGAGATTGCCATGAAAGTGTTAGTCGTTTATTACTCAATGTATGGACATGTCTACAAATTGGCTCAGGCCGCTGCAGAAGGAGCACAGGCCGTAGAGTCGGCGGAAGTAACAATTCGCCGAGTTCCCGAAACGCTGCCTGAAGAAGTTATAGAAAAGATGGGTGCTGATCACGCACAGAACGAACAAAAAAATGTGTCTGTTTGCACAGTTGAAGAACTGGGAGAGGCTGATGCGGTTATCTTCGGAACCCCGACCCGCTTCGGCAATATGTGTGGACAAATGCGACAATTCCTTGATGCAACCGGACAACTCTGGATGAACGGTGCCTTGGTGGGCAAGGCAGGAAGTGTGATCACCAGTACAAACACCCAGCACGGTGGACAGGAATCCACTATCCTCAGCTTCCATATCACGCTCTTACATCATGGCATGGTCATTGTCGGCCTGCCCTATTCCTTCCAAGGACAAATGACGATGGATGAAGTCAGCGGGTGCTCCCCTTACGGTGCATCCGTTATTGCCGGAAGTGACGGCACTCGCCTTCCCAGTAAAAATGAGCTTGCAGGTGCCCGTTTTCAGGGAGAGCACGTTGCCAAGATTGCGAAAAAACTTACTGCCTGATCACCTTGATGCAACAAACATCAGAAAAAATAATAACTCCTGAAATAAAAACCTTATGCATCTGATAATTTACATAAGTGACTACACCGGGGATCCCAAGGATATCGGAAGAGATATCATAAAGATTCACAAATCATCTGTCAAAAACAACCCCGACCTTGGGATTACCGGTGTGCTATTCTATCATAACGGTAAGTTTCTCCAGGTCCTCGAAGGTATGCAGGAGAACCTGGAAAAACTCATGACCGTTCTTGAACATGATCCCCGTCATGCACGGATTACTCGAATTGTCGATACTGCGGTGGCAAAAAGAGGATTCCCGGATTGGCAGATGGATGTCTTTCATCTGGAGGCTGACGCAGTGCTCAAACGAAGAGACCTGATCGCATATGAAGAAATGTTTTCTACGCAATGCAGCATGGATGCTGATCTGTTTATAAAACTGCTGAATTCTCTCTATAAAGACGCGAAACTGTACAAATTGGTTACTGAATAAGCATTCAGCACAGCAACAAATTTTCAGTTTGTGGGCATGGTCCCATCTCTTCTTTATATGTAACTCAACAGATATACTTATTATTGGTGCCGGACCCGGCGGACTGGCTTGTGCTAAAATACTTGCTGAGCAGGGGCGCCAAGTATTGGTCCTTGAGCGACAAGAAGAGATCGGCCCTAAAGTCTGTGCTGGCGGGATCACCTGGAATGGTCTGGTGCGGCTGATACCAGAAGAGCTGATGGAGTGCGAGTTACTACTGTAGATGGATTACGTATTACAGCTGTGCAGCAAGGTGTAATAAAAGAAATCAGGTGCTCTCGGTTGGTTGGGGCAGATGGTGCCAATTCGTTGGTGCGACGCAGCCTAGGTATTTCAACGACCGAGCGTGGGCCGGGGATCAATTTTCAGGTTCCCGGAACCTATAGCCGTATGGAATGGCATATGAATACCAAAGACTTCGGCTGTGGTTATGCGTGGATTTTCCCCCATAAAGACACTGTTTCCAAAAACGGGGAACTTATTTTTTGGAAAATCCCTCACAGTTCCGTCAGGAAAGCAGCCTAACCGTACCGCGTGGCAATGCCGAATCTGTATTCAGAACAATACGCTGCCAAAGTCCACGCTGTTGCAGCCGCTTAACATTGGCAGATTTCATCCCACGAAATACCGACTGATCCCGCTCATTAATACTGAGATAAATCGTACTCTCCGAGGGTATCTGATATAGCAACTTTCTCATCTGCCGCAACATCAGACGAGAAGCCACCAGCTCACCGAATGCCGGATGCCAAGGACCAGCCAGTAAAGAGGACTCCAGCTCAGAACCGGCCTGCAAGCCCATACGCACCACCCGGATACCGGCCTGATCAAAACGCTGTTTCATCCAGGCGGCCAGCACAACGGCCTTGTCCAAAGTAAGCGGTGTATACTCGCCCCGCTTATATTGCTCTGCCAACTCACTGTGTTGCACAACTAAGAGGGGATAGATGCGGACAAAATCAGGTTGCAAGGCAATGACCTGCTCAACGGTTCGTCGCAGACTCGTACGGGTATCACCAGACAAACCGAGCAACAGCTGAATGCCAACTTCCATTCCGGCTTGTCGAAGAACAAGGACCGCCTGCGCAACATCAGCAGCACTATGGCCGCGCTTTGCCAGCCCCAGCACCCAATCATTCATGGACTGCACCCCGAGCTCTACCGTGGAAACCTGATATCGCCCAAGTAATTCCATCCGTTCCTGATCAATATAATCAGGCCGGGTGGATAAACGGAGACTCTGCACCCTACCCTGCTCCAGAAACGGAGCAACCGCTCCCAATAACTCTTTCTGGCGCACCTGAGGTAAGCCGGTAAAACTCCCTCCGTAAAAGGCCACTTGCACCTTGCGCTTATCCAAGCCTTTTCTCTCAAGCCAGGTCTGTACGGTTGCCCGTACATCTTTGGCTGTCACGGATTTTTTTGTAAAACCGCTGATCCTGCGCTGGTTACAAAACACACAGCAGTGGGGGCAACCCTCATGGGGGATAAAGACGGGGATAACCAAAGGAACAGGGAGGACAACCTGAGTTTTCCACATAGTCAAGAATCGGCTTATTTTCCGATAAATTCGATACTTTGAAAAAAACGATCGCAATCCTGCTCCACATCCTCATTTTCTGCTATGGAATCCTTATAAGTGCAGCTGACAGTGAAGATCTTCTCCAATTTTTGATCATGTGGGGCTGTGATCGTTTTTTTCGTCTTCGGGGCGGTTTTCCGGATAATAAACTGATTCCCTCTGGCAAGCTTTTTCCCGGAAAAATCACCGGTACCGGAGATACTCTCTTTCCAGGTATTGATATAGGCATCAGAGCTGAACGGACTCGGTTCAAAAAAAGGGCGAACAATGTAAGAGGCCAGACTTCCCTTTCCGGGAAACAACGAGAACTTTACCAGATCCTCAGCAAAGAGCTGATCATTGGCATATCCAAGCTGTAGGCGCACACTTGAGTCACCGGTGATTTCTGAATCCTTAAAATCAATCTGAAAATCTTTCAGGCCGATCTTTGTTTGCCCCATTTTATGGCTGATTGCACTTTGCTGAAAAAAGGCGGGCAAATACTCCTCTCCAAGAGCAAGGTACTCCTCCCAATCGTTAAGACTGCCCTCATAGCCAACCACAAGTTCGTCGCATGTTTCTCGGGAAGCGGCAAGGTAATCCCTTGTGAGCAGGCTCGCCCGCGTACTCATAATGGTACAAACAGCCCCCTTGGGAGAGGGAAGACAGCTGCTATATAGAAACTTGTCAGAATACTGGAGATACCAGAGAGAAGATGTCCAGCGTCTGCCCAGCTTGTCGCGCCACATCTTGGTTTTTTCGGGTTTGCCCAAGCTGGTAATTGGGACTCTCTCCCATCCGACATAGCGAAAATAAGGCACAGCGCTGAGCACTGTCTCCAGAATCATAGTCGGAGCGTCCAGAAACATCTTCAGATCAGTTCCTTTCGGTTTTTCGGCAATCACCAGCATGTCAAAATAATCAGAATCAGGACGACGAAACCGATTTATCTGACTACGAAGAGTGCCATGATAAACATTCTGCCCTTCAGCAAGAGGTTCTTTTTCCAGCTCAACCTGTTTTGCTTCCCATCTTCTGAAAGAGATATCAGGAGTTACAGCTGCGAGTCCGTGAATAACAGGCTGATTCCTGAGGTAATAGCGAAAACGTTGTCCGTCTGGAAAATTATCTTCTCTGACCTGCTCTCTCAACTCCTTGCGCAGGCCTTTATGAAAAGCGGTCAGCGCATTCTGAGCCTGATGAGCAAGCTCCAGAACTGTTGCAGGTAAAGAAGCTGTATAATCCCAGTCTTTCGTCAGTGATGCAACGGTGCCCCGAATTCTTTCGGTAACATTGCGAGTGTGAAAATCCGCCTTGTCCCCCAAATTATCCGCTTCACTGATCGGCACAGCAACGTTATAATTTTCACTCCGATTACCTTTAACAATCACTCCAATAACCTCTCCCGCCGTATTCAGCAGCGGCCCGCCGCTGTTGCCCGGAGATGACGGGGAGGAAAAACGAATATCCTGCCATTCTCCATAGTCCCATTCAGGGGTGAACGAAGCCACCTGCCCGGCCCGATAGGCTATGCCCTCTCCCAGAGTGTTGCCCGCAGAAAAAACTGTATCACCTACCTCAACCTGTCGATTAAAATGCAGCGGGGTAATCTTCTCTGGATATCCCTTCAGATCAAAAACTAGCATATCCCGACGGGTCGAACATTTCCGTACTTTATCGACCGAATAAACCTGACCGTCTCGGTCGCGGATAAAAAAATCCTTGTTCAGCGAGAAATACCTCAGGCCAAAGACGTGCTCTGCGGTCATCAGCTCTTTTTCATTAATGAAAAACGCTGTTCCTATGCTGCGATATTTCTCGTTTCTCTCCACATAACCCAACTTTTCAAAAGGCAGCTTTCGGGCATAGGTTATCTTTTCGTCTTCCAGTTTTGGGGTGACGACCTCATAAATACCGTGATTCAGATGCTGAATAAGCTTCTTATCCAGAAATTCAATATTATTAATGGCAAGTAGATTTCCGCACAACAAGAGCAGGGAGAGCGTTGCACAACAGAATGTTGTAAAAAATTTCATAATAATGCCTCGTAATCCATCATAACTAATCATAACCCCTTAACAAGCCCTGACGACTTGCTCTTCTGAAAAATTAACGGAACCCGGAACCGACCCTGGAGAGGGTACTGTAAGGGCGAATCCCTGTGTTTGCCCTGAACGTTCCGTGCGGTATATTAAACGGGCAGGCACAGGGGCCTGCCCCTACGGTGCTGTACGGAACTTACCTGTCGATAAAGTCGACGCTCTGAAAAAAACGCTCACAATCCTGCTCCACATCCTGCTCGTCTGCAATGGATGCCTTGTAAGTACAGCCGATAGTAAAAATCTTTTTTAATTGCTGACCCTGTGGATCAATAATGGTTCTTTCGGTCGACAAGGCGGTCTTTTGCAAAACAATCTGGTTACCTTGAGCTCTCTTTTTCCCGGAAAAATCACCGGTTCCGGCAATGCTTTCTTCCCATGTACCGATATAGGCATCAGAGCTGAATGGGCTCGGCTCATAATACGGTCGAATCGCATAATAGGCCGGACGCCCTTTTTCTGGAAACAATCCAAGCATAACCAAATCCTCGGCAAGAAGCTGGTCATTGGCATAGCCGAGATGCAGGCGCAGACTTGAGTCACCGGTGATTGCAGGATTCGTAAAATCAATCTGAAAATCTTTCAAACGAATCTTGGTCCGGCCCCCTTCATTATTGATTTCAGCCTGTTGAAAAAAGGTCGGCAGATACTTCTCTCCAAGGGCAAGGTACTCCTTCCAATCGTCAAGACTCCCCTCGTAGCCGACAACCAATTCATCGCTGCTCTCTTGAACGCCAGCGAAATGATCCAATCCAAGCATATTTGTCAAATCATCCAAAACATTACAAATCGCCCCGTTCGGATAAGGAAGACAATGGGTATAGAGAAAATAATCTGCATACGGAACATACCAAAGAGCAGAACGCCATGTACGACCCAAATTATCCTGCCAGATCTTCTTCTTCACCGGCTCTCCTAAGCTAGTTACAGCCACCTTATCGGCTCCGATATAACGAAAATAAGGCACCGCTGTAAGTAAGGTATCCAGAATCATCTTTGGAGAATCCAAGAAGGTTTCTAAGTCAAGATTTTCCGGTTTTTCAACGATAGCCTGCATATCGAAATATTCCGACGAACCATGATAGACACTCTGCTTTGCTGCCAAAGGTTCTTTTTCCAGATGCTGGGGCAGAGCTGTCCATTTCCGAAAATTAATGTCCGGCATAATGGCTGAAAAACCTTGCACAACAGGCTGACTTCTTAAGTAAAAACGAAATCTTTCGCCACGAGGAAAATCTTTCTCCTTGACCTTCTCAATCAGTTCTTTTCTCAGCCCCTGATAAAAAGTGCCCAAAGAGCCCTGCGCCTTATGTTTCAATTCTTCCAGGGTCGCGGGCAGAGGCAACGTATATGTCCAGTCTCTGATCAACGACTCAGAAGTGCCTTCTATAACAACGGTGATATTGCGGTCATGAAATTCCGCCTGATCACTTAACTTGTCCGCCTCGCTGATCGGGACGGCAATATTATAATTTTCACTCTGATTTTTTCGAACAATAAGGCCGACCACCTCGCCGTCGGTATTGAGCAGGGGCCCGCCGCTGTTTCCCGGAGATGCCGGGGAGGAAAAACGAATATTATCCCAATCACCATAAGCCCGCTCTGGAGTAAAAGAGGCCACTTGACCGGCTCGATAGGATATCCCCACGCCCAAGGCATTACCCGCAGAAAAAACCGTATCACCGATCTCGACCTTTGGATTAAAGGCAAGCGTGGTTATTTTCTCTGGATACTTCTTCAGATCAAAAACCATCATGTCACGACGATTTGAGCATTTATACACCTTATTGACCGGATAAATCCCTCCT
Organism: Candidatus Electrothrix laxa; assembly: GCA_942492895.1. Lineage (GTDB taxonomy): Bacteria > Desulfobacterota > Desulfobulbia > Desulfobulbales > Desulfobulbaceae > Electrothrix > Electrothrix laxa. The sequence continues at coordinate 1,970,329 of OW818652.1, forward strand.
TCCATATCACGAATAAAGAAATCCTTATTCAGGGAGAAATAGATAAGGTTAAAGACGTGCTCAGCAGTCATCAACTCTTTTTTATTAATAAAAAAAGCCGTTCCTATGCTATGATACTTCTCCGTTCTCTCAACATAGTCCAATTTTTCAAAAGGCAATTTTTTGGCATAGGTTATCTTTTCGTCTTCCAGTTTCGGAGTAACCACCTCATAAATACCGTGGTTCAAGTTCTGGATCAGTTCTTTATCCAGGAACTCAATATTATTACCGGCACATGTATTTCCGCACCACAGCAGTAGCGAAAACATTGAACAGCAGAACATCACGAAGAAATGCATAATAGTAGACTCCGATAAGTGATAGCGATTTATTGTTTTTCAGCTCCCTGCCCTTTCAGTAGCAATGCCAGAGCGGCACGAGCCGCTTGCTGTTCCGCCTCTTTTTTACTACCTGCTTTGCCGGTACCGAGGACCTGATCCCGAAACCGAGCCGATACAAAAAAAACTCGTGCATGCGCCGGTCCCTCTTCCTCATCAAGGACATACAGCGGCCCTTCATTATACAGTTCCTGAAGATGTTCCTGTAACCGACTCTTGGCATCAGCATGAATAAGCTGTTCGCCCTGTTGCTCAATCATGGGGGCAAAGATCTCCTGCACATGCTGCAAAACGGTTTCATAATCAGCATCCATAAACATTGCTCCGACCAAAGCCTCATAGGCACAGGAAAGAATAGAGGATTTTTCCCGCCCCCCGGAACTGTCCTCTCCCCGACCGAGGAGAAGATATTTTCCCAAATCAAGGCTACGCGCAACCGTTGCCAACCCGGCTTCATTAACAAGGGCGGATCGTATTCGGGTCAGCTGTCCTTCACGCTTTTTTGGAAAACGGGTAAAGAGTATATGACCGATGGTCAGATCCAGCACGGCATCTCCGAGAAATTCCAATGTTTCATTATGCTGGCTGTTTTCTAGGCGCTCAAAAGCAAAAGAGCTGTGAATCATGGACAAGAGCAACGATTCTTTTTTCTTAAAGGTATGCCCGAGCTTTTCCTGGAGTTCTCCAAGCTGCTCCGCCTGATCGAGGAGCAATACTTCAATTGTGGTTCCCATTTTTTCTTCTGATGATAATTCAGTCTCCGACCTTATTGTTCTTTCGGATAAAAAACATATTCAGGCCGCTCCTGTGTGAGAATGACGTGTCCTACAAAACAAAAAGAAAAAACTTTTTCCTTGTCAACATCGTCAAGTATGAGTATAAAGGTTCGCGTTACACGATACACATGAGGCGACGTAGCCAAGCGGTAAGGCAGAGGTCTGCAAAACCTTTATTCAGCGGTTCAAATCCGCTCGTCGCCTCCAGTAAAAAAATTCAAGGCCGGAAAAGATCTTTTCTTTTCCGGCCTTTTTTTTATTCATTCTACAGTACGCCTTCTTCAACCTACCGTTTCGACATAGAAACAAAAGGACGCGCTGGCTCACCAATATACACCTGACGCGGACGACCTATCTTCCCGTTAGGATCCTCCTGTTGCTCCTTCCACTGAGAAATCCATCCGGGCAGACGGCCCAAGGCAAACATCACAGTAAACATATTGGTGGGGATGCCCAAGGCCCGATAAATAATACCGGAATAAAAATCAACATTGGGAAAAAGATTACGCTCAACAAAATATTGATCATTCAAAGCAATCTCTTCGAGTCGACGAGCAATATCAAGCAAAGGATCAGAGACATTGAGGACCTCAAGGAGATCGTCACAAGCCTCCTTAATAATTTTACCGCGTGGATCATAGGTCTTATAGACCCGATGCCCAAATCCTGACAGTTTAAACGGATCGGATTTATCCTTCGCCTTATCAATGTACTTTTTAAAATCATCTCCATCACGATGAATGGTTTCCAGCATGGTCACCACCGCCTCATTGGCACCGCCGTGCAACGGTCCCCAGAGGGCGTTAATGCCAGCGGAAATAGAAGAGTACAAATTAACGCCAGCGCTTCCGACCAAACGAACGGTTGATGTTGAACAGTTCTGCTCATGATCAGCATGAAGAATAAGCAGTTTATTCAAAGCAGCAACAGCCTCTGGACGCACCGCATAGGGATGGACAGGCTTGTCGAACATCATGTTGAGAAAATTACCGCAATAATTCAGATCAGGACGGGGATAAACCAGAGGATGCCCCACACTCTTCTTATAGGTAAATGCAGCAATGGTCCGAATCTTCGAAATCAGACGAGCCGCAGTTGCGTCAAGGGTCTTCAACGGATCATCGCTCATCTCGGGATAATAGCTGCTCAGACTGTTGACCATCACCGAGAGAATGGCCATGGGCGGGGCATTGGGTGGAAAATGATCAAAAAAATGGATCATATCCTCATGGATAAGAGCAAAATGCTTTAATAACTGCCTGAAATTCTCGTATTCCGTCGGGTTCGGCAAATGTCCGTGAACCAAGAGAAACGCCACCTCGATAAAAACACATTTTTCCGCCAGTTCTTCAATAGCGTAGCCACGGTAGGAAAGAATACCTTCTTTGCCGTCAAGAAAGGTAATATCACTGGTACAGGAGGCTGTATTTTTATATCCGGTATCAAGCGTTGTGTAGCCGGTCTGTTGCAACAGGTTGCCGATATCTATAGCTCTGTCATTTTCTGTCCCAAAAACAACAGGCAGAGAATATGTTTTCCCCTCAACAGTAAGGGTAGCGTCAGGGACGCTCTTTTCTTTACTCATAATGGAATACCTCTATGTTGTAGTTTACCTTGTTATGCACCGTTTGTTGTGCAACCTCAACAGCAGCGGATGCAATTCACGGTCGGAGATTGAAAACATAATGCGTGTTTCCCCCTGTTCGGTTACAATCGTGTCAAGCCTGAGAGCAGACTGATATGAAACATAATATGAATTGAAATTCCAAACAGTTACACCTGGAACAATCAAAGAAGGGGAGGCAATACGGGCGGCGACAAAAAAAACAATTCAATTGAATAAATTGAAGAGGTAATATTGAGAAGCGTACATGCCATTCGACAAGGAGATATGAAAAGTTCCCTCCCGCCGAAGAGGCACTCCCCTGACAAGCAAAGAACCAACAAAGATTTTTCAAGTCGGCAAGCCGTATCATAGCCTATGTTCCCCCAATACGCCTCAAGGGAACCTTGCCCAACCTATCACCTGTCACCTGTCAATTACGCCGCGCAAAATTATCTTTACATCACTTCTTTAAAAGAATCAAGGTGTATAGCAACCTCCAAAATCCAGACCAATACATTTCAGCAAAACAAGCCGAATAAGCTAACACAAACACTATGGATGAGCTACAAGAGAAACGAAGACGTATCCGAGACCTGATGCAATACGCCGTTCCTGATGACCAAAAAACACAGGCCCATGACCTGTTGGTTATCTTCCGTGAAGATCGCCTCGCTCTGGATGTTCTTGATGAATTTTATCGTTGCTTGCCAGATGCTCAGGACGATTGGATCAAAGAGTTGCGCCTCGTCGGGAGAAAGGCTGGAGTTTTTCTCCTTGCTGCGGTGACTTCCCTTGATGCGTACCTGTACCTGATTTCCAGTGAAGGCATTGAATTTCACGGGAGTATGCGAGAAGGCTATCTGGAGAAAGAACTCCTCGATTTTTTCAATTTTTCCTCTGCCGAACAATTCTGCGAGCAGGCACAAAAAATAGAAAATTTTCCGGTTTACGAACCTATCCAGATTGATTTTGACACCTGCCCAGCCTGTCACGCAGCCACTGGTGAGGAACATGAGCTTGGCTGCCCCATAGAGGTCTGTCCTTGGTGCGGCGGCCAACTGATCCACTGCGAATGCCGATTTGCCCAGCTTGACCTGGAAGAGATGTCGACAGAACAAGACCTTATCCGTTTTGAAGAACTCTTGCAGCAAAAAGGGCGACTGGTATACACCCCGGAGCAACGCCCGACTTTTGCAGATGAGGGGCCTGGGGTGGAATTTCAATAAACAGCCCAGGTGGCGTTATAAAGGGCGGACACGCAGGTCTGCCCCTACGGCACTCTATACAGCACAGTCTTAGCGCAGCAAACTCCGCAAGGCCATGGCAAGATCAGGCCTTGCAAAGACATACCCCGACTCCCGGAGTTTGCGAGGATACACTCGGGTACTGGCAAACAACAGTTCCTGAGCCATTTCTCCTAGCAAAACCGACAGAAAAAATTTCGGAACGGGAAGGAATGCTGGTCGGCACACGAGCTTGCCCAGCACCCGGGTGAACTGCTGATTCGTTACAGGATACGGCGCAACGATGTTTACCGGCCCTTGAAGATCCTCCTGTTGAATAATATGCTGGATAATCCGGGGCACATCATGAATACTGATCCAGCTCATGTACTGGCTCCCGTTACCAACATGTCCGCCGAGCCCCAGCCTAAAAGGAAAAAGCATCTTAGCCAAGGCACCTCCGTCCGGGCTGAGCACCATGCCGAAGCGCGTATTTACCATCCGGATACCGGCTTCTGCTGCGGGCTGGGTTGCTTCCTCCCAAGCCTGGCTTACATCAGAAAGAAACCCTGTGCCCTTCTTGCTGCCTTCATCCAACTCCTCATCGCCCCGCTCTCCGTAGAACCCTATGGCAGAGGCAGAAATCATGAGGCGAGGTTTATAAGAAGCCGCTGCAAAAAACTCCGCAAGAAGACGTGTCCCCTCTACCCTGCTCTGTAGAATCCGCTCCTTTTTCTCTGCTGTCCAGCGGCCTTGGGCCACATTTTCACCGGCAAGATGAATAACCACATCAATCCTGTCGTCTTCACCCAGCTGAATAATTTTTCGCTCAATGTCCCAAGACGGAGCGTGCTCAATATTCCGGCTCAGAGCACGAACGCTATGCCCTTGTTCGGCCAGCGAACGAGCGACCTCGGTGCCGATTAAACCGGATGCTCCGGAAATAAGAATATTCATTTTCCCTCGTAACATTTTTCTCAGATCACCCACACCCTTTTCGTTCTTCCAATGCGGTACTGTAAACATGCAATGCCCCATATTTCGCCCGAAACAGGGTCTGCGACCTGTTCCCGGAAAACTCCTGCCAGCGTATGGCAATTTTTTCCATCAACTGAGCAGGACTCCAAACAACTAGCTTATGTTGCGGGAAGTTTCAAGAAAAAACAACGTAATTTTCTTTTTCTGTTCTTGCGGGAAAGCCTGCGATGCAATCCGATGAGCTTGGGATTCGAATCTGCAACCCCTCGCTGCCTCCCGCCCCCGCCGCTGCGCCCTTTAATTTTGCTCTGTGATACCTACTGTGTATATCCTTGCCTTACAACTGCATTTATTGTTTACTTTTTAGATTACGAATGGTTAAATCTTTTATTTGAGTTATTCAGTAACAAATTAGGGCTCTGACCCTTATTAACTAAACTAAAAAAAGGAGACATGATGGTACAAATTAGATCTAATGTAATCATTATCAAGAAAATGCTGGGAACCTTTGATTCTATCCGAAACAAATATATAAACAAGATGGGTACAGGCTTGATGCTGATGGCGCTTGTCCTGCCAATTATGTTTATGCCGTCTCTGGTGTCAGCCAAAATGATGGTCATGATCTGTCATTTCCCTCCCGGGAATTCATCAAATCCTAATACAATAAAAGTAAGCGAGGAGTCGGTCTCCACTCATTTGGAGAAACATGGAGATTACATCGGAATATGTGTTGATAGCGATGGTGATGGTATCGAGGATTCAATTGATATCTGTCCCTTTGATGCCGCCAACGATGCTGATGGTGATGGTGTTTGCGGTGATGTAGACCAATGCCTCGGCTTTGATGATAATGCGGATGCCGATAGTGACGGTATTGCTGACGGATGTGATACCTGCCCTGACGATGCAGCCAACGATGCTGATGGTGATGGTGTTTGCGGTGATGTAGACCAATGCCCCGGCTTTGATGACAACGCTGATGCCGATAGTGACGGTATTGCTGACGGATGTGATACCTGCCCTGACGATGCAGCCAACGATGCTGATGGTGATGGTGTTTGCGGTGATGTAGACCAATGCCCCGGCTTTGATGACAACGCTGATGCTGATGGAGACGGTATAGCTGACGGCTGTGACACCTGTTCAGATGACACGGATAACGACGGTGTATGCGATGATGTAGACCAGTGCCCCGGCTTTGATGACAATGCGGATGCTGATGGAGACGGCATAGCTGACGGCTGCGATGCTTGCCCGAACGACGCGCCCAATGATCCGGATAATGACGGTATTTGTGGTGTCAGCCCCCTATGCCTCGCCTATGATGACAGTACGAATGATGATGAGGACCTGATCGATTTCGGCTGTGACATCAACCCCTATGATATTGACAGTGACGGTTTTTGTGTGAGTGCAGACAACTGTACCCAGGATGCAAACCCCGACCAGGCTGATTCGGATGGAGACGGAATCGGTGATGTTTGCGATACATGCCCCTATGATAAAGACAATGACGCGGACAACGATGGTGTCTGCGGTGATGTAGACCAATACCTAGGCTTCAATGATAATGGTGACGCAGCTGATAATCTTCCGCAGCTTGACTGGTTAGAAGGCACCTGTGTAACAAACGGTGTCAAGCCGGCCCTCGGTGCAGCAGGAGAGAATTTTGAATTTGTAGTGAAATATACTGATCCTGATAATTGCCTGTCTTCAGGAGTTTTTCAGGTCTGGATCGATTTGGATGGTGAAGGATATAGTAGCAGTGAACAGTTTGATATGGTGGAAGATGATCCACTCGATATCGATTGCACTGATGGCAAGGTGTACAGATACACCACGGCAATACCTAGTGCAGGAACATACAACTATCGTTTTTATGCAAATAACGGCATTGAGGATGCCGTGGGTGAGGCCACGACGACAAGAAGAGTAGAGGTGGTCGATGCAGTTGCCATTCATGATGGAGAATCCATCCAGTCGGCTATCACCCATGATGTAACAATACTGGTCTATGAGGGGACTTACCCTGAGGATCTCAGATTCACCACCGGCCAGGGAAATAATAGCAATATTACTCTGCAGTCAGTCTGCGGGCCTGAAGTAACAACTATTCAGGGAACGTATATTGATGATTCCAGTACGGGCACAATCGGCGTTCAGGGTGTAACAAATCCTGTTATTGACGGCTTCAACATTTCCGGCGGCTATAACGGTATCGTCCTGAACGGAGGACTTACAGTTAAAAACTGCATCATTGAAAATAACCTGCGCGGCATATATGCTATTACGACCCACAGCAGATTGATCGTGGAAGATACAATCATCAGAAATAATACACTTCCTGGCGGAGCCGGGGCAGGTATCTTTTTCAATAGCGGCGGTCCCCATTTAATCTCAGGCAGTTTTATAAGCGATAACCATGCACAAAATGGACATGGCGCTGGTGTATTTCTCCAGAATTCCACCTGTGGTTTGACTATTGAAGATACGACCATAAGCAATAACAGTTCTCACCAGGAGACATGGAATGGTTGGGGTGGCGGTTTCTATTGCACAAGGAGCTATAATGGAAACCCTGAATCGGCGGTCAGTATAAATAATTCAACAATCAGCTCCAATAGCGCTACCGGTCACGGTGGCGGCCTGTATTTAAAGGATGGGTGTGAAGTAACCGTAACCAACAGCAACGTTGTTGACAATACCGCAGGCAGTAACGGCGGCGGACTTTTTCTGGGTAACTATAATAGCTTGCCTATTAATCTGAACATGACCAACAGTACAGTCAGCAACAACAAACAGATCAATACAGGGAGAAATACTGGCGGGGGTGGCATATTCAATCGCCTGTCAAATGTATCCATACATAACAGCATCTTCTGGGGGAATGAGGAAGCCGGTGATCTCGGTGCACACGAAGCGTATGCTTGGCTAGGTTTAGGAAATACGTTTTTGTTCACCTACTCCGATGTAATGAATAATCAAAATAATTTTAGAACAAAAGATGGCAGTACAAGCAGTTACGAGTTCGATGCAACCTGCATTGCGGCGGATCCAATGTTTGTGGACAGTGATAATGGGGACTATCACCTAAGATTGGGATCTCCTGCCATTGACCAGGGATCCCTCAATGATGCTCCAGCAGGTGATATTGATGGTGATGTAAGGCCCTTGGGTGCGGGCTATGACATGGGTGCGGATGAATACGTACCTGTCCAATAGACAGCTGACTAGTACAGCAACCGCTAAATATTGCAAATAACTCATGCTGGCGGAACTAGCTGTGAAAACCATAAGTTTCGAAAATTACTAGCGCGAAGTTATTAGTCGAATCTACAGGTTGCTGTACTAGATGGTAGTTCGTAGTTACCGTATCGGGAACTTCAACAGCAAAGGGCAATCCAGCAGGGTCGCCCTTTGTATTTGTAATAACAAACTGAAAACAACTTATTGTTTGTTTTTCACATTACAATTCTCGCCGATTGGTTAATAAGAACTTAAAATAAATTATTTCAGTCTTGGCCCTGCTCTTTTTCTTCATAATCTACTACTCTGGCAATAAAATCAACATTTGCCAGGAGAGTAAATGGAAGAGTTGCAGATCATTACAGAACGAGTTGATGATATCCCCTTATTGATAGGGACGATGATCAATACAGGGTTGGTCGAAATTCTGGATAACTATACTCCAACTCACTGGAAGCAAAGAGCTTTGAGTTGGGGGTGGACAGCGGTGATCTGGTTGTCTTATATTTTATCTGAAGGAGATCATCGCAAATCTTCAGTGGAGCAATATATTAGTAGGATGCAGGAGACTCTGGAGAATTTAACCGGGCAGAAGATTTTTGAAGCAGATTTCGCGACACATCGTCTGGCGGTTCTTCTGAGATATCTGAGCCAAGAGGCTTACTGGGCTGGAATTGAAAGGGATCTTAGCAAAAGAAGTATTGAGGTTCATGAACTGCCGACCAAAGTTGTTCGATGTGACGCCACCACGGTTTCAGGATATCATGAAGGCAGTGAAGCAAGTCTGCTTCAATTCGGTCACAGTAAAGATGACGCAAGTCTTCGTCAGATCAAGGTGATGACTGGAGCTCTTGATCCTCTGGGAATGCCTTTGGCTACTGATGTGGTTTCCGGTGAAAAAGCTGACGACCCGCTTTATATCCCTGTTATTGAAAGAGTTAACAATGCCTTGCAGAAGACAGGGGTTCTCTATTGCGGAGATTGCAAGATGAGTTCGTTGAAGACTCGTACATACATACGAAGCCTTGATAATCATTACTTATCTCCTCTTCCTTTGACCGGTAAGATCACAAAGGAGATGGAAAGATGGATTGAAGGTGGCCTTACCCACAAAACACATGGAGAGCTGGAGCAGGTTTTTCGGGAGAATGATAAAGGCGAAAAAGTGCTGATCGCTCAGGGATACGAGCTGGATCGCGACCAGAGTGGTATTTACGAAGGCAAGGAATTCCAGTGGAATGAACGAGTTCTTGTTGTTCATTCTCCGGCTCATGCTGCCAAACAACAGCGAGGCCTGGAGCAACGGCTTGAAAAAGCGCAACTCAAGCTCAATACGTTGACGCCTCCTCGCGGCAGAGGCAAACGTCAAATCACAGAAGAGTCTGTTTTGCAGACAAAAATTGAGAAAATTCTTAAGACCCACAGGGTGGAAGGATTATTGACGGTTGCATACGAAAAACAGGTGGAAGAGCATACCAAGTACATTGGGAGAGGCCGTGGCTCAAAGAAACGTTCTCAGCGCGTTGTCAAAAAAATTAGATATCAAATCAAAGAGATTAGACGTGAAGAAGAGCTGGTGACAGCGAAAAAAGATACCTTCGGTTGGAAGGCATTTGTTACCGATGTCGATCAACAAGATCTCAGCTTACAGGAAGCCGTGTTGTGCTATCGTAAAGAATATCGGGTTGAACGGATCTTTGAGCGTTTGAAAAGTCGTTTGAATATCGCTCCATTATTTGTTCAACGCGACGATCAAGTGGCTGGATTAACTCATCTGTTAACGTTAGGGATTCGGGTACTGACATTGATAGAATTTGTAGTGCGCCGTTCCTTGAAGAAGGATCAAACTGTTCTGAAGGGAATGTATCCGGGACAACCCAAAAAATGCACAGCTTCACCGACCGTTGAACGGATCCTGCAGAGCTTTTCCAATATCTCTCTCAGCATCATTCATTCCGGAGGCCAGGTAATACGTCACCTGACTCCATTGTCAGATTTACAAAAGGATCTTTTACGGAGAGCAGGTATTGGCTTAGAATTATATCAAAATATCGATAATAAAAGTAATGGAATTTTATTAACCAATCGGTGAGACAATTAACTGTAAAATCGAACAATAGGGAACGTACCCTCTTAAATTACGTTAGTTACACGTTGCAGCAACACAATCTGCGGCCTTTCTTTTTCTTAAAATCAAAACGTTACCACCCTTCTCAACACCAACATTCCCAAGAACACCCACAGGCCCAAAAAACAACCGTCAAATACAACCTGCCAAAAACAGAAGCATACTCTCTTTCCTCCCCTGATCCTTCATTCACAATCGTCCAAAAGGGTGCCAACAAAGCGAAAAAAGGTTGACACCCCTCCCCACCCATGCTTCAATATCTTTTAATAATAGTGGCATTTTCTTTCAATCTTCAATTGTTCCTTTCTTTAATTTCACGAACAGATTACCAATTGCACATGGCATCAAAATCAAAAAATCCAATCTGGGCATTTTTGGCCTCTGTCAAGCTTGCTCTGCTCCTTATCGCCCTCCTTGCTTCAACCTCAATTATCGGCACAGTTATTGAGCAGAATAAACCGGCTGAACATTATGTCGAACAATGGGGAGAAAATGCTGCCAAAGTAATCCAGACACTCAATCTCAACGACATGTACAACTCTGTCTGGTTTCTCTGTCTGCTTGGGGCGTTCAGCCTAAACCTTATCATTTGCAGCCTGGATCGCATCCCCACTGTGATCAAAATGGTGCGCAAGGATAATCTGGCCACAGATCCAGACCGCCTACCCAAGATGAAGCTGCATAAGGAAGAAAAGCTTGCAGGCTCGCTTACCACGGCAACAGAGGACGTAAAAAAATATCTCACCCGAAAAGGATGGAAACCCGACAGCCGCGACAAACAGTATGGCACCCTCTTTTTTTCCCAGAAAGGGGCGCGGACCCGCTACGGCGTCTATGTCGTGCATCTGTCCATTCTGATCATCCTGCTGGGAGCTGTCATCGGCTCTTCAACTGTTGCCACCAAAATTTTAGGAGATCGTGAATTTGCCTTTAAGGGAGGCATTTCTCTGCCGGAAACCGCACAAAGCGACTTCATCTTTTCCTATGCCGACGAGAAAAAGATCCCTCTTGGCTTTACTGTCCGCTGTAATTATTTCAACATTGATTATTATCCCGGCTCCACCATGCCCAAGGATTATCTCTCCGGCCTGACGATCATTGATAACGGCAAAGAAATGCTCACCACCACTATTGAAGTAAACAAGCCCCTTATCTACAAAGGTATCACCTTTTATCAATCAAGCTATAATCAGCTGGGTTCGCCGATTATCAAACTGCGTGAAACAACCAGCGGTAATGTTCACGTCTTCCCTGTTGATCCACAACATTACTCAGTAACTAACAAATGGCAAGAAGGCGAAACAGATGCTATGATACGTATTCAATCTGCTCGCCCGATTCAGACACCTGACGGCAGGGCGAGTACTGAGATGAAAATCTGGATGATAGATTCCGACGGGCCACCGTCCATGTTTCCTTTGATGTACGGCACCCCCGTCATTATTGAGCGACCAAAGGCAAAATACGAGCTCAGCATCGGTCCTCATTTTGCCACAGGTCTTCAGGTTGCGAAAGATCCTGGCGTCTGGTGGGTTTATACAGGTTGCGCCCTGATGCTTATTGGGCTATACATGGCCTTTTTTATGTCCCATCGAAAAATATGGGCACATGTCTATGAAATAGACGGTCAGCCTATGGTGCTTTTTGCCGGTCATGCCAACAAAAACAGCTTTGGGTTTGCCAAAACGTTTTCTTCTCTTACAAATGACTTTGCAAAGAGAAAATGAAAGCGCGCCTGTCGAGCCAGAGCAAGCTCAATACAACTGAAAACATATCCGGCAAGTAATGCAGCATGAGCAACATTACTTTCAGAGCTGCGCCAAAAAAATATTGACCACGCATAAATAACTATCTCTCGGAAAAATACACAATGAACAGCTCTCAACTTTTTGGTTATACCACCATAATATATTTACTTTCAGCGGCTTTTTACATTGGCCTCCTTGTTTTCCGGCATAAAAAAATTGGGTTGATCGGACTGATCCTTGCCTGCATCGGCGTTTTGATCCATACAGGGGCTCTTGGGCTGCGCTGGCATGAATCCTACCAGGTCGGTATAGGTCATGCTCCTTTGACCAATATGTATGAGTCGTTGCTCTTCTTTGCCTGGTGTACAACTTTCTTTTACATCCTGCTGGAATTGAAATTCAAGGCCAGCGTGCTGGGAGCTTTAGTCATGCCTTTGGCGGTCACAACTATGGCCTACGCCTCGTTTTCAACTGATATCAATCGTCAAATAACCCCATTGGTTCCGGCCCTGCAATCCAACTGGCTCATTGCCCACGTTATCACCTGCTTTATCGGCTATGGAGCCTTTGCCGTTGCTGCCGGCATCGGAGTTATGTATCTCCTGAAACATCTTGCTGTCAATCGTAAGTTTTCGCAGGACAACCTGCTCTCCACTCTTCCCGAGCTGCCCGTACTTGACAACCTAACCCATAAAACCATCATCTTCGGTTTCATGTGGCTGACAGCCGGTATTATCACCGGGGCAGTCTGGGCCAATGAGGCATGGGGCACCTACTGGAGCTGGGATCCCAAGGAAACTTGGTCTATCATTACTTGGTTTGTCTATGCATTGGCCCTGCATGCTCGCTTTACCCGGGGCTGGAACGGGACTCGTATAGCATGGCTGGCGATTATAGGATTCTTCTCTGTCTTTTTTACCTATTTTGGCGTAAATTTTCTTTTGGCAGGTCTGCACAGTTACGGAGCCAGCTAAGACAGGCGCTTCCCTCAAAGAAGGGAAGTTTTTCTTATTGAATCGGTATATCAGATCTCCCTACTTGACAAAACCAAGGAGACAAACTCTACAGCGACGGTTATTAGACAACACTCTGTTGATCTTTATCATTTTTTCAAAGGAGATGTAGCATGAAAAAGGCATTAATTCTCGGGATTGTTCTTACATTGGTTTGCGGCGCAGGCCTGAGTGTCAGCACAGCTCAGGAGGAAGCTCCAGCTAACCAAGGACCGGAAGTCATTAAAATCACCGACGGTACAGAGGAATCCATGCACCCAGCTTATTTTCCGCATTGGGATCATCAGAACCGTCTAAAGGATTTCGAGGACGGCAAAGGCCGGAAAAGCTGCGCCATCTGCCATCACGGAAAAAGTACTGATGGCAAACAGATTGAATATGCCGAGATCAAAACCAAGGCCGAGACTGAGGCCGAGATCATTAAAGAAAAAAGCCAAAAATGCAACACCTGTCATAATAAAAAGGATAATGGCATAACTCTTGAAGGAAAAATATCCGGTATTTCCCTTCCGCTGACCTCACCTATCCAACGCGCAGGCCACGGTCGCTGTGCAGGATGCCATAAAGACCAGACAAGCACCGCGACACCTCCGGTCAACTTAATGATGTGTACAACCTGTCACAACAAGTATAAAGGCAAAGAAGACGAATAAGAACAACTTGCCGGGGCTATCAAAAAAGGCTGCCTGAACAGGCAGCCTTTTTTTATTGCGACAGTCGATACAGCCCACCGTAGGGGCAGGTCCCTGTGCCTGCCCGTTCAACGATCACATCCCGAAGTTACTCTACATGCATCCGGGAAATATCACCCACCTGGCGAACCAAGTCACCCAGGCCGGTTAACAGGTTCAATCGGTTGGCCCGTATTGCTAAATCCTCATCCATCACCATCACATCATCAAAAAAGCGATCCACAGGCTCTTTCATGGTCAACATCGCTGCCAGGGCCTCGCTGTAGGCCCGGTTCTCAATCATTGGGCGCACCTGCTCCTGAACCGCAGTACAGGTCGAGAACAGCTCCTTTTCCGCCTCTTCAGCAAAAAGGGCAGGATCAACCCCTGTTTCCCTATTCCCTTTCGTGATATTACGAATCCGTTTAAAGGAACCTGCCAGCACAGCAAACTCCTCCCGATTCCGCATACTGTCCAGTGCCTCTATCCGGGCCAAACAATCTGTCAGATCATCAAAACCCGCCGAGGTGGCCGCCTCGACCACCTCCTGTTTCATCCCTGATGCGATCAGGTCGTTTTCAAAACGGAGACGAATAAAAGCGATGAGCTGATCCAAAGTGTCCTCTGCCGGGGTTACCTTATTGGCATAGCCCTGCAAAGCCTGTTCAGCCAGCTCGACCAGAGAAAGAGACAAATTATGATGGCGCAAAATAGAGATAATTCCCAAGGCCTGTCGTCGTTGCCCAAAGGCATCCTTATTACCGGTAGGACGCTCATTAATGGCAAAACAACCAACCATCGTGTCCATTCGATCCGCCAACCCCACCACAGCACCGAGCAGAGAAGCAGGTAATTGCCCTCCTGCCCGAACCGGTTGGTAATGCTCATGCACAGCATCGGCAACCGCAGGCTTTTCTCCATCCAGCAGGGCATAATCCCGACCGATGATTCCCTGTAAGGAGGGGAACTCCCCTACCATTTCGGTCAGCAGGTCAGCTTTGGCCAATTGCGCGGCTCGCTTTGCATCATCCTGCATGTCCGGAGCCAGTCGCTCTGCCAGAAAAGATGCAAGAGCAACCAGACGTTCACTTTTCTCGGCCATAGTTCCCAGCTTACGCTGAAAAATAATTCCAGAAAGATCCGCCATCCGGTCCGCAAGGGGCGTCTCTTTGTCCTTGTTAAAGAAAAACAGCCCGTCCTCAAGGCGAGCCCGCAGAACACGCTCATGCCCGTTGGCTGCCATTGCCTTATTCTTAATATCGGTATTATTCACGGCAACGAAAAAGGGCAGCAGAGCTCCCACGCTATCCTTTACAGGAAAATACTTTTGATGCTCACGCATGGAGGTGATCAGGGCTTCATCAGGCAAGGCCAAGAATTTTTCATCAAAGCTGCCGCAAATCCCCCAGGGGATTTCTACCAGATTGGTCACCGTATCAATCAGGCCTTCATCCAAAACAGGCTGCCCTTTGTCCCCTACTCGCTCAGAGACCGCCTTCTTCACGGTGTCAATGACAGCTTCACGTCGAGCACCCTGGTCAACCATCACAGATTTGGCCAGCAATACTTCCTGATAATGATCAAAATCGCGAATCTCCACCGGCTCTGGATCCATAAAACGGTGCCCGAGAGTGGTTGCCCCGGTCTGTACCCCTTCAATGGTCAGATCAATAACCTTGCCGTCATACAGAGCTAAGAGCCATTGTAAGGGGCGGGCAAAAGTCATACTGCTGTCTGCCCATCGCATAGACTTAGGAAAGGGAAGAGAGCGCAGAAGCTGATCCAGCAAAGCCGGGAGTAACTCACCGGTCTCTTGCCCCTTGATCTCCTCCACCGCCATCAGGTACTCGCCCTTCTTGGTCTCGATAATCTGTAAATCTTCCACAGCAACCCCTCGGGAACGGGCAAAACCCTGGGCAGCCTTGGTCGGCTGACCATCCGCATCAAAAGCAGCTTTTTTGGCAGGCCCTGTGTGCTCCTGACGGCGATCTTCCTGGCGAGTCTGGAGTCCGTCGACAGCCAAGGTCAGACGGCGTGGAGTTCCCACGGTGCGAACCGCACCGAAACCCAACCCCAGATCCTTGAGTTTGGCCTGAGAGGCCTGTTCCATAAAGGCAAGAGCGGGTTGTATATAACTGGCAGGTATCTCTTCTGTTCCGATTTCAAAAAGTAATTGTGTCATTGGTTCAACAGTCCAGGGGGTAATATTCAGGAAAACGGCATTTCCACGATGAATTTCCAAGATGATATTGTCGTCAATCCCCCACTCACTGTTAAAACGGTGGGCGATGTTCGGTGATTTATCGCCGGGAAAGGGGGAAATGTTACGTCGAACTCAGGTTATGGCAGTAGAGTAGACAAAAATATACGAGAAAAACTATCATACCGGAAGATTTCGACCCCGGCAAGAAGTATTGCAGAGCACCCTTTTTCCTTGGCCAGCAGCACAACAACTGTGCCGGATCAAGCAATAAAAAAGGGAGCAGACCCTGGCAGGTCGCTCCCTTTACTTATTTACTTATTCAGCGGTCCGACAGGCTGCCCAAATGGAATATTATCATTGAGCCTCTGAGCGGGTAAGTTATTTGCTATGAATTCCCTAACTCAAAAAAATCAATAAAAATTACCTATCGCTTTAAAAAAAACTGCAACCAATTAACGAACAAAACATCAAACCTTAAACCGGAGCCACGGTCAACCTTGGAAAAAACACTTTAATTCCGAAACTTTAGGTTCCCCTAATATCCGTCCCGTATCAATACATTTACAGAAACATTATCTACCCTCTCCAAAGCCTCCAAAGCCTTCAAAGAGGTAATGACAAAAAAGTTGCTTTTTCTCACCTCATCCTGTAATTATCCTTAACTCGTTTCAGCTCTAAAAAAAATCCGCCCGGCACTCTATTTTTGCATGACATGAACAGTCTTTTATCTTTTTTTCGACTCCTCTATACTCGCCACCGCCTGATAACCGCTATGGCGGTCAGAGAGATACGTGCGCAGTATGTGGGCTCCTCGCTCGGGCTCCTATGGACCCTGATTCATCCGCTAGTGATGATTTCGGTGTTCTGGTTTGTTTTCAGCGTTGGCTTTAAGGCCAAGCCGCTCAACGACGTGCCATTTATCGTCTGGTTGACAGCAGGGCTGGCTCCCTGGTATATTTTTTCCGATATTATCAGCGGTTCGACCAATATCATTGTCGCCCATAGCCATCTGGTGAAAAAAACCATTTTTTCACCGCAGATCCTGCCGGTGGTGAAAATTTTGTCTAGCCTCGTCACCCATGCCATTTTTCTGCTCGTGCTGCTTGTCCTGCTCATCTTTCAAGGGATGCCCTTCAGTCTGTATTATTTCCAGGCCGGGTATTATCTTTTTTGCATGCTGGTGCTTGCCTTGGGGATTTCCTGGACTTTATCCGCGCTGAACGTCTTTGTCCGTGATGTGGCCCAGCTGGTTACCGTTCTCCTTCAGGTCGGCTTCTGGGTTACCCCAATTTTCTGGGACATCACAATGATGCCCCCTAAGGTGCAATGGTTTCTCAAGCTGAACCCTGTCTACTATATTATTCAGGGATATCGGGAATCATTTATCACCTTTCAGCCCTTTTGGAATCATTTGTCATACACTGTGTATTACTGGCTATTCACTCTTGGAATGCTGGCCAGCGGTGCATATATTTTCAAGAAACTGAAGCCTCAGTTTCCCGACGTGCTGTAACCCTATGTCTGATTCGGCAATCTCGGTTCATAATGTAACCAAAACATACTCGCTCTATCAAAAACCGATACATCGGCTTTTAGAGATATTCCATCCGCTGGGCAAGAAATACCATACACCGTTCTGCGCACTCAATAATATCAAATTTGATATTAAAAAAGGGCAGGCCTTGGGTGTCATCGGGAGAAACGGCAGCGGTAAATCATCCTTGCTTCAACTCATCACCGGCATCCAACAGCCGACCGCAGGAACAGTGGCGGTCAATGGACGCATCTCGGCCCTGCTTGAGCTTGGTGCAGGCTTTAATCCAGAATTCACCGGACGGGAGAATGTTTACCTCAATACGGCAATTCAGGGATTCTCTGCAGAAGATACTGACGAGCGATTCCAGAGGATTGCAGAATTCGCTGATATCGGAGATTTTATTGACCGCCCGGTCAAAACCTACTCCAGCGGTATGTATATCCGCCTGGCCTTTGCAGCTGCGGTCAGCGTACAGCCGGAAATTCTGATTGTTGATGAGGCTCTTTCTGTCGGGGATATCTTTTTTCAACAAAAATGCATGACCCATATGCAGAAAATGATGGAAGACTGTACCATCGTGCTGGTCAGCCATGATATGCACTCTATTGTCAACCTCTGCAACCGCGTTATACTCTTGGAATCCGGGAGTATTATTTTCGAAGGGAGTCCGGTAGAAGCGGTAAGTAAGTATACAAAAATAATGCATGACGAGCATTTCAGTGACAGTAAGACTACTGTAGTGACTCATCCGGCGAACGCTCTTACCTTGGATGCCGCCAACGAAATTTCGGAACCGGAGAATAATTTTTCCGATTGGCTTGAAGTCCCTGCGGATAAACGATCAGGTGCAAATCAGGCTGTTATAGAACGATTACGCATAACCGGTGAAGGCAAACCACTTGATGTCGTACAAAAAGGAGACCTGATCAGCATACAGTTACTGGTTAATGCTACTTCCGCTTTAGATGAGATCATTTTTGGCTATACCATCAAAGACAGGGTCGGAAACGCTGTTTTCGGAGAAAATAGCCTTTGCTTTGAAACCCCAGTCCAACACCTTGACAAGGGATACAATCGCGTTGAATATACATTTTACTGGCCAGAAATTTTCCCAGATAACTACACGATTACAATAGGTATTGGGCAAGGAAGCGATCCTTTCCGACATATTATACAGTGCTGGGCGCATAATATTATTTCTCTGACCGCAATAGCTCCTGGACGTTGCGTCCACGGAATGTTCAATAATGACCTTAATTCATTAAGCATTACCCCTGTAGACATTCACCCTTAAATCATCAGCAGCCCTGCATTGAGGGAATAGATCATTACCTCGTTGCAGGACACTACCAAGCCCCTAAGCTCTAAGCTCTAAGCTCTTACCTCCCGAACACCAACCCTTTTTTCTCACCCCGATCAATCATAATCCGATCCCCTTCACTAAAGCGACCTTCCAGGATCTCCAGGGCCAGCGGATCTTCAATAGAGCGCTGGATAGCCCGTTTCAAAGGCCGGGCACCGTAGCTGGGATCATAACCGACATCAACCAGGAAGAGCTTGGCTGCCTCGGTCAGCTCAACCGTCAGCTTGCGGTCAACCAGCCGCTTGGCCATCCGGGCAATCTGGATATCCACGATGCGGAGCAAATCATCACGAGTCAGGCCCTGAAAGGTGATAATTTCATCCACCCGATTAAGAAACTCCGGTCGGAACTGGCGGTGCAACAGCTCATCCACCTGCCGCCGCATCTCCTCCGGGTCTTTCTGGCCCTGCTCCATGATCACATGGCTGCCCAGGTTTGAGGTCATGATCATGATGGTGTTCTTAAAAGACACTGTCCGGCCTTTACCATCGGTCATGCGTCCGTCATCTAGCACCTGAAGCAGGACGTTGAAGACATCTGGGTGGGCCTTTTCAATTTCATCCAGCAGGATCACAGAATAAGGCCGCCGCCGCACCGCCTCGGTGAGCATCCCCCCCTCGTCATAGCCTACATAGCCCGGAGGTGCTCCGATCAGGCGAGCCACGGAATGCTTTTCCATGTACTCGGACATATCAATGCGGATTATGGCCTGCTCCGAATCAAAGAGAAAATCAGCCAGGCTGCGTGCCAGCTCGGTCTTACCCACGCCCGTCGGGCCGAGAAAGATAAAAGAGCCCAGCGGTCGATCGGGGTCCTGGAGGCCAGCTCGGGCCCGGCGCACTGCATTGGCCACCGAGGTGATGGCCTCTTTCTGACCGATGACCCGTTTTGCCAGCTGCCCTTCAGCCTGCACCAGCTTTTCCTTTTCCCCTTCCAGTAGCTTATCTACGGGCACCCCGGTCCATTTAGCGACCACAGCAGCGATATCTTCCGCACTGACCTCTTCCTTGAGCATCTGCTGATCTTGCTGCACCTCGGCCAATTTGCGATTTTCCGCTTCCAGTTCTTTTTCTAAGTCCACAATCCTGCCGTAGCGGATCTCTGCCACCTTGCTCAGGTCACCAAGGCGCTCGGCCCGCTGCTCCTCAATATGGGCCTCGTCAATATGGGTCTTGATATCCCGGATGCTCTGGATCACGTCTTTTTCCAACTGCCACTGCCCCTTCATGGCGTTGAGCTGCTCATTCAGCTCGGCCAGATCCTTTTTCAGGCGCTCCAGCTGCTCTTTGGACGCTTTGTCCTTTTCCTTTTTCAGGGCTTCCTGCTCAATCTCCATTTTGATCCGTTTGCGGTCCAGCTCATCAATCTCCGTGGGCATGGAGTCAATCTCGATGCGTAGCTTGGATGCAGCTTCGTCGATCAGATCGATAGCCTTATCCGGTAGAAAACGGTCAGAGATATAACGATTGGAGAGCATGACCGCTGCCACGGTGGCTGCATCCTGAATGCGCACCCCGTGATGGACCTCGTACTTCTCCTTGATCCCGCGCAGGATGGCAATGGTGTCCTCTTCGCTGGGTTCCTGGATCAGGACCGGCTGGAAACGACGCTCCAGGGCCGCATCCTTTTCAATATACTTGCGGTACTCATCCAGGGTGGTTGCGCCTACACAATGGAGTTCACCCCGTGCCAGGGCCGGTTTGAGCATATTGGAGGCATCCATAGATCCTTCCGAGGCCCCTGCCCCCACCAAGGTGTGGATCTCATCAATAAAGAGGATGATCTCGCCCGCCTTCTTCTCCACCTCTTTGAGCACCGCCTTGAGCCGATCTTCAAACTCACCCCGGTATTTTGCTCCGGCAATCAGCAGGCCCAGGTCCAACGAGATGACCTGCTTGCCCTCCAGGGTGGCTGGGATATCGCCGTTGACGATGCGCTGAGCCAAGCCCTCGACAATAGCGGTCTTGCCCACGCCCGGCTCGCCGATGAGCACGGGATTATTCTTGGTCCGGCGACTGAGCACCTGGATGATCCGGCGCACTTCTTCATCCCGCCCGATGACCGGGTCCAGCTTACCGCTTCGGGCCACATCGGTGAGATTGCGGGCGTATTTTTCCAGGGCCTGGTACTTGTCTTCAGGATAGGGGTCCGTGACCCGCTGATTACCCCGGATGGTGGTCAGGGCCTGGAGAAAGGTCACCGCATTAATGCCCATGCGCTGGAGCATCTGGGCGACCGGAGCTAGGGTGTCACTCTTCAGAATACCGAGAAAAAGATGCTCCTGGCTCACATACTCGTCCTGCATGGAGGAGGCTTCTTTGGCCGCCTGATCAACCACCTTTATGAAGGTCTTGGACATATAGGACTGCCCGGCAGCGGAACCAGAGACCTTGGGCAATTTACCGATCAACAGGTCAGTCTCGCTGAGCACCACTGCCGGGGTCACGCCAAGCTTCTGGAGAATCGGCACCACCACGCCTTCGGGTTGCTCCAGCAAGGCCTTGAGCAGATGCTCCGGCTGCATTTCCGGGTTGCCGAATTGCTCGGCCAGACTGTGTGCGGTCTGTATTGCTTCCTGGGATTTAACAGTGAATTTATCAAGCTGCATAGCTTCTCCTCTCTTTTTTATGTTCTCTTCCCTCTACAAAACAGAGAGTTACTCCTCTTCATTCTTGGAAAAGAAGATAAGAATTATTTGCAGGCTGTCAAGAAGGGGTATAAAATCAAAAGAGCATTAATAATCATCCTCACTTTGCATCTCAACAGGAAAAAACCGAAAAAAATGTATCGATTTGAAGCAAAACACGACGCTATCCCAGAAGAAGAACGAAGAAAACTTTCAAGCTTCTTTTCTCATGAATTGACGGGAGAGATCGCTTTGGAATGGAGTGAATTGATTCGATCTTCTATAAAACAAGACCATGAATTAATAATCTTTAAAATATACTGTGAGGATAGCCTAGTAGGGATTGCCATCCTTTCTGTGATCCGGAAATTAAAAATGACGCAATGGCGTCCCGTAGCTCCTCTGTTCAAAATTTTTACGAATTTTGATGTAGGCTTTATCGAAATCCCCCTGTCAAACATGTCCGGCCTCATGACAAAACAAAGTATTGATCCTGATGAACGATACAAAATCATGAATGCACTTTGCGGTCATATACGCCAAACAGTCAACATCGACATCTTATGCATCAAGGTCAATCAGCCAGCTGAGACAGCAAGTAAATCTCTCTTATGCAGCAACATGGTTCCTCTGTCCTTTTACCCAAATACCTTGCTCAAATTCCCGTACAGCAGCTTCAACGAGTACACAGGCAGCCTACCCCGAAAAAAATACAGGCGGTGTATAGCGGACAAAAAAAAGTTAATGAAAGAGGGCGGAGATATTGAGATAGTTCACAACATCTCAGACTGTATTGATGAGATATACGCCCTGTATAAGAAAACCTGCAAGCAGGCACAAGAAAGGAAAAATTATATTGAAATGCCAGTATTGATCGATAAAGATTTTTTCAAAACAATACAGACATTCACAGGGCTTAAACCGCGTTTCATAACAATCAGAGTACATGGCAAAATCATAGCTTACAGCCTCTTGCTGCAAAGCGGCAAAACTCTTTCCTTCAAGGCGGTCGGGCTGGATTATAACCTGAGCTACCCGACAAAAGCCTACTTCAACCTTTTTTACGCTGCCTTGGAGTATGCCGGTCATCAACAATGCGACAAAGTGGATTTCGGGATGACGAGCTATCAGTTCAAGCAATGGCTCGGTTGCGAGCTAACACCGGCAACCTATCTTTGCAGCACCTTTCATCCGTTACTTTCCTTTGTACAAAAGCCGTTAGTCTCTTTTGTAGAACGCAAAATTCGTTCCGGCGGAGCAAAGTAGTCGGCAGCCTGAATGAAAAGGAGCAACCTACGATTCTACGTGATGATTTTGAGTGCGATCCAAGGGACAATAATGAAGAAGAAGGTAAAGAACTTATAGAGGCTGAGGAAGACATGGATTGCCTTGGCGACGTAGTCTTCCGGCACCTTGAATATTTTGCTGTGGATTTTGAGGACCAGTGGTTGAAAGGCGGTCACAAGGGTGAAGCTGAAAAAGAGGAGGCCGAGATTGATGAGCATGCACCAGAAGAGGAAGTGTTCGAGGATTTGAGTGGTCATAGTGCGGGATGATCCCCTGAGTATTGATTATAAAAACTGTAGCGGATAAGTACCAAACGTGCAGAGTGCGCAAGCGCACCCTATAGCTATCTGGAGTGATACAGCTAATTCATACCAAGCTTCTCCACGCCATCTTCAAGATATTGTGGAAGAAGAATAAGCTTACCGTATAAGTAGCCTACAGTATTATCTTCTGTGTAACTGCTTGCGTCCTTTACAAGACTTTCCCAGTCACTTGCTACTTCACCAGCATCACCCCGTCCCAGCCAAACAAGAGCTACAAGTTCATATCGCTCATCATCAGACATGTTTTTGATGTAATTGTCCCACTCCGTTTTTTCCTGACTGGATAGATCGTTTAACGCATCGTTCACACTTTGTTCATCATCGTCTATGATCATGGAATTAATGGGGGGATATACTTCTTTAGCTAACCTAACAACCTCTTGCACCTTCTTAACTGATAGTTTCATCGTTTTCCTCCTGTGTTGAATTACAAGGTGCGCTCGCGCACCCTACGTGACGCATTATCTAACCCCAGACCCTCTCGTTTTCTCATGCTGCTGGTATTGTTGCAGACGCTCCCGCACCCTGGCTTTCATCAAATCATCCTCATCCGCCAGTTGCTCAATAGCCCGCTGCTGCGTAGCAATAGCCTCGTCCCATTTATCCACTTCTGCGTATGCAGCCGCAAGAGTATTTATGTATGCTGCGTTTTTCCACCCGTCTTTTTCGCAGACCTGTAACGCCAGCTCAACAGCCGCCGTGCCATTGCGAACAGCAGGAGCCGGGTCTGTTGCTAATATCCAGGCGACTCCATTCATGGCAGGAACATAGCCCTGGCCTACTGACTTTCTTAACCACGATAGCCCCTCTGCCTTCTCTTTCTCATAGCTCATGAGAATTACTATACACATACTGTGCTTCGGGATCGCCTGCTCCGGCCTTTTCTTCTATCTTGATAATTTCAAGAACCTCGTGTCGTGAGCGCCAAGCCTCAGACCACGGCAAATAGGTCACCGAGACGATGGTCGTTGCTGCCAAGAGCACCAGAACGATACTACAGGATGTAACATACCTTCGAACAACAAAGATCATGCCCACACAAAGTCCGAATACAAGGCCTCCGATGTGTGCCGCATTAGCAATGTTCAACACATCAAAGTATGTAAGAATAATACACAGCACAAGCCACCCGAGCAGCCACTGCACGATTCTTGTATCAATAATTTCGAGGTATTGAGGATGCACGCGCCGCGCGACAACCCCGAAGCCGAACATCGCATAAACAACCCCTGAAAAGCCAATACCTGTCTGATCGGTGAACAACAGTTGCAAACCAGAGCTGACAACAGCAGCACAAAGGATGAACAACAGGTACTTCTTCCGCCCCATGCCAGGTTCGAGCATACGACCGAAATCCTTGGCCCACCACATATTGAACAGGATATGCCAAAAATCAAAATGCACGAATGCTGCCGTGACAAGCCCCCATACTGCACCGGTCCAGATGCGAAACCCCGGCGGAGCCACGGTATACACGACATCTCCGTAATACGGCCAGTCCTCGGCAAAATTGAGGTATGCCCAGAGCATCGTACAAAGAAAAATCACCGCATAGGTGATCCACGGGACTCCATGGTGCCCTCCTGCGGCCTCTGTTTGCTCATGATCAGTTGAAGAAAGTTCAACCTTGTTTGATAATGCTGCCTCATCCATACCTGAACGTTCCCCGATAATTAATTCACTTATTTCTGCACAAATTTCTGCACAATTCCACTCGACGTATTACAGTATATGCGGAAAAAGATAACCTCCTTTCAAACAGCCTGCAAGGAGTTTACCTGTTGTTTCCACCGTAATAATTGATGGATTCGTAAAAAGTATCCCTATATAATTATCTGAAATTACTTGTATATAATTAATTTTTCTCTTGCCATAAATTAGTCGGCATGATATTATTGTGTCAATATTACGATAAGATAAGCAAGAGAGCTATGTTAAACATCAAAGATCACAAAACCATCAACATGTTCGACCCCTTTGGTTTCCTCGGGCCGAAGCGTCGAAAAATGCTGGATGAATCATGGGCCGGGATTTTTCGGGATCATGTTCGCCATATTCTTCCGGTTGATCTCCTGGCACTGCATTTCAGTACAAGCATGGGGCGCCCGACTAATGAACTCGTTGCTATGATGGGAGCGATGTTATTGCAGCATATGCATGATCTGACAGACGAAGAGACAGCGGAACAGTTCGCTTTTAACATGCAATGGCATTATGCTCTTGATATCACAAATAACTCAGACAAAGCGGCCTATGTCTGTCCAAAAAGTATTTGGAACATGCGCTTTGTCATGACGAAATACGGACTGTATGACGATGTCTTCCAGGCTGTTGGCGATGAATTCATAAAAATATTCGATGTTGATCCTTCTCTGCAACGTATAGATTCCGTTCACATATTTTCCAATATGAAGCATCTCGGTCGTATCGGGATCTTCACAGGCACCATCAAAAAATTCCTGGTAAATCTCAGACGGCAGCACAAAAACGAATTCAATGAGCTTGACCTGAATCTGCGAGATCGCTACCTGAAGAAAGAAGAGGAAAGTGCCTTCTCTATGGTCAAACCATCTGAATCCGCCAAAACTCTTCAGATGGTCGCCGATGATCTTTTCTTTCTTATCAACAGGTTCCGCTCGTGCCCTGACATTGCGTCCATGCAAACATATCAGCTCATGACACGCATTCTGAAAGAACAATGTATCACAGAGCAAGTCGAAAATACTGATGAACTGCGTGTCATTCTGAAGGCAAATAAGGATATCCCTTCCGACTCTCTTCAGAATCCCTCTGATCCTGACGCCGGATATAGTGGGCATAAAGGCAAAGGATATCAGGTGCAAGTAGCGGAAACATACAGCACAGAGGAAGATGCCGAAACTCTCTCCCTGATCACTCATGTTGATGTGCAGGCTGCCCATGAAAGTGATACCGATGCCCTGCTACCGTATCTTGAGGCTACGGAACAACGTGACATAAAGCCGAAAGAAGTAGCAGCTGATACGCTCTACGGAAGCGACGACAATCACGAAGCGGCAAAACAAAAGGGTGTCAACCTCATCGCTCCTACTCTGGACCGACAAAAGGACCTCTTCTGCACACTGACCGATTTTGAGCTTTCTGAAAACGGTTTTATCATCTCGTGTCCTGAAGGGTGCCAGCCTGTCAAGAAATCCAAGAAAAAAGACAGGTTCAGCATAGCCTTTTCGTCAGAAACATGTAAGAGCTGCCCGAGAGCCAATCATTGCCCTGTTAAACCCGGCAAAAAAGATCTTGCTTATCTCCGCTATAACGAAAAAACCGCCCGTCTTTCCCAAAGAAGAGCTAACGAGCGAACCGATGAATTCAAAAACAAGTATCGGTTCCGGGCCGGAGTCGAGGCCACTATGTCGCAACTTGATCGACGTACGGGAATCAAGCATCTCAAGGTACGAGGCATGAAAGCGGTTCGTTTCGCAGCGACCATGAAGGCAACAGCACTCAATATAATACGGGCAGCTGCGTACAAAAAACGACGAAATAAGGGGAAAAATCCCTCATCACCCTCCATAGGAGGCTGGATTGACCTGATTTGGGTTGTCAAAGAGCATTTTTACGATTTTTTGGACAAAATCAAAATCGCCAAAGTCACATCACCAGCTTTTTGAAATTTTATCCTCATTTTGCTGACTGACTTTTTACCTGGTCATCAATAATTCAATTGACAAAGGAGAAAAATTATGAAGAAAGTTATTATCACCGCTCTGCTCACCGCCTTTTGCTGCGGCAATGTGCTTGCTGCCGAGGACGTGAGCGGCACCTTTAAGGTGATGAAGGCATGCGAGGCATACAACTCGTTCAAGAAAAAAACCAATCCCGGCCAGGTTACAGTGAAGAAAGGCAAGACCTACAAGGCAGTTGAGGTCAATAAAGGCAAGGAATGGGACTGGATTCGGATTGCGGTGGGATCTGCGAAAAATGATCTCCGCTGGGTATCCAAAGAATGCGGCAAGGCAAAGCTTCATTCCGACCCTGACAACGAACAGGGAAAAAAGAATGTCGATAACTGCACCACCGCCAATCAGTATGACAGCTACGTACTGGCTATGACCTGGCAGCCCGGCTTTTGCGAACATTTTGCTTACCAAGGCACCAAGCCCGAGTGTGACGCCATGATGAAGCAAAATAATGAAAAAATTGTTGTATCCCACCTGACCCTGCACGGCCTTTGGCCGAACAAAAGTGAATGCGGCCCCAAGTATGGTAACTGTGCCGACACGCCGTTGGATTTGAAAAAATCCACTGTGGAGGAAATCGACGACTGGATGCCGAATTTCTTTTTCTCCACAGCCTTTGGAAATTACGAGTGGAAAAAACACGGCACCTGTCAAGAACGGGATGATGACACGTATTTCCTGCTGGCAAAAGACATCTTACAGCGGGTGGACACATCCGCTATCGGCACCTACCTGCGGGACAACATTGGCGAGACCATCAATGCGGATGCATACAAAAAGCATATTGAAAAGAGCTTAGGCAAAGTAGTGGCCGATAGGATGCAGCTGGTCTGCTCGAAAAAGAAATACCTTCAGGAAATTCGACTCAATCTTCCCAAGAAAATCGTGGTGGATAATGATATTGCCAAGATGGTTTCCGGAGCCAAAACCTTTGGAAGCTTCACGTCAAGGTGCGCCAAGGATATTTATATAGAACGCTCCGGCAAAAACTAATTTTTTCAACATAAGGGCTACTGCCCGAGGAACTCGGGCAATTTACCCAGACAAAATGAGGTGTTCGCCTTATTGCAAGGGTCGACGCAACATGCTTTACTAAGGCATAATCAATTTGCAGACGATCATAACGGAACTGATCAGCAGGATAATCAATTCCGTTTCCCAAGCTTCCTCTGCGGCGACCGTGTCTCCTCCATTTCACGGTCGCCGCGCCTTTTTTCACCTTGATTTAATTTTAATCCTATAAATACAAAATAGTATAGATATAGAGCTATCTATTTTCTGTAATCTGGACTGGGTACGCCATCAATATAGATCCCTTCCAGATAAGAGAGTTTTCTCGGCAACTGCCCTGCCGTGCCTCTGGTAAGCAAAAAGGTTGCCCGTTGCCCCACAGCAAGTTGCCCATGCTGCATACCGAAAAATTCAGCGCTATTTTTCGAGGCGCATTGAATGCTCTCCTCCAGTGAATACCCGGCCTTGATAAAAAGCTTTATCTCATCAACCACGGACTCGCCGTGCAGGATACCAATACTGCCTGCACCGGTACCAACAGCGGTTTTCACCCCCAGTTCTCGAGCAAGACATAGCTGATCAAGCTGTTCAGCAAGGATTTTTTTCCAAAAAGCCTCTGCACCGGGTACCGGCTCGCCCGGCGCTATATAGCGGGTGGAAAAACGGCAGCACACCGAGCCACCGCCGCTGGAAGCATCTAAAGCATTTTTGGCCCGCACCACACTGGGAATCCACAGTACATCCTTTTCCTCCATTCTTCTCAAATTTGCCTCGCCCATGCCATATCCCTGTTCAATGGCATCACAACCCGCCTCTAGTGCTTCAGTTACCTGCTGAGTACCGTTAGCTACCACGATCGCCTTTTTCTCCCCTCGGGTACGAAGAATGCGGCAAAGGTTTTCATGATTCAGCCCAAAAGACCTCTCTCCCTCCTCTTCAATATCAGAGGAATACATGATCCTGAGGAAATCAGCATTTACAGCAGAATGGGCTATTCGGATATCAATTCCAGATGATCGACCACACTTTCTTCGGTACTTTTGCAGGAGCTCATGCTTATCCTTATCGTTGGCAACCAAGCTCAGGATACCGTGGGCAAAACAATAACCAATATGCCGTTCCAGCATAATTTCCTGCTCCGCAACCTCATCCTCACTCTCGTCTGAGGGGGCCTTTCCTCCGTTCACAGAGGGGGATTGGAGCAGAGAAACATTGCAATCAAGCAAGGCGGGCACAACTGTACAATGAGAAAGATCGTCGACTGCGGTATCATTAGGAAGAACTGGTACAGGTTGAAGAGCGATGATAATGCCATCTTTGATCTCCATCAGAATATTGCGGCGTACCTCGGCACCGCTGCCGTCGACAAAACGCCCTGCAAGTATGTATCCTGTTCCGCTCATCAAACTTTTCTTTTTTCTTATGTGTAAGAGTTCTTCATTGTATCATTAACGAACGCCTTGTCCGATATCGGAGGACTTCAGGAATTAAGGAAGGTCTTAGAAATTCTTCAAGGTGAGCTGGCAGTAAAAAGAAGAAGGTAATTAAAAGGATGATTGAAAAATCTTTAAGATCAGGAGTAAATAGTACGCCGCTTTTAATTACCTTCAAATATCTGCTTAAACAATTTGCTTCTTATTGTCAACAGATAACCTGCCTGCTCCTTATTTTTGGGAAACAGGAGAGCTGTTCATTTCACGACAATAATTTTTAACCAACTCCAGACGTTGCGGAAGCGTATGTCGGAAATAGAATGGACTGAGTATGAGAATACTGACCGCTGTACGAAAATTCATTTTCTTTCTTTACCTCATGAGTTTATTTTTCCCTCCTCGCACAAGAAAATAAACTATTCAGCATCGCATGTACATCTTTTTCTTGACGCCACAAGGTAGCACTTATCAGGATATATTCACAAATATATCCTTAACCTTTTATTCCCATTGTTTTTTCAAGATGTAAACTTGTGATCCGGCCCTGCAACCATTTTCATCATACAGCTTAACTCGTGAGTCGCGAGTTCTCACTTCGTTTAAAGCTCTAAAAAATACAAGAACGAGAAGACTTATCTAAAAAAAAAACATAAAAGAGCATACAAATTGTAAATGTCTACCAAACATTTAATCTTCACAATGAAGGAATTTGTATGCTCACATACTTATATGACTCACTCTACGGTTTTCGTAAAGTATTTTCCCGTCATCGCACATGGTTAATATTTGTGATGATAGTTTTAGGATTCATCGGCAGCAGTGAAATGACAGGTGTTTCCTCTTTCTGTCGTTTTTGGCTGATAGACAACCAAGGGTACCATACTTTACTGCGTTTTTTTCGCTCTTCAGCTTGGGAATTAAGTGGCTTATTGGAGCACTGGGCTGTTTTTGCCATCTATCAACAACAAGCCATTTGCTCACAAGGTCGTGTCGTTACACTCGGAGACCACACATATGTCCCCAAGGAAGGTCGCCGAATGCCCGGTGTTGTAACTTTACGCCAAGATTCTGAAACACAAAGCAAACCCTCGTATTTCAGAGGTCAGTGCTGGGGAGGCCTAGCTTTGGCAGTCGGGGGCATGACAACTCCTTTTGCACTACCGTTAAATTTACGTCTGCATCAAGGTTCCATTCATTTAGGGGAAGCCAAGAAATCATCTTTGACTTTGGGAGAACAGATGGTCCAGATGGCTATTGATTTTTCTCTTCAAACGAACCAGGGTGCTGTCTTGGTTCTGGATGATTTTTTTTCTGTAGGTCCGGTGTTTCTGCTGGCTCAGGCAACCTGGTTGAGGTCAATTAAAGCTCCTGCTGTACATATTATTACAAAGGCAAAGAAAAACTATGTCGGGTACTTTCAGGCAGATCCGTCTTGTTATACTGGGATGGGTCGCCCCAGTCAGTACGGAGAACATATTCATCTGGCAGAAGTTTTTGACCATTTGTACCTGTTTCAAAAAGTATCAGTCCGTATTTACGGACATATGGAGGAAATTTATATTTACCACCTGGATTTATTATGGAAATCTACTAAAGGGTCTCTTCGTTTTGTTTTTGCCAAAACGTCACGTGGTCCCATTGTTCTCATGTGCAGTAATCTCGACCAGGATCCGATTGCTGCAATCGAACTCTATTGTCTCAGAACCCGTATAGAAACCATGTTCGATATGCTAAAAAATGTTCTCCATATCTTCCAATGTCATTTCTGGTCGAAAAAAATGCCTAAGCATTCGAGAAAACCCAAAAGCAATAAAACTCAGCAGGCTCCACAGGTAGAAAACGCAAAAACGATTCAGGCTTGCTGGGATGCTACTGAACGTTTTGTGAACCTTGGAGCAATTTCTCTTGGTTTGCTTCAATTAATAGCACTCAAATTTCCAAAAGAAATATGGAGCAGATTTGAAGGATTCCTGCGAACTCGTTCTCGATATATTCCTTCTGAGAGAACGGTCAAAATGGTGATTGCAAATTTATTGGTACAGGATTTCCTCAAAGTCGCACCAACAGCGACAATGCGAGAAATTCGTGCCAAGATTATCAAGGGCAGATTTAAGAAAAAAATCATTCAAACTGAAGACCACGTTTGCCAACGAGCAGCTTGAAAATTCATAATCTTAAGTGAAAATGATTTATACAGCTACTTCAGTGTTAAGCATTACAAACTCACGACTGTCGAGAGCTTAATTCCTCCCTCTTTATTCAAGCTTCTCAGTTAGATGCAATTTTCATCATAAATTAAAAACTTTAAAAACTTTAAAAACAATACCTGTCCAGGCACGTTGATTTATCAAATTAATTATACTCCCCGAATGGATAATTGGATAAAAAGTATTCAACAAAGACCATTTTAGCTTAATATTATACAACAGTTAAGAGTCAATTAGGAGCAATATTCATTACAAGATAGTAGTAAAACCCATAACAATCCGTTGAGACAACGGAATTTTACCTTCAAAAGAAATAACTTAATTTCAAGAATATAAACACAGCTAAAGGCACAATTAATGCAACTAAGTGGTAAAGGAAATTATTTTTTATCATTTCAAAATTTCACTTACCCTTATTATGCAAATAAATAAAAATACCCCTCCCGCTCTTGTTACATTCTTACTGTTATTAATGACAGGCTGGACCCTACTGCTTGCTTTGCTATTAACATGGAACAGGCAGCACATGAAAGAAACAACCATACAGCTGGCTGAAAACAACGCGAGAATGTTTTGGGAAAAAGATATGTTATACCGTGCATGGGCTGTGTTTCATGGCGGTGTCTATGTGCCGGTCTCTGAGAATACCCCGCCTAATCCCTATCTTGACATTGAAAATCGTGATGTGATAATTGCTGGAAAAGAATACACCTTAATGAATCCGGCATATATGTTCAGACAGGTTTACGAGATGGGAGAAAAACAAACAGCCGCACAAGGGCATCTTACAAGCCTTGAACCAAAACGACCTGGTAATAAACCGGATATCTGGGAGAAAAAAGCTCTCCACTCCTTTGAAACGGGGAAAGAAGAATACATTGATATTGCTCAGGTTGATGGGGAACCTTTTCTTCGTTTTATGCGGCCATTGAAAATGGAAAAAACATGTCTCCATTGCCATAAGGATCAAGAAAAAAATATCGGTGGCATCAGAGGAGGAATCAGTATTACTGTTCCATTAAAAATTTACTTTGAACAAGACAAAAATAATTTTAATAAGACCCGGGGAGCTTTTATAGTAATTTGGCTTGTTGGAATAGCAATAATATTGATATCGTATAAAGTTATTCGCCAAGCTGTCAACACGCTCTCAAGAAGTGAAAAACAGAAAGAAGCCATCCTTGATACTATTGATAAGGTCGGGCTAGGCTTGTATATTATTGATAAAAATTATCGCATTGATTACGCAAATAATACAATGCAAAGTTGGTTTCACTGTGAAATCGATAAACAATGCTATGTCTCCGTACATAAGAAAAAAAACCCGTGTCAGCAATGCTATCTCGGAGAAATAATTGAGCAAAACAAAACTTTACGCTATGAATTAAACTTCGAAGATAAAGTATTTGAAGTTTTTGCCGCCCCGTTTACCACACAGGACGGCATTCCGGCTAAAATGGAAGTCAGGCTTGACATTACAAGTCAAAAAAAGATGGAGCAGGAACAGCGCAAGGCGATAGCATTTCTTAAGGAAAAAAAATCTGCTGAGTCGGCATCGCGCGCTAAGTCATCCTTTTTGGCAAACATGAGCCATGAGATACGCACACCGATGAATGCTGTTATAGGTATGTCAAAACTCGCCCTTGAAACGAATCTAAACGCTGAACAGTATAATTTAATATCTAAGGTGCATATTTCCGCACGGTCACTGCTCGGTATCATCAACGATATTCTTGATTTTTCCAAGATTGAAGCTGATAAAATGGAACTGGAAGTCATTGATTTTCATCTACCAGAAGTCCTTGAACATGTCTATACACTCATACGTCTCAAGGCAGAAGAAAAGGGACTCATTCTGAATATAGAAAGTACCGCTGGTGTTCCAGAAATTCTCAGGGGAGATCCTCTTCGTTTAAAACAAATATTAACCAATCTCGGTAATAATGCTGTTAAATTTACCCAGAGTGGCCGTGTTGACATCAAGGTGAAGCTCCTGAAGCGACAAGGTAAAAAGCTGAAACTGCATTTTTCTGTTTCTGATAGCGGCAAAGGCATGAGTGCAGAACAGCTTGATAAACTCTTTCGCGCTTTCTGTCAGGCGGAGAACAGCACTACTCGACAATATGGCGGCACTGGTTTAGGGCTGGTGATCAGTCAGAAGCTGGTAAAAATGATGGGAGGCAAAATATCGGTAAAGAGTGAACTGCATCAAGGTTCCTGCTTTCATTTCACTCTAGAACTTGAAAAAGGTGATGCTGATCAGCTGCCGCTAAAGCAAACCGAACATATTAAAAAAATATCCGAATTGGAGGGAAAAAAAATTCTTTTAACAGAGGACAATCCTTTTAATATGGAACTGGCGGCAATATTGTTCAGTCGGAAAAAAATCATTGTTCTCCAAGCGGAAAACGGTGAAGAAGCCTTGAAAATTTTGGAATCAGAGCGTGTTGACTGCGTATTGATGGATATTCAAATGCCAGTTATGGACGGATACACCGCCTGCAAAAAAATTCGAACGCAGGAAAAATTTAAAAAACTTCCAGTCCTTGCAATGACTGCGAATGTCATGGCCAGTGACGTGAAAAAGAGCAGGGAAGCTGGCATGAACGACCATATTTGCAAACCGCTCAATGAAAATGAACTGTTCGACACCCTGATTAAGTGGTTGGTCCCTGATAACTCCTCTGAAGTATAGTCGCTCAAGCCTAACCGCTACTTTGGCAGAGAAACAAAAAAAGCACATCCCTCACCAGGAACACTGCGTAGCCAAACAGAACCTGCATGGGCCTCTACAATGGCCTTAACCGCTGCCAACCCGAGCCCGCTGCCCTTTGCCTGCTCACAGCAATGCCGAGCAGAACGAACATAATGATCAAAAATATGGGCTTGATTCTGCAAAGAGATGCCCGGTCCCTGATCCCTGACCTCAAAGATAAGGTGCTTCTCAGTTTGACGAACTCTAACCAGTACCCGTGTATCGTTTTGTGAATATTTAATAGCGTTATCCAGCAGATTGGAAATTACCCGACCGAAATGCAATTTATCAAGAAAGGTCTGCCCCAGCCCCTGCGCCACTTTCAGCTCTATGTCAATCCGTTTCAAGGCTGCTTGCACCTTAAAGCCGGTGACGATATCCTTGAGCAGACTGCCGAGCTCACAAGGTTGCAGCTCCAACTCTATTCGACCGGACTCAATCCTGGAAGCATCAAGAAAAGATTGAATGTACTCTTCCTGACGCTTGAGCTCATTCTGAATGATTCGAAGATAACCGACCTGTTTTTCATTCAGTGGCCCGGCCTTGCCTTCCAGAAGGCGATGAACAAAACCGCCGGTGATCATCACAGGGGCTTTGAGGTCGTGGGTAAAGAGGGAGATCAGATTGCGTTTATGGGCTGCAAGTTCCTTAGTATCGGTCGCGTCCCGAAATATTTCTATGCAGCAGAGCAGCTCTCCGCTGTCCTCTCTTCTTATTGCACGCCCGGACAGAATAATAGGAATTTTATCACCATTACGAGTCTGAATAATTGCCTCCCTGCCAAGACAGGGCTCGCCGGTTGCTACACTTTCCCGAAGCGGACAATAATGTTCGCAGAGATTAGAAGAGAGCACCTCTGAGCAGGAGTACCCGAGAACCTCCTGTCGTTTCATCCCGGTGACTCTCTCAGCAGCAGGATTAAACTCGATAATTTTATACTCCCCATCCACGACAAAAAGAGCAACCGGCAACTCAGCAATAATCAGACTGTTCAACTGATCTTGATCCATCATATCCGCCTCTCTATACATAGGCCCCCTGTTCCTTGCTCATCAGCTCCTCCTGAACCATTTTTCCACATCAGAGCGGGAAAAAGTTTTCAGAACTGGCCTGCCGTGGGGACAGTGAGAAAAAAACTCGCTCTGTTCCATCTGCCGAAGAAGGGCGAGCATCTCTTCCGGGTGCAGTCTATTTCCTGATTTAACAGCAGCCTTGCAGGCCATAGAAGCCAGCAGATTGTCAATACATTCCGGTACAGCTTCGGAGCAGGAGGATCCAGAACGGGCGGCCAGTCCATCAAGAATATCAAAGAGGACCTCCTGTGGAGAAACCTTACCGACCAGAGCTGGAACCGCCTTGATAACCCAGGTAGTGTCACCGAAGAATTCAACTATAAGCCCCAGTGCCCCGACCGCCTCTGTCTCCTCCTCTAATATATCAGCATGATCAGGCCCTAATTCCACAGTCACCGGAAAGAGAAGATTCTGTACAGCAACGTCTCGTTGCTCATAGGTTGTGCAAAGCTGTTGGTACAAGATACGTTCATGGGCTGCATGTTGATCAATCACCACGAGTTGCTCATTGTGCTCACAGAGCAAATAGAGATTGAGAAACTGGCCGATCAATCTCAGGCTGTTATATCCGAACTGCTGCTCGGCTTGCAGGCCATGCAGGTCATTTTTTTTATTGACTTTCCGGCCACCTGCCTGCTCATTGTACCCTTGACCTCGTTGTTCAGGTTGTTTACTTATCAGTCCCCTCTGCTCCCCTGCCCCCCCTGTTTCCCCTGGCCAATTCAGCATTTCCGGCTCATCTCCTCCGCTCCCGGCGACCGAGAATGAAGCAAACGGCAAAGGCTCTGCACTGTATACTTGCCGCTCTACCTGCCCTTTTTTCTGATCTTGAACAGGATATTCAGCTGATCGACATACAGGAGCTTCTTTGTCCTCTCCATTCGGTTCAGAGTCTTTGTTCTCTACTTTTGAGGGGCTGAACAGCTCGGAACGCATTGTCTCCTGGTGCCGAAGCACTGCCTCGGAAACCGCACGTACGAGAAAACGCCGTACCTCATTAGGATTGCGGAAACGAATCTCCCTTTTGGAAGGATGAACATTGATATCAACTAGCTGCGGATCAAGATCCAGCAACAGCGCACCGGCAGGTTGCTGACCTTTCATAAGCAGACCTTTCAAGCCTTCAGCTGCCGCATAGCGGATCATTCGATCCTGCACCGGACGATTATTAACCAGGATACGAAGACGCGCCGTGGACGTGGCATCAGGCAAGAGGAGGAATCCGTTAAGATTGAGAGAACCCTGTCCGTCATACCTGCTACCTGATGAAATTTCAAGCATCTTCCCAGGGTAGCGAAAAATATCACGAATCCGCTGATCCTGATCCCCTGCTGCAAGGCTGATAGTTTTGCGTCCATCCACCTGAAGGGAGAAGGTAATATCTGGGTGGGCAAGGGCCTGGTTGCGGATAACCTCTTCAATATGAAAAAGCTCTGTCCGTTTGGTTTTTAAAAATTTTTTGCGAGCCGGAAGGTTACCAAAGAGATTACGAACCTCAATAATAGTCCCGCAGGTACAGCCATCATCATGGAGGTCATGCAGGGCACCATAACGAATCTCAGCCCTCGTACCGATTTCGGCAGTATGGAGACGGGAAAGGAGCGACATACGGGAAACCGAACCGATACTGGGCAGGGCTTCTCCCCGGAATCCCAGAGTTGTAATTGCAGTCAACTGACTTTCCTCAAGCAATTTCGAGGTTGCATGACGCTCAAGACAGAGTAGCACATCGTCTTGGTCCATGCCTACACCGTTATCCACAACACGAATGAGCCGAGTACCGTCGCCCTCCACCTGTATGTTGATTCGATCAGCCCCAGCATCAAGGGCGTTTTCTAATAATTCTTTAACTACTGAAGCCGGTCGTTCAACAACTTCACCGGCAGCGATCTGATTAGCAAGATGATCGGAGAGAACGCGTATTTTGGACATCCCTGCTCTTCTGTAATGACGAAAACCGAACCGAAACTTTTTTCAGGAGTTCATATCTTCCCGCAAAGAGAATACTTTGACAGGGAACTGCTCATAGAGTAACATGTTAACGGTTCACGTCTTGATGCAAAGGGTGTTATCGACGAATAATCGGCGAATATTTTTCGCTGACAAACTCCTCTGCGCTTTGTTATATTTTCGTTGCATTCTTGCTGTATTGTACTCTTTTTCAAGAAGCAACAGGAATTATTTAACCCGATTTCAACATAGCACAGGAAAAAATATGAGAAAGCTTTTTCTGAATATCGCGTTCTTTTTTTGCCAGCACCTTTTCCCGGCGATTTTCCCGGCAACATTACGTCCCTGATGGTACTCATTCGGTGACCATTGTCTTGCTCTGCCAACGTATCCAGCATATATAAAAATATATTTCCGTCTTGCGCATAAAAGATCGCATAGGAGATAACTCTTAATGAACGAATCAGAAACTGCAAAACAATGGACTAAAGAGCTTGTCCAGAAACATGCTCAGGCCGCCGTCGCTGTCGAATTTTACACCCTACCCTTTTACATCACGGCAATGTGCTCCATCAAAGAAGAGCAGAGTGAAGCTGTTCAAATCATCCGCAGTGTTATCAGGGAGGAAATGCTCCATCTGCAGCTGGCAGCCAACCTCTGCCTTGCTCTGGACACAGCTCCGAATTTCAAACCACCGCAGTACGGTTCGGATATTCCATACATTAGGCCGTACAATCCTGACACAGGAGAATGTTGTTTTCTAAATGCCTCACTAGGGCCCTTAGATGATACAACGCTCAATACGATGCTGGATATTGAAACCCCAGAACAAGCGCAACTGCGTCAGGACCTGGATCATACCCTACCCAAGTATCCCTATCATTCTATAGGTGAAATGTACGATGCCCTGATATTCGGCATCAACCGAGTCGGTGTCACCCGGTTCAGCTGGAGCACAAATTATCAGCAATATCATTGGCAAAAACAAAATTTTTGTCAAATTATAGACAGCTACCCAAAAGCTCAAGATGCAGTTCAGGCTATTGTTAATCAAGGAGAAGGACATATCTTCAGCGAGAACCTAGGGTCTCCTCCTTGGACAGAGAAGAATTTTCCGATTCCTCCATATTACCGTTTTGCACCTCACCCCGAAGGGCTGGATTCGCATAATGGATACTCTCATTTCGGACGATTTATCAAAATAAAGAACAAAGGGCTTCCGGATATCTACATTGGAAGTGAGCAACCAGACCACCCGGTCAACAAGCCGCTGCAACAAAACTTTTTCCAGCTGCTTCTCATGCTTGAGACGCTCTGGAGAAACGGTGGAACCAATCTCGGGGGGAGCGAAGTTTTACGAACAGTCATAACGGGTATTATGAAGGAAATATTCGCCAATACTCGTGACTGTTGGCAAGCCGGAGTCATTCCCCACTGGTTCGGCCTTCCCTTTGTCGAACTACAACAAAAAACAGTATAAAAAGCAAAGAGCAAGCCCGGCTTGAAGGCCGGAAAAATCGTCAATACAGCTATACTCACTCGCATGTAACTCGTATTTACATGCAACTCGTATGGCTGCAAAACAATATCAAGTTGTTCAAGGAGAACACATCATGATGAAGGGTTATATTCCAGCAGCCTTGGCACTGACTCTACTGTTTACCGGCCCTGCGCTAGCGGAAAAGCCGAAGTCTACCCCGATACCTATGGAAGCCGTAGCAGATCTTGCAGGCAAACCCATAAAAGGCAAAACACTGGAGGTGCAGTCCGCTGGTGGCTATACCTATTTACTCATAAAACATGAACAGGGCGAAATCTGGGTAGCGCTTCCAGAAAGCAAAGTGGAAGCCGGACAGGAAGTGGTCGTCAGCCCAGGCATGATGATGAAATCATTTGAGTCCAAGGCATTAGGAAAAACTTTTGACGTAATCATTTTCTCCTCCGGCCTTGCCGGAGCCAACGATATGCACCAGGCAACAGTTGCCGCAGGAGAAAACCATCATACCTCTGAAGAAATGCAGGCACCGGTAGATGATGCCGAACTGGCCAAACTTTCTGGAGGATCTGCCCGAGCCGTTGTTCCTCCCGATGAAATCAAGGTAAAAAAAGCTGAAGGAAAAAACGCACAGACCGTGGAGGATTGCTTTGCCAACGCTGAGCAACTCAACAACAAAACAGTTCAAGTGCGTGGTAAGGTGATGAAGTTTTCCAGCATGATTATGGGGAAGAACTGGATTCACCTTCAGGATGGCACAGGGGACCCAGACAAGAAGACACACGACCTCGTGGTGACCACATCAGGCAAGGCAGAAAAAGGAGCTGTTGTCACTATTGAAGGAATTCTGCATAAAGATAAGGATTTTGGAGCGGGCTACCGATATGCGGCAATAATTGAAGAAGCAAAGGTTCTTGAATAAACGGCCTTTTAGTGACTTCCGTACTCCCTATAAACTGATGTCCAAAAGCGACGGGAAGGGATCATGACCTTTCATTGCAAAAACTATAATTTAGAAAGCGGGAAATGCAAGCGACTCTCCGGCGAATGCGTCCCGGCTCGAAAGGGATGCGTCCTGGAGGGGCGCATAGCGGTGAGTGAGGAATTGGCTGAGAAAATTCAACGGATCAACAAAGAGACCCTTCAGGGTTCTCGGAAGAAGCCGAACAAGTAATCCGGCATATTCTCTTGCTGCTTTTACGCAATAAACGCATTGAAAAACACCGTGAATTGCCCCGTCAAAATTAATCCAGCCTTACTCGGCTTTGATTTCGACGGGGTTATTGCAGATACAGCAGAAATTTTCTGACTGTTATTTTCTAGTCCCCTTAGCGTATCAATAAAATTCATTATAGTCAAAAATTTTTGCATGTGCGGGAGAACCGCATGTACGGTTTGACGAGGGAACATTGAGAACAAAAGTATTGGCACATGTAGCCAGGTAGGTCCGTGAGTTCCTTGCTCTGATTGTCTGATTTCGTTTTACTTTCTGTGAAAGCTTCTACTTCGGTTGACATCCTTCGTTTTATATCGTAGAATATATTCTTTTACACATTTAAGATAAACAAGCAGATGGGACATGCCATTTTCAAAAAGGATGTGATTTTTCATGATTGAGGTAGAAGTCAAAGGAGACTTGGAGTACGCGATCCGCCAGCTGAAGAAGAAATTGCAGATCGACGGCGTGAAGCGCGAACTGAAACGACGTGAATACTACGAGAAACCGAGCATTAAGAAGCGTCGCAAGTCTGCCGAAGCACTGCGCAAACTTCGCAAGTATAACCGAATGAAAAATCGGTACTAGTCTGCTTAGCCCTGTTACATTGCCTGTTTCAGGGCTTTTTTATAGAATTTTTTCTTTCCGGCCATTGCTCTGAAGACCTCTCCGCTTGTTCACCATATTGATAGCTTTCTTCAGTATCTTGTGGTTCACCGCAGGTTATCAAAAAACACTGTTGACAGCTACGCCTCTGATTTGCATTTTTTTCTTGCGTTTCTGCAAAAGCAGGACGTGGACACGTCGGAATCTGTTACTCCAGAGTTAGCCCGAGCTTTTTTAGCAGAATGCTTTCAAAAAAATATTAACTCGCGCAGCAACGCTCGGCGTCTTTCCGCCCTGCGGGCTTTTTTTGATTACCTTGTTTTTCAGCAGGTCAGGTTGGATAACCCCATAGCTGACATTGATTCGCCCAAGATCGCCAGCAGTCTTCCTGATATATTGACTGTTGCCGAGGTGGATCGAATGCTGACAGTTCCAGCAAAACAAAAGCCGCTTACCCTGCGGAACTCTGCTATGCTTCATCTGCTTTATGCAACAGGCATTCGCGTCTCGGAGCTGGTTGCCTTGCCGGTTCGGGATTGCAGTATCACGAGCGGACATGTGCGTATTTTAGGAAAAGGTGATAAGGAACGGATGGTCCCGTTTAATGAGATTGCAGGCGGAAGAATTGAAGAATATCTCACCAAAATTCGACCGGCTCTCCTTCGTAAGCGGACCAGCCCTTATCTCTTTGTGACAGGGAGAGGCGAAAAAATGACGCGTAACCGTTTCTGGCAGATTATTAAGGAAATAGCAGTGGCAAACGGGATTGAGAAAACAGTTAGTCCGAAAACAATGCGCCATTCTTTTGCAACCCATCTTCTTGCCGGTGGCGCTGATTTGCGCTCTGTCCAGATGATGCTTGGTCATACTGATATTGCCACTACCCAGATCTATACCCATGTGGATAAAGGGAGAATAAAGGAATTGCATCGACGTTTTCACCCCCGTGGATGAGAGATGAAGAAACGAGATGAATAGACAAGATGAAGAGCATTCCTGCGAGGTTAAAAACCCTGCTTGCATTTCTTGACGACCCTATGGTAGTATTGTAGTATTATTTGAGTTGTCTTTTATAAGAAATATTGAACTGTAATTCTTCAGATTCCGCTTTCCTGTATCCGGTCGAGAAAGGTATCTTCGTCTTTCTCGTTACAGAGGAAAGGATTTTGCGCCACAGAGTCTTTCGCAAGGAAGAGTACTGAATTGATGGTGTGGAAACCCTATCGTCAACAGCAGCTGGGCCGGACTGCATTTTTTAACATAGCGATTTTTTTGCAGGTGCTTACTTGAAGCAAAAACGACTGGAAAAGATAGCAGATGTTGTTACTCGCAGTGCCAGCCGTAATTCGGCGCTGAACCGTCTGAACGGTTTTTACGAGCTTTTTGAGAAAGACGATGAAGTTCTTATCGTCATTACAGCGGATCCAGATTCATTAGCCAGCGCTATGGCGGTAAAACGTCTTCTCAGTTATCGGGTAGGAAGCGTAACTATTGGTTATCCTAACGAGATACGGCGGCTCAACAATATAACGATGGTTGAGCGCTTGAAGATCCCCATTGAGCGTCTGCATACTCTGCCGGTGAATGATTATTCCAAGCTGATTATGCTGGACTCGCAGCCGACCCATCAGCCCTGTTTTGAGAAGCTGAAATTTGATGCCGTCATTGATCATCATCCTATTACGGAGGGTTGGGACGCAAAGTTTATCGATATCCGCCCTGAATACGGTGCTGTCGCCTCGATGATGGTGGAATATCTCCGAGCCGCGAATATTACCCCCTCAGTTGCTCTTGCCACGGCCCTTTATTACGGAATAAAGGTTGATACGCAAAATTTTGAGAAAAAAAATATGCAGTTGGCGGATGGAATTTCCTTTCGCTATGTGTTTAATATCGCCAACCGCAATCTTGTTCGTAAATTTGACCTGACCGAGCTGCGCCGTTCCGAGTTAAAGTATTTTAAAATCGCTCTGAACGAGGTCAAATCAAGTAAGGGCAGGGCCTACGCCCATATAGGGCGGGTCGGTACTCCAGACATTTTAGTTATTATCGCTGATTTTCTGAATCATGTTGATAAGTTTGATTGGGTTCTGGTATCAGGGATAAGCGGCGAGAAATTAGTGGTTATTCTTCGTTGTGACGGCTATAGAAAAAATGCCGGTAATTTTGCTCGCAAGACCTTTGCCGAATACGGCTCGGCAGGTGGGCACCGGGAAGCGGCACGAGCGGAGCTGCCGATGAAAAATCTTCCGTTGCGCGAAGGTCAGGACTTCACAACCAGTACCCTAATACGTATTGCCACTCGGCATATGTAGTTGAGGGTGCGAGCTGCGGGATAGACTGTTTGAATGAAGGATCTGACCTTTGAGGGGTAAAGGGGAGAGTTGATCCCGCGCCCGCCCCCTTAATAAAAAAGATATGAGTTGAGTGAGTAGGGAGTCCCTCTATGGTAATGCCTTCTACATTGGCTATGATTCTGGCCGGTGGCCGTGTTGATGAACTGGGTGTGCTGACCCATTATCGTCCCAAGTCCGCTGTTCCTTTTGGCGGATTTGCCCGGGTAATTGATTTTCCGCTGACAAATCTGATGCGTTCAAGTATTGAGCGGATAGCTATTCTCAGTCAATATCGTTCCTATTCTCTGGTTAATCATATCGGGACCGGAGCTGCTTGGGATATGATCGGGCGGCATCGAGGTATTTCCATCCTTCCTCCTTTTAAGGATTATGAAAATCCCCATTGGTACAGAGGGTCGGCAGATGCTGTGCATCAGAATTTGGATTTTGTCCGCTATCATAAACCCTCTGAAATCCTGATTCTTTCCGGTGATCATATTTATGAAATGGATTACCGGGATATGATCCGTTTTCATAATGAACATGATGCTGATCTGACAGCTGCCTTTATCAAGGTAAAGAAAAAAGATGCAGCTCTGCGTTTTGGGGTGGCGGAAATCGGTGATAATTACAGTGAAGGTGGGCCTTTACTCTCCTACGAGGAAAAACCTGAAAACCCGAAAGGGGAATGGGCTTCTCTGACGGTTCTCTGCTTTAAACCCGAGGTACTCTACAAGGTACTGCGAAAGAATCAGGCTGCAGCCTCCTATGAGTTCGGACGGGATATTATCCCGATGATGGTCCAAGAGGGCATGAAGGTGTTCGGGTATAAATTTCGAGGATATTGGGGCTATACCCGAACGGTCAACGAGTACTGGCAAACCTCAATGGATCTCCTAGGAAACAATCCTTTGATCGATTTGGAACAATGGGGAATACGAACCAACCTTGAACACCGGGATATTCGTGATTGTCAACCCTTGAAAGTGGGGTCGCAAGGGGTATTGGACAATTCCTTGGCCTATAACGGATGCATTATTGACGGCACCGTGAAAAATTCTATCTTGTTTCCAGGTGTTCGGGTGGAAAAAGGGGCGGTTGTTGAAAATTCTGTGCTCTTTTTCAATACGCTGGTCAAAGAGGGGGGACAACTTCAGCAGGTGGTCAGTGATGTTAACACAACCTTTGGTTCTCATGTGCAGGTCGGCGGTTTCGAAACAGGCAGCGAGACAGAGAGTAAAGCGAGTACCGGCAACAGGGTGACGGTTATCGGCTGGAATAATCATGTTCCTGATAATATGACCATTGGTTGCGGATGCTCGGTTGCGCCGGGCATCGAAGAGGAAAAATGGCCGGAAAACGGGCTGGAGGATATGGAGGAACTGCAATGAGAGAAGCAAAGGATGCCTTGGTGCTTTTGCTGGCTGGTGGTATCGGCAGTCGTCTCAATATCTTGGTGGGCCATCGGGCCAAGCCGGCAGTACCTTTTGGCGGCCTGTATCGAATCATAGATTTTTCTCTGTCCAATGTGATGAATTCCGGCCTGACTCGGGTCGGGGTGCTGACCC
Organism: Candidatus Electrothrix laxa; assembly: GCA_942492895.1. GTDB lineage: Bacteria > Desulfobacterota > Desulfobulbia > Desulfobulbales > Desulfobulbaceae > Electrothrix > Electrothrix laxa. The sequence goes on from OW818652.1 coordinate 2,014,803, forward strand.
AGTATAAGCCTTTATCCTTAATGCGCCATATCCAGACCGGCGAAGCTTGGGATTTTACAGGGAGAACGCGCGGGATTAAAATCCTACCACCCCGTACCGGCGAAAAGGACTCGGATTGGTATAAAGGAACTGCGGATGCTATTCGTCAAAATATTGATTTTATTAGAGATAACCAATCAGAACAGGTAGTTATCTTGTCCGGTGATCATATCTATCAGATGGATTTTGATGATATGATTGCATATCATCGTGAAAAAAATGCCGGTGTAACCATCGGCATGATGGTGGTGCCGAAGAGTGAGATTCATCAGTTCGGTGCTGGAATTGTTGATGATGAGAATCGCATTATTGATTGGGAAGAAAAGCCGAAAGAACCGAGGACGAATCTTGCTTCAATGGGTATTTATGTCTTTGACACCGAATATCTGCTGAAGGCTCTTTCCTGTGATCGGGAGGAGGTCGACTTTGGTATGCATATTATTCCTCGGGCGATTGAAGAAAAACAGGTCTACGCTTACCCCTTTTACGGATATTGGCGAGATGTGGGCACAATTCAATCCTATTGGGATGCAAATATGGATGTTCTCCGCGCAGATTCCGGGATTTCACCAGAAGAGTGGGGGATACGGCCCAATACAGAGGCGGATGGACGGGCCATGGATAGAGCGCCTGCCCGTTTCGCGCAAGGGTGTACGGTGCAATCCTCTATGATTTCAGCTGGCAGTGTTATTGAGGGGACCGTGTTGAACTCAGTATTATCTCCTGGGGTGATTGTTCGCAAAGGAGCTGTTGTGCGTGACTCGGTCATCCTGGAAGATTCTGTGATTGAGGCAGGTGCCGAGGTTGATTTGGTGGTCTGCGATAAGCGGGTGCATATCGCAGAAGGAGCTGTTGTCGGGCAGGGCGATGAGGAGGCGAAAAAAATTTCTAATCAAGAGTATCCAACTCATTTGTACAGCGGCATCACTTTAATAGGTAAGGAAGTGTTGATTCCAGCGAAAATGAAGATCGGCAGAAATTGCATTATACGTCCTGGTAAAAAGGGTCGCGACGAGAGAGAATTTCCTGCTAAACTGAAACACGGCGGCATTTTTTAAGCGTATCATGTAAAAATGCATTGCTTTTAAGGTGCTTTCAGGTAAAAATAGGCGCTTTATTTTCAGTATCCCTTTTGCGCCCGTGGCTCAGTAGGATAGAGCACCAGATTCCTAATCTGGGTGTCGCAGGTTCGAATCCTGCCGGGCGCACCATATTTCAAATCGGGATTGGAAACAGCTGTCAGGGCGGTTAGATATTTATATGCTTATCCCTATTGCTCTGCTGCTGAGAACTGGTTTTGTTCTGTGGTGTTCAAACCTTTTTCTTGATGATTATCCTCCCTCCCTTGTTGTTTTTCAGACAAAGTAAACCATAGATAGGAGCAGTATGAAGGCTGTGCAACAAAAAAAACGGATTCTTATTACCGGTGGAGCCGGTTTTCTCGGATCCCATCTCTGTGAGCGATTATTGGCCGACGGACATGAGATTGTCTGCCTGGATAATTATTTTACGGGAACCAAACATAATATTGTCCATTTGCTGGAGAGTCCCTATTTTGAGGTCATCCGGCATGATGTGACCTTTCCGCTGTATATTGAGGTCGACGAAATTTACAATCTTGCCTGCCCGGCCTCGCCCGTTCATTATCAGTTTGATCCGGTGCAAACCACTAAGACTTCGGTGCATGGGGCTATTAATATGCTGGGTTTGGCAAAGCGGGTTAAGGCGAAGATTTTCCAGGCATCAACCTCCGAGGTTTATGGCGACCCTCAGATTCATCCACAACCGGAAAATTACTGGGGGCACGTTAATCCGAATGGTATCCGGTCCTGTTATGATGAAGGAAAACGATGCGCAGAAACCCTGTTTTTTGATTATCGTCGGCAGCATAATTTGAATATCAAGGTGGCTCGGATTTTTAATACCTATGGTCCGAGGATGCACCCCAATGACGGTCGAGTGGTTTCTAATTTTATTGTTCAGGCATTACAGGGACGCCCCATAACAATTTACGGGGACGGCTCGCAGTCCAGATCTTTCTGCTATGTAGATGATTTGATAGAGGCCTTTGTTCGTCTGATGAATACCGATGACAGTTTTACCGGGCCGATTAACACCGGTAATCCAGGTGAATTCAGTATCCTGCAACTTGCAGAAAACGTCATTGAACTCACCGGCTCAAAATCTGAAATTATTTTTGAGCCTCTTCCTGAGGATGATCCGCAACAGCGCCAACCGGATATCTCTTTGGCAAAGGAAAAGCTCGGCTGGGAACCCAAGGTACCCTTGCGGGAAGGATTGATTCCGACCATCGCGTATTTTGACAATTTCTTACGGGGAAGCGATAAGTAAGTACCAAATCGGATATAATCGACATTTCATGCCATTAATTTTGTTTGATTTTTCAACAACTTTCAGCTTTAAGAATGTCGATTATTTATGGTTAAGTACTTAAATTTTGAGGAATATATGAAAAAAGCTTTTATTACCGGAGTGACAGGCCAGGATGGAGCATATCTTGCCGAGTTTCTTTTAGGAAAAGGCTATACGGTTCACGGCCTTAAACGACGAACCTCCTTGTTTAACACTGACCGGGTAGATCATCTCTATCAGGATCCCCATGAAGAGGGTGTTCGTTTCCACCTCCATCACGGCGACCTGACTGATTCTACCAACCTGATCAGGATTGTTCAGGAAGTGCAGCCGGATGAAATATATAATCTAGCAGCGCAAAGTCATGTGGCTGTTTCTTTTGAAACACCCGAGTATACTGCCAATAGCGATGCCCTTGGCACGTTGCGGTTACTTGAAGCTATCCGAATTCTCGGTTTGGAGAAGAAAAGTCGTTTTTACCAAGCTTCAACTTCAGAGCTGTTCGGAAAGGTTCAGGAAGTCCCTCAAACCGAAAATACTCCGTTTTATCCGCGCTCTCCCTATGCTGCAGCAAAGATGTATTCATACTGGATCACGGTGAATTACCGGGAAGCCTATAATATGTACTGCTGTAATGGGATCCTTTTCAATCATGAATCACCCATTCGGGGGGAAACTTTTGTCACGCGTAAAATTACCCGGGCATTGGCCCGTATTAAGCTGGGGATGCAGGAAGCTCTCTACTTAGGTAATTTGGATGCTAAGCGGGACTGGGGACACGCAAAAGACTATGTCCAGATGCAATGGCTGATGTTGCAGCAGGAAAAGCCGGAGGATTTCGTCATTGCAACCGGAGTGCAGCATTCTGTACGAGAATTTGTTGAGATTGCGGCGGCAGAACTCGGTATGTTAGTGAGCTGGCAAGGCAAGGGCTTAGATGAGATTGGCATTGAAGAAAAAAGTGGGAAAACAATTGTGCGAATTGATCCTCGCTATTTTCGTCCTACAGAGGTAGAGACCCTTTTGGGCGATCCGACCAAGGCAAAAGAAAAACTAGGCTGGGAACCAAAAATTAGCTTTGCCGAGATGGTGCAGGAAATGGTTGTCGAAGATTTGAAGACGGCCGAGCGTGACCAAATGATTCGTCAAAAAGGGTACAAAGCCTATAATTATTTTGAGTAGGCTTGGCTGGCATGTACTATACTGACTTTATTTTTTATATAAAAGTAGCGTGAGAAAATCAGGTCCAATACCCGCCGTTTACTGCGTTGTTGAATTTGGCTTGATAGAGAATACTCAGCTTTCGCAAAGCGCAAGTACTTGCCAGAGGCAATCTTATTGTTTTTTTTTGCAGTTCGTGTAATTCTACGGATTGATATTTCCGTACCATGAACTCAATATCACATCCCTTCTGAATTTCTCACTTGCTGCCCGATGTTTTTTTATGATATAAGTAAGTGAGGAATCTTACCTTTTAAATTGCTGATGAAATGCTGCCCATCATGAAACTACAGCTCAGCTTACCTCTCAAAAATGTCCCTATTCAGCTCCCCTCAGATAAACTGACCGAGGGGAGTAGATGGCCTTCTTTTGGAATTCCGATATTTTTTCATCAGGTGTTTTCTGGTCGGTCAGGAAAGGATAAATATTTCATATAAAAGAAAAGTGGCAAAACGATACGCATAACAAAAGAGAGGAGAACAACATGTTTTCGCGCAGAGATTTTTTACGAATATCAGCGATGGCTACGGCAGCAGCACTAGTGAATTGGCAATGTCCTATTGCTTCAGCAAGTAATGCCAGGAGAGAAGAAAATGAATATGATGCTATTATCATAGGGGCTGGGCTGGGCGGTTTGTCCTGTGCCGCTTTGCTTGCTATGAGCGGCTACGTTCCTCTTGTAATTGAGAAGAATAGCAAATCAGGTGGTTATGCGACTTCGTTTCTGCGTGATGACTTCAGCTGTGAGGTTTCACTGCACGGAGTAACAGGATTGCCTCTCAGTCAATTGGTGCTTGACCAGCTTGGTGTGGCTGATAAACTTTCCTTTGTTCCACATGATTTTAGCTGGAGTTCACGATATCCGGGCCTGTCACTTGATCTTCCACAGCCCCCACGAGATGAATTCGGACAGGTTGACCCTCGGTTAGCCTTAAGTGACGCCTATGCCACCCTTCGAGATTCGTTTAGCGATATGTTGACAGCGGATGAACTGGCGGTGGATGAATCATTAGAGCTTACTGACCAAGGGCAACCAGGGCTTTTGGGCTACATGAATTGCTGGGCAGGTCTACTGACTGACCTTGAAAATTTTTATACTCCCGATGGAGGGATGCCTGAAGATCCTTCTCAGTTTCCTGTGCTTTACCCAACGTGGTATAGTATTCTCAACAAGACCCTTGATGAGATTTTTCAGGACTATGTTCTTACAACCCCTGCCTTAAAAGCTATTTTGGGACAATCATGGCACTACTACGGGCTTCCACCTTCACAAATACCAGGCTGGCTTTATTTGATGTATACCGGGATGTACCACGGTTACGGAAAATATTATATTGAGGGGACGTCAAGTAGCTTAAGTAATGCCTTAGTGGAAACCATTCAGAATGCAGGCGGTGAGGTGCTCCTAAATACAGAAGTGAATAAGATTATCCTTGAAAATGGGCAAGCCGTTGGGGTAAAGGCAAAAGAATCCAATGGGTCGAATCCAAGGACTCGTCACTATTATAGTCCCGCTATAGTGAGCAATGTTGCTGTGCCATTGACATTTGGTCAGCTCCTTCCGCAAGCTAATTCCATTGCAGATCTTGACGATTACTTGGATAATGTGGTTTCAGGGCAACCGAGTACAAGCCATTGTAATGTCTGGTTAGGACTGGATATAAGTAAAGATTATAATGGTACATTTATGCAACATTATAATAATATCGGATCAAGCACTCTTTTTTATGGCGGCTACGATCACGATGAGGCATATGATGGTCTTTTGGAATGTGATCCTGAGAGGGCCGGAATTGCTGTCATGGCCTATGATAAAATATTATCAGAATATTCTCCTGATGGTTATCTTACGCTTACATTGAGCCTGCTTTGCGGCTACGGACCTTGGGAATCTTTTGAAGAGGAATACTTTGCAGGGGATAAAGATCGTTATTACCAAGAAAAGGACAGTGTGATCGAGCAGATTATCGGTTATATTGAGGAGCGGGCACTACCTGGGCTTTCAGACTTAATTGTCATGCAAGAGGCGTCCACGCCATTAACTAATGTTCGCTTTACCAATAATACGCATGGGGCTATATACGGCTACGACCAGACTATGGATAATTCTGGATTAACCAGGCTCGAAAAGTTTGGACAACGGACACCTGTGCCTGGACTATACCTCGTTGGTGCTTGGTCCTATCCTGGCGGCGGCTTTGAGCCTGTGATGCTTTCCGGGGTCGAGGCGGTAAAATGTATGGTTGAGGACAACCTGCTTCCAACGTCCTAATCTGGTTTGGAAAAAGAGGCAAGTCTTCTTCTCTACGGATGAGGCTTGCCTTTTCTTGTTTGAATGTAATGTCGTTTTATCAATCAGGGCATGATGGGGTCTCAACTATGCCTTGCTTCCATAAACTTTTCTGGCTTATCTGTTTTTTCTCAGGCGTATCCTCATCACAAAACTCACGAACACCCTTAAAGGTTTTTCTGTGGATAGGAGAGGGACCGAATTCAGCTATAGCAGCTCGGTGCGCCTTGGTTGGGTATCCCTTGTGCTGCTGGAAATTATATTGCGGGTATTGGAGATGATATTTTGCCATCAGACGATCTCGGGTGACCTTGGCAATGATTGAGGCTGCGGCTATTGAGGCACTTTTTGACTCGCCTTTGATGAGAGGCTGCTGAGGAAGTTCCATTGGCACCTTGAAGGTCCCGTCAACTAAGAGAAAGTCAGGCGATAACCCACCGTTTCTCCCGCAGTCTAGCACGGCCCGTTGCATAGCAAGCAGGGAGGCTTGCAGGATATTTATCCGGTCAATCTCAGCTGGCTCAGTAATTCCCACACCGATAATCGCATTAGAATCGTACAAAGCTGCATAGAGCTTGTCACGCTGATTTGCAGTAAGTTTTTTGGAGTCCCGATAACGTTGGGCCTCAGGCTCAGAAGGGAAGATCACGCAACCGGCAACAACTGGTCCGGCCAAGGGACCACGGCCAGCTTCATCCACACCAGCAATTTGAAGGAGCCCTTGTTTTCTGAGGTTTCGTTCGTAGGCAAAGGTATCACCGTCTGGATTTGACGGAAAAAGGAAGGAAGAAGAGGTGGCTGTGTTCTTACGCATGGGATAGAAAAGCGCACCTCTTCATAACGATGGTTCTTTTCGTCAGAATTTTATACTCTGCCGCGCTCGCGAATACGAGCTGCTTTACCTCGAAGATCACGCAAGTAGTACAGACGGGAGCGACGCACCCGACCCTCGGAAACGACCTCGATGGTTTCAATACGAGGAGAATGAAGGGCAAAGGTCTTTTCTACGCCAACGGCACCATGAGAAATTTTACGCACGGTGAAAGTGGCATCCATATTACCACGTTTTCTTTTCAGAACAACACCTTGAAACACCTGGACGCGTTCTTTGTTTCCCTCAATAATACGTATATGCACCTTTACAGTATCTCCCGGACGAAAATCCGGCAGGTCAAAACGCATTTGTTCCTGATCGATCTTATCAATAATATTCATAGTCTTATGTCTTTTTGCGGATATTGTTCTTGCAACATCCAATGGATGCCTCCGTTCCACCCCAGATTATATCTATCAACTAACGACTTTTTCTTTTTTCTCTTCAATTTTGGCCGATAGCTCAGTCGGTATCAGCCTATACTTCTCTATCACCACACAGTCGATCTAAACAAATCGAGGCTGCTGAACGCACAGAGAGATGATTATACGTCCCCGATCCCTTGATAGGGGGTAAGGCTGCATCAGCCTGCTCTGTTACCTCATGAGCCAACCCCCAAGCTGTTCCGAGAAGGAGAAGTACAGATCTTCCTTCTTGAAGCGTGCTGCGCAATGCCTTATAGCTGATTCGTTTACATAGCTGACTGGCGCTGGTGGCGACCACCAGTGGTGCTCTCCCGTCCCGCTCACTCATCTCGATAATAACCTGCTTCAGGTTCGCTCGGATTTGAATTATGGACAAGGCTTCGGCCCGATCTGGATTGACAGTGCCGCCATATCCTTCAGTCCAATGACCTGCAATATTCGCAGCCAGCTCCTGCTGCTGCTCATACGGGGTCACTACCCAATATGTTCCTACTCCGAAGGTTTTTCCTGCTCGAGCGATATCATGCAAGTCCAAGTTAGTGACCGCAGAGCCGATCAATTCCTGTTTCTTGTTGACAACCGGATAATGGATCAATGCAATATCAAGACGAAAAGCTGTATCCATCATCTCTGTCATCCTGCGATTGTCCGCCAGTGGTCCGCTGCGCCTGCTGTACCTGGCTGAAAAGCCCGGCTTGCCGCAGCTGTTTTCTTTCCGACTTTGTGAACGTAACCTGACGTAACAGCTCAGGTCGTCTATTGAGGGTCTCACGGACAGAATCGAGAAAGCGGTATTCTTCAATTCGGGCATGATCACCGCTCAGCAGTACATCCGGTACAGTAAGTCCTGAAAACTCACGAGGCCGTGTGTACTGCCCATGTTTCAGCAGACCACAACTAAAGGTGTCTCGGCGAGCGGAATCGGGACAGCCTAAAACCCCAGGCAGCATCCGAGTCACAGAGTCAATCACGACCATAGCCGCTAATTCCCCACCGGTGAGGATATAATCCCCGATGGACAATTCCTCGTCAACGTAGAGACGGCGAAAGCGTTCATCCACTCCTTCATAACGTCCGCAGACCAGAATGAGTTTTTCAAGGCCAGCTAAACGCTCCGCAGTATCCTGATTATACACGGAACCGCGAGGAGAAAGAAACACCACCGTTCCTTTACCATCCGCTTGAACGTCTTGCAGACAGGCAGCCAGCGGTTCGGGTTTCATCACCATACCTTCACCTCCGCCAAAGGGACGATCATCGGTCATGGCATGTTTATCTGTTGCCCAATCCCTTATATTATGGAGGTTTACTCTGATTTGATCGGCCTGTAGGGCTCTTTTCAGAATGCCTTCCTGTAAGGGAGTGATAAACAGATCCGGAAAAATAGTCAGGATCTCAAAGCGCATTAGAGCATCAACTGTTGATCTCAAGCAGACCAGGAGGCAAAGAGACCGTCACCTCATCTTCATTAACGGCATGAAGAAATTCCGGTATTAACGGAATCAGATATTCCTCATCCTCTACTTCACCTTGCACGCAGAGAAGATCCTGAGCGCTGTTGGCAAGAAAGCCGGTGATACGTCCGACAGCACGACCTTCTGTGGTCTTTAAGAGTTTTCCTTCCAGATCGTTCAGATAGAATTCATCAGTATCAAGTTCAGGCAATGCATCTTTATGAACATATACCTTTGACCCAACAAGCCTTTCCGCCCCGTTCCGATCATTACACCCTTTAAGCTGGAGCAGCACAACATTTTTTTGTACCCTTGCACGCTCAACCCGGTAGGTGACGGATGTGGTGCAATCCTCGGAAACAAGGAGCATCTCCGAATACTGCAATATTGTTTCAGGGGAGTCAGAAAAAGGATACATCTTTATCTCTCCCCGAATGGAGTGCGCCTTGGTTATTTTTCCCAAGGAGACAAAGTTCTCAACGTCCTCAATGTCTTTATGGCTGGCATTAGGCATACACTTACTCGACGATCTCAAGCCGAGAGCGTTTTTCATCTTTTGCCGCCATTGCGGCAAGGACAGTTCGCATAGCCCGGGCCGTACGCCCCTGCTTTCCGATCACTTTTCCAAGGTCATCCTTAGCAACCCGAAGTTCAACGGTAACGGTCCCGTCTTCTTCGTTTTGTTCGGTCTGCACCTCTTCCGGTTCATCAACAAGCCGGGTTGCAATAAAAGAGATAAGCTCTTTCATTCGGCAGCTCCTTGTTACGCAGCCTCAACAACAGGAGCGTCGTACTTGTCTATCAGATTTTTGACGGTTCCAGTAGGCGTAGCCCCTTTACCCATCCATTCTTGGAGTTTTTCCGTATCCAGCTTGATGACGGCAGGGTCCTGCATAGGATCATAGGTTCCGACAATATCCAAAAATTTTCCATCACGCGGTGCCTGTGAATCGGCAACGATTATACGATAAAACGGTTGTTTTTTGCGGCCCTTTCTAGTTAAACGAATTCGTACTGGCATTGTTTTTATTTCTCCTGTGAAAGCTTTATGCTCTTGATATTATTTTAATTATCGTCAGATCAGCGTCGCAGTCCCTTAGGTCTTTTTCGCCGTTTGCCGCCTGTGGTAACCACAGCCTTGCCCTGCATTTTTTTCATCATCTTCAGCATCATAGTATAGCTTTTCAACACACGGTTTACCTCCTGAAGTGAGGTGCCGGAACCCTTAGCTATACGCTGCCGACGACTGGCATTGATTATCTTATAATTTGTCCGTTCTTTTTTGGTCATGGACAGGATAATCGCCTCGGTCTTAAATAGCTCCTTTTCATCCGGTGCCGGAGCATTTTGCAGTTGTTTGAGCTTGTTAATGCCGGGAACCATGCTCATGAGCTGTTCCATGCTGCCCATTTTCTTGATATTCTGCAACTGATCAAGAAAGTCCTGCAAGGTGAAAACATTTTTCCGAATTTTTTTGGCAAGCCGTTTTGCCTCTTTTTCATCAACAACCTGCTCAGCCTTTTCAATGAGTGACAGCACGTCACCCATTCCCAAAATGCGGGAGGCTGTTCGATCAGGGTGAAAAATTTCAAGGGCATCAAGGGTCTCGCCAACACCGACAAACTTGATCGGTTTTCCGGTAATTTTTTTGACGGAAAGGGCTGCGCCGCCTCGGGCGTCACCTTCCATCTTCGTCAGGATAACACCGGTGATTTCAAGGTCGGTATTGAATTTATCTGCGACTGTTACGGCATCCTGGCCTGTCATAGCATCTGCTACGAATAGAACCTCGGAGAGACGTACTGCTGAGGAAATTTCCTGCAACTCGCCCATGAGTTGTTCATCAACATGGAGCCGTCCGGCGGTGTCAATAATCACCGTGTCGTGACCAGCTTTTTCTGCCTCAGCTACAGCTTGGCGGGCAATATCCACCGGGCTTTGTTCAACAGAGGAAGCAAAAACAGGAACGTCAAGCTGCTCGCCGAGTACATGTAGCTGCTCAATAGCAGCTGGACGATAGACATCAGCCGGAACCAAAAAGGGCTTTCGACCTTTTTCTTTTAATTGCCGGGCAAGCTTGGCAGACGTTGTTGTCTTACCTGAGCCTTGGAGACCGGCCATCATAATGACAACAGGCTGTGCGCCGTCAAGACGTAAGGGTTCCGCTTCACTGCCAAGCAAAGTTACCAGCTCTTCATAGACAACTTTGACGACCTGCTGTCCCGGTGCCAAACTGGCCAGCACCTCTTTTCCGACAGCCTTTTCAGTCACCGAAGCGATAAACTCCTTAACGACCTGGAGATTGACATCGGCTTCAAGTAAGGCTGTGCGCACTTCGCGCATGGCCTCTTCAATATTCTCTTCTGTCAGTCTGCCGTGCCCGCGCAGTTTTTTAAAAACGCCTTCAAGGCGATCTGTTAAATTTTCAAACATGATCCACTGAAATGAGAGTAATCGCTTCGTTAACACACATGGATAGTGCTGGTACATTGTAGGCTATTTGCCTACAATACAAAAAAGCACGAACAAAACAGAATTATTTACCCCATGCACGCAATTATGTCAAGTAGGAAGCCGAAACAATCGACATCTGCTAAGAATATTGGAAATCAGGAGGGTTACGAAAGGGAGTTTTCCTGAGGCTTCTTCCAAGTCGAGGAGCGATTTAAAGCGGACCTCGACTTGGCGTAGGGAGGAAACTAACCTGTAATAATACCAGCTACTTTTTCAAGTAATTCAGGGGTGTCTGCCTGCACGCAGGTCACAGAGCTTTTTCGAGGAAGGATTTTTCGCATCATTCCAGAGAGCACTGTTTTCGGACCCAGTTCAACAAAAACTTCAACTCCATCCTCAATCATACGATTCATGGATTCATACCAGCGTACCCGTGAAGCGATCTGGCGGGCCATGATATCTCGGATTGTTTCCGGCGCTGTTTCCTGCGATGCGGTCACATTAAACAGAACAGGAATCTGCGGTGTATTGAACCGCACCGCAGCCATGCGGGCGGAAAAATCCTCCACTGCCCCGGCAACAAGAGGGCTATGATTTGCTACAGATACCTTCAGAGCAACGATTTTTTTTGCCCCGTTCTCTCGACACATTTCGCTGAAACCGTCCAGTCCTGCCTTATCGCCGGAGATAATAATCTGTTGCTCCGCATTATGATTGGCCACCACAACGACTCCGTGCCCAGTATAGCCTTTGAGCAGATTCTCAATTTCTTCAATACTTAGCCCGAGAACCGCAAGCATGCCACCAGGATTGGCAGCGCCCTCACGTTCCATAAATTCACCACGCTTGGTCACCAAGGTCATAGTGTCTTGGGCAGATAAGACACCTGCCGCCTGAAGAGCTGAGTATTCGCCGAGAGAATGTCCTCCGGCATAGGCTGGCACAAAGTCGGGTAAGGCTTTTTTGAGTTGTTGCCAGCAGATCAGGTTGATAGCCGTCAGGGCGGGCTGTAAATGCAAGACCTTGGTCAGGTCCTCCATCGGCCCTTCAAGACAGAGCTTTTTCAAGGGAAAACCGGAGATTTCTTCAGCCATCTCCATTAATGCGGCAGCTTCTTGATCTGCTTCGATCAGCGCTTGCCCCATACCTATATATTGCGATCCCTGACCGGGAAAAAGTATTGCTGTTTTTTTCATGGCTTGTTTCTATCAGGTGTTACGTGGTTTAATTAACTGTTTTTCGGGATGTCGGCTGAACTCCTTCTTGCGTCTCCCCATAGGGAACCTGCCGTCTATGGCCGATTATACTTGTAATGTCTTTTTCTGCAAAAGGATAATCACAATGGTTCGGTAAATTTCATCCACGATTATGCGAGCGCACCCGCAGTATCCAGCAGTTCTTGATAGTCGAAGTCGAATTTATCTGAAGTTAGCTCGATATCGGCACTGGTTCCGTACGGTTACCGGTGTATCTAGTTAATATTTTAGTTAATTACCGTGCAATCCTGTGCTAACCTCTACCTGAAAAAAGGAGACTAACAACAACGGACACTCTGCCCGCAGTTGTAAGAAAAACCTGGAGAAGCGCCTGTTCCTTTTTCAAGAGAGGATTGAGAGTACTGAGGAAGTATGCTCAGAAACTCAAAAAGTTACCGCCTATTTTTCTTGTTCAAATGAAAAGTGATGGTAAGCCGGTGTCGCGTGAACACTTGCCTTTAGTTAGTAATTTATGTTACGTTTTACAGCGCTACACAGAAACACTTACAGGGGGATTTGAACCCCATTAGTTCACGCCCATGCTTTTGGGCGTACACAAGCTCGGTTAAGTATCGCACCTTCAGCGCTAGACTCGCTAGTGCTTATCACTTACCGGAACGTCACATGTAAACAAGAAAGAAAAAAGGTAACTAAGATATTGAAAAAAATAAAACATCTATTTGACAATAATTTAGCCTGGGCAGAATCCATTAAGAAAAAAGATCCTGATTTTTTCACACGCCTATCAAAACTACAATCTCCAGAATATTTGTGGATTGGTTGTTCAGATAGCCGAGTCCCTGCCAATCAGATAACTAATTTGCAGCCTGGTGAAGTTTTTGTGCATCGCAACATTGCGAATGTTGTTGTACACACGGATCTTAATTGCCTTTCAGTAATACAATATGCCGTTGATATTCTTAAAGTAAAACATATTATCGTTTGTGGTCATTATGGATGCGGCGGCATTAAAGCAGCATTAGAAAACCATGAACATGGGCTTATTGACAATTGGCTACGACACGTTAAAGATGTGGTTCGTTTAAATATCTCAGAATTCGAAGGACTTAATCATGATGAGAAATTAGATTTATTATGTGAGCTCAATGTAAAAGAGCAAGTAAAAAATGTATGCAACACAACTATTGTAAAAAATGCATGGAAAGAAGGGAAAGAACTCTCTGTCCATGGCTGGATTTATAGCATTGAAAATGGCGTGTTAAAGGATTTAGAGATTGCATCATATTAAATCAGCAAATCACACAGATAGACCCTTTTAAAAATTAGAAAACCACTTTAACAATATCCTCAAAAGGCACTACCCCTGCCCGCAAGCAGCAAAGCTGCTGCTTCTGATCACAACCAACCAGAGTCGAGCCTGCACCACCGGGAGTCGTACCGCCGTCCAGAATCAGGTCAATCTCTGCACCAAAACTGTCTAGCACCTCAGCCGCCATTGTTGCAGGCGGAGCACCGGAACGATTAGCACTGGTGGCGGTAATCGGACCACCAAAAGCACGAAGGAGTTGGGAGGCAAGGGGATGAGGAGAGTGACGGATACCGATATTGCCGGTACCGCCGGTGAGGAGAGCGGGCAAGGTGGACCGGCCCGGAAAGACCAAGGTAAGCGGACCGGGCCAAAAGGCGGCCATGAGCCCGCGCAAGACCGCAGGTACCTCCGCAACCAGCTCGGTTACCTGGGCCTGTTCAGCAACCAAAACCAGAACAGGCTTGCCCGACTGGCGTTGTTTTACTGCAAATAAACGCTCAAGGGCCTCGACATTGAAGGGATCAACGCCAAGGCCGTAATAGGTCTCCGTGGGAAAGGCAATCAGGCCGCCTTGACTAAGCAAGCGAGCTGCCTCACCAAGAGCGGCCGGATCTGAAGCAGAACAGAGCACGAAAAAACCGCGCTATTTCCCCTCAGCAAGGGCTTTGTTTTTAGCCTCTACCTGGGTCGCCATATCCCGACTATGCTGCTCAAGGACCGTAACCAGTTCCGGGTTACTTGTCGCAAGAATCCGGGCCGCAAAGACGGCTGCGTTTTTGGCACCGGCCTTGCCGATCCCCATAGTTCCCACTGGGATACCCGGAGGCATCTGCACCGTGGACAACAGGGCATCCAGCCCGTTCAAGGAAGAGGCATCAATAGGCACGCCGATCACTGGCAGAGTAGTATGAGCAGCCAACACGCCAGCTAAATGAGCAGCCATCCCGGCTCCGGCAATGATAATCTTCAGGCCGCGCTGAGCAGCAGTCCGGGCATACTCGGCTGCCTGCTCCGGCGTACGATGGGCCGAAGAAATCCTGATCTCATTCTTGATGCCCAGGGAATCGAGAAAATCCGTGGCTGCCCGCATAACAGGAAGATCAGAATCCGAGCCCATAACCACACCCACCAAAGGCCCGGTATTTTTTTTCAGATGGGAGACAGCTCGATGACCGATATCCCGACGATAATAGCACCCCTTCCACCTGATTTTATCTACGCCCTTATAAGCCCGCTCAATGGCCTTGCTCACCGTATTGTCCATTGCAGTGACTCCAAACACCCTGCCGCCAGCAGTCACGGTTCTACGGTTTTCAATGGCTGTGCCAGCATGAAAGATCATGACATCTCTCAGCTTTGCAGCATTGACAAGGCCGGTAATCGGCTTACCGGTGATGTAATTGCCCGGATATCCTTCCGAAGCCATAACAACACAGACAGCAGGTCGGGGATCAATCTCCAGCTCGACCTCGTTGAGTTTACCGTCAATGGCCTGTTCAAGAATCTCCACCAAATCGGTTTGCAGACGCATGAGTAGAGGCTGGCATTCTGGATCCCCGAAACGACAATTAAACTCCAGCACATTAATCCGGTCGCCATCAATCATCATGCCAGCGTACAGCATGCCCTTAAAAGGACGCCCCTCTTCCGCCATTCCTCGCACGGTGGGCAGCATGACCTCATTCATCACCCGCATGCTCATGCCTTCATCCATGATCGGGGCCGGTGAATAGGCTCCCATACCACCAGTATTGGGTCCACGATCTCCTTCAAAAACAGCCTTATGATCCTGGGACGAAGGCAGGGGCAACACGGTTTCGCCGTCAACAAAGGCGATAAAGGAGGCCTCCTCACCAACGAGAAACTCTTCAACGACCACAATGCTACCTGCGTCGCCGAAGGCGTTTTCCTTCATCATCTGGTCAACCGTTTCCTTAGCCTCATCTTCGGTCTGACAGATAATAACCCCTTTACCGGCAGCCAGCCCGTCAGCTTTGACTACACAGGGCGCACCTATTTTTTCAATGTACTTTTTTGCCGCGCCAGGCTTATCAAAGGCTTTATATGCTGCGGTGGGAATATTATACTTTTCGAGAAAATCTTTACAGAATACCTTACTGCTTTCCAACTCGGCAGCAGCTGTACTCGGCCCAAAAATACGCAGACCTTCCTCTTCAAAGCGATCAACAATACCGGCGGCCAAAGCATCTTCTGGCCCCACTATGGTCAGATCAACATTCTCTTTCTTGGCAAACTCAAGCAGCCCTTCAATATCATCTGAGCTGATCTTGACACAGGATGCCATTTTTTTTATTCCGGCATTTCCGGGTGCACAGCAGATGGATCGTACCTTTTCCGACTGGCTTAATTTCCAAACCAAGGCATGTTCCCTGCCACCGGAACCAATGACCAGAACCTTCATACATCCTCCTTACGGATCTCTTTGAAAAGATTGTCCGCCAAGTACAGCCAGCGAACAACTACTACAAGGCATTACTACATCGTTACCCTAACAAAAAGCGCAATCTTCCTCAACTATGGAACATCTTTTCAAGGAAAAAAGCGCTCTTTTTTCGCTCAAAACCAACAAAAAAACAAAACAGGGAAGTGAACCCATATAAATCAGGAACTTCTTCCTCCCTCATTTTTTCTTCCCTGCCGCCCTTTCGGCCTTTTCAGATTTTTCAACTTTTTCTTCCTGCTTAATTCTCTCCCACTGCTCCCGAAGCTGTTCTTCGGATAAAGATTGCCCTGATTGTCCCTCTTTACGGGCAAAGACATGGGGATGACGGCGCACCATTTTGTCACAGATCTTCTGGACAGGATATGTTACCGGGATACCATCCTGTTCCTCATAAACAAAAGCAAGCAGGGCCAGGATAAAGTACATATCCCCTATTTCTTCCCGGATATTATTTTGGTCATTATTATCAATTGCCTTGGCTAACTCCGCTGCCTCTTCCAGCAAGTATTTTTTCAAACTCGGTCCAGTCTGCTTTCGATCCCAAGGACAGCCACCCGGCGAACGCAGTTCCCTGACAATCTGATCAAGCTGCTGAAACGGATTGACATCCCTTCCAAGTTCCGGTTTACTATGCATAATATCTACACCTTCTGCTCTAAGCTACCCTGTTGGGCAGCTCCCATATCCCATCAGTACCTTGATTAAGGAGAACACGATGAACGAAAAAGTCCTTTTCTTCAAACGATACCCCTTTGCTCCCGGCCAAAAAATACATATAGAGGACGGCCCACGCAAAGGCGACTGGTTGGTCATAGGAGTTGATGAAAAAAAGGTCGCTCTTCGCTGCCCGGTTTCTGGCACCGAGATTTCCTGGGATCGCTTCTGTTATTTCACCGAAAAGCGGGAAGCAGAGTTCCCGGCCCGTGCTGAATAAGAAGTTTAATAAAAAATATCTTACCCGTTTTTTGGAAAATTCCTAGGCACCGAACGCCGTGTCAGCGGGATCAGGAATTGATAGTGATCAGCTTAACCTCGTAGACAATGGGCAGTCCAGCCAATGGATGATTATAATCCACCGTAATGGTGTCCTCATGCACTTCGGTAATCGTGGCTGGCACCTGATGCTGCTCTCCGTCCCTGTCCACAGTCAGGGAAAGAATCATTTTTGGTTTCGGATCAAGCTTCCCCTGAAAATGAGCTAAGGGAATCTGCTGGACCAACTCCTTTTGATGCAATCCGTAGGCATCTTCGGGATCCACCCGGATCACCCTGCGTTGTCCCGGCTCCATACCAAACAAACAGGCTTCAACAGCCTGACACAGAACACCGCTGCCGATGGATACGGTAGCTGGGTTTTCTTCATCTCTTTTTTCGATTAATTCTCCAGTTTCCAGAGAAGCCGTATAGGTAACCGTAACTGTGTCGGTCAAGGCGACAGGGCACATATGCTTTCCTCAAATAAGCCCCCACTCACGCATGGGGAACAAAGTTAACGTGACGTTCTAATGAACTCCCCTGCCCCAAGGGCCGAGGGGTCAACTGAAACATGCTGCAAGCTATCAAGCGGCGAAAAATTATCCCAATTATCCCCAAAGTCTTGCAACAAGATATATTAGCTCTATATTGACATCCACAGCCTGTCCATTTCAGCTTATGATTGTTGAGGCTGTTGATTTTGCTGCTCCCTATATAATAAATCATGCTGATTTGACAAGCCTGCTGAACAGGTCCAGTCACAGCGAGCAGACGAAAGAACCTTGACAAAGGCGGCTCAGCGGCATAAATGTACTGTTTTTTGCGCTGAGTTTTTTGAACAGATCTTGTGATGGAGCAAAATAATGGAACTTGAATGTGCAAAATACGGAGAAAAAATGGATGCGGAACAAGCAGCCTGTCGCCATCCGAAAGATTACTGCCAGCACAGAACATCCTGCATGATTCAGTTTATTGAGCGGGAGAACAGAAGTGAAAAAAAACAACCCGTAAAGAAAACAGAAGAGAGTCATGATGAATAATCCAACAAAAATATTTTCTCTCGCAGTTATCATTCTCCTGATGGCCTTTCCGACAACAGGGGCATGTGCTTGAGGACCCAAGCGCATCGCGGTCAGCGATGTCGGTTTTTCAACGCCTGAATCGGTTGAACATTATGCCGAAGAAGATGTCTACCTGGTAAGCAACATCAACGGAGGCTCGGCGGCGGCTGACGGCAATGGATTTATTTCCAAACTCCGACCGAACGGCAATGTTATTGCACTTAAGTGGCTTGACGGCAGCAAGGACGGCGTGACGCTGAACGCGCCCAAGGGGATGGCCATTACTGGTACGGATATGGACAAGTATCTGTTTGTCGCTGATCTCAACCAGGTGCAAGTCTTTGCCTTACCCGGCGGTGAGCAGCAGGCATCAATTAACATCAAAGGCAGCACTTTTCTCAACGGCATGACACCTGGCCCGGAAGGCTCAGTCTATGTGACCGACACCGGCTTTGCCGGAGGCATGGAACCATCGGGTACTGATGCGGTATACCAGGTCTGGGCTGACGGCAAGTACAAGGTCATTCTTCAAGATAAGGAGATGGGCCATCCCAACGGTATTTGGTATGATAACGGCCAGCTTATTGTGAACACCTTGGGTTCAGGAGAGCTGTTCAGCATTGATTCTGCCGGACAAGGGATGAGCCTTCCGAAACCACCCACCGGTGGTTTGGATGGTCTGGTCAGGTTAAAAGACGGACGGCTGGTTGTTTCAAGCTGGGCAGGGTCTGTGATTTATGCGCAGGGAAAGAACGGGAAATTTACCGTACTGGCGGATAAATTGGTTTCTCCGGCTGATCTTGGTGTAGATACCAAAAGACACCGTTTGCTGGTGCCGTTGTTTAAGCAGAACAAGGTGGTTATTCTACCGTATTGAAGAATACGTGATGGTGAACGAAGCTTCCCGGCCCGAAGAGAGGAATCTCCGGGCTGTCAGGGATGTCCTTTAAGCGGTATGGAGCGTAATTCTTATGAAACCGATTATATATATTGAGTCGTCCGTTATCAGCTATCTGACTTCTCGTCCGAGTCGGGATGTGGTTATTGCCGGAAGACAGGCGGTCACTGCTGATTGGTGGGATACGCAGCGGCATCGCTTTGAGCTGCGTATTTCTATCCTTGTGGAAGAAGAAATCAGCAGAGGGGATACTGCGGCAGCCGAGTTGCGAAAGAGCAAGGTTGTCGATATTCCGAGTCTGTCTATTTCCGATGAAGCTGTCCGGGTGGCGAATCTTCTGCTGGAGGAAAAAGCCGTACCGGCAGGCAGCGAGGATGACGCTCTGCATATAGGCATTGCGGCGGCACAGGGAAGCGATTATCTTTTAACTTGGAACTTTAAGCATATCAATAACGCCGAGAAAAAGGCGGCGATCACCGGGTTGGTGGGATCCTGCGGCTATGCCTGTCCGCAGCTTTGTTCGCCGGAAGAACTAGGAGGAGAAACAGATGATTGATGATCCTATTGTTGAAGAGATACGTCGTTTTCGCAGAGAACACGCAGCTAAGTACGGAAATAATCTTCAGCGTATTGTCGACGCATTGCGGGAGAAAGAGCGACTATCCGACCGTGTACGGCTGAATCCGGGGCCGAAGCAGTTGGCTGAGAAGATGCTGGGGAAAGAGACCCGGTGATGAATCTCCGGGTTATTATCAGGTGTCCCTCCGAGTAAAATACGCCCCGGAGGAATGTTGCAAAGAGGGGCTGCTGCTTCAGTAGCGGCTGTTCAGTCGGCAAAAGGAGACGTTCTTTTGTTAAGAGAAGCTATTCATTTGACAACAGGGGGCTTCTCTCGACAAGTGAATCTAAACACAAAACTCAGAGAGGATGATCCCGACGTTGACGGCAAACGGCATCGTTTGCTGGTGCCGTTGTTCAAGGAAAACGAGGTGATGATTTTGCCGTATTGAAAGACTGTTCCCACACGCCGCTTGGAAACGATCTTTTATAGATCAATTTGGAGAAGCATATGGAAGATCAGGCTGAAGATATAACTATTGATGAACAGACACAAAAAAATGAGGGAGGAAATAATAGTCGAAATTCTTGTGATAAAGAAATAGTATCTCGAAAAACTTCAAATGCTCTTCTTGCCAAAATAATACTCACCGATTGGTCAATAAAAAATGCATATAATTAATTAACTTAATATCGACAAATCAAAATGTTACAAGAATAGTCGATATTATTGCCGTATTTGCATAAATATTTTTCAAGCACTTTTTATAGTTATTTGATAATTTTTCCTAAGCAAGAATTATATTAAAGTGCTGTTTTTATGAATATTCAGTTAACATGTTGATTTTACTCACCAGCACAGTAAATCATTGTTCTGAAAGAAAAAAGAATTAATTTAATTACTGAGATATTAACCAATCGGTGAGATAATACTTGATAATATCGAGTTCAAACCTTCTTTTTTCGGTATTAGTTTCGATTTCAACTCGATGTTCCGAGGCAAATCTAGTTCGGCTAACGAAAAAGAGGACTGTATCGCATACGGTTCCAGAGAGGAGTTTAGAAAAAATTTAGAAGAGAAAAAGATTGATATCATAAAGCAACTCCTCGAATCAGATATCGATCCTCAGCTATTCGATGTGCTTATTCAAAACGAAGTTGACAGAAGGCTTAAGGTTCGTTTTGGAATAACCTTCCTTGTTCTCACTTTTCTATTTACTACAGCATCTTATGCCATTGTGATTTGTAATGGTATTTTTAAATGGAATATATCTGAAACGGCAATTGCGGCATTGATCATTGAAACTCCAATACAGTTTATAGGGTTGCTCTATATAATCGCACGAAATTTATTTCCACAAAGTGGTTCTAATATTTCCAAAACATAAAAATCTTAAAGAACATGCCTAAACTCAATTTCACAAAATCAAAAGACGGTCTCCTGCCCGCCATCGCGCAGGACGCAGCCAGCGGCGACGTACTCATGCTGGCCTATATCAACGAGGAATCCTGGCACAAGACCCTGGAAACCGGCAAGGCCCATTACTGGAGTCGCTCCCGCAACAAGCTCTGGCTCAAGGGTGAATCCTCCGGTCATGTCCAGATAATCAAAGAGATCCTGGTGGACTGCGACCAAGACACCGTGGTCTTCAAGGTGGAGCAGCTCGGCGGTGCAGCCTGCCATAAGGGCTATGCCAGCTGTTTCTTCCGCCGGATACACGGCGATGAACTGGAGATTATCGCAGAGCCGATTTTCGATCCGGCCAAGGTGTACGGCTGATCTGTGCTGATTCTCATAGGGGCGATTCGTGACTCTCCCCTACCCCGTTATTATTAATCCCATCCCGAGTAAGGGCGGTTCGCGAACCACCCTTACACCGGTTTACAAATATTGAGGATATTATGAGCGTATTAAAGGTAGGCATACCCAAAGGCAGCCTGGAAAAGGCAACCATTGCCCTGTTTGAAAAATCTGGCTGGAAAATCAAGATGGCAGCCCGGAACTACTTCCCGGAGGTGGATGACCCGGAGCTGTCCATCTATATCTGCCGCCCCCAAGAGATGTCCCGTTATGTTGAAGACGGCATGCTGGACGCCGGAATTACCGGTAAGGACTGGACCCTGGAAAATGAATCAGACGTGGTCGTGATAGAGGACCTGGTGTATTCCAAGGTCAGCAACCGGCCAACCCGCTGGGTCATTGCTGTACCCGGTGATTCTGAGATCACCACGGTGGAACAACTGGACGGCAAGCGGATTTCTACGGAGCTGGTCAATGTCACCCGTAATTTTTTTAAAGAGCGGAACATGAACGTGGACATCTCCTTTTCCTGGGGAGCCACTGAAGCCAAGGCCGTGTCTGGGCTGGCTGACGCAATTGTCGAGGTCACCGAGACCGAAGCCACTATTCGTGCCCACGGGTTGCGGGTCATCCACGAGCTGATGCAGTCCAACACCCAGTTGATCGCCAGCCATCAGGCCCTGGAAGATTCCTGGAAAAAAGACAAGATTGACCATATCGCCATGCTCCTGCAAGGTGCTCTGCGGGCAGACAAGATCGTCGGCCTAAAAATGAATGTGCCGGAAGAGCGTTTTGAGGAAATCTTGGATATCCTGCCCAGTGTAACCGCGCCCACTGTGGCCCGCCTCTACAAGCAACCTTGGTTCTCCGTGGAAACGGTTATTTCTGAACATCAGGTTCGGGACCTGATCCCGCAGCTGAAAAAAATCGGGGCAGAGGGTATTATTGAGTATTCCCTGAACAAGGTGATCTAAAAAAAGTGACTTGAAAAAAGTCAGTTGTCTTTCCTAGATGAACGCAACAGCGAAAAAAATTTCGCACACCCGCACCCCACGGCCCTGAGGAGCCGCAAAGTAATGATGAACTTCAATGAGGTGTCCTTTGTGGACTCGGTCTTCAGCCTGAAACGGCTGCCCGCCCCTCTTTACCCGGAAATCGCCTTTGCCGGTCGTTCTAATGTGGGCAAATCCAGCCTGATCAATAAGCTGATTAATCGCAAGAATCTGGTCAAGATCAGCTCCAAACCGGGCAAGACCCAAAGCTTGAATTTTTTTGAAGTCAAGGAGCGGATGTTTTTGGTGGATCTGCCCGGCTACGGATTTGCCCGAGTGGGCCGCAAAATGCGCTCAGGATGGGAAGAGTTGATCGGCGGTTATTTGCTGGAACGGGAAACCTTGGCCTGCGTGGTGGTTATTATTGATCTACGCCACGAACTCAAGGCTACGGATCGGGAGATGCTGGATTGGTTGGAATATAACAATATCCCAGCCCTGCCGATTTACACCAAGGCAGATAAGCTCTCGAAAAATCAGCAGAGCAAGCAGGCAGCAGCCCTTGATGCGGCCCTGAATATCGCTTCAGCAGACCGCCTCCTTTTTTCCGCCAAGACCGACTTGGGGTGTGAGGAATTACGGCGCAGATTAGCGGCCTATGGTGAATATAGTGAAACTGATGAAGAAGAGTGAATACTTATGGAATCCTTTGATGAACTTTTAGATATCTCGACAAAAATCCACGGTCATATCTGTGCCGGGCAGGTCATCGGGGTGCGTATGTCCATACTGGGACTTGAGCGCATCGGCATTGACGATCCCAAGGGCGCTGATCGAAAAAAACTCTATGTACTGGTGGAAATCGACCGGTGCGCCACCGACGCCATTCAGTCAGTGACCGGGTGCAGCCTGGGCAAACGCTCCATGCGCTGGATGGATTTCGGGATCATGGCGGCCACCTTTGTGAACCTGGAGACAGGTAAGGCGGTTCGGGTAACGGCACGGGAGGAATCCCGTGAGCTCTCAAAAAAATACTGTCCCGAAATTAGCGAGAAATACCAGCGGCAGCTGGCTGCCTACAGGGTTATGCCGGAAGAGGAACTCTTTACCGTGCAGGAGGTGACCGTCACCATCCCGGATTGCGATATGCCGGGCCGTCCCCAACGTCGGGTGCAATGCGAGCAATGCGGCGATCATGTTCAGGACAGCCGGGACGTAGAGCAGGAAGGGAGCACCCTCTGCCGGGCTTGCGCTGGTCAGCGGTATTATCAAGTGGTTTGACTCAAGCCACATTCCGCACGTTGACACATAAAAAGATATTTAATAAGTCAATCAGGCAGCAGATATCGAAAACAACACAGCGTTTTACCACAGGAATGCTCAAGTAAACTCCTCAATCACTTGGGCTTGGGGATTTGCATAGTGCAATTAAAACAATAACTAACCGATTTCATTCCTGATCGACTATCCATCGAAAACTAGGCACAGAAGGAAACAGTCCTGGATCAGTATGAGGAATAAAGCGCGATCCGGAAAAACGGATCATGAATTCCTGATTCACGTTCAGCTCAATATAAGTGATTTTACGGGCGATCTCCTGAGACCGTTTAAAGGCGGTATGATCAAGCAAAATCATTTCGGCCCCTCGCAGAGAAGAGTTGCCCACCGGCTGAAAGGTAGAAAGAGGCAGGTCCGGCAGCATGCCGAGAGTAATAGCCTGTCGGGGATTGATATGCTTACCAAACGCACCGGCAACAGCGATCTGTGCAAGGTCACTGAATTCTACCCCGACCTGCCCGGTCAGGGTCACTAGGATTGCATACATAGCCGCCTTGGAGCGCATCATGGCATCTAGGTCAAGCTGACTGAGCACCACTGGCTCCTCATTACCCGCCTCTCCGGCAGCAATTACCTGAAAAACCTGTTCGCCGTCCAGCTTCAGCAGCCGTTCCTCAACAAAGCCTTTATGCTCTGCCGATTGGCCTGGAAAGGTCGCTTGAAATTTGCCCCGCAAATCAACAATCCGGGCAAGATAGAGTTCCGCCACCAGATCAATCAGCCCGGAACCGCAGAGCCCCAAGGGCGGCCCCTCACCGATACTGCGCCATTTGAGCCGCCAATTCTCATCAATCTCCACAT
Source organism: Candidatus Electrothrix laxa (assembly GCA_942492895.1). Taxonomy (GTDB): domain Bacteria; phylum Desulfobacterota; class Desulfobulbia; order Desulfobulbales; family Desulfobulbaceae; genus Electrothrix; species Electrothrix laxa. The sequence goes on from OW818652.1 coordinate 2,039,347, forward strand.
GCTCGACTGCTCCGGCTGCGGCCCGCATACCCATTCGAGCCACTCCGCCCTCCAGAGCCGGACCGGCGGCCCCAGCACAGGCGATCAGCCATTCGTTATTACCCATCACCACCTCGGCATTGGTGCCCACGTCAATGAGCATGCAAGTCTCCTCTGTCTGATCAAGGCCGGTAGCAAGGATGCCGGAGATTAGGTCGCCGCCGAAATAGCTTCCCCGTCCCGGCAGCACCCTGACCGTTGCCTGTCTATGGATCTTCAGCCCGATTTCTTCGGCCTGGAAAGGATCTGGGGCATTAACCAAGGGGATGTACGGTTCCCGACAGATATGGCGCGGACTGAGCCTGAGCAGGAGATGCACCATAGTTGTGTTGCCGGATACAGCTATAGCCTGAATCTCCTTGGGCCTCACCCCGGTCTCTCTGCACAGTTCATTGATCAGTTCGTTAATAGAGGCGATAACCGCATCCTGGAGAACAACAAGTCCCTTTCCCCCCTTCTCCGGCCCGCTCCCTGTTTTCCTCTCAGCAAAATGAATCCGACTGAGGATCTCTGCTCCGTGGCTGACCTGACGGTTCAGGGTAGTGCTGCGTGCAAGGGGCTCACCGGTTAAGAGATCCAGCAAGGTTGCTTCCAAATGGGTGGAGCCGAGATCAAGGGCCAAGGCGGGCAGTAGTTTGGGTGATTCCTCGACAAACTCCACAAGAACAAGACGATCATGCTCATAATGGACCACAGCATAACCTGCAAAATTGGCAGATCTGAACGAAGCGGCGATTTCGGCCATACAGGTAAAGGGAATGTGGATAGAATAACGGCGTAACGGCTCCGGCAGCGATTCGGCCAGAGCGAATTTCAGGCGATCAAGATCAGCCGTGTTATCGTGCAGGCTCGGCTGGGTCGCCTCCACCCGGATAAGGGTTACCAGGGGAATTGTTTTCAACAAATTTTTCAGCAAAAATGGCCTCCATCGTTAAAGGAATCGCCCTTTGGGGCAGGTAAAAAAGATGATTTCAGGGTACGTCAGTAAGCAGCGGGGAGTCATTCTCGGCACTTGCAAGAAAAGGTTGGCTCTTTTGCACCGGTAATGCTTGACTGAACATCCTGCAACGGGTACTTACTGTATTAGCGTGTCTCAGCAGGAAATAATTTTTCGCTGCAAGAAGCGGCAGAGAATGCTCCACGGAGGTTTTTCATGAGCACATGATCAGCCCGCTCCTGAAATATAGGAGTCTTCAGCTTTGTTACTGCGCAATAAACCATAAAAGACAGGGTAGAGGCAAACAGGAATCTTGTACACTGCAACCGGACCAGAGAGAGGCGTTCCTCTCTGGTCAGCCTGTTTCCTTGAGCAACTCCGGCAACCTGCGTATCAATATTTTTCCAAATTTCTGCAACACTGTGAATCTTCTAAAACGTTATATCCTGCTTCAGTTCTTCAAAAATATCATGATGCTTGTCCTGAGCTTCATTGCCATCTATCTGCTCATTGATTTTTTTGAAAAGATCGACAATTTCATGGAAAAGGGCAAATCCATGGCTCTGGTCGGTAAGTTTTTTCTGCTCTCTATCCCTTTTATTGTCGAGCAGATGGGGCCGGTCTGCATTCTTTTGGCTGGGGTCGTGACCTTTGGTGTACTCAATCATTCCAACGAGTTAATCGCTCTCAAATCCTGCGGCATTCCGCTTAAAAAGATTGCTGCCCCGATCATTGCCGGAGGCATGATAGCAACCTTACTGCTCCTTTCTTTATCGCAATTTGTCCTGCCCAAGACGGTCTCGCAGACCAATAGGATCTGGAATAAAGAGGTCAAGGGGAGGGTGTCGCTGGGGATATACCGCAACGGTCGCTATTATTATCAGGGTAATGAACATTTTTACTCCTTTGCCCGTCCTGACCCGAGTCAGAATATCTTTCCCTTTTTCTCGTATTCCTCCTGGAACAGTCGCTACGAGTTAACTGTCTTGGTCTCATCCGAGCATGCTACCTGGAAGAACGATGCCTGGAGTTTGAAAAACGGTCAGGTGCAATACGCCAAGGGAAATGAAATTTTTAAAACAGAGATCTTCAAAGAACGCAGCTTTAATTTTACCGAGACACCAGCGGACTTTTTCATCCCCCAGTACCGAAGCAATGAGCTCTCGCTGGCAGAATTGTACCGCGATGCCCTGCATCAGGAGGCGCCAGAAGAACGGACTGTGGCCTGGGCCAATTTTTACGGTCGGATTTCCTATATTCTCCTCGGCCTGCCCCTGCTTATGCTCGGCCTGCCCCTGCTGCTGATGGTCTACCGAAAATGGGGCCGCGATCTCTCTTTGGCTGTGCCGGTGAGCTGCGGCCTAGCCTTTGTCTGCTGGGGATTCTGGGGAACCCTGCAATCGCTAGCCAAAACCGGCTACATCCCCCCCCTTGCAGCGGCGATCTCCATCCATATCGCTGTGGGGCTTCTGGGTTTTTTCCTGCTGCTTCGGGAGGATACCTGATGGAAAAAATAATCGGCATAGTCGGTATACCGCCGCTGGAGATTATCCGTCAGATCAATGAGGAACAGGGAAAAATTATTGATCTTGACGAGCCACAACTTCCTCTGCCCATGAACCGGGAAACCCATCTTCCGCAAGTCTATTGTGCCATCCTGCGCACAGTGATGCTCAATGCTATGAATATGCGCCTGGATAGAGTTTATATCGATGTGGGGCCGGGAAAATGTGACTGCGCCCTTCATGTTGCCACTGTTTTGCAAAATTTTCTCACCATCCCAGTTATCACTACCCGCAATCAAGACAGTGAAGGAGTTGGGTATCCCATCTGCCGGAGCAACCTGCCGTTGATAGAAAAGCTCCAGGCTATCACTCAAGGAGTCCAATCCTGCGAACCCTCTCCTCAGTACCCTCCCACTGTACCCACTGCTGGCTTTTGGGGAGTGCCACCCCGAGATTTTGCCCTTCTTTCCCTGTTTCCGAACAGTACCCATGTCTACGGCTGGACTCGCTGTATGGAGAACAAAACCCCGGCTGATATTGAGCTGGAATCCTCTTGTAATCCTGCGGTGCCCACGGTTTTCTTTGCCCAATCTTTTTGCGCTAAAACAGCCTTGGCCAAACATTTGGCGGAGCTCCATCCCAAGGGACTTTATGTGGACTGCGATGTCAATGCTGGCTCCAGCGCCCGAGCGAAAATCGAGGCCTTTCTTGAGCTTTCCCGAGATACCTTAACCGCCTCAACTGCTCCCGTCGCTTCCACCGACAACGGTAGCTCAGGAGATGACCATGCTGCTGGCTGATTTTGGAACCTCGTATACCAAGCTTTTTACGATGGCTGAGGAGAGCGAGCCGCGTATTGTTCCCACCCGTGAGCTTGGCTCCACATTTATGGCTGATCTTGCCACCGGCCATAACGCCAAACGGCGGGGCAGGGAGTCTGTTAATGAATTGATCGCGTTAGCTAAGGGCGGACAAGGCCTGATTGCTGAGCCTGATGCTGTCCTGCTCGATTGCGGCAGCCGGGATATCAAGTTTATCCGCTATGCAGGGGTTTGAAGTGGCGGATATGGGCTGGAACGCGGAATGCGGGGCTTCAATGGGGTTTACCATTGAATTGCTGGAGAGCTATTACAAGGTTGATTACACCACCGTGGCTGTGCCGGAAACGGGCTTTTCCGTCACCTGCGGTGTTCTCGGTATGAGCAATATCTTTGATGCCGTGGTCACGGGCAGCTCTGAAACCGAGGCTGTGGCAAAATTCGTGCGCGGCATTGCCCGCAATGCCTTTCGTTTTGCCGGTTCCCCAGATAGACTTTATCTCTCCGGCGGGCTTTGTGATAATCCGCTCTTTCTTGGCTGTTTTCCTTGTGAGGTCATTCCCTTGGGACGATTTGTGCTGCTGGAAGGATTGAAGGGGCATTTGCGCAGTAAAAAAAGATAGCCCTATCTCTTCTTCCGCAACTTCTGAAAGGTATACACAGCCTGGTTATGCTCTTTCAGGGTTTTGGAAAACTTATGGCTGCCGTCATTACGGGAGACAAAATAAAGATAGGATACCTTGGCAGGAGACAGTACCGCCTTGATAGCTGCTGCTCCGGGATTGCAGATGGGACCGATGGGCAGGCCGGGAAGCACATAGGTATTATAAGGGGTTCTGCGTTGCAGGTCAGCCTTGGTCAGGTTGCCGTTAAAATTTCTGATTCCGTAGATAGTCGTCGGATCTGACTGAAGGCGCATTTTTTTGCGAAGACGATTATAAAACACCCCGGCAATGATATCCCGCTCTCCTGCTGAACCGGTCTCTTTCTCCACAATAGAGGCCAAAGTAAGCAGTTGCTGCCGAGTATATCTCCTCCTTGACCTTATTTTTTTCTGCGTTCCTTGCGGAGCTGTCGTCATCTCCTCCCAAACAGCAAAAAAACGCTGTACCATCATTGTAATGAGCTTTCGTTCATCAATCTCACCGCGCACCAGAGTATAGGTCTCCGGGAAAAGATAGCCTTCCAACGATCGAGCTCGAACGCCCAGTTCCTTGAGAAAGGTACGATCTCGGCAGAGCCGAAGAAAGGTCTTCGAATCCACCCATTTTTCTTCGGCAAAGATGGCAGCAATCTCTGTCATCCTTTTTCCTTCCGGCACAGTTACTCGGTGCCGGACCGGCTGGGCTGTATCCAGGAGGCGGATCACCTCCAGCGGGGTCAATCCCAAGGGGACTTTGAACTCACCGGCTCGCAAGCGCGGGGGATGAACAATAATATGAAAAAGTCGAGCCAGAGCCAGAAAACGAATATCATCGGCAATAATATTTTCCTGAGCAAGGAGTCCCTGTATCTGCCGGACGCCAGCCCCTTTGGGGATCTGAACGATTTGTTCCTCTATGCCCGGAGAAGGGGTGAGAACATAATAGGTGAACCATCCGCCTGCTGACAGGCCGACAAGAAGGGTAACAAAGAAAAGGAAAGAAAAAAAGGAACGCATGGAAGGATTACTGGTTAAATTTTAGGAAAAAACCGCACTGCGTCGCAAGAGGATTTAGGACAGTCCGTTTGATGCCGACTTCTGCTCGGCAAAGTAATAGCCGATTGCACCATGTGCATTGCTCTTTATAGGCTCAATAAGCTCTTGAAATAAGTTCTCACTTCTGCTAACTTTTATACATGCGACAAATAATATTTTTTCGAAATCACTCAGATAAATCTCCGGTTAAAGATTTTCTGAACACGTTGACACCGCAGCAGAAGAAAAAGGTTATCTTTGTTCTGTCGCTGATTGAAGAACTTCCCGTTGTTCCTAAAGAATTTTTCAAAAAGATGAAAGGAGCCGACAACCTTTGGGAAGCCAGAATCCGCTCAGGAAATAATGCATTTCGTTTGCTCGGATTTTTTGACGGAGCAAAACTCATTGTATTGAATCACGCCTTTGCCAAGAAAACCCAAAAGACCCCGAAAAAAGAAATCCTTCTGGCTGAACAACGAAAAAAAGATTATCTGAGGGCCAAAGATGAGTGACTTGAAACTGTTTATCAATGACTGTAAAGAGCGGCATCCTAATGAATTTAAAAAATTCGAGAAAGAATACGAGACCTTTAAACTGGGTGTTTTGTTAAAACAGGCCCGCAGTGAAGCCGGCCTGACCCAACAGCAGGTTGCCGAACGCCTTAAAACAACAAAATCCGCAATATCCAGAATGGAAAATCATGCGAACGATATCCGCTTGTCCACTTTGGAAAGGTTTGCTGCCGCTGTGGGCAGACAACTTTCGGTTGCCTTAAAATAGAGGGAATACCCTGTGGGGCAAACCTTTGTGTTTGCCCTTTATTTCCCGGATGGCGGTGTCAAGGGCGGACACGTAGGTACGCCCCTGCGGCGAATCAACAGGACGCTCAAATTCCCAGCAACCGATACACCGCATCCATATCCATCTCCTCACGCACCACCGCAGCCAGCCGATCCAAGGCCGGTTCCAGATCATACTGAGCACCTTGGCCGTTGAAAGGCGGCAGGCCCTTGGCCTCTCGCAGCGTATTGATGAACCAACGACGAAAGGGATCAGAGTCAAAGATGCCGTGCAGATAGCTGCCCCAGACCCGGCCAGTCCGGTCTGCGGAGCCGCAGGAGGCACCGTCAGCAAAGGTCAACAGGGGTTCCGATGCAGTATCGTTCCCGGTTCCACCGTTTTTACTACTGCCGGTTTGCCCATGATGGATTTCATACCCATGTACCGGCTGACCGGACGGGAGATGCTGACCCTCGCGACGGGTGAGTGTTTTATTTGCTGCCAGCTCAGTGGTTAGGTCCAGCAAACCTAAACCCTGGAGCAGGGTACCTGGTTCACCTTCAATGCCGTGCGGATCAGCAAGCGTTTTGCCGAGTATTTGGAAGCCGCCGCAGATACCCGTTATCTGGCAACCCTGTTCAGCCAGTCCACAGATCGCCTTACCCAAGCCAGTTTGAGCAAGCCAAGTCAGATCTGCAACCACGTTCTTGGAACCGGGCAGGATTACACCATCCGGTGTGCCCAGCTCATCAACCCGCCGTACAGTGCGCAGCCAGACATCCTTTTCCTCCAACAGGGGTTCCAGATCCGTGAAATTGGAAATATGGGGCAGATCAATCAGGACAATTTCCACATGCTCGCCTGCGGGCTCCGGGCTATCATACAACCCCGCCTTAAAACTCACTGAATCCTCCTGGGGTAATCCGAGATCATTGAGCCAAGGCACCACCCCAAGCACCGGCTTCCCCGTGCGCTGTTCCACAAAGCTATGGGCGTCCGCCAGCAGGGAGGCATCCCCCCGGAAGCGGTTGACCAAAAAGCCAGCCAACAGCTTGCGTTCCCAAGGGGCCATCACTTCCACATGACCGATAAAGGAGGCATAAACCCCGCCCCGGTCGATATCACCCACCAGCAGGGCCGGAGACTGGCTGTATTGGGCCATGCGCATGTTGACGATATCATGGGATTTGAGGTTGACCTCACCCGGACTACCTGCTCCTTCCAGAATAATGCAGTCAAAATCCGCAGCCAGCTCATCATAGGTACGACAGACTTCCTGCCAGACCTGGTCCTTGTAGCGGACATAGTCAAGCACCCGCATATTACCGATGGGTTTTCCATGCACGATGACTTGGCTGCCTACATCGGAAGAGGGTTTGAGCAGAACCGGATTCATGCGCACGTCCGGATCAAGGCGGCAGGCCTGGGCCTGGACCACCTGGGCTCGCCCCATCTCGCCACCATCCCGGGTCACGTAGGAGTTCAGGGACATATTCTGGGCCTTAAAGGGCGCTACCCGTACGCCGTCCTGCAAGAGCACCCGACAAAGCCCGGCCACCAGCACGCTTTTGCCCACATCCGAGCCTGTGCCGAGAAACATCAGAGAGGGCGTTTTTTTGATGCGGGAGCCGCATCCTACGGAACTTTCTGTTTCCTTCCTAGGTAACAGAATATCCTTTAACGCTGCAATAAGGCGATTATTTTCCTCTTCCGAACGCACGGCCACCCGGAAATATTGCTCATCCAGGCCTTCGTAATTGGCACATACCCGGATGGCGATTCTTGCCTGCTGCAAAAGTTGGTCTGCCAGTTCGGCGGCGGTTATTGTACTCTCCAGACGAATCAGGAGAAAATCTGCTGCTCCTGGAACAAGTTGAAGTGCAGGGATTGTGGCCAGATTTCTGCATAAGGCCTCTCGATTTCGTTGAACGATTTCCTGGGTTTTGTTGATATAGTCTGCATCACCAATCATAGCCTTGCCCGCAGCCTGAGCCAGGGCATTCACCGACCAAGGAGCAAGTTGTCCCTTTATTGCATTGCACAGCTTCTCGGATGCAGCCAGAAAGCCGAGTCGCAGGCCGGGCACAGCAAAAAGCTTGGTCAGGGAGCAGAGGGTGATGATATTCTCCCGGCAGCCTGCCAACGAGGTATAGCCCGCGATAAAGCCTGCAAAGGCCTCATCCAGGAGAAAGAGAACTTCCGGGTGCTGATCTGTCAAGGCCAGCAAGGCCTCCCGATCATTTATCCTGCCGGTGGGGTTATTCGGCTGGCCAAGAATCAGCACATCGCCAGCTTGCAGTTGCTCAGAAATCTGCTCCAGATTCGGCTGAAAATCATCATACGCTGATAAGGGCAGTGGCACGACCTCAATATCGGCTCGTTCGCAGGCTTGGCGATAATCAATATAGGCAGGCATTGGAATAATCGCCCGCTTTACCTGCGTCTCTGCAAGGGCTCGGAGCGTCGCGTAAAGCAAATCCGAGGTACCGTTTCCCGGTAAAATTTGCTCAGCAGGAGTTTGGTATTGGTCCGCAAGGGCCTGTACCAGCTCCGCAGACTCCGGGTCAGGATAATGAACGATATCCTGCATACGGGCTGCCAGCACATTCCAGAGAGCATCAGGGGGGCCAAGCGGATTGATGTTGGCGCTGAAATCAAGAATATCTTCCGGCTGGCAACCCAGCCGGGCCGCCATCTCCTTGATATTGCCGCCGTGCCCGCTGTACGTCTTCTCGCTCATATTCCGCCTCCCAGCTTGAGAACAAAGACAAGCGCAACCACGGCTTCAGCTAGCTCGCAGGCCGCGCCCAAGGTATCCCCGGTCACTCCGTTGATCTTTTTGCGACAGAAGAAGGCAAACAGGGCGGTCATGAGCAACACAGCAAAGACTGCCAGAAGTCCCTGCGGGCCTGCGGCTGCCCAGGCGATACCAGCAAAAACCAACACAGCGGCTCCGGCCCGAAGTCGGGCTTGGTAGGTATCAAATGAATCCTTGAACAGGCTGCCTAACCCGCCTTCTGACCGCGCATAGGGCAACATGGCCATGAGCAGCAGGATGGCAACGCGTCCGGCAATGGGCATCAGGAAAACAGCAATAAAAAGCTGATCGCTCATAGAGGCCAGGCAGGCGATTTTGAGGGAGAGGAGCAGGACCAAGGCCATCACCCCCATAGCGCCGGATGCTGAATCCCGCATGATCTCTAGCATCCGTTCTCTCGGACGGGAACTGAAGAAACCGTCTGCTGTGTCAGCCAGCCCGTCCAGATGAAGCCCGCCGGAAAAGGAAAGCAGGATAAAAACGGTGAGCACCGCTGTTACCGCAGGAGGCAGAACCTGGCTCAGGCACCAGGTCAGGGGCAGAGTGATACAAGCGAAGAGCAGACCGACCAAGGGGAAGAAAGGCACTGCTCGGGCCAATTCCTCTTCACTGGTTCCGAGGCTGCCTGCAAAGGGAATTATCGAGAGAAAACGAAGAGCGGCGATAAAAGAACCGATCATGCTGATAATGTTTCTATTCAGTGGTCGGCTGGTTCTCGGCTCGGTATTGCTTTGCGGACTTTTTTGCTGCTCAGGAGCTTTTCTCTGAAACCGCGATGTTTTTTTTCTGCGCCTATTGCCGGAGCTGCGCCTATTCAACAAACTCATGTGGCTGGTGTTCCGGTTACCCCGGCATCAGCAAAGGTGGCCACCTCGGTGAGCACGGCCACCGCAGCCTCCACCACATTCATGGCTAAGGCGGCCCCAGTGCCCTCGCCAAGGCGAAGGTTGAGGTCCAGCAGCGGTTTGCAGCCGAGCTTCTCCTGCATAACAGCATGTCCCTGCTCCACCGAGCGATGGGCACAGATAATATAATCCCGGACAAAGGGCTCCAGCTTGCAGGCGATCAATGCTCCGGCAGTGGAAATAAAGCCGTCCACCAGCACCGGCTTCTGGTGGGCCGCAGCCCCAATGATCAGCCCGGCAATACCACCGATCTCATAGCCGCCCACCTTGGCCAATACGTCCAGCCCGTCCTCGGCATTGGGTTTATTCATTTGGAGGATTCGGGCTAGGATCTTTTTTTTATGATCCAGCTGCTCGTCATCAAGTCCGGTTCCCCTCCCTGTTAGCTGATCTAGGGTTTTATCGGTCATAGCGGCGACAATGGCCGTACTGGCCGTGGTGTTGCCGATGCCCATATCACCGGTGGCAAAGATATCCACCTCTGGTGCCAGCCGATCAGCCACTTCAATACCTACCTCCACCGCCATCACCGCCTGGGTTCGGGTCATGGCCGGTCCGTGGGCCATGTTTTCGGTTCCAGCAGCAATCTTTTTGGAGATAATTTTACCCTGTTTCACTAAAGCAGACAGGTCCCCAGCACAACCCATATCTACCACAGATACTTCGGCTCCGGCCTGACGGGCCAAGGCGTTAATGCCTGCGCCGCCATTCACGAAATTATGGACCATCTGGGCCGTAACCTCGGAGGGATATTTCGACACCCCTTCTGCGGTTACCCCGTGATCGCCCACCATAATCACCACCCTTTTCCGTTTTACCGGCGGATGCATGGAACGGGTCATCCCAGCCAGATCCACGGCCAAATCCATGAGATCTCCCAGAGCCCAATGGGGCATAGTCAGCTGCTCAAGCCGGGCTGTGGCTTTGTCTCGGTACTCGCTGTCCTGCGGAAAAATTTTACGAAAAGTGGCTTCAAGAAAATCAACATTATCCGTTTTGTTCGGTGTATATGTTGTCGGCATGGTAATCACAGTAAATTTGGTGGAGGGGCAGGCCCCTGTGCCTGCCCGATTATGTCTGATCTGGATATTCCGGGCCGCCACGGGGAGCGGCTCCTACAAAAAATATACCGCAGGGCGTAACTCTGCGTGTCTGCCCTGTTTTTTATAAATAATTCAAAGGAGAACACATAGGTGTGCCCCGGCAGATTGTGCGTTTGAACGGGTATCGTAGGGGCACACGGCATGCCGTTACCCCTATAGGATGTTCGGCTATTTTAACCGCATCGGGATTCCGCAACTTACCAGAAAAACTTGATCAGCAAAAGCAGCAATTACCTGATTGCAGCGTCCGACCAGATCACGGTAGCGCCGGACTAGAGGATTATCCGGGACAATGCCCAGCCCCACCTCGTTGGTGACAAGGAAAACCTGGCCCTGGTGATTACGAGCGGCCCTGGCCAATTCTTCGGCCAAGGCGGACATTTGACCCTCGCTGATTTCCTGCTCTTTTTGCTCGGCCTCATACATCAGATTATTGATCCAAAGGGTGAGACAATCGATGAGCACAGTGGTTCCAGCCGGGGTGCGCTCCAGCTCTTCAGCAAGACGAAGGGGGATCTCTGCGGTTTGCCAGCCCAGACCTTCCCTGTCCTGCTGATGCCGGTGAATGCGCTCGTCCATTTCCGGATCAATACGGGGACAGGTGGCTATGAAGAGGCGAGGGGCGTTGATTTGCTCGGCCTGCTGCTGGGCAAAGGCGGATTTGCCGGAGCGGCTGCCGCCGGTTATGAGGGTTGTCATTTATTGCTCTGCCATTTTACGTTTCAAGGACTCGCAGTTCTTCTGATAAAGGAGAAGTGCAGGAGACCCTTCCGGGAGGGCTTTCTCTGCGATAAAGAGTGATTGGTGAAGGAATGGTTTCGCTTTTTCATATTGTTCTTGGTGAAAATATAATGTTCCCAAGCTGTTCAGGGTATGTGCCACAACGGGATGTTCCCTGCCGTAGCAACGCTCATTAATTGCCAAGGCTCGTATAAGTAGCGGCTTACCTTTTTCGTACTTTTTTTGATTGAAATATCGTCCCGCTAAACTGTCTAGACTGAGGGCGACCTCGGGGTGTTCCTCACCGAGCAGATCCTCGCGGATTGCCAAAGCCCGTTTGATCAATAATTCAGCCTGTACATATTTTTTTTGCTGACCATACCAGGATCCCAGGTTATTTAGTCCGGTGGCAACAGATAAGTGATTACGCCCAAAGAGTTGTACCTTAATGGCCAGTGCCTGCCTATATAATGAAGCTTCCTCTCCATGCCTTTCCTGCTTAGAATACAGTAACGCCATATTGTTCAGGCTTATTGCAACGTCATAATGTTTTTTACCGAACTCATTGATTTTAATGGCTAACGATTCTTCAAACAGAGGTTCTGCCTGTTCGTATTTCCCATGCTTACTATACAATTGAGCCAAATGATCCAAGACCGTGGCGATGAAAGGAAGCTTTTTGCAAGAAATTTTTTCGCAATTTTTTAGAGCGCATTGGTAGAGCAATTCTGCTTCCTTATACCACCCTTGGATATTGTATAACACGGCCAATTTATCTTGGGCCATAGCGAAGCTTAAACAGCACTTCCTTTCCACCCTCCTTGTCTCAACTAGCTGCTCCGCCCATTTCCGAGCTTGCGCATAGTTACCCAGTGTCCGAGCCATCGTACTGGCAGCCAACAAGTAATCTGGATTATCTTCCTCAAGCACCACAGCCTTTTTATACTGGCGCAAAGCCTCACTATATTCCAGTTCCCCTTCTGCCATCTGGCCAAGCTGATAGGCTGCCAAGGCCAAGGGGGTGCGGCTTCAGCATGATGTATTATTCTGTTTCATACCGGACTCCAAACTGAATAATCTTGTCCCAAAATTGTTGCCACCTGTCTGTCGTCTGAACTAATGCTCGTAAACTTAATATGACTTTGGCTCCTTTCGTTTTCCAGCGCATACCGGACCCGCAAAGTCGCTGTTTAACCAATGTTTTGCAGGCGGCTTCGGTAACACCTGAACCAATCGGTAGTTTTTCAGCAACATGCTGAGCATAATTCATTCTGTTTTTTGCAAGATTATTAGAAAAATAAGTTATTGTCGCCTCAAGATCTTTTTTAATAGTGTCAGATAATTTAGAAGCTGTGACGGCCTTTAATTCATCCAAAATGGTTTGAGCTGAATTTTTCTTATGCTTAAGCAATGAGCAACACTCCGATAGCCATCTTTTACGTTCAGCTATTGTCGTTTTTTTCGGATAAACAGCATGGGAGGCTTTGGCCAGGTATTCAGTGACATGATAAAAATCTACTAATTGACGTTGAGTATGCGACTCTAAAAATGTCCAGTTATCTTTAGCGCCGTCGGCAATACCAAGATAAAGTGCATCGGGATAAAGTGCTTTAAGGCGCGTAATTTCATCTTCGTAGCGTTTCTTAAAATTTGCTTTTCTGTACTCCGGCGCCTCACCTAAATAAATGGTGTGCCGACGTTCGCCGTCGCAGTCGTATAAAGAAAGATTGCCAACCATCGCTTCACGGTAACCGTCATTCGCCATCAGGAGATACGCTCCGTCCAAGCTGAAAACAATCGTGCTGATCGGCTCGTCCGGTGCAGGGGGCTGATATTCCCATTTTTCCTCCTGAGCGCATGCTATACTTCCGACCCAATCCGTCACGTTCTGCACTGTTGATTTGGCGATTGAACGATTATGATTTTCTTTTAAATCAACACAAACCGACTTTGCATTGCCTTGTGAATATTTGTGTGATAACTGCTGTGCAAATTTAGGGGTCGCCGCAAAAATTGTACGTGCAGAATCTTCCAACGGACAAAAAATACGACCTCCTTTTGAGCTTTGATAAACATGGCGCTCAATTTCTGCTACCCCAAAAGGTGTTTGATATTTCTTGCTATCTTTATTTTTAGAGGTTAATTTGATCCCGTTCAGTATGATAGGTGAACCGTCCGTATCGAAACGTTTAAGTGCTTCGCCCGTCGCCGCAGACCCCATATCATTTACGGCATCCAATATGCTATTTTCCATTTCAAGCATGTCGCCTTCAAGAGTGATGGTCACAGACACGGTGATGCTACCGTTAATATTTCGAATAATAGTTGCCATATTATTTTTTAGTGGAAGGAATGGAAATCAATTCTAAAAATAAGCACCATATACTATATTACGAAATAAAACATTATATTTAAGCCTCACCCAGCTGCCAAGGCGACAGCCGTTCCTTCCTTGTCCACTACAGCTTGGAACAATTGTTTTGCCGCTGCTGTGTCTCCCTGTTTCAACCTGAATTTGGCCTGTTTTATTTGCTCATCAGACACCTGCCCCTTTAATTCACCAAGGGCTTCATCCGCAGCCTTGCGACGTTGCAGTTCTTCCTCATAACTTTTCTGAAGGTTAGCAAGTTTCTCCTGAACAGCCTGTAATTTCTGCTCCAGCAAAGTACGCTCTTGCTCACCACATACCGTCTCCCGTAATCCTTGAAGAATGTCTTTCTGTTGCTGTTGCAACATTGCCGCAAATTTTTCTTCAGACAAATCGTATTTGATCTCAACGTTTCCGTCCGTATTAACAACCGGCGATTGAGGACCACTTGTTGATTGGTGAAGAGGACTATTCGCCATAGCTGATCTCCACATCATCCTTGGTATTCACAACCGGACTCTTTTCCCCTTGAGTCCTCTGGCTGACCTTCCCAGAAACGGCCTGATTTTCTAATTCTCCGGCCTCCTCATTTGCTGCTCTTTTTTCACCGGAGGAAGAACCGCCATAATCGATGCTGACCTTACCGCTTGTGTTGATCGCTGCACTATGGTCACCACGCGTACTTTGCTCCACAGATTCGACATGTTTCGCGGGCCAGCCAAATCCAGCACCAGCAACAACTTGCAAAACAATCAAGATAGCCGGAATCGAGGTGTTCGGAGAGTTCCAATTCAATGCGACAACAGCAACCATTAGCAGGAGCGCTCCTATGCCGATATACATCCCGGTTTGGGAGCACTTCTTTCTTTTGGTCATTCTGAAAAGAATCGCCAGCAGAAAAACCGCGAATCCAACCAGCACTAAAGGATGCTGAAGAAGCGTAATCCAGTTATTAGCGTTGTTCACAATCTTTCTCTCCGCAGCAGGAATCAGAAAACAAGGGCGATAATCAGAGGCAGCATAAATAAGTTAACCGGGGATTCTACTTGTCCTTTTCACCATCTTCAAGCAAATATGCTGTGATGGCAAAATATCTCCTTTTTGCCGAGCTGGCAAGAAGCCGCAAGTCTACAGCAAGTCCGCAAGTTGCCTTCTGGTTTGGAAGGAGATAAAATAAAATAGGGCGCAGGTGATTCGTGCAGCTCACCGGATTACATGCGGTCTGCGGGGTTGGGTATAGAACTGGCAGGGATTTTTTCGGAGGAATGAATAAGGGCAAGGATGTCCCTCTGGAATATAACACGCCGGAGAGACATGACTTTGTTAATAAACCGAGACTACTGTTTTAATACCTCAGCGGAGGCAGCCAAGGTCAGGCATTGCCGACAATATCGCTGAAGATAGAAATATTAATACCATAGCGACGGGCGGCCTGTTTCCATTTATGCTCATCCGGGGTGTTAAACAGCACATGCATGTCACCGGGCACGGTCAGCCAGGAGTTGTCCATCAACTCGGTCTCCAGCTGCCCCGGTCCCCAGCCCGCATATCCCAGCAGAAACATATACTCCTCGGGACCCTCGCCTTTGGAAATAGCCTCCAGTAGCTTTGCTTCACGGGAAAGATAAATATCAGGCGTGACTTTGAGAGATTTGCCAGCCTCGAAATCCGAGCTGTACAGAATAAACCCGGCTTCCATTTCCACTGGACCGCCATTATATACCGGCGGCAGCGGGCCTTCCGGTAGAGGGATATTGGTGCCAAGTAGCACCTCCATCATGGATATCTCCTCATTCGGCTTATTAATAACCACCCCCATCGCACCTTCTTTGTTATGCGCACACAATAAAATGACCTGTTCCTGAAATCTCGGGTCAGGCATCTGCGGTGTTGAAATGAGGAAATGTCCGCTCAAATCTTCCATTCTGCAATCTCCTTCAAGGTTCTTGATATATCTTCATGTTAGCATTGCTTATGATTGACAGTCAAGAGGGAACTTGTAAGATAGAAAGAACAGAAAAAAGTGCGAAAGTAAAACAATGGATGTTGAACAATATACGCAGAAAATACGAAGAAAAAAGGAGAAGATCTATGGGAGAGCGCCGCTCAGCAGCCCTATCAACCAATCTGCAAAAAGCAGTGCAATGGATCGGGAGATTCGCGCAGGATCATCCAGGAAAACAACGTAATCAGGTGATCAATGATGCCCAGCTTCGTTTTGATCTGACCCCGGCGGAGAGTGAGTTTCTCAATCATAATTTCAAGGGGCTGACTACCGAAAGAGAGAGGGGAAAAGAGTGAGGAGCTGGGACAGGCTGTGGAAAGAGGATCAATACAATAGCCGCTTGGCCTGAGCCGATGCGGCAGGCAATAACAGATTATTTTAGAGAATGATAACTGTTTTCTTTAGCTAGGTGTAAAAATTTTTCTTGACTGAAGAAATGAAACTGTGTAGATTTTATACATTGAAGCGATGGCGATAATAACTGTCCAATACGAATACATTCTCAGCTGGACGCAGAACAATGTTTTTTATCGCCTGTTTCATCATAACAAAGAAGCAACGAGCGTTTCATAATTATTTGAGCAGTTGCCCTTGCTTTCTGGTCGGTACCGGAAAGTTGAATAAAGCCACAGCCGTCGTGAGACGGTGTCGGAAAGCCACGGGTCTCCATCGGGGAGATAGCCGGGTCGCCTACTTTTAACTCTTACCAGGAGGTTGTTATGAAAACTCCACGCATACTCTCCCATTTTATCGGCAGGATTCTTGACTGGCCGATACGTCTTACTGGTCACTCCATAAAAAAAACAACCATTCAGTTTTTCCGATTATGTCGATGCGGACGATTTTCTTCAGAATTGATCCCAGCTTTTACTTTTCAACAGGGAAAGCCTGTTGCTATCCTTGTTGATATCAGAAGATTTCGGTAATTTTCGAGTAAAATCTTTTGATAAAAATTTTGGCTGCTGACCTGCTTTAGGATGGAAATCCTGACAACAGGATCTGTCTGTGCAGCCGTCCTGCGGCTGGAAAAAAGACACTGAAGAGAAATTCCTATGAATGTATATTTAGATAATTGTTGTATGAACAGGCCCTTTGATGATCAGTCCGATCGTCGTATTCGATTTGAATCCGAGGCTGTCAAGGCGATTCTGTCGCTTTGTGAACAGCGGCGTTGGCATAATATCGCCCGATTTGAGATAGATCAGATTCCAGATGAGGACAGAAGATGCAAACTGCAATTGATCAGCGGGCAGACCGACGATGTCGTCAATATAGATAAGGCAGTTTCAGGAAGGGCAAAGGAGTTTGAGAAAAAAGGGATGCAGGCCTTTGATGCGTTGCATTTAGCCTGTGCGGAAGACGGTGCAGATGTCTTTTTGACGGTGGATGATAATTTGCTAGAGCAGGCATTGGGCATTGAAGACTTGAGGGTGCCGGTACATAATCCGGTCATTTGGCTTATGAAGGAGGGGGTGTCATGAAGATAACAGATGGAAAGGTGCAGTGGGCAGGGATTGAGGCAGGGAGCAAAAATATTAGCGCGGTTGAGCTGATCCGGTATCTCCAAAAGGTGGACTCGGGTTCCGGGAACTATGTGCAGGAGCGGCAAGAATGGCAGCAGGAGTATACCGTCGACATGCTGCTGGGAGTTGTCGGACAAGGGTAAGAGGGAGCACTCTTGCAATCCTGCTACTGTAAGAGGCGGCCTGTAAACCGCCTCTGCACATCTCTTCTTTTCCCTTCCGCAAGGCCTCTCGCTCACAGAGCTTCCGGCTGAACAACACATGTTTTTTCCTTGGTGAGCAACGACCGTTGCTGAGCCTTTTTCCCCTACATTGCAAAAAAACACCTCAATTTCTTGACAGAGTACCTATAAAGGTTTTAAAGCTGATGAAGTGAGCTCTTTTTACAGATTTTTCTGGCAGGAGATAACTTCCGGGCTTTTGGCGGCGAATAGTTTGATCAAGCCGACGCTTGCACTGGCCGGGGAATAAGCTCCCGGTCAAAAAAATAGACACGGTGGAATGCAGCTAAAATTCTTTGATAAAGATGCTGCCTTATATTAATAATATACATTATAATTTGATTATCTTAACCTTTGAATCAAGAAAAAAAGATCATGAAAATAAGTAAACAAGAAGTAGAACGGGTGGCCGCGCTGGCCCGCCTGGAATTGACTGAAGATGAAATCGAGAAGCTGACTCCGCAACTAGATCACATCCTTAGCTATGTGGCAAAGCTGGATGAACTGGACACCACAGATGTGCCGGTGACCACCCATACCCAAAGCCATATCAATGCTTTTCGGGAAGATGAGGTGCGGGAATCCCTGCCGCGTGAGAAGGCCTTAGCTAATACGGCTAAAGAGAACGGCGAGGCTTTTGTGGTGCCCAAGGTTGTGGGCTGAGGAAAGACCGGTTTTAACGCAGGGGCCTAGCCGGGGTAGAGGGTAGAGCTGCGTGTCTGCCCGGCATAACAGGGCGAACACATAGGTTCACCCCTTGTATTATGAGGTTATCGTTTTTGCAGCTGCTGTAGGGATAAATTCATGAATTACCCGCTGGCAGAATCGATTATGATCGTTACAACAAACCTTGATGCTGTATTCATTGTGTCATCAATTTATTCAATTAATTGTTGAAGGTGACGAGCTGTATACCAAAATCGGCAAAAACGTTCCGCCGAGCGAAGCTGAAGGATGGACCATCGTATTAATGGATAGAGCGTCTCGTTTTATTTGGGCGTTGGAATGCGGAAAAGATGGTAATCGGGGTCGGAACCTCCTCCCGCTTATGCAAAGCCTGAATTCTCAGACTTTGCATTTTTTTGCCTGACGTCTCAAGTCTGCGGGAAATGACAAGCTGACCTTTCACTTGTTACTTTCCAGATTCAAGTGTGTCGTCAATACAACGCAGGTCGCTCCAGCTTGAACTTCTTAATCCGATAACCGATCTGACGCTGGGTAAGGCCCAACTCACGAGCTGCCCGTGCCTGAACCCAACCGTGCCTTTTGAGAGCCCCTTCCACCTGTTCACGCTCCAATTCCTGAAGAGAGCGAGGAATATTACTTCCTGTCGTTCTCTGCTCGGTCATCTGGAAAGGTAGGTCCTGCTCCTCCCTGTTGTCCGGCATAAGCCGTTCACTTGGAGGCTGAAGAAAATATCCAGGAAGATCATGGACAGAAAGCATGTCTCCTGTAGAGAGAATAACCAAGCGTTCCATCAAGTTCTGTAATTCACGAATATTGCCGGGCCAGTCGTAATCGGTCATCAAGTCCAGGAACTCTCTGGTCATGCGTACATTCTTGTCATTTCGCTTATTGCTCGACTTAAGAAAATAGTCTGCCAGCAGGGGAATATCATCCTTTCTCTTCCGAAGTGGCGGCAGAACTATAGGAACCACATTGAGTCGATAGTAGAGATCGTTACGAAAGGTGCCGTTAAGGACAGCCTTTTCCAAGCTGACATTGGTTGCCGCGATAATACGGACATCTACATTAATGGTTCGGTTGGAGCCGAGGCGCTCAAACTGCTGTTCCTGAAGAACCCGAAGCAACTTCGCCTGGAGAGACAGAGGCATCTCACCGACCTCATCAAGAAAGAGGGTACCCTTGTCTGCCAGCTCGAACCGCCCTTCTCTAGTTCCGTCAGCACCGGTAAAGGCACCTTTATTATGGCCAAACAGCTCGCTTTCCAAAAGGTTCTCGGGCAAAGCAGCACAGTTGATTTTTATAAAGGAATTTTCTCTTCTGGTACTGGCCTCATGAATAGCCTGGGCTGCCAGCTCTTTTCCAGTTCCAGACTCGCCGAGAAGCAACACGCCAGCCCGACTCGGAGCAACTCGCTCAATGCTCCAGAAGACCTCCTGCATCACCTTACACTGACCGATAATATAATGTTTTTTATGCCGGGCATGGAGCCGGGCCTTGAGACTCTGATTTTCTGAAACCAGTTTTTGACGATCCTGGCGAATTGCCCGGTTCAGATTGAGAAACTGAGCGATCAAGGCGGAGAGCACGGTCAGGAAGCGGACATCCTCTTCAAGAGATATTTCCAGGCCGAAAAGGCGATCAACACTGAGAACCCCCACAGGTTTTTCTTTGAGCAATACCGGCACGCCAATAAAGGACAGCTTGGTTTTACTGAACATCTGCCGGGAACCGGTACGGTTGAGAAAAAGGGGTTCGCTGTTGATATCAGGAACAATAAACGGGGCACCGGTGCGGAACACCTTCCCGTAGATGCCCTCATCAAGGTTATAGATACCGCGCTGTTCCTCTTCGATACTCAGGCCGTATGAGGCCCGGATGGTCAGATGTTTCTGTTCCTCGTCAAGGAGGGCTAGCGTAGCACGCTCCATTCGCAAGGTATCATGGAGAACCTTGAGAATGGCAGAAAGGGCTGTGTCCAAATGAACAGCAGACCCTATAAGCTTGACAATACTATATAACGCGTTCATTTCCAGAGCTTCCGTACCTTTGGCAGCGAAACTGTGGATGGGGAAGAGGCTGGCTTCCTCTTTCTCCTTAAGCATGTTTTTTCCTCTCATTCAGACAATTCAGCAGCATTCAGCGGCAAAGCTGATAAGCTGCTCTTGGTTAAGTACCTGACCGCCGGATCGTATCCGACGGACTAAATCTTTGATCTGCATTTCATTCAGTTGGATCCCTGCCTTATGAAGTTGCAGCTGGATAGCTCTGGCTCCGGTTTTCCCACCAAAACGGAGTCGCCTAGTTCCGCCGACCCGTTCTGGAGCGTATGGTTCATAAATATCTGGATTAACAGTCAGCCCATGTTGGTGCAACCCGCTTTCACAGGTAAAAATGGCTGAGCCGACCAAGGGATGATTGTCAGCAATATCTCTCCCGGCAGTCTCGGCAACGAGTTGACAGAGTTCCGGTAAAAATTCCGGGTGATATCTTTTTTCGCCGAGTACTAAGGCAAGATAACCGATCACCTCTTCGAGGCGACAGTTGCCCGCTCGTTCGCCGAGCCCGAGCACGGTAGCATCAAGACTGTCAGCCCCGGCCTCCAGAGCAGCAATGGAGTTAGCTGTGGCCATACCAAAGTCATTATGGCAATGGACAGCAAGAGAGAGCGAGACGGTCTCCTTCACAGCCTGTACCAAGGTTGTCATATGAGTCGGAGAACAAATCCCCACAGTGTCTGCCAAACGAACTCGGGTGGCCCCATGCTGCTCGGCAATCTTTGCCGTTGCAAGAAGAAAATCCACATCTGCTCGGGAGGCATCTTCCATTCCCACAGCAACAGCAGGAATACCGGCAACCAAGGCTTGCTGAATCGAAGACGCAAGAGTTGTCGTTATCCACGCCCTATCTTTGCCCAATCGTTCTCGAATATGTGCATCAGAAACCGGAATGGACAGGGAAAGCAGATCAGGAGAACAGCTCGCAGCAAAAGCAATATCCTCCGGTTTGCAGCGACACCACAGGCTGAGCCAACAGGATCCAGCTGTTATTTTCCTGACCTCTTTAATAAGCCGGGGAAGATAAGCATTCATCGGGGTTGCTATCCCCAGCTCTATTTCGTCAATACCGACCCGACACAATCCTTTAACAATGTTGTATTTATCCTTGTCAGCAAAAAGAACATTCGGTGTTTGTTCTCCTTCCCGGAGGGTGGAGTCAATAAGTGAATGAATAAATTGAGGTTGGTTGATCCGCATCTGTTCGTTATGATTTTCTTGCCCTGCCGGGAACGACTGAATCTTGAGTACAGGTAAAAATACTTATTCAGATGTATGTAACCATATTGTGTGCCAATTTTTTGTTTTTTCGGGGGGCGGGTAGAATAGGTGAAAAACCGGAGTATTGGAGGGGGGAAGAGGTGGTATTTAAGTGGGCAATAAGGGGCGCAAAGCTTACATTATTGATTCTTTCGCTAATAGCGCATACATAATTGTAAAACGCAGAACTTCGTTTACAAAAAAAAATCAGAGAAAGACAGAGACAAGAACTGATAAAATCTGAGGCAGCATATCTCCTCCCCCGATAGCGAGCGGAGAGGAGACAAAGAGGAGTTTTACAAGGGAAGGCTCAGGGCACAAAACCTACGGATACACACATCAAAAAAATATTTAGATACTTACTACTTAACAGCAACTTTCTCCACATAAAGACCTGTTACCCGATCAGAGAGTTTAGTAATTTCATCGGTCGCTGTCAGTACCATCATCGGCAGCCCACCTTTCCTAACCTTAAGAAAATACGGGGAAATTCTTGTCCACTCTTTTTCAACCTTAACAAGCAGGGAAATTATTTCCTCATTATTTCGTTTCTCCCCAATAAGTTGTTCCAACCCTGACTCAAACTCTTCAATAGAATTATTCAATTTATGAACTGTGTCTTCATCACGAAATCCTGCCTGATAGGCAATGTAAAACTTTGCTACCCGCTGGGATAGCATACGCTGTTTCCCGGAAATATTAATAATATGATCAATACTTGCACCGGTAAAATCTTCAAGATTAAGAACAACAGAATGACAAACCTCCAATAAGGTATCACTCAGCTCTAAAACACGAGTGGCATTCTCTTTACTATATGTTTTTTTTATCAAATCTCGGTATTCAGAAAAGGTACTCTCAACAATAGAGAGCAAGTCCTTTGTTTCACTGTCCTGCACATTTGCCTTTAACAGGGCATTATTATTGTCAAATCGTTCTAAAGCCATATTCAGTTGTAACTTAGTTTCTTTAGAAGAAATATCGTTACCAGAGTAGAAATAGGCTTTAGCGATTCGTTGTGACAACATACGTTGCATTCCCGCTTTGTTAACCAATTTAGACATATTCTCGGCTGCCTGCGAATGCGGGACAAAAGCCATCGTAATGAAGACTGTCAACAGAGCGACAATCCGGAGCGTAAAAAAATACATAAAAATCTCCTCTAGATAAAATTGATAAATGCAACGACTCTTGCGACGGCAAATGAGACCCTCTGGCTTCTTGCATAAAAAGGGTTTCTGGTAATAAAACACAAACACCCACTTTCCGCAAGAGCCCCTCCTTATACCCTAGAAAACATCCTGCATATATAACGCGTTACAGAGAGCCTCTCCAGCCCACGACATTTCGCTCTTGCCTGCCCTCGAAACCCTTTCCTTCAGCGCATGCAGCAGCCTCCTTTCAAGGATATTATTCACGAGACTTCATTAAAAAATATCACACGGCAATCTGTGATGCAAACAGTTACTATTAAGCTCGTATATACTGCTGCCCTGGAAGCTGCCGAATCAGACCACGTAACTCAAGGCCAAGAAGCAGGCCGTGGAGAGTATTAAGCGGCAGAGCGGTCACTTCGGACAACTGCTCAATATCAATTGAGGTACTCTTAATGGCCGACATTAAATCTTTTTCAGCCGCAGAAAGATCATTAGGAAGAGAGGTGACGTTCCGGGACATAGCTGATGGGGCAGCTAATCGGACAGCTGATATTTTTTCATGATCCTCGCTCAGAGAAATTTCCCCGGAGTGGGCAGACAAAGGCAATTCTGCAAGGATATCTTCAACAGAAGAAACCAAGGCGGCTCCTTGCCGTAGTAAACGGTGAGGCCCCTCACTCTTCGGAGAATCAATCCTGCCCGGCACAGCAAAGACTTCCCGATTTTGTTCCAAACCAAGCCGGGCTGTAATCAGTGCCCCGGAGCGGACAGCAGCCTCAACAATCACGACACCCAAGGAAAGGCCGCTGACAATGCGGTTGCGGGCCGGAAAACGAAAACTCTCAGGCGGTGTACCAAGGGGATATTCGCTAATCAACAGACCCTGATCACCTATCTTTTTGTATAGAGAACCATGTTCTCGGGGATAGACAATGTCTAGACCGCATCCGAGGACAGCTATTGTCTTGCCTCCAGCCTCAAGCGCACCAAGATGCGCCTGACCATCAATCCCCTTCGCAAGCCCGCTGACCACAGCAATTCCGTTCGCGACAAGTTGTCGGGCAAGTGCAGCACTGACGTTTCTTCCGTAATTTGTTGGTGTGCGGGATCCGACTACTGCGATAGCCGGGAGACAAAGACAATCAATATCCCCTAAGCAGTAAAGAAGAATCGGGTAATCATGAATATTCAGAAGAAAAGAAGGGTAGAGCGGATCATCACAGCAGAGAAGTCGAATATTTCTGGATCGAACGCGGGAATATTCTTGTTCGGCCCAAGAACGGGCCTTATCCAAACGAGATGGTGCAGAAAAAAGTTCAACCAAATGCCGACCGACCCCCGAAACCTCAGCAACCGCCTTACCAGCAGCCAGCACCTTATCGGGTGCCCCGAAAGCAGCAAGCAAGCGCCGAGTAAGGACGCACCCTAGACCAGGCAAAGCAACCAGTGCCAGCCAATCCAAGATATCATTGCGCCCTTCCATTCGGCAGCTGCTCTATTAATCAAACACAAAAGGTTCTAAGTACTTGCTTCGTGAAGGATGACGCAACTTCTTAATAGCCTGCGCCTCTATCTGACGAATCCTTTCTCGGGTCACATCAAAACGTTGCCCCACTTCCTCTAAAGTATGGTCACAGCCAACCTCAATACCGTATCGCATGCGAAGTACCTGCTCTTCCCGCTCGGTCAGCTCTCCCATCACCTTGGTAAGACAACGCTTGAGACTTTCCGTGATAGAAAAATCCTGCGGCCCCGGGTTGACGTCATCAACAATAAAATCACTGAGCATGGTATCTTCTTCATCACCCACAGGTGCATCAAGTGAAATCGCGTCACGTGCTGTCTTCAATGCAGCATGAATATACTCCACATCAGTATCCAACTGATCCGCCATTTCTTCCAGACTGGGCTCCCTGCTCTCTATTCGCTGAAAATCACGAGTAAAACGTAGCATCCTGTTAATAGCTTCAATCATATGCACCGGCAGCCTAATGGTCCTTCCCTGATCAGCTATGCCACGATTAATAGACTGGCGTATCCACCAAGTGGCGTAGGTAGAGAATTTATACCCCCGATTATAATCATACTTCTCAACAGCTTTCATCAAACCGATATTGCCCTCCTGAATCAAATCAGGAAGCAGCATTCCTCGATTGAGAAATTTCTTGGAAATAGAGATAACTAGCCGTAGATTTGCCCGAACAAGGGTCTTTTTCGCATCTCGAACAGTCTCTTTCCCGATTTTCACCTCTTTAAAGAGCTCATCAAAACTTTGGCAATCTATCCCGATGGTTTCTGCCAAGTCCAAATTGACCCGTTGCTCGTTTTTCACTGCCGGAGATGTTCCTTCGCCATCTTTCCGATGGGTAGCTAATAAAGACTCTCTCTCCGCTTTTACACGAACCTTCCTGGCCTTTTCATTGAATTCCTCAACCGCCTTTGCCGTTGAAAGTAATTTCTTGGAACTGATTCGGTACGGTTGAAATAATTCGACAATTCGCAGGCCGATTGACCGAATTCCCTGCCACAGCGTTTCCTCTTGGCTGTTACCAGCCTCTTCCCTCAACTCTCGAAATAAATCAATTCGCTGTTGATTCAGCCTATTGGCCTCCTTAATACATTCCAAAAAAGACGTCCGAACAACTTCCAATTCTTTTTCATTGCTATCGGAGATTCCATTCAGAACGGATCCGATACGCATATTACCCCTTTCTAACCCGTTATCCAGGCGGTTCAAGGTGTTAAGCCCCAGGGTCAGGCGCAAAACAGCACGCTGAATTCTAGCCTCCCCCTCTTCCAATTTTTGAGCCAGCTTTATCTCTTCCTCATAGCTGAGCAGATCAAGGCTGCCCATTTCACGAAGATAAATGTTCATGGGATCAGTACTGTACACATCTTTGTGCTTATCCTCAATCAACTCATCTTCTTTTCCTTGAGTTTCAACAGTCGACAAACCGGTTTCCTCGTCTTCATAGATTTTTGAAGATTTTTCTGTCTGGTTCTTCACGTAGATACCTCCTCCGTACCATCAAAAAACCGAAATCACTCAGGCAAAGCCCTCTCCCCGTGGACCCGCGCAAGCGGCTTTTTCCCTATTCCGACCCAGGCGATAAAATTTTCCGCTACCAAAGCGTTCAACCCTTTCTACAGCTTCGCAGGTCGGCAGATTACAGGAGAAGCTCATTGCAAAATGTCGACACCCAGCGAGTGATATTCACTTTTTTCGGATGCGCTGACCGAAACTTTTCCGGTCATCCCATTTTGTACAAAAATCTTCAACCTGCAAAAAACAAATCAGGATAGTACATAACCCATCAAAAAACAGGTATTACCATCATTGCCTCACCCTGCAATGTACAATTTACTACACCCCTTGTACAGTTTTTTTTACACAAAAAAAATTTTTTCTCACTTTATCCCCTAACAAACAACGACTTTTTTACTGAATCAGTAAAAAAAATATAATAACTTTTCAAACAATTATCAACAATAATCCCCTTTCCTAAATGTTACCTTCCTCCCAAAAGAAAAACTTTCCTTTAAGCTTACAACGTAGCACTTTTCAGAGCTTAATCAAAAAAAATCGCGTCACGAGTCATTCCCTTGCAGCACAAGCATTTTCCTCCTTTGCAACTCACTAACAAGTGAGTAATTTCCCGACTTTTCAGCGGACATAATTTTTTTCTGCAAGTCAACCCCTTGTCTCTGCTGCTGCATATTTTTCAAATATATAAGCAACTCATCACAAAGCACACGCCCCTGCCCTTCACTCTCATCTCCGAGATGCCCTTCGCCGTCCCTGCTCAGTAAATCAGCAATATATTGACGTTCAACTCCTGATGTAACAACGGAAAGCAATTGTTCTGGAATAAAATTGCCGGCTAAAGCAAGTTGTTCCATTGCATCGACAAGCCCCATAATTGGAGATTGACCAAGTGACTCTTTAAGACCTCCAGCAAGCAATTCCGACAAAAACTCAGGATACAACAATAAAAAATCCAGCAACTGCCGCTGTTTTTTAGGAAGCTCATACAGGGAAATCTGAGAATGTAGCCCTTCTTCCGGCGCCGAGGAAGGATATGCATCCCAGTCCTCCTCTCTCTCCGGGAAAAAATCCGGCGGTGTCCAGGCTGCTTCCGATGGCATCTCCGACCCCGGCTCCGGCACACATTGCTGAACCGGCATCTGATCGACTTGCTCGAACGCCTTTTGCTCAACCAGAAAACGGTTAGGAGAGACCCCGAGTTGCTCACTAAAATGAGCCGCCATCAACTCCCGCTGATCCGCATCCGCGGCCTGCTCCATCAGTTCAGCCAGCTCAGCTATAATACGATTTTTGCCGGACAGGGTAAGGCCGTGCTCTTCCTTAAGGGCGGAAAAAACAAATTCAGCAAGGGGGGCAGCACCTTCAATCAACTTCTGCACCCCAGCTGCTCCTTTTTCCCGCACCAAAGTGTCAGGATCATGCCCTGTCGGTAGCAGAGCAACCCTGCCCTCCAGCTGCTCACTGAGGAAAAAAGGGATTGACCTCCGGGCAGCTCGGAGCCCAGCTGAATCTCCGTCAAAAAGGAGCACCACCTCATCGCAATATCGACGCAGGTCCTTGATATGTTCTCGGGTCAGAGCTGTTCCCAGCGGCGCAACCACATTATCAATGCCGTGAATGGCCAAGAGCAGCAAATCAAAATTCCCCTCCACCACAATGGCACGCCGAGCAGAGCGAATCGCCTGACGATGCTGATATAGACCAAAGAGGAGGTTTCCTTTCGAAAAAACCATACTCTCCGGTGAGTTCATATACTTAGGCTTTCCCTCCCCAAGAATACGCCCTCCAAAGGCTACCTCACGCCCACTCATATTATAGATCGGAAAAAGGACACGATCCCTAAACCGATCATAGAACCTTCCCGGCCCTTTCTGCACGGCAAGACCAGCCTGCTCAATAACGGATACTGGAAAATTCTTTTTTTGTAGACGAGAAATGAGGAATTGCCAACCTGCATTTTCAGGAGATGGCGCGTAACCGAGCTGGTATTTCTCCACAGCTTCCTGCGACACCCCCCGCTCGTGCAGGTATTTCCGAGCAGCTTCGGCCTGCGCCGAAGAAACAAGGGTAGTATGAAAGATACGAGCTGCCTCATGATTGGCCCGATATAGCTGCTCACGTTGCCGCATGCGCTCTTGCTCAGCATCGGTAAGGTTATGCTCGGGAAGATCGATTTGATAGCGCTGGGCTAAATCCTTGAGCGCTTCAGGAAAGGTCATATGATGATACTTCATCATAAAGGAGAAGACGTCACCGGACTCATGGCAACCAAAACAATGAAAGAACTGCCGTTGGGGATTCACAGAAAAGGAGGATGTTTTTTCACCGTGAAAAGGACAGAGACCGGTATAGCTGGCCCCTGCCTTTTTCAGCCGCACATGCTCCCCGACCACCTGAACAATATCCGCAACCTCGCGAACCCTATTTTTGACCTCATCCCAGACCCCTTTACTCGACATCGCTACCTCTATTTCTTTCTGCTCGTTCAATTAACGGTGCTTGATGGGCAGATTTCCGCTAGGAAACCAGACACCTTTTTTCTCTTTTAAAACAATTTAAAATTTAATCATACTAAGGGGATCTGTCGACATTTATTCACTGAATCTGTCTTTTTATTTATGTATAATCCGGTTAGCTTTTTGCAGGCGACGTTACAGAGGACCAAAGACCTTGCAGGTCAATACCATCCGACTGTTGCCTTTCACGGGCCTGCTTTCTTCACGGGAGAGGATCCAGGATGCGCTTGACTGGCTGATTGATAAGCATTGGATTTGTGAGACGGAGCCGGAAAGAAGTACTGCGAAGGGAGGCAGAACGCCCGCCTGTTCGTACAGGATTCACCCCAAGATTTTTTCATTATGAGGTGAATCAGCCGGAAGAGCTCGAACCGATTGAAATTAAAATCACGGCCAGAGAACCGGCCTCTAAAGAAATACCGGAAGAATACCTGACTGCGGAGGAAAGGAAAACAGGTTGAAGCTGTGGGGATGCGGTGGTAGCTTGTGCTGAACAGTAATGAAATCTCACTATTAAACCGCCGCTGTCCTATTGCTATGAATATTCAGAAAATATATGAAAAAATGCTGAATGGGGAAGAAGTCGAATTCAGCGTTGCTGAATCAAATGAAGACCGCCAGAAGTGGGCAAAATGTGAAAAAAATCTCCTGTGTCGATTGAGTTTTGAAGGGCATAACGGGACAGTCCTTTTAAGGTCAGCATCTTCTTCAACACCGTTCTGTTTCACTGGCCCATCAGTAAAATTGAAAACTTTTTCTCCTGAAGGATTTATTGATTTAACTGTCTCTCCAAAGACTCAGGTGTTGATTCACCATAATAATGAGATAGCAGGAGAAATAAGAGAGATGGAGTTTAAAATGAATAATGGAACATCACAATTATTCATTTATGAAATTTCCGGCGGCGGTATTGAGGATAAATATATGGGCCTTCAATTGGAGAGTTATGATTCTATCTTCTGGAAGAAAGAATACCCGTATGAAGGAGAAACAATTGATGCACAGTTTTCTTTCCGTCTTGGCGATCAATGTGTGACTGTCGATCTATCAAGAGAAATTGACCTTGATTCATCTGTGTATCGTGAGATTTTAGATAAAATATTAGTTCTTGTCGAGATGATTTCATTCTGTAAAAGTGCGAAGGCGGAACTAATGACTGAAAGAGCACTTTCTGGAGAAAATATAAATTATTCAAGATATATAAAACCTCAATCTCAAGACATCGGTTTCGCTAACCTGATTTGTCCAATGAGAAATGATACAGATATGTGGTTTGATTTTTTGCACTGTGTTATGCAGCAAGAAAATGTAACCTATCAATGGTTGATAGATAGCGGCCTCTTTCAGGCAATTGGTAATTTATATTTTTATAATATTAACGAGTGGATGCTGATAAAACTTGCCGCTGCCCTTGAAGGGCTTTGTAAAACACCAGAAGTTGATCTATTTGAAGGAAAAGAAGAGCTTAAAAAATATAAATCAGCCAGAGACAAAGCTATTGAAGCCATTAAAAGACAAGGCGAACAAAAAGATATTTCGGAATACGTGATAAAGCAACTAATAAAAAATATTCACGACAATAAAAGGCAATTGATTGGTTATCCAACAAAATGGTATGTAGAAATGACTTTGTGTGAATGTAATATTAAAGGATATCTGGATCAGCATCTCCGTAGCATAACGGATGCTATTAATATGAGAAATACCATTGTTCATACCGGCTGGGCTAAGGAATGGAAAACGGGACTAATGGAACATATTAAAATTTTAAGAAACACCATTTTTTTAATCGTTTTGGCTCGGTTAGAGTATCCCGGTGAATTCTATTTTTCCGGCGATGAGCACAAGCAACCAACGTGCTTGCGAGAGTGGCAATTTTGACCGGCGACGGAATCTATCAAAAGGAAAATATGGCTAAGAAAATCTCAGAGAAAGATATAAAAGGAGTTGTCGCACTAATTGGTTTTGTTTTTATAGTAGGAATTATTAATAAATTTCCAGCGTTCGGCGTGAGAATACTACTTGTGATAGCAATTAGCATTACGGCATTTATGATTATCATAACAAAAACAAATAAGAAAAAAATAAAGGCTGACAATACGATAATAACTTACACAACAAATGATGAAGAAAATATAGATGTGGTAGCAGGTCTGGAATTTCATGCTACATTACGCATTAATACCCCATTGCACGTCTTAAAACATCACGGTGAATTATTTAAAGGATCTGCGAGCAGAACACCAAAATATGCTTCTCAGGCAGACGGAATATGGATTCAAAAAACTAAATCCTGGAAAGAAATAGGGTTAGATATACCTGAACCTGAAATGACAAGAGATCAATGGTCTGATATAGGTACTATAGATCCAAATAAATACTTGCCATTTTTGAAAAAATTTCGCAACATCGTTGAGTCTGACAAAACAACAGAAGAAAAAATTATATTAATAGAACAATTGCAAAATCATTCAAGTAACTTTAAATACATATTCAAATGTTTGCAAGAAACATACGGTGATTTCCCAATATGTTATTTTTATATGCAATTGACTGAATTGCCGGGTGTAGGCAACAAGACAGCTCAAAATTTATTTAAACAAGGGTTCCAGACCAAAGAGCAAGTGCTTTCAGCCAGTCAGGAAGAATTAACAAAAATTCCAGGCATCGGCGCGAAAACAGCCAGCCGTATACAAGGCAAACCGGAATCAGCAAGGAGCCAAGCAAAACCAAGGCTCGAACAGCCTCAAGAACAGGCAAAAAAGAATTGGTCTGCAATAGGAAAGAAGCGTATTGAAGCAAAGCAGTACAAGGAAGCTGTTGCCGCTCTCTGCAATGCGCTTAAAACAGACTTGAATAATGAAAAAGTTTATTATCTCAGAGCCGTTGCCTATTCCAAGTTAGCCGACAAACAAAACGCCCTTGAAGACATAAAGACCGCCGCAAGGCTTGGACACCCCAAAGCCATTGAGTACCTGCAAAAGAAAGCGGCTGGATAACTTCTGTGTATGCGCCACCCGGCTACCCTGAGGCACACCACACCTTTCTTTTCTCCACGACCTCAATTCAGCAGCCCGGTGCTTGGATTGATCCGCAGAAAAATTGAGCAGATCACAGTTCCGAGATATCCGAAAACAAATCCATCAGCGGCTGATTGATATAACTGGAAGTTGCGATTTGATGCTGACAACTGCGCTATAAAAAACATATTCAAGCCGCGACGTCACATCCCCCCTTCAACACCACATACCCCCGCAAAACTTCCCTCTGAAAAGATTCAGGTAGCCGTGCCCAGTCCCGCGCCTCAACCAAAATTGGAATATTCGATTCCCGCAGTGCCTCGGTAAATCCCCGCAAGTCTGCAAGCGGAATCGGCGATAAATCCGGCGAACGCAGAACAATATCCAAATCACTGCCTTCATGAGCTTCCCCATTCACCCGCGACCCATAGGCCCAAGCCGTCACATTCGGCAAATACTGGCTCAGTAAGCCCAGTATCGCTAACCGATCTTTCTCCCGCAGAAAAAGCGTCTCAGTCATGGCAACCCTTAATAACATCATGGACCCTGCGGGCATCAACTATGAATTGAGGCAACAGGTTCAGGGTGTTATCGGCAAAACCGACCCCGTAATCATGGGCTGTATCGTTGCGGTTGTCCCGGTAGCGCATCCAGCGTTCTGTTTCTTCCGTCTCAAGCAACCCGTGCTTTGCTGCATGGCGAAAAATATCTTTAAAGTACAGCCGATCAACCTGCTTGGGCGTGGCAAAATACGGCTTCAGGCATTTCTTAAGCAATTTCCCGCTCTGCTCCAAGATGATTTCAAACTCCTTGACACATGCGGCCCGATAGATATCATACAGTTCATTATCCCCGGCCAACTTGTCCAAGGCCTGAAAGGCCCGATCCAGGGTATTGATGCACCGTTCCAAATACTCTGTATTCAATGTGCTCATACGATAACCTTTGCC
This sequence comes from Candidatus Electrothrix laxa, assembly GCA_942492895.1. Classification (GTDB taxonomy): domain Bacteria; phylum Desulfobacterota; class Desulfobulbia; order Desulfobulbales; family Desulfobulbaceae; genus Electrothrix; species Electrothrix laxa. The sequence goes on from OW818652.1 coordinate 2,071,457, forward strand.
ACCTCCTCAACCGCCGCAGATTTACAAAACCTTTTCACATCTTTATAATCACCATCAGGATTGGAAGTACAGGTAGAACGGAAGCGTTTTCTTGGAGTCACTGAAGAATTTTTTTTCGGCGGGTTTTGTTCTCCGCAGGCTCCCCACGGAAAAACGAAAATGAAAAAAAGTGTGGGGAATAGAAAAAGAGCAGAATTGAGAATTTGCCTTAACTTACTGATTTTACTTGGTGGGCGAGGCGGGATTCGAACCCGCGACCTTCGGCTTCGGAGGCCGACACTCTATCCAGCTGAGCTACCCGCCCGCGTGTTTCTATAAAGAATGCTGATGAGGTATAGGATGCATGAGAATCAATGCGCAACCTCTGGCATTCGAGGATTCAATATAGTATTATTGTTTTGTGTCTGTAAATAAAAAAAGCTATATCGGTTCAGAAAACTGAGCCACCTCATCTCATGACTTCCTCAAGAAGGGGCAGACAGTTTTGTCGCTGTTAGAGACAGAGAGCTGTTATTGCCCTTCCAAGCGTCTTATGCATAAAAAAAACTTTATCGAACCGGCAGCAGTCACTGCTGCACTCCTACTGATCACCGGTATCCTCTGGCTCACCGACGCTGATCGATTTATTACTTCTCTTGTACCACGTGACCATGTTATTGCCGCTGTTCTTCCTGAATGCGATAGGGCATGGCCTGTGGGCAATCTCGCTCCTTGGAATATCCTGTATAATCTTGCACAGTTACCAGCGGTACTACTTGCTGTTTCCGCTTTGCTGGTTCTGTTGATCGGTTTTTTCAAATCTCAGCTCTCCCCTTGGCGCAAGAAGGCTATCTTTATCCTTCTCCTGCTTGCTCTCGGTCCGGGGTTGGTGATCAATGTTGTGCTCAAGGGTCATCTTGGTCGGCCCCGACCACGCCAGATTGTTGAATTCGGCGGCGAGCATCAATTTACCCAGTGCTGGCAACCCGGTAAAGGGGGTACAAATAGTTCGTTTCCTTCGGGCCATGCCGCAATAGCTTTTTTCCTTATGGCGCCTTGGTTTATCCTGCGAGATAAGAAACCGCGTTCTGCAGAAGCCTTTTTAATAAGCGGGCTGATTTTTGGAACCTTGGTTGGAATTGCCAGGATTCTCCAGGGAGGCCATTTTATCAGCGACATCTTGTGGGCAGGCGGACTGCTTTATCTCTTAGGAAATTTCCTGGGGCTTGCTTTAGGAGTGTATAAAAAGGGACCTGCTGATCATTGCAACCACTGCAACAAATGAGTTTTTTATCAGGAGAAAAAAGGGGATAATAGATATGTGCTGGCAACAGGGTACGGTTCAGAAGCAAGGCAACGATATTGAGCAGCAAAAGTCCTGCTAACCCTATAACGCGATCAATAAAAACCCCAAAAAAGGCATCTTCAGCAGAGCCAGTCACTTTTGCACAGTTATAGATACGCACTCCATCCCCGCCGATACTGTTGGGAAGCCCCTGGTTGAAAAAAGCCCCCTTAAAATAACTGCCCAGATAAAAGGCGAAAGGGGCTTTGAAGCCGAGTCGATTGACAATCAGCTGCCATCGATATGCCGCGATGGTGAGACAGACCAGTTGAGCAAGCAGGGCCAACAGGAGGTACCCCGGAGAAATTGCTGTCACCGCCTTGGTCATCTCTCCGGGATGAATACTGCGAAATATGAGAAAAAGGAGCAAGCCGGTGACCAAAAATCTCAGTGATTACTGGAAGCTCGTCTTGGCCATCTGTCAGATATTGTATTTTTCAATTTGTGTCTCGCAATACGGACAAGGTTCAAACCCGGCCTCGTAGGCAACAAAGGTACTATTGAACTGAAGTGTACAATGTTCACAATGATATTGCTCGCAGCTCGGCAGATGAAAAAGTCGTTCTTGTGCGTCTGCATGAACAAGCATCCCTTCCCAGGCCGGTTCTTCTTTTTTCTTCTGCCTGATGCCGCCTTGCCTTTTACTCAGTAACCGGCTGAATAAACTGTAAATACGGTTAAGCGGGGCAAAAAAGAGAGCGTCAACAACGGACTCAAGCCAGATGGTTAAACGTTCAGAAAAGATTGGTCGCTCCTGCTCAACTCGCCAGAAAATAATCCCGGTCATAATCGCAAAAATAATATTGGGCATCCACATGCCTGCAAGAAGAGGCAGGACCATATCTTCCACCATCACCCTAAACATGGTAAAAACAATATAATAGAGCACGAAAAACCCCAGCCCTAAGGGGATACCGACCGCTTTTCTCCCTGGGCCAGCCTGAAGCCCTAGGGGCAAGCCCAGTAAACTGAGAATCAGACAGCCTACCGGCAGGGCAAGGCGATGATGATATTCTGTCAGATAAGTAATACCAGCATGGGTATCAACACCGTACTCCTGGCCAGCAGTCAGCAGCTGTTCTTGCGACATACTACCTCGACTCAGCTTCGTGACGTCATCCCCGTCAATGCGGGTGGGTGGTTTGAGCGGGATATGAAGCTGATATCGTTTGAAGCGAACAATCTGGCTATCCAGTCCGCCTGTATTATGCAGGGTGCCGTTATCCAAAATAATTGTTACGGACATGGTGTTAATATTTGCCTTCATACGGCCTTTTTTAGCCATTATAATGATCGGCTGCTCCCGACCACGCATGTCCGAGACATAGACGCCATTCCAGTGTTCCTTTTCATCAATATCATCGACATAAACAACCAAGTCACCAAGGGCCTCGGTAAATTTTTTTTCCTTAATCCCACTGTCTATTTTTTCCTTAGCCAGCTGGAACATGAGTTGATGCATAGCAATCTCACCAGCCGGAATCAGACGGACCGAGAAATAGCCTGTCAGGGCGGCGATGAATGCCGAGACAATGATAACAGGAGGGAGCATCTGTCGCAGACTTATGCCGCAGGCTTTGAGAGCAAGAACTTCCCGTTCATTGGCTAAACGGGTAAAACCGATAATAACCCCAGCCATGCTGGCCATAGGAATCACATAGAGCAGCATGTGGGGAAATATATAAGAAAAAAGACGAATAAAGTCTGGGAGATTTATTCCGAGTTCAAGAACGACTTCCAGCAGCGGAATAAGTCGGATCAGAAAAAAGACCCCGTACAGAATAAGAAAGCTGGCAAAGAATGGCGCAAGCAGTTCAGTTGCCAGATAGCTGTACAAGAGGAGTGGAATGCCTTTGCGCTGCATATTTTTTTAATTAAGTGCCTGTTGAAAAGTACAGGATACAGGATACAGGTGTTGCCGTATTTGCTTGCAGAAAATCGATGAAAATTTTTCTATCTTGCGAAATTCAAACCCCATGATTACATTGTTTAAGAAAGGAGTTTTTATTCAATAATATTATTAATATTGACGTCAATCCAATGTTGATCCCACCATTCAATCGGGGTAACAAAGATGCCATGCACCAGCATGGAAAAATGAAGATGGTCACCTCCGGCCATTCCGGTGGTTCCAGAATTGCCGATGACCTCTCCTTTTTCCACCAATTGACCAGACCCAACAGCAATGCGGCTAAGGTGGGAATACAGACTGGTCAGCCCCTGGCCGTGATCAAGCATGACCATGTTTCCGTAGATTCCCAGGTAATCGGCAAAAATAACTTTACCCCTGTTCGCCGCCTCTACAGCAACCCTGGCTGTTGAGGCAATATCCATCCCTAGGTGGGTCTGATAATCAACCGGCTCTCCCTGGTAATAATAGGTCCGCTGATCGGCAAAACCGGCCTTGCCAGCTCCCGGCATCCGGAGAAATCGATCCTGCCATAACTGTTCACTTGTCGTGTTACTACTGAGAGCGGCAATTCTTTCTGCATTGCGAATGCGGACCGTATTATTGACAAAAAGGTACTTTTCAAGATTTGTCCCAGTGAGTTCCGGGTAACTATTTTGAAACTCAGGAATTTTCTTATTCAGAAAACCATCTGAGACATTAATTCGATCTTTCTTTTCCTTTGCGGATTTAAATCGGATGGAAAAAGTGCTGCTGCCCTCATTGCCAGCCTGATCCACCGCAAAAATCCGTATCTGCTCCGGTTTTTTGCTATTCCAAGGAAGAGCAATGTAGGCAATAAATCTTTTTTTACCACCCGGCAAGGGATATCCTTGAAAAAGGATATCATCAAGCATAACCCCGTGGCGCCTTGAGGGTTCGGATATGCTATAGACAACAATGCCGCTTCCTCCTGGAGTAATATATTGTTGCGCATGTTCAATATGAACTCGTGGTGCCTTGGTGTCAATAGTAACGGGAAAAATATGAGTTGTTACGTTTCCTTGCAGCCCTTCGTTGAGAGAAAAATCATGAACAGAAACCGTGATCTTTGCCTTACCTTCTTTTGCTCCAGCCTGTTGAACATCCAACGTAAGGGTTTCCTGTATTTTTCCGGCCCCTGCTTTTGAAAGCCAAGCTTGGCGGGGAAAACTTTTTTTGAACAGCGAAAATTCTTTTTGGTTTTGCTGGAGGGTAATGGAAACCTGCTGAATGCCGCTTTTGCGATCAGATGCTTGCAGCTGTACTTTCAGTGGACTTCCGAGAAAAAGGAGGTCTTTATTCAGCGAGACCTGCGGTTTTTCTGTTTCAAAAAGGATAAACCCAACCGCAGCACCAGCAAAAACGAGGAGCAGGACGAGGACTATGAGGAAATTACGTCCCAACCATTTTTTGTTTGTGGAACGGGAGGAAATGCCTATTCTACGTCTGTTTTTCGAGCTCATAATAACAGGTAAGATAAATAATGATTATATGTTTCTCTATGTTATTGCCTGAGGAGGTTATTCGTCCCAGATAACCTCGTATCGTTGAACATGAAGATTGTACGTCTGGGACACTGTGATCTCTTTCCCTGTGGTTTTTTCAAGATGCTGGAGGTGATGCGCTTCATCCTGAGCCAGCGTATTGGCAATATGCGGATGCACCTTGATGGTTATGCTTTTTCCACCATCCTTGCGATTGTCCCGGTAAATCTTGCGAAAAATTTCATAACAGATGGTTTGCCGTGATTTGACAATGCCTTCCCCGCCACAATAAAAACAGGGTTCGCACATAATTTGGGACAGGCTCTCACTGGAACGTTTCCGAGTCATCTGGACCAGACCGAACTCTGAAACCTTGAGAATATTGACCCGATTTTTATCCTTGCGCATAGCCTGTTGAAAGGCATTGTAAAGTTCTTCTCGATGCTGCTCTATTTCCATATCGATGAAATCAATGATAATGATCCCTCCGATGTTACGAAGCCGCAACTGATAGGATATCTCTTTCACCGCCTCCATATTGGTTTTGTAAATAGTCTCGTTCAGATTATTTTTCCCGACATAACGCCCGGTATTGACATCCACCACTGTTAAGGCTTCTGTGGTTTCGATAATAAGGTATCCCCCTGAACGCAACCAGACTTTTTTATCTATGGCGCGAGCAACATCGACTTCAATACCGTAGGCGTCAAAAATGGGCACTTCACTGTCATAATAAACAATTCTATTTTTTAATTTCGGGGCAAAAGTAACTACAAAGTTGAGAAGCCGCTCATGCATGCTCCTGGAATCGACAACAAGTTCATTGACGCTGTCCGTGAAGAGATCCCGTACTGCCCTGAGAACGAGGTCCAGATCCTGATAAATCAGGCAGGGTGCTGTTGCCCGCTGCGCATTAGACCGGATATCATCCCAAAGCAGCAGAAGAAACTCCATATCCGCTTCAATCTCTGCTGCGGTGACGTTTTCGGCAACCGTGCGAACAATAAAGCCGGTCCTCTCTGGGCGCAGCTGCTCAATTTTTTGCCGCAACTCTTCCCGAATATCTTCATCTTCTATCTTGCGGGAAATACCGATATGATCGGTTAAGGGCATAAAAACCAGATTACGGCAAGGCAAGGTGATATGGCAGTTCAGACGAGCACCCTTGGAACCGATAGGCTCCTTTGCAATCTGTACCAGAATGGTCTGCCCTTCCTTCACTAAATTCTCGATAGCCGGATTAGTTTCTGCATTTTTTTCAACAGCAGAAGGACTCACTTCCGGCAGTGAGAGTTGTGCCATTGACATTGAGATATCAATATCGTCAACATAAAGAAAACCGGTCCGGTCAAGACCGATATCGACAAACGCCGCCTGCATACCCGGCAGGACCCGAACAACTTTACCTTGGTAGATATTGCCCACTAACCCATTTTCCGTCGGACGTTCGAGATGGAACTCAAGCAGGTTGCCGCGTTCCACCACGGCGATACGGTTTTCATAAGGCGTGGCGTTTATTACAATGTCTGTGTACATTATTACGTGGCTATCAGCGAGCCGTTATTTTCCGGACGGCAGTTGTTCGTTCAACACTCGTGCAAGCATATTGACGGTGTGCACGGAAATAATTTTCTTATGAAGCTTCAGGGAGCTTGTTTAAAGACAATAAAAATATTTTTTCAAACGTGAAAAATGATTTATGATACTCGACAACAAAGGAATTTCCCAGAAGAAATTTTTTACTTTATCAGTCAGGGCAGAATATAAGCAAGAATTGCTCTACAGTTATGCACGGCTCGATTTTTTTAAAATGTATCCTGCCCTCTGTTGTTGCCAGCAAGGAGACGCTGAAGCTCTTATCTTGAGGCGCTTTTTCTGCCGAGTATCCCCCCTGCCCTTTAATCGACTTTTAACATACATTATTTATTGTTACGCCATGCCTGTTTACAAAAGAAATAACCTTGATTCTCTGTTTCAGGAGGTCAAAAAAGGAAATCTTTTTCCTGCTTATCTGTTTATCGGAGAACGCTACCTCTGTCAACAAGCGGCGGACCAGATAGCAAAAAGCCTTTGCGCTGAGGGTGGGACAGTCCACAGCATTGACGGCGATACAGAGGAGAACAACCTTACCCTTTCCAAACTCCGCAGCTTTAGTCTGCTGGGCGGCAAGCAAGTATTCAGGGTCAATAACACCAGATTATTTCATTCCAAGAATGTGGCAAAGGCTATCTGGAGTCGGGCAACACAAGCCAATAAGGGCAATAAGCCGGATAAGGCCTTCAAATATCTTCAAGCGATGATGGAGGCCGGGGGGCTGGACAGCAGGGAGCCAGAAAACGATCCTGGTGGCCTAAGTGTTGCCCAATGGAAAAAATGCTTCGGTTTTGCCAAACCTAACGAAAAATTGGACTGGACTGGGGCATTGCTCATAAAATATTCCGAGCAATCGGGAACAGAAGCCAGCCCTGCTCAGTCCGCCCGAAGTGCCGGAAAGAATGCCGGAAAAAATGCTGGAGAAATGGTCTTGGCGGCCCTTGATACCGGGATACCGCAGAATAACATTCTGATGCTGTTGGCTGAAGATGTGGATAAACGCAAGAAACTGTACAAATCTTTTAAGGAAAAATACGCGGTTATTGATCTTCATGTGGACACCGGGGCCAGTGCGCAAGCGAAGAAGGAGCAACAAGCGGTTCTCCAAAAACAGGTACGTACCGTGCTGCAAAAGATGAATAAAACTATGGCTTCAGGCGTCATGGAACAATTGCTCGAACGGGTAGGTTTCCACCCGGTTGCCGCAATGATGGAAACAGAAAAGCTCGCCTTGTCTGTGGGAGAGGTCGGGCAGATCACCGGAAAGGATCTTGACCGCATGGTCGGTCGTACGCGACAGGAAGCAGTCTTTGAGCTGACTCAGGCGATCAGTGATAAAAAAAGAGACCAGGCCCTGCTTATCGCCTCCCGCCTTCAAGAAAACGGCCTTCACGCCTTGGCCATCCTGGCAACGTTACGAAATTTCACTCGTACGCTCCTGCTCTTTCGAGTTCTGCTGGAACAAGAGCGATATAATTTTCGCCCTGGTATTTCAGCAAAGGTTTTTCAGGAGCAATGCCTGCCTGCTTTAAAACAAAATGAGCGTTGGAAAACTGAGCTCTCCGGGCACCCCTTCGCTTTGTACATGCGATTCAAGGCAGCTTCCGGTTTTCCCATCGATCTTCTCCGTACGTGGTTGCACGATATCCTTATGGCGGATATGCGTTTAAAAGGATCCTCAATAGATGCAGAGACTGTTCTTCAGCATTTGATTCTTTCTATGATGTCCCAGTCGAGAAAGTAAGCTTGCAAAATCATTCCTGAGCATTACAATATAGAAAGGAGAATCTTTGTGAGTAACGCCGGACAGATCGGACCTTTTTATATCGTTTCGATAAGCATGAGTATGCTGATGAATGAATGGCGAAAGATTGACATTTGAGATTTTAACAGCATATAATCAAGAAGATGGGAAAAACAGATTCAGGACATAGGGAAGAAATACTGACCAAGGATAAAAAAGATCTTCAAGAACCTCCCTTGTATAAGGTGCTTCTCCATAATGACGATTATACCACCATGGAGTTTGTAATTATGGTGCTGGAAACTATTTTTGGCAAGGACACCTCGGAGGCAACTACGATCATGCTGAATGTCCACCATCAGGGGATGGGCATAGCCGGTGTCTTTTCCCGTGAAATCGGAGAAACTAAGGTGTCGGAAGTACACCAGACCGCCCGCAAAAATCAATTTCCGTTGAAATGCTCGCTGGAAAAGGAATAACTGACCTTTCGGCATTTACACGCCACCTTTTAGCCATAATATTGATATGTTGAGTCGAGAACTAGAGTTGGCCTTGATAAAGGCTATAAAAGAGGCTAAGGCAAAAAAACACGAGTATGTGACTGTTGAACACATGCTGTGGGGACTTTTACATGATGATCTTGCCGCGCATATTATTAATAAATGCGGCGGTGATAATAATTCAATCAGGACGCGACTGAAGGAGTTTCTTGCTGGCGGCGTGCCTTTACTGGGCGCGGGTAAGGACGAACCCTCGCAGACGGTCGCCTTTAATCGGGTGTTGCAGCGGGCTGTCAATCATGTGCAGAGCTGTGGCAAAAAAGAGGTGGATACCGGCGATGTGCTGGTTTCTATCTTTGCAGAACCGGACTCTCACGCGGTGTATTTTCTCGGGAGTGAAGGGGTCGGTAGACTGGAGGTTGTGGAATATATTTCTCATAATATTCCAGAAAATCTTCAGAAAAAACCAGCGCCTAAACCGGGAGCGCCTGCTTCGGATACGAAGCAACAAAAGGGCAAGGAAGACGTCCTGGAACAGTTTACTGTTAATTTTGCTGAATTGGCGGAACAGGATAATATTGATCCTTTGATTGGTCGTGCCCGTGAACTTGAACGGATGATGCAGGTCCTCTGTCGTCGTCGAAAAAATAACCCTCTACTGGTCGGTGAACCTGGGGTAGGAAAAACCGCCATTGCCGAAGGGCTGGCTCTTCGTATTTATGAGGACGGCATTGCTCGGAAAGAGGAAGAACCGGCCCTAGAGAAATTGGTACCAGCTCTGCTGCGTGACACAACGATCTATATGTTGGATATGGGCGCTCTTGTTGCTGGTACCAAGTATCGGGGGGATTTTGAAAAAAGGCTGAAAGCTGTTGTAGCGGCTGTAGAGCAGAAAGACAATGCCATTCTCTTTATCGACGAGATGCATACCATTGTCGGGGCCGGTGCCACCAGCGGAGGGTCTATGGATGCCTCAAATCTGCTGAAGCCGGCTTTACAAGCTGGAACAATTCGCTGTATCGGCTCAACGACCTATGAAGAGCATAAGAATTATATTGAAAAGGACAGAGCTTTGTCCCGTCGATTTCAGAAAATTGATATTGAGGAGCCCTCTGTTGAGGACACCTGTGAAATTCTGAAAGGATTACAGTCTCGTTACGAGGAACATCATCAGCTGTCCTATTCACCCGAGGCTATCGCAACAACCGTTGAATTGGCTGAACGATATATCAATGACCGTTTTCTCCCGGATAAGGCCATTGATGTCATGGATGAGGTGGGTGCCTCCCTGCGACTTGCTGGAAAGACCGGAGAAACAGTGACGGTTGAAGACGTGGAACGCATAGTTTCCAAGATGGCAAGGGTTCCAGTAGTTTCTGTGAATAACGATGAAACCGAAGGCTTGCGCCATCTGGAAAATGAGCTTAAAACAGTCATTTTCGGTCAGGATGAGGCTGTGGTCGAAGTGGTACAGGCGGTGAAACGCTCCAAGGCTGGCCTGGGAAATCCGTTTTCCCCCACGGGTTGCTTTCTCTTTGCCGGGCCGACCGGTGTAGGTAAAACCGAGGTGGCAAGACAACTGGCTCAGTCAATGTCCATTCATTTTGAGCGCTTTGATATGAGTGAATATATGGAGAAGCATGCCGTTGCTCGCCTTATCGGTGCTCCTCCAGGCTATATCGGCTTTGAGCAGGGTGGTCTATTGACTGACGCTATCCGCAAGCATCCGCATACCGTGCTGTTATTGGATGAAATTGAAAAGGCCCATCCAGATGTCTTTTCCATTCTTCTCCAGGTGATGGATCACTCAACCTTGACAGATAACAGTGGCCGCCGTGCTGATTTTCGTAATGTCATTCTTATCATGACCACTAATGCCGGTGCTCGGGAGATGACGGAACGGACCATCGGTTTCACTGGCAATTCGAAAGGAAAAGAGCAGAAGGCCCTCAAAAACCTCTTTACTCCAGAATTCAGAAACAGGCTTGATAGCGCAATCACCTTCCACGCCTTGGAAATGGATGCGGTTGATCGAATTGTTGATAAGATGGTGATTGAACTCCAGAGGCAGCTGGCAGATAAAAATGTCATCATTTCTTTGACTGCTGCTGCGAGACGCGGTTTGGCAGAGAAAGGATATGATCCGGCCTTCGGTGCTCGCCCCTTGCGCCGTTTGATTATGAAGGAAATCGGAGATGTATTGACGGAAGAGATTCTCTTCGGCAAACTCAGCAAGGGTGGGAAGGTACGTATTGGCCGCCGGAGGGGCAATATGACGTTTTCTTATCCTGAATAATTTTGCTCCCTCGCCAAGCCTTCGGCGAGGGTGTTGTACAATGAAATATATCCGGCTACGGCCCGCTGTCGGCATCTGATGCATTAAAAATGTTTAGGTGGTTACAGAAAAACATGCCGCAGTCGAAACGAGAAGGAAACCTCTTACAACGGTGAAAAAAATGGTTAAAAATATTATTTATATTGTCATTCTAGCTGTGATAGGCATCCCGTCTTGGCAGATAGGCGGTATTATGCTAGAAAAAAAAAAGGTAGGCTATACGTTGCAGGAGCAGGCCAATTCGATCAAAAGACATCAGAATCCTGAGCTTGTTAAAAAACATGTGCAAGAAAATTTGGAGATTATGGGGCTGCCAGCAAAATTCTCCTTTGAATCCCTTGGGAACAAAGCAGTTAAACTCGGCTATACGTACTATGGGGAAGCCACAATTTTTGGTTTTACCTATTATGATACAACGCTTGATATAGAAGTTGTAACGGAAGACGGTGTTTGGGATAATCAGTGATATTGCTCAAATTCAGCTATGAACCGGGACAAAAATACATCATTAGACTGTCCCGGTCATTAATAAACCTTCCTGTAACCTTTATCTTTCATCCTGTCATTAACTTCCCCGCCTTTCTTATCTTCCCTGATATTGCAGTACAGCGTTGGCAAATAAACTTCACTTGCTTGTATGAACCTCATCTTTATTCGTTGCCATGATCGTTCGTTTTTTCAAAATGGTTGTCGTCTGCTGCTGGCTCGCCTTGCTCATTTTTTTAGTACAACAAGATTTTTTTATCAGCACCCTGGAGAGTGATGAGCAGGCAACATTACTCCAGGCCAAGTATCAGCAGTATTATGGTGTGTATCTTCAAGATAAGCGAATTGGTTATATTATGGAGGATATCCGTCCTGAAGGGGAGAACAGCTTGCGCATTCTTCAGGAGGCGTCGCTTCGACTCAAGGTGCTTAATTCCGTGCAGCCGATCAAAATGAATCTTTCGGCAATGGTGGGAAACGGTCTGCAACTCCGCACCTTCGAGTTTCTTTTTTCCTCTCCCTTCTACAGTACCACTGCAAATGGCCGGGTCGAAGGAAACACGGTCCATTTTACCTTGGATACCGGAGGAGCAATAATGGAGGATACCATCACACTGCAAGGTCCCCCTGTGCTACCACTTAATCAGCGGGGTTATCTGCTGAGCAAATTACAGGAACAGGGTGATAAGCTGAAGGTTCCGTTTTTCGACCCTTTTTCCCTTGCTGCAAGGACATCTGTCATCACCTATAACGGCGAAGAAAAAAAGCTCCTCAATGAACGGATATATCATTTGCACCATTTTACGGAGTCTTACTCCGGGATGCAGGTTAACTTTTGGTTGGACGCCCAAGGAAAGGTTATTCGTGAACGATCACCGGCCGGTTTTGTTTTTCAGGCAGAACCGAAATTCAAGGCAATGGACATTCAGGATAGCGGCGATGAGCTGTTGTCCGCAGTTGCAGTTCAATATACTGGCAAGCTTTTAGAAGAAAATAGTCGTGTAGCAGTATTTCGCTTACAGTTTCCAGAAGAGGCAGAGGTTACATTGAATGGTGGTCGGCAACGCTTTACCGAAGGTAGGTTAATCCTAACAAAGGAAGAATTTTCTCCATTACGGAAAGATAACGAATTAATGCCGGAGAACAGCTGCGTTGGCGATGACTCTACGTTGTCGGCCAGCCGCTATGTTCAGTCCGACAATTCAGATATTAAGGCAAAGGCCAAGGAAATTGTCGGAGACGTTACTGACCCTGTTCGTCAGGTAGCTCTATTGGCTGAATGGCTGTACAAGAATATTGAGAAACGCCCGGTTATCGGCCTGCCTGATGCCTTAACCACTCTGAAGAGCGAGAGAGGAGATTGCAATGAGCATGCGGCCCTCTTTGCGGCCTTGGCCCGCAGTCTCAATATTCCCACAGCTATCGCCGCCGGGGTTACCCTGCATAATGATGCCTTTTATTATCACGCTTGGAATGAGGTCTGCCTGAACGGGCAGTGGATCAGTCTTGACACCACGGTCAACCAATTGCCCGCAGATCTGTATCACATTCGTTTTACCCGTGGCGATCTGGAAGGACAGCTTGCAATCGGGGCCTTAATCGGGAAGTTGCAGATTGAGATTTTGCCGCCTCAGGATTTGTCGCCTCAAAAATAAAGGAAGGGGCAGAAAAAATGCCGATCAAACCCATGACGGAGCCTCTCGGCCCCGCCATATTGCTCTTCTTCTGTCCTTCCTCTTTCCTTCCTGGACAGTACTTCTCTACTAAAATGCTACAGCACCAACTCAAACTTGGTCTCAGGATCATCCCGATCCTTGCGATCCATGATAGCAGAAAGGATCTTCTCCAGCAGCCGCAATCCACCTTTATACCCGACTGTGGGGAAGTACTGATGCCCCTGACGATCCAGGATGGGGAAGCCCCAGCGGATCAACGGCACATCCTCATCACGGGCAATGTACTTGCCGTAGGTGTTGCTGATCAGCAGATCCACCGGCTCGTTCTTCATCCACTGATGGAGGAGGAAGAAGTCGCCTTTGGCCTTGACGTTGACCTCAAAGGGCATGTCCGCTGTGATCTCCCTGATCCGTTTCTCAAACTTCTTGCCCGGAGTACCGGTAACAATGTGGACCGGACACATATCGATGGAAACCAGGAACTCAGTCATGGCGATGACCTGATCCGGATCACCAACCAGAGCAACCTTCTTGTGAAAAAAGTACTGGTGCATATCGGAAATAAGATCCACCAGCTGACCGCGCTCGGTCATGATTTCATCAGGCACGTTGACCCCTGCAATGGTACGCAGAGCCTCAATGAAACGATCCGTGGCCTTGAGACCAAAAGGCATATCCAGAACCTTGCAGGGCACCTTGTGTTTTTTATCCAGCTGGCGGGCTGCATCAGCGGAACACCACTCACCCAAAGCCAGCGTACCCATTGAATCGGCAGTGGACTTCAGCTCAGCAACAGTGGTACCGCCTGCGGGGAACATCTTGTATTCGCCGGTCAGCGGACTGTTGAGCACGCCCGAGGTGTCCGGAAAAAGGATCGTGCCCACACCCATCAGTTTGGTGAGCCGCTTGAGTTCCTCCATGTCGCAGGGTTCCACCCAGCCGGGGATGATGTTGACCTTGCCGTTCTTTGTGCCTGTGGGCTCGGCCAGATCAGTCATGGCCTTGACCATATTGGAGAACCCGGTTACATGGGAACCAACATAGCTGGGTGTGGACGCACCTATGACCTCCTTGCCTTCCGGGATCTTGCCTTCTTTGATCGCCTTTTTGCGGATCTGGGGCAGGTCATCACCGATGGTCTCGGACAGACAGGTGGTATGCACGGCCACGATTTCCGGGTTGTAGACCGTGAAGATATTGTTGAAAGCCTGGGTCAGGTTGGCCTGACCGCCGAACACGGACGCGCCTTCAGTAAAGGAGCTGGTTGCTGCTGAAATCGGCTCTTTATAATGCCGGGTCAAGGTTGAACGGTGATAAGCGCAGCAACCCTGAGAGCCGTGACTATGCGGCAGGCATCCGTGGATACCCAGGGCCGCGTACATAGCGCCGATGGGCTGGCAGGTCTTGGCCGGATTAATGGTCAGGGCCTTGCGCTCGCTGATTTCTTTGGGGGTATGTCGTAATAACATCCTCTTACCTCGTATTCTGATGTAGAGGCACGGCATGCCGTGCCCTTACGGATTATTTCTGCACATGGGGCCGTAGGGGCGAACCCCTGTGTTCGCCCTGTTTGCATAAAGGGTAGACACATAGGTCTACCCCTACAAATCATTCCCAGACGTATGTGCCAGAGAGCTGCGGATTTTCCTGCCAGGGGGCCTTCATATAACTCCAGACCCTGCTGTTCACCAGGCGGTCAATCTCTTTGTAAAAGTTGATCGCGCCTTTGAATCCGGCATAGGGGCCGCCAGAGTCATAGCTGTGCAGCTGCTTCATGGGCACGCCCAGCTTCTGGATGGAGAACTTCTCTTTGATACCCGCACAGAAAATGTCCGGCTTCATCAGCTCGACCAGCTTCTCGGCCTCGTACTGATTCAAATCGTCGATAATCAAGGTGCCCTCTTCCAGATCCGGGGCCAGTCCTTCGTAATCCTTGAATTTCAGTCCGTCATCTTCCAAGGCCTTGAGTTCCGCCTCGGTCTTTCTTGGGCTGAAGCGGGTCTCGTCGGCCTCCACCACAATTTCCTCGATATTCCGACTGTCTGCATCCACCTTAATGTGCGGCAGAACCCGACGGCCCTCGTAGTCATCACGATGACCAAACTCGTAACCGGCAGAAATGGTCTTCATGCCCAACTCGTCAAACAACTCCTTATAATGATGGGCTCTGGAGCCACCCACAAACATCATGGCTGTCTTGCCGCCGGTACGGGGCAGAATTTCGGTCGCCGCCGCTTCAACATCCGGCATTTCCTCGGCGATCACCGCTTCCACTGTGTCGATCAGCTCTTGATCCTCAAAATAGGCCGCTATCTTGCGCAGAGATTTAGCCGTTGCCTCGGCACCGATAAAGTTCACCTTGATCCACGGGATACCGAACTTGGTCTCCAGCATATCAGCCACATAGTTGATGGACCGGTGGCACATAACCGCGTTCAAATCGGCCTGATGAGCTGTGGCAAACTGCTCATAAGTGGAGTTACCGGAAAAGGTCGAAATATTAGTGATCCCGCACTTCTTAAAGACCCGATCTATCTCAAAGCCGTCGCCGCCGATGTTGTACTCGCCTAGCAAGTTGATCTTATATTTCCCCTCAACCGGCTCGTCGTTCTCACCCACGATATGACGGAACACCTGATTGTTGGCGATATGATGACCTGCGGACTGGCTTACGCCCTTATAGCCCTCACAGCTGAAAGCGTACACATTACAGTCGCCCAGCTTTTCCTTCATTTGCTTAGAGATGGTGTGAATATCATCTCCGATCAACCCGACAGGACAGGTGGCAAATACCGCGATCGATTTTGGGTGAAAGAGGTCATAGGCTTCCTGAATGGCCTGCTCCAGTTTTTTTTCTCCGCCGAAGATGATATCCTGATCCTGCATATCGGTGGAAAAGCAGTAGTTCATGAAGTTTTCACCGTCCGGGCCTTCCGGGCCAGGATCGGTCTGATTACGTCGGGTCAACCAGGCGTAAAAGCTACATCCGATAGGGCCGTGGACCAGGTTGACGATATCGCGGGTCGGTCCCATGATAACGCCCTTACAACCGGCGTATGTACAACCGCGCATGGTGATGATGCCTGGGATGGTACGAACATTAGCCGTAATCTCCGGCGTGCCGTTCTCCAAGGCCTCGTTGATCATTATCTGTTTGGCACGTTTACGGGCCACCTTGGGCGGATACTTCTTAATCAATTCCGCCTTAATATCGGTGGGATTCCACTGCACCAGTTTTTCTGCCGCTCCCATATTGTTCTCCTCAAATTTTCTCTTCAGGTTCAGACGATAGCTGCTTCGCCCGATTCCCCGGTCCGAACCCGAACCGAATCAGCCACGGGCAGGATAAATATCTTTCCGTCGCCCGGCTTGCCGGTCTTGTTGGGCGCGATAATGGCCTGAACAACGTCGTCAACCTTATCGTCCTCAACCACCACGGTCAGCACTCGCTTGGGATAAAGTTTTCCCTTCTCTCCCAGCACGGCAGCCGCTTCCTCGTATCCCTCATCAACCCCCTCAAGCACCTTGGGATTGGCGAAACCTTTGCCCCGCCCCTGAGCCTCACGGGCGAAATAGGCGTCAACTCCGGCATCGCTTAAGGCCTGCTTGGTCTGGTTCATCATATTGATGCGTACCACAGCAATGACTTCTTTCATTACGCGGCCTCCCCGACTGCTCCTTCCTTAACACCGGAACTGATGGTATACACTTCCTCAACCTCGCTGACAAAGATCTTACCGTCACCAAAAGCGCCCTTCTCGGAAGTCCTGGCGGTATCCATGATGGTCTGGATAACAAAATCTTTATCTTCGTCCCGAACAACGGACATCAGCATCATCTTCGGAATCTCATCATAGGTGACATCACCGATTTTAATACCGCGTTGTTTACCGCGCCCGGCAACGGAATATTTGGTGACCGCCGGAAAGCCCGCATCCATGAGGGCAGCAAGAATTTCATCGGATTTCTCCGGCCTAACTATAGCTCTGATCATTAACATGAGTTGTTCTCCTTATATATTTACCCGTAGGGGCACGGCGCGCCGTGCCCCTACATCTGCATTATTTGTTCGGGTTGTTCTGTAGAGGCGGACCTGCGTGTCCGCCCTTGTTTGTTCCGTGGAAAGAGGGCAGACACAGAGGTCTGCCCCTACACGCCCGATATTTTGTTAATTCATCAAACCAAATTCCATGAGCAATGCTTCCAGCTCTTCAATCTCCATAGGCGTGGGGATAACGAACTTCTCGTTCGCATCAATGGCCTTGGCCAGACCCCGATACTTCTCTGCCTGAGGCACCTCGGGTTTCCATTCAATAACAGTCTTTCTGTTGATCTCGGCCCGCTGGACATCGTTGTCACGCGGTACAAACCAGATCATCTGGGTTCCCAATTTTTCCGCGAATTTCTCTATCATCTCCTGCTCATTATCAACAGCGCGGGAGTTACAGATCAGGCCACCCAGCCGGACGTTGCCGGACTGAGCAAACTTCATGATACCCTTGCTGATGTTGTTGGCCGCATACATAGCCATCATCTCACCGGAGACAACAATATAGATTTCTTCTGCTTTACCGTCACGGATAGGCATGGCGAACCCGCCGCAGACTACGTCGCCCAGTACGTCGTAGAAGGCATAATCCAGAGCTTCGCTTTCCTCGTAAGCACCCAGAGACTCCAGCATATTAATAGAGGTAATAATACCGCGACCTGCACAACCAACTCCCGGCTCAGGACCACCGGACTCAACACACCAAGTTCCGCCGTATCCTTCTTTACGGATATCTTCCAGTTCTACGTCCTCACCTTCCTCGCGCAGAGTGTCGAGTACAGATTTCTGGGCCAAACCGCCGAGCAGCAGACGAGTGGAATCTGCTTTTGGGTCACAGCCGACAACCATAACCTTCCTGCCCAGTTCGCACAGTCCGGCCACGGTGTTCTGGGTTGTTGTAGATTTTCCGATGCCGCCCTTGCCGTAGATCGCTACCTTTCTCATTGTTTTTCTCCGTGTATGTAAGAGGTATTTCCGGAATGCCCGGTCCTTTGTTTGCTTTGCGGTAGTGTTGTGCCGCTGTTGCCTCCTATATAGCAACAGGTGTGCCGTTCGAGAAAAAAAGATTTATTTGATTAAAAATCAAGGTTATAAGGGTTTAGTCTGCAAAAAGAAGAGACTCTCTGGCGTTTTCGTTGAAAACCCTTTTGTCTACATGCTTACATTTTGGTGGATACGTGTCGCTTTTGTTGCAAATAGAATTGAAGATAGTCTGAAATCCACGGCGGTGGGCTTTTATGTCCTTGAAGAGGTGACAACGGAAAAGGATGTCGTAGGACGCTCCTAATTGCTGATGCAGGGCAGGAGCGGGATGGATAGGTGAGAGTGGGGAATTACCACCGCAGGGCGACTGCCTATGCGCTCCATAGCTAAAGTAAACCTCTTTTTACTTAACAGGAGGCGAGTTATCGTCTATCTTGTTGAGTAATTGCTATCTGTTTGGGCGTAATTAAGTAAAAAAGGTGAAAAGAGATGAAGGATATTTTCAGGGGATATTACAAATTAGATGAAGATCAGTTCGGTATCCTTTGGAAAGATGCGCTTTTTATTTTAGATGCAAATGTATTGCTTGACTTATATCGTTACAAGGAGCCAACCCGTAATGAGCTCCTTCGGGTTATTGAACAAATCAAAGAAAGATTATGGATACCATACCATGTTGGTTTAGAATTTCAGCGCAACAGGCTTGCCGTTATAAATGATCAATATGAATTGTTTAATAAGGTTAAAAGTATCGCTGAAGAAAATATCAAAACGATTGAAAAGGAACTTAATAAACTCCAAATAAATAAACGCCATAGTCATATTGAACAGAAAGCCCTAATTGATGATCTTAACGAGGTGGTAAGTTTATTTTTATCAAAATTAGATAAAGACAAGAAAAAGGCAATCAGCATTTCGTCCGATGATGAAATTAGAAATAACTTAGATAAGTTGATTCAGAATATTGGCTCCCCACCAGACAGCCAAGAGCAACTTTCTAATATATTTAAAGAAGGCGAAGAAAGGTTCAAGAATAAAATTCCTCCTGGATACGAAGATTCATCAAAAAAAAGAATGCTTTACTTATTCAGGGTTAGTCTATGAGGAAAAATATGGCGACCTGATAGTATGGAAGCAGATAATTGATTATGCGCACGAGAAGTCATTAAAAAATATTATATTTATAACATCAGATAGCAAACCTGATTGGTGGAGAAAAGTTAAGAACAAAACTATTGGCCCACGTCCTGAATTACTAGATGAAATCTATAGAGAAGCTGGAGTTGAAAGGTTCCATGTTTACCACACAGAAAGGTTTCTTGAATACGCAAATAAATTTTTAAGTGCGCAGGTAAGCGAATCTGCAATTGAGGAGATTGAAGAAGTCAGACAAACTAATGATGCGCTAACATTTGCAGCAGAAACCGAGAGAATCTCTGATGTTATTAAATCATTAAAAGGTGCTACAGCAGAAACTTGTGCCAGTGCTGCCAGCAAAGCAGCAGCTTTTGGTGGTGTGGGAAGTGCAGCAAGTGAATTCGATAAAATTATGACTGCCGGAATGAATTATTCAGACATCTTAGCTGGTCTTGGAGGGACAGCGGCAGCAGAAGTCGAGAGAATTTCTAATGTTATCAAATCATTTAAAGGTGTTACAGGAGAAACTTGTGCCAGTGCTGCCAGCAAAGCAGCAGCTTTTGGTGGTGTGGAAAGTGCAGCAAGTGAATTCGATAAAATTAAGGCACTGACTGCCGGAATAAATTATCCATCTGGATTAGTTGACTTTGGAAAGCTTGCAGCAGAAGCCAATTTAGGGGATGCCGCCAAAGCATCAGTAGCTCTTAGAGGGATAAGCGCAGAAACAAAGGGTATTGATGCGTTGATCAAAGTATCTGAAAATGAAAAATGGAAGACTGGCAAATAAGTCCACGTAAATAAGGGACAGACCCCCGATTAAACACCAGCGATTTCAACTTGCCAAAGATACATGTTGAATGAAAAAGTCAATAAAAAGTACTCATCCCGGTATCACAGCCCGAAATCAGACCGCGCAGTGATGCGGGTTACAGGGCAGGGGCGCGGGTTCGAATCCCAGAGGCAGGGCAATGAAAAATCGGGTAACGTACTGAGTACGCACCCGATAAAACTGTTCGGTTACGTCACGACTACTGCAATTTTATCTTACAGTCGTACTCCTTAGTACCATTCCAACGTTCATTCCAGTCTCCTGAAACGCGATATTTACTCTTTTGCCAGCAGTCCATTTCAGCTGTGATGATAAGCCCGTTTTTTGCAGTTTGAGCGCAAGAGTATTGAGAATTATTGCAGAGATCAGCAGCCGTTGCTAAGACCTTATCAGTATCTTCACTGATAAATCCAAAATGGCGGTATGGTTTACCATTCCATTCTCCTTCACCATACCAAATGTCTGGTGTAGAAGAGTCGGGATCGCGTTTTATACAACGAATTCCATTATCTTCTGAACCTGAGCCGTCGAGTTTAGTCACTGAAGCTTTTTCAAGATGATCCCCGCAATTCGTCACTTTTTTCAAGGTGCTCCGGTAACTATTCGCTTCTCCATCGGGTTCGCGAACCCATTCTTCATTCCATCCACCACCAGTTACACGAATATGATTCAGCTTGTCGCTGGAAGTTAATAATAAACTGCTCACTTCATTATTATAGCTTTCACCGTTTCCAAAAATATCGGTCACGAAAGATTGAAACCCCTGCCTACTGTAGGTGCAGCCAATGTGGCGGTACTTTTTGCCGTTCCAAGTACCCTCTCCATACCAATAGACACCTGAAAGATATTTTCCTTCAACAGTTTTGAGATTATCAATTTTTACACAACGCACACCTTCTCCTTCAACTCCATCCAAAGATTTTACAGAATATGTGGTAAATCCAGACCCGCACTTAAAAAGGGGCGTAGATGACGGAGGCTGATGAATATCCTGAGCGGCAATATCACTCCCGACTGCGAAAAACAACACAACCATTAATGTTGACTTACAAAATTTCATCTTATCCCCCTTATTTTTTAACGTTATGCAAGTCAGGGACAGGCCCCGATTAAACACCAACGATTTCAATTTTCCAAAGATACATGTTGAATTGAGCAACCCTTTTTTTATTCACTACCGGACGACGGCCCTTTAGGCGGTCAAAATGGACAAAATCCCGAAAAAGCGGGTGTTTTGTGCGAATGATGCAACTCAGTCCCACGCATTCAGTCTGAAACCGGCCTATCAAATCCCTTCCCAATAATGCCTAGCAATACCAAGTGTATAATCCAGCGCCGGACAAGGGACCGCAGAGCCTGCAAACTCAGCCGCCTTTTCATCTGACAGGTTAATCGGATAGCCGCAATCAAGCTTTTCCCCGCAAAGCTCAGCCAACACAGCAAGACTGCCGTCCCGCATGGCGGCCAGATCATAGCCCCCTTCCAGCGTCGCCAACACCTTGCCGCCACAGACTTCTTCCGCCACAGCAATCATCTGACGGGTCATCCAGGAAAAACCTGCCGGAGTCACCTGCATGGCCCCCAAGGGATCATCGCCATGAATATCAAAACCACAGGAGATCAAAATCAGCTCCGGCTGATAGGCTCGGGTAATCGGCACAATCAGCTCATTTACGATCCTAGCGAACTCCATATCTCCTTCCCCGCCAGCCAGAGGAATATTGAAATTAAAGCCCTCTCCATCACCCTTGCCAATCTCCGGAAAGGCCCCGGTACCGGGATAATACGGGTATTGATGGCTGGAAAGATACAGAATCTTGTCAGTATCATAAAAGCTATTTTGGGTGCCATTGCCATGATGCAGATCCCAATCAAGGATCAGGATACGCTGCATCCCGAGCTCCTGCATTGCCCAACGGGCAGCAATGGCTACGTTGTTAAACAGACAGAACCCTTTGGATTCGCCCCATTCTGCATGATGCCCCGGCGGGCGAACTAGGCAAAAAGCGTTATCCAGCTCTCCGCTCTCAATGCGGGTAATGCCGTCCACCAAGGCACCGGCAGCAAGACAGGCCGCTTCATAAGAGCGGGCCGAGGTCTGGGTGTCGGGGTCCAGATACTCAACGCCCCTTCCCTGGGTTGATGCCACTCGATCCACCATAATAGGGGAATGGTTAAGATGAAGAACTTCATCCGAGACCGGATCAAAGCCGGGAAAGACAAAATGCTCGGCCATCCTTCCCCTGTCTAGGGCATTATAGATGACCCGCAGCCGTTCCGGTGATTCTGGATGGCTGAGGTCCGGTTGATGTTCCAAAAAGAGATTATCTCTGTACACACCTGTTTTTCGCATTATATCTCCTCTTCCAGCGTCCTGCATGCATACACTTGCTGCTCTGTAATAATTATATCCATATATTGATCATGGGCCTCCATCGGAACCTGCTCCACCACTTGCAAAGCATAAGCCAGCCCGATTCGCCGGGCCTGCGGCGCATCTTGGGTTAAAAAACGATCATAATAGCCGCCACCGTACCCAAGTCTTCCCCCTAATGAATCAAAAACCGAACCCGGCACGAGGACAGCATCAATTTCTGTTGAATCAATCGTTGCGTGGGCAATCTGTTCTTCTGTCGGTTCCAGGATCCCGAAACAGCCCGGTTTGAGCTGCGTCGCTGGCTCAGTAATCTGCACGGCCAATAGTCGGGACTCCTTGCGCAGGGTCACAGGAACCGAGACTGTCTTTCCTTTGGCAAGGCAATGCTCAATCAGAGTAAAGGTCTCGACTTCGCTGCGAAAATGAACATAGAGGAACAGGTGCTTCGCATGAACGATGACCGCTTGTTTAAGCAGCAAGGCCTGAATCTGCTCGCTCTTGCTCTGACGCAGGGCGGCATCCAACAGATCTCGCTCAGCAAGTCGCTCTTTTCGTAAAAGATCTCTATGGTTCATCGATTCCCTCCTCTCTGTTCAATGAATAATCTGTACCAAATATTTCTTGTATCGGCATCAATCATCTGCATAAAAAAAATCGCAATACCCCCGAAAGGATATTGCGATTTTAAAAAACGTTGCTTAATCAACAAAGCATCACATCGGAACGATCAGCTTATTGCTCTCCTCGTTCCAGGTAACAATGATGTACCACAGAGCCATGCTCAGGGCGATCAGGCCCAAAGTCCAGCCGTAACCCATTACATCAGGCATGTAGATATATTTACCTAAATAACCGGCTTTCTCAAGACCTACGACGGTGATGGTGTCGGCGGCATCAATGGCCTCCTGAATTTCATCAACATCAGCATCCAGAAGACCGTATTTCGCCTGCGTCATCAGGTCATGCAACTTTGCTCCGCCGACCTCGAATTCCATCCCTTTAAACCACAAGCTCATCAGAGAATTGGCAATACCGAAAAAAGGAACTACAATCCAAAGTTTAATCTGTCCTTCTCCCACGCGCCACAGCGTACCGGAACCGCAACCGCCAGCCAGCATGCCACCCAGACCGAAAAGAAAACCACCAGCAACACCGACCCAACCAAAGGTACCGCGTACATAGTTGATTGGGGCCAGAACAGCTACACCCTCATTGCTGATCGGCACGGCGAATTTAACAACAGCGCCGCCAATAGCCAAAACAAAGATGGACAGAGCCACGGATTTAGCCAAGGTGCAATCACCAGTCATATGCGGCTCACGAAAACCCTGAATCATGCACCAGCGACCACGATGCATGGCATAACCGATCCCGGCTGCAAGCAACAAAATGCCGGAAAGAGAAGCAATATAGTCCATATTACCGTCGCCGTCATAGCCACTGTACTGATACGCACCCCAGATCAAGGCCGCAAGAGCACCCAGACCGCATAGGGTCTGAACAATACGGGGAACCTGAACGGTCCACGCTCCGTTGGAACCCCAGGTGATATACTCCATTTCTTTATAGAGCAGCCATAAGCCGAGCAATACACCGATAACGATCCCCAACCACATAGAGAACCCGTTGGCCGCCAGATTACCCAAAGCATTATACATACCGCCAACATTACAGCCACCGGCCAATGCCGAACCAACCCCCATCAAAATACCGGCAAGGATCCCCTTAACCACTTCCCGGTACGGGGGAAAACGAAAGGCGAACTGTCCACCCAGGCAGGCGGAAAGAAAGGAACCGCCGAGAAACCCGATCCCAATCACGGAACCGGAGCTTATCAACGCAGATTTTGGGGCATCCATGTGTCCAAAAGTGATACCGTACAGGATCCAATCGCCCCAGTTACGAATGGCACCAACCGCGCCCCAGGGACGCCACCAAACCATAATCAAAATACTTAATACCGCAATAATCACGCCTGTAATATTGGCGTTCCACTCGGTTTCGCAGAGCTCTTTATATAAGGCTCTTGTTTTACCCAACAAACTGGACTCACTCATGAATTTCTCTCCTCTCGTGTCTCGTTCTCTTACTGAACAAAAATTAATCCTGCTTCACCCTATTAACTTTGGCCAACGGCCTATATTTTGAACAAAAATTCATTCCACGTATATGACTTAAATGGCAAACAGACCTTTTATCAGGCCTTTCTTTACCTTCACAGGATGTTTTTGTCAAGACTGTTCAGAGGTCCCAAAGAGCAAAACCGCTTGACGTTTAAAATATTAAACAGGCTTTCAGTAAGTTAGAAGAATTCCACCCCAGAAACACATCTGCATTAATCCCTTGACAGAAGAAGTCCTATTCGTTATATGAAACAGTTATTTTCCAATAAGTAAAAACTGAAACGCCAAAGTATTACGGCATTTCAGATCAGATTTAATACGGCAGTGTCGATTAATTTTATTTTTTATTTCAACCAGGTAGGAGAATCAAATGAGTGACGTAAAAACTGCACCTGAAGGACTGGATGTTATATCTGTACTTGACGCAAAAGGACTGAGCTGCCCCATGCCCCTGTTGCGTACTAAAAAAGAAATCGGCAAAATCGACGGTGGTCAGGTTCTGCAGATCGACGGAACCGATCCGGGTTCACGCAACGACATCCCCGGATGGTGCGCCCGTGCCGGTCACGAGTACCTTGGCGAGAAAGAAGAATCAGGATATATCAGTTTTTTCGTCCAGAAAGGTTGATTGCTGATTAATTTGATTTAAAACGCATACGTTGATGACGTCGCAGAAGGAGAATAAAGCCAATGGCTGCTGATCCGAATAAACTTGCTATTTTTGTAACATCACCGCAAAACATGACGCATGTTGTGGGCATAGCTGAAGCCACTGCTAAGGCAGGCAAGAAGCCCATGATTTTTTTCACCTACAAATCCGTTCATCTAACCAAGGATGCTCGCTTCAAAGCTCTTGCAGAACTGTGCGGAGAGGATGATATCGCAATTTGCGCCGACAGCTACACCTGTGAAGGGTATGACTCGGCAAAGGATATCCCGGCAGGGCTGAATGAAAAACAAATGAGAACCCAAGCATTCCACGGCGCCCTGCTGGACGAATGCGGCAAGTACATCGTTTTATAAGGAGCGTACCAAAATGGAATCATTAAAAGTATACATCCTGATTGCCAATCGTACGTATAACGACGGCATTCGTTCAGCTCTTGGACTTGCGGTGGAAAACCACTACGGTTATCCGGTTGTCATGAACGGAGAGTTTCCGAAAATGTCCGAGTACATGGCGGAAAACATCGCTTGGATCGCCGACATGGAGGGTGAGGTACTGAGCTGTGGTGCTGATGCACCCACTGACCTGCCCGAAGGCGTTGAGATGACCAATATCGATCTGGAGGCGTTGGGCGAGAGAATGCGCGATGCTGATCATATCATTCCCTACGGCCTGCAGAAGCAAACCAATACGCCGCCGCCTGCGTGCGCAGAATAGGATAAGGAGGAAAATACGCAATGAAAATATTACAGGTCTATCGTTCTGAGCCAAATGATGATGTCAAGACACTGGTTGGAATTCTTAACCGTGATCGTGATGCTGATGAGTTCAACCTTCACGGTGAAAATCCAGATTATGATGAGCTTGTCAAAAAGATCTTTGACGCCGACAAAACTGTCTGCTGGTGGTAGCACATCGCCGCTGGCCTGCAACGGCTGAATAATATCTTTATAACGGCCTGTGATCGCAATGATCACAGGCCGTTTTTTTTCATCTCCCCTTGTGCCCTTACGCTCCATCGGACCCCACCTCTTGCCATAATAACAAGACAGTAACAAGGGGTGCGGCTTCAGCATGATGTATTATTCTGTTTCATACCGGACTCCAAACTGAATAATCTTGTCCCAAAATTGTTGCCACCTGTCTGTCGTCTGAACTAATGCTCGTAAACTTAATATGACTTTGGCTCCTTTCGTTTTCCAGCGCATACCGGACCCGCAAAGTCGCTGTTTAACCAATGTTTTGCAGGCGGCTTCGGTAACACCTGAACCAATCGGTAGTTTTTCAGCAACATGCTGAGCATAATTCATTCTGTTTTTTGCAAGATTATTAGAAAAATAAGTTATTGTCGCCTCAAGATCTTTTTTAATAGTGTCAGATAATTTAGAAGCTGTGACGGCCTTTAATTCATCCAAAATGGTTTGAGCTGAATTTTTCTTATGCTTAAGCAATGAGCAACACTCCGATAGCCATCTTTTACGTTCAGCTATTGTCGTTTTTTTCGGATAAACAGCATGGGAGGCTTTGGCCAGGTATTCAGTGACATGATAAAAATCTACTAATTGACGTTGAGTATGCGACTCTAAAAATGTCCAGTTATCTTTAGCGCCGTCGGCAATACCAAGATAAAGTGCATCGGGATAAAGTGCTTTAAGGCGCGTAATTTCATCTTCGTAGCGTTTCTTAAAATTTGCTTTTCTGTACTCCGGCGCCTCACCTAAATAAATGGTGTGCCGACGTTCGCCGTCGCAGTCGTATAAAGAAAGATTGCCAACCATCGCTTCACGGTAACCGTCATTCGCCATCAGGAGATACGCTCCGTCCAAGCTGAAAACAATCGTGCTGATCGGCTCGTCCGGTGCAGGGGGCTGATATTCCCATTTTTCCTCCTGAGCGCATGCTATACTTCCGACCCAATCCGTCACGTTCTGCACTGTTGATTTGGCGATTGAACGATTATGATTTTCTTTTAAATCAACACAAACCGACTTTGCATTGCCTTGTGAATATTTGTGTGATAACTGCTGTGCAAATTTAGGGGTCGCCGCAAAAATTGTACGTGCAGAATCTTCCAACGGACAAAAAATACGACCTCCTTTTGAGCTTTGATAAACATGGCGCTCAATTTCTGCTACCCCAAAAGGTGTTTGATATTTCTTGCTATCTTTATTTTTAGAGGTTAATTTGATCCCGTTCAGTATGATAGGTGAACCGTCCGTATCGAAACGTTTAAGTGCTTCGCCCGTCGCCGCAGACCCCATATCATTTACGGCATCCAATATGCTATTTTCCATTTCAAGCATGTCGCCTTCAAGAGTGATGGTCACAGACACGGTGATGCTACCGTTAATATTTCGAATAATAGTTGCCATATTATTTTTTAGTGGAAGGAATGGAAATCAATTCTAAAAATAAGCACCATATACTATATTACGAAATAAAACATTATATTTAAGCCTCACCCGTAACAAGTAACAGCACAGACAGCACCCCGTTGCAATCTCGACATTTTCATGAGACGAAAAAATAACTCAGGAGAAAGATTATGACTGTCAAGAAAGGCGAGCACAAAAAAGGAACCATCATCTACTGTTCGCACGGCGGAGGCCCGCTCCCCATACTTGGAGAGAAGAGCCATGCTGCAATGGTCGAATGCATGAAAAAGCTCCCTGCCTTCATCAATAAACCGGATGCTATACTTGTTATCAGCGCTCACTGGGAAGAAAAAGCAGCAACTTTGTTGGGTGCGCCCAAGCCTGCCACGCTCTATGACTACTTTGGTTTCCCCGAGGCAGCATATAACATTACCTACCCTGCCCCTGGAGCTCCTGAACTCGCAACAAGGATCCAGCACATACTGACTCAAAACCAGATAGAAAGTCAGATTGATGGTAAACGCGGCTTTGATCATGGGCTGTTCATTCCGCTCAAGCTCATGTACCCTGCTGCTGACATACCCTGCACGCAACTCTCTTTAATTGCAGGATTAGACCCGGCTGTTCATCTCGCCTTGGGAGCAGTCCTGAAGGAGCTACTGGATGAAAACATTTTGGTTATCGGCTCCGGCTTTTCCTTTCATAATATGTCGGGATTTTCCTGGGACGGAACCACGCATCAGGATGCAGTCAATGACAGCTTTCAAGACTGGCTACTTACAACATGCACAGATGCCTCCTTATCACAGGAAGAACGAGAACAACGGCTTATCCAATGGGAGCAAGCGCCGGGAGCACGCTTCTGTCATCCCAGGGAAGAACATCTCCTTCCCCTCCATGTCTGCGCTGGAATGGCTGGTAAGGATGCTGTCGGCAGCAAGATCTTTGATGATTATATTCTCGGGAAACGGGCCATCGCCTTGCAGTGGTAGGGGGCGGCGCTTTCTCGCCCGACACTGTGATGTAAAAAATATAATTCCTCATTTCCAGACAGACTTTTTATCTGGCTATTACACTTGGAGAGAGTATATGGAACCAATCACCACCACCATTGTCGCGGCCATTGCCTTGGGCGCATCTCATGGGCTGAAAGATACAGCAGCCGAAGCTGTTAAGGATTCCTGGGCTGCGATGAAAAATTTTATTCAAGATCGGTATAAGGATAATGAAGACGTCACAGATGCGGTTGACTATGCAATAAAAAAACCGGCAGCAAAAAGTCGGCAACAGGAACTGAGTAAAGCCCTGGAGAATGCCGGAGCAGACAAAAATCAGGAATTAGTGCAGCTTGCGGAAAAGCTACTGGCGGCCGCAGTGAAGGAGCAATCAGGTAGTGAAGAAACTGTCCGCCATATTGTAAATCAGCAGGTAAACGGAGACGACAACATTTTTTCCGGCACAGGCAATGTGACGGCAAGACGATGACAACTGATAATATTCACCAGGAAATTTTAGGGAACCGCAATATCATTTCCGGCAGCGGAGACGTTGTTCAGCTGAATATCAATATATCTCCCGCGCAAGAAAGCCTGTTACGGCAGAAGAAAAGTACAGCGCAAGAGCTGATGCCATCTTGTACCACTCAGGTACAGACACCGGCAGGTACAGGAATCGGTTGTTTTGTCGCCCCCGGCCTGCTGCTTACCTGTGCGCATCTTGTAGCGCCGAGTCACAAGGAAAATGCTGCGATTACAGTCTCCTTGGGAAGCGGTAGCGTTCCTGCCGTAACAACACGTCTCGCTCTTTCAGCGAATCTGGTCCTGCTTGAGATCGCGCATCAAGACCATGCCTGCGTGTATCTCCATGAGTCGCTTCAAAAAGATGATTTCTTGTATGGGCATATCCCCGGTCCTTCTGAAAACAATGCAATTACCTTCCAGTATGAAGGAAGCCCGGAGCACGGGATACCTGTCAGAGTGCATTTGCAAGAGAGCCGCTCCGATGCCTGCGGGATGCCGTTGGTGAATCTGCGCACCGGCGGCCTGTGCGGTATGCTGATCAGAAACTCGGAAGGAACAGTTCAGACGCTGTCACTTGTGCCTACTGCCGCCATCTTTAATGCCTTTCCAGAACTGCGTCCGATGCGGGACGCATACCACCTGAAGAACCGTGTCTGGTGGAACAGGCTCATTCCGGAATTTACCGCCAATAATATAGATTTCACGTCCAGAATACAGGAATGGAGATCTGGATTTACAGGGAGAGAATTCGTTTTTGAGGCCATTGAACAGTTTACCCGGAGGGCTCCGCATGGGTATTTCTTTATTCAGGGGTTCCCAGGAATCGGCAAGACAGCCTTGGCTGCGGAGTTCGTGCACCAACACGCCAGCATTCATCATTTTAACCGGCGCACTCTGGATTTGAGCCGACCTGCTGATTTCCTGAAGAATGTCTGTGCCCAACTGATTGTCTCCTACGGCTTGGATGCAGTCTGTTCACCCCGGCAGGAGAATTTCAGTTCCTTAGACTTGGAGGAATTGCTTGTGGCGGCAGGCAGGAGGCTGGGAGAAAAGGATAAGCTCCTCATTGTCATAGACGCTCTGGATGAGGCTGACAGGCCGAAGCCGGGAAACAATATCCTAGGACTGCCAGAAACCCTGCCGGATAAGATCTATCTTATTGTTACGATGCGCCCGGACAAAACGCTTTTCCCTAGAATGTCTTGCAAGTTTGAGCAGTTTGTTCTTCAACAGGACAGTAAACAAAACTTGGAGGACATTCAGCGTTATCTGCATCAGCAGACAGAAAATTCGCAGGATGTGCAAGGTTATATAGCTCGGCACCGGCTTGAAACAGCCACATTCATCTCCTCTCTCACGCGGAAGAGCCAAGGGAATTTTATATACCTGCGCTTTGTACTCTTTGAAATTGAACAAGGTGCCTATGCTGACCTGAATGTGGATGCTCTGCCGGACGGCCTGAAGAACTATTATGAGGATCATTGGCGACGTATGCGCGGGCAAGCAGGTGATGAAATCTGGTTTACAACAAAGTTGCCTGTTATTGCAGCACTGACAGCCATCAAAGCTCCTGTTCACAAGAACTGGATAGCTGCTTTTTCAAAGGTGGAGAACCGGTATTCTATTCAGGCCGTGCTTGACGAATGGCAGCAGTTTCTGGAGAAAAGAACGGAAGAGCATAAAGGACGACGCAGATTCCTCTACAATATCTACCATAAGAGCTCATCGATTGGTCAATAAAAAGTGTATATAATTAATTGACTAAACATAAACAAATCATAACGTTATAAGAGATGCCGGTATTTTGACCGTATTTGCAGAGATGTCCTTTAAGCGCTATATTGGGCCAGATAATAAGTATTCCTAAACAGGAAACTTCTCAACAGCCTATTTTCACAAGCAATCATCCAATATGTTGATTTCACTTACTAAGATTTCAAGGTGTTGTTTTTTCATGTAAAACAATTAATTCAATTACTAGATTATTAACCAATCGGTGAGTAAGAGCTTTCATGATTTCCTTGCGGAAAAGGCATCGGATCAGGAAGAGCGTATCGACCTAGACGCTGCTGAAAAACAATGTGTGGACCACATGTGGCAGGAGCTTTTTGGTCATGGATAGCCTATTTGATAACCTGAACAGTAGACCCCCTTCCGAAAGGAATCTCCTGCTGACCATGCCTTATCGGCTGGCTGAACAGGGGCAGCAGGACCGCCTGAAGATCCTACTGACCACATTCGACTTCCTGCGTGTGAAGCTGGCTGAAAACGGCATTGAGTCCCTTCTTAATGATTATGATACATCTGATGATCCTGCTCTTAGAAGTATACAGAAGGCACTTCGACTCTCCGCCCATATTTTGTCGGAAAGTCCTGACCAGCTCGGTCCGCAACTTCAGGGCCGTCTCGACAAAGAGGATTCCGCCATAGTCTTCTCGTTGTTAGATGCGATAAAGGGGGAGAAGCCTTCTCTCCGTCCTTTATTCCCGAGCCTGACTCCTCCAAGCGATGCATTGATACGAACTGTTCAGACAGGTTGGGGTAAATTCACCGTACCGAGAGGACGTGCAATAGGAAGCCGTTCAGATATAATCCCAAGACTTTTTTACGTATTACCTGACGGTTCATCTGTGCTGGTAGCGGCTGGTCGTGAGGTGAAAATTTGGAACATAGATTCTGGTGAAGTAACTGCCTCGGTAAGATTCAAGTCAGATTTCCACATTACTGCTGCTACTCTGTTACCTAACAGCAATCTTCTGATTGCTATGTATAAATACTCGAACAGTAAGGAAGAACCGGGCGAGGGCAGATTCTTCATCTTTGATCCCAGCAGCGAAAAAATTCTCAGATGGTTCAAAGCACCGGATAAGCCTATTGAATACATATACTACGTTGGAGACAGGGGTTATATCCTTTTAGGTTCTTTATGTTTTTTAAATTTAGTGGCGCTGGAGACCGGCAGTGTCATCCAGAGGATTGGTGAATCAGAACGTTCCGCTAACGAAGGATTCGTATTCTTTTATGTGTTTCCGGAGAAACATCAAGTGCTGACAGCATCATTTGATACGCTCAAATTTTGGGATTATCATTCCGGTGAATTGATCTATGCTGTAACTCCTCAGAATGTTTTCAAGTCTAAATCGTTACGTTTTGGACAGATAGAGTTAGGTCATTGGACCGTTTTGACGATCCCTCAGAAAAATCTTATCTTATCTTCACGGAATAAAAAACTCGTTCTATGGAATCTGGAGAATGGTCATGAGGTAAGAAAATACAGGAAAAATAAGTTGGGGGATCCGCTGCTTGCCCTGCCTGACGGACAGCATATTTTTATGGCAAAGGACGATACGCTTACCCTCTGGAATTGGAAGACAGAGCAGACAGTGCGTACCTATGATGGCAAAGGCAGTCCTTTTAATAAACTTTGCTTATTTCCGAACGGTCGTCATTTAGCCTCCCTCCACGCTGACGGCACACTTAGGTACTGGGAAGTAGCGACGGGAAAAGTACCGGAGTCAGGTCTCCGTCATGACGATGAAATCACCTGCGTACTGAATGTTCCGGGAGAGGAACGCGTCCTGACCGCCTCAACCGACGGCATCCTGAAGCTCTGGGATTTGCGTACCAGAACGTTGTTGCATACCTTCAAAGGCCATACAGGGAAGATTACCAAAGTCATCCTGCATCCAGATCGATGCCGGATACTTTCCGCTGCTGAAGACAAAACGGTACGGGTCTGGAGTCTGAAATCCGGCCAGGAGTTGCTGAGGCTCGGACCACATGACGATCATATAAAAGACGTGGCCGTGCTGCCGGGCGGACATCAGGTTGTCACAGCAGACGGGAAGTCTATCCGGGTCTGGGACATCATTGAAGGGAAATACCTGCGCGGTTATCATGATAAGGAATTCGGAGCCGGTGCTTTGGCTGTCCTGCCTGATGGACAGCACATTGTCGCAGCTTACGACTATGGCTTGGTGCATCTGCTGGATATAGGCAACTGTGACGTAATACGGTCATTCGGAGGAGACCTTCGGCTTGGTTCGGGTGATGCAAACCTCTGTGTCACACCGGATGGACGGTATGTTATCCTAGGCTTTGGGCATATTTTACAGGCATGGGACAGAGAAACAGGCCGGGAACTGCCGCAGTTTGACAAGAGTGGCTGGACCAGAAACGGAGAACGGGCTGTCGTTCTTCCTGATGGAGAACGTATTCTTACAGATCCGTATCTGGCTGTCTGGCACTTAGGCCAAGGCTGGAAAAAGGATGATCTCACAAGTGACCACAGTCTGTTGGATGTCTCCCCGGACGGACAGGTTGCAGCTTCAGCACAGTTCAAAAAGATAAGCATCTGGGATATCGAACAGAGCATTTTGCTTGCCGAATTTGTCGGAGAAGGTCACTTCACAACCGGGGCGTTCCTTTCAGACGGACAGACCTTGATCGCTGGCGACAATTCCGGACAGCTGCATCTTCTCCGGCTTGAAAAAGGCCCCCGTCTTTCAGCAGCATCTCTTACAGCATGGCGGGTGGACGGACAGATACTGGCTGAGTGTCCGTACTGCGGACAGGGTGAACGTATAGGACGGCTAGGTAACCGACACTGCGTGACCTTTGGTGCTACGGATGTAGGCCGACAGGCCCGATGCCCTGCCTGTACCCGACCTGTACAGCTGAACGCCTTTATCATTGACAGAGATCAGCTCACGCCCGACCCGCTGGGCAGCAGCTCGGACCGTGAAAGGCTTTGCAGGATTTGTGCGCATCCCAATAAAAAAATACACATATTCAACAAGGAAGACTTTCTGTACTACGATCGGATGATGCTCTGCCAGGACTGTCTGTATAGTATAGTATCAGCACCTTCCTATGACTGGATGACCGCTGAATCTGACAGTAAGAAATGTCTCGGCTGTACAAAGAAGGGCGGACACGGCGCACGATCCCGCATCTTTACAGAAACCCGGATCGGATCATTCTGTGCAGTCTGTATCGGAGAAGGCATGGCTGCCTTTGCAGCACAGGAAGACCTGGAAACCTGGTCTCCTGCCATGCTCCTTGATGCACTCTCAGCAGCAGCTGAATCCTGCACTCGGTTTGTGGTCTTGTACGGAATAGAACGGGCAATCAAGGTGCTGGAGCGGGAAGATCTCTCCAGAATAGATGACTTAGTTGCCGCCCTTTTTGAACTGCTTGGATATTCCGAAGAACACCCCTTGACGCCGTTTCTGCATCAGACTGCGGTTGCGGCCTGTATCAAAATCGGACCACCTATGTTTCCATTACTGTTGCAGAATCTCCCTGACGCAGAACATTGGGCTTTTTTTGCCAATGTGGTGCATGTTGCCGTTGGAATCGCTCCAGATGATCCTGCAACACATCCTCTGCTGGAACGTGCTGTGGCGCACCCGGAGGTGCAGGTGCGCCTGCGCGTCGTGGAAATCCTCAAGCAATATTATCTTGCTTCCGCATCGTTTCTGCTCGAACAGCTGCGGCAGGATGAGGCAACAGAGGTACAAATAGCCGCTCAATCCGTTACTCTCAGAGAAAAACAAGAGGAACAATACGAAACTTCTTCTCGTGCCAGCTTCACATCCATGATGGATAGTATACGCTCATTTTTTTCTGGAATTTTTAGGAGGAGCGAACAGAGTTCAAAAACAAAATCTGTTTACTGTTTTTGGCCTGACCGGATTATAAAAGACCTGCGTAAAGAGAAATTTGATGCTCTGAATTTTTTTTTCAAACACTTCGGCTGTGAAACCGCAGCCCGGACAATGGGGCAGGCTCTCCGTCAGGGGCTGATGAATGATCCGTGCGACCTTGAAGGGGCCTGGGCCGCTGCAAAGGTACTTTCAGCTCCAGGTCTTCCGGCCCTTGCCATGGCTTCAGACTGGAAGATACGATCTCGTGGCCCCTTGCTGGCTGACCTGAGAGCGGCACTGCCGAATTCGTCAGCCCCGCTGACCTGGACAACATGGGCTGATGCAATTGTCGGTACTTCCCACCGTCAGCGTCAGCACGAAGAAGCCGAAATAGCCTACAAAACAGCACTTCAACTGAATCCTGAATATCGTCCGGCCTTGAAGGGGCTTGCCGATCTTCTGCAGGATTACTTCTATAGGTTTGAGGAAGCTGCAAGGACGTATACAAAGGTTCTTGATCTTGATCCAGACGATAAGGATACATGGAGCAAACTTGGTACACTGCTCCATAAACGGCTGCATCAATATCAGAAAGCTGAACAGGCTTTTCTCAAGGCCATTGAAATCATAGGGCCGGATAGAAGCTATACAGAGGAACTCTGGACCGCTCTGGCAGAGCTGCGCAGAGATGATCTTAACGATATGGAAGGGGCAGAACAGGCATACCTCAAGGCAATAACATGTAACGGAAAGAAGAGTTCCACTTCTGCTGACCTCTGGAAGGTGCTGGGAAAGCTGCGAAACAACAGGCTTGATGACCCGAAAGGAGCTGAACAGGCATATCTTAACGCAATCTCATGCAGCGGAAAACATAGTCCGCTTACTGAAGATCTTTGGATTATGCTGGGTGACCTGCGAAGCAGCAGCCTTGATGATCCCAAAGGAGCCGAACAGGCATACCTCAAGGCAATAGCATACAGAGGGAAATACAGTCAAATTTCTGAAGATCTTTGGATTATGCTGGGCGATTGGCATCGGGAGCGCAAGGCGTATACAAAAGCTGAAAAGGCTTATAGGAAAGCTCTTTTCGTTCAAGGTCCCGACGACATACTATCTCACGACACCTGGGAGAAACTGGGCGATCTGTTTGCAGAACTTCCTGATCGTCATACGGATGCTGAACGCGCATATCGGAAGGCTATTGAACTTGACTCATGCACATTCCGAGGCCGGGCCATGCTGGGCAGGCTGCTACATCAGAAATTGCATCGCCCTGAAGAAGCGGAAACTGTTTATAAGGAGGCTATAACCCGTCTCTACAACGATGAAAAGTACAACACCAAAAACAATCAGGTATTGATCCGACAATGGCTTGCTGATGTCTATCATGACCTCGGCAGAGAAGAGGAGGAGGAAGCCGTATGCGAAGAGGTAGTAGAATTTCTTGATGAATCGAACGTATAGCTCATAGCGACAAATGCCGATACGCTGTCAACAGAAAACCACGGGGTTGTTCCCGCCCTGCGCTGGTACAGCAAGGCCATCAAGGCCGGGAATGAGCAGGCCCAAAAACAACAGGACATCCTCCTGCACTGGCTGGAAGACAAGGAAAACCGAGAACAGGTTCCCGGCCCCTTTATGCAGTCACTCTGTAAAGCCCGATCCAAGTTTGATCTGCCAAACAAGGCCTTGCAATTCTGTGACCAGACCCTATCAAATGACTGAGAGGAAAAAACGAAAACCTTTCGAGTCACGGATGCCTTCGCTTCACTTGACCGAAAGAATAAAATTGAATACAATTTATTCATACACAATTTATTCACCCGAACAAGAGGAGTGAAAAATGAAAACAATGACGATACGGGTTGATGATGTAACCTACGGGATGATAAAAACAGCGGCAGACGGGCAGAAGAGAAACCTTTCCAATTTCATTGAATATGCTGTGCTACAATATCTCTCCTCTGCCCAATATGTGGACAGTGACGAGATGGATGAAATCCTTCAGGATGCCGAGCTGATCAAAAACCTGAAGAGCGGCATGAACGATCTGGAAAACGGGGATTATACCCTTGTCTGAATTCAGCATTGCAGAAGCAAAAACCTTTGCAAAACGGAAAAAGAAGCTCGATCCGGCACTGTACAACAAAATAAAAGCAGTGGTGTATCCACAGCTGCGGAGAAATCCGCATTTCGGTCCGAACATCAAGAAACTCAAGGGAAATCTTGCCGGATATTATCGTTTCAGGGTCGGTAAGTACCGCCTTTTTTATCTGATTGAGGAAGAAAAGATACTGGTTGTCGTTGTTGAGCTTCGTCATCGGCAGAATGCCTACAAGTAATCTGCGTTCGACGTACAAGCTGCCTGCCACCAAAACTGAAAACAACTGATCCCTCCCGGTGTATTCAACAAATCCCACACATCCCACACGCATTGCCGAAAAAGTCCGAGGCATTGTCCAGCGCATCACCTACCATAATGGGGATAACGGCTGGTCCGTGCTGCGGGTCAATCCCTTTGATAGCCAAGGTGAAACCGTCACAGTCACGGTCCATCAGATGCAGGTTTTTGCCGGGGCAACTATGGAGTTTTCCGGTTCATGGACCGTCCACCCCAAGTTCGGGCGTCAGTTCAAGGCGGACGAGGCCACAGAGCTGAAACCTGCCTCTGCCGGGGCCTTGGAAAAATATCTCGGTTCCGGGCTGATTAAGGGCGTCGGCCCCAAGACGGCCCAGAAAATTGTCCGTCATTTCGGCAAGGAGACCCTGGAGGTCTTTGAGGAGCAGATCGAACGCCTCACCGAGGTGCCCGGCATTGCCAACAAAAAACTGACTTCTATCAGCGCGGCCTGGCAGGAGCACCGAGCCATCCGAGACGTGATGCTCTTTCTCCAATCCCACGGCATCTCCACCCTCTTTGCCGTGCGCATCTACAAACAGTACGGTGACAACTCCATCGCTCTGGTTTCAGAGAATCCCTACCGGCTGGCAGCTGATTTTTACGGGATCGGTTTTTTCTCCGCCGACAAGGTGGCCCTGTCCATCGGTTTCGGGCCTGACTCACCCCTGCGTATCACCGCAGCCATCCGTCATGTCCTGTCCGCCAGCCGGGAACAGGGACATTGCTACCTGACTCAGGAGCAGATTGGCAAGCAGGTAGCCAAGTTGCTGGAGCTGAACCTCTCCGATCAAATCGCCCTTTTTCTCCATGAGATGGAGCAGAACGATGCCCTGCGGGTGCGGCTGCTGGTTACCAACCCTGATGTAACCCAGGAGCCGGAACGCTGCTACTATTCCAAGAGTCTGTATTACGATGAGGACTACGTGGCTAAACGCCTACGCAGGCTCACGCGCCCGCTGGAACATGATCCGGCCCGGATGACCTCCTGGCTGCAACGCTACGCTGAACAAACTGGGGTGCTGCTCTCCGAGGAACAGGCGATTGCGGTCCGCTCCATTACCGGATACCAATGCGCCATCCTTACCGGCGGGCCGGGCTGCGGCAAAACCACCACCACCAAGGTCTTGGTAGCCCTGCTCCGGGCTATGGGCCGTTCCGTGTTACTGGCCGCACCGACCGGGCGGGCAGCCCAACGCATGGGAGAAGTCATCGGCATGGAGGCCAAGACCATCCATCGGCTGCTAGAATTTCAGGGCACCGGTTTTAAACGCAATGAAGAAAATCCCTTGCAGACGGATGTGCTCATTCTGGATGAATGCTCCATGCTCGACATCAGCCTGAGCGCCTCCCTCCTCAAA
The DNA here is from genome assembly GCA_942492895.1 of Candidatus Electrothrix laxa. GTDB lineage: Bacteria > Desulfobacterota > Desulfobulbia > Desulfobulbales > Desulfobulbaceae > Electrothrix > Electrothrix laxa. Next base: position 2,109,996 of record OW818652.1, read on the forward strand.
GCAGTCGGAGATGATACGGCGGTGCTCTTTATCGGTGATGCCGACCAGCTGCCGTCTGTCGGGGCGGGTAATGTGCTGCGGGACATGATCGCCTCCACGGTTATCCCCACCCACACCCTAAAGACCATCTTTCGCCAGGCCAAGGAATCCAAGATTATCACCTATGCCCATCAAATCAACCGAGGCGAATCGCCGAGGATTGATTCGCCCTTTAAACAGCCAGGGATCTGGCAGGAAGCAGACTGCTTTTTCATTGATTCCGATGAGGCAACTAAGGCCCAGCTGAGCTTCATTGCTCGAACCAAGCAACATGTGCAAACCATTGAGGAACGGGAAGACGCGAGCGCAGATCCCTTTGCCTTTGATGCGGACTCCTTGGAAACCTCGACCTCGTACCAAAGCTATGAACTGCCCGAGCAGTTCAGCCATGTAAACCTCCAGGCCCTGGCCACGGCAGAAGGCCCTGCCGGAGAGCTGGCTGCGGTGGTAAAAAAGGTGCATCCTTGGTCCTCGCTCTACTACGGCATGACCGCCGTGGATGTGGTGCAACGGCTCTACACGGAGTGGATCCCCAAATACTGCGGCCCGAACTGCGAGATTCAGGTCTTATCCCCCATGATCCGGGGCAGCTTGGGCACAGCCTCTCTCAATAAAACCCTTCAGCAGGCGGTCAATTCGGGACAAGCGGGTCGGGCTGAAATCATGGTCGGGGAAAAGATCTTTCGGGTCGGAGATCGGGTGATCCACCGACGGAACAACTATGATCTCGGGGTATTCAACGGTGATATCGGCAAAATATCGGGAGTGAATAACGAGGCAATGACCCTGCGAGTCTGCTTTCTCCCGGATCAGCGAGAGGTGGAATACCAGCGCGAGCAAATCACCGAGCTGGAGCTGGCCTATGCTGTTACCATCCATAAATCCCAGGGCTCGGAATTTGAGGTTGTTATCCTGCCGGTGCTGACTCAGCATTTTCGGATGCTGTTTCGTAACTTGGTCTATACAGGATTAACAAGAGCACGGAAGCTGGCTGTGTTTGTTGGTACGAGAAAGGCCTTGGCTATGGCTGTGCATAATCAGGATACGGGCTTGCGGCAGACGGCTTTGCAGGAGTTGATAAGAGGGAGGGTTTGATGAGTCATGGGGGTAGTCAGGGCGAACGCATGACTTTCTAAATATACCGACAAAAATATGATTTAAATTTCATAAAATTTATCGTAAAGACAAATAAATATGTCAAAAGTTAAAAACTAATATCATACATGCTCCGGTTGGCCTGTTGGCATTTTAACAATGCGCATGAACTAACCTGTTGATGTTAAAATGATAATTTATATACGTTTGCCCTGTGGGGGTAGTAGAGAAGGAGAAATCGGCTGAAGACGGGATCGAACCCTCGACCCCGCCCTGTAACCCGCATCACTGCGCGGTCTGATTTTGCCCTGTGATACCGGCATGGGTATTTTTATTGACTTTTTCAATTCAACATGTTTTTTTGATAAATTGAATAAGGGCCTGTCCCTATTTTATATTATTTAACCAACAGGTAAGTACCCGACCAAAAATATTCTAACAAAAGGAATTTGGCTGAATATCCTATTTACAGGCGGATTGGCGATTCAAAATGTTAAGATAATTTTGGTCGGGTACTTAAGATTGAAAGGAGGAGTATATGGATTTAAAGGAGGAGTATATGGATTTAAAGAATTGTGGACACAGGAGTCATAGGGAAAAACTGTTCATCATCTCTATTGTTATTTTCTGCATGAGTGCCGCTACCGCCTTTGCACTAGAACCCCCCAGACCAGAAGAAATTGAAAAACTCGAAACCGAAGGCAAGCTTAAAAGTAGCCTTGAAATGGTAGAGAATGTAGACAATCATAAAGTTAATCCATACCTAGTTGAAAAGTTGCAACGCAAAATAGAAAGTTTGCGTCTTAAATCACTAGGAATGTCTGATGCTGCAATTAATAATTATTTGTCCAAGGCCACCCCCCCTCTTGGTCGGCAAGGAGGAATACAATCGACTGGATCGCCAAGAACTTTTGTCCTTCTTATAGAGTTCCAAGATTACACACATAGTGTGACGAGTGCGACTATTAACGATATGTTCTGGGGTGATGGAAACCCAGCTGATTATCCTTTGGATAGCCTAACTAACTGGTATGATCGCTCCTCACATGGTCTACTCGACTTGAGCGATGGAGCTACTCTTGGGTGGTACCAAACAACGTATAACCGCTCTGATGTCGAACAGACCAACTCAGGAAGAGAAAATCTCATAAAGGAGGCCCTCAATAGTTTTGATGCTTCCCACGATTTCAGTGTGTACGATAATGACGGTAATGGTGATATAGAGTATTTTCTTGTAATGTGGACCGGGCCAGCAGGTGACTGGGCTACATTCTGGTGGGGTTGGAATCTTGGATGGACGGATGGTTCCTATACGATTGACGGCAAAACGCTTAATAATTATTCTTGGCAGTGGGAATCCGATGACCCTTCTGTGGTTATTCACGAGACAGGACATTCCATGGGACTACCTGATTATTATGACTATGATGATAGCGTGGGGCCTGACGGTGGTGTCGGCGGTTTTGACATGATGCATGGTACTGGGGATCATAATTGCTTCAGTAAATGGATGCTTGACTGGGTGACTCCGACAGTTGTTTCTGGTAGCAGACAAGATTTGACCCTAGATGATACATTCAACTCAACCGATTGTGTTCTACTCTGGCCGGGAGTTTCCGAGGACGACTTTTTTAGTGAATTTTTCTTGATTGAAAACAGACAAGACTTAGGCAATGATGAAAGTTTGTGGTTTGCGCCAGACGGCTTGGCAGTTTGGCATGTGGATGCAACCCTTGATGCTACAGGAACGAACTTTAAGTATGACAATTCGTATACTGAACACAAACTGCTCAGACTCATGGAGGCTGACGGGCTTGAAGAGATTGAAACCGGAGACGGCAGTGCCGACAGCGGTGATTTGTACAGCACGAGTCATGAATTTACGCCGATCAGTACCCCGTCAAGCGCAAAATATGACGACACGGACAGCTTTGTCTCAATCTGGGACATTGCCGATGCGGGCTCAACTCCGGGTGATGTTATTTCTGCAAGCTATGCCGCAAATAATTTCAGCATTACCAATGATAGCATTGGTTCGTTTGCAACATGGGCAACGGTCAGTGGAGTTAAATCGTTGAAAGGGGATTTTGATGGTGATGGCCGTACGGATGTCGCATTGCTCCGGAGAACTTCGGGTTGGGGAACCATGCCGATTGCGTTTGCTAATAATGATGGAACATGGGATATCACCAATAATTCTATAGGTTCTTTTGCACCATGGGCAACGGTCAGCGGGGTAGAGCCGTTGATAGGCGATTTTAATAATGATGGACGTACGGATGTCGCATTGCTCCGGCAAACTCCGGGTTGGTCAACCATGCCGATTGCGTTTGCTAATGGTGATGGAACATGGGATATCACCAATAACTCTATAGGTTCTTTTGCAAATTGGGCAACTGCTGGTCTAGGAGGGGGGGAGTTCCCAGCGAAAACCGTTAAGCCCCTAACGGGTGACTTCAATAATGATGGACGTACGGATATTGCATTGATCCGGCAAACTCCGGGTTGGGGAACCATGCCGATCGCGTTTGCTAATGGTGATGGAACATGGGATATCACCAATAATTCTATAGGTTCTTTTGCAACATGGGCAACGGTCAGTGGGGTAGAGCCGTTGATAGGCGATTTTAATAATGATGGACGTACGGATGTCGCATTGCTCCGGAGAACTTCGGGTTGGGGAACCATGCCGATTGCGTTTGCTAATGGTGATGGAACATGGGATATCACCAATAATTCTATAGGTTCTTTTGCAACATGGGCAACGGTCAGTGGGGTAGAGCCGTTGATAGGCGATTTTAATAATGATGGACGTACGGATGTCGCATTGCTCCGGAGAACTCCGGGTTGGGGAACCATGCCGATTGCGTTTGCTAATGGTGATGGAACATGGGATATCACCAATAATTCTATAGGTTCTTTTGCAAATTGGGCAACTGTTAATAGCACATGTGAGAGTCCATACATCTGTTTTCCATCGGCTACCCCTCTGACAGGTGATTTCAATAATGATGGACGTACGGATGTCGCACTACTCAACCAAAACTCAGGTTGGAGAACCATGCCGATCGCGTTTGCTAATGGAGATGGAACATGGGATATCACCAATAATTCTATAGGATCTTTTGCAAATTGGGCAACTGTCATCGGGGTAGAGCCGTTGACAGGCGATTTTAATAATGATGGACGTACGGACGTCGCACTGCTCAATCAAAGCTTAGGTTGGGGAACCATGCCGATCGCGTTCAGTCTGTGGTGGTAGAAAAACATGAACCATCTCACCGATTGGTTAATATCTCAGCAATCAAGTTAATTCTTTTTCCTGTAAAAACAGCACCATGCAAGATTAACGAGTAGAATCAACGGTAGTCTTGCAACGAGGTGATGATTTCTGATTCGGATTCGATCAGCCCGTACGGTTTTTTGGGCCTTGACGGATATTCCTGAAAAAGTCATCATCACCTCAATGCAGGACTGTCAAATCAACAGGGTCATCTATGATAAGTAAAGTCAAGTGGAAAGCGGAGATTTCCTGCACCCCTGACCACCTCAATGCTTTTTTTCAGCACGGAGTTCGGTCGTCGGTAGCCTCTGCGGCGGAGAACCTGTGGTGTGACCGGCATGGTCACGAACTAGCTGGTGAAAGTCCAGCCATAACCCTGAAAGAAGGGAATATGTAGACGAATTTTAATAGGGGACGTACCCCGTTAAATTCCTAAGTGATGTTATGTGAAATTTTACGCGGGGTTCAGTTTTCTCATCCCTACCCCTGCATTCTACTTCTTCCAAGCGTACCTCATCTCACGGACAACAGGTTAAAGCAAAGTCGCGGGAGCCATATGCCGAACAGCAAGGCGTAGGAGAAAAGATTAACTCTGTACGGCAACCGTTTTGAAACCCAAATCACCAACAACCAAACCCACGCCGAACAACTGATGCAGGCGGTTTTAAAAGAAGCCTTTAGCCAAGGCAAGGATATTACCGAAAAAGTTATTGAAGTCTCGTGATGTAATGTTAGCAAATACCAAACGGGCGTATCTACGAGTTAAGGGGGGTGGGAGCCAAGTTTCCGTGCCAGGTACTTGAAACGCCAGGATATTTTCGGCAGCCCCTCCGGGACGTTGTTTTTCGGACATCCCCGCCCCGGAGGGGCGATCGATAATAGCCCACCGTTTTAACGGTGGGCGGCGAGAGCGGAAAGCTCAACTCCTGCCGATGTTGAGCATACTGCCCCCCCCCAAAAAAAACGGTTACATGCGCCCATACCAATCAAGAGAAGTTAAAAAAAGGTATTACTATGAAAAAGAAAAAAATGAGAAAGAAAGCGGCAAAGATGGGCGTTAAAGCCAAGAAAATGAATAAAACTGACCAGATTCACGCCATCCAGATTGACGTAATAGGGGACGTACCCCGTTAAACTTCGAGAAAAGCCTTGGCTATGTCTGTGCATAATCAGGATACTGGGTTGCGGCAGACGGCGTTGCAGGAGTTGCTGAGGCAATAGACAGGGCAAGAGTCTCTGTAATATTGAGGACAATGCCCTTTACCGAACCTCCCTTGCTGCTGACATTCTTCTTGACAAAGCTCTACCCTCTTTCTACGATGCAAGTTGTATTTTTTGCACTCATCCGAAGCGGTTCATTCTAAAAAACGGAAAGAATAAAGCTATGAGCGGTATTACATGAAGCCAACCAAAGAAACAATGCCGCCTTCCGATATGGACAGCGGCTGGAAGGACGTGATCGAAGATTTTACGGAAGACTTCTTCCGCTTTTATCTGCCCGAGATGTATCGGGGAATCGACTTTACTCAAGACGTAAAATTTCTTGATAAGGAACTGAACGAAATCCTCAGCGACAGCGAGAATATCAGACGCGAGGCCGACCGGCTGCTTGAGGTGCGTCTGAAAAACGGAGAGGCAGAATGGATACTCATTCATATCGAGGTGCAGGGTAGCCGGGACAGCGGCTTTGCCGAACGGATGTATGTGTACAATTACAGGATATTCGACAAGTACCGCAGGAAAGTTGTCAGTATCGCCCTGCTTATCGACAGCAGACCGAGCTTCAGACCTGACTGTTTCAGGACGGAGCTGTTCGGCTGCGAGGTCAGGTTCACCTATCCGGTTATCAAACTGCTGGACTTTGACCGGCCCGATCTTGAAAAGGACGACAGCCCGTTCGCGGTCATCACCAGGGTGCAGCTGGCTAAGATCAAGTCGGAAAAAGAACCGAATAAGCGTTACAGCTTCAGACTGGATCTGACGAAAGAACTGTACAGCAGAAACTACAGCAAGGAACAGATTATCAGGCTCTACCGCTTTATCGACTATGTGCTGAAGCTGCCTGAACCCGAGGCATTACAATTCAACAAGGAAATGGAACTGTTCGAGGAGGCGCGGACTATGCCCTATATTTCAACCACGGAAAGAATGGCGAGAGAAGAAGGACTGCTTCAGGGAATCCAGCAGGGAATAAGCGAAGGGATTGAGCAGGGAATAAGCGAAGGGATTGAGCAGGGACGTACCAGAGGACAGCTTGAAAAGGCGCGGGAAGCTGTGCTGGAGGTGCTGGAGGTACGTTTCGGCAATGTTCCCTTTAGGGTGAAGGAGGAGGTCATCCGCTGCAATGACTTGGACAGGCTGAACAAGGCACTCCGTCATGCCCTGCTGATTGCGGCGGTTGATAAGTTTGAGTTGTAAAAGGAGACGTTCCTTCCCGCTGGCATTCCTCTTGACAGCTCCCGGCCCTCTTTCTACGCTACAGGCTTCATCCTTTCCGTAAACAGCCCCTAACGTTTTTAAAGTGTTAGTATAGGCTTCTCTTGTCCATGACAGCATCAAGGAAGGAGTGAACAATCCTGCTCCTTCCCTGCCATATCTGTTCAGCCCACCTTTTCCTCCCCCCTCTCTCCTCTTCCGATAACCTATGCAGGCATCCTCGACACGCTGTCAAGCTGTCCTCCCTCGCCGAACAACCGCAGGAGCATCGGCGAACCTCCCCGAGACCCTTCGCCCATGTTTCTCCGCTGACCATAAGCAAAGCAGCATTGCCCGAACCAACGATCGAGTTTCTATTGACACAGATCTGACGGAGTCGATTCCCCGCAAGCGGGACGAGGAGTTTATGGAGATGCTGAAAAAGAGGTATTGCGAGGAGAAGGCTTTTGCCTTATTCCGGCAGTGGCAGAATCTCAATCTGCACTGATTTATATTCAGGTGATCGAAGGTCGTGTAATGATATTTATCAGCTCACTACCTCTTTTTCCCACTTCCAGGCTTGACGGACTTCATTATTGATTCTGATGAAATCTGTTTAACTGAGGATAAATTTTCTATTAATTCTTTCGCCTCCTCTTGCATCTCATTAAATAATTTCAGTATATCTCTATCAAATGACGGATTATTTTCTATTTCTATATTAATAAGCTGCAATCCATTTAAAAGATTATTGGTGACATGCTGTGCTCCGTGAATCGTTGCAAGATAGATATCTTCCTTTTCCTTGCTTATGCTTTTCCTTAGCTCCGACTCAAGTTTTTCCAGTCTTTTTATTAATCCATAAATATACCAGTTTATCGTTGAGGCTATCACTAATGGCACTAAAAATGCGAATATTATTTCTGTCTTCCGGAGCTCAACACCAATTAATTTGTATCCAAAAATGACAAGAAATAATGATATGATAACAACCAGGACAGTTGTTGACGCAGCAAGAGTTAATCGACTATACCGCTTTAATTGTTCATACATTGTTCTGGTATTATTGCTGAAATATCTTATACAACGGATATCAAGTAAACCTTGATTATCTCGCAAACTGTGTCCGTCCGCCCCTCCAGCTCTATCTCATCAACAACAAACTCAACGCCATCACCATCATACCGGCCAGCAATCCGAACAAACTATCATGCCCTTCCCCATAGGCCCGACTGGTGGGCAGCAGCTCATCCAGACTGATATAGACCATAATACCCGCTATCCCGCCAAAGAGAATCCCCATCACCTCAGAAGGAATCCCCCCACCGTCCGTCCCCACAAAAATACGCAGGCCCAGATAAGCGACAACAGCCCCCACAGGCTCGGCTAAGCCGCTGAGTACCGAATACCAGAAGGCCTTTGCCCGATTGCCGGTAGCATAGTAGATCGGCACCGAGACACTCACTCCTTCTGGGATATTATGGAGAGCAACAGCGATGGCAATAGCAACCCCCACTTTGGGATCTTCCAAGGCTGCCAGGAAGGTGGCCAGTCCTTCAGGAAAATTATGGATAGCAATGGCCAGGGCCGTAAACATCCCCATCCGATGCAACTTATGATTGTGGACGTGGCACTCGCCAGGCTGCCCCGCCGCCTGCAAAGGAGGCGCGTAAGCGCCACCCTCTTCCGAAGACAGGGTGTGGACATCCTTGAGCACGTTCAGCTCTGCCTTTGCATGGATTTCGTGAGGGTTTTCTGCTGAGGGGATCAGGTTATCTATCAACCCGATAAGGAGGATTCCACCAAAGAACGAACCCGCATTAACCCAATGGCCCAGAGGGTCCCCGTAGCGTGCCACCAAGGCCTCGGTTCCTTTGACAAATATCTCAACAAAGGAGACATAGAGCATCACCCCTGCGGAAAAACCCGTGGCGATGGAAAGAAAACGATAATCGGTTCTCTTCGCCAAAAAGGCAATGGCTGAGCCGATCCCAGTGGCCATACCCGCAAAAACCGTTAGGCCGAGGGCTATCCAGACGTCGTTCATAGTGAACCGATGTTGACTCGTTGTTATTCTATATTCTTTTTTGCTTCCGCTGTGATCCAATTCAGGACATCCAGAAGCTTCTGTAGATTTTCCCCTGCTGAATACGAGACCACTTCCATTGTCAGCCTGTTACCGCGCAGCTTGCCAAACTGCCAGAAATTTCCTGTTGTCACAATACCGAAGATATCCTGTTCTTCAGTATCGTTAAACTTTTGGGCTGCAATCATTTCAGCCAGAACCTGGGCCCATCCTTCATTGAGGTTCTCTTTCTTTGCCTCGGCAATGCAGATAATGGGCGAATCAAAGGTTGTCCCTATATCAGAAGCAGGAGCGATAATAAAATCGGGAATACCGACTAACCCATCTTCCTCTGATACATCAAATCTGATATGGGACCAGAGCGGTAGCCCATTATATTCAGCAACAATATTCAAGATCGGCGAAATAATACTTTCGCAGATCGCATTCTCACTGACATAATTTCTCCGTGCTCGCACATTGCCATTGATAAAATCAAATAAGCCCTTGTCAATGAGGATACTTTTTTCCTCCACAAAGGCCTGCTCGACAAGTCTGATGCGGAACTTCAGGGCAACTTCTTCATATGTATTGAAATTTTCTCCGTGTTCGATACGGGACATACCGTATCTCCTCCTGTTGACATTACCTTGGTAATATTCTTTCAACGTTCATACTCTTTCAGCTTTCACCATGACAGGCAGCAAGAAAGGGTTGGAGTTGCTCCAACACCTGGGGCAAGGCATCTTCCAGCACGTAATGCCCGGCTTCAGGGAAGTAATGGGCTTGGGCAGCGGAAAAACGTTGACGCCACTCGGCATAAAAATGATCGTTAAAGCAGAAATCACCTCCTCCCCAACAGATGAGCATGGGCTTGTCGCTCAGCTGCTCAAGAGAGGCCTCAACCCGGCTAAGGCTATCCCAGGAGGGATGGCTGGCCTGCAAGGGGATATCCTGGACAAAACGATGGACCGCCACCCGGTTGGCCCAGCTGTCATAGGGCGCAAGAAAACCTGTCTTAATCTCGGGTCGCATTTTCTCACTTACGGCCATAAAGGTGGCAGGCAGGGCAAAGCCGTTCAAGCCCCGCACCAGCAGGGCACCAAGCAAAGGCCAACGACAAACCGCGATCCGTCGGGGAATGCGACTGGAATGAAAGGCAGCGGTATTGAGCACCACCAGTCCGGCCACCCGCTCAGGATGTTGTCCGGCCCAGCCCATCCCGATAGCCCCGCCCCAATCATGCACCACAACAACACAGCGCTCAATACCTTGGCTATCAAGCAGGGTCGTAAAATTATCAATGTGATTTTGCAAAAGGTAGGGATAGTCCTGCGGCTTATCAGAAAAACCACAGCCCAGATGATCCGGCACCAGGCACCGATATTTCGGCTTTAACGCTGTTACCACGTTACGGTACAGATAGGACCAAGAGGGATTGCCGTGGGCCATGACCACGGTCGGCCCATCGCCCTCGTCAAGATAGGAGAGCTGGTGGCCGTCGGCTGTTTGAAAGGTCTTTGGCGTAAAAGGGTACTGGGCAAGCCCGGAAGGAGAATGTTCCATTACCAGTCAATCCCCAGCATCACCGAATTGATTCCTGAGCCGATCCCCAGGAGAGCTCCTCGTTGCCCTTTTTTAAGCTTGCCCTTTTCGAGCCCCATGGCCATTGTGATGGGTGCGGATACCGACCCCACATTTCCCAGTACTGGCAGGGTCTCAAAGTTACGCTCTGGATCAAGCTCAAGGGTAGAAAAAAGCTTCCGGGCATGAGCCTGCCCGACCTGATGACAGAAGAACCGATCAACCTTCTCTTTATCCCAGCCTGTTTCCTTTTGAAAATCCTGCCAGCAGAGTTCCGCTGTTTCAACTCCTTTCTCCAGCAGCAACTCAGAGTCCGTGGTCATCAGGGTACCCTGTGTCTCCTGCTGCTGACCACCGTGACAAAGGTCGCTATGGCGGGTATTAGCCCTCCAGGAGCCGCCGACCAGCCGGTGTCCGGTATCCTGGACCTTTTTTGAACCCATAACCAAGGCAACTGCACCTGAGCCGATAGTCATAGAGGCAAAAGCGGGCTTGATGGTCTTACGAGTCAAGGCTTCATCTGTTTGTAATTTTTCAATGGTGGAGCATACCAGATCTTCGGCAGTCTCAGAGGCCACAATAAGGCCGTAGCGAACCTGACCCAGCTCAATCATATTGGCCAACATGAGCATTCCATTGAGGAACCCTAGGCAGGCGTTGGAAATATCGAATATCTGGCAATGACTCCCTAGACCGAGACCGTGATGGACAAAAGAAGCCGTGGCAGGCTCCATCATATCCCGACTCACCGAGGTGAACACCATGAAATCAATATCAGAGGCTGCGAGCCCCGAAGCAAGCAAGGCCTTGCGTCCGGCGAGAACAGCCCCCTCACTGGGTAAAGTTTCTGGATTCCAAAATCGTCGACTACGGATACCGCTCATCAGTTCAAGACGGCCTTCTGGAAGCTTCAATCGTCTATAGACTGACGAGAGCTGTTGCTCAAGATCAGCCGAGGTTACTACATTGGGTGGCAATTCATAGCCGAAGCTGTGAAGGCAGACACGGGAGTATTTCATGGGCACTGTTCTCTATATCTTTTTTTTGTCTCGTTTTTCTCCTGATTATCATGGGACAGTCAGTCTTCCAACCTATACTATATTACGTCCACAACAGCAACCTCCCTGCGCTCTCTTCCCTACCAGAGATTATCGACAGCCAACTTGCTGAACCGCCAAATTATTAATATTTTTATTCAAAATTAAAATCTTCGCCAAAACGAATACCAGACCGAAAAATAACGACAAAACATACTTAAAAACGACTGGGGAAATCCTCGAATAATCGGCACCACACCCTCCGTGCCAGAGGAGTCGTCAAGACCCAAGCACAGGGTTATCCTTGACAGGCCAGACCTCCCTCCGTAAAGTATTTTCATAGCCTGAAAAACAATACCGAACGGAAATATGATACTCACTTTTCTGACAGAAGCAGCTAACCTGCCCTTTTCGCTCTCACTTGCTGTAATGATAACCTTTGTTCTCTTAGAGGTTATATCTCTCAGCCTTGGAGCAGGGCTCTCAGATATTATTGACTCTTTGCTCCCGGATCTGGATCCAGATTTAGAGTTAGACCTACCGGTCAGCTCTGCCTCGACCTTCACCCAGATTCTCAGTTGGTTCCGAGTTGGTGAAGTCCCCCTGCTCATCCTGCTCCTGGTCGCCCTGACAATCTTTGGCATTTCCGGGCTGGTTCTTCAAGCCCTTGTCCAAGTGATCACCAGCAACCTGCTGCCACCCCTCATAGCGATAGTTCCGGCCTGCTTTTGCGCAATTTCTTTTATTCGGGGCATCGGCGGATTCCTCAAGAGGTATATGCCAAAAGACGAAACCTGGGCCGTGTCAGAAGACAGCCTCATCGGAAGATCAGCAACTATCCTTGCAGGCACTGCAACCCAGGGTAAACCGGTGCAGGCTAAGGTCCAGGACGAGCACCAACACACTCATTATATACTGGTAGAGCCGGAGTTACCGGAAGAAAACTTCAACGCAGGCGAGCCTGTTATTATCTCCGGCAAAAAGAGAGCTATCTTTCAGGCGGTTCGAGAACAAACTGGTGGGAAAGAATAATTTTTTCATTTCTCAAACAAAACTGCCCGATTCGGCCAGTCGAGCCTGAGCCTCAAAACTATTCAAAGATACTCCTGCACATCCGACCTACAAGGTGATAACCGTATACCCCTCCTTTATATATTCAGCCATTGCCGGATGCCCTGCCATCTCTCCGATCAACGGAATGTTTTCTGCTATCATCGCCTCTGCAACCCCCATTTTATTGGAACAGACCCGACAGGCACCAAGAATAAGCCCCTCTTCCTTGGCCTTTATATACAGCTTATGGAGAAAATGATCTGATTTCGCCATTTCCGGCACCAATTTAACGGTTTCTCCTTCCAAAACAATTTTTCCTTCCATCCCCTGTTCAGCCATATCCAAACCATTGAGCAGTACATGCATAAAACACAACGGATTGATCTGAAAGGAGAAGATAATAGTTTTCTGCATAATTTAACTCCAAATTTTCCATATAATCAAAATGGATAGAATCCATATACTGCACTATCCGCCAACAAAAGTATTCTAGCAGACTTCTGGATTAAGGCATAAAAAAATCCGGCATCCCGAGAGGGAATGCCGGATTGGATATAACAACGTCAACTGATTACTCAGTAGCCCCTTTAGTAACCAAGTACGTCATTTCTGACACTGTTGGCCACCTTGGCAGCCTGCTGAACAAGCTCGTCCTTAACGCCGAGCTCCTTCAGGGTGGCTCCTAGATGTTCAATAACAATACTAAAATGGCTACCATCCAGTCCTTTTGCCACAAGAGGTGCATGAGCAGCTCTCAAATTCTTGCCTGTGTAATTATTCGGTCCGCCGAAGGCAATGGTGAGAAATGCTTTCTGCATCTTGAGTTGGCGCTCCATGTCAATTCCTTTGAAAAAATCGTTAACACGTGAATCAGCCAAGACTTTCTTATAAAAGATATCAACCGCTGCATCGACCGCCTTTTCTCCACCAAGCTGTTCATAAAGACTAGGACCCGCTATTTTCTCGGGAGGTACGTGCGAAAGACCATACTTCAACTTATCCATAAGAACCGGCAACTTAGTCGGCTCGCCGATCGTTTCAATCGTTACGTTTTGCTCAGTCATATCAACCACCGGGACAGCCGGAATTTCGGTCAAGCCGTACCACTCAGTCAGGTCAACTCCATCTGGCAAATTGGTCAGCAGCTTTTCGGCAAGGGCCTGACCGGCCTGACGGAAACGAAGTTTCGCATGAACATCAAGTTTATGCCCTTTTCCGGGCGGATAGAGAATCGTGTACACGATATCACTATATCCCTTGGCCGGAATAAGATTATTCTTGGCAAAGGACACGACTTTCCAGGGATCAACCTGGAATGTCTGATGCATGTCCATACCCTCGGAGTTAAAAATATGGGTATTACCGTCCAGCTCACCGTTTTCATCCAGATAACCGCTCTTGATCAGCTCTTTGCCGTTCTCATCTGTAATTTTGACTTCAAGCCACATCTCGCGAACAGCAGTTAACGAGGTCGGCAGGCTATGTCCGGCTCGCCGGTTGTGAACCCGAACCCTGATCTTATACAGGTCACCCTTCTCATTGTACATCGGGTCAATTTCAATCTCAGCAGCCGCCTGAAGCCTCTCCACGGCCATCTGATACTTATTTCGCAAATTGGCCGCCAGTTTTTCATCACCCTCTTTCTTGGCCTTCAGCTCGCCAAGGAAATACATCAGGAAATTAGCTCCATTGAAGTAATGGTGGTACTCACTGCGTTTCGGCTTGATGAAATCATCAGCAGAACGCTTGAAGGTTTCGATATCCACCATATGACAATCCTGGCACTGGATACCATTTAGAGCATACAAACTTTTTTTCCACTCACCATAAGTATACTCATATGGAGTGTGTTTGTCGTAATGGTAAACATGATGACAGCCCGCACAGAGTTCGGCAGTCAAATGCTTGGGAGATTCAACACATTCATGGAAACCGCCACCGCACCCCTCGTAGTTGGGGAACGGACCGTATTTAGTCCGCGTAACAGAGCCGTCGGCATTCTCACGACCTGGAGAAAGGACATAAGAGCCGTTTTCCGGCTCATGAGACGGAGTCTCCCAATGCGTAAATCTCTTAATAGAATGACACACGTCACAGGAAACACCGGCCTTGGCCAGCGGGCTGAGATTATTAAAATCCAGCTCTGCTGTTTCACCCATTACAAAGGCAGCTGGCGTATGACAGCCTTCACACTGTTTGGCAATCTCCTTGCCCACTGCTTTAGTAGCCAGATTCAACTCACCAAGATAGATTGGGTCCTGGAAAGACATAGAATGCATTGAGCCCTGCCATTCCTCGTACTGTTTCGGATGACATCCGGCACAGGTGGAAATAGACGGCGCAACAAATTCGGCCTTGGTTTTTTCCCATTGCAGGTTTGACGGTTTAAAAGAAAGCAATTCAGGTTTTTTAGCGTCTTGAGCAAAACCTGATGTGGCAGCGAGAGCCAATCCGGCTACCAGCCCCATCGCCAAGCCTATGTATTTGCGTTTCATTACTCCTCCTTTTCTCTGTTCGTTAAGGTTAAACAAGCACCCATTGTTATTCACAAACATCCTTTGTTGTTAAAAACTATTATAGGTCAATCCCTCAAAAAGGTACAAATTTTTTTTAAAAAAAAATCCGTCAAAGATAACAATAACTAGTAGCACATAGCCCTCAAAGCGGCAGGATATGCACCTCCTCCTTAGCCCCATGAATCCCGTTAAGAAATAAACCTTTACGCCCATCTATTGAGACAGGCTCACTGAAATTAATACGCACACCATTACTCATGGCATATTCGCCACTTTCAAAAACCTGAAGATCGCGGCATCCTACCACGCACGTCTTTTCCAGCCGGGTAGCCACCACCGAGGCATGGGAGGTTTGCCCACCTCGGGCTGTGAGGAGACCGTCAGCCATAGAAATTTCCCGAATATCCTCAGGCACGGTATCCTGACGAATCAGAATAAGGGGTACATCCGGCTGCTCCCGCCGCAGCTGCTGAATATTTTCTTCGGTAAAGACAGCTAAACCGGACAAGGCAGAGCCGCTCACACCGATCCCCTTACCGAGAATATTATCCTGCAAGGCCTCTGTTTCTATAAAGACATTAAACCGCTCCTTCTTTTTAACCGTGATCATATCACGAGTCTGAAGGATATAAAGATCCTTGGCTCGTGGACCTTCAAAGGTGAATTCGATCTCCTGAGGATTCCACTCTTTGGTATAGACCAAGTCACGGGCAATTCTAAGCAATCTGGCATAAATAGCTGGAAATTTCCGTTCCAGAGTGCAATCAACAGGTCTACCATCAAGTTCGGCCTGTTCCACAGAAACCGGATAGCTGTTCACCAAGCCGGAAACGATATCTTCACCTTGGTCACCTGAGGCATAATCGCCCCATAGGGCTACCCGCCGTACCTTGCGATAGGGATGGGCCGTAAACAGGACACCGCTACCTGCCTGCTCACTCATATTTCCGTACACCATGGACTGAACAATCACGGCAGTTCCCCAATCATCAGATACATCCATAAGATGACGGTACTGCATAGCTTTAGCAGTATTCCAGGAAGAAAGGACCATTTCTACCGCTCCAATCAATTGCAGCCAGGGGTCCTCTGGAGCACTGCGACCGCGCTTGCGCAAGGCCGCCTGATAATCCAGGGCCAGCTCACGCATCTGATCCGGGGTAAACTGCCGCTTCAGGAGCACTCCGTGCTGTTTTTTATGGGCATTCATCACCCCCTGAAACTCCTCCCGTTCCATACCACCGGCCATGGCCCAAGATTGGAGAAAACGACGATAATTATCCCAAAGAAAATATTTTTTCTCAGGATGATGAGCTACCAGCTCCTCCACCAGTTCCTCATTTAGGCCTACATTATGAATAGTCGTCATCATGCCAGGCATAGACATGGCCGAGCCAGAACGCACAGAAAGCAAGAGGGGATGTTTTGGCGAACCAAAAAAACGACCAGTCTGTTCTTCCAGGGTGGTGATAGCCCCGCGCACTCGCTGCATAAATTCATCCCTGGCCCGTTTAAAGCCCTGCACGGCCCGCCAGCAGCGAAAAATTTCTGTGGTAATGATAAAGGCTGGCGGAACTGGCTTGCCGTCTCTGGCAAGCACCATCAAGTTAAAGCCCTTATTACCGAGATGGATGAGGTTATGGGTGCGCAAATTTTCATTATATAACGAAGAGATCGTCTTGTCTGGATTATAGGTCATGAGCAAATCAATAGTCTCGGCATCCAGAATATCTTTTTGCGCCTCCAATGTATGGATAATACGGGTAATAAAATTATCCAAATGCTGTAAACCAAAGGTAGTGGCAATGAGGTCTCGGAAAAAGGACTCGGACAAACGATCGATCGTGGAAGTCATCTCCGAATCTTCCCAAAGCGAACGATACTTAATCAGCAGGTTCACCTGCCCTATCTGAGGAATAATCATGGAGAGATTATTCTGATGAACATTGGTGTAATAGGCATAGATCACGTCTTTGACTCCTTCAGACAAGCCACGGACGATATCCAAATGCTGAGTATAGGTAAAGCGCTTCATGGTAATGGAGGAGCTGAGCAGACTGGTGTAGGTGTCCAGTCGCCTATTGGTGATGCCATCCACCTTCAGTGCCCTCAAGAACAGAAGTAGATACTTAGAAATACGAATAAAGGTCGCCTGAGTGATAAAGCCCAGATTGATAGATCGCGTCAGGCGCTCAATATAGATATTCGCCAAATTTTCCAGGCGAAAGGTCAGGCCAAGGGCATCGAATTTACGCTCGGAATAACGACCGTAGACCGAGGGAATATCTACGGCAATATGTCTTTTATAATAGATCTCTTCCTTGGGATCAAACTTCTCCTCACTGAGAATAATCTCTTTTAAGCGCTCCAGCTGGGTGAGCAGAGCATCAAGACAGCTATAGATATCACCCTGTTCCAGAACCTCCAACAGCTCCTCCATTTCTGGAAAGCCGCTCTGAGCCGCATGATGCAGCTGATGACGAAGCTCCTGCATGCCAAGGCTGTATTTATGATGCAGCAACTTGAACATTCTGACCAAGAGACTGAAACGTTTCCGCTCCCCTGCTGAAATATCCTCCTGCCGGGCAAGCCAAGCATTACGTTCCTCCTTTTTCCAATCCAATACCTCATCCATGGAATGGATCTCCAACTCCTGCTGAATCCGTTGGGTCAAAACATGTAATTCATCAACAAACGGCCCTTCCGAGGCCACCTGACTCAAAATTTCATCCGGGAGAAAGGGACGCAAATGTTCTTTGTCCAGAGTTATCCAAAAAACAAAAATTCCCTTGATAAAACCGACAATCAGATTGGAGGACTCCACATGGGATTGCTTGCGAAGAAAATGGATAAGAACGTCATGCCGTTTATGCAGCTCATCAAGCTCTGTCGAGACATCCCGCAGCTCCCCTTCCGCCCCAATCTCATTAAAGAAAACCGGCATCAGCTTGGAAAACTGCTTGGCCAAATTATAAATGGGCATAATAGGATGGTTGAGCAGCTCTGTGATATCGCGCTGAAAAAGATCGGTGTCCTTGACACAGGTTCCAGAAAGCTTAATATTGATAATCAAAGCGGAAAATAGGGTAGAACACCATTTCGGCTCCTGCATGATCAGGCTCAGCCAAACCCGAATATTGGCAAGATGGGCCGGATTAGTGATGGGCTGCCAGTCCTCGTCCACGCCCATGACATTGGCGTATTGAAACCCGAAGCGGACTGTCTCAAAGAGAAAGGCCTCCACCAACTTGGAATTATTTCGCCTGAAGACTTCACCGCCAATCACCTGAATACATTGCAACGAGGTATGAGGGTACTTGCGTACATTCGCCTTGAGAAGCTGAAAGGTGGTGACAAAAAACTGCTCAATCTCCTCAAAGCTCTGCTTACGAATAAGCTGAATCAAAGACCGATTGATCTCACGCAGGCTTTCTTCATGAATCAAATAGAGCCCCGAGGTATCCATGATCCGAAAAAGAAAAAAGAGCTTTCGGTTTTCCGAAAAAGAGGCCTCCTGTTCATCATCAGTGTCAGGAGTCAACTGTTTGGGAATTTCCCGATACAGACGAACAATGTCGATATGAGCTGGCAGCTCCATGAGCTCACTGAGCGCCTGATAGGAATCCTCCTCAATATCGATCAG
This sequence comes from Candidatus Electrothrix laxa, assembly GCA_942492895.1. Taxonomy (GTDB): domain Bacteria; phylum Desulfobacterota; class Desulfobulbia; order Desulfobulbales; family Desulfobulbaceae; genus Electrothrix; species Electrothrix laxa. The sequence continues at coordinate 2,128,726 of OW818652.1, forward strand.
GTCAAGGGCCGCCAGATGCTCCTGAAAACGATCATGAGAAATGGCCGTTAACAGGGATCCTGCCTGCCATCTGCTGCAAAACGAACCGCATTGAGATTCAAACCAAGGCTGAGGATTCTCTTCACTGAGCCAATAATTGTAATTAAGCTGGAAAACTTTTTTCATCAGCCGGGCAAGGGGGGCGCAGGAAAAAAAGGTATCCTCATTTTCACGACCTATTTTCATCAGGTGCAAGGCCATTTTTTTCATCGGATGATGCCCCTGCACCATGTACATCATCACGGTTTCATCAATCTCATCAAGACGAACCAGCCTGTCAAAGAAACTATCCAGCTGTTCCCGATACAGCGCAAGAGAATCGGTTTGTAAGGAGGCTATAAGCTTATCAGCATAAGCCAGCATGGCTTCCATAGCCATAGAAACGACCTTGCCGTTTTTTTTCGATTCTCTGAGAGCATCGAGAAAAATCTCTGTAAACAGGGAAAAACAGACAGCCCCTTGATCATGCCTGCGATACTGATTGAAATTCTTCAAAACAAAGGGTCGCAGTTCCGTAATAATCACCTGCCAGTTACGATAGGGATGACTGACTTCATAGAGCAGATGCTCCAGCTTCGTTGCCACGCCCTGATATCGGGCCACGACCTCTTGGAGGACCCTAAAACGCTCTGGAATTTCTACAATACTGGCAGTTTCCTCTTTATTTGCCTCCCAGGCCTTTGATGTGAAACCGGATGGTTGCTGATTACTCATAACCTCACCTCTCATGAACGGTGGAAGAATTTTATCGGGATATGCTGAGAATTCAAAGAGACTCAAAGATTCAGCCCGCGCAGGACCCCTCCCTCGGAAAACAACTCCAAGACGGTCAATGAAGCGGGTGGAACATCGAATAGAAGATAATTGCGCGGAGAGATTCCCAAAGCAAGACAGATCATGGTCCGAATCACACCACCATGGGTCACGACAGCCACAGTGTTAGTAGCGTTAGTGCTGGTATCGACACTGCTCTCCATCCCGCTAAAGACCGCAAGCATAGCCTCAACTCGTTGAATAAAGGCCGAAACGGCTTCCCCTTCAGGAAAGACAAAATCCAAGTATTGATTCCAGGCTGCGAGATGATCTTCATCCTTCGCAGCAATATCAGCAAAGGTTTGAAGTTCCCAGCGTCCGAAGTCAATCTCTCGCAATCGCTCATCATAAAGAGATTCTCCCGCTGAACATCCTTTCTGCTGCAAGTAATCCAGAGTCTGTCTGGTACGCAGCATGGGGCTGCAATACCAGTAATCAACATCCTTCAACTGGGCGCTGATCTTATCTAAACGGGCAAGCCCCTGACCGGACAGGGGAACGTCGCTGCTGCCAGCAAAACAGCCCGGCGGCGCAGAGGTGGGGCCATGACGGAGGAGGAAAAGTTGAGTCGGCATATAAGCTGTCATTCTGTTGAATTCTCATGTATTACAAGCAAGTGCGCAGACTATGCGATATATACTCCATTCTTCCCTGTATACCAAATAGAAAAGTAATCTCTCTGGCACCACCTTCAAGCATTCTTAAGTATTCTCAGCTCGGGTCGAAAATCTTTCCTTGAAAAATCGATCACTATCGAGCACCCCACCCATGTACAAATATTTTTCCTATCATATTTTTTTGTTTACTTCCTTCCCTTCTGTTCAGTATATTTAAATATTGGTGTAATAAACTATTTAATCAATGCTGCCCCCCACAACACAGGAGAAAGAAATGAAAAAAGTGATAGCAGCAGGCGCCGTACTTCTGCTGGCGAGTAGCGCTCAACTGTCCTATGCTGGAAACCAAAAAGTTGAACAGGAAGAAGGACAGCAGACACAGCAGATGTCACATCGCGACTGGGCGATCAGTGGATATATAGGTATGGCTAATTTTGACAGCGAAGAAAGACCAGACCCATACTCCCCTGAAATCACTCATGAAACGGAAAACGAAGCTGCCTTTAAATTTGGAATAATCCTCAGTAAATACTACAACGATTTTTCTTTTAACCTCGGTATAGAATATATCCCGGACGTCGAGGTAACCGACGAAGAGGATAATATACTTGGAGAGCACGGCCACATTCCTATTTCTCTGGGCGTGAACTACCATTTTGATACGAATGTCGTAGACCCCTATATCGGGGCAGGCATAGGTTATTCCTTGAACGACTCCACGGAAAGCGAATTCATTCTTGCCCAAGGGATGAGCGGGGAGATGGACGACAGTATGTTTTACTTCCTGACAGCAGGAGTGGAGTATCCTGTCTGTGAGAAATATACTGTTTTTCTGGCAGGGCAATACAGCATCGGGGATGCCGACGTGGCAGGAAGCGGACAAACGCCGCAGGGAACAACAATAGAGATTGAACAGGAAACCACTCTGGATCGCTTCGAAGTAAACGTAGGTGTGAAATACTTTTTTTAAATCTTGTTGAATTGAATTTCACCTGACTCTGAAGAGGGGCCGCCACCACGCGGCTCCTCTCTCTTCTAACTGCTTTCCTTTACCGAGTAGGGGCAAAGGGCACGATCCGATCATTTTTTTCATTCTGACCGATATCCAGACTGTCGCTTCCTTGGACTCCACCTCCTGCGACAGCGGTAACTCGTTTTTTTCCGGCATCTACAGAACCGAATCGTGCAAAAATTGAAGTTATCAGCTCTTTCCTCTTCCGATTAATTTTGGTGAAATTTAAACCTGAACACATAAGCGCCTCCTAAAAAAGCATGGATTAACATTGCAACGTATCGTTACTGTATAGAGTCAGCATAACAAACAAATAACGTTCCCAAACGATTTCTCCTTTTCCCACTTGATATGAGCACCTGAGCTAATTCACTCTAGGTTACCCTTCCCCTGAGACGCACACTATCTATAAAGCCAGACATGCATCATGGATAACAACTTTTCCACATCAACCGGTTTTGTCAGATAATCATTAGCACCTGCTTCAAGACATTTATCTCGATCATCCTTCATCGCCTTGGCAGTCAGGGCAATTATAGCTAGTTTCTTGAATTGCTTTTTCTCCCGAATTTTCCTGGTCGCTTCGCATCCATCCATTTCCGGCATCATCATATCCATCAGTACGATATCAATACCTTCTTCCTGAACAAGCATCTCCAATGCTCTTTTTCCATCTTCAGCAATCACGACCTCCATACCTTTTTGCTCAAGAACTCCAGAAAGGGCAAAAACATTGCGCATATCATCATCAACAAGAAGTACCTTTTTTCCCTGAAATATCGTGTCCCGATCATAGAGGCCAGCAATGATCTGTTGTTTCAGGTTATTCTCATGTACCGGCACCGGCACAGATTCTGCCTTCAACACCAAGGGCTGTTCAATCTGCTGCCACTCCTCTTCCTTTTCTGATTTTTTTTCATTACCAACAGGTAGATAAAGAGTAAAAACAGAACCTTTACCCGGCTCACTGACCAGGCCAATTTCGCCACCAAGGAGTGCGGCCAGTTCTTTGGAAATTGAGAGACCAAGTCCGGTGCCACCGTATTTCCGAGCTGTTGAACCGTCGGCCTGCTGAAATGCCTCAAAAATAGCCCGTTGTTTTTCAGCCGGGATACCTATACCTGTATCTGCCACAGAGATGGCAATGGATTGCTCAGCTTGCAAGGTCTCCGATCGAACCGGCGCTGTTGCCTTCATTCGTAAAAAAACCAGATCAATCCGGCCTTCCGAGGTAAACTTCATGCTATTGCCGAGAAAATTCTTCAAGATCTGTTCGACGCGCTTACGGTCAGTACATATTGACGATGGTATGCCATCAGCAAGAGTGACAGAAAAAGCCACCCCCTTATTTTCAGCCATATGGCTGAACAAAGTTTGCGCATTTTCGGCAAGGTCGGCCAGTAACACCTCTTCCACATTTTTGACAACCTGCCCAGCCTCTATCTTGGACAAATCGAGAATTTCATTAATAAGGTCAAGGAGATTCTTCCCGGATTCAACAATAATACTTGCCGCTTTCTGCTGTCTTTCCGTCAAATTACCGTCTTTATTACTCACCGATTGGTTAATATTTCAGTAATTAAATTAATTCTTTTTTCTTTCAAAACAATGATTTGATGTGTTGTCGAGTAAGATCAGTATGTTAACTGAATATTCATAAAAACAGCGCGTTAAGATAATTCTTGTTTAGGAAAAATTATCAAATAACTATAAAAAGTGCTTGAAAAATATTTATGCAAATACGGCAATAATATCGACTATTCTTGTAACATTTTGATTTGTCGATATTAAGTTAATTAATTATATGCATTTTTTATTGACCAATCGGTGAGTTATTATTCCTGAGAGACTGGGCAAGTAGCAATAAACTATTAAGAGGGGTACGCAGCTCATGACTCATATTAGCCAAAAATTCGGATTTATATTTTGAGGCCAAGGCAAAATCCTTTGAACGCTCCTCTATCTTTCCCTTTGCCGCAATAAGTTCTTTATTACGTTTCCTTATCTTTTTCTTTTCCAACATCAGGGCTTCCGATTTTTCTTTAAGAGCGGCATTGGTCTCTTTCAACTCTGCCTGCTGGACTTCCAACTCCTGCTGAAATTTTTTCAGAGCTATGGTTTGCGACTCCAGCTCTTCGTTTGTCGCCATCAGTTTTTCACTTTGCTGCTTCAATTCCTCAGCCTGTTCACGAGTCTCTTCAAGGAGATCCTGTACTCCCTGACGATTCAATGCTGAATGGAAAGCAATCGCGATATTTTCCGTCACACTGTCTAAAAACTCCATCTGCGCTTCTGAAAACGCTCTGAAGGAGGCAAATTCAAGTACACCGAGCACTTCTCTTTCATGGATAAAAGGCACTGCAAGAATATTACAGGAGGCTGATTCTCCTATGGAAGAATTGATGCAAACATAGTCATCCGGGAGATTAGCGACCGAAATCATATTTTTCTCAAGAGCGGCTTGTCCGGCAATCCCTTCGCCAATTCCTATTCTGCTCTTCAGCCCCTTCCGTTTATGAAAGGCGTAGCTTCCCGTTAATGTCATGGCAGCCCCGAAGCGGTCAACAAGATATAGAGAAGCCATCTGCGCATTGAGAAATTTGGCCAAATGGGCAATAATATGGTTAGCTAAGGTCTGCATATTCTGCTCCCCACGCATCTGATCAGACAGCTCAGCCATTGCAACCTTATCTTGAAAATTCCCTGCTACTTTTTCCACCATACGGTCCAGGGCATTTGCCATCTGACCGATTTCATCCGAGCGCTGCATATCAAGACGTCGATAAAAATCACCGGCCGCGATACTATCCGCAATTCCGGCTGCCTGAACAATAGGACGACTGATCGAACGAACAATGAGCAAAGCAATCATTCCCACGACCAGCAAGGTCAACAAAAATCCAGCAATGGTCCAATTTTTCACTTTCTTATCAGCATCGACACTCACTGCTGTCATCTCAGCTTTTGCCTTCATCGCTATGACTTCATCAATCTCACATATCAATGCCCATCGTGTGTCGAAAATATCAACCGGTGTCCAGGACGATAGGACCTTATTATCGAGGTAATCTTTAATGATCCCGACACCCGTTTCACCCTTCAGGGCATTTTGAAGGGCTTGGGTATTCACTTTATTACCTTGCCCAAACGAGGTCATAACATTGTACTTTTCCGGTTTGAGAATAGAGTCGGAACGCATATAACCATCCGGACCAACCAGATAGGCCTCCAAGGTATGATCTTTGTCAGAAGCTGACGCCATTATTTTCTTTATTGCATCCGTGTCTATCTGTACGGCCATATATGCGTCTTCCAGCTCACTCAGACGGATTAACAAAAAGGCTGCTGGGGCATTATGCAAGGGAGGGTAAGGAGCAAAATCCCCAAACACGACTTTACCGCTCGAATCACCTTGTAACTCGGCAAATGACCGCCCGAACGAACTGTATTTAAGAGGTTCTTCACGAAGAGACATGCCGAGATCGCCACCCTTAGTCATAGAATAAACTATATAGCCGCTGGAATTTATCAAAAACATATCACGCCAATTGAGTTTAGCACAAAGATCCATAATCAAGGCGTCGTGTTTCTTGGCAAGCCAATGCCAGGATCTGGAATTCACCGAATTATCCTCCTCGGTGAACACCTGATTCAACGAATTAAAAAAAGGCTCTACCCAAGGAGCACTCCTCACTATGCTCAGTTGTCCTTCCTGTACCTCAAAGAAAGATATAGTCTGTTCTTTTTTGATACGGCATATTGTTTCGAGTTGATCCAGTGCTGCTTTTTCCACAGCAGCTGCACCCTTGTCACCGATCATTTCCAAGCTGTCCGAAGCTGTAATCCAAAGTATTCCACTGATAAACAACAAGGGGAGTATTCCCATACCGAGATGAGAAACTATCAATTTTGCCCCAAGATTAAACCTCATACCCCTTCTCCTGAAGATACATCCTGCTCCCGAAGATTGCCTTTTCCTTGATGAATAACAACCCTATTTCTGCCATAGTCCTTTGCCTGATATAATGCCTCATCAGCAAAAGCAATCATACAATCTGTTGTTTGATGCAGCTCTTTATTATAGGAAGTCACCCCGATGCTGACTGTAATTTTTACAGCATGCTTTCCGTTATCAATCACCCTTTCTGCACAGTTCCGACGTATTTTCTCTGCCGTCTTCGCAGCACCGTCCACAGCAGTTTGAGGCAAAAGAACAATAAATTCCTCTCCGCCGAAACGAAACACAAGGTCGGATTCGCGAACGGTTTCCCGCAAAAGAGCAGAAAATTCTTTCAGCACATAATCACCGAACTCATGTCCGAAATTATCATTGATATTTTTAAAGTGATCAAGATCAAGCATGACAAGAGAAAGTTCTGTTCCATGACGGCGGCAACGAACAAACTCCTGCTCTAGGGAAGTAACAAGGTGGCGCCGATTATAATGCCCTGTAAGATCATCATGGGTGGAAAGCCTTTTCAGCTGCCTATTCTGCTCCAAAACCAGCTGCTTGGTCTTTCTAAGCTCCTGAATAGTCTCTTTCAACTTGATCTTCTGGAGATATATTTGGATAAAAAAACGAATTTTTCCGATGAGAATCTCCGGTAAAAATGGTTTGGTGATGAAATCTACCGCCCCAGAATCGTACCCTTTAAAAACGTGAAAATCGTCGGAATAAATCGCGGAGAGAAAAATAATAGGGAGCTTCGAGGTCTGTTTTCTGTTTCTAATCAGCCGGGCCAGTTCATACCCATCCATTTCCGGCATCTGTACATCAAGAATCGCCAAGGCAAAATCATGCTTTAAAACCTCTCGAAGAGCATCATTACCGCTGGTCGCCTTGATAAAGCCTGCATCAATATCGCCAACAATCTCTTCTAGAGCAATGAGATTATTCATTTTATCATCAACAATAAGTACCTTAACCGTATTCACCATGCAGTTTCCCTGTCATTTATGTCCAAAATTCGAAAAAAATAGAGTATATATCTTTGATATTATATGCTACAAACCTGTTATTGGGAAGGTAATCCCCCTCCCCCTTCAACCATCTTGCCAAGATGGCATCAAAAATGTCCTCGGCCGATTTCAACGTATTTTTCTCCTAAATGGAAGCATATCTGGCCGGATCGAAAAATGGGCTGAAATATAGAAAAAACATTGCCTTTTTTGATCCTGTATGTATAATATTGCTTTTAACAAATAACCCGTTGCAAGGAGTATATATATCATGGCGCGTAAATGCAAAATTTGTGGAAAAGGACCGGTAACTGGCAATAATGTCAGCCATGCCCATAACAAAACCAAACGGCGCTGGTTACCAAACCTGCAAAAAGTCAGAACCGTAACGGATGGCGGTCAGACAGCCCGCTTACTCGTATGCACTCGTTGCATTCGTTCTGGAGCCGTTGTCAAGCCTGCCTGAACTGCCTACTGGTTATTTTTGGGGCGAGAAGAAACTTTTTCTTCCGCCCTTTTTTTGTTATCTAATAAAAGTACAGCCTTCTCTTTTCTTGAAAAATTAGGCAAAGTTGTTTACCTGAGCACATCAGGTATGGTTTTGTAATACTGACAGGAGAATATTGTGAGTAATGACGAAGTTCGTTTTCTTCCTTTTGAAGACGCTGTAAATATCGTAGGAGCCATTCAGGAAGAAGAGGATGTTGATGACGCAACACATCGAATTTTTACGGTATACTCAAAAGAAGATAGAGAGCTATGCTGGTTTGATTTCGACGAGGTTGTACAGGATGCAAAACCGACAAAGGGTGACAAAGGGAAAGAAGAAGTAACAAACTATATTTTGCACCGAATACCGGAATGGGTTCTTGACCTGTAACCTATGAAAAACTCCTGCCTTGAACAGAGGGCACAAAAATAATTTCGTTGTCGCCCATAGTTTTTTCTTTTTTTGAGTTGCCTCCAGACAGGCTCTTAGTATAGACTACATAGTAGTAGTAAGCCGTCTTTTAAAAGATACTTTGTCATTAAAATAATTTTCTACGCATCTCATGAAAAAGATAGCATATTCAATGATCCCTAAGCAGCTTCATCTTGTCATAACCGGTGAAGTGGGAGGTGGCTTATCCTTTGTTGTTCGCCGGGATCATGTCGCTATAATTCTCGCTGTTACGCTCTCCACCCTGACAGCCTTGGCTGTTGGTACCTGGCTGGGAATCGGATTTTTTCAAGAAAGAAATTCTCTTGCTCTCAAAACTACTCTTCAGGCTGATGCACTCAAAGAACTATCAGAAAATTTTGAACAGAACCTGAAAGAACAGCTTACAGTGCAAAAAAACGCCTGGCAAGCCAAGGAGAATGAATATCACGCGCATATCCAAAACCTCAAGGAAGAAAAAGAGGCGATTATCTGCCGCTATGAAGAAGAAATCGCCTCAGCTGATATATCAACTGTTTTTAAAATCTCAGGACTGCTGGCAGAGCTTGAACAGGAAAAACAGGAAAAACAAGAGCTTCTTGAAAAAACAGCCGTCCGCCTTGATGAACGTAGCCGGATGATTGAGTCGGTCATGAGCCGAATCGGGGTGGATGTAAAAGTCGGCAAGAAAAATACAGCGAACAGTGGTGGCCCCTTCATAGCTATTGATGAAAAATATAGCGAGAGCTTATTGACACGAAGCGATAAATATATAAAGACTATCAGAAGGATGCCTCTTGGATATCCCATGCAAGGAAGATTAACCAGCGGGTTCGGTCGTCGCTCCGACCCACTCAATAATCGTCCGGCATTTCATGCAGGTATTGATCTTAAGGGAAGAATAGGGCAAAAAATTAAGGCAACCGCAGATGGAATCGTGAGGATCTCTTCCTATGACAAAAATGGCTTTGGTAATTTTGTAATTCTACGTCATGGCAACGGTTATGAAACCGTATTTGGACATATGAATAAAAGACTGGTCAAACAGGGCGAGAAAATCCAACGTGGACAACTGATAGGTCTCATGGGCAATACCGGACGCTCCACAGGTCCTCATTTGCATTATGAGGTTCGCTATAAAGGAAAACCAATCAATCCGAAAAAATATCTGTCTGTAGCCAAACTATCATTTACCGTACCTGAATAACAGGCGATGAGGAGACGTTGCACCGATGGCCTTATTTAATAAGAAAGAAGAAAAAATCGAGCCGACCAGAAATGAAATAAACGCACCTCAGGAGAGACGATCAGTGAAAAACGAGAAAGATCCCATAGCGAGCGTTCTTGCCAAGGAAATGGTTATTACGGGCGAGATTAGCTTTAAAGGAAAAGCTCGCTTTGATGGAACGGTACAGGGGGACATTACCGGAGAATATCTCATCCTCAGCGATACTGCTCAGGTGACGGGTAATATTACCGTAACCACCTTGGTCTGCCACGGAAAAGTTGAAGGAAATGTTATGGCAGAGGTAGTGACAGCTCACGCAACCTCAGAAATACACGGCATTCTGAAGTCACAAAATCTCACTGTCGAATCTGGGGCCTCCCTTGAAGGCGAAATTCATTCCAGCTCCCGTAAGCAGGATGCGGGCAATGCACAATCCCAAAAAACAACAGACGAAGTAAAGGGCTCCGCCGACAAAAATGATCCCGGAAAGAAATAGCAGCGATTTCAACTAGTTTAAACACAGAGCCCTACCACCAATAGAGACGAAGGTAACCTGTACCAGGATTGCCCTCGTCTTTTTTTATGCATTCCCCCACGGATGTTCTGCCAGCCATCCCCACTAAAGAGTAAGAGCTTCTTGAACAAATGCTTCCTGAAGAAAAAATCAATATAAGCAAACAGCTATCCTTTGACCGACAACATATCTGGCACCCCTACACCTCCATGCATAACCCGCTGCCAGTCTATCTGGTCAAATCGGCAGACGGCGTCCGCATCACCTTAGAGGACGGACGAGAACTCATTGACGGCATGTCCTCATGGTGGGCAGCTATTCATGGATATAACCACCCGGTTCTTAATGCTGCACTCAACGAACAGGCAAACAAGGTTGCTCATGTCATGTTCGGAGGACTCACTCATGAGCCAGCAATTGAACTCTGCCGCCTGTTGGTCGAGCTAACTCCAAAAGGGATGGACAAAGTTTTCCTCTGTGACTCCGGTTCAATATCTGTTGAAGTGGCTTTAAAAATGGCCCTTCAGTACCAACAAGCTAGGGGGTTGAGAAAAAAAAAGCGATTCTTAACTGTATGCGGGGGATATCACGGCGACACCTTTCATGCTATGTCGGTCTGTGACCCGATCACCGGGATGCATGCCGTTTTTTCAGAGGCCTTGCCTGAGCAACTTTTTGCTCCCCGCCCGCAATGCCGGTTCAGCAAGCTCGACAAGGACTGGCAACAAAATGACATTGCGTCCATAAGCGAACTTTTAGCAGAGCATCATGCAGAAATCGCTGCAGTCATCCTCGAACCGATAGTCCAAGGCGCTGGCGGAATGTGGTTTTACCACCCTCAGTATCTCCGAGAGCTACGTGTGCTCTGTGATCGTTATGATGTTCTTCTGATATGTGACGAAATCGCTACAGGATTTGGGCGAACAGGCAAGCTCTTTGCTGCGGAACACGCCGGAGTCAGCCCAGATATATGCTGCCTCGGCAAAGCCCTCACCGGCGGGTATATGACCTTGGCCGCCACCCTCTGTTCCGATCAAATTGCTCAAACTATCTCACAAGGGAACCCTGGTTTGTTCATGCACGGCCCTACCTTTATGGGCAACCCCTTGGCCTGCGCGGTTGCGGTGGCCTCAATCCAGCTCCTTGTACGCAGCAACTGGCAGAAAAAAATAAAGGCGATTGAGCAACAACTGCGGCTTGAGCTTGAACCGGCAAAAAATGCGGAGTCAGTTGCCGACGTCCGAATCCTCGGTGCCATCGGCGTCTTGGAAATGCGAGACCCGGTGAACATGGCGGCCTTACAAAAATTCTTTCTTGATCAGGGTGTCTGGATTCGTCCGTTTAACAAACTCATTTATCTCATGCCGCCGTACACTATCAGCAGCGAGGACTTGAGCAAACTCATAGGGGCATTACTCAAGGCAGTTACTTTTTTCCCTTGAATCAGGTAGCAGCATACCGCCCCTGTACAGTTTGCACCAATCGTACCAAGGTCTGATTCACAGGAACCTCAAGTCCTACCTTCTGAGCCTTACGGACAATATAGCCATTAATAGCATTAATTTCTGTGGAACGCTGACCATCGATATCCTGCCCCATAGATGAACGATTTGATGCAGTGGCTTCGGCCACCTGCTCAACATGCTTCAGTATATCATCAGGAACCTTGACAGAGTACGCCTTGGCGACCGCCACTGCCTCAGAGACAACATCCTGCATCAACAACCGACTGGCCTTTAAGTCGAGAAGTTGACCGTTGCGAAGACCGGTCAAAGCGGTAATGGCATTTATTCCCACATTGACAAAGAGTTTTTTCCACAGGATCGGTTCAATATCATCAACTGCTCGACAGCTGATCCCTGCTATCGTAAAAGCTTCAGCTAATTGTCCTGCAACGGCCTCTCCTCCTTGCCGCCACATGCCGATAACCGTCTCCCCCACTCCTGAATGTTGAATTTTCCCTGAACCGAGGACCATAGCACCCTGCGCCGTGGTACCGCAAAGTACTCGATCCTCTCCAAGGACATTAGCAATAATCTCAGCGTTGCCCATACCGTTTTGTAATGTCAGTGCATAACCATTATAACTATTACGTCCCAGTAGGCGGGCCGCAGTCCGGGCCGCAGCCTCAGTCTGGGCATGTTTTACAAAAATCACAGCCAGATCTGTCTCCAGAATTGCAGCCGGTTCCGTCACAGCCCGTACCATGATCCTCCTTTCCGCACTCTGATGAAGAATTGTCAGCCCATGATCGTTCAGAGCAGCAACTTGTTTTGCCCGCACGTCAATCAGGTGAACATCCATCCCCTGTTCGCTGAGAAGCCCTCCAAACAGACAGCCCATAGCACCAGCACCGATAATTGTTACTTTCATGATTCGTTGAATTCTAAGATAGAATTACTCCGCTGTCTGGCGAACCAAAAGAGTTAAAAGAAAAACAATCGGCGTCAGGAAAACGAAGCTGTTTGCTTAGGATGATCTAATATAATATATAAGTCCGTCTATCATTTTATCCTGAGCCGAGACGAAAGCAACTGTAAATTTGATTGACAAGAAAAAAAAGATAAGTAAACTTGTCTGAATTTACAGCCTTGTTTCTGCATTACAGGAGAGGCCTTTAATTCAGGAAATAATAATCAGGAGACAATAATGAAAACCAGATGTATCCTTTCAGGAGCTGTGTTCCTCTCGGCTCTCCTTCTTGTTTCGGTGACGCAAGCTGCAGATTATACAAACTCCATTGGCATGGAATTTCAAAACATTGCACCGGGCACGTTCTTCATGGGGAGCTGCATGTACAGCAGAGCCGACAAAGAACGCGACAATGACCTGGAACAACGAGACTTACCGCATCAGGGGCCGACTTGCCCGGCCCAAGTTCCAGAAGATAAAAATGCGCTTGAGGAGGAAACTCCGCAACATGAAGTACAAATCAGCAAAGGCTTCCAGATAGGAACACATGAAGTTACCCTGGGCCAGTTTAAACTTTTCCTGGCATCTCTCAACGATCAGCAACGAAATCAAATAGAGACCGAAAAATTTCGGGAGGCCAATACGCATGGCGACAAAGCAGCAGTAGCAGCAGTTTCCTGGGAAGATGCACAAGCCTTTATAAAGTGGCTGAATCAAAAAGAAGGGGGACAAAAATATCGCCTCCCCACAGAGGCAGAATGGGAATATGCAGCCCGCGCTGGCAGCAAAACCATTTATTTATGGGGCGATAATTTGAAAAAAGCTGCGGAGTATGCCTGGTTCAACATGGAAGATGCAGACCTGGAGATCTGGTTTTTAGAAGGCGAATTTAACAAAAAGGAAAATTTTCCCCATCCGGTAGGCCTGAAAAAACCCAATGCCTGGGGACTATATGACATGACTGGGAATGTGTGGGAATGGGTCAACGATCGATACAGCGCGACCTATTACCAAAACAGCCCCAAGGTTGACCCGACCGGACCTGAAAATGGTGAACTTCGTTGTTTCCGAGGAGGCAGCTGGTACGGCTCAGTAATAAACCTTCGCTCTGCCTTTCGTGGTCTGAATGTTCCTACCCATCGCAGCGATTCCCTGGGTTTCCGAGTGGTCCGGGATCAACGATAGAACAGAGAGGATCCCCCCTACCCTATCTCCGCTCTTCCTTTAGCCGTTCCTTTTCTTTGTTGATAGGTTAGGATACTATATCGAACCGGCTCTTCCACTTTTTCTGTCCGCACCAGCACAAAGGGCGGGCAGGAGAATGCCGGGAAAAAAACATCGCCTTCAACCTCCTGCTCAAGTACGGTCAGGATCAGCGTATCCGCCCGCTCCAAAGCAAGCTGATACAACTGACCTCCGCCAATAACAAAGACCTTTTTTCCATCCTCAGCCAGCGCAAACCCCTGCTCCAGCGAATGAACAACCTCAGCGCCCAGAGCCTGAAACTCTGGATTTCTTGTTACAACGATATTCCGTCGCCCTGGTAAGGGCTGCCCGATGGATTCCCAGGTCTTGCGCCCCATGATCAGGCTATGGCCCATAGTGATCTCCTTGAACCGAGTCTGCTCCCCCCGAATATCCCAGGGGATGGTCTTCCCCCGACCAATGACTCGATTGGCCGCCATAGCAGCTATGAGAACAATGTCCACCTACTCTTCCACGTCTTTCTTGCCACCCTTAGCCTTGGGCTCTTTGGGGGCAGGAGAGGAGGAGGGGGCGATCACCGCACCGGCGACATCCGACACTGGCAAACCGAATCCCAGCCGGACCTTACGGTCGATCTCCGCCAGCATGTCGGGGTGTTCTTTGAGAAAGGTCTTGGCATTCTCACGCCCTTGGCCGATACGCTCATCATTATAGGAATACCAAGCCCCGCTCTTATCTATGATCTCCTGCTCCACCCCGAGATCCAGCAGATCGCCGGTTTTGGAAATCCCTTCGCCGTAGATGATATCAAACTCGGAAATTTTAAAGGGAGGAGCCACCTTGTTCTTCACCACCTTGACCTTGGTGCGGTTTCCTATGACCTCCTGCCCGTCCTTGATCTGGGTCATACGGCGAATGTCAATGCGGATGGAGCTATAAAACTTGAGGGCATTACCACCAGGGGTCGTTTCCGGGTTACCGAACATAACTCCGATCTTCATTCTGATCTGATTGATAAAAATCAGTACCGTATTGGTCCGCTGCAGTACGCTGGTAAACTTTCGCATGGCATGAGACATAAGTCGGGCCTGGAGCCCCACATGTTGATCGCCGACATTACCGTCAATCTCTGCTCTCGGTACCAAAGCCGCCACTGAATCGATAACGATGACATCCAGTCCGCCACTCCGCATCAATAATTCGCAGATTTCCAAAGCCTGTTCACCGAAATCCGGCTGGGAGACCAGCAAATTTTCCACATCCACCCCCAATCGTTCCGCATAGTCGACATCCAAAGCATGCTCCGCATCAATAAAGGCTGCATTGCCGCCTGCTCGCTGAGCCTCTGCGATAACGTGTAAGGCCAAGGTGGTTTTACCGGAGGATTCCGGGCCGTAGATCTCGGTCATCCGGCCTCTGGGTAAACCGCCCACACCAAGGGCTATGTCAATTCCCAAGGTACCGGTGGAAATAGCCGGAATATTTTCCCGCTCATGCTCTCCGAGGCGCATAATGGCCCCTTTGCCGAATTGCCGCTCTATCTGACTGATGGCATTATCAACGCTCTTCAGCCTTCCTTCTGCCTGTTTATCCTGTGCCGCTGCCATGAAATTTTCTCCTTACTCGTTCGTCGAAACGTAAAATTGCTCCGTCTATTCCCTCTGTCCCAAGCTCCTTCTTCTTTCTGCTGCCTCCTTTCCTCCCCTGAAAGCAATTTTTCCTCACTGTAAAGACGCTCTTGAAAGCAAGAGAAAATTGAGAACCCATTTTTCTTACACCTTATCTGCCAACAAAACCCGCCGCACCATATCCAAGGCGGTCTGAGCGGTCATCTCCTGAATCTCTTTCCGCCCGCCGGAGAAATGATGCAGGGTATCCTTGACCTTGTTTTTATAGAAGAGGCCTATATACACAGTGCCCACCGGCTTTTCTTTTGTACCGCCGCCCGGCCCAGCAATGCCAGTTATAGAAAGGGAAATCTTAGCACCCACCCGAGCCGCAAGTCGAGCCGCCATAGCCCTAGCCACATGCCCACTGACTGCCCCGTAATTGCGGAGCAAGTCCCGATCCACATTAAGGAGAACCTCCTTGACATGGTTGGAATAGGCCACCACCCCGCCAGCAAACCATTCTGAACTGCCTGGAACAGAGGTCAGTTGCGAGCTGATTAAGCCACCGGTACAAGATTCTGCTGTGGAGAGCATCAGGCGTTTTTCCCGGAGCAGATTGCCCACTACTTCAGGCAAGGTTTCCCTATCTGTACCGTAAATATAATCCCTCAAGACTTCCTGAATCCGTTGCTCAGCATCGGCAAGCAGGGTGTCCGCTTCCTCGGCACTGCTGCCTGAGACGCTCAGGCTCACATGCACTTCAAAATCTACAGGATAATAGCCAACCTCCACCTGTTTTTCCTGCTCTAACGGAATAAGGAGCTGGTTGATCTTGTATTCAGGCAGCCCCACGGTCTTATACAAGCGCATCCGTTGATATTTATTACAACCGCTCCAGCCGGACAAACGCGGTAGGACAATATCTACTAGCAATTTTTGCGCCTGTATTGGCACTCCGGGCAGAAAAAAGATAGGAATATCATCATGCACGAGCAAATGACCAGCCATCCTTTCCTCTGCGCTTAGCACCTCGGCCCCTTCAGGCAACCAAGCCAGCTTTTCCAAAGCATCAAGCTGTCCATCAGGATCCTGTAACTGGGAACGTATTTTTTCCAGGATAGCCTCGTTCAAGGTGGCCGGACGCTGTAAAGCTTCAGCGACAGCTTCATTGGTTAAGTCATCCGTAGTCGGCCCCAGCCCACCAGTAACAATCACAAAATCCACCCGCCGGATTGCCCGCTTCAGGGCTTCGCCGATCAATTTGGGCGTATCCCCGATGGTGTGCATGGCATAAATCTCATGGCCAGCCCGAAAAAGCTCTCGGGCAGCAAAGGCACTGGTCGTATTAGTTATCCGGCCCGAGGTTAGCTCGTTGCCGATCGCTATAATTTCTCCGATCATTGTTTTACACAGCACGTCATCATTCTCAACTGAACCGCCCTGTTCCAAGGGAAGGAGGCTTATAAATATGTGGAACAGGCCCCGGAGCTGCACGAAAAAACGCTTTTTTGTTCTCGCTTCTTTTTAATTTTGTACAGCACCTGTCAACACAGAGACTGAATGGGGAAAATATTAAGATTACTCTCCGCCTGCTCTCTCAGACGAATATGATTGAAAGGCTTACTCCCTGCCTACTCTATCATAAACAGAGTAAAAAAGGAAACAACAGAGTGTTTCTTGAAGAGGGATATATGGCTCAGGTATTGCTACAACCTGCTACAATCAGCTCAAGCTGTTCGCGTAATGCAACCTCCCTAATTTTATGCTCCGCTCTCATGGTGAGCAAGACGCTTGGTCAGATAATTATCTGGAAAATCTTCTGCCGGAAGAACCTTTTCCGCAGCTTGAATAACCTGATCAGCAAGATGCCCGCCAACCGAGTCCGCTTCCCCCTCTTTCCCGAGTATCAGCCGGATAATCCGAGCCGAATCGACCTGCTCAAGAGGACGACAGGGAATAAAGGCAGCAACATCATTCTGCTCAATCTCGTGCAGCATATCCCCCTGAACAAGCAAATCCAAAGAGCGGGCCAGATCAGTCTCATTCACTACCTGACATTGCTCCATAAGTTGTTCTAGCACGGTAGCGCGGCCTAATGCAAAGTTATTATAGACCGTGATCAAAACATCAAAGGTCCGCTGGAGATCCTGCCGAGCATTACTTTCAGCCCCTGTCAGCTGATAGCTATTGCGATGCTGAATAGCATAGGCCAGAACCGCACCGAGCAGGACGAACATCCAGCCCAACTGAATCCACACCAGAAAGAGCGGAACCGTAGCAAAGGATCCGTAAATGGCATTATAATTCGCCACTCCGATCTGGAGGACCACATAGGCACGCTGGACAATGAACCAAAAAATCGCGCCAAATAAGGCACCGCCAAAGGCTGCTGTGGTCTTAACTTTAACATTTGGGAAAAAAAGATACATCATCATCAGGGACAAGGTAATAAAGATAAACGGCAGCAACTTCAAAAGCATCTGCACAACCCAGGCTGACGGAATAAAAGTGGTGATGTACTCCATTATTTTAGGAGATTCCAGAATAGCATCGCCTGCCAGGGCAATATTGACCGATATAGGCAAGAGCACAAGCAGAGCCAGATAATCCATGATTTTCCGGAACAGGGAACGACCGCGTCGGGTATGCCAGATAGCATTCATGGCATCTTCTACCGAACTCAACACCATGACCACCACAATCAAAAGACCTGCGATACCAAAAGCCCCAAGGGCGGCAAAATTGGTATTATCCACATAATCAAAAATCGTATCAATAGCCTGATGCAAATGACGATTGAGAGAGGGAGGAGGTTCCTGCGGTATCGCCTCTGTCTCCCCTATTACCTCTATTGCCTTTATAGCCTCTACCTCGACAAGCTCTGCCGAATCATCCACCGTGTCTGCCGATTGAATTGGTAAAGAAGATTCGGTCGGCAAAGCCTGCTCCTCCTGCCCCGCTTCTGGATCCAATTGATCAATAAAGCGATAAGCGGCTATCCGCATCTGGTCGCCGTTGCCCAATCCTTTCAGAATGGCGGTGCTCATCGCCAGCAAAGGCACCATGGACAGCATAATGGAAAAAGTCAGGGCTGAGGCACGGAGAGATATATGAGTATTGCTGAACTCATGTACCATAATCAACAGGATACGAAGCAGGCTACGCAATATCCCGGTAATCTTTTTTTCTTCAGGGCAGTAGCCAAAGGACCAACGACTGATCCTGCCCCCTTTTTTCAAAGCTCCGAGCTGCATAGCCGGATTTACAGTTGCCCCGGCTTGGGTAGAGGAGTGCGTCATCATAAAAAGTTGCGTTGAAAATATTTTATTGAGCGGAATAACCAGACGGTGGAGTACCATCAATGAAGAGCGAACTAATACTGAGATATCCTATTGAGGTTCACCCCCAAGAACTGAGGTTCTACTTATGGCGTTCTTTTGGAAAGTTCATTCAAAGTAAGAATACTATTACCACTGTCAGCAACGGCCAATCGAACGTCCTTTACGCCCTCTCTCCTTGCCTCCTTTTGAACAGAAACTTTTCCTTTCTTATTCACCTTCTCTTTCGGGGTGGCCTGCAAGGTAATCATTGCATTACTACGGATCTTCGACTTTACAGCGGTCACAGAAGAGGGAATTCTTAATTTCTGCCCCAAACGTATCTTTGCCTTCTTGCCCAGACCATTGGCCTGAACAAGCCCTTTTAAAGGCACCTTGTATTTTTTCGCAATACTGAGAGCAGTATCTCCTTTCCTGACCCTATATTCTTTATCACGAATCTGCCGAGCATACAACAGCCGGGAAGGAATATTCTTTATCTGCTTGCGGATACGTTTTGTCGCAGGCAGACGAACCAAGGTACCTTTCGGAATATATTTCCTTCCTTCAAGGACCGAATCTCGAATAGCCGGATTCAGCCGCTCAAACTCTTCGTCACTTACCCCGAAGTAGTTGGTCAGTTGTGCAACAGGAGCATAATTAGACAAACGAAAGGTGACATTAATCCAAGGACGGTCCTTAACCAGAGACCGGTCATTTTCCAAGCGCCTAGCCACGCGAACAGCTGCGACGAACTCAGAATAGAAATTTTTCGAGGCAAATTTAAAAATTCCGGTCTGATGGTTGGCGATAATTCTTGGATAGGTCCCCCATTTTTTCTGGGCGCGAACCATCCCAGCCCGGCCATAATTATAGGCAGTCAGGGCTAAAGGCCAGGAACCGAGCTGACGATAGTTCTCTTTGAGAAATCGTGCTGCCGCCATACTAGAGAGATACACGTCAAAACGCTCATCAACCAATTCATTAATTGTCATATATTCTCGCCCTGTATGCTTGGTAAACTGCCAAAGACCAACAGCAGCTGCCTTGGAATGAGCATTGAGATTAAAGGAGGATTCAACATGGGGGAGGTAAGCGAGCTCCACCGGCAGGTTGCGTGCCCGCATAATTTTTTTAATGAGCGGCATGTATGCCCCGGAGCGAATAACTCCTTTACGAAAAGTATCTTTCAGCCCGGTCTGTAAGCGAAGATTTTCACTGGCCTTACGAAAGACCGCAGGCCTTTGCTTTCCCTTAAAAAGGGCATAAACTTTTTTCTCTTCTTTTGTGCTCGGCTTTCTACCGTCAGCAAATTTTTTAAGAATCTTTTGATGACGCATGCGGACTATCTTTTCAAGCTGCGCATTCACAGTGCCAGCTCCCGGTGTCCTTCTTGGTACAAAATCTATAACAGCATAGATGATACTTAAATCTTTCTTGTCATGCAATACACCCTGATTACTTGTATATGTACCGTAGATTTTCTCCCAGAACTGCACGTTAGGTGCGATAATCTGATAAATCGGAAAGCGGGAACTGGCCTCACTTCGTCCGCCAGCCAGCAAAAAAATCGCAAAAAACAGAAGTAGGTATGTTATTCTTTTGATCATGATAGGCATCGCGGTACACCACGTTAAATCCGTTACAGAGCCATCCAGCCTCACGATAGCACTCCAGTTATCCTCACATCCGCCATAATGTCCTATTGTACAATATTTTTATACAAAAAGGCAAGAACTGGAAAAAAGGTATTTTTTCCGCCCAACTTTCAGCATTCGACTAACCAATCTCCGCCAGCTGGACATATCTTCCCAAAACGGGCAAGCAAGGCATCCCTTGCCAGGCAAAAAAAATCCCGATGCGTTCACACCGGGACCTCAAAACAACCTTTCCTCTAAAAACTCATCAGCCACATGAGCACATCAAAAAACGCCTACGTTTTATTAAAAAAACTATACTAGGCAACAACAAGCAACTGACTGGAATCTTTTACTATGGCATAAAATTCACAGTTTCTGCACTCAAGAAACTTACCGGAAAGATCACCTTTCCCACTGACCTTGCAATAAGAATCACTAATCACCCAACAGCAGCGCCCGCCATTCATACCTTGATGAATACCATTTGCTCTGGATTCAATAGCAGCCGGGCAAACTCCGTTCATAGATGCATTTTCTCCACCAGGCTCACGCCCACATTTCTTGAATTCCCAACAATTTATATTTTTTTCTTCCATAACGCAAACATTGCCTCAATGAAAAAGTTCAATTTACGACACTAGAAACACAGTATAGTAAAAAAAATTATACCTCACTCTTTCCCAAAAAACAATATCTACTTTCACTAAGGAAGATTGTTCAATAAGTTAACTGCAAAAAAATCAACAAGACAGAGGCAATAAAAAAAAGGCGGACAAAGAAGCAAATACCTTCTTGTCCGCCTTCAACTGACTGTTACAGATTTAGGGATGGGGGCTGCCAGCCCCTATAAACCCTTAAATATCAAACATGAAAAATCAGCGATTTATCTTCAGCTAATCTTGCTTATAGGTTTATTGAATATATTCGACTCTGGCTTTGGCCGGGGCTTACCCCCGTACCAGTCTGATCTCCAAGTGACAGCCGACTGCTTCGGCGTATTTACGGAGCGTGGATATTGAGGGAGAATGTCGTTTGTTTCCGCCTCCGGTTTCCAGCCGTGCAACTCCAGCACTTGATCTAATGTGCTTTTGTCGGGTGGCGGGGGCGCGAGGAGTGAACCGTATTTTTCATGTCTGTCGAGGCGCATTTTTTCATCATAAACTCAGTCTCATGCGCTTCTGTATGCTTCGGGGTAGCAAGAAAGTTTTCTTCCGCAGAGAACCCAAAAAATATTGCAGGCCTCCTGCAAATTCTGTATCGTTAGTTATCTTTTTAAAAAAGTATATTTTTTACATTTTGTCGGGTGCAGTCTTTATCGACAGGCCAACGACGAGGAACGAAATGGCATTATTTAAGAATTTATTGCACGGTGCCGGTACGGTACTGAACATACATCCTCATACCCCGAAACGGATAAGGAGACTCCGTTTAACGCCCTCTTCCGATGCTGAAGCGATAAAAAAAGACTTTGAAAGAATAGGTAACGACTTGTGGAAGGTTATTGATGAATACAGAGAGCCCGGACAACAGTCAGCCTGAGTTCTCTCAGCATCGCCCTATGACCTAATCGTGAGCCGAAACTTCAGGTAACTCACTTCGGGCAGAACTGTCACCGGCAGAACAAGCTGATCATCAATGCGTTCACGCCTGTTCTTCTCTGTTAAAGCTCCAGCCGCGAACAGGGTCGATTTCCTCGGACAAAATTTCTTCGTCACGTTCCGACAAGTCTTCTTCCGCTTCTCCAAGCCCTGCAATTGATAATAAAAAGCTACTTTTTTGTTTCGTATTTTCAGGCTTTGTGATTGATTTGATTTTAAATTGAAGATAGGCTAAATAATCAGCCAGTTCCGGCAGGACGTCTACAGGCAGCTTGTTTATTGCCTTAATTAATTGGCTGCGATCAGAAGTTAATGTGTTCATAGTTTTCTCGCCTCATTTTTGTTGAACGGGCTGTGTGATTACTTTGCACTGTTAATACGTTGTTAATTTTACGCCCGTTTCGAGTGGGCGTCAAGTTGTTTGTGCCGTTTTCTTCGTGTTCCGAAGTGTCCGGTTGGCAGAGGCGGCTTTCACTTCTCCTGCTGCTTCTCGGCCCATTCCAGGACTTGGTCGAATTTGTTTTGGTTGGGTGGTGGGGGTGCGAGCAAGGTGCCATATTTTTTCAGGTCTGCTGGGGTGCGGCGTTTGGTTTCGACGATCTCAAGGCCCTGTACGTCTAGTTGCCAGAGGAATTTTACGGCTTTTATGAAGGTGTGGTAGAGGGGGGTGGGTTTGGAGTTGTGGAGAAAGAGGGCGTAAGGGCGTATGTCCCAAAGTCGTATCTTGGTGTCTGATGAAAAGAAAGAACCGGCACCTGATGCCAGCATTGTACCGTCAGGGCTGAAGGAAACGCTGTTGATTGAAGCAGTATGGCCTTTGAAGGTAGTAAGTATCCATCCTTCTGTTTTAATATTATGTAATAACCGAATATTAGTTTGATCTCCTATAGCTAGTAATGTGCCACTAGGGCTGAAGGATAACCCCTTGATGCTGTTGCCAAACGTGAGCTTTTTAACTGTTTTTTCACTCGCAATATTCCATAGTTCGAGACCTCCTAATTCGGAGGATGCCGAAGCCAGCAGGGTACCATCAGGGCTGAAAGACAGGCTGTTGACATTATCGTTCGTATAATTAAATTTCAATTTCTTCCCGCTTGTAATGTCCCATAGTCTCACTGTGCCATCATCGGATCCCGAAGCCAGCAGTGCCCCGTCAAGACTGAAGGCCACACTATTAACAGGCTTTTTATGGCTAAGTATTGTCAGTTCTTTCCCGTTTGTAATATTCCAGAGCCGTACCGTATTATCGTCAGACGCCGAAGCTAAAAGGGTACCGTCGGGACTGAAGACCACGCTGTAGACACCATCCTCATGACCTCTGAAGATAGTAAGTTCTTTCCCGCTTGTAACATTCCAGAGCCGTACTGTCTTGTCGGTCGAAGCAGAAGCCAGCAATGCCCCGTCAAGACTGAAGGCAACACTATTAACAGACCTCTTATGCCCGTTAAGTATTGTCAGTTCTTTCCCACTTGTAACATTCCAGAGTCGTACCGTATTATCGGCAGACCCCGAAGCTAGCAGTGCCCCGTCAGGACTGAATGAGACGCTGTTTACATCGTTTTTATGACCTTTAATAAAAGCCTTTTCCTCTCTGTTGGCGACATTCCAGACCAGAATTTTGATTGTGAAAGAGCCTCCTGATGCCAAAGCTAAAAGGGTACCGTCGGGTCTGAAGGCCACGCTGTGTACATCATCCTCATGTCCTTTGAGGACAGTTAGCTGCTTGCCGCTGGCCGCATCCCAAAGTCGCACGGTCTTGTCATATGAAGCCGAAACAATTGTCTTGCCGTCTGGACTAAAGGCTGCGCTGTTTACATCATGCTTATGCCCTTTGAGGACAGTTAGCTGTTTGCCGCTGACCATATCCCAAACTCGCACGGTTTTGTCGTCAGAAGCGGACACGATAGTTTTGCCGTCTGGACTGAATGCTGCGCTGTTGACCCAATGCTCATGTCCTTTGAGGACAGTTAGCTGCTTGCCGCTGACCGTATCCCAAATCCGTATGGTCTTATCGTCAGAAGCTGAAACAATAATCTTTCCGTCTGGGCTAAAGGCTGCGTTGTTGACAGTATCCTCATGTCCTCTGAAGACAATTAGTTGTTTACCGCTAACCGCATCCCAAAGCCGCACCGTATTGTCGTCATTACCTAAAAATTTACCTGAAGTGGAAACGATTGTCTTGCCGTCTGGACTAAAGGCCGCACTGTAGACATAATCTTTATGCCCTTTGAGGACAGTTAGCTGCTTACCGCTGACCACATCCCAAAGTCGTACGGTCTTGTCGTCGGAAGTGGACACGATAGTTTTGCCATCTTGACTAAAGGCTACGCTATTAATATTATCCTCATGCCCTTTGAGGACAATTAGCTGCCTACCGCTGGCCATATCCCAAAGTCGCACGGTCTTGTCGTCAGAAGCTGAAATAATAAATTTGCCATCTGGACTAAAGGTCGTATTGTTAACATCACCTTCATGCCCTTTAAGGACAGCCCACTCTATCAGGGTAGCATTGAGCACTTGAGGGGAAAAAAGGTTGCTGGTAGAACTTGTTTTTAACAGGTTGCGATTTTCTAGAATTTTTTGTCCTAAGGCTGCCGAAGCAAACAAAATTGCCTTTTTGTATTCCACATCTCCTTGTCCGTCTGCTGCTTTCAGCGCAGTCAACGCCTTTTCTTCATACGCCTTGGCAAGGTTGTAGTTGGCCTCCAGAGTCTGCTGTTCAGCCCTGTTTTTCTCTTTTTCTGCCTCAACGGTTTTCTGATCAGCATGCACCCGTTCCTTCTCCGCCTTCCGCCATTGCATAACAGAAAACAGCGAAAGCAGCACCGCAATCACCAATCCAACGACAAGCCCGGTTATATTTCTCCGATGCTGTTTTTCTTTAGCCCTTCTCACCTGCTCCCGCAGCTTCTCACTAGCTGCAATAAACTCCCGTTCCTCATCTGTCAAATGAATCTCATGCGTTTCCCGCCACCGCAAAGCCTCATCCAACGGCAACCCCCGCAACAAGGCCCCTTCATCCTGCCCACTCTCCAGCCATTGCCCCAGCAACACCCGCAACTTCTCCTGCCAGACCAGAAACTCCCGTTCCTCATCCACCCATTGCCGCAAAGTCTGCCAGCGACGAATCAAAGCCTCATGCACCACCTCAACGGTCTCTTCCTCGCGCTCTTCATCCCGCCCGGTAACGATCAGGCGTTTATCCGCCAGCCGGGTAATTAAGGCCCGATCTTCTGCCCGAATTTGATCTAAGTTCGCCACCTGTCGGGTATCCTCGGTTCCCTGTCCCGGACGAACCAGCTTGAGAAAGATATGCCGGAGCTGTTCCCGCTCCGATTCATCAAATTCCGCATAGACCGCATCCGCATGATTGGCCAAGGCCTGCTGCACCCCGCCGATGGCCTTATAGGCTTCATGGCTGATTTGCCGGAACTCCTGCCGTTCCCACAACTGGGTCAGGCAGAACTCCAGCAGAGGCAGGCTGCCCGGTTCTTTACCCACATCGCTGACAATCAGGTCGGTCAGGCCCGGCTCGAAGTACACACCGAGTACTTTGGCAGGTTGCTCAACGATCTCCCGCAATCCCTGTTCATCAATTTGGGGAAGAATGATCGGCGCAAAGTTGTCCAGGGCCTCGGCAAGGGCAGGGGAGCTGACAGCGGCGGCAAAGAAATCCGCCCGCATGGTGAGCAGCACCGTGAAATGTTCCGTACGCAGGCATTCCAGCAGGATACCGATATATTGCCGGATCAACTCTTGATCCGTATTTAGGGTAAACAGCTCTTCAAACTGATCTATTACCAGAAAGAGAGGGAGATTTTTGTGCTGTTCCCTTCGTTCCTTGATCTGGCGGATGATCCCGACCAAGCCGACGGAACCGGCATGAAGTTTCTCTTTTAGCTCATCGGTTTTCTCCGAGCGGAGAATGGGGTCATCGTAAAGCAGAGGAATCAGGCAGGCGGACAGCTCATACAGGGGTTGTTTTTTCGGACGACAATGGGCGACCAGCCAATCACCGCTTTTGCGCAGGGCCGGAAGCAACCCGGCAAACACAACTGAGGATTTCCCGCTGCCGCTGGCCCCGATCACCGCCGCAAAGGGCCGATCAGCCACGACCTGCCTGAGCCGCGTAATGGTCTGGTCCCTGCCGAAATAGAGATCTGCATCCTTTTCCCGGAAGGCCTCCAGGCCGCGATAGGGATTGGCCGGGCGGCTGTGCTGATCCAGTTCAGGAAAAGCCCGAATCAGCGCAGAAGCAGGCAGCATGTAGCCGGTAATCACCGGGCCGTTTTCCTGGTCCGGCTTCCTCCGTAGCCTGCTGTTGATCATGCCGCAGACCGCATTTTCCTGCACGGCCCAGACCGCAGTACCGCTGAAACCCTGCTCAATCGGTCGGGTCTTATCCAGCGGGTGGATTTCCCAAGAGCCTGCCCCGATCCGCCCCTTGAGCATCCCGTCAATATAGGTGCCCTGATCAACACCGCCTGGAAAGCCGCACATTCTGAGCCGGTGATCGGCAAAGGAGGGAGAGCTGTCCAAGGCAACAAGCGGCGCAGGACAGGCCTCAGCAGGTAGGGGCGTCTCCGGGAGTAGCTCCAGGACGGCGATGTCCTCCAGCGAACCGGTCGTGCCAGTTGCACCAGGTGCAGAATCATCGGCAACCGGAAACCAATGGAGGATTTTTGCCCGCAGCAGGCAATGATTGTTCAGGAGAGGGAAATCCAGAAAGACCTCGCTGGCAGGAGAAGGCTGGTCAGCTGCGTTCAGATTACGGCCCAGGGCCGTGTTGACCACATGGGCGCAGGTGAGGATGTGCTTGGGCGTAACCAAAAAGCCCGCGCCTTCAGGGCGGCGGGGCTCTTGGTTGTCTGTCAGGATACGGACAAGGGAGGCGTCTAAAGATGGAGAGAGCATGGGGTAAATTCTTGCATCCGTTTTTTAAATTCAGTACCTTGAAAAAAAAGTTAAACAATACCCTTATCAAGGTGAAGGTTCAAGTATGGATACGGTAACTATCTCTCCCAAGTACCAAGTCGTTATACCGCAACGAATCAGAAAGGCTATGCAACTGGTTCCCGGACAAAAGGTTCAGGTTGTTCTTTACGGAAACAGAATCGAACTTATACCGGAAAAAAGCATCAAAGAGATGCGCGGATTTCTGAAAGGCATCAACATCGATTCCCAAAGGGAAGGAGAGAGGATGTGAGGGGTTTTCTAAAAAATAAGTTCCCCGTTTTCGGTATATATTGTAGGGGCAGACCTGCGTGTCTGCCCGGCATAAAAGGGCGAACACATAGGTTCCCCCTACAGTCCCGGCATAGAAAGGCAAGGTATTTCTTGTTGAAGCAGTATCTTTGCGTCCGGGAGGTTATTTGTTCGTCCATTTCAACGAGACCTTAAAGGTGGCCTCGCTGTCTGCCGAGGCAAAGACCACCCCGGTCTTGGCGTTGAATTTCAACCCGAACTCCAAGCCGATTTCATCCGGGGTGTTCATCTCCTGAAAGGCCTTCAGCACCACTTCGGCAGCCGGTTTGATCCGGGCCACCGCATCAACAAAGCGCGATTCTGCCTGAAGCGGTTCGTTCTCTCTGCCCCGGCTAACCCGTTGCATTTCCATTTCAGAGACCTCGGCCTCCACATAGACCGGTTGGCCGTCCATTTCGTCCATTTCAAATGCGATCATTTTTTTCATGCTGCCTTTCCTTGTTGGCCCATATTTTCATCTTCGGCCAGCAGTAATGCCAGGTTTTCCGCTGCAAAGGCGATGCCGGGGTCCTGTCCCAGGGCGATTTGGTAATTGGTGATTGCCTCTTGATTTTGCCCGAGCCGTTGTTGGTTCAGGGCCAGATTCGCGTAATCAATGGACGAGACCGGGTTCAACTGCACAGCCCGTTGAAAATGATGAACAGCCTGCTCAAAGCGGTCTGCCTTGTAATGACAGACACCGAGAATATTATGGAGGTCCGGGCGTTCTTCATCACAGGCTAGGCCTTGCTCCAGCACGGGGACAGCCTCTTCAAAGAGCCCCAGGTCACGGAGGCAGCTGCCGAGATACGAATAAATATACGGTTTGTCCTCTTCGTTGGGATGCATGGACAAAGCCTGCTTAAAGAATTTCCGGGCCGGTTCAACCATACCTTGGTCGTAAAAATTGCGTCCTCGATAGAATTCCAGATAATAGGCATCGGGAAAATGCTCCTGCATTTTAGCCAGTTTTATTTCCAATTCAGCAGGCTCAAGCAAATCAGCAGCTAGCTTGGCAGCAAAGAGAGGGGCATCGCCGGAGGCAGCCCGTTCTCGGAAATGAGCTCCGGGGATAATGGTGTAAGCCGCCGGAATCTGGAGGTCTGGATGCATGGTATTGACCATCAGAACGTCCATATTTATTTTTTGGAGAGCTTCAAGACAATTATGCAATTCCTGAAGCATGTCGTCCGATTCGATCTGGGGGAGCTGATCAATGCTGATGGCCTGCTCTGGGGTGAACAGGTAGTCGATCTCATCCAGGCTGAGTGGCTTGGGCAGGCCCGAGGCTACATAATTGGATCCGGATTCAAAGTCGCCAGCCAGCTGCGCTACCTCAGTCAGGGCGCGGATCAGCGCCTTGTCGGCTCCAGGAGTGGTGCCAGCTGTATAGACCAATTCACTCTTCTCGGGAAAGGTTGCCGGATCCCAGGCCAAGGCAGCTACAGTGGGGATACCGGTGTCCAAAGAAAAATCATTGAGCTGTAATTTTATGCCATTATGTCTAAACTTCTCAATCAGAGTCCGGGCCACCCGATCAATCACCGAGCTTGGATCAATAGTCGGAGTACGTATTTTTTTTCGGGTAATCACGGCGCAAACATGGCGTTCTACCACCTCGGAAATGCCCTGAAGGACGGCCTCCTCAATGGTATTACCTGCACAGGGGCCGTTAAATTCATTAATAGCGTAGAACCAGGAAAAAGGCACCAGTACATCCTTATCCTTACTGATATTTCTGGCCCAGGTCCAACGCAGGGGCAAGCCGGTCAGCAGTTGTTCAAGCTCTTCTGGGCTGCGCTTCTCATCATGGACAGACTGGAGCAGGGCAGAGATCGGCAGGATCGGATACCCGGCCTCCTGCATGGTCGGATAATCGCCGATGATGAAATTTTTCCGATTCTTGAGAAAGGAAAAAAAACTAAAGCGCTCAGCCAGTTCCATACAGGCGCTGGCCTTGGATTGCTCAGGCGTGGAGCCCTTGCCCATCTGTTTCTTCGTGCCGATAGTTGCAAGGGCATCCTTGCCGCAGACACTGAAGAAGACAGGGATATCCAGTCGACCAGTATCAATACGTTTCACCTCTTTGAGGATATCTAGGCCAGTGGCCTTTAAGCGTTTTTGAAAACGTTCTACAGTTTGTTTTGGGCTGCATGCCTTGTCCTGATCATAGGTATATTTCTTCAGACAGTTGTGCAGACGGATAGTATTTTTTTCCATTTTTCTCCCTCAGGATACGAATAGGCGATATGCGGTTTAATGCGGTTTATTGAGCTTTTAACCAAAGAAAAAAGATGGACAAGTGCTCTTCTTTCAATAATTGACACATTCAGAGCCAAAAAGTTTAGAACAATCAAGTTGGAAGAAAGATAGGCATATCAATTATATTAGTTAATTAGAGAGAAAAACGAGAATGTGTGCTTTTTCGTATTTTCTCGTGATAGGATTCACATTGTAGCATCTTGCCGGTGGAAAAGTCCAGGGTAAAGCAGAGGTCGAACAAAGGAAAAAGAAAGAGATGGGCCGTGTTAAAAGATGCTGATTGTTCGGGCGAGTCAGGGCGATAATGCTGCAATTCGAGAAGACCAAGAGTCTCCATAGGGTTGAAGAAGACAGATCCTTCTCGTTTCATCAATAGGTTCCAGAATAAGATCCAGGCGCTCTTTGGGTTGCAGGCTCCCCAACCTATCTGGCCATTCAATAATAGTGAGACCTAAGCCGCCGATATAATCTGCCAATCCGGCCCCTTCAATATCCTCCTCACCGGCTAGGCGATAGCAGTCCATATGAAAGAGGGGGAGACGACCCGGATATTCGTGCATCAGGGCAAAGGAAGGGCTGGAGACATACTGATCTTCTGGTACCTCCAGGCCTTGTGCAACAAATTGGGTCAGGGTGGTCTTGCCCACACCCAGATCGCCGTGGAGAAGGATGATATCTCCCTTTCGGGCGATTTGGCCCAGCTGTCGGCCCAGAGCAGCTGTTGCCGTAATATTTTCTAAGGTATACTTAAATGACGGTGTTTTGGGTGGTGTTGCAGGTAACATTGATTGTACTCTACGTATTTTCTTGGTTTTATTTACGTTTTATTTTTTATCTTTCCTGTCAAAACCAAAGGGGATGGTGAAGGAAACTGTTGTTCCTTGATGGATTACGGACTGAATATCAAATTTTCCACCAAGCATCTTCACCCGTTCCGACATGGCGGTCAGGCCTATTCCGCGCCGACTTTGGGGACGGGCTAGAATTTCCTGAACATGAAATCCCTTGCCGTTATCTGCGAGAGACAGGAAGAGCTGCTTCTGATCGACTTTCATGGAAAAATCAATATGGGTAGCCTCGGCATGATTTCGGATATTATTTAGGCTCTCCTGGACAAGTCGATAGACTATTCGTTTTCCCTCAGCGGAGGTGATGTCCTGGAGAGAAGCTGGTTGAAAGGAGCAGGAAATTTCATGTGCTTCAGTGAAATTATTAATAAGCTGTTGAAGAGCGGCATCTAGGCCGAGGTCCTCAATAATGACTGGACTAAGGTTCTTTGACAAGCGTCGTACATCCTCAATAATTTGGCTGATATTGTCGCGGAGGACAGCTGACCATTTTTTTATTTTTTCCCGCTGTTTTTTTTCTGCCGGAAGAAAGTCGTTTTCGATGATCCGGGTTTGCATTTTTAATGCCGCCAGAGATTGCCCAAGTTCATCATGGAGTTCCATCGCAATTCGGCGCTGCTCTTCCTCTCTTGCTGTAAAGAGAGCGATGGAAAGATTGCGCAGGGTGTGTTTCGAGGTATGCAGACGTTTATTCGCCTGGGTGAGTAAATAATTCTGCGTCAGAAGTTCTTGCTGTAATAGACTGTTTTCTCGCTTTAATTTCCAGGTATATGTTGCGTGAGAGAGCACCATCCGCATCTGGACAACGTCCCAGGGTTTGACAATGAACTGATAGATATGGCCTTTATTGATAGCGGCAAGAATATTCGCTGTATTGAGAAAACCGGTTATGATAATCCGGATGACGGATTCATTCTTTTGGTAGATATGGGTAAGGAGCTCCACACCGGACATTCCGGGCATAGCCTGATCCGAGAGTACCATAGCAATATCCTCTTCCTGCTCAAATCGTTCAAGGGCTTCCTCACCCGATGATGCGCAGAAAATGTTGTACTCCTCTTGAAAACAACTCACAAAAAAATCCATGCTGTCCTGATCATCTTCGACGAGGAGTATTTTTAGCTGTTCATGCTCTTGCATAGCGGATAACCCTGTTACCTTGCTTAAAGATCTGCCTCTTGTTACTCCTTCCCGAGCCACCAAGTATAAAGCAGGTCATAGGGATTATAATACACCGGAAGATGTTTTGGTTGTTTGAACTTGGATGCAAAGGTCAGGCGGTGATAGGCCAGATACCAATTCGGCACCACATAATACCCGTACCAGAGGACGCGATCTAATGCCTTGCAGGCTGCTGTCAGCTCTTCCTGGTTTTCAGCGTAGATAAGTGAGTCAACCAGATTGTCGACCACAGGTGACTGAATGCCTGCCAGGTTTGAAGAACCGTTGCGGGAAGCCGCAGCAGAAGACCAGTTATCCCGCTGTTCGTTGCCCGGTGACTGCGATTGCCCAAAGACGGTCACGGTCATATCAAAATCAAAATTTTTGAGTCGATCCGTGTACAGGGCCGCATCAATAGTACGATAATTTGCCTTTATCCCCAGCTTGCTCAAATTTTTTACATAGGGTGCCATGACGCGCTCAAAAGAGGGGCTGACAAGAAGAATTTCAAATTCAAAGCGCTGTTTACCATCCGCTGAGGTCAGAACCCCGTCTTTGACCTGCCAACCCTGCTCGGCCAAGAGTTTTTTGGCTTGGCGGAGGTTGCTGCGTAGATTATTCGTGGAAGTGGTTGTCGGCGGGGTGAGTGGTGTGGTAAAAACCTCGGGCGGAAGAGCTCCCGGATATTTTTCTTTCAGCGGGTTAAGGAGGCTCAATTCGGCTTCACTGGGCAGTCCCGTTGCTGCCAGATCAGAGTTACTGAAGTAAGAATTTGCTCGGGTATACTGATTAAAAAAGAGGGCATTATTGGTCCATTCAAAATCAAAGGCCAGTCCCAGTGCCTGACGTACTTTCGGGTTGTTAAACAGCTCTTTCCTGGTATTGAAAACAAAACCCTGCATGCCTTGGTTGTTTTTATGCGGGAAGGTTTTCTTGACCAGTTTGCCCTGATCAAACGGGCGACCGTCCAGATCCCGTTGCCATTGTTTGGCGATATTTATCCACATAAAATCAAATTCTCCAGCTTTGAAGGCCTCAAGGCTGACAATTTGATCTTTAAAATATTTTACGGTAATAGTGTTGTAGTTGAACATTCCTTTGCGGGTCGGATGATCTACGGCCCAGTAATTGGGATTGCGTTCATAGGTGATGGATTTTCCAGGGTTGACCTCTTTGACAATGTACGGCCCACTGCCGACCGGAGGCAACATAGGGTCACCTTTGCTCTCAGCACCGAAGCCGTGTTCTGTATAGAATTTTTTGCTCAGCACCGGCAGGGCCGAGGCAATTATATGGAGTTCCCTGTTGGGGCGACTGAAGAGGAAACGAATTTTTCCTTGAGCTTTATCCTCTATTTCAGCCCCGATAATATCCTGATAATAGATTTGATACGAAGGATGAGCCAAATCAGATTTCAGGGTATCCAAGGAGAATTTGATATCGTCTACCGTCACCGGCGTGCCGTCAGAAAAACGGGCCTTATTATTCAGGGTAAAGAGGACAGATTTTTTATCCGCTGCCAGCTCAATATCCTTGGCAATCAGACCATAGGCAGCAAAGGGCTCATCCAGACTGCCAACAGCCAAGGTCTCAAAGATCAGGCTCTGTTCAATGCCGAACAGGCCGAA
Organism: Candidatus Electrothrix laxa; assembly: GCA_942492895.1. GTDB lineage: Bacteria > Desulfobacterota > Desulfobulbia > Desulfobulbales > Desulfobulbaceae > Electrothrix > Electrothrix laxa. The sequence goes on from OW818652.1 coordinate 2,161,753, forward strand.
GGCCTCTGTGCCCTTCAGGGTAAACGGATTCATCTTGTCAAAGCTGCCTATGGAGTGTAAGGTCAACAGCCCGCCTTTGTTTGCTTTCGGTGCAACATAGTCAAAATGGTCAAACCCGGCAGGATATTTCAAGGAGCCGTCAAGAGATACGCCGTGGGCCGCATAAAGGCTATTGGGAAAGAGCTGGCACAGAAAGACAGGGCATAGAAGAAGGATGAGAAAAAAGTTTTTTGATAAGCGCATAATCCGTTTACTGAAAAAAATATTGAGGTTTAATAGAGACCGATGAGCGATCATAATCGAAATCGGTTAAGAGAACAAGTCTTGTACGGCTCTCCTTTTTGCGGGGAAGTCTCCTGAAAGAACGGTGTGATGCTTTTCAAATTAATAAAAGAAAATAGTTATATCCGGTGGACTTGGTTGGTTCTAGGGGTGGGGCTCGCTGTTCGCCTGCTCATAAGCGGACAGTTTCTTCTTGTTCCAGATGAGGCCAATTATTGGCAGTGGAGCCGTTATCTTGCTCTCGGTTATCATGATCATCCGCCGATGATCGCTTGGGTAATTTGGTTGGCGACCAGTCTTTTTGGTCATACCGAGTTCGCTGTCCGCCTGCCCACTGTCCTTGCTCTTGCGTTCTCCTCAGTCTATCTCTGCCTACTCGCAGCACAATGGTTTTCCTGGCGAACAGCTTTTCAGGTCGCTCTGCTTACCCAGAGTGTGTTGTTGATGATCGGCTCAGCCTTGATTGCTACCCCGGATGGCATGCTGCTCCTCTGTTGGGCAGCAGCCTGTTATCATGCTGCTCTGTCTGTTGAGCGCGATACCCTGTCGCAATGGCTGCTTACCGGCCTCTGGTTCGGCTTGGGCCTACTTTCCAAGTACACCATGCTGCTCTTTCTGCCTTCGCTTTTTTTTGCGATGATTTTCACCTCGGCTTATCGGAAACGGTTGCTGAGTTATAGGCCCTGGTTGGGACTTGTGAGCGGTTGTCTCCTTTTTACTCCGGTTGTTCTCTGGAATGCGCAAAATAACTGGGTCACTTTTCGTCATGTGCTTTTTCAAGGCGGGGTGGATGAGTCGACTGCCCTGACCTTGGCATACCTGCCTGATTTTTTCGGCAGCCAGGCTGCCTTGGTTTCTCCCCTGATTTTTTTGTTCATTATCGTTGGTTGGGTCAAAGGATGGGCTGGAGATCGGATTCCACGCGCCCAGGCATCTTTTCTTATTTGGATGTCTTTGACCACCTTTTTGGTCTTCACCCTGCTGGCCCTGCATGTCCGTATTTACGGTAATTGGCCCGCTCCTGCCTACCTGACAGCCTTTGTTTTAATCGCGGCTTTGTATAGTCCGGGACAGGTTGGGGAAACTGAGAAAATAGCTTCCCGATATCGTTTATGGTGGTCTGGGATCGGCCTGACCTTTGCGGTCTCAATGCTTATTTTGGTTCAGCTACTGTATCCGGTTCTGCCACTCAGGGCAGCCTTAGATCGTACTGCTAAAGAGACCAAGGGGTGGGATGTCTTGGGAGAGATAGTTGATAAAGAATTACAGGGCATGAAACGACCTGAGCAAACCTTTATTTTCGGGCTTCGTTACCAGCTTGCCAGTGAATTGGCTTTTTATATGGAAGGACAACCGCGCACGGTATCCATTAATCGTTGGTCCAGGCCTAATGTGTATGATTTTTGGTTTAAGGACGAGATGTTGCTTGGAAAAGATGCTGTTGGTATTTTTGAGCATGAACCGGTTATCACGGTGTTGCCCGAGGTCTTTGAACGGGTGGACCCGGTCGTTACAGTAAGGCTCCGCCGTACTGGGCCCTGGTTTGGCGAAGAAACAGTCCAGACCTTATACCTAGCTCGTTGCTACGGCTTTAAAGGTGGGCTGGCTTGGGTACCGAAAAACCCTGCTGATGTTCGGGCGGTACAATAATATATTGTGAATAATATGGTGTTAAGGGAGAAAAAATGAGTTTTTTACAGGCAATTATTCTTGGCATTGTTCAAGGACTCACAGAATTTATCCCGGTGTCCAGCTCTGGTCATCTGGTGTTGGTGCCTCATTTTTTGGGTTGGGAGTTTCCGGAAAAACAAGAGTTTATTTTTAATGTATTAGTGCAATGGGGAACCCTGTTTGCCGTGTTTGTTTATTTTTGGAAAGATTTAACCGAAATTGTAACGGCTTTCCTGCAAGGAATTATTCGAAGAGCGCCCTTTGCAGAGCCCGATTCGCGGATGGGTTGGTATCTGGTTATAGCAACTTTGCCCGCTGTCGTGTTTGGTTTACTGGGCAAGGATTTGATTGAGCACGCCTTTGCCAGTGCCGAGATGACAGGGTATTTTCTTTTTTTAACGGCAATCCTGCTGGTTATTGCAGAAACCGTTGGTCGGCGAAATCGTCGTATGGAGGAAATAACCTGGGTGGACAGTCTGCTCATCGGGTTTTCTCAGGTTCTTGCTCTGCTGCCCGGTGTCTCCCGTTCGGGTTCGACTATCGCAGGTGGCATGACACGACATCTGGATCGTTCAGCGGCCGCTCGTTTCTCTTTTTTGATGTCTGTACCGGTGATGTTGGGTGCCGGGTTACTTGCTCTCAAGGATTTGACAGAGCTTCCGGCCCTGAATGATTTTCTCCTTCCTTTGCTGGCAGGTTTTTTGGCTGCGTTGGTGTCCGGCTATATCGCAATCCGTTGGCTGATAGCCTATCTGACGAAACATTCTTTGTATCTCTTTGCCGTATATTGTACTGTGCTCGGTCTGGTTGTCATCCTCTCGGTTTGAGCGGGAAACCGGCGACGGAAAAGGCTATGAAAAATACGCTGCTTTTTTGATTTTTATGCTTTCCTCTGAAGGTATTGCAAAACGTTCTCTCATGCTACAGAGGGTTCGTAATTTTTTTCTCCAGCAGAAATATATAGAGGTGGACACGCCAATCCGTCTTCCGGTACTGATCCCAGAAGCGGAAATTTTTCCTCTTGCTTCTGAAAACTGGTTCCTGCAAACTTCTCCTGAACTCTGTATGAAACGAGTACTGGCCCAAGGCTGCTCGCAGATTTTTCAGATTTGTCCCTGCTTTCGCAAAGGAGAACGGGGACGGCTTCATCAAGAAGAATTCACCATGCTGGAATGGTACCGTACCGGATGGAGTTATCTGGAGCTGATGAAAGAATGCGAGCAGATGATTCAGCAGGTTGCAGGAAAAAACAGTATTTGTCGATCCGGCAAAGAAATTTCTCTGCGGGCTCCTTGGCAGCGACTGACAGTGAATGATGCCTTTCTACGCTATGCCTCGATATCAGCTGAAGAAGCGGTTCGTACTGGAGCGTTTGATCTGTTGCTGGTGGAAAAGGTGGAGCCCGAGCTCGGTTGGGAGTCTCCGGCTTTTCTCTATGATTATCCGATTGAATTGGCTTCGCTGGCTCGGCCCAAACCGGGATTTCCTGAACTGGCGGAGCGCTTTGAACTCTATATTGGTGGAGTTGAGCTGGCTAACGGTTTTTCCGAATTGACAGATCCTGTCGCACAGAGACGTCGTTTTAACGAGGAGATCAGCAAGGTTAACAAGGTTGATATTAATAATTACGACAACACCGGCAAGGTGCCGGAAAAGTTTCTTGCAGCTCTTGAAAAATTGCCTGACTGCGCAGGCATAGCCCTTGGGCTGGATCGTTTACTTATGCTCCTTTTGGAACGGGACTGTCTTGCTGAAGTGCTTCCTTTTGCTGAGGATGATTTGTAAAGTTGTCTTTTTTGTCTTGTGTCGCAAAAACAGATTTTTGTTTGTTTTTAAGCTGTTTCATGGTTAAACAGTGTTCTGTTTGTAGAAATTTTTCCTTCAAAAGAAGGAAGTAACCGGCTCTTGAGAAGAAGAAAAGAAGGAGAATATATTTATGAATGCCGAAAAATTATTTCATGGTCCCAGCTTGGCGACGATTATTCTTTTGTTAGGACTGAATTTTCCCGACACTGCTTTTGCTCAGTCGGACTATGAGCAAAAGCCTGCTCAACATGCTTTTTCCGTTGCAGGACGTTTTGGTTTGGGGGGAATGGTCAATTCGGTGAATTACGGTGCTGGCCCGACAGCAGAATACTGGTTTACCGAGCATGTCGGCGCAATGTGTACCCTAGGGGTAACTGGCGATTTTAAAACCACATCACTTCGCGGGCATTACATGTTTAATTCACTTGTCGTGATGAGCACTTTTGCAATGCGGCCCTATCTAGGGATCGGTTATGCGCATGTCGAAGCGGATAGAACGCATGGGGGAGTTTATTTCGAAGCGGAAGAGGATGGGTTTGAGGGATATGCTGGCATTATGCATAATATGAAGTGGCTTCATGAAAACCTTTTCTTTCGCGGGGAAATTGGGTTGTCAGCATATGATATGGCGTTGCCTGATGATGATTTAAGCAATTTTACAGCTAATTTCGGGGTGTCCCTGCTTTTTTAGTCTCCTCCTTTTTTTGCGGTGTCTCGGCAGAGAGGCACGCTCTCTGCCGCTTCTATTCTTATTTGCTGCTGTTTACAGGCTTTTTCCTGTTTTTTCCACCGCTGCGGCGTAATCGTCTTCGTAATAGGGCTGACCATTACATTCTTTTTCTAATTGAGCGCTTTTTTTCTGATAAGGAGCGCTCTTTTTGTTGTACTCCGTTTCTATCTCTTTCAGTTCTTCCAGTTTCTTATTATAGAACTCCACTTGTTTATTATGCTCATCAAGGGTCTTTTCGTCTTTTTCCTCTTGTTTTTGTTCGTTTTCTTTTAATAGTGAAGCAAGATCAGTAAGTTCATCGTTAAGGGTTTCGAACTCTTCCTTGGAAGCGCTGATTTTTTTGTATTCTTTGTCAATTTTTGATTTGAGTTTTATGCAGGCTTCAAGCATTCCCAGGGTCAGGGCTCCTTCGCCGGTTTTTGTTTTTCGATACTTGCGCTCTGATTTTTTCGTGTCTTCATTCAGCGCTTCAGCTGAGGCTGTGTGGAAACCGGAGGCTATGATAGCCAAAGAAATAATACCGACAAATAAGAGCGTTGTAGATGTGGATGTGGATGTGGACATGAGAGAAATTCCTTTTTTGTATCAACGGATTATGAGGGCCGCTATGAGGTTAGCTCAGTTTTCTTGAGTTGGGTGCTCATTTATCCGCGCCCATTGATCTTATGGAGCGGAGGAGTTATTGCGAGGAAGAGAAAGGCGAGGAGCAAGAATGAAGACGGGCTGTGAAGTTCTGCCTCCTCCTTACCGAGAAAACGTTTCTTTGTCAAGCCGAGCCGTTTCCCGGTTACAAGCCAGTGTGACCAAAGCCCCCGTCACCTCGCTCTGTTTTTCCTAATTCCTGTACTTGCTGCACTTGTGCTTGGCATACCGGAGCAAGAATTAATTGGGCAATGCGATCGCCCCGTCGGACAGTAAAAGGGGCATTGCCGAGATTAATTATACCGATTTTGACTTCCCCTCGGTAGTCGGCATCTATAGTTCCAGGCGCATTGACGACTGTGACGCCGTGCTTGATTGCCAAGCCGGATCTCGGGCGTACCTGCATTTCAAAACCATTGGGTAGGGCAACGGCAAAGCCGGTGGGGAAAAGCATGATTGCTCCAGGGGGAAGCACTGTGTCCTCATTTATCGCCGCTGCTACATCCATTCCTGCCGCTTGCCTGGTTGCATAAGCTGGCAAAGAGAGATCCCGACAGCTGTCGGGATCAAGCCAGCAAAATTGCACGTTTATATATTGCATATTTCTTTAAGAAATTTATTTGCCCTATAATCCGCGACCCATTTTTTCCTCAATCGCTTTATAATCGTCTTCGTAATAGGGCTGGTTATTGCATTCCTGCTCAAAGTCACCTTCTTTTTCTTTATAGGGCTTGATCATATCCTGGTATTTTTTTGTTTTTTCCTTTAATAAAGGGATTCTGGAATTATACTCTTTTACCTTGGAGTGATATGCTGTTCGGGCGGCACTCTTGTCGTTTTCGTCGAATTGCCCCTTGTTGTTTTTCAGGTAGGCTCCGAGCTCTTTTACTTCATTATTCAGTTTTCCAAGCTCTTTCCTTAGATTGTCCAAGTTAGCAGCGTCTTTTTCCATATCAATTTTCAAGACAACGCAGGACTCAATCATTTCCTTGGTTAGCGCTCCCGGGCCGTTCGGAGTCTCTCTGTATTCCCGTGCCATCATATCTGTATCGATATCTGCACTTGGTGGAGGCGTAGCTGCGTGGATGCCACATGGTGTGATTATGCCGATAAGGGCCAGTAACCCTAATTTTAATGAATTTTTCTGCATTTTCTTCCTCTTGTATTGAATTCATCTCACTGCGATTCAAATTATTTCCAACATGTATCATATATAACATATATTCTGGCGAGATTCACAGGAAAACATACGGTCGGCCTAACATATTGATGAGAAAGTTTATCAGAGCAGAATAGAGGGTTAAACATGATATGAGGAAAGGTCAGGATTCTTTCTTTCAGATTTAAATGAAACACTGGACAATTATTATGGATACTTTATATTGCTTGTCTGCTGAGCTCCCTCCAGGGAATTAAGGCCGACCACCCTGTTCTCATGGGCTGTTTTGAAAAAATACTGAAGATTGGTTACAGAAAAGGTGAAGAGATAATGACTCTTTTCAATGAAAAGAGAAACAAGCGTTTATTGCAGCAAAAGAGAACTATATGAAATGTCCCAAATGCGGTGTTGAGCAAAAAAAAGACGGCGAAATTCGCTGCTGCTGCGGCTATCAATTTATCTTTAACGCGGGAAACGCTCAGGGGATGACAGATGCGAAGTTCTTTAACCTTCTTCGAGGGGCTGGGGAAAATGGACGGTTTTATTTTACCTTTCCTCAGCTTTACAGCGCTTGGTGTCAACAGGATGCTGAAGAGAGAAATTCTCTGCTATGGAAAAGACTCGCCGTTGTCGACATTTTTCTGCTTACTCTTTGTGCTCTTTGTTTCTTCTTGTTCGGCTGGATCGGTGGATTAGTCAGCCTGATCCTTCTGGTTGTGCCTTGGCTCTTGATTCGGCAGTATCGTAGACAGCTACCACCTGATTTGGGGACGCTAAAAACGCTGCTCAAGCAATGGCAGGCAGGTCATGGAGGGGGGGATGAGATGTTATTACTCCGTCCGAGCCTGCATGAACCACCACCTGATTTTCCAGAAAAGGATCTTTTTGACTATGGGGTTGAACGAATCATTATTGTTGAGCGTCCCCTTTTGGTGGATTTGTTGGTCAAAAATGGGTTTCATATTGACCAAAACGCCCTTGTTTTTTCACGAGACGGTTACCCTGCCTATATTCTTCAACGTGCTCGAAAAATGATCAAAGAAGTGCCCTCATTGCCTGTTTACTTGCTGCATGATGCCAGCGAGGTGGGGATGGCGATGTCTCGAAAAAACAAATTGTTGCGCTGCACAGTTGTTGATCTTGGGATTAAACCGGAGCACTTAGAAAAAATGCATTTTCTTAACGCATTGCAACTGCAGAGAAAGGGGTGGAAGGCTCCTCTTGATATTCTTCCCTATCCTATTTTGGCGGCAATATGCGGAACAGCTATCCGTGAAAAGAGCACGTTGCTTGAGGTGTTGGAGCAATGGGATGCTCAAAGAGTATGAAGAAGAGGGAGAATAAATAATCCACCCCAGAGGGGGTAGATTTTCTACAACGCAATAAAAAAATAGAGTACACGCAGGTAGGAAGCGCAATGGGAGCAATTTTTGGTTTTTCTGGTTGGAGCGGGAAAAAAAATCGAGCTATGGCGAACGCATTAAGTCATCGGGGAAAGCCTCCGGCTCGTACCCATGCCTCAATCCGTTCAACGGCTTGCTGGCTACCTTCCCGTTCAAATTACGGTGGTATCATTGAGCACCGAGGGCAGGTCATTGCCCTTGCCGGTCGTCTTTTTACAGATCAGAAAAAAACGCATATGGCACCGCTCCTGCGTAGTTATCGGGAGAAGGGCTTGAGTTTTATTAGGGATTTGCGAGGTGCCTATGTGCTTGCCGTGCTTGATGATGACTGTATACATCTCGGAAGGGATCCTGCCGGGCTCCGTACGATCTATTATGGATTGTACAATGATCGATTTGTCTATGCTGTTGAATCTCAAGGGGTGCTGGCTTGGAACGGTTTTGCCCGTAATTTGCGACCAGCGGCCGTGGCACAATATCTTGCCTATGGTTTTGTGCCGGGAACAGCCACCATGCTGGAGAACCTTTGGGAGTTGCCGCCGGGACATACGGTAACCTTTGCCCGGGGAAAGGTGGAGCCGCCGCGCTGTTTTTATTCTCCTGAACAGGTAAGCAAGGAGGAGGGAAGCGAGCTGAAATGGGCAACGGAATTCGCCTCTCTTCACAGGCAGGTTCTTGCTGACCAACTGCCTGCTCACGGTTCTGTCGGCCTTTTCCTTTCCGGGGGACTCGGCTCCGCTGCAATTGGTGCAGAAGTTTTTCGTCAACGAGGAAAAAAAATACCGAGCTGGTCGATTTGCTTTAACGACGAACAAGGGGGGAGCGAAGCCGGAGCCGTCGCTGATCATATCGGTACTAACCACCGAGAAATCCTGATTCAGCCGAAGGTTTTTTTGAAGAGTCTTGGCGAGGCTGTGCTTGTGGCGGGTGAGCCTGTTGGTGATCCGTCATCAGTACTCTTGTATATGCTTTCCGCAATTGCGGCTGAGGACGTGGAATACGTCCTGAATGGGGTGGGCAGTTCCTTGGTCTTTGGCGGCACGCATATGCTTCCTGTTCTGCTGCGACACTGGTACGGGGGGATTAAGCAGGGGCCTTTTTTTCGTGAACAGGCATATCTCTCCTGTTGTGGTGCTTATAACGAGTTGAATGCTTTGCTCACCCCGGAATGGCGTAGCCTTTATAATGCGCATGAGGCCCTTGAGGGGATTCTAACGCCTTTTTTCCAAAAAGGTCGAGCAGATAATCTTCTCGATATGCTTTCTGTTGCGAATATTCAGTTGAAGGGCGGGCATATGCAGCTTCCGTTGATAGAAAAAATGACCGGTGCGTATGGGATCAATTCGCTCTCTCCTTTGTTTGATGAACGGTTTATTGATATGAGTTTGCGTATGCCTCCTGCCTTGAAGATTAGTCGAGGCATTGAAAAAAGGATTATTCGTCAGGCTTATAATACGTCTTTACCGAAAAGTGTTCTTGCACAACCAAAGAGCGGGGCAGGCTTTCCAGCTCATTTTTGGTTGCGTAAAGAGTGTAAAAAATATGCTCGTAAGATTCTGAGTAAAAAAGCGATTAAGAGGGCTGGTATTTTTAATCCAGATAAAGTCAAAGATCTGCTTGCGCTTACCCCTGAACAGGCCTTGCCTCGGCATGAGCGTACTTTTTGGCTTTTGATAACCTTTGAGTTGTGGCGACGGGAGGTACTAAATGACAAAATATGAATGGTTTTGTCCCGGGATAGGACGTTGTAAAGTTGGGTAGATTTCAGCTGAAAAAAAGGCCGTTAAGGGAGGCAGAAAGAAATAATTGATCAACTTTAACTCTCATCGATTGGTCAATAAAAAGTGTATATAATTAATTGACTAAACATAAACAAATCATAACGTTATAAGAGATGCCGGTATTTTGACCGTATTTGCAGAGATGTCCTTTAAGCGCTATATTGGGCCAGATAATAAGTATTCCTAAACAGGAAACTTCTCAACAGCCTATTTTCACAAGCAATCATCCAATATGTTGATTTCACTTACTAAGATTTCAAGGTGTTGTTTTTTCATGTAAAACAATTAATTCAATTACTAGATTATTAACCAATCGGTGAGTTAACTAACTGCTCTAATCTGTATTTTCATTTTCACAACCCCACTCCCTTCTTGCATCCTCCCCCATCAAACTGTATCCTGTCCCACGCACTTAACATTTAAAAAATAATTTAGAAGAAACCACGCATGCCCCCTATTCCAAAAAACGCCCGCAACATCCTCATCCGCTCCACCAACTGGATCGGCGATGCCATCATGACCACCCCGGCAGTACGCAGCATCCGCCACAATTTCCCGGAGGCAAAGATCACCCTGCTGGCCCTGCCCTGGGTGGCGGATGTCTTCAGTGCCTGCCCCCATATCGACCATATCTTCATCTATGACAAACAGGGGCGACACCAGGGACTCCAGGGCAAACTGCGCCTAGCTGCGGATCTGCGCCGAGAAAACTACGACCTCACTATCCTCCTGCAAAACGCTTTTGAAGCGGCCCTGATCACCTTCCTGGCCCGTATCCCGGTACGAGGCGGCTACACCACCGACGGCAGGGGCCTGCTGCTGACCCACGGTGTGCGCAAGCACCCTGAGATCAGGACAAAGCACCAGGTTCATTATTATCAGGAGATGTTGGAAGGATTAGGGCTCCAGCGCAGCGAGAACAGCCTGGAACTCTTTCTGGATTCCGCTGCGGAGCAGGAAGCGGATGCGCTCATCAAAGAGGCGTTAGAGTTACAGGGAGAGAAAGCAAATGACATACCCATCATCGGCCTCAATCCAGGAGCAGCCTATGGCCCAGCCAAATGCTGGCCGGTAGCGAAATATGCCGAGTTAGCAGGCCGTCTCTCCGACAAAACCGGTGGGCTCATCGTTATTTTCGGGACCGCTGCTGATCAGGAGGCTGCTGCCGAGATCAGTGCTGCTGGCGAACGGGTCCTGGATCTGACCGGCAAGACCACCCTGGCCCAGGCCTTAGCCTGCATCGCCCGTTGCTCAGTCTTTGTCACCAACGACTCCGGCCTCATGCATGTGGCTGCGGCCCTCAACACCCCGCTGGTTGCCGTGTTTGGCTCCACCGACCATATTGCCACCGGCCCCTATTCCGAGCAGGCAACCGTTGTTCGCCGCCCGGTGGAATGCAGCCCCTGCATGAAAACCCATTGCCCCAAAGGCCATTTTCAATGCATGGAAGGCATTACGGTGGAAGAGGTGGAGCAGGCTGTTTTGCAGTGGTTGAACAAAAAAGAATGACCTTTTCGCCGCGCCCCTCTTAGGGGATCGACAAAAAAACATTTCTGTTTTCAGGCGTGGAATTGTAGGGGCAGACCTGCGTGTCTGCCCTTTTAAACGGGCGAACACATAGGTTCGCCCCTACGCTACACGAAATCATGGGCAGAGTATTTCGTGTTAAATTTCTCACCCTTCCAGGGTCCTAATCCCCTTGCGAACACACCAAAGTGAAAAGAACAGGGTCAGCGCTGCCAGCCCGATGATGGTCAGGCAGGAAAATAACACGCCCAGGCTGTCGATCTGATTCCAAAGCAGCCAGCCCTTCATCAAACGAAAATTCCCCATAAATCCCAGCACCAGAATCAGAAGCTGAGCAGCAAGGCCGCAAAAAAGAAAGAGGATGGCCCCGAAACTCCCCTGGACTGCGGCCCGGCTTTCTATCTTGAAATCAGCATACATGGCCCCGAATCCCAAGGCCTGGGCCAAGGCCCCCCAGGTTATGATCAGGCTCATGGCAATGGAAACCCACCACATCGGCCCGCTGATCTGGAGCAAGTAATTGGATGTGATAATTAAAAAAAGAATGACCACGGTAAAGGGGATGCAATAAAAAAGATATTTGCAGCCCAGGTACCGTTGCAGGGTCAGGGGCGAGGAACGGATCATGGCAAAGGCCATGCCTTCAGCCCCGATGGAGGGATAGACAAAACGGGTCGCCAAAGAAGTTGCCACAAAACCTGCGGCCCCGATATTGGCAAAGGCGATGATGTTGGCGATCTTATCTGCCGCGAGAAAGGCACGTTCAAGAGGAAGGGCCTTGAAATTATACAGGTAGACTACAATCAGAGCGCCCACCAGAAAGAGCTGCGACCATTCCGAGGAATCCCGCAAAAAGAGCTTGGCCTCCTTATGAAAAATACGAAGCAGGGGTGAGGGATGATAGGGCTTCGGGGTAAAGGTATGGTAGCCGCCAAAAGACTCCTGGGCCTTGCTGAAACCACCTGCAAAAAAACGCTCCATCAGCCATTCCCCTCCCCAGTAGAACACAATCGGGGTGAGCAGCAATAAACCCACTGCGGTCCAGTCGATTAAACGATCCTGGAGATAGACATTGAGCAGCTGATTAGCCCAGGCCGGGGGCAACAGGGACAAGGCCGGGGTCTGCATACTGGAGAGATATTCTATAAAATCCGGGAAGCGATCCGGGTCGGCCATCTCCTCCGGTCGCATGAGCCGGATAACCAGATAGAGCAAGATACCGAACAACATGGACAGGTAGACAGCAATATCCTTGGTCTGTTTGGCCGGAAAAATCCTGACCAGCAAAACCGTGGCAGCCAAGCCAATAGCATTGGCTGTCAGGGCCGTGCTCAGGACCGCGAGCATCAGCAACGGGTAATAGAGGATGTCGGCATGAAATATGGTCCCGTAGGCCCCGAAGATGGGCAGGGAAAAAATCACCATCATCCAGGACGTATAGAGAAACGAGGTTAGGAAGCGCATCCCAAAGAGCTGCCGCTCATGAATCGGAGCACTGTAGAAAATCTCGTTATCCGACGACAGGTAGAGGGAGGAGACTGCCGAGACCATCGAGGAAAAAAGGAGCATAGAAAACATGATCATCCAGGTCATCTGAAAGATCTTCAGGCTCAGGATGATCCCCAGCTCATTCTGGCTGTGAAAATAGGTTATGAACCGCAGGCTGGCAAAATACAGCCCGGCAAAAAGCACTGCTCCGAAAATGAGGATAGCTCCTGTGCGCAGGAGTACTTTTCCTCGAAAAAAACGATTGCGAATACTGTGAAGAAACGGCTGGAGAAGGAGCATTTTTTCTCTCTGATAAACCTTGATTGGTGAAAGCTGTCGGCAAAACCCTCTTTTCTTTCTTTACCCCGTGAACCGAATATGTCAAGGGATTCTCCTTTTTCTCCTGTTTCCGACCATGCGGGTATACTCAGGGTGTTACCCTGTGCTGGTTTTATTGAACCCTTTCAGGGTTTGCGGGCTGGCTCCAATCTCTCTGGAGACAGCAAGACAATTCGCTCAAAAGAACAGGCTGGGTATTACTGGTATCTTGTCGGCAAAAACAGTACAATACCCCTTTCCTCTCGCCGTCCGGTCGGTGAAGGTTCAAGAATCCTCGTAAAAAAGAACAGAGCATGAACGATATACAGAACTCTCCCCCCCCATATTTGGACTTTTTCCCGGATGCCCTCCAGGATGCTGTCCAACAGGTCTACACAGAAAAGCAAACCTGGATCAATCAACCCAAGAAGGGCTTTCTCCGCTACCGCGAGCCCATAGAAGAACTTACCCATATACGGGCATCCTCCCTTAATGTGACCGGGGATACCGTGCGGATCGGCAAACGAGAAGATCTCAATGACAAGGAGCATGAGCAGGTTCTCCAGCTTCTGAAAGGCTTCATGCCTTGGCGCAAAGGCCCGTTTTCCATCTTTGATATTGATATTGATTCGGAATGGCAGAGCTGGCGCAAATGGAACCGACTTCTGCCGGAAATGCCCGACCTGAAAAACAAGGTGGTGGCCGACATCGGCTGTAATAACGGCTATTATATGTTCCGTATGGCTGCTCATTCCCCGAAGATGGTGCTGGGGTTTGAGCCTTATGTCCATCATTATTACACCTTCAAGGCCTTGAACAGCTTTGCCGGACAGGACAACCTCGATATTGACCTCCTGGGGATAGAACACCTGCCCCTATTTCCGACCTGCTTTGATGTGATCTTCTGCCTGGGTATCCTCTATCACCGCCCTTCCCCCATTGATTCCCTGCGTGACCTGCTCACAGCCCTGAAGCCGGGCGGCTGTCTCTTGCTGGAATCCCAGGCCATTCCCGGTGAGGAATCCGTGGCCCTGTTCCCGGAAAAAACCTATGCCAAGGTGCCTGGGACCTGGTTTGTCCCCACAGCGACCTGCATGCATAACTGGTTGCAGCGAGCCGGTTTTATTAACATCAAATGCTTCTGTTCCCATCCCATGAGCAGTACGGAACAGCGGCAAACCGACTGGATGGTTTTCGAATCCTATCAGGATTTTATTGACAACCAGAACCCTGAGTTTACAATAGAGGGCTACCCTGCCCCGTTGCGGGTCTTTTTTCGAGCAGAAAAAAAATAAAAGCACACAGCCTGAATCCCCCATCCCGGCCCAGTGGACCGGGACATCAAAAAAAAATTGGTCAATGACTCGAAGGAACAACCAATATTTTTTATATAAAAAACATTTTAAGAATAATTCAAACTAAGGAAAGATATCATGAAGGCGGAAGAATGCACATTATATCATGGCGGCCTCAAGGGTGCCGAGACCGTGTTCGGCGAACTGGCAGAAAAACACAATCTTAATGAAGTCATCTTCACCTTTGAAGGCCATCGTCTCAATCGGGACCGCAATGCAGTATCTCTGACCGAAGAAGACCTACAACGCGGTGACATCAGTATGGAAATTGCCTCCAGAATGATGAACCGCACCTATTATGAGACCGAAAAAATCCGTCGGGTGTTGCAGGCTATTTTTCATATGGTCAATAAGGGGCATCAGGTCTTTGTGGTCGGCACCATTCTTGACGACAACTCGGTCAAGGGCGGAACCGGCTGGGCCGTGGAACTGGCCAAGCTGTTCAACCGTCCCCTCCACGTCTATGATCAGAACCGCCAAGGCTGGTTCGGCTGGAAGGATGAGAGCTGGCAGACAGAGGAACGACCCAAAATCGCCTTTGATACCTATGTCGGCTCTGGCACCCGTTACCTGAGTGATGACGGCAAAGAGGCTATTGAACAACTCTATGCGGACAGCTTTGGGGAGTAAACCAACAAGAAATACAGTCACCGTTGTAAGGTGCGGGATTGTAGGGGCAGACCTGCGTGTCTGCCCGGCATAAAAGGGCGAACACATAGGTTCGCCCCTACGGCACTCAAAATAATGGGTAGAATATTTCTTGTTGAATTCCTTACCTTGTATAATGCGTCATATTTGTTGATTCCGTAAACAAAGAAAAACCGATTTTCCACGACGTACCAACAGTTGACAGGCCAGCCGATTATGCGAGTAGCCAACCCGATATACGACGTTGTTTTCAAATTCCTGATGGGCGATATGCGCATCGCCAAGCTGATCCTCTCCAAGATTCTTGATCAGGAAATAGAAAGCCTTGAGTTCAAGCCCACCGAGTTCAGAAAAAAGATCGGCCTGAACCTCACGGTCTTTCGGATTGATTTTTCCGCTGTGCTTCTTCAACCGGACGGCAGCCGAAAACTGGCTCTCATCGAAATCCAGAAGGCAAAGCTGCCCACGGATATCATGCGCTTTCGCAAATATCTCGGCGGCCATTACCAGGATCCCAACAACGTCTATCAAGTAGACGACAGCGCCAGTGAAAAGGCCCTGCCCATCATCTGCATTTACTTCCTGGGACATCCTCTCCAACATACCGAAAGCCCAGTGGTCAAGGTGCAACGCAGTTATATTGATGCCGCTACCCAAGAGGAATTGGCGCATAAAGAAGAGTTCATCGAAAGCCTGACCCACGACAGCTACATCATTCAGATTCCCCGGCTCAGGGAAAAACGCCGCAACGATCTGGAAATCCTCCTTAGTATCTTTGACCAAAGTCAGCAGACATCAGACAGTCGGCATTTCCTCAATCTGGACGAAGAGGCCTATCCCGAAGAATTCCGAATTGTCGTCCGTCGCCTGCTCAAGGCTGCGGTTGAAGAAGATGTCTGCGAGACAATGGATCTGGAAGATGACATCCTTGACGAGCTGGAGTCCCTAGAGCGGACCATACTGAACAAAGAACGAGTGATAGAAAAGAAGGAAGAAATGATAGAGAAGAAAGAAAAAGTGATAGAGAAGAAAGAAAAAGTGATAGAAGAACAAGGCAAGGCCCTGACCAAGGCCATACAGGCTCTTGTCGAGTCGGGGATGACGGAGTCTGAAGCGAAAAGCTGTCTCGGTTTGTCCTCCTGATCTTTCTTCGTGAAGGTTTCCAACCCACCGATAAGGCCATTTCAGGGCCTTGCGGATCGGCTGAAGTTCAGTGCCTGAAAGGTAACCAGCCGTCTCATCGTACCCCGCAACTCTTTATCGAATCAGTATTGCTGTATACTCTTCAAAATACGGCAGGAATCCTCCCCTGCTTTTCAACAGGTCCGCCTACGAACGCGATCAAGGACGGTACCACCCGTTCTCTGCTTCCCGCATCAATGCCCTCCTCAACCTGCTCCCCCCACCAACTTCTCGTCTGAGGTTTGACCGAACAGAAGGCTTATTTACCGATCCGTGAAAAAATATCATTGAGTGAAATTCCTTTGTCGCAGAAGGAAAAACATGCATGTCCTGCCTGTTTTCCCTCGACAAATACCTCTTTTACTCCTTGACAGGCATCGGGAATCAGGTTAACCAACGTTGTGCAATCCTACAACTACCTTTTCTCCAAGATAAAAGCCCTTGAGCGGGAAGGAAATTTCATGGCCTGCAAATGCAAATCATGCTGAGTCATCGCTGATGCTCAGGAACGTTCTGTCGATTTGTGGGCAATGACTTTAAGGCGTGGAAAAGGGGTGCATCCGAATGCGGGCGCGGGAAGAAATCGGGGGATGAGAGGGAAGAAGACAATCAATAAGGTTTTGTTGAGCCGTTACAAGCTGCCTTATGAGTGAGTGCTTACATGAAAATGCTGACGAATCAGAAACATCAAAATTGCAAGGAGCGAAGAAAATATTATTTGGCAATTCTCCTTCTTGTGCTTATTGCTTTTTCTTCTCAGTACTTATTTGAATTATTCTTAAATTTTATTGAAAGTGATAATTATGTATCCATCAGAGACAAAGCGAACAAAAGTGAAAATGTACAATTTTTCTCTTCTTTTTGCACCATATTTGGTGCCTCTGTAATATCTTTAACAGGATATTTCCAAAAAAGATTCCTTAAAAAAGAGAAGGAGTTCGACGACACGATTCGCCTTATACACACCAAAAAACTAATAGACAAAACAAAACTTAACCAAGGAAAGGAAGAATATGCTAATCAGGAGAAAAATCTACATAGAAAGATAAACGAAAAAAGACAAGAATTATCACAAAAAATATTCTTGAAAGAAGATCATTCTTTCTTACTAGATGAAATAAAAAATATAGAAAAAGAGATAAAAGAAGTTCAAGATAAATTATTTTTCTTAGGCAAATTGTAATATGATTACAAATCGAAAAGAAGAATTTCTCGCTCTAAAAGATTTCATAAATAAAAAACATATAGACACATATGGTAATATTGGTATAGGAAAGACAGCATTTCTTCATTTTTTATGCAATAAAATATGCTGTGGAAAACACCTTCCTATTCGTATTGAACTACTGAAGGTTAATAACTTTACAGAGTTTTTAGAGATAATTGCCGAAACCTTTGATGACTTTTTTCTGCAAGAGAATTATTTTTCTATTTTTAGAGAATATATTTACGGCTCCAGAGATTACAACACTGATATCGCAGGAAATTTATTTAGTGCTGCTCTGTCCAAGGCCACGGAGTCTACAAGTATAGCGTTATGTTTTGATAGCACAGAAAAAGTACCCTGTAAAATATGGAAGGATTTTGAAGAGAACATATTGAGATTCCATCTAGGAATCGGTGATGGAGCAGATTCAAAGTTACAGATTATCACTGCGGGGCAATGGAGAATGCGATGGCACTTCTTTCGAATGAGGGATCATGTAGTGCTTTGCCATTTAGATTTATTTGGAAAAGAAAGCACTTCAAAAATAATACAACAGGTTGCGAAAAAACATGAAATTGATCTCGGCATTGAAAATAAAAAAAATATTATAGACGATATTTATTCATTAACTTTAGGGCATCCTAAAAGCATTAAGCTTATCATTCAATCTTGGAAAGATTTGCAACCCAAGCACGAGAGGTACCAAAAAGGTATTGCTACGTTGCTCAAAAAGTATATCCAGCCAGAGGTTATTGCTCAAGCTAAGAGGCTGGTAAAGGATGAACATTATCCTGCCTCTAAATCTTTACTTAATTTCTTACAACACCTCACCCCATTACGTTTTATCTCAACTAAGGTTTTGCGAGAAACTCTATCGCACCTATCTTCCTTTTCTTCTTTCTACAGTAAGCAACGGTCATTTTTTTTCAATAAGCTCCTTCGTACCCTTCAAGATGAACATCTTCTTGATTGGAACGAGGATAGGGAACGATATGAATTTCCTGCTATTGTCCAGCATATCTTGTTAGAGGACTTGAAACAGAACGAAACGGAAAATTTGATTAAAATTCATCAAGAAATAGAAAACGTCTATCAAAAACTGACCTTTGAGGGCGTTGTTGATCGGCATGCTGCTTTTATCGAACAGCTATATCATACTATTTCATGGCAGGAGATTGATAACGCCAAAAGAAAGGGAGGCCATGATCTTGAAAAAACTCTGTGGAATGAAATCGATAAATATCTTAAAAAATACGGAGAGGCTGCAACATCTCTCAGAAGCTTGCTAGAAACAGATAATTATTTCAATAAGATGATGAATTGGGAAAACTTTTTCAGAGCATTATAAAAAATAAATTAATAGTGAAGTACCATGTCTGAATATGTAAGGTCTGATATATTTGTTGGTCGTACTGAAGAACAGGATGCTGTTCATAGTTTTATACAGTCGGATAATAATTCTCGACTGCTGTGTATTTATAGCACTGGTGAGGGCGGTTTTGGCAAAACACAGCTTCTTTTACAGGTATGTGCCGCCTACCGGGAAGAAAAGGGAAATATAGTTATCGGGCATCAGCTGATTGACTTTTACCACCTTGATATGCAGAGAAAGATGGGGGTCATTGAAGCTCTTGCCAAGCAGCTTGATCTCACGGAATCATTGCATCTTATAGCTGAATATCGTCAGAACAGTATTTCCTCGGAAGAGGATGAATACATCGAACAGCTCTTTAAAAAATTTTCAGCAGAATATCAAGAGTATGTTTCTGGAAACAAGGAAAGAATCTTTGTCTTTCTCTTTGACAGTTACGAACATATTCAACGCATTAACAAAGATGCACATTCGACAGATCATTCCCATTGGATTGAAACCAAGTTTATTCCTCTTTTAGTAAATGAACTCAATGTCCGAGTCATCCTTGCCGGACGTCATCTGCCTACTGAACTTGTTTCCGTTTCCGAGAAGCCAATAAAACTCAAGCCGTTTTCTGAAGCCACCTCTGAAAATTTTTTAAGAGCAACTTTAGAAAAAGGGGGGGGGATTGCCCTCGAAGAAATGCAGGAACTGTACCGACTCACAGATGGGCATCCTATCCGTTTGGCTCTTTCAGCTGATTGGCTCATGCATTCCTCTGACCCTGTTAAGAAGTTACTTGCCGGGATAGAGCCTGGAAAAGCATTTGAGAGTAGGCTGATCAAATATATTCGACAGCAGCTTGAAGAAGATGAGAGCTTTTTTATTTCAAGCTATATCGCCATTGCCTATCAGCGGTTGAACGCTGATATCCTGCAGTATCTCACCGACGAAAAAAAAGAAGACTGCGAAAGGTATATAGAGCAGATGCGGTCTTGGTCGTTTATTAAACCCAAGGGCAAGGACAGTGTCATCCTGCATGATGTTATGCATTCACTCTTTGATGAATACATCAAGAGTGAAGACCCAAGATTTTATCGTGACAACCTGGAACTTCTTCTTGGGTATTACAAGAAAGTCCTCTTCGGGGAAGAGGATACCTTGCCTGAGGAAGAACAGGAGCAGTACATCCTTGAGATGGTGAACTATGGTTTCCAACTCGATTTTGACCAAGGGGTTGAGCGATTCTGTACCATCTTTGATCAAATCATGGAGGATGGTCAGTATGGTTTCGCATCGAAACGATTGCTTGTAGCAGCGGAAGATCTTAAATTCCGCCATCATGGAGGGAAATCAAACACACTAAATTTTCTCAAGATTGATGCGCGAAAAATAGACTATCATACTGAAACTGCTTCAGCTCCTGAGATGGGATTGAAGCGAGCTGATAACATTATTACACAATATACAAATGATGAACGCTGGAAGGGGAAAGAAATTGAAGGGTTAATCCTGCTGAAAAAAGGAACTGCCCTATTCGCCCTAGGCCGTTTTCAGGAGGCTATTAAAACTTTTCTACAGTCCAAACCGATCCTCTTACAAAACGATGAGGGAATAAACGCGCATTGGGCAACCAGCTGGACAGGCTACACTTATTATCAGCTGGGCGATTTCGTTAGTGCTGAAAAAGAATTAAACAGAAGCCGAAAACTTTTTTACAAGGCGGCAGTATATGTACTTTTTAAGGCCCAAGCATGGAACGAGGATATCAAAAATGAATACCGCCGCACCTTACAGGGATACCAGATCAGCTTGGTCAACTTGGCCCTTGTCTATTTTTCAACAGGGCGTTTCTATGAAGCAGTACGTCATGCTCGTATCTTTCTCCACATCAATCAGAACTTGCAACGTAATGACAAGGAGATTGCCCGTGCTCAGACAACACTGGCCTTAACAAGTTGGTCTGTAGGGTATCGTCTTGAAGCAAAATTATACCTCGCTGACGCCTTAAAACGAGCCACAGGTGACCGTCTCCTTATCGGCAGGATAAAAACTGAGCAGTTGCGTCAAGAAATTCACAACTCTGATTTTTTCTATTCTTCATTTCTAGAATTCTATCGAGCTAATGATTTTCAAAGGAAATTGCGAGGCTTTAAAGAAAAAGCTCAAAAAAAAGAAGGGTCACAATTACCCGGAGGAAAACGTTTCCAAGAGACTATACAAGATCTCGAAGCATTAGGAACGACAAAAGAGCTGCTCACCGCATATATCGTACAGGCAAAGCTGTACCTCCTGAACATTGAGGAACACTCCTTCAGCACCGTAGAAGATATCCTGAAAAAAGGTTTGCAGGAGCATACTGAAGAGGCTGATATTCAAGCCTATGAAAAAATCCAGGCTCTTGAGAACCTTGTCAGGCTTTGTTATTTCGCAAGGGTCTGGGATACGGTTGATGCTCAAGCCGTCTCTCAAAAGCTGGAGAGCTATCAAGAAGAACTTGAAAGAGAATTTACACAGCTGGGTGCTTCAAAAGAAGAAGGCTACCGAGTATACCCTGAACTCTCAGCCCGGTATCATATCCTCTTGGGCAACATCGCCTTTGACGAGGCAATACGGCAAATGAGCTTAGAGCTGCTCCGAGATGCTGTTCAATATTACCTTATAGCAAGCGACCTGCTGGAAAACTTTGAATCATTTTGTGAATATCCTTTTTATATTCTTCGTCATCGCCTGATCACCTTCATTCAAAACGCTACGGAACAATTTGAACAAAAACTGATAACGAAAGAAGACTATTCAGCTCTCAAAGAAGGGTACACCATTGACTCAGCTAATATCAGGAACAAATTTTATTTGACCTTTACCTCTACCCTCTTATGTCTTCCCCGGACACCTTTTGAGGACATTGAAAAAGCCGCAAATGAATTCCATCAGGACAACAGCCGCAGTTTGCCGGAAAAAATTATTCAGGCAAAATCATTAATTGCGGCCCTTGAAATTTTTATACAGCAGGACATTTCTTCTTCTAAGCAACAAATAAAAGCTCTCTTGCTGAAGACAATATGGTTAATGCAAAAGGCTCGGTTTTATCGAAGACTGCGTACCGGAGATATCAACTTCGCTCTTGCTGCATATAATAAGGTAGGAAAATGTTTAAATGAACTGGCCCAAAAAATAGGCGAAAAGTCTGGAGAAGTGGTATCGCTTAAGGGGCGTTTAGCCATCGGCAGAGGGACAGTACATTATCGGCAGGGGGCTTATGAGGATTTCTTGGAATTCTATATGAAGGATGAATTAAAAAATGCTGACAACTTATTTAAAAAACGATACAAAGGAGAATCTGAAAAAGCAGATGACTTCCTTGTTCAAGGAATAAACTCATTGAAAGAAGCCCAAGTACAGTTAGACACGGAAGAAAGTGAAAACATACATATCGGAGAGCTGAACCTGTCTAACCTGAATGCGTGCTGGCTGGGAGCTGCTTATTTTCGGTTGGGCGAATTGAAATGCTTGAATGGAGAACACTCTGTTTCATTAGCATATCTGAAAAAGTCGATCAAAACATGTAGAAATGCCAATTATCTTTCCCGTATGCTTGATGCGATGGAGAGCTATATCACGGTCTCTTATTATGCCAAAAAAGATGATCAGGAACTTTCCACTGTTGGTCATTATAAAGAATACACTCAGGAAATAGAAAAATATAAAGAAAAATATCCTATCATCCTTGGTAAATTGCGCATTACCCAAGGTGATGACATCTTTACTCGCCTCTTCCGACGTGATGAAGAAAAAAGTAAGGAAAAAGGGGTCTACCAGGATGCTCGATATTGCCTGCGAGAAAAACACAGAAAGGAGATCCATACCAACAATCTACCTGAAGAAGTAAAAAAATCACTTCGCACCATGATGACTCATTATATAGAGGCATGCAGCCTTATGAAACATGCCGGTAATATGCGTAACTTTGTCATTTCTGTTCGAGTGATAATCAGGCGTTTCAGAATGCTTTCAGATGCACTTGTCCTGGAAAAGGCCCACTCAATCCTTGATGAAATGTGGGATCAATATCCCAATCTCCAGGAATCAGAAGAAGAACTGAAAACGGTTTCTTCATTTGCCCGTATTTTAGAAGGGCTTATCAAAGAGACGTCCAAACATCCTCTTAATACAGCTGCACACTGATCCTCTCTTCTTCTCTTGCCGTAAAGCTCTCTTTTAAGCTATACTGCCAAGAGAAGATAAATCCTTTACCATAACTCATTATGTCTACATCTGAAAAGTATCTGGCAACGCTCTACCCGTCCATGCCCCCTCAACTCAATGTTAAAATCGCCTTTAGCGAAGGCTGTAAAAATCAAAAAAGCCAAGGAGGACAGAGCAAGGGATTCCCCGAGTTTGCCAAAAAGACTTCAATACTCAAAAGTCACTGATGTTTTCCCCGTCCACCCCGATCTCCTTCTCCGTCGAGCTGACAAACGCCTGCCCGAACAATTGCCAAGGATGCGCCAACACCTGGAATAAAAAACACCAGGCAGCTCTCAAAGACTGGAAGACCGTCCTCGACAGGATCGCACCCCCTGAACACCGCCAAAAATATGCGGAACTCATCCGCCTGACCGGCGGAGAACCCACCCTGCATAAAGATTTCCCGGCCATCATAGACTATGTCGACAGCTTTGATATTGATTATGCCGTGTTCACCTCCGGGCGTTGGCAGAATGACTTATTACCCCTTTTTAAGTCCTGCAACAATCTCACAGGACTGCTCATCAGTCTTCATGGCAGGGATGCTCCAACCCATGATGCTTTTGTCCAGTCAGCAAGTGCTTTTAAAGAAACCTGCATAACGATTCAGCGTGTAACAGAGGCAGGCATTGAGGTCTTTACCAACTCGGTACTCACTCAGGATGTTTGCGAGCAGCTTGATGATATCATTGCTCTCTCCCAAAAACTCGGAGCGAACTATGCCGTCTTTAATCGCTACTTGGGGCCTCCGCACCGACAGGAACCTGACGAGTCAACCTTGCGTGATGCTATAGCCGCCATTGAAAAATACCAGCGTCAAGGAACCCCATGTCGCATGGGCAACAGCGTTCCCCCCTGCTTTATCGAGACGACATCAGAGGGAGCAAACAGCGGCATAGAGCATTGTGTCATCTCGCCGCAGGGATGGGTCAGGCCGGACAGCACCATGTCCTCTGTCTTCGGCAATATCTTTGAGGAGTCCATAGAAACGATCTGGCAATCAAAAGAAGCCGAATCGTATAGAAACGCCTTGCCGGACTCCTGCTTACAATGTGTTGCTCTGCCGCAATGCCGAGGCGGCTACCGCCTGCCTACAGAAAAAGAACAGGAGTTTCAACCTGACCGGCTCATGAGGGATCCTTTAACGCAAGCCCCCATCCATCACGTTGATCTTAACCCGCAATGGAAGCCAATCCCGCTCTTTAAAAATATTCGCAAAGAAGGATTCGGTTATCTCATCACTCGCTATAATTACTCCATCCCCGCGAGCGAGCATGCATATCCCCTTTTAACAAAAATAGACGGGACCATGACCTTGGCTCAATTAGAAGATCAATTCGGCACAGACTGTTTAGATTTCATCGGCTATCTCTATCAGAATCGCTTTGTTTATTTTCAGTAACTTTTCCAAAAAATAAGCTCCCCGTTTTCAGTACATGTCGTCGGGGCAGGTCCCTGTGCCTGCCCGGTACACAAGGGCGAACACGCAGGTTCGCACCCTACGGCATGCTGCAAAAATTCATACGACAAGGGGGCAACCCCCTGTATTTGCCCGGCGGGTGTCGGTTCAGATCAGGCACGGCTGCCTGCCGCTCCCCTGCTTCTCCCCCTGCAAACCTCTCACCTCCCCACCGATCTCCCCAACTCCACACAGCAATTGCATTGTACCTATCCCTGTTACCGTGTACAGTGTGCGTTATACTTGATAGTTCCACAAAGAGAGAACTTCCGATTCTCCACAACGTACCAAGAGGCAACAGGCCGATATACGACGTTGTTTTCAAATTTCTGATGGGCGACATGCGCATCGCCAAGCTCATCCGCTCCAAAATTCTTGATCAGGAAATCGAAACCCTTGAGTTCAAACCGACCGAGTTCAGAAAGAAAATCGGTCTGAACCTCACGGCGTTTCGCATCGATTTTTCCGCCGTGCTCCTGTGCAGGCGGACAGCTCATCCTCAATTTGTCCAAATTTCGTTGCACTCAATCATACCTACTCGCCTCTCTTGAATAATATGACCAAAATGAACCCGCCGCCGAAGAAGCATCAACCAAGAGGCCTCCCGATCCTGCACGAGGACAAGGACATCATTGTGGTGGTAAAACCGGCTGGGCTGCTGACCGTTGGCACTGATCGGGAAAAGTTAAGAACGGCCCACTACCTGCTCAATGACTATGTCCGCAAGGGTAATTCAAAATCACGCAAGAGGGTCTATGTGGTCCACCGCCTTGATAAGGACACCTCCGGGATACTTCTTTTTGCCAAAAGCGAACAGACCAAAAAACTCCTGCAAGAAAATTGGGCGAATACCGAAAAACACTATCTGGCTATTGTTCACGGTCGCCTGAAGGATAAAGAGGGAACGATCTCCTCCTATCTGGTCGAGAATAAAGCCCAGAAGGTTTACTCGACTCGTGATCCTGCTCAGGGGAAGCTCTCACATACGGCCTACAAAGTTTCAAAAGAGTCAAAAGGGTTCAGCTTGGTTGATATTCATCTTCTCACTGGCCGCAAGCACCAGATTCGCGTACACTTTGCTGAGAAAGGCCATCCCGTTGCCGGAGACAAAAAATACGAGACCACAAACGTCGGTTCAAAACGGCTCGCCCTCCATGCCCGCTCAATTTCTTTCCCCCATCCCTCAACCCATAAGCTCATGACGTTTGACACGGGGATGCCGGATGATTTTATAAGACTGTTCCGTCAGCTGTAGAGGAGCAGAAACGATATGACACAACTCTTAACTGTTGGCGTAATTGGAAAATCATCAAAAGAAAACGAAAAACGAGTCCCCATTCATCCAGAACATATAAAAGGCATCCCCCAGAAATTACGAGAACAAATCACTTTCGAAGAAGGTTATGGGGAGAGATTTGGCATGAATGACGACACATTAGCCAAGCTTACATCAGGACGCGTTGCTTTCAGAGAAGAAATACTGAACGGTTTTGATTGTGTGCTGCTGCCCAAACCCTTGGCCGAAGATTTATCTCAGGTTCGAGAGGGTGCAATTGTATGGGGTTGGCCGCATTGCGTACAGCAGAAAGAGATTACGCAAGTATCCATTGAAAGAAAATTGACCCTTATTGCCTGGGAAGAAATGTTTACATGGAGTCGAACAGATGAAAAAAACATGCATATTTTTTATAAAAACAATGAAATGGCTGGCTATGCCGGAGTAGACCATGCCCTCAGCCTGACCGGAACCACCGGATATTATGGAAAGTCACTCAAAGCCGTGGTATTCAGCTTTGGATCGGTGAGCAGGGGGGGCTATATATGCCCTGCAAGGTCAAGGGATTCGAGAAATCACCGTCTATACAGGGCGTCCACCAACAGAAGTGAAAGATCAATTACCCGGCATATCATTCAAACAAGTGAAGGAAGATGCTTCAGGGAACTTACTTGTCGTTGAATCAGACAACCATACTCGCCCCATTGCAGAAGCATTATCAGATGTGCATATAATTGTTAACGGCACCCTTCAAGACACTGCGCATCCAAGAATGTTTGTCCCTGCCCATGACGCTGACAAATTAATGAAAGGTGCTCTTATTATTGATATAAGCTGCGACGAAGGAATGGGTTTTTGGTGTGCCAAACCAACATCCTTTGAAGACCCAATGTTTGAAGCAGCGGGTAAATTTTATTATGCAGTAGATCACAGCCCCAGTTTTTATTGGAATTCTGCCTCATGGGAAATTTCAAAAGCATTACTTCCGTTTTTTTCCGAAGTTATAGGGGGGACAAAGAGATGGGAAAAGAATAAAACAATTTCAAAATCCATAGAAATTCGCAATGGAGTCATTCAAAATACCAAAATCCTTGCGTTTCAGAATCGTGAAAAAGAATATCCGCACAAATTTTGTTAAAAGAGTACATAGGAGCAAACAGGGGTCACAGTGTCTAAGAAAACAAGCAACTTTTCAAATAAGGTGGGAAATTACACAGCCAGTTGTTCAACGCGGAATATTTAAGTAATGTTTAAATAACGTTATCTAACAAAAAAACAAAGGCGGAGTAAAAATTATGAATACAAAACAAGCAATAGAATCACGACGAGCTGTAAAGCACTATGATGCAAACCACGAGATGATACCCGAAGAGATCAATGAGATCTTATCATTAGCCATTCTCTCTCCTACGGCATTCAACATTCAAAACTGGCGCTTTGTTGTGGTAACTGATACAGAGTTGCGGAAACAAATCAGGGCAGTGTCTTGGGATCAAGCGCAAATTACAGATGCATCGTTATTCATTGTTCTCTGTGCCGATCTGAAATCATGGGAGAAAAAGCCTGATCGATACTGGGTTAATGCTCCAAAAGAAGTTCAGGAGTTTATGATTCCAGCTATCGATGCTTACTATCGAGGCAAAGACCAGGTTCAGAGAGATGAGGCGATGAGATCTTGTGGCATAGCCGCACAAACATTAATGATTGCTGCAAAATCGATGGGCTATGATTCATGCCCAATGGATGGCTTTGATTTCGAAAAAGTTGCTGAACTTATCAAGCTCCCTGCGGACCATGTCATTGCACTGTTTGTGGCAATTGGTAAGGGCACAAAAGAGGCGTGGCCGAGACCGGGGCAGCTCGATCTTGACGATGTCGTTATCAAAAATAGTTTTGCATAGCAACATCATAGCCATAACCAGCCAAGTAGGCCTGTTTGAGGTCAACGAAAACGGACAGCTCATTTTCCACATTGTCTGATTTCGCTGCACTCAATCCGACCTACTCATCTGAGCGTGAAATTTCACTGCGAGATCAAATCGACTCCGTAACATCTGAGGCGGCAAGACAAAGGTGGTGTATTCTGATTCTTGACGACTTCGGGATTGGAAATAAAAACGTGTCCCCGATTTCTTTTCTTTGCCTCGCAACCTTAACCGTAGAGAAACGAAAGGCGAGGTAAGTCGCCTTTCATCAATCAGATCAGTGTCACGGTCTGCCGGTATCGCTCCATGACCTGACTCAGAATAGGTTCAAGTTCATCAGGATGAACGACCAGCAGATCGCCGGTTTTCGCTTGGGCAAAAAGACAATCCACAGCCTTTCTTGGGTCTGAAATGATCGGGTCTGGAACGATTTCGATATGTTCCTTTTTGAAGCCTCCTTGAATCAGTCCCTCGCGAATCAGTCCGGCAGTTTCTCCCAGAGGCCGGTTGCGGGGATCTAAATCCGCCAACACGATATAATCGAAGACCGAGGCTAGGGCTGTGCCGTATTCAATGATTTGTTCATCGGTGCGGCTGCCTGTTCCGTGACACAAGGCGACTTTTCGCCCCTGTGAGAGGCGAGGCAACAACTTGGCCATGGCCTGAGCTGATTCCTGGTTATGACCATAGTCGACAAGAACCTTGAATTTTTGAAAATCGAATAGATTCATTCGGCCTGGGTTTTGGTTGGCCGAAGGATGAAATGTCATAATTCCATTGCGAATTTGTTCTATAGGGAGATTTAATCCATGTAGAGCCCCGACAGCGGCAAGAGCATTGGAGATGTTAAAATCAACGATTCCGCCGAAGGTGATGGGGATTTTTTCAAGCTCGCAGAGAATGATATCCAGTTCGCTGTTTCGAATGATAACATTGCGTTTGTCTACAGTGACAACGGTTCCCCCTTCCTTTATGTGCTCTCCCAGTGTCGGATTATCAGGATTAAGAGAAAATAAAATGATATTGCCGCAGGCACGATCCAAAACGCTCATGGTCACGGCGTCATCTGCGTTGAGAACTGAAGTTCCTGATTTTTTGACCGCTTCCACTACCGTGGACTTTGCCAGACTCAGATCTCTCTGGGTTTCGATCCAGTCTGTTCCGATATGGTCCTTGCCTATATTAAGCAGGACACCCACGTCAACTTCATCAACCCCGAGACCCCGTCTGACAATCCCCCCTCGGGCGACTTCCAGGACGATGTGGTCCACTGTCGGTTCTCTGACCACAATGCCCGCTCCCTCAGGGCCGCTGTAGTCTCCGGTCAAGATAGGGTGCCCGTCAATTTCAATACCGGTGGTGCAGGCTAGGCCAACGTTTTTTCCCGAATACTTCAAGGTATGTGTAAGTAGTTTACAGGTCGTTGTTTTTCCGTTTGTCCCGGTTACGGCCACAACAGGAACCTGAGCGTAACCATTGGGAAACAGCATATCCACTAACGGTTGTGCAACAGCACGGGCTTTGCCGTTTGTCGGATCTAGGTGCATCCGGAAGCCGGGCGCGGCATTTACTTCAACCACTCTTATGCCGGATTGAGCCAGAGGAAGCGATATGTCACTTGCCAAGGCGTCTACTCCAACACAATCCATACCGATAATCCGGGCGGTTCGTTCAGCCATGAGACGGATCTCGGGGTTTACCTCATCGGTAACGTCGGTGGCGGTACCTCCTTGGCTAAGATTGGCGGTTGTCTTCAGGTATACTTTCTTTCCTTTATCCGGGGAAGAATCCGGTGAAAGGCCTCTAATGGTTAAGAGCCGTTCAGTCATGTTATCGATTTTGATTCGTGTTAAAACCTTTTCATGGCCAAACCCTCGACGGGGATCTGTATTGGTTTCCTGAATGAGATCTTCGATGGGGGATATTCCATCGCCGATAACATGAGCAGGTTCTCGCCGAGCTGCGGCGACTAACTTGCCATTGATGACCAACAGGCGAAAATCAAAGCCATGAATATATTCTTCAATAATTACATCTGGACAGTAGGCTTTAGCCGCTTGAAAAGCATTCTTTAATTGATCCTGACTGGTAATATTGATGGTGGAGCCATTACCATGATTCCCTATATTCGGCTTGACAACAACAGCGACTCCGATTTCATCGAATACGGCTATTGCCTCTTCTTCCGTTGCAACCATTCGACCATTTGGAACTGGAATCCCTGATTTTTTCAGCTGCTCCTTCACACTTGTCTTGTCATCGGCGGTTTCCACAGCAATGGCTGAAGTTTGACTTGTTATGGAAGCCTGAATCCTTTTCTGATGGGCGCCGTACCCCAACTGGATATAACTGTCTTTATTCAGCCGAATAAAAGGAATGCCTCTTGATTTTGCTTCTTTAACAATGCTCCAGGTGGTCGGTCCCAGCATATCATCTTCGCGCAGTACCTTGAGATCAAAAACAACCTGACTGACGTCGAAGCTCTCTCCTGCTGCTACAGCTTCGAACAGAGAGACGGCCTCCTTTGCCGCTTGTAAGCCTACAGATTCTACCAGGTAGCGGAACACCACAATATACATGCCCTTTTTTGCTGTACTCACGGTCTTCCCGTAGCCGACCTCTGTTCCGGCCAGACATTGCAGCTCAATGGCGATATGCTCTATAATGTGACCGGCCCAGGTTCCGTCCTCAAGTCTTTGGATAAACCCTCCCGGTTCTCCAATAGAGCACTCATGTTCCTGTAAACTTGGAATAAGTTTCAACAGCCGATCCGAAAATCCTTCTATCTTGTCCGAAGGCTGGCTTTCGTACTCTTTGATATCCAGAACCATGAATATTGCCGAATGGCGAGTATGTCGATTGGGGCCTTGTAATGCTCGTAACTCTTTTATCTCAATCATCTCTCTACTCCGGATTGTTGTTTGACGGGGCTAAAAAATGCCTGTTTTTAAAATCATATCCATATCCACTCACTAAGGAATGAATGCGCACATTTTCCACGGCAATGGGTCCTCCCGGTTTAATGTCTATTATGTTGGACTGGGCGATATCGCTGCCATCAACGATAATGATCTGGCCTGTACCGATTACCTCGACAGTCCCGTCTCCCTTCAGAACAACACCCGAATCTTCATCAATGCCGACTCCGATACAGGTTGGGTTGGTTGTCACAATCTGGACCAAACGTCCAAAGCGGCCTCTTGTCATAAAATGAGTATCAAAGACGATACCTTCCACAAAACCGAATCCCGATGTAGTGAGTACTCTTCCTTTAAATAACCCTTCTTCACTTTTTCCTTCATAAATCATGGTGTCGGAGAACACAGCGGCCCCGGCACTGGTCCCGGCGACAAGGGCTCCTGCTTCAAGTCGGTTTTGAATGGTGTTGAGTGTTCCTGATCCTCCCAAAATGGTTGTCAAACGCAGTTGATCGCCACCGGCAAGAAAAATCAGATCAGCATCTTCGAGCTTCTTGGCAAGAGTTCTGTTGTTTGCCTGCGCCCTTGTTTCAATATTTAATATTTCTATTGCTGATGCCTTAAGAGTGGTGAAGACCTCGTGATATTGCTTGCCCCGCTGTTCCGGTTCATCGCTCGCTGTGGTGATTACCCCCACCTTGTATTCGCTTTTTCCAACTTCCTGAACAACTCGTTTCAGGACAACTAATTCATCAACCTTGTCTTCATTCCCGCCTATGGCAATCAGACGTCCCTGAAAAAAAGGTTTCGATCTCGTAATCATTTCATCTCCGTACGATATGACCAAGCCATACCGTTTCGGGTGCTTGATGCACATCCATTTTTTGTCAAAATGATGATCCCTACATCAACAGAATCGTCAAACAGGGTCATCACATTTTGTGCGGCTTCATCCGGATGCATGTTTTTTTCCAGCATTTCATAGACTTTTTTCGCCAGAAGCTTGAGGGCGATATGTTCACCATCTCCGGTGCAGGCAACTGCTCCTGCAGAACCGCAGAACAGGCCGCATCCGGGAAGAGGTACATCGCCGACTCGTCCGATGGCTGATTTTTCCAACCCGCCGGAACTGAGGGCGGCAGCAAACGTTGTCCCGTCAAAGGCCACTGCTCCCACGGTATCGCAGGAAGGCGTTCCGTTGTTTTCATCTGCCTTTCCTTCGTCGGAGCCGCTTAAACATTTGCAATACTTTACGGGTAGCTTGTGTTCTTCCACAAAAATCCGGGCACCTTCTCCCGCTATGAGGATATGAGGGGAATAAAGTAATACCCCATGAGCTACATCAACGGGGTTCTGGATTCCTTCAACGCAGGCCACGGCCCCGAATTGCCCGTTACTCGTCATACATGACGCATCCAGCTGAACAGTGCGGCCATCGGACCGGAGTTGCGATCCGATTCCCGCATTGAATCTGGGGTCGTCTTCCAAATATCTCACGGCGTGAACCACCGCGTTTAAAGCTGATTCTCCGTTTTCCATGAACCTCATGCCGACTTTGGCCGCTGACCGGGGGCCGTCCGAATCCTGCGGATTCGACCCAGCTCCTCCATGTGTTACAATGGCGCGTTTAAATACATTCATTTTTCGCCTGTCTTAAATTTTTAATGCATTTCGTAACATGTTGTTTATTCGGTACGGTGCAGCGCGGTTGCTTTCGCCTGTCATCTCGAAGAGGTTATTTGAAGCGCAACCATTGATTATCAGGCGGACTGCTCTGATAAGAGATGATATTGTCGATAGCGGGATTATCTCCCGTGATAATCAGTTATCAGGCGAGAAGTTGGTGGGTGGAGCAGGTTAAGGAGGGTACCGATGCGGGAATCATAGAGCGCTTTTTCCTCATTATCGGTAGTTGCCGGACGGGTGGTACCGTCCTTGGCTTTGATCTTGTCCGTAGACAGACCTGTTGAAGAGCAGGGCAGATTTCCCGCCCGTATTTTGAAGAATATACAGCAAGACTGATTCGCTGTACATAAATATCGGAGGGTTGATCAGTTGGTCAGGGAACGGAGGTTGGAAGATTTGACTGATGGAGATGAGCGAGGAGTTGTGATTCTGGGCTGTTATAAAAGTAATGAACGGAGAAGGGGGAAACAGGGGGGGGGTAGACCATAAATGACTCCATCAACGTTTAAGGCGCAATCTCAAGAGGATAAACGCTTCCAGGTAGTAGGTAGTAGGTCTGTTTGAGTGCAACGAAAACAGACAGCTTCTTTCTCAAATTGTCTGATTTCGCTGCACAACCCAGCAAGAATCATCAGCTAAAGTTCACTTCCCCAGGTCTATTTTAAAAACCTGGATTCAAAGCACCCTTCCCTGCTTTTTCATAATCTGATTAAAAGTGGTTTAACCCCAATTAACTAACGTGCGGAATGTCGATTACTGTATATTCAAGCCAAAATCGATTTTCGTTTACTTTTTTTGCGTGCTCTTCTATATATGGAATTAATTTGTATTTTCAATACTTTTTGTGTGACCCTATATTTTTCCGTAAGATACGGATTTGAGAATACTGTCAGGAGGCGACAGTAAAAATGATAAGTGAAAAAATAAAGTTCTTTTTCGACAGAATTATCGATCTAGTTTTCGGAGTCATCCTCCTCTTTATCATAATGGGCATTATGACTCATCGATTGGTCAATAAAAAGTGTATATAATTAATTGACTAAACATAAACAAATCATAACGTTATAAGAGATGCCGGTATTTTGACCGTATTTGCAGAGATGTCCTTTAAGCGCTATATTGGGCCAGATAATAAGTATTCCTAAACAGGAAACTTCTCAACAGCCTATTTTCACAAGCAATCATCCAATATGTTGATTTCACTTACTAAGATTTCAAGGTTTTGTTTTTTCATGTAAAACAATTAATTCAATTACTAGATTATTAACCAATCGGTGAGTACAATGTTAATACATCTGTAATAATTTCAAGATAATGTCCAGTTATTCCGCCGGAGTGAAGCAGTTTCCATGTCGTGACAAAAAGTTGCTCAGTCCCTATCATAACTCACCGATTGGTTAATAAAATTCCATTACTTTTATTATCGATATTTTGATATAATTCTAAGCCAATACCTGCTCTCCGTAAAAGATCCTTTTGTAAATCTGACAATGGAGTCAGGTGACGTATTACCTGGCCTCCGGAATGAATGATGCTGAGAGAGATATTGGAAAAGCTCTGCAGGATCCGTTCAACGGTCGGTGAAGCTGTGCATTTTTTGGGTTGTCCCGGATACATTCCCTTCAGAACATTTTGATCCTTCTTCAAGGAACGGCGCACTACAAATTCTATCAATGTCAGTACCCGAATCCCTAACGTTAACAGATGAGTTAATCCAGCCACTTGATCGTCGCGTTGAACAAATAATGGAGCGATATTCAAACGACTTTTCAAACGCTCAAAGATCCGTTCAACCCGATATTCTTTACGATAGCACAACACGGCTTCCTGTAAGCTGAGATCTTGTTGATCGACATCGGTAACAAATGCCTTCCAACCGAAGGTATCTTTTTTCGCTGTCACCAGCTCTTCTTCACGTCTAATCTCTTTGATTTGATATCTAATTTTTTTGACAACGCGCTGAGAACGTTTCTTTGAGCCACGGCCTCTCCCAATGTACTTGGTATGCTCTTCCACCTGTTTTTCGTATGCAACCGTCAATAATCCTTCCACCCTGTGGGTCTTAAGAATTTTCTCAATTTTTGTCTGCAAAACAGACTCTTCTGTGATTTGACGTTTGCCTCTGCCGCGAGGAGGCGTCAACGTATTGAGCTTGAGTTGCGCTTTTTCAAGCCGTTGCTCCAGGCCTCGCTGTTGTTTGGCAGCATGAGCCGGAGAATGAACAACAAGAACTCGTTCATTCCACTGGAATTCCTTGCCTTCGTAAATACCACTCTGGTCGCGATCCAGCTCGTATCCCTGAGCGATCAGCACTTTTTCGCCTTTATCATTCTCCCGAAAAACCTGCTCCAGCTCTCCATGTGTTTTGTGGGTAAGGCCACCTTCAATCCATCTTTCCATCTCCTTTGTGATCTTACCGGTCAAAGGAAGAGGAGATAAGTAATGATTATCAAGGCTTCGTATGTATGTACGAGTCTTCAACGAACTCATCTTGCAATCTCCGCAATAGAGAACCCCTGTCTTCTGCAAGGCATTGTTAACTCTTTCAATAACAGGGATATAAAGCGGGTCGTCAGCTT
The DNA here is from genome assembly GCA_942492895.1 of Candidatus Electrothrix laxa. Classification (GTDB taxonomy): domain Bacteria; phylum Desulfobacterota; class Desulfobulbia; order Desulfobulbales; family Desulfobulbaceae; genus Electrothrix; species Electrothrix laxa. Next base: position 2,196,397 of record OW818652.1, read on the forward strand.
TTTCACCGGAAACCACATCAGTAGCCAAAGGCATTCCCAGAGGATCAAGAGCTCCAGTCATCACCTTGATCTGACGAAGACTTGCGTCATCTTTACTGTGACCGAATTGAAGCAGACTTGCTTCACTGCCTTCATGATATCCTGAAACCGTGGTGGCGTCACATCGAACAACTTTGGTCGGCAGTTCATGAACCTCAATACTTCTTTTGCTAAGATCCCTTTCAATTCCAGCCCAGTAAGCCTCTTGGCTCAGATATCTCAGAAGAACCGCCAGACGATGTGTCGCGAAATCTGCTTCAAAAATCTTCTGCCCGGTTAAATTCTCCAGAGTCTCCTGCATCCTACTAATATATTGCTCCACTGAGGATTTGCGATGATCTCCTTCAGATAAAATATAAGACAACCAGATCACCGCTGTCCACCCCCAACTCAAAGCTCTTTGCTTCCAGTGAGTTGGAGTATAGTTATCCAGAATTTCGACCAACCCTGTATTGATCATCGTCCCTATCAATAAGGGGATATCATCAACTCGTTCTGTAATGATCTGCAACTCTTCCATTTACTCTCCTGGCAAATGTTGATTTTATTGCCAGAGTAGTAGATTATGAAGAAAAAGAGCAGGGCCAAGACTGAAATAATTTATTTTAAGTTCTTATTAACCAATCGGCGAGCACCTTGCTGCTGAAAAAATAGATGGAAGCGTAATGGCTCTCCAGTAGCTGCCATTCATTGCGTTTTGCCACCGGGGCCAGCTGATGGAGATCACCGATCATCAGCACCTGCACGCCGCCAAAGGGCAGGCTGTTGCGGCGATGGTGACGCAGGGCCTCATCCACAGCATCCAAGAGATCGGCCCGAACCATGCTTATTTCATCAATCACCAGCAGATCAAGGCTCTTGATGATTTTTTTCTTCTCCTTACTGAAGCGGAATTGGTGCTGCTGGGTGCGCTCGTATGCCTCGCTACCCGGCACAAAGGGACCAAAGGGGAGCTGGAAGAAAGAATGGAGGGTCACTCCGCCAGCATTGATCGCCGCAACTCCGGTTGGTGCGGTGATAATCATCCGCTTAGCCGAGTCCCTTTCCAGGTTATGGAGAAAGGTGGTTTTGCCGGTTCCGGCCTTACCGGTCAAAAAAATGTTGTAATCGGTAGAGCGGACAAAGTCGTTTGCCAGCTGCAATTCGTTATTCATTGAAGGCATGTATCAAAACGGCATTGAAGGGCATTGACTGTCTGAGCCAAAAAATATGTTTAAAAAACATTTTAGTCCGCAGAAAACGGTTTGTTTTCTTGTCAATACAGAGTAGGTTGTCGCTCATTATTCACTCATTATTTATTAGTCTCTCCTGTTACGGCGTATACTTTCGCTACATTCGATACATTCGCCATTCTTCGCCCCATAGCGGTTCGGGGGTTCGTCCGACAGTCCGGGGAGACTTCCTGATACCGTATTTATTTAACAGAGAATAGAGATTATGACCACATTTACAGACCTCGGCCTGAATGATGAACTCCTTCAGGCTCTTGACGCCCTGGGATTTAAAGAACCAACCCCGGTGCAGGTCAAGGTTATCCCGCTTATGCTGGAGCAGGAGATCGATATCGTCAGCCTGGCCCAAACCGGAACCGGAAAGACCGCAGCCTTTGGCTTGCCGTTGATCCATCTGATCGACTCAAAGGATAAACGAACCCAAGGCCTGATCCTCTGCCCAACTAGGGAACTCTGCATGCAGGTGTCGAGAGATCTTGAAAGCTTTTCTCGTTTCACTCCAGGAATCAAAGTATTGGCGATCTATGGCGGAGCGAGCATTGAACAGCAGATGCGCGAGCTCCGGAAAGGTGTGCAGATTATCGTTGCCACACCGGGACGCCTGCGCGACCTGATTCGACGGGGCAAGGTCGATATCTCCGGTGTCCGATATGCAGTTTTTGATGAGGCCGATGAAATGCTGCAAATGGGTTTTCAGGATGAACTCAACGCTATCCTGGCCGAAACCCCAAAAGAAAAAAACACCCTGTTGTTCTCAGCCACCATGTCCAGGGAGGTTGCCAATATCGCGAGCCGATATATGACCAATCCTGTGGAAATCACCATGGGGAAAAAGAATGCCGGTGCTGAAACTGTCACCCATGAGTATTACCTGATCAACGGCAGAGATCGCTACCACGCCTTAAAACGGATCGTGGACAATAACCCGGACAATTTCTCCATTATTTTCTGCCGCACCAGAAGAGATACCCAGGAAGTGGCGGACAAGCTGATTCAAGACGGCTACCGGGCCGATTCCCTGCACGGAGAATTGAGCCAGGCCCAGCGGGATCTGGTTATGGATAAATTCCGTAAAAAACACCTGCAATTGCTGGTGGCCACTGATGTCGCGGCCCGTGGCCTGGATGTCAACGACCTGACCCATGTTATCAACTACAGCCTGCCTGATGATATTGCTGGCTATACCCATCGCAGCGGGCGTACCGGACGAGCCGGAAGCAACGGTACCTCCATCGCTCTGGTTGACATGCGGGAACGCCATCGGATCAGACATATTGAGCAAAAGATCAATAAAAAGTTCAAAAAGGCCCAGATCCCTACGGGTAAAGAGATCTGCACCAAGCAGCTGCACAGCCTGATGGAGGTTATCAGCAATACCGAGGTGGATCATGAGCAGATTGACCCGCTGTATGCGGATATTGAGCAGCAACTTGCGCATTTGGATCGAGAGCAGCTGATCAAGAAATTTATCTCCCTGGAGTTCAATCGATTCCTGAAATATTATAAAAATGCCCCTGATCTTAACCAACAGGTCAGCGGCAAAGATCGACCAAGCAGTTTTCAAAAAAATGCAAGAAGCTCGCAAACAAATAATGCCTTTACTCGCGTTCATCTCAATGTCGGACGGCGCAACGGTATTTTGCCGGAGAACCTGATCAGCACGATCAATGCCGCTCCGGGCGGTGGTCGCATCAAGGTCGGCAAGATAGAAATTATGCGCAATACTGCAACCATTGAGGGAGACAGCCGTTTCATCTCCCAGATACTGGGTGCCTTTCAACATTTCAAGGTCGACGGTAAAGCCGTGACTGCAAAGGTTCTCCAACCACCTGCTGGCGGCGGTGGAGGAGGACGACGAAACAGTAGCAGTATAGGAAAATCACGCAAACCTTGGAAAGGCAAGAGAGCAAGAGGATAGCTTCCTTGCCTTGTTCATTTATCTTTTCAGCAAGAAAAAATAAGTGAACTTTGATAGACATACAATATGTTACATACTGCCTTTCACGATTATGAATTCCTCTGGCTAAGCGGCATTTGCGGAATTCTTCTTACCATAATCATCCTCCTGTTGCGCAATAGGAGGATGAAAAAGAACCTGCTCCAGCTTCAATCATTGAACGATGAGCTCAGTAAGGACGTACAGCAACAGGCCGCAACCCTGGCAGAGGCAAAGAACAAGGCCAAAAAAACAAAAGTCCTCTTGTACCAGCTTACAGAGGAACTCAGCACAGTCCAACAAGCAGAAAAAAAACGGGCAACAGAGCAACAACAAGCCACCGAACGTTTACGGAAAGCGCGAAAATTTGAAACCATAGGCCTGATGGCCGGAGAGGTTGCCCATGATCTTAATAATATCCTGTCCGGTGTCCTCCATTATCCCGAGCACGTCTTGCGTACCCTGCCCGAAGACAGCCCGTTACGTTCCCCTCTTTTATCCCTCCGACATTCCGGTCAACAGGCGGTTGCCTTGGTTGCTGACCTGCTCAGCGCTGCTAAAGCCGGATCTGCTGTTAAGGAAATCATTAACTTGAACAAACTGGTGGAGGAAACACTGAACAGTAAGGAAAACCAGGATCTCTTTGCAGAACGACCGGGTATCAGTTTCCGCGTTCGCTTTTGCCCTGATCCTCTTCCTGTCAGCGGCTCTCCTTCCCATATTCGCCAATGCCTGCACAACCTGCTGCTCAACGGCTGCGATACGGTAAATGTCGGAGATCGCGTCGGTACAATTACGGTCTCTGTGGAGAGCAGATACCTCGCCACCCCCTCCGCTCCTTCCTCTACTTTTTCAGATACGCCACCAGGAGAATATGCTGTTCTCTCTATAGCAGACACAGGCCCCAGCATGTCCCCTACCGACCGTACACGTATCTTTGAACCCTTTTACAGCAAGAAAATTCTCAAACGAAACGGAACAGGTATTGCCCTGGCTGTGCTCCGCAATATCATGGAAGAGCATGATGGCTGGGTTGACCTCCCCACCGCCCCCCAAGGCAACCGCTTTGATCTCTATTTCCCGATCAGGCCTGTGCAGATGCACTCTCTAGGAAAGAACAGCAAAAAAGAACTGCCTGGGCAAGGACAACGGATTATGATAATTGATAAGGAGAAAGAACGGCTGGAAAGAAGCATCGAATTTTTAACTGAAATCGGTTACAAGGCCATGTCTGTGGCTGACGGCACAGGGGCTATTTCCTACCTCAACAGGAATAGGGTAGATCTCGTCGTTCTGGACTTGATGGAGGACGATCTCATGGAGGGAGTAGCGATCTATGAACAAATTCTTTTCCTTCATCCTTCGCAAAAGGCCCTGCTCATCTGCACAAGTCTGGACTGCGCGGTGGTCAAGGAAATCCAGCAACGTGGGGCGGTGGTGGCGCTCCTCCAGGCCCCGTTCAGCCAAGAACAGCTGCAACAGGCGGTACAAGAAGTACTTTCATGATGATTCATGATCCTATGTAGGGGCCGAAAAATAAGTTCCCTGTTTTCGATACACCTGCCCGGTATGCAAGGGTGAACACAGCAGCTACTCCGGCAGGCAGTCAATCTGAACAGGATCTCCGATGCGACACTGGGTCAGTTCTGCCGCGCTCCCCATATTTACCGCGATCTCAAGGTAACCGGCACTGTCGACTAGGGCAACCAGCGCCCCCGGCTCTGCCTGGGCATAGGTGGCACTGATGGTCTGGATAACGTGCTGCTCGTTCACCTGCACCTGACGACGTTGTGATCCTGCACCGGCAAGAGGATTCAGGTACTTCAGATGCTCCAAATCCGTGCTGCGGATGGTCGTGCGAATATTGCCAAAATGATCAACCTGAAGCACCTGCCCTGTAATCCTCTTCTCTGAAACAGAAGCGACAGGGAGGTTGAGGCAGACGCAGGAATCCGGCGAGACCTCTGACCCCACCGCATCTACACCCAACCCACCAGCCAAGACTGCCGCCACCGGCCCCATGATATCCCGTCCGTGAAACGTCGGACTGACCGTATTGGCAAAGAGTTCCTCTTGCTCAACACTGTAAACCTTGCTGATAATCTGATCCCGCAGAAGCAAAGATAAAATTCCGTTATCCGGGGCCACAACAATTTGCTCATCACTCTCAGCCACCAGAATCCTCCGTTGACTACCCACTCCGGGATCAACAACAACTAGATGCACCGACCCTGAAGGGAAAAAAGCATAACTGCTGTGCAGAACAATGGCTGCCCCGATAATATCCTGCCTCGGGATCGCATGACTGAGATCCACCAGCTGGGCACCAAGGTTGAGGCGGAGAATAGCACCCTTCATCTGGCCCACATAGGGATCAATCAAACCGAAATCAGTTATCAGGCTTATAATGCCGGATGGCTGCATAGGAGATTCCTGCCTTGTGCAATGTGCAATGTGCAACTTACTGCACGTCAAAGCTCTGGCTATGGATCTGTTTGCCATTAAGAAAGAGCCGGACCGTCCAGGTCCCGTAAAATTCCTTTTTAAAATCTTCGCCAGTCAGCAAACGCTTCACCGGGCCGTTCTTCCAGAGATTAAGCCAGGAATAAACCTTCCAAGCCGGTGCAAGCTCTTTAATATAAAAAGAATAATTATTTTGATGCTCTAGCTCCCCCCAAGGGCTCAACCAATCTGTTGTCAGGCTATATTTTCCAGGTTGCAGCTCTTGTAATTCAACCAACAGGTAGATCTTTTCATACGGTGTAAAAACAGTGACCACCTCAGCAAAGGTTTTATCTCTGTATAATCCGCTTTGGAGAGAGGAAAAAGGAGAGGACGTGGCAAGGGTCGGGCTTACAATGAGGAGAGCGGCAAGGACGAGCCAGAGCAGCCCGCCCGTTTTCCAAATCATAACGAAAAAAGTTAGATACGTGTAAAGGTAATCTTATGCCATTTGGCATAGGCACCATGTTCATCACAGTTCCAATCTTCTTCACCGTAAAATTTTATAATATCACCGGTGGAAATGCTATGGGTACCGGCGTCAATATTTTCATTTTGATCAGGACATTGGGTTCTCCAATCATCTGGATGGCAGTCATTCTCACAACCGGATGCCAGCGGATAAGAGCCTGAAGCCACACCGTTATCGTTAATATATAAAGCATAAGGAGAATTGCCGTCAAATTCGATCTGGACAGTAATGATAATACTATAGGTCCCTGATTCGCCGGGAAAGGCGGCCTGACAAGTCCCGCTGCCGCTATTCGCAGTCAGCCCCAAGGCTCCGTCACGATCCGACCAATTGCTGGTGCAACTAAAATCAGAAAAAGCGGACAGCTCCACAGTCGAGGAAGAGGAGGTCGTGCTGGAAGAATCATCTGTTGCCACAACTTCTGTTCCCCCGTCGCTGGAGTCATCATCATTATCGTCGTCCAAAAGATCGCAACTTGAAAAAAGGAGGAGCACAAAAATCAGGGGGAGAGCAAAATATTTCATATCAGTTGTTCCGTCGGTTCCTGTTTACATGTTTCAGAAAAAAACTGCCTGACTACTGCTCTATGGTGTGAAGGTAATGTACCCCTCCTTATGATAAAATTTATGGTGTCAATGAGTTCGTCGGAGGGGTGGGAACTTTATCCTTCACGGATAAACAGATACTAATCTTTATTAGAAAAGTTACTTTTTGTCAAACGAGATTTTTTTTCTTCTTCTTTAACACGAGAAAAATACGAGTTCAATGGTGTGAGAGGCCGTAAAAAATAATTAATTCAGTCAACACCAGACCATTTTATACCGAATGAGATGATTAAATTTACACCAAAACTGCCCAAAACAGGCCTTCTTACCTTATAGCCCTCCAATCCGAATTTTCGACAATTTTATCCTATCTCCCCCTCATAAAGACTGTCGCCTCCCTGAAGAGGAAAAAACGCTTCTTCTATAGACTCATCATCCGTTCATTTTTTGCCGTTCAAGAAAATTTGCAAGAACAAAAAAAATACAATAAAAGTAAAAGCAAGAGATCTTATTAATCAAAGCTGATAAAAACCTTTTCAGGTACCACAAGGAAGCTTTTTGAGAATATGAATCATGATCAACAACATTGTTTTTACATGTTTTTCTTGACTTCTTCTTGCTCTCATTGTTTTGTGTAAAATATTGCTGCAGACAATACATAATTTTATGTTTTAAAGGATTTTCCAAAAAGCAAGCCCCCTTTTCGGTACATATTGTAGGGGTAACCCCCCTTCACTTGTCCTGTATTCAAGGGCGAAAACAGGGAGTCGTGCCTCTACGGCGTCCGGTATAACGGGTAAGATTTTCTTATTAAATTCCTCATTTTAAAAGGGCTATTTTATGCGCATTAAAATTTTACGATTCACGTTCTTTGTTTTATCAATTTTGGCCGTCGATTTTGCTGTAACAGGTTGTTCAAATGAAATGGATCCAATGAAAAAGCAATCGGATAAGCCTGTTCCTAAACCTACTCAGCAGATAACAGTTCCTCAGGTTACAAAACAAGTTACAGAACAAACTACAGAACAAACTACAGAAAAGAAGGATATCAGACTTACTGACAAAACGGGAACCCCTTTCGAAAAAATGTCAGCTTCTCAAATCGCTCAAATAAAACGTAGTGATTGTCGTTTTAAAAAAGAAGTCATCCCACATGATTATAAAAAATAAATATTACAAGAAAGTTATTTTTACATTTACTTTTTAACCCGTAGCTTCCAGTTAGAAAACTGGATTGTCTCCCTATTGACCGTTGCCACTTGAGTACATCTTCTTCCAGCAAGAACCTTTCGAAAGACGATGGATACTCAAAGAACGCGCTGCGCGTTTTAACTCGTATTACAGCACTCTCTCCCTGAAAACTCCATTACAAGAAAGAAATGCTTATTAAGAACCTTTTGATATCAAGTGTAATTTTACTTTCCACAGCCTCCTGCTCAACAATGGGAACAAACGAAAATCAAGTGGAATCTCTCAGCCTGTTTCAAAATATAACCGCCGGGAAATACCTTTTTTCGGAAAGAACAGGAAGCCCTTTTCAGCTCAACGCCAGCGAAAAAAAATGCATCAACCAAATTACGAAGAAGAGTGACGCAACCATCTATTACGACTTGACGGAAAAATCCTATAAAAACCGTTATGACAATTACGGCAAATCATCTCAGTACGCCAAGGATATCGACGCACTGGTGAAGCACATGGACGGACTATTAAATTCTTTCTCTCAGGATGGATTGCTGAAAGAAATAGAGCTTCGAGGAATGACACCGGCACTTATGTTCGATATTGACAATACTATCGAATTTACTGCGGGAGCAGACACCGACCCCACCGGAGACGGACCGCCCATTGCGGGCATGGTGGATTTTGTCCAACGAAGATGCTTTAAAAATAACCTTGCGTGCTACTTCATTACTGCAAGATGGTGTACAGCAGAAAATGTTAACTCAACCGTGAAATGGATTAAAAATGAGCTAAGCTTGAACGATGAAATGGTTAACGAATTTGTTCACCTCTCTGGAAGCCTGACAGGTTGCTCCGAGAACAGCGGGGCTGCTGTAGCCTACAAGGATGTGGTTCGCCAAGCTTTATCGGAACAAAAAGGAATTTTTTGGCTCATGAGTATCGGAGACCAATTGACTGATTCGCTGGGGCACCACAGTGGAGTGAAAATATTGGTTCCCAATCAGCTTTTTCAATCAGACATTGTTCCGAATCAGTTTGCTCCATGGGGCAAAGGAAAATGCGAAACCCATTATACTGTCGCTCCTGATTCGTCCTGTTTTCAGCAGCTTCAGACGACGGTGCTTGAAAAAACCAGTGTCTCTTATTGCGGGGCTTGTACTGAAAAAAAAGGATGTAATTAGAAAGTATTGCATGTGAGATAATGCTATCGTGAGGGGACCGCATCTGTTGATAACATAAAGCTTTATCTCACCGATTGGTTAATAATCTAGTAATTGAATTAATTGTTTTACATGAAAAAACAACACCTTGAAATCTTAGTAAGTGAAATCAACATATTGGATGATTGCTTGTGAAAATAGGCTGTTGAGAAGTTTCCTGTTTAGGAATACTTATTATCTGGCCCAATATAGCGCTTAAAGGACATCTCTGCAAATACGGTCAAAATACCGGCATCTCTTATAACGTTATGATTTGTTTATGTTTAGTCAATTAATTATATACACTTTTTATTGACCAATCGATGAGCTTTATGTCCCGGAAGATTGATGAGCAGGTACTCTCTGCTCAGAATAGCGAAATAAAATTCCAAGGCTTTTCTCACTGTTTCTTGGCAGTAACGTTAGAGCTGTGCCCCCGACCTGTAACCCGCATCACTGCGCGGTTTGATTTTGACCTGTGATACCAGTATGAGCATACTTCATTCTGTTGGTAGCGATTTCTTGTTTACTTTTAAATTCAACATGGTTAAAAGTTTCTATCGATAAGGTAATGATTCAATTTTCCATGTTTACCGCTTGAATATCAGTACAGATGAAAATACGGTAATATTACAGTCAATAGCATGGAAAGTTTTCTGCTTATTAATCACTTGTTCGGCTACCCTTATCTGCCAAGGAGAACTACCATGACTGCCCGACAGTCCCCTACCAAGCTCTCAGCTTTCATGACCTCTCATTTGCCAGATTTTTTTAATTATTTTGGAATCTATTTTAGTATCGATGGGCCGCAGATTGAGTATTTCGTTTATCAAAAAAAAACTGGGTTAGATATTTCCTGTTCATTGACTAACAACTTTGATAATAAGGCAGGACAAATTAACGTAATGACCTTCTACCCTGGTTTATGGCAGCATCCGGGAACTCGGTATTTTTCAGCCGTTTGTTTTTTTATGGTTATGCATCACTTTGCAAATTTTCACCATATTGATTTTGATTGTCGGATTTGTCTCAACACCAAAAAAGGAATTTTCGATACCTTTTATTCATTACTCAAGGACTTCGATTTTAACATTCAGTTATTAGGAAAAGAAGAACAAGTTGATATAGAAAGTCACTTTTTGTTCTCGGTTATTGACACCTCGATGTTCATCGAACGAGCCCTTATGTACTAAAAATCAAACAAATGGCGAGCCTGTAAATGGGGGGCAGCCTTGTAGGGTGCATACCATGCACCACTTTTGGTGCGGGGGCCGCGCACCCTACTCAGCTTTTGCAAGCTGGAATGGTTAGTTCATTGCAACATTGCCAACCGTTTTTTTCAATTAAGGATGTTATCTATGCCCCTGTCATGGAATGAAATACGCAACCGGGCCTTTGCCTTTGCTGCGGAATGGAAGGACGAAACCAGCGAACATGCGGAAGCCAAATCGTTCTGGGATGATTTTTTTAATGTGTTTGGTATTTCCCGAAGGCGGGTGGCCAGCTTTGAGCAACACGTCAAAAAGGGCGACGGCAAAGCCGGTTTTATTGATCTGCTCTGGAAAGGCACTCTGCTGATCGAACATAAATCCAAGGGTCGTGATCTTGACCGCGCCCATCATCAGGCAACTGATTATTTTTCTGGGTTGACGGAGAAAGAGCTGCCCAAGTTCATTCTGGTTTCCGATTTCGAGCGGTTCCGGCTCTATGACTATGATCAAGGCGGGGACATCGTTGCCGAGTTTCAGCTTGCCGATCTGCCTGCCAATATAAAGCATTTCGCCTTCATGGCGGGCTATACAGTAACGGAAGTTCGCCCGGAAGATCCTGTCAATATCAAGGCAGCTGAAAAAATGGGTCGCCTTCATGATTCGCTGAAGGCTATCGGGTATACGGGCCATGAGCTAGAGCGTTATCTTGTCCGCCTGCTCTTCTGTCTCTTTGCCGAAGATACCGGGATTTTCGAAAAAAACCTGCTCCGTGACCTTGTCCGTCTGCATACCGCTGAAGACGGCTCCGACCTTGCCGACCGGCTGAACCATCTTTTTCAGGTGCTCAACACGCCCCATGAAAAACGGCTGGCAACCCTGCCGGAACATTTGGCGGCCTTTGAATATATCAATGGTGACCTCTTCGCTGAATCCTTGTCCGTGGCCGGTTTCAATGCCGATATGCGGAATATGCTGCTTGATGCCTGTGAGCTGGATTGGGCCGGGATTTCTCCGGCTATCTTTGGCAGTCTCTTTCAGTCGGTCATGGATGCAAAAGAGCGGCGAAACCTGGGAGCACATTACACCTCTGAAGCCAATATTCTCAAGCTGATCAATCCTCTTTTCCTGGAAGATCTGCAAGCCGAATTTGCACGGGTCAGGAAAACGAAAAAGAAACTTGTCGAGTTCCACGCCAAACTGTCCCAACTCACCTTTCTTGACCCGGCCTGCGGCTGCGGTAATTTTCTGGTTATCACCTACAGGGAATTGCGGCTGCTGGAACTGGAAGTGCTGAAAGTTCTCTATCCGGGCGGTCAGGGGGTTATTGATGTGGGGATGCTGATCCGGGTTAATGTGGATCAGTTTTTTGGCATTGAATACGAAGAATTCCCGGCCCAGATTGCCCAGGTCGCCATGTGGCTGGTTGATCATCAGATAAACCTGTTGGTTTCGGAAGCCTTTGGGATGTACTTTGCCCGTATCCCGTTAAAATCCAGTGCTAATATTGTTCATGGAAATGCGTTGGAAATCCCTTGGGAAAGCGTGGTTGAACAGAAGCGGCTTTCCTATATTCTTGGTAATCCGCCGTTTATCGGCTCCAAATATCAGCAGCCGGAGCAACGGGCGGAGATTGCCGTTGTCAGCGGCGGGATAAAAGGTTGCGGTATTCTGGATTATGTCACGGGCTGGTATTTCCTTGCAGCGCAGTATATCCAGGGCACCGGGATTGAATGCGCCTTTGTTTCGACAAATTCAATCGCTCAAGGGGAGCAGGTCGGGGTTTTATGGAAGCAACTGGCTGCGGAAAATATCAGTATCAACTTTGCTCATCGCACCTTTCAGTGGAACAGCGAAGCCAGAGGCAAGGCCGCTGTGCATTGCGTGATTATCGGTTTTGCCGCGTTCAGTCGCAAGGAAAAGAAGATTTACGAGTATGATGATATCCGTTTGGAACCCCATGAAATAAAGGCGGCGAACATCAACGCCTATCTTGTTGACGGCCCTTCTGTTGTTCTTGAGAACCGAAGGAGCCCTTTATGTGATGCGCCGAAATTCGGCATCGGCAACAAGCCCATTGACGGCGGCCATTATCTATTTACGCCGGAAGAAAAAGCGGCATTCCTTGAAAGAGAACCCGAGGCGGCCCCGTTTTTTAGGCATTGGATAGGGGCAAGGGAGTTTCTCAACAGTATTGAACGGTGGTGCCTGTGGCTCGGCGACTGCTCACCGGCTGAACTGAAACATATGCCTGCTTGTGTTGATCGGGTAAAAAAAGTGCAAGCTCTCAGAATCGAAAGCAAGAGCAAGCCTACTCAAAAACTGGCGGAAATACCGACTCGTTTTCACGTCGAGAATATGCCGAGCGGGAATTACCTGCTCATTCCGGGTGTTTCATCAGAACGGCGAAAATATATTCCGTTCGGGTTTATCTCGCCTGATATTATGGCAAGCAACTTGGTCAATATTTCCCAGAGTGCGGAGCCCTACCATTTCGGCATACTCTCTTCCACCATGCACATGGCCTGGATGCGCTACACGGCAGGCAGGTTGAAAAGCGACTACCGTTATTCCATCGGCCTTGTCTACAACAACTACCCGTGGCCCATCAATGCAACAGACAAGCAGAAAAAGAAGGTCGAACAGGCAGCACAAGCCGTGCTTGCTGCCCGCGCCGCCTTCCCGGCCAGTACCCTTGCCGACCTGTACGACCCGCTGACCATGCCTGCTGAACTGACCAAGGCCCATGCCGCCTTGGACAGAGCTGTTGATAAATGCTACCGGCCCCAATCGTTCACCAACGAACTGAACAGGATGCAGTTTCTTTTTGCGCTGTACGAAGAATTGACAACGGAGAATGAGGGATTGATTAAAGTTGCATAACGAATCTTATGTGAAATTTCAGCTCCCTTCAAAAAAGGAGTCCGTCAAACAAGAAGACTCCTCAGTTCATCAAAAACATTAAACAACACCATGAACAAAATACGATTAGCCCTGATCGCCGGAGGCACTTCCGGCGAACGAGAAGTCTCTCTGAAAGGAGCCGCCGAAGTAGAACAGGCCCTGAATAAAGACAAATACGAGGTTGTGCGCTATGATCCAGCCACCGACTTGGCCCGCCTAGCCGCAGATGCAAAGCAGCTAGATGCGGCTTTCATCCTCCTGCACGGCATCCACGGCGAAGACGGCACCGTCCAGGGTATGCTGGAGCTGCTAGGCATCCCCTACCAAGGAGCTGGCGTCTTAGGTAGTGCCCTAGCAATGGATAAAAACCTCGCCAAAACTATGTACCGTCTGCACGGCCTGCCAATTGCAGCCTGGGAAATGGCAAGCAAGAAACATATCACCGACCCTGCCCCCCTGCTGGACAAACTCACCCTGCCTCTGGTGATCAAACCCATTCGCCAAGGCTCCTCTCTTGGCATGTCCGTTGTCCGGGAAGCAGAACAGCTCTCCCCTGCCCTAGCCACCGCCTTTGAGCACGACAACCAGGTTATGGTGGAGGAGTTCATCAAAGGCCGAGAAATCACCGTGGGCGTAATCGGCAATGAGGAACTGATACCCCTGCCCTTGGTGGAGATCATCCCGGATGCGAAATACGAGTTCTTTGATTACGAGGCCAAATACCAACTAGGTGCAACCCGCGAGGTCTGCCCGGCAGAAGTGGACGACAGCATCCGCAACAAGGCACAGCAATACGGCCTCACCGCACACCTCGCCTTGCAGTTGCGCGGATACAGCCGCACAGATATGATCATCCGGGACGATGAAATCTTCCTCCTGGAAACCAACACCATTCCCGGTATGACCCCGACCAGCCTCCTGCCCCAGGCGGCAGCCCAAGCCGGGCTCGACTTCCCGACCCTGCTGGATCGGCTGATTGCCCTGGCAATGGAGTAGCGAATCTTTTATTCCTCTTGCGTAAAACACATAACCAATGCTACAATATATTCATGATGAATACATTCGATTACAGTTGATTACAATCGGCTCCACCTGAGAGGGACAAAATGAAGGCAACAACAATCCGCATGGAAGACAGTGTGCTCACTCGTGTCGATTCTATGGCAAAAGTCATGAACCGTTCACGCACTTGGGTTATCAATCAAGCGATTCAACGTTTTCTCAGTTACGAGGAATGGTTTGTTCACGAAGTAAACTCTGGACTTGATGAGGCGGCAAACGGAGATTTAGCCTCGGACAAGCAGGTGGCAGAGCGTTTTGCCCGGTGGAATGTCGATGCGGATTAGATGGACAAACAAGGCACTTGAAAACCTTGATACGGCAGTAGAGTATATTGCGGTAGACAATCCTGCGGCTGCACAAAAAGTCGCCCAAACAATAAGGGAGTCTGTCGAACTTCTTGCGGATCAGCCCGGAATCGGAAGACCAGGTCGAGTTACCGGAACCAGAGAATTGGTTATCACAGGTTTACCGTATATTATTCCCTATCTCGAACAAAATAGTGCTGTCATTATTCTACGAATCCTGCATACCCCTATGAAATGGCCCTCATCCTTAAAATAATTTTTTACCCCGGAACAGTTTTACAAACATGGCCGGGGACTGGCTTGGTGGGGGATTCAAGAATTATTAGAATCATCAGAGGAATAAACAGAGATCATCGGAGGGACGTCATTGCACACCGTCACCACCTCGGCCTTACGGAGGATCCTCTTGCACTCGGTCTCCATATACCCTTTTTTTTCCACCGAGATGATCTCCTCATTTTCCCGAGCAGGATCATTTTGGGTGGCAATAATTTTGCACTGCTCCATCCGAGCCATGTTTTCCGGGAACTCCAAGGACTCTACATGACGGGACCGGAGCAGACGCAGAAGTTTTCGCTGAATTGCACGAGTGCTTTTGACAAAACGTTGCCCGGTCTTGCTCAGAATCTCCTCTTTGCCCTGGATATTTTTCTCTAGGTTATCAAAGGCATCCAAGACCTCAAAAAGGCCAAGCAACAGCTCTTGTTCCCGCTGTTCAGCTGCCTCACCCTGCTCCTTATTGATCCGCCTCAGCTCAGCAATTTCTCGCTGAAACCCGATCAATTTCTCCCGCAATAAAGCATCCGGGGCTACCTTTTCTCCCTTCTTCTCCGGCATAGTCATACCTGTTTATCGAAAATATCCACTCGTTCAAAAGAGATTTGTTCGAAAGAGGCCAAACCTTCCCCTGCATCGCTCAACAGCGGCTCAACATCGACAGTATGGATAAAGTCGAGGAGTCGCCGAGTTGCCGGGTTCATCAGCTGCTTTCTCGCTTCTGCAATATCACGGGCAGAATGCTTATTTTCTCGCAAAGCTAAAGCCGAGGCCTGAACAATCTCCCGAGGTGTGGCCTCCGGGCTGATATTCAACAGCCTGTAGGGATTCATAAGGTCTCCAATCGATCTTCCAACTTATCCAGGAGCAAGGCTATTTCCTGCACCATCCGGTGTTTAGAATCAACTTGCAAAGCACCCTCCAGCAGCTGACGGATCATAAAAAAAGCTGATTCATCATCTGGATAATCCTCAGTCTCAACTTGCTCCATCACCTGAGCAGCAAAGATAAAAAATTGGTCTGCCACCCCCTGATAGGAACTTTTTTTCGCAATTCGAGATGCCTCGGCCAGCTTACCGGCACTCATGGTCTGATGCAGAGCGAGGATCTCCGCATCCATTTGGGCATCATCAAAGGCCATACGGGCAAATTCATCATCCGGGTTCAAGCTGACTGCCTTTTCCATAGAAGTAAGCAGGCCTTTTCCGTCAAGTACCCCTTCATTATGCAGGAGAACAGCCTGATGCGTCAATACAGAACAGAATGCTTTTTTCACTGCCTTGGTCGAAGAGTGCTTATGCAAGCTTGTCAACACATGCACACAGACGATCAATTCATCTACATTCAGATACCTATCTTCCTGATCAAGGGCAGCAAGTAATTCCTGCTCCAGCCCTGAAGAATGCAAAGGTAGCGGCAGGAGCTCAATAAGCATTTCCTCCGCCTCCTCGTAATGCCCCTGCTCCAGAGCATCCAGCCCGCAGGCGATCTTCACCTGGGCAAGGCCGTAGGCAAAAAAGGAATCGCTGTTTTTTTCTCCGCTCTTTTTCCTTAGAGCAGCAAGCTCGTTTTTCGCTGCATCATATTGGCCCTTTCGAACCAGCAGAAGAGCCGGACCGACTCCAGAATACAGCGCACCAGCTGCAAGAAAACCTTCTTGATCCACAAAGGCCTCTTGCCCCCCTTGCGTCTTTCTGAAAAAATGAGCAAAAATATCAGCAACAATTCCGGCCTGCCATGCTAAAGACGGGGTATACAGAGGGATCTCCCTTCCTTCACCTACCAAGTTGGAAAGAATCTTAAGCAGGGCTACATCCTCTTCCCAATGACGGATAAATTGTTCACCACCCTCCCCCTGCTGCTCAGCATATTTTCGCACCATTTTCTCGCCAGCCTCAAGCAAATCAAGGCATTCGAGACGCTGCTGTTCTGCGCTCCCCCTTTTCCCAGATAGGGAACGAAACAGATCAGGATGAAAAAGAAAAGAGAGCCAACAATCGATAAAATGGCGAACCTCAGTAGGTTCTGCCCGCCTACCCTCTTCCTTCAACACTATATAGGAGGCCTTGGCGTGCAGTTCCAGCACAACAGGATGCAAAAAATCCGACCCCAGACTGATCTCTCTCATCTTCCGGACTCGCTCTGCCTGCCAAAACTGAACCAGCAACAGGGCTCGGTCAGAGGCTGTGGCTGTGACTGCAAGAAGATCAGGTGCTTTGTTCTTTTTCGAAGATGCGTTATCTTGGTTCTTTCCTACCATCCCACCTATCCTGCCTATACTACTGAAAGCCACTAATGCAGCCTCTCTCTTATCCCTCTTGCCAGCTCTCAGCTCAGTACAAAACTTAGTGCAAAATAATCCGAACCGTTGCGCCGGGATGAATATTCGGTGCTTTTTCGTAAAATATTCTACCGGAAGATCCAGGTGAAGCAAAACGATCCTCTATTCCTTGTCGTGTTTCTCCGGCCCGTACCTTATGCTTCCACAGCACCAAACCGTCTCGCCATTCTATCCGGCGTTTATAAATATCCTCCAGCACGGTGCGCTCATTAAAAAGACGGAGGACCTCTTCATCATGGATATTCCTGATAACAAGGCCTGGATTCTGCTCCATGATCACGGGATAATACTTGCCGTCACCGTAAAAATGCTCGGCAAGACCCCATAAGGTATCGGTTTTTTTAATGAGGTACAAAAAGGTTCTTTCCGACCATCGTTCTTCGGGCAGCAGGGGCGAGGGCTCGACGATCTGAGGCTCCTCGGCCTTTGCGGGCGCATCTTCAGAGGACTGACCAAGTTCTATTTTCTTGGACACGACCTCTAAGACGACGATTGGTACACTCTCCGCACTATCGTTGCCTGCTGTTCCCTGCCCTGTTCCCTCTCCTTTTGTTGCATCTCCAGCTATTGCAGCAGAGGCGACGACTGCTTTCTCTGCCCTACCGTCTTTGGATGAATCGGATAACTCGGATGATTTGGCGGAGGTCTTCTTCGCCTTATCCTTTATCTTATCTTTGACCTTATCCTCTTCATATATAAGCGGATCATCCTCTTCAAAGGTATCTTCTTCAACAGAACCAATCTTCTCAGAATCAGGCAGAACGCACACCACTTTTTCGATCTGCTCGGTTTTCTGCTCTGCTCTCTTGAGATCCGTCTGCAAACTAACTACCCGTTGCTTCAAGTCTTGTACACGATCCTGTGCCTTCAGAGAAAAAAAGAAAAAACTTGATGCAAGAAGAACAAGAAGGAGTAAAAGGAGAAGAACAGCACGCCGATTGCTTGCCCGCCCCTCCTTCTCTGCCATTTTTGCAGGTACTGCCAGCCCCCCAGCTATTTTTTGCTCAGCCAGCGTATCCAAAGCCTGAAAGCAAGTCAGATCAGCGTCGCATTGCGGGCATTTTTTGCTGTCAGGAGGCACACCCGATCGTTCACAGACAGGACAGGTTAGCTGCTCAGACATTATTTTCGAATATCCCGATGAATTTTATGGGTGCTCATGGCATATTTTTCCAAGACCTCATCCACCTCTGGCAGAATAGCATGCAGTTTATTCTCCACAGAACCATCCTGTTTTTCAGCAGCCTCCAGAACCTCGGAAATGACCCGCAGAAACTTTTTTGCCTTGCCTGGATCTGTTTTAAAGCAAATCTCACTGGCGTTTTCTATCTGCATTAGGGTGTTGACCTGAGCAAGCCTTTTATCATCCAAGGCCGCAGAAAGGGCAGCAGACGCTTGCATGGTCTCCTCATAGGAGCCGTTCTCATCAATCTGCCGCAGCCTTTCTATCTTGTCCCTCAGCTGCTCCTGCACCCTCGGCTCAATCAACACAGCGTAATCATCCAGCATACTTTCTGCGTAGTAGAGTTGCGTCAGAGGAGCTTCTTCATTTGCCGCAATCTTGATCGCCTTGTGGATCTGCTTGCGGGCCTGCTTATATCGCTGCTCATCCACTGTGTCGTTTTTCGGATCAACAATCCCGTTAATGGATCCGATGATGCTTCGCGCCCGGTTCTGTAAATCTATGACTGTATAGGCGGAATACTGTTTATTATCAGCATCAGAAAGTGCCTGTTCCAGTTCAAGAAAAAGTTTCTCATCTGCCTTGCCCCGGGACAGGACTCTTGAGAGAGCCACATCAGGATGATTCAGCAGAGCCGCATTAACAGAGACGAGGTTATTTTCATCAATATCCAGGGTAATTTCAATCCGGGAAGGCAGTAAAGGCTTCCGGGCCGCCCCTTCCTCCTCCTCCTCCTTTTTCTCTGCTTTTCCCTGCTCTTCGTCCTGATCAATCCCCAACCAAAGATCTCCGATCCCCTGCTCCCTCCTGTTGACCACATTATAAAACTTCATATGGACCAACTCCTGCTCCGTATCAACCAGCTGAAAAACTTCTGTGCTGGAACAGGGAAGCGGGGTGTTTTTCTCCACCATCAAGAAACGTTGGTCATTCTCAAGCTTGATATAATAATCATGGGCAGCAGCATGCACGATTTCAACGACCCCGTGCTCTACTGTATGCCCCTCCAGATCAAAACCGCAATGGGAACAGGCAGTGCCATTCTGCGCCGTATTTCTGGTACATTGGGGGCATTCAACCGTATCTGCAAGACGATGACTGAGAATAGCCGCCCCTTCAGCTACAGCAAGCATGGGCCGCTCATGCAACAGCACTTTCTCCTGGCCAAACTCTTTCCGCAACGCATTGATCACGCAGGGGATGCGAGAGCTTCCCCCGACAAGCAGCACATTATCAATCAGATCTTCGGTAAAATGGACATCAGCAATCACGCCTCGGACCAGCCCCAGCATGGATTTCAGCAAGGGGATCATCATGATATCGAAACGAGCGCGAGGCAGTTCCACCTCAACATCAAGAGGATCCCCGTCCTGGTCCAGCAGCACCCCGAGAATCTCGACACAGGTCTCCTCCTGATCGCTCAAGGCGATCTTGGCTCTTTCCACAGCAGTCTTGAGTTCAGCAAGGAACTTATTCTTCCGGGCTGGTTTCTGCTGGCCAATCAAGGCACGGATATCTTCAATGCCCTCCTCCTTTGCTGTCTCCTCCAAGACGTAGTCGATCAGCAGCTGGTCAATATCTTCACCGCCCAGCCACATATCGCCGCCCTTGCCCATCTCAATGATCCGACCGCCGCTGATAGTGAGGATGGAAAGATCCAAGGTGCCACCACCGAAGTCAAAGACCAGCACGGTTCGCCCGTCATCACCGGATATTTTGTCAACCCCAAAGGAAATAGCTGCTGCTGTAGGCTCCGGGAGGAGACGACGCACCTTGAGTCCGGCCAAGGTAGCGGCAGTCCTGGTCCCGTGTTTCTGCTTATCATTGAAATAGGCTGGCACCGTGATAACAGCGGCATCAACCTCGTCACCAAGTGCGGCTTCAGCATCTGCTTTCAGCTTGACCAGGATCTTGGCGGAAATCTCTTCTGGAGTAAACTCCCGACCTCCGATCCGAATGGCAAGACTATTGGCTGATCCCCGTGAATGCGTGGAAAGCTGATACGGCAGGCTTTGTTTGCTGACCAGCTCCTGCACCTCTTTTTCATGAAAATCCCGCCCGATGAGCCGCTTAACCGCTGTTATGGTATGTTCCGGTTCCTGGCGGATCCACTCCAGAGCATCGCGACCGACAATGAATTCCGGCTTACGCATCAGGCGCTTTTTCACCATCACGCAGGATGGCGTGATGTATTCACCCTCTGCGTTCTTGAGGACCTCTGTGTTCACCTTTTTGACGGCAACAACAGAATTGGTGGTGCCGAGGTCTATGCCTATTGATTTTTTCATGCGTGCTTCGTTTACTCGCTTATTCCGCTCGTTTCTTCTGTTCGTTATCCGGTCAGATCCTCCTTTCCGCACCTCCTGCCGATTTCACTGCAATCAGTTTACTCGTTGAACAAAGCCGCTGCAAGGTACTCTCGGTTCATTCGAGCAATATGACGGATAGAGATCCCCTTGGGGCAAACCTGCTCGCATTCCCGGTGGTTGCTACAATTACCGAATCCCTCCTCATCCATAGCCCCTACCATGGACAAGGCCCGGTGCTTTCGTTCCGGTCGACCTTGGGGCATAAGGGCCAGCTGCGATATTTTGGCCGAGGTAAAGAGCATGGCTGCCGCATTGGGACAGGAGGCAACGCAGGCCCCGCACCCGATACAGGCTGCCGCATCCATTGCCTGCTCCGCCTGCTGCTGAGGCACCGCGACCGTATTGGCATCCGGGGCAGACCCTGCATTAATTGAGACAAAGCCACCTGCCTGAATGATTCGATCAAAGGCGGAACGATCGACCATCAAGTCTCTCACCAGAGGAAAGGCCTTGGCGCGGAAGGGCTCTATGCAAATCACCTGTCCGTCCTTAAAATGACGCATATGCAACTGGCAAAGGGTGGTACCCTGCTCCGGCCCATGCGCAATTCCGTCAACCACGGCTCCGCACATACCGCAGATCCCCTCCCGGCAATCATGATCAAAGACCACAGGTTCTTTTCCTTCCAGCGTCAGCTGCTCGTTCAGAACATCCAGCATCTCCAGAAAGGACATATCTGTGCTGATTTCCTTCAAAGCATAGGTTTCCAAGCACCCTTTTGCGGTTTCATTTGCCTGTCGCCAGATCTTTACTGTGATGGAAATTTTCTTTGTTGCCATTACCTTCTTCTGTCTGCAATTATTCTTGATCTTCCTGCTGTAGCTGCTCAACCACTTCCCGTTCCAGCCCTATGTATTTACAAACCCTTTCTATCGGCATCTGATCACGCAACATATTTCGGGCGATTTCTATCTTGCTCAACTCAACCCCTTGCTCACGTCTTTGCTGAAGCCCCTGCTTAATGCCCAGCGCAAAACCATCTTTAACGGCCTTTTCCAATGCGCCCTGTTGCATGGCGATGAAATCCTCCTGCCTGAATTGTATTTCCAACTCTTCTTCGCTCAAACCAGCAGTGTTGGCAATATCAAAGGCTTCAAGGAGTTGGGGTTCGGTAAACGATTCCGGCACAAACTCCATCTCCCCTGCATGCTTCACAAAGTAGAGCCATTTCTCCGTAATTGAGGAGAGTTCCTCTTCTGTTTTGGTAAACTTGGGTAATTCCGCAAAAATAAGTTCTATATCATTGCTGTATTGCAGAAGAACTTCGCGTTCCCGAAGATTCCAGTAGGAAATCGTCTTGGCAAATTCAGGAAACATCTCAAAGTCCGTCAGAGTCAGGGCAATAATCGGCTCCAAGGTTGTATACTTCCCGGACTTTTTCAGCTGCGTAGAATAGAGCTTTGCTGCATTATAAAGTACTCTTTTCTCAAACCCCTCCACATTGAGCACCTGCATCTCCACAATGACCTTGCTCTGATTAGAGAGAACCGCTTTAACATCCACATAGCTGTCCTTCATGCCTTTAAGCAGAGGAATCTGATAGGGATCAACGATGGTTAAATCGGTGACTCGCTCTTCACCGAAATCAATGATCGCATTGAGGAAGCTTATCAGTACATTCTTCGACTGCTCACTGCCGAAGACCTTTTTAAAGGCGAAATCGGTTTTTACATCTAAGAAACGCATGTCTTTCTCCTTACGGTTTTATCGCCCCACCATAACATAAGGAGACCAATCTTTCACTGGCCTGCCATTACGGATGAAATCTAGCCGAGTTTTATGCAGAGCCCGAGAAGGGCTGAGATTTTCCGCAAGATAGTGGTCGTAGAATTTTTCCATGAAATCTTTGGACGTTTTATCTTCGACCGGAGTCAAGGTCATAAGAACGTTCTTTGCCCCGGCAGTACGGAAGGCTCGGACAAGGCCATACACACCCTCAGAATAATCCACCACTCCTTTGCCAGTGTCGCAGGCAGAGAGCGAAACCAGTTCTGTGCCTTGCAGGTTAAGCCCCAACACTTCCAGGCTGTAGAGCAGGCCATCATCGCCGTGTTCATCCAGCTTGCCTTGCAGGCCGTTGTTGGCCCCGGCTAAGGCGAGTCCAGAGAGCAGGAGCGGGGCCTCGTCTGCCAATTCATTTTTATCATCGGTGAGGTAGAAGCCGTGGGTGGAGAGATGGAGGATGCGGGGCGGCTGTTTCAGGTGTTTGAGATTATATTCGCTGGCATCATCGCCGATGAATCGCTTGCCTTGGGTATTATTTTTATATTTTGCGAAGATATTCTTTGTCTCCCTTCTACTGGCTGGCAGCTTGATAAAGCCATCATCAAGTTGGCGGGCAGCACCTTTGAAGCGAGTTGCGAGTTGGTGTAGATCGATTTGTTCCGCTGTCTTGCCTGCGGGTTGAGGACCATAGTTTACACCGCCGACCGCCACCATTCCTTTACCTGGGGGAACGTTCTCTTTATCCTCCAGCAGGTCGCGACCGGTTTGCAGACGGTTGATTTGTTGCCTTTCGGCCCAAAAGCGGCCGTCGGGAAGGGGCATAGCGGCAAAAGAGAGGAAGTGCAACGGGCCGTCCGGTACAATGTAGATTTGTTTTAAATTTTTGATCTGGTTGTCAAATGAACCGAGAAACATACTGTACAAAATCTTGTTTAAAAGCTCAAAGAGAGAAGGGTCACCACTATTTTTTGCTATACTAACAACATCTGTAAGTGCTCCAAGATCATGAAAAATAACTCGCTGCTTGACTTTTGGATTTGAGAGAAGGAGCAGGACGGCAAGATGACGTTCTTCCGATTTATCTTCTTTAAAATCTCTAAATCGGAACCCTCGAAATTCAATCAGACCACTGTCTTGAGGTAATGCAGATAAAACTCTGTCAAGCGTCACCTTTTCCACCTCAAGTCCTGTCCTCCAATGATGCGTCAAGTCCTGTAGCACCTTCTTATCCTGATTCGCTTTGTTAATCAGAGCTGGCAGGTCTGTCTTTTTCTTGTGCTGACGTAACGCTTGACTCAATTTGATCCGTGAGGCATTAAGCTGCGTATTTATTTCTTTTGCTTCTACCTCATTGAGTAATCGGTGCTGAATGCTATCCTCCTCAGCATAAACTTGTTTCCAGCGAAGTATTACATCGGCGGCATACTCCTGATATTTTCTTCCAGGCTGATGGGCAGCTAATGAAAGAACATCCTGTTGAAAATTACTTATTGACCCTAGATAGAGTCGCCGTACTTTTTCACTTGAACTGGCATAGAGTTCACCGAACGAACGAGAAAAAAGGCGACTTTCTTGGTCCTGCATCATGGTTAGTGCTGAGTCTGGACGATTTGTTCCGACCAGCAAATAAATATAATTTGATAATACGGTGAGGGTGAAAGGGTGATACTTTCCCAGTATTTTTTCACTGACTTCAAGGGTCTGCTGAAGTAACGGTTCAGCTTCGCTATATTTTTTTTGAACTTGATATAACACTGCTAAATTGTTCATGGACCTCAGTGTGTCCGGGTGTTCTTTCCCCAGCATTTTTTCTCTAATTTGAAGAGACTCTTTCATGAAAGGCTCTGCCTTACCGTAACGTTCTTGAGCATAATACAATGTGGCAAGATTGCTGATGAATCCCAACGTATCAGTGTGTTCTCTGCCTTGTATTTTTTCGCTGAGTTGGAGAGCCTTTTCCATAAGCGGCTCCGCCTCGCCATAGCGATTTTGAGATTGATACAATTTTGCCAAGTTGCTGATGGAAATCAGTGTGTCCGGGTGTTCTTTTCCTTCCACTTTTTCACAGAGCCGGAGAGCTTCCTTATAAAGAGGCTCCGCTTCGCCATAACGGCCTTGCAAATAATATAATACGGCTAAATTGTTCATGGAAGTTAGCGTCTCGGAATGTTCTTTTCCCTGTACCTTTTCACTTATCCAGAGAGCTTCTTTGTAAAGCGGCTCTGCTTCACTGTAACGACCTTGAAATCTATACAATTCGGCTAAATTATTGTTTGAGATTACGATGTCCGGGTGTTCTTTTCCCAGCACCTTTTCTCTGAACTGGAGTACCTGTTTATAGAGCGGCTCCACCTCGCTATAACGTCCTTGATTGTAATACAACTTAGCCAATTCGTTAATCAGATCCAATGTATCTAAAATCGGATTCACTCCACTGTAACGACCTCGAATTTTAGATGAAACAGGTAATTTTTTTATGGCTGATAAAATGGTAGAATCTTCACTCCCTAGTATTTTTTTACATAACAGCAAAGCCTTTTTCATGACTGGCTCTGCCTCGCTATATTTTCCTTGATCTTTATATAATATCGATAAGTTGTTTATAGATTTTAACGTGTCCAGATGTTCTTTTCCTAAAATCTGTTCAGTAAGCCTGATAGCCTGCTTTACGAGTGGCTCTGCTTCGCTGTAACGTTTTTGAGCGTGATATAACAAGGCTAACGTTTCACTGGAAAGCAAAGTGCTCAGGTGATCCTTCCCGAAATGCTTAATCCCATAAGCATACGCTTGTTCAGCAATAGGAATTCCTTTTTCATAATTACCTTGCTTGTAAGCGGTAATGCTTTTTTCGGCAAGCTCCATAAATCGCTGTTCTGCATCCTCTTGGCACCAACCAACTTGCATCTCACCGCAAATCAGCAGCACGACAACCAGCGCAATTCTTGCAATGCCCTTCATTTTTTCTCTCCGCCTAGCTAACTTTTCTTCGCAGCCCACTTCAACCGCCCCATTCCCCGCCAACCCAAGGCCCCTTACCGGCACCCTTTGACATTCCTGCCAAAAGGCATCACCCGCATCGTATCCACCTTCTTGATCGGGACAATATCCGTAGACATCCAGTCGGTATTTCCCGCAGCCAAAAAGATATACAAATTATCCTTATCCCGCAGCAGAAGCTGGTAACAACCCTTGGCCCATTCTTTGGCCTTGGCATCCGGTTCGCCTTCTTTCCAGATCTTAATTCGGGGATAATGAGAAAAATCTCCGGCCTTTTCCCGATCAAAGGCAGCCCTGCCAGCGCCCGCACCGAGCCAGGAACAGCAGATGAACAGCAACAGAAGGAAAAACGGCCCGCCAAAGAGTCCTAAAACCCGTAACCGGGAAAACCAAGTTACTCCTTGGTCCGCAGTCCTGTTTTGCACCCGCTGCCAAAGAAAGCGGACAAAAAAATACAGGCCAGCACAGCTACCCAGGCAGAGCAATATCCAGAATGGATAAGCCTTGAAAACCTGGAAGCCATACATAAAAAAGTATTCCCGCTGAATGGTAATCCCGAGCAGGCCGATCTGAAAATGAGCAAAGTAGTGGTAGGCATACGACCAACCCGCTGTGTAGAGCAAGGCCGCGATCAGCCCTATGAGCGCACTGATATCAAGCAGTCCGGCCCAGGAAAAGGAATCATTTTTGTCCGCCATGATTTTGGCTCCATTCGATTTGGGAAGGACGGGACAAAGAGCTGTCTCCTCGAATCAGCTCAACCACAGCTACCTGCCGAGAACCGCAACGGGCATCAGCAGCAGGGAGCGGTTCCCATTGCTCTGAGACCTGAAAGAGTTCCTTGTCTTTCTGACAGAGATACAGCATGGGTTCCTGCCCCGGCATGGCAACTCCGGCGCAGGAATTATCGACAGTATCGCTCACAGTATTGAGCAAACAGGCCGGACTTAACTCGACCAACTGCCATTCAGGGCCTGGGGTCATCAACTGTTCCTTGCCGTTTTTGTTATAGCAGGTGTAGACGGACGAGCCATTGCCCTTGAGTTCTTCATCGCAGTCCAGCTTCAGCACACTCTTTGCCTTTGTCCTATGCAGAAAATAAACAGCCTTCACCTCTGCCTTGGTCGATGTTGCTGCCAGCAGAAGAACACTCAAAACAACAGTTATTGTTTGCCCCGGCTTCATATATTCCTCAAATTTTATTTGCAACTCAAACAGATAGACATGATCGCCTACAATTGATCAAGAAAAAATATCCTCAACCGCAACCTCAAGTGCAACAACCGGATCAGTAAACCGCCCGCTTGAGCAAGAGAGAGGACGCTGAATATCCTGAAACAGAACAATGGTCTTGGTCGGCGGGATCACAAGCCAGCAGGATTGCACTCCGGCCTGCAAATAAACTTCGAATTTTTCAGTGATTTCATGGACAGCCTGTTTAGGAGACAATATCTCGACCAACAGAAGCGGGGGCTTGTCCGCCTTGACCTTATCATGAAGAAAATCAATCTTCCCCTTTTTATACAAAGCAATATCAGGAATATAATCAGTCCCGCTGATATCTAATGTCATTTCAATGTGCAGATTATACTTTTCGTCCTGATCAAGCACCTTGGCAATCCTGTAAGCGAGATAGGAATGATTATACGACGGGGTCATCCTGAATCCTCTTTTTTATTTATAACTCCGCTGCGAAGGCGTTACCGCCTCGAATTGAAGCGGTTCCTGATGCAGGAGAGGAGGCTGACCAACTCCTCTATGCTCCCAAACCGTCACATGCGAGTAATGTGCATCATCGCGCTTAGCCTCATGCTCCTCGGTCTGACTTTCCTCTCGCAGATGACAACCGCAGGACTCCTTTCGTTCCAGGGCATCCAGAACCATGACTTCAGCGAATTCCAGAAAATCCGCCACCCGACCGGCTCGTTCCAGCGACTGGTTCAATTCCTGTCCGGTGCCGGGCACGTACACATTAGCGTAGAACTCTTCCCTGATCGCCGGGATCTCAGCAAGCGCCTTAGTTAATCCTTCCTGATTCCGAGCCATGCCGCAGTGATCCCAGAGCAGAACACCGAGCTTACGGTGATAATAATCCACCGGCTGGGTACCGGACTTTTTCCAGTCCCGATTACGCAGGAGCCGAGCGACCCGCGCCGTGACCTCCTCCTCTGTCTCAACAAAGGCCGGGGACTCAACCGCCGGGCGATCCGAGCCAGCTTTTGCCAGATAATTTCCCAGGGTAGCAGGCAGGATGAAATACCCGTCTGCCAATCCCTGCATAAGCGCACTGGCCCCGAGCCGGTTGGCCCCGTGGTCAGAGAAATTGGCCTCGCCAATGACGAACAGTCCATCCAGCGAAGACTGGAGCTGATAGTCCACCCACAGACCGCCCATGGTATAATGGACTGCCGGGTAGATCATCATGGGTTCCTTGGCCGGATCAGCAGCTGTGATTCGCTCGTACATCTGAAAGAGATTGCCGTACTTTTTCAGGATGGTTTCTGCGCCGTCCCGCTCAACAGCTTCGGCAAAATCCAGGTACACAGCCTGACCTGTCTCGCCTACCCCCAGCCCTTGATCACAGACCTCCTTGGCATTACGCGAGGCCACGTCCCTGGGGACCAAATTACCAAAGCCTGGGTATTTGCGTTCCAGGTAATAATCACGTTCCGCCTCCGGGATATCGGCAGGGCTACGGCGATCGTCCCTGTTTTTTGGCACCCAGACCCGGCCATCATTACGCAGGCTCTCACTCATCAGAGTCAACTTGGACTGGTAGTCACCATGTACTGGAATGCAGGTCGGATGAATCTGGACAAAACATGGGTTGGCAAAACCGGCTCCCCGTTTATGGGCTCGCCAGGCCGCAGTAACATTGCTTGCCATTGCATTGGTGGACAGATAAAAGGCATTACCGTAACCACCCGTAGCCAAGACAACCGCATTGGCCGAGTACCGCTCCAGCTCACCGGTAAGCAGATTACGAACAATGATACCCCGTGCTTGCCCGTCAACCACAACCACGTCCATCATCTCCCGGCGCGAATAGATGGTGACCTTACCTGCTGCAACCTGACGCATCAGGGAGGAGTAGGCTCCAAGCAGCAGCTGCTGCCCGGTCTGCCCACGGGCATAAAAAGTACGCGAGACCTGGGCTCCTCCAAAGGAGCGATTAGCCAGGGTGCCGCCGTACTCTCGGGCAAAGGGTACCCCTTGGGCTACACAGTGATTGATGATGGCGTTGGAAATCTGGGCGAGGCGATACACATTGGCCTCGCGAGAGCGGAAGTCACCCCCTTTGATGGTGTCATAGAAGAGGCGGAAAACAGAGTCACTGTCGTTCTGGTAATTCTTGGCGGCGTTGATGCCCCCCTGAGCCGCGATAGAGTGGGCGCGACGGGGGCTGTCCTGAATGCAAAAGGATTTGACGTTATAACCCAGTTCAGCCAAAGAAGCCGCTGCCGAGGCTCCGGCCAAGCCGGTACCCACCACGATGACCTCGTACTTGCGCCGATTGGCCGGGCTGACCAATGTATTACTGAAGCGACAGTTGTCCCATTTTTCGTGTAAGGGGCCGGGGGGAATATCGGGATGGAGGCGCATGGGCGTTACGATATGTTGAGTGGCTTAAAATAAAAGAAATATTCTTTGATGCATGAGGTAGAAAAGTTATGCGAGCGTCGATCAGGAGTGTAAAGAAGGTCGACAAATCTCAACACCTCCTCACCATAGAATAACAATAACCCCTAAAAAAACCATACAGATAAGAGTCGTCAGCAGGTAGGTCCCACTTCGAATCAAGCTGTTATATCGTGGATGATAAACACCCCACGTCTGCAATAACGACCAAAAACCATGACTGATATGCAGGATCAAGGCCGTTATGCCGGAGAGATAGAAGAAAGTATAGAGGGGGTAAGCCAGAGTTTGCTCCACGACATCTGCAATGGGCAAGGTTTGATCAACAAAACGAACATTGAAAAGATGAAGAAGAAGAAAGGCAAGGATAATCAACCCGGTCCACGGCATGGTACGAGAGCCCCAAGTCTCTCCCCCTGAGGAAGTCTTCACAGCATACCTGCTGCTAACAGCATCCTGGTTCTTGAGGAAGAGGGTAATACCGATAAAAATATGACTCAGAAAAATAATGAGCAGAAGAAATTCTGCCACAGGAACCAGCGGACCTAACGAATGCAGTTGCTCTGCATAGGCATTAAAAGCAGCTTTTCCCAGAAAGATAAAGCTGTTGCCGGCTACGTGAATCAACAGAAAGACACCAAGGAGGAAACCGGTTCCAGCCATAGTGTACTTTCTGCCAAGTGATGAGAGAGTCCCTTGCAGGAAATCGAACATATTCTCGAGTTATCCTTTTTGCAGTTCTTTTCTCAGGTGGTTGAACTCTTCCTTCATGGCCTCCCGCAACTGAGAAAAACCTTCCTGAACCTGATGGACTGCATCCTGATTGCTGATACTATCGGAAATAACAGGTGGTAAAGGAGTTCCATGCTGAACGGATTGCTCTTCTTTATGTGCCATGACCCGACCAAAGAAGTCTTGCTGCCAAGCCGTGTAATGATGGACTAAGGCCGTGAGTTCAAACGGATCATCAGCTGCGAGTTCAAGCCCAGCTGCCAGCTCCTGGACCACAACTTGATCATCGGTATCTAACTCAGACTGTTGCCCAATAAGAGCAGTGGCTGCTTTCAGAAGATCAAGAATCACTATTTGCTGCGGGGTGCCTTCGCTCCTTTTTGCAGCTTCTGCTAATACATTGACAGCTCGTATATTATCAAGAGTTGGAGCAGAAGAAACCGTAGCGGCGGCAGCAACAAAAGGTGCAACATCAAAAAGAGGCGTAACATCTTCTCTGTCATTAACTTCCAAGCTGTCTGGCTCTTCATCGTCCCTGAGCAGTTTTTCTTCGTCGCCTCCCAGAAAGAAATCGGCGTCCTCACTCAAGATCTTCTCAGAAGAAGCTTCAACGACATCTTCAGTCAACAAAAGCTCATTTTTTCTCTGGCCTTCAATGTCATGGTCCTGCTCAAACGCTTGATCAAGCAATAACTCACTGTCGTCGTCTGATATTGCTTTAATAGCCGCCCCAGCTACCGTGGTGATTCCAGCGACACTACCTATGCCTAATGCTAATGTTGCTATCTCAGTTTCCTGTTCCTCTGTTTCCAACAACTCCGCATCAAGGCTCAGAACAACATCTTCTTCATCTTCCGAGTCTTCGATGCTCAGCTCACGCCCTTCTTGGGCCTCTTCATCATCAAATGTCAGAACAAGCTCTTCTGATTCTTCATCATCAAGCGATAACGCAAACTCATCTTCTTCGGCGTCCTCATCGTCAAGCGACAGGGCGAATTCGTCTTCTGAGTCGCTTACAACAGCTCCTTCAGCTAAATCAATCTCGCCGTCTGTTTCCTCATCCATACCGAAGAAACTATCTTCAGAGTCTACCTCTGAAACAGGTTCGGAAGTAACAGCACTTTCATCAGCATCATCGCTAGCAAAAGAAAAATCAGATAATTCATCGGCATCTGGGCCTTCATCATCAAGCGATAACGCAAACTCATCTTCTTCGACGTCCTCATCGTCAAGCGACAGGGCAAATTCGTCTTCTGCGTCGCTTACAACAGCTCCTTCAGCTAAATCAATCTCGCCGTCTGTTTCCTCATCCATACCGAAGAAACTATCTTCTGAGCCTACCTCTTCTGAAACAGGTTCGGAAGTAACAGCACTTTCATCAGCATCATCGCTAGCAAAAGAAAAATCAGATAATTCATCGGCATCTGGGCCTTCATCATCAAGCGATAACGCAAACTCATCTTCTTTGGCGTCCTCATCGTCAAGCGACAGGGCAAATTCGTCTTCTGAGTCGCTTACAACAGCTCCTTCAGCTAAATCAATCTCGCCGTCTGTTTCCTCATCCATACCGAAGAAACTATCTTCAGAGTCTACCTCTGAAACAGGTTCGGAAGTAACAGCACTTTCATCAGCATCATCGCTAGCAAAAGAAAAATCAGATAATTCATCGGCATCTGGGCCTTCATCATCAAGCGATAACGCAAACTCATCTTCTTCGACGTCCTCATCGTCAAGCGACAGGGCAAATTCGTCTTCTGCGTCGCTTACAACAGCTCCTTCAGCTAAATCAATCTCGCCGTCTGTTTCCTCATCCATACCGAAGAAACTATCTTCTGAGCCTACCTCTTCTGAAACAGGTTCGGAAGTAACAGCACTTTCATCAGCATCATCGCTAGCAAAAGAAAAATCAGATAATTCATCGGCATCTGGGCCTTCATCATCAAGCGATAACGCAAACTCATCTTCTTTGGCGTCCTCAGCGTCAAGCGACAGGGCGAACTCGTCTTCTGAGTCGCTTACAACAGCTCCTTCAGCTAAATCAATCTCGCCGTCTGTTTCCTCGTTCATACCGAAGAAACTATCTTCTGAGCCTACCTCTGAAACAGGTTCGGAAGTAACAGCACTTTCAGCAGCATCATCGCTAGCAAAAGAAAAATCAGATAACTCATCGGCATCTGGGCCGTCATCATCAAGCGATAACGCAAACTCATCTTCTTCGGCGTCCTCATCGTCAAGCGACAGGGCGAATTCGTCTTCTGCATCGCTTACAACAGCTCCTTCAGCTGAATCAATCTCGCCGTCTGTTTCCTCATCCATACCGAAGAAACTATCTTCTGAGCCTACCTCTGAAACAGGTTCGGAAGTAACAGCACTTTCAGCAGCATCATCGCTAGCAAAAGAAAAATCAGATAACTCATCGGCATCTGGGCCGTCATCATCAAGCGATAACGCAAACTCATCTTCTTCGGCGTCCTCATCGTCAAGCGACAGGGCGAATTCGTCTTCTGCATCGCTTACAACAGCTCCTTCAGCTGAATCAATCTCGCCGTCTGTCTCCTCATCCATACCGAAGAAACTATCTTCTGAGCCTACCTCTGAAACAGGTTCGGAGACAACAGCGCTTTCATCAACATCATCGCTAGCAAAAGAAAAATCAGATAACTCATCGGCATCTGGGCCGTCATCATCAAGTGATAACGCAAACTCATCTTCTTCGTCGTCCTCATCGTCAAACGACAGGACGAACTCGTCTTCTGAGTCGATCAAATCAGCTACTTCAGTGGACTCTACCTCAACCTCTGATTCCTCATCCAAACCGAAAAAACTGTCATCAGGCTCTAATTCTAAAGCTGAATCAGAGACCGCAATGCCTTCATCTTTTTCGTCGCTACCAAAAGAAAAATCGGACAACTTATCCGTGTCTTCAACATCAAGCGACAAGGTAAACTCATCCTCTGAATCATCCTCATTGCTTACTGCGGCGGCCTCAACCTTGTCCTCTCCTTCCTCATCCATACCGAAGAAACTATCTTCAGGGTCTACGTCTGAAACGGATTCCGAGGCAGCAACGCTTTCATCAGCATCTTCAGCGTCAGATGATAACAAAAACTCATCTTCTTCGACCTCCTCATCATCAAGCGACAGGACGAACTCGTCTTCTGAGTCGATCAAATCAGCTACTTCAGTGGACTCTACCTCAACCTCTGATTCCTCATCCAAACCGAAAAAACTGTCATCAGGTTCTAATTCTAAAGCTGAATCAGAGACCGCAATGCCTTCATCTTTTTCGTCGCTACCAAAAGAAAAATCGGACAACTTATCCGTGTCTTCAACATCAAGCGACAAGGTAAACTCATCCTCTGAATCATCCTCATTGCTTACTGCGGCGGCCTCAACCTTGTCCTCTCCTTCCTCATCCATACCGAAGAAACTATCTTCAGGGTCTACGTCTGAAACGGATTCCGAGGCAGCAACGCTTTCATCAGCATCTTCAGCGTCAGATGATAACAAAAACTCATCTTCTTCGACCTCCTCATCATCAAGCGACAGGACGAACTCGTCTTCTGAGTCGATCAAATCAGCTACTTCAGTGGACTCTACCTCAACCTCTGATTCCTCATCCAAACCGAAAAAACTGTCATCAGGTTCTAATTCTAAAGCTGAATCAGAGACCGCAATGCCTTCATCTTTTTCGTCGCTACCAAAAGAAAAATCGGACAACTTATCCGTGTCTTCAACATCAAGCGACAAGGTAAACTCATCCTCTGAATCATCCTCATTGCTTACTGCGGCGGCCTCAACCTTGCCCTCTCCTTCCTCATCCATACCGAAAAAACTATCTTCAGGGTCTACGTCTGAAACGGATTCCGAGGCAAAAGCACTTTCATCAGCATCATCGCTAGCAAAAGAAAAATCAGATAACTCATCGTCATCAGGGCCTTCATCATCAAGTGATAACGCGAAATCATCTTCTTTGGTGTCTTCATCGTCAAGCAACCAAGCAAACTCATCTTCCTCTGAATCGCTCGCAGCAATTACTTCAGCATCCTCAACCTTACCACCCGCTTTCTCGTTCAGGCCGAAAAGGCTATCAGCAGAATCTAAGACTGAAACGGATTCTGAGGAAACCGTACTTTCCCCCTCATCATCGCTGTCAAAGGAAAAACCCGATAACTCATCAGCACCTAAATCTTCTTTATTTGCGCCGTCTTCAAGCCCAATATCATCCACTCCTTCAGCTGAAGAGTCTGCGACTACCGGTGCAACCTTTTTCTCTTTATCAGCATCTTCTTCCAAACCAAAGAAGTTCTCCTCGGACTCGATATTCCCATCTAAACCTATAGAAAAACTACTCTTTCCTTCCTCATCGCTGTCAGAAGAAAAATCAAAGAGTTCATCCATGCCTTCCTCTTCATCATCAAGTGAAACAACAAATTCGTCATCTAAAGCAGGAATCTCTTCTGGCCCTCCTGCACTTGATTTATCAAACTCAGGGGCACCTTCTACGTCATCGTCTAAATCGAAAATAGCATCGAACCCCTCAATTTCTTCTTCTAAATCCGAAGCAGACTTATCGCCTTGATCAGCAGTCGCGCTGACAGTTTCTACAGCGTCTATATCAGAAAACCCTGCAATATCTCCATCAAAATCGTCTTCGAAATCCTTTTCGTCATCAAACGATAATTCAGGGCTTTCTTCATCCAATTCTAAACTGAGCTCGTCCTGCTCCTCATCAAATAAATCCGGTTCGGCGAGAGAGCCGGTAGTGGCAGACTGACCTTCCTCAGCTCCCGGAATTTGGTCTCCAGACGAGCCTTCCTGTTCGTCCTTATCCAATTCAAAAAAGAAATTCAGCTTTTCATCAAGCTCAACTGCCTTTTCATCACCAATACCAGACGATATCTCATCCTCATTAAACCCTCCCTCTTCATCAACATTTGCAAGGGCGACAGCAATTTCTTCATTATCCTGCTCGTCATCCAAACCATCCAGAGAGATATCAAACTCGTCATTACTCGCAGCTAACGCG
Organism: Candidatus Electrothrix laxa; assembly: GCA_942492895.1. Classification (GTDB taxonomy): domain Bacteria; phylum Desulfobacterota; class Desulfobulbia; order Desulfobulbales; family Desulfobulbaceae; genus Electrothrix; species Electrothrix laxa. The sequence continues at coordinate 2,231,277 of OW818652.1, forward strand.
CCATCATCAGCATCAGCAACTACGGCTGTCCGCTCATCCGACAGAACTTCGTCTTCATTTTCGTCGCTGTCAAAATTAAAAAAGGAATCGTAATCCTCTTCCCCCTCTAAAAGGCCCTCCTCTTCTCCTTCAGGCTCAACAATATCCGCAGCCAAAATCTCATCTTTCCACGACTCAGCACGCTCATCTTCCTTTGGGTCCTCCTCATCGGAAAAATCAAAAAAAGAATCAAGCTCCACCTCTGATTCTCCCAAATCGCTATCGCCTTCTTCTACCTCAGCGCTGGGCTGTTCATAAGCAGGACTGTCACTCCCTTCTACAGCAACATCTTTCTCTTCCTGTTCTGCTGTTTCATCAAGACTATCGAAATCAAAAAATGAATCAAGTTTCTCATCAAGTTCTGCAGCTTTTTCCTCATCAATTCCGTCTGCTACAAGCTCTTCATTAAAGCCACCATCCTCATCAGCGTCTGTCAAGGCAGGAAGAACGGTCTCTTCTTCTGCATTGTCCTCATCCAAGGAGAAATCCAATGCACCTTCCTTTGTCTCATCGGCAAACAGGTCATCATCAAGCCCGTTCTCTTCTTCATCGAACCCAAAATCTCCAGCGATACTTTCCTCATCTATCAGGGCGTCATCCGATAAGTTATCATCTCCATCAAGAAAAAAGTCTGAACTTTCATCAAAATCCTCTGAAAACAAGTCCAGGTCTTCGTCATCATCTGTTACAGGTGAATCGAATTCAGACTCAGACTCGTCTTCAAGTTCTTGCTCCGGTGCTGATATTTCAGCGGCCTCTACGGTCTCTGTTCCTCTTTTTTCTTCTTCGGGGCTTTTGTCTGCCGCTCGTTCCTCAGCCGACTTGGCGATAATTGATTTCAGGCTGTTAAGACTGCCAATCTGCTCAATCAACACCTGCTTCCGTTGGTCAGCGGTCAGATTTGTATCTTTGATCAGAAGCTTTAAAGCATCATAAAACGCATGGAGGATGGTAAACGCGTCTGGGTGGGCGTTTGTTTTTTCCTCTCGTATATATGCCCCTAATGCCTGCAACCCCTGCACGAGGATTTGCGCATCACGATTACCAGTTAAATACTCCCGTAACCTTTTGGATTCACCATGAAACTTCTCTAACCCCTCCTGCGTCACCTCCCATTCCAAACCAAGAATGGTCGCTTCCATGCTGGTCAGTGGATCATCCGTTTTCTCATGCGACACGGGTGGGATCTCCATGTCTTCTTGGATTATTTCTTCGGGCGCGGGCTGTGCTGCCTCGACATGTTCTTCAACATGTTCTTCGACATATTCTTCAACGTGCTCCTCAGCACCTGTCGTCCCGATCTGGTACTGCAACACTTTAAATTTACGGACATCAGCCTTGAGCATGGCGGCTATGGCCTCACTGCTGAGATCTGTCGAGGATATTATCTTTTCATAATTATAAAAAAGGGTAAGAAGAAGTTTAATGGCATTTGGGTGGGCATAAGCACCCTCTTTCTGAAGATACTTGCCGATATTATCCATACCCTGGAGATAAATCTGGGCAACCTTATCTCCATCCCACAAAGAACGCAGGCCAGACAATTCTTCGGTCAGCTCAGCCAGGGTATCCTCGGTGATATCCCAATCCAGTGAGAGAACTATCGACTTCAGACGAAGAAGGGGCGACTCCTCATCATCGGTAAATTCAAACAAATCAACTTCATCATTATCAAATGACTCATCTGCAAATTGTGTGAGGTCTTCAAATTCGTCTATTGCTGGAGGCATAATTTTTGTCCGGACTCATTTGAGGTGCCAGTACTCAACAGCGTACCTATACCGTTATTTTATCCTTTACAAGAGTTTTTTCTGCACCGACACCACTGTGGATGAAATTATTTTCTTCAGTGTTTCTGGAACATTATACCCTGTAAGAGCACTAGCCTCAAAGGAAGGAACTTTCAGTTTGCTGTTCAGATCTTTTTCCAAAACAGCTGTCGGCAATACTGGGATTCCCTGATTCCGCAAATCCACCTTATTATACTGCATAACCAAAGGAATCTTAAAAATAGACTCCTTATAGCTTTTGAGATTCTCATGCAGCTGATTAAGAGAACGTATATTCTTCTCCCGCATGGCTTCCTGTGCGTCGGCAACAAAAACCAGCCCATCCACCCCTTTCAAAACCAACTTACGAGTGGCATTATACTTCACCTGCCCTGGTACAGTATAAAGCTGTATTTTCAACTCATATCCTTTTATCTTTCCCATATCAAAGGGAAGGAAATCGAAAAATAAGGTTCGATCACCATGTGTCTTCAGGCTGACCATTTCCGACTGGATCTGCTTACTGAATTTACGATTAATATATTCAAGGTTAGAGGTCTTTCCGCCCCTACCCGGACCGTAATAAACAACTTTTACCTGTACGATTTTCTCGCGTAGATTAATAAAGCTCAATGCTTATCTCCTGCTGTATATGATATGGATTAATGCTGTTGAAGAGACGAGACGACTCCCTGGAGGCCATAAAAAAAAATTATTTACCTGCCCAGAGTTTTCTAATCTGTTCCAGTGCCTTAACCACATTTAGCCTGAGAAAACCAAGCGAAATATGCTTACCAAACATGGTGATCAGCAAAAGCTCCTCGTCGATTTTCGAAAAGTGAATATTACAATCCGTCCCCTTATGGAAGAGCAAAGAAAACTCCTGTTCTCCGACCAATTTCGCCATAGCATCTACTGTGGCGAAGTTACCAGCTGCCAGAGCTGCGAATGAATACACATCATATTTAGAGGTTCCGTTATCCTTAGCCGTAATGATGTTCCCTGCCATATCAATAATGATGACACAGTCCACTCCTATCTTGATGAGCTGCTCCGATAGGATTTCATCAATCTTTTCTAACTGTTCCTGGCTGACTACACCGTAATTCATCTGATTTCCTCATTAGCATTGCATTGTTTGTCCGGCAGGGGTGATCCGACCGGCATCTCTCCATTTTTTGACTATACGCCAGATAATCACATATATGAAGCTGTTTTTAATGATTTTACTATTTTTTTATTTTTTACCGTATCTCCTTGCAAAGGGACGATGCTGAATTTTTGCACATCAACAAGGCCTTTATCCGTGATTTTTAATTCTGGAATAACCGGTAGCGCAAGGAAACTGAGGAGCATGAAAGGATTTTTCACAGTGACCCCTATTTTTTTTATTGCGCTTCCAAGCCTTCGAAGAGAAAAACAGACTTTCTCAGCAGGCTCTGTTGTCATGAGTCCAGCTATCGGTAAGGGAAGAGCCTCAAAAACTCGTTTTCCACCTATTACCACCAGCCCTCCCTGCATTTCAATGATTTTATTTATCGCCAACATCATGGAGGCATCATCAGTGCCGACAACGATCAAATTATGTGCATCATGGGCAACTGTTGAAGCTATAGCCCCACCTCTAAAACCAAAGCCTTGCACAAAACCGATCCCGACATTATGCGTACCATGATGTCGCTCAATAACCGCAACCTTTAGTATATCGCGATCTGGATCAGCAAGCACGAAACCTTTTTTGATTTTCGGTTGTATAAAAACCTGCCCGGTAGTGATCTGACCGTCAGCACAGGTAATCACTCGTATTTTCTCTGACTTTCCTGATATTTCTGAAATAACAGGTACGCTAAGGTCAACCACGTCAGGACGAATCCTCACCGTTGCCTGTAGAGCAGGATCAAAGACATCTTCCTTCTGACCCAGAAATTTCGCAAGCATATTACCGTCTTCAGCCACACGTTCACCGGCGCAATACACCTGTCTAACCCTGAAGTGCTTCAGGTCCTCAAGCACAACCAAGTCAGCTTTATACCCAGGAGCAATAGCTCCGAGAGAGTCGAGCCTGAAATGACGAGCAGGGTTCACCGTGACCATCTGCACGGCTGTCACAGCATCTGCGCCCAATGCGACAGCTCGGCGGAGCAAAAAATCCATATGCCCGTGCTGCACCAAATCATCGGCATGACGGTCATCGGTTACCAGCAGGCACCGATGAGTAGCAGAAGTATGAAAAAGAGGGAGCAGGGTTTCCAGATTACGAGCTGTTGAGCCTTCTCGGATAAAAATCGCCATTCCTGCCCGCAACTTTTCCCAGGCCTCAGCCAAGGTCGTACATTCATGATCTGAACTGATCCCGGCGGCAATATAGGCTTGCAGAGCCTTGCCGCTCAACCCAGGAGAATGCCCGTCAATAAGTACACCCTTGCTGCGGGCAGAAAAAATCTTCTCCAGCACCTCGGGAGACCCGGCAACCGTGCCGGGGAAATTCATCATTTCCGCCAGCCCGATAATATCTTGGCGTTCAAGCAACTCGCCTATATCATCAACTGACAACTGAAAACCACTACTCTCCATATGGGTTGCCGGAACACAGGAAGGTGCCATCCCGTACACCGTAAGGGGAGCCGTCCCGGAGAGCATAAAGTCAATCCCGGCCATTCCGCAGACATTGGCAATTTCATGCGGATCACAGATGACCGTTGTTGTCCCACAGGGCACAACAGTAGCCGCAAATCGAGAAGGAGTGAGCAGAGAACTCTCAATATGAATATGCCCGTCAATAAATCCAGGGCTGACATAGCAGCCAGCAAGATCAACTTCTTCCTTCCCCGTATACTCGCCATGCTCACCAACACCGGCAATATATCCGTTAATGACAGCGATATCTCCTTGCGCTACTTCTCCAGTAACGACATGGACAATCCGACCATTTTTCAGAACGAGGTCTGCCAGGATTCGACCGGCGGCACAGTCAATCAATTGCTTATGCAGTCTGTTGTCCAATCCTGTTCTCTCGTTCTGCTGCTGTCCGGCTCACCATACAGTTAAGACACCATAATAACAAAGGGAAAAAATAAACGGATAAAACAAACACGGCTCTGTTCATCAGTTCAGAACAGAGCCGTGCGAGTATTCAAGTATTTCCTTTCAGTCGCAAATAAAAAAAGACAGCCACTGCAAGTGAAATACAAAGATATTATTTATCTTTCGCCTCGTCAAGCAACAGCTCTCTATTCATCTTCCGTATCTTCGTCAGCGTTCCAAGATAAATTTTTTCTGAAACTTCATCAAGAATCTCATCAACAGCCTCGTCTTCTGTGTCCGCCCTATCTGTCAACGTATTATAATTCTCTGTCCAGATATCATTAGGGACTTCCCAAAGAATCTTGCCGGTCTTTAAATTTTTGAGCACATAACGCAAATGCAATTCGATTTTAACATCGGTTGTCTGCGCATCCGTATCCCATCCTATTCCAGGAATATCAATAGAAATAATCTCCCCAGCAAGCACAAGATCAGCAGCGTTCTGATCCTTGGTTAGATTAATTTTTTCCGACTTCTGAAACCATGCTGACAAGGATTGATACATATTGTTATCAATACCAAGTTTATCAGTACGATTTTTCCAGTTCGGCATGTATACCAACATTTCAGGACCGGTATATACATTAGGAAAATAATACCCGCAACCGCCGAGAAAGAAAAAAATACAGAGAAAAACCAGCAAACTTCGAATTTTACCAGTCACGCCTTTGCCCCCTATCTATTTAAGATTATATCTTCCATGCTAACATGTCAAACGCTTGTGAACTCCTCTGCTTTGGAGAGATGTCAGGAGCAGCAAGTTCCTTATACAGGAAAACTCTAGATGACAATATTAACAAGTTTACCCTTAACCACAATAATTTTTTTCACAGCTTTCTCGCTGATAAAACTTGTTACCCTCTCATCAGCCAAAGCCTTCTGCTTGATATCTTCCTCGCCGATATCCGCAACCACCTGTAAACGGGCGCGCACCTTGCCATTAACCTGGACCACAATGGTCAGTTCATCTTCCTTGACCGCCTCTGGATCATGCTCAGGCCATGGGTGATGATCCAAGGGCTCATTATGACCTGTGAGCTCCCAAAGTTCTTGGCAAAAATGAGGTACCATGGGAAAAAGAAGCACCAACACAGTTTGCAGCGCTTCTCTGAGCACAGCTTGACCAACAGGCTGCTTTGCCCCATCTCCGGTAGCAGCGGTAATTTGATTAACCAGCTCCATAACCCCTGAAATGGCGGTATTAAAATGAAAATTTGTTTCAATACTGCCAGTGACTCGCTGAATGGTCTGGTGGGTTTTACGATGGAGCTGACGATCAGTTTGCGATAGCTTGTCCACCTGTATTGAGACGGTTGCTCCTGTCTCCTCGGTAGAAGCAGCAAAGCAATTTTCTCTCTGCGAATGAATCAGGCGAAATACTCGGTTAAGAAAACGAAAACTGCCCTCAACCCCTTGGGCGTTCCATTCCAGATCCCTCTCCGGTGGGGCCGCAAACAGAGAAAAGAGACGCACAGTGTCTGCACCGTATTGGGTTATCAGACCATGGGGATCAACCACATTCCCCTTGGACTTGGACATCTTGGCTCCGTCCTTGATCACCATTCCCTGGGTGAGCAAATTATTAAACGGCTCATCAATACTGAGATAGCCAAGATCACGAAGGAGCTTTGTAAAGAAACGGGCATAGAGCAAATGAAGGATTGCATGCTCCACCCCGCCAATGTACTGATCCACAGCCAGCCAATACTTTGCAGCCTTTGTATCAATGGGTGCATCGGCGCGGGGACTGGTGTAGCGACCGAAGTACCAGGATGATTCCATAAAGGTATCCATAGTATCGGTTTCTCGCTTTGCGGGTTGACCACATTTCGGACAGGTTACCGTATAAAACGCCTCCTGCTGATGCAAGGGGGCATGACTGCCGTACGGAGGCTGGGACCCAGGCAAAAGTACAGGCAGCTGCTCCTCAGGAACAGGTACTGCACCGCAGGCGTCGCAATGAACAACCGGAATAGGTGTGCCCCAGTAGCGCTGGCGAGAAACCCCCCAGTCCCGCAGACGATAGGTGATATGCTGCTTGCCGAAACCTTTTTGTTCCGCATGGGCAATAATGGCTTTTTTCGCCTCTGCCGAAGTCAGGCCACTGAATTCCGCTGAATCAGCTAGAATGCCGTCGCCTTCCCAGGCTGCCTCCATGTTATCGCCGTCAAGTTTTTCCTCTGGCTGAACTACCGGGCGCACGGGTAACTCATATTTACGGGCAAATTCAAAATCCCGTTGATCATGGGCAGGCACAGCCATAACAGCACCAGTGCCGTATTCGATGAGCACAAAATTAGCCACATAGATGGGCACGCGATTGCCGTTAAAAGGATTGATGCAGTATTTTCCGGTGAAGACACCATGCTTCTCTGGTTCCTGATCCATAGCCATCCGCTGTTTTTCTACCAAGGTCTGGTCAATGAACTGGCGAACCGGTTGTTCATGCTCTGTTCCGGCAATCAGGGTATCGACAAGGGGATGCTCTACAGCCAGCGACATGAAGGTCACACCGTAGATGGTATCCGGTCGGGTGGTGAAAATTGTGACCTTTTCTTTCTCGTCTTCCACCTGAAAATCACAGGCAAGGCCCTGGCTTCTCCCAATCCAGTTCCGCTGCATGGTAACCACTTTTTCCGGCCACCCGCCCAGCTGCTCCAGGTCCTCCAGAAGCTCATCAGCATAATCGGTGATTTTGAGGAACCAGCCGTGCATATTTTTCGGGACCACCTGCTGATCGCATCGCCAGCAGCAGCCGTCAATGACCTGCTCACGGGCCAGAACTGTGGCACAATCATCGCACCAATTGACCGTGGTCTTTTTCCGATACACCAGGCCTTTTTTCAGAAGCTGCTGAAAGACTTGCTGTTCCCAGCGATAATACTCTGGGTGACAGGTCGCAATCTCCCGATCCCAGTCATAGCTCAAGCCCATAGCCTTGAGCTGCTCGCGCATATAACTGATATTCTCATAGGTCCATTGGGCAGGATGAACCCCGTGTTTGAGAGCGGCATTCTCCGCAGGCAGACCAAAGGCGTCCCAACCCATAGGATGCAGCACATTAAAGCCCCGCATCCTTTTATAACGGGCAATCACATCACCGATGGAGTAATTACGGACATGGCCCATGTGGATCCGACCGGAGGGATAGGGAAACATCTCCAACAGGTAATACTTCTCCTTATCCTGATCTTCGTTCACCTTGTACGATTTTGTTTCCTGCCAGTGCTGCTGCCATTTTGTTTCAATGGCCTTGAAATCATATTTCAGGGGTTCCTGCATTGTCTCACTCATATCTCTCTCTTCTTCTCTCGGTCCCAAATCCTGGGGAAATCAAAAATGCATTTTTTCAAATTTTCAGAGTAAAGTACTCTTACCTGTCTGGAAAATATTGTCAATCAAAGTTTTCAGCAACTTACTCTGTTCAACCCCTCTATTCATAGCCCATGGGTGCTTCCTGATTGGTATAGCTTTCAAAGGTGGTGATATGTCCCAGAAAGGTTAATTTCACTGTACCGGTCGGACCATTACGCTGTTTACCAACAATCAGCTCGGCAATACCTCTATTGGGATTATCTTCCGCCTTATTATAAACCTCGTCCCGATAAATAAACATAATAACATCAGCATCTTGCTCTATTGCGCCCGATTCGCGAAGATCCGAAAGCTGGGGTCGCTTATCAGTACGACTCTCCAGGCTTCGGTTCAGCTGAGACAGAGCAATAACCGGGACATCCAATTCCTTGGCCATAGCCTTGAGAGAACGGGAAATATCACTGATTTCCTGAGTACGATTTTCAATCCTGGAACTTCCCTGCATGAGCTGGAGGTAATCCACCACCACAAGCCCGAGGTTATGCTCAGATTTCAACCGCCTGGCCTTGGCCCGCATCTCCAGAACAGTCATACCCGCAGTATCGTCAATATAGATAGGCGAATCGGCAAGCATGCCCGTAGCCCTGGTTAGCTTGGGCCAGTCATTATCCTGCAAATGCCCGGTACGAATCCGCTGTGCGTCAATTCGGCCTACAGAACAGAGCATACGCAGAGCAAGCTGCTCCATAGACATCTCCAGGCTGAATACTGCTACCGGAACCTTATTGATCAGGGCGGCATGCTGCACTATATTCATAGCCAGGGCCGTTTTCCCCATTGAGGGTCTTCCAGCAAGAACAATCATATCAGCAGACTGCAAGCCAGCTGTCATCCGATCCAGCTCGTCGTATCCGGTGGAGATCCCGGTAATATGTTCCTTCCGTTCTGCCAATTTTGTTACCCGGTCAAAGGCCTTGGGAACAATCTTTGACATGGGCTCAAAGCCCTGCGTCTTACGCGCCTGGGCTATTTCAAAAATAGTCTGCTCAGCCTTATCCACTAAGGCCTCAAGATCACCCTGGGCATCGTAACAACGAGCAGCTACATCGCTACTGGTCTCAATCAGCCTACGAAGAATAGACTTTTCTCGTATAATCCTGGCATGATGAACAAGCATTCCTGTAAAAGGAATAACATCGGTAAGCGATGTCAGATAGGCAGAGCCACCGACATGTTCCAACCTATTCTGATCACGGAGTAAACTGGTCACGGTAACCAAGTCATGAGGTTCGCTGCGTTCAAAAAGGCTAACCATAACCTCGAAGATTGCCTTATGAGCATCCCTATAGAAATCATCAGGAGAAAGGATCTCTACAATCTTTAACAAAGATTTATCCTGAATCAGGATGGTACCGAGAAGGGCCTGTTCCGCTTCCACATTCTGGGGCGGAATCATTTTTGGGGAGGGAGCAACAGGTGTGATGCCTCCGTTCTCGAAAAAGGATGGAGTATCAGACAAGGTGGGCGACCATTGAAGAGGGGTACCTGCAAAGGATTGACAGGCGGGTATGGACAAGGAACAATGAGCGGCGTGCTCTCAGTCAGACAACACGCCGTTCAAAAAACTACATTGGAAAAATCAAGCAAAAAAAAATCAAGCCTCTGACATTTCCGGAGCAACCTGAACAGTGATCTCGGTGCTCATCTGATACCCGACTTTCACTGTAACCTTTGTTTCACCGGTGCTCTTTAGCGGATCGGCCAGCATAATCGACCTGCGGTCTAGGGTAACACCCTGAACCTCAAGTTGATCCGCAATATCCCCGGTATTAACAGAGCCGAACAGACGACCTTCACGACCGACCTTACGGGTTATGACAACGGTCATATTCTCAAGCTGTGCAGCAAGTTTCTCTGCATTCTTCTGCTCTTCTGCACGCCGCTTTTCGATTATTTCTTGCTCTCTCTGTAAACGTGCCAGACCAGCCTTGTTCACAGTAGAAGCCATATTTTGCGGAATAAGATAATTGCGCGCATAACCGGGCTTAACGTTAACAATTTCCCCTTCTCGTCCGAGGGTGTCAATTGTTTTTTTCAGTATAACTTCCATTATGTATTATCCTCACTCAAGTACAGGATTATTAATTATTCAGTTGTATCTTTGTTCTCTTCATGGTCCAACTTACGAAAATCAGCCCAAGTATCAGCTATTCCGACAATAACCACGAGCAGCATACCATAGCGTTGCAGGGCGAGAATCACATAGAAGAAAAGACGAAAAGTACGCGGAAGATTCCAACGGTTCAGGACATGAATCACAACAGCCGCGCCCTGAAAAAAATATAACAGCCCTGAAACCAGCATCAAGCTAGAGCCGACATTTTTCACCCCTCCTGTGCCAACAAGAAGAAGGGCAAAGGCGCAAATCAAAAGCCACACCGTCTTATCCGGCAATCGCCAGTCGCTATATGGCGGCCAAAAAACCTTTTCCGGCACCAGCCTGCACATCACACTTCTACAGATAACCATGTTCAGACTGACAGTTATCAAAACCATTCCGACAAGAAGGCCGGGAAGAATCTTGGGCAGGAGTAACCGCATCCCCGCTATAATCTGCTCTAAACTATATAAAACATCTGCGGGCAAATCAGAACTCGTCCGATACACCACAACGACCTGTCCGAGAAAGGCATCCAAGTCGGTAAGCAAACCGACATAGGGATTCATCCCGGACATGGTACCGTATACAGACCAAAAAAATAGCCATGAGATGCCCAGCACCATAATTCCGGCGGCACCGGATTCAGCCGGTGTTTTTTGCCGCGATACGCTCAGGTGCAAACTGTACCCCAAGGGGAGCATCATCAATGTAAAAAGAAACATCGAAAAACGCCCCATCACCAGAGAGCCGAGGCCAGCCATCAACAAGCCATTTCTGATCTGCTGCCCAGCCGTCCTTTCATCATGAGCTGTTTGCAACAGCAAAAAAATGGGAACAGCAAGCAGTCCGTTCAACCAACCGAGCAATCCCGGAACGGCTATGGGCAAGAAGAACAATAAGGCCACCAATAATGGCCGTGTACTCAAAAACGGACCGTTATGCTGCAAGCTATTTCCATGCCCTGTCACGACGTACTGTCTACTGTCTTACAACAAAGGCGCACTGCAAGCTCCACGTTGAATATTTTCTCGTCGCCGCAGCAAGTTGGACAAAAGAAGGGAAAAAGAGTTCCGTTCTTTCTCTTAGTACTGAATAGAACCAGTATAAGGCATCAGGGCAAGATGCCGAGCTCGCTTGATAGCCTCGGTCACTTGACGCTGATGGGCTGCGCAGGTACCATAAATCCTTTTCGGAATGATTTTACCGCGCTCAGTAACAAAACCTTTCAGAACTTTCACGTCCTTATAATCAATAACCACCTCTTTGTCAGCACAGAATCTACAAACCTTTCTACGGTAAAACACTTTCTTACGGGGAGCCATATCATTTTCTCCTTATGATTGTTATCTTTTTGCAAGATAAGAGCGTTCTATTCAGCTGAATCGTCCTGCTTCACCTGCTCAACCTGCTCCTGTTCTGAGGAATCGCTTTCTTCGGAGGCAGCGGTTTTATCCGTCTCTTCGCTCTTCCCCTCAACGTCCTCATCCTGCTGAGCAAGTTCCTCTGCTTCAGCAGCAATAGCGGCAGCAATAGCGGCAATTCTCTCTTTCTCTTGCTCTACCCCTGTTTGATCAATCTCTTTTCCTTTGTTCAGCTTGATGGTCAGATAACGAAGGACGTTATCGTCAATACGAAAAATCCGCTCCATCTCCTGGATCGTACTTCCCGGGGCAGCATAGTTCATGCAGATATAATAACCCTGCGTTTCTTTTTTGATCTCATAGGCCAGCTTTTTGATGCCCCAGCGATCAATATCAATAACCGAGCCATTATCACCCTCAACAATGGCATTGGTTCGTTCAATAATTTCTGTAAATTTTTCTTCGCCCAAATTGGGACGAAGAATGTACGTAGTTTCGTAATGACGCATAAGTCCTCCTCGCGGTCATAGTGGCCCTCACTGTCTTTTCAGAGAGAGCGGGAAGGTTAAGAGTAAAAAATTAAAATATTTTATATACCACCCGACTTGCAGCGATGTCAATATAAATACGACGCAACCCGCAGCAATCAGCAATCAACACAGAGGACCGGCTTCAATCTCCATAACCTCAAATTCTCGAACACCGCCGGGCGTTTTGGTCACCACCTCATCCCCGACTTCCTTGCCCAGTATGGAACGCCCCAACGGAGCTAAAACTGAGATAGAGCCTTTTTTTACATCTGCCTCTTCCGGCCCAAGCAATTGATAGGTCACCTCGTCGTCAGTCTCCATGTCCATTAAGGTGACAACCGCACCAAAAACGGCCCGAGTAGTACTGATCGTTGTGCAGTCGATCACTTCTGCCCTGCCAAGCTTATCCTTGAGCTCCATGATCCGCCCCTCGACCATCCCCTGCCGCTCTTTAGCTGCATGGTACTCGGCATTTTCTTTCAGGTCTCCGTGAGCGCGAGCGGTTTCAATAGCCTTGACAATTTCATGGCGCTCCACCTTTTCCAACTGCTCAAGCTCCTCTTTCAACTGTACGTGTCCGGTTTTGGACATGGGGATACGTTCAACCATGCTTGTGTTCCTCTACTTCTTTTAATAAGTTATGTTTTTCAATAAAAAACAAACTGCCCCGTCCGAAAGGACGGGGCAGCAAAACGAAAACACCTCGAAAATATTTCACGATATCTGAAATATACCTAAAAACGCTGGGCGAGCGAAGAATTCGCTCCAGGAGAGCCCCTGAAAGAGGGATACAGCTACTAACGGAAAAACGCAGCTATGGTCGCAACCACATATTCCTGCTGTTCAATACTCAATTCTGGATAAATCGGCAAAGCAAGAGAGTCCCTGCTTGCTTGTTCAGCCACAGGGAATGACTGGGTATTATAAACCCCCAATGGTTCCAGGCATTTCTGTTGATGCAGACAAACCGGATAATAGACCTCGCAGCCAATGGACTTTTTCTGCAAATATTCCCGCAAAGCATCACGACGCGATGTACGGACAACGAACTGGTTATAGATATGGATATTATGCTCTTCCGCATCTGGAGCATTACTATACACAGCTTCCGGCAGTGCTATCTGCTCTTCGGTCAGCCCGACTTGCGCAAAAAGCTCACGGTATTGCTCACTGTTTTCTCCGCCGCTGCTGATGCCATTTTTCAAGATAAGGGAGCTTAACACTGAGCACAGCAGCCTGAAGCGGATCAAGACGAAAATTCCCCCCAATCTTGGAGTGATAATACTTGGGCTTTGCCCCATGATTACGATAACAACGCAGGGTCTCGGCAAAGTCAGAATCACAGGTGGTAATCATACCGCCATCACCCATGCAGCCGAGATTCTTGGAGGGAAAAAAGGAGAAACAACCTGCAAGCCCCATAGAACCAGCCTTTTTCCACACCACCTTGCCACCGTTCTCAGACGCCTCAGACTCGGCTGACTCTATAAAAGGATACTCTGCACCGATGGCTTGGGCAGCGTCCTCAATAACCGGAATCTCGTACTGACGGGCCAGCGCCATGAGCGCAGACATGTCCGCGCATTGTCCAAAAAGATGGACCGGCATGATCGCCTTAATCTTTCGCTCTCCTGCTGCATCAGCCTCCAGAATTTCAGCGGCCTTGGCCGGATCAAGATTCAGGGTTCGCGCATCCACATCGGCGAAAACCGGCACGGCACCTACCCGGATAATCGACCCCATAGTGGCAAAGAAGGTATAGGGCGTGGTTAACACCTGATCACCAGGCTGAAGTTCCAAGGCCATCAGGCTCGCTACCAAGGCATCTGTGCCGCTGGAGACTCCGATCGCCGCAACAGCACCGCTGTATTCGGCAATCTCCTGCTCCAGCTTAGCCACCTTAGGCCCGAGGATATAACAGGTTGAATTAACAACCTCAGTTATCTCCTTAATGATTTGCTCACGAAAAAATTCTATCTGCGGCTGCAGGTCTAAAAGAGGTACCTTCATTGTGAAGCTCCGGGTCTGCTACTCCGCCGCCTGCGGTGTAACACCAAAACAATTTCTTTATTATCCCCGCCCTAAACGCCCTAAGCGGCGGGTTATCTCTTACTTATCAAATACGTTACGCCCTGTCGGAACCGGTTGCGGGCACGATTCGTTCAGAACTGATAAAATCTTTTACATCAGGCAATTCCTTCTCAAATATCCCTTTCAGTTTTTTGAGCAGGTTTGCTTCAATCTGTCTGACTCGTTCCCGTGAGATACCGAACCTGTCAGCAATGGTCTGTAGGGTCTCGGGCTCATCATTCAGCAGGCGCTCTGTCAGAATAATTTTTTCTTTTTCGTTCAGGTCTCCGTCCAGCCGGGCTAACACACCGGATATACGATCCCGGACTTCATGACCAGCTACGATATCCTCTATCCCAGGCCCGTGACTGGGAAGAAAGCTTTTCTGATCATCTTCCGAATCATTACGCACCGGGGCTTCTAGCGAAACATCCCAGCCATCCATGCGTTGACCCATCTCAACGACTTCGCTTTCTTTGACGTTCAGGCGTTCGGCCAGTAGCTTAACATCAGGCTTAAAGCCCTGGGCTTCCAACAATTTCTTCTCTTTATTCAGACTAAAGAAAAGTTTGCGCTGGGCCTGGGTTGTGCCGATCTTAACCAGTCGCCAGTTATCCATTATGAATTTAAGGATATAAGCACGGATCCAGTAGGCGGCGTAATAAGAAAATTTCACCCCTCGATAGGGATCAAACTTCTTGGTTGCCTGCACCAGGCCGACATTCCCTTCCTGAATCAGATCCATAAAATTCTGCATCCAGTATTTCTGAAAATCCATCGCCACCTTGACTACTAGGCGCAGGTTGGACGAAACCAATCGGTAGGCAGCATCGGGATCGCCGGTTTCCTTGAAACGAACCGCCAGTTCATCGGTCTCTTCGCGACTCAGGAGTTCATACTGACTGATCTCCTGAAGGTAGCGATGGAGGGCAGGATTACTGACCGCTGGCAAGTTCTCATCAGTGGACGTCACCACTAAAGGATGATATTGTTGACTGACCTTCTTTTCCTCACTCATAATCTATAACAGATGGGCTCCAGAGCCTTTCCTGGACAATTTGCAGTCTACGGACAAACAATTATCAAGTAGTCTACCTTATTTTTTGTAAAAGTTCACGGCAATAAGGCAGAAAATATCCAAAGAGCAGGAAAGCAGCGCTCTCCCTTCCGAAGGAGTTTAAATTTCCTCCTATTTATGCTACCTTCCCAGCAGTCTGTTCCCGCTGTGAGTGCGATGGCCTTCTTACCGTTCGCCCCTTATTTATAGAGGAGCAGCAGAGAAATAGAGGGTCGGCAGGGACATATGATAACTGACATGATAACCGCCTGCACGATCGGGCTGAAATAACAAACAACCACGGAAATGAAAAATATACGTAACTTCAGCGTAATCGCCCATATCGACCACGGCAAGTCCACCCTGTCTGACCGGATGATTCAGCTTTGCGGGCTGGTCACAGCCCGAGAATTTAAAGATCAGCTCCTCGATAATATGGAGATCGAACGAGAGCGAGGCATCACCATCAAGAGCCAGACCATCTGCCTTCCTTTTACAGCAGCGGACGGGCAGGAATACGCCTTAAACCTGGTCGACACCCCAGGCCATGTGGATTTCAGCTACGAAGTTTCCAGAGCCCTAGCTGCCTGCGAAGGTGCCCTCTTGCTCGTTGATGCGGCTCAGGGCATTGAGGCCCAGACCCTGGCCAATCTCTATCTGGCTATGGAGAATGATCTGGAAATCATCCCGGTAATCAACAAGATTGACCTGCCTGCGGCAGAGCCGGAAAAGGTGGCTGATGAGATTGAGGAGGACCTGGGCCTGGATGGCGAGATTATTCAAAAATGCTCGGCCAAGACCGGCGTAGGCGTGCATGACATCCTGGAGGCCATTGTCGCCCACCTGCCGCCACCTGAAGGCGACCCTGACAAACCCCTTGAATGCATGATATTTGACGCCAACTACGACCCTTACCGGGGCACGGTCATCTCGGTGCGTATTATCAACGGCACCCTCCGTACTGGCGACCAGATCTATTTTATGCATAACAAAACCGAGTACAAAGTGGAAGAGGTGGGCCAGTTTCTTCTCCGGCGCACCCCGTGTAAGAGTCTGAGCGCCGGTCAAGTAGGCTACATTATTGCTGGCGTAAAAACAGTTTCCGATACCAAACCCGGCGACACCATCACCCACAAAGCCAGGCCCTGCTCTGCCCCGCTCCCTGGTTTTCAGGAAGTGCAGCAGGTGGTCTTTTCCTCCATCTACCCGATTTCCACGGATGAATACGAAGAGCTAGCTGCGGCCCTGGAAAAACTCAAGCTCAACGACGCAGCCCTGACCTTTCAAAAGGACACCTCTGCCGCCTTGGGCTTCGGCTTCCGTTGCGGCTTTCTCGGCCTCCTTCATCTGGAAGTGGTCCAAGAGCGGCTGGAACGCGAATTCGATATATCCCTAATCCTTACCGTGCCCTCGGTCCGCTATCAAATGGAACTCCAGGACGGTACAGAGATGACAGTGGATAACCCCTCCCATTTCCCTGATCCCGGCGCTATTACCAGAATTGAAGAACCCTTTATCAAGGCAACCATCCTGATTCCGGAACGCTACATGGGCGTGGTCATGAATCTGTGTATGGAACGACGGGGCGAGAACACCAACTACCATTACCCCATGCCGGGCCGGATCGAGTTCTCCTGCGAGCTGCCCCTGGCCGAGGTTATCTATGATTTCTACGATAAACTGAAATCTGTGACCCAGGGCTACGGCTCTTTTGACTACGAAATGATTGACTACCGACCCAGCGATCTGGTCAAACTGGACATCCTGGTCAATAGCGAAAAGGTGGATGCCCTGTCCCAGCTCACCCATCGGGATCGTTCCCGCGAACGCGGCCTCAAGGCCTGCGAAAGCCTGAAAGAGGAGATTCCGCGCCAGATGTTCAAGATAGCGATCCAGGCGGCCATCGGCGGCAGCGTCGTGGCCCGAACCAATGTTGCTGCTTTGCGTAAGGATGTAACCGCAAAATGCTACGGTGGTGATATTTCTCGTAAGCGTAAGCTGCTGGAGAAGCAGAAGGCGGGGAAGAAGCGGATGAAGACTGTGGGTAATGTGGATATTCCGCAGTCTGCGTTTTTGTCGGTGCTCAAGTCGGAGCAGTAAAGCCCGGTTTCTGCCGACTATCTGTACACCTGAAGAACTTCTTGGAAGAATGGACGATGAGTGATGAAATTATTACCGAGGTACGGGCTGTTAAGGATGCGCTTGCCGCACAGCATAACTATGATCTTCGTTCGCTTTTCGCAGTGATCAAGCAGGGAGAGGCGGAGCTTGAGGCAGCAGGTGTCCGTGTGATTCCGCCTCCGGCAGCTGTCTTTATCAATCGTAAGCGTCAGCTGCTGGAGAAGCAAAAGGTGGGTAAGAAGCGGGTGAAGACCGTGGGTAATGTGGATATTTCGCAGTTTGCGTTTTTGTCGGTTTTGAAATCGGAGCAGGAACAATGCGGGCAACACCAGCACTTGCACTCCCTGCTCACCCAACTAATATCATTCGTCTTTCATGAAAAATGAATACCCGATTATCAGATAAGACATCCATTTCTGAAAGTTTAGTCAATTTCAGAATAAACATTTCTACCGAATCAAGGCAACACGATAACAATCCAACGAGAAATAATACACCAGCTCGTTGGATTTATCCAAACAAATTGGTGGCGATAGGTAACTATAAAATCACGAAAGGTTTTTTCTATTTTGGCGAAAAGCTGGACAGCAGGGACGGTTATTCAACCGACAGCGCATTGATTGATCCGACTTTACCTGTCAACGGGTCAATTCCAAATTACGCTGACGATGAAATGAGTTATTGGCCTAGTTATTCGAGGATTACTCCCGAAAGCCGTTCAGCATACTTGAAATGGCTGGCGAGCAGCCGAGATGATCCTCATGCCTATATTGGCTACGTTTTCTTGTACTTTTATGGTCTGGAAAGACGGTTGCTCGTAGACAGAGAGAAAGGTCTCGTAAGTAACAAGGAAATTTCTCTCTTGTTTCAGGAAATAAAGCGACTGTTGACTATCTATCTCATCGATTGGTCAATAAAAAGTGTATATAATTAATTGACTAAACATAAACAAATCATAACGTTATAAGAGATGCCGGTATTTTGACCGTATTTGCAGAGATGTCCTTTAAGCGCTATATTGGGCCAGATAATAAGTATTCCTAAACAGGAAACTTCTCAACAGCCTATTTTCACAAGCAATCATCCAATATGTTGATTTCACTTACTAAGATTTCAAGGTGTTGTTTTTTCATGTAAAACAATTAATTCAATTACTAGATTATTAACCAATCGGTGAGATCTATGGTTCCAATGGTTCTTTTAGAAGTTATGCTGTCAATCTGTTGTCATATATTTGGATTTTATACGGAGCAAAAGGTAAGACACCCTACGAACTGCTCTTTATTAACGGCTCCCCCAGTCCGATATTTCACTTCGTTTTGGGAAAAAGCATAGGGGAAGAAAAAGCCATTCCTGCCGACTTAGCTTTCGCATGGCTAAAAAGTCATCCTGATTACAAGCTGAAAACTCCTGCCAAACGGTGCCCCAAGAAATTTCGACTGTTATTTGAAAAAAGGTACAGAGAGAGATTTCAGCCGGAAGGGATGGTGATAAAACCCAATAAAACAAAATTGGTGATTACATATCGACCTGCAAGCTCATCTCTTCATGCTCCGCGCCCTCTTGAAACAAATTCACCAGACCCCGCAAAATTACGTGCTCCTGTTAACAAATTGATTGATATTGCTGAACTATGCCAAAATGAGCTGGATGCGTACAGCCGATTTGTCGGACGGCAGGGCAACAGAAAAGGGTCGGCGGCGGCTGTAGCATTATTGCCGTCTGACCTGATACCGCACTTGAAATTACCTGGCATTGAAAGAATTAAAAAAGTTCTTGATGCGAAATTAACATCCGGGTTCAGCGCACTTCCCATGAACTACATTTTACGGATTATTGGTGATAGCAGTCTTGTAAAACTCAATAAGAAAGAGTGTGAAATTATAGCTAACATATTAGCAACAGCAGGTTACGGCATGGCTCCAGATGTACGATTTCACTGTGCAAAACCTGAAAAAAACGAAAAGGTGGTACTTTACCGCAAAGGACATGGAAAACAAATTCACCCCGGAAATGACTTTGACCATTTGGTAACAATATTAAGACTTGGGTCTATGGTTGCAAAAATTGATGACAAAGTTGATCGCTCCGAGTTTCAGGTCTTAAACACCTTGATACAACAAAACGAGAATTTGTCTCCAAGTGAAAAAAACTCTCTAAAAGCGTACTTGTATTGGCTCATTTCTGTACCTGCCAATATGAAAGGTGTAAAGGCTCTGCTGAAAAAAATAGGGGAAAGGAAACGGTCTGCGATCAGCAAGATATTAATTGATGTTGCACATGCAGACGGCCATATAGCCCCGGAAGAAGTAAAACAGCTTGAGAAGTTATATAATTCGTTAGGACTGGACAAGACAACTGTAATAAATGATCTTCACCACGTCAAAACGGAAAGAAAACTGCAACCGGCAGAACCGAATACACATTTCCTTGAAACCGCCGATCCCCCGGTTGAAAAAAATGCGTCAGGCATCATCAATCATGAACGGCTTCGTGTACATGAGAAAGAGACAGCCGGAGTAAAAAATATTCTGGAACAAATCTTTATTGAGCCTGATGATGTTTCGGCTACAGTTGTTCAGCCGGTCCCGATAGACAAGGAAGATCCCTCTTCCGAAAAGATAATTACAGGGCTGGACACAGAGCACCAAATGCTTTACAACAGACTGATAATAAAAAGCGAATGGCGGCGTGATGAAATTTTTACTCTTTGCGAGCAGCTGAATTTGATGATAGACGGTTCTATAGAGGCAATTAATGATCGTTTTTTCGACATTGCGGATGCGCCCCTGATAGAGGAATACAGTGACACCTTTTATGTTGACCTTGAACTTATAGCCGAGATCAATACAAGTCATTTTGCCGGGTAGGCATTCTACATAAATATGTGAGGAGACCTGATGACAGAAAATTACAAACGTCTTAGACCGAGAGAAAGAGATTCAATACTCCAATCTCTCAAAGCCGGGGTAACGCCTCGTACTGGATTGCAGCATATCCAAGTAGGACGAGTTAATGAGGTAAAAGCTGTCTTATCCGATATTGAGCGCATTCTTGACGGAGGATCAGCATTCCGTTTGATTATTGGTGATTATGGATCTGGGAAAACATTTTTTCTTGAGTTGGTCAGATCAATTGCACAGGAAAAAACACTGGTCACGGCAAATGCGGACTTATCGCCGGACAGGCGGATTCACGCATCATCCGGTCAGGCAAGAAATCTTTATTCCGAATTAATGCGAAATATTGCAACACGCAGCAAACCGGACGGGAATGCTTTGACCAGCATAGTGGAACGTTTTATAACGACTGCACGTCAGAAATCTCAAAAGGAATCGCTGCCGGTAAATACAGTTATCGAAAATCAGCTTTCTGATCTTACGGAGTTGGTCGGCGGCTATGATTTTGCCAAAGTTATTGCAGCATACTGGCACGGTCACGAAAAAGATAATGAGACCTTGAAATCCTGTGCTATACGATGGTTACGAGCCGAGTATTCAACCAAAACTGAAGCAAGAAAGGATCTTGGTGTCAGAACGTTCATTTCCGATGAATCCTTTTATGATAGCCTGAAGTTAATGAGCCTTTTTGTCCGTCAGGCAGGATATGGAGGTTTATTGATAAATTTAGATGAACTGGTCAACTTGTACAAATTAAATAATAAGCAGGCCAGAACCTCCAATTACGAACAAATATTGCGCATTTTGAACGACTGCCTGCAAGGAAAAGCCGAATTCCTCGGTTTCTTATTAGGAGGTACACCGGAATTCCTGCTTGATCCCCGCAGAGGCTTATACAGCTACGAAGCCTTACAATCAAGGCTGGCAGAAAATTCATTTGCTCAACGAGCGGGCGTTATTGATTATTCGTCTCCGGCAATCCACTTGGCAAATTTATCACCGGAAGAATTGTATATCTTACTGAAAAATATCAGACATATTTTTGCTTCCGGGAATGAGGAGGAGTATCTGATTCCTGATCAGGCACTGATAGCATTCCTTGAGCACTGCAATAAACAAATTGGAGAAGCATATTTCCGCACTCCGAGGAATACCATCAAGGCATTTGTGGATATGTTGTCTGTTATGGAGCAAAATGAACATATTTCATGGCAAGAACTGGCGGGTTCGTCAAACATTTCTCAAGAGTTGAACAGTGACATGCCGGAGCAACAGGTGAGCAATGAAACGCAGGACGAACTGGCCGGGTTCACCTTGTAGCGGTACTCATGGATTCAAATAATCCGTTTTATTGTTTAGAGCTGCCGGTTCAGAAGTGGGTTTATAAACAGCAATGGAACGATCTTCGAGACATCCAGAAAGATGCAATTCCTATTATCCTTCAGCAAAAATCAGATGTCATAATAAGTGCTTCAACCGCAGCCGGTAAAACTGAAGCGGCTTTCTTGCCAGCTTGTTCAGCAATTGCAGATCAACGGAAGGGTATAGGAATTCTCTACATAAGCCCCCTCAAAGCCCTCATTAACGATCAATACAGAAGGTTAGAAAGTCTATGTGATTTACTTCAGCTCCCGCTCACCCCTTGGCATGGCGATATTACCCAGTCCATAAAACGAAAGTGTAAATTAAATCCTGCTGGGATACTGCTTATTACACCTGAATCATTGGAGGCCATGATGATTCGGGAGTCCGGCTGGCTGGCTTCGGTCTCGAATTCTCTGAAATATATCATTATTGATGAGTACCACGCCTTTCTCGGTTCCGAGAGAGGCTGCCAACTCCAGTCATTAATGCACAGATTGGAGCAGTTACGTCAAAAAGATGGCTTCATTCCACGGATCGCCTTGAGTGCAACTTTGGGTAACATGGAACAAGTCAGAACTTCTCTGCGCCCTCGTGCTCAGATTCCTTGTGAGTTGATTCAGGGTAAAACAAGTCATGGATGCCTTGGACTGCAAGTCAGAGGCTATTATGATTTGAAGCCATCAGTTTTAAAAAATAAAAAAACTGAAAATCATACGGTTAAATCAACCGGTGACGAACGGATTGCTCAGGATCTTTATAAAATTTTACGTGGTGATTCTCATCTGGTATTTGCCAACAGTCGAGGGAGAACAGAAAAATTTTCGGCTCTGTTGACTGACATTTGTAAAAAAAATATCGTGCCGAATGAATTTTTCCCTCATCACGGAAGCTTATCTAAAGAGTTACGGACTGAACTTGAAAGAAGATTGCAGAAAGAACACTTGCCCACTACTGCAATCTGCACAATGACCTTAGAGCTTGGGATTGACATAGGCAAAGTGAATTCCGTTGCCCAAGTCACAGCACCTCATTCGGTAGCAAGCCTACGGCAGCGTCTCGGCAGATCAGGACGCAGAGATAATTCTGCTATTCTAAGGATGTTTATCCTTGAAAATGAGTTGGATAGAAATTCTCATCTGAGCGACCTGCTTCGCCTTCAACTGCTGCAAAGTATAGCGATTGTACGTCTGCTGCTAAAAAAATGGTATGAACCGGCAAATACAAGGCAGCTCCACTTATCTACACTATTACATCAAATACTTTCCGTTATCACGCAATGGGGTGGCGTAAGAGTAGAGCAGTTATGGCACCTATTGTGTGTAACCGGTCCATTTTCTCACGTCAGTATTGATTGCTTCAAACGTCTTCTCAGACAAATGGGAGAAGAAAAGCTTCTCTTTCAACTTACTGACGGTCAATTGGTTTTAGGAGAAAATGGGGAAAGACTTACAGGGCATTACAGCTTTTATGCTGTATTTAACACTCCTGAAGAGTATCGAGTTGAACATGACGGAAAAACACTTGGCTCTCTTCCTATTGAATATCCAGTAGTGATCGATCAAAATATTATTTTTGGCGGAAGACGATGGAGAGTATCCCAAGTAGACTCTGAAAAGAAAGTAATACGGGTGAGCAAAGCGAAAGGTGGGCAACCTCCCCTTTTTTCGGGCGGGGGGATGTATATCCATGATGAAGTACGTAAGGAAATGTTCAAAATATACAGTAATGGTGAATATCAGATAGCGAAAGGTAATACTCGGATAGATTATCTTGATTCCAAGGCGAAGAAATTATTTCAGGAAGGAAGAGAATTTTTTAAGAATTCAGGACTGGATAAAAGCCCTTTCTTTGCACATGGTGACACATTATATGTTTTGCCTTGGCTGGGCGACAAAATAGCCAACACCTTATTTACGATCCTTGTGGGGCAAGGTTTTCGAGTGACAAACAGTTCGGGGATAATTGAAATACAGGGGACAAATATTAAAGAAATTTCCTCTGTATTTAACGAGATACTAGAAGCTCCTCAACAGGATGCTGAAAAGTTGGCTAAATTGGTCGTTGAAAAGAGAACTGAGAAATTTGATCAGTTCCTGTCTGAAGAATTACTTTGCGAAACCTACGCAGCAAAGGTATTTGATATGGATGGTGCTTATCAATGGATGCGCCAAGTCGTTGCAGATGATGTTCAGACAAACACATAGAAAAAACTTTCAGCAACAGCAGGAACAAATTGCAAAACAAAATTAAGTACAGAGGTTCACGACCTCATCCGCTTCAGCCTTCAAAACAAGATGCTACTACCCTATCCTTGCTGAAGCAAACAACGCTGCCAAAAAAACGGAGACCAGAAATGCCAAAAAGAAAACTGATCAGCTTTGACTGGGCCATGAAAAAGCTGCTGCGCAGCAAGGCCAATTTTGAAATTCTGGAAGGCTTTCTCAGCGAACTACTCAAAGAGGATATCCGTATCCAAGAAATCCTTGAAAGCGAGGGCAATCAAGAAACAGTTCAAGACAAATTCAATCGCGTCGATCTCAAGGTGAAGAACACGGCAGGTGATATACTCATCATCGAAGTGCAGTACGACCGGGAATTCGACTTTCTCCAGCGGATTTTCTACGGCACAGCCAAGGCAGTCACCGAACACATCCAAAAGGGTACAGCATATTCAGATATAAAAAAGGTTATCTCTGTCAGCATCCTCTATTTCGACCTAGGTCAGGGGACCGATTATGTCTACCACGGAACCACCTCTTTCAGAGGGCTACATAACAGTGACCTGCTTCAGCTGTCCGGTGAGCAGCAGGCCCTGTTCGGAAGAACCGAGGTCTATGAACTTCTGCCGGAATACTACCTGATCAAGGTCAACAGCTTTGATGATATCGCCAAGGACAGCCTGGACGAATGGATCTACTTCCTCAAGAACGAAGAAATTAAAGAGGATTTCAAGGCAAAGGGGATAAAAAAGGCCAAACAGCAGCTGGATATCATGAAACTCTCCGACAAGGAACGGAGGATCTATGACGTTTACCAAGAAAATCTCCATTATCAGGCCAGTATGGTGGAGTCCACCTGGACGGCTGGGATGATGAAGGGAGAGAAGAAGGGGATAGAAAAAGGGAGAGAGCAGGGAAGAAAAGAGGAGAAAAAGTCTATCGCTACCAGCCTCCTTCAGTCTGGGCTGCTTGAGATGGAGAAGATTGCGGCGATGACCGGACTGACACCGGAGGAAGTTGAAGGCTTGAAGGGTGATCAGCTCGATACATAGAGATCGGAACCGGCACCTCAGAACGCCCGTCTACCGAAGCAACAGCAGTTTTTTTAAAAAAACTATCCACCATGAAAAACACCATAAAAGCCTTTAAAGTCGGTCACGAGGTCCTCTGGAAGCACGGACAGTGGAGAAGACTCCGCCTACCCATCGCCATCTCCGTCCTGCTGGTTCCGCTTTCCATCGCAGGCTTCTTTGCCGTGGGCTGGGAGCTGTCCGACTATCTCCAGCACCTGCTCTTCCCGGATCAGGCCTGGACCGAATGGATCGGCTTTGCAGTCTGGATAGCCCTCAGCGTTGTGGCGGCGGGGCCGCTCTACATCATCTTCCGCAGCCTTGTCCTGCTGGTCTTCACCCCTTTTCTTGACCTCATCTCTGAAGAGGCGGAAGGCATTCTTACCGGCAAACCCGCTCCCACCGGACAAAGCATCCCGGCCTCGTTGATGCGGCTGTCCCTGATCCTGCTGGTCACCCTTGCGGCTTCCGTGCTGGTCGTGATTACCGGGTTCGCGCTATCAGCTCTCCCGGTTATAGGCGTACTCCTGTCCGGTGCTGTAGTCTTTTTCTTCCAGATGTTCCTGAGCAGTGCCGCCTATGTGGATCCCTACCTGGACCGTCGCGGCATGGCCCCTAAGCAGACCTTTGCCCTGCTTTGGAGCAAGAAGGGCGATATGTTCTTTTTCGGCGCAGCCGGTCTGCTCCTCACTATGATCCCGGTTGTCGGCTGGTTTATCGGACCCAGTTATTCCGTGATCAGCGGAGTCTCCCTCGGGGTTTTACTGTTTGAAGAAAACCTGGATAAAGAGCCTGCGGAACAGATTGTGAGTTGATTCCGTATATGCGGCAGTACATTGCCCGGCACAGTTACGCGAGCTGAAGCAGCAGGGAAGCAACACGGACTGGTCACGTTTTTTCAACCTCTTGGCCCCAGTGCTTTACGTTTCAGTACCAAAACACGAGGTCTTGCTCCCTTATCCAAGGAAAAATCCAACCCGGCACGGAAAATTTCCGGCATATAAAAACGTGAGGCCCCGTCCTTTCCCCTGTCTTCGTAAATGACGCCCATTTCTTCCAAGGTGTTCACAACAGCCTGATCCATCTCAAGCTGTTCAAGGGTAAAAGGAATTTTTCGATCCGAATAACTCTTGATCTGCTCAACCCATTTCCTGAACTCTGGATATTCTTCCATCGCCTCCTCAACCTTTTTCTTGCTGCACGGCTCAATCGCACGACGAACAGCCTGAGGAGGAAGTATACGACTGTCCGCCCATTTTACCAACATGACTTCTTTCGCTTTCTCAACTGTAATATTAGCGGCATGAAGTAACAGACGTACGATATCTCGTGCCTGAAGCCTTCCTTTAAAGTCTGTTAAGGCCGCAAAGACCCAGTTGATAGTGTTTGCTTCTCTGGAAGTATCAGAACCCAATTTCAAGCCCCAAAGCTGTTCAAGCCGTGCAGTCAAATCATCCCGACTTAACGACTCCAGTTCTTCCTCTTTGGCATTGAGAATACCAGCCTGACTGCATATCCAGAAAACAAGTTTTCTAAAGGAATCTTTATCCCAGGCAAGATCATAAGCGCGGTAGAGGTTCTCAAATTGGGCGGAATTTTGCGTTACAACATACCGAACAAAATCACGGCGAAGAAAAATTATAAGACCTATATGAGCCTGTCTGATTTCCGACAGCCTTTTCGGAAGATTAATGAGTGCTTTCAGGGCATTCTGCTGCGCCGTATTAGTTGCAACAGCTGAAAATATATCTTCCAGTCCATCGAACAAAAAAACAACTCTGACGTTCCGTTCTTTCAGTCTCGTATTAAGGTAGGCTAATCTGTTCGGATGGTCCCCCTCAGACTGTATATCCAGAGATTCCAACAGCTCACTGATCCAAAAATCAGTCCAATCCAACTCAGAAAGGCTTTCGTTGTTAAGGTGTGATTTGATCCTATCCTGGCATTGGGAATGTGAAAATTCCTGTGGATCATTCTTCTTATGAAGGACACTTCCCACCCGGCCCCTCGCATCCCGGATAATCCTTTCCGCCTCATCCTTGAGTCCGTTTGATTGAAGCAGAGGAAAAATATACGTCTCATCATCCGATGCCGACTGTCTTTTAAGGACATAACTGACAAATCTCCCCCAGGTTTCCAGTTGAGCCAGCTGGATATAATTAAATGTTTTTCCGGCTCCTTTAGCACCGATGGATACCGCACGAGGCAATTCGTCGCTAAATGCGGTGGCAAGATTTTTCAGAGGCTCAGTCACCAGCAGGCCTTTTCCTTGACCGTTTTCAGCAAACTCATATTGTCGGCAAACATCTCTGAGTTGCCCGGCAGCCTTGAGCTGAATTTTATTATCCGGTAATTCCGATACGCTTACTTTGCTTTTGGAAGATTTCAGTTGACTACCCGCCCATTCTTCGGCTGTCCTCATAACGGAGGTCGATGCAAGCTTGGAGCGTACGTCTTCCCAACCATTGATATACAAAAGCTCTTCAGCAAAATCCGTTTCAAATATTTGCAGTCTCGTTGCATAGACACTGTCTTCTTCCGTATCAATATAGGCTGAGCGCAATCTCACCAAGGCATTTTCAAAATCTGGCAGACTTTTAAACTCAGTTTTCAGCATACTGAGAATCACTGATGGATCATAGTAATCAAACTTTCCATCCTGCTGCTCCGATTCCGGCGGGGCAAGACGACTTATTTGATCCAGCACAAGACTTGTACCGGTTACGGACTGTTCAGTGAGTGTTGTTACGATGTAACGTTGCATACGGGGATCAAAAATGATAGGACTGGACACCTCGCTCAGCCCGGCTCGGAGGTCCATCAGAACGTAATCCGCCCCGACAGCCCGGCCCAATCGTTGAACAGCGTTCCCGCATTCCCATCCATCCGGGTTTCGGGCCAGATGCTCGGGCAGAACAGGCGTATCAAGCAACTCCTTATCCTCAAGACAGGCCGGAAGAAAATACCAGGTCGTTCCCCCGTCTTTCTTAGGAAATTTTTTCACTTTCTCGGCAAATAATGCGAGCATTTCCTCGGAATCCAAAGGTGCGTATTGGTATAATTCGAGAAAGTCCAAAAAAGAGACTGAAGGCTGTTGTTTCTCCCGACGGTTCCAATAGGTAAGACCAGGGGCCTCCAGATCAGCATCAATCACCAGTATGGTTGCCGGTTGCCCAAGCTCTTTGGCTCTGTCAAGCAAGGCAAACAAGAAGGCTGCCAAATGCAGGGTGCGCCCTACCCCGCCTTTAAAAGAATAAAATGAAATTAACTTGGGGCTGTCATCGGGAAACGGCTCCGGCAACCCGCTGCGGGCTTCCCCGCTCATCTCTTTTTCGTGATAGGTCATTTCCTCCCAAAAGGGCCGCAGAGCGATATCTGTACTGCTTCGTTCCTCCCCGCTCATAAACTCTACCGGGAGGACAGCATTGCCGAAATCAAGCTGAATACAGGATTCCTCTTCCTGGTACCATTCGCCGAACCACTCCTTTAGAATCCTACCTGCTTTTTCAACTTGTTCCTTCTGCTGCACACCTATTTCCAGTGCATCGGAATAGGAACCTATCCTGACAATTCCTTCAGGGAGTTTACTGCCGCCAGCTGTTTTCTGCCGAATAACTCGTTTCACATCAAGCCATGTCAGCAATCTTGAAAAGTTCATTGCAGCTCTCTCTTGATCCACTCGGATATCCGTAGCAATTTTTCTTCCAGCATCTTGTCGGTTACATCACTGGCCGAAGATCCGCCATATCGCCACATCTGATTAACCTGACCGGCTCTAACCTCCCTTTTCTCTTTGTTTTTACGGGAATTAACCAAGTCACGCATCCGAATTCTGCGCGGTAAGCGAAGTTGTACATTCACATTGAGTGTGTCCAGTAACTTGT
Organism: Candidatus Electrothrix laxa; assembly: GCA_942492895.1. Lineage (GTDB taxonomy): Bacteria > Desulfobacterota > Desulfobulbia > Desulfobulbales > Desulfobulbaceae > Electrothrix > Electrothrix laxa. The sequence goes on from OW818652.1 coordinate 2,260,222, forward strand.
TAATGTCATGTTGCGCTTCTCCGATATCTGCGCAATAATCACTTCGGCAATTTCTTCTGCCGCATCGCCGCATGATGATTGTTTTCAAACCGCATTCCACAGCGTAAAACAAAAGCAATCTGAGCGCATTGGTTCTGACTGATCGCTCGGATGCGGACAAGTTCTCCCGCCATGCTCTTTCCATCTCCCGATCAGTGAAAGGAATAGCCATTCTTCAGCCCTCCAGCGCGTTTTTCTCCACATACTCCCGAATCAAAGTAATATCCGCATCCAGGATCTCGCAGCGACTCTCCTTCCCTGCTAACCCAGCCAAGGCGGGCGGTAGTCTCACCTCATCACCAATGGCCTTCTGCACCGCCTCGCCGAATTTTGCCGGATGCGCCGTGGCAAGGCAGACCACAGGCCGGTCTTCCTTAAGCTCCTGCGCAGCCCGAACACCGATTGCTGTATGAGGATCAAGCAGATAATTATGATCCTGATAGCATTGGCGGATCGTAGCGATAGTCTCTTCCTCAGACACAGAATAGGAGGAAAAATCACGGCCAGCCTGTTCCCCAAAGGCGGAAAGATCCATACGCCCGGTGGCGGCAAAGGCTTTCATATCTGCCTTAACCTTAGCACCATCCTGCCCATGCAGATAATAGAGATAGCGCTCAAAATTGGAGGCGATCTGAATATCCATAGAGGGGCTGAAGGTCGGGGTCACGTCTCCGGAAATGGAATAATCGCCGTTATTGACAAAGCGGGCCAGGATATCGTTAGAATTGGTGGCCAGGATCAGGCGGTTGATACAGCCTTCAGGCAACAGCTTTTTGGCCACATAGCCAGCAAAGATATCACCAAAATTCCCTGTGGGCACAGAAAAATCCACCGAGTCAAAGCCCTGTTTGCGCAATTTGAGAAAGGCAAAGACATAATATACCACCTGCGCCAAGACCCGCGCCCAGTTAATGGAGTTGATCGCACCCAACTGATACTGATCCTTGAATTCCAGATCACTGAACAGCTCCTTAACTATAGCCTGGGCATCATCAAAGGTGCCGTTGACTGCAAGATTAAAGACATTGGCATCCGTGACCGTGGTCATCTGCAAAGCCTGGATTGGGCTGGTGCGTCCGTGCGGATGAAGAATAAAGATATTGATCCCTTTTTTCCCCCGAACCCCGTAGATCGCCGCACTGCCGGTATCGCCGGAAGTGGCCCCAATGATATTCATGAAGCCGCCGCTCTTTTTCAGCTCGTACTCAAAAAGGTTACCGAGCAGCTGCAAGGCTACGTCTTTGAAGGCCAAGGTCGGGCCATGGAAAAGCTCCATGATATAGAGATCACCGGTCTTGCGCACCGGGGTGACCTGGGGATGGCGAAAGGAACTGTAGGCCCGCTCAACCATATCATCCAGATCAAGACGCGGCATATCACCGGTGAACAGATCCAACACCTCCAGGGCAAGGCTCTTGTAATGAAGATTCTGCCAGGCATCCAGCTTCTGTGCTGATACGGAAGGTAGGGTTTCCGGAAGCAGTAACCCTCCGTCTCGCGCAAGGCCCATCATAACTGCCTGATCAAATGCAATGGGCTCTATCCCGCCCCTGGTGCTTATATATTTCATTCTTTTTCTCTTGCTAAAGTCATCGACCGAACAGAATCAGCCCTTTTTGCACACGTTCCTGCCCAGAGCTCTTTGTTCATGAACTACTTTCTTCATAGCTGGCGGTGCGGCCTACTTACCGCAGCGTCTCTCCTTTAAGGACATCTCTCTATCCTTCAGATACGCATAAAACTCCCAGGCCTTTGCCTTATCTAATCCAGAGAGCGTCCAATCGACGGCCTCAAGATGATTACTTGAGTCATGATAACGGAAAAAGCATAATTCCAACGAAGCCGACAAAACCCCTTCTGTGAGATGGACAGAGATAAATTGATTCCACACCTTATCGCTGGTATCTTTAAGCTTTCCGAACAAATTATTCTCAAACAAAATTGCTCGCTGATTTGTCGCCATCAAAATTTTACGCTGCATCCCTGTCTTTTCTTCCACGACATAGAACTGCTCTTTTTTTTCTTCGTCAGTCAGCCATTTCTCTAATCTTCTTTTCAGCCGTGGTTTCTTTTTTTCCTTTTTTTCACCAACAACCCATGTTTCCAGTTTACGCCCTAATTTCGAATCAGTATCAGCCAGTTTCATAATTTTTGCTTAGAAAGAGCATGTTGTGCTTCTTGGAACGTCTCACCTCCTATCCATACAATCATTGTGCTTCACTTGCACAGAAGTATCCGCATACACGCTGACGGGTGACAGAGGGAGGAACAACAGCCCTACCGCCTTAAACGCCAGTAGGACTGTAAACGACACGGGAATTCTACAGTGTATCCGATGGATGTCAAATATTATCTCTCAACGCAAATACCCTTCATGATGCCACAATAAGGAGAAAAGGACAAAAAAGTTCGCCGCCTTCCCGCCTCTATGCTATGATTATACAGCATTATATCTTTCCCCCTCAAATTCAGGAGATGCCTGTGCCGTTTTGTCCGCTTTTCTTTTATTATCTTTCCGGCTCTGCATTCAGGGCAAGCTCAAAAGAAAATCCAAGTGACTGCTAAAAAGGCATAACAGTCTCATTATGTTGACAATATATCCCGTTTTAATCGGAGAAAAAATACAAATGCCCATTTTAGTTCAGTCGACATTATTTGAACTTTTCCCTCCAGAAGACCAGCCCATTTCTCAAGAGGCAAAAACAGCGGCTGAAGAACTCGCAACCAGCAATAATCGAGAGATTCGCGGTGCAGTGTACACGCGCCCTGAAGTCGTTAATTTCATACTTGACCTCATCGGATTTACAGCGACGAAGCCTCTTTTTCAAAAACGCATCCTGGAGCCTTCGTTCGGAAACGGCGATTTTCTGCTTCCGATAATTGACCGGATACTTACCTCATGGAAACGGTATTCAGAATCAAGGGACAGCAACGAGCTGAAAAACTCCCTTCTTGCCGTAGAGCTGCACCAACAAAGCGTTGCTACAACAAGAGCGTCAGTAGTGAGCAAATTGACTGACCACGGCATCCCTCAAAATGAAGCGGTCGAAATAACTCAAACCTGGCTGATACAGGGAGACTTTCTTCTCAACGCCCCGAAACAACAATTCGATTTTGTTACAGGAAACCCACCCTACGTCAGACAGGAACTCATTCCGGCACCACTCTTAAAAGAATATCGAAGTCGTTTCACTACAATGTATGATCGAGCCGATCTCTATATTCCTTTTTTTGAGAAAGCGTTATCTGCGCTAGGAACCTCGGGAATACTGGGATTTATTTGTGCCGATCGTTGGATGAAAAATAAATACGGCGGGCCGCTACGCAAGCTAATATCTCACAACTACCATTTGAAGGCTTATGTGGATATGGTGGACACAGATGCTTTCCTATCCGATGTCAGTGCGTATCCCGCAATAACAATAATAGATAGAAACCAGAACGGCCTGACAAGAATTCTTCGAAAGCCGAAAATAGAAAAGAAGACATTAACTGCTTTGGCATCTGAGATCCTTGCGCCGACTTTACCTAAGAAGTCGACGGTACAGGAAATGAACAATGCAATCAATAATGATGAACCTTGGCTGCTTGATCCAACAGGACGAACGCAATCATTACTCAGCCGTCTTGAGCTCGAATTCCCTCCTATTGAAAAAACGGGCTGCAAGGTCGGCATCGGCGTTGCGACAGGAGCAGACAAAATTTTCATAGGCAACTATGATGCTCTTGATGTAGAAAAAGATAGAAAAATTCCGTTGGTAAGGACAAAGGATATTAAAACCGGCCAGGTTATCTGGCAGGGTGATGGCATAATAAATCCTTTTGACAGTACCGGGAGCTTGGTTAATCTCAACAACTACCCAAGATTAAAAAACTATCTGCACAAGCATAAAACGACGATAGCTAATCGACATTGTGCAAAAAAATCCCCATCAAACTGGTACCGTACTATTGATCGCATCAAGCCCTCCCTGACATATATTCCTAAACTTTTAATTCCCGACATAAAAGGAAAAGCCCATATCGTTTTTGAATCCGGAAAGTTATATCCTCATCATAACTTATATTATATCATTTCAGATTCATGGGATTTACAGGCACTTCAGGCAGTACTGCTCTCCGATATCGCAAAATTTTTCATCACGACCTATTCAACAAAAATGCGTGGCGGATACCTTCGTTTTCAAGCTCAATATCTTCGACGCATAAGACTGCCCTGCTGGAACAATGTTTCCAACTCGATTTGCGAAGAACTTATCACTGCTAGTTCCACAAGAAATACTGCCGCCTGCAACCAAGCGGCCTTCAAACTTTACGGCTTGAGTAAAGAAGAAAGGATCTCCCTCAAGGGGAACGAGATAGCATCGACGTAAACGAGCAGTAACACTTTCCAGAAAATAAAAATTAAGTACCCGACCAAAATTATTTTAACAAAAGGAGTTTGGCTGAACATCCTATTTGTAGGCAGATCGGCGATTCAAAATGTGGTAGTCCTGCATTGAGATGATGATGGCTTTCTCAGGACTATCCGTCAAACCCCAGAAAACCGTACCAACTAACCAACCTCCGAATCGAGAATCATCACCTCGTTGCAGGACTACCCAAAATGTTAAGATAATTTTGGTTAGGTACTTACTCTCAAAAAAAACAAGAGATTAATCATGAGTGAAAATCATTTTGAATTCAACTTATACAGATTAAATATTGTCGATGAATCACAGCTGTCTTTATTCAACGAATTGCATCCGATAACTTCTGATGAAGCAATTATTGACACTCTAAGCGAAACAACAAATTCAGCACATGACACTGAAAAAGAGACAAGAAGTGCTCATTACAAATGGGGTTTTCGTAAGTTTTCTTTTTTCGAAGATAATCATATTGGAAAAGTAGTATCTTTAATTCTAGCGAGATCAATAGTTGAGAAGCATGGAGAAATAGTAACTGACCAAGGTATTACCCAAGGGTTCTCGACCTCATCACCGCCTCTTGCTGATACGATGAATATGTTCTTTTTTATGTCAAGACACTTAGTGGCTATTGAACGAAACAGCACTCTCATGTCCAGTAAAACTTGGAATCACATGTGCCAAAAAATCTTTTCGAGAGCCGCAACAAAATTCGGTTACACTTCTTCAATCGCTCTTGAACCAGTCCCTCATAACCTCGAATTAATAAATCTGTTTAAATCCTTTACCAGACTAACGAGGCTAAAGATTAATCTAAGGCTACCAAATCCTGAGCTATCCAGGTACACACGTAACTTATATGAAGATCTTTTAGACAGTGGCATCAGAGAATATCTTCAAGACATGAAAAACCCAAGGGGGTTAAGTACGGAAGAAAGTGCTCGCCCTTTTGCCTCCGTTGCCATGGCGCAAGCAGGCTATAAAGAAGGAGAAGTTACTTTAGAAGGAATAAAGGATGGAGAATTTAAAAAAGAAATAACAGGCGAAGAAGCTGCAAGGGGCAAAATCAGCGAACTGAAAAATTTTGTTCGTGGAGTCGTTATTGGCTTAAAAACCCAAGAGGCAACAACTGTGGTCAGGGCAATTTTTGAAGAGATCGAAAGAATATCTCCAGGAAACGAATGACAAATTTATTTAAAAAGCATCTCACAGAATTTTGGGCCTACCTGAAAGATATTATCTTATCAGCAACTGTATATATAGCCCTCACCATCTCATTTGATATCAATCAAATCCAGCAATTCATCATAACAACATCGACTCATTGGGTTAAATTGTTTAGTATTTTCTTAGCTGCGAGCTTTGGCTTTTATTGGAACTATTTCAAACAAAACGATTCTGAATTTGGAGAATGGCTCCACTGGAAAGGTGCCAACAAGGTTTACTCTAGGGGATTTTGCTACCCAATAGCAATATATATAATAACTATTACATTGCTTATAATTATCAGTGAATATCCGAACAATACATTGGCTAATATAACATTACTCTGTATGATTTATGGCACAGCCTCGTTGGTGTCACTTCTTATCACAATTCAAAAATTCATGAAATTAATGAACCTATTTAGAAAAATACATAGAGATGAATCAAAGCCGTCGACCTAGAACTTCACCAAAAAATAAAACATCTAATCTATTGTTAGATACAATATAATCATTGATCCATTTCCTTCATCTGACCATCTCGGCAAAAAAGGAACTCGTCATTATGAATATTGATAAACACAGAGCCATTTCGTACTGCGGTTTCAAACGCTGCCATGATTTGATTCCAGAGCTCCAGAATAATCCTGCGTACCGAAAAACATTTTATCCCCTCTGGATGGGCAACTGGCTAACAGATATGAACCAGGCCACCGCCTTTTTTTCCTTTCTTCCAAGCAACGAAGAGCCGGGCCTTATTCGTTACTGGCTTACCTTTCTGAAAAAGATCCACACAATATTCCCTCAGGACGAGTGGCTCAAAACATACATTGATCGCAAAGAAAGCGAACTGGAAATTATCGCTCGATCCGGCAAGAAGGAAAAGACCGATTATTATCAGAGCAGAAAAGACGGAGCCTATATCCTCCCCGACTTTATTCTTCAAAATACCGACTTCAAAAAAACATGGGAAAACCTCTTTGCCACCTTGTGGACGGAAGAGTGGCGATCCGCAGAAGAGGCATGGACATTCAGCCAAAAGATGGGTGAGATGCCGGAATCTCTGCCCATGGATATTCCCGCTGACAAGCCAGACACCCCCTCTGTACTCCCTGGCAAGGCTGAAGAAATCGGGGCCTATTACCCTTTGGATCATTTTGACGTAACAGACCAATATGTTCTTAAAGACAATAAACGGGTGCTGGATAATCGGGAAGAACTGGAGCTGAAGGGGCATGAGGAACGAGGTTTCATGACGACCACGGTAAAAGAATCGCTTGCCTACGCCATGGAGGACTGGGTAAAAAAGGCCTTTGATACAACCCAGGATGCGGACAGCGCAATCACCCGTAAAAACCGACTGAGCGATTATCAGGCCTTAAAAATTCTGGGTCACGGTATCCATACCCTTCAGGATTTTTATGCCCACAGCAACTATAGCGACCTACTGCTGATCTGTATGGCTGAGGAAAAGCTCCTGAATGGTTACTGGAACCGAAGAATTGACCACCTTGTGACAGAAACCGAGGTGGGTACCTTTAACGCCTTTGTGCTTTGCAAAGAGCACCCGGATGACAAACACGGTACAGGCAAAAAAAACCCCGTCGTCACAGGCCGCTTTGACACCATCGACACGGTGCATACCCTGTTGCATCTCTCTGGAGAAGGTATCCACAGCCACGATAACGAAGCCGGGCATGACGATAAAGAAAAAAAGGATCGGATATTTCGCCTGCTCTTTGGCACCTTCTCGGAAATCGACGTGGTACAAAAAATGAAGGGAACCGTTGAGGCCTACCGTGCTCTTGCCGAGCAGATAGATGAGATACAGGAGAAAATAGCGGGCTTTTTCGTGGACTATCTGGTGGATCCAACTATCAAGACCGTCCTGCGGGAGAAAGAACATCTTATTGACACCTACCTCCTGCTCAAAGATGCTACGCTGAAGAATGACCGGACTCTTCAGGAGTATCGCAAGGCAGGGGAACTGCTCTTTCATCAGCACACCATTGAGGATCATCTGCGCAAAAAAATTACAACAGCAGAACAAAAGGGCGAAATGATCCTGCCCCATCATGCCCTGCTGGCAAAAGACCATGATCAAACCAATGATGCAGTGAAATTATCTTATAAACTTTCCTGTGCGCTAGCCTCGGAGGCGACCACCGAAGTGCTGGTTAAATATTTCCAGGGTGCAAGTTTTAGTGAACTGGAGCCCCTCCTGAAACGACGCTATGTTCACCCGCAATTTCATACAGATCAGTGCGCAAAAACCGGAAGCCTGAACAAGGCAATCGAATCCCTCAACGGAAAATGGTTTTGGTATGCTTCGAAGAATCTGGATAACGGACAAAGCATCTTAGGTTTTGATACAGAATAGACGCAGAATAAATGCAGAATGATTGAGAAGAGATTAAGGACGTATACGTGAAATCGGAGCACATAGACGATGTAACAGGCATCGCCAATCGGCGGTACTTTGACAGGCAACTTAACAGGGCTTGGCTCAATGCACAAAAAACAGGAAACCCACTTTCGCTCCTGCTCTGCGACATTGATCATTTCAAAAGATTCAATGCGTGCTACGGTCGTTCCGCCGGTGATGTCTGCCTCAGGCAAATAGCCGAACTCCTCCAAGAGACGGTTCCGCGCCCGAGAGATCTAATAGCTCGGTACGAGGGGGATAAATTCGCCATCCTGCTTCCCTACACGGAAGCCCATGATACACGCATCATTGCCGACCAGCTACTTGCTGAAGTACGCTCTCTGAGCATTCCCCACGAACAATCAGACGTATCCCCTGTGGTGACAATCAGCATTGGCGGTCACAGTCTCTGGCCCATAGCAGGATCATCCATCAAAACAATAACGAATCTTGCTAAAACCCACTTGTTTCAGGCCAAGCATTGCGGACGAAACCAAAGCAGACTCTCTGTAGCCTGCCGAGCTACGCTTGAGGACTGATGGCCCTCACATCGTACCGCCATGATCGTACTTTCGCGAGAAAATTTTTCTCAACAATCTTCTTAAAACAGACCGAGTGCATAATTCTGGCAGCAAACCTCCAGATCAAAGGCATTAAGCACCCGCAGATTGCGTTCCCGGACCGCGCCGGTCAAAGGAGGCAGCGCAGGATACGCCTTGACCAGCTCTTCAGCCCGTGCCCGGTCAGGGATCGCTTCCATACCGGTGATCAACACCTTGCCGCTTTGACTTTCCAGGAGCTCAGCATCACGGCTGTTGGTCACCACAGCCAGCGGAATACAGCAGGTACTATCCAGCACCCGTGCCGCTGCCAAGGCTGGTTTTTCACGGGTCACCAGGGAGCCGGGGCCATAGCGGAGGACAAAGAGACGCTGCCCCTTGCAGGAGACTGTCAGATCAATAATTGAGCGGACAAAGATATGGTTGAACAGGGTCTCCACGCTCAGGCGGGGCTCCAGATCTTCTTTGGCAAAACCCTTTTCCTCCACCATCATTCGCTCCAGCTCCTGCCGGAGTCGTTCATCATCCGTGTCCGGCAATTCTTCGCCGGTCAGGTAATCTTTAAGGGTGCCGTAGACCAAATGGTGATCGGGCATTTTGCGATTCATAGCAGCTCCTCTGTTGTCAGCTTGTCAGCGTCTCGGCCCAGGGCGGATTTGCGAAGTAATCCAGCGGACCGGTCACCCGGATACCGTCCTGATCAAAGGATTTATCCAAAGTTGCCACCAACTGCGTTGCTCTCACCGGTTTGAGCTTATCAACATAGTATTTCAGATGACGGGAAACAGAAGTATCGTTGTATTTCACTTCAATCAACTCTTCCAAGACATTGTCCCGCACAATGGCAAAGTCAACCTCCCGACCGTCCTTATCGCGAATATAGTGAAGCTGACAGGTACGACCTTCATAATCCTCCTCAAAATGCAATCGTTTGAGAAGATGCGTTGCCACCAGGTTCTCAAAACGAGCGCCTGAATCCCCCAGCACATCCTGGTTATCAAAGAAATAGACCTTGGGCGGCTTCTGCACAGCTCGGGGCAGGGATCGAGTGTAGGGACGAACGGTGAACAACAGATACATTCGTTCAAACACAGATAACCACGCCTTGACGCTTTGCGGGGCCACCTGAAGATCCTGCGCCAAATTCGATACCACCAGCAGACCGCCGACGCGGGTGCGGAGCAAGTCGAGCAGCAAAATCAGATTACCTATGTCACGCACAGGTTCCAAGTCCCTAATATCTTCCTGTAACACTCTGTTCAGTCGCTCCCGCTGCCAACGTCGGGCATTTCGCGCATCATTTTCGTGAAAAGGTTCAGGGAAACCTCCCAACTGCATAAGACGCTCAAACCCCTCTTTCTTTTCTACACCATCAGGAAGCTCATCAAGAGTGTAGGGATGCAGCCGCCAGTAATGATATCGTCCCAACATGGAGTCCCCGCCGCGTCGATAGACATCAAGACGGGCTGAACCGGTGACGAGAATGGAATGCCTGTCTCCTTCCACGTCATAAATTCCTTTGAGCCAATTTTTCCAGCGAGGAAATTTATGCAGCTCATCAAAGACAAGCAGAGGAGCATCATCCGGCCACTTTCTGTTGAGCACGGCCTGCCGATCAACGTCATAATCCCAGTTGAAATAACGACCTGATGTCTGGGTCAAGATATACTGGGCCAACGTGGTTTTTCCGACTTGGCGGGGGCCGCCGACAAAAACCATTTTTTTGACAAGATCCTGTCTGATGTAGGGTTCGATATATCGCATACGGCTATTTTATACTGCATTCTAAAACAGTCAAGGCCATTTTAAAATGCAGTTAAAAACAGCCGAGACGTTCAATCATCCCTCTTCCCTGCTTTTCTGTTTGATAATATCAAAATAGAGCAGAATGCGCCTAATGTAGCGAACCGGCTCTGTTCCTCTGGCATAGCCGTATTCAGTATCCTTGTAATATCGCTTCAGCCGGAGCAGAGGCAGAGCCTTCTCCATTGATGTCCATCGCCTATGATTCCAGCCTTTACGCTGACATATCTTCTGTGCATCCCGAACATGACCGTACCCCACATTATAGCTGGCCAAGGCAAAGAGCAGGCGTTCATGTGCATCCTTTATATCGGCAAAGCGGGCATAAAGTTTGGCAAGATAACTCACACCGGCCTGTATACTCTGGACCGGATCAAGCCGGTTCCTGATCCCCATTTCACGCGCTGTCGCCTTGGTGACCTGCATGAGTCCGCGCACCCCGGTATGACTTCTCGCTCGTGAATTAAAATGGGACTCCTGATAAAGCACCGCAACAATCATGCGCCAGTCAAAACCATATTTTTCCGATTCCTTGCGGATAATATTTTTGTATTTCGGGAGATGGGTTTTCAGGCGTTTATGAAACTTCCTCAGATCCACATAGTCAAAGATACTCACATCGCGGTAATATCGTTCATAGATCCTACTGAATACCCCGTTTTCTTTGATCAGCTCAAAAAACGCATTGATCTGTTCAAGCAGTTCAGTTTCCCCGGTACGCACAGCCCAAGCCACTGTCTGCGATTCTTCTATAGGAAAGGCAATACGCATATCAGGATAATAGCGTTGATTCAAGAGAGCGATATTCGAATTTGCAACCGTTACCTCAATTTCCTGGTTCGCAACCTTACGGATCAGTTCTTCTGTCGATATATTGGTATACAGTATCGTCTGTAAAGTATATCCATCCTTCTGGAGTTCACTCATCCGCTCTGCATATGAGGTTCTTGCACGAATATGGATTGTTTTTCCCTCCAGATCGGCAAGCTCCTGTACGGTATTATTGCTTTTATGCACAATAACCTGCTGTTGTACTTCCAGATGTCCTTCGGAAAAATCAACAAATTCCTCCTGTGACGGGGTAACTGTCAGGCCTGCCGCAATAAGATCTGCCTCACCGGCATCAAGAAGTTGAAACATGACATCCCAGTCCGGCGTAAGGATTTCCAGTTCAACTCCGAGGTATTCGGCAAAAGCCCGTACCAGATCATACTCAAAGCCCATGTACTCTCCCCGGTAGCGGTAGTATACATTGGCATTATTAGTCATAATGACCCGGATTGTCTGCTGCTGCCGGATGTTCCGTAATGGCCCGGACCGCTGCAAGCAATCCGGGATGACTGAAAAAAAAGCGGTAAAGAAAACACCTGTCGACAGGATGATCAGGAAAAATCTGCTGAACGATTTCTTCATCACTGAAACGCCTTGAAAAAGTCTTTGAAAAGCAGGATGCGCACTCAAAAAACTTTCTGCACCGACACCAAGGTAACGGTTTTTACTTGCCCGAATTTCCTCCTCAGTAAATCAATCCTAAAAAAGGCAGGTTCCGTGCGCCGGTACCGCTACGGACTTCCTGCCGACCCATGAGTAAACCCATAAGCATTATCAATCCTTCGTCCTGGTCATGTAGTCCCCGGAACGGGTGTCGATCTGGATTTTATCTCCCTCATTAACAAAGGGAGGCACCTGCAATTGAAAGCCGGTTTCCACGGTTACCGGTTTGGTATCCGTGCCCGAGGTATCTCCCTTCACCCAAGGATCAGCACGAGTAACTTCCAGATCAACAAAAATGGGTAGGCTGATGTCGATAGGACGATCGCCGCCGAAAAAAAGCACCTGGACCTCCATATTATCCTTCAGGAAATTAATATTATCGCCGAGCTGTTCTCTGGTCAGAAAAATTTGCTCATAGGATGAGGTGTCCATGAAATGGAATTCGTCGTCCTGGGAATAGAGGTACTGCATGGTGCGTTCCTCCAGATCCGGCTTGTCAAATTTATCATTGGATCGGTACGTCTGAGTGAACTGGTTGCCGGAAATCATGCTGCGCATCTTGGTACGGTATAGGGCCTGACCTTTACCTGGTTTGGAGAATTCAAAGTCTATAATAATATAGGGATCTCCGTCGATCTGAACCTTCAGTCCTTTACGCAAATCTGATGCTGTGTACATATTAATTATCCTGATTATGTTGTCTTAATAAAAAATGATTACTGAGTAAATATCGGGCTAATGTTACGAGATAGCCCTATTTTTTGCAACCTTTCCCTATCTTTTCTTGTCAAGAAGCGGGAACTCTTTTACATTGGAAAGATTACTTCTTAGAACAGGCACGTTCGGCGCACCGGGTATTTTCCGGGTCGCACCGGGGGTACAGGACAACAGGACAGGATGTGAATCTTATGATCAAGGCAGGCATACTCTCAGATACCCATCTTACGAGATTGAGCTCGGAATTCCTCCAACGGGCAAAGCAATGCTTTTCCGACTGCGATGTAATTATCCATGCAGGTGATTTTGTTGACATATCCCTGATGGATGCATTTCAAGGCAAGACTGTCCATGCGGTCCACGGCAACTGTTGCAGCAGAAATACGCTGGCTGTCCTGCCCACCCAAAAGACCTTTCAGCTCGGCGACTTTACCGTAGGGGTAACTCACGGCAACCGGTTAGGCAGGACTGCCGAAAATATTGAGTCAGGCCTGTGGAATGTCTTTCCCGAAGCGGACTGCATGATTTACGGGCATACCCATAATGCGGTCTGTCACCGCACTCCGGGCGAACAGGGGAAACTGATTATCAATCCCGGTGCCTTTCAAATGGTCAGCCGGTACGGGATGCCCTGTTCTTATGCGATTTTAGAGGCTGGTGAGCAACTGAAGGGGTCGCTGCATGAGTTGCCGTTGGGGTGAGGGGCCGAGAGTCTTATTTGCGTTTTCTACAGATAGCGAATGGGCTACCGCAGCAATTTCCTCGACAAAGCAAAGCCCAAGCCGTTTTTTTAGTACAGGCCCCTGACAGCCTTTCTGTAAAATGGACATAAGGCGCAATGGCCTGATATAGCCTGTATTATCCAGAAGCAATGACGCTTGCTATTTTCATAAATCGTTGATCTGCATCTTGGATATTTTTGGTTTATGGTAGAGCATTTTTGGGCAAAAAATAAAAACTCAAGAATTCAACGCGTTATAAAATGCTTAAAATGGAGAAAAGGGTGTTGAATATTGGAGAAAAATTTCAAATGTCCACTTAATATCCATTTTTTTCTGTTGTAAAACTAGGCAAATAACCTATCAACTAGAAAAACATGTCAGGGGCCTGTAGTATAGCAGAATTGATGGCTGTTGCAATAATCCTGCATCACAAGCAACAAAGGCCCATAGACGATGATGAATGAGGAACTACTGAAGGCGACAGAAATGAGGTAATTATGCCCTTGTCAACTAGCAGTCTTGTTATATTAGTCAGCTCGCTGATGATCGTGCCATGTGGAGTGATCATCAAGAAGCTGACTCGTGGCAAAAAGACTTCTCCAGATCAAGAATGGGAAGACTGGTTCCTTGGGATTGAATTAGTCTTCTCCGCCCTAACATCGGCCCTCTTCAAGGCACTTGAGACCGCTGGCTTCATGCAGGGACCGGCTGCATCTCCCGCCAATCTTGTTCAACCCATAGCCATTGAAAAAATTCAGCGATATGTCTTGTTCTCCCTCTGGATACTTGGCGTTCTTTTGATAATCATGCTCATCCATCAGCGTGGCATAGATTGGAGCAATAGATCACGTACTATAAAGCTGGGTATCTTAGCGGACGTGCTTGGTGTCATGTTAATTGTAGTATTGAACTTAATATGAGGACGCTATGAGCAAGAGGAACAAGACGCTTTTCAGCTACATTTCAAACATCTCGGCAACAGTCGCACTGTTGGGTGTATTTGTTATGTTCATGTCTTTTATAGGGATGAACATTGATATACATACGAGTGTACTTATCATGCTGATAACAACATTATCTGCATCTCTCTATATATGGACGATCAAACAAGAACAACGTCGGGCTACCCAATTACAGGAGATCATCAAGTTGTCGCTGCTGACCCAGCTTGATCTCAGCGGAAAAGAATTGACCAAACTGCCGCCCGAGTTGTTCCAGCTAACCAAGTTAACGGATCTAGAAGTTCTTAACCTCAGCAGTAATCAGCTTGCAACATTTCCCCCGGAAATTTTTGAGCTGATAAATTTAACCCAGCTTGACCTCAGCAATAATCAGCTCACAGCTTTGCCGCCGAATATCCTCCAGCTCACTAATTTGGCAGTCCTTAACCTCAGCGGCAACAAACTGACAACCCTACCGCCGGAACTCTTCGAGCTGGCGAACCTGACCCAGCTTAACCTCAGCGGTAATCAGCTCACTAGCCTACCGCCAGACATCCTGCACCTGAAGAACTTGACTGAACTTGACCTCAGCAATAATCAGTTCACGACTCTGCCGCTGGAAGTTACCCGACTAACCAAACTGGAAAAACTTTACCTTAAAGGCTGTCCGCTGACCTCGCCTCCGGCAGAGATAGCCCAGCAAGGAATAGAGGCTGTGCGCAGCTATTTTGTTTCCCTGAAAGAAGAAGTGCAGCCCTTGAATGAGGTAAAAGTTATCTTAGTCGGTGATGGAGCAGCAGGAAAGACTTCCTTAGTCAAAAGACTATTTGGCGAGGCATTTGACCAATGCGAAGACACCACGCACGGCATCAATATCCGGGACTGGTACGTGAAGACTGACGGTAAGCATATAAAGGTCAATATCTGGGATTTCGGTGGCCAAGAGATAATGCATGCCACGCATCAATTCTTCCTGTCCAAGCGGAGTCTTTATGTGCTGGTCTTAGATGGCCGGAGAGATGAGCGGCCTGAATACTGGCTGCGCCATGTCGAGTCATTTGGTGGGGACTCGCCTGTCCTCATTATCCTCAACAAACAGGATGTCAATCCAGGCTTTGACCTTAATCGACCTTTCCTGCTGGCCAAGTACCCAGCCATTAGAGGCCTTTACCGTGCCTCCTGCGCCACAAACCAAGGCATAGAAAAATTCCGGGAGATGCTGCTCAATGAGCTGGCGATGATGCCTCTGGTCGAAACTCGCTGGCCTAAAAGCTGGTTCCATGTCAAGGAGCAGATAGAAAATCTGAACAAACCCTACATCAGCAGTAATGAATACGCAACGTTCTGCAAAAAGGCGGGCATCACTGAGGACAATAGCCAGGAGGTGCTGGTTGACTTCCTCAATGATCTAGGCGTGGTCGTACATTTCAAGGATTTCATCTTGAATGCCATGCACATCCTCCAGCCAACCTGGGTGACGAACGCTGTCTATAAACTCATCAATGCGGAGCAGGTAGCAGCTAACAAAGGCATCCTCGACTTGGACAGCCTAAGTGAAATCCTGCGGCACAGTCATGAAGAAGGATTCTCCTACCCACCGCAGACGCATCTGTATATTATGTGCCTGATGAAAAAATTCGAGCTATGCTACTCAATCAGCAAGGGAGCTGTACTTATCCCTCAGCTCCTCCATGTCGTCGAACCCGAATTCACCTTTGACTATAGCGGCTCATTGGGCTTTGCCCTCCATTATCCTGACTTTCTGCCGCCCTCCGTCTTTCCACGTTTCATGGTTAAGGCGCATAAGGACATAAAAGAAAATCTTTGCTGGCGGACCGGGGTGGTACTCCAAGAAACGGCCAGCGGGGCGCAGGCTTTAGTAAGAGCGGATATGGAGGCGCGGCGGATCAATCTTTGGGTGCTGGGCAAACGTCCCAAGGAGTATCTCCACTATCTCCGCTACCTGCTGGCCGACATCAACAGCAGCTTTGAGAAGCTCACCGTCAGCGAGCGCGTGCCCATGCCGGATGACCCGCAGCGGACGGTCGATTATGAGACCTTGTTGAAATATGCGGAGCGGGGTATTGAACGGTATATTCCAGAGGGTTCTGATGAAGACTACAGTGTGCATAAGCTGCTTGGTCTAGTCCAGCCTAAAAGCAGAAATGAGTTAGTCAGGCTTGCGGACAAGGCCGCTCTGGAACCTGCCGACCAAGCATCCCGGCTGGAAATGATCAACGACTTTTTGGATCTAAAACCCAGTCTTCTCGGTATCACTTTCAACCTCAATGGCTTCTTCAAGAAGCTGCTGGCTCGACAGAAGCAGAAGCGCAGGCAGGGCAGATAAAACTAAATAGTGACTTTACAAAGAACTCACTACTTAGTTTATCGGGAACTCCCCGGTAAGTTCATTTCAAACTCCCAAGGAAGTTCAAATCGAACTACCTGTGTAGTTGA
The DNA here is from genome assembly GCA_942492895.1 of Candidatus Electrothrix laxa. Classification (GTDB taxonomy): domain Bacteria; phylum Desulfobacterota; class Desulfobulbia; order Desulfobulbales; family Desulfobulbaceae; genus Electrothrix; species Electrothrix laxa. The sequence goes on from OW818652.1 coordinate 2,276,994, forward strand.
GGTGCAACTCCCTGGGGACTTTCTCTCAATCTTCTTTCGATCCTCCCGCCTCCCCCGCCGCCCATCTCGCAATATCACGACCTTTTCCCCTGATATCTTCTTGACAAAAGCAGTGCCGCCCTCTACTCTTCCCGATCAAATCGTTTTATATCCTGTTCCGACCAGTTAACCCTAGCCGAAAGAAAACAGCCCGTGCCCGCCAAGACTCCCCCAACCCAAACCACCGGCCCAAAAATCACCCCCATGCTCCGTCAGTACCTGGAAATTAAGGAGCAGTATCCAGGCACAATCCTTTTTTATCGGATGGGTGACTTTTACGAGATGTTCTTTGAGGACGCCGAGACCGCCTCGCGAGTGCTGGGCATAACCCTAACCTCTCGTAACAAAGGAGATAAAAACCAGGTCCCTATGTGTGGGGTGCCCTTTCATGCGGTTTCCGGCTATCTGAGCAAGATGGTCAAGGCGGGCTATAGGGTGGCTCTCTGTGAGCAGACCGAAGATCCGAAAGAGGCCAAGGGTATTGTCAAGCGGGAGGTCGTCCGGGTGGTCACCCCCGGCGTGACCACGGACGATCAGCTCCTGGATGAGAAGAGCAACACCTTTGTCTGCACCCTGACAGCGGCCCGCAAGGGACAGAAGCTACTCACGGTCGGCCTGAGTTTTCTGGATGTCTCCACGGGTAATTTTCTTATCAGTGAAATCCCGCTGCAAGATGAGAACCTTGATCCGGTGATTGACGAAATCACCCGGATGCAACCAGCCGAGCTGCTCATCGCCGACGAGGAGGCGGAATCACTTGCCGTGCTCAGCGACATGCTGGGTACCCTCATTCCAGGACTTTGCCTGACTGAGCGGCAGGCATGGTCATTCACCTATGACACGGCCCTGACCACTCTGAACGAGCATTTTAAAACCACCAGCCTAGCTGGCTTCGGTTGTCAGGATCTAGAAACCGGAACCTGCGCCGCCGGAGCCCTGCTGACCTATATCCAAGAGACCCAAAAGACCGACCTCTCCTTTATCCGTCAGCTAAGCCTACTCACCCGCTCAGGTTTTCTGATTATTGACGAATCCTCCCGCCGCAACCTGGAGCTGACCGAGACCATTATCGGCGGCAAGCGTAAGGGCTCCCTGCTCTCAGTGCTTGATCTGACCTCAACGCCTATGGGTGCTCGTTTGCTGCGACAACGCCTGCTCTTTCCCCTTCAGGATCAGGACAAGATTGAGCAACGACTCAGCGCAGTAGAGATCTTGCAAAGCGATGCCCTCCTACGCCGGGATTTTCAGGACCTGCTGGCCGGTATCTATGATATTGAGCGGCTCTGTAGTCGGCTGATCCTGGGACATGGTAATGCCCGTGACATGGCCGCCCTGAAGACTTCCTTGGGCCAGCTGCCGGAGCTGAAGAAGCTGCTCATGAACACGCCCGGCGGTCTGCTGCAAGAAATCGGGATGGAGCTGGACCCGCTGTTCGACCTCCATGAGCTGATCTACAAGGCCATTCGCGATGATGCCCCGGTGACTCTGCGGGAAGGACGGCTGATCCGAGAAGGCTTTCACGAAGAGCTGGACGAGTTGATTTATCTCCTCCGGGACGGTAAACAGCTGATCCTCAATCTTGAGGCCAAGGAACGGGAGCGCACCGGCATTGCCAAGCTCAAGGTGGGCTTCAACAGGGTGTTCGGCTATTATTTCGAAGTCAGCCGTGCCCATAAAGGAGAGCTGCCCGAGGACTTTATCCGCAAGCAGACCCTGGCCAATGCGGAGCGTTTTATTACCCCTGAACTCAAGGAACTGGAAGAGAAGATATCGACGGCTCAAGAAAAGCGGCTGACCCTGGAATACAGCCTCTTTCTTGACATTCGGGAAAAGATTGCGGGCCAGAGCGAACGCCTGCTGGCAGCTGCCCTTTGTATCGCCCGCACAGACTTCCTGGTCAGCTTGGCCCGAGCAGCGGATCGTTATCAGTACACTCGCCCGCTTATCACGGAGAAGCGCACCGTTTCCATTACTGAAGGCCGCCATCCGGTTATTGAGCGTTCGCTGGATCCGGGCAGCTTTGTGCCCAATGATGTCCATCTGGATCAGGAGACAAACGAGCTATTGATCATCACCGGCCCCAACATGGCAGGTAAGTCCACCGTGCTCCGCCAAACCGCCCTGATTGTCCTCATGGCCCATATCGGCAGCTTTGTGCCAGCAGACCGGGCCGAGATCGGCATTGTGGATCGCATTTTCACCCGAGTCGGGGCGATGGATGATCTGCGGCGGGGGCAGTCCACCTTTATGGTGGAAATGAATGAGACCGCCAATATCCTCAATAATGCCACTGAACACAGCCTGGTTATTTTGGATGAGATCGGACGCGGAACCTCCACCTATGACGGCCTTGCTATTGCCTGGGCCGTGGCCGAGGAGCTGGCTGACAAAAACGGACGCGGGGTCAAGACCATGTTTGCCACCCATTATCATGAACTGACCGATCTAGCGACCACCCACGAGCGAATCCAGAACTACTCTATTGCCGTGCGGGAGCAGGACAACCGAATCCACTTTCTCCACAAGCTGGTCAAGGGCGCTGCCAGCCGCAGCTACGGTATCCAGGTGGCGGCCCTAGCAGGAGTTCCCGACCATGTGGTTGCCCGAGCCCAGGAAATCCTCACTAATATTGAACAGGGGGAATTTACTGCGACCGGTGAACCGACCATTACGGTATCTGTACGGGAAAGGAAACAGGAGCCCTACAGCCAGATGAGCCTGTTTCCGCCCAAGGATGATCCCTTGCGGAATCGGTTGAAGGAGGTTAACCCTGATGAGTTAACCCCAAGGCAGGCTCAGGAGTTGTTGTATGAGTTGGTGGGTCTTTAGGGGGAGAGAAGCGAGAGCACTATTTGCTGCAACGCACTCGCTTCATTGCGCCTTGAAATAGAGATCCTATTCAGTTGCTGTTGACAAGTTCATATGTCAGGAAATCCGGAGCAAAGAGATATACGGCCCCATCAGCATTGCTTGGAGATGCAAGAGACGTCATTATTTGCGATTTAATACTCGGCATCAGAATACCTTGAATCATCGTTTCCATTTCTCCCTGCATAGGGAGCATTTCGCTTGTTTGCACTCCATCCGCATCAAAAGTAACTAAGGATTGAGCGTCAACCGTAGCAATAGCCACATTATCCCTCATGTCTGCTAATTCTTGACTAGCTACAATGGTTGCAATAGGTGCCGCAAGCGGGTCAGCCGTTGCAGACACGGGTAAATCTATGCTTATCGCTGCTATTACCTGATTGATCAAGGCAGTATACGAAAGTATTGCCATAAATAATCCAATATGTATATAATTTTTCACTGATAACATCAGCATCCTCCTTAAATTGTTTATTTTTAATCAGTTCTATCTGCCTAATAATTTTTAAGCACCTAATCAAAAGTTTTTTAACATTATGCAAATTCAATAGTATCCTGTGAACCGAATTTCACGAATATGTCTTCAAAGCATTCTTTCAGTTTGCTGAGGACAGAAGCCATTCGTATTTCATTTTCTCCACAGTATTTCACAGTCAGGATTTTATTAATAGAACGCGCGGTTCCTGCTCCAACAAGTGATGAATAAAATATTTCCTATTCAACCCCTAACTCTGCATCAGAGGGGGCAAACCGCACTGCCAGCCCGTCTTCATCATCAGGATCTGAAAACTTCTCTTTTTGGTAATCCATCCCTGAAACCGACATAATAAACCCTTTTATTCCTGTACCTTCTATTGAGTCACCTAATCCCACGTCATTCTCTACAATCGACATTAAGCTATCCTGCAATGATGACCTACTGCTTGGGGGGAGCCAAATCTCTAAGGCCGTTTTTGTCCGTATCTCGTCTCTCTTATCCCTCTTAATAGTCTTCACTGTTTCATTTGCCTTCAATTCAGTAATCTGCGTTGTTGACAAAATATCATGAATTGAAACCGGATTAGGGACAGTAACCTGAGCCTCTGCCTTATCAGCACAACCCAACAGGAAGGCAAGCATAATAAGCAACGCTGAACAGGTACAGCGTATTATTTTGTCTCGTATCATCATAAATAGTTCCTTATTTTCACGATCCATTACGGGTAAGGCTCTTTTGTGAAACAGATACAACTCCACGGGGCTTGAGCACCCACTATCCTTGACCGTAAGGCCCAAATTTTCATGAGCGTCATTCTAAAACGAGCCGCACCTATCCCCTTTATTCACCCCTGAGTATCATTAAGGGGTAGAAGTCGCCTGAACAGTTGGCTCTGAATCAATTTTTTCTGATTTCAATGACATTTTTTTCTCTACTTGAGCACTAAGTTTGGAATTCATGATATTACCTAAGCGCATACCCATCATCTTCTTCATAGCTGGCATGCTGGCATCCCGCTGCTTTTTCATAACTTTCCGCCCCTTACCTTGCTGAACATCCTTGAGAGCATTGCCAGTTTTGATCTTTTCAAGTTGCTCTGGCTGTAAAATTTCATGAATCGACGTGGGAAAAACCAGATCTATAGCCTCTGCTCTTCCGGCAAAACCTACGCAGAAAAAAAATGCGAACAGCAATACACTTTCTTTCAATATTATATTCATCAGCACCCCCTTTTTTTCCTTTTTCCATAATAAAAATTTCCATGCAAAACTACATAGGTCCACATATAATTCTACCCGCCGAACTAATACCTTTCATAAACTCTCCTTCCAAACAAACTTGATCCCGCCTAAGCCTCCTCGAAGAACTCTTTCTTGAAGAACCATTATCAGATATTTTTTTCTTCAGCGAATCACTCTTATCGCCCTTATCACCCTTATCGCCCTTATCGCCCTTATCACCCTTATCACCCTTATCACCTGTCGGACCTATAGGTCCATTCGGACCAATAGCCCCCCTTGGCCCCTGCTCGCCGATAGGTCCATCCGGGCCGATAGCCCCCCTTGCCCCTCGTTCACCCTGAGGACCCTGAGCACCGGTATCACCTTTCTCGCCAGTATCGCCCTTGTCTCCTTTCTCACCCTGAAGACCCTGAGCACCGGTATCACCTTTCTCGCCAGTATCGCCCTTGTCTCCTTTCTCACCCTGAAGACCCTGAGCACCGGTATCACCTTTCTCACCAGTATCGCCCTTGTCTCCTTTTTCACCCTGAAGACCCTGAGCACCGGTATCACCTTTCTCACCAGTATCGCCCTTGTCTCCTTTTTCACCCTGAAGACCCTGAGCACCGGTATCACCTTTCTCGCCAGTATCGCCCTTGTCTCCTTTCTCACCCTGAAGACCCTGAGCACCGGTATCACCTTTCTCGCCAGTATCGCCCTTGTCTCCTTTCTCACCCTGAAGACCCTGAGCACCGGTATCACCTTTCTCACCAGTATCGCCCTTGTCTCCTTTTTCACCCTGAAGACCCTGAGCACCGGTATCACCTTTCTCGCCAGTATCGCCCTTGTCTCCTTTCTCACCCTGAAGACCCTGAGCACCGGTATCACCTTTCTCGCCAGTATCGCCCTTGTCTCCTTTCTCACCCTGAAGACCCTGAGCACCGGTATCACCTTTCTCACCAGTATCGCCCTTGTCTCCTTTTTCACCCTGAAGACCCTGAGCACCGGTATCACCTTTCTCGCCAGTATCGCCCTTGTCTCCTTTCTCACCCTGAAGACCCTGAGCACCGGTATCACCTTTCTCGCCAGTATCGCCCTTGCTCACCATGAGATCCCAGCATCCCTGCGGAGTAAAATCATCAGCAGGAGACACACCAGGATTCGATTCACAACAAATATTCACATAGGAGCTTCCGTCGTATTGAACAATATTTCCAGAAATATACGTCTTATCTGAACTCCAACTCCCATTCCAAGAAAAATCTGTCTCCTCGCATTCGTCCTCAGTCTCCGCTTCTGACCCACTCCCGGAGCATACCTCTGCATAAGCGACGACATACACTGTATCCCCTGAATTGGAGGAGACATCAATTTCGTATTTATCTTCATCACCACTGGCTAACTCTTCATGTTTATTGCCATATTGCCCCGGCGCTGCGTTAGAAACCTTCTCTTCACCAACGTAGAGAGCTGTGCTATTCATTGCAAAATCATCAAACGTAACAAAGGATACCGTAACGATCTCATCAAGGTAGGTCATATGAAGTTCCCCTACCTGAACCGCCTTGTTGATATCGTTCCCTCCTGCTCCTGCATAAATAGGTGTCTCGACTTCCTCACCATCTTCAATGGTAATTTGCCAGCCCCATCGTTCAGTCTTGAGGAAGTCATCTAATTCCTCCGGGCCGTAGGCGAAGGCACCCTCACAGCTTTCATTTTCCTCTGAATGACAGGTTAACGGAGGTAACAACAGTAATGAAGAGAGTAAGGCAGCAGATTTAATTTTCATTTTTTTATTCCCTTTTTCACCATCATTTTTTATTACTAACTAAAAATTACCACAATGTAGCACAGAAATGCAAACAAAAACCAATTCTAAAACAGAGTGAAAACTCAGAAAAAATATTACTTTTTTAATTTTCATACAACCCTTTTTCACCATAAGGTATATTTTTTAAAGTATAGACTATAAACAAACAAAAAGTACAGTTAGAAATTAGCATTGAAATATTGAAATACTGACAAAATCAAAATAGGACATTTTTTTTATTGAGAATATCTTCCTTGCGAAAAAAACATTTTTTTTTCATACTCAACACATCAGTTAATATTTAAAAAAACTCGGTAGCGTCCCCCTCTTGAGGGTTGTCACAACTAAAAACGAAGTGACTATCAGGAGTCAGGTTGCTAAAACTATAAGAAAATAAAATAATTTATTTCAGCAAACTGCTGACACCTTCAACAGCACTCAAAAGGACCACTACCGAAAACTCTAGGTGACCCTAAATCTCCTTTAAAAAAATCGACAGGATGATGCTCAATGAAAAAAAAAATACTCGTTACATTTTTATGCCTTACAGCCAGCGCTGTCTGGGCAAAAGGCAGTTGGATTACTGACAAAAAAAAACAATGTGAAGTTTGGGATCCCAGCCCGAATCCTAAGCAGTCATTGACCTGGAGCGGAGAATGCAAAAATGGGAAAGCAAACAGCAAAGGCATTGCCAAATGGTATCAGGGAAATAAAATAGTCACCAGCATACAAGGCGTTATGAAAGATGGGCGTTGCCAGGGAGAGTGCATTGCGCTTATCACCTCGGGAAAAAGCAAATTTAAATATATCGGACAGTTAAAAAATAATGATTTACATGACAAAGGGACCCTTACCTGGCCGGACGGCAACAAATATACAGGAGATTGGGTCGAGGGAAAACGGCACGGGACGGGTAAATTCACCTGGAAAAGCGGTACACAATATATCGGCGACTGGAAAAATGATAAAAGCACCGGTAAAGGGACCTATACCTGGGTTGATCGTGATGAAAAAAAATATATAGGTGACATGAAAGAAGATAAATTTGACGGACACGGCGTTATGTCTTACACAAACGGGGATAAGTACTCAGGCAGCTGGAGCAATGGGAAAAGGCACGGCAAAGGAACCTATACCTTCAAGGACGGGACAACCTATAAGGGGATATGGGAAAATGGGCAAAGGATACAAACTTTTCCTCGATTAAGAGATTTTCTTTTCTGGTAGAAGGGTAGAGGACAACGCAAACTTGACTGGGCTATATTTGACCTGGAAAAATCCCCTTATTCTTCCTCTACCAAAACAAGTTTATTTCAAGAGATCATTGACTTTCTTCACACCAAGACAAGGTCAAGGCTACGCGCCGGGCGTGTAGCCTACCCCTTATGAATACAAAAAAAGCACGCCTCTTTTTAGAATAATCCCCCTCTTGTATTTATGGAGTATTCTCCGAGTAAAGTATCCCTAAAATAGCTCGAATTCCTTCCAGCATACCCAGAGTAGGCCGCGACACCAGCTTCTCATCAACGAGAAAAACCTGATTTTCCCGAACGGCCTTGATAACCTGAAAGCCCGGTTCCTTCTTAATCATCTCCGTGCTCACTTTATTCATCCGTCCTTCCTGCGCCAGAAAGACATCTATCTTCTTTGCCTTGGACAGGATACGCTCTTTGCCGTACGCCGCAATATTACTCTTGCGCACCTGAACAGCATCCATAGCTACGTTAATACCGCCAGCAGCTTCCAAAACAAACATCGCCATAGACTCCGGGGCAAAGGTTTTCATGCGCTTATGGATGGATTCAAAATAGACCTTTTTTCTTTTCTCAGCAGGAATGCGTTCGACCTGTCGGTTGATCTCCACAAGCCCGGAACCAAAACGGGCAATCATCTGTGATGCCTCATCCTGATGCCCACTCAAAACTCCGAGCGTCTCCCAATAACGGAACATTTCATCCACAGAGGTGGGTTGGAGCGAGACCACGATCACGCCGTTTCCCTCAAGACTTTCCACCATATGCGGATACGAACGGCTGAGCATGGGGCGGATCAGGACAAGGTCCGGCTTCAGGGCCAGCAGGCGTTCCGGATCATCGCGAAAACTGAGCGTAGGCAGATCAGGCCGCTGCTTATCACTGCGTCCGACAGCCACAATCTGCGTTCCGGCCCCCATGTCGATCAGGTTGCGGGTATGGGCCGCATACAGGGAAATGATCCGTTGATAGGATGTCTTCGGCTGGATCACCCTGCCGTCGTTATCAACGATGGGCTCCCCGAGCACCGGTGCAACGAGAAGACAAGAAAGCAGGATGGTAAAAAAGATGTGTTTCAGCATTGTTTTCTCTTGGTTTGAATTTTGTTGCTGTAGGGGCAAACCCCTGTGTTTGCTCTGAACATCCCGGTTGGTGTGAACCGGGCAGACACGCAGGTCTGCCCCTACAACCCTCATGCCGCAGGGAGCCTGTAACTCACCTGATTGCAGGCGGAAAAGGCATCAACTCGCACCTGCGCCTCCACGCCGTAGACCTCCTCTATAACATCGGGACGTAGCACCTCATCGGTCGGACCTTGGCAGATAATCCGCCCGTTTTTTAAAAAAATCAATTCATCACAGAAATACGCTGCCAGATTCAAATCATGGATTGCGGCAACCACGGTCAATCCCTGCTCCGCAACCCGACGATGAATCAGGCCGAGGATGGACAGGGAGTGATAAATATCCAGATTGGAGGTGGCCTCATCAAGGAGCAGCACCTCCGGGTCCTGAACCAAGGCACGGGCCACAGCAACCCGCTGTTTTTCCCCGCCGGACAGCCGGGTTACCGAGCGAGCCGCAAACCCGCCCACGCCCATTTCCTCCATCACAGCATCAACCAAGGCATGACCCTGCTCTGTCAGGGAGGCAAATCGGCCAAGATGGGGATGACGCCCCATCTCCACCACCTCACGTACGGAAAAACCGAAGCGTACCTGAAAATCCTGAGGCACCAAAGCAACCCGTTTTGCTAGCTCCCGTGCCTGCCAACGTTTGAGCAGAATATCGCGATAGCGTATTTCCCCTTTATCCGCTGCTGACAAACCGCAGAGCAGATCCAGCAGGGTAGTTTTGCCGCTGCCGTTAGGTCCGAGAATACCGTAACATTTCCCGGCAGACAGGGTAAGATCTATTCCGGCTAAGACAGGCTGATCCTTGTAGGAAAAGTCGATCTGCTCCAACTGCCAGAGGATATCAGAAGCAATTCTATCCACTATCCATTTTCCTGCTGTCGTTTTTTAAAGATATAGGCAAAGAACGGCCCGCCGATAAGGGCGGTCAGTACCCCGATGGGCACTTCAGCAGGGAGCACCGCCCTGGTGATGGTATCGGCCAGTAGCAGGAGCAGGCCCCCGCCCAGTGTGGAAAGAATGATCAACTGGCGATTATCCGGGCCGATGAGATGGCGGAGCAGATGAGGAACAATCAGACCGACAAAACCAATAATTCCAGAGACTGAGACGCATAGTGCTGTCATGAGGGAACAGGTAACAAGAAGAATCCAGCGCAGACGTACCGTATTCACGCCGAGGGTGGCTGCGGCCCGTTCTCCGGTGGCCATGATATTGAGATCGCGGCTATAGAACAGGCAGACTGCCATGCCGATCAAGGCGACCGGCAAAAGAAGGAAAATATTCTGAAGGGAAATCCCGGAGAGCGAACCCATGAGCCAGAAGATTATAATCCCGACCTGCTCGTCAGCAATAAACTTGAGGAAACCGATGGCTGCGGATAGGATAGCCGCCACAATCACCCCGGACAGGATCAGGCTGGTTGAGGAAAGCCGTCGGTCTTCAGAGGCAAGGGCCAAGACAGTGAACAGGGTACCGATGCTGCCCGCAAAGGCGAAAATCGGCACGGAAAACGCAGAGGGCAGAGCCAAGCCGACAACCTGGAGAACAATGACCAGGGAGGCACCAAAGGCCGCGCCCGAAGAAATACCCAAGGTGTAGGGATCAGCCAGCGGGTTAAGGAGGATGGCCTGAAAAACCGTGCCGCAGAGGGCTAGCATGCCACCAACCAGCACAGCCGCTAAGATGCGAGGCAGACGCACATCCATGACTACTGCCGTCACCACCGGATCAAATCCGGCATCCGTGCCGCTCAAAGAAAGAGCGTGTCCGATAAGCTGCAAAACCGTTGTAGCCGGAATCTGCATAAAGCCCATCGTGGCTGAAACAACCACAGCAATAAGCAGGAGAAGACACATGCCTCCCCCTGCTGCCCAAGAAAATCCTGACCGTGCAACCATTATCTGTATGCCCCTGTGTCCCGATAACAGCTCTTAGACATTGATCTCTACAGGGAGATCAATTTTTATCTGCTCGGCAACAGGCGTATAGATATCTATTTTCGTCTCTTGTTCCGGTGTATTGATGGAGACAATAAGAGCATAACGTGTTTTTTTATTCCACTTTCCAAGATAAGCTCGTTCACGCCACCATCCAATTGTCGGATAGACGGCAATCAGATTTGATGTTGCCAAGTCAGAGGCATATCCCTGCCAAATATCTGAATGAATCGATCCTTTATTGCGCTGCTCCCCCAGTACCCAATACTTTGATGGACTATTTGTACCCGGATGTCCATTCTCTTCGTTGCGAGCATCTTTATTTTTACGCCTCAATAATTCTTTTTTGCTTTCATGCGGGTGATTCAACTCAAAACGCAAACCATGTGACGGGTATCGATATCGGTCCTGCCAGCCAATTTCACCCGGCCCCGGTTCGACGAAGTAAGATAAGGTAATTCTCATCTGCACTTCGGTTGTATCAGGAAGAGACTGAAGAACCTCTTTTGGCCACGGAAGCTCATATAAATGCATATCTTTTGTCCGATAGCCACTTCCTTTTTCTTTTTTTGCAAAAGGTTGTAATTCTGACTGAGCAATCAAGGTGAGGCTGTTTCGTGCGGAGAAAAGAGCTTTCTCCAGGTTAGGTACCCCGTAACCGCAAACTCTGATGAGCTGTTTATACGAGGTTTTGTATTCGTTTTTCAAAAATTGCGCCTTTAACGCATCCGTCCATTCGGCAGAATGAACCATAAGGCCACGAATTGTTTCCGGCCAGAAATCCGAATATTCAGCTTGAAGTTGCGCTGCAAACCAAGCTGCTTGTGCCGTTGCGGCACTGGTCATGTTGAAAGGATAGAAATGAGCCTGTTGCGGGTTATAAAAGGTGGACAAGAGAGAGAGGTCATCGCATTCTGTGACAAAGCCTGCTCCATTTTTCGCAAGATTTCCTCCTTCCATGACAATTTCCGGCTTAATCGGCCACTTGTCATCCCAAGTCCGGGAGGTTGTTGAAAAGGGAGATAAACTATTACTTGGAGCTATTGCTTCATATCCGGACAGAGTAGCATCCCTAATCTGATCAAGTTGGGTGTAAGCCCCTACTGTTAATGCATTCCACGATTGAGCAGGATCGTGAACGGCTTCTTTCAACTGCGTTTGAGGGTAGCAGCAGCATTCTTCTAATGTTTTATTTTCGTTGCAATTACCTGCACTGACTATAATCAATCTTTGCTTATCATCCGCTGCACCTGAACACATCTGATCCAGTTCAGCAGACCAAGAGGACGGCCTTCCCTGATCCCGAGTATCATCAGATGTTACAGCCATACATACGATTCGCTGTTTGTCCGGTGCTTGAATTCCTGCTTTAGAAACAGCTTGGGAAGTCACATAGCCCCATAATTCCGGTTCCGTTGACCCGCTTGAGGGTAAAATTTTGACTGATTCCAAACAATGCTTCAGGAGAATCAGCTCGTTATGGGTCAAAATTTCCTGTAAATTACCGTAGGCGGCAACACCGGCCATCAGGGTTCCATGTTTATCATGGTCATGGGTTCCCCATTCTGGGTCTACACTTTGGCAATCTTCCGATTTAAGGCATGGGGCAATGAGGGGATGGCCGTTATTCACCCCTGTATCCAAGATACAAACAGAGACAGCAGAATCTTGATCAACCTCCAGTCGTTGAAGAAGAGTTTCAACCCATTCCGCCTGTTCTTTATTATTCTGATCTAACCAGAATGAAGCTGTTTCTTTGGCACGCCGATACTCGGCTATATCATCTGACAACCGAGTGATTATTTCCAGTTGATTACTCATCGATTGGTCAATAAAAAGTGTATATAATTAATTGACTAAACATAAACAAATCATAACGTTATAAGAGATGCCGGTATTTTGACCGTATTTGCAGAGATGTCCTTTAAGCGCTATATTGGGCCAGATAATAAGTATTCCTAAACAGGAAACTTCTCAACAGCCTATTTTCACAAGCAATCATCCAATATGTTGATTTCACTTACTAAGATTTCAAGGTGTTGTTTTTTCATGTAAAACAATTAATTCAATTACTAGATTATTAACCAATCGGTGAGTGATTATGGTTGGCATATATTATTTTGACTGCCCGTTCTGGAAAACGCACCACCCCTGATTTGAACTTGATCTGTTGTTGCTCCAATAAAATTTCAAATCGTTGAATCACATCCTTTTGGTCAGAACTGAGCCACACTTCACACCATTCTGGATCATCTGCCGGAATTAAATTCTTACTATCCTGCCAGAACGATTCAACCTCAAGAGCCTTACGAATATCTAAAATGCTTTCAAGCAGTTTTGCATTTTTTGGCTTGCCTGATATTGTATTTTCCTCCGTTGCATATTCGTCAATCTTCGTAAAAAATGTTTCTTTCTTGCTGTTGGGAACAAAAACTGTTGCAAAGACTACTTCTTCAAGACATTCAAGATCCTCAGTTTGAACAATCTCTTTACGGATATTGAGCAGTCGAGTCCAGTCGGAAGGATACTTCCCGCGCAGATTCTCAAGGCTTTTACTTACCAGTTCATAGCCCGGCTCTCCCCTAAACTCAAGATAAACACCATTTCTTTGTGTATGATAAACGACTTCATCATTTTTTGCCGCATCCCAAGCTTGTTCCAATTGTTGTTTCAAAAAGATGCTGTGTTTCTGTCGATCTCTTTTCGGCCTATTTGCTTTACCTCCGCCCCCGCTTGTTCCAGTAAAATCATTGCGTTCAAATGAGGTAACAATAAGATGCGGTAATTTGCTTGCCATGCTCAATTATCCTCTGATTCCTTTGTGCGTTCCTTGACGTTCCCGAATGGTAAGCAATAGATATTTGGCGGATATTTTATTCTGATCCGTGAGAATAGCATTTTTAACAGCATCCCGACAGGCGTGATCTATTTCTGCATGGCTGAGACCTTCACTCGCTTGCAGCACCTGTTTCCAGGCAAAACGGGAAGCCATAAACGTTCCCAGTACATTGGCAATCAAAGATTTTCGTTGCTCAATTTCTGGGTTTTCATAATAAAGGACATCATCAAAACGTCGGAATAAAGCTCGATCCAGCAATTTCGGATTATTGGTCGCCGCAATAATCAAACTGTCCGAAGTATCCTGCTCGATAAATTGAAGAAAGGCGTTGAGGACACGCCTCATCTCTCCTACCTCGTTATCTATAGAACGATCGCCGCCAATGGCATCAAACTCGTCAAAGAGATAAACTCCGTGTTCCTGTTGAATCAAGTCGAAAATTTGGCGTAACTTAGCACTGGTCTCCCCCATAAACTTAGTCACCAGACGATCCACTTGAACTGTATGTAATTGCAGATGCAGTTCCCTGGCAAGCACCATGGCACTCATAGTCTTTCCAGTTCCAGGGGGGCCAATTAATAATATTTTGCGGCGATGTTTCAAGCCATGTAATTTTAATTTTTCCCGCTGACGATATTCATGTACCACTCGTTTTATGCGTGCACAAAGATTTTCCGGCTGCACCATTGCAGCCAGAGGCATTGATGGTTCCTCAGTTATCACTAATCCTTGCAGGATTTTCGGAAACGAAATAACATGCAACCCTTTTTTCTTACGCTCTGTCTCTACAATGTCACGGATATCATGGGCCAGTGCCGAATGGCCTTGACGAGCTTCATGGGCTGCAACTTGAAGTGCAATGGTATAAAAACGATCTTGATTGTCACTGAACTTAGAACGAATCAATGACTTTATCTGTTCTGCTGTTGCCATAACCTGTCCCTTAACTGATTCTTGTTGAGTCTCCGTTAATTGCAACAATGAACTTCTTAAAGAAGAAAGGAACTTATTCTACCATCTTTTCAAGACGTCCGTTGCACGGTAATATACTCTACTTTCTTGTATAGCATATTCCAGTTAAGAACTGTACCAAACTCCGATTGATAATCTTCCGCAGCTTTCCCTTGCAAACCGGTATGCAAGGGAAAACATAGACAGCCAGAAATATCAAGACTAAAAATTCCTGCAAACCTATCAAGGCATCCTATTTCAGGATGATTTCCGCATCCGCAGCGGCATCAGCAGCATGGTTGACAAAAATATCAGCAAAGGTATCCAGTTCACCAAGCCCTTTTTTCACGGTGACAACCTCAAAACCTTCCTTTTCCAGAATCATCTGCCAGGACGGCTCTTCGGGATCTGTCCCAGCCATATCATTCATGGCATGATCTCCGGCCACGATCATACAGGGCTTGAGCATCACCTTTTTTACACCGCGCATTTTCAGCTTATCAATCACATCCTCAAGCGCAGGAAAGCCCTCCACATTACCGATCAGGGTGATCACTTCTGGGTAGAGTTGCCGCATCCGGTCGGCAAGCTCAAGATAGGCTCCCCCGGACGGAAAATGATCATTACCGTGGCCCATGTAGACCAAGGCAGCGTTTTCCTTTGCTGCCAGCTCGGCATCAGCGGCCAAGGCCTCGGCGGCGGCTGTAATATCTTCGGCATAGGGGTGATCCAGGCCATAGGTTCCCAAAGCGGGACGACCGAGAACGACCTTATGAAAGGGCTTGTATTTTTTCTTTTTTATCGTGCCCAAGCGCATCAGACTGTCCACATAGGTGCCGAGGTCAAGAAATTCTTCCCCCATAGCAATATGGGTGGGCTGAAGAATAATAGTGTCGTACCCTACATTCTGAAGGTCGGCAATAGTGGCCAGCACGGTTTTGACGTGCAACACCTCTTCCGGGATTTCCAGATGCGCTTTCCTGTAGAAGGGATCTTCGGCCCGGTCCTGCCATTTTTTACGGATGATATTGGAGGTGAAAGCGATTTTCACGGGGGTCTCCGGGTACTTCTCCATCATCTTGGTGCGGATATTGAGCAATCCTTGCAGGGCGGGCTCGACAGTTGTGCCGAACATGGCCAAGACAATGGCATTTTTATGCTTCACCTTCCATCCCTCGCTTGCAAGACTGGTTGTTGTACTGCAAAGCAGCACTGTCATGACTAAAAAAAAAGAACGCAACTTCATGGGAACCTCCCTGTTTTGCCGATCCGGGAGGGTCTCGTCAGAAGAGGCCATAAAAAAATCCCGGACCAATTAAAAAATTGATCCGGGATGTCCCTTCTCTACCCAGATAACGTCCATATTATTCAGACCTTTGCCGAGGCATCTGAACATCTTTTTCAGGCAGGTTTTCTGACTTCCGGTTCTCCCTCCCCTGCGCCTTCCCGTCTTAAAAAAAGACAGTGACATCATACAGGTTTGTCCCCGGTTACAGCGGCGGGCCCGTCCCGGATTTACACCGGGTTCCCTTTTCATCCGCTCATATAGTTATAATATAGCGGACACCTGAAAAACAGAGGATACTTTAGTCAAGGGAAAGGGGGAAGTCAAGGAATGAATCTCAAACCTCTTTTCAGGGAGTTAAAAGTGTTAAAGGAAAAAGCCCTATCGGCATGAAAGATGAAAAAATCTTTTTATTCCTGGTCGAGTAAACAATAACGACAGCAAGCATAAAAAAACCATCCTGGCAGGATGGTTTCATAAAGAAGGAAAACACCGGCACCTACATAAGGCTGACCAAGATCCTCTTGATATTTTTTGATCAGTCGAATGTTGGCGCGATAGCAGTCGGTACAGCTTCTGGATTGACAGGATCCTGCATCGCTTCCATCTGTGCATTCATAGTCTTTGTCCGCGTTTCCACCTGTACTCTCGCGCTGACCACCTGACCTATAGTATTCCTGAACTGCGGCATCAAGGGGAGCCTTTGCGCCTGTTCTTCTTTCATCCTATCCCTTGTCTGGCGCATTATATCCTTCATAACAACACCATTCACATCAACATTAGCCTTAACACTATCCATAACCGCCTGAATGTCTGAATCATCAGCCGGGAGAGGGAGGCTGATATTCTCTGCCTGTGCGTAGTTCACACCAGCAAAAGCTGTCAAGGACATAGCCAAGGCAAGATTAACCGATATTTTTTTAAATTGCAGCATACTCATCTCCTTTTTTTCAATTATAGTAATTCGCTATTTCTTAACAACTTATTCGATCAAAAAATTCTTCTGTGCTCTCCCACTTCGTTGACAGAAATAACATCAACGATATAAAAAAATATTTTTATAAAATGTCTAATCGGAATTAATCTTTTATTTTTCAAAAACTCCATTCGTACGAGAGGCCACAAAAGGGCCTCTCGTACAAACTTGCGCAACAGATTCAATAAAGAAAAAAGCACAGGATCATACTTTTTTCTTATAGGATCACCTACGACCTAGAACATAGGCGGAGCGATTGATCCAGGAATACCACCATTGGGATTCTTCAGGGCACCCATCTGAGTATTCATAATCTTGTTTTTCATCATCGGCTGCATTTTTGCCATAACCTGATCAATCAGAGGCATATTAGCAGACATCTCTGTGATAACATTCCCTCGGGTGGCGTTCATCATGTCTTTCACCATAGAGTCACCTTTAACAGCGCCAACCACGTTCTGAATTTCCGAATCACCTGTACCGATAGGGATGTTGATTTGAGCTTGTGCATTCCCTACCGCGAACGCAGAAGCAGCCAAGGTAAGCATAAGTGCGACTTTAACTGTTCCTGATTTCATTTCTTGCAACATTTTCTTCCTCCTTGTCTTTTGATAAAATAGAAAGTTACTCCATAACCTTCTTTGTATAATAAAAGATTATTGACGGGTTGTAAAATTTTTTTTACTAAATTTGCTTTTTATCTTATCCATTTCCAATTCTCCCGCTTAAACAGTAAGATAAAAACAGCTATATTTAAGCAATAATAAAAAATCCACCCCTAGAGGGGGTGGCTTCGTTCGGCCGGTCACTTTTTTTCCTGATATACTCAACGTAGTGAAGAATTTTCTCGGCATCTAAATCTACGATATCGACACGGTACCTTGTCTCGAATCTTTGTATGCTCAATCGGCAAAGCCACTGATCTATGCCCTTGCCCGGAGGGTAAGATTTTTATGTTGATAATAAATAAAAAAAGTCAAACGACTCCTTATGCCCCTCTGTCAGAGGTAATAAAGAAATTATTTTTTTACAGAAAGAGCAATTACAAGTATAATCAAAGGGGCATAAACACGCCAGCAAGTGTTTGTCATTTTTCAAACAATTAATAAAAAAATATGACCAAACTTAACCCCCTTGGTATCCATTTTTTTACAGCACAGTTTCACGACCCACAAAAAACTGCGTGCATATTACAGCTACGGAGAAATCTTTATGAGTTCAGCTCCAGGAAAGGATCAACGAAAAAAGCGCATTAATCAGCTCAAAAGGGCCTTTGCCTATAACTTGTTTTACCGACAGGGCGTCACCACCAGAACAGCAACCCTGAATGACTATTATCTCGCGCTTGCCTATACCCTGAGAGACAGGATGCAGCATCTTTTTGTCAACTCTGTTGAAACCCTGTTGGAAAAAGACCCGAAGATTGTCTGCTACCTATCAGCAGAATTCCTCACAGGACCCCATTTGCTCAACAATTTGGTCAATCTGGGCCTGTACGAAGATTTTTCCCAGGCTGCCGAGGAAAGCGGTCTTGATCTCAAGGCGATTATCAATCATGAAGAAGAGCCCGGCCTTGGCAACGGGGGCCTCGGACGATTGGCGGCCTGCTATCTTGACTCTCTCTCCTCTCTGGAAATACCAGCCATTGGTTACGGTATTCGCTATGAATACGGCATGTTTGATCAGGAGATCGTCAACGGATGGCAAAAAGAACTCAGCGATCGCTGGCTGCATCCCGGCAACCCCTGGGAAATCAAAAAACCGGTTATGGTCTGTGAGGTCGGCTTTGGCGGCCATTCAGAGATATACCATACAGAAAAAGGTATCCGCCGGATCCGCTGGCGGCCCGGTCGGGTCATCACTGGCGTCCCCTATGATGTTCCTGTTCCCGGTTATAAGGTAAATACTGTCAACTACCTGCGCCTTTGGAGTGCGGAATCACATTCTTCTTTTGATTTTGCCGATTTTAACACTGGTGACTATTACGGAGCAGTGGAAGATAAGATCAAGGCAGAGACGGTTACCAAGGTGCTCTACCCCAATGACGAGCAATTTCAAGGAAAAAAGCTCCGCCTGGAACAACAGTTTTTTCTCGTTTCCTGCTCATTGCAGGACATGATCCGCCTGCATCTTTTTCGCCACGACAATCTGCTCAATTTTCATGAGTATTTCCAAGGCCAGCTCAATGACACTCATCCGGCAGTTGCCGTTCCTGAGCTGATGCGGCTCTTAGTCGATGTGCATCTCTACGACTGGGATGTTTCCTGGGATATTACCAGAAAAACCCTCAGCTATACGAACCACACCTTGCTGCCTGAGGCTATGGAAAAATGGTCACTGGAACTGTTCGGTAGCCTCTTGCCCCGTCATCTAGAAATCATCTTAGAACTAAACTGTCATTTTCTTGATGAGGTCCGAATCAGGTATCCCGGCGATGATGCACGACTACAACGGATGTCGGTGATTGACGAAACCGAGCCGCGCTCTGTTCGCATGGTCAATCTTGCCTGCATGGGAGCCAAAACAATCAACGGCGTCGCAGCGATGCATACCGCTCTTCTGCGAAGTCATACACTGGCGGACTGGAACGATATGTATCCAGGAAAAATACACAATGTGACCAATGGAGTAACCCCACGCCGTTGGATGGCGGTCAGTAATCCCCGACTCACTCGGTTGATCACCGAGGCCATTGGCGAAAAATGGATCACTGATCTTGATGAGTTACGCAAGCTGGAAAAACTCACTGATGATGCACCCTTTTTAGATGCCTGGAGAAGGGTTAAGGAAGAGAATAAACAGGATTTTTCTGCCCTGATTAAATGTTGCGATAATATCCACGTTGATTACAGAGCCATGTTTGATGTCCAGGTCAAACGAATTCACGAGTATAAACGGCAGCACCTCAACATCTTACATATCATCACACTCTATGCTCGGATTAAGGCAAATCCCAATCTTGAAATAACCCCTCGTCTTTTTGTCTTTGGCGGCAAGGCGGCACCAGGCTATTTCATGGCCAAGCGCATCATCAAACTGATTACCTCTGTGGCCCAAGTGGTGAATAAGGACCCGGCTGTGCGCAACCAACTCAAGGTCTTTTTCATTCCAAATTATAACGTAAAGATAGGCCATATTGTCTATCCTATGGCTAACCTCTCCGAGCAAATATCACAGGCGGGAATGGAGGCCTCGGGTACAGGCAATATGAAATTTTCCATGAACGGGGCCTTGACCATTGGCACGCTTGACGGAGCCAATGTGGAAATCAGAAAGGAGGTAGGAGAGGAAAACTTTTTTCTCTTTGGTCTCAATGTCGAGGAGGTCATGGAGCTACGGAGAGCTGGCTACACACCGCTGGACTATTATCATCATAACGAGTCGTTGCGGGCAGTCATCGACCTCATCGGATCGGGAATCTTCACCTCCGGTGATCGAGAGCTGTTCAAGCCGATTATCGATTCCCTCCGCCATGAGGACCCGTATATGCTCTTTGCCGACTATCAAGATTATATCGACTGCCAGGATCAAGTCAGCCGTCTGTATGCGGACAAAAAACGCTGGACTCAAATGTCAATTCTGAATACCGCCCGAATGGGCAAATTCTCTTCAGATCGCTCTGTAAAAGATTATTGCCGAAAAGTGTGGGATGTCCAACCCTGCCCTGTTAAACTGAAATGGAATGAACTGCCTGATGACGGAGTACTTTTTCATCCAAGAAAAATCGAAGAGGGATAAGGTCAGAGCCCGCCCTCACAGTACAAACCTTGTATCTTAGCGATCCCGATGCAGAATATAGCCAGCAAGTTGCTCCAAAATAGTCAAGCTCTCCCTGTGCTGTCTGTTATCAAAACAGGATAATGCGGCAACCCCCTTTTCTGTTTCCTGACAGGCCCTCTGACGGGAAAAAGCAAAGCTGTCTGCTGCGTGCATAAGCTGTCGGGCTCTTGCGCAACCAGCACTGTCTCTGCTGGTTTCTAGTGCCTTAATCAACTCAGCCTTATCCGATCCCGAGGCATGAGCAAGGGCATGAATCAAGGGGAGCGTCATTTTTCCCTCAATAAAGTCGTTCCCCACTAATTTACCGGTTGCCTGCTCATCCCCCAGATAATCCAGAAGATCATCAATAATCTGAAAGGCGATGCCAATCTTCTTTCCATAGCGAGCCAAGGCACTTTGTTGCGCCGGATCGGCATGACCGTACAAAGCACCTATTTCACAAGTAGCACTGATCAGGCGGGCAGTCTTGCGCAAAACAACGGAAAGGTATTGCTCTTCGGTTACAGTGGGATTTGCTGCGTAACGCAGCTGAAGAAATTCTCCATCAACCATGGACTGTGTCGCATTGCACACTATATCCAGCCCTTCCTGACCTACCAAGGTGCCGACAAGATGCATACTACGCGCATGAAGCCAGTCACCAGCAAGAATGGCAGCGGCGACACCATACTTCTTCACGACCGATTCTTTACCACGCCGATTCTCAGCATGATCAATCACGTCATCATGAACCAGGGACCCTGCGTGCAGGTACTCGAAAGTCGCTGCGAGCAGGTAAAGATTATCATCATCATTTCTTCCGCAGAGTCTTGAACTGAGAATCGCCAAAACAGGGCGTAGACGCTTCCCTCCCTTCAGCAGGGAATACTTAAGCACTTCAATAAGCTGCGGGTCATTATCAGCTTGCGTCAATTCCAGATCCAACAACATGGCTTCCTCGGTTCGTTCCGCATGCCGTTGTATAACATCAATCAAAAAAGCTGTGTCTTCAACAGCCGGAACTGTCTCTTTTTCTTTCAAAATAGTTACTCTCTTGTTTCTTGAGAAGGGGAAGATTCGTCTTGGGTAAAAAACGCTTCAACATCCTGCACTGTTCTCCTGATCGGTGCCCCCGGTAAACTCGCCCGAAAACGCCGACCATAGAATTTGCTGAACAAACGGACATCCAGGATTGCCATGACCCCTTGATCTTTGGTGCGGCGCATGAGGCGTCCTACTCCCTGTCGAAGGGCGAGGATCGCTCTTGGGATCTGGAATTCCATAAACGGATTCCCCCCTGCGGCCTTGATTCTCTCCATTCGGGCCATCATAACAGGGTCACTGGGTACTTCAAACGGCAATTTATCAATAATGACCAAGCTCAGAGATTCTCCAGGGACATCAACGCCTTCCCAAAAGCTGGCAACAGCAAAAAGAACAGAATCTATTTCTTCAGCAAAACGATCCAGCAACTGGGAGCGTGAACAAGTTCCTTGGCGCAGCAGAGGGTATGGAAGTTTGTCCTGCAAACTATGCCAAGCCAGCTCCAAAGCCCGAAACGAGGTAAACAGCACCAAGGCTCTCCCACTGGAACAGGTAATAAGCTGGGATATTTCCAGATGCAATGCATTTCTATATTCCGAATCAGTCGGTTCGGGAAAATGATCGCCTGGAACGTACAGCAGGCTGCGCTTTTGGTAATCAAAGGGGGAGGGGAAAGAATAAGTTTTCGTGCCTTCAGGTATTCCCAGCCGTTGACAAAAATACCCGAACTCTCCGTTTCCACCGTCTGTCCTCAGGGTGGCCGAGGTAAAAAGGCAATGTTCTGCACCGGCAAACAGCGTGGCCTTCAGCTCATCAGCAACATCAATGGGAGTCGCAGAGAGTATAAGATTTTTTCCTGTCCGCTCAACCCATTGAATATATTTGGACTGCTCAGCCTGTTCGGGCTGCTTGGGCTGCTCAGCTCTGAAAATCACCGGTGAGGTAATCTGGTCCAGATGCTGGGCAATATCCTGGCTCCGCTGTCCATAATGCCCCCACGGCTCATCCTGACCTTTGGCCTTATCAAGTTGTTCGGCAAGCGAGCTCAAAGCCACCATCAAGGTATCGCGTGCTTTTTGCAACTCAGGATATTCTGCAAAAAGATCTGCAAGCGGGAAGCGTCCTTTCTGGACTGGAAACATTGCGGCAAATTGCTCGTTCAAACCGAAGAGAGCTCTGGTTGCGGATAAAATGCTCGCATACTGCTTGCTTGTTGCACCCCGGCCTCCTTTTTTGAGCATACTTTGCTCAATGTCCGTTATCAGATCGATAACTTGGTATTTGGAAAACGAGAAACCAAAAAAATTACCTGCCACATTTTCCAAATGATGCGCTTCATCTATAATAACCGATTGATACCGAGGAAGGACTTCACCAAAACCGTTTTTCCGGACAGCGAGATCGGAAAAGAGCAGATGATGGTTAACAACCAAGAGCTGACAGGAAGCCGCCAAGCGACGGAGACGATTCAGATAACAATCACCAGCGTGGGGACATTCTGCTCCAAGACAAAAATAGGGGAGACAGCAAACCTTCTGCCAAAGAAAAGAATTCCCGGCTACTCCGGGCAATTCAGATCGATCCGCAACAACTGTTCTTTGCAGCCAACCTTCAACTTTAGTGTGTAGCGCCTCACCTTCTTTGCTCCCTGCCTGTACCGGATCCTGTACCGAATTCTGACCGGAGTCCTGAAAAATTGCAGGGTGGACCTGATGGCTTTGGGCGTCCAACTGGTGCCACCGATAAAGGCAGAGATAATTTTGCCTACCTTTGACACTCATCGCTGTCAGGCCGGGTGCAATATACTTTTGGATAAAAGGGATTTCTCTTTTGAGGATCTGATCTTGCAGATTACGAGTGTTTGTGGAGACAACAACCCTTCGTCCGCTGAGAGCTGCCGGAACAAGATAGGCAAGCGTCTTCCCTAGCCCTGTCTCTGCCTCCACTATCAGACAGTTTGCCTGGGGAATGTCCTGATCAGAGCCTTCTTCCCTCCCCTCTTTCTCCAACAGATCAGCAACGGCCTCTGCCATTTCCAGCTGGCCGGAACGAGATTCATAGTCAGGAAGGTGCTCGGCAAGCAGCCCGGTATCTGCAAAAATATTTTTCATATATTCGATAAACTGTTAATGAAGTCATCTCTGATAACGGAAGGAATAGGCAGACTATTTTTTCAGCACAATCTTTACCACGAAGAGCCCGGTGGAGCAATCTGAGATTCCTTCCATAAGCTTCTTCGGTTCTTTTTCAGGGTAAAGCAATATAATTTGCAGTATAAAAAGAAGAGTTTTCTGTTATCGAACAAGAAACATCGACAGGCTTCTTCTTGAACTTTCGTGAAAACTTTTCAAGAGGACTGTCTGTTTCGGATGACGATGAAGAATCACCGATTACTTTCATATAAAAGAAAGGGACGGATACAGAGTTACTTCTCAACAACCTGAACTGTTCTGTCATTCAAAAACAATAACTCACTATTGATCATGTCGGATACTGAGCTGAGATTACCACCTGTTTCTCTCGACGATAATGAATTTCTTGAAGGCGATGAGGTCATCCTTGCCGTTGATGACTACGAAGCTGTTGTTGTTCTTCTGCAAAATTTTTTGCATCAGCGGGGATTGACGACATTAACTGCGGGTTCAGTCCATGAATTCAGGCAATATTTAAAAAAAGTTGAAATTGCTCTCATCCTCCTTGATATCAACCTACCTGACGGTGATGGAACAGAACTCATCTCCGAAATCAAGGAGGCAAGCCCGAATACTGCCATCGTAATGCTTTCAGCTGCCACAGATCTCCATACCGCCTTGGAATGCCTTCGGCATGGCGCTGATGACTATTTGACCAAACCTGTACAGCTGGGCACCTTCTGGGAAACCGTACGCAAGGTTCTTGAAAAAAGAAGGTTACAGATTAATAACCGACGGTATCAGCAGCAACTTGAACAGGCGCATTTTCGCATCCAACTCCTCCATGAACTAGCCATGAAGATGAATACGGCCTATCTCGGCATGACGGCGTTGGAGGAAATACTGCAAGCGATCCTGGTTGGTATCACGGCCGAGGAAGGCCTGAAATTCAACCGTGCCTTCCTAGCCCTCTTTGATGCAACAGGAACTGTCCTTGAAGGAAGACTGGCTGTCGGCCCTGGATGCCGTGAAGATGCTGTTCGCATCTGGCAGGAAATGAGCCATAAAGAGTTGAGGTTTCGAGATATCATAGACTTAATAAAAGAGCATGATTTCCAAGAAGATAGTGAGGTCAACAAGATAGTTCGCGCCTTGCATATCACCTCGGAGAATAAAGAACACCTGT
Source organism: Candidatus Electrothrix laxa (assembly GCA_942492895.1). Classification (GTDB taxonomy): domain Bacteria; phylum Desulfobacterota; class Desulfobulbia; order Desulfobulbales; family Desulfobulbaceae; genus Electrothrix; species Electrothrix laxa. Next base: position 2,301,906 of record OW818652.1, read on the forward strand.
TGATTCGAGCCGCAACAGAACGAAAAACCATCAATGTCTGCCACGGTCAGTGCGAATTTCCAGTTCCGGTGGATCTGATGGGCTTGCTCCAAGAAGACAGCTTTGTGGTGGTTCCTCTTTATTCTTCAAGCCGATCACTCGGTGTGATTATTGCGGATCATTTTGTAACCGGAAAAAAAATTGATGCTCCGCTGATTCATGCACTGGAAAGCTTTGCCAGTCAAGCAAGCCTTGCCATCGAGCACTGTCGGCTTTATAGCGATATGGAAGAAAAAATCAAACAGCTTGAACTCGTCACCCACGAGCTTGAAGCGAACAAAGATCTGCTTGTTGAGTCTGAACGCTACTCCGTACTGGGCCAAGTTGCGGCGCAACTTGCCCATAATATCCGCAATCCCATCACTTCAATCGGTGGCACAGCCCGATTGCTCAGCCGTAAAACAAATGATCCGCAGCAGTTAAGGTTTTTTGACATGATGACGATGGAGGTCACACGCATTGAACAAACCTTAGAAGATCTTTTTAACTTTGTTGATACCTCTCCAGTAAAAAAAGAATGTGTCCTTGTCTACCCCCTTATTATTAAGACCCTGATGCTTTTTTACAAAACAATGGAAAAACAAAAAATAGAGTATCAGGCAATCGTACCTGAACAATTAACCTGTGAGCTTGATCCCAACCAGATAAGAAAAGTACTTGTTCATCTTATACGCAATGCAGTTGAGGCGATGGAAAAGGGGGGAATCTTAGAGGTCGAGGTGACAACCAATTTGAAATATATCCAAATTACGGTACAGGACAGTGGAATGGGGATTGCCGCTGCTGACCTACAGAGAGTTTCAGATCCTTTCTACACGACCAAAGTGGCGGGAACTGGTGTAGGGCTGGCCTTAGTAGAACGTATCGTCAAAGATCATCAGGGAAAACTCCATATTCGTTGTCGAGAGAGCGGCGGCACAGAGGTCATTGTCACTTTACCAAGTTTTTAAAAAACGCTCCCCCGGCGGCCTGTGACCGGGACCAAATCTATAAATAAAAGTGGCGCAAGGTCCAGTTACTTAGAAGACAGAAGTAGAAAAAACAAAAAAAAACGAGCCCTGCAAAAAGGGCTCGTTTTTCGTTCACGACATTGCTCTGACCTGAAGAGATTCCTTAGAATTCAACATTCATTTGCATGGAGTGACCAATGTATGCATCTTCCAAGACTTCGTCAGCACCGTCATTATAGGTCGGAGCCAAGTAACCGAGCTTATATTCAAAGCTGGTGCTTTCAGAGAGAACGTAGCTCAGGACGCCAGACACCTCAATTGCACTGTCAATCTTACCTTCCTCATCATCATAATCATAGGAAGCATAGAGCAGGTTGCACTGTGCGCTGAAACGATCACTGATGTCATGCATAAGAACCAAAGCACCGAACATCAGGTCTCCGTCACTATTACCGACATCAACAACAGTAGTGGGCTCATTACCACCGACCATAACAAAACCAAAGTTGCGATCAGCCACAAAGCCATCCTGAGTCATACCGGCAAGAACAACCGGGGTGATTCCAGGCATACTGAAGGCAGCCTGTACATATCCACCGATACCGTCGTCTTCTGTTTTTTGGTAATCAGCAGAAACGTAAGACACCTCTGCCGTAAGGCCGACATTGCCGACTGTACCAGACAGGTTTACACTACCGTCAAAACCAGAGCGATCATCATTCTCTGTTGCAGCTACCTCAACAGGAGCACCACTTACGACCACAACTGACGAATCAGTTGCCCATTCTCTTGCATCGTCGTTATAACGGAAAAAACCTTTCACTGTCCAAGCATCGTTTATTTTGAGAACGGGAACAATACCATACTGCATAAAATCATTATCATCCCAATTATCAAGATTTGTGCTATCCTCATCCACTACACCAACAAAGGGAATCAGCTTGAGATTACCGCTCTTATAAACCAAGCGCACACGGGTCGGGCGAATATCCCAAGAATAAAATTTGGTAAAGTTCAAAGGCATCCGACCAGCTTCCATAGTCATGGTCTCTGAAAGGGGTACTTTGAAGTAGGCATAATCTGTGGATACACCCCACTGAGCATCACCGCTACCATCCCATACCACATCATCATTGTATCCCTTATCATCGAAATACAGACGTGCATGAACGGAAGCTCCGCCTTTGGCTACTGCATCAAAATTCAAGCCGACACGGGATTCAAAATAATCACTGTAGCCGTTTGCCTCACTATCCTCCACGTCACGATCATAATCAGTCCATCCGACATAGGTAACGCGAGCATCACCACTGATGCTGACACCTGTAGTTTCATCAGGGGTCTCTACAGGGTTTCCAGCAGATGCTGCTGAAACCATAGAGCCAGCTAACATCAATGCTGCACCGGCAACAAGTACTTTTTTCATATCCATCTCCTTTGACATTTTGTAATAGGGTCTTGATTTCGTTGCCTTGCAACGTGTTCACTGATTTTTTGATTTTACAGCAATATCTCTACTGTAAATTCAAAATATGATACTTTAAAAAAACAGTCAAGAATATTTTATAGCTGTACAAATTTTTTCACGCTTTTTTGTTCTTCCCGCAAAATCAGTACGACCAAACCAATACCAATTTAACAGTTTAATATAAAAAAACAAACACAATCCTAATATTTACATCTCGTCAACACACATAAAAACAAGGCCAACAAAGAAAAAAGAAAAAAACACTATAAATCAAAATACCTGCGCAGAAAACACCACCCCGTACAAAAAAATTTTTTTTTCATACTGCCTAGCGACCTGCAAGAGCTCAGCAGGACTGTACGAGCAAAAAAAGAAAGCAAACGTCGGGATTATTTTTTTACCGGACAATAAAATTTACTACCCCAGCACCTGCTGAAGCGCTTCCTGCTCCATCGGCGCATCAAAAACGAAATGAAGCTTATATTCACTCCCCCCCTCTTCAGCAGGGTTAATGGACAAAACTGTTCCGTAAACATTCAGTTCAGAAGGCGTACCCGCAACCGGGATAGAGATATGCAATTTGCGACCAAACAGCACCCTGATATGCTTTTTCTGAGAAAGATGAAACTTCATGGCAAGACCGCCTCGTGAAATATCCGAAAGTCGGCCTTTGAAGCGCTGCCCCATAGAATTACCTAAATAATTGTTGATTTGAAATTCAATCTTCCGGGCAAGCTGATAGCGTTCAAAGGTCCGGCGATTCAATCCTTTTCGCAAAAGCAAGCCCTGAACATCATTAGAGCGATTATAAAACGCACGCAGCTTGGCTTCAAGCCCGGGAAAGGCCTCCTGCCAACGGGAAAAACTAGAGCGTTTAAGAATGGAAATCTTACTCTCAGTCTGAGCAGCCATGCTGATGGTCCAGACCGAAGCGTCGAAAAAATTTTCTCCAGCAAGGTCACCCCCGGAAAAACTTTTCACATAAACTTTACGCCCGTTCTTCTGATAAAAGGTTTTGATCATGCCGTGGTTGACAAAGAACAGCTCATCATTCTTATCCCCCTGATTGACCAATATCTCATCCGGTTGTAATTCACGGTTCTCCAGCTCATGGTAGATAGCACTGAATTCTTCAGCAGTCAGTTCACGCAAGAGATTAGACCATATTTCCAAATAACCGCGTACCTGAACCCCTTTTTTTTCCTGCTCAATCAGCTCGGCTGCCTGAATGATCTCTGTCAGTGCATTGGGATTAATCTCATTAAACCGCTCTCTGAGTCGTTCCGCATTATGAAAATCTCTCTTATGCACACATTCGACAATCAGATCAAAAAGCTGAGAGGTCGCCCTAGCTTGATCACCGGCCATAGCGATCTGCACGATATTGGTTTCCCGGGCAGCAACCGGGTTATTTTTCAACGGGACATCTAGCTCATCTGCGTCAGCACGATACGCTTTATACTTTCCGCCGTGATTAATATATTGGATAGCCTGTTCCGCTGTCTGAACCAGTTTCTCACTTGCTGCTCCTCCCTCTTTTTCAGGAGCAGCATTGTCAGCAATAATTTTTTTCAGGGTTGGAATTGCCTTAACAGAACCGATTTTCCCAAGAGTTTTGCAGATGGTCGTCTGTAACTGATACCCAGCTTTATTCCGGGCACATGCTGCTTCATCCAGCAAATCCGCCAAGGGAGCAACAAGACTGCTGTCCGGGATATCGCCAAGCAGGGCCACAACAGGCTCCTTAAGCTGCCTCGGTACAGAGCGCAAGGCTTTAAGGAAAAAATCTTTTTTCTCCTTTGTTTCGATTTTACTGGCAGCACGCAACACCTCACCCTTGACACGAAGATCGTCATGGTTCAACAAGGCAGTTATATCGGAAAAACAGGAAGGAGATCCCATATCGCCCAGCAATTTAATACTGTTCCTGAGCAGATACCAATCTTTTGTCCGATGCAGCAAGGCACCCAGACTGCTTTCCGCTGCCGGGCCTATGTTTTCAAAAAGCTTGAGCAGGGCATCAGGCTTGCCTCGGCTTTGTTGCAGGCCTTGCGGCTCAATAAGAAAATTCGCAGCTGTTTTCCCAAAAAGAACAAGCAGGCGCCCGGCATCATCTCCTTTATTTCTGTCATAAAGATATTCGATCAGCAGCAGCTCCATAAGAGGCTTGGTTGCCAAATCATCAATGAGCTGCTCCGCCTGTTCACGAATATCCGTACTTGCGGCAGTTAAGGTTTGAGGTCCGCCGAAAATAAGAAGGGCCTTACGGGCTGGTACATACCGCCCTATTTCAATCTGATAGGCGGAAAAAATTGAAAGGGCCGTAATAATTTGCCAAACAACACCATCGTCATCAGAGGCTATACAGAGGGCCTGAGAAACTGCGGGTAAAAGTTTCTCCATCCGCTGCCATTCACGATGGGCAATCAGAAGTTCCAAGGTCTCTGTCAGATGACTGACTGCCTCGCTCCGTACTTGCGGTTTATCTCCGTACAACCAGGATATCAATTGATCAATCAGGATATCCGCCTGTCGGCCTTTCTTTTCCACGACCAACTCTGAGAGGGTATGTGAAAACATTGTATCAATACCGCCGGATTTTGACTGTTGCCTAGCCGATGTCGGGTGTTGGATTCGGTCTTGGGAGATTTTCATAGGAGTCATGTTCAGCTGCGCAGCAAAATTCTTAGCCGGAATGGAGTGTGATACATCCGCCCGGCCCCGTAGTTCCCCGTCAATCATACCGAAGCATGATCACAAACCATGCAACAGCAAAAACAGCTCTCTTCCGGCCGGATTATATCTCAGCATACCTGGACAACACAAATAAATAACGGATCATTAACAAATATACCATTATTATTTTTCCTGTAAAGGCGCAATAATCTTATAATGCAGGAGCAGACTAATACAGGTACTGATGGGCAGGCCGATCACATTAGAGCAGGAACCGGTAATTGAGCGCACCAAAAAGCCCCCTTTTCCTTGGATACCGTAGGCCCCTGCCTTATCCATAGGCTCGCCGGTTGCGATATAGGCGGAAAGAATTGCATTGCTAAATGCAGCAAACGTAACCTCAGTGGTCTTGCTTAGGTTCTCTGTGCAGTCCTCCTGGACACAACGTAGAGATAGCCCGGTGATGACCTGATGCTTTTTTCCTTGCAGGCTGCGGAGAATCTCCAAGGCATGGGTCGCATCGTCCGGTTTACCGAGAATGCGACCCTCAATGGTGACTACAGTATCCGCCCCGATGACCCAAGAAGTCGGGTGCTGCCGAGCAATGACCCAAGAAGTCGGGTGCTGCCGAGCAATGACCTCGGCCTTTTCTTCGGCCATACGTCGGGCAAAGGCATCAGGTTTCTCGCCGGTTAGGGGTGTTTCATCAATGTCAGGGGCCAAGGCGGTAAATTGCAGGCCAAAATCGGTAAGAAACTGTTGTCGCCGGGGGGAGGCCGAGGCAAGGATCAGGGGTTTGCAGGTGGTGAACATGGGATACCTTCGGTGTGTTGGTTCAAGGAAAGCAGGTTGGTCGTTCCTTATAGAATACGGGACGAAAAAAGGCAATGCGTCTGTTTACCCGGAGGGGCACGGCGTGCCGTGCCCGTACAACAGACCCTCAAACCTCTGTTTGAAAAGAAAGTAGCCCACATGCAACGATTCAGGTCAACTGCCTGAAATCCGGGCATGACAGCGCACCTCCTCAAGTGCTGAGGCGCATGACAACCTGGCTAAAAAAAAACTGCTTAAAGGATTCAGACGAGGCGTGGTTGGTTGTTGATAAAGATCAGTGGACTGATGCGCAGCTCAAGGAACTGCTCACTTGGTCGCAGAGCAAGGAGAATTACGGTTTTGCTCTCAGTAATCCCAAGTTTGAATACTGGCTACTCCTACATTTTGAAGACGGCAAAGGTGTAGATACCTCGCGTAAATGTTCAGAGCGCCTGAAAAGGTATCTCAAGAACTACGACAAAAGGATTGATCTGCGAAAATTCACCCAGAACAGCATCAGTACGGCTGTTCATCAGGCCAAACTGCGTGATACTCCGTCATGCACAGGATGGCCCAAAACCACCGGCACAACAGTGTACAAACTGGTTGAGAAATTCATTTCATCGGAAGCCGATTGCCGTTGAGGTCAAAATTCGTTTTTCCTGTTTTTCCAGTAACCTGCCAGGGAACGGCGCGCCGTACCCGTACAACACTCCCGTCAACCCCGCATCCCGTAGGGGGAGATCCCCGTGTCTCCCCCCGCTATATCCAGCCCCCCTGCCCTCTCAGGACAGATCCTTCGGCAGTGTCTTCACCTTCACCCACGGCAGTATCGAAACCTTGTGCGCCTTCAGCTCATCCAGGGAATAAAAGGTGCCGCGCCAGTCGATCCCGCCCTTGATCAGGGTGGACAACACGGCCCGCCACATAATATAGAACTTGATATACGGCGTAACAGGAAACCAGTACAGACAGCGGAGATCCATCTGCCAGCCCCGAACTGCCAGGCTCAACGCCAACACGTTGACAGCAATAATGGCGGCGCAGAGCAGCCGAGGAATCCCGTCGGCCAGCAACAGGCCCCAGAGCGGGAGGACATGAACAGAGAGCAGGGCCGCTGTCCCTGCAAGGAGCAGATCAAGGCGGTAATCAAGAAGGGCAAAGCAGTTCTTGCGCAGACCGTGCGCCATCTCGGCCACGGATTGATACCATTCCACCCAGACAAAGCGGCCCCCGAGCAGACAGTCGCACTGGCCTTTGTTTTCTTTGGCCATGCGTCCCAGCAGCACGTCATCCACTGGACAGAGGCGGATAGGGCGATGACCGCCGAAGCTGTGATAGAAGCTGCGCCGTATCATGTTGAAGCCGCCAGCCCCGGCAAAGTAGCGTGATCCCGGCCTGCTGATCATCCAGGGTTTGAGCAGCGTGAAGACGATAGCAAGGCTGTCCGCAATCAGCAGGGACAGCAGGTGACTCGGGGCGGTCATGCGGAAGAGCAGGCAGAGATGATCCAGCTGAAAGGCCTGCATCCTTGCCGCAGCCCGTCGGAGCGTATCCGGGGCCATGTGGACATCGGCATCGGTAAAGAGCAGGAACTCGCCCTTAGCCTGGGCAGCCCCCAGATGCAGGGCATGGTTTTTGCCGAGCCAGCCCGCAGGCAGCTCGCTGATATGGATCACCCGCAAGCGGGGATCTTCCGCCGCCATCCGGTCAAGGATTTGCGGCGTAGCATCGGTGGAGCGATCATTCAGGACAATGATCTCCAGATTCGGATAATCAAGAGACAGAATCGAGGCCAGGGCCTGCTCAATGCCCTGCTCTTCATTGCAGGCCGGGATAATGACGGAGATTGAAGGCAGGGCATCTCCCTTCAAAGGCGGCACCTGCTCCAGCCGCTCCATGCGGCATTCGGCAAGAAAGTAGTCCCGAAGCACAGCCAGACTGACAGCAAGGATAAACACAAGAAACAGGTTGAATACAGACATGGTTCTTTCCTCGGTTGAATACAGTTTGTAGGGGTAGATCCCTGTGTCTACCCTATATGCCACCATCTGGGCAAACACAGGGGTTTACCCCTACCGCGCCCCATCCTTCCCCGCCATCTTCTCATAATGCACCGTCTCCAAAAAAAGCCCGCAAGCCGGGGCGGTCGGGCTGGCCTCTTTCCGATCCTGGGCTTCAAGAATAGCGACAAATTGCTCGGTGCTGAGGCGGCCAGCCCCCACCCGGATCAGGGTTCCGGCCAAGTTCCGCACCATATGGCGGAGAAAGCCGTCGCCCCTGAAACGGAGGGAGAAATGCTCCGGTCGCGCCGGATCAACAAGGCATCGGGCCTGGAACAGGGTGCGGACCGCCCCCCGACCCGTGGTCCGGGTACGGTCTCGGCTGCCCACAGCCTCAAAGCTGGCAAAGTCATGGGTCGCGACCAGAAAGTCCAGGCTGGCTTGGACGTTATCCGGCATAAATGAACAGGGAAAATGGGTGCGATAGAGGCGTTCAAGCGGAGACTGCATCGCCCCAGTGAAAAAATCGTAGCGGTAGGTCTTGCCCTTGGCAGAAAAGCGGGCATGGAAGTCCGGGGCCGCCTCCTCGGCCCCCAGGATACGGATATCCTTGGGCAGCATAGAGTTGAGAGCCTTAGCAAAGGCAGGGGCAGGCATGGTCGCACTGGTGCTGAAATTCGCCACCATGCCTTGAGCGTGGACACCAGCATCAGTCCGCCCTGCCCCGTTCACCTGCACGGCTGTTCTGGTGATCCGGGTCAGTCGTTGCTCCAGGGTTTCCTGAATGCTGGGGCCGTTACGCTGCCGTTGCCAGCCGCAAAAGTTGGTACCGTCGTAGGCAATGCACAGACGTATGTTGCGCTGCTGCATACTTGAGGGAAATTTTCAGGGAAAAAAGGGAGCACCCATCAGGGCGCAGGTCTCGTCAAAGCCATTCATCAGGTTCATATTCTGGACAGCTTGACCTGAAGCTCCTTTAGCGACATTATCAATGGCTGAGACCACAACAATCCGGTTGGTGCGGGGATCAATCTTCATACCGATGTCGCAGCAGTTGCTGCCCCGCACATACTGAGTGGCCGGAAAAGACCCTGCCGGGCAGACTCGAACAAAGGGCTCATCCGCATAGGTACTCTCGTACAGCTCCTGAATGTCCTGCTCAGATATCGTACTACTGAGGGGTGCATACATAGTGCTGAGGATACCACGCGAGATGGGCAGCAAATGCGGAGTAAAAGAGATAGTCACCGGCTTGCCTGCCAGCACGGTCAGCTCCTGCTCGATCTCCGGGATATGGCGGTGAGCCCCGCCAACCTTATAGGCCCGGAAACCGTCCGTGACTTCGCAGAACAGGGTTCCTACAGCAGCGGAACGACCAGCCCCAGAGGTGCCGGACTTGGAGTCGATGATCAGCCCTGCCGGGTCAATCAACCCTTCCCGTAGCAGGGGAGCCAAACCGAGAATGATAGAAGTGGGATAGCAGCCCGGATTAGCGGTCAGGCGTGCGCCCTTGACCTGATTTCGGTACAGTTCGGGCAAACCATAGACCGCCTCACTAATCAGCTCCGCACTAGAATGCGGCTGGTACCACTCTTCATATACCGCCGCATCCCGAATACGAAAATCAGCACTGAGGTCCACTACCTTCTTACCTGCCTTGAGCAGGACCGGCACCAAATCCATAGCGGTCTTATGGGGTACTGCGGCAAAAAAGAAGTCAGCCCGGTCCACCAGTTCTTCTGGTCCGAGATTTTCACAGACCAGATCTACCCGCTTACGCAGATTGGGAAAGACTTCAGAGAGCGGTTTGCCTGCATATTGACGGGAGGTGGCAACAGTCAGTTCGACCTCGGGATGGGTGGAAAGGATGCGGGCCAATTCAACACCGGTATAGCCGGAGGCCCCTATGATTCCTACTTTCAGCATAGCGTGTCCTTGATAAGTAGCTTGACATAAAAAAAGGGAATAACGAATCGCTTCGTCATTCCCTTTAAAAAACAATATGAACTGCGCTGAAAAACAGCCTGTTCCGTCTCCTTAACGCTTGGAGAACTGAAAACGGGCACGAGCACCGCGCTGACCGTATTTTTTCCGCTCTTTGATGCGGGAGTCACGGGTCAGCAGACCTGCTTTCTTCAGAGAATCCCGAAATTCCGGATTCACTTCCTGAAGAGCCTTGGAAATGCCATGAACTAAAGCATCAACCTGAGCAGACTTACCGCCGCCTTTCACTGTAGCTCTTACATCAAATGTTTCAGCAGTTTCCGTAACCGAAAACGGTTTATCAACTTTCTGCTCAAAGAAGATATTACCGAAATAGTTGTCTGTTGTCAGCTGATTGACAATGATATTGCCGCTGCCGGGAGTAATCCAGACCCGAGCTATAGCACTCTTTCGTTTTCCGGTTGCGTATGTCTGTTCCTGCGCCATGTTAAGCTCCGTTAAATATCGAGAAGTTCAGGCTGCTGGGCCGCATGAGGATGTTCAGCACCTGCATACACTTTTAATTTTTTCAGCTGGGCCCGACCGAGTTTGTTCTTGGGCAGCATGCCTTTAACCGCCATAACGATCAGATCTTCCGGAGATTTTTCACGAACCTCTTTTGCGGTCCGATCTTTAATCCCGCCCATAAAACCGGTATGACGATAATAAATCTTATCATCCCATTTGGTACCAGTTAAATGAACACGGTCTGCATTGACAACAACGACAAAATCACCGTTATCCTGAAAGTTACAGAAGGTAGGTTTATGTTTACCGCGCAGTCGACGGGCAATTTCTGTCGCGATACGGCCAAGAACCTTACCGTCGGCATCAACCACGCACCACTTGCGATCAATTTCATCTACCGGCGTATAATACGTTTTCATGCATGCGCCCCAATGAGTAATAAAAAAAAGGTCCGAACATCGTTCGAACCTTGAGTTGTTTAAATGGAGCGGGAAACGAGATTCGAACTCGCGACGTCAACCTTGGCAAGGTTGCACTCTACCACTGAGTTATTCCCGCTCATTGAGCTGTGAAACGAGCAGATATTTACCACGGAACAAGCGGCCATGTCAATAAAAAAAATACATCAAGCATCTTTTTTCTGAAATACCAACCCAAACAATCTTACGAAGGGCAAGAAGAGCAAAAAACAACTCGTTGACGTTCCATAAAAAAAGTAGTCAGACGAAGCGTTTTCTGTTATTTTCTCTTCTCCTTTTCCCTCTCATGCCTTAATATTATAACAAAATTAGATTATTTTAGTTCTTCGTGAGGATTCCTGCATGAAAAGAAAAATTCTGGTAGCGGTAGACGGGTCAGTATATAGCTCAAACAGCTTAGATTACCTCATACGCCTGTTTCGACAGGATAAAAATTTCAGTATTGACTTGTTTGCTGCCGTTTCAACCTGTTGCGGCGATCAAAGCTGGATGTCGGATCTTGATGCCCAACGGACAGAAAGTACGGTTGTGCTCCAACGCAAAGCGAAAGCGACAAGATACCTGAAAGATGCCAAAGCCCGTCTTGTGCGCAACGGTTTTCCCAAGGAAAAAATAACACCCCTTGTCCACGGGTCAACTGAAGGAATCACCAATTCCATTTATCATTTTGCCAAAGAAAACATGTATGACGGCCTACTGGTCGGCAGAAGAGGAGTGGGAAGAGTCGGTGAAATGCTCTTAGGGAGTGTATCCGCTGATCTGGTCAGGAAATGCCATGAAATCCCTGTTTGGATTATTGACGGTAATGTAACCTCTACCCGCTTTCTCCTCGCTGTTCATACATGTACCCATTCCCTTATGGCAGCAGATCATTTAGCCTTTATTCTGCAGGACAATCCAAAGGCTGAGATCTACATCTACCACTCCCTTGCCGCATTCGGTTCAACACCACCTGCTGAATCGGAAGAATTCCACAGTCGCTGGGGATCAAGATGGTGTGATAAAAACCTTGATACGGGAACATGCCTCTATAAAGCTCATAGCCAGATACTGATCGAAAACGGCATTCCAGAAGAACGAATTATTCAGCTTCCTCCACGCCGGGGTATCCATCCCAGCCATGATCTACTCCGCCAGGCAAAGAGACATCAATGTGGCACTCTTGTTATCGGACGCAGACCCCGAGTGGACAAAGGTCTTCTCGGTGGGGTTTCTGACCGAACAACCAAAAATGCCCAGAATATGGCTATTTGGCTAGTTGGTTGATTAATCAAGAGAAAGACTGCAAGGGAGAGAATGTAATGGGACCTGTTGAGTTAAAAAAGAATGTATGGTGGATAGCCAACCGTTCGGACTCCCTGTTGGAGGTAAATATCTACCTCCTCTGTTATCCCCATGCAAAAGGGCAGGCCAATATTATTATTGATCCCGGCCCCTGTGAATTACTCACTGTACTGCAAAAGGCCGTAAGCCCAATTATTGGAGGCTTAGAGAATGTTCACGGGGTCCTTATCAACCATCAGGATCCGGATGTTGCTCCGAATGCAGCTTTTCTGCAAAAGCTGAACCCGCAATGCCTAGTGGTTGCCTCGGAAGATACTTGGCGCCTCATTCATTTTCTCGGCCTGAAGGCCTCCCGCTTCAAGGCTGTGGAAACATACAAGAATAACCGAGCAACCATGCCGGGTGGCAACAGACTGGTCTTTGTCCCCTCGCCCTTTTGCCATTTTCGCGGGGCCATAATGTACTATGACGTGGCCAGCAGAATTCTCTTCTCTGGAGACCTGTTCGGTGGCCTCTCCTATACCCATGACCTGTATGCAGATGAAAACTCCTGGGAAGGTATCAAGACCTTTCATCAACTCTACATGCCCTCCCGCGATGCTTTAAAATTAGCTGTTTCAAGAATCAGAAACCTTGACCCACCTCCAGAAATGATAGCACCACAACATGGCTCCATTATTCGGGGAGACCTGATTCGGGACTTTATTGATCGGATGTATAATCTGGACGTGGGGCTGGATCTGCTCATGGCAGGCGAGAAAGAAGAAAACTATCTTGGCGCGATCAATGAAATTCTCAGCGAATTAGAAAAAGAGGATTCGTCCGAATCTATTGCCAGAGGCATTGCCGCGCTGAATAAGGATCAATCCTTTACAAATATTCTGACTGTGGAAAAAAACAGGGTAACCTCGTTCAAGGTTGACCCGCCTGTTGCGGTCAAAACACTCTTAGCGCACCTTCGTGAAGACGGGGGAGCTGAGCTCGAAAGCCTGGTAAATCTTGTTGCCCTGAAGACCTTGATCGGACGCAATATACCGATCGGTGATATCCTGCCGCAAGCCGGAGGAGACCAGGATCTGCCGGACTACTTTGAATAACAGGGACTCATGAGCCGCAAAAATATTCTGATCGTTGACCGGGATAAGGACTTTCTGCTAGAACTGCGAGAGGCCTTTATCCCCTTTAAAAACGTCTATCAACTTGCCTTTGTCTCCAACCTTGCAAAAGCTCAAGAGATCCTGCGTAAATTTACTGTCCATATGGTCATTGCCAATGTCCAACTTTCAGGAGAAAGCGGACTGGAGCTACTCCTCTCAGTCCGTCGCTGGCATACGGAAACACATATCATCCTGTACAGCAACGAATTAACAGAAGAAATAAAACGATCCGCCTACCATAGCGGGGTCTCTGCCATTATTCCTTATCCCTTCAAATTCGAAGAACTCCTCAAAGTGCTGGCGAATATTTTTGCCAAAGAGTCCGGCAGCACAACTACTCTGGACACGATTCCCTTGGCAGACCTTCTGCAACTGATAGGGATGGGAAATCACTCAACAGATGTCGTTGTTATTAATACAAAAAGCGAGAGAGGAATCATTCGAATCCGTAAAGGAAATCTCCTTGAGGCCGAAGCTGCCGGACAGCAGGGGGTGAATGCGGTGACAGAAATGCTTTCCTGGGAATCTCCGACAATCAAGACCTGTAAAGGGGTACATGGAATTCCATCAACTGTCGATCTCGTGCCCTTGCATGATGCCCTTATTCTGGCAGCAACAAGATTGGACGAGAGATGATAGCGTTCTTTCCTATTTTCTTAAATCTACTAAAAACATGCTGACAAAGGGAGCCTTGGTCTTTGCCACATCATGGGACTACCCCATAGCTCCCCTTAGTTTTTTTTGCGTCATCCTGTTATTTTTTGGCAGGAGGCGTCGTTGATACAGCCTGTTCCTCCTGCGCTTTCTGCACTGTAATTTTGTTTTCTTTATTCACAGTGGTTGCTGCACCCGTAGCCGAGGAGTCCTCCCCCACAGTGATCTCGTCTTTGAGCCGTGCAACAATTTTGGCACCAATTCCATAAACGTTTTTCAGCTCATCAACCTTTTGAAACAGGCCTTTCTCCTGCCGATACTTGATAATCGATTCAGCTTTGACCTGCCCTATACCAGGCAAAGAGGTCAATTCTTCCAAGCTTGCTGTATTAATATTGATAACAGCAGCTGCCGAAGTCGTCAGGGAAAAAACAAAGAACAGAGCCAAGTAGAATGATTTCATAATGCCTTCCTTCTTGATTTTTTAATCTGTCGCCTGCTCGCACAGGCATTGCCTTTCACGCTATCTATCACGCCCCGGAGTAATTGTACTATAGGCTTGTCTACACTTGAAAGTCAACAAGGAAAAACATGACGTTACGAGACGTTAGAACGGAATCTTAAAAATATTATTGCTGCGCAACAATATTTCTTTTTTACAGTTTCATCTTTTTTTTACAGAAGATACCCTGTACAGTTTACGAAGTTATACTGGCTGCATACTGGCGGCACTCTGAGTCTCGGCATACCGCACAAATGAACAAACATCATTTTACCCTATAAATCAAACAATCTACCATCCATGAAAGACAACCTTTCTCCTACTACATCCTACTCTGAGAGCCTGATCGTTCACTCCTGTCGGGCCAAACAGTTGCGATCCGAGGCTGTACATCTGATATCAACTGATCTCAACAGGCGGCAGCTTCGCGACCTTGAGTCTCTGCTTAATCGAGCTTTTTACCCACTGTCAGGCTTTCTGGGCCGGGAAGATTACGAGAGCGTGCTCAAAGAAATGCGCCTGACTGACGGGTCTGTCTGGCCCGTTCCCATCTGCCTTGATGTGAACGAAGAGTTCGCCGCTTCCCTGCAACCGGGACAGTGCATAGGACTCAACGATCAAGAAGGTTTCCTCCTGGCAATTCTCACTGTCAGTGACATCTGGAAAGCTGATAAAAAAGCAGAAGCAAAAGCCGTCTACGGCACAGAGGACCCTGATCAGCATCCCGGTACCCAGGCCCTGTTTGCCGAAGTTAAAGACTGGTATATAGGCGGAACCGTAGAAGGCGTGACTCTGCCCATCCATTATGATTTTTGCGACCTCCGTCTCACTCCAGCAGAGACCAACCGCCGTTTTCTCCAGTACGGCTGGCGACGAGTGGTGGGCTTTCATACCAGAGAATACCTGCACTGCGCCCATCGAGAGATGGTCCTAGCAGCGGCCCGTGAAACCGGAGGATCTCTTTTCCTGCATCCGGTGGTCGGCCTGGATCATCCCGGCAATATGGAGCATTACACCCATGTGCATTGTTATCAAGAGTTTGTCAAACATTTCCCCCGCAATATGATCCAGCTTGGAATTATCCCACTGGCGGAACGATACGCTGGCCCCAGAGAGGCGCTCTGGCACGCCCTGATACGCAAAAATTACGGGTGTACTCATTTTATTGTAGCAACAGACCACGGCGACCCCTTTGCTGGCACCAATATCAACCTGTTCTATCCCCAAGGCGAAGCCCAGCAACTTGTTGCCTCAATGGCAGAAGAGACCGGTATCGAAATGGTTCCAGAACGAGCTATGGGCTATGCCGAGGAACAAGGAAAATACTTCTACCTTGCCGACATACCTGACGAGAAGGTCAGACACATTAACTCCAAAGAGTTAAAACGACGCCTGGAACAAGGTGAAAACGTCCCGGAATGGTTTTCTTTCCCCAACGTTGTCGCCGAACTGCGCCGTTCTTTTCCGCCGCGCTCCAAGCAGGGCCTCACTGTTTTTCTCACCGGCCTGTCTGGATCCGGAAAATCAACCATTGCTAAGGTCCTGATGGTGCGCTTTATGGAGATGCGTGACCGCCCGGTCACCCTGCTGGACGGCGACATTGTCCGCAAAAATCTCTCCTCGGAACTGACATTCTCCGAGGAACACCGCAATCTCAATGTCACCCGAATTGGCTTTGTGGCCAGCGAAATCACCAAGAACGGCGGCATCGCCCTTTGCGCACCCATTGCGCCCTATGAAGAATCGCGCCTGGAAAACCGAAAGCTCATCAGCCGTTACGGAGGATTTATTGAGATTCATATCGCAACGCCGTTGGAGGTCTGTGAGCAGCGTGACCGTAAGGGGCTGTACGCAAAGGCTCGGGCCGGGCTCGTCAAAGGGGTAACAGGAATATCAGACCCCTATATCCCTCCGACCAAGCCGGAAATCGTTATTGATACCTCAAAGATGACCCCGGCGGAAGCGGTACAGGAGATTTTCCTTTACCTTGAAGAACAGGGGTATATTCGCTGAATCCGCTTCCCGGCTAGGTGCCGTTGAAGGTTTGCTTGCATAACCAGCATGGTGAGCTGGTGGATGTTATTACGCAGTTTTTGGATTAGAAAAACACGGGCGGTGCAAAATCCGCCCGTACGTTTTACAAATCAAGAAAACGGCTAGCCGAAACATTGAAGATGGCAGCGAGCTTTTTGGCAGTTGCCAGACTGATGGTTCGTTTGCCACACTCCATATTGGAAACAAGTTGCCGGGGAACAGTACCCAGTTTTTCGCCAAGTTGCGCCTGAGTCATTTCCTTATTTTTCCGATAGATGCGCATGGCATCGCCGGGTGATGTAGCTGCTTTGGTTTCCTTGTACCAGTCGCTTTCCGTTATCTCGACGTATTCGTCATCTCTGTTAATTTGCAGCTTGTTGCCGTACTCGCTCCGCAGCATGTCAAGAAGACGAGGTGGAATCTCGCCTTGGATGCGGATATCAGTACGGGGCGTTTTCACGAGAGCCTGCATAGTACACCTCAATTTTTATGGTTCCTTCCTCCATCCGCCAGCACGCCACCCACTTTCGTGCCAAGTGGCAATGATACTGGTCAGCCGAGAGCTTGCTGTAGTTCGGCCAGTGGTGTGCCACCGGGCCACTGTCTTTGAGATCATCAATCAGCAGTACCAGCTTTTTTGGATATGAGCAGGTAGCTTGGAGATCTTTTTCAACACGCTCTTTTTGCCGAAGATTTTATATTGCATACTTACAATGTAATCAGAAAATGATTACATTGTAAATAAAAACTTTTCTGTTGACCCGAAAGAGATAGACTCTTATCTTGGTTATAATTTTATTTTTAATTCGAATAATTTCTATCACACCACTTGAGAATAACCTGACTTTTTCTCTTCACCCACCAAATAATGGCTGATATGATTCCAAGGAATACCCAATGCAATTCGTAGCCAACGGCCCGGATATACCAGACGCGCTTTTACAGGCACACGAAGATGGGAATGTCGTATTTTTTTGCGGTGCTGGTATTTCCTATCCTGCTGGATTGCCGGGATTTAAAGGATTGGTGGACGATATCTACAAACGCTTGGGAACCTCTCTCACTCCTATTGAGCAGGATGCCTATTATAATTGCAGGTATGACGCTACACTAGACTTACTGGAGCGGCGTATTCCTGGCCAACGCGTTGCAGTTCGTCAAAAATTGGAGCAAGCCTTAAAACCTAAATTACGCCGCAAAGGAGCTACTGATACCCATACAGCATTGCTGCAACTAGCCCGCAACCGCGACAAGATACTACGCCTAGTCACCACGAATTTTGACCGTATTTTCGAGCAAATGGCAAGGCGAATGAAGCAGCCTCATGATGCATTTGCGGCCCCAACGTTGCCTATTCCTAAAAACAGCCGTTGGAACGGGCTTGTTTACCTGCATGGGCTGTTACCAGCCAAACCCGATGACAGTGCGCTGCACCGGTTAATCATTACCAGCGGTGACTTTGGCCTTGCTTACCTGACTGAACGCTGGGCTTCAAGGTTCGTCAGCGAGTTATTCCGAAACTACGTAGTTTGCTTCATCGGGTACAGTATCGAAGACCCCGTCTTGCGCTACATGATGGATGCTCTGGCTGCTGATCGAATGTTGGGAGAAGTAACCCCTCAAGCCTACGCACTGGGTTCCTGCGCCCCCAAGCACCAATATGACATGACTGTCGAATGGGAGGCAAAGGGTGTTACACCCATTCTGTACGAAGTTCCTACGGGAGGTCATGATCACTCCGCTTTACACAATACTCTGAAAGCCTGGGCCGAAACCTATCAAAATGGCATTCTCGGCAAAGAGCGCATTGTAGTTGATTACGCCTTGGCTCGACCATCCGAAAGCACAGTGCAAGATGATTTCGTTGGCAGGATGCTTTGGGCATTATCAGATAAGTCGGGCCTACCCGCAAAACGCTTTGCAAATTTCAATCCTGCTCCTCCCCTCGAATGGTTAGAAGCATTCTCAGAATATCGTTACAAACATGATGACTTAAATCATTTTGGAGTGCCTCCAAGTGCTGACCAAGATGATGAATTAAAATTTAGCCTAATTGACCGTCCTGCATCGTATAGTAACACGCCGTGGATGGGACTTGTTTCTGGTAGACTTGCCAATAGTCAATGGGATGATGTGATGCTCAGCTTAGCCCCTTGGTTCGTTCGCCACTTAAATGATCCAGAATTGATCATCTGGTTAGCAGAAAAAGGGGGCCAGCTATCTGACCAGTTTTCATGGTTTATAGAGCATAAGTTAGATCATCTCTCCCGACTACAGCAGGAAAACAACACCAAAGAACTAGAGGAAATCCAGGTACAAGCTCCTAACGCCATCCCAAGTTCTTTTATGAAAACGCTATGGCGTTTGCTTTTGGCCGGAAAAATAAAGTCACAGTGGCATGATCAGGATCTCTTTCGCTGGAAAAACCGCCTCAAGTATGATGGATTGACAACCACCCTGCGTTTAGAACTACGGGAGATACTGGCTCCAAAAATTATACTGAAAAAACCGTTTCGCTGGGATGCAGACGAAGAAAATACAGACGAAGCCACACCCGTCAAGCAATTGATTGATTGCGAGCTGGTGCTGGCAGATGATCACGTCCATTCATCTCTTTCTCACTTGAATAGCGAGCAATGGCAAACAATCTTGCCGGAGCTACTTAATGATTTCCAACAACTACTCCGTGATGCTCTGAATTTGTTGCGTGAATTAGGTGAGGCTGACAGCCATAGTGACCAGTCGCACTGGCACTTACCGTCAATTAGTCCGCATAGCCAGAACCAAGGGTTCCATGACTGGGTAACGTTGATTGAGCTGTTACGAGATGCATGGCTAGAGACAAAAAAACGAGATTCACCACGCGCCACTCGTATAGCTCAAGACTGGTTCGACTTACCCTACCCAACCTTTAAACGCCTAGCACTCTTTGCTGCCAGTCATGACGACTGTATAGCCCCCGAAGAATGGGTATGTTGGCTAGTAAATGAAAATGCCCGGTGGTTATGGGCCACTGATACACGACGGGAAGCGATGCGTCTCAGCGTGATGCAAGGCAATCAACTTACAGCGTCAACTCAAAGTCGACTAGAAGACGCCATTTTAGCTGGCCCCCCTCGTGACATGTATCAAAAAGACCTCCAGCTCCAAAGTTGGCAGGAGCTAGTTGATCATTCGGTATGGCTTCGCCTAGCCAAGCTTAACGCATCAGGCCTCACTTTAGGCAAAAAAGCTACAGACCGCTTAGTTACCTTGTCAGATGCCCATCCAGGCTGGAAACTGGCTAAAAACGAGAGTGATGAATTTTCAATCTGGATGGGTGGCACCAGAGATCCTGACTACGAAAAAAAACGCGATATCGATATTGCTCCCCGCAAACGATCCGATCTCGTTGAGTGGCTTAAGCAACCACCACCAAAAAAACATCCCTTATACGAAGATACCTGGCGCGACATCTGTCGCACCCGTTTTTTTCACAGCTTGCTTGCTCTCTGCGACCTTTCGAAAGAAGAAAAGTGGCCAACTGACCGTTGGCGAGTGGCATTACAAGTTTGGAGCGAAAAGGGAATGGCACTGCGTTCGTGGCATTACGCTGCGCCGCTGGTGCAAAGCATGCCTGACAAGGTGCTACAAGAAAACATGCACAGCGTCGCTTGGTGGCTTAAGGAAATTTCTCAATCCATTGATCAGCATGAAACTATCCTATTGGACTTGAGCAACCGAGTATTAAAGATAACGTTCAAACTGAACTCAGATGAACCAGATACCGGCGAGCCTATCAGTCAACCTGTCAACGCAGCTATTAATCATCCGATTGGATATATTACACAGGCTCTGCTTAATCTGTGGCTCAAACGTAAACCAAACGACAATGATCGCCTGCCAGCCGATATAAAACCTCTATTTACACAGATTTTTGATTCACGAGTCAGCCCATTCCGTCACGGAAGGGTTATCTTGGCTTCACGTTTGATCACACTTTTTCGTGTGGACAGACCTTGGACGGAGAAACATCTTTTACCGCTATTCGATTGGACAAAAAATTCAATAGAAGCCAAAGCTGCCTGGGAAGGATTCCTCTGGTCCCCACGGCTGTACCTGCCGCTACTCATTGCGTTTAAATCGCAATTTCTCGAAACCGCATACCACTACAAAGAATTAGGAGATCATGCCAGCCAATTCGCTGCATTCTTAACCTATGCTGCTCTAGCCTCTGTAGATAATTACGAGGCAGAAGATTTCCAGAAGGCCCTTAAGGCACTCCCTCAAGAAGGATTGCAGGAAGCCGCACAAGCACTTTCACAGGCCCTTGAAGGGGCAGGCGATCAACGAGAGGATTATTGGAGGAATCGCGCCCAGCCTTTCTGGCACAACGTATGGCCCAAGTCGCTTGATCTCATGACCAAAATGATCGCTGAATCATTGGCTCGGTTGAGCATTGCCGCAGGCTCTGAATTTCCATCAGCTCTAGAGGCTGTACAAGATTGGCTGCAACCGATTGCCCACCCAGACTACGTCGTGGATCGCCTGCACGAATCCAGTTTGTGCAGCCAATTTCCAACGGATGCACTCCAGCTACTCAACAGGATGATTGATAACCAGCAATGGGGGCCGCGTGAATTACCTCACTGTCTTGACGCTATAGCAAAGGCTTCTCCTGAATTACAGGATGACCCACGCTATCAGAAACTTTTAACATATTCACGGCAACATTGTAGTCACTCGTAACATATCAATATGAATATTAATCCTCAAAGAAAAACCCTCATAGTCGGCCTAGGCAATCCCATCCTCGGAGATGATGGCGTAGGCTGGCGAGTAGCCGAAGAAGTCAGCAAACAGAGCGGCATCTAAAATGAAAAAAACAGAAAACCCAACAGCAATAAGCCTTTTTTGCGGCGCAGGAGGATGCTCTTACGGCTTTCAGCAAGCCAGATTTGACATTCTATACGCCTCTGATATCAACAAAACCGCTGTTGCCACCTATAAAACAAACTTTCCGAACACAAAAGTCGAGCAAGTTGATATAGATAAAATTGATTTTAAGCAGTTGTTACTTGATCTTAATCTGCTTCCAGAACAATTGGATATACTCATCGGCGGGCCGCCCTGCCAAGGATTTTCCACAGCTGGTAGTCGTTTTTGGGATGACCCAAGAAATCATCTTCTCAAAAGCTATGTACACGCTCTCAAAATATTAAAACCGAAATGGTTTTTAATGGAAAATGTCGAGGGGCTGCTTACCGCAAACCGGGGTACCTATATAACAGAAGCCGCCAAAGCGTTTATCGAGTTAGGATATGAAATTAGGATTGAGAAAATATATGCACATGAATACGGCATTCCCCAACGAAGGAAGCGAGTTGTAATAGTTGGCAATCGGCTCGGTTTACACTTTGAAATGCCCCGACCAACAAGCAAAGTGAGTGGAAGAATATTTAAAGACTCTGAAAACACAATTTCAGATGCAATTGCCGACCTTCCCGCTCCTGCTCAAAAACATGGGGGACACACGGTCCTGTCGACAATTCATGACATCCTTGGTGGAGAAAAAAAGAAAAAACATACGGTAGATGATCATTGTTCGCCGATTATTGAAGGGATTCAAAAAGAGCGTATTTGCGCTCTCAAACCCGGCCAGACAATGAAAGACTTGCCGGACAGATTACAGCATGACTCCTTTAAAAAACGGGCAAATCGACGGGTTGCTGATGGGATGCCAACAGAAAAACGTGGTGGGCCCCCATCAGGATTAAAAAGGCTGTACGCAAATCAACCCTGCCTCACCATTACGGGTGCTGCAACCAGAGAGTTGATTCATCCTACACAGGACAGGCCGTTGACCTTACGGGAATGTGCCCGAATCCAGACCTTCCCGGATACCTTCACATTCTGCGGCAGTGCTTCGGAGCGCATCCAGCAAATAGGAAATGCAATCCCTCCTATGCTGGCGTTTACTTTTGCCGACCACATCAAAAAGCAATATGGCTTCCAGATTAATCATGCGTCAGATGGAAGACTTTTAGGCACAGTGCTGACCAAAGCCAATGCTATGAGTCCTGCCCTTGCCCGAACCAACGAACTTTTATCGCAGTTGCAACAGAGAAAAAAATCTATCCAATTATCCTTATTCGAGAAAACATATGCCTAATGCCGCTTTTATCCGAAATCTTTATACAAGATGCAAAATGCATGGTAGCGGAGAAGCGCAAGTAGTCATTTCAGACACCGAAATTCATGCACTCATTTCTCTTGCTCTGCTCAACCTCGGCTGGGATCACGAAGAACTCCTAATCCCTCCTGTTGAGCTACCAAATAAGGATTATTATACAATTCCTTTATCCTGGTTCGAGGAAGCAGGATCAACCACCTTGCAACCAGTCGATATTGAATCATATCTTCAGCGGTGCTTTGGAAAAGATAACGATTTTGGGCTCTTCATTGAAAATTTAGCTGCGCTGCACCGACGCAGGATGAAATACCGAAGAATACTTCGTCATCAGCCGCTCCCCACAATGGACCAAATCGGCCCGAGAGGGTTGTTGGAATTCGGTGTCTGTGATACCGAGCTCCAAGTCCACTGGATGGTATGGAGAAAATGGATTTACGATATTGACAACAGGGCTGCTCAGGAAACAGGATATCTGTTTGAGCCCTTGCTTGCCAGTTGCCTTGGCGGTAAACCGGTAGGCGCACGAAATTCCCCTGTCAAAAGAGTTGATACCCAAGGGCTTCCGACCGATAAAGGACGGCAAATAGACTGTTTCGTGCCATCAACATCGACTGTTTACGAATTTAAATTACGGGTTACTATTGCCGCAAGCGGTCAGGGACGCTTTGGCGAAGAGCTGTCATTCCCTGGAGAGGCTGAAGCGGCAGGACTGATACCCATTCTTTTAGTTCTAGATCCGACCCCTTCTCAACGGCTTACAGAATTATCTGCAAAATTTGTTGCATGCGGGGGCGAATGTTTTCTAGGAGAAGATGCCTGGCAGCACATGGAGCGAGAAGCTGGTAAGGTCATGTCTGTATTTATTGATAGATTCATAAAGCCCGCAATTTACGAGATTGAGAATGTAGATTTTTCCAACTTGCAGCCAATTTCACTGAACTGGTCACAGGATGCAATAGAAATACGTTCTCCGGCAGCAGTCTACAAGGTGGGGAGAAAACAATGACTCCTGCCATACAAACCGGTATACCATCTCTCCGGCACACCTCCCCCATCCTCGAAAAAAACGGTGTGAGCTACCGAGCCACCGAACAAATCAGCAACCAGAGCGGCATTCCGCTGAGAGATGCCCCTACCGCAGGATGAAACCCATGCACGAACTCTCCGTCACCCAGAGCATCCTTGACATCGTCCTGCAACACGCCAAGGACAGAAAAGTCCAGCAGGTCAATCTGGTAATCGGGCAATTCTCCTCCATTGTCGATGATTCAGTACAATTCTATTGGGAGATCATTGCCGAGAACACCCAGGCAGCAGAGGCACAGCTCCATTTCGAGCGCATCCCCGGCGAGATGACCTGCACCGCCTGCGACCATGTCTTTCATCCCGGCAACGAGACCTTCACCTGCCCTTCCTGCCAAAGCAGCGCGGTACGGGTCAGTGGAGGCCGGGAATTTCAGGTGGACAGTATTGATGTTGAATAACTTATATGAATGCCATCCCGGCCTAATGGGCCGGGATGGCAGCTTATTGGAGAAATAATATGTGCGAAGGTCATAGTCATACTCACAGTCATGCTACTCATAGTACAACACGGGTTGCAGTGGTGGAAAACATTCTGTCTGCAAATGACAGGATAGCCCAGCGTAACCACAGCCTGCTGCATCAAAAAAATGTTTACGGGATCAACATCATGGCCTCCCCTGGTGCAGGCAAGACCAGCATTCTGCTCAAAACCCTGGAGGCCCTCAAGGGACGGTTGCGGCTCGGGGTAATTGAAGGCGACCCAGCAGGATCCATTGATACGGACAGGGCCATTGCGGCGGGCATGCCAGCGGTTCAGGTCAACACCGGCGGGGAATGCCATCTGGATGCGGTGATGATGGAAGATGCCCTCAGCCAGCTGCCCCTGGACGATATTGACCTAGTGGTGGTGGAAAACGTAGGCAATCTGATCTGCCCGGCCAATTTCCAGCTCGGCACCCATCTCAACGTGGTGATAGCCTCCATCCCCGAGGGTGATGATAAGCCCTATAAATACCCTGGCATGTACATGGGCATGCAGGCCCTGATCATCAACAAGATTGACCTCCTGCCGTATGTGCCCTTTGATATGGATTATTTCCGCCAAGGCGTTGAAGTCCTTAATCCCGGCATTGCCATCTTCCCGCTTTCCTGCCAGACAGGTGAAGGCGTGGACGCCTGGGCTGACTGGCTGCTTAGCCAGGCCAATGCGGCCATCACCCCGTAGTAACCGAAATAATGTTTATTCGGGTACAGGGGCTGGTGCAGGGGGTTGGTTTTCGCCCCTTTGTGTATGGGTTAGCCACAGGGTTGGGTCTCAACGGCAGGGTACGTAACACCTCTGCTGGGGTGGAAATCCTCCTTCAGGGACAGTCCTCAATTATAGAGGATTTTCTGGACAGCCTTAGCAAGGAAGCTCCACCCTTGGCCCGTATTGATGCGGTGAACACCGAGCCGGATACCTCTGCCCAGCAGTATATGGACCAGTACACAGATTTTACCATCCTGCCCTCTGCGGAACAACCCGGCAAACGCCAGTCCATCACTCCTATTACCCCGGATGCATCCCTTTGCTCAGACTGTGCGCAGGAGCTACTTAACCCAACAGATCGGCGCTATCTCTACCCCTTTCTCAGCTGCACCAATTGCGGACCTCGTTTCACTATTATCAGGGACCTGCCTATTGATCGAACCAATACGGTCATGGCAAACTTTCCGCTCTGCCCGGATTGCCAGACTGAATATGATAATCCGCTTGATCGTCGTTTTCATGCCCAGGCCTCTGCCTGCCCGGTCTGTGGGCCGTGCCTTGCCTTGCATGCCCCTTGTATTCCCGTAGGGCAGACACACAGGTCTGCCCCTACAGATCTGGATGCCCTACTCGCAGCCCGTCGTCTTTTACGCGAGGGGAAAATCCTCGCCATTAAAGGCTTGGGTGGCTTTCATCTGGCCTGTGATGCAAATAATCCCGCTGCGATTGCCGAACTCCGCCGTCACAAAAACCGCCCGGACAAACCCTTTGCCCTGATGGCGGCAGATTTGGAGCAGATCAGGAAAATTTGTCAGATGAGCGAGGCTGAGGAGAACCTTCTTCTGGGATCGGAAAAACCGATCGTCCTCCTGAACATCAGGAACCGTAGGGGTAAACCTATGTGTTTGCCCTTTCGTACCGGGCAGACACGCAGGTCTGCCCCTGCAACTGAAAATGGGGATATTATTTTTTATGCCCCTCGTAAAGGGGGGGAAGAATGCGTCCCGGAGGGACAGCCGATAAGAGCCCAGTCTTTCAAGACTGGGCTCGAAAACCACCAATATGCAGAATATGAAGACGTTGCCCCCAACCTAGACCAGCTAGGCTGCATGCTGCCCTACACCCCACTCCACCTGCTTCTGCTCAACCAGACTGATCCGACTCTGAACAGTGAGCCTGTCCCGCCCCTCTTGGTGATGACCAGCGGCAACCGCAGCGGTGAACCAATTATCACCGAGAATGAAGAGGCCCTTAATCAGCTTGAATCATTAGCTGACGCCCTCCTTCTCCATGACCGGCCCATTCTTGCCCCTTGCGATGATTCGGTGGTGAGAACAGATCGCTCTGGCTCGCCAACCTTTCTCCGCAGAAGCCGGGGCTATGCCCCCTCCCCTATCCAGCTGCCCTTTGCAGTTCCACCCATCCTTGCCGTGGGCGGTCAGATGAAGAACACCTTCTGTCTTGCTGACGGAACCCAAGCCTTTCTTAGTCAGCATATCGGTGATATGGACGAGGCTGCGATCTGCACCGCCTTTGCAGAGACGGTGGAGCAGGCCAGCCAGCTCTTTCGCATCCAGCCGGAATCCATCGCCCATGATCTCCACCCGCAACACTTCACCACCCGTTATGCTCAACAATATACCCGGCAAACCGCTCGACAACACGGACTCCCCTGCATCACGATTCAGCATCACCATGCTCATATAGCAGCCTGCATGGTGGATAACGGCCTGGAGGGTCGGCGACTCATCGGCCTTGCCTTTGACGGTACCGGCTTTGGCCCTGACGGCACCATCTGGGGCGGAGAGGTTCTGATTGCCTCCTACGGACAGTGCGAACGCTTTGCCCATCTCCAATATCTGCCCTTGCCCGGTGGCGAGGCAGCCATCCGCCAGCCTTGGCGGATAGCGGTCGGGGCTGCCCACGCCCTTGGCATCGACAGTATGGAGCTTGACGACCTGCCTTTTCTCGATAATATTGATCCACAGGCGATTACCATTATCCGGCAGCAGGTGGATAAGCAGATCAATTGCCCGCTGACCTCTTCGCTGGGGCGGCTCTTTGACGCAGCAGCCAGCCTGATCGGTATCCGCAATCAGGTCAGCTATGAGGGCCAAGCCGCCATTGAGCTGGAGGTGATATCCAGGCCCTATCTAACCTCGGCAGCCCCTTATGCCGCTTATGCACCCTATTCTTTCTCTCCTGACACACCGGATCCTGATACAGCGGACAGAGCGATTCCTCTGCTGGAGCTCTTTCGAGCCATGATCGAGGATGTCCGCAACAAAGAACCAGCCAGTCTGATCGGGGCACGGCTCCATCACACCATTGCCCGACTGGCCATTGACCTCTGCCTCCAGGCCCGTGCAGCAACAGGCCTCCACGAGGTGGCCCTGTCCGGCGGGGTCTGGCAAAATCAACTTCTGCTTGATCTGGTCCGCAACGGCTTAGAAAAAAACAACCTGACCGTCTATTGCCATCAGCAGGTTCCATGTAATGACGGCGGCCTGGCCCTGGGACAACTCGCTGTGGCCCATCATCAAATACTCGACAGCTAGGAGAGAAGCCCCAAAGGGGCTAGATCTAACCAGCTCAGGGTAACACCCTGAGTATTTTCATATAAACTGAGAAAAACCATGTGTCTTGCCATCCCAGGAAAAATAACTGAGATCTATCAGAAAAATGCGCTCCGTATGTCCAAGATCGACTTCGGCGGGATTGCCAAGGAGATCTGCCTAGAGTTTGTCCCCGAAGCAGAGCTGGGTGATTATGCCCTGGTTCATGCAGGCTTTGCCATCAGCCTGATGAATGAGACCGAGGCCCAGAAAAACATCCAGCTGATCCAGGAGGTCTCCCGCTTTGACAATGAAGTATCTTGATGAATACCGCGATCCGGCCCAGGTCAAGGCCCTGCTTCAAGAAATTAAGGAGCTTGTGACCCAACACTGGGTAATCATGGAGATCTGCGGCGGCCAGACCCATTCCTTTCTCCGCCACGGTCTAGATGCCCTGCTACCCCCGCAGATTGAGCTCGTCCACGGGCCGGGCTGCCCAGTCTGTGTGACTCCACTGGAGCAGATCGACAAGGCTATTGCTATAGCCTCTCGACCAGAGGTTATCTTCACCTCTTACGGTGATATGCTGCGGGTGCCCGGTTCCAGCACCGATCTCTTTTCTGTGCGGGCCAAGGGGGGCGACGTGCGGGTGGTTTACTCACCCCTGGAGGCCGTCCAACTGGCTGAAGCCCATCCAAAAAAAGAGGTGGTTTTCTTTGCTATCGGCTTTGAGACCACGGCCCCGGCCAATGCAATGGCGGTCCTGTTGGCCCAAAAAAAAGGAGTGAAAAATTTCTCCATCATCACGGCCCAAGTCCGAGTCCCGCCTGCTATGGAGGCCATTCTCCAGACAGAGACCTGCCGGGTCCAAGGATTTTTGGCAGCAGGCCACGTCTGCGCGGTCATGGGTTTTCATGAATATCTGCCCCTTGCTGAAACCTATCAGGTGCCCATCGTGGTCACCGGTTTTGAGCCTGTTGATCTGCTCCGGGGCCTGTACGCAACCATCAAACAACTGGAAGCGGGACAGGCCCAGGTGGAAAACCAGTACCTCCGAGCGGTCAACCAGCAGGGCAATACAGCGGCCCAACAGAGCATCCAACAGGCCTTTCAAACTGTTGATCGCAAATGGCGGGGCATTAGTACCATCCCAAAAAGTGGCTGGAGCCTGCAACCAGAGCTTGCTGCCTTTGATGCAGAACAAAAATTCGAGGTCCAGGATCTGCACACCCAAGAATCCCCACTCTGCATTGCTGGCGAGATCCTCCAGGGTTTGAAAAAAACCGTGCAATGCCCTGCTTTTTGCAAAGAATGCACCCCGCAAACTCCGTTGGGCGCTCCCATGGTTTCCTCAGAAGGTGCCTGCGCTGCCTATTATAGATATCAGAGGAATAACAAAACATAAAAGCGGGGCGGGGACTCCAAGGAGTCCCCGGTACGTCCATATAAACTCCCATCCCTCCCTTCGGGGAGGGATAAAAAAATATAAACATCATGAATCAACCTGATTTTGCAAATGCTGCCTGCCCTACCCCACATCGCCCCAAGGAAACCGTTCTTCTCGGGCATGGCTCCGGCGGCACCCTGAGCCGGGACCTGATTGAACAGGTCTTTCTCCCGGAACTGGGAGAAGCAGCTCCACGGGCCCTGGACGATGCGGCAATCATCGCAACTCTACATCAGGACCAACGACCAAGCCAACGCTTGGCCCTGAGCACCGACTCCCATGTGGTTGAGCCCCTCTTCTTTCCTGGCGGGGATATCGGTCACTTGGCGGTTTGCGGAACCGTGAATGATCTAGCCATGGTCGGAGCCAAGCCCTTGGCCCTGACCTGCGGCTTTATCCTGGAAGAAGGCCTGCCCTTTGCCACTCTTCGGCAGGTACTGGCCTCCATGCGGACAGCAGCTCAGGAAGCAGGCATTCATTTTGCTGCCGGTGACACCAAGGTGGTGCAGCGAGGGAGCGCCGATAAAATGTTCATCAACACCTCCGGGGTTGGGATGGTGAATCAGGGGGTGCAGATCTCCGGGGCCAATGCCCGACCAGGAGACGTAATCATTGTTTCCGGCACTCTGGGAGATCATGGTATCGCTGTACTGGCTGCCCGTGAAGGCTTGGGCTTTGATACTGATCTGATCAGCGATGCGGCCCCACTCAATCACCTGGTCCAGGCCATGCTGGCCGCTGGCGAGATCCATACCCTGCGTGATCCCACCCGGGGCGGCTTAGCGACCTCTTTGGTCGAGATTGCCGAGCAATCCGGGGTCAGCCTGCTGATTGAAGAAGAGAAACTGCCTGTCAAATCTGCGGTCCGGGCAGCCTGCGAAATGCTGGGTTTTGATCCGCTCTTTATCGCGAACGAGGGTAAATTAGTGACCTTTGTGCCGCCGGAAGATGCCGAGGCCGTGCTGGCAACAATGCGTCAAACCAAGTACGGCGAAAATGCCGCTATTATCGGCAGGGTCATCAACGCAAAAAAGGCAGAGGTTCGCTTACAAACAGCCATCGGCGGAACGCGACTGCTGGATATGCTGCCTGGTGAGCTGTTGCCGAGGATTTGTTGAATGGTTGGGAGATACGTTTGGTAGGTGAGAAGCCAAGCTGATGAAAGCGGACAGGGTCCTAAAGGCGTTGGATTTGCCTCTTTCTGAGAGATAAGCTCTTTTTTTCTTTTCGTTGACGCGCGACACTAAAGCGTGCCATATTACTGTCACGCAATACTGTCGCGCTTTGAAAGAGATGGCGTGAACATTTACTTTTTACTGCTCATTTCCGGAATAATCCCATGTCACGTCTTATACCTGCTGAAGAATTGGATACAATCGTGCGAGTTCTCGCTGAACATCCCCAAGGGCTTGGAATATCCGCATTGGGAAAAGCCTTGCTCAGCCACTTACCTCATATCAATCGCCGAACATTACAGCGACGCCTGAAACAACTTCTGGAGGATAAACGAGTCATCACCGAAGGCGAAAGCATCTCCCTGCGTTACAAACCGGCACCCGCACTCGTCACTCCGGCAGCAAATACAGTGCCGGGCGATTCCTACATTCCTGTTTCTTCAGAGGGAGGTATCATCAAGGAACTCGTGCGGCAACCGCTTATACAGCGTAAGCCGGTGGGGTATCATCGTTCGTTCCTGGAAGAGTACGAGCCGGGCCGCACCTTTTATCTTTCAGAAGCATTACGCAGCCAATTTCATGAGATGGGACGCACCTCGGTGGGAGAACACCCTGCCGGTACCTATGCCAGAGAAATTCTCAACCGGCTCCTGATTGATCTCTCCTGGTCCTCTTCCCGGCTGGAAGGGAATACGTACGACCGTCTCGACACGGAAAGATTGATTGCCTTTGGTCGGGTGCGGCTTCAGCATGATGTATTATTCTGTTTCATACCGGACTCCAAACTGAATAATCTTGTCCCAAAATTGTTGCCACCTGTCTGTCGTCTGAACTAATGCTCGTAAACTTAATATGACTTTGGCTCCTTTCGTTTTCCAGCGCATACCGGACCCGCAAAGTCGCTGTTTAACCAATGTTTTGCAGGCGGCTTCGGTAACACCTGAACCAATCGGTAGTTTTTCAGCAACATGCTGAGCATAATTCATTCTGTTTTTTGCAAGATTATTAGAAAAATAAGTTATTGTCGCCTCAAGATCTTTTTTAATAGTGTCAGATAATTTAGAAGCTGTGACGGCCTTTAATTCATCCAAAATGGTTTGAGCTGAATTTTTCTTATGCTTAAGCAATGAGCAACACTCCGATAGCCATCTTTTACGTTCAGCTATTGTCGTTTTTTTCGGATAAACAGCATGGGAGGCTTTGGCCAGGTATTCAGTGACATGATAAAAATCTACTAATTGACGTTGAGTATGCGACTCTAAAAATGTCCAGTTATCTTTAGCGCCGTCGGCAATACCAAGATAAAGTGCATCGGGATAAAGTGCTTTAAGGCGCGTAATTTCATCTTCGTAGCGTTTCTTAAAATTTGCTTTTCTGTACTCCGGCGCCTCACCTAAATAAATGGTGTGCCGACGTTCGCCGTCGCAGTCGTATAAAGAAAGATTGCCAACCATCGCTTCACGGTAACCGTCATTCGCCATCAGGAGATACGCTCCGTCCAAGCTGAAAACAATCGTGCTGATCGGCTCGTCCGGTGCAGGGGGCTGATATTCCCATTTTTCCTCCTGAGCGCATGCTATACTTCCGACCCAATCCGTCACGTTCTGCACTGTTGATTTGGCGATTGAACGATTATGATTTTCTTTTAAATCAACACAAACCGACTTTGCATTGCCTTGTGAATATTTGTGTGATAACTGCTGTGCAAATTTAGGGGTCGCCGCAAAAATTGTACGTGCAGAATCTTCCAACGGACAAAAAATACGACCTCCTTTTGAGCTTTGATAAACATGGCGCTCAATTTCTGCTACCCCAAAAGGTGTTTGATATTTCTTGCTATCTTTATTTTTAGAGGTTAATTTGATCCCGTTCAGTATGATAGGTGAACCGTCCGTATCGAAACGTTTAAGTGCTTCGCCCGTCGCCGCAGACCCCATATCATTTACGGCATCCAATATGCTATTTTCCATTTCAAGCATGTCGCCTTCAAGAGTGATGGTCACAGACACGGTGATGCTACCGTTAATATTTCGAATAATAGTTGCCATATTATTTTTTAGTGGAAGGAATGGAAATCAATTCTAAAAATAAGCACCATATACTATATTACGAAATAAAACATTATATTTAAGCCTCACCCCTTTGGTCAAAGAGCTGAGGGGAAAGACCTGCGGGAAACCCAGATGATCCTCAATCATAAAGCGGCCATAGAAATGCTCATTGAAGAGGCTGACCAGGTCGGCTTCAATTCCTTCACCTTTCTCAACCTGCACGCCCTCCTCTCAGAAAATCTGCTCCCTGATGAAGATGCCTCAGGGCGGTTACGTCGCCGAGCAGTAGATATTTCAGGTTCGGTCTTCCATCCGTTGGCCATGCCTCAGGTTTTAGAAGATTGCTTCCGTCTTTTTCTCCAGAAAGCCGCAGCAATACCAGATCCATTCGAACAGGCCTTCTTCGTCATGGTGCAACTGCCTTATCTTCAACCCTTTGAGGACGTAAACAAGCGTGTCTCCCGTCTGGGAGCGAACATTCCCCTTATCTGCAATAATATCTGCCCGCTCTCTTTTATTGATGTGCCTGAACAGGCCTATATAGATGGTACTCTTGGCGTATATGAATTCAATCAGCTTGATCTGCTGCGGGATGTGTTTACTTGGGCCTATGAACGTTCATGCCAACGGTATCTGGCCATCACCCAAACCATGGTTGAGCCGGATCCGTTGCGGATTCAATATCGGGAGGCATTGATCCATGCCGTGCAAAGCATTGTCCGTGGTCATCAAAAGATATCCCCAGAAAATATTCAGCAACTCACCTATGCACTGATTCCAGAAAAGGACAAAGATGCCTTCAAAACTATGCTGCTCGACAGTCTGGAGCGTCTGCACGAGGGCAATGTGGCTCGATATCGGCTAAAGCTCTCTGAATTCCAGGCATGGAAAAAAAATCATGAGAAGACTGCTGATAGCTGATGCAGGGGTGAGTATCTGTGGGTACTTTCACTCCAGAGCTGTTGCTCTGATCAGTCTCGGCAGTTCTTCAACCAAGTACAAGGGAAGGGACAGCAACCGAAACATCCCGGAGGTCTTGGACAGAGAAAAGGTTGCCTCATGCAAACTTGGCAGGTCGGCATTGAAACGGATCCCCAGAGTACGTTCCTTTTCTTGCAGAAAAACCTGAAGTGATTTCAGAGTGCCGGTTTTACCCGCCTTGACCTCCACCGGAAAGATCCTGCTGCCCACGGACAAGACGTAATCGACCTCTGAGGATGCCTGCCGTTTCTCTCTCATCCAATAGAAAAGCTCCGGTTCTTCATAGGGTGGTCGCGCATACAACAGGTGCTGGCCAACAAACTGTTCACACAGAGAACCTGTATTAACCAGGGAGACATCGTCCGCATGGGCAATGTCGGCATAACTCATCCCGCAGGCTGTGGTCAGCAGTCCGACATCCAGAAACAGTGGCTTCTGCACCTTCTCTCACATTGAGCGGGTTGACATCATATTTTTTGAATTAAATCATTTGAAAAAACAAGCTTTTGCAACTATTTCTTTTATGCCGACAGATTAACATAAAGAGAATTAAAAACAATAACTTACTTCTGCTGGAAAAATAAAATATTTTGAAATATTATTTTCCAAAAAATAGCTTTTCTTTGAAATTCAGATAGTTAATACCCGCTCAATGTGAGCTTCTGATTGCATTCCGCGCGTAAGGGAATGCCGTTTGCAGAGGTATGATACACCGGTGCATAAACACGGGCCAGCTCCAAAAGATGCAGGGCCTTTTTCACTTCCGTGCTTTTTTCGTTCCGATCCAGGTTGACGTATTTCAGTTTCTGCCCCACATACAGGAGAAGGCTTTGAAACACGTTTTGGAGCAGGCGGCGGTTGATCCGTTGGCCGTATTTACTGAAATCATCCCTATAGGTAAGCAGGATGGACTGCTTGACAGCATCTGCTTCGAGCATAGAGCCGCTTTCCTGATAGACCTGAACAGCCTCCGGCATTCCACCCACTGCGCAGTACACTTTGAAATTTTGGATAAGATCGTTGTGAATAACCTTGGGTAATTCATCGGTGGTTTGGAACTGCTCAAGAAAGGCGGACAGCTGTTCCTTGCCGATACCGATCAAAAATTCCTTAAAGGTCATCGGGCCGAGGTGAAGGTACTCTATCCTACCGACCGGCATGGAAAAGGTATGTTCCTGGAGGACGAATTCCAGCAGGGAACCGGCAGCAATAACGTGGAGTTCCGGCATCAGCTCGTAAAAATAGCGCAGGGTGGCGAGGATCTGGGGAGCGGCCTGAATCTCGTCAAGAAAGAGCAGGGTTTTACCGGGCAGGATTTTCCGGGAGGCCTTGAGTTCCAGTAATGCTGTAATCTGCCTGGGATCTTTCGAGGTGAAGCAATCTATGTAGTCCTCATTGAGTTCAAGGTTGATCTCCATGAGGTCTAGGGATGCCTGCTCAGCAAACAGACGGACTAAACAGGATTTTCCGACTTGGCGTGCCCCTCTGATGACCAGCGGTTTTCTCGTTTTTTTGTTTTGCCAAGTAAGCAGATGTTGTAATGTGCTTCGTTGCAGCATATTTTTAGAGAGGTCGGTTGATTTTGGTGTTTATTTGCCGGTCATTTTAGAGCTGGTTTGTACTTTTGTAAAGGTTAAAACTCATCGATTGGTCAATAAAAAGTGTATATAATTAATTGACTAAACATAAACAAATCATAACGTTATAAGAGATGCCGGTATTTTGACCGTATTTGCAGAGATGTCCTTTAAGCGCTATATTGGGCCAGATAATAAGTATTCCTAAACAGGAAACTTCTCAACAGCCTATTTTCACAAGCAATCATCCAATATGTTGATTTCACTTACTAAGATTTCAAGGTTTTGTTTTTTCATGTAAAACAATTAATTCAATTACTAGATTATTAACCAATCGGTGAGTTAAAAAGTCCATAAAATGGATTTTTGTAAGGGTAATTTTACCAGAAGATAGAGATAGTCCAACCAACGTTCATGATACGGGAAAAATTGCAGGCGATTTAATGCAGAGACAGACAAGGAAATTGGAGAATGGTCTATGGCTTTCAATATCGGTGATTCGGTTGCTGTAAAAAAAGGTGTAAAAGATCCAGATTTAGGAAATAATATCGGGGCATGGCAAGGCAGGATATCAGAGATAGATGAAGATCTGATATGTATTGATTGGGACAGCATAACGCTACAACAAATGCCAGCTTCGTCTATTATTCATAGTGAAGAGGAGGGTTGGGAATGGCAGAAAATGTATCTGTCACATTCTGATGTTACCCTGACAAAACGGCGAGATTCATCAGAAGATGTGGCTCGGGTCTTTGACGAGCTTTCTCATTATTATATGTGGGTGGATTTTGGTGAACAAGGGAAGCGTATTCAAAGCGTTCTCTCGAGGATTTCGCGAGATGACGAAACGGCAGTGTTGCAGGCCTGGAAAGCGTATTTACAAAAGAACCTGACTTTTCCGTTTCAGGCGACCGTTGAGGAGATGATGCTCCAGGGTTCTTCCATCAGGGTGGGTGACACGATCACCGTGTATGGAATAGGCGACTCTTTGGATGAAAATTATGGGCTTTTTGCCGAGCTAGAGCAGAAAAAACCAGAGTCTCCGCCGCAAAATGATGATTCCCAATCCAAGGAGAATTGGCTCACGCGCTTTTTTTCGGCGTTGGGTCTATTGCCTGCTCAATTAGCAGCTCAAGGCAGAATTGGCAAAAACTCAGGGCTTGAGTTTCCCTTGGCGGATATAGAGGCTGTTGAGCGTTCCTCGAAAAATTATCAGCCGCTGAAGGATTATGTTGTGTGGCATGCTAATCGGTGAGGTTTGCCTCATACAAAATCGGCAAGTCGACATTGCAATGTTTCTCCAGAGATCATTTTTTTGTAAAGGTAAAAAAGACACAAAAGTTGACTTTTGTAAGGGTAATTTTTTCAAGAATCAGACTTATCAAGATTAAAGAAAAACTTCAGATGCCCATCGGAAATATTTGATATGCAATTTCGCATTGTACCCAGAGATATTCCTGTCCCCCCTAGTGGTAAAGATACCGTTTACCTCAAGGTAGACCGATGGAATGACTACGCGTTCGTCACCATGTTTTATATGTCACTCCATGATGAAAGTGGTCAGTTTCATGAGATTGGCAGTATAAAAATTGGCTTTAAAGGGCAAAAAATAGAAATTAATACTTATACAATTCTGCCTAACCATTTTGACAGCTTAGGAGAGGACTTTTTCTCGCTAGGAGAAAGCGTTGACTTTTATTGCAATATGGCATTGTTGCCTACTGACCTTCGAAATTCGATCTTATCAGCACTGCGTGATATTGTTCTACAACCAGACATCATTGAAGGAATAAAAAATGAAGAGGTCTTTAGCACATCCTTACTCCGTTACACTAGCCTTTCTCGTGTAAAAGGACAGTATGCCCGAGTCCTTGTTGGTAAAGCTGAACTGACTAATTTTAATTTCAAATTCATCAGACCTGAAGTAGGAAATATTGGAGGCATAGATCTTAGTTTTGATGTAAAAGTTGGATCCACCCCTAGCACTAATATACATGCTGTTATAGGCCGAAATGGGGTAGGTAAAACAACTTTGTTAAACGGCATGATTGAAGCCATTACATATCGACAAGGTACAAAGGCTAAGTTTATAAACACAAAAGGACAGTTGCGGGAAAACAAAATTTCGGATGATTATTTCAGTAGTCTTGTGTCAATTTCCTTCAGTGCTTTTGACTCATTTTCTCCTCCTCAGGAACAGCCCGATCCTGCTAAAGGAACCTGCTATTTTTATATTGGTTTAAAAGACCCGCAAAATGGAAAGCTCCACCGAACTATCCGCGACCTTCAGGCTGATTGTGCAATATCATTAATCAACTGCCTTTCCGTGCCGGAGAAGACCGAGCGTTGGCTAAATGCGATTGAAAAATTGGGGTCAGATGAAATTTTTGCCTCAATGAATCTAGAACAATTAGAAACTATTTATAGAGATCTCCGTACAAGTACCAACGATGAAGAACAATTTGACTCCAGCTCTTTTCAAGAAAAATATCAAGAAGCTGTTAGCCCGTTTTTATCTCGCATGAGTTCTGGGCACGCTATAATTCTCCTAACGATAACCCGCTTAGTTGCTACCGTAGAAGAAAAAACGTTAGTGCTCTTTGATGAACCGGAGAGCCACTTACACCCTCCGCTATTATCGGCATTTGTGCGTGCGCTTGCAGATTTGCTTCATGATCGAAACGGGGTCGCCATCATAGCGACACATTCCCCTGTAGTTTTACAGGAAATACCAAAATCTTGCGTATGGAAGATTTTTCGTAGGGGGGCTAATGTAACAACGAGTCGTCCAAACATTGAAACTTTTGCCGAAAACGTTGGGGTATTAACAAGTGAAGTTTTCAGCCTTGAGGTAGAACGCTCAGGATTTCACGATTTACTTGCTAACTCTGTTAGTAAGGGCAAGACTTATGAAGAGATAATGGCCGACTACGATGAACAACTTGGATTTGAGGGCAGAGCCATTCTAGCAGCACTCATTGCTCATCGCGACAGAAAGAATCAGTTATGATGCGATTGGATCAACCTGCTTACAGGTTTGAAGAAACTCTTGACAATTGTATTGCCGGTATAACGGGCAACGTTGGGCTACGAAACAAGATAACATCCAGTAAAGGTGATCTTGTAAAGAGAGAGGCTCAATATCTGGCTGCGGCTGGTAAAGGAGAACTACATTTTATCCCACCGATCAACACTAATCATGATTCCGATCAACCTATTATCAACACCTTATTGAAATCTGAACTCGTTAAAATTTACGACCAGTACTTCGTACCTGAGAAAAAACAAGCCAGGAGGATCTATGATTCTTTACTAAATGCTGCTGAAGAAAAATGCCCGTTTTGTGGTGGGATAGGTACACCGCGTAACTTAGATCACTTTTTACCCAAAACACATTTTCCGCAATTCTCTGTTCTACCTCTCAATCTGATCCCTTCTTGTCGTGACTGTAATATGGATAGTAAAGGACATTCCTTCGCGACAAGCGCGGAAGACCAAATCATCCACCCCTATGCTGACAATGATAGATTCTTTTTAACTCAATGGATTTTTGCGACTTACCATGAGGAGAATTCTAAGAAACCCAGCCGATTTGAATATTACATATCTCCTCCTAAAACTTGGAGCAACGTAGATAAACAAAGAGTCAATAAACACTTTGAAGACTTTGAGTTATCCAAGCGTTATGCCACGAAAGCGGCAGAGATGTTGGGTACAATTTTATATCAGATTGAGTCGATGAAGCAACAAGGGCTAACCCGTGATGTTATCAAATGTGTTCTTCTGCAACCAGGCATAGAAAAAGCTCCATTCGTCAACCATTGGCAAAAAGGCATGTATCAGGCACTGCTACAAGAATTAGAGTAATTGAAAAAGGACGAATCAAATCGCGAGAGGAACAGAACAGTGCAGTGCAAAAAAACAATCAAATCTAAATGATAGAACAAAACTTCAACATCCCCTTTATCTCCAACATAGCCCTACGAGAAAAACAGATTCAGCAAAACTACCGCCCGATCATAGCTGTCCATAAATGGTTCGCCAGACGACCCGGCACCTTATTTCGCGGCTTGCTACTTTCTGAATTCTCGGAAAAACCGCTTGAACAAGCCTTCTACGAAGCCAATAATCTCGCAGGACTCCAAATAGCCGACCCCTTCATGGGCGGCGGCACACCCATTTTGGAGGCCAACCGGGTCGGCTGCGACGTCACCGGTTTTGACATCAATCCCATGTCGTACTGGATCGTCAAACAGGAAATCGAGCATCTTGACCTGGACGCCTATGCTCAAGCCGCAGAAGCGCTTCGAATCGCACTGGAAAACGAAATAGGCTCCTTATATCGCACCCGCTGCACCCTGTGCGGCTCAGATGAGGCCCATGTCAAATACTTCCTCTGGGTAAAAACCATTCCCTGTCAAGGATGCAGAAAGAAAATAGATCTCTTTCCCGGCTATCTCTTGTCTGCAAATGCCAGGCACCCGAAAAACGTCTTGATATGCCCTACCTGCGGAGAACTGACCGAAACCGATGACAAGAAAGACCCCGGTCCCTGTTCCCATTGTGCTGCGGAACTGGCCGCAACCGGCCCGGCAAAACGAAGCCGTTGCACCTGTTCCGCCTGCGGCACAGACAATCGTTATCCCAATGCCGCGCTCGGGGCCCCGAGCCACCGACTTTTTGCCCTGGAATACCACTGCCTGCACTGCAAGCCCACCCACACAGGCAGATTTTTCAAAAAACCCGATACGCAGGATCTGGCTCGGCTCCAGGAGGTCGAAACTCGTTGGTCGGTAATGCGTCGCAAATTTATCCCAGATGATGAAATCCCCAGCGGCGACGAGACAAACCGTCTGCACCGCTGGGGCTACTCGCGCTATCAGCAGATGTTCAACAGCCGTCAGTTGCTCGGCCTGGAACTTTCCGCAGCTCTCATTGCAAAGACCTCAAACGAACGGGTCCGCAATGCCTTGGCAACCAATCTTTCGGACCTGCTGCGTTATCAGAACATGCTCTGTCGTTATGATAGCCGTGCTTTGAAGTCACTGGATATCTTCTCGGTTCACGGATTTCCGGTGGGCTTGATTCAATGCGAATCGAACTTTCTCGGCATTATGAAACCCGGCAGCAAGGTCTGTGTGGGCAGCGGTGGCTGGGCCAATATTATTGAAAAATTTAAAAAAGCAAAGGCCTACTGCGATCATCCCTTTGAAGTCAGGTATCAGGGACGGAAGAAAAAAAACATCCCCATCACCGGGGAATGGATAGGTGATCATCTGAACGGTGATAGCTCCACCGCGCCACGGACCGTTAATATTTCATGCCAAGATGCGGCCTCCTGCACCCTGCCGGATGCCTCACTGGATGCGGTCTTTACAGATCCGCCCTATTTCGGTAATGTCCAGTATGCGGAACTTATGGATTTCTGCTATGTCTGGCTCAAAAAACTGGTCAATGGTAAGGCAGGCGCATTTAATGCTGATTCCACCCGTTCACCGGAGGAGCTGACCGCTAATGTCGATATGGGACGCGGAATTGAGCATTTCACGGACGGGCTTTCCTCTGTTTTCCAGCGTATGGCAAGGGCTTTGAAGCTCGGATCGCCTCTGGCGTTCACCTACCACCATAATAAGCTGGAAGCATATTATCCTGTAGCGGTGGCAATTCTTGATGCTGGCCTGACCTGCTCGGCATCCTTGCCCTGTCCGGCAGAAATGGGTGCATCTATCCATATAAGCGGTACAGGTTCATCAATTATCGATACGGTCTTTGTCTGCCGACAAACCGGAAACATGCAGCGAAAATGGCTGGCAGACTCATCCGATGAACTTGCCGTAATTGTAAAAAAAGATGTAGATTTACTCAGAGATGGGAATGTTAAACCAACAGCGGGCGATATCCGATGTATCATTTATGGTCATATGATTCGTTTAGCGATCTGGAGCCTGCGCCTTGACTGGAAGAAAACAGCACCTATAACAACCCGCATCGCACGGGTGCAGCATTGGCTCCAAAATTTCGGAGACTGGAGCGACGTTGAAAAATGCATGAGTCATACAACAACCGAGCTGCCCTTGTTCGCTCTCCATGAAAACAAAACAGAATACAACGCCGAATATGCCGATATTTCCTTTTGAAGTCTCCTTGGAGACGATTCTTCAAGATCCTGAACCTTATGTTGATGCTGTCTTTTCGTGCCTGGAATCGGAATTTCTCGTTCTGCCTAAAGGTGCCGGTTTTATTGAGTACCCTCTCTTTGAGCGCGGATATGAGGCCCTGAAAGCGGCAACCGAGGGATTCTCCCGACTTGATCCAGAGGAAATATTCCCTGTGATAATCTCCGAGCCGATAGCAATCGTCGTGTTGCGATCAATGCTTGGATTTACGCCCCCTGAATGGGGCTATGTCACAACTCAAAGAACAGGTGTATCCGTAACCCAGGGATTTGTACGCTCTCTGGACAGAAAAATAAGAATGGCCCCAGAGACGGAACTCAACACCAAAGGCGTCACAGAGGAACGGCTTCAAGCGATGATTCAAACAGCATGCCAATTACTGTCCGCCGGTGCCCCGGAGGTCAAGAAAGAGCAGTTGCATCGCCTGGATAAAGCGGACACCAAATATGGCCTTGATGGCATCCGAAATCTTGCAGGAATGGGTGCCCCCTACGCCATGCTGCTCTATGAAAGATTTATTGGCAGACCCTTTGCCGGTCATCGGGATTCTGTCAGCGACATTATCGGCGACAGCCTGGAATCTGCCATTGAGGAGGTTCTGTCCAAGGCGGGTATCAGCTTCCGAAAAACCAAACGCGCGGAGCGTATCGCGGGCTTCGATCAAGTGCCGGATTTCATCATTCCCAGCGAGTTCAATCCACAGATCATTATTGAAGCAAAAATCACCGAGGATGACGGTACTGCTCGTGATAAAGTAACCCGCATTCAACATCTCGGCGAATTAAGCCGGACCGGTCGTTCCGAGGATAATCCGAAATACGAAGTCATTGCCTGTATCGGCGGTAGAGGCTTCGGGGTTCGACGGGAAGATATGAAAAAAATGCTTCTTGCAACACGAGGAAAAGTGTTTACCGCCAAAACACTGTCTCAACTCGTTGAGTGTACTCAGCTGCAAAAATTCAAGACGAAATTTTGATTAAAATTCAGGCTCCCGCCCCGATCTTCCATGTGATGCATAGACGGGCAAACGAGCTTTACATTCAATCCTCTCAAACAAAAAAATATGAGCTACCTTAACACGTTCAAATTAATTCAATGTATTGTTGAAAGAAAAAGGCCGGATGCCAAGGCTTTCCTGGAAGAGGTGGACGAGCACAAGATAATAGCGTCCCTGAAAAGGAGCAAAGACGGGCTTCCACAACCAATCAAATGGACAACTGAGCCTGTCGAAGAAAAACATTTTGCAAAGTTGTCGGTTGCCGAGAAAAATAAAATCAATAACATTCTCCAGCGAGTTTATACAGAGCCGACCAAACAAATCCCCATTTTGTTACAACTCAAAGAAAAACACCCTAACCTTCCGGTACTGTACAATTATCTCGGCGTTGCTTATGAAAACTCTCAACAACTCGACAAATACAAAGAAATACTGCATGACACAGTGAAATTATTTCCTGATTACCTGTTCGGCAAAATAACGCTGGCAGAATATCACCTCAAAGGGGGCAACCACAGGGAAATACGAACTATTTTCAAAAACAAGTTGGAAATACACTATCATTTCCCCGCTTCCCGCACAACCTACCACATCAGTGAAGTCCGTTCATTTCATTCTATCATCGGCACGTTACATGCCAGATCAGGTAACATGACCAGAGCAATATTTTGTTATCTTCTTCTCCAAAAAATAGATCCGGATCATCCCTTATCTCTCCGAGTTGGAAATGAAATACTCCTGAAGGAACTTTCTAAAATCAGTAGGAAGCAGAATCGATCCAGACAGAGTTAGAAGCCTAAATGATAAAAAAACATTTCAACATCCCCTTTATCTCCAACATCGCCCTTTGCGAAAAGCAGGTCCAGCAAAAATGCTTCTAGGATCTCCCATACCTGCTGCACCGCCGACTGCGGACAAACGAGGAACGGCAAATATTTTTTGAATTCCATCAGATAAAGTGCTTTCATTGTAATATAGAGTTTCTTTTTCTGTTCCAAACAGCTCCAGCAATACAACTGCGGAAAAAATATAAACAATGAAGCGACATATCTGTACCTACTTTCTCTGTCTAATCCCTGCCATGCTGACCTGTTCCGCTGTTTTTTCCGCTGAAAAAGAGGATAAGACCCTATCCGCCTATCTTGAACAGGCCCTTATCGGCAATGATGCTCTGCTGGCAGCGCGTGCCCAATTTCGAGCCGCCTCGGCAAAGGTGCGCCAGGCCGGAGTGCTGCCGGACCCAAAACTGGAAATCCAGTATTATCTCCAGCCTGTCGAGACCAGAACCGGGCCGCAGCGGGCGGCTCTGGGGATCGGTCAGGGCCTGCCCTGGTTCGGTAAACTTCCCCTGATGCGTAAACTGAGCAGTCATGACGAGGCCATTGCAGGGGCAAAAATCGCAGTAGTGGAGTTGGATGTGGCACGGCAAATAAAAACAGCCTACATTGAATATTGCTTCCTTGGTCGCTCCCAACAGGTTGTGGCGGATAACCTTGAACTGCTTCGTTATCTTGAAGGGGTGGCCCGCAGCCGTTATACAGGAGGAAAAGCGACCTATTTTGATGTGCTCAAAATTCAAGCGGAACTGGCCCGGACACAGGACAAAGCCCGAACCCTGAAAGATCAGGCATCTCCCCTCCGAATCCGCATCAATAATCTGCTGGGCACGGAAGCAGAACAAAGACGGGTCGTACCAAAACGCCTACCCAAGGTTGTCCTGAAAAAAAAGGAACATGCCATCTACACCCTTGCTCTTCAAAATGCTCCCCTGCTTCAGGCAGCACAGGAGCGCATTGCCAAGGCGCGGACTGGCAAAGAATTGGCGGAAAAGGATTTTTATCCTGATTTCAAGGTATCGTTGAAAACTATCCTGACCGGGTCTGCCAAATACGGCGATCCGCCAGACAGCGGTTCAGACCCGGTGATTGCCGGAGTCAGCATGAACCTGCCGATTTTCCGTGACCGTCGCCGTGCAAAGGTGGCTGAACAGAGTGCAGGTATCAAGGCGGCCCAATCATTAAAAGAAGAGCAGAAGCGAGGCCTAAAAAACAGGATTGAGCAGGGCTTGTACGCCTACCGGGATGCAGAGCGCAGACTGGCCCTCTACAGAGACGAGTTACTTCCCAATGCCCAACAGCAGATTGAAGTCGCGGTCAGCGGATTTCAGAGTGGAAAAAATTCCATCCTGGAAATGATTGACGCGGAACAGAGCCTACTGACCTTTTCGCTGGCTGTGAGTCGCGCCCTGGCTGACAGGGCCTTGGCCGTTGCCGGGTTAGAGGCGCAGGCCGGAGTGGTTCTGGCTGATTGGCGGACCGATATATCGGAATAATATTTTATATTGTAAATCATTACATGGCAATTTGGCGTAGGGGCGAATCTGTGTGTTCGCCCTTTCATACCGGGCAGACACGCAGGTCTGCCCCTACATACAATAATTCAGGCGGTCGAAACAGTTCCGACTGCCTGTTATCCAACCAACATAAACACAAAGGAGTTCATCATGCGTAT
Organism: Candidatus Electrothrix laxa; assembly: GCA_942492895.1. GTDB lineage: Bacteria > Desulfobacterota > Desulfobulbia > Desulfobulbales > Desulfobulbaceae > Electrothrix > Electrothrix laxa. The sequence goes on from OW818652.1 coordinate 2,346,333, forward strand.
ATTTAAAACATTCAGCCTTGCCGGTTTGTGTCTTCTCATGCTGCTGAGTTTCGCAGGCAACGTTTTCGCTGCCCCGCAGACTAAATGTCCGGTCATGGGTGGTGATATCAACAAGGAAGTCTATGCTGATCATGAGGGAAAACGAGTCTATTTCTGTTGTGCAGCATGTCTTCCCCAATTCAAAGAGAACCCGGAAAAATATCTCGCCAAATTAAAAGAGGCGGGTGTGGAGCTAGAGGCTATTCCGGCGGATAATGCAGCCCCGGCTGAAAACATGGATCATACCGATCATGAAGGTCATTCCGGGCACGCAAAATAAAACCACGAGGAACCGTATTATGCAGGATCTGTTTTTTCGACTGAGTACTGTTCTCAGTACTGTTCTATTAGGTTGCTGCTTCCTGCTGCCGGGAGCTCTGCACGCGGAAACAGATCCTGCTGCCGAACATACGCACGACCCGGAAACCGTCTGGACCTGCTCCATGCATCCGCAGATCCAGCTCCCAGAATCCGGCCAGTGCCCCCTCTGTTTTATGGATCTGATCAAGATCGAAAAGCAGAGCAATGAGGAACGACAGAACCTGCGCCAGATATCCCTGGACAGCAGACAGAGGAAATTAGCCGAGGTAGAGGTACGGAGCGTCATTCGAGGACATAATACGACGTCTGCTGAAATTCAAATCTTCGGACGAATTGACTACGACGAAACTAGGGGCAGCACTATCACCTCCTGGGTGGACGGTCGGCTCGACAAACTCTTTATTGACTACACCGGTTCTCCGGTAAAACGCGGGCAAGCCGTGGCCAAGGTCTACAGCCCTGATTTATTCACTGCCCAGGCCGAGCTTATCCAGGCTTCCAAGGAGTTTGAACGGACCAGGAAATCCGGCAACGCGCTGGTCAAAAAAATAGCCGCCCGAACCCTTGATGCTGCTCAAGAGAAATTGCGCCTGCTGGGTATCGGCAAAAAGCAGCTCCAGACCATGGAACAGCAGCAAAAGCCTGCCGACCATATCACTCTGACCGCTCCTTTATCCGGTATTGTTATTGAAAAACATGTCAATGAAGGCATGTATGTCAAAACCGGCAAGCCCATTTATACTCTGGCAGATCTGACCAAGGTCTGGGTGATTCTTGAGGTCTACGAGACAGATCTCCAGGCGGTCAGCATGGGACAAAACGTCGGTTTCACGGTTGAGGCCTATCCGGGTACTGAATTCCAGGGCAAAGTCGTCTATATTGACCCGCTGGTGGATGAGAAAAACAGGACAGTCCGGGTGCGCCTTAATGCTGATAATACAAGAGGTACGTTGAAACCCGGTATGTTTGTTCGGGCCACGCTTGCCGCCGCAGCCGATCCGAGCGGGGCTTCCCGCCTGCTGGTTCCCTCCTCTGCTCCTCTGCTCACGGGCAAGCGGGCCTTGGTTTATGTGCAGGTACCAGATAAGCCGGGTACGTATATAGGCCGGGAGGTGGTTCTCGGTTCAAAGCGGGGCGAGTATTACGAGGTGAAAAACGGGCTCAAGGAGGGAGAACTGGTTGTTGTGCGCGGTAATTTTAAAATTGACTCGGCCATTCAGCTCCAGGCTCGTCCTTCTATGATGAATCCGTATAGCGAAAGCACAAAAAAAGCCAAGGACTCCCTGCCGCAACTTTTTGTTTCCAGGCTGGATCTCCTCAACCAAGGCTTTGTTGCTCTGTCCAGAGAGGTTCATAAAAAGGGGTCTGAGCAGTATCCCACAGCTTTGAAAAAATTCAGCAATGCCCTGCGTGTTATAGGAGGATCTGGCGTTGACGGGCTTGATGAAGAGATAACCCTGAGCTGGCAGGAGCTTTTCATGCTCCTCAAGAATGATATCGTTCTGCTACAGGAAGCGGAAGGAGATAAGGAGATACGGACGCTCTATACTGAGCTTGCAGAGCATTTTCACCAGCTCAGGCAGCGTTTTTCCATTGAGGACTTGCCGCCTGCCCATGCCGCTTCCCCGGAATTGCAGGCAAAGGTGGGTAAGCTGCTCAAGAAATATCTGCTCCTCGAACAGAATCTTGCAGCTGATAATGAAGAGGTTGCCAAGGATTCTGCGGCGGCCCTTACTCCGCTGACTGAAACCTTAGTGACTGCTCTTGAGAAAAACGGGAGTGAGGATGCCACAGGGCTTGCCAAGCGCTTGCAGGCAGGCATGCAGGGATTTGCCGGAGCTGAAACTCTGGCGGATATCCGCACAGCTTTTTATCCCTACAGTCAGGCCGTGGTCGAAACAGTGGAAGCCTATGGCAGCAATGATCATACATCCTGGTTTGTTCATTTCTGCCCGATGGCTTTCGGCAACACCGGGGCCACTTGGCTTGCGCCGTCAGAGGAGATTAATAATCCCTATTTTGGTTCAATGATGCTGCGGTGCGGTGAGGTGCGGGAGCAGTTAACGCAGGAGTGATCATCCGGGCTCTCAGTTACTCCTGAGCTGGGATTTGGTTTTGCATTTTTACAAGGGTGCATTTTGATCGATTTGGCAAAAACACCCTTGTCTTTCTACGTTAACATCTCCTTATTTTTCGATTGCTTGAGTTCTATCACAGCAGCAGCATATAGATGGGAACCATATTTATCCGCTCTTGGCTTACCTGCTCTTGCGTGAAAACATACGCCGAGCCGGAATCATCACCCTTATCGTCATCGAAGTAAGCCCCGACAACTACTGTATCCCCGGACACTGCTACAGAAAGGCCAAACCTGTCACCAGCGGTTCCATCGGCGACAGTCAGCATCTGCTGCTGGCTCCAGATGCCGCCTGAGCCTGTGAAGATATAGGCTGCACCTTGTTCGCTGTCATCCCCATAAGCTCCGACCAGGGCAGTGTCAGCGTCTGATGACAGAGACACTGAACAACCAAATCCGTCCATCTCCATGCCCTCGGAAGCGGTCAGTCTCTGCTGCTGACTCCAGAGATCTCCTGAACGTATAAAGATATAGGCCGCGCCTTGTTCGCCTGCATAAAAAGCAGCTCCGATCAGGGCAATGCTACCGTCTGATGACAGAGTTACGGAACTCCCGAACATGTCCTCATCGGTCGCGGTCCCTTCCGTAGCGGTCAGCTTCTGCTGCTGACTCCAGATGCCGTCTGAGCCTGTGAAGGCATAAGCAGCACCTGCCCAGCTGTCTGCGCCAAGCGCCCCGATAAGCGCCGTGTCCCCAGACACCGACACGGAATTACCAAAGTTGTCACCAGCGGCCCCGTCTCCGGCCTGCAGCTTCGGCTGCTGGCTCCAGCTGCCATCCGCAGCACGGGTAAACGCATAAGCCGAGCCTTTGTAATTATCATCGTTGGGTGCCCCGATGATTGCCGTGTCCCCGGACACCGACACGGAATTACCGAACAGGTCATTAGTGGCCCCGTCACCAGCCAGCAGCTTCTGCTGCTCGCTCCAGCTGCCGTCCGTAGCGCGGGTAAACGCATAAGCCGAGCCTTTGTAATTGTCATCGAAGAATGCCCCGATGATTACCGTGTCCCCAGACACCGACACGGAATTACCGAACAGGTCACCAACGGCCCTGTCTCCGGCCTGCAACTTCTGCTGCTGGTTCCAGCTACCGTCCGCATCGCGGGCAAACGCATAGGCCGAGCCCTTGAAATTGTCATCGTAGGGTGCCCCGATGATTGCCGTGTCCCCAGACACCGACACGGAATAACCAAACAGGTCATTAGCAGCTCCGTCATCAGCCAGCAGCTTTTGCGCTGTGGCCGGATCAATGGTTGCATGGGCCGTGCTGACGGCCAGCACGAACAACGCGCTCAGGAAAAAAGTGCGTTTCAGCAGTGCTTTCATTCTATCCTCCTTACAGGGTTGGCTATGGCATGCCCTCTCCACAATTTCTGAAGAGGATGCGTTCAGAAAACCACTTTGCCACCTTGCACCTATAAAGACAAGCGATTTCACAGACAATATCCTCTGTCGCCGCATATCCCCTTCCTCCTAACCGCAATCGCCGTTGCCGTTGCCGTTGCCGTTGCCGGAAAAACGACAGATGCATACCTTTGCTTGATGATCTCCGGGAACATCGCAAAGTCTTCCCCGCATCATCATTCGTATCTGATACCTTCCTTATTGGTTTAAGAGAAGAAGATAGATTGCGGACAAAAATGCACTACCATTATCAGGATTAATACTTCCTTCAAAAGAACCAGCATCACAACCGACCCCGATCGGGCGAGGCTCACCGCGCTGGTCCTCAGTCAAACCGGTACTGCACTCCACATCCAAATCAATAGCCGGGCTGCCTACAACCAAGGCATGGGTCTGAGTTAAACCACCATTATCGGCTAAAGGGCTGAGAATATCGGACAGGTTTGTCGGAATAAGGACGCCACTGCTACCGTCGCTGGTTGCATTGACATCGCTGCTGCCGGGTGTGAAACCATAAAAAGTTTGCTCGTTACTCTCGCCGCTATGGCCGAAGAGATTCGAGCTGTCTACGGTGATGGTTCCGGTACTATCAATGTCATGATAGACTTCATTGCCTTTAGGGGCTGTGTTGCCGCTGATAATAGAACTGTTCAGAATGATATTGCCGCTCAATTCACAATAAGAACTATTCTGGGGAAGCTCGCATCCGTTGAAAATTCCTCCGCCAGAGCCTCCCGTAGTATTTCCGCTAACCGTAGAGTTATCCAGAGTGACCGTACCGTTGGAATTGTAAACACCACCTCCACCGTAACCTAAGTCGCTAGTTACCGCGTCAAATACTCCCGCAGTATTTCCGCTGACCGTTGAGTTATTCAGCGTGATCGTACCGTCGGAATTGTAAATACCACCCCCGCCACCGCCATAGCTTCCCGCAGTATTTCCGCTAACCGTAGAGTTTATCAGGGTGACCGTGCCATTAATATTACAAATTCCCCCTCCTACGAAGTCAGCGACGTTTTCACTAACCGTAGAGTTGATCAGCATGACCGTGCCATTTTCATTAAAAATCCCTCCTACTCCCATACCTACATTTTCACTAATCGTGGAGTTGATCAGCATGACCGTGCCATTATCATTAAAAATTCCTCCTACTATTCCTATAAAAGCTATATTTTTACTGATCGTGGAGTCGGTTAAATTCAGTTTACCCTGGTTATAAATTCCCCCGCTGTCACCATAAATATAGTTTGCACCGGTTACGACGGTTTCATTCAAAGTCAGAACGCCGTCCTCAGTGATTTTTAGTGCAGACCAGTCTCCGCTGTTAGCATCAATGGTGTACCCTTGTCCTTCGATGGTGATTGAACTGGTTATCTCTGGTAATGCGGCAGCAAGGGTCACATCGGTCTGCAAAATGATCGTGTCGTCACCGGAACCAGCAGGGCAACCACCGGTGGCTGTATCAGTATTGGCCGCTGTGATGGCATCGGCTAAGGTGCAAATACCGTCTGCATCCACAATGATATCCAAGCTAATGGTAGAGGTGAATTCAAAGGAACCCGCATCGCAGCCATCTCCGACCGGGCGAGACTCACCGCGCTGGTCCTCGGTCAGGCCGGTACTACAGGGCAGATCCAGATCAATGGCCGGGCTACCTGTAATCAGGGCATGGGTCTGGGTTAAGCCGCCATTATCGGTCAAAGAACTGAGGATGGCAGACAATGCAGTTGAATCTGTGCCATCGCTGGTAGCGGTGAAATCACTGCTGCCGGGCGTAAAACCATAAAACGCCTCAGTGTTGCTCTCACCACTGTCGCCGAAGATATTAAAGCTATCCGCAATGACAGTGCCAGCAGCGAGATATATCTCATTGCCGTCAGAGGCCGTATTGCCGCTGATAATGGAATTATTCAACATAATGTTATTTTCAGCAAAGGGAGGGCCGTTTTCCTCAACTCCGTAAATTCCGCCGCCGCTTCCCGTCGCAGTGTTTCCGCTGATCGTGGAGTTGTTCAACGTAACAGTGCCGTTGTCGCTGTAAATCCCCCCCCCGCCATTGCCTTCAGAAGTGTTTCCACTAATCGTGGAATTGTTCAGCGTGACAATACCTTGCGGACCGTTAAAAATCCCGCCGCCGTTTCCTGCAGCAATATTTCCACTGACAGTGCAGTTGTTCAACGTGAGTATACCGCAACGAGCATTGGCAATTCCCCCGCCGTTATTGAACAATCCCGTAGTCACGTCCCCTGGATTCGCATGGTTTCCGCCGGTAATCGTAGTATTATTGAGAGTCAAATTACCAGCATCACAAACTTGCATTTCGTTTAATTTTAACACATAAGCAACTACACCGTTACCGTCAATAGTGTGACCTTGGCCTTCAATGGTGATTGAGCTGGTAATCGACGGTCGCGCGTTCTCGACTAGCTCTGGGTCTTCAAGTGCAACGTCGGTTTCCAAGATGATAGTATCCATGCCCGATACGCCTGCTGGGCAACTACCGGTGGCCGTATCGGTGTTGGCAGCGATAATGGCATCGGCCAAAGTGCAATTGCCGCTCGCATCCACGGTAATCTCGGCCGCAGGTGTCCACTCTGGCACCAGCACAAGCAGCACAATAAGCAATAAAAAATCCCTAAGATGTGTCATGTTTCCCCCTTTTTCATGTGATTAATTGCCACGACAACCTTACCAAACTACTGCAAAGTTAAGCAGTTACAGTACCCATACTTTCTTTTTCAGAAAAAAGCAAGCATTTTTAACAAGATACACAAAAACCATATTCCGTCCCACTAAACGAAAACAATGAAAACTCCAAACCACCAACGCCCCTCGACCTGCCAGACATCAAAAAATGAGAGCCCAAGCCAAGCTCCTGCTCAAATTTTCCAATTTGACGAAATTCACAATTTCCCGTATAGTGTCTGCGTAATTTCCCAAAACCATTTTATTGAGAACACCAAAAAGGTATGATCGCTTTCTTTTATTTTTCTTACTGACTGTGCCGCAAGGAGCCGCCCCGGGTCGGGTGGACGAATCACAGGCGCATGTCCCTCTTTTCTTCCTGAACCACAACTCTCCTCAGAGTTTCAGACCTTCAAGAAGCCATAGATGAGATCTCGCCTGCTCTTTTCAGGGCCATCAGGTTATTGAAGGATTGAAACAGTCATTTCTGTTCAATCTATTTTTTTCAGCTACTGTCCACAATAAACAGGTTCTTTTGCCCATTGCTGCACAAGGGAGAATACTATTTTCCGTGCAGAGATCACAAGGGTCAACGAACCGCTCTTGTTATTACGCTCTTGTTATTATCCTGGTCACCAGCTGAACAAAATATAAACCACCGCAACAGAAACCAAAGAGAACCATGTCAGCAAAGAGCACTTCTGCAAACGTACCCCGAAGAGATTTCCTGAAAACTGCCGGAGCCGCTATGTTAGCGACCGCAATCCCCTGGAGTCGGGCCAACGCCCAAGACTTTGCCGGACAGACCCTCCAGGTCTGGTCCTGTGGTGGGTTGGCTGAGGCATTTATGCAGGCGAACCAAATCTACGAAGAGAAAACCGGGATCTCCATCAGTTACACCGGAGCCTTTGCAGCGGCCTTAGGTAAATCACTGCTGGCTAACGGACAGACAGAGGTCTTTGCCGGGCGGGTGCTGAAACTGGCTCAGAAGCTCCGAGCAGCCGACAAGATGGTCTTTTTTGAACCTCTCTGTTTCACCCAGTATGTCATGATCACCCCCAAGGGCAATCCAGCCGGAATAGCAACTATCCAGGATCTAGCCCGCCCCGGTGTCAAGGTCGTTTTGGCACCGGATGCCTCGCCACCCGGCGGTGCTGCCGTTCTGAAACTGCTGGAAAAAACCGGCGTAAAAGAGGCGGCCTTGACTAATGCGGTGGTCAAGGGTTCCTGCGTTCAGCAGATCATGACAAGTATTATCGACGGAACCGGTGATGTGGCTGTGGTGGAGAAAAGGCTCACCCGGATTCCCAACTTCAAGGGACAAACTGAGATCGTTCCTTTGCCAGATAACCAGCAGCCTCCCCCGCCTTTACCCTTCACCATCGGGGTTATGAAGGATGCCCATGATCCCGAACTGGCTCGTGATTATGTCGCCTTTATCCTCTCAGAGCAGGGACAGGCCTGCTTTGAGCGTCAGGGCTTTATCCCGGCTCTCTCAGCCAAGGGACAGGAACTCGTTGAAAAACTGGGGGTGAAGGATGTCTGAAAAAAAGAAAAACCGCTTGGTCCCAATTCGTCGCGCTGTACAGGGAGGCATGTTGTTGTTGCTCGGCCAATGGTCCTTTTATGGCCTCTTTCGTTGCCCCTTTGCTGTGCCCTTTGTCAGCTGCCAGAGCTGTCCGGTGATCACCTGCTGGGGCCGAGTCACCAGCCTTTTCTGGGGATTTTGGATTTCCCTGCCCATCATCGGCCTGCTGTTCGGGCGGGCCTTTTGCGGCTGGGGCTGCCCCGGTGGTCTGATTTCTCAGCTGTCAGCCAAGATTGCTCCATTTAAGGGACGTGGAACGGGTCTCCTCAACCGGCTTGCCCCCTATGGAAAGTACCTGGCCTTGTTGACCGCTCTGGTACTCTGGTTATTTCTAAATAACCCACGCTGGGCCATACCGATTCGGGTCGGCGAATTCATCACTTCCATCCGCCTGACCTTTGAGCATGCCGAGACAGCCTGGCTGGTCCGCACCCTGACGGTTCTCGGCTTTCTCGCCGCCGGGCTCGTATTCTCAAACATCTGGTGCCGATTTGCCTGCCCCACCGGCGGATTGCTGGAGCTGTTCAAACGCACGGCTCTTTTTTCCTTCTACACAACCGAACAATGCAATGATTGCAATGCCTGCCGGGATGCCTGCGACATGGGAACGCGACCGGCGGAAAGCAACTGCACCAACTGCGGGGACTGCCAAAGTGCCTGCCCGCGCAACGCTCTTCAATTCGGTCGTCTGAAACGCAAGCAGGGAAAAAAACCTGCCTGAGTAATCAGAGGGCCTGACATGTTTCTGTTCAATTACCTAACCAAAATAAACCAAGAGGAACACCAATGAGGAAGAAAACCCTATTCTTCAAACTACTCTTCACCCTACTTTTCTCCGCCCTGTCTGTTGCAGGAGCGTGGGGAAAAAGCGCCTCCGGGATCATCATGATGGACATCAATCTGTCCCAGCAAGCCCAGGGAAAAAAAGTCCAGCTCTGGATCCCCTATCCTGAGTCGGATTCGGAACAAACCATCAGTGCAATCAAATTGCACGGCGATTATGCTGAGGCCGATGTCTTTCGCGACAAGGTCTTTAACACGCCTATGCTCTATGCCCGCTGGGATAAGGACGCCACCAGCAGAAAATTGAGCCTCTCATTCCAGGCGGAACGCAAGGAAGTCACCCGCCCTGCTTTCCCGGGTGAGGAACCAAAGTGGAATCCTGAAGAGTATGCAAAATATCTTGCCCCCACCAGCCTCGGTCCCATTGACGGCGAGATCAAAAAGCTGGCTGAGAAGATCACCAAGGGCAAGACCACAGTTCTGGCCAAGGCCAAGGCCGTCTATGACTGGACCGTGGAAAACACTTTCCGTGATCCTGAGACCAAGGGCTGCGGCATAGGAGACGTATGCAAGCTCCTGAAAAAACCCGGTGGAAAATGTGCAGACATCAGCTCAATCTATGTTGCCTTGGCTCGTGCCGCCGGAGTACCGACCCGTGAAATTCTCGGTATTCGGATGGGCAAAAAGGAAGTCCAGGATATCACCTCCTGGCAGCATTGCTGGGCTGAATTTTTTCTACCCGGCCATGGCTGGGTTGCTGTTGATCCGGCAGATGTACGCAAGAAAATGCTCGTAGAAAAACTAGAGCTGAAAGATCCCAAAACGCAAGAGTATCGTGAATATTTTTGGGGTGGACTTGATCCGTACCGAGTGAAACTCGGCGAAGGCAGAGACCTAGTGCTTAATCCGCCCCAACACGGCGAGCCGGTGAATTATCTCATGTACCCCTTTTCCCAAGTTGGCGAAGAGACCCTGGACTGGCTTGACCCGGCAGCCTTCAGCTACACGATTAGCTTTCACCAGCTGCACAAGGACGGCTATGCCCTGATTGATACAACCACCCTGAAAAAACTCCTTGATACTGATCCCGAGGATCTGGTCGTGGTCGATGCCCGTAACCCTGAAGAATTTCAGGAAGTGCATATCAAGGGAGCGATCAGCGTTCCACAGAAAAAATTCAAAAAATACGCAGACCTTTTGCCCAGTGAAAAATCCGCCCGGATTATTTTTTACTGCAACGGGATAAAATGCGGCAAAAGCAAAAAGGCGGCAAAAGCAGCCTTGGAAATGGGCTATACCCGGATCTTTGTCTATGCCGAGGGTATGCCGGTTTGGGAGGAAAAGGGAATGCCCATCTATGCTGGGCCGGATTATGAAAAGCGGATTGAGACAGACAAGCTTTCTCCAGAGGAGCTGAACACGCTCATCCAAAGCAAGGCAGATACCTTTACGGTGGTTGATGTCCGCGACCCAGAGGAGTTCCAGAAGGGCCATATCCCCGGAGCAATCAATATTCCCTCGCCGACCTTTGCTTCCCAGTCCGAGGTGCTGGATAAAAAGAAGCAGATCATTGTCTATTGCAGCGGCGGCGGCAGGAGCTATAATGCGTATCGCAAACTGATGAAGCTGGGGTATAAGGATATTCGCCAAGCCCTATTCTTTGATTGGCAGGAGGCTGGTTTGCCGGTGGAGAAGTCTGAGGAATAATAACGCATAAGGCTTCCCTGTCCTCCGAAAAAAGGACACACAGAGCCGGAGCAACTTGCTCCGGCTCTGAGGTTGCACTTTAGAGGATACCTTTAAAGCAACAAAAGCAGCGCAGGCATCAGCCATCCGAGACTCCGGTTCTCCCGCTCCAGAAGGATGGTATTTAAAACGCTCCACAGCTCCGTCGTTTTGGGCACGCAGTCCTGCTTATAGTACCACCAGAAATAGCCGCCCACATAATAGTCTCCCTTGATATCCAGAGAATAATAGCGCTGCATATATTCGGCTTTTTTCTCGGCATGAATCGTACCGACTTCGCCGAAACCAAGCTTGGCCTTTGGAAAGATGGCATGCAAGGCATCAAAGACCTCTTGCCATTCTCCCTGAGTATGGATCACGTTCTCGCAATCATCTTCATAATAGCTGAAAAAGACATAATCCAGCCCGTTTTTCATCTCTTCTGAGATATTTGCCTGCACCCAAGCGAACATTTCATGTTCCGGCTTATCGTACAAACAGGATTTGTTGTAGTAGAGATTCAGGGCCGCAGTGCGTCCGCGATCCTTGACCGCAGCATAGGCCCCCTCTATTTTGGCGACAACATCGGCGGTTGCCCCCAGCCAATCGCCGTTAACCTCATTGCCTATCTCCCAGATATCAATAATATTTTCAAACCTATCCAAGTACTCATTGGTTCGCTCAATATACTCTTCCACGCTGTAATCTTTGACAAAGGAACTGTCCAGTATTTCACCCATAACAAAGGATGCCGAGGCAATATTCTCCAGTGGTTGTTGGTAATCAGAGGGATCCCAACACTCCCCATTACAGGCAGACACGCATTTATCTACGGGATACATGCACTCATCAAAAACAAAACGTACGGTGGGTTTAACGGCGTGACTGACCAAGGCATCTCGTATTTCGTTCTTTTCCTGCTCGTTGCTGTACCACGGATCATCAATGGTGACACCGAAGATAAATTCATCAGATCCGGCAATTGTCTTTTGGGCCGTAAGAAAGAGCGCAAAAAAGATGGTGATGAACAGAGCAGCATAAAGTATGCTCCGCTCGATCAGGGACTTATATTGGAAACGAAAAAACATTAAGGTGGTCATAGAGTTTTCCTCCTTATTCCATTATTGAATAATTTATTGCTGCCTAAAAAACATAACCATTATTACTAACAAGATTAAAGCAAGGGGCAAGCCCCTGTCAAATCGTTTTATTTCATCATTTATATGAAGATAAATATACAGGTCAGCTTTCTCTATACTTTTAACTCGTGAGTCGCGAGTTCTCACTTCGTTTAAAGCTCTAAAAAATACAAGAACGAGAAGACTTATCTAAAGAAAAAACATAAAAGAGCATACAAATTGTAAATGTCTACCAAACATTTAATCTTCACAATGAAGGAATTTGTATGCTCACATACTTATATGACTCACTCTACGGTTTTCGTAAAGTATTTTCCCGTCATCGCACATGGTTAATATTTGTGATGATAGTTTTAGGATTCATCGGCAGCAGTGAAATGACAGGTGTTTCCTCTTTCTGTCGTTTTTGGCTGATAGACAACCAAGGGTACCATACTTTACTGCGTTTTTTTCGCTCTTCAGCTTGGGAATTAAGTGGCTTATTGGAGCACTGGGCTGTTTTTGCCGTCTATCAACAACAAGCCATTTGCTCACAAGGTCGTGTCGTTACACTCGGAGACCACACATATGTCCCCAAGGAAGGTCGCCGAATGCCCGGTGTTGTAACTTTACGCCAAGATTCTGAAACACAAAGCAAACCCTCGTATTTCAGAGGTCAGTGCTGGGGAGGCCTAGCTTTGGCAGTCGGGGGCATGACAACTCCTTTTGCACTACCGTTAAATTTACGTCTGCATCAAGGTTCCATTCATTTAGGGGAAGCCAAGAAATCATCTTTGACTTTGGGAGAACAGATGGTCCAGATGGCTATTGATTTTTCTCTTCAAACGAACCAGGGTGCTGTCTTGGTTCTGGATGCTTTTTTTTCTGTAGGTCCGGTGTTTCTGCTGGCTCAGGCAACCTGGTTGAGGTCAATTAAAGCTCCTGCTGTACATATTATTACAAAGGCAAAGAAAAACTATGTCGGGTACTTTCAGGCAGATCCGTCTTGTTATACTGGGATGGGTCGCCCCAGTCAGTACGGAGAACATATTCATCTGGCAGAAGTTTTTGACCATTTGTACCTGTTTCAAAAAGTATCAGTCCGTATTTACGGACATATGGAGGAAATTTATATTTACCACCTGGATTTATTATGGAAATCTACTAAAGGGTCTCTTCGTTTTGTTTTTGCCAAAACGTCACGTGGTCCCATTGTTCTCATGTGCAGTAATCTCGACCAGGATCCGATTGCTGCAATCGAACTCTATTGTCTCAGAACCCGTATAGAAACCATGTTCGATATGCTAAAAAATGTTCTCCATATCTTCCAATGTCATTTCTGGTCGAAAAAAATGCCTAAGCATTCGAGAAAACCCAAAAGCAATAAAACTCAGCAGGCTCCACAGGTAGAAAACGCAAAAACGATTCAGGCTTGCTGGGATGCTACTGAACGTTTTGTGAACCTTGGAGCAATTTCTCTTGGTTTGCTTCAATTAATAGCACTCAAATTTCCAAAAGAAATATGGAGCAGATTTGAAGGATTCCTGCGAACTCGTTCTCGATATATTCCTTCTGAGAGAACGGTCAAAATGGTGATTGCAAATTTATTGGTACAGGATTTCCTCAAAGTCGCACCAACAGCGACAATGCGAGAAATTCGTGCCAAGATTATCAAGGGCAGATTTAAGAAAAAAATCATTCAAACTGAAGACCACGTTTGCCAACGAGCAGCTTGAAAATTCATAATCTTAAGTGAAAATGATTTATACAGCTACTTCAGTGTTAAGCATTACAAACTCACGACTGTCGAGATACTTTTAACTGCAAGCCCTGCGCGATTTCGGAGGTTATCTGTAGATCAATACGGAAGAATTGGAGATGTGAAACCTTCCCTCTCCGGGATGAATGTAAGGAAAAATTGAAAAAACATCTGCCTGAATATCCTGGAATAACTCTCACAACGAATTCGATGGAAAAATCATGAAAACACGTTCTGCCGTTCTCCTCTCTCTCCTCATTCTGCTTGTGCAGGGTTGTGATTTTTCCTCGCCAAAATCGGCCCTTGTTCCATTAGACCCAGAGCAGGTACAAGAATATCTCTGGCAGGATGATCAGGAATTCATGAGCCTGAAGCAAGCTGTGAAGCAATCCCTGGGCTATTATCAAGGCTTGCCAGCACAACATACCTTCAACTATGCAGGAATCACCTATACCGCACGAGAAATGGAAGCGTCTACGCAGCTTTTTCTCAGTATCATTGCAAAGTATGACGGAGAACAGCCGGTGGCGGATATACAGCGAGAGATACAGCGGAACTTTCTTTTTTTTGAAAGCAGGAATGCGGACGGAGCAGCTTTTTTTACCGGCTATTATGAACCACTGCTGCAAGGAAGCCTGGAGCCGACAAAAGAATTCCCAACTCCTCTTTACGGAATCCCTGACGATTTGATCACAGTAAATCTGAAACTGTTTTCCGAGGATTTCAAAGGGAAAAAGATTATCGGACGTTTTGAAGAGAACAGACTCGTTCCATACGATTCCAGAGAGGATATTATGTATCGCTCCTCCTTGCAGGACCGGGTTGCTCCTCTTGTCTATGTGGAAAACGACATTGAACTGTTTTTCCTCCAGATTCAAGGTTCCGGGATCGTGCAACTGCGGGACAATACCTTCAAGCGAGTCAATTACGGCGCACAGAACGGCCATTCCTACCGTGCCATCGGAGCCTTATTGAAAGATGAAATACCGCCGGAAGAGATGTCGCTACAGTCCTTGAAGAAATATCTGTATGCGCACCCTGAAAAGGTACGAGAGGTCTTGACGTATAATCCGAGTTATACCTTTTTTCGCGAGGTAGAAGAAGGCCCGCTGGGAAATATTGAAGTGCCGCTTACGCCGGGACGGTCTCTTGCAATGGACCACAACCTCATTCCGCGAGGCGGGTTGGCGTTTATTGAAACCAGCTATCCGCCGATGAACGATGCAGAACAGCGGACACCGCGTCCATTAAAGCGTTTTGCGGTTGTCCAGGATACAGGGGGAGCGATTCGCGGGCACGGGAGAGCAGATATTTTCTGGGGACACGGGGAGGAAGCTGAGCTTGTTGCCGGGCACATGAAAGAGCAGGGGAGAATCTTTTTACTGGTTGCTAAAAAGGAGGTTTTGGGTGCTTCTTTGTAAAATACCCATCCCGACCCTATGAGCGGGAAAATTTTCATAAGGCTGACAATTATCCGTCAAATCTCTTGAGAGCCGCTTTGTATACTCGATTTTTATCCCGTTTGCCGACAGCGATGACCGACACGACCAGCTCATTATCACGTACCTGATAGACAAGACGATATCCGATCCGCCGAAGTTTAATCTTGTAGCAGTCTTCCATTCCCCTCAGTCGCGCACTTTGTACTCTTGGCTGCTCTAACCTGGCTTTCAATTTTTTCGCAAAGGCGGAACGGAGTGTCGGGTCAAGACGATCCCATTCTTTTTTCGCATCCCTCTTAAAGACCAGTTTAAAGGTCATCAATATCCACCTCAATTTCGGATTGCCCTTCCCGCTCCCTAACAATTTCAGCAAGTTCAACATCATCCAATCTATCCATCAGCAGTTCGTATGCCTCAGCAGGAACTGCATAGAATGCGGGTTCGTCGTGATTGAGAATGACAACCGGGGCACCGTGGCCCTGTTGAAGGACAGCCATAGGGTTTTTCTTCAGTTCTGATATTCCGGCACTGACATCAGTCAGGATTGAACGTGTTCGAGCCATTGTGTAGCCCTCCTTTAATGTGCAAATCGTGTGTTGTGCTTTTGCTCTGGTTCCTTCGGATTATTGATAGAGCACTTAGTTACAGTTATAGGATACAGCGTGATCAATCAGGACGCAAGGGATGCGTGGCGGTGTAAAGGAGCCCTTTGCAATGTAGACAGGCTTTCCCGATCAAGCAGCAAACTCACTTCCAGGGTTTTGTTCAGCCCTTTTTTGATGCTGAACTGATCTTTGTTTGTGGACATATACAAGCTTCTCTACCATTAATCGGAAGACATTGACAACGTTTTTGCGGTCATCTGCGCATCAGAAGCGACCTGCCTGTTATGAAACAATTTACCTATTCGACAGCACAGGAAAACTCTGCTATATAGATTCAATACTTGGAGAGCGCAGAAGGCATGCAGGGACCGTCGCTCCTGACGCAACAGTAACCTGATTTGAGGAGGTACGATCATGGGAGACATGTTCGATAACAGCGGCAGTGGCGACCAGAACCTTGGTCAAGGCAAGGGTGCTGTCGGCAAGCAGGAGAACACCACCGCCACGCAGGAGGTGCGCGGAGACGGCAACATCTTCTCCGGTACCGGCAATGTCACGGTGAATGGCATTCCCCCGGAGATCTTTGCCGAGTACGCTGGCAAGCTGGCCGTTACTGATGCCGCCCTTGCCAGCTTCTTCAAGATACTGGAGGAGCAGCAGGTTCCGCACAGCGACCTGGATAACAAACTGCGGGAGATAGCCGGGCAGTACAAGGAATTGCTCCTGCGGCTGGAGACGGTGCAGTCCGAAGACCCGCAGGTGCAGCGGCTGAAGGAAAAGGCGGGGCAGGCCATTGAGGCTGCTGACTACGCCAAGGCGGAGGAGCTGTTGAACCGGGCCGAGGCCCGCGATGTGCAGGCGATAGAGCAGCTTGAGGAGTCAATCAGGCAACAGCAGGATGCGGCCCGACAGCGACGTATCTCTGCTGCTGATACCAATGTTTCCCAAGCCCTTGCCCAGCGTATGCAGTTGCGCTATGCCAAGGCTGCTGAGTACTGGCAGAAGGCGGCAGCCCTGCTGCCGGAAGACCAGAAGAAGGAACGCTCGCTTTATCTGAGTAACGCAGGCTATGACTTCCACCGTATTGCCGAGTACAAGCAAGCCCTGCCCCTGTTTGAGCAGAGCTTGGCTATACGTCAGGAGATCGGCGACAAGGCAGGGGAAGGCACGACGCTGAGTAACATCGGTGCGATTCACCATGCCAAGGGTGATTACGACAAGGCCCTGCCCTTGTTTGAGCAGAGCGTAGCTATATTCCACGAGAGCGGCAGTAAGGCGGAAGAAGGTGCTTTGCTGAACAACATCAGCCAGATTTACGATGCACGGGGCGACTATGCCACCGCCCTCAAGTATCTGGAGCAGAGCCTTGTCATCCGGCAGGAGATAGGCGACAAGGCCGGGGAAGGCACGACGCTGAACAACATCAGCCAGATTTACGATGCACGGGGCAACTACGCCACCGCCCTCAAGTATCTGGAGCAAAGCCTAGCCATCTTCCGGGAGACTGGTGCCAAGTCAGAGGAAGGAACGCTCCTGAACAACATCAGCCAGATTTACGATGCACGGGGCGACTACGCCACCGCCCTCAAGTATCTGGAGCAGAGCCTTGTCATCCGGCAGGAGATAGGCGACAAGGCCGGGGAAGGCACGACGCTGAACAACATCAGCCAGATTTATGATGCGCGGGGCGACTACACCACGGCCCTCAAGTATCTGGAGCAGAGCCTGCGCATCATGCAGGAGATCAACAACAAGGCAGGAGAAGGCATGACGCTGAACAACATCAGCCAGATTTACGATGCACGGGGCGACTACGCCGCCGCCCTCAAGTATCTGGAGCAGAGCTTAACGATAATGCAGGAGATTGGTGCCAAGGCAGAAGCAGCGGTTATAAGCTGGAATATAGGTCGTACTTATGAAGATCAAGGCGATCTAAACAAGGCGGAGCCGTACATCAGCCGGACTGTGGAGCTTGCCGAGGAGATTGGGCATCCTAAGATGGAGGAATGGCTCAAGGCATTGGCAACGGTGCGGGCCAATCTCAAGAGGCGGTAGGGGCACAACGCAGCAAGAAAACGGCAAACCGTACCCCTACCTATTGCCGTGGCATTTTCCGCGCTCCTGTTGTAGAATGCGGGCCGTCTGTTCCTGATACGATGATCAGGGAACGGACAGCCCTTTTTAATACACAGTCCTTTTTATGTACCTGTCCACTGCCGGGGCAGGCCGGACGCTTCATCTATAACCCCCCTGACTGATCCCCAAGGATATTACCATGACCATCACCCGCTTATACCGCCGCATCGACGCAACCCGCGCCTATTGCTTTAATATAGAATCCTCCCGCACCCTGAATGACCAGGAACTGGACCAGCTGCGCCTGCTGCTGGCCGACGGTTTCCTGATCGACACCGTATCCCAAACCCCGATCCTTGAAGGCGAACGGGTGATCGAGGTCGGTCCTCGGCTCAACTTTGCCACGGCCTGGTCATCCAACATGGTCTCCATCTGTCGAGCTACCGGCTTGGACAGCGTCAACCGAGTCGAACGATCCCGCCGCTATCAGGTGCCGGAGAACGAGGATGTACAGGCCTTTGTTGCTGCCCACCACGACCGGATGACCGAATGCCCCTACTCGGAGCCGCTGACCACCTTTGAAACCGGAATAAAGCCGGAGGCGGTCTACGAGGTCGATCTCATGGGCAAGGGGACGGATGCCCTGCTCGACCTGCCGGGTATATCCATGGATGAGTGGGATCGGAATTTCTACTACGATTATTTCGTCACCAAACATCAGCGCAACCCCACCATTGTCGAGATCATGGATCTCAATAACGCCAACTCAGAGCATTCCCGGCACGGGTATTTCGGCGGTCTGCAAGTGGTGGACGGCGAAAAGCAGGAAGGCACCCTCTTCGAGGTGGTCAAAGAAACCCTGGCCGCTCATCCCAAAGGTTCGCTGATCGCCTTTAAGGATAACTCCAGCGTGGTGGCCGGGCACGAGATCACCACCCTGCTGCCCAAGGAGCCGGGCCAGCCGTCCCCCCTGGAGGCCACCCAGGTCACCTATCATCCCTTGCTCACTGCGGAGACCCATAATTTCCCGACCGGCGTGGCCCCTTTCCCCGGCGCAGAAACCGGTACCGGCGGGCGTATTCGCGATGTACAGGGCACCGGCAAGGGCGGTTTTGTTATGGCCAGCACGACTGGCTATTGCGTGGCCAATCTCCACATCCCCGGCTATGACCTGCCCTGGGAAGAGCAGTATCCCTGTCCCACAAACTTGGCCTCGGCCCTGACCATTGAGATTGAAGCCAGCAACGGGGCCTCGGATTACGGCAATAAATTCGGCGAGCCCATGATCCAGGGCTTCACCCGTTCCTTTGACTTACGCTTGGAGAACGGCGAACGCTGGGGTTTTCTCAAGCCGATCATGTTCACCGGGGGTATCGGCCAGATCGATGATCGGCATATCAAAAAGGAAAAGGAAAAAAAGGGGATGCTCATTGTCCAGGTGGGCGGGCCTGCCTACCGGGTCGGCTTCGGCGGCGGTGCAGCCTCGTCTATGCTTCAGGGAGAGAATGCCGAGGAACTGGACTTCAATGCTGTCCAACGTGGCGATGCCGAGATGGAGCAAAAGATGAACCGGGCTATCCGGGCCTGCAACGAGATGGGCGATAAAACCCTGATCGACGTGATCCACGACCAGGGCGCAGGCGGCCCGGCCAACGTGCTTAAAGAGCTGGTGGAGCATTCCGGCGGTCGGATCGAGATCCGCAAGATCCGAGTTGGCGACCCCACCATGTCGGTGCTGGAGATTTACGTGGCTGAATTCCAGGAGCGTAATGGCTTTCTGATCAGTCCGGAAAATATCGAAAAATTTCAGGCCATCTGCGAGCGAGAAAAAGTGGGCTGCGAAGTGCTGGGTGAGGTCACCGGCGATTTGCGTTTCATCGTTCATGATGAGCAGGACGGTAGCACACCGGTGGACGTGGAGTTAAACGAGGTTTTGGGTGATATCCCGCAGAAGACCTTTGAGGATCAGCGGATACCGGTAGGGGCAGACCTGCGTGTCTGCCCTGTTTCGACAGATCAATCCGTAGGGGCAGACCTGCGTGTCTGCCCATCTGACAACAGTGAACAAGGGCGGACACATAGGTCCGCCCCTACAAATTTGACGGTACGCGATCACCTCCACAACGTCCTGCGACTGGTCTCGGTGGGATCCAAACGCTTCCTCACCAATAAGGTGGACCGAGCCGTGACCGGCCTGATTGTCCAACAGCAATGCTGCGGCCCACTCCAACTGCCTATGGCGGATGTCGCGGTAGTTGCCCAATCTCATTTCGGCCCGACCGGCGAGGCCACCGCCATAGGCGAGCAGCCCATCAAGATGCTGGTTGATCCGGCTGCCGGAGCCAGAATGGCCGTGGGTGAAGCCTGGACCAATCTGGTCTGGGCCAAGATTGATGATCCAGACCAGGTCAAATGCTCAGCCAACTGGATGTGGGCACCCAAGCTGAAAGGCGAAGGCGCTGCCATGAACGATGCGGCCCGAGCCATGCGAGATGCCATGATCGCCACCGGCATGGCCGTTGATGGCGGCAAGGACTCGCTCTCTATGGCTACTATGGTGGGTGAGGAGACCGTGAAATCCCCGCGCGAGCTGGTGATTTCGGCCTATGCAGCCATGAGCGATATCAGCAAGGTCGTCACCCCGGATATCAAGGAGCCGGGTTCAGCCCTGCTGCTCATTGAGCTGGCTCCGGGCAAGGCGCGACTGGGTGGTTCAGCCCTGGCCCAGACCCTGAGCAGCCTAGGCAATGACTGCCCGGACATGGATGATCCAGCCCTGTTACGGCGTGCTTTTGCCGCCATCCAACAGCTGATTGATCAAGGACTGATCCTGGCCGGCCATGACCGCTCCGACGGCGGCCTGATCACCACATTGCTGGAGATGGCCTTTGCTGGCAACTGCGGCCTGGAGTTGGCTCTTCAATCTGCTAAGGGTGAGAACGAGGCCATCCCAGCTCTGTTCAACGAGGAGCTGGGGCTGGTACTAGAATGCAAACAGAGCGAACTGGAGCACGTCAAAGAAATTCTGGGCCATGCCGAGGTGGACAGTATTCTGCTGGGCAACAGCACAGTGGATAAACAAATCCGCATCCGCTACAACAGCGACGCGGTGTTGGATGAGGACATGCGTGTTCTCCGCCAGGAGTGGGAGGAGACCAGTTATCAGCTGGAACGCCTCCAGATGAACCCAGCCTGTGCTGATGCAGAAAAGTCTGCAATCTACGATCGCACAGCCCCGACCTATAGCCTTCCCTTCCGCCCGGAACCTGCGCCCAAAGCCCTGCTCACGGCGACCAATAAACCTAAAGTAGCCATCCTCCGCGATGAGGGCTCCAACTCCGACCGGGAGATGAGTTCCGCCTTCTATGCTGCCGGGTTTGAACCTTGGGATATAACCATGACCGACCTGCTGGCCGGACGTATCACTCTGGACGGTTTCCGGGGCATTGCGGCGGTGGGCGGTTTTTCCTACGCCGACGTACCAGAATCAGCCAAGGGTTGGGCCGCCACCATCCTGTTCAACGACCGGATCAAGGACATGTTTACCGCGTTCTACGATCGGCCTGACACTTTCACCCTGGGCATCTGCAACGGCTGCCAGCTCTTCGGCCTGTTGGGATGGGTGCCTTGGCAGGGGCTGGAAGCCAAGGCCCAACCTCGCTTTATCCATAACGATTCAGGCCGATTTGAATCCCGCTGGGCCACGGTGCGGGTGCAGGACAGCCCGGCCATCATGCTCCAAGGTATGTCCGAGTTGGTCTTTGGTATCCATGTGGATCACGGCGAGGGCAAGCTGCACTTCCCGGATGCGGCAGTGCGGGCAGAGGTGGTCGGCCAGAACCTGGTGCCGCTGGTCTACACCGATGACAGCGGCGCAGTTACGGAGCAGTATCCCTTTAACCCCAACGGTTCGCCGGATGGCTTTGCCGGGCTCTGCTCACCGGACGGTCGCCATCTGGCTATGATGCCCCATCCGGAGCGGGCCTTCCTACCTTGGCAGTGTCATTGGTTGCCGCGCGAGATGCAGGGGCTGGAGGTTTCGCCTTGGTTGAAGATGTTTCGGAATGCGTATGAGTGGTGTGTGGGGCAGAGCTGACAGGGCACAACACAGGGTGCGGCTTCCGCACCCATTAGATGCTGCTGACCCAGCCTTGAGCTTCATCTCGTAATATCGCTGAATACCCTTTTCGATACACTCTCCTATCGAACTGTTTTTATTCAGTGAATAACTTTTACTAACAGTAATAAAGACACTTCTGGTAGAATAATTCAAGTTGCTACTGTCACGATTGGAAAACTACAAATCAGCCAGTTCAGTACGATTCGAAACCGCTTTCAATAACAGAACGTCTATAAGGTGAAGGTGGCCGGTTGAGTTATAATAAAAACAGGCAAACAAAAAAGAGAGAAAAAATGGCTATCTATGCAATATGGAATAATAAAGGAGGAGTAGGGAAAAGCTACTTAACCTTTCAATTAGCATCTGAATACGCCCGGCAAAACCCAAGCAAAAAAGTATTGGTTGCTGATTTATGCCCTCAGGCCAATTCATCTTCAATGCTGCTTGGCGGAATGACTGAAGGCGAGAAAATATTAACGCAAATTCATACATCAAAACAAAGATGTACAATATCAGGATATATTGAAGACAGGATACTCAGCCCTTATGTGTCACCGAAATCCGGCGCATCTTATATAACCAATGTCGCTCAATATAACAATCGAGTCCCAAGTAATCTTTACCTGGTGGTCGGTGACGAGCGGCTTGAAATGCAGGCTTCAAAAGTAACAGGCGCCACATTTCCCGGACCTCAAGAGGCATGGAGAATTGTTCATCTTTGGGTTCGTGACCTGATCGCTGACATCTTAACCTCTTGGAATAATGAAGATTCATGTGTTTTCATCGATTGCAATCCGAGTTTTTCTATATACACAGAGCTTGCTTTGACTGCCGCCGACAGGCTGATCATTCCTTTCTCTGCGGACGGATCATCTAAAAGAGCGGTGAAAGCAGTATTGTCTTTGGTCTATGGACGTGTAAGACACCAAGGAGACCCTCAGTCTGATTATTATCTGAATTCAGACAGATACAAAATGGCACTCCCCAGTATCTATATGTACGTCCAGCTATTCCCGGCTGCCGTAATTGATGAGCAGAATGACTCTTTTTCAGTGGCTACACGGCTCTTCAATTACTACCACCGGACGATTTACCACTAAGAAGAGAAAAGGAGCCTTGATTTACCTTGTTTTTGCTAATTCTAGACATAATTATCCATTGGGACTTACCTGTATTTACAGACAAGATCCCTGATCTTTGATGTTAATCCGCTAAAGAACTAGCGGAACTGGCTTATGCTCCAGTAGTGATAAATACAAATCTTCCATGGTAGCAATCTGAAAATTATGGAATTTTCCTCGAACCTTTTCCCAAAGAGAACGTTTGCTCTTCCATTTTTTCCAGGCTGCATTGAATAGTGGGCAGCATAACTGTTGAATTTGATCAATGAGAAAGGCAAGCATCATAAGGTGTACAAATGTTTCAGACAAATGCTTTTTTCCAAGGCCGAAATTGTGACCAAAATGGTATCCTTGATTTTTAAGCGTGTTGAAGGTTTCATTCTCAATTTTCCACCTGGCTCGCGCTCCACGCATAAACTTATACACATTGCCTTTATTGACTTCCAAGTCAGTAACCCAGCTAAATCTTATGCTTTTCCCGGTTCGGCTGTTTTTCTCACTATATTCAACAAAGGTAACTCGGACATCCTGATTTGACTTGTTAAGCGGAGCATCATAAACGATCTTAAAATGATGGATCACATCTTTATCTTGCTCATCTTGCATAATAAATGAAACAGCATTACCCTCTTGAACAGCTTGATCAACATATGAAAAGAGGTATTGATGATCTCCTTTTTTGACACCAAGAATATAATGACAGTTATAGCGTTCAAGGTCGCGGATATGCGGAGCATTGGAAGAAAGTGCATCTTCGTTAACAATAACCTGGAGGTGGGGATGCTCTTGGCGAAACTTTTTCAGAAATCTTTTCACCGCATTTCGTTCACAGTCCATTTTGGTCTCCCCGTCCTGTCGCTTGATAATTTCCGGACAGAGTGGAATGACTTCCTTTAAATCAGGATGGACAATGGCGGCTCCAACAGCCTGAAGATAATAGGTAATTTTTCCTGTTTTTTTCTGAACCTTTTTCATGCAAGCATCGGAATGCAATGTAGGCGAAGAAAAATAACCGGTTCCATCAAGGTTAAGCAGATAAGAATCTTGCATAAATACCATCTTTTCCAGAACCTTACCCCGTTGTAACGTTCTGAATTGTTTTTTGAATAACGGCCTGAGGTCATTTGGATCAACACCGTCTAAAATTTCACGCATGGAGGTGTCACAGGGAATACTGCCCATGCCGTAAATAGTTGTAAGATTTTGGGGAGCTAGTCTACGCTCATCAAACGCCAAAAGCGAAGGATCTTTGAGAGAAAACATTGCAAAACCTGACATGAGAGTGTCTGCCAGAGTATGGTCCACCATGCCGGGTCTATGATCGTTAATCTGTCTGAATCCATTGTGTAAATTTTTAAAAAGAGCATCGGCATTCAAATGCTTGCGCAATTTGATTGTTTCCTTGCGTTTGATGTCTTTCTGGTGAGCTTTTACAACTTTTTTGATATGGCTAGACACGGCTCTCTCCTTGCAAAAATTTGATCTTGTCCACACAAGAAGAATGCTCTTATTTTTTGCTATTTCTCTTGTCCTGAACACCAGCAAAAAAACAATATACTGAAATTGTTAAATATTATCCAGTGATACATTTTTTCAGTTAAGACGTTGAAATTCCTGCATTGCGAGGTATTTACCGAACGACTGCTTATAAAAAGTTTACGAAAGCAATTTGTAAAAATCGCGCTATTGTGGCGTTTCCTGGCTATCCGGGAATTGCTGATGTACGTCGGAAACCGTCTGACACAAATGAACAATTCATCCGCATCCGCATTCAAGACGGTAGTAAATGAAATTAGCGAAGAAATATGGAGCGTGTGGCAATCTTCACCACAATCTTTTTACATACACCCGAACGGTGCTCCTACTCCGAACTCAAAAAGAACTTTTAAAGCAATGTTTCAGTATGAAGTGAATGACGCAAATACGGCTTCTGTCGTTTCAGGAGCCTTGGGCATACCTATAGCTTCGCTAAAAGCTGGCCCCAAAAGTGTTGCAGGCCGTTCTATTAAGGTAAATCAATCGCAGCTCGAAAAACAGGTACCCAATATTACTCAGCTGGTGCAGCAGATAGAATAGCACTGCACGCCTATCTCGTGATAGTTTTGCGTAGGATCTCATTAAGTACAACGAAATCAGACAATTTTAAAAAGGAGTTGTCCGCTATCGTTTTACTCAAGCAGACCTACCAGGCTGCAAAATATCGTAGGATTCCAAATACCCCGAAGGGGTTATATTTATCAGCCAAGGGTAACACCCTGGCACCGAGGGCAATGCCAGCCTCGTACTCGGGGTGTTACCCCGAGCTGGTAAATATACGCCTTTCAGGCGATTAAAACCGGGGAGGCACATGGGCCTACCCCTACAGAATTACCCCTCGTGCCCCGCCATCCGCTCCATCAAAAACAACACCTCTGCCGCATCGGCATAATTAAGAGCAGGGTCATCGGCCAAGGCCGGGTCGCGGGAGCCGTTGAGGACGGTAAGAAGTTTTGGTGCAAAAATTTTACCTCTATTGGGCATATCCTTTGTTCGGGCGGATTGGGCTAAAGCCAACACCATTGCTTCCTTTTTCCCTTGCCGCACCGCATCCACAACCTGGTCAACAAATTTACCGATGTCAGCTTGCGCATAACCGCCCTGCTGTCGGTAAGTAAGATAGGTATCCCGCGCCTTGCTCCAAGCTGCTTTTGCAGCATCCAAATTGCCTTCTGCCACTTCAATATCGTACAAAATATCGAAAGACTTCCACGGGTGGACAGCAATGCCTATTTTCTGCTTACATTTAATAGCCCGAGTGATCTCCTGTCGAGCCTCGTCATAGCGGTTAAGTTGACGCAAAGCACTGGCTATGTTGGTCCGAGAACTTCCCTCGTGTCGCTTGTCTTCCAGTTGTGCATAAAGATCGGCAGCCTGCCGAGAAAAGACAATAGCTTCTTCTGCCCTATTCAATTTATAGCCATAAAGATACCCCAACTGCCCAAAGCACATTGCCTGTCCTGTCAGATTACGGCATTGGGTATTCATCTCCAGTGAACGACGGTAAGCGGCCTCTGCCTCCTCATACTGCTCGCCCCTTTGATACACCATGCCAATCTGATGCCAAATCTTAGCAACGGAGGCTGGTTCTTTTAACTTTTCAAAAATATTCAGAGCCTCATTGTATCCTGCAAAGGCATCATTATAGTATCCTTTGTCGAGATGCAGCGTTGCCAGCTGCATCTTACCTACCGCTACCTGCCGGAAGTCTTTCATTTTTCCGGCCTGTTTTATACTCTCATTATACTTTGCTTCCGCTTCATCCAAACGACCAAGCACACTGAAACAATCTGCCTGTTTGGTTAAGCTGGATGAGGCCATGAGTTTACCTTGCTCGTCTAATCCCTCAAAGAGATGTTGGCACTCAACAAACAATTCTAGAGCTACTGCTGCTTCCCCTGTATTACTCAATACCCGCCCCAATAGAAAATGAGCTATTGCCAAATCATAATCAGCACCCTCATAGGCTTTCGGCCCGACAGTTTGAACCTTTTTCTGCAAAGCCTTGGCTTGTTCAAAGGCGGCTTGCAATTTCCCCTGATCAATCAGCCGTTCAATTTGCAGGGTTTCGTGTTTAAGTTGGGCATGTCCCCAGTCAGGAAGCGCAGATACTACTTTTTCCCCTAGGGAGCCAGCACGACTCAGCAGCTGGGGATAATTCATATTAGCCAGCAAGATCTCAAACGCTCCAGAAAGTAATATGATTCTTTCATCTGTTAGCTGATCTGTGTCAAACTGCTGTTCCAGCTCATCCAGAAAGGCTGAAAGATTAGGCAGTGCGAGTAAAATCAACGCCGAAACCATTTTTGTATTTTTGATCTTCTCATCATGCAGAAAAGCAACCAATCTGGTCATCTCTTCGATCCAGGCTGCTTTCAATGCAGCTAACTGTTCCTCACTCTGCCCCAACCGCAGATACACAGACAAAGCCGGATCAAAGAGGAGATAACTGTATTCAAATTCCTCAGCTAGCCCTACTTTGATGAGCATTACGCCGATAGCTTTCATCTCTTCGGTTGCAATCCCCAGCACTGCGGCCATATTCGCCAAATGCCCGCCTCCATGAAATACCGCCAACCCCTGCACCTGCTCCCGCATTTCCGGCGGCAAACGGCGTAGCGACAGCTCCACGCTGGCATAAAGCGAATTCTCCCGATCACCCGGATTCGCAGCCTCCAGCTTGGCCATGAGTTTGGCCGTTTCCTCGGTAGTGGCCCGGACCCCATTCGCCACCTCCCGTGCCAGCAGCACCAAGGCCCGAGGATGGCAATGCACCGTATCTACCAATTCCGCCACCTCTTCCGGGGTGGAGGCGTTGTCGCTCTCCGGCGGTTGCCAGCCGTGTTCAGCCATAACCTGTTCCACCAGCTGAACAGCCTCGGGCCGGTCCAGCCGTCCCAATTCCACTGTATTCTTTGCCCGACCAAAGGGTGCGGGCAGCAGCTCCCGGCTGGTAAAGAGCAAACGACATTCCGGCGAGGCAGTCAACAGCTTTTGGCAGAGTTCCAGCAGCTCGGTTACATCGGCGGTTCCGGCAGGGTTGTTGCCTGCATGATCCGGCAGCACGCTCTCCATATTGTCCAACAGAATCAGAGTGGGAAAATCCCGCAAGGCCCGTTCCACCGGCTGTCGTGCCTGGGCCAACGCATCCCCCTCCTGCTTTGCATACATGGCCACGCTGTATTTAGGCAGCAACTGGCGGCCTATGCTGTCCAGCACGCCCCGAACATCCTGGACATTCTGCGGTTCCACGCTGACAAAGGCGGCTCGCTGAAAACGTCCGCAACGCACCAGCCAACGGCTCAACTCCACGGCGACAGCAGTTTTGCCCATGCCGCCGCCACCCCGGATCACGGCATAGGTTTCCTGCTCCAGCAGCCGCTCCAAAGAGAGCAGCATCCGACTGCGCCCGACAAAGCTATGCTCCGGCGGTTCGGGCAGTTTGCCCAATTGCAGCTGCCGCTGTTCCTTGCCCAGCCGTTCTGCGGCTTCCCCCGGCCTGCTGGTAATGAGCTGCGGGTCGTCCCTATCCTGAAAGAGCACCGGCACAAACCAATCCTGCATTTCCAGCTCCCCGGCCCCCATGACCTTGCCCCGGAAGCGATCACCGTAGAGCGCAGCCTGTCCGGCCAGCATGGCGTCACCCACCCGTTTGCCCTCGGCCAATCCCTGATAAAAAGCCGCGACAAAACGATGGGCCGTTTCCACCAGCACGCTATGACTCATGGCCACGACCGAACCAATGCCCTGTTCCAGCAGCTTGGCCGCCACCGAGGAGGTGGGGTCGGTTTCGGCCTTGGCGGTTTGGCAAGCATCCAGCACCATGAGCGGCACCCCGTATTGGCGCAGTTCAGCAGCCAGCTCTGCCGCATCCACCTGATCAAGCAGGCGTTTGCTCAATTTCTTGCTCTCTTGTGCAGCTTCAAAGCAGAGTGTGCGCCCAGGCCCATTCGCTGGTCATAGATTCCGTGGCCGTCAAAATGAACAACAGCATAGGGCGTGCCAGAAGCCTGAGCCTTTTGCAGGGCCTTCTTCAAGGCTGTAAAGGTGGGTGGACGCAGAATATCCACCCGGACGATGCCTTCGCCCAGATTCTCCACTGCCTGCATCAGGGGCAGAGCACTGCTTCGGTGGTCGAAATAGCTGACGGCCTTGCCCTTTTTATCTATCTCTGGGCGTGGGCTAAGCAGGAGTACCCGGATGGGCAGAACGGTGCGCAGGGTTTCGGTTCGCGTCCGGTTCGGCAGACGGCGACGCACCGGCACGCCTTTGCCTCCTTGACAGAGATAACCGATGCCGTCATGCATGATCTCCCAAGGCAGGGCCAGCAGGTCAGTGGCTGCTTCCCGGAACAGGGCAATCTCCTCTTCCTCGCTTCCTTCGGGCGGCTCAAAATCCACCTGCACCGAAAAACGACGGGAACCGCTCTGCCCCTGCCAGGCCTCCAGCGGTTCCCGTGCTGATGCGCCGCTCAAGGCCGCCTTGTACAGGGCCTTGCCCCATACGGACAGGTTTGCCTCGGTCTTTGCGGCCCGATCTTTGAACACCCCCACCGGCCATTGGTAATAGCGTTCAATGTACCAGCGGATTTCGTCCAGCTCCAGCGGCCCCAGCGAGGCCGTGAATCTATAGCGGCGGCTGATGACGTTGCGCTGCTTCCCGTCTGCCGGATTGTAGATCAGCTCGGCCATTGCCCCGGCCCGACGTAGACCGTCTTTTTCCTTGATCTGCGGATCAGTGAGTTTGAGGATCAGCTCCTCCACCGGCTCGACCTGGACGACTTCCGCCTCCTGCCAGTCTTCGGGCAGCTGCATCCCCAAGGCCGCAAAGATTTTAGGCATAGCCTCGGTGAGACCATTCGGGGAATCGGCAACTGAAATGTGGAGCGGATCACCGGGAAAGAAGCGTTTAAAAATACGCATCGGTGTTCCCGGCAGCACCACCGGAATCAGCTTATAGCCATCCTCCCTTTGTTCAGCTTCATCTAGAGCAATCTCTAGCTCGCGCTCCACCCACTCGGAATCCAAGGCGTCCAGGCTGATGACCACCAAAAAATGGGAGGCCGTGCGGATGCTTTCTTCGATCCGGACCTGAAGGTCGTCCCCGCCGGTCAGTTCACGAGAATCCACCCAGGGCAGTTGACCGTGCAGCTCCAGGGATTGCCGTAACTTTTTAACAATGTCGTCATCCTGCGAGGAATGGGAGATGAAAATGTGGTTGGGCATGGGATGATCTTCTCCGTTGAGTGGTTAAAGAAATTTAATGGCGCAAAACGATGAGTGTCCCCAATGAGCAAACAACCTCTCAAAACAACCCCATCAAAAATCGCCGTGCAGGCACCACCTGAACCCCGGTCTTCCTATTCAGATAATGGTGTCCCTCATCCTGGGTAATCAGGAAACTCTGGGCAACATCAAGCTGTTCGCCAAAACAACAGAAGGGCCTAGCGGCTCCCTTGGTTAATTTGCACTCTACCATAAACCAGAGCGCTTCTCCCCAAGTAACCAGACAATTCACCTCTCGCCCCTGCCGATCTCGGATATATCGGAGCCAGGCTTTGATGCCGTGGCAGTTTCATTGGCTGCCGCGTGAGATGCAGGGATTGGAGGTCTCGCTCAGGTTAAGAATGTTCTGATGAGTTGTCCGTTCTCATTTCACCCATGCCGATCTGGGTAATAAGTATCCAGCAGCAACAAACTGCTTGACAACAGCGCAGTATAATCATAACTTTACAACATGCTTTTTTCTAACTTATTTGTACAGTACCGTCCTCTCCTGCATCAGAACATTTATGCTGACGGTCCAACAAAAAGCCTGTTTAACGCGGATAACCTGCCGCCGCCGTTTTCCTCGGTGCCTGCATGAAAGAATTTAGCAATTTTATTTTTATTGTTACGGAAGCATATTCCTGCCCTCTCTATAAAGTGGGAGAAGAATTTACTGTCCGTAATTTCACGCTGTCGACGAAACGAGACAAGCAGACATGCCTGCTCCTTATGCAGGAATTCATGAAAGTCCTGTCAGTTCCTGAGAGTCTCCTAGACCCTCGACGCGGTGCCTCTGCCAATTCGTTTATTCTTCCGCAGCAGAACATGCAGCGAATTAAATTCGAGTGCGGAGGCTGCTCAGGACTGATCCGGTTTGAATGCAAAAAACCGCAAAAGAGCTACGCCGTCACGGTCCAGGGACAGCTGATCGAAGAAAAGAACAGAGAGGCGGAAAAGCAAGCGACTGAGCTAGTGAGAAAGAAGATTTATACCTTTCTACGCAGAGTAAAAATGTTCGATGAACTTGACAGCGACACTCTGCAATATCTAGCACTTCTGATGCATCTGCGCCGATACGATGCCAATAAAATGCTTATTGAGGAAGGAATGCCGGGAACGCACCTGTATATTCTCCTTGCTGGACAGGCCGGGGTAATAAACAAAAACGGAGAAATCTTCGCCAAATTAAAACGAGGGGAGGTATTCGGAGAAACAAGCCTGCTTACCGGCAGACCGGCCTACCCTTCCGTGTGCTCTCTCTCACCAGTGCAGCTTATCGTGCTCAACTCAAAGAATTTCAGACAGGCTCTCTCAAGCTACCCCAATCTCAATAGTTTCTTCTGGAATATCATGATGAACCGGGCCAAAGCCAACCTCATCCGCTCCTGCCAGATCAATTCTGGCATGAGCGGCGAACTGGCCTGCATCAGTCTGGTAGATCTTTTTCAGCTGATCAACAGTGGCAGAAAGTCCGGTACGCTTGATCTGATACTGCCATATGGTCATGCCTGTGTTCTGTTCAATGAAGAGGGGGAAATCGTCCATGCTGCCTGCGAGCAATTGCATGGCAAGGAGGCATTGTTCGCCCTGTTGGCCCAAGAAGATGGCAGCTTCACCTATACAGTTGAACGATTGCCCGATACCTATAGAAAAAAACAGCGGCTGGGTGAATTCATGAGTCTGCTATTGGAAGGGCTCCAGCATGTGGATGAGAACAGAAATAGCGATGCGGATTACGTATAAATTCTAGGCGATTACCCTAGAAAAGGGTGATAAATACAAGAAAGCTGCTCGGGTTACAGAGCAAACCTGAACCCAGAAAAAAAAGAAAACGCCCCACAAGGGGGCGTTCAGAGGAAGAAGACCGGTGGGCTTTTTACCACCGTTCAGTACCGACAAGACAATTCACATCCATGCATTTCGCTTTTTCCTCATCGCTTAACTCACCTTTATTTTTAATATCTTTGAGATAGCAGGCATATTCTTTGCCGTCTTTATCGGAGATCCATACCATTGACTCATATCCACCTGTGTTTATATCACTCATAGCATCCTCCGCTATTTATTATTAGATGATAATTAATATCTTCTTATGTTTTTATAATAAGCCCACCCCGATAAAAAAGAAAGCTTTTTCGATAATAAACATCATTTTTTTACCTTGCCCTGAAAATAAGGTGACGAGCCCCTCATACCCGATTCTCCGGCAAGAAAATTCTGCGCAGACCAGTGCGGGTTAACGACCACAGCAGGCAAAGAAATCCGCAGAATAGGCACGATTGCTCTTGATTAAAAAGGCGGAACCTGATAGAGCAGGGAAGAATTTCCCTTGTGAAACCACAAGCACATTTTTATACAACCCCCTTGAAGAGGAAAAAATCATGTCTCAGGAAATAATCACTCTTGCTGAACGCGTATTACAGGTACCGCCCTCCCCTACCTTAGCGATCAATGCCAAGGCCAAGGCGCTGAAAGCGGCAGGTGAGGATATTCTGAATTTCAGCGTCGGTGAACCAGATTTCGACACCCCGAAGCATGTGTGCGAAGCTGGTAAAAAAGCCATCGACGACGGCCATACGAGATATACAGCTGTCCCCGGCATCCCAGAACTGCGGGAGGCTATCTGCATGCGTTTTAAGGAAGATCATGGCTGGGAATATACCCCGGATGAAATCCAGGTCTGTTGCGGAGGTAAGCACGGACTGTATAATATCTTTCAGGCCATGCTCAATCCCGGCGACGAGGTGCTGATCCCGGCCCCGTACTGGGTTTCCTATCCGCCTATGGTCCAGCTGGCTGGCGGTGTTCCGGTCATTGTTCCTCTGGACGAGTCCATGGACTTTGATCTGAACCCGGAAACCTTGGCAGCCAAGGCAACCGATAAGACCCGTGCCATTTTTCTCAACAGCCCGTCTAACCCCACAGGTTCTGTCTTTTCCACCACCGCCCTCAAGGCTGTGGCCGAGATGGCCCTGAAACACGGCTGGCTAATCGTTACCGATGATATCTATGAGACCGTCACCTATGTGGACGGCAAGCTGCCTCACATCCTTGATGTGGAGCCAGCTTTAAAGGCGCAGACCCTTATCCTGAACGGGGTTTCCAAATCCTTTGCCATGACCGGCTGGCGGATCGGCTACTCTGCCGGGCCCCTGCACCTGATCAAGGCCATGAATAAAATCCAGAGCCAGTCTACCTCCAACCCTGCTGCACCGTCGCAATATGCAGCCTTGGCCGCCCTGACCGGACCGCAGGACTTCCCCGGAGTGATGAAAAAGGCCTTCCTGCCTCGGCGTGACTTCTTTGTCAACGACCTGAAGTCCATTGAAGGCGTTACCTGTGTTAACCCCAGCGGTGCCTTTTATGTCTTCCCTAATTTTTCCGCCTATTACGGCAAGTCCTTTAACGGGGTACAGCTGAAAAATTCCACAGACATGGCTGCCTACTTTCTGGATCAGGCCAAGGTTGCTTCAGTGCCGGGCGTCGCCTTTGGTTCAGATGAGTTTGTCCGCTTCTCCTTTGCCACCTCTATGGAGGTCATTAAAGAGGGCATGGAACGAATCAAGAAGGCCTTGGCTGCGCTTGAGGGCTGAGATCTCGTTTTTTTAGAACCCGGTTGGATCTGCTCCAACCGGGGGCAGTTCCGCGCATTATTTCCGACTCAGCTTACCTCGGCAACATCCTTCTTGAAAAAGTATATACTTTTGTATACATTAAACTGAGCAACTGTTTTGTCGTTCAAAAAAAGACGACTGAAAAAAAACATACAGGTGACCTCATGGAATTGACAGAGAAAAAAATTTTCAAACACGGCGGAAGCTGGGCTGTGGATTTACCCATACATTTTGCAAAAAGGTTGGGCAACCAAAGCGTTATCATCGAAACCTCCCCCAAGGGTCTCCTTATAAGGCCGAAAACGGAACTGGATACGATGGAACAGGATCCGCTATTCCGACAATTCGTCCGCGCTCTTGGCGTTCATGCGTTGAAACATCCCGAGAAACTCCATAATGCGGAAGAGGTCTGGGATGAAGAGTGGTTGGATCTCCTCGAAGGAGTAGACATTGAAGCAGAATGACTACCTCCTGAAGTACCATGATTGCTATTTTCAACGAATTCGAAAGCTGAAAGCTCGCCTGAAGGAATTAAAGGCAGAATTGCCGCATGAGGAATACGTGCGGCATGAACTCGTGAAGTTCGCGGCTCGAATCCGATATGCCGATCAGAGAATTATCCCGGAAAATCCGAACAAACAGGAATACCGCCTCAAGGGCGACCTGAAAAAATTTCGACGCTATAAACAGGGCCTGAAACGATATCGCCTGTTCTTCTGTTTTTCAAGTGCCCCTCCGATCATTCTCTACCTATATTTGAACGACGAGAAGCAGTTACGCAAACAGGGGGACAAAAACGACCCTTATGAAATCTTTGCCCGCTTGGTGAAGAAAGGAACATTCACTCATGATCCTTCTGATGCGAAAATCCAGCAATGGATTCATGACGTTTTATAAGTGCAGATTATCATTCAGACCGCAAGGCCGTGATAGGGTCCAATTTGGCAGCCTTATGGGCAGGATAAAAGCCAAAGAAAATACCGACCAGCGACGACACCCCTACTCCCAGCCAGATGCCCAGCTCAGGTATAAAGAACGTCCATTTATTGATAGAGCAGACTATATAACAGGACAGAATCCCTAAACCGGCTCCCAAGATCCCTCCGATCAAAGAAAGAATAACAGCCTCAGTTAAAAATTGACGGCGAATGTCTCGCTGCCTGGCCCCAATGGCCCGGAGGATGCCGATTTCCCGCCGCCGATCCATCACGGAAGTGAGCATCACGTTCATAATGCCGACCCCGCCGACCAGCAGAGAGATAGCGCTGATGACACCTAACAGCTTCGTTTGCATGGCAGCTTGCTCTTTAGCTTCCTCTATCTTTTGCTCATTCGCTTGCACATAAACTTTCATATCTGCCTGCGGTTTGCTCTGCTTGAAATATTCTTTAATTTCCTTAGTCGCATCCCGAAAATCCACACCAGGTCGCATTCTGGCCATAATATGGCTGATATTCTTTACGCCCAAATAGCGCATTGCAGTAGAGATGGGCATAATGATCGACCGATTAGCGTACCAGTCAAGATTCGTCTTCTCCAACGTTCCAAGAATCGTGTACGGTCTGTTATTCAATTTAATTACACTCCCTAGCAACGCATCACTACCGCCCTTAAAATCCTTTGCATCCAACGCTGCTGCACCAACAACCACATGAGCCTTATTTTTGTCTAAAGGAGAGATAAACCGGCCTTCTTTCAGACGCAATCTACTCATGGTTTTATGCGAAAAAATGGTTCCTATGATGCTGACGCTTCCCCGCTGGCCGCGAAAAGAGTAGTCCAGCTGACTGGTAATGATCGGCAACACCTCGGCAAGGTACTGACTCTGCTCAAGCAAGGAGAACACATCTTCTACCGTGACGCTTTCATCAAAATCTTTCTCAGAATAAACCCAAATCTTCAAGATATCAGGCCCCGATTTAGAAGCCTTGCGAAGCATATCATCGCCCCAAATAATCCCAATAGAAACCAAGGCAATAACCGCGCCGATAGCAATACTGATACCGATTAAGGCCAACAGGGTTCGCTGTTTTGCGGTATACAAGCTGCGGACCGCTTCTCGCACGTAGGTCAAAAACATGGTTACCTCAATAGCCCGTCTTCCATAATCACATGGCGTGAGCATTGCTGAGCAATCTTCTCATCATGGGTGATGATAATAATGGTGATCCCCTCCTCCTGATTCAGGTTGATGAACAAATCCATTATCTCCTTACTCACATGGGAGTCCAAAGCACCGGTTGGTTCATCGGCAAGGACAATGGCTGGCTTGCCAATCAGGGCACGAGCAACGGCCACCCGCTGCTGCTGTCCACCGGACAATTCATCAGGGCGATGGGTGGCGCGATCAGCCAATCCGACCTTTTCCAACATAGCCAAGGAACGACGCTGAATTTCCTTGGGAGGAACCCGGCTGTAGCGCAACGGACAACCGACATTGTCCACAGCAGTCAGGCGTTGCAGCAAATAGAATGACTGGAAGACAAAACCGATTTTTTGATTTCTCATGGCAGCAAGTTGGTCATCACTGCAATGCTGTACTTCCTTATTATCCAACCAATACCGCCCGCGCGTCGGTTTATCCAGCAGGCCTATAATACTCATCAGGGTCGATTTGCCGCTTCCCGAAGAACCAGTTACGGCCAGCAGATCCCCCTGATGCACATCAAGGTTAATGCCTTTGAGAATCGGCATCATTGTATGGCCGACCTGATAGGATTTGTACAGGTCACGTATTTTCAGCATAATATCTCATGAGTGGATGCGGCAAGAATTCCTTATCAATTAATACCGGATGCCGTAGGGGCACGACATGCCGTGCCCCTACAACGGCGGAGGCAGGGGCTCCCGCATGATTTTATCGCCGACCTCAAGCCCTTCGAGGATCTCCACGGTATTTGCCTCTGTTACACCGACCTTGACTTTGACCTTTTCTTTTTTCCCGGTCGCTTCAATAACCTTAGTCACCCAGGCTTGTTTTTTTTCATCAAGAGTAACCAAGGCAAAGGGGACAATAATGGCGTTCGGCTTTTCCGAGATAAGCACCTCCATATCTGCTGACATGCCCAGGAGCAGGCGTTTTTTCTGCTCGTCTGTCGGGGCAACAACCGAAATACGCACGGAAAAAGAAGAGGCTCTTCCCGGCTCCTGTTGATCCGCCTGAAAAGAAATATACTGCACGGTCCCTTTCAGGGTCAGATTATTCTGAAAAGCATCCCCAGTTATGGTAACCGCCTGCCCCAGCTGGAGTTTCAGGATATCATTTTCATCAACCTGTGCTCGAATATTGAACCCGCTCAGATCGGCAATGGTGAACAGTACCTGGTCCTGCTCCACAAAGCTTCCCGGCTGAATCTCAACCCATTCTTCATTCTTGCGGCTGACAGGCAATAAAATAACTCCATCCATAGGGCTGATCAGTTGCGCCTTTGCCATACGCTCCTCAAGAACCTTCATTGCCAGAAAGGCATTTTCTTTTTTGATCTCTACCAGATGCACCTTTTCTTCACCGCCCTTCTCCAGGGTATAAGCAAGTTTTTTCTTTGTGAATGCAATATCACTCTGCAGACTCTGATAATGCTCCTGAAGCTGATCGACCTCTGCGCTCGGCACAATACCTTTCCGAAGCAAACGTCGCGTTTGTTCTAATTTTGTTCGAGTAGTTTTCAGTTCGTCTTGTTTTTTCTCCAACTCATACCGTACTGTAACAACCTCCAGACCTTTTTCCCAATTCCTCAAGGATTTCAACGTATCTTCCGCTTCCAGATACTCAGCCTGCGCTTTCCTATACTTGCTCTCTTCATTACCGGTATCAAGCGTCAGCAGCAAGGTATCTTTTGCAACAAAGTCTCCGTACTGGAACCTTTTCTCCAACACCTTTCCTTCTAAAGGGGCAACTACTTCTATTTGCCCAAGTGGCTCTATCTTCCCGGTGAGAGAAAGGGTATTTCGCAAGGTCTGCTTTTGAATCGTCACCAGCATCTCTTTCATCTTATCACCCTGTTTTTCCTTCCCCGGAACGCCGGTAAGAAAGGAGGAGAGTTCCCCGCGCCAGAGATAACCGCTGATACCCAGCCCTCCTATGATGAGCAGAAGGAACAATAACCTGTAGCGTCGTTTAACGCGATTGAACCGGTGCTGCAACGCAAAATGATCATCTTCAAGCTGATAATGAGCAGCCTGTAATTGATGATATTTTTCAGTAGGATCGGTTTTCTCTTCAAGAGACCTCGGTACGTTACTCATGGCAGATCCACCTTGCTTGCATCCTCAATATCAATTCCCCAATGCTCTAATGTTGTGCCCAGAAGACTGTCCAAGGCTGTCAATGCATTAAGATAATTTACTTTCGCACTGTTTTCATCATGCTCAGCCTGAATCAAACGATTTTGATAAGAAAGAAGTTCAAAGCTATCCGACTTATCAAGTTTAAATTTTTCCAATTCAATATCACTCACCGATTGGTTAATAAAATTCCATTACTTTTATTATCGATATTTTGATATAATTCTAAGCCAATACCTGCTCTCCGTAAAAGATCCTTTTGTAAATCTGACAATGGAGTCAGGTGACGTATTACCTGGCCTCCGGAATGAATGATGCTGAGAGAGATATTGGAAAAGCTCTGCAGGATCCGTTCAACGGTCGGTGAAGCTGTGCATTTTTTGGGTTGTCCCGGATACATTCCCTTCAGAACAGTTTGATCCTTCTTCAAGGAACGGCGCACTACAAATTCTATCAATGTCAGTACCCGAATCCCTAACGTTAACAGATGAGTTAATCCAGCCACTTGATCGTCGCGTTGAACAAATAATGGAGCGATATTCAAACGACTTTTCAAACGCTCAAAGATCCGTTCAACCCGATATTCTTTACGATAGCACAACACGGCTTCCTGTAAGCTGAGATCTTGTTGATCGACATCGGTAACAAATGCCTTCCAACCGAAGGTATCTTTTTTCGCTGTCACCAGCTCTTCTTCACGTCTAATCTCTTTGATTTGATATCTAATTTTTTTGACAACGCGCTGAGAACGTTTCTTTGAGCCACGGCCTCTCCCAATGTACTTGGTATGCTCTTCCACCTGTTTTTCGTATGCAACCGTCAATAATCCTTCCACCCTGTGGGTCTTAAGAATTTTCTCAATTTTTGTCTGCAAAACAGACTCTTCTGTGATTTGACGTTTGCCTCTGCCGCGAGGAGGCGTCAACGTATTGAGCTTGAGTTGCGCTTTTTCAAGCCGTTGCTCCAGGCCTCGCTGTTGTTTGGCAGCATGAGCCGGAGAATGAACAACAAGAACTCGTTCATTCCACTGGAATTCCTTGCCTTCGTAAATACCACTCTGGTCGCGATCCAGCTCGTATCCCTGAGCGATCAGCACTTTTTCGCCTTTATCATTCTCCCGAAAAACCTGCTCCAGCTCTCCATGTGTTTTGTGGGTAAGGCCACCTTCAATCCATCTTTCCATCTCCTTTGTGATCTTACCGGTCAAAGGAAGAGGAGATAAGTAATGATTATCAAGGCTTCGTATGTATGTACGAGTCTTCAACGAACTCATCTTGCAATCTCCGCAATAGAGAACCCCTGTCTTCTGCAAGGCATTGTTAACTCTTTCAATAACAGGGATATAAAGCGGGTCGTCAGCTTTTTCACCGGAAACCACATCAGTAGCCAAAGGCATTCCCAGAGGATCAAGAGCTCCAGTCATCACCTTGATCTGACGAAGACTTGCGTCATCTTTACTGTGACCGAATTGAAGCAGACTTGCTTCACTGCCTTCATGATATCCTGAAACCGTGGTGGCGTCACATCGAACAACTTTGGTCGGCAGTTCATGAACCTCAATACTTCTTTTGCTAAGATCCCTTTCAATTCCAGCCCAGTAAGCCTCTTGGCTCAGATATCTCAGAAGAACCGCCAGACGATGTGTCGCGAAATCTGCTTCAAAAATCTTCTGCCCGGTTAAATTCTCCAGAGTCTCCTGCATCCTACTAATATATTGCTCCACTGAGGATTTGCGATGATCTCCTTCAGATAAAATATAAGACAACCAGATCACCGCTGTCCACCCCCAACTCAAAGCTCTTTGCTTCCAGTGAGTTGGAGTATAGTTATCCAGAATTTCGACCAACCCTGTATTGATCATCGTCCCTATCAATAAGGGGATATCATCAACTCGTTCTGTAATGATCTGCAACTCTTCCATTTACTCTCCTGGCAAATGTTGATTTTATTGCCAGAGTAGTAGATTATGAAGAAAAAGAGCAGGGCCAAGACTGAAATAATTTATTTTAAGTTCTTATTAACCAATCGGCGAGATATCAAGTTGTTTTTGAGACAATTCCCGAACCTTCCGCGACAGTTCAACTTGTTTCCATTTCATGAGAATATTACGATGAGTACCCTGAACGTCTATCGCAATATTTTCTTTTAATTCCTGGAGTGCAATCTTTGATTTTCGATATTCTATTTCCGTATTCAACAGCTCACGCTGCGCAGTATCATCACCAAAGGGTATCGTCAAATTCATCTCAACAAAATAATCGCCAGCGCCAACATTGCTCTCTTCCAGCGTTTCAATATCATAAGTACCAGAATCGGTAATATTATAGCCAGCCTCAAGATCTAACTGCCAAAGACGGTCATTTTTTGCCAATAAAATATTCAGTTGAGCCTCTTTATTGGCAAGTAAAGATTGCTGATATTGAATATGATTTTTAAAGACGAGCTGCAAGAGAATAGCCGTATCCAGTTGAACAGGTTCAACTTCAATTGACTCAGTCGGCTCTATTAAAGTATGCTGATCAATATCCAATAACTTTAACAAGTTCAACCTGTTTGTATCTAATACATTTTGGCTGATCAGAAAGTTCAATTCCTGCTTAGCTACATCCGTCTCGGCCTGAGTAATTTCCATCTTGGCCCTTCGGCCTTCCTCTATTAATATTCTTATTTTATTTAAAAGTTCTTTGGAGCGATCAAAGGAGAGTCGATTAATATCCACCCCGCGTCGGGCAAGAAGAAAGCTTCGATAGGCATAGATAACCTCGGTGATTGTATCAATTAATGTTTTTTTCAAACTCAGCAGATTTTTCCCTTCCTGATACTCAGCCAGAACCTGATCAGCCCTGTTCACCTTTATCCCGCCTCCCTTGAGCAGGGGTTGCGTAAAAGAGAGGACGACGTCATTTCCCAGATTATCAAGCCATTGATCGCTCTCGGAGGTCTGGACGGGCTGACTCTAGGTCAAACTGAATTCTCCACCAGTGGG
Organism: Candidatus Electrothrix laxa; assembly: GCA_942492895.1. Taxonomy (GTDB): domain Bacteria; phylum Desulfobacterota; class Desulfobulbia; order Desulfobulbales; family Desulfobulbaceae; genus Electrothrix; species Electrothrix laxa. Next base: position 2,386,945 of record OW818652.1, read on the forward strand.
TACCTTGAGGACAGCTTCTCCACCAACTTCTGTGCTGTATGAAGATTCCCCTTCTGTATTTCCCTGAGAGGCTGAAGAAAAAACAGAAAAGTCTGGAGAAAATTTATCCTGGGCTATTTTCAGATCAAATTTTTCCAAGAGACGATCAAGATAGGCGTTTTCCACAGTACGACTATGACGTAAGGCCAGAGTTACGGCCTCTGCCAGGGTCATGGTTTGGACTTCCTGTTTGGAAGGGGATGCAGCCAACGTATTGGAATAATTACCCCCGAGCCCGAAACAAAAAACAGCAAATAAAAGAAAATGCGCCCTGAGAAGAATGGATTGTTTCTGTATCATACTCCATGAACCCGTTGTAGATATTGCGTTGTCGATATTGTAGGGGCAGGCTCCTGTGCCTGCCCGGTATGCAAGGGCGAACACAGGGGTTCGCCCCCTAGGGAACATTTATGTTTGACAAGATGGTATAACAAGAGTTATACTTTTACGCAACGGCAGCAAAGAATAAAACTACTGGCAAGGAAATGATATGAAGACAGCTGTTTCAATACCTGACAAGCTCTTTAGCGCTGCGGACCATTATGCGAAACAAAATGGTTTCTCTCGGAGCAGCCTTTATGCCAAGGCCCTGGCAACGTTTCTTGAACAACATCCAGCAGATTATATTACAGACCAGTTAAACAAGGTTTATCCTAATGAATCGTCTCAGTTGGATCAAGTTGTTTTTAATATGCAGATCAACTCAATGAAGAAGGAAGAATGGTGATCAAGCGGGGGCAAATATGGTGGGCAGAGTTACCCGAACCTGTTGGTTCTGGCCCTGACTACAGAAGACCGTTGTTGATTGTTCAATCCAATGAGTTTAATCAAAGTAACATCAGCACAATCATTGCGGCTGTCATAACCACGAACACACGTCTGGCAGCGGCACCGGGTAACATACTCCTTACGCGCAAGATGTCAAAACTGAGCAAAAAGAGTGTGGTTAACGTATCTCAACTTATCACCATTGATAAAACGCTGTGTACAGAAAAGGTCGCTACTCTGCCAAGCAATATTATGGCTGAAGTTGATAACGGAATAAAATTGGTACTGAAGCTGTGAAAAAAGGGGCTCAACGCGCCGTGCCCCAACGACACCCGATAAGGAGCTACCACCGCCCCTCTTCAATATTCAAATGCCGATCGCAACAATCAATATAATAACGAGCAACCTGATCCTGCCTGCACTTGACAATACACTCATCAAATAACCGCTTCGCTTCAACAAACCTCCCAGAATGATACATATTCACCGCCTCACCAAAAACATGCAAGGACTCCAGCTTGGCCTCTTTGACCTCCGGGAGATCGGTTTCAAAGACCTCGTACACTGTCACCGTCTTGGATTTCCCCTTTGCCTTGAATTGATCTATACGTCGTAACGCGAAATCATCTGGATTTTCTAAGGATTTATAGGTTTCCTCCCCGATCAGCAACGAGGTTCGGTAGATTTTATTTACCCCCTCGATACGTGCGGCCACATTCACGGAATCACTAACAACCGTGCCTTCCATACGATTGGGACTGCCTATGGTACCCAGCATCAGGGTTCCGGTGTTCACGCCGATACTGATGTCTATCGGTTTATATCCAGCCCGGCCTCTCCCTTCATTATAGGAGATCAAAATACGCAACATGGCGATTGCAGCCCTGACCGCATCATCGGCCTTGCCATCGAACAAAGCCATGACAGCATCGCCGATATATTTGTCGATGAACCCGTTATGCCGGGTGATGATCGGTTCCATAACGCTCAGATAGGAGTTAATGAACCTGAACGTTTCTGTGGGGCTCATGCTCTCGGAGAGCTTGGTAAAATTAATAATATCGGAAAAAAGAACCGTCATCGACCGTTCCACATGGTTGCCCAGTTCAATATCAATGATGCTCGGCTTTTCCAGATATTCAAGAAAGCGCTGGGGAACAAAACGACGATAGGAGGTGTTCAGCTCTTCAAGGTAGCGGTCGTTTTCCTCCTCCCGACATTTTTCCTCTGTAATATCAAGAAAAGCCGCAATGTAGTCAGTCACCTGCCCCTGAACATTTTTCACACTACTGATATTCAACCAGCTCACGTAATCGGCACCACTTTTGGTGATATCCCGGTGCTCCCCCCTCCAGTGATCATGCTCATCCAAACTGATGAGCACCTCTCGGGCAAAATCCTCATTCTCCAACCAGGAGAGGGTTCTGCCGACAACTTCATCCTGCTGATACCCGGTTATCCGGGTAAACGAGGAGTTGACTCGCAATATCTGAAAATCGGCATTCGTGATAATGGTCCCCTCAACGCTGCCAGCAAAAACTTCCGCAGCAAGTTGCAATTCCTGCCGGACTTCGCCCAACTCTTCCTCTAAACGAAGAACTTCACGGTCAAGACGTTGGACCTGCTCGCGATAATCATCGCGTTCATGGGTGAGCGTATCGAATTTTTTACAGATATCAGACAAAATGAACAGCTCCATCCTGAGGGGCGGGAATCAACATCACTATGTTTTTTAACTCGTGAGTCGCGAGTTCTCACTTCGTTTAAAGCTCTAAAAAATACAAGAACGAGAAGACTTATCTAAAAAAAAAACATAAAAGAGCATACAAATTGTAAATGTCTACCAAACATTTAATCTTCACAATGAAGGAATTTGTATGCTCACATACTTATATGACTCACTCTACGGTTTTCGTAAAGTATTTTCCCGTCATCGCACATGGTTAATATTTGTGATGATAGTTTTAGGATTCATCGGCAGCAGTGAAATGACAGGTGTTTCCTCTTTCTGTCGTTTTTGGCTGATAGACAACCAAGGGTACCATACTTTACTGCGTTTTTTTCGCTCTTCAGCTTGGGAATTAAGTGGCTTATTGGAGCACTGGGCTGTTTTTGCCGTCTATCAACAACAAGCCATTTGCTCACAAGGTCGTGTCGTTACACTCGGAGACCACACATATGTCCCCAAGGAAGGTCGCCGAATGCCCGGTGTTGTAACTTTACGCCAAGATTCTGAAACACAAAGCAAACCCTCGTATTTCAGAGGTCAGTGCTGGGGAGGCCTAGCTTTGGCAGTCGGGGGCATGACAACTCCTTTTGCACTACCGTTAAATTTACGTCTGCATCAAGGTTCCATTCATTTAGGGGAAGCCAAGAAATCATCTTTGACTTTGGGAGAACAGATGGTCCAGATGGCTATTGATTTTTCTCTTCAAACGAACCAGGGTGCTGTCTTGGTTCTGGATGCTTTTTTTTCTGTAGGTCCGGTGTTTCTGCTGGCTCAGGCAACCTGGTTGAGGTCAATTAAAGCTCCTGCTGTACATATTATTACAAAGGCAAAGAAAAACTATGTCGGGTACTTTCAGGCAGATCCGTCTTGTTATACTGGGATGGGTCGCCCCAGTCAGTACGGAGAACATATTCATCTGGCAGAAGTTTTTGACCATTTGTACCTGTTTCAAAAAGTATCAGTCCGTATTTACGGACATATGGAGGAAATTTATATTTACCACCTGGATTTATTATGGAAATCTACTAAAGGGTCTCTTCGTTTTGTTTTTGCCAAAACGTCACGTGGTCCCATTGTTCTCATGTGCAGTAATCTCGACCAGGATCCGATTGCTGCAATCGAACTCTATTGTCTCAGAACCCGTATAGAAACCATGTTCGATATGCTAAAAAATGTTCTCCATATCTTCCAATGTCATTTCTGGTCGAAAAAAATGCCTAAGCATTCGAGAAAACCCAAAAGCAATAAAACTCAGCAGGCTCCACAGGTAGAAAACGCAAAAACGATTCAGGCTTGCTGGGATGCTACTGAACGTTTTGTGAACCTTGGAGCAATTTCTCTTGGTTTGCTTCAATTAATAGCACTCAAATTTCCAAAAGAAATATGGAGCAGATTTGAAGGATTCCTGCGAACTCGTTCTCGATATATTCCTTCTGAGAGAACGGTCAAAATGGTGATTGCAAATTTATTGGTACAGGATTTCCTCAAAGTCGCACCAACAGCGACAATGCGAGAAATTCGTGCCAAGATTATCAAGGGCAGATTTAAGAAAAAAATCATTCAAACTGAAGACCACGTTTGCCAACGAGCAGCTTGAAAATTCATAATCTTAAGTGAAAATGATTTATACAGCTACTTCAGTGTTAAGCATTACAAACTCACGACTGTCGAGTTTTTTAATAGAGGACGCAGGCAATGGGATATTGGCTCGGCGCTTCATAAGGGTATCTTTTTCCATGACAGCGGCAACAAAACAGCCGGTTACATTGTACCATATCATCTTGTTGCTTTTCCAGCTCGAAGAGATTTGAAAGTCTGTTGGTAGTTAAAAAATCGACCAAACAGGAGCAGAGTATCACCCCGGAGCTTGAAACCCTTCTTGAACTGATTATGATTATTGAGTATCCTGCATGAATTACTTTTTCACCACCCGTCACATATCGCCCTTTCTGCCAGGAGCAAACCATGCCTTCTCAATCGCTTCAACTCCAGATCAAGCATATCGGCTACCAGGACGAGCAACCGCAGTTCCTCGTTCTACGCGGTAGCGACCTGAAATCCTCCGCTCCGGTGACGCTCATCGGCCCGGACCAAACCATCGTTCCCGGTCGTCCAACCAGCAATCTTCAGCAGGATCTGCGCTGGTACCTGGAAAATTTTCTTGAGTTGCCCACAGGGGCCTATCCTGATGTGGCTAAGCGCGTCCAAGACTGCCTGCAAGAATGGGCCAAGAATTGTTTCGAGACCCTGTTCCACAAACAGGCCTATATTTGGTTTCAGGAGGCCCGGAAAGAAGGGTTGGAACATCTGCACCTGAAAATTTCTTCCGATGATCCCCGTGTACTGGCCTGGCCCTGGGAAGCCCTGCATGATCCTGAAGGCGGCACTTTGGCCCATCATTGCCGGATTGAGCGGCAGATAAACAAAAACCTGAACGACCCGCTGCCTCTGCCGGACAACCTGCCCAAAGATCGAATAAATATCCTGCTGGTGATTGCCCGGCCCGGCGGAGACAGCGATGTGGGCTTTCATGCCCTGTCCCGTCCGTTGGTGGAACTAACCCGTGACCGACAACTGCCCGTGCATATTGACGTGCTCCGTCCGCCCACCTTTGACCAACTCCGGCAGCAACTCCATAACAACCCCGGTTTTTATCACATTGTTCATTTTGACGGTCATGGCGGCTACGGCACAGCAGAGGACAGCATTTCTTCCGATGCCTTCAAAAGCGGGGCGCAGGGCAGATTGCTCTTTGAAAATGACGAGGCAGGAGCAAACCCGGTGGAGGCCAAAAAACTCAGTGAGCTGCTGGCGGAATACCGCATTCCGATCATGGTGCTCAATGCCTGCCAGTCGGCCCGGATTGATGATCAGGCCGAGGATGCCTTTGCCTCGGTGGCGGCAGCACTGCTCAAGGCCGGTATCCGCAGTGTGGTAGCTATGGGGTATAACCTCTATGTCAGCGGGGCGCAACAGTTTGTGCCTGCCTTTTATCGTCGCCTGCTGGAGACCGCCAATGTGGCCGAGGCCACCCGTGCCGGTCGGCAAGCCATGCTGGCCCATAACCAACGGCCCTGCCTGTTGGGCGAGCATCCCTTGCAGGATTGGCTGGTGCCGGTGCTCTATCAGCAGATGCAGGCGGATGAAACCGCAGAAAGCATCTTTGCCGCTCAACCGACTTTGGCGACTCCGGCTTCGGGTGGATTTACTTTGGAGGAGAGCGATGCGCCGGACCCGCTCCCTGAAGAGGCCCGAAAGCTGGGCGATGACGGCTTTATCGGGCGGCAGCAGCCTGTGCAGCAACTGGAACGCGCCCGGCTGCGCCAGCCCCAGGCGGCTTTCCTGATTCACGGCATGGCCGGTGTGGGCAAGACCACCCTGGCCAAAGGCTTTCTTCATTGGCTGCGGGATACCGGCGGGCTTGAGCAGAAGGTGTTTTGGTTCAGCTTTGATGAAATCCGCAGTGCAGAGTATGTGATCAATCAGCTGGTTGACGGCCTGTTCGGCACCGAAGCCCTGGCTACGCCTCTGGAGCAAAAGCTGGCTGGGTTGATCAAGGTCTTTCGTGAGCACCCCTTTCTGCTGGTTTGGGACAACTTCGAATCCGCCTCCGGGATTGCATGCACGGAAGTCCGGCCCATGCTGTCCGAAGATGACCGAGGGCTACTCAAGGAGCTGCTGGCTGGGTTGCGCGGCGGCAAAACCAAGGTGCTGATCACCAGTCGCTCTGCGGAACAATGGCTGAGTACCGGGGAATGCTTCCGCCTGCCTTTGTCCGGCCTGCACGGGGAAGAGCTGTGGCAGTTCTGCAATCAGGTGCTACGTGATCTGGGCCTGCGGGTGAAGCGGGATGACGAGGATTTCCGCGCTTTGATTGAAGAACTGGACGGGCATCCTTTGGCCTTGCGGACGGTGCTTTTCCAATTGAAGGAGAAAAAGCCTGCGGAGCTGCTGGCTGATCTGCGTAAGGAGTTTGCTCTGATGGAGGGGGACGAGTCGAGCAGCCGGATTTTAGCGACCTTGGCTGTGCTGGATCAGGGTTTACCGGAGGAATACGGCCCGGTGCTCCAGTTGATTGGATTACATCGACGGTTTGTGGATCAGGATTATCTTAAACAGATGCTGGGCCATGCAGAAATAACGACAGTTTTGACTTGGGCCTGTTTTGCTCTCTTAGAAAGTGCGGGCCTAATCCAAGCACTGGGACGCAATATTTTTCAGATACATGCGGTACTCCCAACCTATCTTGCACAGCAGCATCCTGCAGAGGAATTCTTGCAGCGGGCCTTTGTTGATTTTATGAGCAGACTTGCCGATGGTCTTGCATCAAGAGAACTACATGAACAGTGTGACCCTTTTACTTTGCATAAGGGCAGTTTATATTATGCATTAAATTTAGCGCAGTGGCTTGATATAGGTCAGGATATTTCTACCATAACCCAGAGTCTGGCTGTATATTCTCAAAACAGCCGTGATTATGCAGGTGCGGCCAAGTTGTTTGCCGACCTTGCTGACCATAATCGGCAAAAAAAAAACAGAAAGGCGAGGCAGGAGCCTATCACCAGTTGGGGATAATCGCCGAGGAGCAGCGGGATTTTGCTGAGGCTGAACAATGGTATAAGAAATCGCTGGCTATCAACGAAAAACAAGGCAACGCGCACGGCGCGGCTCTCACTTATCACCAGTTGGGGATAATCGCTGAGGAGCAACGGGATTTTGCTGCTGCGGAACAATGGTACAAAAAATCGCTGGCTATCAACGAAAAACAAGGCAACGCGCACGGCGCGGCGAGCACCTATCACCAGTTGGGGAGAATCGCTGAGGAGCTGCGGGATTTTGCCGCTGCGGAACAATGGTACAAAAAATCACTGGCTATCTTTGAAAACGAGCACGGCGCAGCTATCACCTATCACCAATTGGGGAGAATCACCGAGGAGCAACGGGATTTTGCTGCGGCTGAACAATGGTATAAGAAATCGCTGGCTATCAACGAAAAACAAGGCGACGAGTACGGTGCGGCTCTCACTTATCACCAGTTGGGGACAATCGCCGAGGAGCAGCGGGATTTTGCTGAGGCTGAACAATGGTATAAGAAATCGCTGGCTATCAACGAAAAACAAGGCGACGAGTACGGCGCGGCGAGTACCTATCACCAATTAGGGAGTATCGCCCAAGAGCAGCGTGATTTTTCGACAGCGGAACAATGGTACAAAAAATCACTGGCTATCTCTGAAAAACAGGGCTACCAGTATGGTATGGCAATTACCCATAATCAGTTAGGGCAGCTTGCCCGCTTGCAAGAGGAGTATGAGGGAGCCGCTGAATGGTACCTGAAGGCCCTGCCGATTTTTCTCCGCTCTGAAAATCCGTACAACTTTGTCATCATAGCTCGAAACTTCATCCGGGCACTCCACGCCACCGACCAAGAAACCCAAACCCTGCTCCGGCAACAATGGCAGCAAGCTGGACTGGACGAAATCATCACCCTTGACCAATTGGAGCAGAAAATCAATGAAGACAACTGAACAAGACCGCCGCATCCTCCACACCCTGGCCGTCGCAGACCCCGATTTTGCAGCATTCCAAGCCAAATTCCCAGCAGCACCACCCCCTGCCGACCTGGACCCGGAAATCCTTCAAGACACCCTGGCCGTCCTCAACGAGGACCCGCAACAAGCCGCAACCGTGCAGGCCCTGCGCAATCAACCCGAGACCTGCAAGAGCTTTGTCACCGGCACCGAGGTCGCCACTTTGGTTGCCGTGGCCTTTCTTCTCCGCACCCACATCAAGATCGAACGCACGGCCACCGGTAAATGGCGTTTCCTGATCGAGCATAAACCGGCGGACTCCAAACTGCTCACGGCCCTGTTAACCAAGCTGGGGCAGCTTTTCGGCGGCGGGGGTGCGTAGCAATACCCTGAAAGGGTGTATTCCTCAGCCCAAGGTAAACACCTTGGGTACTCGGGGTGTTACCCCGAGCTGATATATATTGCCCCTTCAGGGCAGGGTAACCTTGCGAACGACGCGGCAAGATAACGATTTTCTACCTGACAATTTTTCCCTGAAGGTAAAAAAAGTCACGACAATATTTTCCTTCGGGTAAAAATTGTCATGTTTTTCTTTGATGAATTTCCGACGCAACGAAAGAAAAACATATATCCGATCCTCTGCACCTCATAACCCCAGGACTTTTTATAGAGAGGATTCGCCGCTATTGCTAGGGCAGCAGCCCCTCTGCACAATCAATCCTACAGATCAAGAAACCGGCTGGCCGGGACATTGAAAATAACGGAAAGTTTTTTGGCCGTGGTCAGACTGATCGTCCGTTTCCCCCGCTCCATATTGGAAATGATCTGACGAGGAATATCGCCCAGCTTTTTACCGAGTTTCGCCTGAGTCATCTTCTTATTCTTCCGGTAAATGCGCATTGCATCACCGGGGCCGGTCTCCGCCTTGGTCTCCCTGTACCAATCGCTTTCCGTTATTTCGACATATTCATCTTCATAAATCTTCAAGCTGCCGCCGTACTCGCTCCGCAACATATCAAGGAGACGGGGCGGAATATCCCCCTGAATGCGGATATCAGTACGGGGCGTTTTCACGAGAGCCTGCATAATACACCTCTATTTCAATGGTTCCTTGTTCCATTCTCCAGCACGCCACCCATTTTCTACTCAGATGACAATGGTATTCATCAGTCGAGAGTTTGCTGTAGTTGGGCCAGTTATACGTAACCGGGCCGTTATCCTTCAGGTCGTCCGTAAGAAGAACCAACTTTTTCTGAACATGAACGGGCAGCTTCCTGATATTTTTCAGCGCCTTCTTTTTGATGATGATTCTGTATCTCATATCTCTTTTGTAATCAAATATTGATTACAATTCAAGCGAAAATCTCTCCCCCATTGCTTAACATACGAAAAAGACGGAATTAAAAAAGATCGGTAGGTACCCCCAGCAGGTCGCAGATGTTCGGCGGCGGGGGTGCGTAACCATAACCCTGAAAGGGTTGTATTCCTCAGCCCAGGGTAACACCTTGGGTGCTCGGGGTGTTACCCCGAGCTGATATATATTGCCCCTTCAGGGCAGGTTACAACTTCCTCAACGCCTCCAACACCGCACGAGTCGGCTTCCCATCAGGAACCATCCCCGCCCTGCCCTGAAAAGCCTTGATCCCCTTGCGGGTGCCCGCGCCGAGATCCCCATCAATGGCTCCGTCATAAAAGCCTTGGGCCTGCAAGAGCTCCTGCACCTCGAATTTTTCCTCAGGAAAAAGCGCATTCGCCGGTCTGGGCCAGAGCTGCTCCATCCCCTGTTTTCCGGCCAGCCGGTCAGAAAGCAGACTCACAGCCAAGGCATAGAAATCCGAATTATTATAGCGCTTGATGATGAAAAAATTACGCTGGGCAAGAAAGCCCGGACCACGATCACCAGCAGGCATTTTTAACTCAGCCCGTGTCCCAGGCTCAGGGAAAGAATGGCCTTTCGGACGAGTAAACCCGAGCTCCCGCCATTGGGCAAGGGTCTTGGTCTGTCCCTTAGAGCGGGCACCGCCCTTGGGCACCCGCACCTCGTAGCCCCAGGACTTGCCGGTCCGCCAACCGTTTTTATGGAGAAGATTGGCTGCTGTGGCCAAAGCATCCGGCACGGAATTCCAGATATCCCGCCGTCCGTCCTTATCCATATCCACCCCATAGGCCTGATAACTGGTGGGGATAAACTGGGTATGCCCCATTGCTCCGGCCCAAGAACCGTAGAGCTGGGCAAAACCCACATCGCCATCCTGAACAATCTGCAAGGCAGCGATCAACTGTTGCTCGCCAAATTTCCTCCGTTTTTTATCCCCATAAGCCAAGGTCGCCAAGGCTTTCGGCACATAATGGAGACGCCCCGGACGTTCCAGCACTGCACCGTAGCGGCTTTCAATAGACCAGATGGCCAACAGCACCGGCGCTTCCACCCCGAAACGGATGGAAATCTTATCCAGCCATGCCTGATGCTTTTTCGCCATAACCCGGCCTTGGGCAACCGTTACCGCATTGACTGCTGTATCGAGATAATCCCAGATCTCGGTGGTGAATTCCGGCTGAAAGGCCGCCTTACGCAACACCTCATTATTCGGTGCTGTTATGCTGGCAAAGGCCTGTTGATAGAGGTCGCTGCTGATGCCCTGCTTGGCCGCACGCGGATAGAAGGCCTTGAGCCAAGCCTGAAAGGCTGGATCTCTTTCTCTAGGTTTTGCGGTTTCTGCATGTGCCGAGCTGACCATCCCGCTCAAACAAAGAAAAAGAATCGCAATAGTCGTAACAATCCCAAAAAATTTACTCTGAAATTTCATCGTCATATCCAATTCAGTATCCAACTCAGGCAAATTCGAGAATTACCTGATCAACGGTCAGGCAGTCCCCGAGCTTTGCTGTAATGCTGGCAATTTTCCCGTCTGCCGGTGCTCGGAGAACGTTTTCCATTTTCATGGCCTCAATGACCGCTAATTCCTCCCCAGCCTTCACCTCCTGCCCGGCTCGGACAGCGAGCTTCACCAGCAGGCCCGGCATGGGGGCAAGCAAAAATTTAGACAGATCAACAGCTACCTTAATGGGCATAATCCGATAAAGCTCAGCCACTCTAGGGGTCATGACCAAGGCATCGGTTCTCAGGCCGCGATAAAGGATCGAATACCTGAGCCCCTGCCTGCTCACCTGTAAACAAAAACGTTGGTTATTAATAGTACCATGAAAGACCTTCTGGGAGAACTGCCAGTCTGTCTTTACCCGATAGTTTTTTCCCTTATAATCAACCCTATAGCCACAATCAGCCTGAAAGGGCTTAACAGAAACAGGCTTATGCACATCTCCTGTAATCACCACCCAGGAATCTTCCACCCGACGTTCATGCCCAGCCATCTGACCGCTGATCTTTGCAGCCCTGTCCATGTACAGTCGGTGAACAATACCCGCCACCACAATGGGAATATCCGGGGCATCCACCCTTGTTTCAGTATCGCGAAAGCCGTGAACAAATTCCTCGTCAATAAAACCGGTGGAAAGATCCCCTTGCTGAAACCTTGGGTGCGCAATCAGAGCAGAGAGAAAATTAATATTGGTGGCTACCCCCCGAATAACATACTCATCCAAGGCGTCCTGCATAGCAGAAATCGCCTCCTCCCTGTTCTCGCCCTTAGTCACCAGCTTAGAAATCATGGGATCATAATAGACCGAAATTTCACTCCCCTCGACAATGCCGCTGTCCACACGAACAGTCTCCATATCTTCATAGGGCGGCTGATACACCGTGATCCTGCCGGTGGATGGCAAAAAATCACGGACCGGGTCTTCCGCATAAACCCGGCACTCAACAGCCCAACCCTTCAGCTGGATATCGTCCTGGCACATGGGCAGGGACTCGCCTGCTGCGACCCGGATCATCAATTCAACCAGATCATACCCGGTCACCATTTCAGTTATCGGGTGCTCTACCTGGAGACGGGTGTTCATCTCCAGAAAATAAAAATTCTGCTCCTGGTCAACAATGCATTCCACAGTCCCGGCAGAGGTATAATTCACAGCCCTGGCCAGCATGACCGCCTGCTCCCCCATTTTTTTGCGGGTCTCTGGAGTGAGAAAAGGCGACGGGGCCTCTTCAATAACCTTTTGATGCCTCCGTTGCAGCGAACATTCCCGCTCAGCGAGATAGACAATATTACCGTGCTGATCCGCCATTACCTGGATTTCGATGTGGCGAGGCTGCTCAATATATTTCTCAATCAGGATACGATCATCACCAAAGCTAGATCGAGCCTCACCAGCAGCTCGGGCAAAACCATCCCGGCATTCCTGCTCATTGCGAGCAATCCGCATCCCCTTGCCGCCACCGCCAGCAGTTGCCTTGAGCATAACCGGATACCCAATTTCAGCTGCTTTTTCAACGGCCTGCTCAGCATCTTTCAAAATACCGTCATAGCCGGGTATGGTATGAACCCCGGCCTGTTCCGCAATCTGCTTAGAGGTAATCTTATCCCCCATACTGGTTATGGACTCAACTGGAGGACCGATAAAAACAATACCTTCCTCTCCCAATCGTCGGCAGAAGGCGTCATTCTCAGAAAGAAAACCGTAACCCGGATGCACGGCCTCAGCACCGGTGCTTTTACAGGCATCAAGTATTTTTTCAGCGTCTAGGTAACTTTCTGTTGGTGCCGAAGCACCTATATGGACCGCCTCATCAGCCATCCGAACATGAAGGGCGGATCTGTCAGCATCGGAAAACACAGCAACTGTTTTAATGCCCATTGCCCGTGCTGTTCTCATGATTCGACAGGCAATTTCACCCCGATTTGCTATAAGAATTTTGGTAAACATGCGGTGTTATTTTTCAGGTTGAAGATACATATCAGCGGAGAAAACGAAACTATTTCGTCGAGTACTGCTCAGATCTTACCGTCCCCCGACTGCACTCATCGCAAAAGAAGGAAGGCAAACACATATCGCGATTATCGCGCGCATATTATTACGCTGAACAGACTGTCCCGTACTGATAAAATCTTTATGGTTAAAAAGTGGATAAAAGTTGATTATACAACGGAGTCACTTTCCGTTAAGCCTTTCTTATCACGTTCCTGCCCATTGTTCAAAGCCATTTGCCTGATGTATCCACATAAAATATATGCAAGCCTGCTCAAAAACAACAAGAGGAAGAGGGGGAAAAATACCATTTTAAAACAAAACATCAGCATCTTGCTATCACCCCAAAAACCTTTACAGAGCCTTATGTTTTTCTCGGTGTTATGCTCAGGAAATCAGAAGAGTAACAAAGTTGTTTTTTCCTGTACAACAATTTTCGATTGTAATAAATACGTTTATACCATATATAGAACTCTTACTTAGAATATCATACTTCCATTTGTTAAAATGTCCACACGCAATGAGCGGCAATAAGCGGACACAGGCTGGCTCAATGGCAGTATTCATCAATATTGAACCAATGGCGGTCCTGCGGACAAAAAAAGGAGAGAATTTAATATGAAACTTGGAATCAACGGCCTCGGAAGAATCGGAAAACTTTCACTCTGGCATCATGTTTCCCGACAATTTTTTTCAGAGATTGTTGTCAACCTGGGACGTCAGGTCGGTAGCGGTCTGGAAGATATCGCCGCAACCATTGAAAAGGATTCCTCCTACGGCAGATTGTCTACCTATCTCCACGGACATAAGGGCGGCAGAGTTATTGAGAATCTGAATGAAGCGGCAGGTACCATGACCGTAAACGGCATTCCGGTCACTGTATTACGTGAGGCCCGCAATCCCAAAGATATTAAATGGCAGGAAAATAATGTTCGCATGGTGGTTGATACCACCGGTGTATTTAAAGATCCTACAACCGATGCTGAGGATGGTCGAGGTTCAGTGCGCGGTCATCTCCAGGCCGGAGCGGAAAAAGTCATGGTATCCGCTCCCTTTAAGATTAAATCTAAGGGCATTGACATGCCGGAAGATGCGATCACCACGGTCATGGGCATTAATGACGATGATTATAAGCCGGAGCAGCATTCCATTATTTCAGCAGCCTCCTGCACCACCACTTGTCTGTCCTATATGATCAAGCCGCTTATGGATCATTTCGGAGCAGACCGGATGCTCACCGCCTCTATGGTCACAGTACATGCCGCCACAGGCAGCCAAAAAGTACTGGATTCTGTGCCTGCTGCCGGGGCTTCTGATCTACGTAAAAATCGTTCCATTCTCAATAATATCATCCTGACCACCACAGGTGCGGCCAAGGCCTTGGGCTTGGTTATCCCAGAGATGAAAGGGATCGGTTTTATTGCCGAGTCTGTCCGAATTCCTACATCAACAGGATCCCTGATTGTTCTGGTACTCAATCTTCAGGATGAGCTGGAAAACCCGATTAAACGCGATTTGATCAACAGCATCTATAAAGACTACGCGGAATCAAATCATTACCTCAAGTATTCCGCAGGCCAGAATGTGTCCTCCGATATTATTGGAACCCCAGAAGCTGCTGCGGTGATTGAGTCCACCGAGACCCATACCCGGACCGCCTCTCTGAAGGTTAATCTGGATCATCTGAAAAGTTGTAATTTTGAGTCCGGTGAAGTTCCGCATGTCTTGGAGGTTCCGGTGACCCAGTCTGTCATCTACGGCTGGTACGACAACGAGCTAGGCAGCTACACCAATATGTTGGGTGACCTGACAGTGTCTGTTGCTGAACGGATGGTGTAAAAGATCGGAATATCCAGACAGGAGAAAGAATGAAGACAATTCGTGATCTTGATATTACCGGCAAGCGCGTTCTGATCCGGGTGGACTTCAACGTGCCCATGAATGCGCAGGGTGAAATCACCGATGATCTGCGCATCCGCACGGTTCTGCCGACCATCAACTATGCTCTGAAGCAGGAGGCAAAGGTCATCCTTGCTTCGCATATGGGACGGCCCAAGGGACAGCGGGTAGAGAAATACTCCTTGGCACCGGTTGCGGGACGACTTGCCGAGTTAACGGGCAGAGAGGTACATTTAGCCCCTGACTGCGTCGGCCCGGAGACAGTATCGGCTGTAGGCGGCTGGGTGGATGTAGGTAACGGCATAGTCCTCCTGGAGAATCTCCGTTTCCATGCTGAAGAACAGGCCAACGACCCGGAATTTGCCAAGCAGCTGGCAGGCCTGGCTGATGTTTACATCAACGACGCCTTTGCCGTCTCTCATCGAGCCCATGCTTCGGTGACAGGAATTGCGGAAAACTGCACAGAAAAGGCTGCTGGCTTACTGCTGGACAAGGAAATGTCTTTTTTCCATCGTTCCGTTGATGAGCCCCAGCGCCCTCTGACTGCCATTGTCGGCGGCGCAAAGGTCTCTGGCAAACTGGAAGCCCTGACTAATATGCTGAGCAAGGTGGACTGCCTGCTTATCGGCGGGGCTATGGCCAATACCTTTCTTAAGAGTCAGGGATATTCCGTGGGTGCCTCCAAGGTAGAGGATGACTTGCTGGAGAATGCTCGTCAACTGTTAGCTGATGCCAAGGAAAAAGGCGTTAAGGTCTACCTGCCCGTGGATGTCATTGCTGCGGACCGCTTTGCCCCAGACGCTGTGTACAAGCAGGTCACGATCCAAGATATCCCGGAAAACTGGATGGCCTTGGATATTGGTCCGGCTTCGGTAATTTGCTTTTCCGAGGTGCTGGCCGATGCCAAAACCATTATCTGGAACGGACCTATGGGTGCCTTTGAGATGGATGCCTATGCCAGAGGCACAATGGCTTTGGCCCATACCGTGGCTTCATCTCATGCCCTGAGCATAACTGGTGGTGGGGACTCCAATGCTGCTGTCCGGTTGTCTGGAGAGGCAGAAAATATTTCCTATATGTCCACTGGTGGCGGTGCCTTTCTCATGCTTATGGAAGGGAAAACCCTACCCGGCGTAACAGCCTTGGAAGGATAAGGCAAACCTGTAGAATTTTCTTTGGAGGAGCATATGACACGAACACCGCTGATCGCCGGTAACTGGAAAATGCATCTGACCCGGGCCGAGTCTGTAGAGCTGGCCGTTGCAGTCGCTGATGCCAGCAAAGGACTGACTGATCGCGAGGTAATGATTGCCCCTGCTTATCTCTCACTGGCAGCTGTGCAAGAAGCTGTGGCTGACAGCCCGGTACGGGTTGCAGCGCAAAACGTTGCCTGGAAAAAGCAAGGGGCTTATACCGGTGAAATTTCCCCCCCCATGCTTCAAGATGCCGGGGTTGACATGGTTATTCTCGGGCATTCAGAGCGTCGCCATGTCTTTGGCGAAGATAACGCAATGGTCAACCGCCGCGTCGTGGGGGCACTGCAATTCGGCCTGACACCCATCCTCTGTATCGGCGAAACACTGGAGGAGCGGGAACAGGAAAACACCTTCAAGATTATTGAAGAGCAGCTCAGCCAAGGCCTGCAAGACGTTCAGGCAGACCACATGCAGCAAGTGGTGGTGGCTTATGAGCCGGTTTGGGCCATAGGAACTGGAAAAACCGCATCCAAAGAGCAGGCCCAAGAGGTGCATGCCTTTATTCGCAACGCTCTTGTTGATTTATACAAAAAAACACTTGCCGACTCTGTCAGGATATTGTATGGTGGCTCGGTCAAACCTGAAAACATTGACAGCCTCATGGCTCAGCCCGATGTTGACGGCGCTCTCGTGGGCGGTGCAGCCTTACAGGCCGAGTCATTTGCTAGGATAATCAATTTTACATGACGACCTTACTCATTATAGTACATGTTCTGGTTTCTCTCTTCCTGATTGCCATCGTGCTTTTACAGCACGGCAAAGGAGCTGATATTGGAGCCACCTTTGGCGGTTCCGGCCAGTCAGTTTTTGGATCAGAAGGCCCCGTGCCTCTGCTGAATAAGATAACTACTTTTTCAGCGATTGTTTTTATGGGCACCTCGATTTCTTTGGCCTATATCTCGACGAACGAGAGTACTGGTTCGATCATGAAAGATCTGCCAGCTCAGGAAGCGACTGCTCCGGTGCAGAAGGAAGCACCGGTTACCATTCCCATGCCGGGAACGGAAAGCCAAGTTGAGTTGCCTATACAGGAACCAGAAGCCTCTTCTGCTGTTCAAGAAGCTCTTACTGAAGAAGCAACTGCTTCTCCAGCTGTTCAGGAAAGCCAAGCTGAAACGGCTGAGATTGAACTGGCAGCTCCGGTAGCCGTTGCAGAAGAGCCAGTAGCTGAAGCCTCTCCTGCTGTACAGAAAGCTCTTGCTGAAAAAACTGCTGAAGTTGTTGAACCGGTAGTTGAAGCTCAAAACATTGAAGTTGCTCCTGCTGCTGAAGAGCACGTTGCTCCGGTTGAGCAGGAAACGGAAACAGCCCCGGAACAGGCTGAATGAAAAATAAATATACCTTGCGTGCCGAAGTGGTGGAATTGGTAGACACGCTATCTTGAGGGGGTAGTGAGTTACGCTCGTGCCGGTTCGACTCCGGCCTTCGGCACCATTTTTTATATTGTAGTATCGTAGTAGTTCAGTAAAACCCGCGACCTTCATTGGTTCGCGGGTTTTTTTTTGCCTTTTTCTCCACTTCCTTCCTTTATTTTTACTGACATTAGGTACATTCTACATTCCGCACCCCTTTTTGCAGAATTCAAAAGTAATGAATACAGTAAACCCCGCCTGTATAATTCGGGCTATTATCCCGATAAAATGAGCTTTCCGCCTTATTGCCCGGTTCAATAAAAACATGTTAAAGTAACACGAATTTAAGAAAAATATTACAAGATAACCGGAGGACAATTATGAAACCTGATAATCCATTGAATTGTTGGCAGTTCAAAAAATGCGGCAGAGAACCCGGAGGAAAGAACGTATTACAAACCGGTGTTTGCTCGGTTGCTATCGAGATCGAAGCAGATGGTATACATAAGGGAAAAAATGGCGGGCGTTGCTGCTGGGTTATAACCAATTCCGCTCTGGACGAAGACACCCCTCATGGCTTTTGTCTGAACAAAATTCAAGGGTGCAGAGAATGTAATTTTTATCTTTTTGTTAAAAAATCAGAAAAACTGCTTTTTGCGGCATAGAATTTTTGGCCCGGTAATGTTTTGAGAAAAAAAATCGTGATGAAAAAATCATGGAGACATTTCCTGTTCACAAACGGTTTAGCTGCATCAGCCAGTTGTGTTGTTTCTGCAATGATCATATCGGCCAGTCATTATTATTCACTTGGCTTATTTTTCCTTATTATTGCGCCGTTAACAGGAGGTTCCCTGGCGACCTTTATGGTTCTTTGTATACTTAAAGACGGGGATGAGCTTTATCTGATTCGGAATTTTTGGCAGATCTTATTGCTCGGAACAAGTGTTGCACTGGTTGTCACGACCAGCTTTATTTGTGCTCTCTCGCAGCATTTTTTGTTATTTCCTACGGTTTCAATGTGATTTTTTGGAATGCGGAGCGAGTGTTCCGGTAATGCCTGCGGGAAGTGTGTAGGTGAGATGCAGCATGTATGACCAGTTTTTCACCTTGCCCTTGGGATTTGAACCTGCGACAGCTATTCCCGGCTGCCGTAATTGATGAGCAGAATGACTCTTTTTCAGTGGCTACACGGCTCTTCAATTACTACCACCGGACGATTTACCACTAAGAAGAGAAAAGGAGCCTTGATTTACCTTGTTTTTGCTAATTCTAGACATAATTATCCATTGGGACTTACCTGTATTTACAGACAAGATCCCTGATCTTTGATGTTAATCCGCTAAAGAACTAGCGGAACTGGCTTATGCTCCAGTAGTGATAAATACAAATCTTCCATGGTAGCAATCTGAAAATTATGGAATTTTCCTCGAACCTTTTCCCAAAGAGAACGTTTGCTCTTCCATTTTTTCCAGGCTGCATTGAATAGTGGGCAGCATAACTGTTGAATTTGATCAATGAGAAAGGCAAGCATCATAAGGTGTACAAATGTTTCAGACAAATGCTTTTTTCCAAGGCCGAAATTGTGACCAAAATGGTATCCTTGATTTTTAAGCGTGTTGAAGGTTTCATTCTCAATTTTCCACCTGGCTCGCGCTCCACGCATAAACTTATACACATTGCCTTTATTGACTTCCAAGTCAGTAACCCAGCTAAATCTTATGCTTTTCCCGGTTCGGCTGTTTTTCTCACTATATTCAACAAAGGTAACTCGGACATCCTGATTTGACTTGTTAAGCGGAGCATCATAAACGATCTTAAAATGATGGATCACATCTTTATCTTGCTCATCTTGCATAATAAATGAAACAGCATTACCCTCTTGAACAGCTTGATCAACATATGAAAAGAGGTATTGATGATCTCCTTTTTTGACACCAAGAATATAATGACAGTTATAGCGTTCAAGGTCGCGGATATGCGGAGCATTGGAAGAAAGTGCATCTTCGTTAACAATAACCTGGAGGTGGGGATGCTCTTGGCGAAACTTTTTCAGAAATCTTTTCACCGCATTTCGTTCACAGTCCATTTTGGTCTCCCCGTCCTGTCGCTTGATAATTTCCGGACAGAGTGGAATGACTTCCTTTAAATCAGGATGGACAATGGCGGCTCCAATAGCCTGAAGATAATAGGTAATTTTTCCTGTTTTTTTCTGAACCTTTTTCATGCAAGCATCGGAATGCAATGTAGGCGAAGAAAAATAACCGGTTCCATCAAGGTTAAGCAGATAAGAATCTTGCATAAATACCATCTTTTCCAGAACCTTACCCCGTTGTAACGTTCTGAATTGTTTTTTGAATAACGGCCTGAGGTCATTTGGATCAACACCGTCTAAAATTTCACGCATGGAGGTGTCACAGGGAATACTGCCCATGCCGTAAATAGTTGTAAGATTTTGGGGAGCTAGTCTACGCTCATCAAACGCCAAAAGCGAAGGATCTTTGAGAGAAAACATTGCAAAACCTGACATGAGAGTGTCTGCCAGAGTATGGTCCACCATGCCGGGTCTATGATCGTTAATCTGTCTGAATCCATTGTGTAAATTTTTAAAAAGAGCATCGGCATTCAAATGCTTGCGCAATTTGATTGTTTCCTTGCGTTTGATGTCTTTCTGGTGAGCTTTTACAACTTTTTTGATATGGCTAGACACGGCTCTCTCCTTGCAAAAATTTGATCTTGTCCACACAAGAAGAATGCTCTTATTTTTTGCTATTTCTCTTGTCCTGAACACCAGCAAAAAAACAATATACTGAAATTGTTAAATATTATCCAGTGATACATTTTTTCAGTTAAGACGTTGAAATTCCTGCATTGCGAGGTATTTACCGAACGACTGCTTATAAAAAGTTTACGAAAGCAATTTGTAAAAATCGCGCTATTGTGGCGTTTCCTGGCTATCCGGGAATTGCTGAACCTGCGATCCCCGGCCTGTGATACCGGTGCTGTTGATTTTTATTAATTTTTTCAATTCTACATGTATCTTTGTTTAATTGTCCCTGATTTACTGCTGCACACATACAAGTCGCTGTACCGCGACCATTTAACACCCCGACCTGTTACTCCTTCCCCCCGACCGGACTAATCCGGCATAACAAATTCCACAACTCGTTCAACAGTGCATTTCGTCACGTAGAACACCGAAGTTTAGCAATTTTACAGTGCAGATAGGGTGCCAAGCTGCGAGCAATAAGAGCGACCTAAGCGAATGTTCACTTATGCCGATAAAAGCAGGGCTGAAAAATAGATGGTCCCTCTGCTGAGTGTTGTCGAGACTTGGAAGAACTCATTGAACTACTTGGAAAAAGTACTGCTTATGTCAAGCGCACCCATCTGATGATGCGTACATTCAGCAGTCGCCTGAGTCGAAAAAGCATCGCTTTTTCAAAGGAGATCTGCATACATAATGGCTGTGCCGCGATAGAAGACATGTATTATAATCTGATCTGTCCACATAAAACGCTGCGTCGGAAAAACAAGGACGGGGGTGTGCGCAAATGGACACAGCGGACTCCCGCAATGGCGGCGGGACTGCCTGATCATAGATGGGCATTGAAAGAACTGTTCACAAATGTCGTTGTCGGCGAACAATACTCAACGGGGTGACCATCCCATTTTGAGACGCCTAGAAACAGAAATGATCCTTGAATGGCGCGACGAATATAATGTTGGAGTTGACGCAGCATAAGCTTTTTTGCGAATTATAAAAAAAATATCCAGTCTTCATGTCAATGCCAGCAACCGTGGCATCAACGTAATCCGGCTGGACAGGCTGCTTGACGAGCTGCTGAACTATGCTCATTTGCATTTTCAAAGCGCAGAGCTACTCATGGCCCGGTACAGATATCCTATGATTCACAATCAGAAAAAAGAACGTGAAATCCTTATGTCTGAGCTAAACAGACAGGTGATGGCCATAAGATCTTCGAACGGCTCAACAGCAAAACTAGCGTACTTTCTTGTTCAGTGGTTTATCAAACATACCGTCTACTCCGATAGAGATATCGGAGTGTTTATTAACCGACAAAGGAAAGAGCGGGCTTTCCGATTCAAGCTAAAATATCTTACGAAAAAAATAAAAGGCCTTGTTACGGAACAACCACCTATAGTTACAGGGGTTGAAAACAACTCGGCTTATTCTGTAGGATAACATGCTGCATGTCGAGAATATGCAAAAACCGCCTTGATGAAAAAAAAAGAGGTTCCATCAAGGTCATTTTTCCATTACATTTTAAGGTACAGGCAATGAAATATCAGATTGTATGTGCGTTTGCAAGCCGGGCCGGGCTATCGCTGATTTCTGCTCCATATTTGAACAGATCGGCATAGCGCCATTTTCCACCTGCAATCCCCTCTTTGTTCAATAACAGCCGAACTATGGATGAAATAAATAAACGTCAATTTTCCCGAATAAAAATTCGATGGGCTGTATTTCTTGACTTCGGTTCGGCACAATATCACTGCCTGCTTGAGAATGTCAGCCTGGGCGGTATTTTGGTTACAGGTAATTTTAAGCAGTCAAAAGGTGATATCTGTAAAATACACGTCAAAGAATCTGCGTTATATTCAGAAGTTGCTCTTTATGCCGTAGGCTCAATAGCTCGGGTCTGTGACTGCGGCATTGCCCTTAAATTCATCGGCATGAAACTAGACAGTTATTTTTTTCTTCAGGCAAATTTATTAGCCAAAGCTGTCAATCCTTCGATTCTGGGAAATGAAATTATCAAAAAAAACATTTTTGATTTTGATAACGGCCTGCTGATTTGTAACACTTTTCACTGCAACAGAAACAAGCTTAAAAACATTCTTAATCAGCCTCAACAAAAAATCTAAATATAATAGCTATTTAATTAGCCACCCCCCTCCCGCTCCTTCTTTTCAAGGCAACAATGAAGACTCTGTTATTCCTAATCTTATTTCTCACTATTGTGCCGCTGTTGATTGGTCGCCTTGCCAGCCTCTCAAGTAAATCAAAAAGTGACCTAGTGCAGTTGGCAACAATGGCTGGTCTTCTTATACTTTTTATATTATACCTTGTCTTTATTG
Organism: Candidatus Electrothrix laxa; assembly: GCA_942492895.1. Taxonomy (GTDB): domain Bacteria; phylum Desulfobacterota; class Desulfobulbia; order Desulfobulbales; family Desulfobulbaceae; genus Electrothrix; species Electrothrix laxa. The sequence continues at coordinate 2,409,485 of OW818652.1, forward strand.
ATAAAAAACCAGAGGGAAAGGAAAAAGAACAACCTTCTTTTTCATCTGCGCAATCGGTCAATTGCAACACCAATGTGACCTGCATCAATGATGACTATTCAGCCTACGAGGAAGAAAGGAGAGAACAACATACAAGTCGTAGCGAGACACACATTTGTGACCCTACTATGGAGTCCCCATACTAACTCAGTTAACACGTCCAACCTTTTAAAAGGGGGCTCCTCTCTAGAATGTGGAGAAAATAGACCTTACCTGCTCTTTTTAATTTTCCGATTTCTTTGTTCTCTGCATCAAGACAACAGCCTAATTTTACTCTTATCTTCTCAAGAAGCCGCTACCATCACCTGACTTAACCTCCCGCTCCTCATCAGGCGTAGGCACTGTGACATTAGGCCATATCCCCGACTGCGGCTCTGTCCCTTCAAGGGCCGCTGGAGGAGGGTTGGAATCATTGACAACGGGATCCCTTCGAATTTCCCGCCCTTCCACTTCATAACAGAACTCAATGGGTATTCCGTTAGGATCAAAGGAGTACACAGAATGGATAAAATCATGATCAATCATGTCGGAACAGGGAAAGCCAGCTGCCTCCAGCTTATCTTTCAGCGCCCAAACCTCCTCTTCAGATTCCATCCCAAAGGCAAGATGATCAAAGACACGTGGACCGGATGAGGGCTGACCATGCAATTTTTTCGCCACCGGTTCGGCGCCCTCCCATTCAAAGAAGGACAGGCAGCTCTGCTCATCAATCTCAAAAAAGTACTGGCGAAAATCAACTTCACCATATCCGTGGATCAATCGCATCCCCATAAGATCCCTCCAGAAACGGATGGTTGCCTCCATATCCGCAGTCACCAGGGCTAAGTGATTAATCCCTTTAAATTTCATTACGTCTCTTTTGTTAAATTTTCCTCAAAGATACCCTTCTCCGCCCGAACGCAGTGTTGGTATCCTTTCTTGAGCTCATGCTGAGTTCGTGGATTATAATTATCCAGACAAAAATATAGCATACCCCCGAAAGGGAAGCAACACAGGAACCCTCAACCGCTTATAAGCAGGTATTCGATTCAGAGGCTGTGAAACGTCAAAGAAGGAGACCGATCACGGCCAAAAAGGGGGGAATCAGGGTGAAATAATGAGGGCAAGATGAAGCAGGTTGACTGGTGACCACGGGACGCCCGCCGAGCAGCGGACGTTCTGTTCAGGTTGTTTTTATGTCATTTTCGCATCAGCCGAAGCACAGTCCACAATCAGGACAGGCGGCTTCGGTAGTCGAAAAACTGTATCCGCAGGCTGGGCAGGTTGCTTGGGCCGCTGCTGTATCAATAACAGCCCCGGCCGTGGATAAATCATGATCTTCCAATCCTGTTGAACGAACATGATCTTGCTCCAGAAGAGCCATGACATCCTGAAGATCGGCCTTTCTGATCTGGACAAATATATTGGTTCCGCAACATCCCTGACCGCAGTTACTGTCTTCATTAACAGCTATTGAGGGAATTCCTTTCCGTTTGAGCATGACCTGAAAATCTTTCATCTGCACAAGCGGGCCTTTTCTGATGCTCACCAGCTCATCATCTGGGCTGATCACCATATTACGCCCTGCCTGTTCCCGCGTCGGATTTTTCCGGGCCTCTAGCATAGACCTACCGCTGACCAAGGGGATATTGCAAGCGGCACAGGTCGTGATTTCCGCTCGGTATTCATCCTTGCAGTCAGGACAATACTGTAGCTCCGCTTCAATTCTTTGTTTCATGGCCTGTCCGTCATCCCTTATCAGCCATAAAACGATCCGCAATAACAGGCTGCTCTGTCATTAGCTCATGAGCAACCCTCTCCTTGCTCTGATGATCTCCCTCAAGCGCGGCACTGTTTCCACCAAGCCAAGCAAACAGAACCAAAAAGGTCACACCAAGCACATACACAGCCAGCATCAAATAACCAGGATCAAGAGCTGCATGCAATTCATTGCTGTTCTGTTTTTCTTTCATCATCAATATGTTCTCCTTTGGTTGCAGACCAAACTATCTCTTCTTTAATTTTTATTATGCTCGAAGACCATGACGGAGTCCCTGACCAATAATGACTTACCAACAATGAATAATGACAAAATATGACTAAAAAATTTGTACCGAATAAAAATATAATATAACAAGCAAAAAATAAAAGCACAGTTCTACATCCTGTCAGTCAGAACAATATAGCGCTGGCTGGCATCTGCGCCCAAGGCGCTGAAAAGGATAACAGGTAATCAAGGATAAATGCTATTTTTATTGCCTGCCCTGCCTATTCTCCAAGGTGAAAACACTTCCTACTTGTATCCTACCAAGAAAACTGAAATGCGTATCCCGATGGGCTGCCGGGAGACAGAAACCCGGCTGTCCCGGTTGATCTCTCAGGACCTGAGGCTCCGCCCACGCCTGTGGCTGAAGCATTTGAGCTAAAAGGGTCTTGCCATGTAGCCATAACCCATTACCAAAGCAAAGTATCCCGATGATTGCAGGAAAAAGAATAATTTTCCATGACCAGTTTATCTCATCGATTGGTCAATAAAAAGTGTATATAATTAATTGACTAAACATAAACAAATCATAACGTTATAAGAGATGCCGGTATTTTGACCGTATTTGCAGAGATGTCCTTTAAGCGCTATATTGGGCCAGATAATAAGTATTCCTAAACAGGAAACTTCTCAACAGCCTATTTTCACAAGCAATCATCCAATATGTTGATTTCACTTACTAAGATTTCAAGGTGTTGTTTTTTCATGTAAAACAATTAATTCAATTACTAGATTATTAACCAATCGGTGAGGTTTATCTTCATTGTTTCCTCCATTGCATCCAAACAAGCAGGCAAGATAACGACAGCAAGAAGACTGTGGCCCGTGCAAGGATGCCGCTCACCCTGACATCAACATCCATAGAGAGCATGGGGGCTGGACAATATTTTTCCTCTGCTCCAGAAAGGAGCAGCTCACCATGCTGCACCGAATCAGATGTCAATTCAGGCATCGGCATTTCCTGTCTGCCCTCCTGTTGAACAGCTTCGCTCGGCCTGCTTTCTCCGCCGGGCGTAGCACCGACACTTTCGAACCACCCGAATAGGATGAGCATCGCCATACCAAGGGTATAGATTGTTACCATCAAATAACCGGGATCCACATATGGGGCCGGTACAGCTTTTACAACTCTTTTTTCCTCTTCCGGTGTCATGAATACATCCTCCTGTGTTGAAATTGCTCCTTTCGTTTCTGCACACAGTATGAACAATGATCATGACGGACCTTCAGCTGGATGATGACGTGTCTTTCAAGAAAAATGACAGTCTGTGACAACTGCCCTCATGCCCCATTTTTCAGCCTGAAATTTTCCTGACTGTTACAGATTTAGGGGAGGGGGGCAGCCAGCTCTCTAAATCCTTAAATGTCAAACATGAAAAAGCAGTGCGTTATCTTCAGCCAGTCTGATTTATTGGTTTACTGAACCTCTCAACCCTTGATCTCAAATAGTTGATTTAGAGATGTTCTGTCAGGGTCCCCTAAATCCGTAACAGTCAGGAAAAACCTTCCGCTGCTCCGGTAGCCACGAAAACAGTCCAAAGCACCTCTGTTGTGAAAGACAATCCCTCCCTTCATCCGACAGCTATAAATGCATGTCTGCATCAAAAGAATCTCTTTACACGAACCATGAAGTATTTTATGGTTTGTGTATCCAAAATTCAAAGCCCGCCCAAAAGGGCGGGCTTAACTTCGGCAATCCACAATCAATACGGCCAAGGCTTTTATGCCCGCTGTTTGTTCCGCTTCTTCAATCGCATTGAGCAGCTCTTTCGCAACAATGAGATACTCACGAATTTCCTAATATCAACGCCGAAAATAGGCCTCGAACACTGCCATGACCTACCGAATCGCCCTTGTTGAAGATGATTCCAGGCTACAGACGAATTATGCTCAGGCCCTCCAGCGTGAAGGCTATGACGTGGCCACCTACAGCAGTAAACCCGAAGCCATGTCTGCCTTTGCCCGCTCCCTACCCGACCTTGCCATCTTGGATGTCATGCTCGGAGAGGAAATGGCTGGTGGCTTTGATCTCTGCCAACATCTCCGCTCATTATCTTCTGTTATTCCGATAATTTTCCTCACAGCTCGCAATTCAGATCTGGACCGAGTTTCTGGTTTACGACTAGGCGCTTGGGACTACCTGACCAAGGATACAACGACCTTGGACTTTCTGCCCGCCAGAATATCCGCTCTATTCCGGACCGTCGAGGCTTTACGCAGCAATACAACGGAAAACAAAATTATCCAGCATAAGGACTTACAAATTGACGAAGACCGGAAGGAAGTGTACTGGAAAGGACATCCGATCAGCCTAACCCTAACTGAATTCTGGATACTGGTCTGCCTCGCTCGGCGGCCAGGGCATGTCAAGAATCACGAACAGTTGATGGAGGCGGCCAGCGTCATTGTCACCAATAATGCAATTGCTGCTCACATTCGAAGAATCAGAGATAAATTCCATGATGTCGATTCCGATTTCAAGGCTATTCGTTCCGAATACGGAATGGGATATCGCTGGCAACCATAATACTACCACCTGAAAATATGCACATAATCGCGTTTTTCTTCTCCTCCCTTATCAGGCATCAGCATCAAACTCCATGCGTTTCTCCCTGCGCCTAAAACTTGCCCTCCTCTCCCTCCTCCTCCTCCTCTTCCCTTTACTGGGGATGCGCCTCAATAACACCTTAAAAAACAGCCTAATCACCAGCCAGCAAGAGACCCTCAGCCTTACCGCTCAAGCGGTTTCAGCCGCATTAACCAACCGGAACGATCTCTTTGATAGAGAACAATTTCATGGCCTGAACCAAGACCGGGATCTCTATCTTTTTCAGCTGAGCAATACCATCAGATTAGACGGTCAACTGGACGATTGGCGCCCGGAGCTCGCTGAAGCTGAAGAATTCGCCCGTGAGCACCTGATCAGTTCGGAAGGCAACTATGTCCTTCAGTCCCTTAATTTTCGTCATCTTGCCGGCAAGCAGGATAAATTTCTGTACGCTCTCTTTGACGTGCAGGATGATCATGTCATTTATCGAAGCAAAAACTCATTACGCCTTGACCGCTCTGATCATTTACAAATTGTTATAGGTGATGATAAAGGACAAAGAAAATATTTAATGACAGCCTATGAATCTGGATGGGTTAATGGCTTTCTCATGCCCGACATCCCGATTAAATTCCCTGTCAGCGAACAGCGAATCCAGGGGGTTTGGAATCAAACCAACAGCGGCTACATACTGGAAATCCGTATACCACTGGAGTTACTTGGAAACAAACTTGCCTTCACAATAGCTGATGTCGACGATGTTGCATCCAGAGATATCAAAGCATTAATCGGTACCTCAAATCTAAAGGAAGACAAGGCTCCGGGCCTGCTTCTGACGACCTCAACGCCCATTGAAGAAATACTGAAATCTCTTGATCGCCCGTATGCCCGTATTCGAATCGTTGATCGCAATCAAAGAGTGAGAGCTCAGGTCGGCAGCCTACGAACCTCAGAGATACCCAAAGAACAAGAGGACAAACTTTCTCGTCGTATCAATGAGCTCATGCGTCCCCTTTATCGCTTTTTCATTAATCCCTTTTTAACCGAATTTAAAGACCAGGCCTCCCAGCCGACGGAGCTGGACCTCCAAGGAATTCGCGAGGGACTTGCTGGCAAGCATTCTGTTACCAGCTATTTAATGGAAGACGGTCAGGTCGAGGTCATGGCAGCCATCACCCCGTTATACGAACAGGAGCAGGTCATTGGTGCCGTGGTTGTCGAGCAAACCACAAACTCCATTCTTTCTCTCAGTAACCGCTTAATTGAAGAGACCATTTCTCTCTCTGTTATCGCCTTTCTCTTTGGCGGCTGCATTCTGCTCTTTTTTGCCTTCCGCATCTCCGCCCGAATCCGTCGCCTGCGCAATCAGGCGGCTTCGGCCATCACTCCTGATGGAAGAATCCTTAATACCATCAACAAGGATTCCGCAAGTGATGAAATAGCTGATTTAGGTCGCACCCTGGATTCCATGCTCAGCCAACTCCAACAGCAGATTGAACACCGGGAGCAAATGGCTGATAATCTTGAACACGAAATGCGAACGCCCTTGGCTGGCATTGCCGCCTCAGTAAAAAATCTTCGCCAGGAACAGCTTGATACGAATCCCTCGGATCGTATTATGGAATATATTCAGTGGGTCGAACGCGATGTACAGAGGATGGAAGAGCTTCTCACTTCAATTCGGGAGGCCACGACCTTAAAGAATGCCCTGTTGTTGGACAGTATGGAATTGCTGGATCTCGGCAGAGCTGTCTCAGTATGGCTTGAGCACGGTTGGCGACCTGCCTTTAACAAAGTCGACATCCTCTATCAAGCACCTGAACATGAGGTGTTGGTGAATGGTGATCCGGTACGATTACGCCAAGCGTTAGAAAAACTTGTCGAAAATGCTGTTTCTTTCCATGCTCCGGGCACACCGATTGAACTTCAGCTTGAGCAACATGATAACGACATATCTCTGCTCGTTATCAATCAAGGGCCGATTATTGAGCCGGATATGCAGCAACAAATCTTTCACTCCATGATTTCCAATCGAGCAGTCAAAGATAAGCTACCTCATCTGGGCCTTGGATTATATATTGTTCGGACGGTGTTGGATCATCATGATGGGCGAGTGAGTGTGCAGAACCTTTCTGATGGAAGAACTGGCGTAGTTTTTACGATTACGTTGCCCGGCGTTCCGAATAACGAGCTCGCTTGAGCATTTTGTTAGGAAACCGACAAGAAATAAAGTCCCCATTTCCAGATGCTTAATTGTAGGGGGAAGACCTGCGTGTCTGCCCTTTATTTCCCTTCCCCAAGCCAAGGCAGGACACAAAAAGGGCGGACACGCAGGTCCGCCCCTACAACAGCACCTTGCATGCAAATCGAGCAAGGAAAAATGCCCGCTCTCAAAACAGCTTACTTCAGACACAAAAAAAGCCAAGGGCAATTTGCCCTTGGCTTTTCTAAGGATTATTTATGATCCTAAGGATTTCTTACATAAAATCCTAGTAAATCCCTAAAGCTTCTACAGTCTCATCTGTCAGTCCGCCGCCCTGAGCAAGACCGTTCTCAACCTGGAAAGCTCTGATAGCTTCACTGGTTGACTGATTCAATTGTCCGTCGATCAAACCGCTATAAAAGCCCATCTGGCTTAAAGCTGTTTGTACCTGACGGATAGTTGAGTCAACAAGCTCATCCTTACAAAGAGCAGGTTTCCAAACGATTTTACTGTCGCTGACCTTAACCTTTTTAACAATGGTTTTGTACTCGGCCGGAACTGTAATAACGTTCTCTTCAGCCGGTTTCACCAGTTTCTTAACCCTGACAGTTTTGTATTCAGGAGGTACAGGGATTGCTCGTGTCTGGGCCGGAGCAACCATTACTTTTTTCCGAATCTTCTTGATGACAGGAGGAATCGGTGTAACTTCGGTTCTGGACGCAGCAACCATTACCTGCTTGCGTACATTTCCGTACTCTGCCGGTATGGTGACGGTTTCTGTCCTGGCATCCTCAACAACGACCTTTTTCCGTACAATCTTGTATTCAGCAGGAATAATAACTTCCTGACGACATCCGTTCATTTCACCGGCACAATCTTTCGGCACTTTCTTGATAACCGTCTTATACATGGCCGGAACAGCTACGTAACACAGAGTATCACAATCGGTCAGACCCATTTTGATATCTTCAGGAGAACAATGGGTGGCCTTTTTAATCCACTTAGCAGAAGGTGCCTTAACCAGTACCTGCTCTTTCACTTCCTCGTAACCGGGATTGATTATGGTGATGCTGATTTCCTCGGGCGAGACCAGAACCTGCTCATCAACCCATTCATACTTGGCGGGGATGGATTTCAGCTCTTCGGTAGCTTCCTTGACGACAACCTGCTCATTAACCCACTCATACTTCGCGGGAACGACTTTTATTTCTTCTGATGCTTCCTTAATGACAACATCCTCTTCTCTCCACTCGAATTTCGCAGGAAGCGTCTCAATCTGCTCAGAAGCTTCTTTAGCCATAACCTGCTCGTCAACCCATTGGTACTCAGCCGGAATAATTTCTGTCCGTTCCATGGCCGGTGCGATTTCAATTTCCTCTTCCACGTCTTCATAGACGGCCGGAGCAAGACAGCGTGAATAGCACTCACCAGGCTGGACATTGGTAGGAAAGCCCTCATTAATAAATTGAGAAGGATCAACTTCCCCATACTGGGCTATAGCCGGTGAAGATACCGCAAACAGGAACGCGGCAGCTATTATAAAATTCCTTTTCTTCAACATTTCTTTTCCCCTTTTTAAATACTTGTTCTCGGGTTATTTGTTGTAAAAAAGAAAGAGGCACTCCGAAGTGCCCCGTTCTTTTCCTTGCTCATATGATCAATTAATAGATCCCTAACGACTCAAGCGTTTCCAGAGTCATTCCACCACCCTGTGGCAGATTACGCTCTGACTGATAGGCTCTGAGCGCCTCATTGGTCTCCGGGGTCAATACACCGTTCATCTCGCCGGTGTAGAAACCTTCCCTGCTCAGAGCACTTTGCATCTCTCTGATTTTTGAATCAACAGCTTCATCCTCACAAAGAGCTGGGCGCCATACGATCTTGCTGTCGGAAACTTTAACTTTCTTAATAATAGTGTTGTATTCGGCAGGAACCTGAACAACCTTTTCCTCAGCCTCTTTAGCAAGCTTTTTCACCCTAACAGTCTTGTACTCAGCGGGAACCTGAACAACCTCTGTACTCGCAGGCTCAATCATAACCTTTTTCCGTACAATTTTATACTCCGCAGGAACCTGAACAACCTCTGTACTCGCAGGCTCAACCAGAACCTGTTTTCTTACGGTGCGATATTCCGGAGGCACAGTAACGGAATCCGTCCTTGCGGGCTCTACAACAACCTTTGTTCTGACCTGCTTATACTCTGCTGGGACAACCACTTCCTGGCGACATCCGTCGACTTCACCGGCACAATCTTTCGGCACTTTTTTGATAACCGTTTTATACATAGCAGGAACAGCTACATAACACAGAGTATCACAGTCAGTTAGACCCATTTTTATATCTTCAGGAGAACAGTGGGTCGCTTTTTTGATCCATTTTGCAGAAGGCGCCTTGACCAGTACCTGCTCTTTCACTTCCTCATAACCAGGGTTGGTTATGGTGATGGTAAGTTCCTCAGGAGAGACTAGAACCTGCCCTTCACGCCATGCATAAACCGCAGAAACAGCTTTAAGCTCTTCGAAAGCCCCTGTTACCTCTTCCTGGACTTCCTGCCATTCATACTTCGCAGGAACAACTTTGATTTCTTCAGACGCTTCTCTGACAACAACCTGCTCTTCAACCCAATCATACTTCGCAGGAACAACCTTAATCTTTTCAGACGCTTCTTTAGCAACAACCTGTTCTTCCACCCATTCATACTCTGCAGGAATAATCTCGGTCCGCTCCGTAGCCGGAGCAACTTCAATCTGCTCCTCTACATCCTCGAAAACAGCCGGAGCAAGACAGCGGGAATAACACTCTCCGGGGTTAACATTTGTAGGCAATCCATCACCAAGGTCCTGCTGAGCATACGTCGGAGCAGCAGCAGCAGGAGCAGCAGCAGCAGGAGCAGCAGCAGCAGGAGCAGCAGCAACATAAGTCGGAGCCGCTACACTGGGTGCAGACGCCTGACTAAAATCTTTTGCTGCTACCTGCTGTTTTACCTGCCCTTCATCACAAGGCCCCTGAGCACAGGGTTGATCTTCTGAATTCTGCGGAACATAGGCAACATCCGCCACACAACCGGTTAAGGCAAAAAGAGCAACAGCCCCGATGGCCACGCCATTCTTCATCTGTTTCATCACACCACCCCTCCACCTCTCCGCTCATCCGCAGTCATACAGATTCGCAAAAAAGCATTCAAGATAAACAAGTTATTTTCTTTGACCAAACGATAAACTTCAGTAACATCCCAACAGGAGCGCGACCTTTTCTGCTGCCGACTGTCTATAGCTACTGAAACTTTTACATGTATGATGAATACCATCCTCAAAAAGAAATAGCAATACAAAAAACTGTACAGCAAGTTAAAAGACGGTATTCCCCCTGACTCCTTTCAGGTATCACTTCTAACTTAAAGATAATATCTTATTCCGCTTCATACTGAAAAAAATGCCCTAATCAATTTTTGCTGTCCAACAGAGTAAAATTACCGGCTTGAGCAGCATATTGTGAACAGAATAAGTACCCAAGAATAATTCCTATTCCCCATCTATCAATAAAAATACTATATTTTGTACCGATAAAATATTTCTTACACCACACGATCATTCCCACCATCAATAGGCAATTGAGCCGCTGTTGTGCTGGCGAACAAAGGTCCGCACATTTCAGAAGCTAATTCAGAAACTTGCCGACTCAACACTTCCACACCCAACAAATTATTTGTTTTATACTGCTGTACAGATAAACCATAATGCTTTGCTCGGGCCTCCAACACATCGTCTGTCCAAATTCCTGTATCAAAAACTGCATTCGGATGCAGGGCATTCATTCGAATGCCATCCTTGCCCCATTCCAAGGCAGCAACCCGCATCAACTGGGTTAAAGCGGCTTTAGAAGCGGAATATGCCCCAGCTCCTGGCCCCGGAGCTGGTACATTTTTTGAACCGATCACTACGACTCGGCCCTTGCCCGGAGCACATTTCAACAGAGGATAACACTCCCGGAGCAAAACAAGGTTGGCATCAAGATTCACAGCCATCACTTTGCGCCATATTTCCAAGGACAATTCGGCAATCGTCGTGCCAGCGGGAAACATGCCCGCATTGAGCACCAACATATCCACTCCACCAAAACGAGAGACTGACTGATCAAGGGCCTTCTTTACCTGCCCCTCATCTGTCAGATCGCACTGGATCCCTAAAAATCCGGTTTCTGATGAAACAGTTGCAATACGATCGTCAATATCCAAGCCAACGACTGCAGCCCCTCGTTGCAAGAATGACTCGACACAGGCCTTACCAATCCCTGAGGCCGCTCCAGTGATCAAGACCACCTCTCCGCTAAAAAGGGGCGTTTTCCCGCCCTTGGCCAACTTGGCCTGTTCTAAATCCCAATATTCCATATCAAAAAGGTCTTCAGGAGGGAGGGCCTTCCAGCCGCCGAGCTTTTCCCCGCGCAGAATACACGCCATTGTATGCTCATAGATATCATGAACAATTGCCGTATCCTTTGCTGATTTACCTAAACAGCACAACCCAAGGTCCTGATCCAAAATCACCCTTGGCGCCGGATCCAGCATGGTTTTACGCTCTTTTGCAGCAGGCTCATGGGCAGTGAAATATTTTTTGTACGCTTGCATATAGCCTTCCACATCACGGCCAAGCATAGGCACAGCCTTAGTACGGATCACATGATCTGGGGTGACCGGACCTTGCTGGGAAATCCTTCCCAGCTCATCATGCCGAACAAAAGCCCTTCCACGGGCGCTGTCAGTCACATGCAAAATCATGGGTCTGCCCGCCTGTTCAGAGACATCTTGTCGTAACTGAGCAATCTGTAGACGGCTCACCCGATTAACCTCATTGCTGACCTTGGCTGGCAACTCCAGTTCCCAAGCATTATGAGCCGCGAGATAGCGTTCCGCCATATCAACCAAATGAATCATCTGCTCATAGGACTCCTTGGCTGAATCAGCGAAAGAGAAAACGCCATGATTCATCAAAACCATGCCTATGGTCTGCGGACCAGCCTGTTCAGCAAAAAGACGGGCAACATCACGGGCCAAATCAAACCCCGGCATCACGTAGGGGACAACAACAACCAAATCACCGTATATTTCTTCAATGCGTCGCAGCCCGTCAGCCGTATTAGTAACGGTCACCACCGCATCAGCATGGGTATGATCTACATAGCGAAATGGCAAAGCCGCATGCAGAATAGTTTCTACTGAGGGGGCAGGAGCATTGGCGCGGGTCAGCTGAGTTTTTAGCTCATTGACCATCTGCGGATCAGTCAGGGCATCCAGCGCAGCCAACTGAATCATAGGCTGCAAACGTACCGGAGCAAAGCCCTCTGCTTCAATGGTCTCCAAGTCCCAGCCGCTTCCTTTGATATAAAGAATATCTTCCTCTTCGCCAACAGCATTGCTCTCTTTGATTTTTATCGAGGTATTACCGCCGCCATGCAGAACCAATGAAGGATCCCGTCCTAATAAACGCGACGAATACACTCGCAGCTCAAGCTCGTTTGCACAGCCCCCAGCCTCTTGTTCGCTCCATAAACTCAACATAGCATCCCTCTACTCCCTAATAATATCCCTCAAAAGTCGCTCCACAGCGTTTCACAAAACATCAAGAGTCAACCTTATCACTGTTACCTGAAAATATTCAGCCATCTTATCGTATCTTTCCTCAGAAATACAGCACATTCTCCACATATTGACTATTTTCCCTGAATATCATATTATAGCCTCCTGAAAACAGAGCCTGCTCTTCTCGATTATCTTCTTGATTAATATGCACGAACAGTTCATAGGATAACTGTGGATCAATTTATCTTCCGCTTAACAGAACAGTTGCAAGCCCTTGCCAAACAAGGAGTACAGCGAGAAATCCTTCCTGTTCACTCAACGGGCTCTGCTCGCCTCCAGCACCGAGACAGGGAATACCTCAATCTGGCAGGCAACGACTACCTCGGCTTGACTGGCAATCCGACCCTACTGCACAAATTTTATACTGCTCTTGAACAGGAACACCTTATTGAACAGTACGGACTGGGCAGCGGTGCCTCCCGCCTCATGACCGGTAACCACGAGCAATACTCTCGCCTGGAAGAAGGACTGGCTCAGTATTACCATAAAGACAAGGCCCTGATTTTCAATTCAGGCTACCATATTAATATAGGCCTGCTACCTGCTCTTGCCCAAAAAGGCGACCTGATCCTTGCGGACAAGCTCTGTCATGCCAGCCTTATTGATGGCATGCGGCTTTCCAGAGCCAAGATGATCCGCTACCCTCATCTTGATTATGATCGTCTTGAGCAACTCCTACAAAAGCACTGCATGGGCCATTGTACGGGATCAACAGGTCCAAAAAATCAGACGATCTTTATTGTGACCGAGTCCATCTTTTCTATGGACGGTGACTGTGCGGATCTCCCGGCCTTGGTCCGCCTCAAGGAACAATACGGAGCTGTTCTTTATGTTGATGAAGCGCATTCCGTCGGAGTGCGCGGCCACGGGGGCCTGGGCTTGGCTGAAGAACAGGATGTTGTAGACCGAATTGACCTCCTGGTGGGCACCTTTGGCAAGGCATGGGGCGGGCAAGGGGCCTTTGTAGCCTGTGAAGAAACCATATATAAATATCTGGTCAACACAGCACGCTCGCTCATTTTCACCACAGCCCTGCCCCCGGTCAATATCCATTGGCTCAACTTTATCCTTCCCATTATCCAAACCATGAGCAAGGAACGACAACAACTTGCGGAGCTGGCCCGACAAGTACGTTATGGGTTGCAAGAGGCAGGCCTCCAGACCGGCGGCGAAAGCCATATCGTTCCGGTTATGATCGGCGATGAAGGACAAGCTGTTGCTGTTGCCGAAAGGCTACGTGAGCAAGGGCTCTGGGTGCAGGCAATCCGTACCCCGACAGTCCCGCGCGGCACCGCCCGCTTGCGCCTTTCCCTGACTGCTGCCATAAAAGCCGAACAGCTGACAACATTGCCGGAACAGATCGCTGCACAGCTCACCCAGACCTCTTCAGCATGAAAACCTGCTGGCTCCATCAACAAGGGAACCAGGATTGCTTGCTCTTCATGGCCGGTTGGGGCATGTGCCCGGAACCCTTTCAGGATATTCCTGCCGGTGACACCGACGTCCTGATGGCCTATGATTATCGCGACATGGACACCGGCGACATCACCTCTTTTTTCCGTAATAAAACGTATAAAAGACTGCACCTGCTGGCCTGGTCCATGGGGATTTGGACAGCTTCCATGCTATCGAGGAACAACGAGCTCTTTGACAGCCGCCTGACCACAGCAACCGCCATCGGGGGCACCTGTCATCCCATCCACGACAAGCTCGGTATCCCTGAGCAAAACTTTACAAACATGGCCGAGCAACTTTCTCCAGCTAGCCTGGAAGCGTTTCAGCGTTCCATGTTTGCTGATGAACAGGAGGCCAACCGTTTCACAGTCTCTTTTCGCAAGGGAGAGCGGTCATCGAAAGAGCTTCATCAGGAGTTGCTTACCCTAAGCGCTGCATATAAGGCACATACGAACTATACTACCTATAAAGCACAACCAGACGTACCCAACATCTACACCAGCAGGATTGTCACCGGTCGGGATCAAATTTTCCCGGCCCGCAACCAGGTCCGAGCCTGGGGCCGCAAACAATGCCGCACACTCTCTCTGCCCCATTTTCCTTTTTATCATTGGCCAAGCTGGTCAGCAATGATTGAAGAATTAAAGAACTGAAGAGTTAAAGAGCTGAAAAGCTAACCTTAACCTGCATCACCTTGCCGTTCATTATGCAGAAAATCGACAAGCACCTTGTCTGCCGCCAATTTCGCCGAGCAGCAGCCAGTTACGACCGCCAAGCCACGATCCAACATCGAGTTGCGGATCGACTCTTGGCCCTGACTGCCAAGTATACCAACCAGCAGTCTCAGACTCTCAGCGTCTTGGAAATCGGCTGCTGCACTGGCCTGCTGACCAGCAAACTCCTCAACAGCAATATCAAGGTCCGCAGTCTGGTTCTCAATGACCTCATGCCGGATTTTGCTGAACGACTTCCCCAAGATATCACCGTTGATAAACTCAGCTTTCTTCCCGGCGATATAGAAAAACTTCCTTTACCCGGCCCCTTTGACCTGATCATCTCATCCTCCACCTTGCATTGGCTTGATGATTTAGAGCAGACCCTGGCCAAGCTCCTTGCCGCTCTCCATCCCGGCGGCGTGCTTGCCTTTTCCCTCTACGGCCCGGATAATCTTCCCGAGATCAAAGAACTCACAGGAGTCGGACTTGATTACCTCTCCCTGCCCGAGATAACATCAATGCTGGAAAAACGATGCCTTCTCGAAGAAAGCCATCAGGACAAAGAGGTTTTTCTTTTTCCCAAACCACGCGATGTCCTCAATCATCTTCGCCAGACCGGGGTGAATTCCATCAATCGCAAGCCTTGGACCCGGCAAGAGTTGCATTCCTTTTGCCAGGAATATACAAAGAAATTTCAAGTTGACCAAGCAGTGCGCCTCACCTATAATCCATTGTATTTTGTTGCCCGACGCAGTCATGACGTGACGAAAAAACCATCAAACCTGTAAAAACACCTTGCATAAAAAACCTCAAGATGATAAAGAGTGTATGCGTTTGCGCCTGTAGCTCATCTGGATAGAGTATCGGACTACGAATCCGAGGGTAGCAGGTTCGAATCCTGCCAGGCGCACCAAGGAAATTCAAGGGGTTAGCTCATTCATGAGCTAACCCCTTTTTTCTTACCTTGCGCTCTAGCCCCCACACTGCCCCCACTTTTTCGGTTACGGGGGCAAATTGTCTGCCCTGAAAAGATACGGACAGGATTTATTTTCACCCTCCGAAGAACCATTGACACGCCTCCCGCTCCTGTTTATCCTGCCGCTGAAAAAATGCCCTGTGCGATCCCCGGAGACCTCTTGAAATCTCTCCCGGTACCAACATGGGGCTTTACTGTTTTCTGAACACTGAAAGGACTCCATGAGCAGCGGCTGTTTATATATCTTTCTTGATGAAGGGGGCAATCTGGATTTTGCTTCATCCGGGACAAAGTATTTCACGTTGACAAGCGTCTGTACAGAACGCCCCTTTACCGTCTGCCATGATTTGGGAAAATACTAGTTCGGCCTGATTGAATACGGGTTCGACTTTTCATATTTCCACTGTACCAAGGACAACCGGCATGTACGGCGGCGGGTGTTCAGCATCATCAGGGACAATATTGCAGATTTGCGGGTGGATTCGCTTATAGCGGAGAAAAGCCGGACGGCCCCGGCCTTGCAGGCTCCTGAAGAATTTTACCCCCGGATGTTGGGGCATCTGATCCGGCACGTTGCGGAACAGAAGCGGGAAGAGCTGGCAGAAATGAAAGAGCTGATCGTGATTACCGACACCATACCGATAAATAAAAAACGGGCTGCTGTGGAAAAGGGGGTCAAGGCGGTGCTGAAAAAAATGCTGCCTTCCGGCTGTCGGTTCCGGGTGCTGCATCATGCCTCAATGTCGAACATGGGATTACAGCTTGCGGATTACAGCAATTGGGCGATATTCAGGAAATGGGAATCCGAGGACAGGCTTTTTTATGATGAGCTGAATGAGGGGATAAAGAGCGAACTGGAGATATAAAAAAAGGGCAGCCTCCTGGAAAGCTGCCCGATCTGACCCCCCCGACTATCCTTTCAGAAGAAACCCTTGGTTTCTTATCATCAGGGAGGAACCTTTCTACTCATATATTACGCTGTTCATGTAGGGATGTAAAGAGTTTTTCACCCGCGCTTCAAACCTGAAACCAAGTGGATATATAGCGCGTTTCCCCTATAGAAAGAGTTTTCCTCCTTCATCTCCTTCATGTCCTTCAGTATCAGTAAGTTATCCTTCATTCAGGTCTTCATTCCCTCCTTCAGTCCTTCACTCTTTCTGTTTTGCTCATGGTACCCGCACCCGCTAACCAAGCCGCTAACCTTCAGCAAAGGCTTCCGTTGTGCTTGTCTTCAGGGAGGTTCCAGGGGTGTAACCTGAACCGAAACCTTAAAAAACAAATCTGCTGAAATCTGTTCAAAGAGTATTCCTGTACAATTGAGCTTACCATTCGAGATTTCCAGAAAATCGCATGGCACTGTCCGTTTCAGATGACCGTGCAGTTGAACCAAAAAACTTGTATCAAGGTCGGACAGAGCCAAGGCACTTGCCGGGATACAAAGCAGTGCTGAGAGTATTATCAATGCACAGGACATCTGTATCTTATTCACAGTGCCTCCTTGAGATTTCATGAGATTTTTAACGTTGTTTGAAATTCAGCAGGTTAGATGAAAACAGGCAGCAAGGTTCTTGCCTTGCTCAAGCAGAGAGTTGTATTCCTGTGCGGCCTCTTTGGTGGGCATGACCTTGGTTTCAATGCTTCTGCTTCCGAGTTCACTGCACAGGGTCTGTTCCGGCTGCATCATACCGGGGCTGCCGGTTCCGATGACAAGAATATCAGGGGCGGCGGCAATGATTTCCTGAATGTCGGACAGGGAAAGGGTGTGTCCGGCTTTACGCCACCAAGGATGCAGGATTGTACCGTCTGGAAGAAGGATCAGGTCTTTGAGGTAAGGCTTGCTGTTGATTTTCATGCAGCCGAAGGAGTAGGAAGTAATCATTGCGCAAAGACAGTCTCAATTATCTTTTTGTTTTCAGAAGTTTGCAAGCGAAATATCTTCTCCCAAAGAGCATAGTTATTGACCAAGCGTTCTTTGTCCCAAAAAAGAAAGAATTTTTTAAGCAAACTGATTGACCAAGGAATATAATATGCTTTGCTGACTACCGACCAATCTATAACATCTTTAAATTCTTCTAACAGCTCTTCATTCTTAACGGATGAATTAGAGCATATTCCACCATATCTATGTATTTCGTATGAATCATAATCAACATCTAAAACAATAGTGTCTTCCCACTTCAGTTTGTTTGCATTTTCTCTAATAAATGCTTTTGACCATTCAATATAACTATTTGCACTGATAGTTATCCAGCTTCTTTCAGAGCTATCTTCTTTGATAACGAAATTAGTGAAATATCCTTTGATGTCGTTTGGTGGACTTATTATTTTGACTTTTGAAATGTTTTTATCGGATTTATCTGCAAGGTTTAGACGCAGTTGTTCCCGGTCGAGAGTTGCGGCATACTGTCGAATCTGACTATCGGAGAACGGATACCAACGGCTAAACAGCTACCTGAAAAAAAGAATGTCCAAATCAAAGAGTGACATGTTTTTAAAGTCTTTTTTGAATTAAGAAGAGGCGAGCCAACGTTTATTACCATCACATACCCAAACCTTCAACCCCATTCTTTTCAGTCCCACAATAACCCACCGCACCGGGTGGACGAAAAGCAACACGCCCCCCAGCAAACCGGATAATCATTGCTTCTATCCGGCGATATATTTTAAGAAGGTGCCGAAGGCCGATTATGAAAGGGCAAAAGAGGCATACAAGAATTTCAAAGTAGTCTGTTCCCCCGTGGGAAGAAGTGAAAAATCCTTCAGCCCTTCCTGTCTCCTGACCGGGCAACACGCGGCGACCTGGTATCGCTCGCCCGAAATGCGGCAGTTATTTAAGTTCCGTTCCTTAATAAAATATTGCTCACAGATGGGTAGCCCGGTTGCTCCTTTCTCGCTTCTCCTCTTGCCAAGAACAAAAAAAGTGATTATTCTTGAATATTCTTACAAGAAGTAAATGGAACACCCTTTGATCATCAGCGGAATACTCTCTGAGCAATGAACTGAGCGATGAAAATAGTCTGTAAAAACAAAAAGGCCTTTCATGATTATCATATTGATAAGACCATGGAAGCTGGCATGGTCTTAACCGGACCAGAGGTCAAGTCTCTGAGAGCAGGTCGGGCCAATATTAAAGACGGTTATGCCCAGCTCAAAAATGGTGAAGTGTTTTTGTACAACATTCATATTTCACCCTATGCCTTTGCCGCCCACTCTGTCACAGACCCGCTAAGAGTGCGCAAATTACTGCTGCACAAGCGAGAAGTACGAAAACTGATCGGTAAGCTGAATGAAAAAGGGGTTGCGCTTATTCCGCTCAAGATATACTTTATAGATAATGGAAAGGCCAAAATAGAACTTGGCTTGGCCCGAGGCAAAAAGCTCTATGATAAGCGGGCCTCCTTAAAAGAAAAGCAATCAAACCGTGATGTTCAACGATCATTGCGGCAGCAAGACTAGTATGATTTCCATCTCTCCCCTTTTTTTGGGGGAGGAATAACAAAATATATGGGGGTGAAACGGATTCGACGGGGATATGAAAGCTCAACGTTGCATGCCGAGTGTTCTGTCAGCTCGTAAACTTGATGGAAAATTAATATAATCGCAGACGATTATAATTTCGCAGTAGCAGCGTAAGCTGCTTTGCCGCTTTCCCGGTCCGCGCCCGTAAGGCCGGAGTAAAGCGTCGACTCTTCGGGCTGGTCTGACCGATGTGCCTCTCATTGGAAAGACGAGAACTTAACAGGCTGGTATTCAGCAATCCACCGTTCCGGGTGAGAGCTGAATACGAGATCTTTACTCGGAACTAAGCATGTAGATACGTGAGGGGAGTATTTTCGGACCCGGGTTCAACTCCCGGCACCTCCACCAAGTAGCACATAAGCCCGCAACCTGAAAAGGTTTGCGGGCTTTTTTTTATCCTGTGACATCCGGGGGAGTCCGTTGACAGCCACGAAAAATTACAGTACTTTTTCTTCACGGTCTCAATTTCAGCGGCCCGGTGCTTGGATTTCAGGTATTGACAAGACAGCCTCTTGGTGTATTATATATGTAATCGTGCCCGATCCCCTGTTACAGACATGATCTGTATCACGGTCGGGCCTTCTTGTTTCTGGTGCCCTCATGCCTTCCCCGCCTCTTATCAAACCCCATTTAGAATACCCTGAACTTGTAGCCCGTCTCAAAGAACGGGGAATGATCATTCCCGACGAAGCAAGGGCAATCCGCAAGCTGTCTCAAATTGGGTACTACCGGTTAAGCGGCTTCTGGTATCCGTGCAGGCGTCCCAAATTTGACAATGACGGCAATTTTCTCAAAAACACAAAGACCGGTCTGCCTGTCCGGGATGACAGATTTCAGGACAATATCAACTTTAACGATATAATAGACCTGTATCTGTTTGATAAAAAACTGCGTCAGCTTATGCTGGACGGGATCGAACGGATTGAAATTTACATGCGCAGTATCATTGCCCATGAAATAGGGAAGATTGATCCGCTCGCCTATGAAAAGGAAGAATTTATAAATCCCAAAGTCACCGCAACCAAACAAAAAAACGGCAGAGCGGTCAACCACTGGTATCAATGGATGAACAGGCTTTGTAATCTGACAAACAGCAGTAAAGAAGATTGCATAGTCTGGCACCGGAAAAGAGGACTGCCTATCCCTTTCTGGGCAGTTATTGAGTGCTGGGATTACGGCCTGATGTCGAAATATTTTGACAACCTGAACGGCAGATGCCAACAGAAAATAATTCGTCGCGTAGGTTTTGCGAAACCTTCCACGCTGATAAGCTGGCTTACCGAGATCAACATATTACGGAACAAATGCGCCCACCATGCCCGAATCTGGAACCGTACCTCTGCAAACCCGATCAGCCTGAAGGGATTTGAAAATGACCCGTATTTTCAAAAGCTCAATCTCAGTCTTGAGGCACGGCGCAGAATATACGGACAGGCTGCCGTCATCTGGTATTTTGTCCGAAAGATAGGGCCGAGTTCCGATTGGATCAAAAGATTTGCCTATCTTGTGGACAGTAAACCGGCTCTTGAACCCTGTCCTTATACAGCAATGGGATTCCCGGACAACTCCGGCTTTCCGAGAGAGCTTTTCGAGATCGACTGAAAGAGATGATCCGCTGAAAAGCTGTTCAACGAATTGCAGAAAGTGCGTTCAAAAAAAATATGACTTTTTTTACCTTACAGTACCAAACGAACACTGCAAAAATAATATATAAAAGATACAGGAAGTTAAGAGCTGAGCTTGATGGACGGCACCACCAAGTAGTAGATAAGCCCGCAACCTAACAAGGTTTGCGGGCTTTTTTGTGTCTAGCGGAGTTTAATCGCACTCGTTGACATCCCGGAAATTTCATAGGCCATCCGCCAGCACCACAGCCTGCACTCTCCCTATCTGCTGCATCATGCAACTCCCTCAATAAAGCCCCAGATACTTTTTCCAAACCATTGAAAGAAGTTGGACGCCCCTGATCATGAATTGCGAGCGGACCGTCTCGGACTCTAAAAACACTAAATACAGAAATAACGTTTCTGCAAAATCGTTCTTGACAGGTATTACAGATACCCCTATATTAGCACCGTACAGAAACAACATTACAGCGTATTAAAGGGTGGGTAGATGAAAATAAAAATAAAAGAACTAACAACTGTGCAGATGGGATACTCATTCAGATCCCGCCTCGAAACCTCCGAAGGTGGTAATATGGCGGTTATTCAGATGAAAGATCTTCTTGGTGATAACACGGTTGCCTGTGATAGTCTGGTGAAAATCGATATGGCGGTCGTCAAAGAACATCACCTTGCTCAAAAAGGTGATCTGATTTTCAGATCCCGTGGCCTAACAACCACAGCGGTAATTCTCCGTGATGACCCAGGCAGGGCAGTTGTTGCAGCTCCTTTATTAAGAATAAGGATTACAAAACCGGACAGGATTCTCCCAGAGTATCTAAACTGGTATCTCCGCCAAAGGGACGCGCAAATCTTTCTGACCAGCAGAGCTGTGGGAACGGTTCAGAAAATGATCAATAAACTGACGATTGAAGACCTGGAAGTGCCATTGCCAAGTTTGAAAAAACAAAAAACTATTGTTGAGTTGGCCTCGTTGGCTGCTCGTGAACAAACCCTGCTTCATACGCTGGCTGATAAACGAGAACAATACATCAAGGCAATACTTATGCAGTTTGCACAAGGAGAATAACATGAGCAATAAAATTAATCAAAAAGACATCAACAACGCAGCATGGTCCGCATGCGATACCTTCCGAGGCGTTGTTGATCCGGCACAGTACAAGGACTACATCCTCACGATGCTGTTTGTGAAGTATATCTCTGATGTCTGGCAGGACCATTATGAAACCTATCAGCAGCAGTATGGCGATGACGATGTTCGTATCCGCCGCAAACTTGAGAGGGAGCGTTTTGTTCTCCCGGTGGTTAAACTCATCGAAAAGAATAACGAGACCGGCGAGGAGACCGTTCTGGATGAATTTCCAGCCACCTACTCCAGCCTGTACGAGCGCAGATCAGCCGCCAACATCGGTGAACTAATCAATATCGTGCTCGACCATATCGAAGAGAGCAATAAGAGTAAACTCGAAGGGGTTTTCCGCAATATCGACTTTAACAGCGAGGCCAACCTCGGTAAAACTAAAGACCGCAACCGCCGCCTCAAACAGCTGCTGGAGGATTTCCACAAGCCGCAGCTTGACATGAAGCCCAGCCTGGTGCCCGAGGATGTGATCGGCAACACCTACATCTATCTGATTGAACGCTTTGCCTCGGACTCGGGCAAGAAGGCCGGAGAATTCTTTACCCCGCTCAAGGTCACTGAGCTGGTTGCCAAGCTGGCCCAACCCAAACCCGGTGATCGGATCTGCGATCCAGCCTGCGGCTCCGGCGGGCTTTTGATCCAGGCAGGAAAAGAGGTCGGCGACCGAAATTTCGCTCTGTTCGGCCAGGAATCCAACGGTAGCACCTGGGCGCTCTGCCGTATGAACATGTTCCTGCACAGCTTTGACAGCGCCCGCATTGAATGGTGCGATACCCTGAACAGCCCGCTCCTCCTGGAAAATGATCGCCTGATGCGTTTCAACTGTGTAGTGGCAAATCCTCCATTCTCGCTGGATAAGTGGGGCGCTGAAAATGCTGACAGCGATCAGTACAACCGTTTCTGGCGCGGGGTTCCGCCCAAGAGCAAGGGCGACTGGGCCTTTATCAGCCATATGGTGGAAACCGCCCTTGAAAAACAGGGTCGGGTCGCTGTGGTGGTTCCGCATGGTGTGTTATTCCGGGGTGCTGCCGAGGGCCGTATCCGCCAAAAATTGATTGAGGAAAACCTGCTGGATGCAGTCATCGGCCTGCCGGGCAACCTCTTCCCGACCACCAATATTCCGGTGGCTATCCTGGTCTTTGACCGCTCCCGTGAAAAAGGGGGGTTGAAGGAAGCATGCAGTAATGTCTTTTTTGTCGATGCCAGCAGGGAGTTTGTATCCAGTAAAAACCAGAACACCCTTTCTGAGGCGCACCTGACCAGAATTATGGCGGCCTATACTGCACGGGTGGAAGAGGAAAAATACGCCCATCTGGCTGCGCTTGACGAGATCAAGGAGAACGACTTCAATCTCAATATCCCCCGCTACGTGGACACCTTTGAGGAGGAAGCGGAAATCGATATCGATGCGGTGCAGCTGGAGATTGATGCTCTGGAAAAAGAGTTGGCAGAGGTGCGGGTGATGATGGCTGAAAAGCTCCTAGAGATTCAGCGATGAAAACCATTTCGCGGAGATGCACGAGATGACCAAAAATGATTCGTTTCGGGGTTTTAAACTGGATACCCTGCAAGTAACCCCACAAGTAACCCTACAAGTACCCAGCAAGTTACCCCCGAAGTTACCCCCGAAGTCGGAAGAATGGTTAACATCTTGAAAGGGGAAATGAAACGAGCGGAAATTATGGCATTTCTCGACTTGAACGACGAAAAAATATCAGCAGGCTGGTATCGCTGCGGGGATGATTGAGATGACCATTCTGAATAAACCGCAGAGCAGGGGTCAAAAATACAGCCGAACCATTTTACTGACGTCAGCAAAATGGTCTGAATTAATCTTGAACACAAAAAAGGTGTCAGAATATAGCTGATTCAAGATTATCGTTCCACTGGCACGACAATTTATCCACCCACCGTTGAAACGGTGGGCTATAATCGGGCTGTCCCTCCGGGACAAGGTGTCCCGGAGGGACATTCGCTAATAGCTCGGTGATTTATCTCCGGGAAAGCCTGAATAATCCTGATGTTAATTCCGTCGAATTCGACGGGTTTAATAGAGTGGTGAAACAAATTGAAGGGAAAAACAATGAACTTTAAACACCGATTCAAGGGAATTTGGCGATGAGTAAGAAATATAAACTTGGTGATATTGCAAAGATCTCATCTGGAGGCACACCGTCACGAGTCAATCCAACATACTGGAATGGAAACATTCCGTGGGTGAAAACAACCCAAATTCAAAATTGCATTATCAACGAGCAGGATGTTGATGAATGGATAACAGAAGAAGGGTTGCAAAAATCATCGGCTAAAATGGTGCCTGCTGGAACAATTGTTTTGGGAATGATTGGCCAAGGAAAAACTCGTGGGCAAGTTGGATTCCTGAATTTTGAAGCATGCACAAATCAAAATGCTGCAACTATTGTATGTAACAAACAATGCAACAGTTGGTTTCTTTATCAATACCTACTATTTAATTATGAAAACATTAGGGCATTGAGTAATAGCAGTGGGCAGGGGAATCTAAATCTTGGCTTAGTGGAAATTATCCCAGTGCATCTCCCCCCACTCCCCGAGCAAAAAGCCATTGCCGATTTGCTGTCCACTTGGGACGAGGCCATCGAAAAAACCGAACGGCTGATTCAAACGAAAGAAAAACTGTTTAAGCAACTCCTTAATGATCTGATCCATAAAGGCCGTATCAATCATACGTGGAAAGATTTCAATCTGGGAGATCTATGCAATCCCCTATCTCGTAAAAACACTGAAAACAATACCAATGTACTCACATCCTCTGCGCAAAAGGGTTTAATCAGTCAACTTGAATACTACAATAAAAGCGTTTCGGCGGACAATGTCACGGGCTACTATCTATTAAAAAAGGGTGAATTTGCATACAACCGAAGTTCAGCAAAAGGGTACCCCTTTGGCGCAACAAAGCGTTTAGATAGATATGAAAAAGGCGTACTGTCGACATTGTACCTATGCTTTACATTAAAACCAACTGCTCCTTGTGAATCCGATTTTCTTCTGCATTTGTTTGAGTCTGGTTCTCTAAACCGCCAATTACGTGCAGTCTGCCAAGAAGGAGCCAGAAGCCATGGACTCCTTAATATTACCAAAGCTGCCTTCTTTGGTATCAAAGTATTCCTCCCAGATCAGAATCAACAAAAAAAGATTCAAGCAGCTTTGAATACCGCCCAACAAGAAATCAACCTCCTCAAGCAAATAGCAGAAAAATACAAAACCCAAAAACGCGGTTTGATGCAGAAGGTACTCACCGGCGAGTGGCGGATAAAACCGGAAGTCGTCAAAAGATATGCATGAGGAATGTATAATGAATGCCGAATTAAACAACCTCTTACAAGACATCGACCAACTCAAAATCAAGCTTGATGCTGCCCGCCCTTTGCTCAACAATTCCATCCTTGAAGCGGTGGATATCGAGTACACCTACGACAGCAACCGGATCGAAGGAAACACCCTCACCCTGCGGGAGACCGATATTATCATCAACAAAGGCCTAACTGTTGGCGGCAAATTCATGCGGGAACACCTGGAAGCAACCAATCATTACGAGGCAATTCTCTTTATCAAAGATCTTGTTCAACAGAAAAAAGAAATCTCAGAAAGCCTGATAAAGAATGTCCACGCTCTTATTTTAAGGGGAATCGACAGAGAAAATGCCGGGAAATACCGCTCTGTTCCGGTGGCAATCTCCGGGAGCAGGCATGTTCCTCCGCAGCCCTGGCAAGTAGCAAAACTGATGGAAGACATGATATTATGGATAAAAAACGAATCCTCTACAATCCACCCTGTCGTTTTCGCAGCAGAAATCCACGAAAGAATAGCAACAATTCACCCTTTTATTGATGGCAACGGCAGAACAGCCCGGTTAATGATGAACCTTGTTCTTCTGCAATACGGCTATACCATAACAAATATTCCGGGTGAGACGGAACATCGGCTGGCGTATTATAATGCCCTGGAAAAATGTAATCTTCATGATGACAAGACAGACTTCTCCATCTTAATGGCAGGATATGTCAAAACAAACCTCGACAACATGGTTCATAAATTGGGGAAATAAAATGGACACATTTCAGACGGATGAAAGCGTGTTTTCACCCTCTTTTCCCATCGTTTCTCGTTAAAAAAAAGGATTCCTGCCATGAATAGCTCTGAACTTCTCATCTACCAAGCCCCTGACGGACAAATTAAAATCGACGTGCGGTTGGAGGATGAAACGGTCTGGCTGACGCAGGCGCATATGGCGGCACTCTTTCAGGTAAAGCCACAGAACATAACCATGCACCTGAAAAACATTTATGCCGAGGGCGAATTATCCAACGAAGCAACGTGTAAAGAATTCTTACAAGTTCAAAACGAGGGCTCACGTCAGGTCAAGCGGAAGCTGAAATTTTACAATCTTGATGCGATTATTTCCGTGGGTTATCGCATTCAATCCCAGGTGGCAACCCAATTCCGCATCTGGGCAACCCAACGGCTGAAAGAGTACATTGTCAAAGGTTTTGTGCTCAACGATGACCGTTTCAAAAGCGGCAACTCGATGAACTATTTCACGGAACTCCAGGAGCGCATCCGTGAAATCCGTATTTCAGAACGTTTCTTTTACCAAAAAATAAAGGACATCTACACCACCAGCATTGACTATGACCCCAAGCATGAAAAGACGATAGAATTCTTCAAGATCATACAAAACAAACTGCTGTGGGCGATCAGCGAACAGACAGCGGCAGAACTGGTTTATCGTCGCTCCGATGCCGCCTTACCTTTAATGGGAATGCAATCGTTCGACAAAAAAGGCGTACCGGTTCGTAAGGGCGATGTAAGTATCGCTAAAAATTATCTCAAGGAAGATGAAATTAAGCTCTTGGGCCTGCTGGTGGAACAATATTTGGCCTTTGCCGAAACCATGGCACAACAGCGCACGCCAATGTACATGAAAGACTGGGCCCAACGCTTGGATGCCATTATTCAGCTCAACGGGAAAGAGCTACTGACCCACGCTGGCAAGATCAGTCATAAGCTGGCTCTGGAGAAATCAACCCAGGAGTATGACAAATACAAAGAGAGGCAAAAGCGGATTCAGCATACAGAGAGCCTGAATGAATTAGAGCAGGATCTCAAAACTCTGGTTGCCACTGCCACCTCAGGAGTGACCGATGAATAACTTCCCCACAAATGAAAAGCAGCTTTCCCAAATCCCGGCGGTCCAGCTGCTGGTGGCGATGGGGTATGAATATCTCCCTCCCGAACAAGCCTTGACACAACGCCAGGGACGCCTTTCCAATGTCCTGCTGGAAAATATTCTGCGCAACCAGCTCAAAGCGATCAACCGAATCCATTACAAGGGCGGTGCATACCTCTTCAGCGAGGAAAATGTGCAGTCAGCTCTCCAGAAGCTGAAAAACATCAAGTACGACGGTCTGCTGAAAACAAACGAGGCCATTTATGACCTTATCACCCTGGGAACGGCCATGGAGCAGACCATTGAGGGGAACACAAAAAGCTTCAATATCAACTATATCGACTGGCGCAATCCCGACCGCAACCGATTTCATGTAACCGTTGAATACAGCGTGGAACGCTCCCGCTCCACAGAAACCATTCGGCCAGACCTTGTTCTCTTTGTCAACGGTATTCCCTTTTGCGTGCTCGAATGTAAGGCACCAAAGGTGGAAATCGAACAAGCTGTTTCGCAATCAATCAGAAATCAGACCGATGACCATATCCCCAAGCTGTTCATCTATAGCCAGCTGGCTCTGGGCCTCAATAAAAACAGGGCCATGTACGCAACCACAGGTACTGCTGCCAAATTTTGGGGCGCGTGGAAAGAGCCCTCGATGGATGAGGGAGAACCGGCGTTTGAACGACTTGCGCGGGTTGTCAATAAATCCCTTCCTGACGATGTGCTCAGCAAGATCTCAGCCACCTTTCATGTTACCCGTGATACCTTAACAGGCAACAGGCTGGTAACAGAGCAAGACAAGGCCCTTTTCTCTCTTTGCCGCCCGGAGCGGCTGTTGGAGCTGGCCTGGAAATTCACGGTGTTTGATGGAGGTAGCAAGAAGATTGCCCGTTATCAGCAATATTTCGTTATCAAATCCACCTTGCAGCGCGTCAAGCATTTTGATCGACCTGAAGGAGATCCTGAACGTACACGCAAAGGCGGGGTGATCTGGCACACCCAGGGTTCTGGCAAATCCCTGACTATGGTAATGCTGGCACGCAATCTGGCCTTGGATCCTGAAATTATCAACCCACGCATTGTGCTGGTCACAGACCGTGACGATCTGGATAAGCAGCTGGGCAACACCTTTACAGCCTGCGGCCTTGAGGCGCAGCGGGCAACCTCGGGGAGGAACCTGCTGGAGCTGGTGGCAGAAAAGCAATCAGGCATTATCACAACCCTTATTCATAAATTCGACAAGGCCTATACGGTCAAGAAATATCAAGATGGGTCACCGGATATTTTCATCCTTGTGGATGAGAGTCACCGCACCCAGTTTGGCTCTTTTTCGGCCCGAATGCGCCAGATGTTTCCCCAGGCCTGTTATCTCGGTTTTACCGGTACCCCACTGCTCAAAAAGGAAAAAAACAATTTTACGAAATTCGGTGAACTGGTGGAGCCGCATTATTCCATCATCCAGGCCGTAGAAGACGGTGCTGTGGTGCCGCTCTTGTATGAGGGGCGGCATGTCGAGATGACCCAAAACCAGGCAGCGGTTGATCTATGGTTTGAACGGCATACCCAAGGGCTGACCAAGGAGCAGCAGGCAGACCTCAAGCGCAAGTACGCACGCGCTGAAATGCTGAATAAGGCGAATCAGGTCATCTACATGCGAGCCTTTGACATCAGCGAGCATTTCCGTGCCACCTGGCAGGGAACCGAATTCAAAGCCCAGTTGGTTGCCCCCAACAAGATATCCGCGCTCAGATACAAGGCCTATCTGGATGAAATCGGCATGGTCAGTTCTGAGGTTGTTATCTCGCCACCGGATCTCCGTGAAGGCTATGAGGAAACCGACGACGAGACCACGGATGAGGTTTGTAAATTCTGGCAGAAAATGATGAAGCGCTATGGTCGCGAGGAAGAGTACACCAAGCAGCTCATCAAGCAATTTAAGCACGGTACTGAGCCGGAAATCCTTATTGTTGTTGACAAACTACTGACAGGCTTCGACGCCCCACGAAACGCAGTTCTCTATTTATGCCGGATGCTGAGAGAGCATACCCTGCTTCAGGCCATTGCTCGGGTCAACCGTTTGCATGAAGGCAAGGATTTTGGTTTTATTGTTGACTATGCCAGTGTTCTCGGCGAGCTGGACAAAGCACTGACCATGTACAGTGCCTTTGAAGGATTTGACGAGTCAGACCTTGTCGGTACCCTGGCATCCATTCAGAGCGAGATTGAAAAGCTGCCGGGCCGATATTCGGATCTCTGGGATCTGTTTAAAACGGTGAAGCATTCCTCAGATGAAGAAGCCTATGAAGTATTGCTTGCTGATGACGAGCTGCGGGAAGAATTTTATGCTCGCCTTGCCGAGTTTGGAAAAAATCTCGCCATCGCACTCTCTTCGGAAAAATTCCTGAGCGAAACCGCTGAAAAGACCTTGGCCGGATACAAGGCAGATCTTCGCAAATTCCAGTCCCTCAAGGCGTCTGTTCAATTGCGCTATGCAGAGGCCATTGATTACCGGGACTACGAGCCTAAAATCAAGAAGCTGCTGGACACCCATATTCTAGCCAATGAGGTTGTTCAAATCAAGAAAGCGGTTAATATCTTTGACGAGACAAGGTTTCATCAAGTCAAAGAGGAACAGGGGGTATATCACACCAGAAACACCAGAAACACCAGAAAAACCACGGCCTCCAAGGCGGATACGATTGCGCACGCAACCAAGAAGGTTATTACGGAAAAAATGAATGAAGATCCTGCGTTTTACGAAAAGTTTTCAAAGCTGATCCAGCAGGCGATAGAGCATTTCAGGGCAAAGAGGATATCGGATCTGGACTACCTGAAGAACGTCCTGGAAATCCGGGACAAGGTTGTTGGCAAGGTCCATGACCATGTACCTGATCAGCTTGCTGGTAAGGAGGATGCTCTGGCGTATTTTGGTGTGCTCAAACCTTTTTTTGAAAAACACCAGGGGGCTGTCTCTGCTCCTACCCTTGAATCCGCTACGGCAGATACGGCAATTGCCCTTCATGACATTTTGGATAAACACAAAAAAGTGCATTTCTGGAACGACGAGGATGCGCAGAAACAAGCGGTAAACGAGATCGACGATTATTTCTATGATGAACTCAAAACAGCTAGAGGCATTGAGCTGTCCCTTGATCAGATGGATGGCATCATTGAAAAGGTGCTGCAAGTGGCAAGGCACCGGAGTGAGAGATAATGAAGGCAGAACAGCAGTACAGCAGACACTCGGTTCTTTATGGACAGAAAACCATTGCGTTCAGCCTGCTCTATAGTGAGAGAAAAACGCTGGAAATTGCTGTGCATCCAGACAGTACAGTTTTTGTCAAAGCACCGGTTCAATCAGACATCGCGCTCATAGAAAAGAAGATACGACAAAGGGCTCGCTGGATTCTCAAGCAGCTGAATTATTTTAAACAGTTTACCCCAAAGACGCCTGCTCGATGTTACGTGAACGGGGAAACCCATCTGTACCTTGGCAAGCAGTATCGCTTAAAATTGGTCAAAGGACCAGAAAACTCGGTCAAATTATCTCGTGGCTTCTTTCATATCTCATGCCGGAACGAGCCAACTCCAGCAATAGCCAAGAAACTTTTGAATGGGTGGTATTTGGAAAAGGCCCGCCTGCAATTTGCAGCGAGTATGGATCGCTGTTGGCAGAAAATGGGCTGCCTCGGTATTAATAAGCCCATACTGCCTATACCACCTATACCACCCAGCCTATCCATTAAGCGCATGCACAAACGCTGGGGCAGCCTTTCAGGCAAGGGAACAGTAACCCTCAATACAGAGCTGATCAGAGCACCTACAGCATGCATTGACTATGTGGTTATGCATGAGCTCTGTCATCTGCAATATCATGATCATAGCCCCGAGTTCTACAGGCTCCTGAATACTGTCATTCCGGGCTGGAAAAAGATAAAACATAAACTTGAACTCAGTATGGTCTGATGTGGGGGTGAGGGAAAAGATCGATCTTGCTACAGCACACCCTTCGGCATATCCGGCACCCGCTCGCTACCCAGCACAAAGCCACCATCCATCCTCAGACAGGACCCGGTCATGAAATCCGCATCCCGGATGAGAAAAAGAACAGCGCGGGCAACTTCATCGGGCGTGCCTGTTCGCCCTAAGAGCGTATGCTCCAGGAGCTGCTCCCTTTCTGCCTCACTGAGTAATTCCCAGCCGCGTGTCCCAGGGCCATGCCGCTGGTCTACTAGGCCCAGCATTAATTCGTTCACCCGAATATTTGGTGCGCCCAATTTAGCCCAAGTCTCGGTCAAGGATGCAACACCTCGGTTGGCAGCTGCATAGCCGTCATTAAAGAGCAGACCTGCCGGTCCTGAGCGCCCTGTAACAGCTGCTACAGAAGAAATGTTCACAACAGCTGCCTGCTCCGCCTGACGCAGTAAAGGGAGGCATTGATTAAAAACCAACCATTTGGCATGCAAGGTCGTTTCCATTTCCAGCTGCCACTGCTCTGCATTCACAGGACGACTGTAGCTGCCATGCACGACCGGCATTCCGCCTCGCTCAACATTATTAACAAGCACATGGAGTACACCGAATTCGGCTTCCAGACGACCAACCATTTCTCCTATAGCGACCGGATTACGCAGGTCAACCTCCAGGGTGATATGCCCGGCCTCCATCTCAGCAAACTCAGCTTCCATTTCCCGGCAGGAGTCCGGCCAGTCAAACCAAGGAAGAAAGAGACGCATTCCTTTGGAAGCCAGTTTTCGAGCTATCGATCGCCCTACCCCTCTGCTGGCTCCAAGAACCAACGCATTTTTTCCTTGTATTTTCATAGACTCCTGCTTAAAAATTGTGGCTAATATTCTGATCAGCACGCATACTGACAGTCCTGAATTCTCAATATACTGAAAACTGCTTGAGTTCAAGAGCACTCAATGGTTTAATGTAACATGAGTAATTTCAAGCCGTCAACTTGGGAAATGCAGCTTTATCAACCGAGCAAAAGGCATGAACCCTCATGCCGCTTTTCGGCGCATTATCCAACTTGATTACTTAAAAAGTAAATCCTTAACTAGGAAAAGAGATGACTGAAGAAAAGGTAGAACAGCCGAAGATTCCTGTTTTTCGCATGCAGAAAATTTACATCAAGGACCTCTCCTTTGAGAACCCTAATGCTCCGCAAATATTTCTTCCGCAAGGTCAAGAACCCAAGGTTGATTTTAATCTACAGCTTGGCAATAAAAAAATTGATGATGATCATTACGAAGTCACCATCTCCATTACCGCCAAGGTCCTTGATCAGAAAGCAGACGATACCGTGATGTTTGTGGTCGAGCTTGAGCATGCTGCCATCTTTCTGCTAAAAAATATTCCGGAAGAGCATATTCAACGTGTTCTGGCTGTTGACTGCCCCCTGATGCTTTTTCCCTTTACCCGTCAGGTTGCCTCCCAGCTTTCTGTTGATGGAGGCTTCATGCCCTTCCTTATGGAACCTATTAATTTTGTAGCGTTGTACGAAAAGGCCCGGCAGCAGAAGAAAGATTCATAACAATCCTCCCAAGCGCTCAAGCAACAAAAATAAAAAAGCCCGAACAGCTGAGCTGTTCGGGCTTTTTTATTTATTTATTGACTACGCTTATATGGTCATTCCTTTTCAAGGAAGTCCATACAGGACAAAATTATTCATAAGCGCGGTTGTCGCCTTTCTGATTGCGTGCTCAAAAAGTGTGTCATACTGATTATCAGCAAGGACTGATTCCGGCGAGACTTTGACATCAACTCGATTTGTCCATACTACGCTTGCATCATAGGCGCTTTGCACCCAAATACGCATTTGAACAACCGCCTGATCAACCCTACCACCGTGGGTCGACATATCAGCCAATGCAGCTCCGGCCCCGGCCCACGCTATTATATTGGCTCCTGAACCACCGCTGATGCCCAAAAAGCTTGTGGAGCTGTCTGGATTCCACGGGTTGTTAGCACCAGCTCCAACAACAGCCCCCCAAGTCCCGCCAGCAAGAATATTATCCCAATTATCATACTTGGCTGAATCCGCAAACCCAAAAGCCATTCTGCTTGTACCGCTGATAGCAACAGGAAGGATCCCGCGTTTCCAGGGTGCCCAAGTATTCTCCTGCCTGGTTCTGAGCTCAAGAATACGACCTCGAATGATATAGTCAGCTCCAAACTGCCGACCGATTTTCACCACTTCCTGAGAAGTCAAACCATGCGTCCCAGGGCCGTTCGGTCGCGCTGTGTTGCTCCCTACATTCAGATGCTGCATATATCCCTGAAGTTTTTCTTTCATAACACCGGACCAATCAGAGTCCTGAAGCTCATAAGCAAGAGATGCGGAACCAGGGTCATCATATGGTGCAATACTGATAATGTCCTGATTAAGCAGATACTGAAAAACATCTTCCTGCACTGTTAAACGAAAACCGTTACTTGTCAGGTTGTCGGTCAGTGATTCTGTAATCAATATATTGCGGCGAAATGCTGATGCAATATTATCACCGTTGCTGTAATCGGCAAAAGGTAAGATAACAGCGGACATGCCTTTGCCTGGGCCATTAGGGTCTACCCGAGCCGGGACCATTAAGGTTTCAACAGTATTTTTACCGCAACCGGTGATCGCACCGATCAATACTATCCCTATGGATATGTATTTCAGCAGGTTCATATGCTACTCCCAAATAGAGTGAAAACGAAACTAACTAGCTTTTTTCTTGTTTAAATAATACGTGGTCTCAACAAAATGATCAGCTCACGTTTTGATTTTTGCTTCTCCTCGTAACCGAACAGATATTTCAAATATGGAATATTTTCTGTCCCGAAAAGAAAGTCCCCGTCACTGGCCTCGGTTTCAGAGATAAGCCCTCCAACCACGAGCATAGAACCATTTTTAACCTTTACCGTTGTACTCATCTCCCGCTTATTCACAATAGGAAGACCGACTTTACCTTCACCGACAGTTACGTACTCAATCGGCTCCAAAAGCTCAGAGGTTATAGGCACTAAATTCATAATAATTTCGTCATCATTCCTAATAACAGCAGATAAAGCAAGCCCGATACCCGAGAGAAGCTGCTCCGTATTAATCGTAAATGTGGTCTTTGTATCACTCGTGCTGGATTCAATACTATTGATAAAAGTGACCTCACGTCCAACGGTGATCAGCGCCGGTTGACCATTCATTACACTGATTTTAGGATTAGAGAGTACCGATGTTTTCCCTTGCTGTTTCAGTGCATTGATAAACTTATCAAATGAAAAGGCTGTAAGATTTATTCCGGCAATTGCCGCACTCGCTGCCCCTCCGGTAATAAGGGTCGCGACAGTGCTTGCCGCTGATGTCCCTGATGTTAACGTGTTCGTAAGTGAACTTAAAGTTGAAACAGAGTCAGTAAGTAAGCTGGAATCTGATGTTGATCCTGTTGTTGATCCTGTCGAGTCTGTCGTGCCAGATGTAGTACTGTCTGTCCCTGAGCTACTTGATGATGAGTCACTGAAATCACTCGTCAACGAACCAAAATCATCAGAGCCGGATGAATTCGAATTGGTGGTACTATTTGACGTACTATTTATATTTTCAGAAATGTCCGAAAAACTCGTTCCGTTCTCATTCAGTTCTGAAGTTTCTTTGCCGTAGTAATTTTCAGCATATGCAGAACCTCCGGCAAAAGTTAAATTTTGAAGTAATGTCTGCCAATTGATTCCCAATGAAGAATTATTTTCCAGCTGAACTTCAACAATTTTAGCTTCAATAATAATTTGCTTATACAATTCCCTCTCAAGCGTTTCCAGATAGTCTGCAATTCTCTTCTGCAAAGATTTTGGTGCATGCACTGTTATCAGGCCGATGGGTTTATCAATGGTATAACTTGAGTCAGTGGAGGACACTCTTCTTGAGACTTGCTCAGCCGGTTTTTCTTCTTCCTCTTCATCCTTATCGACATCCCCTTTACCCCCTTTATTTTCTTCAGGATTTGTTATCACCGCACTCCATGTCGAAATGAGGCTGTCAATATTATTCTGAATGTTTTCCCAAATATCAAAAGTATTCCCTTTACTATCAATACTAATATCACTGCCGAATGAATTCCCCCCGACGGATGTATTATAGTCCTGTTTCACAAAAGGCATAGCAATCTGATATTGCTTACTCTCTCTGTATTTAATAATAAGGGTAGAGCCCTGTACCTCATGAAAATAATCCAGCTGACGTAATATATTATCAATTGCCTCATAAAAATTATCATCGGCAGTGACATCAACATCTACACGCAGATCCTGATTCACATCGCTGGCCCAACTGAGGCTCATTTTTTTATTTCTGATCAGGGCTTTCATTGCTTCCCGCAGAGTTATCGGCTCATGCGTTGTAATATCTGCGCCGACCTTAAGCTGGAAGTCGTCAGAAGCGTCGCTGTCAAGCATAGCGTTCGCCTCATCATCGTTAATAATGTATCCTGCTCTTTGAAAGCGTTGCGGCAACAAAGAAGGCTCAATAACCGTACGTTGTTTTTTTTCAGGAGCTGCGAGGCGGGCGGTTTGCTTACTCTCCTCTTCCGACTTCTTACCTACGCATGAGCAAAGGAGGAGCGCAGTTGTTGTCACCGCCAAAACACTATGCAATAATCGAGTATTGCTTTTCATCATGTCTTCCTTAAGAATAATTCTTTCTTATCTTTAAGTTAATTTAGACGTTCGGCCTAATTATTACCGGTTTTACTCAAAATAAATTTTTTCAAATCCGGGGGTACCCGAAATCCGGCGTTAAGAATAGCCTTATATGCTTTGCGAGCTGCTCCGTAGTCCCCTAGAGAATCATATATACGAGCCTGCGCAATCATTGAGTTCAGATCTTGTCCATAGAGATCCTCTAATTTTTTCAGCAAACGCAGGGCGGCATCATACTGCCTTTGTCGCTCACTGAACGCTGCATAGCTGATCAACGCCTCTCTACTTGGCTTTCCAGCGTTGACACTTTGATCAAAATATTGCTGTGCTTGACGGTATTCCTCCATATTTGCATAGCCAATGGCTGCATTCAAGGCAGCAGCGGTATTTTTCTTATCTGCTTTCAGCGCTTTTTTAGCAAAAAAGACAGCCTTTGCATTCTGATTCAGTTTAGCAAGATATGTCGTTGAAATTTTATTTGCGAGCTTCGTATTTTCCGGCCATTTGCCAAGTGCTCTTTCATAAAATCGAACAGCTGTTTCTAGATCACCCTTTTTTTCGGCAGCTCTACCGTTTGCTATCAACTTTTTTGCTTCAAGTTGCTCAGGCGGAACATTTGCTTCCCCCGTAATAGTCACTCCTCTTTCTTTTTGCGCTTTTGTTATTTCTTCGTTTTCTATGACAGAAATATCCTCATTCTCTTGTTCAGGCCAGACAAATTCTTTGCTTTTCGGGTAGATGACAATAGTATTACCCCTCTCCATTTTCGCCAAATTTTTGAGATTCAAAATAATATCAAGGGCGAATCGCCAAGGAACATCAGTTAATGCAAGCGTTAAATTACCGGAAACCCCCCCGGCAATCACAATATTTTTACCGGTAATCTCCCGCAACATTCTGAAAACATTATGAAGATCAATCTTATAAAAATCCACGCTGATCGTCTCGGTGTCCCCTATTGCACTGCTTGCTTGCTCCCCGGATTTAGTTCCTTCTGTTGATCCGGCTGTATCTGCACCGGTACCAGCAACTGAGCTCAGCACATCACTCATATCCATATCCGGCAAATGCCGATCAATTGTCTCCTTCTCAATTCTCTTTTCTTTTGGCGCGGATAATGAAAAAACTCCCGTAGAGTCTTTTCCTTCTGCTGGAGAAGAAGGAAGATCGCTTTTTTCTTCGGAGAGCGCCTGCTCCTCCGTAAAAAAATCTTCCAAAGTAAGAACAAGGTCATTCCCGTTCCACTTTGAGCTGAAGACATACAATTGCGATAAAGTAAACTCAATAACATCCTGCGTGAGCTCATCATAACTTACCTCTATATCAAAGTTCTTCGGCAAGGTAAGCTGTACACCAGGTTCTATTTCACCATCAGTTATATCAACTACTATTCTTTCTGGATTTGTGAGTCTTAACGGCCTAGCATCAAACGGCGCACTACAATGAATTGATATTTCGAGATTTTTTTTATTTTGAGTGGCATCAAGACCATTAATCAAAAATTTTTCCTGACCGGCCCCTTCCTCTGCCGCCAAAGCAGGCATGCTCACCAATAACTGAGTAAAGAGCATCGCACAATAAATACAATAAATAAAAAAACAGGGTCGATGATGCCCCCCCTGTTGCAGGTTGATTGAAAAAAAATGAGGCATTTTTATTTATCTCCCTCTTTTTTCAGACGCATTATAATTTCCTTTGTAACGATCCGACCGGTTTTCGTCTTGTAAGTCTCTGTTATTTCAACCTGTTGATCTGTTATTTGATTAATAATACCATGTCTACCGATAAGCATATTTTTATCCAAGCGATAACCTCTTCCAGCAACATCCTCAACCATAGCGACATTTCTGTTTCCAATTTCCAGCAAAGCAACCAGTCTCAGCTGTCCAGGCTCAAACAGTTGCATGCCTATTAATGGTTTTCCGTCTTCATCGTCTATAGGGGTATCGTCGGCCGCATCTCTACCGCTATCTTTTGACAGAAAAGGGGAAAAAGGGTCCGGCCTGTCTTCAAACTTATATTCAAACTTATCGACCTCCCGTAATTCCTGATTTTCTCCCGCTTGCGTATCTTCACTAGTAACAACATCTTCTGCTGCCCAACTCACGCCATTCAGAAATTCTGCCACTACAAGCAGCATTAATAGAGCAACCAAATATCTTTTCACAGTAAGCTTCATTGAATCTTCTAGCCTGTTACTTTTTTCATTTCTTTTTTCGTTTCTTTTGAGCTTGAGCGCGTTCTTCTTCATTGAGGAAACGATACGTCATTAAATTGCAGGAGGAGCTAAGAAGCATTTCTCCTTCCACTGTCTTTGGAGACCCCATTTTGATATTTTTTACTGTTACAATACGCTCTAATTTGCTTACCTGATCAAGAAAATAACCAACATTGTGATAGGGCCCACGAACTGCAATGCTGATTGGAATCTCTGCATAGAAATCTTTAGGGCTTTCTTTCCCCGGAGTAAATGAGTTAAAATCAAGTCCAGCACTTGTCCCATGATCAGAAATACTGGTCAGTAAAGTCGGAATTTCCTTCGTCTTAGGTAGAACAATAGAAATCTTTTCAAATCGTTTTTCTACTTCCGCAAGTTCCTCTTTCATTTTCTTTAAATTTTCCTCAGCTTCTACGGCCCTGTCAACCTCTGCCTGCAGTGAGGCTCTTTCTGACTCTAATTTTTTTATATTCTCCTGCTTGGGGACAAAAACGACAAAATAGAAGCCTGCAAGTATTGCCGCCACCACACCGACAGCGACAGCAATTTTAATCTTTTGATCAAGGGGAATAAACTTTTCTTCAATAAAAACGTCAAATTTTGATTTTGTGCTTTCCGAGGCCATAATAAAATATTATTTTTTACCCTTTTCTTTAGAAGCCTCATCATCTGTTCCAGGGAGAATAACAGAACAGGATAGGGAAAATCTTTTCAAATTTCTCCCGCCGTACTTACTTAATGTAGAGCGTCCCAATGCCACATTCGTAAGATAGGGAGATCCTTTCAAGCCATCAAGATAGTTCGCGATAGTCCGATTATCCAAAGCCATACCGGCTAACTTCAAACTACCGGTATTTTGAGAGAGCGAAGTCAGCCACATACGCTCGTTAGGCGTTATCCGAGAGATTTCATCTAAAACATGCACGGTAAGCTGTGACTTTTTTTGTAATTTCTGAACAATACCTATCTGCTGTTCAACAAGTTTTTTAGCTTTTGCATGTTTATCAATCAAATCCAGAGTTTTCTGCATTTCTTTTTTGTCTGCTTTAAGCTTCACAATTCTTTTTTCCAGCCTACTGACTTCGGAAAATAAAAAACCAGTCCCCGCCAATAAAACAAGAAGGGTTACAGCCAGAACAGCCCCGCCCAAAACTAGTTGCCTTATCGCCTGGGCCTTCTGTTTCATCTGCCGCACGGGCAGGAGATTAATCCGGATCATATCTTAGAATTCTGCCGGTCGAATTGCTAGTCCGGCCGCTATAGACATTTCAGGTGCAACAGCTTCAAGGTATTCCAAATCTATCTTCTTTTCATTGACTTTCATTCCTTCAAAAGGATTAAATGCGACAATCTCAAGACCAGTTTCACTGGCAAGATAGCTTCTCAAACCGCGAACCTTGGAGCCTCCACCGCTCAGAACAATAGCGGAAAGCGGCTTTTTGGGATTATTATTACTATAAAGATCAATAGCTTTTTTTACTTCCAACACCCATCTGGTACAAATTTGAGTGAAAATTTCATGAAGTTCCTCTTCATACTCCTCTTCGGCTTCAATCCTACCTGTTTTAATCTGCTCAGCCTCTTCATAATCAAGATCAAGAGTATTGGCGATTTCTCGGCTCAAATCGTCACTGCCCATGACGACATCACGAGCCAGGACAGAGGCACCCTCTGCAATAATATTGATATTTAATTTAGACGCTCCGATATCAATCAGACAAACATTTTTATGGCCGCCGGATATCGTTGTCCAAATATTTTCTAAAGCAAAACCATCAATATCGACCAATGCGGGTACAAGTTTTTGTGCCTCCAACATTGAACGATAACCATCGATTACCTCTTTTTTGGCTGCCACCAACATAACTTCACTGCGATCAAACTCATCTTCCCCAGCCTTGAGAACCTGGAAATCTAAATATACCTCATTAATATCAAAAGGAATATACTGTTCAGCCTCTTCATTGAGGCGTTCTGCAAGCTCTTCCTCGCTTTCCATTTCAATATTAATTTTTTTAACAATCACTGAATAGCCGGAAATTGACAGCCCGACACGTTCGTTATTTTTTATTTTAAGATTCTTACATAATTCCGAAATGGCAGCCCCGACATCATCCGCATCCTGCAAGACGCCATCCTCGACAGCTCCGGGTGAGATCGCAGCACTACCAAGGGCGATAAGCTGATAACCGTCCTTGCCAGATCTCTGGATCTGACAAATCTTTACCGCATGGGAGCCGATATCAATCCCAACGACAAATTTCTCTTTTTTTGCCATGCTGTTTTTTTCTTATTTTTATGAGCAGCTACCAGCCAAGAGCAGTGGCACCCTAAAAAATGACTGCCCACCAAAAGTCCAAGCGTATAAACATAATAGGTCATAAAAAAATGAAAATGTCAAGAAAAGCATTCCTTTTTTTAGAAAATTAGAAAATCAAATCAATGTTTATTTTTCCTCGAATATTTCTCTCCGTGAAACCCCGTGAAAAAACCGTCAATTAGACTATTTCTATACCTCGACCAAACAATTGGTGCTTGAGTTTATTCTTTTTTTCGTCTATTTAACATTATTTCTTCATGTTCAAGCTCCTTATCTTCTAAAATATCGTGCTACTCATAACCATAAATAACCTGAACTATTCTACAAACTAATCACTCCTCTTTAAGCCATGAAAAAGAATCAAGCCGGTAATCAGAAATCTGTTGCGCGCGAATATATCGAAGCCGTAGTGATAGCCCTCGTTCTTGCCCTTTTTATACGGACCTTTATAGTTCAGGCCTTTAAAATTCCTTCAGGATCCATGTTACCGACCTTGCTCATCGGTGATCATATTCTGGTTAGTAAATTTATCTACGGAATTAAAATGCCTTTTACCGGCAAGGTGCTGGTACCGATTAAGGATCCAATGCCTAACGATATTGTCGTATTCAAATACCCGAAAAATCCCAAGCTAGATTATATAAAAAGAGTGATCGCCACGGCGGGTGATACAGTTGAAATTAAGAATAAAAAAATATTTATTAACAATCAGCCTTTTGAAGATATTCATGGCGTATTTTACGATGAGAGAATCAGCCCTATGTTGGTAGACCCACGACGAGATAATTTCGGTCCAGTCACGGTACCGGAGAGACATATATTTGTCATGGGGGATAACCGTGACTACTCGTCCGATGCCAGATTCTGGGGCTTTGACAATGAAGGCATTTTTCAAGGAGTCAACCTAGACGCCGTTCTCGGTAAAGCTTTCATCATTTACTGGTCTTGGGATGTCCAAAAAGATCTCCTTTCTTGGGATCGCTTTTCCTCTGTCCGCTGGAGCAGAATCGGCGACGTCCTCCATTAATATCTGATCTATTTCATTCGTAACTGGCTCTTTTTCTCTTGCCATCATCGAATGATTATTGCAAATATAAACAGCGTGTCTTGACGGACACCTGCCTTGCGCAGCCCGTAGATTTACTTTACTCTGGACTGGTTTGATTATGACTACCGGCTATTTTTTTTCACATCGACATATCCTTGACATCGAACACCTATCAGCCGATGATATCGATTATATTCTGACCACAGCAGAATCCTTTAAAGAGATCTCAGCTCGTCCCATAAAAAAAGTCCCGACCCTCCGGGGCAATACTATCATCAATCTTTTTTTTGAACCCTCCACCCGCACCCGTCTTTCCTTTGAGATCGCCGCAAAGCGAATGAGCGCGGATACCTTTAACATTTCCGCCTCCACCAGCTCTACGACCAAGGGTGAAACCCTTATCGACACAGCCCGTAATATCTCGGCCATGAACCCTGATATTATTATTCTTCGCCATTCTTTTTCTGGCGCACCCCACATGCTCAGCCAATACGTTAATGCAGCGGTCATCAACGCAGGCGACGGTACCCATGAGCACCCCTCCCAGGGCTTACTAGACATGATGACGGTTCGTCAGCATAAGAAACGGCTGAACAACTTAAAAATTGCCATCATCGGCGATATTCTCCACAGTCGAGTGGCCCACTCCGATATACTCGGCTTCCTCCGTATGGGATCAGAGGTCTTTGTATACGGTCCTGGAACCTTGATTCCTCCGGGCCTTAAAGAACTTGGCGTCACAGTCTGCTCAAATATGAAAGAGGCCGTGGAGGATGCAGATGTACTGATGACCTTGCGCATCCAGAAGGAACGACAGAATGATCCATTACTTCCCTCTTTACGTGAATATGCAAGCGTGTATGGCGTCACAACCGAAGTTGCCTCTTGGGCACGCCCTGATGCCCTGATCATGCATCCTGGTCCGATCAACCGAGGAATTGAGCTTATGCCAGATGTTGCGGACGGCCCGCAGTCGGTCATTCTTGATCAGGTAACCAACGGTGTTGCGGTCCGAATGGCCTTATTGTATTTGGTTACGGGAAACAGTTAACAGATTATTCATGATTACTCATGATATTGAGGTTTGAAATATGCCAGCGCCCCTGCTGATAAAAAACGGTCGGATTATAGACCCGGCAAACAAGGTCGATTGCATACGCGACCTGCTGATCCTGGAAGGACGTATCGCTGATCCAACAGCAGATATTTCTTCTGAATCTTCCGATTATTCAGAAATTCAGGAGATAGATGCGGAAGGATGTTGGGTAGTCCCTGGTCTCATTGACATGCATGTGCATCTCCGAGAACCCGGAGAAGAGTATAAGGAAGATATCCTTTCCGGCACCAAAACCGCAGCAGCCGGCGGTTTTACAGCGGTTGCCTGTATGCCCAATACCAAACCAGTGAATGACAGTCGGGCCGTGACCGCCTTGATCCTTGCCCAGGCAGAAAAAGCTGATGCCCGAGTCTACCCTGTTGCCGCTATCAGTAAAAACAGTCAGGGAAGTGCCCTCACTGAATTCGGCGAACTCAAAGCAAACGGCGTGGTTGCGG
The DNA here is from genome assembly GCA_942492895.1 of Candidatus Electrothrix laxa. Lineage (GTDB taxonomy): Bacteria > Desulfobacterota > Desulfobulbia > Desulfobulbales > Desulfobulbaceae > Electrothrix > Electrothrix laxa. The sequence continues at coordinate 2,452,390 of OW818652.1, forward strand.
TCAGCGATGACGGGCTGCCGGTTCGGGACAGCCAGCTCATGCGACGGGCCATGGAGTATGCTGACGACCACGGGCTGCTGGTTATCTCCCACAGCGAAGAGCCCTCGCTCAGTAACGGGGTTATGAATGAGGGGATTATTTCCACCCGACTCGGTTTAAAAGGCATTCCAACGGCTGCTGAATCCATCATGGTGTATCGGGAAATCGCCTTGGCTGAATGCCTCGGCAAACGGGTGCATATCGCTCATGTAAGTGCCGCCATGAGCGCAGAACTCATCCGTTCGGCGAAATCTAGAGGCGTTCGGGTCACCGCTGAAACAGCCCCGCATTACTTCACGCTCACCGATGAAGCGGTTATGGGGTATACCACCAATGCCAAGATGAATCCCCCGCTCCGCTCTGAAAAAGATCGGCAGGCGATCAGGCAGGGCCTGGCAGACGGCACCTTTGATGCCATAGCCACAGATCATGCCCCGCACTCCATGCTGGAGAAAGAGGTGGAATTTGATCGGGCCATGAACGGGATCATCGGGCTGGAAACCTCCCTGCCTCTTTCTCTTGCCTTGGTCCGAGAGGGTGTGATCAATGAACAACAACTGGTTGAACTGATGTCGGTACATCCGGCCCAGATCCTGGGCGTTGAGGGCGGCAGCCTCAGTGCAGGTGCGCTTGCGGATGTCACGGTGATCAGCCCTGATCTCCCCTTCACCTATACAGAGGAGCAGGTGGTTTCTAAAAGCAAGAACTCGCCATTTTTAGGGGAGAAACTCCAAGGCCGGGCCGTGTACACCATCATGGGTGGACGTATAACCCATAGTTTGGCGTAGGGGCAACCGGCGGTTGCCCTGTCATTAACACAAGGGGCGACCAGCCGGTCTCCCCTACCCTTTTATCACCGCCAAGGGACGCAGCTCAACCACAATATCGACGAGATCCTCCTGATTGCCCATAACCTGGGAAATATCCTTATAAGCACCCGGTGCCTCATCCAGATCCTTCACATGCCGTATACCATGGATCACCCCGATGGCATCAAGCCGCTCTTTTTCCGCAGCAAGATCAAGATCTTTCAGGGCCTGTTTCCGTCCCATTCTGCGCCCAGCCCCGTGTGAGCAGGACATAAAGCTCTCCGGCTCTCCCCTGCCCTGCACGATATAGCTCGCAGTGCCTTGGCTGCCGGGAATAATCCCAAGCTGACCAGCAGAGGCCTTGGTCGCGCCCTTGCGGTGGATCATCACATCGGTTCTGAAATGATGCTCCATTGCCGCATAGTTATGGGCGATGTTGATCATCTCGGCAAACTGAACCTCTCCAGCGATCTCGCCAACAACCTCAACAAAAACTTCCTGCACTCGCTGCATCATCAGCCGCCTGTTTGCCAAGGCAAAATCCACGCAATACTGCATTTCTTGGAGATAATCCTGCCCTTCTTGGCTGTCCAGGGAAAAAAAGGCCAACTGCCATTTCTCCGGTACCGAGGTATGCCATTTTTGGTTCAACTCAATAGCCAGTTTGTTATAATGATGAGCCACCTTATAGCCGAGGTTACGGCTTCCAGAGTGGATCATCAGCCAGACAAAGCCGTCGCTTCCCTGCTGAATCTCAAGGAAATGATTGCCTCCTCCCAAGGTTCCCAACTGCTTAAGTGTGGAACGATATTCCCCGCGAACGATTTTTAATTTATCAAGACCATCCGAAGGGCTATCAGGCATGAAGGATTCGTCCTGAGCTTTTTTATGATGGTTGAATCCAACCGGTATCCTCTTGCGGACATCGCCCATGATCTTCTTCAAGGCATCGCGTTCAATATGCTGCACAGAGGTTTTTACGGCACACATTCCGCAGCCGATATCAACGCCAACAGCATTGGGAATCACCACGCCCTCTGTGGCTAAGACACCGCCTATGGGCATGCCGTAGCCCTGATGCGCATCCGGCATTAGGACAATATGGCGGAAGACAAAAGGCAGATTGGCGAGATGCTTTGCCTGCTCCAAGGCTCCGGCTTCGAGATCGTCGAGCCAGAGCTTGATAGGCTTGTTTTCGGTGCTGATAACTTGCTTCATAGAACGTGAGGTTGATTGCATCATGCTCAGGGTGTTACCCTGATCTGATATTGTTTAACTCTTTCAGGGTGTTCCGTACAGGTTGCGCCCGGCACGGATTGCGGAGTTACGAGGGTATTGAGCTGAGGCCGCGTGTATCGGACACGGCTTGACAGCCTGTCGAGGATGACTGCATAGGCGAAGGTCGGAGGGAGCATCGCCTATGCTTCTGTATTTGTTCGGCAAGGGAAAGCTGCTCCGACCGTCTGCCCAAGGGATGATGAGCCGGACTTTTTAGTTTTTTATGTATCCTGGACAGAGGGAGGTGATTCTTCTGCGGAAGATGATGAAGAAATATCACCCTTCCGCTCCTTCAGCCTCTTGCGGATTTCTAAGGCGATAATCATCGGCAGTAGCAGTTGTAATGAAAAGAAAACACAAAGTACCCCTGTGCTGAGGATAAATAAGGTATTGGGAAATCCCGCTACATCAAAGAGGGATGCAATATTAACGAGAGATATAGATGTTGCGAGTATTCCGTATAACCCTATTAGAATGAGGAACGCTGCCATAATCTTTTCTGTCCATGAAAATCTGACCTCTGCTCTTGAATTGTTCTCATATATATGACTCCAAGCTCGGCGAATTCCTTCAACTGAAGATACGCCGTCCGTCACGAGCTTTTGACATATTCGACGGTACTTTTTATTACAATGTATTCGTGTAGCCGTATGGAATATTTCCTGACGCATAGCTTCAGCATAGAACTCCGCCTCTTCCGGAAGATCCTTAAGTTCCTCCCGTGCCTTTTTCAGTTCCTCTGATCTATCTTTGCTGAAAAGATCCTTCCATCCTGCAAGTTCCTTGGATTTAGACAGCAGCCAGCCAAGGGCAAAGACAATAAGGATAATATATACGACAATAGGATTATTGATCTTTGCAAATAGAGCATCCATAATTAATCAGGGAGGTAGATAGCCTGTTTACGGCTTCGGGTAAATACGGAAAGGATGAAGCCTGTAGCGTAGAATGAGGGTCGGGCCTTGTCAAGGGGAATGTCGGCAGTAAGGGAGGTTCAACGCAGGGGTTATTCTCCTTTCCCATGTAGCTGTTCCAAACAGACAACCCGAAGCCTGCCAGCAGCAGAACTAGGGCAAGCCAAAAGCCGTAGCGCAGAAACAGCCTGATGATCAGGCTACTGTCTTTCTGTGAAACCTGCCTCAAGCCGGACTTCATCAACTGGATGTGAACCCCATAGGCCAGCATCAGTACAAATCCCACCAAAACCAGCGGGTGGGTGAGATACGGGGCAATCTTCTCAAAACCTGCAATGTTCATTGTTTTGCTCAATGCTCCTCAAACAAAGGGTACGTGCTTTTCATCCGTTCTTCAGCTTCTCCTGCCACTTGAGACCTTCCTTCAAAATATGATTGGCGATCACATCAACGAGAAGAAACCTGACCAGCTCACGCGAGGTTGCCTCCTCCTCACGTATACGGTTGACGAACGACATAATCTGACTGAGCAGTTTCTTATGTAAGTAGGTATGCATAAAAAACGTAACATTTTCCAGCAGGAAGCCCCCTGTAACTTCGCACTTCACGATTTAAATAATTATGCACGGGTACTTATATCCGCCAGCCTGCCGCCGTAGTATTGGTCCTAACCAGCTCTTCCAGCACGTTCCAACTGAAGCCTCCAGTAACCATAATCGCCTAACGATACCTAACGGTATAGTGGAGCACTATTTTTCTCTTGACTATACAGGATCCGCTTGTGATAGTATCGAATTAATTACAAGGTTACTATCAGTAAACCTGACACGTACTGATGGTTCGTTACGGTTGCAGGTGGTATATAAGTTTTTTATTTCAAGAAAAGGAGGAAGATCGTGAGAACATCCGTTATTGGTATTACCGCTGCTTGCGTATTGTTTGCTGCGTCTGCATTTGCAAGTGAAGATATGGCAGGGCAATACGACTGCATGGGATGTCATTCAGTAGAAACCAACAAATTGTTGCCCAAAAAACATGCTCCCTACTTCAAGGACATTGCGAAAAAATATAAAGAAAAATATAAAGGCGAAGGTGACAAAGCTTTAGCGTTACTTGAGCAATCAATCCTCCGTGGCAGTCATAACAAATGGGATCGCCCTGTAGATATGAAGCCGCGGTCGGAAAACGGAAAAACTATAGACCAAGCTCATGCGAAAAAAATGGCTGAATGGATCATGAGTCTGGCAGGGAAATGATCCAGCAGAGTAATGCTGCTCTCTGAGAGGTGCAAATAAGTACGAGGGCAGGGACCGCCTGCCCTCACAGTCTATAGATATAGACTTCTCCGACCTATCTACCTTCTCCTTTCCCGTAGCATTGTGCGGAAAACCCGAAAGGTTAAATATACCCCTCCGCCCGATACCAATCACCGGTCCGTTTTAGGCCCTCATCCAGATCAACCTTGGGATCATACCCGAGATCCCGTTTGGCCTTGCTGATATCAAAGGCCCGGTTCTGGCGGAACCAATCCACCCGGCGCGGGAAGATAGGCGGCGTGATTTTAAAGGGCTTGCAGACCTTTTCACAAACATGACCAGCCACGACCAAAGGCATAATGGGATAATGGGGCACCTTAACCTCCACCCCCAAAGCGGTGCCTGTCTTGCGGACCAAGGTATCAATGGTGATATATTCCTCGTCGGCAATCAGATAGGCCTCGCCAACCCCTTTACCCGGCTCCATAGCCAGCATCAAGGCATCTACTAGGTTATCGATATACAAAGGATGGTAGAAAGTCTGACCAGAGCCAAACATAGGAAAGCTGCCCTTGCTGACCCGCTTAAAAATCATCTGAAAACGCTCAGGATCTCCAGGCCCATAGATAGCCGCAGGTCGAATAATGATGGTATCCATGCCATGTTTACAGTAATCGTTGACGATGGGCTCAGCATCATACTTGGTCTGCTGGTAGTAATCACCGGGCTGGATAGGTGCATCCTCAGTTGCCGGCGGATGATCCACATTCCCATGCACACCGCAGGTGGAGCAGTAAACAAACTTCTTTACCTTATGTTCCAGGGCAGATGCAAGCACGATCTTGGTGCCGCCCACATTCACCTCATCGTAATAGCTGTTAGGAACATCAAGCTCCCTGAAGGCTGCTGCAAGATGCTGGACAACATCAACGCCTTCCATGCATTTTTCAACAACCGCAGAATCTGTCACCGAACCAATGACTACCTTAGCACCCCAGGAACGAATCTCTTCGGTTTTCAACCCTTCCTGATAATCCAGACTAACAACCTCATTTCCTTCATTAATCAACCGCTTAACCAGAGCCTTACCGGTAAAACCAGTACCGCCTGTTACAAGTACTTTCATTTTTTTTATTCCTTAAAAATTATGAGGCCGCTTTGCAGCGGAACGTTTAATGAATAGGGAGCCCTTCTTCCAGTACAGCCTTCATGACCAATCACTCTGAAGCCTAACACATGATACCGATTCTTCACACCACTCCCAAACATTATCAAGCATATCATGAAGGCCAGCAGGATTGGCTGAAAAACGACCCGCAGAGGCGGAAATAATGAAGCCGCCAGAACAATTTTGGATCCCATCCTAGCAAACAAATTCCCATTCCTCCTCTATAGGTAGTCGGAAGATGTATCTTCTTCGAACCAGCCTGTAACAAGGAAAGGTTAACCCATCAGAAATACATCTTTTACCAGCATTTTTACTCAGTTCAGGCTCTTGTCAAAAGAAACTTGCATAGCTCGTTTACGGGCCTCTTTTATTTGCAGGGGATTTACCGGCGGCCCCTGTAAAATATACATATTCAATATCTCCTGGACAACGATATCAGGTTTATGCTCCTGATAAGGGGCGGTTTGGAAATTCGTCACCTCCCTGAAATTAACCGTTTCTCGCGCATGCGCACTGAAATAGCCAATTGTTTTTTCGATAAAAGAATCTCCGATAATAAACATCAACGGCAATTTACCCACAGGATTTTCAATCTCTCGTACAGCAAATGATTTTTCACCGTACTGCCTGCGTACCATTTCCGGCAGGGAATAATCTGAAATACCTTTTTGCATAAAATTTGGAATATGCGCATAGGGACCATCCGCTTCTGGAAAAAAGGTAAGGTAGGTTTCGTTCTGATTGCGCATAGGGTCTAGACCCAAAACAAACATAAATTTGGTATGCACCCAATCGTCCTTACGTTGAACAGTAAAATCGGTGTACGCAGCCGGATCAAGATCGTGTTCCGGATAATATCGGTTAATGGTCCGAATAATTTCCTGATAGGCGATAAAGGCCCCGTAGTAATTCCAATGAAAATCTGTTCGATAGAACAGCGGCAAGTCCGTACTCTGCTTGGCCTTGAGCAAGGATTCCCGCAAATCTGCCACCGGCACAACCGCGTTTTCTTTGAGATAGCGGGTCAGCTGATCGTAACGCATGGGTCTGTCTGCCCGTCGTTTAGTCCATAAAATGCGTAACGGTAAATTTTCAGGATAAACAAGGGCTTTGGTCGGAGCAAGGGCAAATACATAATCAATCCCCTGTTCCTTTAACCAGTAATATCTCTCTTCAAGACAGACACGCCATGCTTCCAGCTCCGCTGGAGTAAACGGGGTCTGCCCCATATAATCCGTGATATTATCAAAGGCACGGACAATATCCCCCTCAACTCTGCGTTTACCATATCCCTCAAAAAACATGCCGTTTCTGCCGAGGATAGCTTTTGAAGTGGCAGAAAACCCTAGTACAGATATCTTGAACCGAGCGTTCAAATCAAGCAACTGCTTACGGAAGGAAAAATAACGAATAAAATTCGTTTCCAAAGCATTGCGAAAAATTTCAATAATAGAATGCGTCTCTCTTTCATCTTCTTGTGGCACCTGAATTTTTCCCTGATCAGGTTGTATAAAATCATGCGTCAATGTCCGACTTAACGGAACCCATAAAATGGCACTGTAGACACTGATCAAAAAAAACGCGCCTAATCTCTTGCGCCTTCCCCTCCTGCATTGCATAAAAAACATCATGCATCCGCAAACCAGGACAATCGCATACAAGACCGAGATGATCAGTTGACAATACAGTAGACCTTCCCCAATCAAACCGCATATCAGAATGCCGACCAGGGAGGCAGCTACACACCGAATCAATTCTTCGAGCGGTGCGATCCATATACGACGCCCGGCTATCACCAATGAAAAAAGCATTACCGGGATGAGAAGACATAATGTAATGATATTCTTTCTCGGAGGGAGAGGATAAGGCAATCTTGCAAAATAAATCTGCGGATCAGCCGACATGAGCAGGAATTCTTCCTTGCCAGCCCCTGTTCCTTTTTCCACCCCGTTCATTCCTCGAATGTACGAACCGATTTCTTTTCCTATCAGGGTAGTTGTTCTCCCGAAACGTTGAACTGAGATACCGTGTAAGGTGAACATATGCTTCTGTTCACCAGGATCAAAACGGAGCGGAAACCGAGCGCGATGAGCGGAAACAGCTAGCTCATGCTCGCTTTTTCCGGCAGGATATCCGACCCGGCGTGATCGCTCTTCAGCATACCTTCCTGCGCAGTTCGGCCAGAACACTGTCATATTATCCGCCTGATCAGCTTCGATATGCAACTGAACAATTACGGTATTCCACTGCGGAAAGAAAAAAATGCCCCCGAAGATCAGCATAAAAGCTGTCGGCAGCATAACAACGCAAAGAGAATGCAGGTACCTGTTGTTCATGGTCGCCGAAAAAATCAGAAACGAAAATAGAGAAAAGGATTATGGGTTCCGCTGATCAACTCTGTAGAACTGAAGAAGAAAACTAGCATTATCCAGACTAAAAGAACAGGTGAGAATAGTAAAAAAAGTTGCTCAGGTTGCCAAATCCGACCAAAGAATTCTTGGGTGAGTAACTGGGTACGCAGCCAGGGGATAACCGGAACTGAGAAGATTATTCCGGCAATAGTCGCTAGAAAAAACTGAGAGTTTACGGCAAGAAACAACTTTGCATCAAGATAAGGCATGGCGGAAAAATTGAACAAAGCGGCAAAGTAACTAAGCGCTGAACCCAAGGTCTCAGCCCGAAAAAAAATCCAGCCGACCATAACCACGAGTAAAGTATATATGTGCTGCACAACACGGGGAAAGCGTATTGGTATTTTGCGGGCAGCACTACGCTCCAGAGCGAGAAAAAGGCCGTGGTACAGCCCCCAAATCACAAATCCCCACCCTGCCCCATGCCAAAGACCGCAAAGAAAAAAGACTATGATTAAATTTAAGGAGGTACGCGCTGCACCTTTTCGATTTCCTCCCAGCGGGATATAGAGGTAATCACGAAACCAACTGGAAAGGGAGATATGCCATCTTCTCCAGAATTCCTGAATGGATCGAGCAGAATACGGATAGAGAAAATTTTCCTGAAAATGAAACCCGAACATCCGACCAAGGCCTATGGCCATGTCTGAATATCCAGAAAAATCAAAGTAGATCTGTAAAGTATAGGAAATAATCCCGAGCCAAGCCAAATAAGCAGGCAGGACAGAGGACGGCAAGCTAAAAATATGATCAGCAACAGCACCGACAGCGTTTGCTATCAGCATTTTTTTCCCTAATCCGGCAGTAAAACGTAGGATACCGGAAGAAAAATCCTCAAGAGAGGTCCGACGACTGATTATCTGACGGGCAATATCATGATAGCGCACAATCGGTCCAGCAATGAGCTGAGGGAACAGAGCAATATACAAGGCAAGGTTGACCGGATTACGTTGCACCTCAACTTCCCGCCGATACAGGTCAACAAGATAGGAGATTGCCTGAAAGGTATAAAAAGAAATACCGATGGGCAGATGCACGGGAGCAAGCTCTATAGGATGCACGCCCGAAATCGGCAAAAAAGCATTTAGATTATCTAGGAGAAAATTACTGTACTTAAAGAAAAACAAGGGCAAAAGGTTAACAATAACACCAGCTACTAATGCACTTTTTCCTGATTTACCACGCTCCTTTTCCCGCTCTACCAGAAGACCGAACAGCCAGTTTGCCAAAACAGAGACCAGCATGAGCAGCACATAGCCGGTTTCTCCCCAGGCATAAAAAAACAGGCTGACCAGCAGCAGCACGCCATTACGCCATCGCAGACCTGCGGAAAAATAGAGGAGCAGGGTTAACGGCAGGAAAAGATAGAGAAAGAAAAGAGAACTGAAGACCATAGACCTTACTCCACATTTCCGATCGAAGTATCGATAAACCGCCCATACACCTCATGGAGAAGTTGCCCTGCCGCTGCTGAAGAATACTGCGCACTGACGACTTTCCTTCCCTGCTCCCCCTTCTTGCAAGCCCGTTCACCCTCAGCAAGGGCAGCTTTTATCCCGGCAGCTAGTCCCTGCCCGTCGTAGGAGGGGGCGTAATACCCGGCTTCCCCGAGCATTTTTTGATTATTCTCTGTGGCAAAGCAAACCACCGGCAGCCCAGCCGCCATATAATGAAGTAATTTCCCACTAGCCTCGCCGGAATCCGCTTCCTTGGGCTCAAGAGCAAGATCCCCTAAGGCCAACCAGTCACTCAGATCACAATAAGCGACCTGACCCGGTAACAGGCAGAATTGCTCCAGCTGATGCTGCCGGACATACTGTTCTGCGTCCTCCAAGGGATAGCCGACCAGGACAAAAAAAAGATCCTCACATTCAGAGCAGAGCAGCTCCATTGCCTGAAAGATATGCTGAATCCCCTTTCCGGGCAACAAAGATCCGGTATAGAGAATGACCTGCTTATCTTGAGGAATCATATCCTGAAAGCGTTTTTTTTGAACAACCTGATGGGGAGGTACCTCGAAAAAAACATCAGGAACAACATCCTGAAGCAGCAGGATCTTTTCCGTGGAGATTTTAAATTCTTTTTCCAGGACCTGACAGCTCTGATGGGAAGAACAGAAGAAGAAATCCGGCATTCGGCAGATGAGGCCTTCGATGGCCCGAAAAAAGCCCAAGAGGAAAGAAAGCGAACCAAAGGCCTTGTATGCAGCCAATTCCCCGGAAAGACTACCCTGCATATCCATCAGCACCCGCATCTTTCGCCAAAACAGGCAAATTTTAACAGCCCAGCCTATCAGGGCACCTTCATGGAGGTGGCAGTGGAGCAGGGTCGGACGTTCCTGCCAGACGGTTTTAAGAACAAGAAAGAAGAGGAAAAAATCTGCAAGAAAACGAAAGGGCGAATAACCTGCATCCAGTTTGATATAGCCCGGCACAGCAGGGATACGTCGGATATCAATGTCCTCAACATCATGACCATGATGATAGGTACAGACGATGAGCCGATACGGATAGTGCCGGAGGGCTTCAACCTCATTACGAATCCGGATGTGGCACCCTCGATCAGCAAAAAACGGTGTGGGTGCAATATGCAGCACGGTTGCCCTCTGCCCTCCCCCCGGCCTGATCATTTTCTACTACTTCCCTCATAGACATAACAGGCAAGGACCTTGTTCTTTTCCTCCTCCTTTTGCTGCGCAGTCCAACCAAGTTCGGTAGCCATGATAGAGGCGGCCTGCTCTAAGGCGGTCTCGTCAGGCTGACCAATGGTCCCGGCCCCGGTACGGCGAAAGAAGACATCATCTAGGCTCATGGCCATTTCTTCCTGCACAGCGTACAGGACATCTACTGCAAGGGTGGCAAGGTCTGGCGAGAGGGGTTGGAGGAGTTCAGGCTGGTCAGCAGCCAAGGCCATGACCCGATCAATTTCAGCACCATGATAGCGAATCAGATGTTCCACCTCCTCACCAGAAAGCAGGCCTTTGTACTGCTCCTGCTTCTCCTCAACAAAAGCGGGCAGGTCAGCAATAGTACCCTCCAGCAGGGGCGTTGAAATCGTACAAGAAGGCTTCTTCTGCTCCGTGAACTTTTTCGCAGCCAGATCCACAGTCTTTTCCGCCACATTCCTGGCCGTGGTAAATTTGGCTCCCAGTGCAGTGACGAGTCCGGGAGCACCATCCGTTATTTCATGATCCACCAGCTGATACTCACCGGTTCCTTGATATTTATCCTCTTCAATCTTGCGGACAATCAGCGGATAGAGGCCGGTATAGGCATAATGCACATCCTGGCGGGTCAGATGGAGGTCTGGCAGGGCCTCATTAATATCAAGGAGGAAATCATCAATATCTTTCTGTGTCACTTTGACCTGATCAAATGTTCCCTTAAAGGGTACATTGGTAGTGCCAATCAGGGAACGTCCTCGCCAAGGAATGATGAAAAAATGGCGTCCGCCCCGAGTGACAAAGCCCTCGGTTTTCTCAGGTGTGCTCAGGGCCATTGCATATTCCGGGTGGACCTGACGGGTCACCATATGGACGCCCCGTGCAAAGCCGGTGAGCTCTTTTTGCAGGCGAAGCTGGAGACCCGGCACCGAACGATTCAGGGCCTGGGTCGCCGGACCAGCCGAATTAATGGTCAGACGTGCCCGCACAGAAAATTGTTCATCTGTCAAGGTATCGCGCACAGCTACGCCCTCAATTCTACCCTGTGCAGTGAGATACTGCTCTGCCTCCAGATAATTGGCAATGGCTGCCCCATTGCTAACAGCAGTCTTGAGAAAGCCCAGAGTCATCCGCTCGGAACTGTGCATATGTGATTCAAAGAGTACCTGAGCACCGCTCAACCGATCAACACTGCTCAACTGGGGGGCCACGTCCAAGGCGGCCTCAACATCAAAAAATTCTCCCTGCGGCGGTTGTCGAGCAGGATTATCCAGCAAATTCTTCAGTCCGAAATGACAAAGGCCGTAGATCTTCATTGCTATCTTGAGGGCCCAGGCCCCCTTGGTGAGGCTCAGCCCATGCTCTGTCGGAATCAGAAAAGGACGCCAACGCACGAGATGAGGTGCGAGCCGCTGAAAAATCATCTGCTCACGCCCGGATTCCCGTACTTTCCAGACCTGACCTTTGGGCAGGTAACGAATACCGCCATGAAGTAATTTTGAAGAGGCGGACGAGGTAAAACCGCCGAAATCGCGGCGTTCAATCAAGGCTACGGAAAAACCGCGCAAGGCCGCATCATGGGCAATACAGGCACCGGTGATGCCACCGCCGATGACCAGGATATCAAACTGCTGTTCCTTCAATCGCTGAAGATGTTCTTGCCGCTGCATATCCCTACCTCCCTTGCATTAACTCTCTAAAATTATCCAAATATTGATGCAGTTTTTTGCGCAACTTGTATTTGATTGCCAAGAGCAACAGATGCAAGCGCTCTCGCACGCTGGGCTCGGCCTGTCCAGACAAGTCGCTCCGTACTTGTTCCAGCTCATCCCTGAGCTCCAGCAAACGTCCTGTTCCGGCAGCTGCGATACGTCTCTGCTTGTCCGGCAGGGCGGCCAGCATGTATTTTTGAATCACCTCAAGATCCTGCTGCCGCCCGGTGATTGCTGCCTCGCCCAAGGTGTTGCCGTCATGGATACGATAATAAAGGAGCTGCTCATCGTCTACATATCGCACCTGACCGGGAAAGGCCAGCATCATCCTGAAAATATAATCGTAATCATGGAGATAGCGCAGAGCAGAAAATTTTCCAACCCGCTGCACGGCCTCTGCGGTCATGAACATATTTGAGGTGGTCACCATGAAATTGCCTTTAAGAAAAGCTGTATACAAATCCCCGCAGGCAAAAAACCACACCCTGTTTTTTCGATGCCAGATATTCCAACCAAAATCCGGGTCTGTGAACACCGTGCCTGCATCTGAGATCGGAAGAACATCGGTAAACAAACAGGCAGCATTGCTTTCCTGCTGGATGGCAACGAGTTTTTCTAGCCGATCCGTAGTATAGATATCATCAGAATTGAGGATCGTGATATACTCGCCTTTGGCCAGTCCCATGCCCCGATTGATGGTATTAAAGGCATCCTGATTTTCCTGATAATAATAGGATAAACGGGGATCGCTATAAGATTTGACTATATCACCGGTCCCATCAGTGGACCCGTCATCAACCACGATCAGCTCCAGATTCTCCCACGTCTGATTAAGAACAGAATCCACAGCCGGGCCAATGAATCGCTCATGATTATAGGCAGGGATAACAACAGAGACACGTTTTTTCTTTTCCATAAGGTGGCACACAACGTCTATTTTTTGTCCTTCGTAACAAACTTCTCAAAAATGTTAGGAGAAGGTATCATAACCAGCTGCTTCTGTCAAAAGTCAATATCTTGCAGACCAGAGCTTCTGTTCTCCTTTTTCTTCTTATTGACTTGGCAATATGCTTCCTTTACAGTATCTATTGTACTTTCTGTTATCGAAAATCTGTAAGGAAGTGGAGTGTTGGCAGAGATCCCTGCCCCCTTGACTTCGCCCCGTAACCAATATCTCTATACAATGCAATGAAACTTCTCATCGCAGACGACGAGCTATCAACCAGGACCTTGCTCAAGACTTGTGTGCTAAAGTGGGGTTATACAGTCATTGAGGCCAGAGACGGCCTTGAGGCGATGACCTTTCTCCGCAGCAAGAATCCGCCTCGAATAGCGGTGCTGGACTGGATGATGCCTGGTCTTGACGGGGTTGAAATATGCTCCCGGCTTCAGGATAAACCCAATAACCAGCTAACCTACACTATCCTGCTGACCTGCAAATCAGATAAAGAGGATGCCATCCATGCCCTTGATCAAGGGGCGCACGATTTTCTCAGCAAACCGGTTCACGTCGGCGAACTACAAAGCCGCATAGCAGTGGGCAAACGTCTTGTGGAGGCCAATGATCGTCTACTCGAACTTGACCACCTCAAAGATCGTTTTTTGCGGGTAGCGGCCCATGACCTCAAAAATCCTCTGGGTTTCATTATCACCATGTCTGAGCTGCTGACAGATGAAAATTTTCCTGAAATGCGTCAAGACCAGGATAAACACCTTGATGCTATCCATGATGCAGCGTCGAAAATGCTGGGGCAGGTCAATGATCTTCTGAAGGTTTCGACCATCAAGGAGGAGAAAGAGGAATACTGAAACGCACAAATCTTCCTCCCTCTTTCCTCTCTCTGGAAATAATCAGGCTACTCAAGCTGATTCCATCAGCTCCGTACTGAGATAACGCTCACCCGTATCCGGCAGCATCACCACGATCTGCTTGCCTTGGTTTTCTTTCCTGCTCCCGATTTTCAGGGCTGCCGCTACAGCTGCACCCGAGGATATCCCGCAAAGGATCCCCTCCTGTCGAGCAAGGCGACGGGCTGCTTGGAAAGCCTCCTCATTGCCGACCTGCACCACCTCATCAATGAGCGTCTGATCCAGATTTTCCGGCACAAACCCGGCCCCGATCCCCATAATCTTATGCGGCCCTGGCTTGCCGCCGGACAGCACCGGTGAATCAGCAGGTTCCACAGCCACAATATGAATCTGCGGATTCTGTTCTTTCAGAAAACGACCTGTCCCGGTAAGCGTACCGCCAGTCCCCACCCCGGCAACCAAAATATCCACTGCACCGTCGGTCTGTTCCCAGATCTCCGGGCCAGTTGTCCGTTGATGCATGGCCGGATTAGCAGGATTGGCGAACTGATTCGGCATCCAACTCGGTTCATTGTCCAGCAGCAAACCCTCTGCACCGGCAATGGCTCCCTTCATGCCCCCTGATCCGGGCGTCAGGACAAGCTCAGCTCCGAGGTAAGTCAGCAGTTTTCTCCGCTCCACACTCATTGTTTCCGGCATGGTCAGGATCAGTCTGTACCCACGGGCAGCACAGACAAAGGCCAACCCTATCCCGGTATTTCCGGAGGTCGGCTCAATAACAGTGGTTTTCGGGGTAAGCAGACCGTCAGCCTCTGCGGCATCCAGCATGGCTACGGCAATGCGATCTTTCACACTGCCCAGCGGATTGGCGGATTCCAGCTTTGCCACGATCTCTGCTGCACAGCTCACCCCGATCCTACCCAAACGAACCAAGGGGGTATTGCCCACGCTCTCTGCCAAATTTGCATAAATCCGCATTTTCCTTCCCTCGCTTTTTTTGTCCCGCCCCCGAAGAGCGTGATGAGCATTATTCATTAAAAATCAGGACCGGACTGAAGCCGTATCCGGCCATATTATTATCACCGAAATGAATTTTATATGACTTACGCCCTGCCTGATCTCGATGAACATGCCCTATTCGTGCCATAGGGACGGTTATGGTCTGTTCATTATGCCGAGCGGTCATAAACCGTAATTCGACAATCTTCTCCTGTCCGTCATCGGTGATAAAAGTTGTATAATCCACCTTTTTCTGGGCAATATATTCGTCCAGCACATCAACCAGATCATCTAAGACCTCCCCTGAGGGCGAAAGGAAGAGACGATGGCCAGCAGCACCCCATTTATGCTTCCAGACATAGTCATCATAGGCCAGAATACCCTGGCGAAAAGCCGAGGCAACCTCAGACAATTCATAACTGGTCGGATTCAAGGGGTGCTCAATGTACGGAGCAAGCCGCTTAGAGACCTCAAACTGTTTGATCGGATGATTGACAAGCTGTAAGCCCTCATATCGTTTATCAAAACGATACTGCCAGGACGATCCTTCCGGGTAATTTTCCAGAAACAGGGCATCGGCCAAGATAATCCTATTGTACAGGCGGGTTACCCTTACCGGCTGACCAGCAGAGTTGGTATAGTACAGCTCTCTGTCCTGCTCAAAAAAATCCTCCACATCAACAATATCAACAGAGAGGCCAAGCTCTTTTTGGGTTGCATAGAACTCAAAATTAGTTTTTTGCTCCTGCACCTTCCTGTCCGTGAGCACAACCCGCTCGCCCTGTTCGCCCCCCAGCATTTTCTGGTAGACTTGCTGAAAGTCATCCCAGTCCTTCTGCGGGCCGTCTGCAAAGAGAAAAGCCTTATCAGCCTGCTCAACATCAGGAAGATGCTGCAACAGCATCCTGTTGAGCAAAGCGGCACTGACAGGATAAGTGGCAACAGCCTGGGGTTCGATATTGCGCAGGCCATCATCAGTCACGGCCATATCAAAGCTACCCATCGAGAATCCGCCCCCCTGTTCCGTAGGCAGGAGATTTTCTTTTTGCGGGGCAAAACCGTTAGGCACCTGAAAGGCTGGCAACCGGTCATCTGTTGCTTCCTGTTCAATCGTCGCAATAAATTGGTTGAAACTGTGTACTAAGCCTGCGCTGATGCCGACAAAATAATTGGCAATCCGCATCCTGCCGCCGTTCTCCAGACCATTGCAAAAATGATATTGCTCGGAAAAGGTGTCCACTATCTCCTGATACACCGCATCAGGAATGCGCTGAAGAAAAACATCATCTTGTCCTATGGTTCCCTGGTTCCAGTGCCTCTGGTACGTGGGGCTTCTTTTACTCTCTGATCCTGCTCTATTATGACTGACATATTTTTTCTGATAATAAATAGTATGCAGGGTGTTGTAGGGGTGAACCCCTGTGTTCGCCCTGAACGTTCCCGTGCGGCAGTATAAACGACGGTATAATAAACGGGCAGGCACAGGGGCCTGCCCCTACGATCCTGCATTGAAAAAAAGCGCTTTTTTTCAGCTGCTGACAAGTGCCAGCAGCAAGGCGGTCAAATTGGTCATATCCTCAAGACTGACCTGTTCATCCGTGGAATGGACATGGGTCATGCCGGTGGCGATAATGGCTGTGGGCAGGCCGCAGCCGTTAAAAATATTGGCATCACTGCCGCCGCCAGCAATCTCATGCTCCATAGGGATGCCGATACGGGCCGCCGCCGCATCAAGCCGCTGAATAACCGCATCCTCAGCCGAGAGCTGCATGGCTGGAAAATCCTGTTCCGCCTGAAAATCCAGCTCCGGGACGCCACGGGCCTTGCCGGAAGGATCGCTCCATTCCTCAATCACGCGCGAAAGGCCTGTTCGATCTCAGCGGTCAGGCGATCTAATTTTTCCGGGGAATGACTGCGCACCTCGCCCACAATACTGACCTCTTCCGCAACGATGTTGGAGGCGGCACCACCCTGAATCGTCCCGAAATTGGCTGTGGTTTCTTCGTCGATCCTGCCGCAAGGAGCCGCTGCAAGGGCCTGACCAGCCAAGACAAGAGCATTAATGCCTTGCTCCGGGTTCAAGCCAGCATGGGCCGCCACGCCTTTGACGGTAATACGGAACCGATTGGCAGCCGGTGCGCCGATAATCACCCTGCCGAACCCAGTGGAATCCAGGGAATAGCCCATCTTGGCCCGGACATGTTCAGGATTCAGGGCCTTGGCCCCGAGCAGCCCGATCTCTTCGCAGGTGGTGAAAACAAACTCCATCGGCGCATGGGGCAGCTTCTTTTCCCGCAGCACGGTCAGAGCCTCAATCATGGCGGCAATGCCGGATTTATCGTCACTGCCCAGAATGGTCTCACCCAGGCTGGTAAAGATATCATCCTTGCGCACCACCTTGATGCCGAGGCAGGGATCTACCGTATCCAGATGGCAATTGAAAAACAACGGTTCCAGGTTCGAATCGCCTGCAAAATGAAAAATTAGGTTGCCGCATTCCGATCCGGTTGCTGCGGCGGAATCGTCTTCAAAGGGCGGTTCCGCACCAAGGGCGCAGAGCAACTCCGTGACCAGAGCGGCCATGCTCCCTTCTTTGCGGGAGGGGCTGTCGGTTTCGCAGAGGCGGATAAAGGTTTGAGCCAGTCGTTCTCGGTTAATCAGTTTTTGAAGCTGCATTATGGTTACCAAAAGTATTCAGAGGTGTTGTGATGATCAAACTATCGCAGATAACTTTCTAACTATAGCACAAAAAAAAGCTGAAGACAGAAGACTTTCCTTTCCTATTAGCCTTGATAAATATTATTCTGGAAGCTACTATTCCTTTCTGTGATGCAAAAAAACAAGCACTACTGCAACTCCTCCAAAAATAAAAACACATAAGAGCGTCCCTTATGAACCCCACTTCACCCTATAATATACCTGAAGGTGCCACAGTGATGCACCTTATCCCGGCTGAAACCGTGTCAGATGCACTCATAGCAAGCTTGCTGGGAATTGCTTTCAAGATTCCGGCCTATTGTCTTCTTTGGTTTATTTTCTTAATATCGATGTCTGGCTTTCTTGTTGGGTGCGTCAATATTATCGGACATGAGAATGCATCTGAAATAGCCATGGCTTTCCAGTCGTACATTCTACCTGGAAAAACAACGATAACTTCAGATGACCTGAAGCCCCTTTTTCCCTCTATTCTCTCGGCAATCATACTGTTATCAATTACTTTTGAAGTCCTAGTCTGTTATTTGGCAAGGAACAACCAGATAGAAAAAATGTGTGAAGAATTTAATCGACGCCTTCAACGCAACTCTATTCTGATCGCAGGTATATACGTATTGGTAGTCGTAATAGCAATCGCCACGAGTCCTTTCGCCAATGATCCTGAAAAAATCACTATCATGTCGATACCAGCTAGCCTTGGAAGCGTATATTTCGTAGCACTTATAGCAAATGTGATATTTGTGATCATCGACACGTTTGCTCATCAGCTGTTGTGGCACGCAGGGGTAGTGTTGCGCAAGAGATTCTTTTGATTATGCGGGCAGTTTTCCGGCCTTGCTGCCTTTAGTGATGTCCCAGCCCATGTGTTCTGAAAGCGGGCGCACGGTTACGACCTTAACGAGTGTCCGGCATCTATAGCTTCTGCGCAGCTGAGGCGAGTGCGCTTTTTTCTATTTCCCCGACATGGCTGTAGGTCGTGATTTTGCCGCCCTCGTAAATCACCCAGACTTCCTGCGCACCCTTTGCCAGATAGAGTTCCACCTTGCCGGTCATTTCTGCCTTAGAATTTGACGGGGAGACAATCTCAATGCATATTTCCGGGGCCTTGGGGTACGGGGTTTCATAGGCAAAGATACGGATGAATTCATCCGAGGCCCAAACCACATCAGCCACCTTGACACCTTCTGAGGTTTGGATAGAGCATTCCGTGATGACCTCACCGTCGGGCAACTTATTGATGAGGTTCGCCGCCATACGGCCCTGTATACGTCCGTGCTGATTGGAGGCCGGGGTCATGAGAATTTTGCCGAAGCGGTTCAGTTCGATCTTAAAGGGAAGATTTTTCAAGAAGGGATTACTTATGACTTCAGCCCATTCCATGATGTTGCTCCAGGTTATTATTTTTGCCTCGGCCATGCTTTCTTACGGATTGATTCCAGGGTGACATCTCTGGCCTCCCAGAGCCCCGCCAAGGACATAAAATCTGCATCAAGTTCTTCTTGCCCTTGTGCGCGGGCAACATCGCCCAACGCCTTGGCAATGAACGCAACGTCCCCGTCCACCTCCTCAAGAGTTGCTTCTAGATAAGCAGCCATTTCTTCTGGTGTTCTGAGATGTTCCGCGATATCAAAACGAGTAGTTGTCGTTTTGTTCATCGTATTTTTTCGTCAGGGGATAACATATTCCGTTTCTATCTGATGCAGTATATACAGAATAAACATCAAATACCGAGTTTTTTGAACATATCATCCTCATTTTCACATTCGACCAAATCATGCCCGACATCTGTATCGTTGAAGGTGCGGCGGTTGGTTTCATTAGGCTCAGCCCCGCTGCCCTTGGTGATGTCCCAGCCCATGTGTTTTGAAAGGGAGCGCACGGTTTCGGCAATTTTGTCCGGGGGAATACCAGCTTTCTGATTATTGCCACCGGGTTCATGCGTAAACGTGTGACCCGATTTTTTTCTGCCTCTCTACTGCCCTCCCCTCTGCTTGGCTCTGGGATTCGAACCTGTGACCCCGATCTGTAACCCGCATCAGTGCGCGGTTTGATTTTGGGATGTGATACCCATATGAGTACTTTTTATTGACTTTTTCAATTCAACATGTATCTTATTTTAAATTGAAATCGCTGGTATCTAATCGGGGGCTGTCCCTGATTTACTTTTAAAAGTGAGATCAAATTTTGAATTTAAAACCCACTTCGCAAAAATAAAGCTAGAAAATGGACAAAATAGCATCACTCATAGCGTCATATTTTAATCTCTCTAAATAACTCATTTTTTTTCTTTCGCCTTCACTCTCCTTAAGTTTTTCAAGTGTGTAAGGAACAGGATTAACTTCTTGAAACGCACCCATAAGATTACCTTGTTCATATTTTTGAGAAGATGCGCTTATAGAATTTTTTACTCTCTGTAAAATCCCCCCCTCTTTCTTTGTATCTGATAAATATTTATCTACAAAACTATCATCTTGAACAACGCCCGATGTACCATATGATGAAGTAGAAGCACATCCACTCAGCAATACAATCAACAAAAATCCAATTTCTAAAAAAACTCTGTACTTTTTCAAAACAATCCCTCCTAATAAAAACTTTATCATGAATAATTTCATAGTGTTAAAAAAGTATTTTATAATTCCATATGCAGGATCAAGAAAACACAAAGCGGGTACTTCAGCACATAACAAAGTCGCATAATATAACATTATGTGAATTTTCCCCTCACCTCACCGCAAGCCCCTCAATCACACCAGCTTCGTCAGCAGCACCACCGCATGGGCAGTAATCCCCTCACCCCGTCCGGTATAGCCCATCTCCTCGGTGGTAGTGGCCTTGATATTGATCAACTCCGGCGTAACTCCGCAAACAGCAGCAAGATTACTTTGCATGGTCGCCAAATGAGGAGCAAGCTTCGGCTGTTGGCAAACCACCGTGATATCCGCATTGACCAATTTCATCCCCTTTGCCTTGACCAACGCCATCACCTGCTCCAGCAACTTGAGACTATCCGCGCCCCGGTACTGTTCATCCGTGTCCGGGAAATGACGCCCGATATCCCCGGCACCGAGCGCACCGAGCAGCGCATCCATCAGGGCATGTACCAAGACATCCGCATCCGAGTGACCAGCCAAGCCCAGCGCATAGGGAATATCCACCCCGCCAAGAATAAGCTTCCGCCCTTCCACCAATCTATGAGCATCAAAACCGTGTCCGATCCGCATTGCTTCTCCTTTTTCCTGATCTTCTTGCAATAAAGCGGCAGCAATCCGCAGATCCTCCGGGCGGGTAATCTTAATATTCTCTTCACTGCCCATAACCACGCTCACTGAGACCCCGGCATGCTCCAGCAGAGAGGCCTCATCTGTCCCGATAAATTCGGTGGCTGCGGCATATTCATAGGCGCGTTCCAACAAGTGCAAATCCATAGCCTGAGGAGTCTGAGCATGCCAAAGCTGGGAGCGATCAACAGTCCCGATGATCTCTGTGCCGCCTTCGACTTCCTCAACCTCTTTCAAGGTATCCTTAACCGGGACAGCCGCGATCACAGCCCCGTGCTCCTCAATACCTGCTAAGCAGCGGTCGATAATCTCCGCACTCACCAAAGGCCGGGCCCCGTCATGGACAAAAATACGCTCAATCGAGTCAGGTAGGACCTTCATACCGTTCTGCACCGAGTGCTGGCGGGCTTCCCCCCCGGTGGTGTACAGCATTTTTCTCTGCTGCTCTAGGGTAAGGAAAGGAAGGAGCTGCTCTTTACCGGAGTGCAGCTGTTCCGGAGGTAAAACAAGCACAATGATGTGAATTGCCGGGTGGGCCAGAAAGACCCGCAGAGTCCGCACAAAAACAGGCTCTCCGGCCAGTTCGAGGAATTGTTTTGGGATGGCGGCTCCCATGCGGGTGCCGAAACCTGCTGCCGGGATGATGGCGGCAACGGAATGTATATTATTATCAGGCATCCTATATCACCATAGCTCGTAAAATTCCTAAAATCTTCTCCGGCTGCTCAATGGAATATTCATCCAGATCAATAACGACCTCAAGTTTCTCCATTTTAAGAAATTTCCAAGCCGTTCCCGTTGTAACAACCCCGTAAATCGTCCCTATATGCTCACCCCCCTCTGCCTCATTGAACAATTTTGCCGCCACCATCTCGGCAATGCATTGCCCTAATTCACCGATGATATTTTCATTCTTTGCTTCAACAAGGGCAACCACTGGACTATTCAGAAGCAACTGTTCCTGAGACGCACTGATGATGAAATCGCAAAACCCGTTCAGGCCCTTCTCCTTATCAACATTGAACTCAATGCCGGAAAACAAACTGATCTGATGCTTGAAAATCTTGCGTAATTCGACCAGGATATTGGCAATAATCAGCTCTGAACGAGCCTTCTCGGTATTAATGGCACGGGCAAGAGGAACATTCTCCTGGAGAATATCCTGAAATGAGGGACTGACGGTGATGCCTGCAACAGCGAAAAAAAGCCCTTCCTGCTCGGTCAGATGCACACCGAGCTTTTGCTTCACCGTTTTTAAATCAAAATCGCTATAGGGCATTATTCAACCTCAAAACTTGAAGTTACAAGGAGTTGTTACTCTCGGCCTTCCGGTTTATCCCGCCACACTTTCCCTTCAACCCAGCCGTTACTTGCATCCTGCCGATAATCAAATCTAGGGATGTAGGGTTTTATATCAAGAAGCGGTGTTTTATTCAGAATATCAATCTCGCTCACTTCCAGGATATTCCCTTTTCGTGCTTCAAGACGGACAATGGACATGCCGATACTGTTCGGTCGGCAGGGATGGCGGGAGGCAAAGACCCCGTGCGGGGCATCGTCAAGAAAGGTGGGGCGGGATAATTGTATTTCCCCGGCTTGATCAAACCGGTAGAAGAGAAAGATATGCGAGAAGGTCTCAATGGTTTCCAAGGCTTCTTCATATTCCGGGAACACCTCAACCCTGCCGATGCCTTCTGGGGCTGCTCTACCCTGGACCGGGCAGGCTTCTTTGCCAGCATAGGGAGACTGTATGATCCCGATTTGTTCTATTGTATATTGCATTTGCGTGTAAAAAAAACAGGGTGGACTATAAGCCGAATTCTGTTCCTGCCTAAGCAGGCCATGATCATTTGACTGGGATGCCGGTTGCCCGGCACCTCGTGCAACCTACCCGGAAACTTTGAACGAGCCGCCCTCAAACGTTTCCCTATTTGGTCTTGCACCCGGTGGGGTTTACCCTGCCCTTTATGTCACCATAAAGGCGGTGAGCTCTTACCTCGCCATTTCAACCTTACCTGTGAACGGTTGCCCGTTCCATCGGCGGTGTATTTTCTGTGGCACTTTCCCCCGGTTTCCCGGAGTTCCCGTTAGGAACCACCGTGCCCTTCGGTGTTCGGACTTTCCTCTCCGGCTTAAAGCCGGAGCGACCATGCGTCCACCCTGAAACTACTTGATTTATTAAAAGGAAAGCTTGCGTTGTGAAAGCATACTGTCTCTCAGGTACAAACTGATAAAATTCTGATAAGGAATGCCGGTTTCTTCAGCCATATTCTGGAAGTATTCAATAAGATTCACGCCCATCTAAATGGTAACCTGTTGTTTCAGCTGCCGGGCGAACGGGTTTTTCCGTGGATTCATTTTTGATAACTCATACTCCTTTTTCATGAGTTTTCCCTGCGTTAACATATCGGGTCGGCGGTTCTATTTTGAACAATAAATCAGAAACTTCCAAATCAATAATATCGTATTTTTTGTACCCTAATTCTGCACGCATTACTCGCAGTAATCTTTTGTAAGATTGTAATTCGCTCTCAAGTTCTAGCGTGGCCCCTTTTTGCCAAAAATCAATCAGCCCCTCCACAATATGAGGCTCAGCACTTATCAAAATTCTATTCTTTGCGTCATTCAAAACAGCCAGTTCTTTAATATCATTTGATATCCCTCCTAACCTTCTGGATACAGCCAACTTGGAAGACGCTCCAATAAAATCACTATAGGCATTCAATTTAAACTTCGTCAGCTCATTTTTCTTCATTCTATTGGTTGCCAACCAATGTGCAACAAATGCTGCAATAACAGAACAAATCAACGAGACTGCAATCGTCATGAAATTAGGCCCCGGCATTTTTTTCGTCAATCCCCTTATTGGCCAATTCATCGGCCCGCTTATTCTGCTCCCGAGGCACATGAGCAACCGTCCAGTTATCTATTCTGGCAAGCAGCTCTTTCACTTCAGCAAACAAAGGTTGCAAGGTTGCATTTTTCACCTTATACCGCCCCTGAATCTGGCGGACAATCAATTGCGAATCAAGAAAAATCTCCACCTTGCCGCAGGCCAATTCAAGAACAGATTGCAGCCCCATAATCAAGGCCTTGTACTCCGCCACATTATTGGTGCATTGGCCAAGATAGCACGAACAGGCCGCAAGCTCCCCGCCGTCTCCGTCCAAAAGAACACTCCCGGCCCCGGCTTCTCCCGGATTTCCCCGAGAGGCACCGTCGGTGAAGAGTTTGCAGGCAAGGCCGGAACTGGCAACCGGTTCAGCAAACAGGCTCTGCTGCTGAGCAGGAGAAGAGGTAACCGGGCCTGCTGTCTTCATTGCACCGCATAAAACAGCGCGTACCTCCGCAAGCCTATACCCTGGGAACATTTTTGTCAAAATTGCATCCGACAACTGTTCTCCCAGAGCTGCTGCAAGAGCAGTCCTGTCCAAACACGTTTTAGACATTGCCTTCATCAGACGGTGGCAGATAATACAGGGTACGCTGACAGGTCGGGCAGGTAAAAATCTGCTCTCCCAGACAAATATCATTATACTTCTGTGGCGGTATGGTCATAAAACAACCCTGACAAACAGCATCAATGACCCGGACAACAGCAAGCCCATCACGTTTCTTGAGCAATTTATCATAGCGTTTTACCCATGAGGACGAGACCTTTTTGGCAAGCTTATCGCGTTTATCCTGCACAGACAAACGCCGCCCGTTCAGCTTCTCAATCGCCTTTTCAACCTTGCCGGTTTCCTCGGCAAGAAGCTTCTTTTCTCCAGTGCAAAGATTCTCCAGCTCTTTGGCTTTGGCCTCTTCCGCCTCCACCTGCTCCATCACCTGAAGCTGCTGTTCTTCCGAATCCTTGATCGTTTTCTTCGCCTCTTCAATCTCTTTCAGCAAGGCCTGATGCTCCCGGCTGGTCTGCACCTGCATCATTTTGCTCTGGCGATCCTTAATTCGTTCCGCCGCATCCTCGCTGCCCGCTTTGATATCACGTCGGCTCTGCTCCAGCTCCACCGCTTTTTCCCGGCATTGCCCGGCAAGAGCCTCTTTCTCGGTGATGGCCTGCTCGCGCTCTGTCAACTCCTGTTTTTTCTCCTCAATTTTCCGGTCAAATCCAGAAAGTTCCGTATCAAGTTTCTGCAGGGCTATAAGCACGCTGATATCTTCTTTCAAGGTAAACTCCTCATGTATCAAATTCCGACCGACATAAAGGTCGGCATGTTAAATATTGAAAAAAATAGTATCAAAAATCTGTGGAGCTGCTCTTTCTCTCTGATCCTGAGACAAAAGCGACCATATTTCTCAACGACTTTTTGTTGTTGCCAGACGCAGCGGAGGCTCCTGTCGTGCGCACTGCACCTGCACCGCCATATCAGAGGCTTTCAGCCTCTCAACGAGCAACTGTCGCAATCCTTCCATTGCCGGGTATTCTGTGGCAAAATGACCGCCGTCAATCAGCCAGAACCCGGCTTCTTCAGCCCAGCGGGCTACATCATGCTTCACTTCAGAGGTGATAAACACATCTGCTCCGGCTGCCAAGGCAGTGGCAGAAACATCAGAACAGGATCCGCCGCATACCGCGACCCTGCGTACCTTCTCAGGCCGTGGCCCGGCTTCCAGCAACCAAGGGGGAGAAAGCACTGTATACAGTTGTTCCAGAAAGCTCTCCGAAGAAACTGACTCCGTGAGCACCCCTATCCTGCCTAATCCGGTCTTTTTCCCGCTGCAATCCCCAACCTCGCCGTCTGGCAGCAGAGGAACAGTCTCGAGCAAATTAAGCAGCTGCGCTAAAACATCATTAACCCCACCATAGGCGGCATCAAGATTCGTATGGCAACCGACAAGATGTATCCCGGCCTGCACAGCGGCATGAATAACTCTTTCTGCAGGACGATCCGAACGCAGGCTTTTCAAAGGATGAAAAATAGCTGGATGATGGGTGATGACAAGTTCGGCATTGCATCGCTCCGCCTCGGCAATCAGGGCGGTCGTCGGATCCAAGGCAAGAAGAATCGAGGTCACCCGACCGTCAGGACTACCGACAAGCAGACCGACATTGTCCCAAGACTGAGCGAGGTCGAGAGGAGCGATTCCCTGAAGAATATTGAGTATATTCTGAACTTTTACCACAATAAAAAGAAAAAGAGGCACAGCCCGTAAAGGGTGTACCTCTTATATTGACGTTTGCTCTATGCTGCCCTGCAAGGAAAACCTCCTTTGCGGACAGAAATTTTTACTTAAAGTATGAGGACTCAAAAGACGAAGAATGAAAGGGTTATCAAAAAGGAGCTGGATTACTCATCCAACCCGCTTGATTTTCAGCTTTATGATCTCTCGGAAAATTGGTGGGCCTACTTGGACTCGAACCAAGGACCTACCGGTTATGAGCCGGTGGCTCTAGCCAGCTGAGCTATAGGCCCCCAATCAACACAAACGATCTATAATACCAGCGGCATTTTTTTGGTCAAGAGAAAACGAGCACAATCGTGAAAAAACATCTCCTCTTCCGAGCCTAACCGTTCTCAAATCGTCACAAAAAAACAGTAACCAGAGACTACATAACCAATTTTAAAATCAAAAATCCGCCAACCAACAGCACAATAAAGGAAATGGTAAGCAAATTAAAATAGCGATCAATAAAACGCCGAGCAGAATCTCCCCACTTACTGAGGATCCAGGCGACAAGGAAAAAACGTAAAGCCCGGGAAAGGATCGAGGCAATCAAAAAAACCGACAGATTGACTCGGGCCACGCCAGCGGTAATAGTGACCAGCTTATAGGGCAGCGGTGTCAGACCAAAGACAAAAACAATCCAAGCATTCCAATAATCGTACACCTGAAACAGGTACTCGCCGCCCAAGGAATCACCCATGACCGTAACAAGGTACGATGGCAGCGCAATATCCAGACGACCATTCACTTCGGTCAAATCCATATGCGCAATATGCTGAACAATCCATTGCCCGATTGTCTCCCAGCCAAACACCCCAATTCCATAACCGGCCAGTCCTCCGACCACTGAAGCGAGAGTACACCAGAAGGCGAACTTGTACCAACGAGTGCTTGCTCCGAGCACCAGGGCAATCAGCAACACATCAGGAGGGATAGGGAAAAAACTGGACTCGACAAACGAGATAATGACCAGAGCATGCAGACCATAGGGACTGTCTGCCCAGCTCAACATCCAATCATACAGGCGGCGAACCAGACCAGGCTTTTTTTTCTTTTCAGAGCTGAGTTTCTGCTCCCCCTGCCCCTTATTTTCTTCCTTCATATCCATCCTGTTCTCTCCATCTTATTCTTTCCAACCATGTTTTCCTATCAGGTTGACAAAGCGAACATGCCCGATAGATTGAATCCGAATTCTTCTGTTGCGCTTCTCCAGAAGGTGTAATTCCTGTTCTTCCTGCGTTCCCACCGGCATAACTATCCTCCCCCGATCTGCCAACTGCTCTATCAGAGGCTCTGGAATTTTCGGACCGCCCGCAGTCACTAAGACCGCATCAAAAGGGGCCTGATCAGGCCAACCGACTGTACCGTCATCTATGCAGGAAATAATATTATAATAATGCAATTTATCAAAGACCTTCCGCGCACGCCCAAGCAGGGAGTGAATCCGCTCGACAGTGTACACCTGCTTACAGAGGCGGGAAAGCACCCCGGCCTGATAACCGGACCCTGTACCGATTTCCAGCACCCGCTCATGCCCCTGAAGCTGGAGAGCCTGCGTCATCCTAGCAACAACAAAGGGCTGAGAAATAGTTTGATTAGAACCGATGGGCAGGGGGAAATCCCCATAGGCTCGGGCCTGCATAGCATCTTCAACAAATTGATGTCGTGGCACCTCAATCATGGCACGCAAGGTGGCAGGATCCTCAATACCGCGTTCAATAAGCGTTTCCATCATTCGCTGCCGGTGAATGGCAAAAGCTGAGAACGTGCTTGCACTCACGGGAGTTTATCCCCGGCAACATCAGTCGCCCGATCCTCATCGTCTTCTTTATGGACCAGAAAATCACAATCCGTCACCATATCTCCATCCAGAGTGACCTGGATCATTTCATAGCTGGCCGGATCAATCAAACTACCAACAAAGGGCAAATTGCCGAAAAAACCTTTGCGCTCGTTATAATAAACATACTCATCCACACCGGGTGAAAGGCTTCGACGCCTATCAGGATGCCCAAGATAGCGCACCACATCCTGTCGTGTCGACTTGCTCGGCTCAATCAAAGCAGCATCTGAAGCTAAATGGCGAACCGGTTTTGAGGAACAGCCGACAAGGAATAAAAGAGCAGCAAGTATTGAGAAAATAAAGCGTTGCATTGTGGATGGACTCCGTCCAAAAAATTTCAATAAGATATCAATCAAAGCTTATAACCATAGACAACAGCCGCATATTCTACACTCTACAGAATAAACCTTCAACCTGTAGCTTGATCTTCACAGCATGTCCTGCTTTTCTTTTCCGCTTTACGCTGTGCTTGGAACTGTATCTTATCTCCTATCTTTCTCCCGGCTATTTTTATCAGCATCCTACTATTTACTTGATCTTTGCCAAGGCATAATATAGGTTCCCAACATCTGTATTAACACATCTTCCCGGTCTCCTCAGCTGCCGGTTTTCCGTGCTTCCCCGTGCGTATCATTGAGAGATATCATTCAGGAGCAGGAACTGTTTTCTATCCTGCTGAGAGGGCAAGGGATCTACTTAAGGTAGAGCAAAACGCCTTCAGAAAAAAACGATGTATTCTATGACAAATAAAATCATACTTACCCGCCTATATCAGGTCCTGCAACCGTACAAAAAAAAGCTAGTTATCTCTATGCTGGCAATGATTGTTGTTGCAGGTTTTAACGCGGCCCAGGCCTACATGGTCAAACCGTTGCTTGATGAAATCTTTTACGAAAAAAACGAAGAATGGCTGATTCTCCTGCCGGTTGCTTTGCTGGTTATTTTTCTGATTAAGGGAATTTTTTATTTTATTTATTCCTACCTGCTCGAATGGATCGGGCAATGCGTGATCAAAGATCTGCGTAATAGTATTTATAGCCATATCAATGAGCTTTCCATGGGGTTCTTTCATAAAAATTCCACCGGGGAGCTTATATCCAGAATCATGAACGATGTCAGCATGCTCCAAGGATCTGTATCGCACGCACTGATCCATCTGCTGCGGGATTTCTTTACCGTCTGCGGCCTGCTCGGCGTTATTTTTTATATGGACTGGCGTTTGGCCTTTGTCTCTTTGATCTTCATCCCCATGGCTGCGGTTCCTATCGTGGTCTTCGGGAAAAAATTTCGCCGAATCAGCACTAACTATCAGCAGGGTATGGGGGAAGCCAGTGACTTCCTTAATGAGACCATCAGGGGAGCCAGAATCGTCAAAGCCTTCTGCATGGAGGAACAGGAAAAAAAGCTCTTCGGAAAAAAAACGCAGTACCTTTTTGACACCCTGATGACCGAAACCAAGTTCCGCAGCCTTTCTCATCCTCTGATTGAATTTCTCGGTGGAATCGGCATGGCTCTGATCATCTGGTTCGGCGGCATACAGGTTCTCGGCGGCAATTCAACACCGGGTACCTTTATGGCCTTCTTGGCCGCTCTGGTCATGCTTTACGAGCCGGTCAAAGGGGTAAGCAAGATCAACTCGACTATCCAGTCCGGTATGGCCGCTGCAATCCGTATCTTTGATCTGCTCGACATTGAGCCGGAGATCAAGGAAAAATCGGACAACAAAATGCTCCCCCGATTTCACAACGCCATTGAGTTTGACAAGGTCACTTTTTCCTATGATAAGGAGAAGCCCGTGCTACGGGATATCCGACTCAAGATTGTTCAGGGGGAAATCCTCGCGGTTGTCGGTCCGTCCGGCGGAGGAAAAACGACCCTGGCTAGCCTCATTCCTAGGTTTCACGATGTAACCCAGGGAGCTCTGTGTATTGACGGGCATGATATTCGGGATCTGGCCCTGCACTCCCTGCGAAGCCAAATAGCACTGGTAACCCAGCAAACCATCCTCTTTAACGATACAGTACGCAATAATATCGGCTATGGCAGCCCGGACTGCTCTGAAGAGGAAATCCAGCAGGCAGCTGCGGCTGCCTTTGCCTTGGAGTTTATCGAGGCCCTACCAAAGGGTTTTGATACCGTGATCGGTGAATCAGGAACCCGTCTTTCCGGGGGGCAACGCCAGCGGGTGTCCATTGCTCGAGCTATCCTCAAAGATGCTCCGATCTTAGTATTAGATGAAGCCACCTCAGCCTTGGATACGGAATCGGAGCGCAAAGTTCAAAAGGCTTTGGACAACCTGATGAAGAACCGGACCACTATTGTGATCGCTCATCGCCTCTCCACGATCAAAAATGCCGACCGAATCATTGTCATGCAGGACGGTCTTCTGGTGGAAGAGGGTACTCATGAGAAGCTCCTGGAGCAACATGGTGTTTATGAAGGCTTATACACCATGCAGTATGCCGACAGATAGCCAAACGCAGCAAAAGCATTGATGAACTCGACACCCGACCAGAAAAGCCCGCCCGCCCGCTCCTTCCGCGATCAAGTGGGACAGGTAAACAGCCTGCTTCCAGCCCTGCTGGCCTTTGCTGTGCCCCTGTCCACATCTGCGATTTCCGTACTGGCGATTTTGATTCTTCTGCTTTGGCTGGTTGAGGGGCGATTTACAAAAAAATTCCTTGAAATTTTCTCTCACCCGGTTGCTGTTACCGTGCTCGCCTTCCTGAGTCTGCTCTGCCTGGGGCTCTTCTGGACCGACAACCTTGCTCAGGGGATTGAAGCCCTGAAAGATCAGTGGAAACTCGCCTTGCTGCCTGTTTTTCTGACCGCAGGAACGTATCGACATCGCTCGCTCTATCTCTATGCCTTCTTAGGAGGAATGACGCTGGCTATGGGCCTCACCTTCCTAGCCCGATTCGGCCTGCTGCACTATGCCGATGTCAGCCCCACTCACCTGACTCCGAAGACCTTTCACGTTATCTATAATCCTCTCTTGGCCTTTGCCATCTACCTGACCTTTCACGAGGCGATCTGGGGCCGGGCCGGACAACGATTTCCTGTTGCCCGAGCCGCGTTATTCGGCCTTGCCGGGTTAATGACGGTGAATATGTTTATGACCGAGGGGAGGACTGGACAAGCGGTTTTTCTTGTTCTTATGGGTCTGCTGCTGTTTCAGATTTTCGCCAAAAATCGGTTCAAAGCGATAGTCGCAACATTCCTGCTCCTGCCCGCAATCGGCATAACAGCCTACCTGTGTAGTCCTACTTTCCAACAACGAGTCGATAGAGCCCGACAGGAAATAGAAGATTTTAAAAAAAATCCTGACACTTCAGTGGGCATGCGGCTGCTGTTCTTCCAAAATTCTCTTGAAATAATCCGACAGCATCCCTGGCTCGGAGTGGGAACCGGTGATTTTCAATCTGCCTATGCCAAGATCAACCGAGAAAGAAGCCCATCAAGCATAGCAACAGATAATCCGCATAATCAGTATGTACTGATCAGTGCCATGCTGGGTGTAACAGGCCTCCTTTTCTTTTTATTGATCTTCATTATCATGTTCGTTCAGGCAAAATTGCTCCCGGATGATTACAGACGAATCCGCACAGCCCTCCCCCTCTTTTTCCTGGTTATTATGCTGGCGGAATCCTATCTTACGGTCTATCAAACCGCCTTTTTCTTTGTCATTATGACAGCAGCTCTGTATAAGGAAAAACCGGATCAACGTCTCCGAAAATTTCTTGCCGGAAAAGAGCGCAAAAAATGCTGGTTGATCCTCTCCTATCGAGCCAATATTCCGGGATCGGCCTGTTCTCAGCATATTGATGATCGGCTGCCTTTTTTTCAGGAACAGGGGATTGAGCCAATTCTGCTCAGCGGCCCGGTTGGCGAGCCTTCAGAGAGATGGCTGCATTACAGAACCCTGAGCCTTGCTCCATCGGGAATCCGTTTTGAACTGCGTCATTTCCTCCGAAAACATCTCCATAAACGGTGGCAGTTCAAGCTGGTTGAAACGCTCTGTATGGTACCGATTTTCCCTTTTTATCTTCTGGAAAAAATCATCATCAATATGGAGAGTGAATGGTCCTGGTGTTTTCTCGCCTCCGTGCGTGGATTCCTGCTCTGTCGGCAGCTGCGGCCGGAGGTTGTGTATTCCACCGGTGGTTCTGCCTCGGCCCACCTTGCAGGCCTCCTGATAAAACGCTGGACCGGTTGCACCTGGATTGCTGAAACCCAGGATCCTTTGGTGCATGATCACGGCTGGCGGCGAGGCAGAAGGGTTTTGCAGGTATACAAGGCCCTTGAAAAAAAGATCTGCCAGCATACGGACGCCTTTGTCTTTCTCGTCCATGCTGCTATGAAACATTGCAACAACAGAACCGAAGGACAATGCCGGGGCACTGTTGTCTATCCCGGCTCAATTCCGAATCTCTTTCAGCAGCAATTTGTCAAAGGAACACGTTGTCATTTTGCTCATTTCGGTTCACTGGCCGGAACCCGTAATCTAGTGACTTTTTTTCAGGCCCTGCATCAGGTCCTCACCCAAAGTGCAGATTTTTCGGCATTACGAGATAAAGTGCAGGTGGATGTATACGGCTCTTTTGATGGCGATTCTGAACGTGAAATGGAGCGACTTGGGTTCAGCGACCTGGTCATTCGCCACGGAACAGTCTCACGACAGGAGGCACTGACAGCCATGCAACAGACCGATTGCCTGCTGGTCATACAGAATATTATCTATTTCTCCTGCGAGACCATTCCCTCCAAGGTCTATGAATATCTCCTAACCGGGCGCCCGATCATTGGCCTAGTGTATAAGAATGAGGAACTGGACAGCATGCTCACAAAACATGGTCATTCGGCTGTACCGGCAAATAATGTTCAAGCCATTGCCGAGGCTGTCAAAAAAACTCTGGATGATTTTATGCAAGAGGAACAAAACGGAAATTATCGGACAATAACGAAGAAAGAATCCGACAAGCTCCCGACCGTTGCGGATGCCGTGCGAAAACTCATCGCATTGGCTGAACGCTAAAAACGCTGACCAGCTGAACAAGCTGAAGGGATTGAAGGTAAGACGGCAACATGTTGCTAAACAATAAACGTATCCTGATTATTAAGCCTAGCTCATTAGGGGACATTGTGCATACCCTGCCGGTTGCCCATGCCATCAAGCGCTGTTTCCCCAACTGCTCTATCGGCTGGATTGCCCAACACGCCTTTGCTCCTTTACTGCAAACAGATGACAGTATTGACACTGTCCATCCTATTCAGATCCCTTCTACCAGCGACCCCCAAGCAGGCCGATGGGCTTGGATCAAAGCCTTTAAGGGAACAGTCAGCACCCTGCAAAAATTACACAAGGAATTTCAACAGAAACCGTATGATCTGATTCTTGACCTCCATGCCTCTCTCCGCAGTGGCCTGCTGGGGCGCACCAACCCTGCTGGACAGCGAGTGGGATTTAGCCAAGCCAAAGAGCTGAATACCTTTTTCCAGAACCACCTCATCGATATCCCTGAAACGACAGAGCATGCTCAGGATAAAAATTTGCTGTTTTGCTCCTATCTGGGGATAAAGGCTGTGAGTGAGGATTTTCATCTCTGCACCGGAGAAGAAGACCGCCAGACTATGCAACAATTCCTTCAGTCGCAGGATGCTGACACATCTCCCTTAATTTATGCCAATCCTGCGGCACGCTGGCAGAGCAAATTTTGGCCGATTGAGTATTGGGCTACCCTCACTGATAAACTGCAGAGGCAAGGTGTACCGGTGGTGTTCGGGGGGAGCCCGCAGGACATGGAGTATATTACCGCCATCGCTCGACGAATGAAGACAGATCCAATCATTGCAGCTGGTCGCCTAACTCTTCCCCAGTCAGCTGCTCTGATTCAACATGCCTCCCTTTATATCGGTCTTGACTCCGGCCCCATGCATATAGCAGCCTTAGCCCGTACCCCGGTGGTGGCCTTGTTCGGACCTACCCACCCGAATAGGGTCGGCCCTTACAGCCTGATGAGTCTGGACGAAAACGAGCATCGCATTGTCCGGGCAGAAAAACTTAACTGCCTTGAATGCAGAAAGCGGAGCTGCTCACATCTCTCCTGTATGCGGAGAATCTCTTCAGAAATGGTATACGAAGCAGCGATTTCCCTTTTACGCTGAGGTCTCACCCCTAGAAGAGCTAGGAGAGCATCCGAAAAACAGCAAAACAAACTCCCACGAGATATAATGAAGGTCAGCTTAATTATAACCACCTATAACTGGAAGGAGGCCTTAGAGCTTTCTTTACTGAGTGGATTAAACCAAAAAAAAAAACCGATAGAAATCGTTGTTGCCGATGACGGCTCAAGGCCGGATACAGGGGAAATGATTGCAACGGTTGCTGCCCACTCACCTATCCCGGTAATCCACTCTTGGCAGAAAGATAAAGGGTTCAGGCTTTCAGCAAGCCGGAATAAAGCGATAGCGAAAACATCCGGCGATTACATTGTCCTGATTGACGGTGATATTATTATGGAAGAGCATTTCATTGCCGACCATATCCATTTTTCTCAGCCAGGTTGCTTTGCTCAGGGAACTAGGGTACTCCTCAAGGAAGGGTTATCAGAAGAAGTCCTGGCCCGAAAAAAAATGCCCGAGACCCTCTGTAAAAAAGGGGTTGAAAATAGAAAGAACTGCCTGCGCTCGGCCTTCCTCTCACGCTTGGTTTCTTTTAAGAATCGGGGAATGAACGGGGTAAGAACCTGCAACTTTGCCTTTTGGCGTAAGGATGCTCTGGCAGTTAACGGCTTTAATGAAGATTTTATCGGCTGGGGGAGAGAAGACTCAGAATTTACAGCAAGGCTTCTAAATTACGGGCTCATGCGCAGAAGTGTTAAATTTAACGCCTTAGCCTACCATCTTTATCACTCAAGAAATGACCGCAGCCATTTACCAGAGAACGACCGGCTACTCAAGGAAACAATTGAACAAAAAAGGACATGGTGCGCAAAGGGCGTAAATGCATATTTATAAGCATCCTTCAGCTTTTCCTTTCTTTTTTATCCCCTCCGGGGGTGGTTCTGCCTTTTATTTTTTCCGTAACGGAGGAGAATCAGGCGGCTGCCAATTTTCTTCCAACTCATGCAGCTTGGCGTATTTGTACCAAGTCCCTTCAAAATTACCGATGGCGATAACGACTCCAGGCCAGCCATCCAAGATGCCTTTTTTCAGAATGTACATGTGAAAGAATGACCAAAGGCCGCGCCCTAAGGCCTTGAGCATTCCTCCACGCCGCCCGCGTTGTTGCAATTTTTTTGCCCCTAATGTCGAATATCGATTTGCTTTATGAACGACTTCTTCCAGGTTTTTATAGGGAAACTGCCAAATAGGCTGACAAAGGTAGCCCACCGGCTTATCAGAACGGATTGTATATTCCTCATGCACTGGGTCATCTGTCTTAAAATGCAAGGCCCCTTTTCGAAAAAGCTGAGGCTGACGATAGTCTGGATAGAAGCCTGAATGCTTGATCCAACGCCCCATAAAATAATTTCGCCGGGGGATATAATAAGCATCTGCCGGATCAGCCAGAGCAACTGTAGCCAGAATTTCGTCCCGTGCCTCCGGAGTACAACGCTCATCCGCATCCAAGGAAAAAATCCAGCCATGGGTGCAGGATGCCATAGCTCGATTTCGTAAGTCGCCAAAGCCGCAGAATGTAATCTGCTCGACCCGAGCACCCATTTCCGTAGCAATGGCAGCAGTATCATCTTCACTGTATGAATCAGCCAGAATGATCTCGTCTGCCCAAAGCACGGAGTTGATAGCGGAGCGAATCTTATCAGCCTCGTTCCACGCAATAATATAGACAGAAATCTTATTCATCGCATACGCGGGGGAATAGGGGACTTAGGAGTTCTTTTTCCGCCAGCAAGCTGGATAACAATATTATCAGTCTTGCGCAGTCGTTTGGCCATGGTTTTAAAAAGTTTTCTCGAAATTTCAGGATATTTCTCAATGAGCTCGGTCAGTTTATCACCGGGATATCGTTTAATCTTGCAGCGCCCGATAGAGACAACCGAAGCATACCTCGCCTCATTCATGATGCAAGCCATTTCCCCAAAATATTCTCCAGGTTCGGTTATTTCCGCTATTTTTTTACCCTGCTTCAGAACCCCTACTTTTCCACGAATGAGTTGATAGAAGTTTCTATCATCCTCATTTCCTTCTTGAATAATAATATCGCCGTCCTCATATTCTTCGACATCCGGGTTGACCAAGTAAGCTGGCAGGGTATCACCATGAGCCACAGTTCGACGCAAAACCTCGTCAACGCTGGTAACCCCCTGAAGCGTTTTCTTAATAGCCGCCTGCCGAAGGGGAACCATCCCCGCCTGGACAGCAACCTTACGAAGCTGTTCTTCCGGCACCTCAGCCTGAATAGCCTGCCCTACCTCCTCAGTAACCTCCAACAGTTCAAAAAAACCTACCCGCCCCTTATATCCAAGGCCATTACAAACCGGACAGCCTTTAGGATCATAGAGTTGAAAGCCCTCTGCATCAATTTGCTCCTCGGTATAACCGATATTAAGCAAGTGCTGCCGCTCATAGGTGGCAGGCTGCTTACATCTTGCACAGAGCCTTCGGCCTAACCGTTGAGCCAAAACCATGGTCAGAGATCCCGCCAACAGATAAGGCGGAATACCGATATCCACCATACGACCAACCGTTGAGGGAGAATCGTTAGTATGGAGGGTACTGAAAACCAAATGGCCCGTCATAGCGGCCTTCATGGCAATCTCGGCTGTACTGATATCACGGATCTCACCAACCATGATGATGTCGGGATCCTGACGAAGAAAAGCCTTAAGTGCGGCAGGAAAAGTCATGCCGACTTCAACATTGACATTGACCTGATTAATGCCTTTAAAGTTGAATTCCACCGGATCTTCAGCCGTAAGGATTTTGATATCCTCACTGTTCAGGGAGTTCAATGCCGAATAGAGGGTAACGGTCTTTCCAGAACCGGTAGGACCGGTAACCAGAAGCAGCCCTTGAGGGCTAGATAGACACTTTTTCAGGATCTCAAATGTTTCTGGCTCAAAACCGAGTTTGGTCAAATCGACATTAAGGGAACCCTTATCCAGAATACGGAGAACAGTACCTTCGCCATGAAGCAAAGGCAGGGTAGACACACGGAAATCCACAGCCTTATTGCGCCCTAAACGAATACTGATACGTCCATCCTGCGGGATTCGACGCTCAGTAATATTCAAATCAGCCAGAATTTTCAAACGGGCGATCAGAGCGTTTTTGATGGTCAGAGGGAGGTTCATGGACTTGAACAGGGAACCGTCCTTACGGTAGCGGACCTGCATAGTCTTTTCAAAGGGTTCGATATGAATATCGCTGACCCCGTCCTGCACGGCCTTAATCAGAATACCGTTCACCAGTTTGATGATCGGCGCATCATTGGCGGAAAACTGACCGGCAATGCCTTCATCGTCGTCGCTGCTGTCTTCAAATTCAAACTCATCAGCAACATCGGAAACCAAGGCACCCCAGTCCTCAACCTGCTCGACCTGAACTTCCTCGTCTTCCTCACGAAAAAAAGTTTGATACTCCTCATCACTGATTTTATAATAGGTCTTATAAGCCTCAATGATATCTTTGGCTGTAGAAACACAGACATCAAGCCCCTTCTTTACCGCATTTTGTAGCTCTTCTACCTCAAGGGCGTCAGTGGGCTCGGCCATGGTGATCTGCAACGTATCACCGGCAATTCTCAGTGGGAAGGCGAGATACTTCTTGGCGGTCTCATAAGGAACCAGCTGAAGAGCATCCTGACTCGGCGGTTCCTCAGCAATATTCACCAGGGTGTAGTTATGCATCCTACTGAGAAAATTAGGGATTGTATCCGATTCAATGGTCCCGTTTTCAAGCAGAATTTTTCCTAACCGTTCACTGGTCTGCTTATTAATAGACTTGGCATTATTGAATTCCGCTGCTGTAATATAGCCCGCCTTTTGCAGCAATTCACCAATCTTAAGTTTACCTGCCCCGGATTGATCCTTAACAGTTCGTTTCAGAGAGGCCTTATGTGATGCTTTGGAGTCCGTTGTTTTTTTTGCCATAATATCTCGGGAAAAAATTTCCGGTCACAGGAATAAATTACAAAGTTACTTCTTCAGGCAGACATCATATAAAATTATTATAATGATTACCGAATAAGCTTTATAACGGACACATTGCCATCCCCTGTGACATCTTTTCATAGGAGGACATATCTTATATTTCTTGAACGACCAATAATCCGTATTTTTTTATTATGCCGTATCAACCCGCTCACTCTTTTAAAGACTTTTTCAAATTACGGTTTCTTATTTTACTACAACTTACTACAAAAAAAAACGAGCCAAAAGTGATTTCCCCTCTTGATCTATTTTTTTGATAAAGTTCTGTTCGATACAAAATTCATATTCATCGACGCAAGCTTTAACCGGACTGCACAGCCTGATCAAGATAATTTCTCTGCGCGGTCAAAAGCGCATTGGCCCATATGATAATCAGAACTATACCCGCAACAAAGTCATCCTGCCACAAAACAGAACAGGCCGAAAGGATTTCTCCTTCCGGCCCATTTATGTACCCTATTACTATGAAAGTACGGTTTAGAATACGCCCTTCACTTTTCCTGTCTCAGTGTCCACATCAATGCGGCGGTAAGCCGGATCAGAGGCCGTACCCGGCATTAGGCTGATGGCACCGGCTACAGGCACGACAAAGCCTGCACCCTTATAGGTGAGGATGTCGCGGATGGGCAGGGTCCAACCCTTAGGAGTTCCCTTGAGTTTAGGATCATGGGACAGAGAAAGATGGGTCTTGACCATACAGGTAGTCATCTCCTTCATCTCTGGATCCGCTTCCATCCGTTTCAGTTTTGCTGCTGCTTCCGGGGAGTAGCTCACGCCATCACCACCATAGACCTCTTTGACGATCAGCTCTATGCGCTCTGACAGCGGAGTCTCCAGATCATAAAGAAATTTGAAATCGTTGGGCTCTTCACAGGCGTCAGCCACAGCGTCAGCAAATTCCAAAGCACCCTCACCACCATGCTCCCAGTGACGGGACAAGGCAACACGGGCACCGGCAGCCTCGGAAAGACGGCGCACGGCAGCGATCTCGTTGTCCGTATCGGTGTAAAAGGCATTAATACAAACCACCGGATTGATACCCGCTTTTTTAACGGTCTCAATGTGGTGAATAAGATTTGCGCATCCCTCTTCAACCCAGCCCACATTCTCACCTTCATACTCTTTGGGCATTGGTTTACCAGGAACCGGAATCGGAGCGCCGCCGTGGCATTTGAGTGCCCTGATGGTGGCGACAACAACCGCACAGTTCGGCTTGAGTCCGGAATAACGGCATTTGAGATTCCAAAACTTCTCAAAACCGATATCAGCACCGAAGCCGGACTCTGTAACGTTGTAATCTGCCAGCTTCAAGCCGACGCGATCGGCAATAACTGAGGACTGACCGATAGCGATATTGGCAAAGGGGCCAGCATGAACAACAACCGGCTGACCTTCCAAGGTCTGCATCAGGTTGGGATTGATAGCGTCCACCATCCAAGCAGTCATGGCTCCAGCAACTTCCAGATCCTCGGTGGTAATCGGTCGATCCTGCTTGTCATAGGCCACTACGATTTTACCGATACGCTCCCGCATATCCTTCAGGTCTTTGGCAATAGAGAGAATAGCCATGATCTCGGAGCTGACCGCAATGGCAAAGCTGGACTGCATGGTCATACCGTCCATTTTGCCGCCTTGACCGATGGTGATATTCCGCAGGGCCTGGGCGCAATAATCCATGATCCAGTTAAATTCCACCTTTTTCGGGTGAATATCCAGCCGTCTCAACTTACGCATGGCCAGCTGCTCATCAGTATAGTTACACTCATGCTGCATCCTGGAGGTCAGAGCGACCATACCCAAGTTATGCGCGTTCATGATGGCGTTGATATCGCCGGTCATGCCCAAGGAAAAAGGCGTTAACGGAATACACTGGGCCAAACCACCACCTGCTGCGGAACCCTTGATATTCATGGTCGGACCGCCGGAAGGTTGGCGAATAGCCCCGACAACAGATTTGCCGCGCTTACCCAAGCCCTGCACCAGACCCATTGCGCAGGTGGATTTCCCTTCACCTAGAGGAGTCGGAGAAATAGCTGTTACATCGACATACTTGCCGTCCGGCTTATCTTTCAGACGATCAAGAATCTTGCGGTAATCCAGTTTGGCCAAATAATGACCGTGCGGGAGCAGCTCCTCTTTTTCCAGGCCGAGCTGTTCTCCCAGCTCGTACACTGTTTTCATCCGGCTTTCCGCCTCTTCGGCGATTTCCCAGTCAGCATGTTTGGTAGGATCTAAAACCATGATGGGTCTCCTGTAAAGTTGAATATTTAAAGGTTACAAATAATTAAATCAGAGAGCGGACACAACCGGAAAATGAGGGCTCGGAGGCATAGTTGACACGTAAAAGCCTGAGCAGTGCATCCTGCACAGAAAAGAAATAATCCTTTTAACGGATTTAGAACCTATTGTCAATAGATTAGTCGACGGATCGACAATCCTGTCCCCTTGACAGAACAATTTTGTCAGAAGAAAATCAAGAGAAGATACCAGGAAAACGCTGTTGAAAATCCTCCTGCAAGGGAATCATAACCTCCCGCATGGAAGGTTCAGCAGCTTTGGTGGTACGCAGACTGAAGATATGACGCCATTCCTTGAGATTGGCATAAACGATCAGTTCGGTCTTACAGGAATTGGGCAGGACAGTACGTGCCGCCTGGGGGGTGGAAGTCTCCAACAGCTTGAGATAGAGCTGCTCCGTCTCAATCATGGCCTTTTCCCAAAGCCCATATTCCGGGCTCTCTTCCGCAAAGAACATGGGTTTGATAAAGCTGACTTCACTGCCGAATTTATCTTCGCTGTAACGACAGTAACGTTGACTTTCCTGAAGAAAGGAACAGGGGCGATGACGAACGAGCTCATGAGTGACAGCCCGGTTGACAACAAACTTGACTGCGATATAGCGGTGCTTCAACAGGCTTTGCAGGGGCAACTGATCCACCTCGTCTAACTCCACCTTGCGGACCTTGATGAAAGAATCCGAGGCAGCCAGCTGCAACCCTCCTTCCGGCAAAATACCCTTGAAAAAATAAGGGTGCCGCTCACTCAGGAAGGCGCAGGCCGCCCGGACAACAGCGTTCTCTGGGTGAAACTTGAGCAGCTCCCGAAATGTACGGATACTACCGGTGACAAGCAACCTGTTCGCTTCCCGATCAATATGCAGATAACGGGGACGGAGCAGAAAGAGCTCGGTAATCTGTGCCTCATCAGCGCAGGTCATTTCCAGGGTGACAACACCCATCTCCAGCACAGAATTATGGCCGTGCTCGGCCATCTTGCTGACAAAGGGAACAGCAGAGTCCTGATCAATCCGATCTTCACTTTTGTAACAAATACGACCGCAGAGTTCTATGCGAACAGCCAGGCTCTGTCGGTCAAGATGATCAAGCACTTCATATGAGGGGGGGACTATTTTCATGAATTTTCCTAGTTATTGCGTAATGCCGCCTTGTACTGACGGCACTGAATGCATTATCTCTTGAACGTGGCGTCAGAAGACGAAATTTTCCTGATTTTTCCAGTAAAGAGCTTGCTTGCTCTCCTTTTTGGCGAGAGGTACAGACAACTATCGCATGTTATCGGAAAATTCAAGAGGAAACCTGGCGGTTTTCTCTTTTTCGGGTCAGCATGAAGCAGCGAAACTGGTGAGGTCGGGATTCGAACCTTGCATCACTGCGGCCTCTGATTTTGGGCTGTGATACCGGGTTGGGTACTTATGCTTTGATAATAGTGCTGATGCGTTGTAAGGCTTTTTTTTAATATTCGTCTGCCACGAATAAAGATTGGCATCTCGGACAGTTAGTTTTTATATTTTCAATGCTTTACACGCAGCGCCAATAAATCCAAAACCAAGCTGTCGTAAATTAGCTTCATTGTTTTCTATAATAATTATTTCCTTACTGAGGATTAATTTTTTTAGCCGTTC
Organism: Candidatus Electrothrix laxa; assembly: GCA_942492895.1. Taxonomy (GTDB): domain Bacteria; phylum Desulfobacterota; class Desulfobulbia; order Desulfobulbales; family Desulfobulbaceae; genus Electrothrix; species Electrothrix laxa. The sequence goes on from OW818652.1 coordinate 2,494,549, forward strand.
TTTTTGGGCAATGTGCCGCCGTTCGTTGTCCCATGGTTCAGGAATATTCTGCTTAAAATAATAATAAAAATCTCGAATACCAAATATTTTATCTGTATACTTGTTTACTGTATGCATGAAACTATCACCAACCAGCAATACATTAGGACGTATAGAGTCCTCAGGAAAAGTAACCCTCATTACGGGGTGCCCTGTTAGACTTCTTGTTGCTTTATCATTAAATACATTGAGTAACTCAGCCAGATCCCTGTCTGTACCCTGCGGGTTATAGTCTGCTTTTATGTCCTGATAGGATAGGGTACCTAATGGCAGGTTGGTATCTTTTTGAATTTTAGAAATTAAGTCTTTACTGAATAGGGACGCACCGTAATAACTCCAATGGGTTCCCCCCTTAACAAATAAATCGTATGGAGCATCTTTTTTATTTTGTAGAAAAAAGCTATGGCCGTCGAGATAATTAATTCCGTTACTATCCAGCAGGTTTTTTATTTTTATGTAGTTACCTGTCTCCCTAACCGGATGCATTTTGATATGTCTTTGAGCTATAAATTCATTATATATTGTTGCTTTACTGGGAGCTATAACCAGGAGAAAATATATACCCCTTGATTCCAGGATATTTTGTAGCTGCTTCAATCGACTTATTTTACTTTCCATCCTGTTGATGTTTACAGGTTGCTCTCCATTCATTTCCTTTATGTAGGATTTTTCAAAGAGCCAATTATCCTTGCCAACTACAATAGAATCGCCATAGGCTTTACTTTCCCGAAAGAAAGAAAAATTAATTTGATTGTCGAGCCGAATAAAAAAGTTACGAAAGCCATTTTTTTTAACAAACCATTGGGTGAAGTGCCGCCGATATTTCCCTGTTAACCAATCCCTAGAGCTGAATGGAATCATCTCTGCCATTTTCTCTTCAACTCCTGCAAGAGAAGAAATAGGTACCACCTTATACCTCATCTGGATGACAGGGAGAGAAAGTAATAAAATGAGAGGATAGACAGCTAGGACATTTCGACAATACTGCAAAAAATCAATTTTGTTTTGCATATTCTAATAGCTATAGCTAGAACCTAAAGTAGAGAAAAGGATGAAAAGATGAATTACAGAGCGCAGCAAGAGAAAGAAAAAATAAGAAAATACCGGTCAGCACTTTTGTGATAACCAGAGGGGCTGCAGGTAAGTTCTGGTGCATGATCATTGACCATGCCCTGATTGGTCGAGATCCTATAAAAAAAGAAATTCCGCAAAGGAACAGCAAGAAAAGAGTTCGGTTGCTCAGAATATCTGACCACATTTTTGAAGAATGCGAGAAATTGACCGTTCCAAAGAGATAGCCATAATATTGTAATGCATCTTGGATAGTATCAGATCGAAAAAGAACCCATCCCATCATAATAATTAAAAAAGTAATCATTACTTTTATACTCTCGTGGATTTTCCAGAAGTGCTTTTTATCTAGGAAAAGCTTATCCAGAGTTAAAAAAAATCCATGATAAGCCCCCCAGGCCAAAAATGTCCAGTTTGCCCCGTGCCATAATCCAGAAAGAAGAAAGACTATCCAGAGGTTTATATGACTACGGAGCCTTCCTTTTCGATTACCTCCAAGTGGTATATAGAGGTATTCTTTCATCCAGCGAGAAAGAGAAATATGCCATCTTGCCCAGAATTCTGTGATGTTTTTAGAGGTATATGGCCAATTGAAATTTTCGAGTAACTGAAATCCCATCATGCGGGCAAGGCCTATGGCCATATCCGAATACGCAGAAAAATCAAAATATATCTGAAAAGTATAGCAAAAGATACCCAACCAAGCATAGGTAGTTGTCATAGCGTCTGCATTGAGGGAAAATATGCTATCCGCTACTCCTCCAAGGCTATCAGCAAGAAGTATTTTTTTTGCAAGACCAATACAGAACCGAAAAAAGCCATTGTAGAAATCCTGATATCTAAAGAGGCGAGTCCTGATTTGTTCCTCAATATCATGATATCGAACTATAGGGCCAGCAATTAATTGAGGAAACATAAAAATATAGAGCATAAAATCAATGATTGATTTAGATGGGAATACTTCTCCTCTTTTTACATCAATTATATAGCTGATTTTCTGAAATATAATGAAGGATATGCCGATAGGCAAGGTTATGTTAACCCAAGATATCGCCTCGGTTCCCAAAAGAGCAAAAAGGTGGTTTGCTTCTTCGATAAAAAAATTGGCATATTTCATATACGCCAAGATGGACAGATTGGTCAAAATCGAAAGGGCAACAAGTCGTTTTTGGGTAGTAGGATTGGATCTATATATTTTAATACTAAGGAAATAATCAAAGCAAGTAGAGAGGGTTATGAAAAAGATAAATTTTGGCGCTCCCCAGGAATAAAATAACAAGCTGGCAAGAAGGATATGAATATTTTTCCATTGCTTGGGAACTAAATAATACGAAGCAAAAAAAAAGGGAAGAAAGCCGAAAATAAATAATTCTGAACTGAATACCATGAATCTATTTTGAGATATGATCTTGAAAAAAATGCACCGTACAAACGGCATTCCACTGTCTTGTTGGTCAGCTCAAGCGATTTTAGGGAAGAGGGAGGCAGAGAATGCCAAGCAAGCTTATACTGACAAGGAGAAAGACTTGCTTAAAACAGCTGCACACCATCATTTTCCCGGCTGATCAAAGCCGCCCCAACCGCATTTCCCACTTCATAATGCTCAGGAAAATGAACCGTGGTGTGCAGGCGCTCAGCCACGGCGGGCAGGAAACAGCGGGCCGCCGCACCAATCCCAATAATCGGTACCTTCACCGCAACCCGGAGAGAGAAGAGCTCATTATCCATACTGCTCAGAAAGGGAGCCGCCTCGACATCATGCCAGACCTTACGCCCGAGGTAATCAAGGATAATACCCTCAATGGTCTTCTCTGCTTCCGCTACCACCTGAAGACAGAGGGCCTCAACACCAATATCCAGAGAGGCGGCTAAGGCACGGGCCCCGTGCTCAGCCTGCTCCTTACTGCCGATAGCCAGCTTACCCAAGACATGCAGGGCATCAGTCGGGGTGAAACCGGCCATTCTGACCTGCTGGAGATAGGCCAAACGCTCCAGTCGCTTTTCAAGAAAGATCCCAGACAGGCCGGTCTGTTGGGTCAGTGTCTCTAAGTTGGCCGGACCATGCTCCCGAAGGCAAAAAAGTATTTCATCCTCACTCACAACTTCATCGCTCAAGCCCTCAACCGGCAGAATCACGGCATTGCGCATTCCGCAGCCCAGCCATTGCTCAGGATCAGGCACATCCTCAGTCATACAAAGAGGCTGAACCCGTGTTGCTTCTAGACGAATTTTTGGCCGCTGCGTGCAACCGCCCCCCTGCTCCAAAGAACAATCATAATCTGAAGAGCAGATAACATGGGAGTCCCCGCCACCAGCAGCAGTGTACATATCAATGGCCTCAACATGAGTTTTCCATTGCCCAATCCGGCAGCCCTCATCACTCAGGACCGGATGCCCATCACGAATCATGCAGACATCCGTAGTCGTGCCACCCACATCAACGATCAGAGCGGTGGGTTCTCCGGCTGTACAACCGAAGCGAGCCGTGGCCGCCGGACCGCTGGCCATAGTGATCGCGGCCCGGCGGACTGCTGTGTCCAGCCCAGCCCCCTTGCCGTTCCCGCAAATAATAGTCACCGGGCAATTCAAGCCCGCATTGAGCATGGAAATCTTGATGGAAGAAAGAAAGGTGACCATCAAAGGCATGAGCTTGGCATGCAGACAGGCAGTGGCGGCTCTGGCCCGCATACCCGGATTACCGCTGACCTGATGGGAGCAAAAAACCGGCTTAGGATCAATCATGGTGATGGCCTCTTCAGCCACCAGCTCATGGGTCGGATTTTTGATGGACATGCCGCCGCAGACCGCATAGCTGTCCACTTCGTCCTTCAGGCCGTGGACCGAATCAACCAGCCCTTCGATATCCAGGGGCTCATCCTCTTCCCCGGTGATCTTATGCCCGCCTTTCAGAAAAATATTCGCGGTAATGGGCAGCTTAAAATGGCGGACATAGCCGAAAACCAGCAGGCCCACTCGGGCACCTCGATCTTCAACCACAGCATTGGTGGCCAAGGTCGTGGACACGGAAAGCCCGATAATGTCTTCTGGGGCAATGTCTGAAGCAAGCAGTTTTTTCAACACCCTACCAACACCGATCCCCAGGTTATGATGGGTGGTCGGCTCTTTGGCCGAATGCACCACTTCCAGGGTGGCATCATCAATGAGGACCCCGTCGGTACAGGTGCCTCCGGTATCTATACCGATGCGGTAACATCGGACGTATTCTCTTACCAGCTTACCCATTTGCTTAAAACGAATCAGAAATAATGTTTAAAATCAGGATGAATCGACGAAAGTAGTTTATAGTAAACCAGCAAGAAGGGATTGTCCAGTGCGGACTGTAGATTGCCTGACGACTGTCTGTTGACAATACAGTTTTGTTACGATTACTACTCACATTGAGCGGGTGCGGTTTTATGAAATTTGATATATATTAGCCACACCATCACCAAAGAGTAACAGTATTCGTTTTTTCAGCTCGGTAATGCCGTCAAAAACATATTTAACCCGGTTTCCAACAGTGATTTTGATACGACTGATTCCGCCCATTAACTGAAAAATCCAGCGCAAAGTAGGTGTCTGAGTAGGCTGATTAATTTGATTAGGAACGGTTTCCTGCTGTTCAGCTAACCGATTACGCATTCGTCTTTCTGCTATCCCGTAAACTAACAGTGAAAGCACCATGACCATAAGTAATGCAGAAATTCGAGACGGCTTTTTTAAAAATAAGGAGGAAGCAAAAAATAAAGGATCCTTCAGAAAACGGAACCCTTGTTCCGCATGGTTTTGTTCCTTATAGGCATCAAGAACTTCCTGTACAGACAGATGTTCTTCATGGATATTAGTGCCTATGATATAACATGCAGCTACTTTTTGCAGTCGATCCACTTTGTCGCTGTCAAGCTGTGCTGCTAAAACTATCTGATAATCAATTGCGACAGGTTGTTCACCTTTTTTCGGACGTCCTTTCCCTTTGTACTGTTTATGTTCTATGATTTCATACGATGATAGGCTGTGGGTCTTCCATCTGCTGGCTAATTTCTCGCCTGCTTTGATTGCATCTTCTACGCAGTGAAAGCGATCCGCTTGCAGGTGAAAAGTTGCTTTCTGGATCTTAACTCTTTCTTTTTTTGCCTTTTTTTCGATTTTTTTGACGGATTTTTGACGAGAAGCTTCAGAAGAAACAACATGCCACCTCTGCCTGATTCCATAATGCTCCACATTGAACATCTTGACGTTAGGTCCGTCATCGAATTCCAGCCAGTCATCTGTGTTATCCAAGGCCTGAGTGATAACTTCTTCAACTTCTTTTATATTTTGAGGAATACGGGTGACAAAAAGCAGTTTACTTAAATTTGGGGCATTCTTCCGAGTATACATCTTGCAGTCGGCTACAATATACCGAGGGGTTTCAGACTGTTCAAACTCTTTGATCAGAGCTGCCGCACGATCCTTAAAGACAGTGTTGTCTGAACTGTTACCGTCTAAGCTTTTAAATAAAATTGGAATTCCGCCATCCTGAGTAACCATCATTTCAAGCATGACCTGTTTTAAATCAGGGCGATGGTCTTTAGAATGTCCGTGGGTGATAGAAATCGCCTGCTCATCAGCATCTGGAAGATATTCACCCGTCAGACTGAAAGCGCTTGTATCCAAATGATTGAAACGAAAGTCAATGTTTTCTTTTTCACAGACATCGACAGCTATGTGACTGAAAAGTGCTTCGGTTCCAAAATTGTGCAGACGGTCGAGGACGCGCCCGAGTTTGAAACGATTAAAATCATCGGCATTCACTCCGTCCCTAAACAGCAAAGAAAGAGGACAGGTCTGAAAAAATAAAGGGGTCAACGACATGGGCTTATTGGAAAAACCTAATCCGTTCAATATCATTCCAGCTACGGTTTCCCCAGCGGACAAAGTTTCATTTTCATAATGGCCCAAGTGGGAGTCAATAAGTTCTACCAGTCCGAGATCTTTAATTGTTCCGGCCACTATGCCTAAATGATCAATTCGTTCAACCGAGTATTTTCCATTATTACAGTATTATAAGATGGTTATAGCGAACAGTATGGAATTATGGTGAATTTTAATCTATTTTTCAAAAAAGACAACCCGCTCAATGTGAGTTACTATATCACTTAACTAATTTATAGTCCCTTCACTCTGAGCCCCAATTGACCGAAAAAAAACATATTCAATCCAGCCAGTTCCCCACCCCCCTCTCCTTATGACGAGTAATAAAAACGCCCTTATCATAGCCGGAACCCATTCCGGCTGCGGAAAAACCACAGTCACCTTGGGTGTCATGGCGGCCCTCAAGCAACGCGGCATGAATGTCCAGCCCTTTAAATGCGGCCCGGACTTTATCGATCCCAGCCTGCATCTCCTGATGACCGATCAGGTTTCACGTAATCTGGATGTACGGATGTGTGGCGCAGATTATGTACAAGACATCTTCCACACCCATGCTCCTCTGGCAGGAGATCCATCCAATGAAGGGATATCAATCATTGAAGGGGTCATGGGATTATTTGATGGCGGCCAAGGCTCGGCTGCGACTTTGGCCCGGTTTCTTGATATTCCCGTTCTCTTGGTGGTGGATGTACGTTCCGCAGCAGAAAGTGTGGCTGCTGTGGTCAAAGGTTTTGAGGAGCTTGACCCCCAGATCAAAGTAGCTGGCGTGATTTTCAACAGGGTGGGCAGTGAGCGGCATATGCAGATGATCAGCGATGCGGTCAGAAAACATTGTCGGGCTCAAATTATCGGGGCCTTACCCAGAGACAATACAGTGTCCCTACCCTCCCGTCATCTCGGACTGCATATGGGTACCGAGGTAGAGCTCAACCGGCAACGCTTGATTAAGCTCATGGAAAAGCATCTCGACTTGGATTTGCTTCTTGAAATAGCGCAACAGCCTGAGCCAGACGCAATACAACCTAAAACGGCTGAGCCGACCCCGTCCTCATCGCCCGCTTCTTCGTCATCACTAGGCCTAGGCCCCACATCATCTGCTACGACCAAGGTACGCCTCGGTGTTGCCAGAGATGAAGCCTTTTGCTTTTATTACCAAGATAATCTCGACATGCTGAAAAAAGTCGGTGCGGAGTTGGTTATCTTCAGCCCCCTCCATGATGCCGGTCTGCCTGATAGTCTTGACGGCCTCTATCTGGGCGGCGGCTATCCCGAACTTCATGCCGAGACCTTGGCAGCCAACGCCTCCATCCGAGCCGAGATCCAGGACTTTTCCCGTTCTGGCAAACCGGTCTATGCCGAATGCGGTGGTTTCATGTACCTGACTAAGGCAATCGTTACCGCAGAGGAAAAGCAGTACTCGATGGTCGGGGTTTACCCGGTGGTTTCACGGATGCAGCAGGGTCTGCGCAGACTGGGGTACCGGCAGGTGGAAATGCAGAATACAACGATCCTCGGTAGCGCAGGCAACCATTGTTACGGACACGAGTTTCACTACTCAGCCATCGATAAAATGCCTGAGGAGATTAAACGGGGTTATATGTTGGATGACGGTCGTGCAGAAGGCTATCTCATAGACAACACCTTGGCTGGCTATGTCCATCTCCATTGGGGCAAAACTCCAGAGGCGGCTCGTTATTTTGTTCAGATGATGGGCCAGATGCAAGAATAACAGGACATCCCCTTTACGGCTCCTGAACCTGGAGAGAAAGACAGAAATGTCCGAACTGCTGCTCAATATAATCAAGCAGAGTATACATAAGCAGGACAATCCCGCTCATTTCTAAAAACTCTTCAATGGTATACAGCACCGTATACATGACACTGTAATAGCCGTGGATTTCCGCTTCTCTCCCGCCGAACATATCAAAACCAACAGCCCCGGTAAGAAAAATACCGGCAGAAAGGATCAAAAGAACGGCTGTTTTACGGGGAAGACGCAAGATAAAACGAAAATAGAGCATGCCCAGTAAAGTTGTCAAAATACCGTAGGGAATAATCCAAGGAAAATAAAGCAAACCTCTGGCCTGCATAATCCCTGTTTGCTGGATATATTCTTCTGTTAAATCACCAAGCCCTTCATGCAAAGCCAAGGACTCATCCAGGGAAAGAAAGAGAAAAACAGCGGCCAACCCTAACCAATAACACCGCCTTCTTCCTTGCTTTTTCTCCAATGAGGAGATACAAAAGAAGAGAAGGGAGCAAAGAAAGATCGCAAAAGCCGAGTAAAGAGATGGTATATTCTTTTCAATATCTAAGTCAACATAGTTTGTAATCTCCAGCAGATCCTGATTCTCTGTATATAAAAAAACAGTCAGGGCAATACTGTGCAGCACCGTTAACGAGACTACAATTGCCAAAAAAAAGAGAGCTGTTTTTCTAGGGTAAATTCTCAGCTGAAACATAGACAAGAAGAGCAAACGGAAAGTAATTGAAAGAAAAAAAGAACGGTTTTTGTTACAATATCGGTTATTATACCGAACAGATCAATATATAACACCCATGAAATAAGCTCACCGAACACAGATTTGTTGTTACACCGTCGGGAGAGCAATTACCCATTGCTATTGCATACGCAAGAGATGACGGATAACAGGAACGAAAATATTTCCATCTGGGAAGCCAAGAACCGACTGGACTATAATGAGCCACTCCGACCCGATGATGAACTGAGCCAAGGCCTTTTTGTCGATACCAGCGAAGCTCGGGGAGATTTTAGCATCAAACGGCTGCACAGGGAACTGAATGTAGATAATCAGGGCATCGCCCATACAGCATCCGCCACGCCCCAGAAGCAATACATCCTCTTCACTGGTCATCGCGGTTGCGGCAAGAGCACCGAGCTTCTCCGCACCGCTACCTATCTTCACCATCCTGATCGCTATTACGTCATCCATCTCGACTGTCTGGAAAAACTGGACATCAATAATCTGAAATACTCGGATGTGCTTCTGGCCCTGGCAGCGGCCCTGTTGAAGAAACTAGAGCAGGAAGAGGGTATCACCATTGACCAAATTTTTCTTACCAGCTTAGAGAACTGGTTCAAAGAGCGGGTGGAAGCGCATACCTCCCTCCGGGATTTTGCTACTGAGGTCAAGGCCGGGGTAAAAGTGCAAACTGGCCTACCCAGACTGAGCAAGCTGTTTGGCGAGCTGACCAACAAAATAAACATCGCGTCTACTTATCGGGAAGAACTGCGCCTGGTAGTACGCAATAATTTCACCGAATTTACCGAGGCCTTTAACCAGCTTATCCAGGATGGCGAGGAAAAAATTCGGGTGGCTGGCAAGGGCAAACGCATCCTCTTTACCGTGGACGGCACCGACCGCCTGGATCAAGAAGATGCACCCAAATTCTTTATCGAGAATGTCCACCAGCTCACCCAGATCAACGGGCTCTTCATCTACTGCGCCCCTATCCACCTGCTCCATCAGGTCAACACCATCAATGCCATTTTTAGTCAGCCCTTTCGCTTGCCCATGCTCAAGGTTCGCGATCGGGACGGGGAAGAGCTACCGGAAAACATAGCTGTCATGCGGGAGCTAGCCCTGCGCCGGGTACCGGAACAGCTCTTTGATGAACCGGACACGGTGGATTATCTGGTTCGCTACAGCGGAGGTCACCCCAGAGATCTATTGCGCCTTCTCAAGGTGGCGATCAATTATAGTGAGGAAGAACGCATTGACCGAGCCGCAGCTGAAAAAGCGGTCAAACAGGTGGCCAACGAATATCGCCGATTCATCAGCAACAGCGATTACACTCGGCTTGTCCAAATCGACTTGCACCCGGACGCTCCTGATGATTTTACAGATAAACAAAGTAACGAGTTACTCTATAACCTGACCCTGCTGGAATACAGTGATTATTTTTGGAAAAGCCACCCGTTGATCACCAGCTTACCCGGATACGAAAAGGCCTTACAGATAACCCGATAATTATCATTTCCCAGCAGTCCTGAATTCAAGTGACAAATCGTATATATCTCTTTATGTTAATTCTTTACTAGAACAACATACACCTTAAATACGAACAAAACTTTGCTGCCACTGAACAGCGGGGATTCGGCAACAACAAATAAAAATGAAGCGAAAAAACTTACCCCGCCACAAAAAAGGAGGAGAAAAAATGAAGAAATTACTGATGCTCTGCGTCTGTCTGGTCACGTTTATTGCCTGCGCCCAAAACAAGCAGCAGGAGAACTTTCCCCAGATCGTTGAGCTGCAACCGCGTGCCACCAAAAAAGTAAATAACGATCTCACCATCCGCTTGACCTCAGTTCTTGAGGACTCCCGCTGCCCCACTGATATGCAATGCGCCTGGGAAGGAAATGCTGAAATCATGCTGGAGCTGAGCGGCGGAGACCTTGAAACCGTGCATCTGAACACCGGCCCTCAGTTCCCTAGCACAGAGACCTATAACGGTTACACCATCACTCTGCAGGAGCTGAAGCCCTACCCTACTGAAGGCATGAGCATTGGGGAAAGCGACTATATTGCTGTGCTCTCTATTGACCTGGAGGCCGAGGAACCCGCGACCACTCCCTAAACATTCCTTTTCTTTCTCTTCAAACAAGGCCGGGGCCGCCCTCTGTGCGGCCCGGTCGAACGCTGCGCCCTTCTCGTGTATCCAAATTCAAGACCATAAATAAAACGCATTCCTCTTGTCTACCTACTTTTCCTCCGCTGCACCTGAAAAATAGCCGTACTATCTATTTCGGCAGTCAAGGCAAAAGTATTCAATATTTTCATTCCCCACTTTCCCGATCTACTGATACTTGGGAAACGCCCCTTGCTGCGGCCAGCCGCCAAGTCTTGACAAAACCAACAGCTTAAGATTATTATGTTGTTATGAATTTTAGCATTCCCAATGAGAAAGAACTCCGGGGTGGCATGAGCAAAAAATATTCTTGAGTCTTCTTTTGTACGCTTGACTTTCTCCTGAAAAAGAATAAGAAATAAAAATTATCCTTCCTGCCGGAGACCCGGTACTTTTTTTATCACTGCCGAAATTTTATAAAAAATATGAGCTCATCAAACGAAGCCTGGGAGCATTTGGGTGAACTGACTGAAGAAGATGCAATGCACGTTCTGACCCGCCTCTTCTCCATGTATGAAGAGGAAGAACAGCGTCATCCCGATGATAAAGCTGCCACGCTCTTTTTTAGAAATCTGATTACAGCCCTCGGACAAACCTCTGCATGTAACCTGAACAGACGATAATGCATTTTTCCCATTTCTTTTTCATTATAGTTTCCTACCTCGTTGGTGCTATTCCCTTTGGCCTTCTGCTGTCCCGTGGTCGAGGAGTGAATATCCGTGAACAGGGGAGTAAAAATATCGGTGCTACCAATGTTTCCCGCTTGCTGGGCAAAAAACTTGGTTTTTTAACCTTTCTTCTTGATTGCGCAAAAGGGTATCTCCCGATGTTCATTGCCGGATGGTTACTTGACGATACGGCAAATCGTCATGTGGTGATCGCCCTCTGCGGTGCTGCTGCGGTGATCGGGCATATGTTTCCGGTCTATCTTGGCTTTAAAGGTGGGAAGGGGGTGGCCACTGGCTTGGGAGTTTTTTTCTATCTGGCCCCCAAGGCGGTTTTAATCAGCTTGGCGGTTTTTATCGCCACGGTTGCAGCAAGCGGGTTTGTCTCTCTTGGTTCTTTGTTGGCTTCAGCTGTGGTCTTGCCCTGTTTGTATTTTTTCGCAGAACCGACGTGGAAGCTTCCCCTTGCCTGTTTTATTGTTGTCATGATCTGGATCAAACATCATGAGAATATCGAGCGGCTGCTCAAGGGGAATGAGAAGAGTTTTAAAAAAAAGAAGTAAGGGGAAAAATGCAAGCGGAATCCCTAGGAGGGGGGAAGGCAGCAGAAAGCTGCCTTCGGGCCGGAGCAGTTGCCGGGAAAAAAAATTACGTCAGCAGAAATTCCTTAAACTGACCGCGCATACAATGATTTGAAGCCATTGAGGATGAATAGGCACCTGCATTGATCAGGGCCAGATACTCTTGTCCGTCCATGTCGGGCATCCAGGACTCGTCATGCCATACATCAATAGCCTCGTTGATATTGCCGACCACCCGCATCGGTACGAATTGCCCGTTGCCCAGATCCAGAGGAACCGGTTGCAGGGGGAGTTGGTAATAGGCCGGTTCCGGTGCCAGGTTAAAACCCCCATCAACCCCGAGGAAGAGAGTGTCTTTCTTTTTCTCGATCATGGTTTTTTCCAGCAGCAGGAGCCCAGCATCCTTGAGCAGGTATTCTCCCGGTTCCACCTCCAGATGAAGGCCGGTACCGCTGAAATTTCTTTTCAGTACATCAGCCCATTGGTGCAGATCAAGGGGCTGGTCAGAGGCATCATGGGGAACACCAAGACCTCCTCCCATATTCACTTTTTCCAGCTTATCACAGCGTTCTACAAACCACATACAACGCTGTATGACGGCCTCCAGCTGCTCAAGTTGGGGTGTGAGATAGCCGCAGCCGGTGTGGAAATGAATCTTGCGGACAGTCAGCCCGCATTCCGCAGCCGTTGCCAGTGCCTCATCAAACTGCTCCTGGTAGATCCCAAACTTGGTGACCTTGTTCCCGGCATATTGCAGGGCAGTGTTTGCCTCGCGGCTCACCCCGGCAGCCGGATTGATCCGTATGCCGATCTTGGCACCTGGTTTATATTTTGCCCAAGTCCGGATCGCGTGCAGGGAATCGCAATCCATAAACAACCCGTCATAGCGGGCGAGCTCTTCATAGTCCGCGCGGGACAGATTGCCCGCAGTAAATGAAATATCAGAGGGCTTGAATCCGCAGCTGACTGCCAATTCGACCTCGTTCGGGGAACAGGCGTCAATACCGCAGAGGCCTGTTTCCTGAAGTCGGGTCAGCAGCGGAGCGAAGCGATTGGCCTTCATGGCGTATAAAACTGAAAAGCCGCCTGCCAGCTTTGCCTCATCCAAAACCTGTCGAAGTCGATTCAGGTTCTCTCGTACTCGGGCAAATGAGTAGACAAAGGACCGTGAACCGAACTGGGCAGCCAATTGCCTGACCGCCCGATCCGCGAAAAAGAGTTGTCCGCCCCGGTAGCAGAGATCCTGTCTCTGCCACCAGGTAGCATACTGCCTGCTGTTCATCAGCCCTCGCCTGCGAAATTAACTGCCGCCATAAGCGCGGCAGGGTTTCCTTGCGCGACGGCGTGTGCAACGCTGTCTCCTTCCTTGCGACCTGTTATCCATAAACGGCAGTTGGGGCTGCCGCAGGAACAGGGAAACTGTTTAAAGAGAACATCTTCCGTTTCAGCATAATCCATATAGAGAAAGCTGCCTGGCTCGATATCGCAAAGGGCGGTTACTGTCCGCCTTTCCATATCGAGTGAAATATTCGGTGAACAGGAATGAAGAAAGTATCCTGAAAAATAAGGGTCATACAGATGGCGATCCGGTGCAATCTGAAGGGTATGCTGGAGTATCTCCGATACTTCTTCTCCTGCTACCATTGCCATTAAATCACCCTGAGCAAAATATCTCTTGGTGATTATACCTGAACCTGAAAGTGTATCTTTGTAGATGCGTTCAAAGTCAACAGCTTGCGGATACAGGGGATTGATTCCAAATTCTTTTGGATAAATCATGGCATACAGTCTCCTCAAAAAGAGTTTTGCAAAGCCTGCTCGCAAATCACCCGATGTGAAATCGAAAGCAGTAGAGTACGGTCAAACGCATATTTTTTTCTTCGGAACGAATTCTGAGCTTATATTCTTGATTTTAAGTTATTTTTGCACAGTTCTTCGTTTCAAAAAAAAAGGGCGCGGGTTAATACTGCTTTTTGAAAAACTTGGCAAGGAAAAAATGCCGTATTGAGAAATAAAAATGTAGGGCAAATGGTGAGTTTCACCCTGACGAGGATTTAATCGGGCTCTATCCCTTAATTCACAATAAGATTGTCAACCGTAAGGTTTATGCGAAAGTGCAGCCAAAGGCGGAGTACGCTCTTGCCAAGCATAGAGAAAGTATGAGGGAAATCATCACGATGATGCGTGACTGGGGAACAACCAATTTAAACTTATAGAAGTTATCAAACTTGATCAGAGTGCGCTGTGAAACGCTCTCCCTTTCTTGGTGATTTGCGAAAAAAAGCTCCAGGAGTGGATATCGGCTTGCAATAAGTACCTAGAGTAGCTGTAGAGAACATACAGGCATTCAGAGGCGACGTTCTCAGGCATTTGCAAACGGTGCATTTGCTTGATTGTCATTTTTTGCGCTGTTTGGAGAAATTTAAGGCTTTGTAGTGAAAGGGTGAAACGAGAACGACCGGTGTTGCTACTGCAACGACTACAAAGAAGGGTACCGTTACCCGGCTGAAGGGTAAAACTAAGAACCCTGTTTTTACCCGGCAAACAGGAGCAAGCCGCGCAATGCTCCAGCCTGGGCCGGTAACCACAGGCGTCGAGCAGATGAAGATGAAAGAAAACAACAGTTACCAAGGGAGAAGCTCCATGATGAAGAGACTCCAGAAGCCAATGGAGTAAGGAAAAAATTCGACTGTCTGGATCATGCTCCCCGGTAAAACGAAGGACGAGTTCGCTGGCCAGCATCGCCGCGCAATATCGTTGCCAATAAGTCCGTAGGGAGAGAAAAGCCTCTTTCAGCTCCGCCTCACGGAGAAAGTAAAGGCGGTTATGTTTGGCTGGCCGGTAGCTGATATCAAGCAGAGAAAACTCTTCCAGTTTATTGACAAACCGTTTTTGCGAACGTTTGGCCCCTTTGGCAATAACGGCAAAGCGGCCTCTATCCGGGCTGTACAGGGTGACAATTTTATCCGATTCACCAAAATCAACATTTTTCAGAACAATGCATCCGGTACGGCAGGTTTGGTGCGACAAAACAGGCTATTCAGAGACCGCATCCTGTTCAATAGGATTGCTGTCAGTTACTGCAAGCCCTTCCTGTACCACTGCCAAGTCAGGCGCCATAACGGATGGTACTACAGTGCCTTTGGATATGTTCCCGTTGGGGAGCATATCAGCGTCAGACCCAGGCTCGGGTGTGATTGGTTGAGCTGCCGCAGTAACAGTACTAACTGAAGTTGGCTCCTCTCCGAAAAAGTACGCAAAGGGATTCCAGCCTGTATACCAGCTAAAAGCAACAAGAAAAGTTATAATCAGCAAAAGGAGACTGATAGCCCAAGTCGCGGATGAAATATGGGTCGATTCAGCGAGTTGCTTAGTCGACAGTCCCTGCCCCTGCTGATTGAATGGTTTTTTTTCTCTGGTTGCTAAGCATTGGGATCGTTCTTCAAAAAATAAACGCGCAGCTTCTGGCCCGTCAATATCGAGAAATTTTGCATAAATAATTATCTGGCCCCGGATAAAGGTGTCTGCTGGCAGCTCATTATAGTTGCCAAGCTCAATGGCGGTCAGATTGGAAGAAGAAATATTTGTTTCCTGCGAGATATCATGGATCGTCAAAGCCTTTTTTTCGCGTACCTGACGCAGGAGCTTGCCTATAGGCAAATTTTCGTTTTCCTGTTGGGGAGAGCTCTCTCCCAGCGTTTCTCTGGTATCTTGAGGGTCACTCTTTTCTTGTTTGGTCATCAACTGTAGCCATCTAAAGTTATTGGATTTTCAAAACATTATATACGGGCAGAAGAAAGCAGCTGCTGACCCGATGTTTTTTGCGGCAATCAGAGAATTTTAATATATGCCTCGCTTCGTATTTTCTCCAGCCATTTTTCATAGCGTTCCTCTGCTTCCTGTTTATACAGTTTATTGCGAATTTCCTCTTTAATATTCTCGTCAAGTACTCTTTCCCTGCCTTCTTTTTCCTGTCCGCTCGACAGAAGTTTGAAAAACATATAGCTGTCAGGACGTTCAATGACAGGACTAATTTCTCCCGGCTGGAGGGCTATTACTGCGTCTCGCATATACGCAGCCATTTCGTTCTTTTTGAAAGTGCCCAAATCTCCACCATCTGCGGCAGAGGGTAAATTTGAGTATTTGCGAGCAAGTTCTTTGAACTCTTTTCCTTCTTTGGCAAGCGTATACACCGCATCGATTCGTTTTCGTGCACTCTTTTTCGCTGCCGGTAGTCCAGATGTCTTGGCAGTATCAGTCCAGGATACGCCGAGCTGTAAAAGATAATAACTCTCTGTTTCGGCTTCTTTACTGTATTTCTGCTCAAAGTATCTCTCTATTTCCTCATCTGGAATAACAACCTTAGAGCGTACCTCATAGTTAATCAGCTTACTGCGAAGGATCTGTTCCCGAAGAGTTTCTTGGTATTGGGTTTCGCTCAGTCCTGTCTTTTCCAGTTCGGCCTTAAAACCTTCTTCAGTGAAGCCGTTTCGTTGTAGCACCTGCTTCTGTGCACGATCAATTTCCATCTCAGCAACGGAAATATGAAGTGCGGTCGCCTGCTGTGTGAGCAATTTGTTCTCAATAAGCTGCGTTATAATTTTTTTCCGTGCCTGCTTCAGCGCTTCCTCCTGTTGTTCCGGTGGAGCCTCTTCGGCAATTTTTCGAAAAATAGCTTCACCAATCTTGTTAACATCAGAAAGCGTGATGACATCCTCATTCACCACCGCAACACTGGAGTCGATAATTTCAGATTGGGCGATAAACGCATACGTAACAAGAAAAAAAGTTATTAATATAATATATAAAAAGCGTATTTTCATAGAATTTCAAGTCGTTTTAAAAAGGGCAATAAAAAAGCCAAGGCCCCTATGGGGCTGTGTAACATGTAACCATTACACAAAACCTTGTAAAGACGCAATGGTTTTTACAAGGAGCGCAAAGCTGGATATGAAGAAGAAAGACGAGATGCACAACTGAAGCACTTATATACAGCTTCAGACCGTTAACGTTTTCCTTTGTAAGAGAGCGTAAATCGGATATGCTTCTTTGTTGACAAATTCATTAAGATAGATATAAATACTGATATAAACAAAAAAGTCGAGCTGATTCTCATTACGCGTCAAAATATATCATGCAGGAGATCTTCATGAATTTAACAATCACTAAAAAGACGTTCGTTGTGTGTGCCGTCTTATTACTGGCTCTGAGCAGTAGAGTGCTGGCTACCCCCATGCCCGATTTCACACTGCCTTCCGTTGTGGATGGGAAAGATATCAGTAGTGACGACTTTAAAGGCAAAGTTTTACTGGTGACTTTTTTTGCAACCTGGTGTCCTCCATGTCGCCAGGAGATCCCTTCTCTCATTCGACTCCAAAAAGATTTGTCCGCTAAAGGATTTTCCGTCCTCGGTCTTTCTCTTGACGATGGCGATGCTGGCATCGTCAATGATCTTGTCGAGCATGACAATATTAACTATCCGGTTTTAATGGCGGATAGTGATGTTGTGAGTGGTTTCGGAGGAGTGACAGGAATACCCACGTCTTTCTTGGTCAGTCATGATGGAAAAATGATACGATCCTATGCCGGATATGTTTCGCACGATCTTTTGAAGCAAGATATCGAAAAAATCATTCCGCCAGAGGCGGAAAAAGAAAAAGAGGACAAAAAAGGCATGAAAATGAAGGGATCCGGTAAATAATTTTTTCGTATTGACAAGATATTAAGAACAGTTTACAGTATAGATTATTAATATTTTCAGCTTATATTTAATAATGTATTTCAGGAGATTATAATGAAAAAAGTAGTTGCAGCCCTGATGGTAACAGCCTTTGCTTTCTGTATCGGTACCGCTTTCGCTAAAACAGAAAAATGCACAGTAAAAACAGTTGCAGTTGAGGGCGAAAAAGCTACTGTAACCATGGAATGCAAGAAGGATGCTGAGTTGAAAGACGGTGACAACGTACAGGTCAAAGTGAAGAAGAAAAAAGTAGTTGAAGGCTGCTAAATAAATCAAAAGATTTTTTTGAAAACGTAAAAAAATCTTTGACTTTTTCATGAAAAGAGCCGACAGCGTCTATGCGCTGTCGGCTTTTTTGTTTTTATCGGAAAAACCACGACACCTGTCTTTTTTTTGCAAGAAGAGCTGTAGTAGCTACTACGGGCGGTCGTTTAAAAAAGAGAATACTATGGATCCGCAGACGCTCCCCGCTGAAATTCAGGAGCTTTATCAAAGAATCAAACAGCAGTATCGAGTGGGCTTTGAATCGTTAAAGCTTGATGATGATCTTCAATTACACCTTTTGAAGATTACCGACATTGAACAGCTACTGGAAGGAAAGGACCCACTGAAAAATCCTTCGGAATTTCCCTTTTGGGTACGCCTCTGGGAGGCTGCTGTGATCCTTTCTCGCTTCATAGTGAATTTACGTCCAACCTCAGGGACAACAGTGCTTGAGCTCGGTGCAGGCCTTGGCGCACCCGGCCTAACAGCCGCAGCATTAGGCTGTTCTGTTACCTTGAGTGATTATGAGGATATAATTCTTGATTTCGGGAGGGTGAGCGCAGCGGCCTCAAAGCTGAACCAAATTCAGTTCTCCCTTTTGGATTGGCTGAATCCGCCGAAAATGGAACGATATGATATCATCCTTGGTGCAGAAGTGCTGTTTCGTGATGAGTTTTTTCAGCCTCTGCTCTCTGTTCTTCGCCGAGCTTTAAAGCCGGACGGTGTTGTTTATCTCGCCCACGATATGCAAAGAAAATCCGTCCGACCTTTTCTGCAGTTAGCAGAAAAAGAGTATGCTATCTCTGCCTCAAAACGAGTTTTAAAAAGCTTGGAACAGGATAAAGAGATTCTACTGACTCGTTTGACTCCCCGTTGATCGTTCTTTTTCCTCTGCAGTGTATCATATCAGCTTAAATATCGCGGGCAAACTCTGTGCTGTTGTGGGAGGAGGCAATGTGGCGGAACGCAAAGTTCTTTCTCTGCTCAACGCTCACGCCTCTGTGCGGATTATCAGTCCGCAGCTTACCAAGGTGTTGGCTGAGGTGTTGGCGGAACGGGCAGCCGATGCTTCTGTTGAGTGGCGGAAGAGGGGCTATCAGTGCGGGGATCTTGACGGTGCTCTGCTGGTGTTTGCTGCTACTGATAATCCGGCAGTTCAGAATGCTGTTGTTCGGGATGCCCAGAAGGCAGGAATGCTGGTAAATGTGGCCGATGCCCCGGATCTCTGCGATTTTCAGGTTCCAGCTGTTGTCCAGAGAGATAATTTAAACATCGCTGTCTCCACCAATGGAACCAGCCCGGCCTTGGCAGCAAAAATACGTCAGGATTTGGAAAACATGTACGGAGATGAATATGCTTTCTTGCTGCGTCTGATGTCTCGTCTCAGGACGCAAATTTGTAGCGACTCTTCTACAGACGGTATTGATCGAAAAATAGTATTCCAAAATATTCTCCATGAGGATATAATTCACTGGATACGAGGTAAGCAATGGGAGCGACTGTCGCAACACCTTGACACTGTCCTCGGGCCTGGTATACATTTTGATCTCCTTGAACTCACAGAAAAAGAGATGAAAACCCGATGAGCTATCTGCTTTTTCAAGCTGGCTTTGCAGCCTATTTTGTTGCTACAGTCATTTATATCGTCTTTTTTTTCAGTCAAAAGGCCCCGATAAGAAATGTTGCACGTATTATCTTTATCATTGGCGCCTCCCTGCATACTCTCAATATTGTTTTCCGCTATATAGAGGCCGGGCATACACCCATTACCAGTATTCACGAGACGATTTCCTTTTTTGCTTGGTCAATCGCTTGCTGTCACCTTTCTTTTCGCTGGCGCTATACTGTAAAAAATTCTGGTACCTTTACCTCGATTATTGTCCTGCTCTTGATGCTGGCATCTTCCTTGGCCTCTCGGAAGATCCTTCCCTTACCGCCTGAGATGCAGTCGTGGCTACTGCCTGTGCATGCCTCAATTTCCATTATCGCTGATGCCTTTCTGGCCTTAGCCGCCATTGGCGGAATAATGTATCTGCTCCAGGAGCGGGAGTTGAAGCAGAAAAGATTCGGCTTTTTTTTCTCTCGGCTTCCTTCTCTGGATACACTGGATAAGTTAAATCAGCACTGTATCAGTATCGGTTTTCCGTTAATGACCTTGGGCATGTTTGCCGGATATATCTGGGCTCGGCAGATATGGGGTGGTCGTCCTTGGCAATGGAACCCGAAGGTGGTCTGTGCCATGATAACTTGGTTGTTTTATGCAGGGCTTATGCATCAGCGCTTCACTATGGGCTGGCGGGGACGTCGGGCAGCCTGGATAACCGTGATCGCTTTTTGTGCGGTTTTGTTGACCTTCTGGTTTGTGTTAAGCGGGGGGCCGACACATGCGGCATGATTCCATAGTTCTCCTTGGAGTAAATCATAAAAAAACTCCCTTGGAAATACGTGAAAAAATGGCTCTCACAGGAGGTTACGTTGAGCCACTGGAAAAGTTGCGGGAGCTGGACGGACTCAAGGAATATTATCTCCTTTCCACCTGCAATCGGGTGGAGGTGCTGTTCATTTGTCAAGATCCGAAACAAATGCGCCGCGAGGTGCTTGATTTGCTCTTTGCCGGTAAGGTAAGCCGTGAAGAGGTAGCTGGCTGTTTTTATGTCTATGAAAATGAGGCGGCTATACAGCATCTGTTCATGGTTTCCTCCAGCTTAGACTCCATGATTATTGGCGAGTCTCAGATTCTCGGTCAGTTGAAAGAGGCCTTTCGGCACGCTGCGGAGCAGAAAACAGCAGGGTTAGTTATCAACAAGCTGCTGCATAAGTCTTTCTCTGTGGCCAAACGAGTGCGGACAGAAACTCGGATCGGGGCCAATGCGGTTTCTATTTCCTATGCTGCGGTGGAATTAGGTCGCAAAATCTTCGGTGATCTCCAAGGTAAACGAGTCATGTTGGTCGGGGCTGGCGAGATGGCCGAGCTTGCTGCTGAGCACTTGGTTGGGCAGGGAATTCAGGAGGTTGTAGTCGCCAACCGTACGCTGAAACGAGCTATGAAACTGGCTGCCCGTTTCAAGGGTAGGGCTATCGGTTTGGATGAAGTGGTTGAGCAGCTTCTTGATGTAGACATTCTTATCAGTTCCACGGGAGCCGAAGGGATGGTCCTGTTCAAAAAGGATATTGCGCCCCTTATGCCCCGACGACGCAACAGACCACTTTTCTTTATCGATATTGCAGTGCCACGTGATCTGGACCCAAAAATAAATACCTTGGAGAATGTTTATCTCTATGATATTGACGATCTGAACAATGTAGTCGAGATGAATCGCGAGCAGCGAGACAAAGAGGCGGTCAAGGCTCGTCGTATTGTTGAAGAAGAAACCTTGAAGTTTCAGCGTTGGCTTGACGGGATGGAGGTGACACCGACCATTGTCGATCTCAGAGCGGTTGCTGAATCTATCTGCCAGGCCGAGTTGGCTAAAACCCTGCCCCGGCTCAACGGCATTGGTACTAAGGAACGGAAATGCATTGAACGAATGGCCTCTTCCATTGTCGGAAAAATGCTACATCATCCTATGCAGTACCTGAAAACAGACCATGGTTGTGTTGATCAATCTGAACGGATTATGCAAGTCCGCACGCTGTTCCAACTTAGCGAACAGACTGACGAGTGATTTATGACCGAGCAGGAGCGCCGCAGCATTGTAGAAGACGAGCTCTTCCTCCTCAGAGACTCAGGGGAATTGCCTGAGATTGCCTATTATTCCTCGCTCTACTATTTGACCGAAGATCAGGACGGCCCCGGCCTGTTCCTGAGCAAAAGCGAACAGCGACTCTTGCAAGAAGCGGCGCTAGAGCGTTGTCAAGAAATCGTTCTACGTGATTTATTGCCGGATAATCGAGATCTCGGCCTTTATCGAGGAGTGCGTCGCAGTATCTATAATTGGCAAAGGTATCGCCGATTCTGTCAACGGACAGGCTGGCCAATGAATGATGCGTTCCGGGCCAGTGTAGCCCAAGCCTTGATTGAGTTTATTCAGCAGGAAATAACTGATGTGCGGGAGGGGGAGCGAACCAGTTCTGTCAATTGCGCAACTGAGGACCTGTTATTCTTTGCTGAGCAGGTCGGGGTCTGTACCGACACCTTGAAGAACGGGTGGAAGGAACTTTGCCTTAGGGGACAATAACAGGCTAATTTTTCTCGATCTTCAGGAAAATTTTTTCGTCTACAATAGCTATTTTTGAGAAAAAAAGGATCCCCGACTGAGAACAAACAGTCGAGGGCAGAAGGGGCAAACTGATTAAAACTTATAGGCAACAGCTACATTAAAGACAAAGGGATCAATATCTACATCCACCTCATGGGTGGTTCCGAGATCAGTAGTTAATTCGGCTTTTGTGTCAATATCGATATACCATACTGCTGCATTGACAAACCAATTCTCAGCAACTTTTACATCAATACCAACCTGAGCTGCCAAACCCAATGAGCCATCCAGCTCCATATCCATGGAGTTTATCCCGCCCAAAGCGGCGATAGTCGGCAGGGTATTCAGCGTGTCAATAAGTTGGCCATCAACCTCTTCGGAGAAGAACATTGTATAGTTGATACCGATTCCGACATAAGGATTAAACATCGCATTGCTCCTGCCGAAATAATATTGCAAAGAAAGTGTGGGGGGCAGATGCTGGGTTTCACCCACCGCAACGCCTTCAATATCACCCTGCCCCACAATGTCGTGCGTAAAAGGTGTTGCTGCCAGCAATTCGAGTCCCAAATTATTGGTCAGCATATAGGTGGCTGTCAAACTGAGCTGGGTGTTATCTTCGACATCAACTCGGGCGCTGTCAACGCCATCAGGTAGCCCTGAAACTGTGCCGCTCTCCGTATCGGGAGCAACTGTTACGGCCCCGACACGGAGAAGAATGTCTCCTGCAGTATGTGCAGCCATGGTTATTGTGCTCATTCCGCAAGATATCCCGAGTACTAGGGCGGTAGTTCCAATTTTACTTAACACATGCATAATTCTCCTCCAATTATGTGATCTTATTCATCAGGCAACATATTACCGATAGTAATTATCAACTATCTTTTTTGATTTTCCATGATGCGGGATAACGTGTCAAGAAATAATCTCAAAAAAGTTTGAAAATCCAGGGAGAACCGATTGTTACTGCAAGTAAAAAATATTTTCTGGTAGCATGACCCCCAGCTGAAACACGTCAATGCGATGGGGATACAGGCCGACCGCAGGCTCAGTGTGGATAAAATGGCCTTCCGTTTATGATTCGAGAGTGATCGGGGATTCAGCAAGGCCTCTACGCTGGTCAAAAAAATTCTGTGGAAGCGAAAAAAAAATCTCGTATGAAAGAAAACCAACAAAAAAACATACCCACCTCGCTGAAAAAGCCCCGGGATAAAAAAAAACAAGGCAAGATCGCCCTGTTACTGCTGGCAACAGCCTTTGCAGTTCTTTTCATTATTTTTGGTGGCCAACAATACCTTAATCTGGCTTCTCTCAAATCGAGCCGCCAGCTCTTGCAGAGCTTCTATCTTGAGCATCAGCTGCTCACTATTACAGGCTACATGGTGCTCTATATCCTTATCACGGCCCTTTCCCTGCCCGGAGCCTTGATCATGAGCTTGGGCGGCGGAGCCCTGTTCGGACTCGGACTCGGCTTCCTGCTAGTTTCTTTTGCCAGTACCATAGGGGCTACCCTTGCTTTCCTAGGCGCGCGCTTCCTTTTTAAGGATGCCATCCAGAAACGATTCGGAGAAAAACTAGCAGCCGTCAATAAGGGAATTGAGCAGGACGGGGCCTTTTATTTATTAACCCTGCGCTTAGTTCCTGTCTTCCCATTTTTTATCATCAATCTGGTCATGGGATTGACCCACATCCGCACAGCAGTCTTTTATCTAGCCAGCCAAATCGGCATGCTGCCTGGAACTTTGGTCTATGTAAATGCAGGCACCCAACTCAGTAAAATTGATTCTGCAAGCGGTATCTTATCGCCAGGCCTGCTATTTTCCTTTGCCCTGCTCGGTATTTTTCCGTTGCTGGCCAAAAAGGTAATCAAGATTATGAGAGAGAAACGGAGAGCCAGTTGATCAGACTTCCCATTCTTTATTTTCTGCATAGACCTCGTTCATTCAGCCATCCTGTGTAAACCAGAGCACCCTATGTCAGTGCCGAGTGGTGGGGCAAAGCCGGTTCTGTCAACCTCCCTGTAAATTTCTATGAGAGTCCTCCAGTACATGATTCATCGCTCGTTAAAAATGAGTATTAATTACACACAAAATACGCACCAAAAGCTACCTGCACATACATTATCAAATAATACAAAATCCTATATTGCGTTTTTTTTATATACCAAAAAAATCGGCTCCGAGAATTAGTTAATCACCTGTATTTATATTAAAAAAAACTTTACGAAAACCAAAATATAGCCTTAAATAGAAGTGAAGGCAATTAACAGAGCCGGTTGGCCGAGTTTCACAGCAGGGCTTCCGGTATCCGTTAATTGTCTTCACTTTCTTGCCCATCAAAGACCAACCGTCTTGGACAGTAAAAAAATCGCCGAAAAAAAAGCAAGAGCTCTGTCATAGGCGCTAATCATCAAAAATTCCTCTTGGATCCCCCAAGGACCTTTTCAAACATTCCTCAAGCAGCTCTCTTCGGGTCAGTTTCAGATCAATACAAGCTTGATGACCAGGTAAAAAGTCAGTCAGCAAAATGAGGATAAAATTTCAAAAAGCTGGTGATGTGACTTTGGCGATTTTGATTTTGTCCAAAAAATCGTAAAAATGCTCTTTGACAACCCAAATCAGGTCAATCCAGCCTCCTATGGAGGGTGATGAGGGATTTTTCCCCTTATTTCGTCGTTTTTTGTACGCAGCTGCCCGTATTATATTGAGTGCTGTTGCCTTCATGGTCGCTGCGAAACGAACCGCTTTCATGCCTCGTACCTTGAGATGCTTGATTCCCGTACGTCGATCAAGTTGCGACATAGTGGCCTCGACTCCGGCCCGGAACCGATACTTGTTTTTGAATTCATCGGTTCGCTCGTTAGCTCTTCTTTGGGAAAGACGGGCGGTTTTTTCGTTATAGCGGAGATAAGCAAGATCTTTTTTGCCGGGTTTAACAGGGCAATGATTGGCTCTCGGGCAGCTCTTACATGTTTCTGACGAAAAGGCTATGCTGAACCTGTCTTTTTTCTTGGATTTCTTGACAG
This sequence comes from Candidatus Electrothrix laxa, assembly GCA_942492895.1. Classification (GTDB taxonomy): domain Bacteria; phylum Desulfobacterota; class Desulfobulbia; order Desulfobulbales; family Desulfobulbaceae; genus Electrothrix; species Electrothrix laxa. The sequence goes on from OW818652.1 coordinate 2,519,700, forward strand.
GCTGGCACCCTTCAGGACACGAGATGATAAAACCGTTTTCAGAAAGCTCAAAATCGGTCAGTGTGCAGAAGAGGTCCTTTTGTCGGTCCAGAGTAGGAGCGATGAGGTTGACACCCTTTTGTTTTGCCGCTTCGTGATTGTCGTCGCTTCCGTAGAGCGTATCAGCTGCTACTTCTTTCGGCTTTATGTCACGTTGTTCCGTAGCCTCAAGATACGGTAGCAGGGCATCGGTATCACTTTCATGGGCAGCCTGCACATCAACATGAGTGATCAGGGAGAGAGTTTCGGCATCTTCCTCTGTGCTGTATGTTTCCGCTACTTGCACCTGATATCCTTTGCCTTTATGCCCACTATATCCGGCGTCAGGATCAGAGGGATTCTGAAGAGAGTCGGAAGGGATATCCTTATTTGCCTTCAGAATGACACGCAGTTCATCAGTATTTTCGACTTGCTCTGTGATACATTGTTCTTTCAGAATGCGTGTCATGAGCTGATATGTTTGCATGGACGCAATGTCAGGGCACGAGCGGAACCTGTTGATAAGAAAGAAAAGATCATCGGCGACCATCTGAAGAGTTTTGGCGGATTCAGATGGTTTGACCATAGAGAAGGCACTTTCCTCTTCTTTCTTCAGGTAGCGATCTCGCAGATTCAGGTCAAGCTCATTGAATTCGTTTTTGTGCTGCCGTCTGAGATTTACCAGGAATTTTTTGATGGTGCCTGTGAAGATCCCGATACGACCGAGATGCTTCATATTGGAAAATATGTGAACGGAATCTATACGTTGCAGAGAAGGATCAACATCGAATATTTTTATGAATTCATCGCCAACAGCCTGGAAGACATCGTCATACAGTCCGTATTTCGTCATGACAAAGCGCATGTTCCAAATACTTTTTGGACAGACATAGGCCGCTTTGTCTGAGTTATTTGTGATATCAAGAGCATAATGCCATTGCATGTTAAAAGCGAACTGTTCCGCTGTCTCTTCGTCTGTCAGATCATGCATATGCTGCAATAACATCGCTCCCATCATAGCAACGAGTTCATTAGTCGGGCGCCCCATGCTTGTACTGAAATGCAGTGCCAGGAGATCAACCGGAAGAATATGGCGAACATGATCCCGAAAAATCCCGGCCCATGATTCATCCAGCATTTTTCGACGCTTCGGCCCGAGGAAACCAAAGGGGTCGAACATGTTGATGGTTTTGTGATCTTTGATGTTTAACATAGCTCTCTTGCTTATCTTATCGTAATATTGACACAATAATATCATGCCGACTAATTTATGGCAAGAGAAAAATTAATTATATACAAGTAATTTCAGATAATTATATAGGGATACTTTTTACGAATCCATCAAGCTTGATCAATCAACGCTGCATATACGGGCTGAAAACGAATATACTTTGAAACCAAACTATCATTCTCATCATCTTCCTGCTGCCGACAAACTGAATCTTTCTCCACAGTAACCTCCTTGATATTGTATAGGGTAATACTTTATTACTACAATGCGTCGCCAAGCAACGCAAGAGTAAAATCGCTCCGTACGCAGACCTCCCCGACCTAATCCTTTGTAAACTTCTCACCACCTTCTCTCTCAAACATTGAAATGTTTCAACAAGGCGGTTATCGTACATTGTGTCGCAAAAAGTACTCCGTATCACGTCACGCGCCCCGTAATTATAACCCTCTGAATCCAATGACCGACTTTCTCCGCATAACAGGGGTCAACAAGACCTTTCAGCCCAGCAAAGAAATACAAGTCCATGCCCTTCATAATATTAACCTGACCGTTGAGCAAGGCGACCTCGCTGTCCTATCCGGCCCCTCGGGCAGCGGCAAGACAACCCTCCTCAATATCATCGGAGGCCTTGACAGCCCGAGTAGCGGAGAGGTGGTTCTTGACGGACAATCAATCACGGGCCTGTCCCAAGCCGATCTTTCGCAAGTACGGCGGGACCAGATCGGCTTTGTCTTTCAGGCCTACAATCTGATTCCGGTCCTGACCGCCCGAGAAAACATTGAATATGTTATGAAGCTCCAAGGACGTAAACAAGAAGAATGCGACCACCGCACCATAAAGGTTGCAGAAAAACTGTCCATTGACGCCCTCCTGGATAAGCTGCCATCCCAGATGAGCGGGGGCCAGCAGCAACGGGTGGCTGTGGCTAGAGCTGTGGCCGCTACCCCGAAACTGGTCCTGGCTGACGAGCCTACTGCCAACTTGGATTCTGTCTCCGCCGCATCCCTGATGGAAATGATGCAGCGATTGAACGAAGACGAAGGGGTCACTATTATCTTTTCATCCCATGACCCTCTGGTGATTGACAAAGCCAGGCATTCTGTCATCCTACAAGACGGAAAGGTGATCGCTAATGAGCGGACTTCCTGAACTCCTGCTGGCCGGGCTGCTGGGCATCACCCCGGAACTGGGTCTGGAAAATACCAACATTGCCGGATACGATAGAACCCATCTGAGCACGGACTATAACCGCATCCGCGCAAACCTCTCTCTGAGCCACAAACAAAACAGCAACCTTGCGGCCACCCTGATCGTTGATAATGAGACCAGCTATACGACCTCTCCAAATGAGCTGGATAACGAACTGGACAACGAGATCTCACTCTATCGGGCCTATGGCCAATATCAGGGCGAACGACATTTCTGGTCTGTCGGCAAGCAACGTATTCCTCTGGGCGTGGGGCGTATCTGGAACCCCATAGATATTTTCAACCCTGCTGATGCCCAAGCCATAGAAACCGGTGAACGAACCGGCACCGATGCAATTCGTTATGAGTACGCCCTGAGTGAACTGTCCAACGCAGATCTCACCATTGCAGACGGCAAGGCGGCAATTCGCCTAAAAGGCTATCTGGAGTATGCTGACATAGGCCTGATTGTTCTTCGAGATAACAGTAATGACCGAAATATGCTCTGGGGAGAGGATGCCTCACTGGATATTATCGGCTGGGAACTGGAAGGACGTCTGCCCGGAACCAGTATTGAGTTACGCAGTGAGGGCGGACGGTTGCATAACCGGGAGACGGGCGATGTCTTTACCGAGTTTATCCTCGGAGCCGAATACGGTTTTGCCGATTCTCTCACCCTGCTCGGCGAATATCGATATTCCGATCAGGATATGACCAATCAGCTGGCCATTCAATCAGGATTTCAGCCTGCTATGCTCTGGACCTGCCAGCTGCTCCTGCTGACTGATCTTAATGATGGCTCAGTCCTTATTGCTCCTTCAGTTACCTATAGCCTGAGCGATGAGATGACCCTCAGTGCAGGGGGATTTATTGCCACTGGCGATGCAACAAAGGAATTTCCAGAAGATGGAAATCGCTGCTACCTCAGCTGGTTCGTTCATTTTTGATTATTATAATCAACAGGATGAGTGCAGTGCAGACTGAGTCCTTTTCCTTAATGGCGGATAAGCATAAAAAAAGCCGATCAATCTTGACATATGCTAAATATGTCAAGATTGATCGGCTTGAAACAACAAACGCGATCACAGGATACTGCAAGGGCGCCTTGCTGTTACTCCTCAATAAGGACTTCCTTGAGTGACTTGCTCATCGTGAAATGCAGCGTTTTTCTTGCCGGAATATCCATCATTTTACCAGTCTTCGGATTCTTCGTAGTACGCGGCTTACGCGTTCTCACGGAAAAACTGCCAAAGCCCCGAATTTCAACCCGTCTTCCTTCAGTGAGGGCTTGTGTTATATTTTCCAATATAATATCGACAGCCTGAGCTACATCCTGTTTATAATAGCCGCCTAACTGCTCAGTAACCTCACTTACCAATTCACGCTTGAGCATCTTGTGTCCCTTTTAAATAAATCTGTAATTGATCATAATTCGTTATATCACCGCGACAAACGGTGTTCCTGCATGCTGTTCCTGTTATGTACCAACAGGAAAGGGTACGACTTCCTGTTCAATACAGCGACAAGAAGTCATACCCTTTAGGTTGGGCCGCTCACAAAAAAAGAGTTAGTTGTCAGAAGACTCCTCTTCTCCTTCCTCTTTCTCTTCCTCTGCGCCAGCAGCAGCCTTCAGCAGATCGCCAAAGGTAGAAGGCCCTGAGCTGGCTTTAGTCGCTGCCTGCTGTTGCTTCTGGGGAGCCTCTTGAGCACTGCTGTCCGTACTTTCTTCTCCCCCGTCCTCTTCCAAGGCCTTGAGAGAAAGACCGATTTTACGATCAGCAGCAGATACATTAATAACCGCTGTCTTCAACATATCCCCTACATTGAACATGCCAACCGGGGTTTTGATCTTTTCACGGCTGATTTCAGAAACATGCACCAAGCCCTCAATACCCTCTTCAAGCTGAACAAAAACGCCGAAATCTGTGATGTTGGTTATCTTTCCTTCAACCAGACTCCCGGTGGGATAATTGCTCACCGCTGCCTGCCAAGGATCCGGCTCCAGCTGTTTAACACCAAGAGAAAAGCGCTCGTTCTCCTTGTCGATCTTCAGGACAACAGCCTGAATAGCTTCACCTTTTGCATATTTCTCTGAAGGATGCTTAATCCGTTCGGTCCAGGAAAGATCAGAAACATGGATCAGACCATCAATCCCCTCTTCGATACCGATAAAAACACCGAAGTCGGTAATATTTTTAATCTTCCCTTCGATAACGGCTCCGATGGGATAACTTTCTTCCACCAGATCCCAAGGATTAGGCTGCAGTTGCTTCATGCCAAGAGAAATACGCTTGGTCTCGGCTTCCACTTTCAGCACCTGTACCTCAATCTCAGAACCAACGCTGACAATTTTGGATGGGTGACGCGGTTTTTTGGACCAGCTCATCTCAGAAATATGCACAAGCCCCTCTACACCTTCCTCCAGCTCGACAAAGGCACCATAGTCGGTGATGGAAACAACCTTACCACTGACTTTTGCGCCCATCGGATAGGTATCCGGTACCATTTCCCACGGATCAGACTTGAGCTGTTTCACACCGAGAGACACGCGATCAGAATCCTGGTCGTACTTGAGCACTTTGACCTCAATCTCTTCGCCCACAGTATACAGCTTAGAGGGATGAGAAACCCGGCCCCAGGACAGATCAGTGATATGACAGAGCCCGTCCATGCCGCCCAGATCAATAAACAGACCGTAGTCGGTAATATTGGTGATAGCACCACAAATGGTCTGGCCCTCTTCCAAGGTGGCCCGCATCTGCTCGCGCAACTGTGAGCGCTGATCTTCCAGAATAGCCCGACGGGAAATAACCACGTTATTCCGTTTACGGTTAAACTTAAGGATCTTAAATTCAAAGCTTTCGCCGATAAGAGCATCCAAGTCTTTGACCGGACGCAAATCTATCTGAGAGTACGGCAGGAACGCGGGGACACCAATATCAACAGACATACCGCCCTTAACCCGGTTGTCGATACGGCCTTCAATAGTGCCGTCTTCTTCCTGGATAGTGGCAATCCGTTCCCAGACTTTAATGGCAATGGCCTTTTCGCGAGAAAGCAGCAAGCCGCCCTCTTCTTTCCTCTTTTCAATGAAGACTTCAAACTGATCACCGATTTTAATCTCGCGATCAGGATCTTCCCTACGGAACTCTCCGATAGCGATATAGCTTTCTGCCTTATCACCAACATCAATGAGGACCGCATCGCTGTTCAGGTCAACGACTGTTCCAATCGCCACCTCCTGAACATTGATCACTGTGTTGTTGTCTTCCTGTTCGAAGAGTTCAGCAAAGCTGATATCTTCCATGCCATCTTCTTCTGCCGCAGTTGCGGGCTGAATTCCACTGTCAGTCATGGGTGTTTTTTCCCCTGTTCACCGGTCCATACCGGTCATCAGTATAAGCTAATTTTTTATTTTTTCCGGCGCCCCCCATGGGCGAGAATATAAGCCCAAAACTTTTACCAAAGATATTCCTGAAAAACAACTGTTTCATACTGAAAGACTGCCTTTTTTTTTATTGCCCCAGCCTTTCCGTCCTCAACTGCTCTCTCAGCCTGAGTAAAACACCTCCAAATCTCTCCTAAAACACGACCATTATGACTTCCCGTAATTACTTAACTCCTCAAGAAGAGGCCCAAAAAGCTGCTCATAATACGGAATAGCCTTATGGAGAACCAACTGAAAATTCTTAAAGTCATCATCCGAGATCACCAAATTGGCGCTGTTGGCAAGGGCCTGGATATCATAAAGGGTGGTGAACTGGGGTCCCATAAGGATATAAAAGATCATCCGCCTTCTCGCCATGGGCATATCACGCATAAAATTATGAAAGATTGACTCATTCAAGGGCACACCTTCAAAATCGGCATGAAACACAATACTGGCAAAACTGATAGAGGCAACCTGTTCAATAGCCTCCTGGGGCGACGTCAAGGTTACCACCTGATAGCCGAGTGCTTCCATAGCCGAAGCCAGCTGGTGCCGAATTCCGTCGTCACCGTGCAGAATCAGGGCCGTAGGGACATCCCGCACATGATGATCGTCCATAATACCGCCTTGCTTTTCCTCCAGAAAATCGAGAGGGGGCGGAGGGGGAGGCTTAATAGTATCAGCCCCTGTATCTGCCGTTTCAGTAGCTTTTTGTTCAGGTTTCTTTTCAGCCGCCTTCTCAGGAGCCTTTTTCGGCGCTGCTTCGGCAGCGCCCCCCACTTCTCCGGCAGCATCAAGCTGCATAGGTTTCTTGCAATGCGGGCATTTCAAGGGCAGACGTTTGCCCGGCTTTAGCGCCTTCAGAGCCTGTTCTATCTTCGCCTGCTGGGCTGCATTAAATTTAAGCGCTCCTTGGCAGTGGGGACAGTTACTGATCATTCCTTCTCTCCTTGCTTATACAAGCATATGCAACATCATCACGCACCATCACATCTCATTTCAGAGGAAGCCCCTTATGTATCCTCATCCTCTTCCTCTTCCTCCACCATAGACAACCCGGAAATGCTGGTCGTGCTCTCACCCCGGGCCGCTTTAATATTATCCATGCCCCGCTTGATCACGCTGCGGTTGGTGCAATAGGTCAGGGCCGCCTTTTCATCAATCAATCCTCTGGTGAAAAGATCCAATATGTCCTGATCAAAGGTCTTCATGCTCAAGGTGCTTCCTTCCTCAATCACATTATAAAAGGTCTTCTCCTCCGCAACATTCTCACCATTCAACAGAATATCCGTAACCCGCAGGCTGCTGTGAAGAATTTCCTGAGAAGCCACGCGACCTCCCCCGACCTTGGGCAGGAGGCGCTGACTGACCACCCAGCGAATGGTGTCGGCCAAACGAACCCGAATCTGTTCCTGTTCATCATGTTCAAACATACCGACAATACGATTCAGGGTCTGGCCCGCATCAATGGTATGCAAGGATGAAAAAACCACATGACCGGTTTCCGCCGCAGTGAGAGCAATTTCCAAGGTCTCCCGGTCACGAATCTCACCGACCAGAATCACCTTGGGAGCCTGACGCAGGGCCGCCCGCAGACCATTGGCAAAGGTGTCGAAATCATCGCCCTGCTCTCGCTGATTAAAGGTAGCCTTTTTATGGGGATGAACATATTCAATCGGGTCTTCCAGAGTAATAAGATGTACTGATCGTGTTTTGTTGATCTGGTTCAGAATAGAAGCCAAGGAGGTAGTCTTACCGGTTCCGGTTCCGCCGGTAAAGAGGATGAGCCCGTTTCGCTCTTCCGCCATGTCATAGAAACAGGGTGGAAAACCGAAGTCCTCAATCGAGGGAATCTTGGTCTCCAGCTTTCGCAGCACGGAAGAATAATAACTCTTCTGGGTAAAAATATTGACCCTGAAACGCGCTCCTTCTCCCAGTACATAAGAAAGATCACAGGAGCCTGTCCGCACCAGATCGCCGAGCAGGCGTTGGTTGCCGTTGATCAGGTTGAGAGCAAAGACCTCGGTCTGGAAGGGAGTGAGTGTCTCCACCGGGGGCTCCACCTCCACCGGTGTCAACGCACCGTTGACCTCCACCTGAAGACTCTTACCCACCGTAATATTCAGGTCGGACACCCCTTTCTGCGTGCCCAGCATGGCAGCGACCCAGTAGGCGATTTCCGGTTGTTTCATAGATAACCTCGCTGTATCAGATTAACCCGACCCGCTAAGGACAGGGGTGGAAACGGTGTTTCCGAATTGACAAAAACGATCATTATTGAATAGTATCGCTGGATACGAATGTAGAATAAGTATGAAACTGATTTGGGGAAACTGCAAGTTTTTTTTGTGGATGGAAAGAGGGATTATACTCAGGGTGTTACCCTGAGCTGATTCATATAGCCCCTTTGGGGTATGGTGTTCCCATCATGAAAGCGAATATTGGCGACATAGTGGAATTGATCAGAGATGTTCCTGAACAGCATCTTCAGGCGAGAATGCGGGCTGCAATTGTCCATTGTCATGATGATGATGCGGTCTACGAGCTTGAGTTTACGGATGCAGAGGGAGAAACATTGGCAACTGCCGCTCTTGATGCAGGCCAGTTTATCCCGGTTTGGAGGGCGGAAACAGAACAATGGCTTTCACCGACGGAGCAAGCAGCCGCTCTGCTTTCCTCGCTTCCGGAAGAGACGGTCCGGCAGGTATTGGACTTTGCCCGTTTTCTCTCTTTGCGGGTTTCCGGTTCTTCGACTATAAAGGCCGGTTGATCTTCCGCCCACCGTTAAAACGGTGGGCTATGTTCGTTGCGTCCCTTCGGGACGTCCTCCTTGTCCTGAAGGGACAGCCGAAAAATAGCCCGGTGATTTATCGCCGGGCCGGGTGCAGGGTAATCCAGTCTTCTTTACCAATAACCAAGACCGAGGTGCGCAGGCCATGATGAACGAAGAAGTGCTGAAGAAAATCCACGAGGCTAAGGCCAACGGAGCGACTGAACTTTATCTTGGCGGCATGGGAATAACTACCCTGCCGCCTGAGATATCCCTGCTCACGAATCTAACGGAGCTTGACCTCCGCAACAACCAGTTCAGTAGCTTGCCGCCAGAAATCGGAAAGCTCAAGAAACTACAAAAACTCATCCTCTGGAATAATAAACTCTCCACTATACCTCCAAAAATCTTCCTGCTCACAAATCTAACAAAGCTTGATCTCCGCAACAACAGGTTCAGCAGTCTGCCACCAGAAATCTGCAAGCTCACGAAACTAAAGAACCTTAACCTCTACGGCAACTATATCAGCAGGTTGCCGTCAAAAATAGGACAGCTCACAGAGCTAACGTGGCTTAACCTTGGTCACAACTATTTCAGCATTCTACCGCCAGAAATAGGCAAGCTCACAAATCTAACTAAGCTTGATCTCCGCCACAGCCAGTTCAGCAGCCTGCCGCCGGAAATCGGCAAGCTCACGAAGTTGAAGGAGCTTAACCTCAGCAACAACGAGTTCAACACCTTGCCATTGGAAATTTTTCAACTTACGAAACTAAAAGTATGTTTCCTTTTGGATAATAAACTCGAAGTATTACCTCCAAAAATCGGAAAGCTCAGGAAACTGGTACTGCTTAACCTCAGCAATAACCATCTCAGCAGTCTGCCGCCAGAAATCTGCCATCTCAATAATCTGACGGAGCTCTACGTCGGCCGCAACCCCCTCAGCTCCCCGCCGTATGAAATCGCCACGAAGGGCATCGAAGCCATCCGTCAGTATTTCGCTGCTTTTAAACATAAGAGTTCACACCGACCAAAAGGCCAGCCCCTCAACGAAGTTAAAGTCCTCCTCGGCGAGGCGTTCAATCAGCACGAAGACATACAGCTTCTGCCTTGCGAGTTAAGCGGAACTGCAACGGAAGAGATAGAAGACCAGCCCCTGAACGAAGTCAAAGTCCTCCTCATCGGCGACGGCTCAGCAGGTAAGACCTCGCTGGTCAAGCAGCTCCTTGGCGAAAAATTCAATCGGCACGAAGACATCACGCACGGCATTAGCATTCGAGGCTGGGAGGCACAGGATAAGGGTAAGGACAAGGAAATCAAATGTAATATCTGGGACTTTGGCGGCCAAGTTATTCAGCACACCACGCACCAGTTCTTCCTTTCCAAGCGTAGCCTGTATATCTTGGTGCTTGATGGCCGTAAGGAGGAGCAGCCCGAATACTGGCTTCAACACATCAAGAGCTTTGGCGGAGACTCACCAGTGCTGGTCGTCCTCAACAAGCAGGATGAGAACTGCGGATGGGATCTCAACACTGTGCATCTGCAACGCAAGTATCCGGCAGTGAAAGGCTTTTATTCCACATCCTGCAAGAGCGGCGAGGGTGTTCCCGACTTTAAAAAAGCCCTCATCGAAGAGCTGGGTAAGGTGCCGATGATCGGCATCCGCTGGTCGCAGAGCTGGTTTCAGGTCAAGCAGGCTATAGAGGAGTCAGGCAAGCCCTGCATGAACTGCGAGGAGTACGAAGACATCTGCAAAAAGGCAGGTATTGCCGAAAAGGAGAATCAAAAAACGCTGGCCAGCTTCCTTCATGATCTGGGCACAGTCGTGCATTTCGATGACTATATTCTGAATGCCATGCATATACTTGATCCGGTATGGGTGACGCAGGCGGTGTATAAGATCATCACGGCCAAGAAGATGGCGGACAACTACGGTCAGCTATCCTTGGCATGCCTAACGGAAATTCTGCGGTATGAAAAAGGGGAAAAACACTCCTGGCCGGTGCATACGCATGTGTGTATTCTGGAACTAATGAAGAAGTTCGAGCTCTGCTGGGGCATCGGCGACCAAGCAGTGCTCCTCCCGCAGCTCCTCCCAGTCGATGAACCGGAATTCACTTTTGACTATACCGGCTCCTTGGCTTTTATTCTTCATTACAAAGACTTTCTGCCACCCTCAGTCTTTCCCCGTTTTATGGTCAAAGTGCATCAAAATATCAAACCAGGTTACATGTGGCGCACAGGTGTGGTATTGGAGGACAAGGCCAGCGACTTGCTAGCTACGGTTAAAGTGGATATGGAGGCACGGCATATCAAGCTCTGGGTACATGGTCCACGCCGCAAAGAATATCTCAGTTTCCTCTGGTTCTCGCTTCGGGATATCAACAACAGTTTTGAGAAACTCAACGTCAGCGAGCGCATCCCTATGCCCGATGACCCTGCTTGTAGCGCTGACTACCAAACCTTACTCAACTGCCTAGAAGATGGGATTGAACGCTATAGACCTGACGGAGCAAAGAGGGCGTATACCGTCAAGGAGCTGCTAGGCCTAGTGGAGCCAACTAAGGAAGATCAGGTTATAGAGCTGTTGCAAATGATCAGCGGGCAGCTTGATGACAAAAGCTCTACTACTGAAACAGCCGTTAAGCTGTTAGAGCTGAAACCGAATCTCTTTGGGGTTGGTTTTAACCTAAACGAATTATTTTCACGATTTGGTCGAGGGAAACAAAAGTAAAAATCATAACCCAGGCTTTGTAATGCAACCCTTACCCCAACGGGGTTATATTTATCAGTTCGGGGTAACACCCCGAGAACCACCCCGACTTCATACTCATCGACTCAGGGTGTTACCCTTAGCTAGTAAAGATAGCCCCTTCGGGGCATAACACCATCAACATTATCGCAGGCCGCCCCTGCCGACTTTTACCATAACCAGGAGAACAACATGGCAATCCCCCTTCGCAGCAACGAAACAACCCAAGGCCGAAGAATGGCCGGAGCCCGTGCCCTCTGGCGGGCCAACGGCATGACCGAAGAACAAATCGGTAAACCCATCATCGCGGTGGTTAATTCCTTCACCCAGATGGTGCCCGGTCATGTCCATCTGCACGAGATCGGCCAGCAGGTCAAGAAGCAGATCGAGGCCCAAGGCTGCTTTGCTGCCGAGTTCAACACCATCGCCATTGACGACGGCATCGCTATGGGCCACGACGGCATGCTCTACTCCCTGCCCTCCCGCGAACTCATCGCCGACTCAGTGGAGTACATGTGCAACGCCCATAAGGTCGATGCCATGATCTGCATCAGCAACTGCGATAAAATCACACCGGGTATGTTGATGGCGGCCATGCGCCTGAATATCCCGGCTATCTTTGTTTCCGGCGGCCCCATGGAAGCAGGCCGAATCAAAGGCCAGGAGCGCGGCTACGATCTGGTGGACGCAATGGTCATGGCCGGGGACAGCGCTGTCTCGGACGAAGAAATTGCGGAGATTGAACGTGCCGCCTGCCCCGGTTGCGGTTCCTGCTCCGGTATGTTCACAGCCAACTCCATGAATTGCCTCAACGAGGCTCTGGGAATGGCCCTGCCCGGCAACGGCACAGTGCTGGCTACGCATAAAAATCGCTTGAGCCTGTTTGAACAAGCCTCAGCCAGGATCGTGGCCATGTGCAAAGCCTGGTACGAAAAGGAAGACGCCTCGGTCCTGCCCCGCTCCATTGCCACCAAGGCTGCCTTTAATAATGCCATGGCCCTGGATATCGCTATGGGAGGATCCACCAATACGGTCTTGCATATTTTAGCGGTTGCCCATGAAGCCGGGGTAGATTTTACCATGCAGGACATCGACGCACTGTCCCGCAAGGTACCCAACCTCTGCAAGGTGGCTCCTTCTGCCTCCTATCATGTAGAAGATGTGAATCGGGCAGGCGGTATTTTGGGAATCTTAGGTGAACTGGACCGGACTGGCCTCCTGGACACGGCAGTGAGCAGGGCAGACGGCCTGACCCTAGCCCAGGCCTTGGCGCAATACGATATCGTCGGAAGCGGCGCGACCGATACTGCCCGCAGCCTGTATGCCAGTGCTCCGGCAGGTAAAGGACGCAACCTGGTCATGGGATCGCAGGATACCATGTATGAGGCCTTGGATACAGATCGGGAAAACGGCTGCATCCGCAATGTTGATCATGCTTATTCCAAGGACGGCGGACTGGCGGTGCTGTACGGAAATATTGCGGAAAACGGCTGTATTGTGAAGACCGCCGGGGTTGATCCTTCTATCCTCCATTTTCAGGGCAAGGCCAAGGTCTATGATTCTCAGGAAGCATCCTGCGAAGGCATTCTGGCCGGTGAAATCACAGCAGGCGATGTGGTCTTTATCCTCTACGAAGGCCCCAAGGGCGGACCGGGTATGCAGGAGATGCTCTACCCCACCTCCTACCTAAAATCCATCCACCTGGGTGCGGAATGCGCTCTAGTCACGGACGGACGTTTCTCCGGCGGCACCTCCGGTCTGTCCATCGGCCATGTCTCCCCGGAGGCAGCAGGCGGCGGGGCTATCGGTCTGGTTCGGGATGGCGATCCCATTGACATTAATATCCCGGAACGGAGTCTTTCCCTCCAGATTAGTGCCGAGGAACTTGCTCAGCGCAGGAAGGAAGAGGAAGCGCGGGGAGATAAGGCCTTTACCCCGAACCGCGAACGAACGGTCTCCAAGGCCTTGCAGGTCTATGCTCGTTTCGCAGCCTCTGCGGATAAGGGGGCGGTGCGGATGTTGTAGGGGCCGCCTTTTTTGGGTACAGGGCAGAAACGCCCCTACAACGGGATGATGAACCCCTGCAGGGGCAGCCCCCTGTGTCTGCCCTGAAATATTGAGATTTTCGGTAGGGGCACGGCATGCCGTGCCCCTACCGAGCACCACGTTCGCCCGGCCACCGCATCAGCCCAAAAAACGATCTAGTTCCGCAAAAATCGCATCCAATTCCTTGGTGACCCTGCGGAACTGCTCCTCTCTTTCCTCCTCCGGGTCATCTTTCCGACAAATGGTCTCCAATTGCAGGGCCTCTTCCTGAAGTTGAGTTGCGCCCACGGTTGCGGCTATCCCCTTCAGGGTATGTGCCATTCGGGTCGAAGCATCAGGGTCATCCCCAGTGAGTGACTCCTGAAACTGACAGGAAAAATCGCCCTGATCTTTACGAAAGAGCTGCAAGACCTGCCGATAAATTTCAGGATCATTCATGGTATTTTGCATCCCCTTGCCGGCCTCAATACCTGCAAGGCCGAAAAGACTCATAGGCTCCTTTCGAGCAGATTTCGTCACCTCCTCTTTTTCATCCTGCTTCCGCCCCCTAACAGACGGAGGAGTCTTCGGTCGAATCAGACGTACCATGGTGGCAAACATCTCCTCATCCCGAAACGGTTTACCGATATGCCCGTTCATGCCCGCCTTTTTGCTCTTCTCCCTATCACCGGCCATGACATTTGCTGTCAGGGCGATAATGGGCAGATCCTTATAACGGGAATCCTTGCGTATCTCTACACAGGCCGTGTATCCATCCATAACCGGCATCTGAATATCCATGAGCACGCCGTCAAACTCCTGCTCAGCAAGGGCGGACAAAGCCTCTTCACCATTCCCGGCAACAGTCACCACCATACCTTGCCGGCTCAGCATGAGCTCAGCCAACTCCTGATTGATCTGATTATCTTCCACCAGTAAAATTCTGGCTCCGTTCAGTCGCCCGATATCCTCTGCAATGCTGGGTTTCTCCTCAAAATAGGCAAGGGCATTACCAATCTGCTGGGGCAGGATGAAATGAAAGCTTGATCCCTGACCATGCACGCTCTCGGCCCATATTTTTCCATCCATCATTTCGACCAAACGTTTGCAAATGGACAAGCCTAATCCGGTACCGCCATATTTGCGGGTGATCGAACTGTCAGCCTGACTGAAAAGCTGAAACAGCCTTTTCTGCTGCTCCGGGGTCATGCCGATACCAGTATCTGTTACACTGAAATGGAGAACCACCTGAGTTTCTGTCCGCTCCATCAATTCAACAGAGACAGCGACACTCCCCTTTTCCGTAAATTTAATCGCGTTATTGACCAGATTCACCAGGATCTGGCCAAGACGTAGCGGATCTCCTTGCAAGGTATCAGGGACATTGCCAGCAATATCAACATGCAAGAGCAGAGCTTTCTCGGCCGCCTTCAACCCGATAAGGTTATACAAATTTTCGAACACGGCATGGAGCTGATAGTTAATAATCTCCAGGCTCATCTTCCCGGCTTCAATCTTGGAAAAATCCAAAATATCATTGAGAATACCCAGCAGCAGCTCCGCAGAAAGATGTGCTTTATCAATATAATTTCTCTGCTCATTTGTCAGCTCTGTCTCAAGGGCGAGTTTCGACATCCCGATAATGGCATTCATCGGAGTACGGAGCTCATGACTCATATTGGCGAGAAATTTTGATTTTGCCTGACTGGCCGCCTCAGCCTGCTGCTGTGCTTCAATAAGCTCTTGTTCTATTTTTTTTCGCGCGGTTATATCCAGTACCGAACCGATAGACTGCAAAGGATTACCATCAGCATCGTACTCAGTTTCACCTCGACCAAGCACATATTTAACCATCCCGTCACCCATCAACAACCTATTCTCAATACAGAAAGAATTCCGACCAAGCACTGACTGGGTATATGTGTCGCTCACCATCTGCCGATCATCAGGATGCACAACTTCAAGAAACGAGGTGAGAGAGGCCTCGGTAGTTTCTGGATCAAGCTCCAAAATGCCATACATCTCCGGCGACCACTCCTGCCCGTTATCAGAAAAATACTGCCGCCAACTACCGAGTCTTGCAATCTGCTGGGTTTGTGCCAAAAATTGCTCGCTCTTCTTTAATTTTTCCTCTGCCAATCTCTCAGTGGTAATATCACGCCCGATAATGACTAAAGCTCTGCGTCGTCCATCAGGAAAAAACAGCGGCATCTTTCTGATCTCAAAAATCCGACCCTGCTGATTTTCCCCAAGTATCTCCTCGTAGTCGATAAATATCTCTTTTGTCTGCCACGCTTTTTGATCACTCGTGATACAGGCGAAATGAACCTTTGCCCAATCAGGTCGTGCTTCAGCAAGCTCAGCATCAGTCCTGCCCTGCCAGGGAACTCCTTCTATTTGAAACAGATTTCTTGCAGTTCGATTGGTCAGCTGCCAACACCCCTCCCCGTCTTTCAAAAAAGCAGCATCAGGTAAAGTCTCCATAAAGGTAATTAGTCGTTCATAATTACCCTGCATCTCGGCTTCAGCCTCCTTCCGCTGGGTAATATCGATATGTACCCCCATAAACCGTTGAGCCCGCCCTTGACGATCACGACTCACCACGCGCCCAACATCCCGAATCCACTTCCATTGTCCATCAACGGTGCGCACCCGATATTCCGTACAATAGCAGCTATCATCGCTATCCAAAAAGAGCTGACGGACAGTCACCACGTCCTCAAGGTCATCAGGATGGATCAGCTCCACCCATCGTTCCATCGTAAAGGGTAAATTCTCCCGAAGATAGCCCAGCATGGTGAAAAAAATATCGTTGGTATGCACGACATCACCATGTTGCGGTCGCCAATCCCACATACCCAAATCTGCCACTTCCAGAGCAAGTGACAGCTGCTGACGACTCTCCTCCAGCACAGCACCGGACTCGACCAGCTGGAGTTCCGTCCTGCGCAGCACATGGTAATAAATAACCAGGAGCAGGACCGCCAGCCCCAACAGGGTGAGAAGAAAAAAATTATTCATCCTCCGGGCAAGCAAAAGTTCTTTTAACTCGTCATGAACAAAAATCAGGCTCCCCACACGCCTACCAGAAACATCAACTAACGGTCGATCATATATCATGTAAAACATGTTTTCTGGAAAAATAAAGCGGTGCAAAAAAGTCTGCATCCGATGCTGCTCCACCTGTTCACTGCCAAGATAGGCAAACCGTTCAGGTAGGGTATTGACCATGACAACCTTGTCTGGAAAAGCAAACCAATCAGCCGGTCGATTCAACATGGCCATACCCAGCCCCCACCCTTGGCGTTCAACAAGTTGTTTATTCACCGTCAGCAAGTAGCCGTCAACAGTATCAGATTGACGAAAAGCAGAGACTATTGAAGCCAACTCCTTGCCTAATTCCAGGTAACCGATCAGCTGTTCTCCGGCATACCAAGGCATAACCGCTCGCAATGTCAAAGTTCCCAATGGACCGATTTCCAATCCAGAAACGACGTTACCAGTTTTTTCAGCCTGCCGTACCGTAAAACGATCAATCCTATCTCCATAACGTTCAGGTTGATGAACCCTGAGAAAATTAATTCTGTCCGGCGAGTGAAAATAAAAATGGGTTATATGGTAGTCCTGACGCAGACTCTGCTCCAGGTAACAACTGGTCTCCAGGAGCATTTCCCGGTCTCCAGCCATAAACTGCTGCTGGAGGACCGGATTTTCATGCAGCACCAAAAGAAGTGATCTTAGATTGTTCTCTGCTTCGCCGAGTCGATAAGAGTAGATATCATCAACGGTTTGTTTCCATTCCTGATACCTGGCTGCATCCTGCTGTCGGTACATCCAAAAAACCGAAAAGAGATAGACCAATCCCAACAACACCATTCCGGCCAGGATATAACAAAATATATCTTTTTTAATAGCATAGACACCCTGGGGAAGATTTCCCGCCACAGTCTTATTCTCTTTTTTTTTCCTCATGCTTCTCTGTTTCCCCCTCATGTCTGCCTTTAACATGCAGCTCATATCTTCACGGCGTCCACTTTCCTCTGAGACTTTCAAATCTCTTTCAACGCCCCTTAGTGATACTTCTCTCCGTGCGGACAGAATTCTCTACAGACAGTTCCGATGGGCCGACAAGGTGGTTGACCAGGAATATATCCAAATGTATTGCCGTTTTTTTTATCATCGTGTAATGAGTAGAACAAAGTTCAATGCATAATATATCATTGTACACCTCGAAAACCGAAAAGCAAAGAAACCGACTAACATTTTCGTAACCGGCAAATAAACAGGCAGGAGCTCGTAATGAATACAAAAAGAATCATTCCTCTCATCCTCCTCTTGGCTCTTACCGCCTGTTCTAACACAGCAAAAGAAGATGTTCCGAAAAAGAATACAGTGCAGCAGGAAACAACTGAAACAACTGTTGCGCTCGACACGATGTTGGACGAGAACAACATGACCGGCGCATCAAAGATTGAAATGTCGGCAAACCACCCTCCTGTTGAATCAGAAAAAGTGAGAGGGAAAAAAGAAAAAGCAGACCTTTTTCGCCCCTTTCTATCCAATGATTCAAGTAGAATGATGCTGTCTTCACCCCAAGCATCTCTATCAGTTTCTCCACCGGAAAACCCTGTACCGAGTATGTCCCGCCCCATACCCGAATGGAACACGGAATCCTATAATGCCCTGCAAGAAAACGGCTTTATCAGCACGAGTAACGATCCCCTGTCCACCTTCTCCATTGACGTGGACACAGCCTCCTACAGCAATGTACGCCGCTTTATCAACGAGGAAAAGCTGCCGCCCAAAGGTGCTGTGCGTATCGAGGAGATGATCAATTATTTCTCCTATGATTACCCTCAACCGGATGCCGAACATCCTTTCTCCGTGACAACAGAAGTCGGCCCCTGCCCCTGGAATGACAGCCGCAAACTGATTCGGATCGGCCTGAAGGCAAAGGATATTGATAAAAAAGATCTCCCGCCGTCGAACCTCGTCTTTCTGATCGACGTCTCCGGCTCCATGTCCGAGCAAAACAAACTCCCCCTCCTGCAAAAATCCATGAAGATGCTGGTCAAGCAACTGGGCAAGAACGATCGGATTTCCATAGTGGTCTATGCCGGGCATGATCAGGTGGTGCTGCCCCCGACTTCCGGCTCTGAACAGCAAAAAATCATTACGGCTATTGAGGCACTGGGTGCAGGAGGCTCAACCCACGCCTCTAGCGGTATTAGCACGGCCTACCAATTGGCGGAACAGGCCTTTCTTCCCAAGGGCAATAACCGAATTGTCCTGGCTTCGGACGGCGATTTCAATGTGGGTATCACCAGTCGTGGCGAGTTACAGAAGCTGGTTGAGGAAAAGAGGCAATCAGGTGTCTTTCTAACCGTCCTCGGCTTTGGCATGGGCAACTATCATGATGATACGATGGAAGTCCTCGCAGATAAGGGCAACGGCAATTATGCCTATATTGACAGTCTGCCTCGCCGATTGGTTAATAAGAACTTAAAATAAATTATTTCAGTCTTGGCCCTGCTCTTTTTCTTCATAATCTACTACTCTGGCAATAAAATCAACATTTGCCAGGAGAGTAAATGGAAGAGTTGCAGATCATTACAGAACGAGTTGATGATATCCCCTTATTGATAGGGACGATGATCAATACAGGGTTGGTCGAAATTCTGGATAACTATACTCCAACTCACTGGAAGCAAAGAGCTTTGAGTTGGGGGTGGACAGCGGTGATCTGGTTGTCTTATATTTTATCTGAAGGAGATCATCGCAAATCCTCAGTGGAGCAATATATTAGTAGGATGCAGGAGACTCTGGAGAATTTAACCGGGCAGAAGATTTTTGAAGCAGATTTCGCGACACATCGTCTGGCGGTTCTTCTGAGATATCTGAGCCAAGAGGCTTACTGGGCTGGAATTGAAAGGGATCTTAGCAAAAGAAGTATTGAGGTTCATGAACTGCCGACCAAAGTTGTTCGATGTGACGCCACCACGGTTTCAGGATATCATGAAGGCAGTGAAGCAAGTCTGCTTCAATTCGGTCACAGTAAAGATGACGCAAGTCTTCGTCAGATCAAGGTGATGATGGAGCTCTTGATCCTCTGGGAATGCCTTTGGCTACTGATGTGGTTTCCGGTGAAAAAGTGACGACCCGCTTTATATCCCTGTTATTGAAAGAGTTAACAATGCCTTGCAGAAGACAGGGGTTCTCTATTGCGGAGATTGCAAGATGAGTTCGTTGAAGACTCGTACATACATACGAAGCCTTGATAATCATTACTTATCTCCTCTTCCTTTGACCGGTAAGATCACAAAGGAGATGGAAAGATGGATTGAAGGTGGCCTTACCCACAAAACACATGGAGAGCTGGAGCAGGTTTTTCGGGAGAATGATAAAGGCGAAAAAGTGCTGATCGCTCAGGGATACGAGCTGGATCGCGACCAGAGTGGTATTTACGAAGGCAAGGAATTCCAGTGGAATGAACGAGTTCTTGTTGTTCATTCTCCGGCTCATGCTGCCAAACAACAGCGAGGCCTGGAGCAACGGCTTGAAAAAGCGCAACTCAAGCTCAATACGTTGACGCCTCCTCGCGGCAGAGGCAAACGTCAAATCACAGAAGAGTCTGTTTTGCAGACAAAAATTGAGAAAATTCTTAAGACCCACAGGGTGGAAGGATTATTGACGGTTGCATACGAAAAACAGGTGGAAGAGCATACCAAGTACATTGGGAGAGGCCGTGGCTCAAAGAAACGTTCTCAGCGCGTTGTCAAAAAAATTAGATATCAAATCAAAGAGATTAGACGTGAAGAAGAGCTGGTGACAGCGAAAAAAGATACCTTCGGTTGGAAGGCATTTGTTACCGATGTCGATCAACAAGATCTAGCTTACAGGAAGCCGTGTTGTGCTATCGTAAAGAATATCGGGTTGAACGGATCTTTGAGCGTTTGAAAAGTCGTTTGAATATCGCTCCATTATTTGTTCAACGCGACGATCAAGTGGCTGGATTAACTCATCTGTTAACGTTAGGGATTCGGGTACTGACATTGATAGAATTTGTAGTGCGCCGTTCCTTGAAGAAGGATCAAAATGTTCTGAAGGGAATGTATCCGGGACAACCCAAAAAATGCACAGCTTCACCGACCGTTGAACGGATCCTGCAGAGCTTTTCCAATATCTCTCTCAGCATCATTCATTCCGGAGGCCAGGTAATACGTCACCTGACTCCATTGTCAGATTTACAAAAGGATCTTTTACGGAGAGCAGGTATTGGCTTAGAATTATATCAAAATATCGATAATAAAAGTAATGGAATTTTATTAACCAATCGGTGAGGTCTGCTGGAGGCAAAAAAGATTATGGTCAAAGAGATGAGCGGTACCCTCTTTGCCCTAGCAAGCGATGTCAAAATTCAGGTGGAATTTAATCCGACCAAGGTCGGTGCGTACCGGCTGATCGGCTATGAAAACAGAGCCCTTGCTGATGAAGACTTTAACGACGATAAAAAAGACGCCGGTGAAATCGGGGTCGGGCACAGGGTCACGGCCCTGTATGAAGTAATACCGGTCGGTGCTGCTGGCCAACCTTCTGTGGATCTCCTCAAATATCAGAAGGCAGAGAAGAACGATCCTGTTTCAGATACGCAATATGCCGACGAGTTAATGACCGTCAAGCTGCGCTATAAACCGCTCCAAACATCCGAATCTACCCTGCTCAGCACAGTGGTGAAGGATAACGACGTTGCGCTAGAGGAGACCGGTAGTGATTTCCGTTTTGCCGCCTCTGTTGCCGGTTTCGGTATGCTGCTGAGTGATTCCGCGCATACCGACGGCGTTACGTGGTCACAAATCCTCACCCTTGCCAAGGGTGCAAAGGGCACGGACGAAGAAGGCTATCGGGCTGAGTTCATACGCCTTGTCGAGACAGCCGAGATACTGGCTGAAAAATAAACTGTAATATTTTGTTTAACATTTTACTATGATCAGATTTCTCCCTGGAATTATTATTCTCCAGGCAGCTACGGCAGGCACATCTTACCTTGTCATCACAGGGGGGCCTGCCGCTGAAAACCACCTCCTTTTTGCCCTAATCGCTCTGGATATCGCCTTTATTCTCCTCATGGCCCTCTGGTTTTCCGCCATTGCCCGACAAAATAATTTCGCGGCAATGGAGTCGCTCAAGGAAGCCCATGCTAAAGAACGGGAGAAGCTCCGGGTTAATGCAGAGCGTCAAAAGAACAGGCTTGCGAACAAGAAGCATAAGGAGATACTCAAAGAAACAAAAGAGGCCTATGCAATGGCGAATATCAAAGCAGGTACCGTTATCACCGGCCTTGTCGCTCTGGGTGGCGTGCTGCTCTACAGTCAGTTTATCACCTTCGGCTCCATGCTGTTGACTGCTGGCGGTGGATGCCTGCTTGGATACTTGACCCGTGCAAAACAGGAAACCCTCTTTCGACGCAGTGAGCCCACTCCTCCTGAACTCTCACCAGACCTCACCGAAAAACAAGCGCCAAAAAAATTGACTTGAGCACAACAAAACGACAAAGAAAAATACCGGTAAAAAAAATTGTACTCCCATGCATTTTTCAGTATAAAAGAGTATCATTTTATGACAATTTGTTTTATTTTAAATCTGAGGAATGAAGAAGTATCAAATTTTATCCGCTTATCGGCTTACCTCTTCTGTGGTACCAAGCTTTTTATCTCGACCCTACACAGAAAGAATGGCTTTTCACTGGAAGCCGACCAGCCTGTAATCTGCAGCGGATAATTTTCCCCCTGAACAAAAAAACTTCAATTATATATGTCGCAAAAGAGGAGGTTTGAATGAACTGGTTGACAAGAGGTATAAGCATTGCCGTAGCCTCTGCTGTTCTGGTTTTGGGCGGAACAACACAGGGACGTACCCAACCGCTTAATGTTATTTTTATGGACAGCCTTTGGGGAGCAGCTGTCGGTGGCATTGCGGGCCTGTCTATCGGGCTGCTAAGCGAAAATGACGGTGACGAAATTTTTTCCGACTACATGGCAAAAGGCATGGGAGTCGGCGCACTGGGGGGCTTGCTGTACGGTCTCTTTTATTCCTCCCCCGCATCATACTACGGACAAACCTACCTGACTCACGGGCAACCCAAGGGCCTGCTCCACTTTAGCGCGAATGACAACATCTTGACCATAAGCCCTGGTAAGGTTATTCCCCGACAGGACTTCGACAAGGATCTGGAAGAATCAACATGGCGTTTTGATCTATTCACCACATCCTTTTAACTCGTCAACCCTTTGAATCCACTAATATTTCAACTTTTACAAACTAAATCCCGAGTAAAATACTTGCATCCGGGTATGTTTTTTCCCTGCCCGTGAAGACAGAGCGTATGGCACATTATAGCAAAGAGCACTCCAAGGGCAGGCTCTGGAAAAAAATCTTTAAACGTAGCCTATATTATTCCAGTACATTCTCAACAAATCTCAAAAAGGCGCAAAACAATCCAACATCCTGTACTTTCTTTATTTCATCGCCACCTGTCCGAATGTATCGGCTCTGAATTCTGAATTTCTTGATAGATTTCTTCACTTAATAGATTACCAGCTATCCGGTTTCCTGATGATTTTTAACGTACGGCATCTCTTTTTTACCATTGCAGCATGGCTTGTTGTTTTCTGGTGTTCTCCGGCAGCAGCAAAAATTATTTTAGTGCCCAATGATTACCCATCCGTTAACGCGGCCATCCAGGCTGCTCAGGAAAACGATACCATCAGGGTTGCAGCAGGAAAATATTTTGAGCGAATTACCCTGAGTCCGGGTATTACTTTGGAAGGGGGATGGAACAGCACCTTTACCAAACGCGATATTGCAGCATACTCCACCACATTAGGAGGAAGCTCCATGGGCGGCTTCTCCGTCTTTGGGGCGAATAACGCCGTGATAGACGGCTTTATCATCACCGGAGGCAACCCGCCAATGATAGCCCCCGGTACCCTGATCGGCCCAGGCATCTATGCGACCTCTATCAACATAACCATAAAAAATAATTTAATTACAGGGAATAATGCCGCAGGAATTTTCCTCCGTACCTGTAATGCTACTCTGATCAATAATACGATCACGGCCAATGGACAGGCCGGTATTTTTCTGGAAAAAAACAGCTCTGTTATTATTCAGAACAATAAGATTAGCAACAACCTCACAGCTGGGATTAACGTCGGCGGTACCGAGTTATCAACAATCATTGCTTCCAATAATACCATTCATAACAACAAAAGAGCAGGAATCAATGTGACCTGGGCAACAGGTATCATCCGTAATAACCTTGTCTACGAGAACGGCCATGCCGGTATACGCGCCGGTGCGACACCGATGCATATTGCCAACAACACAGTCACCGGTAACCAGCTTGCCGGAATTTCCATTAGTGAATCTCTTGTTGATGATGCAACAACAACCAAAGCGCAAGAGCCTGAAATAAAAAATAACATTATTACCCACAACGGCGAGGCGGGGATTCATGCGAACGGTTCCGGCTATACCCATAACCTCCTCTTTGCCAATAATAAGGTCAACGGATTTCATCCTGATTTTCTCTGGTACACCCGATTACAGTTCGGTGGATACGAAGACATAGTCAGTCTAGAAAAAAGCAAAAACATCTTAGCTGATCCGCTCTTTGTCAACCCGGCACAGCACGATTATCATCTTCAGCCCGACTCTCCGGCAATCGATAGCGGGGATCCTGATGTCAGCTTTAACGATAAAAACTTCGGCCCCTCTCTGGGTGCTGACAAAAATGATATGGGCATCTATGGCGGCCCTTTTGCTTTCCCGGAAGAACGGCCTACAAACGTTACCCCTATTGCGGATATAGCCCTTTCTGAGCAAAAATTTTATGTTGGAGAAAAAATCATCCTCAACGGTGAAGTGAGCAGCGATCCGAACGGGGACGAGATTTCCTACGATTGGTACTTACTGGTCAAACCTGCGGGAAGCAAAGCAACCTTATCTGCTTCGGCAAAGGGAAAAACCAAGCTTGTCTGCGACAAGGGGGGCACCTATAGGGTACGACTGAATGTTACCGACCGCTGGGGATTACGCAGTAGCCCGAAAACAGTTACCCTGAAAATTGATCCAGATAAACCGCCCACAGCAAAAATAAGTAAACAGACAAAACCGGTGAATGTCGGTGACACAGCCAAGCTGTCTGCCCATGACAAAAAGAAACAAAACGGCGACGCCCTTAAATTTTTCTGGAAATTCGTCAACAAACCTTCTGCCAGCAGGGCAACCCTTGTCGATGCCTTTACAGCAAAACCAACTTTTGTTATGGATGCTCCAGGCTGCTACACTGTGCAGCTTCAGGTGAACAACGGCAAAAAGTACAGTGAGGTCGACACTGCCCATATCTGCTCTCGGCAGAGTCGTTTTATCGGGCAAAGGATCGTACCGGATGAATACCCGACAATACAAAGTGCCCTTGATGCTGCGGAGGTCAATGATCAAGTCATCGTCAATGCGGGGGTATATAAAGAAAAAATCATCGTTGATAAGGTTGTCGATCTCATCGGGGTCGGCTGGCCGATTATTGACGGCGGCGGGAAAGACAATAACGACGCAACTGTTTTTATTTGTTATCTCGACAACATGACCTCCGGAAAGATGCAGGGATTTGTTGTAACCGGCGGCGGGGCAGGCATTTTCGGTCACGGGCTGCAAATATTGAACTCCAGCCCGGAAATTTTCAATAACCGCATTCGCGGCAATAAACATGTGGGGATCGGCATCCACGGCCATAAACGCTTTACGGAAAAAACCAAGATCCACAATAACTTCATCTTTGATAACGCCATCGGCGTAAGTCACGGCCTGGGCACCTATGGGCAGGTCTATGACAACACAATATACAATAATAAAGTGACAGGAATTGGTGTTCGCGGTCTTTCCAAGCCGATACTCAGAGGGAATACCATATACAATAACTACGTGGGCATAGGTATCAGAGAAGAAGCGTATCCGCAGATTGTGAGTAACGAAATACGTGACAACATTGTTGGCATTGCCATTAATCCCGGTACAGCCGATGCTGTTTATGCGGAAGAGGAGAGCAAGATTCAAATCAGAAATAATTCTGTGCATAACAATCAACAATGCGGAATATTTATTTCTTCACTCCATAGAAACGGCCTTATTACGCAAGGAAATATTGTAAAAAACAATAACACAGCCGATACGCCGAACAACAGAAGCGGCGGTGCCGTTGTCGGTTATCCGCAAGAGAGCCTCTCAAATATCTTTCTGAGGAATAACCAGATAACAAAAAATAATAACAAAAATATTCAACGCTTCAAAGAAATGGCGAGCTCATTCGGCGAGATAGGAAACTCCGATAATCGAAGACCTTTTTAATATGTCGGGTGGGCACATTGCCCACCATGCCGAGCGGAGATAATTGGGAGGATGGCTGATTAGCAGCGTTATGCGGAGCACCCACAGGTTCCGGGAGCCGCCCCTTGTATTATGAGATTGAGATGAGTTACCATGGTTCATCTCGATAAAAGGAGAACCGGACGCCGTGTCGCCCCTTGAACCAAAGAGTTCGTGTCGTAGATCATGCGCCGGTTTCTCTGATTTTTTTCCTGCGGGAGCTCGAACAGTATCATTGGCCCGACCTGGAGTCGGCAGCCCGTATTTGCAAGGTTAAGCGTGCAGGGAGTTTTATAATGAATCACGAATACATACTTGGTATTGATGTCGCGAAAGCAAAACTGGATATCGCCCTCCGGCTTCCGTCCGGAAAATACAGAAGTAAAGTTGTTATGAACACATCAGACGGCTTTAACACGCTGACTGAATGGCTGAAAAAACACGGCACGGACAATGTTCACGCCTGCATGGAAGCCACCGGAACCTATTGGGAATCCGTTGCTGAATTCCTTACGGATGCTGGTCACGCAGTAAGCGTTATCAATCCGGCACAGATTAAAGCATTCGGAACCGCCTCCATGGTACGGACGAAAACCGATAAAAAGGACGCCCGGCTGATCGCGCAGTTCTGTGCGGAAAAAAGGCCCGTCCAGTGGGAAGCTCCACCGGAAACGCTTCGGGAACTCCGTGCTCTCGTCACTCGGCGGGATGCGCTCGAAGCTATGAAAACTCAGGAGTGCAACCGGCTGCATGTCGCCCGTGCGGCAGTCCTCGACGGTATCGAAAAACATATCGAGTACCTAAAAGAGGAAATCGGGAATGTCGACGCTGAAATTAAGCGAAAAATCGACGATGATCCGAAGTTGAAACAGCAACGGGAACTCCTCGACACTGTTCCGGGACTCGGCCTGAAAACTATACCGGTTTTGCTCTCTTTTTTCGGCGGCGTACTTCATTTCGGCAATGCCCGGCAAGCTGCCGCCTACGCCGGACTGGATCCCCGACAACATGAATCGGGCAGCAGCATATATAGAAAACCCCGTCTCTCGAAAATGGGTCATGTTCTTTTGCGTAAATCGCTCTATATGCCTGCGATGGTCGCCGTTAACAGGACTGAATGGGGCCGGGAGTTCAAAGCCCGTCTCGCTGCGAACGGAAAGGCCCCCAAGGTTATTATCTGCGCCATGATGCGCAAGCTTATACATGTCACCTTCGGTGTTCTTCGGTCAGGTGAACCGTTCAATGCCGTGCTGCATAACGCAGCCTGAGGTCTGAATTAAATATACAAATGCTGTTTTTTCCGCAAAGGTTTTCGTCAGCTCTTCTGGCTAAGCCCCGCCGGAGGCGCTCCTCCGCATCGCCAATTTCAGGTTCAGTGCGGAGCCTCAACGCTGTCAAGGCTGTGAGCCCGAGCGAGCACCCGAAGGGCTTGGCCTTGACCGCTTTGAGGTCTCCGTGCTACAAAAAAGGCTTGACGGGGATAACAGTATCTACCCCGGCTCTCTTACCCGCAGCCCGCAACAGCCTAGCTGCCCATTCCGGGGTACCCGGCGCAAGGACATGGGTGTACAGGGCCAAAACATTATTCTTCACCAGACCGTCGCGATTCCCTTGAAAACCGGTTCCCCGCTCCATCTGTAAGGCCAAATCTTTTGGACCTCCATCCCAGCTTTCCACAACCGAGTAGCGGAACTCGTGCCCCTTTATTTGGGTACCTAGGGGATAAAAAGGATTTTTCTGATCAACCGTAAAGGTGGAATAGCCATGCGCCTGCGGTTTTGCCGACATGCTGAAAGTCACCGGAAAGACCCCAGCAAGAGGATATTCAATTCCATCAAGAATGATTGACCTGCCGAGAAAAATCAGACCGCCGCATTCCGCATAGATAGGTAGGCCCTGCTCTGCTGCCTGCCGAACAGAATCACGAAAAGAGACATTATCGGCCAGCTGCCGGGCACTGGTTTCCGGGAACCCGCCACCGATATATAGGGCATTCAGATTGTCCGGCAAGGCCTTGGCAGTGAGAGCGTTGATCATGACCAACTCCGCCCCGCCCTCCTGCAAGGCCTCCAGATTTTCCTGATAATAAAACTGAAAGGCCGCATCACGGAGGACTCCGATCCGCACCGGCTTAGTACTTGCGACCGGCTTCGCTGATCCAGTGGCTGAAGGTAAAGGAATCGGGCTGAAGCGTCGCTGCTCCATCAACCCGATGATTTGCTTCAGATCAAAATGCTCTTCCGCAATGGCAGCTAAGCGATCCACAACAACATCGCTCTCATCCTGCCCGTACTCCTGATGCGGGGTGACCCCGAGATGGCGCATAGGAAAAATATCCGTCTTCATGCGCGGAATGATGCCCACCACAGGGATTCCAGTGTATTTTTCCACGGATTCGGTGATAATACGCTCATGGCGAGGCGTGGCAATCTGGTTCAAAATAACCCCGGCAATGCGCACCCGCTTATCCAGCTCCCGGCAACCGAGAACCAGGGCCGCAATCGTCCTGGTGGTTTTACTGCAATTTACCACCAGGAGGATCGGAAAATCCAGTTGCACAGCCAGATCAGCAGTGGAGAACTCTCCCTCTGCTGTTACCCCGTCATACAGCCCTCGGTTACCCTCTATCAGGGCGTAATCAGCACCAGCAGCCTGTCGCTGAAAGGAGTCGGCAAGAGCGGCATCGGACATGAGATAAGGGTCCAGATTATAGCAGGGGTGACCCGCTGCGGTGGTCATCCAGCCCGCATCGATATAATCCGGCCCCTTTTTAAACGGCACCACCCGATGCCCGCTGCGTCGCAGGGCCGCTGTCAGGGCCACCGAGGCCACGGATTTACCAGAGCCACCGCTCAGCCCAGCAATGACGATGCATCCGGTTGTTGCCTTTGCTGCCTTCTCCGCTTGCATTGCCACGCTCATTTCATGTTCACCTTCTTGTTCATCTAACGCTGTCATGAAAAAAACCTGAGAGTAAAACCAACCTGTTTTAAATAATCGGCCTCCTGCTCCAGACTGGCAAGCTGGAGGGGGTGTCTGTCCAGCTCACCTTCGGAAAATCGGATGGACAATCCCTCTTCTTCCGCAACGACCTCCTCAACAATCGCTGTCTCGTCCTTGCGGGAACGATGCAACAAGGTTGCCAGTCGCAGCAGGACCGCAAGCCGCAAGGCAGTGACTCGCTTTGCAGCAGGTAATTCCCTTAAGATACTTTTTGATATCTTCTTGCGATGACAGCGCACCAGTATACTCATCCATTCCTGCTCTTCAAAAGAAAACCCCGGCAGATCAGCATGGTCCACCAGATAGGCTCCGTGCTTTTGATAGCCGCTCAGCGAGACAGCAAGACCGATTTCATGGAGACTGCCAGCCCAGTAGAGGAGTTCTGCGTCCTCGGGTTGCAAATCCCAGGTCTCTTCGCAGGCGCTCAGCAGGCGATGGGCCGTCCTATTGATCCGAACAGCATGTTTATGGCTGATCTGAAAGCGTTGCTGGATACTTGCGATGGTTTTCAGACGGGTATCTTCACTCTGACTCCGGCCCAGACGTTCATAGAGCAATCCTTCCCGCAAGGCCCCATCCGAGACCTGCATGGTCTCAATCTTCAGGGCCTCAAAAGTGGCAATGAGAACTGCCAGCCCCCCGGCGATAACCGGTTTCCGTTCAGCCTTTAGGCCGGGCAGGTCCAGCTTATCCAAGTGGCCCGCCGCAATCATCCGCTCCCGGATTTCGTAGAGGCTGTCCAAGGTGATATGATACGGGCTGAGCTCCAGGGCCTGGACAATGCTCCCCACCGTCTTGATGGTACCCGAGGCCCCGGCAGCTGAAGCCCAATCAGCTTTCTGGAAATATTTCCTGACCGGACGGAGCTCCAAATGGGCAGCTGTTTTGGCTTGATCCCAGGCCTTCTTGTTCAAGTCCCCGTCACGGAAAAACTTGAGACTCATACTGACACAGCCCATATTGAGGCTGCGCAGGTGGAGGGGCTCAAAATTTTCTCCGATAATCAGCTCGGTACTGCCGCCGCCGATATCCATGACAAAGCGTTTCCCTTCTTCGGCAACCAGGGAATGAGACACCCCAAGATAGACGAGACGAGCCTCTTCTTTTCCGCCGATAACAGAGATGGGGTGGCCTAGGGCTTCGCTTGCCTTTTCAATAAAGCTCCGGGATTTCCTGGCCTGACGCAGGGTTTTGGTGCCCACGGCCGCCACGGTTCCGGGCGGGAAATTGCGCACCCGTTCGCCGAAACGGTGAAGACAATCAAGGGCGCGTTGACGGGCCTCTTTGGAGAGCCGGTTCTGCTCATCAAGCCCGGCACCGAGACGCACCATCTCTTTCAGCTTGTCCAGGATGTGGATATGGCCGTCTTCGATCCTGGCCACAACCATGTGGAAGCTGTTAGAGCCGAGGTCAATGGCGGCAAGAAATGCGGGGGGTTGGTTTTGCTCGTTCACAGCATTATAGTACGGTATGGGTTATATTTCGGAGATTTCCCTCTCATACGATTTCCCCGGTTCTCTCATTTCAGCGTGGACAAATAGCTGATGATATCCGCCCGATCTTGATCGTTTTTCACGCCTATAAAAGCCATCTTTGTTCCGGGAATGAAATCTTTTGGATTCTTGAGGTAAATATCAAGCTGTTCCTTATCCCACACAGCATGATGCGTTTTTTTATGGAATTCATTTGAGTAAATATATTCTTTCGCTGTGCCGGCAACCCGCCCGACAACACCGAACAGGTACGGCCCGACATTGTTTTTCTTTGCAGGCGTCAGGTTATGACAAACAACGCATTGCGATTCAGCGATTCTTTTGCCATTTCCTGGAAATTCTTTAGCCATGGCGTTGTTCAGGAGGAAGATAGAAAATAAGCACAGCGGAATAATTTTCTTCATGGTGTTACTCCTTTGGTTTTAAGGAACATTTTGTATTGATTTCCGCCTCTTTTTTGAGAGCTACAGGGATGAGGTATTGGAGGGAGGGTGACGTTGATTGTTCACATTCTGCCCATTCGACGTAATTTACTCTTTATGCTCAGGAGTTCTCGGAAAATCTGCTGATTTCTTCTGCGGACAGACCCGTGATCTGCACGATCTGATCAGTTGTCAGCAACCCTGTACGCAGCATATTGAGGGCCACTTCAGCCCTGCCCTTCTCAATCCCTTTTTCAATGCCCCGCTCAATGCCTTTTTCAATCCCCTCGTCATACGCAGATTCGATCATATCCTTCTCGCTGGCCCTGTTGACCAGATATTTTTCATACGCCCGGCGTTCCTCTCCTGACATTTTCAGCAGATCGAGCTTTTCGGCGGCGACTTGGATGTTCTTCGAGCGAAAATCCGGTCTGACCTCGGAATTCTTGAAGAAATAGACCCATTCGTCGATGCCGCTGTTGATGATGTCGTGAAAACGTTCCGTCTCGATCAGGTAGTATTCGGGAAACACATCCCTTCCCGCGTCGAGTTCCCGGCCCACCACAGCACGACGCTTTCTCGGCTTCAGGCGCAACCTTTCCCTGGTATTCATGCCGTAAAAATTGGTCGAGCCTTTGTAGATATAATCGTTCTCTCCCTCACCGAGCAGGAAATAGAGAATACTGACCGAGATGACTTTCTTCACCTTCGCGAACGAGTCCCCCAGATTCAGGTGATCTACAATCAGTTTGGAACTGCCGTACAGGAGCCGTTGCAGGTAATAGCGTTCCCAACCGGCCTGCACTTCGATCACGTAAATATCTCCGGCATCGTCCTCGACCGATAAATCCACCCGGTTGAACTTGTCGGACTGATCCTCCTGATTACTTTCGCTTTCCAGCAGGGAGAGAATTCGGATGTCCCGCTCCAGCAGCGTGCTCAGAAAGCCTTCCAGCACGTCGTAGTTGGCTTTGTCACGCAGGATATTTTTGATGGCCCAGTCGAAACTGACCAGTGTTCTCGGTTTGTTCATAGGGGCTTATCCTTGCAGGAAATCAACTTGTCCTGAATGTGGTATGGTCGTCTTCGGTCTGGGCCTAGGCTGTCGAAATTCTCCTCCAATTCATATTTTCATGCTCTTTTTTGGATTTTTTATGTCTGAAATATTGCCCTGCATCTTAGCTGTATTGACATTAAGTTGATTATATTTCAGTATATTACACAATCAACTTCCGGTTACTATCGAAATCCAAAAGATAGGGAAATTTTATTCAAAAAGGCAGCCAAAAACGAGAAGGTTGAGCTAATTGGCACATCCTTAACTCATTGATTATTCGTTCCGTAGTAAAAAAACTGGCATTGATACCGTAATTTTTTAGGGATCAAGGATGATACCAACCTCTTGAATTGCTTGTTGAAATATATTTCTATTTCTTAATTTCGACAGCCTAGTCTGGGCCACAACCATGTGAAAACTGTTGGAGCCGGGATCTACGGCGACGAGATATTCGGGGGGGTGTTTTTTGATTAGTCATTTATTGGCCGATCTTATCTGGCTCGCAGACGAAGCCATTCAGATTCTGTCAGACCAACTCGACTCAGCTGACGGGCAAATTGTTCTACAGCTCGTTGCGCATGCTTCGTCTTCAGCTGAGCTATCCATTCGTACCCCTGGAAATCTTCAGCAGTAATCATTCCCTTACTTGGTCGGAACTCTAACGTAATGCAATTTGAAACATCAGGTTTGTAAACTAATTCGACAAAATCTTTTTCAACACGAACTACATGAGTTGCCTTCGCACCTTTCGCCGCGTTCAATAGACAAAAAATAAACGTCGCTACCCGGCCCTGCGGCAAGCGAATACAGTCACAGGTTGGTTGAAGGCAGAGTAAATAGCGTTGTTCACCTTCAAGTTCGCGAATAATGGTGCCTAGGGATAAATAATGCTGATTATCATAGGATGTACGCTGACTCATCAGTACTGACAATTCTCTTAGGTCGGCACCAGTTGAATCTTCACTAAGATAGGATGTTAATGCTGTAAAGGCGGGAGCATCTGCGGAGGGCCATTTTGGTGATTTATTTTTTAGATCCTTGATAATTTTCTTGAAACCTGACTTTCCTGAATCATAGCTATCTGCTATACCCATCCCCTTTGTACACAAATCTTCTGCAAACGATGGTGGATCTATGTCTTTTGGGATAAACTCAGTTGCGTGGGGAGCAGGATGCCATATTTCTTTACACCAATGCCCAATAACCGTATCGTTAATCAATGGATCAGGAAGGCTGTCCATCAATATAGCTTCCAGCTCCGCAATGAGCAGGGGTGTAATATGATCAAATGCCTCTTCATGAGGAAGGCCTAATGCTCGATGGGTTAAAAATGCAGCATCCAAGCCGGAATGAAACCTTGTTAAAATTTTTCTGCTGTTTTTTCTGATCGCTGCCAACCCCAGCAAGATGCCGCCTTGCAACATACCGTCAGCCAACTTACAGAATTCCAAAACAGCTCTATTTGCTAACTCTGCTTCAGTTACTTCAAATGCTTTTTCTTCCTCAGTCCTATCTGTCCCGCCAGGCTTTCCCAATACAACGACACGAGCATTTGTAGTGTGAAAGGCTAAACACTTATCATTACCATTATACTCTGCTTCAGAAAGTTTCGTTGAAAGCTGATCATGTATTTGACTGGTAATGTCAAAAAGATTTTTGCTATCTGTATAAATTATGACGAGACGTATCTGATGAGGCTCTTCACTCAAACTCTGAATAATAAGGTTCTCAACAAGCACTCTCGCTTTAACCCCGGCATCACCATAAAGATCCCAGTCAATAATGACAATATCAGCGGCAGAACATAATTTATAGGTATCTGATTTTATACCTACTGAAACTCCTTCAACCCCTCTTTTACGAGGTTGATGCAACGAACAAACAATCCGTTTTTTCGCAAAGCTGGCTTGAATATCA
This sequence comes from Candidatus Electrothrix laxa, assembly GCA_942492895.1. Lineage (GTDB taxonomy): Bacteria > Desulfobacterota > Desulfobulbia > Desulfobulbales > Desulfobulbaceae > Electrothrix > Electrothrix laxa. Next base: position 2,553,425 of record OW818652.1, read on the forward strand.
TGGGGTGAAAAATTCGGATCATCATCGGGGACTGCAAGAGATTGCGTAGGTGGATCTATTTTTTTCTCCGCCGCGCTCTTGGTCGCAGGTTTTCTTCTTCCGGGGGACGCTATTTGCTTTTTCTCGTCAATAGGGCGTGCCGAATAGGAAGTGTAAATTTTATCATCAACAAAGACCACAGTTTGTACAAAGTCTTCGACCGCCTTTTTAGTAAAGTCTTTTAACGTCGAAACCTTATTCATCTGCTCCCTCTGGGCATAAAATTTCAAAAATGACCCCACGTTCTTTATCTGCGGAATCCGCAATGATTAAGTCCATTCCCTCTTTTTTCAACGCCTTTTTGGAAATAAACAACCCTAATCCCCGCCCGCCCGGCTTACGAGAAAATCCTTGGTCAAAAATCGCTTCCATATCTCTTTTATGAATCGCCGAACCGTTATTGCAGATCTGATACGCATTTTCTAAAAAATCCAAGGTGATATTTCTCTGACCTTGAATATCTTTCAGCCAAAAAATAGCGTTATCAATAATATTAACAAAAACAGGGTAAATAGAAGAAGGAAATCCGTAAACTCTGGAATCAAGAAAATTCTGAGTAACACTCAATTCAACATCATGCCTTTTCAAACGAACAGTGAAGAGTGTTCTGACATAATGATTAATTTCACTTCCTTTAATCAAGGTCCGTTTACGTTGTAACCTGCGCTGTAGCGGGGTGAAAAGATTCAAATGGGCATCCAAATGATCGAAGTTTGTTCGTATCTCCTGATATAGGGGAACCAAATCGTCACTAGCTCTTGCCCATGAGCCCAATTCCCTCAAATTAACCCGTATTCCCTTTATTGCCGCCTCGAATTCGTGGTTAATGACGGCAACAGCTAAACCGAGTTGCACCAGTTCCGCATCTGTATCAGCCTGTTCCTTGAGTTCCTGAAGCTCCTGATCCATTGCCTCAACCACATCAAGATACTCGACATCTGCACTCCTCTGCAAATTTTCAGAAATACCTGTCAGCAGTTCCCGAACCCGCCCTAATGATTCTGTATTTTTTTTTCCGACCGTTTCAATTTGAAGTTCGTATTTTTCTCGAATTGCTTCAGCGTATTGCGGAGAGATATCAGAAAAATCCTGCTCGGCAAACTCAGTTTCAACTTTCTTAACTATATTTCTGAATTCCTGAATGGCCTTTCTGGCCGTATCAATAGCAATACGGCGAGTTTCAGCGGCTGTTCTTTCCAACATTGCGGCTTCGGATTTAACTTTCGATTCCCGATTGTCTGAGACCTGCTTAATCAAATTTTTCAAACGACGCCGTTGATCAATATACAACCGGGCCTCTTCCGCCATTTTTCCGAGCCCTTCGGAAACTTCTTTTGAAAAAGGAGAAAAAACTTCTGAGTCCAGCCGTTCCTGTTCTTGCTGATACGCCGCCCAATCCCGTTGCAGCTGTTTGGTCAGCCCGACTCCGCGCGGCTTTGCCACCTGATAATTCTTTCCGATCGCATTCAAACGGCTGTTCGCCTCATTTTCCGCTTTCAGTAGTTCCTCGGCAGCTTCGTCCTGATTTTTCATAGTTGAAGCTGCTTTCATACGTGCATGAATCTGCAAACGCAAGGCATCCAATTCTGCTTCGGGAAGTTTTTGTGAGGTCTTTTGAAAAAAATCGTCCAACTCCACTGCCATTTTTTTTCTTTTGGTACCGACCTGCTTATCACGCGCTCTCCGGGCGAGCTCCAAACGAGTCAGTTCAGCTTTTCTTTCGCGAAAATAATCTCCGAAGACTGCCTCTTTCCTGAAGAAATCTGCTGCCAACTGAAGAAAAAGATTTTCTATTATCTCTTTAAACTGCCGATACGCCTTGTCCTTTTGAAACCCTTCACGTCCCGCCTTCTCCTTCAGCCTTCCATTTTTTTCTTTTGAAAGACAGGCAGCTCCATAAATATTTCTGTATGAAAAAAAATAGTGTCCTGCGTGTTTAGATCGTCTCAACTCCATATCTAACCAGTCTACATCTGAATTTCCATAGGGAAGAATACGGATCCCATCTCGGTAAACATACAATCCAGCAATACAATTAAGCTTTCCTCTTATTCGTGCATATTCTTCAAGAGTTAATTTACTTTCCCTTTTATTGCCGTGAATATGAGCAAATTCAATTTGAAAAGGACCACAGAACGTAGGTTTGCCTCCCCCTTTGCTCCATGAAATCACATGATTCTCATATTCTTTTTCATAAACCCGAACAGTTCCGCTAAATTGACCGTATTCGTTAATTTCACCCCGAATGTATTGATCGCCGCATGCAACATCCTCCTTAGTGAAAAACTCACCAGAACCTATCAGCTCTTCATAAGCAAGATCAGAAGGCCAATAACGGAACGACGGTTCAAGCGGCGATGCTGTATCGGTACAAAAAGTTGCGTTGCAAAAACCCAAAAGAAATTTTGAAAATTCTTTTGTCTGTGTCTGTCGTTCCCGTTCTATCTCGGCCTGAATTTCCGAGTTGGCCGGTGCGATAAAAAAATGCGTACCTGTGCCGTTCCCTTTTAAAGAAAGCCCCTTGAGGAATTCATCCAGATCTATTGGATCAAGCTGAAAATCCTTCATATCTTCAACAATGGAACTAAAATCCGATTGCGGGTATTTCCGTTGCAACGCTTCAGCAAGGTGGCAATTCTGCTTCACCAATCCAGCAACATCGTCATCGCTTGGTAGCCTGCCTCCTGTGATAGATATGACAGGAAAATCAAGATCGTCTAAATTTAAGGAAGGAAGCTCAAAAAGGCCCCAATGAATGAAACACATAGATAAATCACTAAACCCACCATCCCGCTCTCCCCTTGTCAGCACAAGAACCTGCCTGCCAAGCAAAGCAATAGCTAAACGTCCAATGCCCTTTTCTCCCATAATTTGACGTATCGGCTTGCCAGGGGGCTTGAATGTCTCATTATGCGACGCTGCATTAAGCTTGCTCTCCGTACCTAATACCAGCCAACGATTTTCAAATTCATCCTTAGTCATTCCGATACCGTCATCACGAAGGACGAGCAAGTTATCGGACCGAAAATAATCGACTTCTACATGATCGGCATAAGCATCATGGGCATTTTTAAAAAGCTCACTGATGGCAGTTGAAACATCAGCTATCTGCTGACGTCCGAGCATATCAACCGCCCGCGCCCGTGTCTTAAATTGAGCCATTTTGAAAAATTTCCAAAAGGTGCCTGCCTATACGTTTACCTAAGGCGGGGGGAACAGCATTGCCGATCTGTCGGGCTACAGCTGCCAAATTCGGAGCTTTAAAAATATATTCTCTAGGGAAGGTCTGAAGGGTAGCCCCTTCACGTAACGACAAAGCTCTATGCTCTTCTGGATGACCGAAACGCCCGTTGGATAGGCTGTTAAAGCGTGTGGTTATGGTGGGAGCCGGTTGATCCCAGAACATCCGTCCATAAACATCTTTAAAGATATGATCCTTACCAACATATGCCGGAAGTTGTAATTCTGGATCATCCTTCCAGCAAAAACGGGTGCCGCCGTTAGGTTCAGTACTTTTAATACGCTGTAAATTTTTTACTGATAAACCGGCGGCTGTATGGAGATCTACAGTGCAATCCCGTTGGCCTGCCTCAAGAGGGGGAAAACCTTTATCAGGCCCGATAAAATCTCTCACTGTCAGCCTGTCTTCCTTAATTCCTTCAGGAAGTTTGATCGGTTTGGAAAGGCGACTTGCTATTAACAGGTATCTCCGCCGATTTTGCGGCACACCAAATAAGTTGGAATTTATCACCCCATGAGCATATTTATAGCTATTTTCCGTCAAAAAATTATGAAATTGCGGCAACAAATCATGTGTTTTTCGAGTTGAGAGACCGGGCACATTTTCAATAATAACAAAGGCCGGACGGAAATAATCTACAAAACGCTGAAATTCTTTCAACAGAAAAGCCGTCTTATTACTTTTTTCCTTTACGGTGTTAATCTTGCTCCAAAACTGGCATGGACTGCAACCCACGAAAATCAATTGATCATCGTCTCTTTTAAGAGAGAGCTTGCCTGCCAGATCTCGACAACTCAACTCAGAAATATCAGAGTTGATAAATTGAGCAGGCTTGTTGTTAAGAGAGTACGTCTCCCTACAAGAAGGATCGTTGTCAATACCTGCTAATACGTTAATATCTGCCTGAGCCAAGCCGTAGCTCATTCCTCCTGCGCCGCAGAAAAAATCAACTGCCTTAAGATTGGTTTTTTTTTTGAGTACAGGCTTGGATTTTTCTGAGACCATTTTTCCCGCTTACGCGATGAGACTTCTTGTTTCATTATTTACTTCTATTGTACTTTCTTGGGACCTAGCATGCACAAGCCCACATAGTTTTCCCTATAGCACATCTATAATATAACTTTTCCTATCAATCAATATTCTTTTTCCACTCTTTAAATTCCGGGAAGCTGTCTTCAAAGGCACACTCAAACCAATATATCCTTTTAGGATCATCCTCTTCCAAGCAAAGTAACCACGCTCTTAAAAGATCCAAAAACCTATCTCGCTCTTCCTTGCTCGGCAATATTTCCTTATATTTCTCAGTCGGCTCGGCCAACTCGACTTTTTGCTTTTCATCAACAGTCGAAACGGGATAATCACCTTTTCCTTCCCGTACAGACGGAAGCTTTGTTCCCTCTCCTGTGAGGATCCATTCTGTAGAAAGGCTATATTCCTTGGCGACCAAGTACGCCCATTCAATAGGAAAATCCCCTGCTTTTTTTCGAGCGGATATACTCGGTTGCGTTTTTCCGACCACTTCACCCAATCCATTAAAATTACTTATACTCGTCTCTTTTTTTATACGCCCCCATGCAGCTTCGAAATTATTTTTATATCTTTTTATATCTTTCCTTGTTGACATGTCTACCTTTTCGGAATATAGAAAACATGATATTATTTTTCAAATATCATTTGTCGTCAATCAACGTTTCACAGCGGGAAAAACAAGCGAGCTGGTATTTTTCTACAACCTGCTCACATGAAATATAATTCTGTATGCTCAAAAAAATACAGACAAAAAAAATCTTCCAGGAGAAAAGATGACAGCAACACAGACTGATCCTTCAATTTTTTTTCTGAAGACCAGAATCAAAGGATGTGTGACGGACGTTAAACACATCAAATTGAACGATAAACAAGGATTTTTCCGTACCTTTGTGACAGTTCCCCCTGTCGACGAATACGCTCACCCATCCACCTTTACTATAAATGCATCCTCTCCGCTCGGTCTGGACGGTCAGGATGTAGATGTTATCTGCCTGGTCAGGTCAGTCAACATACCAGAATGTTACCATGTTCAACTCTGGCTTGACGAATCTTCGGAGGTATCTTCAGACGCATCAGTCGACAATTGAGTTCTTTTTTGCCCGTTGCAGCGTATGTACTTTTACCCCTGCTCCGTGCCTGACACCGCAAAAAGCTTACACATGCCCATCCCGATCAAACTCCTGCCAAAGCTCCTGATACATACGATTCATGATCGTTTCCACCTGCTGCCGGTACTCCTCCACCCGTACAGAGGTCAATTTGGGTTCCACATAAACCGGATCACCATATTGCAAAATAATGGGACTAAAAGGCATAGGAATGATCGAATGATCCCAGGAATTAAAGGCCTTATAGCGTTTTGTTGCCCAGACAACGGGTATGATCGGTGAACCAGATTTTGCCGCCAGCATGATAGCGCCGGGCTGCATCTTCAGGGCTGGTCCCTGGGAGCCGTCCGCCACAACCCCGGCATTCTTACCCTGCTTGACATGACCCACCATACCCTTCAAGGCCCTAACCCCAAAACGATTTGCTGAACCGCGCACGGTCTCAAAACCAAGGAGCTCTGCCACCCGGGCAATGTACTCGCCATCCTTACTCGCGCTGACCATAGCCACACCAGGATATTGACGAAGATGGTAAAGCGTGTAAAAAACAGAATAATGCCATATCGGCACCACCGCAGCCCCTTGGTCCATTGCTTTCTGCCAATTCTCCTGCCCTCGAATCTGTACAGGACAGGTGCCGAACAACATACTGGTCAAGACGACATAAAGCCGGGGAACAACAGTGATAGACGTTTTATAAACAAGGTTGTTCACAAAAACAACTCCATCTTCCCGACCAAAGTCGGGAAGGCATACCAGCTCTTATCTTTTTTATCAGCTGTTTGAAAATTCGATCAACTGTTCCACAATTGCAGCCAACGGGGCCTGTTCATACTCCGCAGCCATTGAAGCACTTTGCTGCCACTGTTGGGCCAACGGCTGACCGCTCTGCCAGTTTTCGTTCAGCGAAATATGCCGTTCTGCTGCTGTCAGAAGCCGCTCGCCCTGAACCGGAGTCCAGAGAAAATCTGGATGCGCATTCTGATACCATTCTCCGCCGATGATATTTCCGGCAAAGTCAAGTTCAAGATCATAAAGATACACAACCGTTTTCACCTGATCATCTGCTGCGCTGTCAGTCTCGGTGTGCTCTGGAACTTTCTCCACTATATAAGAGACCTTCATCTCAATCCCGACGATACTGTCCGTTTCATTACTGCGAAACTCGGCAAATTTATCATTGGTAAAATCACCGGCAGCCACCCTTGCCTCAGCCAGCGAATCAGTATAATACATACTTTTCGGATTAAAATAGCGATAACTATAGGACAGGATTGGTTGATTCCAGACCTGATAATCATAGGTAGCATCCATCACCATACTACGACGGGAGGCTCCGATCTGATTAACAATGGACAGATGCCAGGTACCGGGGTTGGTGTCAAAACAAATCTGTGAGAGAATGCGACCGGTCTGCGGATCCTTAGCTGGATCCTTGTCATTACAGCGCCCACCGATAAACCGGGAACGACATTTCACCTTTGCCCAAAGCAAGGTGGCCAAGGCCTTCACGTCAGCAGGATAGAAGGTAATATAGGTACTTCCATCAGCAGCGAGAACAGTGGCGGTTCCGGTGGAGCGAGGCAACATATAGGAAGCCGGGGCCCAGCCGTGACAAAGCCCCATCCAGGTCTCGACCTTTCCGCTCCGAACATAATATTTCCTTCCCTGCTCCCACATCTTTCGGGTCAGCGAATAATCTATATCACCAACAAGGATATCGTATTTTTCTGCCGGAGAAAGACAATTGATCGCATCAACATTTCCTTGCGCCACAATCTCAGCAGCCGGATATTGTTTGATGTAATCGTAGTTCTCCTTCCAATCTTCTGAAGCAGGAAAATTGGAGTCTGCGTAGCGGTTTCCGAGAGAACCGAGATATAGAGCCCAGTAATCATCAGACCAAGGAGATTCTTCTAGGCCCGCACGCATGAGCCCATTTTCTTCCATACTCTGCAAGCCGGAAAAACGAAGCTCGTCAACAAAGCCGTCCGCTTCATCATTATCAGCAAAAGCAGCCCTGCCCACAGCGATTTCATCCCGTTCACTGACCTGCCGGCGCAAGGCATCACGGGCCTCGACATGGGCATTCTGCTCAATACCTGCTTGGTCGAATATACTTGCATCCGAGGAATCAAGTGCTTCCCCGTCATATTTGGGGGGAATTCGATTCATGAACTCCACAGGATTCTCATGAAATTCCTGTACGCCCGTATTGAGTTCTTTTCCCTGTTCATCAGACATGGTTCTCTCCTCCTGATTTTACGAGTAAAATATTTCTTTCCTCCCTATCATTCCAAAATTCTGACGGGAGAGATGTCTTTCTTTGCAACGAAGTAAAAGCCGATATAACAGCCTTTTCTTCTCTAAATGTCCATACTGTCCAGACGATGGACAAGCCAAAGAGATGTAGTCAATAAGCCGCCAGCAACCTGAGCAGTTAAAGAACCCGGTGGGACAATCACCTTTCTTTGCTCGACCGCCCGAACAATGCGATCCCAACTGGAACGAAGCATCGGCGGGGCCGGAAAGGCCGGACGTACTTCAGCTTCCTGGTGCAGCATAAGGGCCTGAAGATCCGGATGCTCACAAAAATCAGCAGGCAGCTTTTTCAGCAGGGCAGACAGCGAGATGACGACATCGGCAACATCAATACTTCTCCCCTGTCCTGACAGAGAATGCGCTGCAAAGATAACCTGCATAGGATTCAAGGGTTCTTCCTGAAGCAGGCTGGCCACAGCAACCTCTGTGACGATCTTACGTCCATGCAGCAAACCGAGCCGAAGAAGATCTGTCTGACGAGCGCTTTCATTCCCTCCATCAAAACCTTGGCCAGCTTCCACCATCAACACGGAAGCAGAAGGTAAGACAGGCCGAGACGCATCAGCATCAGTGAGCCAAGCCGCTTCGGAGAAGGCAAAGACCTGAGTCTGCCAACCTGCTATTGTTCTGACAAACATTTCATAGGATTCTCCGGGCTCCTCCTCCACCCGCAGGCGGTAGGTTCCCGGATCAACCTCAAGATGGAGGGCGAAAAATCCGTTTTCCTGATCACAGATTCCCTGACTCGGCTCAGCAAGCAGGGTGCCGTCAAGATTGTGCAGGCTGACTCCTTCCCAGGGGGCTGATACTGATGCAGACCCGACTCCATTTCGGATAAAAAGAAAGAGCCATGAACCTTCTCCTTTTTGTTCAACGGGTGATCTGGAAAATTTCTCAGCAGCGTCCCGATGTACATCAAGGCCCGTATCAATCCCGGCAAAGGGCACCGGTGAATTGAAGTCTACCGGAATGCCATCAACCTCTAAAGGCCCTGCTTCAGGGCTCACCTCAATCAGCTGATCAACCTGCTTTTGGCCAATACGAAACCGGGCTTTATAGATACCCGGCAAAACCAAGGCTTCAAGTTGCCCAACATCAGCAGCTATCAACTGAAAACGACTATTGACCAGAAAAATCTCACTCAAACGGTCATGCGCTCGTACAGTGAGCCTGATCTGCTTCTCAGACGGTAATTCCTGCATGGTTCGGCACCTCAAATATTTGCTGACGGCCTGTATTTTTCACCGCAATCTTATAGAGTCCAGGCTCCAATTCCAGGGTCAGGCTTGAAGATTCCGCCTTCTCTTCCCTGATTTGCTGAAAATTTCCGTCTGAAAGCACCAAGGTTTCTCCTCCATTATAAGATTCCAAAACCACCCTGACAGGAACAACCTGCGCTGATTTGCGGTAAAGAAAGGTGATATCCTGTGAAGAGTCTAATCTGATCTCAGGCGGCTCTATATGGGCATCACCGGCAAAGGTATCAATACTGTTATGGATCTGATCCTTAACCTGCTGTCCAGTCACCCTGCCCTGCTTGGGCCGAGCTGTTTGCAAGGCATGCAAAAATGTTTTGGTGAAAATACCCGAATCTCTGCCGTCTTCAAATCGCCTTTCCCGGGCCACTCGTCCTCTTCCCACAGCAAAGGCGTAAAAATAACGAACTTGGTCTGCTCCGGTTCGTCCCTTTGTCGTGGGATACTGAGGTTCTTTTACCTCATGATAGGAGTTTATCGTGCGACAACAATCCATTAATAAGACTATTTCATCAAAGACCGCATGACGCCGCAGCCAATCCACATAATCGGTGATAGCCACATGCCAGGGAAACATCTTCTGTGCATTAGCAGCATAGAGGGCTGTTGTTCCCATATCACCGGGATCACCGAAACCATGGCCAGCCACAAAAATATAAAGTCGTTCACCGCATCTTCCCTGCACGCCCTTGGTGACAAAAGGCTCAAATAAGGCTTCAATCTGGTTCGGAAAGGGCAAAGCCGCATCTTTTTCAAAATCCGTGGATAAAATGCACTGGATATGCTCTTCCCGGACATTACCGCCTTTCGAATCACGCAACCAAGCAGAAAAATCTTCAGCATCATTCACCGGTCCCTTCAGGGCGGGCAAGCCGCTCACCGGGTAGCTGTCGATTCCGATAACGATGGCATGATGTTCTTTATTCATCTTTATTCTTTGCAGAATTTGCAAATTTTGCAGACATTTATGACGAAAGAGCATAATAAGATTTTCCCTTTGATCTCCTCCTGGACCGGCGATCAATTCAGGTAATCAAATCAGGAGTTAGAGAATCTGATCAGCTGTTCCACTATAACAGCCAAAGGCGCCTTTTGATACCCTGATGTGGTCGCCGCAATCTGACACCACTCCTTGGAAAGCGGCTCCTCACTCTTCCAAGAACCTGATATTCCATATCGTTTTTCCCAATAAGAAACAGCTCTGCTCCCTTTTTCAGGGGTCCAGAGAAAATCTGGGTGCGCATTCTGATACCATTCGCCGCCGATAATATTACCCATAGCATCAAGTTCCAGATCGTAATAATAGCGCACGGTCTGCACCCGATCGTCCTTGGAGCTATCTGTAGAACGCTGCACCGGTGTCGTCTCTACGATATAGGAGATATCCATGGCAATTCCGACGATAGTATCGGTTTCTCCGTCTCGATATTTCCTGAACCTATCGTTATCAAAGCTTGTTTTCAGAGCAGATGCCTCAGTCAGAGAACGGGCATAACGCATCTTTTGCGGATTAAAGTACCTGTATTTATATCCAACAATAGGCTGATTCCAAACTTCATAATCATAGGTGGCATCAAGGACCATGCTGCGACGAGAAGCTCCTATCTGGTTAACTACTGCAAGATGCCAAGTGCCGGGATTGGTATCAAAACATTTTCCAGATAAAATTCGCCCGGTCTGCGGATCGACTGCCGGATTCTTTTCATTACAGCGGCCACCAATAAATCGAGATGCCGTTTTAACCTTTGCCCAAAGAAGGGTAGACAAAGCCTTAATATCTGAAGGATAAAAAGTGATAAATGTTTTCCCATCCGCAGCCAAAACTGTTGCGACAGCTGTAGGCCGGGCAAGCATATACGCAGCAGGGGCCCAGCCATGACAAAGTCCCATCCACGGCTCAACCTTCCCATTACGGGTATAATATTTTTCCCCCGCCTCCCACATCTTCTCGGTCAGCGTCATATTTTTATCGCCGACCAAAATATCATATTTTTCTGAAGGAGAAAGCCGGTTCACTGCATCTTTATCACCGCTTTCCACAATCTGCAAGGCTGGATTATTCTGGATATAATCAAAGTTATCCTTCCAATCCCAGCCCCCTGGGAAACGGGAATCAGCATAGCGATGACCCAGCATCCCCAGATAAATGGCCCAATAATCATCAGACCAAGGCTGCTCTTCCAGCCGAGCACTCATCAGCCCATTATCTTCCATTCCCCGTAATCCCGAGTATGGAAAGGTGTCAACAAAGCTGTCCGCCTGATCATTTTCCGCAAATGCAACCCGCCCGGCAGCTATGACATCCAGCTCAGTTATCTCCTGCCGCTTTTCATCACGGGCATCAATAAAGACCTTCTCACCGACCGCCTCATCGTCAAAAAGCGACGCTGATACCTCTGAACTGACCCGCTCTCCCTGCTCATCATACTTTACAGGTAACTTGTCCATAAACATGATTGGGTCTGCCTGCAACTCCTCCAGCCCTGCGTTGATCAGCTCTTCATCCGTCTGCTGTTCGCCAGCTTCACCGGCTGTATCGCCAACAGCATCAGGAGCAGGATCTGTCATATTATCCGACGTCCCCCGCTCTGAATCAGTCCCAGTCAATATCGGCGGCTCGGGCTCTGCATCCGCCCTTGGTGCTGAAGACGAATCAGCAGGTCCTTTTAAAAAATTCAGTAGAAAGCAGTTATGCTTTTTCTCCGGTGTAGCCATGCTCTTCTCCTCCTCATTCAGTATGACATCGCATAGATCACAAAGATCGCAAGGATTAAGGCTTACTCAAGATTCTGTTTCAACAAATCATTATATGAACTGCACCAACCCCATCAACCGCACATAATGACGAAGACACCCTTTCCTAAGCTGCCTGTTCCTTTTTTGCAAACTAACAGTGAAACAACTGTAAACTGTAAAAACGAGCCGGGTCCCCTTCAAGCTAACCCGAACGCAGTGGAATTATTTTTTCGTGAATTCATCATCGTCGGAAATCATTCCGGCGAGAAAACTACGGCCTTTACCCATCCGTTTTGCGGCATACATGGCATTGTCCGCATGGTGCAAAAGGTCTTCTTCATCAGTACCGTGCTCTGGATACAGGGCGATACCGATACTGGTCTGAATGCGTTCGCCCCCGACTGAGCAGTCAATATCACCCAGAGAAGCTATAATGCGTTCCGCTGTCGCAACCGCATCATCTATTGAATCGACATCATCAAGGATGGCTGAAAACTCATCTCCACCAATCCGAGCGACGACATCCTCTAGGCGCAAACAGTCCCGCAAACGATCCGCCACCATCTGCAAAACGCGGTCACCGGCAAGGTGTCCCAGACTGTCATTGATTGTTTTAAAATTATCCAAATCAAGATAGAGCAAAGCTACCCGCGTGTTCAGGCGTTTTGCCCGCGATAATGAACCGCGTAAGCGCTCATCAAACATAACACGATTGGGAAGCCGGGTCAGCGGATCATGCATTGCCTGATGGCGGAGAATCTCTTCAGCTTTCTTCCGGTCACTGATATCAGAAAATAATGCAACATAATGAGCAATACTCCTATTTGGGTTACGTATAACTGCAATAGAGAGCCATTGCGGATATTCTTCTCCGGTACGACGCCGATTCCAAATCTCTCCCTGCCAACCATTATTGCGCAGCAGGAGCTTCCACATCTGTCGGTAAAAATCTTCATCCTGCCGATCCGACTTAAGGAAAGAAGGATCTCTTCCTATCGCCTCCTCACGCTCATAACCGGTAATCGCAGTAAAAGCAGGATTGACCATAATAATACAATTTTCAGCATCAGTGACCAACATGCCTTCTGAACTGGTCTCAAAAACTGTATGCGCGAGCCGCAATTCATTTTCTGCTTTTTCCTGCTCGGTTAAATCACTAATCACACATACAAAACCATTACAGGTGCCGTATCCTGTCCGTCGAGGGCTGAGCCAATGTCCTCCGGGAAAAACCGAGCCGTCCTTACGAATAAATTTTTTATCCGCATAATGCTGCTCCAGCTGGCCATAACGAAGAAACTCCATGACCTCCTCAGTTGCAGCAACATAATCAGGATGGACAATATCCTGAAGCCGCATACTTTGAAATTCGGCACGTGAATAACCAAAGACCTCGGCATACAAACCGTTCACCATTTCATAGGTGCCGTCCAGAGAAATGAGTCCTATACAAACGGCTGCATTATTAAGAACAGCTTCATTACGTGACTCACTGTCGAGCAGAGCAGCATGTGCCTTTTCTTTATCACGAATCTCTTCTTTGAGCTCCTGATTTCGACAGGCAAGTTCATGTTGTGCTCTGCGCAGATTAATCTGGGTGGAAACTCTGGCTATAAGCTCTGAGGGCTCATACGGTTTTACCAGGAAATCAGAACCTCCGGCTTTAAAACCGCGAATTTTGTCCGCCACATCGCTCATGGCGGTCAAAAAAAGAATAGGAATAGTAGAAAGGGTGGGATCGTTTTTTAATTGCGCGCAAACCTGAAAACCGTTCATTCCGGGCATGCTGATATCAAGTAGAACTATTTCAGGTTGGGCTCTTTGACAATGCTCAAGGACCTCGGTCGGATCGGTAAGAGATTGGGAGCTAAATCCATGAGAACGGAGAATAGACTCCAGCAAACAGATATCGCTTTGACTATCATCAACAATCAGAATATACGGGACTGTTCTGTCATCACAGAGATACTGTTTTTTTTCCGATTCAGGCATTGCCAACGGTTTCGTCTTTACGGGTCATGGCCTCCATAATAAGGCCCATCAGGCTTGAGTTGATACGCTTCTTCACCTTCTGAGAACTTGGCATATCTGTAAAACTTATACTTGCTCCCTCAAGAGCAATCAAGGAATAAGCCGCTTCTTCCCCATTTAATCCTTTAAAGGCCGCATCAAAAACTTCGCCGTTTTCTATATAAAAAAACCCCTTTTCATTGCTTGTGGAGATAATTTCCAACAGACAAGTTTTCTGTTCCAAGGCTATCATCTGCAAAAAGTTGGCAACTGAAATTCCTTTCAGCATTCCACCGGGAGGTTGAGGAGCAAGCGCTGCCTGAACAGCTTCAACCAGTTTGTTAATAGTAAAAGGTTTCTTTAGCAAACGCTGACCGGTTTGGGCAAACTGTTTCTCAATCTCCGGGGTAGAATGCGCTGTCATAATCACACAGGGCATTTTTGGGAAGGCATCATTGATATATACCAGCAGAGTGAGCCCATCAATTTTAGGCATCTGCAAGTCTGTGACAATCAGATCAATAGCCTTTCTATTGAGAATACCTATGGCCTCCTCACCGTTATTAGAGAGAATAACTTCAAAATCTTTTTTATATTTTTTAAGACTGATCCCCAGTAACCTCTGAAAACCAAGATCGTCGTCAACAATTAAGACATTTTTCATTTTCAATGCTGCTCAAAGGGTTAAAAAAGAAATCCGCTTAAAACACTTTATCATTTTCATTTAAAATCAAGCAATGTACATACCATACGATCCAATTCTTCAGCCGCCTTGGTTACCGGACGACTGACTGTTTCAAGATCTTTATTGTCTCTGAGCAAACTGCCTACCGCATCAATCCCGAAAAGTATTGTTGCCAGATTATCCCGTATCGCTTTTCGATTTTTATCAATAAAGCTGTTTACTGCAGATTCGGCAGCCTGACAGATCTGACCGCCCTCATTGGACTGTTTTCCACCCTGCTCTTGAATGATATGGGCAAAGCCCTTTACCTCTTCGTGCTCGTCAAAAAGGGGAATATGCAGATTTTGCACCTGCGAATTTGCCTGCCTGACATCAAATGAAGAATCTACTCCCGGCCTATCATCGGCGAGCTTTTGGACAATACATTCTTCACAACGAAAGTCGGGATCCATAAAGACCTCATGATACAAGGATCCGACAAGTTCGGAAAGGCGCATAGTACAGAAATCCCGAGTGGCCTTATTGGCCCAGAGTATTCTCGTCTCTGCATCCGCTATAATCACCCTGTCCTGGACAAAATCAAGCAGCGCAAAAAGATTGGTTTTTTCCTGTTGCAGACGCTCCATTTCCCGCTCAATCTGAATATTATCCTGGTGCAACGATTGAATAAGACTGTCAGATTGTTTCTTCTGCTGATCTACAAGTTGCTTCAAACGAAGCTGGGCGGTAATCCTTGCATTAAGGATCTGAAGATTAATCGGTTTATTGATATAATCAACAGCACCAAGAGTAAAACCTCGATATTCATCATCCTTATCATCACGAGCACTAACAAAAATAACCGTGATCTTCCTGGTAATCGGGTTTTCTTTGAGACGCTTACAGACCTCGTAACCGTCCATTCCCGGCATATTCAGATCAAGAAGAATAAGATCCGGCTTTCGTTCCGCTGCCAGCTCAAGACCATGTACCCCGGTTGAAGCGATGGATACGGTATACTCCTTCTCCAGAGTCGTCTTCATCAGCTGAAGATGAGCAAAATCATCATCAATAAGCAAAAGATGGTAATGGAGGGTATTAATAGGCTCTGTTGAACGAAGGTGAGGAATTATCGTTTCCTGAGAGATGATATTTCCGCAAATCTGGCATCCGAGCGGTTTATGATCAATATGCTCCAGTTGCTCATCCGCAACTATATTCTTCCCTCCGCATTCTTCGCAAAAAATTACTTTCATTTGCGATCAGCTCCCGCTGTCCCCGGAGGTCAGCTTCAGCAAGGGCTGAAGATCACTCTCCAATTGCGCCATCATACCATGATAATCTTCCTCCTGTCCCTCTTTACTGGCAGATTCAATTTTTCTGGCCTGCTCCGCTTCATCTTTAAGGCCCACGCCGAGAAGAATACCCTTTGCCTTATGACCAGCAGCGGACAGCGCCTCCAAATCATTATCCTTCACAGCCTGCCTAGCCTGATCAAAAGTCTCAGAGATTGACCGAGAGGACAGCTGTATCATCTGTTCGACTTGATCAGGCTCAAGACTGTATATGTTTTTCAGATGTTCAGCAACATTTGCAAGAAGGGCATTATCATTTTCTTTTTTCTGTTCCATCATGGCCGTACCGTCCTGTTGTTTTTTTTCCATTGCGTTCTTCGCAACTCCGTCAACATACCCTGTTTGTTTAAAAGCGTGATAAATCTCTTTTGTTTTAAAAGGCTTAACTGCATAACCATCCATTCCTGCTTCAAGACATCGCTCTTTATCCTCCTTCATGGCATGGGCTGTCAAGGCAACAACAGGCATATGGCCCCCTGTCAGCCTATATTGCAATGCTTCTGTAAACTCTTTCGGCAAGGCATGATCAGCTGTCGGTTGATATCTCCTCTGTTCACAGGCCCGAATAATTTTGGTAACAGTCAGCCCATCCATGATAGGCATCTGCACATCCATCAGAATAACATCAAAATGATGATCAAGAAGTATCTGAAGAGCTTCCAGCCCGTTCTCCGCCTCGACAATCTGATGATCGTCCTTCTGAAACATAGCCTTGGCAAGAAAACGATTAGACTCATTATCATCAACCACCAGAATACGCAAGCCTTGCAGACCTGCCCCCTTCCCCTCCGCAAGGTTCACTAGGGGAAGATCGGCTCCAGCCACTCTCTTAAAACGTGCAGTAAAGGTGAATACACTTCCCTGTCCAAGTATACTGTCCACACCGATATTTCCACCCATCATCGTACAGAGTCTATAGCATATTGCCAGTCCTAAGCCGGTACCTTCAAAGCCTCTGCTGGTGCTACTATCAGCCTGAACAAATTGCTTGAAAATATCATTAAGTTTTTCTGGGGCAATACCTATACCGTTATCTTTCACCTGAAACTCCAACAACGTTTCATCATCATTACTTTCCCCGGAAAAAACCCGGATAGAAATCGTCCCTTTCTCGCTAAATTTTATACCGTTATTCAAAAGATTAACAAGGATTTGGCGCAAACGCATTGCATCACCGTAAACAAGATGAGGCACTGTGGAATCAATAGTATACTGCACATACAAGCCCTTCTTCTCTGCCTGAAACGCAACAATTTGCACTGCATCCTGAATATTTTCTTCGAGAGAGAAGACTGCCGGATTGAGCTGAAACTTTCCCGACTCTATTTTCGAAAAATCAAGGATATCATTAAGTAAACCATAAAGAGATTCAGCGGCCTTATTCACCGTCCTTATATAAGATTGCTGCTCTTTGTCAAGAGCGGTCTCCAATGCCAACTTACTCATACCAATAATAGCACTCATAGGGGTACGAATTTCATGACTCATATTGGCGAGAAAATCACTTTTGGCCTGATTCGCCTGCTCAGCCCTCTCCCTTGCCAGTTGCAGTTGTTGTTCCTCCTCCTTTTGCCGACTGATATCTTTGGTTATCCAGATCGCTCCCTGTTCCTGATCAACAGGATCAATTATTTTAGCCGTCAGCGAGCACCAAAACTGACTTCCATCCCGACGACGCATCAGATGATCTTCCTGGAAAACGCGATCAGCCTCAAAGGAAAGCAGGGCACGCTCATATGCCTGCTCAAAGACCTCCTGATTATCAAATATCACAGAGGGCGCAATGGATATAAAGGCATCTTTATTTTGATAGCCAAACATTCTTGCGGCGACTCCGCTTGCCCAAACAAAATCCGTCCCGATAACCCGAGCAATTCCTATAGCAGCATGCTCAACGATCAATTCGAGCTTGGCCAGCTGGGCCTTCAACTCTTTCTCCAAGTCAAGCCGCTCGGTAATATCATTTTTTATAGCAAGATAATAGCTGATCTCCTGCGTATAGCGATCATAGAGCGGATAAACTGTCTGTCCTTCCCAATACCGTGTTCCGCCCTTCTTGGTGTTACGCAAAAATCCTTTCCACGTTCCCCCGTTTTTAACGGTCTGCCATATTTTCTCACTGACAGCGGTATCTTTTTCTCCAGCAGTCAGGATATCAGGGTTTGTATCATAAAGTTCCTCTCGACTATAGCCGGTCAGTTCACTAAAAAAAGGATTTGTATAGACAATATCAGCATGCTTATCAGTGATAACAATGGCACTGGTACTTTGCTCGACCGCTTGAGAGAAAAGAAAGAGCTGTTCCTGCTCCTTTTTTCGCTCGGAAATATCAGTAAAAAAGGAAAAACAGGTTTTCTTTTCACTGCCTGGCGGCGTAATACAAGAGGAAGTAATAAGGACATGCAGCAGTACTCCCTTTCCCAAACGCAATTGCCCCTCTTGAGAAACATCAAACCGGTCTTTACCGCCCGTTACCTCTCCTTTTCCTCCAGAGTACAGATTTTTTGTTACCAAAAATTCATTGACATCACGACCAATAATCTCTTCAGGAGACATCTGGAGGAGTTGACAAAGGCTTTGGTTTACCTCAAGAATTATTCCAGATTCAAAATCACTCAGCCAGAACCCCTGAGGATTTCGGTTGATAATCGCCTCATATTTTTCCTTATCCTGAACTCGCTGTTCAGCCTCACGTTCAAGTGTCGCAACTGCCGATAATGCCTGGCGGTGACGTCTATTCGCCATATACAGCAAAGCAAGCATAACTGCCAACAGCAGGAACAGGAGCATAATAAAACTTGATGAGCCCAACGAGGCCGGTCGATAGTTTTCCTCAAACCATGCCTTTTTCAAAACATGGATCAACGAAAGATCATCTCCCACTAAGGGCTGACAAAAAAGATAATATTCATTCCCATCCATCGTTTCTTTATTCAAGAATCCCCTTGTTGCCAGAGAATCCAAACCATAGGGGGTAAAGCCCAATGACCGAACCTGTTCCGGAGGAAATTGTTGAGTGGCCCGTAGAGCTTCCTGCTGTTCTTCAGTGAGCGACTGAAGAGAGACAAGAGTTTTTGTTGTATCAAAAAGAATATTACTGTCCGTAGACAAGCCGATGCGCATTTCTTCCGGTTCGGGCGGTGTTGCGGTAAAGGCTGTAGTAAACGAACGAAGATGAAAAAATTCCAAACTGATTTTCAGTACAATAATTCCGAGGGGAAGATTACCGTTCTTGATAGCCCGTGCATAATAAATTTCATTCTGCCCCGTGACGACGTTCATCGCAGCATACAGATCAGATTCATCCGTTATGATATTATGAAAATAGCCTGCAAAGCCATAATCCTTTCCTATAGCGTCCGGTACTGTCCCGTAAACACATTTCCCTTCAAGATCAAGCAAGAAAACAGCTGTAATATTTTCAACATCTGCAACTGCCCCTAAATTTTTCTCAACAATCTGCTGAGCCACGGGTGACGGTGCAATACGATGCATACGCTTATCCATCGTATTAATAATCACAGGATTATTCACCAATAATCCTGAAACACTCACGATCTGACCAAAAGTCTGTCGAATACGCTCCGCCTCTTGAGCCAGAGAGTACCGGTAAGTCTTGATATCTTCCCGGACAAGCTCCTGCTGATGCATATAAAAAACAAGGCTTCCGCCGAAGAGCACTAGCACGACCAAGCTTATTGCCATGACTATGTACAAAAATATTAAATTACTATACTTCATCAGCCAAGCCCCGCAGCTGTTTCGCCCATAATAAGGTATCAGGCAGTGAGCCCTTTGAGAGCCTCGGCAAGTTTCTCCAGCAGAGCAAAATGGCTCTTCTTTGTTTCCTTTGGCAACTCTTTTTCCAAAACAAAGGCGGTTTCAGCAAGCTGACTCAGTCCGAGATTAAGCAGACCTCCTTTCATAGCATGAGCCTGGCGTCCCCCCTCTATACCATCTCCGTTTTCCATATGCTGACGAAGATCAACAAGCCCCTGAGCAAGCGACTCAGCATAGGTGGAAAGCACTGTTTGGGCATCTTCCCGCTCCAGTTCAAAATGCTTAATAAGGTGTTGCATCACTTCATCCCATGAGACTGCTGCTGTACTTTCTTCCTCTTTCACCGGAGAAGAAGGCACTTGAGCGACACTTTTCCCATCAAAATTATACAATATCTTCAAAAGAGAATATTTTTTATAGGGTTTACTGAGATACTCATCCATCCCTGCCTCAAGGCATTGTTTACGATCTTCATACATAGCGTTAGCCGTGACAGCAACAATATACACATGCCCGTCTATCAGTCGATCATAAAGCTGGTCCGAGACAGCATCAAGCTCAGGTAAATCAATAGCCACCCCCTGCTCAATCTGTCGTATATAGCGAGTAGCTGTCAACCCGTCCATAACCGGCATCTGCATATCCATGAAGATAAGATCAAAATGCTGACGACTCAAATACGAAAGAGCCTCAAGGCCATTATTGGCCACAGTGACCTGCTGCCCTTGTTTTTCAAGAATTATCACGGCAAGCCTTTGATTAGCCGGATTATCTTCAACCAGTAAAACATCAAGACATCGCTTGGCAGAGGCTGGCACCTCCTGCTGTTGTTCTGTGCCGCTGACCGGATGCTTTGCCTCTTCCAGCAACAGGTTGAAAGAGAAAACACTCCCGACCCCTAAGGTACTTTTCAGATAAATTTCACTTCCCATCAGTTGAAGCAAACGATTACTGATAGCAAGACCAAGCCCAGTTCCCCCGAAATCTCGGGTTATTGAGCTGTCAGCCTGAGTGAAGTTAGCAAAGATATTTTCCTGCTGATCCTGAGAAATACCGATACCTGTATCACTGATTGTAAAACTTGCCGAACAATAATTTGCATGGGTCGAGCGGATATTGACCTCAAGCGTGACATTCCCCTGATGGGTAAACTTGATAGCATTACCAACGAGATTAAGCAAGACCTGCCTGATCCGCAAAGAATCACCCTGCGGATAACAGTCGTCATCATTGACAACATTAAGGAGGAGCTTAATCCTCTTTTGCTCAGCCAGTATCTTCAATGTTTGGACAACCTCTTCGGCGAGCTGTCGAGGTCTGAAAGGATGATAATCAAGTTCCAATTTACCTGCCTCTATTTTTGAAAAGTCAAGAATATCGTTAATAAGCGATAACAGAACACTGGCTGAGCTGTTTACATTCTCAACAAAGCCTTTTTGTTCAGGAAGTAACTTCGTATCAAGGAGAAGTTCCGTCATACCGATGATGGAATTCATCGGGGTACGAATTTCATGGCTCATATTGGCAAGAAATTCACTCTTTGCCTTATTGGCACTGTCCGCCTGCTGGCGAGCTTTTTTCAAATCAGTTATATTCTCTTTCGTAACAATAATATGCGTTATCTCATTTTCTTCGTTACGAATCGGAGAAGCTACGACATTTTCCTCATAAAGCACACCGTTCTTCTTTTTATTAACCAGCTCTCCTGTCCATTCGTTCCCGGCCCGAACAGCAGACCACATTTTTTTATATACATCAGCCTCTGCCTTGCCGGGTGCCAATATCTCTAAACTCTGGCCGATAATATCCTGCGCATTATATCCGGTTGTGCTGACAAAGGTCCTGTTAACGTATTCTATAACCCCACTAATCCCTGTAATAACAACTGAATTTGAACTTTGCTCCACAGCCTGACTGAGACGCTGTATTTTCTCAAACATCTCATTCTGACTACTCATATCCTCAAAAAGATACAACTCTCTTTTGCTTTCCTTATGCCTGTCGCTCCCGATAGAGACCTGACGAACCTTGCTCCAAAAGGGTTGTTGCTCCTTGACCCCAGGCTCTATTTTTTTCACCATGGAAAACATCCGCCCGCTTCCGTCCCAGCATTCGGCCTCCTTGCCAGCAAAAATAACCGATTGAAAATCAGACCAAGGCATCTCCACGATCTCATCAAAAGAATATCCGAACATGCTTTCGAAGGTGGTATTTACCCGAATAATTCGTTCATCCTGAACCAGAATAAGTCCAAGCATGGTATTATCTAGGATAACCTTCAGCTCAGCCAGAGCCGAATGGAGGCGCTCATCCATTCGCCGGGCAGTAGTGATATCCTGAGCCATCAGCATGAGTCCGCTGGCAATCTCCCGGCCTTGCTCGCTCTTCGCTTTAATAGGAGAAAGATAGATCTCAATGATACGTTGAGTCCTCCCCTCCTTTTCTAGCTCCTTGGTCATTCCGGCAGTATCGTAGGGGAAATCCGAGGTCCCGATCGTAAAAGTATGCGAACCCTTTCGCAGCGCATTATCGATTAAACTGTTGAACTGCTCCTCGCTATTTTTTATATGCGGGTGAAATTCAGTTACTTTTTTCCCAACAACCTCCTCGGATTTAAAACCGAAAAGTTTTTCGGCAACAGGATTAAAATAGGTGACAATCAGATTCATATCTGTCGCCACAATCCCCATAACCTGTGATGATCTCAGTAGATTATCTATAAAAATATTTCGCTGCCGAAGTTCAGTTGTCTTCGCCTCAACAATATCCCAAAGTTCTTCATCTTTCCGCTGAATCAAATTCAGCATATTATTGAACTGATTAATCAGCGGTGTAAACTCGTTGGTCACGCTGGACTCAATTCTATTGTTCAAGTCTCCATCGCTAATTTTATGCACAAGCTGTTTCAGCTCTTTAATAGGATTGAGAACCGAGCCTGTAATGAAAAAAATCAGCATGATGGAGCAACAAAGGCCGACAAAAAGAATAATTATAAAATGCTGCCCAAATTCTTTTTTGGTGGACAAAACCAGCCTGGACGGATGGGAAAAAATAAGAAAGCTGGTCGTACTGTTTTCCATTCCCGGAATATATTTAATTTTCACATACATCTTTTCTTTAAAAAAAGAGCTTTCATGTATGAGATCAATGGCCCCGGGTAGCAGCACTGATGATTTATAAAAAGGATACTTATCACCTTCTCTGAGAGTATCCTCAGGAGGGAGAGTCGTGGCAACAACATTGTTGTCGCTAACAAGCGTTATATCCATGTGGGAATATATGGGAAAACGCAACAGGAAGGAGCTGTCCATAAGATAACAGCTGAAAACAAAAAAACTTTGTGACGAATACGGCAGTATAACAGGAACAGCAGCAAGCATATAAAAACGTTTCCGTTCCTGCGGCTCCGTGTCGATGCCGGAATCAACCATAAAAATGGTACTAAAGGACTGATCTTTCCCCATTTCCTTCTGAACATCCTGAAAACGGGCCAACGACACGGCAATATCAAGATTCTTTTCGGAAAAGGGAATAACTTCACCACCAGTATTCGTCAAAAAGAGGATATCACCGCTCTTTTTTCCTTTGAGCGAGCGAAACATCGTCGTCAAAGACTGTTCGCTGCCTGCATCCTGCATCTGACGGAGGACAAGCTCATCCGCCATGCTCTTGGCAGTGAACAGCAATTGGCGACTGAACAGATCAAAACAAGTACCAGCAACGCTTTCAGTGTTAAAAAATTCTGTTGCAACGTCCCTTTCTATTTTTTGACCGGTCACATAATAGCTTATCAGAATACTGGTCCCACTGATCAAGGTGACCAAAACCAGTACAGTAAGCATCATGCTGAAACGGAGTCGCCTGTAAAAGGGAACGCTTTCGCTTTGCATAGGAGTGAAGAGTCGTAAATGAGAAGCAGTAGAGCGAGACACCTCTGCCTCGCTCCGCCTCAGTTTAAGACACAGCCCCAGGAATCGAGCGGGACAAGGAGCCGGACAGAGCTGTCTACAGCATGCTGCAGCAGTTGGGACTGGGAAACGAATCCGGCATTTTCAACGCCAGAAATTCACTCAAAACTCGGGACAGCTAGCAAGAGCCCCTGAAAACTGTCCCGTCCCGTAACGTCCAAAAAAAATTCCCAGACGATCAAACTGACGGCTCTCTGATGAAGTATTAATGTATTCCCGCTGCGTTCATCTCCGCAGTGTATTTCTGATCAATGCCAAAAATATGGTCAATCAGCCAGTCAATAACCGCCTTAGAGACTTTAACGACCACAAACAGAGCTCGTCCTTTCTCAATTTCAATCAGTCCATCATTCAGCTGTTCGGTAAAAATGACATGAGCTCTTTTATGAGCAGCAATACCGGAGTACCCTATTCTCTCCAAGGCCTTTTCTTCTTCAGCAAGATGATATTTTGTATAGTCAATCAATTCCCTGAGCGTAGGCTCAATAACATCCGCCCCCTTTCCGCTTTTCATCATCTCATGCAGCTGATTGGCAATATCAAAAAGCTTTTTATGGTGGTTATCAAAACGTGAAACCCCTACGCTGTATTCATCTTTCCAAGGATAAAGCATCTTTTTTCTCCATAAGATATTGTTATAATACTAATAACGAGCTACACATTCCATTTCAGCCTTGTTAACAGCGAAGACTACACAACCCTCTGTTCTCTTTGGACCGTCCCGTCTACCCGCCAAGAATAAGGGCGAAACATGTATCAAACTTTACACAGGGAGCACAAAAAACACAACTTAATATTAACCGGTTGCATTCTTCACCCTCTTCCTGCAAACAACAAGTTAAGCAAAACAAAAAAAGAATATGCGAAAATATCCTTGCAACATACCTTTGCGATGAGCATATCATGTTACAGACAGGTGTTCAAGAATTGAGTTAGCCCATCTCGACAATGCGAATCGATTCCCCAAAAAAAAACGACATTTCCGACTGTTATTCATAAAAAACAAAATCATTCTGGATACACTGAGATTTTGGTTGAAAACATAAGAAAAATTCGGGATATTACTTCTCGATTAGACTATATGCATAGACTGCACACAGCTGTCTACCTCTGTAACAGATTTTCTCTCTACAGAACATTACTCAGGAGTTTTTAATGGCCATTTATAGCTACCAAGCAATCGACCTGCTCCACTGGCTCACAGACAAAGAAGACATCGTTGTTCTTGATGTTCGCAACGAAAAAGATTTTTCTCGTTTTCATATAGAATCTCCGTATCCTTTTGAGCTCCATAACGTCTCCTATTATGATTTTATGGAGGGGGAAGAGGAGGCGGTCGCACGCGTTCCACCTGATCGTCGCATTCGTATTGTCTGCGCAAAAGAAGGATCTGCAAAATATGTTGCGGAAATTCTGGATAAAAATGGTTTCACAGATGTCGGTTATCTCTCAGGAGGCTTTAAAAGCTGGGGCAATATGCTGGTACCGAAACTGATAACCGATGAAAACGACTACCAACTTTATCAGTTTATCCGACCTGGCAAAGCCTCATGCTCCTACGGACTTCTGCATAATAACGAGATGATGCTGCTCGACCCCTCTCGCAACATGGACTTCTATCTTGATTTTGCCGCCGAGAGGAAATGTACCATCATCAAAACTTTTGAGACCCATCTTCAGGCAGACTATATCTCCGGCTCCAGAATAATTGCCGAAAAAACAGGGGCGACATTCTACGGCAACCAAGGAGATTTCGGCGATTCAAACAATCCATACACACCGGTTGTTGATGGCGAGATACATCGTTTTCCAGACAGCAACAGCAGCCCGGCAATCAAAGTGCTATTTACCCCCGGCCACACACCAGGCTCTACGTCGTATATTATTAATGACCGCTACATGATCTCCGGGGATACCGTTTTTATCGCCTCGGTAGGTCGACCGGATCTTGGGGGGCAAGCTGCTGCCTGGGCTACCCAGCTCTATAATTCCATCGGCATGCTAAAAGGGCTTGATAAAAACCTTGCAATTCTCCCGGGCCATTATATGAACTGGGAGGAGGCAAATGACCAGCTGATCTTTACAACCTCCCTCGGAGAGGCCATTGAACGGAATAAAGGCATTTACTCTATTGCAAGCGAAGAAGAATTTATTCAGTTCATCCAAGATAATATGCGAGATCAACCAGAAGAATATGCTGTTATCAGACTCATTAATGCCAATATTAAGCAGGTGGATAGTGATCGGGCAGAAGAGCTCGATATCGGCAAAAATGAATGCGCCGCCACAGCCTATGCCAAAGCGCAGGCAGAAAAAAATGCTGCTTCGTAACCCAAAAATATTCTCCCCTACGCACCGACCTGCCGGGGGTATCACCATGTACGCAATGACAAGCCAGCTCATCCGTTATGCCTTCCTTGCTCTTTGTGTTGCATGGACTGCATTCCCCCTTCCCACCACCGCAGCTGCAACAGCTGCACCCCTCAGCCAGCAAGACGCTTTGCCCACAACCCCCAAAGCGGATCGCCTCATGACCCAAGCAGAACCAAGGGTGAAAAAAGAGCTCGCCCGCAAGGGTATGCGCCTCGGGCAGCCTGTTTTTATGCGTATTTTCAAGCTCTCAAAGCAACTCGAACTGTGGATGTACAGCAGAGGAAAATTCAGACTCTTTAAAACGTATCCTATTTGCAGCTACTCCGGGTATGTCGGGCCGAAACTGGCTGAGGGCGATTGGCAAAGCCCGGAAGGCTTTTACACGGTTTCTGCCAAACAAATGAATCCGAGAAGCCGATTTCACCTCTCTTTCAACATCGGATATCCCAACAGATACGATTCAGAAAGAAGCTGCACAGGCAGCGCTATCATGGTACATGGAAATTGCGTCTCGCAGGGATGCTTTGCAATGGGCAATGAACAGATAGAGGAGATCTATCTTCTCGCTTATCAGGCCTTTCTTCAGGGGCAGGAACAATTCAGTATCCATATTTTCCCCTTTCCCATGACCCGTGACAACTTGGTCAAATATCGCTATTCCCCCTGGTATGGCTTCTGGTCAGGTCTTGCTGCCGGGTATAATGCCTTTGAGCAAACTCGGCAGGTACCGACTATCTCCACAGCTGGAGGCCGATATGTCTTTGAGGATGAAGAAAATCAGTGGATACGAAAACGCTGGGTATTGATACAAAAAGAAAAGAACCAGCAGGGGAGATAAAACAGCAAATCAAGATCAAATCAAGATGCCAGCTAATTTCGATAAAAAATATGTTCTCCATACTGAGCAACATAGTTTTTTTCCCGGGCCCATTTTGGATGGACATCTTCACGATGGTAAAAGGTGGCACCGTCTGTGAAGTCAGGCGTGGTCATCGCCTTCATTGCTGTTTGGAGACAATCGACAAAGGCATCTGTCTCCTTGGGCATGTATGATTTCTGCAAAAACGTCCAGCTGAACTGGCGTGGTGCAGTGACCGTCTGCTCTACAGTTTTTTTATTTTGACTTGCCCGGTTCAATGTAACATGGGCAACAGCAAGCTGGCCGATTTGCGGCTCGCTACGGGCTTCATGATAGACATTAAGAGTGAGCCAAAGTAATCCTTCAAGAAAACTCATACCTCTTTTCCTCGTATAATTAGGGAGATTGTACAGCAACAGTGAAAAACGGCTACTTTTTACCCCATCCCCCGTCATAAAGCAAGCGTCCTTTTTTCTTACGGATCTTTTTCAGACTCAACCACTTGAATTTATAAAAAATAAAAAAAGTCATCTTTAATCACTTTTCATCACTTTTCCGTTTTCACACGTACCGATTCAACCTGAAAACCCTTTTCTCTCTTCTCTCTCCTTTCCTCATGCAAGGCATTTTCTTGTATGGTATATTTCACTGAATATTTAAATCCACGCCCTCTATTCGTTACCAATAATGCTGAACAACAACGTATACGCACGGCATCTTTCTCTCCATAGAAGCCTAGGAGTATCAATATAATGGAATATTTTCTCCAAAATCTGATTAACGCTTTGCAATGGGGCAGCTTTTATGCTGTCATTTCTATCGGTTACTCTATGGTCTACGGCGTACTGATGTTGTTCAACTTCGCACATGGAGATATCTTCATGGTGGGCACCTATATCGGCTTTGGTATCGCCACCTTACTCCTTGCCCTGTTTGGCGCAATCATGCCCGGCTGGATGATTTTCCTCTTCACCGTTGCTGTGACCATGTTTCTCACTGCCTGGGTCGGTGTTTTTGTTGAAGTAGTGGGGTACCGTCCCTTGCGGGGTGCTCCCAGAGCCTCTGCGGCCATCACCGGCCTGATGATAGGAATCATCTTTGAAACCGGCAACCTGATTATTCTCGGAGCAAAACGGCTCAGCTTCCCCACCCTGATAGAGTCAGTCAGCTATAATATTGGCGGGATCTACTTTACCAATGTCAAAATACTGATTATTGTTGTCTCCCTGATCCTCATGCTGGCCCTGCATACCTTTATCCAAAAAACCAAATGGGGAATGGCCATGCGAGCCATGTCCTATGATTTTCAAGCCGTACCTCTTATGGGCGTATCCATTAACGTCCTAGCCCCCCTGACTTTTGCCATCGGAGCTGGCTTGGCCTCGGTTGCCGGTATTTTATATGGGCAAGCCTATCCGGTACTTGACCCGTACATGGGTATCTTGCTCGGCTGGAAAGCCTTTGTTGCGGCTATTCTCGGCGGCAGGGGCTCAATCATGGGAGCGGCTCTTGCCGGGTATCTTCTAGGTGCCATCGAAATTTTCACAGCAATGGTCTTTCCGTCGACCTTCCGCGACCTCATTGCCTACACTATCATCTTGGTTATCCTCACTTTCCGACCACGGGGTTTTTTCGGAATGGAGCATAGTACGCAGCTCAGGCTATAAGTCTCTTACGCCATAAACGAGGAGGTTTACGGCGTTGGATTACGGGGCTGAATGGTATTTTTATTTCGCGCTCCAGATCTACATAGGATTACCCAAACAACCCCTCCTGCCCTCCACTACACAGGCGAGTAATCCTCAAACCCACCTGCGGCAACCGTGTACTCTGGGTCTTCTATAATATCAACCTGAATAAGCTTATCCGCCTTATGGATAAGCTTTCGACAATCAGGACTGAGATGCTGAAGACTGATATTCTTCCCTGCCTGCTCATATTTCTGAGCCAATTTATTAATGGCTTCAATACCGGAATGGTCAGCAACTCTGGAGTCCTTAAAATCGATAATGACCTTATCAGGATCGCTTTCTACATCAAACTTACTGTTGAACATCTGCACAGAACCGAAAAAGAGTGGTCCGAATATCTCATAACGCTTTACCCCGTTTTCATCAATACTCTTTCTGGCCCTGATGCGAATGGCATTTTCCCAGGCAAAGACCAGTGCGGAAACAACAACACCGGCAAGCACAGCAATAGCCAGATCAAACATGACGGTTAAGATTGTGACCAAAAAGATAACGAGGGCATCGGACAAAGGGATCTTATCAAGGACACTAAAGGTACTCCAGGCAAAGGTACCAACAACCACCATGAACATCAGGCCGACCAAGGCCGCCACCGGAATCACCTCAATGAACGAGGAGCCAAAAAGGATGAACACGAGCAGGGATAATGCCGCCACAATCCCTGAAAGACGTCCTCGTCCGCCGGATTTGATATTAATGATACTCTGGCCGATCATGGCGCAACCGCCCATTCCCCCCATAAAACCGTTCACAATGTTTGCCGCTCCCTGAGCAATACTTTCTTTATTAGTGTTGCCGTGGGTATTGGTCAGTTCATCAATAAGGTTCAAGGTCATCAGGGACTCAATCAGGCCTACTGCGGCAATGATCGCGGCATACGGGAAGATAAAATACAGGGTTTCCCAGGTGAAGGGAATGGCCGGAACATGAAAGACGGGCAAGCCCGCCTCAATACCGGTTCCGCCTTTTGCTTGGACAAAGGACAGGACCGTTGCGGTCTCAATCCCTGTGAAGATGACTAATAAGGCAACAGTAATAATAGCGACAAGGGCTGCGGGAACCTTGGTCGTGTACTTGGGCAGAGCATAAAGAATGGCCATAGTCAGGCCAACAAGCCCGAGCATGGTATAAAGAGGCCGTCCCTGCATCCATGCGCCGTCAACCTTGAACATGTCCAGTTGGGCAAGGAAAATAACAATGGCTAGGCCATTGACAAAGCCCATCATCACCGGATGAGGGATGAGACGAACAAACTTGCCAAAGCGAAAAACCCCGGCCAGAACCTGAAGCACCCCGACAAGTAGGAGCGTAGCAAAGAGGTATTGCAAGCCTGCGCCCTCCCCGCCCATATCTGTGCCTATTTTGACCAAGGACACCATAACAATAGCTGTGGCACCGGTGGCACCAGAGATCATTCCTGGACGACCGCCGATGACCGAAGTCACCAAGCCCATCATGAAGGCTCCGTATAAACCGACGACTGGGGAAACACCGGCAATAAAGGCAAAGGCGACCGCTTCCGGGACCAAGGCTATAGCAACGGTCAATCCAGAAAGGATATCGTCTTTAACCGTACCTCTTTTATGCTCTATGAATTTAAATCTTTTCATCTTTCTTTGTCATCATCTCCTTCATGGGCCACATGAGCACAGACCGGCATAAACAAGCTGAACTACTCCTGAATTTTAGTTTTTTTGAAAAAAAATGCAAATTGCACCTACCACATTACAAGGGGTTGTCTATAGCATTATTTTGCTTTTAAGGGAATGATTCTTTTTTGTGATAGGGGAGGATTTCCGGCAAGAAGGGGGTGAAAGGAGGTGCTGAGAGGTGGTCTGGAATTAAGCCGCAACGGCTTTGTTCGTTATAGAGGATGATGCCTGAATTTGTAATTTGTTGATCGGTAAGCGAATGTGGAGGAAGACAAGCAACTCCCTGTTGACAATCAGGTTTCGTTCCTGTTACCCTACTGAGGAACATCCTTGTTTCGAGTTACTTTCCAGTTTCCAGTTTGTCCATACTATTCAATACAGGAGTATTGATGAAAGATTTATTTCCAGGGTACTTCAAAGAATCCCAAGAAAACCTGAGGGAAATTTGGGATTCTTGCATTTTCGTATTTGACGCCAACATCTTACTGAATTTATATAGATACTCAGATACTACAAGAAACGAATTTTTAGGCTTAATAGAAAAGATAAAGGATAGAGTCTGGCTGCCTCATCGGGCTGCCGAAGAGTACCTGAACAACCGGTTATCAGTAATAGACCAGCAAGAGCGATCATATGATTCAACGATCAAATCTATTGAAAGTCTAAAAAGTGATTTAGACAATGCTAGGCAACACCCTTTTGTTAGTAACAAAATTATGAGTAAATTTGATTCGGTAGTTCGCGCCTTACGCGAGGAGCTGTCTCAAAATAAGGAAGTGCATACTCAGCGAATATCAAATGACGAGATAAAAGATTCAATCTCTCAAATTTTTGAGAATAGAGTTGGCTCGCCTTTTGAAAAAGAGAAATTAGAACAACTGATTATTGAAGGAGAAGAGCGATATAAACAAAAAATTCCGCCAGGATTTAAAGACGGATCAAAATCCACGGACAGCGAAGTGTTCACTGAAAGATGTCGAAGATTTGGAGATTTAATTGTCTGGAAGCAAGTTTTAGAACATTCTATTGAAACGAACAAAGGTATTGTGCTTGTCACAGATGACAAAAAAGAAGACTGGTGGGAGAAGTTCAAAGGTAAAACTATTGGACCTCTCCCTGAATTAGTAAAAGAATTTAAGGAGCATGCGAATAATACCTTTCATATGTATCAAGCTGATCGGTTCCTTGAGCTAGCACGGGAAAACCTTGGCGAGCAGGTTAGTCCAGAAATTGTTGAAGAAATTCGTGAAGTCATGCGCAGAGACAAAATAGCATTTCGAAAAAGACAAAAATTCGAAATACTTAACCGCCAAGAAAACAAGTTTAATCATACAGTTCGAGAACTAGAACTCAGTCGTCATCAAATGATGAAGTATGAAAAGGAGATGCTTTTATTAGAGGAAAAACGCCATATGCTGGAAGCCGAAAGAATGGAATTAAGAAAATATAGAGAAAACTTTCCAGAAGATGAACGAGATTTGGAGATGGAACCGTTTATACGTCACCAGTCAGATTATCATTTAGTCAAAAGGCGATTAAAAGAATCAAAAGATAGGTATCAAGAGTTACAACATCAAGCCATACAGCTGGAAGATGAACTGGCCCGGCAAATGAAATATATCAAACGAAAAAAGGCTGCTGCCTCGTAACCTTACTGCTGACTTTGGCATTCCCCACCCAATCTCAATCGTACGCTTGATTTTTTCTCAATACTTCTTTTGAGAATAGCTCAAACGTACGTTCCACTGCGCCGCCGCTCCCCGATAACGCGACAAGCTTATTTCAAAAATAAACCCCCTTAACCTCATCGTCCTTCTCCTCCTGATACCCAGCCAAAATTCGCTTAGCCATCTCCCAAGCCTGCTTATGCATATCATTGATGCCGATCCCCTGCCAGCCGAAGCCGCAGAGATGCAGATTATCATTGCTCGCATGCAGTTGCTTCCGCCACTCCAGCAGAGCCGGATAGCCTTCTTCCAGCTGGGGAATACCATACTTAGGACGCAGAACCCGACTGAATACCGGCGGATCGGGCAGGTCGATGAGCTGTTTCAGATCCTCGTAGACCTTTGCCACCAGCTCATCATCAGCAAGCTCCAGTCGTTCAGGATGCCTACGGCCCCCGACCAAGGCTTCCATCAAAACATGACCTTCAGGAGCCCGGCCCGGAAACATATGTGAGGAAAACAGAGCGCCGAGGGCAAAACGCTCTTCCTGCTCCGGGGCAAGATAGCCAAAGCCGAAAGGGACATCCGCCGTATCCGTAAACCCGAGGGCCACCGTAGCAATACGGGCTTCCGGGATTGCGATAACGGGCGGCGCAGGCAGTTCGCTGTCCGCAAGAAGTTCCAGACAGCGATTCACCGGCAAGGCAACGATCAGGTGCTTCGCCTGCAACTCCAACTGACCGGTTTTCACCGACCAGCCCCCATCAATCTCAGCAATGGAGCGGGCTGCAGTCCGATACATGATCTCCTTATTGGGAATTAACTTGGCAGCCATCGCCTGGGGTAAACGCGACATTCCTGACTTAAAGCTGGTCATGGCAGGCAGGCCTTTTTTCTCTTTCTTCTTGCCCTCCCTCCTGCTCTCTTTACGGGAGGAGCGCATCTTATGCATAGCCCCTTTCAACACCGAGCCATGAGACTGCTCCAAGCTATGCAGGCCGGGCATAACCGCTTCCAGCTTCAGCCGTTCGATATCACCGGCATAGGTCCCAGTAAAAACTGCATCGGCAAAGGGCAGCAAGGACTTGCCGAAACGATGCTCCACCCATTGCGCCACTGTGGGCTCACCAGGCAGAGGTTTCTTCCAAAGATCAGCCAATACCCTGAGCTTGCCCGTCAGAGGAACAAGCGGGGCCTTGAGGATCTTCCCAGGACTCTGGGGAATAAGGTTCAATTTTCCATCCAGACAGATATAACGAACAAACTCGGACAAAGGAGCCTTCTCCACCTCTTCGGTCAAACCGGCCTCATGCACCAATACCCTACTTTCCAAGGCATTATCCAAAAAACCGTGCGCTCCGCCCTCGGCAAGATAGCCCTCCTCAATATGCGAGCGAACAGCTCCGCCGGGATGATCCCCTTGCTCGATAATCAGTAAAGATATATCCGGTTCTTTATGTTTTAAAAAGGTAGCCGCAGCCAGCCCGGAAAGACCGGCACCGATAATCAAGACGTCAGCTGATGGTTGCATAATGATAGATCATGAAGGTATTATTTCTCGTGGTTGAGGACTACGTCGAGTACGCCACCTCACCGAATCGAAGTTCAAGAAGAAAAATAAGATATTATATCCTGGCCCTGTAAAGGTCAAGCAGGAACAAAAAAAACAACTTGAGCTCCCGACGGATATTCTCATCCATGCTGTTCCTGCGTTTCAGCCAAGGCCTGCCTGACACTGGCCGCCAATTTACTCTTGAGCACAGGCTTCATTAAGTACGCTTTAATGCCCAAGGACTTGGCTTTTTCCTCATTGATCATCTCGCTAAAACCAGTACATAAAATAATAGGAATATCCGGTCTTCGTTCTAAAATTTTCTTTGCCAGTTCAATCCCGCTCATCTTCGGCATGGACATATCCGTAATGACAAGATCAAAAGCATCAGGCTGCTGAGCAAAAAGCTCCCAGGCAACGGGACTATCTGTCTCCACCGTCACTTTATATCCTAATTGCAGCAACATGTAGCGGGTAATATCGACAACCGTCTGCTCATCATCAATAACAAGGACATGTTCTGTGCCCTCGGGATTCTGCGCTCCGGCAAAGAAAAGTTCGCTACCCGACTCCCCCTTTTCTCTAAGCTGCGGCAAATACACCCGAAACGTCGTTCCCTGCCCCGGTTCTGAGTAAACTGAGACAATCCCCTTATGATCATGGACAATGGCATGAACCGTAGCAAGACCTAACCCAGTTCCCCCTTGTGTTTTTTTGGTTGTAAAATAGGGTTCAAAAATCTTTTCGATCACATCTGGAATTATTCCGTGCCCAGTATCGCTCACCTCTATCAGGAGATACGACCCTGGCGTCAAATCTATTTTACACGTCGAATCCTCAGCCGTCAGGACAAGAGGACGCATGGTGACCCCCAAGGTTCCCCCGCTCTCCATCATGGCCTGGTAGGCATTGGTACAGAGATTGATCACCACCTGATGTATCTGCGTGGGATCTACCATTATCTTTCCACAATCACTATCTATACTTTGCTTGATAGCAATAGAAGTCGGGATAGAAGAACGAAGGAGTTTTAATGCCTCCTTGACAATATGATGCGGCTCCACCGGTTGCAAGGTCTGATCTGTCTGCCGGCTAAAGCCAAGGATCTGTTGAACCAGATCCCTTGCTCGTAAAGCGGCGCTGTATATCTGCCGTGCCTGAAAACTTTCCACTGATTCACCAGGCAGGCTTTCACTCAGCATCTCCGCATATCCCATGATAGGAGACAAAATATTATTAAAATCATGGGCTATGCCGCCTGCGAGCGTACCGATAGCCTCCATTTTCTGGGCCTGTCGTACTTTGGATTCGAGTTGTTTCAGCTCAGAAATATTTTTTGCAAAACAAACAATTGCAGTCAGCGTCTTTGTCTCATCAAAAATGGGAGCTGAAGAGACAAGGAAAAAATTCGAGCTTTTGAGATTTCGATGCTCAATCTGACAGGAAAAAGATTTTTGTTCTCGTATTGATTTAACAGCCGGACAGCCTTCACAAGGACAAGATGCTTCACGGAACAGCTCAAAGCACTGAAGTCCAACAAGTCCCCCCGACCGACCATCAAAATACTGTTCTGTAGCGCTGTTGACTCTCAACACCCGCAGGCCAGGATCCAGCAGAAAGATTATTTCATTAACCGCATCAAAGGTCCGCTGCCATTCATCTCGGGCCTGAATAATAAGGCGTTCAGTTTCCTTCCTGTCGCTGATATCCTGGACATTCATTATCCGGCTGATCTTATTGCCACTGCTATCGCGCACGACGGTGATATTAACCTCAACAGGAAAGGGGCTCCCCTCTTTCCTCAGATGACGGGATTCAAAAATATTATGCCCTTTTTTTTCTGCGGCGCGCATGTATTCGCCAACATCATTTTGAAGTTTTTTATCAATCAAAGCAAGGTAAGACTTACCCTTTAGATCTTCTACGGAACAGTCATGCATTTCAGCAAAAGCAGGGTTCATCATATCCAGAGAGAACGTTTCCGCCTTACTGAGCGCAATCCCCCACTGAGCATGCTTGAAAATCTCAGCCCATTCCTGGAGCTCAGCCTCATGCTGCATTCTTTCTCGGAGTTGAGACCGCATCTTTTTATAAAAGAAAAAAAACACAGGCAGCAAAGCCAACCAGAGCAGGGCATAAACAGAACAAATCTGTCGAACGATATCGTCACTGGCCTTCTGATAGGCTGCTAGGGGCAAAGCCGTTCCTACTCCGCCATGGATATCTCCTTCTCGATAGCCCTGCTCGGCATGACATTTTAAGCAATCAGCTTTCCCAACCATCGGGCGCATAAGCCGGAGATAGGGCTCTCCTTGTATCTTTGTATATTCAAAAACTTCCTTCACACCCTGCTTAAAGGAATGCAAGGCTTTTTTCTCCCATTCATCAGGAGCATTATCAGGATTGAGAAAGCGTAAAGCGGTAATCCTTCCTTTGACCCCATACAATTTCTCAGACTGTTCCATTATCTGATGGAGCATATATGCTGGATTCATCAGGGTGAGTTTTTTTCCGGAAGGAGTAACAATATCCCTTTCTGGAATATGACTCAAATTTGGATTTGGCGGGGTTTCCTTAGTAAGGGGGACATAGACTCCCCCGTGCGAAGCGGCCCAAAAACGAAAGGCCTGATCCTTATTAAAATGGGATCGAGCCTCATTTTCCACTGATTCTGACAATCGACGACGCTCAACATGAATATTCCAGGCAAGGGAAAGGGCAATAACAGCAGTCCAAAGAATGGCCCCGGATAGGGCTGCAAGATAAAGCATTTTAAAAGGAGATGGTTGCATGTTGTCTTTCGGCTGCTTCTGAAATATTGAATTTGCTGACCTATTTTTTTCCTAAAATGATCAAGTATGCTGCGTTACCGGACTACACCAAAGATGATAGTACTTTATTCTGGAGCTCCACCGCCAGATAAATACAAGCAAAGAAATCCCTTTTTCCCAAATCACTGTGATTCTCTGTGCAGCAAGCCCAGTAGGGCTCATCTTCTGTCTCCCATCAATATCTTGACAGCAGGCTAATCATGCTTACTGTTGGGGTTTATTAGAATAAGGATAACTGTATCTAACCATAAATGGAAACCCTGAACCATTAAAAAAATACCCCATAAAAAGGATAACTATCATGAGTACACAGGTTGAAACCAAACAATTTCAAGCAGAGACTCGAAAGGTTCTCGACATTGTCATTAATTCACTCTACACCGAACGAGATATTTTTGTTCGTGAATTAGTCTCTAATGCATCAGATGCCTTGGAAAAATTCCGCCATCTTTCTCTCACTGAGCAGCCGGAATTCGATGCCCATGTCCCGCTTGAGATCAATATAGACTGTGATGATAAAAAACACACCCTGACCATCACTGACACCGGTATCGGCATGACAGCGGAGGAGCTTGAGGAAAACCTAGGCACCATTGCCCATTCCGGGTCTGGAAAATTCGTAGAAGAATTGGCCGAAGCTGCCAAAAAGGATGTCAGCCTGATTGGACAGTTTGGCGTAGGCTTTTACTCCGCCTTTATGGCGGCAAAGACCGTTACCGTCCAAACCCGTTCTTGGGACGGGAGTGACGGCCATGAATGGCATTCTGACGGCAATGGTTCCTACACTATCAGCCCATGCGACGGACTGCATCGGGGTACCAAAATCATCATTGAGCTGAAAGATGATGCTGAAGAGTACGGTCAGAAATTTACCTTAGAGCGCATCATCAAGCAGTACTCTACCTTTATCCCCTTTCCGGTTAACGTTGAAGGCAATAAAGTCAACACGGTTGAGGCCATCTGGGGCCGCTCTAAAAGCGAAATCACTGACGAAGAGTACAACGAATTCTATAAATTCGTCGGCAATGCCTATGATGAACCGACTTTCCGCCTCCATTTTGCTGCTGATGCGCCGCTGGCCATCAACGCTCTCCTCTTTGTCCCCAAGGATAATTTTGAGACCCTTGGTATGGGCAGGATGGAGCCCGGTGTCAACCTCTACTGCCAGAAAGTACTGATCGACCAGCACAGCAAAAGCATTCTGCCCGAGTGGCTGCGATTTATCAAGGGGGTAGTGGACTCTGAAGATCTTCCCCTCAATATCTCCCGCCAATCTCTCCAGGATAATGCTCTGGTGGCCAAACTGCGTAAGGTTATCACTAAACGCTTTCTTAAATTGATGGCAGAAGAGGCCAAGAAGGACGACAAAAAATATATGGAGTTTTGGAAAACCTTTGGTATTTTCCTCAAAGAGGGCGT
This sequence comes from Candidatus Electrothrix laxa, assembly GCA_942492895.1. GTDB lineage: Bacteria > Desulfobacterota > Desulfobulbia > Desulfobulbales > Desulfobulbaceae > Electrothrix > Electrothrix laxa. The sequence goes on from OW818652.1 coordinate 2,591,038, forward strand.
GACCTCTGACTTTGAATACCAGAAAGAACTTTCCACTCTGTTGCGTTTTGAGTCTTCTGCCGGTGAAGCAAGCAGCATGACATCTTTGCAGGAATACGTGGATCGTATGGCTGAAGGACAGGAAGAAATTTACTACATCAGCGGTCCTAGCCGGGGAGCTATCGAAAACGGCCCCTATGTGGAAATGTTCAAAAAACGAGATATTGAAATTCTCTACACCTTGGAGCCCATTGACGACTTTGTCCTCTCTCATCTGAGCGAGTTTGACGGCAAAAAACTCCTTTCTGCTGATCGGGCCGATCTGCGTCTGCCGGAAAGCACAGAAAAGAATGAGGAAGCACAGGATGAAACTGGAGAAGAAAAACTGGCCGAGGCTGTGCAGACTTCACTCTGTAAATGGATGAAAGAGGTACTGGGCGATAAGGTCAAGGAGGTCAAGCCTTCAACCCGCTTGGTGGACAGCCCAGCTATGATCCTTAATACAGACGGTTACATGACTTCGTCAATGGAGCGCATCCTAGCGGCTCAGGGCAAAAGCGGACAGGACAACCCCATGATGATGGCTGGGAAAAAAGAAATGGAGATTAATCCGGCCAGCTCGTTGATCAAAAAGATGGCTGATCTCCGAACCAAGGATCAGGATTTTGCTAAGGATATAGCTGAACAGATTTATGATAATGCCATGATTCAAGCCGGATTGATAATTGATCCGCAGGAGATGGTTAACCGGAACTATCGTATCCTGGAACGGATGTCTGCGTAGGCTGAAAAATATCGTATAATATCAAAGAGAGAAGGGAGCACGATATGCCGTGCTCTCTTTCACCTACTGAAAAAAAAAAGAGCCAAGAAAATCAGAGAAGGCCAAGCACCATATAGACGGGGACAAGGTTTACTTTTGAACTAACCGACCCGAGTGAACAAAAATTCACAACGAGCCCCTCGGTGCCAGTAGATATCGAAGTAGCACTGGCAAAATCAGCTGCGTCCTTATACCATTCCTCAACTCCAGATCCGTCATAATCCCAGATAAGCATTTTCATGTTACCCGAGGGCAGCCCGGTTACTGTAAATTCACCAGTTGCAAGTGTCTTTCCATAGCCTCTATATGCGTCTTCATTAGCTTCAACAGCGCTGGCATCATACACCATCACCCATAGCCCTTCGACAGAGCCAGCCTCGCACCCCGAATCCCTGCTAACCGTGCCGGTAATATCTTCAGCTACCGGAAGAATAATATCAATACCTCCCATATCATCATTATCACTAATTGTAATAGGTTCCGCTCCTAACTGATCATCAGCTCCATTATCTAATGACGAGCTATACCAGTGACTTATAAAGCCAGTTGTAAAGGCGTAAAAAAATACGGTATAGTCTCCATCTGCCAAGTCGTTAATCACATACTCGCCGTTCTCAGTTGTCGTCGCAGCATTATTCACCCATACCCCACCTTGGAATGCCTGGGCGGTTACACCAGCAATCCCATTTACACCATCAGATGTAATCATTCCCGTTATTGACCCAGCCCAACACGTTCCAAAACCTACTACAAATAAGCTGTAAAAAAAAATATACGTTGTTAACAACAATTTCATCTTCATTTTGCCCTCCCTTGCAGTAATCATGCTCTTTAAACAACTTTCTACACTTACACGTTATCTTACTCATAAATTTAATTTTACGCAAATATTCACAGCTTGATGACAACCTGAAATATTTTTTCGCTGTAAAAAAGCTGATTAAGTACCCGGCCCGATATAGTCGATATTTCAGCCAAATTATTTTGGACTAATTTTCCAACAATTTCAAGGTTTAAAAATGTCGATTATTTACCGAAAAAGTTTATTGTCCTGCCTCAAAGGGACGGGATGGGCATTTATAACGAAACCTGGATATAGGATATACTCCATGTAGAGGGGAGCAACAGGATGCTTTTCCTTCAGTTGTTTTTATGTTGCGGCTCCAATAACTGACCCAAGCTCCTTGCACAACGCTTATTTTTTCCGTTTACTCTCTCCACCCTCCTCCTAACACCGCATACAAGGTAACCTGATTGGCCAGACCGGCCAAGCGAAGAGAAATCACAGCCTGTTGCTGGGCATAGAGCGACCGATGGGCATCCAACACGCTGAGATAGCTGTCCAGCCCCATAGTGTATCGTTTACCCGAGAGCTCATAAGTTGCTTCGGTAGACTCCACCAAGGCTTCCTGGGCAGCCAGCTGCTCGCTGATCGTGCCCCGCACAGCCAGGGCATCTGCCACTTCCTTAAAAGCGGTTTGCACGGTTTTCTCGTACTGAGCCAACAGAATTTTCCGATCTGTCTCGCTGGTTTTCATAGCCGCCCAGACCCGGCTGTCGAAGATGGGCACATCAATCTGCGGCACAAAGCTCCAGATACCAGTGCCGGAGCTGAACAACCTGCCCAGATCATCACTGGCTGTACCTGCTGAGGCAGTCAGAGAAATGCGGGGAAAGACCGAGGCACGGGCCACGCCGATATAGGCATAGGCCCCTTTGAGTTTATGCTCCGCCGCTATAATATCGGGCCGATTGAGCAGCATTGCCGAAGGCAGGCCAGGGTCAATTTCCTTGAGCGTAGCCACGGAGGTCAGCTCGTCAGGCAAGAGTTTTTGCGGGACCGGCGCACCCACCAGTAAGTTCAAAGCGTTTCGATCCTGGGCCACCATCCGGGTAAAGTGGGGGATATCTCGTTTAGCCGCCTCCATCTCGGTCTGGGCCCGACGCAGATCAAGCTCGTTGGCCAGTCCGTTTGCATAGCTCTTATCGATAAGATCATAGGAATCCTGCTGGCTTTTCAGGGTAGCCTGAGCCAACTTGAGGTTTTCCTGATCTGCTGCCAGAGTTAGGTAGGCGCGAGCCACCTGACTGATCAGGGCCAGTTCTGCACCGCGACGGGCCTCGTCCGTGGCCAGATATTCCTCCAGAGCCTGATCGCTCAGGCTGCGGACCCTACCGAAGAAGTCCAGTTCCCAAGCAGCAATCCCCAGATTAAGACTGTACTGCTCAGCCGTTCGTGAACTGTCTGCACTGATCAGATCAGCAGAGCGCCGCTCCTTTGCCATTCCTCCTGATCCGTTCACTGTGGGAAGCAAGGTTGCCTTCTGAATACCGTACATAGCCTGGGCCCGTTCCACATTAAGGGCCGCTATCCGCAGATCGCGATTATTTTCCAAGGCGTTCTTGATGACCTTGCGGAGCTTGGCATCGGTAAAAAACTCCTGCCACGGAATTCCAGCGACCTTTTCAATCGCATCCTCCTGAAGCTCCTTATAAGCATCTCCTTGGGGCCACTCTGCTGGCACAGGATCTTTCGGTGATAGATACTCTGGGGCTAAGGTGCATCCGCTGGATAACAGTAGGGCCGCAAGGGCTAGGGTTGATATCTTATTCATACTGACTGTACCTCCGGTTTGTTGGGAGCATCAAGTTTTCTGTCAGACTGCTGCCTGTCCTTTTTTCCACCGAATATTTGAGAAACCAAAACAAAGAAAAGCGGGATAAAAATCAAATCAATAAAAGTAGCAGATAACATACCGCCGCAGACCGCTGTACCCAAGGCATTCATGGCACCTGCGCCTGCGCCGCCAGCAATGGCCAGCGGCAGCACCCCGAAAAAGAAGGCCAACGAGGTCATCATAACCGGGCGAAACCGAGTCTTAACTGCATCCAAGGTGGCCTCTATCAGGCCCTGTCCAGCACCCATCCGTTCCTTGATGAACTGAATAATCAGGATAGCGTTCTTGGTCGACAGACCCATAGTGGTCAAAAAACCGATCTGAAAATAGACATCATTGGGCATCCCGCGTAACGAGGAGGCAACAATGGCCCCGAACACCCCCAGCGGCAGCATGAGCAAGTTCGCCAAGGGAATTGTCCAACTTTCATACAGGGCTGCCACGCAGAGAAAGATGACAAAGATAGAAAAGGCGTACAGCAACGGCCCCTGCTTGGTCGCCATCTTTTCCTGATAGGACAGACCGCTCCAGTCAAAACTGATCCCCAGGGGCAGTTTGCCGACCAGCTCTTCCATTGCCTCCATAGCCTCACCGGTACTGTGGCCGGGTGCTGGCTGCCCCTGGATGTTCATAGAAGGAAAGGCGTTATAGCGTTCCAGCTTGGGTGCGCCCTTGCTCCAACGACCGCTGGCAAAGGCGGAAAAGGGGACCATCTTACCGGCAGTGTTGCGCACATACAAGCGCTCCAGGTCTTGGGGCAGTTTACGATACGGCGCATCAGCCTGAACATAGACCTTCTTGACCCGACCTGCCTGGATAAAGTCGTTGACGTAGCTGCTACCGAAAGCGGTGGACAAGGTGCTGTGGATGGAACCCAGCGGCACACCCAGGGCTCCGGCCCTATCCCAATTCACATCCACCCGATACTCTGGCGTATCCATCATACCGTTGGGACGCACGCCCATCAGACGCGGATCCTGAGCCGCCATGCCGAGCAACTGGTTGCGGGCCGCTGTCAGGGCTTCGTGCCCCAGACCGCCTCGATCCTGGAGCTGAAAATCAAAACCGTTAGCCATACCCAGCTCGATCACTGGCGGTGGTGGAAAGGCAAAAACCATAGCCTCTTTGATCTGGGAAAAGGCCCCCATGGCCCGGCCAGCTATAGGCTTGACCTTGAGATCTGGCCGTGTTCGCTCTTCCCAATCCTTGAGCTTAACAAAGCACATAGCTAAATTCTGTCCCTGGCCCCCGAAGTTACGGCCCGAGATGGTCATGACGTTCTTTGTTGCTTCTGGCTCATTTTTGAGAAAATAATTTCGGACCTTGGTCACCACCTCTTCAGTTTGCTCTAAAGTGGAACCGGAAGGCAGCATAATCTGGACCAGAACCATACCCTGATCTTCGTCCGGGATATAGGAGGTGGGCATTCGCTGGAAGAGAAAACCGACCAGGACCAAAATCAACAGGTAAAAAACAAGAAAGATAAACTTTGCCCGGAGAGAAAAGGCGACAAAGCGGACATACAGATTACGGATGCCACCGAAGCACCATTCAAAGACCTTGAAAAAGGGGCGCATAAAGAAGATGGCGTTTTCTGAGGGCTCATGTCCCGCTTTTACCGGGCGCAGGAAAGAAGCGCAGAGTACCGGCGTCAGAATCAGAGCCACGACCACGGAGAACAACATGGCCGCGATCAGGGTGACGGAAAACTGGCGATAAAGTACACCGGTGGAACCGGGAAAAAAGGCCATAGGTCCGAAAACCGCAGACAGCACCAGTCCGATACCGATCAGGGCGCTGGTGATCTCATCCATAGACTTGGCTGTGGCTTCCTTGGGCGAGAGCCCCTCCTCGCTCATGATGCGCTCGACGTTTTCCACCACCACGATGGCATCATCCACCAGCAGACCGATGGCCAGCACCATAGCAAACATGGTCAGCATATTGACCGAGTAACCGGCAAAGCCGAGTACGGCAAAGGTGCCCAGCAAAACCACAGGCACGGCAATGGTCGGGATAATGGTGGCCCGGATATTGCCCATGAACACGTACATGATGATAAAGACCAGGATGATCGCTTCAAACAGGGTTTTGACCACCTCGTCAATGGACACCTTGGTAAAGGGCGTGGTGTCATAGGGATAAATAACCTTGACGCTCGGCGGGAAGAACTTACTCATCTCTGCCAGCTTTTTCTTGATCGCATCCGCCGTCTCCAGAGCGTTGGCCCCGGCAGCCTGACGCACCGCCATACCAGCGGCTGGGCGACCGTTACTCCGAACCACAGAGTCGCTGCGCTCGATAGCCAATTCGGTGCGGCCCACATCCTTAACCCGAACCGCAGAACCGTCCTGGTTGATCCGGATCGGGATCTCGGCAAACTCCTCCGGGGTCTGGAGAAGATGCTGGACAACAATGGGCGCATTTAACCGTTGCCCTTTTTCGGACGGTGTTCCACCCAGCTGCCCGGCAGAGACCTCCACGTTATAGGAACGCAGGGCCGTCATCACATCGGCAAAGGTGAGGCTGTAGCTGGTCAGCTTGTCCGGGTTGATCCAAATTCGCATGGCGTACTGGGAGCCGAAAGGCTGGACCTCACCCACGCCGGGGATACGGGCCAGCACCTTTTCCAGATTAGATTGAGCATAATCCTGAAGATCGCTACTGCTCATGCTCCCGTCTTCTGAGATCAGGGCCGGGATCAACAGCCAGTTACGGGTGGACTTGCTCACCTTTACCCCGGAACGCTGGACCACATCCGGCAGGCTGGCCAAGGCCAACTGGAGCTTATTCTGGACCTTGGACCAGGCCAGATCCGGGTCAACACCGGCGGCAAAGGTCAACTCCACTCGCGCTGTACCGGCGGAGGAACTGGTGCCGGAGAGGTAGATCATGTCGTCCAGACCGGTCATCTTCTGCTCAATGATCTGCGTGACGGTGTTTTCCACGGTCTCGGCAGATGCGCCCGGAAAAAAGGCGTCAATGGCGATGGCTGGCGGCGCAATGGGTGGATATTGGGCTATGGGCATCTGGTAGATGGACAGTGCGCCCAAGGCCATGATGATGATAGCGATGACCCAGGCAAAAACGGGTCGTTCGAGAAAAAACTTTGAGAGCATCAGCGGCTCCTTATGGGTGCTTGGTTAATCATTCGGTTGTACAATGTATTTTTAATATATTTTTGTAGGGGTAGACCTGTGTGTCTACCCGGCATACAAGGGCGGACACGTAGGTCCGCACCCTACAGAACATTATGCAGTTATCGTTCCGTAGGGGCAATCCCCCGTGATTGCCCGGATGACGTTTGTTCCGGGCGGAACCGGGCAGGCACAGGGACCTGCCCCTACCTATTACCCTCGGTGATTCCCTCCAGAATGGTGCGAATAACGGCGGCCTTTGCTCGGGATGTCCGTCCCGTAGGGACGTTGCGAACATAGCCCGGGGTTTTAACCCTGGGTGTGGTGTAACCTGCCTCCCGGCCCGGTGTTGAAACACCGGGCTATTCCCGTGCTGTCCCTTCAGGACGCTATTGCGTGTTGCCTGGAAAGGGCAAACACGCAGGCACCTCCCCTTCAATTCCCTCCAGAATGGCACGGATGACGGCGGCTTCCTCGTAATTCATCGGCTCGAACAGGGTGGTTTCATCGCGCTCACCGTTGAGTATGCTACGAATAGCGAAGGCGAGGTTTGGCCTCCCACCTTCGGCTAGCTGATCCCAAAGCGATTCCAGCTCTTTTCGAACATTTGGCTCATCAATTAATTGTACAACTGCTATAATCAACTTCTCATACTGGTACAGCCGTTGCCGCCAGCTGGGAAAAGCAAAATACGCCTGCCTGCTCTTGGTGCGGTAGGCAGCAACTTGGCTGCTCTCGCCCTGCTGCGCGGCAATTTGAGCCAGTAGCTCGTAGGTCTTCCATATCTTCGCTGCTGCCGGGTCAAGGCTCAGGTCAATGCCCAAGCCTTCTTCAGCCAAGTCGCGGGCCTCCTCCAAGCGGGCTGGGGTCTTGGCTAAGAGGCCGGCAAGGTTGCTGAGGGTACGGGAAACATTGGGCCAGTCTTTCCCCTCTTTGAAGGCTACCAATGCCTTGCTGTTGTACCACTGCTCCGCTTCTGCCAAGCGGCCTGTGGCCGCGCAGACTTGGGCAAGCTGCTGCCAGCTTGCGCCAGCACCAATCTGTCCAGCCAGCAATCCCCGCTCTTCTTTCAATAGTGCTGCCTGCCGGTAGGCCTGCTCTGCTTCCTCCCAGTGCTTTGCGTCCTGATGTACCATGCCTAACTGGTGCCAGAACACAGCCTCGCTTGCAGGCTCGTTCAAGCCCTGAAAGAGGGCAAGAGCTTTTGTGTATCGCTCTGCCGCCTCAGTCAGCTCGCCCTGCTCCCAAGCTAACGTGCCGAGCTGACCATTATTTACGGCCATGCCTCGCGTATCACCCAACTCTTCATCAATTTTCAAGGCGGCTTGATAGGCTGTCTTGGCCTCACTCCAGCGTCTCTGATCAGTCAATACATCAGCCAGATCAGTCCAAGCTGTGCCTGTCTGCCGCCACACCCCTTGGCTCGACTTCAACTGTGCCAGCTCATCCAACTCCTGCCGGTAAAGCTGCTCTGCCGCAGCAGGCTGACCTTGCATCCTATAGCAGCGGCCCAGCCTGTGCAAGGTCAAGCGGCGATTATAGCTGGGCATCTCTCCCACCCCAGCCAATATCTCCTGAAAGATGGCCTCTGCCATTACCGTTTTACCGCTCTGTCGAAGCTGCTCGCCCAGATTGCTGCGGGCGACAAACCAAGCCTGCGAGCCGACCGAACCGCCTGCATTGCCTGTTGCCTCGGTCAGATCTTGAGCGTCCCGCCGCATCCCAAAGACAGAGAGAAAGAGATTGATAGATTCAACAAACTCCACATTCTCTTCGACCCTACCTATCTGCAAGGCGGTATGGACAGCCCAGAGCAGGTTGGGCAGTTCGTAGCGGACAACAGCACGGGCGGCCTGGGGATTTTTTTGATCTTGCCAATACAGCTCATCGGCAAGCTGGTAATAGACTCGCCAATGGTTCTCAATTAAACGGGCCTGCTCCTCCTTGCCCAGCTTCTGCCACAGGGCCGGTGCCAAGGTCGGATGGAAGCGCAGCCATATCTTGTTTGCCTCCCGTAGCTGTTCTTCCTGCATCAGTCCAGATAATTTCAGATGATGCCGCAGGATAGACCACTCAGAGGGATAGCCCTCCAATCCGGCCACCTTCACCACTATCTTTTCCAACCCCCCGCCCTGAAACACCCCCAACCTCGGCAACCATTCCCGACACCGCTCCGGTAGCCGCTCAATGGACAGCTCCAGCGAAGCCAGCAAGGTCCTATCTTCCCGATCAGCAGGCTGTTCTTCCAGCAAGGCCTCCAACCGTTCCCCCAACTCCGCCGGGCCGCGTTCCTTGAGCTGTGCCGCCAGCAGGTTGATGGACAGGGGATGAAAGCCCACCTGCTCGAAAAGCCTGATCAGGACATCGCGCTGCGGGCGCGGACTGGTCGGCTCAGGCGGCAGGCTGCGCAGGGCATCGAACCAGTCCACCGCATCGTCCTCACGCAGGCCCTGCAAAGCAATGTGCCGATGCTCTTGTTTGCTTGCCAAGGGATAGGCAGGATGCTGGAAGTCTGGCTGCCGCGAGGTGAGCAGGACGCAGCTCTCTCCGGCCTCTGACCAAAGAGCGGCGGCATCGAGCAGCTCGGCCAGTGCGCCGCTCTCGTCCAAGGACTCAAGGTTGTCGAGAATCAGCAGTGTCGGGGTGCGCTCCAAAGATTCCGTGATCTTCTTGTCAGTGGACAGATTCTCCTGGAAGACCGCCCGCATGGTGGCGACTGTCCAACTCACCGGATCACTGCCCTGATATGAGTCAAACCTGACCAAGCAGGCACGCTGGAAGAGCTTGGTGCGCAGCAGCCAACGGCCCGCCTCCAAGGCCAGCGCGGTCTTGCCTTCGCCGCCAAAGCCGGTGATTGAGATACGACGGCAGCTGTTAACTGCAAAGAACCGTTCGATCTGCCACAGCTCCCAGGTCCGGCCAAAGAAGCCGGACTCCTGCACATCAGGCAGATTGTGAAGCAGCTCAGCTTGGGCCGCTAGGCTGTCGCCCGAAGCCGTACTGAGCAAGGGCCGGCCTGCACCGCTTTGATACAGAGCGGGCAGGAACCAGTCGTGCAGCTCCAAAATTATTTCCTGCGCATTGTGCGCACCGCGCAAACGTTTGCCGCGCTCCAGATTAGAGCAAAGGACGTGCCGGGCCTCGTCTAACGAACGTGCCACAGTGCGGCCCTTGAACAGGCTGCGGTAGAACTCGGCAAAGAGCAGCTCGGTCGTGGTGACTAAGGCACTGTAGCTCATGGCAATGACCGCAGGAATGCCCGCATGAACCAGCTGGGCCGCCACTCCGCTCATCGGGTCTTCGCTGTCCATCATCGCCGACTGACAGGCCGAAAGCACCACTAAGCCGGTATGATTGCTGTTGAGCAGGTCACCAAAGTCCTTGCCGGAAACTTCGTCTATGCCGCCCCACTCGCCCTCAAAGAGAAGTCGACCTTCCTTACCAGTACTGTCGCTGCCAGCCAATACACCGTGGCCGTCAAAGTGGATGATATCAACCGGGGCTTTTGTGCTGTCCAGTAGCCGCTTCTTCAGTTCCGCCAAGGTTGCCAGCCGGAGAAACTCAACCTCCACCCGTGCCGCGTCCTGCTGCTCCAAGGCGGCTAGCACGGCCTCAGCATCGCTGCGGGGATTGATGAAACCAGCTCCATCCGGCCTGCTGATGATGAAGAGTAGATGGAGTACAGGCTTGGCAATGTGAGGCTGCCGGGCGGATTCCTGTTCTGCGGCAGGCAGGCCCCGGCGGATGGAAATCGGCGGGTTCTCGTTGAAGAGAAAGGAGCAGCCCGGCGCAACCAGCAGCTCCCACGGCAGGGAAAGCACTGCCGGGTGGTCGGCAGCAATACTGAGAATGCGGCCTTCTTTCTTCGCCTCCAGGAAATGGTCAAAAAGCTTGGCTGTCTCGTCATCTGTCTTGAAGATGGCGGTAAAAAGTTCAGCTCCCCAGACCGACAGCTTGTCGCGGACCTTGGCCGCCCGTTGATCATCAGGTTCGGCACGATAGCCGGTACCGTAGTCCTCCACGTACCAGCGCAGTTCTTTCTGATCGTCTTCGGTCATCGGACTGGCGAACTCGACAGGTCGGGAATCCCCCTCTATCTCACCACGCAAGGTAACGCTGACACGGGAAGGATCGGGGAAGGTGAGACAGAGTTCAAGAGGCATGGGGGATCTCCTTTGCTTAGATGGTGATTGGTGGGGAGTAGGTTCACGGCATGCCGTGACCCTACGGGATCATGCCTCTTCGCAGATGGCCTTGAGTCCGATATGAATAACAATAACGGCTAGGGCCACGGCCAGTACCTGAAGGGCTGTACCGGCATACCCCATATTCGTCAGGATAGCCCCGAAAGAGGCCAGTACGGCAGTATTGGTAAGATCACGCCATTTCACCCATTGCTTATTCAGCACCCCGCCTTCCTCGCACAGGTCATGATGAGCTGCCTGTTTGAACTTTTGCCAGAAACTGCGCGGCTCCTCCTTGGTCACTTCGGCAATGACCCGCCATTGTGCAGGCAGGTGTTCCGGGTCATCCTGCTTATCCAGCTCAAGACCTTTATAAACTGCGGTTGATGGCTGCTCTTGCAGCTCGGCAAGCTGCTGGTCAACCTGAGCGGAAAGGTTCTCTAACTGATCTGCGGTGAAAGATGCGGACATACTGGTCTCCTTCTGGAAAAATGTATTTATCAGGCTGTTTTAATCTCTAACAACTACGCAGGATCATAACAGAACGAGGCGCACTCCTTCAAGGAAAACAATAAGATGAGCGGGAGCAGAAAAGGTGAGACGCAGAGGAAGCAATTGACAGTAACCTTTATTCAGTATACTTTCTGGTATCAGCGTCACAATCATTGAATAATACTTGTTTCTCCCCATCTTGAATGGGTAATTTCGTAAGAGGGGAAACAGGTTGTTCTTTTATTCTGGCTCCCAAGCTCCGGCTTGGGAGCACTTATTGCTGAAGCTCTGCTTCCTGTATGAAGCGGAGCTTCACGGTGGCTGTACCCAAGCAGAGCTTGGGCACTAGAAAAAATTCCTTAAGAACAACTCAATGCCCCGCTCCACCCTTCTCCGGCGGAGCACCACCACCCAGCGGCTTTTCACCAAACAGGCTCGCATTAACCACCGTACCAGGACGCAGCATCAGCAATCCCTCGACGATAACCTTATCACCGGGTGCAAGCCCCTTAGTCACCAGCCATTGATCATCAATGGCCCGCTCAAGCACCAGCGGACGATACTCCGCCTTGCTCTCCGCATTGACAACCAAGACAAAGGGATCACCCTTGGAACTACGGGATACGCCCTGTTGCGGCACCAGAAGCGCCTGCTCCCGAACGCCCTCCTGGATAACCGTGCGGACAAACATGCCCGGTAAAAGCATCCCGTCTGGATTGGGAAAAACTGCCCGCAGAGTGACAGAGCCGGTGCTTGGGTCAACAGTCACATCGCTGAATTGCAAGGTTCCGTCCTGCGGATAAGCTGTGTTGTCTTCCAGCAGGAGTTGCACCATATTCTGTTCCTCACTCCCCTCTTTAAGACCCTCCTTCCGCAAAGAAAGCATCTTAGTTGCCGCCTGGGGAATATCCGCATAAATAGGATCCATTTGCTGGATAATGGACAGCGGCATCGGTTGATAGGCTGTGACCACTGCACCCTCAGTCACATTGGAGATACCGATTCGCCCGGAGATAGGCGCGGTGACCTTGGTGTAATTGAGGTTGATCTTAACGGTTTTCACCGCTGCCTCTGCCTGCTGAACGGCGGCCTGGGCAGCAGCAATTGCACTGCGACTGCTTTCAACCTGGGCCTGGGCAGATGCCAAATCAGCCTCAGCCACGACAGCCCCGGTTGCGGCCTGATCGCGCTGGGCCGCAGAAACGATCTTTTGCTTAAAAGACTGTTCATAGCGTTTGCTGTCAGATCGGGCCAGGGACAGCTGAGCCTTGATCCGGCCAATATCAGCCTGACTTGCCCTCAATGCAGCCTTGGTACGGTCCACAGCCTTTTTTGAGGCCAAAAGATTGGCTTCGGCATTATCTAATGCTGCCTGGAACGAAGACGGGTCAAGCCGGTAAAGAACATCACCCGCATTAACATTTGAGCCTTCAGTGAACAAGCGTTCTTGGATAATACCGCTGACCTGAGGCCGAATCTCCGCAGTCCGGAAAGCCGAAGTCCGACCGGATAGCTCATTGGTCAGTACGACCTCCTGCGGCTGCATAATAATAAAAGAGACTGCCGGTACAGGACGTTGCTGCCCTGGACCCTGTTGCTCCTTTGCTGCAAACAGGCCGGTCAGCGGTTTCAGCCAACCGGGTAGCCCCTTCTGCTCACAGCCGGACAGCACAAGACTGCCTGCCAGAGCCACGAATAAAAGGCTCCATGTGCGTAAGGAATTTAAACTATTCATAATTACTCCAAGGTAGTATTCTTTAATTTCTCAGAAGTTACAAGATCTCAGAGAGATTCAGGAACAAGGAGCCCCTGAAAGAAAATATTCAAAATAATGTCCGGGGATTCAGGATAAGAATCGCGACCTTCCAGCCAGTTGGTGAGGAATGCATTACAGAGACTGTCCAAGGCGACCGCCAGATGATAGGGCTCGGCAATTTGCTGAAACCGGCCCCTTTCCATGCCCCGAGCAAAAACAGCGGCAACACGCTGCACCATCTGATAATGCAGGTCCCGCAACTCACTGTCTAGGCCCGCCTTAATGTTAAAGCTTGCACCTCGTGTCTCAGCAAAATACAGGCGGATAAAGGAGTCATTACTCATAAAAACCTCTCCCTTCACCTGGATATAATTGCGCAACTGCTCAACCTCATCCTCTGAGATCTCAAGAGCTGCGCCAAGGGCCACATGAAACCGATCTGCCTGTTCGGTAACCAGGGCCTTGTACATCTCTTCCTTGTTTTTGAAAAACTTGTACAGAGTGCCCACAGCGAACTCGGCCTGCTCGGCAATTTCCTGCATAGAGGCATTATGATAGCCTTTTTCAGAAAAAAGTTGCATAGCAGCTTCAAGCATTTCCTTACGCTGCTGTTGTTTTTCCCGTTCTCGGCGAGAGAGTTTTTTTTCCGGCATGAAGTGCTTCCCACCTGATTATTGCTTGTCATCATCCTGAAGACCACAGATGATCTTTCTTTTTTCGGCAATCGCATGCCCTATCAATGCACATTACAAGTGAATATATTCATAATGTGAATTGCGCTTCACTTTATAGTATGTCCGACTGCCCTGTCAAGCGGAAATGCGGTGCAGTCGGTGATATTTAACCGCTCGGGAATCAATAGGGTCAGACTCGATTGATTTTGTCAAGCCGGGTATGATGCACTCACTCCTTACCCCAACGGGGTTATATATAACCAGCCCAGGGTAACACCCTGGGTAAACAATATGAGTCGTTTTTTCGGGGTGTTACCCCGAGCTGATTGTACAGAGCCCCTTTGGGGCATGGTGATGGTGACGCCGTCAAGGGAACCAGCAAGGATAGATATAATAGGAGACGTACCCTGTTAAATTCTTATGCTAAATAAAAAAAGGGCAACTCTCACCAAGTGAAAGCCGCCCTCTATCAGTCTTTTTATGCATCCGCGAGTACATCGCGGAACAGGACTGTTAGTACGTGTTCAGATAATTATCCAATTCCCAATCAGTAACCGCTGTACGGTAGCTATCCCACTCTTTTTCCTTATTCTCCAGATACATCTCAAAGATATGATCACCAAGAGCTTCCTTGGCAATAGGATTCTCCCTGAGGGCATCAAGAGCCTCTTTCAGGTTTGCAGGCAGACTGTCAATGCCAGCAGCTTCTTTCTCAGCAGCAGTCATGGAAAAGATATCCTGATCAACTGAACTCGGAGCTTCCAGGTTATTCTTGATACCGTCCAGACCGGAGTTCAGCATCATGGCAAAGGCTAGATACGGATTACAGGCAGGATCGGGGCAGCGCACCTCGGTACGGGTTCCGACGCCACGTGAAGCCGGAATACGGACCAGAGCGGAACGGTTGGAAGCGGACCATGCAACATAAACCGGAGCCTCGTAGCCCGGAACCAGTCGTTTATAGGAATTAACCAACGGATTGGTAATTGCAGCAAACCCCTTAGCATTCTTCGTAATACCTGCAATGTACTTATACGCGGTCTCGGAAAGCTTCAGCGGGCCGTTCTCGTCAAAGAAGGCATTGGTGCCATCCAGGTTAAACAACGACTGGTTGGTGTGCATACCGGAACCGTTGATACCGAAAACCGGCTTGGGCATGAAAGTAGCATGGAGACCATACTCGGCAGCGATAGAACGAACAACCCACTTGAAGGTCACGGTGTTGTCCGCAGCTGTAAGGGCGTCAGCATACTTGAAGTTAACCTCATGCTGTCCTTCAGCAACCTCATGATGAGAAGCCTCAATCTCAAAGCCCATAGCCTCCAGGGTCTCAATGATATCACGGCGACAGTTGATACCCTTATCGCCGGGATCAACGTCAAAGTACCCAGCTACATCGTGTGTCACCGTGCTGCCGGTGCCGTCTTCGTTCTGCTCAAACAGAAAGAACTCTGCTTCGGTTCCCACGTTCATGGTGTACCCCATGTCTTTGGCTTCAGCAAGAACACGCTTCAGGTTGTTACGCGGGCAACCATCAAAGGGAGTCCCGTCAGCCTTGGCCACATCACAGATGATCCGGGCTGCATTGGAGCCGCTCTGGTTTCTCCAGGGCAAAACGGTAAAGGTGTTAAAGTCCGGCTTCAGGTACATATCTGATTCTTCAATTCGAACAAAACCGTCAATAGAAGAACCGTCAAACATCATGTTACCGTCCAGGGCTTTCTCAATCTGGCTCAGTGGAATGGCGATATTCTTCATATTACCCAGAATATCAACAAACTGGAGCCGGAAGAAATGCACATTCTGCTCCTCGATAATTTTCATGATCTCTTCACGAGTTATGTTATTGCAGTTGCAGCCCATTTTGATCTCCTTATTACATTTAGGTGTTGAGGTGTTATTAAAATATTCCGGAATACCGGATAATTAAACGTTTTACGACCCCTTTTCTTCATCACGGATGATATGAAACAGGGCATCTTTAACTCTGTCAAGCAGCTCGTTATTACTTATTTTTTCTTGATCTTGAGTGGTCACATAAAAAACATCTATGAGTTGTTCCACTTCAGTCGCGATTCTGGCCCGATGAATATCCAGGTGGAAGTCAGACAGGGTCTGCGTCAGCTGATAAAGGGTCCCTGGCTGATCATCGCCGTAGACCTCTATAACCGTGTGGCGAGCCGAGGCATCATTATCAATAATCACCTTATTGGCCAGCTGCTGCACCTGACGTCGCCGCCCGTGGATGAAAGATTCCAGTTTACTGTACAGCTTCCGCCCAATATCCAGGCGATAATTGATCGCCAAATTCAGATCCTGCTCTAAGCTGTTCCAGTCCTGCTCATCAAATGCAATTGTAGCCTCCGGGGCCAAATCCAGCATGTCCACTACAGTGCCGTCAGGCCAGGTAAAAATCCGGGCAGCCAACACAGAGAGATTATGGAGGGCCAGCACGCCGCAAAGCTTGGCTAACAAGCCCTGTCTGTCTCGACAAAGCATAAGAAGCGACCAGGATCCCTGCTTCTTTTCCGGAAAAAGCAGCACTTTCTGCTGAAGGACTGTCGCCTGATCCCGATGAAGGCGCAGATGGTGCAGAATCACTTCCGGCATAAAACTGACCAGATAATCTGACGGCAGCTCTTCCACAGCGATCCGCAACAGAGCCTCATCAGGTTGAAGCAACGCATTAATTTGTTCCCGCAGCCAGTCAGCGCCCTGTTCTTCTCCCTGCTCAACATGGGAATCACTGGTGCATTCCGCTTCCAGGCAGGAACGAACTTTAAGAAATAAGTCGCTCAGCAGCGTTGCCTTCCAAGCTGACCAAGCTGAAGGACCTGTTGCCTTGGAGTCGGCCACAGACAAAAGATAGAGCATGGTGAGCAAATCTGTTTCCTTGATCATCTCCGCTGTATCGCGGATAAAATCCTGATCCTCAAGGTCACGGCGAAGGGCATTTTCCGGGAGAAAAAGATGGTGGCGAACAAGAAAGGACAAGGCCTCGCACTTTTTCTCTTCCAGCCCCATTCTCTGCCCGACATCGTCAATGAGATCAGCTCCTAAAACAGAATGATCCTTCCGCTGCCCTTTGCCGATATCATGAAGCAGGGCAGCCAAGTACAGCACATGCAACAGGTTCGGGGAAGAAAGGGAGGCAAAGAGTTCCTCTTCCGCCTGACGCAAGGCGTGCAGCTCGACCACCGTCTGTATCTGATGACGATCCACTGTATATATATGATACAAATCATGCTGGGCCAAGGATTCCACAACACCGAATTCCGGAATATAGGCAGGCAGCAGGCCAGTTTCCAGCATGATTTCCAAGGCAGCCGCCGGATTATTTTTTTCCGTCAGCAACCCGATAAAGGTATTGGCAACCCGCTTGGAAGACCGAAAATGATCATCCACCAAATGCAGATTCCGGGTGATTGCCCGACGACTACTATGATGAATGGACAGATCCTTGCGCACAGCCTGTAAAAAAAGACGCATAAATACGGCAGGCCGGGCGGCAAGATCAGACTCGGTGGCTGTCAGGCGCAGGGTTTTAGCCCGAACACAAATATCCCGTTCAACCTCCTGCTCACCCTTATCTTTTTCGCTCAACCCCAGCACCTCATTGACCTGCTCAAAAAAGAGATCCGTCACCACAGAGATGGTTTGCAGATGCCCGTACACCTCCCGCATGAGGTGTTCAACCGCCAACATGCCCTTCCGATCCTCATAACCAAAAGCGGCAGCCATTTCTTCCTGCAATTCAAAATGCATCTGGTCGTTATGGCGGCGACTGATATAATGAAGTCGATTGCGTATCCGGGCCAGCATATTCCAGGATTCTTGAAAGCTGCTGCGATCCGCCGAGGTCAACATTCCGGCATCTTCCATAGCATCAAGCCCGGAAAGACCAAAAACCGCTTTCGCCGTCCAGAGCATGGCCTGGATATCCCGCATACCGCCTCGCCCCTCTTTGATATGGGGCTCCAGGCGATAGGCATGGGTACCATATTTCTGCCGACGCTCCACGCACCGTTTATCCATCGTGCGAACAAACTTCTGCCGTTGACCGTAGAGGATCTTTTTCTGATAGCGATCCAGCAGCTCGCTGTACAGAGATTCCGAGCCTGCGAGCAATCTGGCATCCAGTAGAGAGACCTCAAAAATAAAATCTTCCTTGGCAAACCGAATTGCGTCTTTCGCGCTGCGGACACTATGCCCTACCTCGAATCCCGCATCCCAAAGGGGATAAAGGATGGATTCTGCCACCGCCTGCATATCCTTTTTAGACTTGCGATCATGGAGCAAGAGAAGGTCTATATCGGAATAGGGATAAAGTTCTTGGCGACCATATCCGCCCAAAGCGACAAGGGCTATTTCTCCACGAGCCTGATTGACTGCCAGAGAGGCCTTAAAGTGGTCAATAATAAAACCATCAACCAGTTCTGTATGCTGCTGAAGCAGCTGATGGCCGCTTAACCCCTGCTGCCAGAGCTCCTCCAGGGCTTTCCGTTGTGCATGCAGTTCCAAGGACATCAGATAGCTTCGCTGTCTGTTTCTCCTGTTCGCACACGGACGATTTTTTCCACAGGCAGAACAAAGATTTTTCCGTCACCGATTTTTCCGGTGCGAGCAGCCTCAACAACCACGTCAATTACCTTATCCACCATGTCCGCTTCAACAATAATTTCCACTTTGATTTTGGGCAAAAAATCAACCTTATACTCAGCGCCACGATAGATTTCTGTATGCCCCTTCTGACGACCGTATCCTTTCACCTCGGAAATGGTCATCCCCTTAATACCGATATCGTTCAGGGCCGTCTTCACCGCGTCAAGCTTAAAAGGCTTTATAATAACTTCAACCTTTTTCATCTGGCTCTCTCTTATTTCTTATTTATTATTATCTCGTTCCGGCTTCCATGCAGCAGGCATATCAACCCGACGCGACAAACAGCGACAAGCAACAACGATAAGCAGCTCCATGAAAGCCAACATACAACGAGAATTCGAAAGTTGAAACAGTTAAATGAACCGGTTACCGCCTGTTAATTATAGGCTGTCTCAGAGTGCTCGGTATAATCCATTCCTTGCTCCTCATTCTCTTCGGTCAAGCGCATACCCATAGTTGTATGAAGAACTTTAATAAGGACCCAGGAAACAACAAAGGCATATAATCCAACAACGACCACGCCCATCACCTGAGAAAGCAGCTGGGAAATATTTCCGGCCAGCAAGCCATCAGCCCCGCCGGGATTGACCGCCTTAGAAGCAAAGACACCCAGCAATAAACTGCCGACCAACCCACCAACGCCGTGAATACCAACCACATCAAGGGAATCATCATAGCCGAGCTTGGATTTCATACTGACGGCAAAAAAGCATACTACTCCAGCAATGAGACCGATAACAATGGCTGAATTAGGCCCGACAAAACCGGCTGCCGGAGTGATTGTAGCAAGACCGGCAATAGCCCCAGACGCAGCCCCGAGAGTCGTCGGCTTACCAAGTTCAAACCATTCCATCAGAGTCCATGTTGCCATCCCGGCCATTCCGGCAAGATGGGTCGCAACAAAAGCTGTCGCAGCAACGCCGTCCGCTGCCAAGGCGCTTCCTCCATTAAAACCAAACCACCCGAACCACAGCAGACCGGTCCCCAGCATGGTCATGGGCAGGTTATGCGGGAGAAAATTTTCCCGACCAAATCCCCGCCGAGGGCCAATCACCAGAATGGCGGCTAATGCAGCTGCACCGCAGGTGACATGCACGACTAAACCTCCGGCAAAATCCAAAACCGGGGTGGCAAGGGTCGACATCCAGCCTCCGCCCCAAATCCAATGACAAACCGGGTTGTACACCAGCACAGCCCAAAGCAGACTGAAAATCGCAAAAGGCAAAAACTTCACCCGCTCGGCAAAGGCCCCTGTGATCAAAGCCGGAGTGATCACCGCAAACATACATTGGTAGATCATAAACACTGTCTGCGGGATCGTGGTCGCATAATCCGCGCTGGGTGCATTGGTTACCCCCTTTAGGGCGAACCAAGAAAGATCACCGGTAATACCTGCAACGTCCGGCCCAAAGGACATGGAATAGCCTATATATACCCACTCAAACGAAATAAGCGAGATCATAATCAGGCTCTGCATAATGGTTCCCAGCACATTCTTGCTGCGCACCATTCCCCCGTAAAACAGGGCCAATCCAGGGGTCATCAATAAAACTAATCCTGCTGCCGCCAAAATAAAGGCGGTATCTGCTCCATTAATCATCCTTTCCTCTCTTTATTGAAAACAAAGTTACAATTACGTAATAAAAAAGAAACTAACTGTAACAAAGAGGAAATGTTTTTTCAATGAATGTATATCAAGAGCGAAGTGCCCCTTGGCTTCCTTGTTCAAGGAACAATAAAATTTACTTTAAGAGCATATATATAGCATCCGGCAAGGCCATCATCCTTCTTTTAAGGAGCATCACATTCATGTGATACAAGCAAAATATGTTCCACCCCATAGCACAAACTTCATGCACATACAATAAACAAGTTATTCTTTTTTTGCATTGCAAAAAAAATTACAAAAACGTAATTTACAATTATACTATCTACAAAATTGTCTAGTTAGCAGCTCTAATCAACCTGAAAAACGGGGTAAACTTAAGTCCGTGAACGAATTGCGCCCACATGCCGACCAAATCCTGCGCCCCAGCTTCAGAACAGAAAGATCGCCCTATTTCCACAATTCCCCCTTGACGCTTTTGCCGGAAGGTATAACAGTAGAAGCAGTTTGCAAAAAGGATCGTGCAGAATAGAAAAGCCCTTCCTGAAATCTTCCATAATATCAAACAGCATGGAGTTGTTAAGAACAATGAAACAAAAGCATGTTATTTCACAATTGAGTATGATGGCGATTTTTGCGCTCTGTTTTTTTCTCCTTACAGTACGAGCAGGAACAGCAAGTCAAGAAAACGATATTGCAATGTTGGATCGTTCCGCTAAGGCCTTTAGCTCTGTTGTTCGAAAAGCCGGGCCAGCAGTTGTTTATATCGGGGTGGAAAAGACAAACAAGAGCTTTGAGGGACGTGGCCAGCTGGACATGTTTAACGACCCCTTTTTTGAACATTTTTTCGGGAAAAAATTTGACCGTTTTCGCCAGGAGCCAAGCCCCTTTAAGCAGCACGGGGCAGGTTCCGGTTTTATTATTTCCCCGGATGGTCTGATCTTAACGAATAACCATGTAGTTGATAATGCGGACACCATAAGAGTCAGGCTGGCTGACAAGCGAGAGTTTACAGCATCAGTCGTAGGAGCAGACCCACAATCCGACGTTGCCCTAATTAAAATCGACGGAAAAAAATTACCGGTCTTGGCCTTGGGAGATTCCGATACATTAGAAATCGGCGAATGGGTAATAGCCATCGGCAGCCCCTTTGAATTAAGCCAGACTGTCACCGTCGGCGTGGTTTCAGCCAAGGGACGCTCCAGAATGGGCATCAACGATTATGAAAATTTCATCCAGACCGATGCCGCTATTAATCCAGGCAACTCAGGCGGTCCGCTGCTCAACATTCACGGCAAAGTCGTCGGAATAAATACGGCGATATTCTCCCGCAGCGGCGGATATATGGGGATCGGCTTTGCTATCCCTGTCAATATGGCCAAGTCTGTTGAAGAACAACTGCGCAGCAGCGGTAAAGTGACGCGCGGCTGGCTGGGACTGGCCATTCAGGACATGAACGAAGATCTTGCTCAATCCTTCGGAATAAATAAGGCGGAAGGTATCCTGGTTGCCGAGATAACCAAGGGCTCACCAGCTAAAAAAGCTGGTATCCAACAGGGCGATATCATCCTATCCCTTAATGGCGAAAAAGTAGTCGATGTCAACGGCTTGCGTAATCGTATCGCTATGATCGCTCCGGGGACCAAGGTCACCTTGCAAATTTTCCGAGAAGACAGAAAAAAAGATATACGCGTCGTCATTGCAGAGCAACCGACTGATTTCAGCCAAGCCACCAGAATACGCTCAAGAAAAAACAATAGCTCTCTCCTCGAAAATATGGGGCTGACCCTTCAGGAGCTGACTTCTGAACTTGCCAATCAGTTTGGTTATGACAAAAAGCAAGGCATCCTTATCACCCAAGTTGCTCCAGACAGCCCTGCCGACAGTGTGGGGATTCAGGCGGGACAACTCATCGAAGAGGTGAACAGGATACGAGTTCATAGCGTGGGTGACCTGAAAAAAGCGGTCAAAAAAGGGAAGAATCCGAACCAGCTTCTCCTGCGAATTCGCTCTGGCGAGTACAGCAAATATGTTGTGTTGCGAATTGAAAAATAGCACAGCAAAAACTCTTTCACCGGCTCCCAAACTTTCAGGTTTGGGAGCTTCCATCTTTCTCTTTTTCCTTTCCCCATGCCTTCAGACCCGTCTCTTGATTCACCCGTCAACTCCTCAGTTGATTCACTAGCTGAGCTGACCAATGCTATCTGCAAATTTGCCGAACAGCGTGATTGGGACCAATTCCACAACCCCAAGAACCTCTCTATGGCCCTTATTGTCGAGGCGGCTGAGTTGGTGGAACATTTCCAGTGGCTGAGCCGACAGGAAAGCAATAAACTCAGCGATGAGCAGCATGAGGCTGTGTCCATGGAAATGGCTGATGTGCTCATCTATCTCGTCCGCATGGCTGAACGACTGGATATTGACCTCCTGGAAGCTGCGCAGAAAAAGCTAAAGATCAACAACAAAAAATATCCGGTTGAGCAGGCCAAAGGGAGGGCAGATAAGTACACCAGTTACCAAACCGAGCAGACGGAGAAGAATCCTTGATCGAAGCATGCGGACAAGCAGTCTCTTTTTTTCTCCCTCACGAAGAAATTGCAACTCTGGAGTCTTTGGGCGGGGGGATTGTCAACGACACATGGTGCCTCACTCTCCAGTCAGGAAAGAAATACATCCTTCAGCGCCTTAATCCGTCTGTCTTTCCTGACCCGATCGCGGTTCAGGATAACCTGTGCAAGGTAACCGACCATCTCCATGCCCAGCTCCGCGCCCGACTTCCAACCTTGCCCCAGCTGCATGGTCGTAATTTCACTCTTTTCCGCCCAGTCAGCAATCAGGCCGGAGCAATAAGCTACCAGGACAGCAAGGGCGCTTTTTGGCGTCTGCTCACGCATATTGACCACACCCGATCCCTCCATTCGATCAGCACGCCCGGTCAGGCCGAAGAAATCGGCGCAGCCCTGGGTCTGTTTCATCAGCTCCTTGCCACCCTGCCCCCGGAATCCCTCACAGACCCTTTGCCCGGATTCCACAACACACCCCGCTATCTTGCACAGTATGAACGCGTTCTCTCTGCGCCCCATAATCCTGAGACCGAGGATTGTCGAACCTTTATTGAGCGCCATCGGCAAAACGCCTTTCTCCTGGAAAAGGCCCGCGAGCTGGGCAGCATACGTCAGCAGGTTATCCATGCTGATCCCAAAGTTGCCAATTTCCTTTTTTCCGAAGATGCAAAAAGCGTTATCAGTCTTATTGATCTGGACACGGTGAAACCCGGCCTTCTGCTCCATGATATCGGCGACTGTCTCCGCTCCTGCTGTAATCCCCTTGGCGAAGAAGTGGAGAATCCTGAGGATATTCTCTTTCAGGCTGACTTTTTTGCCGCTGCCGTAAAGGGGTATCTAGCAACGGCTGCTGACCTGCTCACTCATGAGGATAAACGTCTCCTTGTCAACAGCGTTTGGCTGATCAGCTTTGAGCTCGGCCTTCGCTTTTATAGCGATTATCTGGTCAATAACTGTTATTTTAAGGTCAATTATCCAGAACAAAATCTTTTCCGGGCTCGGATTCAATTCACCCTGGCCCACTCCATTAAACAGCAATACGACAGGCTTTGTGCCATGATCCAATGACGCGAAAACAAAGCAAGGCTAACAAGCATTATGCCGAACGATTTACTCAAGGAGAAAACAACATGAATCAGGCGATGCGGCATAACGGAATAAAGGCTGGCCTCTCAATACTTTTTCTCTTTGCAATACTTTCGGGCGGCCTCTTTGCTCTGCTGGCGATATTCGGCACAAACCCGAACACCCCAGCAGGACATGAAGGTTATGTTTACGAACAGCCAAGAATATTCGGTAAAGGTGGCTTTCGTGGCGAGCTCAAAGGCCCTTCCAATTACGGTATATCACTGTGGAGGAATGAGGTCATGAGTGTTGATTTCCGTCCAAAAACCTATCCAGAAACGTTTAAGATCCTTGCCAAGGATGAGCTCAACATTTCCTTCCGTTTTCAATCCATCATCAAAGTAAAACCAGAGACCATACGAACGGTTGTGGAGGATTATGCTGGCGAGGCCTTTTATGTTCGTTATATCAAAGAACCGCTCCGGGCCATGGTACGCAAGCATGTTCAATCGCTCAAAAGCCGCGAGATCAAAGAAAAACGAAAAGAAATAGCCGCAGCAGTGGCAACTGATCTTCAGGAACATCTCAAAGGAACGCCCTTCCTCCTCGTCTCCAGCGTGGTCGGTAATATTGATTACCCCCCTGTGGTCACCTTGGCCGTTGAAAAGAAACTGGCTGCTCAACAGCTGCTTGACGAAAAAGAGACTCAGCGAGAAATAGCCAAAAAAGATGCTGAAATCCGCATTGAAGAGGCCAAGGGTATTGCCGCGTCCCAAAAGATTATCAATGAAACTTTGACCCAGAATTACCTGCAACACGAGGCCATTCAGGCCCAATTAAAGATGGCTTCATCACCTAACCATACCACAGTCTATATTCCATCCGGAGCCAACGGGATACCGCTGATCGGCACGATCAACAAAGAACAACCATTACAAAGAAAAAAACCATGAAAATAGCAGAAGGTACAACCGTTATCATTGACTACACCCTGAGCCTTAAAAACGGCGATGTCATTGAGACCACACACGATGAAGAGCCGGTCACCTATGTCCAGGGAACAGGAGAAATCATCGACGGCCTAGAGCAGGCCGTAGCAGGCTTAGAGAAAGGCACGAAAAAAGATATCATTCTGCCGGTTGACCAAGCCTTTGGTGCGCACGATCCAGAGGCACTCATTGAGATCCCGCAAACCGACCTGCCACCGGAATCGCTTGTCCCAGAAACACTCATACACGCCAACGGCCCTAAGGGACAAACCATTAACGGCAAGGTGCTAGAGGTGAAGGAGAACACGGTTCTTGTGGACTTCAATCATCCCTTAGCAGGGCAGGAGCTTTATTGTGCTGTCCATATTATCGACGTTCAGTAATACGCCACAAAAAGAGAGAGTAGCGGGAGGAAAAATATTATGACGGAACAGGCAATGGCAAAAAAAGGAGTTTCCTTAAAACAGGTCTTGCTGATCGTTGCAGGAGCAATGATCTTGACGGTCCTGCTCACCTTGTTTGCGATCAAAACCTGGCTTTTCCCCTCGCCATTCACCCCGGTGGAACTGAGCCAGCAGGAAGAACAACAATTAGAGCAAAAGCTCAGCCAGTTCGATAGCGTTGCAGGCATGCCCCGCCCTCAAGATCAAAACAGATATGACGCAGCAGATGCACGGTCACAATCACGAGCGCGATCCTTCACTCCTCAGCCGGATGATTATGATACGCAGGGAGCCCTAAAACCAGAAGCCTATTCCGAAGAGGGCGCAAACCGAGAAATCACCTTTACGGAGCGTGAGCTCAACGGACTCTTAGCGAATAATACTGATCTGGCGGAAAAAATGGCTGTGGACCTGGCTGCCGATCTGGTGAGTCTGCGCCTGCTGATCCCGGTGGATCCTGATTTTCCTATCATGGGGGGTAAGACGCTCCAGGTTCGGGCCGGTGCAGAACTTGCCTATCGCGACGGCAAGCCGGTAGTCGTCCTCAAAGGAATTTCTGTGATGGGTGTTCCTATCCCCAATGCCTGGTTAGGTGGTTTGAAGAATATTGACCTTATGCAGGAGTTCGGTGGCGAACCGGGGTTCTGGCAGAGCTTGGGAGAGGGGATGGAGAGTATTCAGGTTCGGGATGATGCACTGTATCTCAAGCTGAAGGAGTGATCGGCTGGGCTACCTCTCGATCAACAGGGTAATTTCAATTTGAACTTCCAAATTGCTCTTCTTTCAAGTCTAACTCGTTAGATTTCTCAACTAACTCGCTGTATGAATTCGGAATAACATTAGAATGTAACATTTTTTTAAAAACTTCATACACATCCTTTTTATGTCCATCTCTTCTGATACTTGACTCATCGTTCAGCCAAGTTAACACGATTGCTTCAGCTTGAGAAGAATATCTAAAGAAAAGACGATATCGAGACGGAAGCCCATTCTTTGCTCTTCTCCAGTTTTTATATTTTTTCCCGAGTGTTTTTCCCAGGTTAAATTCTTTACTGCCTGGTTCTTGAACTATTCGATACTCTATACAATTACTGACATTTTCAAAAAACTTATAATCCTGATGACTATAAAAACCATCGGGATCACGTTCGGCCAATTCCTCAACTCTCTTCAAGAGGTCTGTAAACCTCTCCTCAAAAAGAGGATGCCAAAATAACTTCCAATCAGCACTCATTACATTTCAAGCCGTTCGTTTCGCTCTCTCGCCAAGTAAGCTTTATTTCTAATTTTGGCGATTCGAGCAAACACGCTGTCTGGTACTCTTTTTATATTGCCATTATCAATATCTTTATCCAGCAACCCGAGAAACTTTTCCTCAGCTTTTTCTTCCTCAATTTTAGGAATTAAATGTATAACCTTAGTTTTCATATTCTTTCCTCTCTCTGTAACTTAAAAAACCGTGCAATAATGGCTCTGCACTCATGTACACATATGCATAATACACGCATACACTTTCTTTTATTGTATAGCTCATCAACAAAATAGCGCAATATATTTTTGTTATTTTGTTGTCAGGCAACATTCTCTTCTTGGTACAACGTTACTCATTCCGGCATCACAAGCCAAAATCAAGGGCCGCAGTAAAACAGACACAGACCGGTGTTGAAGGATCAACACCCTAATCCATCAATTTCACACCGGGACCACCAGGCCATCCAACCCTACTCCACCCGCCAAGCCAGAGCAGCCTGACAGGCAAGCCATTCCTGGAACAAATTAACATTCTTCAGGCTCCACTCCTCATATTCCGCAACCTTACGTGCCAAGCAAAATGGAGAGAGAAGGTATGCTTCCTTCTTTTGGGCAAATGTGCTCCTTTTCAGATCATCTTTTGTCAAAAGAACCATATTACCCAGCCGATCAGCTATCTCATTGGCCCCTTGGCCAAAATGATCATACCATCCTTGGTCAGGATTATACGGACAAACATGCTCAAGGCTTGTCTTGGTGTAATCAACTTCATGCCCCAGAAATCGCTCAATCTCCGCCAGCAGAAATCTGATCTTTTTTGAGGAACTTCTGCTGGGTAATTTATAAAACTCAAACGCATTGATAAAGCTGCTATCCTCTGGATACAAGGCTCTGAATTCCTCAGAATTTTTCACATGACTTGCCCGCGTGAATTCCTTATGAAACACCCGCATCGCAATTCGATTATAGCTCCGTTCCTGCTCATTGGGCGAATAGCGACAAATCACATTATAACGAATGGAAAGGACATAGATATAGCGGAGCAGCTTAATGAATTCATCAGGGGAAAAGGCCTTGAAGGCCGCCATCAGAATGGTGAAGGGCTGTTTAATGTTAAATAATTTCAGTCCTTCCAGGTAATGGCGTGCTGGTCGATACTCCCCATCCTGCAATGCCCACCACTCATCATAGGGACTCAGTAACGAAGCGTATACAGGGGAGAATTCGGCTAATGATCGTACGTAGGAATACGAACTCTCCGGTGTGTCGGCCAATTCTCTGATGGATTTGAACAACCCTTTTTTTGTGACAAGCCTTTTTTGAAAATTATGATGATAACGGGTGAAGTCGGTAAACGTATTTTCTCCCAGCTGACCCACAATAGCTGACCAGTCTTCATCCAGTTCATCTAATTGCTCATCCGGCACGTCATCCTTGCCAGTGATCACGGAAAAAAGATAATTTTTTAACAAGTCAGGGGTGGACAATTGTACACCCCGGGCATTCAATGTTTCAAACACCTTATAGGCGTTCAGGTTATCCTGAACAACGATTCGGGTGAACATCAGGCCGGAGGTGACCTGTTCAACAAAGGCGGCGATTTCATGCCCTGCCACTCCTGTTTTTTGTTTATAGAAGAAGTCAAAACACTTTTTTACCAGCTTATTGGTGGAGGTAAGGCCGCGAACATTGGGAGCTGCCAGTTGAGAACAAACTGAGCGATAGAAACGTTTATTATTACGATTCAAGGAGAGCTTACTACTCACTTTCAAGGAAACAATATCTTTGGAACCGATAAACCTGCTACGTAACTCATCAAGTCGTTCTTTATTATTTTCAGGATCCTGATCAGCATCAATTAAGTCCTGAATTTGTTTCATTGCCGCCAGGATAATCAGGGTTGCCGTTACCAAACGCTGCTGCCCATCAATGACCTCGAAATGATACTGCTCTTTCCTCTGAAGAACTATATATCCCATGTAATGGTAATGCTCATCAGGCAAGGTACCGAGATCGGACCATAAATCCTCCCACTGCTCCAAATCCCAGGCATAATCACGTTGAAATCGAGGGACAGCGTACCGCATCCCGTTACTGAACAACTCTTGAAAGGTAAGATTTGTCGGCTCCATCAGCATAAATTCTTTCATAAACTCTCCCGGACAATGCCTCAGTACCTCTTATAAAATCTGCCCCAAAAACAGCTTAGTTCGTTCCGACTGCGGATTAGAGAAGAAATTTTCAGGATCGTTCTCCTCAATAATCTCACCGGAATCCATAAAAAGAACCCGATCAGCAACGGTTCGCGCAAACCCCATCTCATGAGTGACACAGATCATCGTCATGCCTTCCTGCGCCAAGTCCACCATAACATCCAGCACCTCCTTAATCATCTCTGGATCAAGGGCCGAGGTTGGTTCGTCAAACAACATAATATTGGGGTTCATGCATAGAGAACGGGCAATCGCCACCCGCTGCTGCTGACCGCCGGACAAATGCCCCGGATATTTAGAGGCCTGATCAACCACCCGGACCCGTTCCAGATAGTTCAGGGCAATGGCCTCAGCCTCTTTGCGAGGCTTCTTGAGAACCCAGATTAGGGCTAAACAGCAATTTTCCAGCACCGTCAGATGCGGAAACAGATTAAACTGCTGAAAGACCATGCCGATATCACGGCGCACTTGCTCAATATGCTTGAGATCGTCATCAAGCTCTGTCCCGTCCACCCGTATTACCCCTTGCTGATGTTTTTCCAGCCTGTTTATACAGCGGATAAGGGTTGATTTCCCACAACCGGAGGGACCACAGATAATAATCCGCTCACCCCGTTGAACCGTCAGGTTAATATCCTTAAGGACATGAAAAGCGCCGTACCACTTATGGACTCCTTCGAGCGCAACAGCAACGAGACTCCCTTCATTTTCCTGTAGTACAGATGTATTTCCCATATTTTTTCTTTAGTAGCGTACCGTTTTTCAGTGCCCGGTATGCAGTTTCTTTTCCAGATGATGGCTGTACCTGGACATAGAAAAACAGAACAGCCAATAGATCAGCCCGGCAAAGATATAACCTTCTACTGAAAATCCCAACCATTTGCTATCGGTAAACGAGCCCTGAACCGTGGCTAAGAGATCAAAGAGGCCGATGATAAGCACGAGGGTGGTATCTTTAAAAAGCTCAATAAAGGTATTGACGATGCCTGGAATAACGGTCTTAAAGGCCTGGGGTAAAATAATAAGCAGCATGGACCTCCAGTAAGACAGACCCAAGGCATCTGCGGCCTCATATTGTCCTTTAGGAACGGCCTGGAGCCCGCTACGTATAACCTCTGCCATATAGGCAGACTGAAACAGGGAGATACCGATCAGGGCGCGTAACAATTTATCCAATCGGATTCCCTCCGGCATGAACAGAGGAAGGAGCACCGAGGACATGAAGAGGACGGTGATCAGCGGGACACCTCGCCACAGTTCGATAAACACCACACTCAGAGCCCTAGCCACAGACATGGAGGAGCGTCGCCCTAAGGCCAGCAGCGTACCAAAAGGCAGGGCAAAGAGCATTCCCACTGTTGAGAGAATCAAGGTGAGCATCAGCCCACCCCATTGATGGGTCTCGACCACAGGCAAGCCGAACAGCCCGCCGTAAAAGAGGAAAAAGGCGATAAACGGAAAAACGAGAAGAGTGAACCCAGCAATCCAGCCCTTATACGGCAGACCGTTCAGCAGAAGGTAGAGGAGAAGCAATCCGGCCATCCCAAAGGCCGCAACAGGTCGCCATACTTCGCCTTCCGGATAGAACCCAACCATGAAATGAATGAACCGCAACCGAACAAAGACCCAGCAAGCCCCGTCACCGGAGCAGGCCTCCCGACCGGTGCCCGACCAATCAGCATCAAGCAATGCCCAGTTGACCATCGGGGGCAATACGCAGTACAGCAGATAAACAGCCCCGAGGGTAAACAGCGTGTTCAACGGTGTTGAAAACAGATTTCGCCGAAGCCAGCCCACAGCACCAACGCTGGTCAACGGTGGCGGCAAATCAGGATGTGAAGTATGCGCTCTCATCATAACATTCCCCGCTTACTGCTCCTGCAATAAAGTTCGCGCATTATACCGATTCATCAACCAAGAGATGGTGAGATTAATGGTCAGATAGACAGCCATGGTCATAGCAATGATCTCAATCGCCTGCCCGGTCTGGTTCAACGTCGTCCCGGCAAAAACCGAAACCAAATCCGGATAACCGATGGCAGTGGCTAAGGAGGAATTTTTGACCAGATTGAGATACTGGCTGGTCATTTGGGGGATCATAACGCGCATGGCCTGTGGAATAATGACCAGTCGCAGGATCTTCCCTTGAGATAAGCCCAAGGCTCGAGCCGCTTCAGTCTGGGCATGGCTGACTGACAGGATACCGGAACGGACAATCTCAGCAATAAGGCTGGACGTATACACGGTCAGGGCAAGGAGAAGGGCCGCAAGCTCTGGAATAACAGTCAGCCCGCCTTTAAAATTCAGTCCTTGCAAGGATGGGAGTTCCCAATGCAAAGGGCCGCCCGTCGCAAACCACGTAATGGCGGATGGAATAATGAAGATTGCCAGGGAGGCGGCAAGGGTTGGCAGCTCTGTTCCTGTTTTTTCTTGATATCTTCGTGCCCATATTTTCAGCGCACAAACCCCAGCAATACTCAGCAAGAAGATTATGGCCAACAGAGTAAATCCCTGCTCAGGAAGGGGGCGTGGAATATATATTCCTCGAATATTAAGAAAGAGCCAATCGCCCAGCTGTAGACTGCTCCGGGGAAGGGGTAAGGAACGAAGGACAGCAAAATACCAGAAAAAAATTTGGAGGAGGAGCGGGAGATTCCGAAAAATTTCAATATAGATCTCTGCTAATTTGGCAATCAGCCAATTGGAGGACAGTCTGGCGACGCCAACAAAAAAGCCGAGGAGAGTTGCGCAGATAATCCCTAAAACAGAAACAAGAATGGTATTGAGCAGGCCGACCAAGAAGGTTCGACCATAGGTACTGGATTCGCTATAAGAAACCAGGGTCTGGATAATCCCGAACCCGGCCTTTTGAGAAAGAAAGGCAAAGCCGCTGGTTATCCCTTGCCTCTCCAGGTTATCAAGGGCCGTTGCACCGATCAGGAAAAAAAACAGCACCACACTCAGTATCAGGAGGGCCTGAAAAAGCAAAGCCCTGTTACCGGCCTGATTCCACCATCGGGTTATGGCTGCCGATCTACTCATCGCTCTTGTCGCCCTTATCGTCTTGTCGTCCTTATCGCATAGGCGGAGCATACTGAATGCCCCCGTCTTTCCATAAGGCGTTCAATCCGCGTTCAATTTTCAAAGGAGAACCGCTGCCCACATTGCGCTCAAAACTCTCGGCATAATTGCCGACCTGTTTAATAATCTGGCAACTCCAGTCGTCCGCCAGTCCCAGACTCTGTCCCTTATCGCCGTCCAATCCCAATAAACGCCGAACAGCAGGATTCGCAGATTTCTTTTTCATCGCATCGACATTGGCGGATGTGACTCCCAGTTCCTCGGCATTCAGCATCACGAAAAAAGACCACCGCACCACATTGAACCAAGCATCATCCCCTTGGCGAACAACCGGTCCCAGCGGCTCCTTGGAGATAACCTCCTTTAGGACAACAGCATCTTCGGGCTTGCTCAGATGGGTACGCAGGGCATATAATTGCGATTGATCAGAGGTCAGGCTATCACAGCGTCCGGCCTCGAATCCCTTGGCAGCCTGATCATGGGTGTCAAAGACGACAGCCTCATATTTCATCTTATTTTTGGCAAAATAATCTGCCAAATTCAGCTCGCTGGTTGTTCCAGTATGAATACAGAAAACCGCGCCGTCAAGCTCTTTTGCGGATTTTACTCCAAGCTTCTTGGACACCATAAAACCCTGCCCGTCATAATAATTGACTCCAGCAAAATTCAAACCAAGTGCTGTATCCCGATGTTTGGTCCAGGTGGTTCCGCGGACTAGAACGTCTATCTCGCCGGACTGCAAGGCGGTAAAACGTTCTTTAGCATTCAGGGGGACATATTTAACCTTGTTCGCATCACCGAGAACAGCTGCGGCAATGGCTCGACAACCATCAACATCCAAGCCTTTCCAATGGCCCTTTTCATCAGTTGCGGAAAAACCGGGCAGGCCTGTGGATACTCCGCAAGCCAAGCTATCACGCTTTTTCACTTCATCCAAGGTTCCTGCTATGATCGGACTCACAGACATCATGAGCAGAAAAGTCACCATGCTGCTGATCGCACATTTCTTCATTTGTTCTCCTGTAAACGCTCTCTTTATCATGCAACACGGCCTTTATCAGGCTCCAGAGACTGACAAGTGCAAAAGATGAGTGTATGATATAGAGTGTATGATATAATTTGCTTCAGAGAGTAACGAGAGTAACACAATGTGCTCCCTGATGGAAGAATTATTCAACATTTTGAACCTGACAGACTTTTTTCTTTGCTACGACTCGAAGTTCAGAGCATTTATCGCTCCCCTGCATGGAAAGACTAGGGTCATAAAAATGCGGTAGCTACAGCCTGCAATATCCACCACAAACAAGAAATGACGAACAAGAGAATGACGGACAACAAAACCGCAACAGCAACCCTGCACAAAATTGCTGCCAATATCAAAAAAGTCATGAAGGGGCAAACAGATTCCATCCGCCTCCTGCTGGCCGGTTTTGCCGGAGGGGGCCATATCCTGCTGGAAGATTATCCAGGTACCGGCAAGACCACCTTAGCCAAAACTCTGGCTCTTTCCATTGATACCCGCTTCACCCGCATCCAATTCACTCCGGATCTCCTCCCTTCGGATATCCTCGGTGTCTCCATCTTTGATCCCAAGGACAAAGAATTTCGTCTCCACAAGGGGCCGATTTTCACCAACATCCTGCTGGCAGACGAGATCAACAGGGCCTCGCCCCGCACCCAGTCAGCCCTGCTAGAGGCAATGGCGGAAAACCAGGTAAGTATCGACGGCGGCAATTGTCAGCTTGAGGATCTCTTCTTTGTTATCGCCACCCAGAACCCGGTGGAATCACGGGGCACCTACCCTCTACCTGAAGCCCAGATGGACCGTTTTGCCCTTCAGTTCAGCCTCGGTTATATCAGCATGGAGGAAGAAATAGCGATGCTCTCCAATCAGACAGAGCGACATCCCATCGAAAATATCTCCGCCTGTACCACAGCAGAAGAAATCTTGCTGGTCAAAAAGCAGGTACATGCTATCCATATCAGCGAGGAGCTCAAACAGTATATTGTACAGCTCGTTCACACCACCCGCTCTTTTCCCGGCCTTGTTCTGGGAGCAAGCCCCAGGGCCTCTCTTTCCCTTATACAGACAGCCCGAGCTCTGGCTCTCTTTGATGGTCAGGATTTTGTCACCCCGGATCATATCCAGGAAATCGCAGTGCCGGTGATTGCCCACCGACTCGTGCTTGATCCCCAGGCTCGGTTCTCCGGTCAGACAGCGCAAGGAATTGTTGAAGAAATCGTGAAAGCGGTTCCGGTTCCTGCATAGGTACGCAGATATTATGCGATATTTCTTCTATACTTCCTACAGGTTCTTTGACGGATTAAGCACTTGGCGAAAGCAACGCTTTACATCGGCGGGCCTGCTGATACTGGCAATTATTGCTATTTCTGCCGGTCTTGGGATGAACCCGTGGCGAAGCACTGTCTATCAGGTTTTTGCTCTTGCCGTGCCCCTGCTCTCTGTTGCCCTGCTTTTCAGCCTTTTCTTCCGGGTTCGCATAACCGTGACCCGCAAACTGCCTAAATTTGCTCAGGCAGGCGAGCCATTGACCTATTCGCTTCGGATTCACAACCATTCAGCGAAGCAACAAAGAGGGCTCCTAATCAATGAACAATTCGGTGATCCCCGCCCCTCCTTTGACGAATTCAGCCGAGCCCGAGAACCGGAAGAAGACAGCAGAAATGCCTGGGACAAAAGGACAATGGTCTACCGCTGGATGTGGCTGGTTGCCAAAAACCGGCAGGCAAAAGGAAAGGAGCAGCTCTTGCCGACCCTTGCCCCGCATGGCAAAGAGCGGATTCGGATTGAAATCATGCCCTTACATCGAGGTTATCTGGAACTGACCGGCATCACGGTGTCCCGCCCGGACCCCTTTGGTCTCTTCAAGGCCTGTCGTTTTTCCCCCTGCTATCAACGGGTCTTGGTGCTGCCCAAACGCTATCGCTTACCGCAGGTGAATCTTCCCGGCTCGCGCCGCCATCAACCCGGCGGGATTTCCCTGGCCTCGTCCGTGGGTAACTCTGATGAATTTGTCTCCCTGCGGGAGTACCGATCCGGTGACCCCCTGCGTCGAATCCACTGGAAAAGCTGGGCCAAAACCGGCAAGCTGATTGTAAAGAATTATCAGGATGAGTTCTTTGTCCGGCATGGCCTGGTGATGGACACCTTTCAGGAACAGCCGCACAGCAGGGCCTTTGAAGAGGCAGTCTCGCTAGCAGCATCTTTTGTCAGCACTGTGAAAAGCCAGGAATCGCTGCTGGACCTGATGTTTGTCGGCAATAAGGCCTATTGTTTTTCCTCGGGCCGAGGGGTATCCCATACGGACAGCATGATGGAGATTCTGGCCTGCGTCCAGCCCTGTCCTGACCGACCCTTTTCCGAACTTTCCTCCTTGCTGATCAACCACGCCTCCCGGCTCAGCGGTTGCATCTGTATCTTGCTTTCCTGGGATGAGGAGCGGCAGGAAATGGTCAGAAAGCTACGGGGAATCGGGGTGCCGTTAAAAATTATTGTGGTTACGGAACAGGCTGATACAGTGGAGGATACCGGACCGATGCTGAATGATCAGGAAAATTTCCATGTGCTGGCTGCGGGTGAGATGAAAAAGGGGGTGACTGGGTTGTGAGCTTGCCGTGTCTTATAGCGGGGCTCGGGAT
This sequence comes from Candidatus Electrothrix laxa, assembly GCA_942492895.1. Lineage (GTDB taxonomy): Bacteria > Desulfobacterota > Desulfobulbia > Desulfobulbales > Desulfobulbaceae > Electrothrix > Electrothrix laxa. The sequence goes on from OW818652.1 coordinate 2,626,295, forward strand.
GAACGCAAACACGAGCTTAGGGATCCACATCACTGCGTGGACTGACTGAAAAGGATCTATGACAGCATGATGAATACTTTTTTGCCTTATAAACCGGGCACTGGTTCCGTATGACTATTAACGTATATGGTTAATATTTTAGTTGATTACTGTACAAAGCCGTGTTAGTCTCTACCCAAAAAATGGAGATTAATATGAGCTTTATTAATAATCATTGTCCTGAATGTAAAGGGACTTCATACCGGGTTTTAAAAAACATGTAATTCGCAGCGGGGAAGAACGCCAACTTTATAAATGTAATGATTGTGATTCTTGCTTTTCAGAAACAAAAAACACGGTGCTGAAAGGGTTAAAAACCCCTGTTTTCCGAATCATAATGATAGAGAGATACACTGAAGCTATCCAGTAAAAGGCTGAAGCGTACCAAGCCGGGTAGAGTACGGTTTCTGCACAAAAAAGGTGCATGAAATCACCTTACTCTCTGAATTCGACGTGGAGCATTCCTCATGTCTGGTGATAAATCACCGGCTATTGCAAATGTCCCCCAGGACACCTCGTCCCGAAGGGACGAACGATTATAGCCCATCGTTTCAACGGTGGGCGGAAGATTTGTGGAGAAATCAATGCATATCCTTGTTGCCGGCGGAGCCGGATATATCGGCAGTCATACCTGTCTGGAGCTGCTGAACAGCGGTTATGAAGTAACAGTTATTGATAATCTCTGTAATTCTGGCCGGGAGGGCTTACGGCGGGTGGAGAAACTCACCGGTAAAAAATTTGGTTTTTTTCAGGTTGATTTGCTTGATGCCGATGCTTTGGACACGGTGTTCCGCCAAAATGCTGATGCCACAGCGGTTATTCATTTTGCTGGCCTGAAAGCGGTGGGTGAATCTGTGGGTAAACCTCTTCTCTATTACCACAATAACCTCACCGGTACCATCAATCTTTGTCAAACTATGCAGCGGCACGGGATGAAGAATCTGGTTTTCAGCTCTTCAGCCACAGTGTACGGAGATCCTGCTTCTGTGCCTATTACAGAGGATTTCCCTCTGCTTGCCTGCACCAACCCCTACGGTCGAACCAAGGCCATGATTGAGGATATCCTCCGTGACCTGTATGTCGCGGATAAGGAATGGAATATCAGCTTACTTCGCTATTTTAATCCGGTAGGTGCCCATGAAAGCGGTGAAATCGGAGAAGATCCCAACGGTCTCCCCAATAACCTGATGCCCTATATCTCCCAGGTTGCAGTGGGGCGGCTGGAGCAACTTTCTGTTTTTGGTGATGATTATCCCACCCCGGATGGAACCGGCGTTCGTGATTATATCCATGTGGTTGATCTGGCCAAGGGGCATCTCTGTGCCTTGAAAAAATTGGCGGAAAAGCCGGGAGTGGTCACTTACAATCTGGGAACCGGGCAAGGCTATTCTGTGCTGGAGATGATCAAGGCCTTTGAAAAGGCATCTGGAAAAAAAGTACCTTATAGTATTACTCCCCGTCGTCACGGTGATATAGCCCAATGTTATGCCGACCCCTCTCTTGCTGCTCAGGAGCTGGGCTGGAAGGCGGAACTGGGCCTTGATGCGATGTGTACTGATACCTGGAATTGGCAGTCCAAGAATCCTGACGGTTATGCCGGTTAACAGGTTAGCAGTCCTGCCAGCAGTTTATTTTTTTATCTTAATTCATCATATTAATGATTTATTGCCAGGGAGCAGAATACAATGTCCTTAAAAGAGGAAGATTCCTGCGGATGCGAGGGGCATGCGCCACCACCCAGTCTGGAGGATGATTGTATTCCTTCCATTGTCACTCAACTGGCAGAGGGATTTACCTCCAGAAGATGGTCAAGTCACATTGAGCCGGTTGCCATTCCCTCCAAAGAAGAAGTAGTGGACTTGGTGCTCCAGGCCCAACGTATTATGTTTCCCGGTTATTTCAGCTCAACCATGCTCAATCCGTCCAGTCTGGAATATCATTTGGGATATAATCTGACGATTTTTTTCAGGAACTTGAGTAGGCAGCTGAACTCTGCCATTCGCCATGATTGTTTTCGCCATAATCAGCCCTGTTCCAACTGCAATGCCCGCAGTCATGATTTGGCAGGACGATTTATCAGGGAGATACCGAAGATTCGGGAAGCGTTGGAGTCGGATATTCAGGCGACGCTTGAAGGCGATCCGGCAGCTAGCAACGCAGATGAGGTCATTTTCAGTTACCCCGGCTTCTTTGCCGTGTTTGTTTATCGCCTGGCCCATGCCCTGTTTACCTTGGGTATTCCGGTTTTACCGAGGATTCTCAGTGAGTATGCTTATCATCGGACTGCTATTGATATCCATCCAGGCGCGGATATCGGCAAGTCCTTTTTTGTCGATCACGGTGCAGGCGTGGTGGTCGGGCAAACCTGTGTTATCGGCGACCGAGTGCGTTTGTATCAGGGTGTTACCCTTGGCGCTCTTTCTCTTCCCAAAGGAGCAGGCAAGAAACTGAGGGACACCAAGCGTCATCCGACCATTGAGGATGATGTGATTATTTATGCCAATGCCACTATTCTTGGTGGAGATACGGTGGTCGGGGCTCGATCCATAGTGGGGGGGAATGTTTGGCTGACCAAGAGTATCGGCCCAGACACTAAGGTGTTGCTCAAGCAGCCGGAACTGGTATACATCGGCAAAAACGAGTAGTGCTTCGGCTCTTTTTTGCGGAGGGGGCGAGTGCAACTTGAAGATGAGGAGTGAAAAAAGAAGATGATGAACATGATGAAGAGGAAGAACAATTGAAGACATTTCGTAGTAGCGGACAAAGAGAACAGAGAGAAAAAAGAGGACAAAGAGGGAAGATGGGAGGAAACTATCGATACAGCATCATATCATTTTTGCTTGTTTTTTTCGTGCCAGTCTTGTTGGTCCTGTTGATGTCGGGGCGCGATTGCTCGGCAATGGTTGGCATTTCTTTTGGACAGGAAGAAATCTCCTGGAAAGGCTATAAAGAGGGGCTGGCCCAGGCCAAGCGAGAGGGAAAACCAGCGCTTATTGTTTTTTATTCTGAGTCATGCTCGGCCTGCAAGAAGTATAAAGGTGTGCTTCAGCACAGCAGTATTGTTGATGCGTCTGCCTCTTTCGTCATGATTCGGGTGAATACTCGTCACAAGCCACAGTTGAGTGCGAAATATCAATTTGACGGCAAGTACGTACCCAGAACCTTTGCTGTCTCTCCTGACGGCAAAATCATGCACCACCTGTATCCTTCCAAAAGATATAAATACTTTATTGGGCTTGAGCCAGAGAATCTGCTGAGCTTGATGCAGAAGGCACAGGCAGAGATCAAACATTAAATCAAACAGTAAACAAAACGTTACCCCCCTCGGTTTTACCTTATGAATCAACAGACAGAGCTGTTCCCTGCTCCCCCTAAGAAAAAAGAAGTTTATCTGATTGATGGCAGTGCCTATATCTATCGGGCCTACCATGCGATCAAACCTTTGACGAATAACAGCGGGTTGCCAACCCATGCTGTCTATGGTTTTACTACGATCCTGCGCCGCCTTCTCCGGGAAAAACAGCCGGAATATCTTGCTGTAGCCTATGACACCAAGGGGCCGGTGTTTCGTCATGCAATTTCTGCTGATTATAAGGCCAATCGCCCGCCCATGCCCGAGGATCTCGTGCCCCAGATCCCCTATATCCACAAAATCGTTTCAGCCTATAATTTACTGAGTATGGCTGCTGATGATCTGGAGGCCGACGACCTGATTGCCTCGGCAGCTCGCTTGCTGGTCGAGCAGGGCTGTAAGGTGGTGGTGGTTTCCGGGGATAAAGATCTTTTGCAGCTGGTTTCCGAAGACATCACCATGTGGGATCCCATGAATGATCGGCTCATGGATGTGGCTGCGGTGGAGGAGAAATACGGCCTTCAGCCGAAACAGCTCCTTGATTATCTTTCACTCACCGGGGATTCTGCTGATAATATCAAAGGCGTCCCTGGAGTCGGGCCGAAGACTGCGCAGAAGCTCCTTGCAGAACACAAGACCTTGGAAGGTCTGTATGCGCAGGTCGATGGGCTGAAAAAGTCCAAGATGAAGGAACGACTCATCGCCCATAAGGAGGATGCCTTCCTTTCCCGCGATCTGGTTCGTCTCCAGGATAAGGCTGAGGTTGAGGCAGATGTACAGGCCTACCTAGTGCGCGAATCCGACCCGGAGGCCCTGCGGGAGCTGCTCACTGAGTTGGAGTTTTTCACTCTGTTGAAATCCGATGTCCCGGCGGCAAAGGTAGCCACAGACGGCTTTGCTCTGGTCCGGCAGCGGGACGAGCTGGAGCAGCTGGTCAAGCAACTTATACAGCAGCGGCAAGGGGCGGGGCAGCTGGTCGTGGATACGGAAACCACCTCCCTTGATCCCCTGGAAGCGAAACTGGTCGGGATATCCCTTTGCATTGAGACCAAACAGGCCTGGTATCTGCCTTGCGGTCATCGGGATGCGGTGGGAAATCTTCTGCCTGATCAACTGGCCTTGCAGGATATTGTGGATCTACTCGGACCTCTGCTGACTGATTCTACCCTTCCCAAGATCGGCCATAATCTCAAGTATGATTATGCCATCCTGGCAGCCCCCCAGAACGGCGGCATTCGTTTAGCTGGCCCTCTCTATGACACCATACTCGGGGCCTGGCTGCTTGAGCCCGGTCGTCGCTCCTATAAGCTGGATGACCTTTGCCAGGAACTCGACCTGAAACTCACCCCTTTTAGCGAAGTGGTGGCCGGGGATAAGGCCTCAGACGCCTTCTATCGGGTACCTCTTGAGAAGGCTAAAGATTACAGCTGCGAAGATGTCTACGGCAGTCTGCGCCTTTTTGAGGAACAGCGGGCCGAGCTGGAAAAGCAGGAGTTGTGGGAGCTTTTTACCGAGGTGGAAGGGCCGTTGATTCCGGTGCTGGCCGCTATGGAAGAAACCGGCATCCTGCTCGATAAGGCGCTCCTGCAAGGCCTGACCCAGGAGTTCGGCGAGCGGCTGGATGTGCTGGAGCAGGAGATCTATGCTGTTGCTGGACATACTTTTAATATCAACTCGTCCCAGCAACTGGCCGAGGTGCTCTTTGACGAACTTGACCTGCCCAAGGGCCGCAAAACCAAGACCGGCTATTCCACGGACATCAAGGTGCTGGAAAAGCTCTCTCATAAGCATGAATTGCCTGCTTTGATCGTCCGGTTCCGCAATTTGGCAAAGTTGAAATCCACCTATGTGGATAAATTGCAGACCCATATCAGTCCGATTTCTGGCCGGGTTCATTCCTCGTTTAATCAATGGGGCACGGCAACCGGGCGTCTCAGCTCCAGCAATCCGAATTTGCAGAATATCCCCATTCGCAGCGAAGAGGGCCGTCGGATTCGCTCCACCTTTATTGCTCAGCCGGGTAGCCTGCTGCTGTCAGCGGATTATTCGCAGATCGATCTGCGGGTTATGGCTCATTACAGCCAGGATGCTGCGCTGTTGGAGGCCTTTAGGAATGAACAGGATATTCACAACCAGACAGCGTCTGAGATTTTTCAGGTGGCCTTGCCCATGATTAATGGAGAGATGCGACGGGTCGCCAAGAGCATTAACTTCGGTATTGTTTACGGCATGTCCGCCTTCGGATTATCAGAGCAGCTCGGCATCGGTCGTAAGGAGGCCCAGACCTTTATCGATCGCTATTTTGTCCATTATCCGGGCATTCAGCAGTTTATGGATGATGTTATGGATCAGGCCCGTGTAGACGGTTATGTCACTACCCTGTTAGGCAGGCGCAGGCAACTGCCGGAGATCAACGCGAGCAATCGTAACCGACGTCAGTTTGCTGAACGGATGGCTATTAATACGCCTATTCAGGGGACGGCCTCGGACATCATCAAGCTGGCCATGATGAAGGTGCATCATGAACTGATTGCGCAACAGGCCCAGGCCCGGCTGCTGCTTCAGATTCATGATGAGCTGGTCCTGGAAGTACCAGAGGATGAGCTAGAGTCCGTTGCTGCTATGGTTAAGGAGACTATGGAGTCGGTTATGGCGCTGGATGTGCCGCTGAAGGTTAATACCGAGGTTGGGTTGAGTTTAGATAAGGGGGAGTAGGGATGTATTTTAATGCGTTTGCCCTGAGGAATGAGCTTGTACTTGCCGCGCTAAAGACAGGATGGTTGCATCCCGTCACTTTTTGTCCATCTGCCGAGCAGTCTACGTTACGAAATAAAAATTTCTCAAGATACTATTCTTTATTCATTGTGTCCGATAGTTACTGAACTAGAATCAGTTATATCAATCGTTACATCATTAAAAATAATAGATGCTGACTTTTTCCTGGACTGGATCAAGTCTTTTAATAACCTAACCAATAGAGGAGTATTGAATAATATAATTATTCCCTGTAATAGATTACCTATGACTGGAACCATATCGGCCACAATAAAGATTGCTAGAACGAAAAATAATAATTCGATATCATTTTTTTTAGAGTTTGTTTTTTCAAAAATATAATCAATGTTATCTACACCTCTTGGTAGGCATTTTACGATTTCTGGATCTTCAATATTAATTAGCATTGAAATGGAGAAGGTGTCCTCACACTCTATTCTGTCTATCTTGTAAATAAAATCATTACTATTTTTAACACCTTCTATGGTTAGTTTGATTGCGGAATTACTAGTCTCCTCTGTTCTTTCAAGGAGTGGATTTTTTGAGGGAATTGTGAAAAGTAGATCTTGATTTTCTATAGCAACGTTACCTGTATTTGTCACTGAAATTGAATAATAGCATAGATTTTTATATTCTTTTCCCTTGTAAGATACAGAAAGAGATTTTTTGTCTATTTTTCCATTAGTTTGAGGAATTACAAACTTGATTTTTTCTTCCGAGAATTCTAGCCTCCTTCGTTTTCTTCTTTCCCTACGGCTTTTTAGCCATAATGTAGCTAAGATAGAAAGAAAGCTACATATCGTACTAATAATAAAAATTCCTGCGCCAGAAAGAAACCAATCTTTATTTTGATTAATCCAGTCTTCCATTTTTATACATCATCTTTGATAATTTTCGAAAATCGGAAAATCGGGGACAGGCCCCGATTAATCCTTCTCACATGAATCGCAGCGAACCGAAATCATCCTTCGCTCTCACTGCCCAGCCTCCTCTTCTCCCACCCCAAAAGTAGCACGCTTATATTCCGGCATATCAATATGACATTTGTTGCAATCGCTCTTGAGATCAAACGCCATGGTACCATTATGGCAGGCACCGCAGTATTTGCCGCTATACATGGCTTCCATTGTAAAATCACTCTTCTCGCCCGTGCTGCCCGTCTTCATATCAAAGAGTTTCATATGACACTCGTTGCAGGCAAGGCCGAGTTCTTTATTATGTAAGGCGTGATCAAAAAGGACCTTGACCGGTTTTTCAAGGAGAATGGTATCTGGAGGATTGACGTCATTACCATGACAGCGGCTACAGCTGGCTTCGTCCTGAACACCAAAGGCCACAGATCCGTTATGACAGGCACCGCAGTACTTCCCCTCCTGGAATGAAATCTTATTGAAGTCATTATTTATTTTTGCTGTACTGGCTGACATTTCAAAAATGCCGTTATGGCAGGAAGTACATTGCAGTCCCGCGCCCGTCACATGGGCCTTGTGGCTGAATAATCCGATTTCATAATCAGGAAAGGAACCAGCCGGAGCCTTTTGAGCAGGTACTTCCTGTTGCGCTGAGGTCTTTTGTACAGCAGCCTGCTCAGTCGGGTTTTCGTTTGCTCCTGCCTCCTGCGTGCCATTTTTCAGTCCGACAGAGAGAACGCCGATAGAGCCCAGCAGGCCGACAATAATCATTATCTTGTTCAATTTCATTCTTCTTTCCTCCAACCTGTTCGTCGTTTATGTAAGGTGAAAAATTGGGATTCGATTGATCCTCTTTTCGTCAACGTCCTTGATGAAATCAGTTGCACTCGTTCCAGTTCGATACCGAGCAACAGCCCGGTACCATTGATGCCAAACAGATTCAATTCCTCTTGAGGCTAACAGCCACCGACCCATCCGCTTTACTCAGCGTCAGGCGACGCCCCGCAACCTGATAGCTGCTGGCAGCCTTTAATGCTGTGATAAAGTTACCTTCCTGTACCATCGCGTCAGCAGGCTGGCACTGCATACTGGTCAAGCCGACCTGAACTATGTTGATATTCCTTGTTGCAACCGTGGATCTATAGGCACCAAAATATCTATTACAGCTAGCAGAGCCGCTCACTCGGCTGTCAGTGCCGAAGGTGGCAGTGACTGTTGAGCCGGGAAGAATACTTGTGAGACCTGCGCCGTTATTATATTCTGTTACCAGCCATGACGTTCCCTGTAAGCCCTGACCAGGTACTGTAAAAACGGCCAGAGCTTGACCTTCTCCGTTTTTCAACATTAGTTTTTCGTTGATGATCTCGTAGGCTGCTGCTGTCTTCAATGCACCAAAAAATTGTTCTTCCTGCACCATGACCTGACTTGGGCTGCAAGCCATTTCTGTGGCGCTTATTTCTTCTATCTGCCACGCTCCGGTGTCCTTCCCGGTATATAAACCGAAATAACTGTTGCAGCCTGTCGAACCGTTGATCTTGTTTTTTTCAAAATTGAGCGTGAGTCGGCGGCCTTGTATCATGGGTTGGTCATGCAAACGTTCTAGTACCCAGCTGGTGTTGTTCAAGACAGTGGGAGTACCTCCTTGTCCGATGAGAGCGCAGCCTGTTACGAATAAACAAAGAACGGTGGTTAAGAGCATGACGATTTTTCGTGGTTTCATGGAATCCTCCTCTTGTATTGGGGTAATTGTATGGGGGTAATAGGGGTGATATTGTGCTTTATGATTTTGAGTGATATTCGTAAATATTTCCCCTGAGTTTTTGGCCTGCTTTCAGAATCACAGAGGGACAAGGCGCACTGTACCAACTGTTGAGCTGAAAGGCCACCGGATTGATAATCAGCTTACCTGTTCTACCTGCCACCTGTTTCAAGACCGGCTTATTGGTGGAGCTCATGGGTATGGTCGTAGAGCATACAATCAGCCTTAGGGAAGACATCAAGCTATTAAAAATTATACGGAGATGATAAAATAAGATTTCACCTCCTCTGTATCTCACATCGCGCTTGGAGAAAAGTATATACAGCAAAGTTGTCATCCTATCAATAAGATGAAAAAAAATGCCGGGACAAGATGTTATGGAAAATATAAAAATGGATAAGTTGACCAAGGCCTACCTTGATCATGGTATGATTTCTGAAGAGCTTACCTTTTTTAAAAAATTTGTCGAAGGAATCGATGCTGACGAGGTACACAACTACCTAAAAAGACTACGTAAATTTTCAGATGAGTATATTACCAATCATTTCAGATTTGAAGAGGAGGAGATCTTTCCGATGATACTGAAATATGGTAATGAAAAAGAAAAGAAAATGGTTTTGATGCTGCAAGATGACCATTTGAAAATCTTAAAAAAACTTGCAGATTTTATGGAAGAAGTCGCTTCTTACGGAGGACTGCCAACTGAACAGCAGATTGAAAAAATTATGTTATCGAGCAGAGAACTCCTCGAAATGATACTTGTTCATGCACGAAAAGAGGACACCCAGCTCTTTCCGAATCTTTAGAAATTCCTCGCTGAAGACCCTATTATCCCCGCCGGAAGCCGAGGACACTCAACACGAAATAAACGGTCAGCCAAGCCCCCATAAACCACAGGGTTCTCCGACGGCCACGTCCTTTCGGTGGCAGGAGCAGCAAAGCACCAACAAAGATTGCAGGGACAAAGATCCCGGCCCAGAACACCGGAATATAGCGCAGCAGCTCCTGAAGCCCGAGAAAAAACCACGGTCCATTAATATGAAGCAGGCCGAAATGGTCGCGTTCCAGCGGGGTTTTCAGAACAGGCGAAATAAGGAGCAGGAATAACGCCAAGGGAAGATGATTACGCCAAAACGCTGTATAGCGGCGCAGATGCGGCCAGACACAGAAACCGCCCACAACCATCAGCCCGATCAGATGATTCAGGTAGACCTTTTGTGCCCCGGCGGCGTTAACGTCAAACAGGATTTTATTGAGAAAAGATCCGAGGAGCGGAACAGCAAGGATGATGTTTTCGGCAATGGCCCCGGCAGCCTCTCCGGTGACGTCTCCCCGGAGAATATAGCCGGTAAAGAGCAGGGAAAGCGCAACCGGCACGGAAGCGCTAAGCCGGAGCCATGCACCTTGGGTGAAATTGTATCCAGGCGAAGAGGCATTCTGCCAAAGAATGAGAGTCAGATGAACCAGCAGGAGGAGCATAAAGGCCTGACTGGAGCAGTAATGCAAAGAACGCCAAAAGGAGCCAAAGGGAACGATGAGCTCTATGGTTGCGGTGGAATAAAAGGGTTCTGCTGCATTATACTGGAGTCCGACAATCAGGCCGGACAAGACAGAAATATATAGACTGATCAGGGCATGGCCTCCCCAACGGATTGAGAACAGGCTGTTGTGCAGCCGTTCCACCAGTCTCGTCTTCGCCTTATCCTGTCGACTCGGTACGATCATTAAATCGTCACCAAATAACTGGTTATTGCCCCATCCGCATCCTTTTGCACTGCCACTGCAAAAGCAGGCAAGTCGCGATCAGCTGGCCCTTTCAGGCGTTTTCCCTGCTCCGTAAAGCGACTCTGATGACAGGGGCATTCAATGAGCTGCTGATCTTCAAGGAAATTGACCCGGCAACCGAGATGGGTACAGGTCCTAGAGACGGCCCAGGCCTGTTCGCCACGGGCAAAGAGGATGAAATCCCGCTCTGCGTGAAAACCGCTGACAGGCAGGGGGGCTGCCACTTTGATATGCTTGGGTTTGGGCTTGACAGCAAAACCGGCAAAACGGAACAGGGGATAGAGCAGACTGGCTCCGACAAAGGCCCCTGTCCAGCTGATCATATTGCGCAAAAAACTGCGGCGCTCATCCGATGTATCCATCTTCTCTTCCATCATAAAAACTTCAGCACCCCTGATCAGTTATTAAATTTCTCTTTCAGAGCGGCCAGCACATGGGCAGGGACCATCCCGCTGATGTCTCCGCCGTGGCGGGCTGCATCCTTGATAATGGAGGAACTGATGTATATCCAGCGAAAACCGGTCATGAGGAAGACGGTCTGAACCCTGCGTTCCAACTTTCTATTCATCAAAGCCAGCTGGAACTCATAATCAAAATCAGAAACCGCCCGCAGGCCGCGTACAATGGCGCAGGCCTTTTGCTGGACAGCATAATCGACGATCAGCCCGCCGGTGGTACCAACGGTCACATTGCTATTCGCAGTAAAGCATTGTTCCACCAATGCAACTCGTTCTTCCAGGGTAAAGAGGGGGGCTTTGGCCGTATTGATAGCTAGGGCCACGATTACCTGATCAAACATGCGTAATGATCGTTTAACGATATCTACATGGCCGTTGGTAATGGGATCAAAGGTACCAGGGTATATAGCGATACCCGAAGGACGGGCCGGTTGAGAATCCGGGTCAATAACAACATGATGAGGCATAACAGGTATTTTTACGGTTAGGTCTGGAACGAGTGCATCGGTCGTTCGTAAAAAACAGGATGTGAGCCCTTGTCAGGATCTGATTAATCAGGAACTGACAATGTTGCGATAGAACCAGATACCGGTTTCCCCGTAACTCCGATGACTCATCAGGGTGAGGGTCTCGTATTGTTCAGCAAGCTGTTCGCTTGCCCGTTCTTCTGCGACAACCAATCCATTGTCTTTCAGCAAGGCTCCTCTTTCTACCCTTGCCAGCGTCTTTTCCGCCATTTTTTTTTCATAGGGCGGATCAAGAAAGATGATATCAAAGAGCAGGCGGGCAGGCATTTTTTTTTTCAGCCGATCTATGCTGTCTTCCCGCGAGAGATTGAACTGCTGCAGTGAGGCCTTTGCTGCGGGGAAACAGTTGGTCAGGTTGCCATGGATAAGCTCAAGGGCTTGGCGGGATTGATCAACAAAGACGGCTGTCTCTGCGCCCCGGCTTAACGCCTCAAGGCCTAATGCTCCGGTACCGGCATAGAGATCAAGAACTGTACTGCCTGCAACCTCATCAGCAAGGATATTAAACAGGGCTTCACGCACCCTGTCTCCGGTAGGCCGTATAAAACGCCACCCTGCTTTGGGCCTGATCAGGTGTCGCCCTTTGGCTGAACCGCCGGTAATCCGCATGATATTATGGAAAGAGAGGGTTGTAAATCTACTTAGTTTTCTGGCTCTGTGATGTCCTTTCTTTTTCGCAAAAAAGTGTACAACTCCAGAACTAAGCCGGAGAGAGCGTACAGTAATGCCGTGGCAAACAAGGTAACAGGAGGCTCTGTCGCCAAAAGGGTAAGGACCAGCATCATACCGACAACCGCCTGGAAACGTTTTTCCCGGGGAATTCTGGTTTTCTTAAAACTCAGATAGCGGTGGGTTGATATCATCAGGTAAGAGAGCAGATAGACCAGTAAAAGAATGGAAAAATGTTTTACCGTGTCAGTAGCACCTAAATAGCGAAAAAACATAACCATGGTTGCAATGGCCCCGGCAGCAGCCGGACAGGGCAGGCCGACGAAATCATGATTTTCATCCTTTTCATGATCTTCATCCTCCGACTCCTCGGCCATGGAGTTAAAACGAGCCAAGCGCAGAGCAGTGGTGGCCACGTACATAAAAGCAGCCAACCAGCCGTATCGTCCATAGGGGATTAAGGCCCAGAGATAAGCAAGGAGAGCAGGAGCAACACCGAAGGAAACCAGATCACAAAGCGAATCCAGCTGCATACCGAATCGTGAGGTGGAGTCTGTCAGGCGGGCGACTCGTCCGTCCAGTCCATCAAAGAGCCCTGCCACCAGAATTGCCACGGCAGCGGGAAAGAAATCTCCGTTGATAGAGGCAACTATGGAGTAAAAGCCGCTGAAGAGACTGGTACAGGTCAGCATGCTGGGAAGGGCATAAAATCGATTAGATCGTGGTCTTTCCATAGTCAGAGATGAATCAGATATAAAAAATGTTTTTTCCCGGCGTTCAACCACCAGTCTATTTTCCCTTCAGCTGCTCTGCCAATTCACTAACAGCCATTCTATAAAAAAGAGAATAGTTCTATTCCGTAATGGTGTGGAAATGAGGATAACCGGCAACATAACGATAGGCATGCTTGGATCAAACAGAATCAGATATGTGGAACTGCTCGCTGAAGGCCTTGATAAAATCCTCAAGTTGCTCCGGGGCCAGGGCATTGATTCCGGCGGCTGCAGCCCGACCGCCGCCGCTGGGAAACCGGCGGCAAAGAAGGTCAGCCCCGTTGCGATTATGCAGAGGAGCACGAACACTGATACGCAAAGATCGATCAGCATTTTCTGTCAAGAGGGCATGGGCGAGTTCAGGTTTTTGTCGAGCCAAGGTATTGGAGTACACGCCAGCCACTCGTCGTGACCAAGCCTCAGCAGGCAGCTGATAAACACGTCCAGAGCTGTCCTGATGCATAGGAGTAAAGGACATTGCCTGCTCCATATCACTCTGGTACCCCTTCTTCAGAGTTCGCAACGCTGCTGCATCAGCATAAAAATCTCGCGGATTTGCATAGGGCTGCACCTGGCGAAACAGTTCAGCAGGATCAAAGAAGAGATCCGCCAACGTTGCACCGTAACCGTTATAGTTGAGCAGAATCCCTGTTTCCTTAAGCAAGGCAAGGTCGGCCTGGTCAACCCCCAATTGTTGGGCAAGCTGTTCAGCCGTTTCGTCCAGATTGTCGCCAAAGGCACCGACAAGAGCCCAGAGAGCGTATTTTTCCTCAAGGAGTTGATTGATGATCAACGAGGTACAGATCAGCGGCTGCGGATCAATATGAGCTGTGAGGCGTTCCGATTTCGGAAGTTCTCCGGCATAATGATGGTCCGCATAGAACACCGTATTATCACCGTCAGTAGCCAAAATTTTATCCAAGCTTTCCCTGTTTTTGTCTAGAGAGATGTCAAGAACCGTGAGCGCTGTACCGCTCACTTCGGTTACCTGATCAAGCAGGGCGATATCCCGTTTCACTCCGCTTAGTAGTCGGGCATCCGATCGAGGTTCATGCAGGCGCAACTGCTGAAGGGCACAAATACCGTCGGCATCGCCGTTAAAGACATCAAGATAGTTCATTGTGAAGCTCCGGGTTGTGTTCTCCGCTCCCTTGCCCCTTTTGGAGGCGGGAAGTTTGTTTATACTGTCCGCGTATCCTGCTATTCATCACTGCTTCCCATAAGGTCCACACCAAAGGGTGCTCCGATATTTGCCAACTTAAACAGGACCATAACCTGTTCGTTATCCGGCGTAACATCAGCTACCAATTCCACTGACCAGCAGGAGGGGCTGTAGATCAAATTGATTTTCTCAGCTATGGTCACGGAATCCTCAATAGATCGTTCCAGAGAATAACCGACTGCAAAATCATAGATTAATCCGACTCGGGTAAACAGTCTGATCGAACTGGTATCCTCCGCCTCATCACTGGTATCGGCCTGGAAGAGATAGTCAAAAGAGAGCAGATCTCCCCGATTATTGCGGTAATCACTTTCTACTGAATGCTGTGTGAAACCATCATTATACACATCAATATCAGTGGAGTACTTGAGGTTCATATTTTGCCAAGGATTCCAGGAGAGCTGGAACTGCACATCTGAAAGAGGTTCCTCAGATGCCTCATTACGGAGATCATAGTTCTGTTGTAATTTAATGTACCCGTAATCTCGTTCATACTCTTCATCGCCTCTCATCTCGGAGACATAGAAGAAGTTGTTCACGCCATAGGTGATTTGATTCTGATCACCAACACTGTCAACCGAATCGAACTGCGGAAGGTCATCTCCATTAGAGCCTGTTATATAAGTATACTGAATAAAAGGCCGTAGGGTATGACTCCATGCGGAGGCTTCGCCGCCGCTCAGAGGGAAATCCCTGCGTAAAGTTGTTGCTATTTCTCCATTCACATCAGCGAGAAAACGATTCTCGGTATCACTATCCTGCCATTCTTCATCCCCATTATCATCAATCAGGTACATAGTCTCCCTGACACCAACACCGACAGTGGTTTCCAGGTAATCACTCAGCATGGGAACAGCAGTTTTTAATTTAGGATAGAGATCTACCCGCTGGGCCTCCACGCCCACGTCACGTTTATAATAGACGTAATCAGCATCCCAGGAAAAATCTATGTCCGTATCATACAAGGGAATTAAACCGCTGTATTTCACCTCTGGAAATGTCGACAGTGCTGTGGAGTCGCTGCCATCATCGCTTAGATCGTCAATGTCTTTCAGGGTTGCCTCTAGAGAGGTACCGTTGGCCCAGGAACGAAGCGTGGTCAGCTTGTTTTCCCGCTCATAGGTGTTCCTGTCCTGTAATCCACGCCCGAACTGATCCGAAAGTCGTTGATCGCTCACGGAATACCCGGTAAAGCCATTACTGAATTCGTCGAGATAATCTTGGTCCGAGGCAACATCTATATCAAGTCTGGTTGTCCAGCCGCCGAATTTATGATTTGCCTTTCCTCGTATCCAATAACGATTTTGATTGGTATGGGTGTATCCGCCTTCCGCGTAATATTCATCGTTATCTGGATTATTAATATCGCTGAGATCATCATTCAGGAAATTCGCCATTATAGTCCCTTTGGACTCCTGATCCAGCATGTAACGAGCTTCCGCACCGGCCATGAAGCCCCGCTCAGCAAGATAATGGGGATAAAGCGTGAGATCGCTGCTTGGAGAGAGATTAATAAAAAGCGGCCACTCAAGACTGAATCCGTCCCGATCCGACAGAGAAACTGAAGGGAAGAGAAAACCTGTTTGACGGTTCCTCTTTGCGGGCAGCATCATGATAGGCGAGTACAGGATAGGCACCCCTTTAATTCGGAAGGTTGCATGTTTTAGAAAAGCATATCCTCCATCAGTGATCTTGGCATCAGCGGCATGAAAGCTCCACGGAGGTTTTTCTCCGTCTTTCAGCTTACAGGTGATGAGCCAGCCGTCTTGAATATGATAGGTGAGTTCGCCGGTTTTCTCAATGACACGCCCTTCAATGCGCATATCCTTATATTGCCGGATAATGGTTGCATCATTAAACGAGGCTGTTTCTCTGGTGAGATGAACCTCACCCTCGCTGGCACTCAATTTGTCCGGGCCGATATCAATAAGTACGTTGCCGCGCAGCTTGACCGTCCCCAGGTCCATATCATATGCCACCCAATCCGCTTTGATGGTGCTGATAACAGTGGAGCTGAGAATCTCATCCTCATTCTGCTCCATGCCAGTGGCCGTCTCTAGATCACCGGAATCCGCATCCTGCAAAGCAGGGGCATTTTTGGGAGAGATCAATGTAGCCTCACCGCCTTGCTTTGGAAGGGTATCTTCGGTCTGGGTATCGTTGCTCTCATCTGTCGGCGAAGTATCCTCACCAAGAAGATCTCCCCAGTCTTGTTTTTCCTCCTTTATTGTGATAGCCCCGGTAATGTTTTCCATTTTTTGCAGGATAACATTACCTTCTGCAATTATGCTGGCAGGGTCTTCAAACCTGGTCAGTTTATCAGCAGTGATTTCCCACTGCATCGCTCTGACGGCCTCTGCACTGGTGGCATCTGTAGGATTAAACATGCAGAATACGCCCAGAAAACAACCAACCGTTATAAAGGGGGAAAAAGGGGTTCGGTAATGCACCTCAATACACTCCTGTAAATTTATTCGAAAGAGGAAGAAATAATTATGAAAATTCAAGGCTGTCATCTACACGAATTTACGCTCCCCTCCTTCTTGTGTCAAGGAAAAAGGAGTAAGGAAGCGCTGGGGTAGCTGAAAGTCTTCTCGATATCCCGAATAAAAAAACAGATAAATTAGCCTTGCTAAAAACAATAAATTGTTTTAAGACAAAAGCTTATATTGTACGCAGTTCAAGATGACACTCGGGTATTGTATTCCGATCTTGTCTTTTCCGTTCTTCCGGTAGTATACTACTACATTAATGTGATGTCCGGCGACATCTGATGCGCCCATGTTTTTCTATGAATCATATCTTCGGTCCGGTAAATTCCCGGCGACTCGGACGCTCTCTCGGAGTGGATCTTTTCCAGGACAAAATTTGCACCCTCAATTGCATATATTGTGAAGTCGGCGTTACCGTTGATTTGACCTGTGAACGAGCTGAGTATGCTCCGTTCCAGGATATCAGGAAGGAAATAGACGCCTTTTGTCTGGATCAGGAGCGAGTGGCTGAGCTGGATTTTATTACGGTGACTGCTAGTGGTGAGCCGAGCCTGCATGTACATTTCGGGGAAATTATTGCGCATCTGAAAAAGACCGCTGCAAAGCCGATTGCTGTACTGACCAACGGGACAACCCTCACAGATCCTCAGGTTCGCCTGGAGATGTCCCAGGCCGATGTGGTGATTCCTTCGCTGGATTCGGCTTTGTCAACAGGCTTCAGGAAGATTGATCGTCCGGCAGCCTGCATTGATCTTGAACAAGTCATTGGCGGCCTGATCACTTTTTCTCATCAATATTGCGGGAAAATCTGGCTGGAGATTCTTTTTGCCGAGGGAATTAACGATTCTGCGGAGGAAGTGGCGGCACTCCGCCAGGCAGTTAATCGGATGCGTCTTGATCGCATCCAGCTGAATACCGTTGCCCGTCCGCCCTTGGAGTCTTTTGCTTGTCCTCTGAGTAAACAGAGCATGGCGGCGATTGCACGGCAATTCGAGGAAGACAATCCCTTACGCCCTGTTGACCTGCTGGCCTTTAAAGCAAGCCAGGATGACGAGTCGGAAGACCCGAAAAAGTTTTTTTTCAACCTTGATCGTGAGACCGATAAACAGGTCTTTATGGTTGAGCTTGTCGAGATGTTAAAACGGCGGCCATGTACGGCTGCTGATATTAACCGCACCTTTCATCTGGGAGGTGCGGGAAAGGTTGAGCTGCTGCTTGACGCCCTTGTGCAGGATGGTCGCATACAAAAACGAGCCCATGGAGACAGCGTCTATTATCAGTAAATAAGAGACGTCCTCCACATGTCCGTCCCAAGGCGCTGCACCCAAAAGCGGGAGCTTATATATTGTTTATCTTAGAGTAGGAACATTGCATAATGACCAATGAAACGGAAAAAGAGACGAAAGAACAGCTGAAAGTAAAAAAAATTCGTAAGGTAAGCACTGGTGCCTGGTGGAAAAACTTCAAGAAGAAAAAGGCTGAGAAAAATGATCAAGGAAATGATCAGGTAAAAGCGGCAGAAGCTAAATCGGTAGAACCAAAACTGGCAGAATCGAAGCCGACAAAGGCCAAACCAGTAAAAGCTAAATCGGCAGAAGTGAAACCGGTAGAACCAAAACCGATAAAGGCCAAACCTGTACAAGCAAAGCAGGCAGCAGTTAAACCGGTAACTCCTAAAAAAGCGCGACCGGTCAAGAACCAAAAGGCTGATCAGGCGGAGAAAACCGAGGAAAAAGAACAAGCAGGGCACGTCGAACAGGCTGAACAAACTGGACAAACAACACCGGCTCCTCGGGGCAAACAAAAGCGCCCGACCAAGCAGGCACCAGCCCAGGCAAAGCCCCCTGTAAAGGAAACACAGGAGACAGCAGCGGAGAAAACAGCCCCTGCTCAGCAGACCAAGCCGCAGCCCAAGGCACCGGAACACGCCGAGTCTACCGAGATTCAGGAAGAAAAGAAAAAGCCCACGCGCAGACCCCGCAGGCGGGGAAAAAAGCCAGTTCCAGCTTCTGCCAATCAGGAAGTAGCCGAGGCCGTAGAAGCAGGAGAAGCCAAGCAGGAAGCTAAGGTGCAAGGGGACGCACAAAAAGGCGGTCCAAAGGACGAGAAAAAGGACGACGGTCGGGAAGTCCCCCAGCAAAGCAGGCCCTCGAAACCGAGAAATAATAACCGAAAAAAACAGAGTGCCTCATCCGCCCCGACAACAAAAAACGATTACTCCGAAGAAGATGATATCGTAGAGGACATTGAAGAGGAAAGCGGGCAGGAACCTAAGAAAAAACAAAAAATCCGACTGCTGATCAATGCGGAAGAGCCTGAAGAATGCCGTATCGCCCAGGTAGAAGACGGTCGCCTTGAGTCGTTCCACGTCAACACAGTGGTGCGCGAGCGAACCAAGAATAATATCTATAAAGGCCGTATTGTCTCTATTGAGGCCAATTTGCAAGCTGCCTTTGTGGAAATCGGCACGGGTCGCAACGGCTTCCTACCCTTTAGCGATATCCATCCAGAATATTATCGGGAGGAGATTAGCGAACAGAGCCGCAAGCTGATTGAGCAACAGCAGTGGAAGAAGCTTAAGATTGAAGATGTGATCAAGCGCGGTCAAGAGGTTTTAGTTCAGGTCGTTAAGGAAGTCACCGGTAATAAGGGGGCCAATATGACAACCTATCTTTCCCTGCCCGGACGTTGTCTGGTCCTTATGCCCGGCAGTGACAGCACAGGCATCTCCCGGAAAATTTCCGGGGAACAGCGACGGAGTCAGCTACGGGAACTCATGGCCGACTTTAACATTCCCGAAGGTATCGGCTATATTGTCCGTACTGCCAGTGCTGAGATCACCAAGACCGCTCTACAGCAGGATCTTCGCTATCTGACCGGACTGTGGACGGACATAAAAAAGCGAGGCCAGACCTCTCAGTCCCCGGCCCTAATCTATGAGGATCAGGACACCGTCCATCGTTTTCTCCGGGACCACTTTACCCAGGATATCCAGGAGATTATTGTTGATACCGAGGATTCCTATAATCAAGTGGCAAAATTCGTTGATATGCTGCCTCCTCGCCAAAAAAAGGTTCTAGTGAGGTTGCATCGAGGGTCAAAACCGATCTTCAATCAAAGTAATACTGAAGAACAGATCGAATCTATTTATCAGCCTCAGGTGCAGTTGCCTTCAGGCGGTTCCATTGTGATTGACCCTACCGAGGCCTTGGTGGCCATTGATGTCAACTCTGGTCGGACCTCGCAGAAAGGCGATTTTGAAAAGTCCATCTTCCTGGCTAACATGGAAGCGGCGGAAGAACTGGCTCGTCAGTTACGTCTGCGGGATCTGGGTGGCCTGATTGTGGTGGATTTTATTGATATGCGCAGCAAGGGCAATATCAGAGAGGTGGAGCGACAGGTTAAAAATGCTATGAAGCGAGATAAGGCTAAGGTTGATATCAGCCGGATCTCTCGCTTTGGTTTGATGCAGATCTCCCGTCAGAAAATGGGAGCGCCCATTGAAAAAGGCAGCTATCGCCGTTGTGAACATTGCGAAGGACGCGGCGTGGTCCGCTCTGTGGAGACCTTGGCCCTCTATTATCTCCGTCGCATCCAGACCGGGGTGACGCGCAAGAAAGTACAGCGGGTGGAGGCCAACCTGCCTCTTGAGGTCGGGCAATACCTGCTCAATAAGAAACGGGCCGAACTCATGGAGCTGGAAAATAAGCATCAGGTAACCATCGTTATTCTTCCCAGCCCGGAGATGAAACCGAGCGAGAATAATATTCGGTTTCTTTCCTAAGAGGATCTCCTCGGGGGCGAACACAGAGGTTCGCCCTTCTCATCCCTCCTGAATTCGGCCCTCTTGTTGGTGGCGTTCTTCTACCCAAGTGCCGAGATTACGCTCTTGCCGATCAAACTCTACACCCAATAAAATAATTTCCTTTCCGCTGCCTTGGTACTTTTGCGCATATTGTTTGTCTTTGATCTGCTGCAAAGCGTCATCTTGTGTCCCGTGTAATTTAAATTCCAAGATATAAATAAAAAATTCCGTTTGGACAACACAGTCGATGCGTCCTTTGTTGGTCCTGACTTCCGCTTCTATTAACAATCCCAGCAATTTGAAGATCGCGAAAAAAATTGACTGATAGTATTTTTCTTGATCTATGGTGATATCATAGGGGATATTGGCAAAAAATAATTTCAGGGTGTCAAAAACATACTCAAGGTCTTGTTCTTTGAATCCCTTGACGAGTTGTTCAATATAGATTGGCCCAATGCCCTTTTCCACATAGGCATAGTGCTCGACAATGGACTTGTAAAAAGAATCACGCACCTCTCTATTAGGAAAATCAAGTTGATACAAAGTCCCTGTCCAGGAGCTAATAGTCAGATAGCCCGTTTGAACAAACAAAGACTGTATGCTGGTATTTTCCGGTTCGCTGGCGTTCAACCCTTCAGGGGAAATATAGAGGTTATCCAGCTCTGACAGCTGATATTGTCTGGCTTTGAGTCTCTTAATTAAAAATGTCGGGGTAGCGCTTTGAAACCAAAAATTATCAAACTCCTGATTTTTACATAAGGAAAGGATGGAGTGGGGGTTATACACGGTTGTCCCGTTCCGGTGGAAACGATAGCCGTTATACCACTGTTTTACTTCGTTTTTTATCGTAGTGGGCTCTTTCTGCTCAGTTGCTGCTAGGGATTTCAGTGCCTGCTCAAAATAATTGTCCAGTTCCTGTTGGGTATACCCACATAAGGCCGAGTAGTCTTTCCTCATGCTGATGTCCTCAAGGTTATTCATCCCCGAAAAAACACTCACTTTGGAGAATTTAGAAACACCGGTTATAAAGACAAAGCGCAGATGTTCGTCTAAGGCTTTCACGACCCCATAAAAGGCATTCATGGAGGTTTTCACATCGGCAAGTTGCTCGGTTTCCAGGGTATTCAGCAGTGGCTTATCATATTCGTCAACTAACAAGACGACTTTTCTCCCTGTTTGCAAATGAAGCCCGGTCACCAGTTGGTCGAACTGTCGCTCAAAGCGCTCACTGGTCAGTGGAATCTGATGTTGTTTTGCCAGGGTAGTGACCTGTTCCGAAATAAAAGCTTCAAAGTTGGTTGCGTTGAGAATTTTTGCTTTGGTGAATTCCAGTTTGATCACGGGGTGCTCATCAAAGGCATAGTCTGTGGTACTAATGAACAAAGTTTCAAAGAGTGCTTTTTCCCCACGAAACAAGGCCTCCAAGGTCGAGACCAAGACCGACTTGCCAAAGCGTCTGGGGCGAGAGAAGAAATACCACTCACCCTCATTCACTAATTTATATATCAATGCTGTCTTGTCGACATAGACGTAGTTCTGGCGGATCAGCTTGCTGAAGGTTTGGACACCTAAGGGGTATTTCATAGTTGAGGTGTTTGTTCTTTGGTGGGCAGAGATTTTACTTCGTTTGAGTGATTGTCTGAGATTATAACGGTAAAAGAGAGAAGGCAAGGAGTTAGTCGCTTAATCCTCACCTTTTTTCTTTAGCCGCCCCGCCTTACCGGGCGTTACCCTTTGGCCACTATTATTCTGCTGCTTCCCTATTCTTGATGACCAGGTAAAAAGTCAGTCAGCAAAATGAGGATAAAATTTCAAAAAGCTGGTGATGTGACTTTGGCGATTTTGATTTTGTCCAAAAAATCGTAAAAATGCTCTTTGACAACCCAAATCAGGTCAATCCAGCCTCCTATGGAGGGTGATGAGGGATTTTTCCCCTTATTTCGTCGTTTTTTGTACGCAGCTGCCCGTATTATATTGAGTGCTGTTGCCTTCATGGTCGCTGCGAAACGAACCGCTTTCATGCCTCGTACCTTGAGATGCTTGATTCCCGTACGTCGATCAAGTTGCGACATAGTGGCCTCGACTCCGGCCCGGAACCGATACTTGTTTTTGAATTCATCGGTTCGCTCGTTAGCTCTTCTTTGGGAAAGACGGGCGGTTTTTTCGTTATAGCGGAGATAAGCAAGATCTTTTTTGCCGGGTTTAACAGGGCAATGATTGGCTCTCGGGCAGCTCTTACATGTTTCTGACGAAAAGGCTATGCTGAACCTGTCTTTTTTCTTGGATTTCTTGACAGGCTGGCACCCTTCAGGACACGAGATGATAAAACCGTTTTCAGAAAGCTCAAAATCGGTCAGTGTGCAGAAGAGGTCCTTTTGTCGGTCCAGAGTAGGAGCGATGAGGTTGACACCCTTTTGTTTTGCCGCTTCGTGATTGTCGTCGCTTCCGTAGAGCGTATCAGCTGCTACTTCTTTCGGCTTTATGTCACGTTGTTCCGTAGCCTCAAGATACGGTAGCAGGGCATCGGTATCACTTTCATGGGCAGCCTGCACATCAACATGAGTGATCAGGGAGAGAGTTTCGGCATCTTCCTCTGTGCTGTATGTTTCCGCTACTTGCACCTGATATCCTTTGCCTTTATGCCCACTATATCCGGCGTCAGGATCAGAGGGATTCTGAAGAGAGTCGGAAGGGATATCCTTATTTGCCTTCAGAATGACACGCAGTTCATCAGTATTTTCGACTTGCTCTGTGATACATTGTTCTTTCAGAATGCGTGTCATGAGCTGATATGTTTGCATGGACGCAATGTCAGGGCACGAGCGGAACCTGTTGATAAGAAAGAAAAGATCATCGGCGACCATCTGAAGAGTTTTGGCGGATTCAGATGGTTTGACCATAGAGAAGGCACTTTCCTCTTCTTTCTTCAGGTAGCGATCTCGCAGATTCAGGTCAAGCTCATTGAATTCGTTTTTGTGCTGCCGTCTGAGATTTACCAGGAATTTTTTTGATGGTGCCTGTGAAGATCCCGATACGACCGAGATGCTTCATATTGGAAAATATGTGAACGGAATATATACGTTGCAGAGAAGGATCAACATCGAATATTTTTATGAATTCATCGCCAACAGCCTGGAAGACATCGTCATACAGTCCGTATTTCGTCATGACAAAGCGCATGTTCCAAATACTTTTTGGACAGACATAGGCCGCTTTGTCTGAGTTATTTGTGATATCAAGAGCATAATGCCATTGCATGTTAAAAGCGAACTGTTCCGCTGTCTCTTCGTCTGTCAGATCATGCATATGCTGCAATAACATCGCTCCCATCATAGCAACGAGTTCATTAGTCGGGCGCCCCATGCTTGTACTGAAATGCAGTGCCAGGAGATCAACCGGAAGAATATGGCGAACATGATCCCGAAAAATCCCGGCCCATGATTCATCCAGCATTTTTCGACGCTTCGGCCCGAGGAAACCAAAGGGGTCGAACATGTTGATGGTTTTGTGATCTTTGATGTTTAACATAGCTCTCTTGCTTATCTTATCGTAATATTGACACAATAATATCATGCCGACTAATTTATGGCAAGAGAAAAATTAATTATATACAAGTAATTTCAGATAATTATATAGGGATACTTTTTACGAATCCATCATTCTTGACAAAATCAAAATGAAGCAGTACCGTAAACTGGTACAGCTTCATTTTGATTTTTATTTTTGCTTGGAGGCAAGGGCCATGAGAGAAACAACAGCAAACCAGTTTCGGCAGCACTTAAAGCCGGAAGTTGACCGGTGCATTGCAAATCATGAGGTATTACGGGTGATCCGGCGCAACGGAGAAAATTTTGTGGTACTGAGCGAAGAGGACTGGCAGGCAATGGAGGAAACGGTGTATCTGAATCAGATTCCCGGCTTGGCGAAAAGTATTCTGAAGGCAGCAGCTGAGCCGCTTGAGGATGGAACATCGCTTGAGGATCTTGAGTGGTGAAATGGAAGGTAATTTTATCGCACCAGTCTGCTAAGGATGCAAAAAGGTTAAGCCGGGCGGGGTTGCGTCCACAGGCGGAACGCCTCTTGCAACTCCTTGAAAAGGATCCTTTTTCCCGCTATCCGGCATACAAAAAATTGGTGGGTAATCTTAATGGGTTTTATTCACGACGGATAAACATCCAGCATCGGTTGGTGTATGCTGTTGATCTGGATAAGCATGTTGTGCATATCCTTCGGATGTGGTCCCGTTATGAATGACTATCATAAGGCGGGAAAGAAGGAACGAAGCCTATTGGGGCTCCGTCCCCTATTACCCCGTGTCAATGAGCACTAAATTCTTTATCAATCCGTTCAGCCAGAAAAATTTTCAAAAGTGATTGATAAGGTACATCCCTCTTGTTTGCCAACAGCTTAAGATCATTTAGCATGGCCTGAGGAAGACGGAGCGATATTTTTTTAACAGATGGTTTCAAGTTCGGCAGAGTAACTCTTTGTGCCGTGCTCCAGTCAACAAAATCGGTTGAATCATGGTTGTCCCAAAAGGCCTTTTCCTCATCACCATTCTTGAACTCAGGTATTTTTTTCAGCGGATTCATAAATCCTCCTTTCTTTGCGGCTCATATCTCTTGCCGAAATTACACGAATAAGGTACTTCCTGACAGTAAAGGCGATAAAAAGACGTCGCTTCTTATCTGTTTTCCCAAGCGCACAGAATCGTTTTTCCGTCTCTGAGTGCAGTGCAGCATCCTGAACCAGCAAGGGCTGATTAAAAAATATTTGCTCACACTCTGAGGAAGCAACCTCGTGCTTAATTCTGTTTTTATTGACATTTCCTTTGTCCCAGTCAAAGCCGGTACATTGATGCAGTATTTTATCATATACGTCTTCCATGCTTTATATGTATATCCTCATGATATACATTCTGTCAAGAACAAAACTGGTGACCGCTAACGTGTTGTCTCTTATTTACTCATTTACTCGTTCTGCTGCTTCATGTTGCCCCGAAAAAGAGAAACCCGCACTGTTTCCTCTTGAAATTTCCGAGAACATGCTATAGTTGTCTGTACTTCTCTCTAAAAAATAAAGCTATCAATCTCCGACAGGGACCGCACGAAAAGAGACCGGCGTTTCAACGCCGGAAAGGCTACTGAGGAATAAATATGGAATGGCTAGCAGCCTGGGGGGGCATCGGACAGGCAACCTTACTCTTTTTCCGGCCCATCCTGGAAACCATCGCCAAGGATGTTGCCAAAGATGCGGCAAAGAGCTACGTGGGCAAATGCTTTCAAAACGTTTTTTCGGTCATTCATAAGGATGCGCTGACCAAGGCAACCGGGCTGGCCCTGAAAGAGTTGCTGGAACTCATCGAAGATGAGTTCATCCGGGCGGATATTGAAGAGGATCTCCTGCCCGACTGGACCGAGGATCTACGTCGTTTTGTCGAGCACGAGAAGGTCTGCCAGACCATTGCGAATCTATTCCTCAAACCTGATGCCATCCCTGATCCTGGAGCCTTTGCTCTTGCTTGGGATCAGCTTGAAGGGACTCATACCCTGCCGGACGGTTTCAACTGGTCATACATCAGCAAACGCTTTGCTGCCAAGGTGGTGGCAATTCGCCAATCTTCCACCGAATTGCAGGAAACCTTCACCTCCCTTGCTAAGGCCCAAGACACCAAAAATTTACAGGCGTTAGCTGGCCTGCCGCCTGATTTCAATTTAGAAACCTATCGCGAAGCCCTGGTTGAGCGCTACGGCAACCTGGATTTTGCCAGCTTGGACACCACCGGGCCGTACTATAATAATGTGCGGCTCTGGAGCGTGTTTGTACCCCAGTCGGTGCGGGAGTGTCATGAGTATGATCCGCAGCTGCTGGAAGTACCCAAGGAGCATCTGCAACGATTAGCCGAAGCAGGTGAGCTGGATACGGAACAGCTGGTCGAGTCTGAGAAGCTGCACGATGAGCGACGGCGGGCCTATGTCAACCAGCCGCCGAAACCGGTGCTCGAAGTAACAAACGATAGCATAACCAATGGCTTGGAACGTCTCGTCATTCTGGGCGATCCCGGTTCTGGGAAATCCTGCCTGTTGCAATATCTGGCTTTGGAATGGGCCAAGATAGCCGATCCCAACCAACGCTACACCGCCCCCTTACCGCTGCTCATCGAGTTGCGGGCCTATAATCGCTGGCAATGTCCCAGCAGCAAAGGATTTCTTAAATATCTGCACGAGGCCTCAACCTGGCATCGGCTCAACCAGCAAACCCTGCATCATCTCCTTGATCAGCCGGGCCGCGTTGTCCTGCTGCTGGACGGTCTGGACGAGGTTTTTGATCCTGTTGAGCGCGAGCAGGTGGTCAACGATATCCATCGCTTCAGCAACGACCATAAACAGGTCCGCATCGTCGTAACCTCGCGGGTGGTCGGCTATAAGCCCAAGCGCTTACGTGATGCCGAGTTCCGTCATTTCATGCTCCAGGATCTGGATAAGGAGCAGATCAGTCATTTTCTCGATAAATGGCATAGGGTCACCTTTGATAACCCGGAGGAAGGGGAAACCAAGCGGGCGCGGTTGGACAAGGCGATCAAGAACTCCAAATCCATTGGTCAGCTGGCAGGCAATCCCCTGTTGCTGACCATGATGGCCATCCTGAATCGGAACCAGAAACTGCCTGATGACCGGGTTGATCTCTATCAGCAGTGCTCCCGCCTGCTCCTGCACCAGTGGGATACCGAGCGGGCCTTGGGGGATTTTCCCGGCTTGAGTGAGGAAATTGGTTTGCGGGAAAAGACCACTATTCTGCGGACTGTGGCCTATGCCATGCAGACGCACTTGTCTGATAATTCACGGGCAAATTTTATCGACAGCGAGGCACTGGAAAAACTGATCGAAGACTACCTGCATACCGAGTTGCGTTTTGAGCAGGCTCGGGCTGTGGCTCGGAGGCTGGTTGAGCAGTTGCGGCAACGTAATTTCATCCTTTGCTATTTGGGCGGGGACAGCTACGCTTTTGTCCATCGTACCTTTCTGGAATATTTCTGTGCTGCGGAGATCGTTCATCGGTTTAATGTGGCAAAAACGCTGGACATCGACGGACTGATTGCTCTGTTCGATAAACATTGCCGCGATGATGATTGGCGTGAGGTGTTGCGGTTGATCTGCGGGCAAATTGATGAGAAGTTTGTGGGACGAATTGTTGAGCATTTGGCGACGCGGACGGATTTGGAGAAATGGGATACCAGAACTGAATTGCACGAACTCCCTTTGGCAATCTCACCGATTGGTTAATAATCTAGTAATTGAATTAATTGTTTTACATGAAAAAACAACACCTTGAAATCTTAGTAAGTGAAATCAACATATTGGATGATTGCTTGTGAAAATAGGCTGTTGAGAAGTTTCCTGTTTAGGAATACTTATTATCTGGCCCAATATAGCGCTTAAAGGACATCTCTGCAAATACGGTCAAAATACCGGCATCTCTTATAACGTTATGATTTGTTTATGTTTAGTCAATTAATTATATACACTTTTTATTGACCAATCGATGAGGGCAATTCAGCTTCTTTGTGAAATTCGTAACCCCTCACGAATTTCAAGGAGCGGACGTATCTTGCTCCAAAATGCGGTCAAAGTCATCTCTCGAATGGATGGTGACGAAGGCATGTATATTTCATGGCCCCGTAAATCGTTGCTGAACGCAGCTGGAGAACTTGGAACTCGATGGCCGGGAAAAGAATACTTATCAGAGTGTGTACCGCAGTTCAAGTCTCTGCGAAACGGTGGCGTTAATATCTGCTGCGAATTTATTAAGGTCGTTAATCCTGACCGAGATATTTTAACGGAGTTGACTACGGCTGATTCATATTGCACCCGTAGCACCGCGCTTCGGGCATTGGCCGAGCATTGGCCGGATGAAACCACGCGCCAACTGATCACACAGCGGGCCGCACAGGATGACCACGAGAATGCTCGCAGCACCGCGCTTGAGAAATTGGCCGAGCATTGGCCGGATGAAACCACGCGCCAACTGATCACACAGCGGGCCATACAGGATGACCACGAGGGTCCACGCAGCGTCGCGCTTGAGGTGTTAGCCAAAAAATGGCCGGACGAAACCACACGCCAACTGATCACCGAACGGGCTGTACAGGATGAAGACAACGGTCCACGCAGCACCGCGCTTTGGGCATTAGCGAAGAAGTGGCCGGATGAAACTACGCGCCAACTGATCACCGACCGGGCCGTGCAGGATAAAGACGGCGGTCCACGCAGTACAGCACTTGAGACGTTGGCCGAGAAATGGCCGGACGAAACCACGCGCCAACTGATCACCGACCGGGCCGTGCAGGATAAAGACGGCGGTCCACGCAGTACAGCACTTGAGACGTTGGCCAAGAAATGGCCGGACGAAACCACGCACCAACTGCTCACCGACCGGGCCGTGCAGGATGAAGACGGATCTCTCCGCAGCGCCGCGCTTCGAGCCTTGGCCGAGAAGTGGCCGGAAGAAACCACACGGGAACTGCTCACCGAACGGGCAGTCCAGGACGACCACGAGTCTCCTCGCAACACCGCGCTTTGGATTTTGGCCGAGCATTGGCCGGACGAAACTACACGCCAACTGCTCGAACAACAAGCCGAACAGGATGAGGACGAAGACGTCCGCAACAATGCACGTCGACTGATGAAAAAGCACTGGCCAGCCGCCGAAGAAAAAATAACCCATGAAAGTTAGCCGCCAACAAAAACGCGCAGCTAACCCAGACCATATATTCCTTAAAACTTAACACCCATGAAACTCAACATCCCAAAAAACATAGCCGACATCATCCCCTACCCCCCAGGCAAACCCCTGGAGGAACTGGAACGCGAATACGGCATCAAAGATTCCATCAAGCTGGCCTCCAATGAAAACCCCTGGGGACCGTCCCCCAAGGCGGTCGCGGCGGCCCGAGAAACCCTGAGCAGCCTGCATCGCTACCCGGACGGCTCAAGCTATCATCTCACCAATGCCCTGGCAGAGTGGACCGGCGCGGCCCCGGAAGAGATCATCCTCGGCAACGGCTCCAATGAGGTGATTGAATTCCTGGTCAAGGCCTTTGTCCGCTCCGGCGACGAGGTGGTCACCAGCCACCCCTCCTTTCTCATGTACCAGAAATTTGTGCAGGTACGCGGCGGCACCAACGTGGTTATTCCGCTCCGGGAGATGGAGCATGACCTGGAGGCTATTGCCGCAGCCGTGACCGAGTACACCAAGCTTATCTTCCTGGACAACCCCAATAATCCCTGCGCCACCCTGATCAGCAAAGAGGCCTTTGCTGCCTTCCTCCGTAAGCTGCCCGAGGAAGTAGTTGTGGTGCTGGATGAGGCCTATATCGACTTTGTCGAACCGGAGCAACGAATTGATGTTCTTTCCCTGATCCGGCAACCCGAGGGCATCCCGGCAGTGGTGACCCTGCGCACCTTTTCCAAGGCCTTTGGTCTTTCCGGCCTGCGGGTCGGCTTCGGCATCATGCATGCAGACATCGCCTCCCTACTCCATCGGGTCCGCCAGCCCTTTAACATCAACCTGCCTGCCCAGGCAGGGGCCTTGGCTGCCCTGAGCGATACTAAACATTATGAGAAGACCATCAACGGAACCGCAGCAGGTCGAGAATGGCTCTCCGAACAGGTCCACGCCTTAGGCTGCGTGCCCTACCCCTCCTGCACCAATTTCTTTCTCATTGATGTGCAGGGCGATGCCACGGCCCTCTACGAGGCTATGCTTTATAAAGGGGTGATTGTCCGCTCCATGAAGGCCTACGGCTACACGAATTTCATCCGGATAACCATCGGCACAGAGCAAGAGAACCAACGCTTTGTCAAGGCATTGCAGGATTGTCTTCAGGAGCTGAACTATGTCTGAACAGGAAAGGCAGGCAACCAACGCTCCGGCGGGAAAATTGCGGGTCGTCACCATTGACGGCCCTTCTGGAGTCGGTAAATCCACGGTCAGTCGTGCAGTGGCGGCAAAATTGGGTTTTACCTATATGGACACCGGGGCCATGTACCGGGCTGTCGCTTATGCCTGCGATCAAGCCGATATAAACGCGGACAATACCGATCAGCAGGATGCCCTGGCCCTGCTGCTTGCTAAACTTGATCTTCGGCTCCTTCCCCCTGCCCAAGAGGAAGATGAAGTGCGCGTCCTGTTAGGGGAGGAGGACGTCAGTGCCGCGATCCGAATGCCCGAGATGAGCATGGCCGCCTCCAGAGTTTCTGCCCTTCCCGCAGTTCGGGCCCGCCTGACCGCGATGCAGCAGAAAATGGGACAGGCCGGAGGCCTGGTGGCCGACGGCAGGGATACCGGCACCATTGTTTTCCCGCAGGCGGCCTGGAAATTTTACCTTGATGCCTCGCCGGAGGAGCGGTGCCGACGCAGGGTGGCCCAGTTGCGAAAACGAGGTCAGGAAGTGGATGAGCAGGAAACCTTGGCCCAGATCATTGAACGCGACCGCAATGACCAGGAGCGCACCATTGCTCCACTGGTCATGGCTGAAGATGCGGTATTGATTGATTCGTCCCGCCTGAACGCGAATGAGGTTGTGGTCAAAATGCTTGAGATTGTTTTGTCAAGCTGAGCATTCCGGTTGTATTTTTCGATACAGGACGACGTAGGGGCAGGTCCCTGTGCCTGCCCGTTTATTACTGCACAGGATCGTTCAGGGCGAATAAGGGGTTCGTCCCTACGCCCTCTTGCCCTATAGAAGGAGAAGGAAGCCATGCCCATCCCGATTCCTGAAAATGAACTGGGCCGGCTCAAGGCCCTGAAGCGTTATAATATCCTTGATACCGCGCCGGAGCGCGAATACGACGATATCACCCTGCTCGCCTCCTTTATCTGCGAAACCCCTATTGCCCTTATCACCCTGCTGGATGAATCCCGCCAGTGGTTTAAATCCAAGAAGGGGATAATGGTCCCTGAAACCTCGCGGGAAATAGCCTTTTGCAATCATGCTATCCTCCAATCGGAGATGCTCATCATTCAGGATGCGCTCAAGGACCAGCGCTTTGTCGCCAACCCCTTGGTCACAGGCGATCCCAATATCAGATTTTATGCAGGCTCTCAATTGGTCACCCCGGATGGCTATCAACTGGGTACCCTCTGTGTCATCGACCGAAAGCCGCGTGAATTAAACCCTGAGCAGCTCCTCGCCCTCCAGGCATTAGCTCGTCAGGTTATCTCCCAACTTGAGCTGCACCGTTCCTCCAGTGAATTGCAAAAGGCCAACAACACCCAGGAAGAACTCATTTCCGAGCTGCAAGAGGCCCTGTGTCGCATTGAGACGCTGGAAGGTATGATCCCGATTTGTTCCCACTGTAAAAAGATTCGCGATGATAAAGGGTGCTGGCATCAGGTTGAGGTCTACATCAGCCAGCTTTCCAATGCTGATTTTGATTTCACGCACGGGATTTGCCCGGAATGCATGCAAAGTATCTATCCAGAGTTTAACAAGCCGGATGGAAAAAATTGATCGTAGCAGGGTGCCATTGTACGCACCTGGTCTGCAAAATACTCCCTCCTTCACGTCAATCAATTGTGCAAGATAAACACCCATTCCGCAATTTCATCTTGCAAAGCCAAGGAGATCGTGACACAATACCTTTATTTCTACCACGCAGAATAACACAACAATCTCTCTACCCGTGACAACAAAAGATCCCCCCGGAAGCAGCACAGGCCATCGTCAGCGGCTTCGGGATAAATTCCAGGAAAAGGGCATTGAAGCCCTGACGGACATCGAAGTCATTGAGCTTTTACTGACCTTCGGTACCCCTCGTTCCGACTGCAAACAGGCGGCGATAGATGCCTTGGCAAAATTCGGTTCCCTGCCTGAGGTCCTGGATTCCTCTCCGGTGCTCCTGGAAAAAATCAAAGGCATGGGGCCGAAGAATATCTTTGCCCTCCAGTTTGTCCAGGGAATCGCCCGTCGCTATCTGCGCCAGCGGATTCAGAAAAAGAGCTATATCACCTCGTCCAAGGATGTGGCGGATTATCTGATCCACGCCCTGCGGAGCCTTCAACACGAGGTCTTTATGGTTGTCTACCTTGATGCCTCCCATGCCGTGATCGACAGTGAAATTCTCACCCAAGGTACCATCAATGTGAACACAGTCTATCCCCGCGAACTGATCAAGTCGGCCTTGGCTCATCACGCCGTCTCTCTTGTGGTTGCCCATAATCATCCTTCAGGCAGCCTCCGGCCTTCAACTCAGGATGAACAACTGACCCGTACCCTGTACCTTATGTGCTCATTCATGAATATCAGCTTATTGGACCACCTGATTATCGGTGCCGGAGAAACCGTGTACAGTTTTGCTGATCACGGCTTGATGACCGCTGTCCAGCAGGACTGTGCGGAAATTCGTTCTCGTCTCGCCTGATTTCCCAGTGTCTCTAGCTCGCCTGTCCAAGTTCCCCATCAATGAATAATCTCGGCCTCTATCTCCATGTACCTTTTTGTCTGCACAAATGCCCCTATTGCAGCTTTTACTCCCTTGCAGGCCGGACAGATCTCCACCATCGTTATGCACAGGCGATCAGCACACAACTGCGGTCTTTCAGCAAAGAGTATCATGATCAGCAACAGCCTCTAACCAGTATTTTCTTCGGCGGGGGTACCCCGACCTTATTACCTCCAGAGACGCTGAGCAGGCTTCTTACTGATTGTTTGCACCGGTTTCGCTGTGCTGATGGAGCTGAAATCTCTATTGAGGTTAATCCGGCAACGGTTGATGCGGCCGGGCTTGATGTCCTGCGTCGAGCAGGGTTTAACCGCCTGTCCATCGGTGTGCAATCTTTAAGCGATGTAGAGTTGTGCCAACTTGGCCGTCCCCATACCGTGGCGGATGCCGTGCAGACGATCCAGATGGCCCGTGCAGCAGGATTTGATAATATCAATCTTGATCTGATGTACGGGCTTTCAGGGCAAGATCCCCGGAGCTGGCAGGCCAGTCTTAATCGGGCTGTAGAGTTGCAACCGGAGCATCTGTCCATCTATGAGCTCACCATCGAAGCAGGCACTCCTTTTGCCCAACAGCAGGAGCAGGGTAATTTATCCCTGCCCGATGAGGATACCGTCCTTATGATGCTGGAGAAAACGCAGCAGGCGCTCAATCAGGTGGGTTTTAATCGGTACGAAATATCCAATTATGCTCAACCGGGCTACCAATGCCGACATAATATCAATTACTGGCAGAACGGGGAATACATCGGCCTTGGGGCAGGGGCGGTTGCCTTTCTTCATGGAACACGCTACACAGCCATTGCCGATGCCGATCAATTTTGCGAACGCTTGGAGTGTTTGAGTAGTGGACAGAACATTTGGGAGGAGAAAGAAAAACTCGACCGAGACGCCGCATTTCGAGAAACCGTCATTATGGGCCTGCGCATGACAGCAGGGGTGTCTCTCATGGAATTGACCCAGCGCTTTGGTATGAATGCGGAAATCTATTACAGTGAGACCTTGCATCGCCTTATTCGTCAAGGTATGCTGCATATTGTGCAGGATCGTTTGCAGCTGACAACCCAGGGGTTCTTGCTGGCGAATACTGTCATGGCAGAGTTGGTTTAAAGAAGATTTTTTAATCTGCTAGAGCAAGATTAAATGTCGCCCAGAACTGAAGTCGATTTTTGAGGCGGGTATTTTTTTCTCACCTTCGTTCAGAAAAATATTGCGTAACCTTACAAACGGTGTTACGTATTTAGAAAAAATAATACCCCTTCATTGTGGGACATAGGTTCCTTCATCAGAAAAAAAGGGTATATTCGCAAGATACAGGAAGGGAAGGTAACTATTAATGAGTAATGACAGTGTACAAGGATGTAGAGAAGTGATTGTTGCCCCTCTTGCTGCGGGGCGTGAAGTTTTAGGACTTGCCGTTGTTATCTGCTGTATCTTTCTGCTTGCAGGCCTGCGACATGTTCAGGTTGCGCCGAAAGAAGACATTGCAGCGAAAAAATCCTATCAGATTCAAGATATCCGCCTGAAAAATCAGGCACCGGTCCTGTACCGATCTCTGGTGGGAGCTGTGGACAGTATTACCTGGACCTATGAGGCCGCAGGTAATTGGCCGGAGATTTCTGAACTGGAAACGGAATCTCTTCCGCCTTTTGTTGGCGATTTTTTACCCGCAGGCCTGCGGGGTTTTTCTTGGGAAATGCATCAGGGAGAAACCTGGGTTGATTATTACGGTTCAAACAAAGAGGTTGCTCAGGAAGAAAAAGAAGGAGCTGATCCTTTAGAGAACAGTTTTATTCTCCGTATCATTGACCTCCGGGCCGGACAATATCCCTATCCGTATGTCCAGGAGGCACAAGAGGAACGTTTCACCGCCCAGATTTGGATGAATCCACAGATCGTTGATTACTCGGAAGGCCCTCTTGTCGAACGAGGATGGAAATGGGTTGTCAGCGGTAATTCTGCTGTTAACGGAAAAGTTACAGAATCTTCCGGCAGCTGATACGTTTCTTTTTTGTTTTGGTAAATTTTTATATGAAAGTAACGGGTGGACGCATTCAAGGAACCCGATCAGCTTTCAATTTTTGTTGTCCCTCCCCAGAGGGGAGGGATGGGTGTTATTAAAAAAATATACAGGTACCACATGAAAAAAATATTTCGCCCTCAATTTGTGCTTGTCTTCAGTCTGGTCTTCTGCCTCGGGTTCTTTTCGATGCAGGCGTATGCTCAGGAAACAAAATGTCGTTTGAATATAGGAGCTTCTTTGCACCCCTATTATTCCTGGGCCAAAAATATCGTTGGTGATGAGGCAAATGTGACCTCATTAATCCCTCCAGGCTCGGATCCTCATGCTTATCAGCCCGTACCCTCAGATATGCAGAAGCTGGAAAATCTGGATGCGGTCATTGTTAACGGGGTAGGGCATGATGAGTTCATCAAGCCCATGCTTAAAGCTATTGAAAACGACAAACTGGTGGTTATCAATACCAGTAAAGGGCTCCCTCTGATTCCCGTCTTTGGTAAACATTACGATTTTGAGAAGGGAGACAAGGTCTCCTATAATAGTCATACCTATATTGCCATAACCGGGGCGATTCAGCAGATGCAGATGATCGCCAGAAAATTGGGCAGGCTTTGTCCAGAGCAGGCTGGTGAGTTTGTGAAAAATGTACGGGCCTATTCTAAGAAGCTACGGAATATCCTTCAGTCCGCTTTAATGCGGATTGACATGCTCAATCTCAATAATTTGCGTATTGCCACAGTCCATGACGGATATTCTTATCTCTTTCAGGAACTTGGCATTGAGGTTAGTGCTGTGGTTCAACCGAGACATGGGGTGAAGCCTAGTGCGCGCCAGTTACAGGATACCATTAAAAGAATCAAGCGGGCCAAGGTCAATGTGCTGTTCGGTGAGCTGGATTATGAAAAGAAATATGTAGATATTATTTATAAGGAGACCGGTTGTCGTCTCTATGCGCTTTCCCATATTTCCAACGGGGAGTACACAAAGGAATTTTTTGAGCAGGCAATGCAGAGAAACATTGATGCCATTGTTGCGGCCCTGACCGAGGTATCGGGAGGGCTTGTTCCGGAAGGTATGCCGGGTAAGATACCGGAAAACATGTCTAACCAGATGCAAGATGCTTCTCAACAGATGCAGGGTGCTGTGCAAGACAAACTGAAAGGTTCCATACCGACAATGCAGCAAAAGCAGATGTCTGAACGGATGAATCATCTGCTTCAAGATACCACAAAGCAGATGCAGCATTCTGTGCAGGACAAACTGAAAGGCTCCATACCGACAATACAGCAGAAGCAGATGTCTGAACGGATGAATCAGCAGCTTCAGGATACGAAGGCGCAGATGCAGGGCACCATGCAGGAGAGTTTGCAAGAAACGCTGCCAGAAATGCAGCAGGAAATGCAGCAGCAGCAAATTAAGGGTCGTATGAATCAACAGGTGCAGGATATGCAAAAAGGTGTGCTGGAGAATCTCACTCCAGAAATAGAACAACAGCAGAATAAGGTCCAATAATGAGCAGTACAGAAGGACATAATCTGCTTGAAATAGATAATCTCTCGGTTTCTCTTCGGGGGAACCGAATCCTTGATGATATTAATCTGCGGGTCAAAAAGGGGCATATTCATGCCTTGACCGGCCCCAACGGTGCTGGCAAGACCACCTTGATGCGGAGCGTCATGGGTGGAATGCCTCATAAGGGAACCATCCGTTTTCTCTTCCGCGAAAGCGGACGGATCGGGTATGTGCCCCAGTTTTTGGAGTTTGACCACTCTGTGCCGATCACGGTCTTTGATTTTCTTTTTTTGATGCTGAAAAAGATGCCTGTTTTTCTCGCTCGCCGGAGGGCGGTGCGGGCAGAAATTGAGGAATTGCTGACAGCGACAGACTGTGCGCATCTGATTGATCGCTGCGTAGGCCAGCTTTCCGGCGGGGAGTTTCGCAGAGTCCTGCTGGCTCAGGCCCTGAGTCCCAAGCCGGAGCTTCTTCTTCTTGATGAACCGGCCAGTAATATTGACGAGGTCGGTATCCGTCATTTTGAAGAAATGCTTATTAATCTGAGAGACGAGCAGGGGATCACCATCCTCATGGTCTGTCATAGTATGAATATGATCTCAAGGGTTTGCGATGCTGTTACAGCGGTCAACCGAACGATCTTTTATGACGGCCCCACCAAAGGGCTGGATCATGCCGATCTCCTGCAGCAATATACTTTTCTATGAAAGGTGTCGGGTAAACCTCATTCGAGCCGCCTGATAAACTTTCATGTTTTGTTGTCCCACCCCGGGGGGATGGTGGTTTACGTGAAAGTACCGGGTGACTCTTTGGAGTCGCCTGACCAACTTTTATTTTTGTTGTCCCACCCCGGGGGGATGGTGGTTTACGTGAAAGTACCGGGTGACTCTTTGGAGTCGCCTGACCAACTTTTATTTTTTTTGTCCCGGCCCAAGGGGCCGGGATGGGTATTATATGATAAGCTGTGGTAAAGCTTATTTATCCTCAAGGCTTATCAGGACGATATGGACTTTATTTACAATATTTTTAAAAATTGGGCCACCCAAGGGTACCTGCCCTCAATCTTTGAGCATACTTTTATGATTCGCGGCCTGCTGGCCGCCTTGATCATCGGTCCGTTGCTCGGGGCTATAGGGACTGTGGTGGTTACCAAGAGGCTTTCTTTCTTTACCCAGACCATTGGTAACGCCGCCATGAGCGGTGTTGCTATCGGGTTGCTGCTTGGTGAACCGGTGGATGGTACTTATGCAGGATTGTACGGATTTTGTCTGGTTGTCGCTCTGTTGATGACCTTTGTTAAAAATCGGACCCGACTTGCCAATGATACGATTATCGGGGTTGTGCTGGCTCAGGTGTTGGGTCTCGGTATCATCCTGATGATTGTGGTGACCAGCCAGTTTAATATTCATCAGGTGGAGGGTATTCTCTTCGGTAGTCTGATCACCCTTAACGATCAGGACCTTGTTGTTCTGACAATCGCTTCGTTGATTGTCGGTGTTTTGTTCGCGTTTAACTTCAACCGATTTATGCTAGCCAGCTTTAACCGTACCTTGGCCAAGGCGCGGGGGCTGTCCCCGGTTTTTCTGGAGTATCTTTTTGTTACTCTGATGACCATTGTGGTGGTGGCCAGCTTGAAATTGATCGGTGCGCTTCTTGTCCTGGTCCTTATTGTGGTTCCGGCGGCAGGTGCCCAGCTGGTTGCCCCTAATCTTCGTTGGTTTGTCTGGCTTAGCGTCATTTTTTCCACGATCAGTACGGTCTCCGGGCTGCTGCTGTCTGGATTGCTGCCAGTGCCCAGCGGTGCAGTGATTGCTCTAGTTTCCAGCGTCCTGTTTTACGGGGCTCTGATATCTCGACCGCTTTTGTCCCGAGGGGGACCGAATCAGGGAGAAATCTAAAATAATCTGATCCTTCAAAAGGAGGAAGTATCATCATGTCTAAAATGCAAACCCTCAGGAAAACAGCTTTTTTACTTGCCGTAACTATGCTCTTTCTGTCCCTTGCTTCTTCGGCCTTTGCCCATGCAACCACCCTTTGGTGCTATGTGGAAAACAATCGGGTATATGTGGAAGGCTTTTTTATGGGGGGAAACAAAGTACAAAAGGGTACTGTCGTCGTTGTGAATAATAAGGGTGAAAAAATTCTGGAAGGAATAACCGATAAAGAAGGGAAATTTGACTTTGATCCACCGTATCAGGGCGATATGACCATTCTTCTCAAGGTAGATCAAGCCCATGATGCTGATTTTGAGCTGACTGAGCAGGATTTTCTTGATGCAGCAGCTGAAATGGAGTGATTTTTAGCTTTCTTTTATCAGAGAATTAAGGCGGATAACACCAACTGTCAGGAAAAGGGTATGGAAAAAAATTGTCCTTGCTGTAATAATGTGAAACTCCGCAGAGCCATACGTAGAGAGGTGGAGATCGACTATTGTCCTGACTGCAACGGCATATGGCTCGATAACGGAGAGCTCAACAAGATTGTTACTGAATCGGTCCAGGCTTCAGCAACAGAAAGTAGTCCAGCTGAAATCTCTGCTGGAAAATCGAGGAAATCAATTTTTAAGTCTTTTTTGAATCTCATGGGATCCACCAAGGATGATGCAGATCATGGTTTCAATGATAAATCGGATGATGATTCGAATAATGATTCGGACAGCGACTTCATCTCCAAATCTGACACATGATCTTGGTGGTATAATAGTTAGGTATACGGGCAGTTACAGCTGACCTCTATCCTTTGTTGCGTTACATCCCCCATCCTTTTTTTCATTTCTTTGTTTTTTTCTGTTACGCCGCTCAGAGACGAGATACTCTTTCCTCATCTTCGAGCGGCGACGCCTTCCAACTGTATCTCTAAGAGATATCTTTTTTTTCAAAAAATACGGATCTGTCAGCTCTCCTGTAATTTGCTTTTAAATTGAAATTATAAACAGATCATGTATTCTTATTTTGTTTACTTCTTGAGGATCAGCATTTTTTTGATGCGTATTCTTAACTCATTACAGAGTAACTTTCTTATATTTCATGAAAAATAAAAGGAGATCCCGCTCTGCCGATCTTTTTTTGCCTGCCCCGTAATAGAACGAGTTTTTTTATGCAAAAAATACTTATCGTCGACGATAAGGAACAGAATCTGTTCACGTTGAGAAAGGTTCTGGATGACCTTGATGTGGAGTTTGTTCAGGCAACGTACGGTAATGACGCCCTCAAGGCAACCTTGCATAATGATTTTGCACTGGCAATACTTGATGTCCAGATGCCGGATATGGACGGCTATGAATTAGCCGAGCTCCTTCGCTGCGATCCGAAAACAGAGAATCTTCCTATTATTTTCTTATCAGCCGTCTATCATGATGATTATCATGTTTTTAAGGGGTATGACTCTGGAGCGGTTGATTTTATTATTAAGCCTTATGAGCCGAAAATTCTGCTCAGCAAGGTGAATTTTTTTTTACAGCTGCATCAACAAAAACTCGCCTTGGAAAAAGCTGTCGAATTGGAAAAAACCAAGAATTACCTGGAGAATATCCTTTTTTCCATGAGCGACGCAATTTTTGTCATTAATCTCCAGGGCCGTATAGATATCTGCAATCAGGGGAGTCGGTCTCTTGTCGGTTATGAGCAGGACGAGATAGTTGGTCAGCCGTTGCATGCCTTCCTGACAGAAGAAATCTGCACGGCATGGGTGCAGCAGCTGGTGATGGCGGATGAAGAGGTCGAGCCCTTGCAGAACCAGGAAACTTCCTTGCAAACCGCGTACGATAAAAAGATTCCGGTCCTTGCTTCTGCATCGCCCATTCGTGACGAAGAAGGAGAACTACATGGAGCGGTTTTTGTCCTGAAGGATTTGCGGGATCGTAAGAAGCTGGAAGAGCAGGTCTACCGTTCTAAGCGGATGGAATCCATAGGCTTGATGGCTGGCGGTGTGGCCCATGACCTCAATAATATCCTGGCCGGAATTATCGGGTATCCAGAGCTGCTTCTCAAAACATTACCTGAGAACAGTAGCCTCCGCGAACCGCTTGAGGCTGTTTGGGAGTCTGGACAACGAGCGGCAATGGTGGTGGCGGATCTCTTAACCGTTGCTCGTGGTGTCGCTGTTGCCAAAGAGGTTCGGAATCTCAATTTCCTGGTTAAGGAATATCTTAATTCCCCAGAGCATAAGAAACTCAACTCGCTGTATCCTGAAATTTTGTTTGAGCATCGACTTGAGGCGACGCAGGCTGGCATTTTTTGTTCCCCGATCCACATTAAAAAATGCCTCATGAATTTGGTAACCAATGCTGCCGAAGCGGTTGTCGGCAATGGTTCCATCAGTATTGCCACCCGTAATAAGCAGGTTGATGAAATCAAGGCTTTGGAATATGAAATAGCCGAAGGAGAGTACATCGTTCTCAGTGTGGAAGATACCGGATCAGGTATTCTGGAAAAAGATCTGCAACATATTTTTGAGCCGTTTTATACCAAAAAGGTTATGGGGCGAAGCGGCACTGGCCTAGGCCTGACAGTGGTCTGGAATACAGTTCAGGATCATGAGAGTAAAATATTTGTTACCAGCGACGAGAAAGGAACCGGTTTTCAAATTTATTTTCCGGTGAGCAAGGAACAATCTGTCGTGATAGAGGAAAGTAGCCAACGGGAAAAAATAGTTCAACGGAGCGGGACAATTCTGATTATTGATGATGAACCGCAGCTGCGAGATATTGCCGCAAGAATGCTGAAATCTCTTGGCTACACGGTTGATTCTGTTTGTTCCGGTGAATTAGCGATTAAATATATTCTGGATAAGCCGGTTGATCTCATCGTTATTGATATGCAGATGGAACCGGGGATAAACGGGTATGAGACCTATCGAGAAATCAGTAAGATATATCCTGAGCAGAAGGCCGTTATTGTCAGTGGATTCTCTGGTAGCGCTGATGTTAAGGCCGCCTTGAAGCTGGGGGCAAAAGGCTTTATTAAAAAACCATACTCTCTTGATCAGCTCGGGAAGGCAGTGAAAGAGGCTTTTCGCAGCTAATACCGGCAATTGCTCTCAGGAAAAAAATGATCAACCTTTAACAATGTAAGGCTATGTATACATATCTCCGCTTTTTTTCTCTCCTTGTCCTGTTCTTGGCAGGGTGTGCTCCCTATCAGAAGTATGTTGTGAAGGACAAGGGAACAGCATTCATTTATCCTCTTCCTGCTGTTTTTCAGGCGGACCTGGCCCTGAAGCGACATCCGCCGACATCGTTTGAGTTGGTCTTGCGTCCTGATGGGTTGTATTTTTTGCAGATGGAGAAAAGTATTTCCGGTAATGCTTCGATTCAGGCAGAAACCGGCGTATGGAGATATAACGAAAAAAAGAAGATTGTTCGCTTGACCAGCTATGACAAGGCTGCCCGTATCTTGGAAGTCACAGGAAAAGAGACTCTGAAGCTGACCAAGGCCTCAGGAGGAACAATGCCTTTTCTTGTTCGGTATGACTTCACTTTGGCCAAGACAGAACCAGCCTATAAGGGTGTGGTTCGCATGCAGGGGATGTACAAGCGTAAACGTGGTCGCGGAATTTTTCAGGACTGTCTGAGCGGGGTGAGTTTTCCGCTTTTTACTCCTCAAAACCGGGCTGCTGAAGCCGAGCAAGCATACCGGAATATTCTGCATGGTCGAGCGGAGTCGCTTTTTGTTACTCTGGATGTACGCTTTTCCTCTCGATCCGGCAGAGGGGAACGTCTGATTCCGGTGCGTTCAGTTAGTATTGATCCTTATCGTTCCTGCGACGGTAAAGACCGCCGTATAGCGACGATTACTGATAACCGATGGTATTTGACAGAGGTGGACGGAGAGCCGCTGGAGCCGGAGAGCGTGAGCAAACCGCCTTTTCTCAAGGTTCAAAGCGATGAGCAGCTGATTCAGGGTTCTGCCGGATGCAATAATTTTACCGGCAGCTGGTTTTTTGCCGATAATGATTTTGTCTTCCGTCGGATCGCGGCGACTCGTATGGCCTGTCCTGTTGGTATGGAAGTGGAATATGCCTTTTTGCAGGCCCTAGATAACACCCAGAGATATACCATTAAAGGTGATGTTCTGAGTCTGCGTGATCGGCGGGGCAAGGTGTTGGCCCGCTTACGCCATTCCCGGCAGCTGACAGACCTAGATTTCGTCTTGTTGCCTGAGCAGACAGAAACAGAGGAGGGCGACCTTGCTGATGACATTGGCGTTCGGGAAAGTCATCGTGTTGAAGTGGAAGGGGCAGTTCCTGCCTCTATCAAAGGACCCACTATGGAGTCAGGCAAAGAGGAAGTTCAATCAAAGCCCTCAGGCTCCGGGAAAGATCATATGGAAGACCATAAGATAACAGTACTGAGAGATAAGAAAAAAATTATTGTCAGAGCCGCTGCTCAAGCTGGTATTTGACTTA
Organism: Candidatus Electrothrix laxa; assembly: GCA_942492895.1. Classification (GTDB taxonomy): domain Bacteria; phylum Desulfobacterota; class Desulfobulbia; order Desulfobulbales; family Desulfobulbaceae; genus Electrothrix; species Electrothrix laxa. The sequence continues at coordinate 2,669,301 of OW818652.1, forward strand.
GCATCATGAAACGGAGTTCCTTCGTCGAAGCTTCTGACCATAGTGGTCAATAAAGGGGCGACTTGTTCCGCAAAGCAGGACAAAGCGGAATAGATCGTCCCTTCCTTGTCTCCTGTCCTTAAAGCAGAGATTACTGCTCCATCTTAAAAAACTCAACCGGCGGGCCTTCAATACGGACATTTAACCAGTCTTGAAGACTTCTGTTCAGGCGATGGACTGTCCCCCCGCCCGGCTTTATACCATCCTCTTTGCAGGCAGCGTCAAAGAGTTCTTTCGGTACCTCAATTTTCGCGAGTTCCTCTGCTCCTTCAAGGGTGCGATGAATCAGGGTAACCACTGGTGGCTTTATTTCCCAGTCAAAGATGACAAAATAATAGCTCTCATCATCGGCACTTGAGACAAAATCGTTACCGCGAATCCAGCCTGTTCCCCATTCCAGATACATTTCCACTGCTTTTTCTGGCGTCATGGCCCAGTCAATACTGTTGACCAAAGTTCTATTTTTTCGGAGTTCTGCAAGACTTAACATGGGGCACCTCCTTGTTGGTTTTATTTGTTAATTTGTTATAATTATTATTATCAAATAAAACATTGAAGTCAAGCAGACCTATAATAAATCGTATACTGAAGGGGATCGCTTTAAAGGTTTTTTTGGAGTGTATTTCTTCTCTTATCCCCTTGATAAGGGGATTGTTCTTGGCGATGAGAGGGATGATTGCGTGCCTGGGTTTTGTCTGCCTCAAAAAACTCTTGCACAAGCAGCCGACATGTTGACCAAATCAGAAAAGTTATTATTTTTTAGCCAAACACCAATTTTAGCGGTTTTTTGAGAAGCCTGTCACGAATTTTTTTTCTGTAACTCTTTGTTAGAAGCTATTTTACGCATGTATAACGTATTCAATATACTAAATGGAATCCAATATAAAGCACCTGTAGTAAATGTAATAACCAAGGTGAACTTGAAAATAAATACAATTCCTTTGATTGTTTGTTCTTGTCTAATTGAAGCAGGTATAAAAGGAATTGCAAGTAACAGTAAAATTGTCAAGATAACAGGTAAGAAAGATACTGAAAATCCATACAAGCAATGGCTTGGTCGGGTAGTTTTAATCTTTGCTTGTTTCAAAAAGAATATAAAAAATACGAATAATAAAATGCTAAAAACCAGGTGAAAATAACATCTAAAATGAACCATCAATGATTGAAGGAAAAAGTTTGATGAAATAAATAATCCAGTAATCAAGTTTCCGAGTAATAGATTGTATGTGATAAAAATAATTATTTTCATTGTAATGTTATATTCAGCTTATCTCTTCCTTTTTATCTTTCTACGCACTTTTTTCTTTCTCTTCTTGTCAACTGTTGCACGAAACATGGCATAGTGTCGTTTTACTCTTTCGACATAGGCTGTGTCTGGGAGTAACACCTCTTGGAATACCTTGAGAAGAGCTGGGGCCAGATCCGACTGTGGACTCATAATATTCAGTAATGGTCCCATCAATCAGTTCCTTGATAACATTGGGGTCATTATCGCCCATCCACGTCGTATAAAAAGTTTGGTCTTCCCATCCCCAGGAAATAACGGCTTTAATTTCTTCGTCACGAGATGATATCACAGAGAAAAATACTCGACGACAGTCGCAATCAGGTTCGTCACAGAACATCTCAAGAAAAGCATAATCTGCTGGTGGGAGATTGAACTCTGAATGATCAAACAGGGTGACTGACCTAGTCTCTCGCTCTGCAACTTTGGGGAGACGACTATGAAAAAATGAGTATGGCATTTTTTTTATTCCTCGTATAACATGCTGATAACAGGCATGGTAAGCGTTTTATCCCGATCCTGTTGATTAGTCCCCCATCACCCTCCAAACATCTTCAATTGCTGGGTCATCATAGCGCTGCAAGGATTCCAACCATTCCGGCATATCTTCTTTTATCTCTTGTTTTAAATCTGTCAGTTCTTCTTTCTCTATCAAACCTTTCTCATGCATAAAGGTGTAAAACTTTTTCAGGCTTGCTGCATTACTCTTGATGTTTGACTTACTTGCCCACATTGCCTTTCTTATGAACCAATAGCCAAGAAACATACCGACATCGTCAGCACCGTCTTTTGCTTCAATTGCATCTTCGTAAAGCAGATATTCGTTTACATAGAACTCAATGTTACCAAGATGATTTTTTATCGTCTTTTTTGAGAGACCGGATGCTTTGAGCCACGCATCAAACTCATTTAATAGACCTTTATTCGCTTTTTTTATCTTTTTACAATTTTTTTCGTATTTATCGTAATCGTCCATTTTTAATGCTCTGTTACTCATCGATTGGTCAATAAAAAGTGTATATAATTAATTGACTAAACATAAACAAATCATAACGTTATAAGAGATGCCGGTATTTTGACCGTATTTGCAGAGATGTCCTTTAAGCGCTATATTGGGCCAGATAATAAGTATTCCTAAACAGGAAACTTCTCAACAGCCTATTTTCACAAGCAATCATCCAATATGTTGATTTCACTTACTAAGATTTCAAGGTGTTGTTTTTTCATGTAAAACAATTAATTCAATTACTAGATTATTAACCAATCGGTGAGCTGTTATTTAATGATTTGTTGGTGATAATAGTGAAACTTACCGGTTTAACCGGCATGTTTTGTTATTGGGGAAAGTGTTATGCTTCTCTCGCATCTAAATAATCGCTGTACCAAAGCCCACCCAAAGGCAATCCTTCGGCAACCAAGTTCTTCACGGTTTCTTCTTTGCTTGCCCTGCGGATAATTGAGAAACCATCTGGACCTTTTTCCAGGATCCAGACTTCGGAAGGCTCCAGAGCATCAACCAAATACGGTTGATGGGTCGTGATGAAAACCTGCGACCCGCCTTTGCGGCCTGTCGCGTGTTCACGAAATTCCTGCGCTAAGGATTCAAGGAGCTTGTGGTACAAGCCATTTTCCGGTTCTTCTATGCATAAAAATGGCGGCGGTGTCGGATCTTCAAGTAAAAGTAAATACGCAAACACCTTTAATGTGCCGTCAGACATCTGCTGGGAATAAAATGGGTCTTGGAAGCCCTTGTCATTAAACCGAAGGGGTGCGGCTTCAGCATGATGTATTATTCTGTTTCATACCGGACTCCAAACTGAATAATCTTGTCCCAAAATTGTTGCCACCTGTCTGTCGTCTGAACTAATGCTCGTAAACTTAATATGACTTTGGCTCCTTTCGTTTTCCAGCGCATACCGGACCCGCAAAGTCGCTGTTTAACCAATGTTTTGCAGGCGGCTTCGGTAACACCTGAACCAATCGGTAGTTTTTCAGCAACATGCTGAGCATAATTCATTCTGTTTTTTGCAAGATTATTAGAAAAATAAGTTATTGTCGCCTCAAGATCTTTTTTAATAGTGTCAGATAATTTAGAAGCTGTGACGGCCTTTAATTCATCCAAAATGGTTTGAGCTGAATTTTTCTTATGCTTAAGCAATGAGCAACACTCCGATAGCCATCTTTTACGTTCAGCTATTGTCGTTTTTTTCGGATAAACAGCATGGGAGGCTTTGGCCAGGTATTCAGTGACATGATAAAAATCTACTAATTGACGTTGAGTATGCGACTCTAAAAATGTCCAGTTATCTTTAGCGCCGTCGGCAATACCAAGATAAAGTGCATCGGGATAAAGTGCTTTAAGGCGCGTAATTTCATCTTCGTAGCGTTTCTTAAAATTTGCTTTTCTGTACTCCGGCGCCTCACCTAAATAAATGGTGTGCCGACGTTCGCCGTCGCAGTCGTATAAAGAAAGATTGCCAACCATCGCTTCACGGTAACCGTCATTCGCCATCAGGAGATACGCTCCGTCCAAGCTGAAAACAATCGTGCTGATCGGCTCGTCCGGTGCAGGGGGCTGATATTCCCATTTTTCCTCCTGAGCGCATGCTATACTTCCGACCCAATCCGTCACGTTCTGCACTGTTGATTTGGCGATTGAACGATTATGATTTTCTTTTAAATCAACACAAACCGACTTTGCATTGCCTTGTGAATATTTGTGTGATAACTGCTGTGCAAATTTAGGGGTCGCCGCAAAAATTGTACGTGCAGAATCTTCCAACGGACAAAAAATACGACCTCCTTTTGAGCTTTGATAAACATGGCGCTCAATTTCTGCTACCCCAAAAGGTGTTTGATAGTTCTTGCTATCTTTATTTTTAGAGGTTAATTTGATCCCGTTCAGTATGATAGGTGAACCGTCCGTATCGAAACGTTTAAGTGCTTCGCCCGTCGCCGCAGACCCCATATCATTTACGGCATCCAATATGCTATTTTCCATTTCAAGCATGTCGCCTTCAAGAGTGATGGTCACAGACACGGTGATGCTACCGTTAATATTTCGAATAATAGTTGCCATATTATTTTTTAGTGGAAGGAATGGAAATCAATTCTAAAAATAAGCACCATATACTATATTACGAAATAAAACATTATATTTAAGCCTCACCCAACCGAAGAAGCAGGCGGCCATCGTTCGTCGCTTCCGTTTCAATCTTGTTGATGCCGGGTATTTTTTCAGCGATTCGGTTGAGAATTAATTGAAAACGCTTTGGGTGCTCCCGTTCCATGAACTGCACCACATTTCCAAGATTGTCGCCATGTATATTGAGGTGCTTCTGCGGCCCGGCGAGCGGCAGACTGCGAGCAGCATCGGGAGTGAAGTAACTGAGGTACCATCCTTCAATGAATTTGCGAAAAGCTGAAATCCTCGGATGCTGTTTCAGAGATCCCAGCGTTGCAATTCCGAGCTTGCGTATATCCTCAAGTTCGACAACTTCGGTTTCTCTGGACTCTTCCTTGGATGCACCTGCCTTAATGGATTCCATCAGATCAAGCAGGTTAAAGTCCCCTTGATCTTCTTCGATTTGACGACCTTCCTGATCCCCTTTCCACACAACCCCTTTTCCGCTGTTCAAGACAAGAAATGAAAAGGGCCATCCATGCCTTTGCCCTTTGCGCCTTTGCCTGAGACGTTCTTTCAGCACAAATGGACGACCGGATTTGTCGATATCAATGGTAATTTCATACGTAATAGGCCGTGCATTCCCGTCTTCCTTGTAATACACCTCGAATTCAATGGGTTCATGTTGACCTTGCGCCCTGATTCTCTTAAAACCACCTCTGCCGCGAGAGTCGCACGCCTCTTCAACGCCTAATTTCAAAGCGTCTGCCAAAAAACCGAACGCATCAAATAAGGTGCTTTTCCCTACACCATTTTTACCGATAACCGCTGTCATGGGCGTGAGAGGCTCGACTTTTTGCTTATTCCACAGTCGGCCAAGAGTAACATCCTTTAACGACCTGAAATTTTTGATCCTTAATCCTCACCGATTGGTTAATAATCTAGTAATTGAATTAATTGTTTTACATGAAAAAACAACACCTTGAAATCTTAGTAAGTGAAATCAACATATTGGATGATTGCTTGTGAAAATAGGCTGTTGAGAAGTTTCCTGTTTAGGAATACTTATTATCTGGCCCAATATAGCGCTTAAAGGACATCTCTGCAAATACGGTCAAAATACCGGCATCTCTTATAACGTTATGATTTGTTTATGTTTAGTCAATTAATTATATACACTTTTTATTGACCAATCGATGAGTTAATCCTTCTATCTTTGCCATAATTTTTCTTATTAATCGGCGAGCTTCAGCGAGTCCGTTTTGAGCATTTTATGAAGCTAATTTAACAAGTTGATCCACGCCTCAAATTTATTTAATAGACCTTTATTAGCTTTTTTATCTTCTTTGCGGTCGACTGTAGTTTTTTGTTCGGCTATTTTTGCCGTTTTATTCATTGAACAAGGATGTTATCGGGGTCTGCCCCCTAATCTTCTAATCTTGCTATTACCCGCTCTTGAATAAATTATTAGCCATTGAACGTTTTTTGAAATATTAGCTCAAGCTCACGCACTTCACCATTTTCTGTTGGAATTAAATTACACAGTTTTTGTATTTGATCTCTACTTGTAACTTGAGTGCAAAAAGATTGCGCTTTTGACGGTTTACCTCTGCCCGTAACGCTAGCAGGGTAATAAGCTTCAATAGCTCCTTTTTCAAGGATATGAACATTATCTTTTCGTAACTCGCTAATTAATTCTCTTTTTTTCTTTACTACGTTATCGTAGTTAGTATCCTGTAAAACCTCTAAACGTGGTTTTGTCTTTTCAAAATCAAAAAATTTTTCTAACGCTTCAACTTGCGCTGGTAGATCTTTTTTATTTCTTGCTTCTATTATCTCCTTGAAAATATCTTTTCGGTGTTGTCGTTGTAACTCTTCTTTTAGCAATTTATTACTTGGTTCTGGTTTTAAATTTTCTTCATCAATAATATCATCCACAATTGTTAGTAATTCTTGCCTGAGAGCTTTAGCTTGACTTGATGGCTCTAGCTTGTCAAAATCCTTAATAAGGATGTCGAGATCTGTTATTAAATGTACTTTTGAATCAAATCTTTTAAAGAATTCCTTATAGCGTAAGAAACTACCTTTGCCATTAATTTTGACTAGGCTTGTATTTTTTCCTTTAAAATCCCAACTCTTTTTTAGAGTTTTTGCTATATGCGGTAAAATGATTAATTCACTATCTCCCTCCACTAAAACAATATCAGTTGAAAAAAAAGCATAATTGCTCGTTTCAAACGAAATAAGCTGAAATTTGTCTTTCTCTGACACATCTTTAATATCAATATATAAGCAGTCACTAAATGGCTTTGTGTATTTATCATATATTTCTTTCTTAATAATTTTGATAAAAGTTTTTGTATGGTCTGCTGCAAAAAATAATGGTGAATGGGTTGTCACGATAACCTGATGCTTTTCAGATATTATAGATAGCGCTTCAAATAAAATGTTTTGCGCTTTAGGATGGAGGTATAGTTCCGGTTCTTCAAAAAGAAATAGGAATTTATCTTTTGTACTCTTTTTTGTATCTTCTCCTACCTTCCACTCTTTGTTCTGCGATAGCTGTACGTAGCTACGAAGAATCGTAAAGGCTATTGCTCTTTTAAATCCATCCCCTTTGTTGTCTATAGGGCCTCTGACACCATCATCTGCAACTATATTAGCATTGGATAAAACAGTTTTGATTTCAGGAGGTGGAATTTCAAGTTCTATTGAGACATTCTGAAAAGTTTCTTGAAGGTTGCTCTGGATTGTTTTTTCAATTTCGATTACCTTTTTCATCCTGTTGTCAGTTATAGTTCCGTCTTCTTGTGTAACACGGTTTAGTTTTTTTCTTAAATTATCAAAGGTTTCATTTGCATCAGTAAGATCTCCTCCAATTACATCAAGTAAAATATTTAATAATTTACCAAAGGATGCACTTTCTTTGGTTTTTAGATCATCTGATAAATCCTTAACTGCAGGAATATATATAGGCTCAGGCAAAAGTGCTCTGATGCTATTGTCAATTCCGGTTTCGAGCGGAATATCACATTCCTCTAGCTTGTCATCCGGCAGGCTATCTATATAATTTCCTATGAGTTCCTTGGCTTTTGCTTGCGTTCCGATTTCATCGACGTTATGTGAAACTTCGGGATAAAGGGTTGTAATTTTCTTTTTTAATTCAGTACCTTTTTTCCCTTTTAAAGCTTTGTCAATGTTTTCCTTTTTAAATTTTGATTCTTTAGGAACATTTGTCACTAGTCTAAGTTTTGAACTTCCATCGATATGATAACGCCTAGCAAGAGTAATGTGTTCATCTTTTATATATTTAGCTATCTTGAGACGATGTTCTTCACTGAGGTTTGCTAGGACTTCATCTGTTATTGCAGAAAGTTCTACCGTAATTAGTATTTCTTCGCTTGGTTCATAGAATTCATTTTTTGATAATTTCGTTCCACGAATAAATAGTAGTAATGCTTGCATCAAAGAAGATTTTCCAGCGTTGTTTTCCCCAACAATACACGCAAAATTTGAAATTGGAGCCTTGATGTCACGTAGTCCTTTGTAATTTTGAACTCTGATATTATTTATTTTCATATATCCTTTCTACTTTGGCTAACAGTGTTAATAAGTGAAAACTTTCCATGCTATTGACGTATCCTCTCCAAATCTCAGAGTGGTTTCCGTTAACGTGACTTTTTAATGCGTAAACTCAATGACTTGCTATGTGGAAAAATGTCATTAAATATGTCTTACCCTGGATTTTGGAGAGGATACCTGTTGATTATAGTATCTTCTGGGGAATCCCTACTTATTCCGATATTGAAGCGAAAAAAAGGAAAGTTTTTCCACACAACGTTAAGAACCGGGCGGAACGTGAGATAAAACTAGTTATCTATCGCATGTTCTCAAAAAATTCAAGGAAGAACAGCTGAGCACCCCCTTGGTTACTACAAGAATTTCTTCGCAAAAAAACAAGATACAGTTTATTAACAGACTGGAATAGAGAATAGGAGCCCTAGCGGATTTGTTCTTTTCGGGCTGACAAAGCAGGGCCGAGCGACCGCAGCAGGCTGTCAAAGCAACTCATTGAATAACAGGAAAATAATGGCACAAGAAGTGAATAAAATCATCTATTCGATGATCAAGGTCAGTAAGAAGTATAAGGATCAGGTCATTATCAAGGATATTTCTCTCTCCTATTTTTATGGAGCCAAGATCGGGGTCCTCGGCCTGAACGGCTCTGGAAAGAGTACCCTGTTACGGATCTTAGCGGGTACGGATAAGGAGTTTGAGGGCGAGAGCCTCCTTTCCGAGGGCTTTACCGTGGATATGCTGGAGCAGGAACCCCAGCTTGACCCGGACAAGACCGTACGCGAGATTGTGGAGCAGGGAGTGCAGGGGATTGTTGATCTACTGGAGGAGTATAATCAGATCAACGCAAAATTTGCCGAACCTATGGATGACGATGCCATGCAGGCATTGATTGAACGCCAGGGTGAAGTGCAGGACCAATTGGAGGCAGCTGACGCCTGGAACCTGGACAGCAGGCTGGATATGGCGATGGACGCCTTGCGCTGCCCGCCTGCTGATACCAAAATAGGGGTGCTGTCCGGTGGAGAAAAACGGCGAGTCGCCCTCTGTTGTATCCTCCTCAAAAAACCTGATATTCTCTTGCTGGATGAGCCAACCAACCATCTGGATGCTGAGTCCGTGGCCTGGTTAGAGCACCATCTCCAGCAGTACGAGGGGACCGTGATTGCGGTGACTCATGATCGTTATTTCCTTGATAACGTAGCTGGCTGGATCCTGGAGCTTGATCGGGGACGCGGCATTCCCTGGAAGGGAAATTATTCCTCCTGGCTGGAGCAGAAACAAAAGCGTCTGGCTCTGGAGGAGAAAAAGGAAAGCGAGCGTCAACGTACCCTGTCACGGGAACTGGAATGGATCCGCATGAGTCCCAAGGGACGGCGTTCCAAAGCAAAATCTCGCATCAATCAGTATGAACAGCTCCTTAATCAGGACGGCAATGAGCGTTTGAAAAAGCTGGAAATCTATATCCCGCCCGGTCCCCGGCTCGGTAAGATGGTTATTGAGGGAGAGGGAATCCGCAAGAGCTACGGCGACCGTATTCTGGTCGAGGATCTTTCGTTCTCGTTGCCGCCGGGCGGTATTGTGGGGATTGTCGGACCCAACGGTGCCGGTAAGACCACCCTGTTTCGGATGATCACCGGTGAGGAAGAACCGGATGAGGGAGGTATTCGGGTCGGTGAGACCGTGAAGCTTTGCTATGTGGATCAGAGCCGTGACAACCTTGATCCCAACAAAACTATTTTTGAAACGATCTCCGAGGGACAGGAGACGATTTGGTTAGGTACCCAGGAAGTGAACGCCAGGGCCTATGTGGCCAAGTTTAATTTCAGTGGTTCTGCGCAACAGAATAAGGTCTCGGAGATTTCCGGGGGCCAGCGTAATCGGGTCCATCTTGCCATGATGTTGAAAGAGGGCGGCAATGTGCTGCTGCTGGATGAGCCGACCAATGATCTGGATGTGAACACCCTGCGTGCTCTGGAAGAGGCCTTGGAAAGTTACGGTGGTTGCGCTGTGATCATCAGCCATGATCGTTGGTTTCTTGATCGGCTCGCCACCCATATTATGGCCTTTGAAGGCGATTCTAAGGTAGTCTGGTTTGAGGGTAATTATTCCGACTATGAGCAGGATTACAAAAAGAGAATGGGGGCTGCTGCTGATCAGCCTCATCGTATCCGCTATCGTCATTTAACGAGGGATTAGAGGCTCCTCAGCCTTCTGCTGTTGATCGGCAAGGTTCATTTTTCTTCTACCCATTATTTCGGGTGCCGTAGGGGCAAACCTGTGTGTTTTGCCCTTTCATACCGGGCAGACACGCAGGTCTGCCCCTACAATTTCATACCTGAAAACGGGGATTTTATTTCTTGTTGGTTTCCCAACCCAGAACACGTTGCTTCATACAACCTGATCATTGCTCTTGATGCCTTCCTGCAACGACTTTAGGACCGTATCAACCTCGTGCTCCAGCTGTGCCTGCTGCGCATCTGTCAGACCATCTTTTCCGAATCGTCCCTGATAATAGAGCGTAAGGCAGGGGTTGATACTCTCAGGGAGCATCTGCACGGAAGAGGTAGCCCGCATCCGTCGAATCCAGCTCAGCGGGGGTTCCCAGTCGTTTCGTTCAAAGCCCAGCTCGTTGAGGCGCTGCTCAATCCGGTAAAACGAAGAATCCTGTTGCGGCCCCTGTTCCTGTTTTTCCTCGGTATTTGTTCGAACTCGACGGATTTTCTTTTCTGCCCGAAGTCTTCTCGCAAGAATAATCACAAGCGGGATAAGGAGGAGCCACCACCACTTCTTGAGTATCCCTTCCTCTGTGCCCCAACGCCATTGGGAAAATTTAAAGATCATGAATGACCAAAGATCCTGGAGAGAATGCAGGTCAGAGGCAGCTGCATCTTCGAGCTCGATCCAGGAGGAAGAGGTGGTGTCCAGATTGCGCCATACCCCGTCCATGTAGACCAGAGTCCAGGCATGGGCATGCCGGGTACGTACCACGATTTGATTGCCTAACTTGCTCGGTTCATGGGCTGACCAGCCTGTGGCGTAGCGGGCCGGAATGCCGCAGGCCCGGAGGAGCAAGACCGTTGCAGTGGCAAAATACTCACAATGGCCAGCACGAGAGGTGAGAAGAAAGGTCTCTAACGAGGTACTGCCTTGTTCAGCCGCCCGTAGCTTGAGGGAATAATTGAACTCATTCTGAAAAAAATCATTGAGCACCAGGGGGAGTTCTTCGGGTGTTTTGGATTGGAGGTGCAGCTCCTTCATGATGTGCTGGACAGCAGGTACTTCTTCCGGCGGAACAATCAGGTCTTTTTCCGATGGTGGCAAGTCTCCGGTTACGCCCAGGTTATAGCTTACCTGATAGCCGATCAGGCCAGGGCCATCTTCAACTTTGACGGCCCCCAGGGGGGTCTGTTGCAGGCGCGATACAGGAAGGCCTCGTAATCGATAGGCTCCCAGGGGGAGTATCAACATGCCCTTACTCCTTTTCAGAGGGCTCCAGATCGTGAAGGATTTACCGCTCCCCGGATCAGCTTGAAGGTTCCAGGTCGTTTGATCTTTTTCTGCTGTGACGTCGGAAAATTGTGCCGGAGATGCGTGCCAGGTTGTACCGCGATATAGGTTATAGCTTGATTCCCGCAACAGGACCGGCTGAAAGGGTTTATCCTCATCCTCGGGCGTGACCCGGAAAACAATCTTATCAGAGAGCTTGAGCTCCCCGATATCGCCCATAGATGTGTTCCGTTTAAAGGGATCGTTGTTCCTGGTGAGCCACCAATTGCTGACCATGCCCATGGCCATTCTTTGGAGATGATACAGACCGACCTGGCCAGCAAATCCTGCTCCTCCAATGAGCGCCAGAAGCAAGAACCACAGGGCTGGGGAATAACGCTTAGACCGCTGCGGCCAAAGTGCCCATGCCGTAAACAGGAGTAACCCGATGAAAAAGCTCCCGTCTTTGACGTTACCGGTTCCGGCGGCAAGCAGGCACAGGGCAGCATAGGGAGCAGCTATATTTATCGTTCTTGGTCGATTATCTGCCGCAACTGCCTTGTTGCGGGCAAGCAGCATCAGGGCTCGCAGGTCGATTTTTCCGGCAACACTGTATTCCTGCGCTGCGAACAGAGGGAAACAGATCATGGGCAACCATTTGAGGACCTTCATCGCGACCCTGGCAGCATCCGTTGTGAGGAGGAAAACAGCCAAACCGGCCAGCAGGATTGTGCAGATATCAGTGATGCGGTTAAAATCAGACCGGGAGAGATCCCATTTTGTTGGTACGTATCTCGACCCTTCGAGAATACATGCCATTGGAAGGGCGAAAAGGATGAGGCCGGTCTGCCATCCCCAGAAGAGGAGGATTGCGCCGGAGAAAAAGGGAGGAAGGGTCATAAAAGGTCGCTGGGGTTGCTGTTGTTTTTTCTCTAACGATGGGTTACGTACTGAACAATATTGCGTTCGCTGAAATCGACCTGCATCCCTATCAGGAACACGGTCTTATTTGCATACGCTCCCGCGTAATTTTTTGCAATTATCTGTTTCATTGCTTTTTCGGCAGAGTCTATTTTTAACTCGAAGATGTAGACGGTTTCTTTGTCGTGTAACGAAAGATCGAGGCGACCTTTATTGCCCAGGCGTTCCGGCGAGGCATGAAATCCGGCAGCCTGGAGGTACATCAGCAGAACAGCGGAATAGAAATGCTCAGTTTTATTGGCGTCAAAATGGACATAAGGGATTGAGGAGTAGATTATCTTGAATTGATCAATTATTGCATCAACGGACTGTGTATCCAGTGCTTTTCGCAGTTCCGATTTTACTCCCAGAATATCGGCATCTGCTACGGAATACTGGGCGTTGAGGATTAATTCACAGAAAGAGCGCCGAACCTCTTGATTGGGAAAATCAAGGGTGTAGCTTCCCTCTTCACTTTTTTTGATTGTCAGATACCCTGCCTGGGTAAGAAAGCTTTCAGGAGAGGCGTTGTCGATGTCTCTCTTGCTCAGAAATGAATCAGACACCTTCAGCTGTTCGAAATTGGTAATATCAAATTGCTTATCTTCAGAATAGCGGATGATGTATTCCGGGGAGCCTGTTTCCATCCAGTACGGAATGAATTTCCCCTTACTTCTGAAGAATTTTAAAATGGACAGAGGATTATAGACAAAATGCTCACCATCCCAGGAATAGCCGTTATAGTAGGCGGCCAGTTTTTTCCAGAACAGTTTCTCCGTCAAGTCGAGTTGCTCTTTAGCCAGATCAATCTGCTGCGGAAAAAAGGTAGCTATTTCTTTTTCTGTGTATCCAAGGATTGGTGCGTATTCACTGGAAAGGGTGATATCTTCGAGATTATTTAATGCGCTGAAAATCCCGACGTGGGTAAATTTGGAAATACCCGTAATGAAGACGAAACGTATATACTGCTCACTGGCCTTAATAATTTTATAGAATCCACGCAGGACAGTTTTTATTGCAATGAGATTCGGGTTGGCAAGGTTGTCCAATATCGGGGCATCGTATTCATCAATAAGAATAACAACCCGCTTTTCTTTGCCCAGTTGCTTAATAAGTTGGCGAAAGGCGATATTTGGTGCGCTCTTTTCAATAAGGGTAAAATCAAAGTTTTCCGCCTGCTCGCGAAGGAGTTCATAGAGTTGTTTTTCAATGCTTTCCGAATCGTTACATAAAACCTGGCTTAAATCCAGGTGGATGACCGGATGGCTTTGCTCGAAGTCCCAATTATCATAGGCATAGGTGTTTTTGAAAACCTCTTTGTTGCCTCTGAAAAGTTCTTTGAAGGTCGTTACTGTTAATGATTTGCCGAATCTTCGCGGACGTGAAAGGAAAATAGGAGCGGTGGAGTCAATGAGTTTGAGTAAATATTTGGTCTTGTCCACATAAATGCAGTTATCTTCAACAAGACCTTTGAACTCTTGTTTTCCAATGGGTAGTTTTTTCATACGGTGCTCAGTCGATTGATTTTTTCAGATAACAAACATGTTATTCTTGAAGTCCCGAAGAGTCAACATGGGTTTGTAGCCAGGTTTCAAGTAAAGCCAAGTGCCACAGTTTGCTTCCCTGTAAAGGAGTCATGTATTGATCCGGTGCGGATAAGAGTTTCTTCACATAGGAAGGCCGGAAGAGGCCTCGCTGCCTGCATTGCTTTGACAGCAACGTATCGCGCATGAAATCCAAGAAATCTCCTTGAATATACTTTAAGGCCGGTACGGGAAAATAGCCCTTTGGCCGATCAATCACTGCGGCAGGCAGGAGATCCCGAGCAATCCTTTTGAGAGGATATTTTCCGTTTTCTTTGAGCTTCAAGGCAGGCGGCATCTGGAGTGCCGTCTCCACGACCGTATGATCAAGATAAGGTACCCGCGCTTCCAGGCCCCATGCCATCGTCATATTGTCCACTCGTTTGACGGGATCATCGACAACTAAGGTCGTTACATCCATACGCCATATTTTATCTATATCTGTTGTCGCGCCTTTCTGAGAAAGGAGCTCGTGGATAAGCTCGGAGGTGCAATCACCTCTATGGTAATCTGGGTGGACGGTTTCCATGAATTCACTATGACTTCGATCAAAATAGTATTTTCTAAATCTTTCGACCAGATCCCCCTGCTCGGCTGCCATGAAGGGGTACCAGAAATAACCAGCAAAGACTTCGTCGGCTCCCTGGCCGCTCTGCACAACCGGCACGGTCTGTGACACGCGTTGACTGAGCAGATAAAATGCCACAGCATCTTGTGCCACCATGGGTTCCGACATGGCCTGGACGGCATCGGGCAGGTGTTTCAGTACTTCGCTATTGGATAGAGTATAGCGGTGATGGTCTGTATGGAAGTGTTCAGCGATCAGATCTGAAAATTCAAATTCATTGCCTTTTTCTGATGGTGCATCTTCAAATCCTATGGAAAAGGTCTTGATATTGTCAATGCCAGCCTTGGACAGGAGACCAACCAACAAGCTGGAATCCAAGCCCCCGGAAAGGAGGACGCCCACAGGAACATCGGCAATGGAAAAATATTGTTGTACAGCCTTGTTGAGAGAAAAGTGAACTTTTTCGATCCATTCCTCTTCGCTTACGCTTCGGTCCGGTCGTTGCACTTCAAGATGCCAGTATCGCCTGGTATGCTGCCTACCATGCTGATCGACAGTCATGCTGGTCCCTGGTTCAAGTTTCCTCACTCCTTGTAAAAGGGTGCGAGGGGCAGGGACAACAGCGTGCAGGGTCAGGTGATGGTGGAGTGCTATCGGATCAATATCTGTATCAATCCCTCCGGCTGCAAGTAAGGCCTGCATATTTGATGCAAACCGAATTTTATCGGAGGACAGGCTGAAATAGAGCGGTTTGATGCCTACTCGGTCGCGACATAAAAACATGCTCTTTTTTCGCTCGTCCCATATCGCAAAGGCAAACATCCCGTGCAGGTGTTTAGGGCATTCTTCTCCCCAAGCATCATATGCCTTGAGAATAACTTCGGTGTCACCCTCGGAAAAGAACGAGTAGCCTCGGTTTTTTAATTCTTCCCTCAATGCTGGGTGATTGTAAATTGTTCCGTTAAAGACAATCGTTATTCCCAGGTTATGATCCGTCATGGGTTGATGCGAGCGGAAGGATGGATCAATGATGGTCAAGCGTCTATGACCAAAGGCCAACGGGCCATTGGTATAAATACCGGATTGGTTGGGGCCGCGTGCGACGAGTTTGTCTCTCATACGATCAAGGGTGGCGAGATCAAGGGTTTTTCCTTTAAAGTTGAGTTCGCCGCAAATACCGCACATATGGTTTCTCTTATTTTTTTGTTGGGTTTTGGGTTATACGTCATAGCTCATGCCCTTGCCACTCCCTCTTTCAGCTTACCCGCAGGGAGCACATTTGAAAAAGCTTCTTATTTTACCATCAAGGATTTTTCGAAGCGGCGGGCGTGAAAGAGCGATGGAGGGTGGATTAAGCTAGGGGAAAGAGGATTGCTAGCATGGGCTGTTTTGATTGCTTAGGCAATTCTATGTAGATTTTTGCAAAAATTTCAAAATTAGATATCTTTCACCAGCTTTTCTTTCTGCTCCTGTAACCAACTATTATAAAAAAGGCGGGATAACGAGCATAAACGCCGCTTGCTATCCCGCCTGCTATCCCACCTGTCCCTTGATAAAAAACCGGGCAGTCGGCACCTCAGCTGGCGTTACCCGACAAGTTACTGAGATAATGCTCAGCGGAAAGCTCTGCTGTCGCGCCGTCTCCAGCAGCATTGATAATCTGGCGCGAATTCTTGCTACGGATATCACCGGCTGCATAGACACCGGGCAACTTGGTACACATCTCGTGGTCGGTAAAAACAAAACCGCCCTCATCGATTTCCAGTTGATCCATGGGCAACATCTCATTATTGGGTACCACCCCGATCAGGATGAAAAAACCGGTGACTGGCAGGCTAGATGTTGAACCGTCATTATGTTGAATCTTCAGGGATTCGACGCCCTCGTCATTACCGACGACCTCGTTGACCTGAGCGTCCCAAATAAACTCAATTTTTTCCTCGGTAAAGGCTTTTTCCTGAAGAATGGCTGTGGCACGCAAGGTATCACGCCGATGAATAACAGTGACTTTGGAGGCGAATTTTGTCAGATGCAAGGCCTCCTGAATGGCTGTGTTGCCACCGCCCACCACTGCGATCTCCTGATCTCGATAGAACGGACCATCACAGGTGGCGCAATAAGAAACTCCTTTTCCAGACAGCTCTTCTTCACCAGGGATATTGAGTTTTCTCGGCTTGGCACCGGTACTGATGATGACGGTTTGGGCAGTGAGTTTTTCCCCTGACTCCAAACTGATCACCTTTTGCTCTCCTTGAAGGTCCATTGAAGCAACAGCAGCAAATTTTTTCTCCAGGCCGAAACGATCAACATGGGCTGTCATCTGATCCATCAATTCAAATCCGGTGATGCCTTCGTGAAAACCAGGATAATTATCCACCCAATCTGTCAGCAGCACTTGACCACCGGTAGCCCCTTTTTCAATAAGTAATGTTTTTAGACGACCCCGTGCAGCATACATTCCTGCTGTCAATCCGGCTGGTCCGCCACCGATAATGATCAGTTGATAATCTGTTTTCTTCATAAAAAATATTCCGAAAAGATGTAAAAAAATCAGGAAAAATTGGGTAAAAACCCCCTTTTTCGGCGCAGGATTACAGGAGAAAACCTGCGTGTACGCTCGACATGGAAAAGCGAACAGTGTCAGCGCCCGGCATGAAAAAGGGCGAACACAAATGTTCGCCCTAGAGTGCCTGCTTCTAAAAATGCTTAAGAGGCTTTGCTGATCAGCTCTTTGAGCTGGGCTTTGCCCACAGCACCGGTGATACGGTCAACTGCTTCGCCGTCCTTAAACAGAATCAGGGTCGGGATGGCCTTGATACCGAATTTACCTGGAGTCGCAGGACTCTCATCTACATTCATCTTGACGATCTGCACCTTGCCAGCAAATTCTTCAGCCAATTCTTCAATAACAGGGCCGATGGCCTTGCAGGGACCACACCACGGTGCCCAAAAATCCACCAGGCAGGGCAGCTCGTTTTTTTCTACTTTCGCTTCAAATTCAACGTCATTCACAGTGATGACATGTTCGCTTTCATTTCCCATAATACAATCTCCTTTCTCAACTTTTTTGTTCTTTAAGTTACGTTTAATATCCAATGAGACAAAAACTAATACGGAACTTCGTTCCAGTCAACCGACTGAGAATGATTCACAGTATCTTTCTCTTGGGGAACTCATCTGGAAGATTCCAGACTATTATGGACCCTACTCCAAAAAGGTCAAGGCCGATTCGGAACAGCCTCCGAAAAAGTCAGCAACACACAATCTTCCTGCGCCCTACCCGGCTACTCTTCAATCTGACCGGAAATCATTGACCTAATGACTGCTTGATCTTCTCTAATTCTTGCTCTTCTATTCCAGTCGAGCGGGCAATAATATCGATTGCAATATCCTGCGCCAAAAAATTCTTTGCTATTTCAAGTTTATTTTCTCTTTCTCGCTCACGCAGTTTTTCCTCATATAAATCTATATTCTCCGCATATTGTTCCTCAAAAATAATACGCCGGATCTGCTCTTCAGATAAGTCTGACAGATCCATTTGATTGAATGCCTCCTTGACCTCCTGCGTACGCAACAACCCGTGCATTGTACGGGCTGTGTCTATGTCCTGAACAACATCAAGGAGGAGCCACTCCTCAAGCTGATTAATCTGCTGCCGCTTGATATGGCTTTCAGGGATATTTTTCGGATAGAGTGCGATGATCTCCCAAGCAAAATTCCACGCGGTCTTTTTGCAGTCCGATGTTAGTTTGATAATTTCTTTGATTCGCTTATGAGGCGGCTGCAACTCGAAGAACCAACAGATACTGTAGCACGAAAGAACTTCGTTATATCCTGAACCGGTTTGAAATTGACTGGAATAGTTTCGGCACTGATAATTAAGAAACCGTGCCATTGCCCGTGCATCGGTACCTTTTTGCAGTTCCACGAGAATATGTTGATTCTGCTCGGTGATGCAAAAAACGTCTATGACATCATGCTTTGTTTTCTGAATGAGTTTTGCCGGTCCCGTGATAATAAATTCTGTGGGTTCATAGGAAAGATCAACAATGGGGGATGACAACTCAGATGCTAATGCAGCATTAAGAAAGGCTTTCAGGATGTGTTTCTGATGAAAAATTTTCTTAAAAAACACATCGTATTTCAATCGTCCGTGAAATACCGGTTTATCCTGCATGACTCATCACCTGGATTTACTTTTTCCTTTGGCAAGCTTGCTGGGTGCATTCCATGCACCATTTTTTGTGCGGGAGCCGCACCTTACTACCCAACTGGAATATTCTTTACTCAATCAACCCCAACGTTTTTGTATATTTATAAATCTTTCGCCAGGTAGATTTATATGAATTAACTGCATAAGCAGAATCACTCACCTTACGCTTAAACTCATAGTCATAATCTGCCTCCGGGCTATAAAAAACCTCTCCAGGAACGAACTTGTTGCGATAACCATATTGACACTCAAGAATACCAATATGCCAGCAATTATCAGTATGCTTCCTGATCGTCTTTTCAGAAAGACCTTGCTGTTCCAGCTCGTTGAAAAATTGAAATAAATATTTACATAAATCCCTGGCATAGGCGTGTGATTTTTTACTCCAGTGCCAATCCTGGATAAAGTCTTCAATTTCCTGGGCAACTTCTGCTTTTCCGTTCATATCAATATCTAAATCGCTATTCATCTCTGTTGAAAACACCAGTTCCCCCCCTTCCCACTACCCCAACATCCCCTCAAACCGCTCCCAAAAATCAGGAAAGGACTTAGCCACGCATTCCTCACCGTGGACTTTCACCCCAGGAACCCGCAATCCAGCCACGGCAAAGCACATGGCGATGCGATGATCCTCAAAAGTCGCAATATCAGCCCCGTACAGATTGGCCCCGCCAGCCCGACCGTGGATAATCATCCGATCTTCTTCCTCTTCAACATCAGCTCCCATCTTCCGCAACTCACTGACCATCACCGCCAGCCGGTCACATTCCTTAATGCGAAGATGGGCGATATTATTAATCACTGTGGTTCCTTCGGCAAAGGCAGCCACAATAGCCAGCGTTGGGGCAACATCCGGCATATTGCTCATATCCACTGCTATCCCCTGTAGGCGTTCTGGCCCCTGTACAGTGATCCCTCCTTTACACCGCTCCACCTCGCAGCCCATCCGTTCCAGCAGAGGCACAAGTTGGGCATCGCCCTGTAAAGAAGGCACCGGCACATTGGCCACATTGACCTTTCCACCGGTAATAGCGGCTGCCGCCCAAAAGTATGAGGCCCCAGAGGCATCGCCCTCAATGCGATACTGTGTTCCCTGATAGCATCCTTGCGGAATTCGAAAATAATTCATCTCTGGAGTAACCTCGACCCAAACTCCAAACTCCGCCATAACAGCCAGAGTCATCTCCACATAGGGACGGGAAAAAACCTCGCCTTCCACCTTTAAATCAGCTTTTTTTGCCGCATACGGGGCCACCAGCAATAAGGAGGAAAGGTATTGACTGGATTTTCCTTCTGGCAACACGGTCTCGCCGCCCGAAAGGCCATCAGCATCAATGGACAGAGGAGGACAACCATTGGCCGCCTCACTCTGTATCTGCACTTGCCAGCCCCGCAAGGCCTGGATAAGAGGCTCAATGGGTCGCTCAGCCATGCGTTCCCCGCCGGTGATCCAAAATCGTCCCTTTCCTAAGGCCGCCACAGAGGTCAGGAATCGAGTCGCTGTTCCGTTATTACCGAGAAAAATATTCTCCTCCGGAGCCTGAATCCCGCCTCCAGAACCTTGCACCACCCAGGCTACGGGATCGCTGTCATCCACCGCTATACCCATTTGCCGAAGAGCTTTTATGGTGTAGGCCGTATCTTCACTGGCCAACGGGCCGACAAGGGTGGATTCGCCACATGCCAAGGCAGCGGCTATCAGGGCTCGTTGGGTCAGACTCTTTGAGCCAGGTACTTGGACAACGGCATCTAAGGTATCAACCGGGGTTATTTCTCTCATTATATCTTTATTCTACTTTTTTATTAAAATGCTGCGGCAAGGGGATTCAATAAGGAATACCTTACCTTCTTATGCCGAATTCCGTAGGAACAACCCCCTGTGTTTTCTCGAAGAATAACGGTTCAGGTCAGGTACGGGGCATCCCACTTATGATCCAGCGCCCAATAAGACAATCTCAGGCAACGGTCCGTCTGCGCAATTCTTCTTCCAAGGCAGAGCGCATGATCAGCTGGGGAGGCGTTCCTCCGGTCCAACTCTTAAACTGAGCAGCCCCTTGATAAAGCAGCATAGCCAAACCATCAATAATTTGGCAGCCAGAAGCCTTGGCTTCCCGGAGGAGTCGGGTTTCCAACGGTGCATAGACAATATCCATGACCACGGAAAATCCAGACAAAAGAGAAGGAGGAATTACAATGCCCTCATTATTTGGTTCCATCCCCACTGAAGTGGTATTGATCAGCACATCCGCAGAAACGCCAGCAACATCCTCCAAAGGCACAAAGGGGCAACCGAGCCAGTCAGCAAGGGCCTTGCCGGTTTCTGTGGTTCTGTTGGCAATCATCACCTTTGCCCCAGCCTGAACCAGGCCGAAGCCTACAGCCTTGGCCGAACCACCTGCTCCGACAACCAGCACTCGACTTTGCTGCAAATTGACCTTTTCTGCCAAGGCAGTATTGGCACCCAGCCAATCCGTATTCAGACCGCGCAGAAGCACCCTCCCATCCTTGTCTTTACGGAAAATCAAGGTGTTGACTGCCCCGATCTTTTCTGCCACCGGATCAATCTCGTCAAGAAAGGGAATAACCGACTCCTTATGCGGCACCGTAACACTGACGCCTCGAAATCCCAGAGCCCGCAACCCGGCAATTCCCTGTTCAATATTTATTACTTCCATGGGCACATAAACCCAGTTCCTCCCCATTGTGGCAAATCCGGCATTATGCATGGCCGGACTCAGGGAATGACGGACCGGATTGCCAATTATTCCGTACAGCTCTGTTTTTCCATCAATAGACATGTTTTTTTTCTCAACAAAAGCAGGATAACGTACTCACGCTACAACAAGAAGAGCAGTCAGTTTTTGCAGCTGCTCAAGCGACAGCTGGCCAGGGGCCGTGGCCTCGGCATCGTTCAGGCAGGCATAGGACATATAGCCGCCAAGATACAGGGTGGCAAGGCGCGTAACGCGGCCCGGATCTCCCATGCAGAAACAACTCAGGGGGAAGTTCGCTGCCTTGGCCTGCTCCTGAAGACGGAGAACCCGCAAGGCATCCTCCGAGCTATGGGCGGTGGTTACGATTTTGCCGACGATCCTGTCTGTCTTATCGGTACGAGCACCGCTCTCCACCATTTGCGCCAAGATCTTTTCCAACTCTTCCTGCGGCGGGGTGTCTTCAAAATTATGCCAGGAGAGAATCATTCGGGTTGGCCCATCTGACATGGCTTTCAGGAGCTGTTTCCGTAAGCATTGCTCCGCCCGCAGCTCATAATCAACATAGGCGGCCTGTTGCTGAATAGCCTCCAAAAGCGGTTCTATCCGTTGCTCCTCCGAACGGTCAAAAGCACCGCCTTCCCAGTTTGGTCGATTGGTAAAAAGCAGGGGCTTATCCAATGCGGCACAGCAGGCTGGCACATCAGGGTGCTGCATACTGTCCAGGCGCACCTCTATCACCTCTGCCCGGTCCGCAACCTGACCGGCCTGAGCTGCAAGGGCGGCAACATCGGCCCCGGCCAAAGAAACGCAGATTTTTCCTCGTGTCATCTGTGCCATTAATCTGTTCCTGTCTTCAAGGTACCGATAATATCAACCAGACGGTCTTCACCCTGCTCTTGCAGATAGCTCGTCAGTCCCTGCACGATATTTTCCGCCGAAGAGGGATCGTAAAAATTTGCGGTACCGATCTGAACCGCACTTGCTCCGGCCAGAAGAAATTCCAAAGCATCATTCGCCGTTGTGATTCCACCAATACCGATCACCGGCAGAGAAACAGCCTGGGCAACCTGCCAGACCATGCGCAGGGCTACTGGTTTAATTGCAGGGCCAGACAGCCCACCAATTACATTGGCTAATCTTGGCCTTCTACTGATCGGGTCAATGGCCATACCGATTAGAGTATTGATCAAAGAGACCGCATCAGCGCCGGCATCAGCCACCGCCCGTGCCATAACAACAATATCCGTGACATTGGGTGAGAGCTTGACGATCAGGGGTAATGTGGTGGACTGGCGTACTGCTTCGGTCACCCGAGCCGCCATTGCCGGTACCGTACCAAAGGCGACCCCGCCTTTTTTCACATTTGGGCAGGAGATGTTTACTTCCAGGGCTGCGATTCCTTCCACTCCATCCAGCCTGCGTGCTATCTCACTGTACTCCTCTACCGAGTCGCCAAGGATATTCACCACAACCGGGGCTGAGAGCTTGCGCAGATAAGACATTTTTCCTGTGATAAAACGATCCACTCCAACATTTTCCAAGCCAATAGCATTGAGCATACCACAGGCCGTCTCAACGATTCTGGGCGGAGGATTACCCGGTTTGGGTTGCAAAGAGATTCCCTTGACAATTATGCCGCCCAACTGGTCAAGATCGACCAGATTCTCAAATTCGCGGGCATAGCCAAAGGTACCCGAGGCGGTCATCACCGGATTGCGCAAGGCAAGGGAACCGATTTGCACCCGCAAATCAGGCGTACCGCAGGGTGCAATCTTTGCTCCAGATCTGGAGTCCATACCAGATTCTTCCATTTCTCCCATTACAGACTCCATTCCAGTTGATCCGCATTAAAAACAGGCCCCTGCTTACAGACATGAACCAAGCCTCTTTTTCCATTCACTGTGCAACCAAGGCAGGCCCCCATGCCACAGGCCATATGCGTTTCCAGGGAAACCTGACAGCGCACCTCAGCTTGTTGGCATTGGCGAACAATATTTTCCATCATCAGGTGCGGACCGCAGGTGTAGACCTGGTCCACTGTGGATAGAACAAAATCAAGGAGATCAGGGATGAAGCCCTTATGCCCAATGCTGCCGTCATCCGTTGCCAGCTGGACTGCATAGCCCAAAGCGGAAAATTGTTCCGCGAAAGGAGCCAATTCATCTTTGTTGCGAGCACCGAGCAGGACATGGTCTTTTCCTGTTGCGCGACCAGTACGCAGTAGCTGCTCAGCCAAAAACAAAAGCGGTGCAATCCCCATACCACCTCCAATCAGGCAGACCGGCCGCTCATCAGAAAACTCAAAACCGTTACCTAAGGGACCGACCACGTCAAGCTCATCGCCCACACAACGACGAGCCAACATCTCAGTGCCTTTACCTATCACCTTGAAGAGCAAAGAAATACTGCCGTTGGTAAAACTACGATGGATTGAAAAAGGACGACGAAGCAGAGGGTCAAGCCCTTCAATGACCCGGACCATGACAAACTGGCCAGGCTGAGCCACGGCAGCGATTCTCGGGGCCTGAAGTGTCAGGCGAAAGACATCAGGCGCCAAACAATCTCGACTGAGAATACTGCATTTTTGCTGGAATTCAGACATGAAAAAGGCTACAAGTAAACATTAAAAAGGAAAATCTACAAAATCAGAAGGCACTCTGCCTTCTGGTTCGGCTATAATAACCGGCACAGCCTTTTGATTCAAGGAAACATTATTCTCTCCTAAAAAGCAGCGAGTGACATAAGATCTACAGAAACATGGAAACCATACTCCTTCTCTATAGCTTTATTTTCGGTGCCCTTATCGGCTCGTTCCTCAACGTCGTCATTTTTAGACTGCCTGATGAGGACCAATCCGTGGTCTTTCCGGCCTCTCATTGTCCGAAATGCGACACAGCCCTCCACTGGTACGAGAACATACCCATATTTAGTTACCTTGCCCTGCGGGGCAAATGCAGGACCTGCAAGGCTTCGATCTCGTTGCAGTATCCTGTTGTCGAACTCTGCATGGCCCTCCTTTCCCTGGCCCTATATAATCGCTTTGGATTTTCTTTTATCCTGCCCTTTTACTTCCTCTTTCTTGCGGCCTTACTGGTCATCATTTTCATTGATATCCACCTGCAAATTATTCCAGATAAAATCAGCCTACCCGGCATCCTGATCGGCTTTGCCAGCTCTTTCTTCAACCCCTTGGTCAGCTGGCAAGAGTCTGGCCTGGGCATTCTTCTGGGAGGCGGAATTCTTTATGCGGTCGCCAAGGGCTATTCTCTCCTCACAGGGCGCGAGGGCATGGGCGGCGGGGACATCAAACTCTTGGCCATGATCGGGGCCTTTCTCGGCTATCAATGCCTCCTCTACGTTATCTTTTTCAGCTCGCTGACTGGCTCGATTGTCGGCATCGCAGCCATGTTCCAGCAAAAAAAGGGCGGCCAGACCCGCATTCCCTTTGGTCCTTTCTTATCCTTAGCAGCTATGTCCTGGCTTTTTTTTCAGAAAGATATTTTTACTGTTTGGTCCTGGTATCTTTCGATATCAGGGTAAGGCAGGGTACACCGGAATTACGTCATCCGGTGTACTATTGATGATTGCTTAGCAGGTACACAATTATGCTACAAGACGGGTGCATTCCCAAAAAGTAGGTAAAAAACGGTCGTGTTGCGAGAAGACTAACATAATGTTTTTACAATCACTTTCTCTTTAGAGAGATGACTCACCATCTTTAATTGTGACCAAACCATCTCAATTTTGATGGTTTGCGTTCACTTGCCTGAGCATATTGTTTTTATAATTCGCTTTACAGATATTGACATGAGCAGCTTAACTTTATAATATATCTATAAAAAGTGAATAGCGTGTTCGTTCGAAATATTTCCTACTTTTTGGGAATGCTCCCTACAAGACAAAACTTAATCCTTGATACAACGAACGCTACTACCTTCTGTGCGAGAAACTCCGTCGTGTCCAATAGCATCATAATCAAAAAGCAACGCAACAACCATCGAGTTTTGAGAAAGGGCTGACGTACTACTCCACAGTACAGCAGCTGTTCCTTCTGCTATAACGACACCATCAAAAAGGCGATATCCCGCCGCTGGTATTTTCAAAGGGGAGTTAAAAACGTCTACTGCCTTGGGACCATACATATCTGTCTCTGCTCTCCACTCCTCTTCGGTCGGAAGCCTAAATCCAGTTGGACATGGATTATTTATCCCGTCCACTCCCTGCCATAACGCAAGATTTTCCGGCTGACGCCAGTCTCCATAGTCTGAGCTACCTATAATAAAATACGAATGTCCAGGCGCATCTTCTGCGGATAAAGTAGAAGTCGTATTACTGTCCCGGTACTGATGTCCGTCTGTTCCCCTTCCCCATTGATACAAATCGCCATAGGATTCGATGTCGTCGGTACTTTGCGCCACCCGACTCGCACCGAGATTACGATCCATCCATACCTGACCGGTGGCCGAAGTGACGGTAGGAACGACCTCCTCCTCAATCGCCTGAAGATAGGTATAGGTGGCCTGATAGGCCCCCTCGCTCTCCATCCACTCGCCGTGGTTCTGAAAAGAGACTCCATCAAAATCAATATTGAAATAAATATCTTCTGAGACAAGGCCGTCATCAATATCCTTTCTTCTGATCCCGACAACACAACGCTGCTGAGAAAGGGAGCAGAAAATATTGACATCGTCGGCGTTGTACCGCAACAACGTACTGGTATGGTTAGTGAAATCGTTTTCTACAAGCTCATAGGTAAAAGCCGGGTCCGCTGGATCAGTTCCGAAGGAAAGGGTAAAGTCAGTAAAAGATGCTGCTGCATCCGCAAGACCTTCCATTGCTGTCGGCTTGAACAAGGCCGAGTCTTGGGATGTATATAAAGAATTGAGCGTGATACTGCTGCCCGCCATCTCCACGTCGACGGCATCTTGGGCCGCGACCGGGGATACGGAAAGAGCCGCAACTGTCATTGCGGTTCCGGTAAATTGAAATAACTTTTTCATCTCCACTCACCGATTGGTTAATAATCTAGTAATTGAATTAATTGTTTTACATGAAAAAACAAAACCTTGAAATCTTAGTAAGTGAAATCAACATATTGGATGATTGCTTGTGAAAATAGGCTGTTGAGAAGTTTCCTGTTTAGGAATACTTATTATCTGGCCCAATATAGCGCTTAAAGGACATCTCTGCAAATACGGTCAAAATACCGGCATCTCTTATAACGTTATGATTTGTTTATGTTTAGTCAATTAATTATATACACTTTTTATTGACCAATCGATGAGTCTCCATCTATCTTCTCCTTGTTTTTAGGGGCTAGAAGTGATTCATCAATCTATATCCCTTTTTTAGGTACCACAGTGGCGACCTAGAATAAAAAATAACCACTGTGGTTGGTAAAACATGACGCTCAGCTGAATTCGTTGAGGTCACCGTTTCTGTTATTCACTCACAGGCGTATAAATTTTCAGCTCCGGTGAATCATTCAAATTCCAAGACCCTTGATGCCGGTACAGCACTCCGTCGATATCGACGCTGAGGGTCATGTCCGTAGACATCAGTTCATCCTCGAAGTTCTTACGGTTGATTCCGATAACGCAACGCTCCTGGGTGACAGCACAAAAAATACTGACACCGTTGGCGTTGTGCCTGAGCAGGGTGCTGGTTGCTGTGAACTCCGATTCCTCCACAGTATAAGTGAAGGCAGGATCGGTGATGTCGGTGCCAAAAGAAACCGTGAAGGCGGAAAAGGAAGCAAGTGCGTCGCCGAGGCCGTGCATCACGGCGGTTTTGATGGATGCTCCGTCCAGAGCGCTATAGAAAGGTTTGAGGTAAATACTGGTTCCAGTTGGATCTATATTAATATCTTCATCACAGACATCGCCGATGCCGTCCTGATCGATATCATCCTGCTCGAAGTTGGGGGTCAACGGACAGTTGTCAGAAACGTCCGGTACATCGTCGTTGTCATCGTCTGAATCACAGACGTCGCCTTCTCCGTCGTTATCTGCGTCTTCCTGGTCTGGATTGGCTGTATCCGGGCAGTTGTCTTCGTCATCGGCTATGCCGTCGCTGTCAGAATCAGAGTTGCCCAATGTCATTACACTGATCTTTCCAGAGCGCTCTTGATCAATATAAGCGACATATGGTATCCCGCTGCCATTAAGAGCAATCCTGGTATTATTTGCTATTGTAGAGAAGCCCGGCATACCAACGTTGCCCCAGTTCTCACCATCGAACTTCATTACGCTGGCTTTATTTCCATTAGCAGAATCTACATATGCCACATAGGGGGTACCAGCATCAATGGCAATGCTGATTTCTTGAGCTTCACCTTCGGAGAAGCCCGGTATACCAACGTTGCCCCAGTTCTCACCATCAAACTTCATCACACTTACTCTATTTCCATGAGCAGAGTCGGCATACGCTACATAAGGAGTATCGGCGTCAAGGGCAAAATTGACTTGGCCTTCCAGAACCTCGGAAAAACCCGTAAGGCCTACCTGCTGCCAATCAGAACCATCAAATCGCATCACACTAATTCTGTTCTCATTTGCGTAATCCCTATAAGCAACATAAGGCATGCCGGTACTGTCAAGGGCAATGCTGGTATAATAGGCTCCCCCTTCGGTAAAAATGCGTGGCCCAAAATAATCCCAAGCCCCATCATTATAACTCATCACACTGGCTTTTCCTGTGTACCCCTCTTCTCGATATGCTACATAGGGTGTACCGGAAGCACTAATAGTGATACTGAGAAACTCGGTCTGAACCACTGTAAAATTTCTTTCGCCAACGTAGCTCCAGGCACCATCCTCATATTTTTGCACACTGGCGCCCATTTTATACCCGTCAGGATAAACGACATAGGGAACATCCTCTTCATCAAGGGTGAAACCCAAGTATCCAGCACAAGAGTCGGATATCCCTTTTGAGCCGATATAACCCCACTCGTCGCCCTCATAACTCATCACGTTAGCTTTGCAATCTTCACCGTCAACATAGGCAACATAGGGTGTGCCATTACTGCTCAGAGCTAGGTAAAAATCAGGATAAACATAGCTGCTATAGTAGACACTGCCATCAGAAAAACCTGCGGTACCTACATACTGCCATTCAGCTTCTGCATCAGCCGGGGACGGCGAAACGCCAAGCATAGCTGCCAGTCCAAGAGCCAGCAATCCAGTTTTCAACCATTCTTCTTTCATCTTTTTCCTCCAGTTTATTTTAATAAGATGCTGCCTTGCGGTCAGCACTGTATATTGCTACAGCAAGAGGAAACAAAACAATTCCCCTGTCCCCTCTCGTTTCAATGCATATTTGTGTTCGCTATCCGGATTACTCATCCGCAGGCGTATAGGTTTTCAGCTCGTCTGAACCACTCAGGTTCCAGGCCCCCTGATGGCGGTACAGGGTATCGTCGATATCGACGCTGAGGGTCATGTCCGTAGACATCAGCTCATCCTCGAAGTTCTTACGGTTGATTCCGATAACGCAACGCTCCTAGGTGACAGCACAGAAAATACTGACACCGTTGGCGTTGTGCCTGAGCAGGGTGCTGGTTGCTGTGAACTCTGGACGCCGCGCACCACGCCAGTGCTAATTTTCATCCATAATACAACGCACAGCTACTCCCATTGCACGTCCGACATCAGCATACCAAGAAGCTGTACCAGATGAAATCCATAAAAAATAAGCACTTGTACCGCTAGCAGTACTTGTCCAATAGTAGCTGTATAGATCGGAAAAATCTATTCCACGCCCGTCTGTATACCGCTTTCCAGTTGTAGTTAGTTTTAAAAATGAATCGTACGCCCCAGAACTATTCAAGCTGGTCCATGCCAGCCGCTCGGCGTCAAATTCGTCTTTCGTCGGCAGTCGAAAACCATCGGGACACGGATTGTTGATACCGTTTACTCCCTGCCATAAACTGTCATTTTGGGGGTTGCGCCAGTCCCAAGATGCTGCCGACGACCCGGTGATAAACATACCGTGTCCTGGTTCATCTGCGCCACTTGTCGTGGAAGTAACCTCACTGTCACGCTTTTCATGTCCGTCTCCAGCTCGTCCCCATTGATACAGATCTCCAATTGCCTCTTGATCATCAAAGCTCGTCGCAACCCGACTCGCTCCTAAATTCCGATCCATCCAAACACGGCCTGTGGCCGGAGAAGTAACCGTAGAAACTGTTGGGAAAGCCTGAAGATAAGTATAGGTGGTCTGATACGCTCCCTCGTTCTCCAACCACTCGCCATGATTCTGAAAGGTGGTCCCGTCAAAACTCATACTGAAGCTCATTTCTTCAGAGGCAAGGTCATCATCAATATCCTTGCCGCTGACACCAACAACACAGCGCTGCTGAGCAAGAGCACAGAAGATATTGACACCGTCAGCATTATACCGCAACAAGCTGCTCGTATGCTTAGTGAAATCTCCAGCTACGAGGTCGTAAGTAAAAGCCGCGTTGGCTGGATCAGTCCCGATTGAAAGGTTGAAATCGGTAAAAGATGCCGCTGCATCCGCGAGTCCTTCCATCTCTGTCGGTTTGAACAGGGCTGAGTCGCGTGATGTCTGCAAAGGGCTGAGCGTCACACTGCTGCCTGTCATCTCCACATCGACAGCTTCCTGGGCCGCAACCGGGGATACGAAAAGGGCTGCAACAGTCAAGGCCGCTCCGCTGATTTGACACAACATTCTCGTCTTCTTCATTTCTTTCTCCTTGTTTCTTTTTTTGGGGGAGGAAAATCGATTTATCAGCCTAAACCCTCCGTTTACAGTTACCGCAGCGACGATCAGAAATAAAAAACCACCGCTACGGCTATCGAACAATTTATTGGCATTCAGGTCGTCCGCTAAAACCACCGCTTCTTTTCTGATATGCACCTCGGCCAGGCAAATGGGACAGTTATTAAATCCTCATTCCTAAATTAATCCTTGATGCATCGTACAGCATGTCCAAATGATTTTGCACTAGTCCCGACAAACGCAGTGCCTAAGATGCCGTCTTTCCATGACAACCTATATGCCCTTGTTGTATCCGAGTCTGTGGTACTTGACCAGTAATATCCATATGAAGATGTTGGAGGTCTGTTGAGAGTGCCGTCCGTGTTCCGAAATCCGTTCCACGGGACATTTAATACTGCTAAAGCTGAGGCGTCTATCTCGGCTAACCACTCACTCATAGTTGGGATACGAAAGCCTGCTGGGCACGGGTTGTTTAAACCTGTAAGCGTGGTCCATAAGGCGGCATTCGAGGGATTCCGCCAGTCTGCACTTCCAGCTAAAAAATTTGCGTGTGAGGGATTATCAGTTTCTGCTTGCCCTACAAGAATGGCAGAATCCTCTTTTTCGTGACCATCTGTTTCTCGGCCCCATTGATACAGATCGCCGTATGCCTCGGTATCGTTAGCGTGCTGCGCCACTTGGGTTGCCCCCAGATTTCTGTCCATCCACACCCGACCGGTGAGTGAAGTGACGGTCGGAACGACCTCCTCCTCAATCGCCTGCAGATAGGTATAAGTTGTCTGATAGGCCCCCTCGTTCTCCATCCACTCGCCGTAATTTTCAAAGGTGGTTCCGTCAAAACTCATACTGAAGCTCATTTCTTCAGAGGCAAGGTCATCATCAATATCTTTGCCGCTGACACCAACAACACAGCGCTGCTGAGAAAGAGCACAGAAGATATTGACACCGTCAGCATTATACCGCAACAAGCTGCTCGTATGCGTAGTGAAATCCCCAGCTACGAGGTCGTAAGTAAAAGCCGGGTTGGCTGGATCAGTCCCGATTGAAAGGTTGAAATCGGTAAAAGATGCCGCTGCATCCGCGAGTCCTTCCATCTCTGTCGGTTTGAACAGGGCCGAGTCACGGGATGTATGTAGGGGGCTGAGCGTGATACTGCTCCCCGCCATCTCCACATCAACAGCGTCCTGAGCCGCTACCGGGGATACGGAAAGCGCCGCAACAGTCAATGCCGCTCCGGCAAATTGACATAACATTCTCGTCTTCTTCATTTCTTTTTCCTTGTTTCTTTTTTTGGGGGAGGTCAATCGATTTATCAGCCTATCCCCCCTGTTTACAGTTACCGCAGCGGCGATCATAAGTAAAAATGACACCGCTGCAGTTGATACAGGTCTTAACATTCAGCTCAATCCGCTGAATTAATATTTTCTGGATACGAGCTCTATGGCACAGGCCAGCTGATTACTCATCCTTAATGCAACGCACAGCTACTCCCATAGAACGCCCGACATCAGCATACCAAGAAGCTGTATTCGCTGAAATCCACAAAAAATAAGCGCTTATACCACTAGCAGTACTTGTCCAATAGTAGCTATATAAATCGGAAAAATCTATCCCACGCCCGTCCACATACCGCTTTCCAGTCGTAGTTAGTTTTAAAAATGAATCGTATGCTCCAGAACTATCCAAGCTAGCCCATGCCAATCGCTCGGCGTCAAATTCATCTTTTGTCGGCACTCGAAAACCATCGGGACACGGATTGTTGATACCGTCTACTCCCTGCCATAAACTGTCATTTTGGGGGCTACGCCAGTCATAAGATGCTGTCGACGATCCGACAATAAACATACCGTGTCCCGGTTCATCTGTGTCGCTTGTTGTGTAAGTCAACTCACTGTCGCGCTTTTCGTGACCGTCATTACCCCGTCCCCATTGATACAGGTCTCCAATTGCCTCTTGATCATCAAAGCTCGTCGCAACCCGACTCGCTCCTAAATTCCGATCCATCCAAACACGGCCTGTGGCCGGAGAAGTAACCGTAGAAACTGTTGGGAAAGCCTGAAGATAAGTATAGGTGGTCTGATACGCTCCCTCGTTCTCCAACCACTCGCCATGATTCTGAAAGGTGGTCCCGTCAAAACTCATACTGAAGCTCATTTCTTCAGAGGCAAGGTCATCATCAATATCTTTGCCGCTGACACCAACAACACAGCGCTGCTGAGAAAGAGCACAGAAGATATTGACACCGTCAGCATTATACCGCAACAAGCTGCTCGTATGCGTAGTGAAATCTCCAGCTACGAGGTCGTAAGTAAAAGCCGCGTTGGCTGGATCAGTCCCGATTGAAAGGTTGAAATCGGTAAAAGATGCCGCTGCATCCGCGAGTCCTTCCATCTCTGTCGGTTTGAACAGGGCTGAGTCGCGTGATGTCTGCAAAGGGCTGAGCGTCACACTGCTGCCTGTCATCTCCACATCGACAGCTTCCTGGGCCGCAACCGGGGATGCGGCAAGAGCCACTGCCGTCAATGCAGCTCCGGTAAATTTACGTAACATTCTCGTCTTCTTCATTTCTTTCTCCTTGTTTCTTTTTTTGGGGGAGGAAAATCGATTTATCAGCCTATACCCTCCGTTTACAGTTACCGCAGCGACGATCAGAAATAAAAAATCACCACTGCGGCTGACAAAAACATTCAGCTGAGTCTGCTGACGTCATTACTTCTGTTACTCGCTCGCAGGCGTGTACGTCTTCAGCGCATAAGAATCATTCAAATTCCATTCCCCCTGATAGCGGTACAGCACGCCGTCAACATCGATACTGAGGGTCATGTCTGTGGACATAAGCTCATCCTCGAAGTTCTTGCGGCTAATACCAATCACGCAACGTTCCTGGGAAACGGCGCAGAAGATGCTGACGCCGTCGGCGTTATACCTGAGCAAAGTGCTCGTTGAAGTGAACTCCGGCTCTTCAACGGTGTAGGTAAACGCTGGGTCGGCGATATCCGTGCCGAAAGAAACCGTGAAGGCGGAAAAGGAAGCAAGCACATCGCCAAGGCCGTGCATCACAGCGGTTTTGATGGACGCTCCGTCCAG
The DNA here is from genome assembly GCA_942492895.1 of Candidatus Electrothrix laxa. GTDB lineage: Bacteria > Desulfobacterota > Desulfobulbia > Desulfobulbales > Desulfobulbaceae > Electrothrix > Electrothrix laxa. The sequence continues at coordinate 2,702,684 of OW818652.1, forward strand.
AGCGGTATAGAGCGGCTTGAGGTAAATGCTTGTCCCGCTCGGATCTATATTGATATCTTCATCACAGGCATCGCCGATGCCGTCCTGATCAATATCATTCTGATCGAAATTAGCAGACAACGGGCAGTTGTCACCGGTATCCGACACACCGTCGTTGTCATCGTCCGAATCACAGGCGTCACCTTCTCCGTCTTCGTCAGTGTCTTCCTGAAGCGGGTTAGCTGTATCCGGGCAGTTGTCTTCATCATCAACCACACCGTCGTTATCGATATCATTTCCGCCGAGACTCAACAGGTAGACAGCACCGGAATTATCGTTACTTCCTCGTGCTCCGATCAGCGCAGTATTGCCAGATAAGAAGACGGCTGAACCGAACCAGTCATTAACGGCATTATCCTCCGGCATGACCAGTTCGGACTCCTGCCAACCGCTGTCCGTACGAGTGAACAAATAGGCTGCACCGGAATAAGAATAGCCATCATAGTCAGGTGTCCCGATCAGTGCGGTATTATCAAACAGGGAGACAGATACCTGACTTAATAAATAGGCAAAAGGCACGCCGTCGTAGTCTGGTGTGAGCTTTGCGGTCTGATTCCAACCCGTGTCCGTACGGGTGAACAGGTAAGCCACACCGGAATAAGAACCACTGTCATTTTGCTCGTATGCCGAAAATATGGCTGTATCACCGGACAAAGAGATCGACTGGGCAAAAAAACTTTGAGGGACCCCTTCAGCTGGTACGATTTTGGCGGTCTGATTCCAGCCAGCGTCCGTGCGAGTGAACACGTATGCCGAACCGGAATAAGTACCATTATCGTCATCTCCGGGAGCACCAATCACTGCAATATTTTCGTTAACAATCACAGATTGACCGAAATTACCATAAGCAATACCGTCATCAGGTATGAGCTTGGTGGTCTGATTCCAGCCCGTGTCCGTACGGGTAAACACATATGTTGAGCCGGAATAAGTGCCGTTATCGCTAGCTCCGTGAGCCCCAATCAGGACAGTGTCACCAGAAATGGACACTGAGGAACCGAAAGCGTCAGAAGCGGCACCGTCGGCCGGTATGAGTTTGGCGGTCTGATTCCAGCCCGTGTCCGTGCGGGTGAACACATATGTTGAGCCAACGTTATCGTCATTTGCAGGAGCCCCGATCACGGCTGTATAGCCGGAAATGGACACTGAGGAACCAAAAGCGTCGGAAACGGCACCGTCGTCCGGTATGAGTTTAGCGGTCTGGTTCCAATCCGTGTCCGTGCGGGTGAACACATATGTTGAGCCAGCGTTATCGTCACTTGCAGGAGCCCCGATCACAGCTATGTCGCCGGAAACAGATACTGAATATCCGAAAACATCGAATTCTGCTCCATCTGAAGCAATTAATTTCTGCACCATTTCCTCTTCAATTGCCTGCGCAGGTGATGACAATATAGAAAATACAGCACTCGCCGCCGCCAATACGACAGCCAAAGTTCCTTTTTTCCACCAATTCTTTTTCATTTTCTTTACCTCCTATTTATTTTGATAAATCAGCGTAATCAACGGTCAGTCATTAAATCCGGCCGCTATGGTTTCGCCTGTTCCTCTTTCAAAGATGCTTTTTCAGCCTCCTGCCGTGCTTTCTCCTGCAAGAACTGTTGCTTCGCTTTCAATTTTTCTTCTATTATTTTACTCACCAAGGAATACCGACGCCGAAGAGCCTCATCGTCAAGGGGAACAAAATAATAAAGTGCGCTGTACAATTCAAAATCAACAGCTGGTGAGCAATTCGCCGTATCAGCAAAATCCTCTATCGCCTTCCCTGTTACCTGATCAAGCTTTCCGGTCAGGCCGACCTCCTCGTAACCATGCATAACAAGCAGTTCCTGTACTTTACGAATGCGCGTATTTTCATTCATCTGGTAATTCCACGCCCGGCTAACATAGGATTCCACGATTGGGTCAGGCAAAGCTTCGGGCAACAGTCTCCAATAAGGCAAATCAAGATACTTCCCGACCAATTGAACCATACTGGTCTGTATAAGAAGTCGAAGCGCACCGTGCCTCCCCTCAACCTTTTTCATTTCACCTTTCAGGCCGAACGTAGGGCCGAAAAGAGTAATGCCCAATTCTTTATTACCAACGCCCTTATGCACCAGCATGGTATTCGTCGTCTGTACTCCTGATATACCACTCATGGTTGAAACATCTATCATATTGTAATCAATTGCAATACGAGCAACACTTTTTATTTCACCCCGATTATAATCAATCCCGAGCGGTATTTTCCTCCCAAGTTCTGTCGTTCTGTAACCCAAATCTTCGGAGCCTTCCTGTGTCTCCAATCCTCTATCAAATTCAGTAATACCTCCTGTCACAATTCCAGAAGGAGTAAATTTATGGGCAAAATTTTGATACCCTAAATTTTTTAAATTAGATACAATATCAGGACGATATGGAATAAATGCAATATTACTCCCGATAGAATTCAAGGCACTTGCTGTCATCTCTGTCACATCATACGGTATCTCAGCCTTTGTATGCACAGAAGTCCCCGTATTATCGCCTATCTTGTCGAGCATTATACGTGTCTCCACACCATATATTTCTGCCATCCTCCCGAGTTTCCGCAACGCCTCCTTAAACTCTGTCTGCTTTACCTCAGGAGTACCGGAAGGAATGTCGATGCTGACCTGTCGAGGATCTATCTTGGAGCAGCCTGAATAAAACAATACACAGAAACAACATATCAACAGGGCGCTGTTTCTTTTCATTATTTTCTCCGTTTATTTTGCATTTTTATGTTCGATGAATTCGTAAAAATTCCCAAATACCCTTTTCCCGCGTCGCAACTCATTGAGTTATCGCTGCCAAAAACGCAAATTCTGACTTTCCACCTGACCATCAAACTTCGTTTAGTGATTTGTAACGATTTAATTTTCTACTTTTTGCATGCAAGGTATCAAAGCCCCATTCCTGCGTATTTACTCAAAGTAATCCTACAAGGACGGACACACAGTACACGGCCCCCCCTACGAGGTTGCGGGATAAAAAATGCATGTAGTGGTAATCCACGTATTATTCCTACGAAAATAAACAGTCACAAGGACCTTGCCCCTCCGGTCCTGTTCCGAAAAAAATAATTTTATTTTCGGAAAATTCCTCACCAAAAGTGACAACAAACTAATTTTCATGAAGATTACAGAAACAGCAGACTCAAAACAGGAAGGAAATAACCAAAAACAGGATAGCCGGGCGTAGTCGAAAATAATATATTGCCCTGTGAAAAGAAAAATACGAATGAAATAAACTCTCCACCAAAAAAAGGAGGTGAAACTGAAGTGCTTTTTAAAATACTGTGTAAACAAAGGAACATTTTATACCAAGGGCTTCTAAAAGAAGTGTGCTTCATGAAGCCGGGTCAATTTCACCAACTTTTCTTTCTCTTTCAGATAACGTAAAAGAGACTGCTAACTTTTTAGGAAAGGAAAATTTTACACATAGGAAGTAATTGTTAATAACGAAATCCATACGGATGATACAATTGAATATTTCTATTGTGAAATAGCCGCATGCTCACCTTTAGAATTATCAATAATTATAATATCTCCGTTAATGTTACTTCCGGCACCGATTATGATACTGTTGACAGCGGAAACGGATGAATCATTTTGTAACGATTCGATTTCATCCAATTCATTTGACGAGTCAGCTGTAGAATCATTTATTACATAGACAGATGAATCATCACTCAATCCATCGTCTTCATCAATATTCATTGTGGTATATGCCCTGGTAATTGCATTCATCACAATGAAACTGATATTGTTTTGTATTTCGCCGAGTTCATGGTAGTCTTCAATCGAATCATCAATTTCTATGCCGTCATCCATATCCAAGGCAAAACATGGATACGACAAGACGAAAACTGATAAAATTAAAAAGGTTGTTTTTTTCAAACTATTGCTCCTCAACAATGCGTCGCGCAAAAAGGAGCCGAGAATTCAATACACGGCCTCCCGGCTCCTTAGTCAACAATCAACCACAAAAAAGAAGACTATTATCTCACGCTCACCCCGCCAGTGACAGCAGTTGATTGACTCCCTTCCGCCAGTGCAGTCACAGCACCAGAAGTAACCGTTTGAGTAATACCAACCACCATAGCGGCATTTTGAACGTTAGCACCGGCAGCAACAGCTATCGCCTCGTTTCCAGTACCAGTAACCTGAGCACTAATATTTCCCCCAGCGGTCACAGTATTATTGAAGGTATCCACATATGCCCCACCCTGAGCATTTAAGCCTCCGGCAACGGCTGTTGAATCATCTGCTGCAGCTCCAGCTGTAATAGAATCAGAAGTTACACTCTGGGTTATATCTCCTCCTACCATGGAGCCTCCTTGCATATTGATACCGGCAGCAACCGCTGTTGTTGTTCCTCCTCCTGTGGCCTGAGCATCTATCGTGCTACCAGTACTTGTGGTAATAGTGTTACTAATATTCGTCGCTGCACTTCCCCCATCTTCAATATTAACACCACCAGCAACTGCTGTTGAATTATCAGTTGCGGCATTCGCAGTGATACCCCCGTCTGCGGTAACGCTATTTGTTACGTCTGAGACATCACCACTATCAACATTAAGACCTGCCGCAACGGCTGTAGCACTTGTCCCAGATGCAGTACCTGAAATATCCGAGGCTGAGGTTTGAATGTCATTCGTCACGCTACCAGCACTTGCCGCAAAGGTGGCACTAGAACCCATCAATACGATCAGGGCTGCGACAGCAATAGATTTCTTCTGCATTTTTATCTCCTTGATATAACCCGAATAAGGGGTCAATATTTGGGCCTTTTAGGCCTCGTTAAATCCACCGTTTTTTAGACGTTGGAATCGTTAACTTTATTCTCACCTGATTGACAGATTTATTCATACGGTTAAGCACTGTAAAAAAACACATCGTTATTTTTTTGTGCAAATTTCATTTCACACTGATCCCTGCTGCAACAGCGGTTGATTTTTTTTTTTCAGCCATAGCTGTAATAGAAGTTGCGTTCACATTCAGAGTTATATCTCCATCAACGAAAGCGGCATTTTGTAGATTGACGCCTGCTGCGACAGCAGTCGCAGAATCGCCGGTAGCTTCAGCAGTAATCTGACCGCCGTTGCCCGTGGTGACTGAGTTGATGACGTTGCCAGCAATGGAACCGTCTTCAATATTAATCCCTCCTGCAATCGCTGTTGACTTCTTTTTTGAAGCATTGGCAGTAACACCGCCGTCCGCAACGATGTCATTTGTTATACTTGCAAGGTCAGAAGATCCAACATTGACTCCACCCGCAACAGAAGTTGAGTCAGCTCCAGAGGAAAATGCTGCTATGATAGACGTTGTTATATCATTTGTGATCGTACCGGTACTTGACGCGAAAGATAGCCAAGGAAAGAAAAACAAAAAAGATACTGTAATCAATATACATTTCATAAAATCTCTCGCAACCCCATGGAACCATCCCCTTTGTCAAATATCTTTTTCGAAAAAAAATCAATCGACCACCGCCTCTATTCTTCCAGATCCTCTTATTTTTCTTGATACATTTCGCGGAGCTCCATAATAACGGATCTCGCCTGAACCAATTATTTTACCGTCCAACATATTTATGGCATGCACCTCTACTTTACCTGATCCGTTTACTGTCATTACACAGCGGTCGGCAGCAAGATTACTCAATCTCATTTTTCCGCTGCCTATCATCACTCCATTCAGTTCATCGACAAATCCACTTGCCTCGACGGAACCGGAACCGTTGATTTGCAAACGAAATTTATTTTCATTAAGATTCTTCAGCGTCGCATCCGCAACGCCACTGATTCGAAAAAAAGAAAGTCTCTCTGCATTCAGTTCAAGAGTCAAAGGCATTCTTGTAGAAATATTTTCTGTTAATTTGACCTGAAGAACACCATTATTCACAATCGTGGATATTGTCGGAATAACTGAAGCATCTGCTGTTACAGTAGCACTGTGTTTTCCACCGACTTGCAGTAGTATTTTCCCTGGAAAGTTTCTAATATCAACAACGTGGTAAGGAGAAAGATCTCTTCTTTCCAACTTTTCAATTCCATTATCTTTTCTTGTAGTATCCGCAGTTATTTTATTCCCGGAGATTGATATTCCTCCGGCTACGGCCTGACTGTCTTTCCCCTTGGCTACTTCTGTTATTTTTCCTGAACTAACGACAACATTGAGAATTTTTTTTTCGCTTACAAGATTGCCTGCTGTTAATTCACTGTCGATATTTATTATTGCGAGCAAAAACAACACTCCAGTCACCAAAAAAACTTGCTGTTTCTTCACATTGAATCCCGCCAGTAATTATTCAGTATTATTTCCTTATTAAGACTAGAATGATGATTCCGTAAAAAGTCTAAATTTGCGCCTTTGATAACGACAACTCGAAAGCTTACAAGATAGAAATTGATACATCAATCCAGATACCAACCCGTTCTTCTGCCCGGATGGACTTCTTGATCAAACTTTATAAAATTAAAATACTACAAAAGGGCGTTGAAACGACCCGTTATTTCTCTCGTAAATTTAGCGAGTCAAACCGAACCCGCTGAAAGCGGATCTTTCTGATTTAGCAAGTAAAAATCACTTACTTTTCAACACCCTTTACAAGGGTCAGCAGCTGGAAAATTAACGCAATGTAATTAAACGATATTTCTTCTATATGAGAGCAACACGAAAAATCTACAGAAGTGAGGGGTGAGGGGTGGTTACCATAACATATCTCCTGATAAAAAGAAATTAGGCGGCTCGGCTATCTTCCCTTATGAAAGACCCGCAGCTTTCCGACACCGCCTCACGACGGCTGTGGCTTTACCAACGTTCTGGTTCCGACTAAAAAAGTCGACCATATCAAAAAAAATGACTCGTTATTGTTTTTAAAGATTATTTCCCAACTCATTGAGTTATCGTTATCAACTTGCCATTTCATAAGTTTTAAAAAACATCAATATTTATCAGGCCCGTGACATGCTTTTCCAGCCAGTGGATTAATCGGTTAATTTTACGACAGAAAAAAATGGACATTTGAAATTTTTCTTGTACCAATGTGATAAATAACGATTTGTCATTGGTAGCCAAGGAAGATGGAAGATGTTGAGTACAGCGAAAAGTGCATGGTGTACGGTCCCGGTCTTTAACAACGGTCGGAAGATAAGCAGGGAACTGCAATATATTCTATGGGAACATGCGTCACAGCACCCAGAATGTACAAGTTCAGCCATTTTGCAAAACATCAAGGCTGAATACGGAAATTTTAACATAACCACCCGTCATGTCAACCGACTTAGGCAGGAATGGGGGTAAGCAGAAAGAAAGGACGCCCTTGTGGTCGGCGACTGCTGAATGCTCCCGGCGGGGAGTTCGTCAAGCTGACACCCAACCTTCCTTTTGTCGGGGTGTGCATACTGGACGCTTTCGTGGAGCAGAACGGAATAATTGAGCAGGTTGCCACTGCAATTCAAATAAAAATAGCTTGTTACAAAAAGGAGAACCCTGAAGAAACTTTTCCGTTATTATACCATAAAAAACAAACAATTATAACGCGTTTCAAGGCTCTTTTTTACGCAGCCTTTTTTGGTATCGGTAAGCTGACTGAATATGATGTCAAGGAGCATGGGCTTGAAGCGTTAATCGGTCGTGGATATCAAAATAATACCCTCCGGCAATTTCTCGGAGAACTCGAACGTATTGATGCGGCTGACATTTTGATATCCTTGCTTACTTCCTCGAATCAAGGACAGCTAGGCTATATCGACGGCCACATGATCCCCTTTTGGACCGGTGCGAAAATGCACAAGGGAAAGATAACCATGCTGGGACGCATTATGCCGGGCTCCAACGCGATAGTGGCCCACAATGAACAAGGGCAGGCAATATTTATGGATTATTATCCACCTGATATTCGCATGCCCGCTATGATACTGGAATACTGCGAAAAGATAGTGAACGCAACGGGTATCCGCAGTTTCGTTATTGACAGAGAGATCAATTCCGTAAAGATAGCGAGAGAATTCAAGAACAGGGACTGGGGCTTACTATCCATGTTGGACAGCAACGAATACAAAGCCCTTTCGGACTGGGACACGGAGTGTATATGTGAGTATGAATCAGGAGATCGTTTATATACAGGGAGATGGGCTACTCCGCGAGAGGATGATCCCAGGATATTTGTAATTTTGGAGGCCGATGAACGTTTATTGGTCTACTGGGGAACCCCCAAGCTTCAGGAGTCCCTGCCACCGGTTGAATGGCCCGAAGTTTATTCCAGACGCACTGAGATTCAGGAGAATAGCTTTAAAAGAATGATTAATAACGGTGCTTTGAATGTAAATTTCGGAATAAAGAAGATCGTTGGACCGGACCGTCATAAGGAAAGGAAGGTAAAAGTACTTAAAGATAGGGCAGTAAAAGTCGGACAAAAAATAGAAAACAAGAAAAATGAGCTCGCTAAACAGAAAGAAAAAGTAGCTGAATCAAAGCAGAAAAAACATAAAAAGCGACTCGAACAAAGAAAGAACAAGCGACATGATATAGAAAATGATTTAAGACAGATAGAGGAAAAAGAACGTAAGATCAAGGAAGGTATAGAATCTCTTGGCCCTGTTAAAGAACGATCAGATCGAGATTTTCGAAAGCAGAAGATCATGACCTTCAGGACTCTCCTAATGGAGAATCTTTTAATGGCTTTTATTCGTCTTTTCAATGACAAACTGGATCAAAAAATAGGCACTGACACACTCATGTCAATTTTTTTCAGGCGAAGTGGGAGTTGCATGGAAACTGCATCGGAAATCACCTACGAACTGAATACAATTGGCTTGTCATCTCATTATAAAAAAGTGCTGGGTGATATAACATCTGAATTAACAGCTATGGGGATACAACGTCACGGCAAGCTGATTAGCGTGAGGCTGAGAGAAGCCCCAACCTAAGTGCTGTTGCGTTATTGTGCCCTATGTCCATTTTACAGAAAGGCTGTCAGGGGCCTGTTTATAAAATATCTTTTTTTTACTTCTCGGTCAATAAAAAAACTCTAGTCATATTTTATTGTCCTAATCGCTAGTCAAAACTATGGACTTTAGTCCAAGACTTTTAGTAGACTCTCATTTATGAGGCCTTATAGAAAATCATCGCACAGCGTACATGACCTGAAAGTTCACCTGATTTGGATAACCAAATATCGTTACAAAGTGTTAAATAGAGATATAAGCATTCGAATTAGAGAGATAATACGTCAAATATGTGATTCGAAAGATATTCAAATAATCAAAGGGAATATCAGTCAGGATCATGTCCATATCTATGTGTCATATCCTCCCAAGATATCCGTGAGTGAAATGGTGCAATTTTTCAAGGGCCGTTCTTCAAAAAAGATTCAGGAAGAATTTCCTCAGTTGTCCAAAAGATACTGGGGAAAACATTTTTGGGGTATTGGCTACGCTGCTTTCAGCTCCGGACACGTTACTGATGAAATGATCAGGAATTATATTGAGCATCACAGGAACGACCCGAATCATAATGATGACGATTTTGAAATAGAATAACGACTTTCAGTCGCTACACACTGACTTTAGTCAGCGGTTTTAATCGGCTTTAGCCGAAACAGCGACTTTTAGTCGCCTTTCATTCTATGGACTTTCAGTCCATAGTACGTTGAATTCAGCGTTTTAATTTAGACAAACAGGGCGCTCCACCGAAGATTTCCGAGAATCGCAACGAAGATTATAGAAGGGTGTTGAAACGAAAGTGATATTTGCACGCTAAATCAACGAGTTCCGAGTTCCGCGTCTTACTGTTAACCTATTAAAATTATGGGGAAAACAATGGATCGTTTCAACACCCTTTATAGGACGAGGTTAAAGCACAGTTAACCGGATAACACCTGAGATAACAGTTCATGAAATCCTGCGCTCCATAAACAAAAATATTTTTTCCCAAGCACCACCACTCTAAGGCCCTGAAGAAAAGGGTTTCGAAGAAACCGATAACCAGTAACCCAAAAATAGCGTTTTTTAAAGATCAATGCAGCTTCGAAGAGGATGAAGCAGTTTTCCCTGCGGTCAATTTTACTGAAAAATTCAACCCATTCTCCATATATCATTGAAAATGAACAATATAAACACAAAACAACCAAAAAACATACCGTTAAACCCTGTTCCGACCTCTATCGCCCATAAACCCTGCTCATTCGCGAAATTGTTCTCCTCTCCCTCTCTGTTGAAGTTTTTATGAAAATCAAGCCTAATCATTTTTGACCAAGAAACTCTTTTTCAGTTAAAAAACGGTTACGATATAAAAAAAATATACAATAAGGTAGCTATTTTCTCATTAAAGTAACCTTCTTTATCGAAAACTTACTTCATTCTAAAACAGAACCATATATGCTCTGGGACACCGTTAAAAATTCTTTATCCAGCTCACTTTCCAAAAGTGAATACAGCCTGTGGATCAGGCCCCTGTCGTGTGTACAGGAGGATGACAAGACCTTGCAAATCGCCTGCCCGGATCGTTTTTTCTGTGCTTGGGTTAAAGAACGCTACTTAGGGATTATTGAAGCAAATCTCGATAAAATAACAGACGCTCCCCCAGCGGTATCGTTGACCGTGTCAACCGGTCAACCTGCTCCTCAGCAGGAAAAAAACGGCTCCGGCCAGTTGCGTCTTCCAGGCATGGACACTTTTACGTCCACTATCAGATCGCTGCACCCGGCCTACACCTTTGGACAATTCATGGTGGGAGAATCAAACATGCTGGCTCGTTCAGCCTGCAATGCCATTGCCGCCGCAGACTATACCTTTGGCAATAATCTGTTCATGACCGCTGGCACAGGGCTCGGTAAAAGCCACCTCACACAGGCGGTGGTTCATCAGGTGATGCATAATGCCCCCGGAACCCGCATGCATTACCTCACTGCCCAGCAATTTTCTGCTGAAATGGTCAAAAGCATTCGCGGAAATAGCATGCAACAATTTTCCAATCGCTTTATTCATGGTTGTGACCTCCTGTTGGTTGAAGATGTCCATACCTTGGCTGGCAAGACAAAAACCCAGGAAGAACTTAATAATGTTCTTGATTACCTGATAAAATCGGGGAAGCGCGTCATCATGACCTCGGCTGTTCCGGCACGGGACATCAAAGGACTGGATGAGGATTTCCTCTCCCGGATGACTTCCGGCCTAATTACCGATATCGAGGCTCCAGAATACAAAACCAGGGTTTCGATTATTCGCCATAAAGCCGAGCACAGCAATTTAAATTTGGAGGAAGAGCATGTCCATTATCTGGCAGATCAACTCCAAGGTGATATTCGCCGCATTGAAAGTGCTCTTATGGGGATTAAGGCGAAAGCAAGCGTATACAACGCCCCGCCTGATATGGATATCGTCCGCAGTGTACTGGAAGGATTTGGTAATTTACAGCAGCAAAAACAGCTCAACGGCAGAATGATTCGTGATATTATTTCCAGTCAGTACAGAATCTCCGTTGAAGAGCTGACCTCCCGTTCGCGCAAACGGATTGTCTCTTTCCCGCGCCAAATAGCCATGTATCTAACCAGAAAGTATACCGAAGAGTCTTTAGCCCATATCGGCAATCTTTACAATCGGGATCACTCCACGGTGATGTATGCTGTTAAGGTTATCAATCGCGATATCGCGCAAAAAAATACGGTTCGTCAACAGGTGGAAATCCTCAAAGATAAGCTGCAGAAATAAATCGGGTGACAACCATGAAGTACAAACGGGGATGCATTAGGGCACCCCGGATACCTTCCCGAAAAACTCATTAGAGGCTCCTTCGGCATACCCTGCGTTATTCCCTTCTTCCCCTCTTGTTTCCTTACTGATTATCTGTTATCCTTGCTTCGCAAGGGTGAAAGACTCAACCATCCTGTCCGGCAATTCTGCCAAATGTTACCCAGAGCCTCCATTTTACTGTTCCGCCATGCAAAAAATATCACAAGACCGGCACAAGGAACCGATACAACCCCCGGAGGATACGGTTCAATCACGCTATTTTACAGTGGTCTTTCTGATTTCCGTTCTCCTACTCGGCTTGGTGCTCTGGCCTTTTTGGCAGCTTCTCATCCTAGCCTTTCTGCTGGCAGGTATTTTTCGGCCAATCTATAACTGGTTGATTAAATGGGTCTCCCCTTGGATGGCCTCCAGTCTGACCTGCGCCCTTGTCGCTCTTATTGTTTTTATCCCATTAACCTTCTGTATTGGTGTGCTTTCTTCGGAGGCCTTGAATGTCTACCAACTGGGCCGAGACAGCAATATGCTGCTCAAGCTTCAGCAGGTCATACAAGACAGTAAATGGATTATTCAAGGCCAGGAAGCCCTGTTGGGCTTTGGTATAAATTTTCAGCCATCTGATATTACAGAGATATTTTCAGAGCTCAGCAAGGATGCCGGGCTCTTTATCTACAGCAAGGCCTCTGTCTGGGCGGCCAACATCATGAGTTTTGTGCTTCAGTTCTGTTTTCTGATCCTGATGATCTATTTTTTGCTTATCGAGATGGATCGCCTGATCCGCTTCATCACTCGGCTTGTCACCGTTACCTGAAACCCAAAACAATCTGCTCTTGAAAAAATTTCTTGATATTTCAGGGGTTATCCTGGTTGGAAATGGAATAAGTGGTATATTTCAAGGCGTTATGGGAGGGATTTTTTTTGCAGTGCTGGGTATTAAATCACCCGTGCTCTGGGCAGGAGTAATGGGGATACTGGCTTTTCTTCCCATCTTTGGTATAGGACTGGTACTGATTCCCGCTGCTGCCCTTCTCCTACTGAGCGGTTCGCCCGGACAGGCAACTGCGACCTTTATTTTTTATGCAGTCCTCTCTTTTACTGTCGAATACCTGCTCAAACCAAAATTTGTCGGGAATCAGGTCAAGATGCATACCCTGCTAGTGTTTCTGGCCATTCTTGGCGGGATGTCCCTGTTCGGAGTCCTCGGCATCATCTACGGTCCCCTGATCGTCACAGCCTTTCAGACGCTGTCAGATATTTACCTGAAAGAGCATCGACCTGCTATGGAGGGCATCCGAGAGACAGGTGCTTCCACCGCCGGAACGCCTCATAAGCAACAGATTCACGGAGTATGAATCAAGGCTGCATTGCCCGGATCCGGTAGGAGCGAACACCTTGTGTTCGCCCTGTTATACCGGGTAGACACGCAGGTCTTGCCCCTACATCCCGTATCTGAAATCTGAAAAAGACTTCTACAACTCAAGAATATCATCAAAGAGCTCAGCCTGTTCTCTGATTTTTTCTCCGCTACCTATGGTGGCCCGAAAACGATTTTCTATAAGTTTTTCCCAAAGCGGCGCATAGGCCCGCATGGCTTCTACTTCAGTGTCTATCACCTTGGCAATGCGTTGCTGTTTAAACTCCGGCGTAATCCCGCAAAGATACTCATTACGGGCCGCAAGCCCCTGTACAGCAGGAGATTGGAGCGGATTCAGCGAACCATAGGTGCCAATGATCAGTTGGTCCAATTTTTTTCGACTGAGCTCAAGCTCACTGACCGCAGTTGCAATGGCATTATAGGCAGCATAGGTCTTGTCTACCTGAGGATCGCGATAGCTCACCAGAGCAACAGTACCTGTCAGCTGATGCAGTTGAACAAAGCAGCCGTAGGCTCCGCCTAACTGCCGTACTGTATTCCAGAGGTAGTCACGGGACAACCAGGTCTTGAGCACCTCGAATTCACCTCTGTACTGCGCAGGCTCAGTGAACAGATTACAACCCTGAACATTATAGACAACATCAGCAGAAGTTGTGAATCCCTGATTGGCAGGCAGCTTGGGAAAGGCAACTTCCGTGATCGGCTGCCGAGCTCCCGGCAGAGACGCGCGCAGGGGGCCTGCCCCTTCCTTTATCTTATCGATATCCTCTTGGGAACCAGTAACAGCAATTTTCAGATTATCCGGCTGAAACACCTGGCTGCGCAAGGCCTCAAGGCGGGTAATAAACTCCTCTTCATGCGCCTCGTAGTCTGCTACCAGTTCTTTCAGTTTCAAATATGAAGTCACCCCGTGGACATACTCGTTGATCATTCCAGAGCGGCTTAGATGGGCAAAAACCCTAGAGGCCGCCAGATTATAGCCCTCGCTCTGAACATTATGTTCTGTCCAGGTAAATTCCCGAAAGACAATCTCCCGGATGCGCTGCCGATTACTGAGATCAAGATCAGCAAAGACCTCGCTGACCAGCTCTATGGCCTTGGGCAAATACCCGGATAAAGCCTTGACCTGGAACCAAAGCAGCGATTGCAGGGTTTCCGGGGCGTTCATCTGCTGATAATTAGCAAAGGAATGACTGAAACTGCCGGTACAGATATTGATATCCTTGGCAAAACGCATATAGTCACGGGAACCGGTACCGATCTCTGTGGCGATGGTGGCAAAGAGGTCAAGCCATGGCAGTAAATCAGCAGAAATTGTTGAGCAATCCAGCCCGACCTGCACATAGGCGATGGCATTGGTATCCAGCTCGTTGGTGATGCAGGTCACTGCATTGCACTCGGTCACCTCGGCCTGTAGAAAATCAGGTTTCCGCTCCAGATCCTGGCGAGAAAGACGGGGCAGCAAAGCAAGGGTTTTTTCTGTATTCGGGGTCTGCTGCAACTGCATCAACTTCTGGGTATGAGCGATTAGGGTTGCTGTTTTGTCCTGATCAAGGGTCTGCTCATACGCTGCCAGCCGCTCCTGCTCCTTTTCAGCCGTCCGGGCAGCCTTTTCCGGGTCAGGAGACAGGGTAACCGCAACAAAGGCTGGATTTTCCAAAAGCTCATTGCGGATAAGCTCCTCAAAATAATTTTCCTCCAAAGCCTTTTTTCGAATTGAGACAAACATATCCTCAACAGCTAGGGCCTCAAAAGGATCAGAGCCATGCTTCAGGGCGGGCAGCGCCTTACCTATGAGGTCTAATCCCCGCTGAGCCTTGGTCAGATCTTCCCGAAAAGAGAATTCATACTTATTCAGCTCGGATAGGACAAGGTCACGATCAATCCCCTGTTCAACAATCTCGCTCAGGCTACGACGATAGAGTTCAAGAAAACTGTCCCGTTTATCTGCCTCGGATCCGGCCAGATAGGTCATCATAAAGGTCTTATAACAGGAATCCGCCAGAAAAAGTCCGCCGAAATCTCGACATAATCCAGCCTCGACAATGGCCTTTTTTAAAGGTGAGGCGTCGGAGTTATAGAGAATATTGGCGATGATCTGAAAGGCGGCATTCTGTTGACGATCAAGGACCGTACCCACGGCTGTGCCTACGGCCAAATAGGTCTTACCGTCCAGCTCACTGCCCGGCTGTACGGCATAGCTGTCCTCAATAAAGACTGGCTTGCTGATGTCATCCCCCTGTACAACCTCGGCCTTGGTGCCAGGGCCATCATAGTCCACAAGGAAATTATCCTGGACCGCAGCAAGCTCCTGGTCCAGATCCGCATCACCGTAAAAAAACAGCATCCCGTTGGATGGATGATAATGCTTTTGATGAAACTCGACAAACTGCTCATAACTGAGATCCGGTATGACAGAAGGATCGCCGCCGGATTCATGGGCATAGGTAGAGCTGGGCATCAGACCGCCAAAAGTGTGATGAAAGATAGACCGGATAGGGTCGGAAAAAGCCCCTTTCATCTCATTGAGCACCACGCCTTGGAGTTGCAGTGGGGCGTCTTCAGATTCCTTATGATAATGCCAGCCCTCCTGCTCAAAGGTACTACGGGGAAGCAGAGGATTGAGGACAACATCGCAATAGACATCCATGATGTTAAAATATTCTGTCGTGTTGCGACTGGCAAAGGGATACCAGGTGGTGTCTGAACCGGTCATAGCGTTAAGAAAGGTGGTCAACCCGCCCTTGTTAATCTCCCCGAACACATCATGGACAGGATATTTCTTTGAGCCCATGAGCACGGAATGCTCCAGGATATGGGCAACACCTGTGGAATCCTTCGGCACGGTCTGAAAAGTGAAACAGAAGGTCTTATTCGGGTCCGCGTTTTTAATAGCCAGAGCCGGTGTACCAAGCACCTCATGCTCAAAAAGATAAACCTCAGAATTGATATCGGAAACATGCTCTTTTCGTCGCAGGATGAATCCATGATAGGTGGAACCGGGAGTAAAATCTGTCATATGAGATTATTCTTTCAGGTTAAATTTGACGGATACCGGATAAGACCGGAAAAAAGCAGCAGATTTATTTTCCTAAAATTTCTTGTGAGAATCAAGCAGAATAGTGACCGGGCCGGAATTAACCAGACTCACCTCCATCATGGCCTGGAATTCTCCGGTGGCGGTGGTGATGCCGGAGTCGGCAATAGCCTGAATAAACTCCTCATACAGCTGCCGTGCCTTGTCCGGCGGTGCAGCTTCTGACCAGGAAGGCCGACGGCCTTTGCGGCAGTCGGCCATCAGGGTGAACTGAGACACGATGAGCATGGAGCCTCCGGTGTCTTTCAGGGAATGGTTCATTTTGCCGTCTTCGTCATCGAAGATCCGCAGATTGATGACCTTGTCGGCCAGCCAGGTAATATCGCCTTGCTCATCGTCCTTATGGACACCTAAAAGCACCAGCAGGCCCTCGCCAATGGCCCCGGTTTGGCGGTCGTCTACTGTTACTTTGGCGGATGTTACTCTTTGGATTACTGCTCGCATGATTTTTGCCCCTCAATTAAACGAAGTTTTTATTACTCATCGTCACTCGACAATTCATGCGGCCCTAAAAACCGATCACCGTTGAAGTGAATCAAATGGTCAGGATTCTCGGCAATCCAAACTTCTGTTTCCCATGCAATGTCAGCTGCATTCTTACGAAATTCTGCGCGATCAGGAAAGGCAGTTACATAAACAAGACCGACCTTACAGCCCTTAAAGGATTGTTTAAGCTCAATCCAACGCTTAGGTGAAATAGGCCCGTGACTCGTAACAGCTTCGATCAAAAACAACCATTTCCGATTCTCGTCATAGACGATCACATCAGGCAACTTGTCATGGGATAGAGAGGGAACACCTAGCGATTCCAGGTAATCAGATTCCAAGAACATCAACTTTCCACCTTCGTTGCGGCTACTTGCAGTATCACCGATATATAAAAGTCGGCCACCTGAACCAACAAAACGCGAACAAAACTCATGAACGATATCGGCGTGAAGTTGATTATGTCTTCCCGGTGAAAGCTTCACAATTTCACCGTTTGGAAGAGAAATAGGAATCTTGTGCTTTTCAAGAGCACGTTCATACAGTGCAGTAAGCTCAGGCACAGCCTTTTTGTATTCCTGGACTTTAATTTCCCAATCCCCCTTAGGATATTCCGCAAGTATATCCAATACAGGCTGATTTAATGAATAATTGTTATCTTTGCTGTTGGTTGGTCTTGCTGGATCATCACGATTGCGGTCAACTATTCGGGCCTGTTCAAATTGGTGCAGGGTTTGGCGGCGAATTGTTTCACGGCTGTTTGGCTTATAGTCCATTCCGTATTCACTACGGATAAATTCCATAATCGTTACCGTCGGTAACAGGGGAGCACTTGCTGCATTCCAGTTCTCTGATGGCCGCACGTTAGCCAATGCCAGAAATACCCACCCCGAACGATCATTACACTGTGCCTTTGGTAACCCCAACTCGGTCAACAACGCCTTGGCCTGTTCAAGCTTTTCTTTCTGCTTCTTGGTGAATTTCACGCGTTACCCCTTCTTAACAGTGTCCATTATCCCAAGAACAGAATTGACAATGGAGTCAATCCCACAGGAATCAGCCACCGTCTTTATTTTTTGTACTTGCTTTCCAATTTCCTTCACTTGTTTCCGTGATGGAAATTTCATCACTCTAATTTCAGTAGCATTTACTTGTGTATTCCCAGAAATACACCTGAAATATTTATCCATAAAGGAAGAATTAAAAACTGCGGCAAGACCATATGCTTCAAGGCCAGTGAGTTTTTTTTCAGACAACCCGATATAATTTATCTTATTTCCAAAACCGATCACGCTGCAATCATGATCATTTTCCAAATAGACTCCGGCAACTAATCGACGTTTTTCATCTTTTGATGAAAAACGTTTTAACAAAACAAATGTTCCGTTTTTCATCGTGTGCTTTTCATGCCCTTCATTAAGCACAAAAGACACTTCTTTTTTATGGTTACCCGTCCATGTTGCTGTTAACGGAGTAACATTATGAGGGCGATAAAGCGGCACGGAATGAGGCAAGTTCGTTTTTTCCGAAATGTACTTGCGGGCTCTGTGCTCGACTACTCGACCCGTTGAAATGAAGTAACCAGCATTTTTAAAAGTTGTCGGGAGGGTTTCAGCCATCCTTAAGATAGTAGCGTCATAGGAGGATTCAGGGACACGGATAATCCGTTGATCATTTGAAGGATCAATAATAAGCTCAGGAGGATATTGCTCTTCATCTGTACTCTTGATATTGGCGTCACAGGTACTTGAACGGACAGTAACTCTATCTTGCTTTTTTCCTTTAATGAAACGACAAATAATATTTTCTTGAAGAACGGCGGAATATTTATCCCTGAACACCTTGTCGCGGTGTTTGAAAATATGTATCAGATCTAATGCCGATCCGGTTAACAAATATGAACGAAACCCTCTGAAATACAATCCATTCGTAAAGCTACGTGGTGTAATTGTTACCATTTGACCACCATTTTTCATACACGCCATAACAACAGCCATGAAAGAAGCATAAATATTTGGATCCCCACGATAGAGATCAGCCGCTGCTTTTGCATAAGGCGATTGAGTTACACTATACTTAAAGTATGGTGGATTAATAACAGAAATATCAAAATCACGAGTAAGTGGATCTTTATCCGGTCTTGCTAGAACAAAATCTTCACAACGTATTTCAAAGCTGAAGGATCTGTGTTGCTGACTGAAGGTATTCTCCACGATCATTAACGTTTGTTCAAGATTCGGCAGTGCTTCACGATCCACTTCATAGAGAATGGCGTGAACTGTTTTACAACCAAGATCTAAACACCGCAAGGCGGCTGAAGCTGTTAGTATGCCTGTCCCCGCCCCGGCATCTAATATGCGTACAGCTTTGCTCTTTGACTTGCTTAGCAAAGAGGCCATATATTTAGATACAACGGAACCTGTAAAAAACTGTCCTAACGCTTTACGATCATCCAAAGACTTTTTTCGTAAAAAATCAACCTGGAGCCCTATAATATTATCCTTCGGCTCAAAGAGCGATTGCTGATACAAAGTTCTCCCTCTATCTCACATCTTTTTTTCAATCATTGATTCTCACCCACCAAGAGGCAGGTAAAAAGCCCAGTTAACGCAACGAAAAATTCCCTATCCCCTGCTGCACCAAAACCACCGCAGCCAAAGCAGCCGTCTCCGCCCGCAGAATACGCGGCCCAAGCGAAACCGTCGTAAACCCGACTTCTTCAGCATAAGCAACCTCAGAAGGATGAAAGCCGCCCTCCGGCCCGATCAGCAGAAGCACGGGCTGTCCGTTGTCCAGCTCAAGAGCGGAAAAGGGCGTACCTGCCTCGTTTTCCCAAGGCATAACTTTATGGCCCCCTTCCGGGAGAGGGAGCTCTTTCAATGCCGTTGGCGAACAGATCTGCATAGGAATAGGCCTGCGGCACTGCTTGCAGGCCTCCAGCATAATCCGTTGCCAACGTTCGAGATGCTGCCCTGCCCTGCCCGGTTTTTCGCAGTAGCGGGTGATAACCGGAAAAAAGGTATGCACACCAAGTTCCGTGGCCTTCT
Source organism: Candidatus Electrothrix laxa (assembly GCA_942492895.1). GTDB lineage: Bacteria > Desulfobacterota > Desulfobulbia > Desulfobulbales > Desulfobulbaceae > Electrothrix > Electrothrix laxa. The sequence continues at coordinate 2,722,486 of OW818652.1, forward strand.
GGATCAGCAAATCCATCTTTTTCCCCTTCAGCACAGCCTGGGCCAAGGTTAGGGGAATACCGAAGTTGGATTCATCCGTCCGGGACAGCACCTGAAAGATCACCTCTTTTGAGCTGATCCGAGCAATCTCACCGGACACAACAGCACCTCTGCCATCATAAAGTTCCGCGCTGTCACCAGACTGCATCCGCAAAACATTTCTGATATGATGGGCCTCTGGGCCGGTGATCAGGATCTGTGCTTTATCATCCTGAATCACCGGGTCATAAAAAAATCGTCGCATAAAAAATCATTTCCAAGACAGCAGAATCATTTCTTGCCCTTTGAGCCCTTCTTCTTGGAGCCTTTTTTCTTCTTCGAACCCTTTTTCTTCTTGGAACCTTTCTGCCATTGTTCAACATAGCGAACAATAATCCTTGGTATCTCTTGCCGCAGAATCAGAAAAAACCTAGAACCGGGATAAATCTCAAAAGAGGTCAAAATAGCTCGCCAGCCTTTTGGGCGATGCTGCCTATATTGTTGAAGAACTTTTCTTAAGGGTGCCCCATTCATGTTCGCCAATTGCAGAGCAAGCAGGACATCTGCTGGCGCCATTTGTTGCTCATGGATCAGCCGTTTGATTTTTTGTGCAGGAACATGGAAAACCGTGCTGAGGTCTGCAATATATGGCTCTATCCTTTCTCCGGCAGCGGTATTCAGGCGGATCAGAAATTGATCAAACTCTACATCTCCGGTGTCAGGGGTAAAACCGGGAGCAGGACGAAATTCATTCGCCTGGGCAGAAAACACACTCAACATGCTGATAAACAGGGTCAACAAAACAATTTTTTTCATCATCAACACTCCTGGAGCAAAAAAGATAAATGGAATAACGTAAAATTAGCAGGTGGTAACCTCTGTGGATTCTTTCAACCAAGCTGCTTAAAGACTGTTCGGGAACTGCGGAGCCAAGAGAGATTTTCCTGATTCATCAGCATTGAGAAAAAAAGTAAAACGTCCGTTCCGGTCACAAATCCAAACTTCTTCCGCACCATTGGCAAAATACAAGGCCCTTTTCTCCTGCATTTCCTCGTCGGTATTTGCCGATGACATCACTTCAATACATATTTCAGGAGCAATAGAACATTCAGCCTCATTTTGAACCTGCTGAAGCCGTTGCGTTGAAACCCAGGCCACATCAGCGACCTTTGTCCCCTTTTCTGTGCGGATAGCGCATTCCGCCAAAGCTTCACCTCCGCGCAGGTGAGCATACAGCAGGCCGATAATTTTTCCCTGAAACAGGGAGTGGTACACTTTGACAGGAGTCATAAGAAGCTGTCCCTGCTGATTGGTTTCTATCTTAAAGGGCAAATCTTTCAAATTGCCGCTGTCACATATTTTTTTCCATGTCATGACTAATCCGTGCAGGTTAAGGAAAGAACACCTTTCGCTCCAAGAAAAAAAGCCGCAGCTCTGTATCTTCACAGAGCTGCGGCTTTTATTTCTTCTTCATGCCCGATGAAGATCATCAACAGCCTTTAACGCCTCAGCCTTTTTTGGCCGCGACATCCTTGCTTTCCACCGGAGGAATAGCGAGAACATAGCCGCGATGCATTTTGATCCTGACCCCGTCTGCGATCTCCAAGGTCACCGCGCTGTCGGTCAGGCCGGTTATCTGACCGTGAATACCGCCGCCGGTCATGATCTTATCCCCTTTTTTCAGGTTGGTGAGAAAATCCTGCTGCTCCTTGGCTTTTTTCTGCTGGGGACGGATGAGTAGAAAGTAAAAAACAATAAAAATCAGGATAAGGGGGATAAACTGGGTAATGCCCCCACCAGCCGGTGCGGCTGCTGCTCCCTGTGCATAAGCGACTCCAATCATGGAAATAATTCCTCCAAAGGTAATTCTTTCTCGTGGTTAATGCGGGCTTTCCCGCTGTGCATAAAAATTTCGGCGAAAATCCAAAAAGCGATCTTCCGCAATGGCTTGACGCATACCAGCCATCAACGTGCAGTAATAATGCAGATTATGAATACTGTTCAACTGATAGGCCAGGATCTCTCGGCATTGAAAAAGATGACGCAGATAGGCTCGGGAATAATGGCGGCAGGTGTAGCAGGTGCATTGCTCATCCAAGGGGCGCTGATCTTCCCGATATCGACTATTTTTTATAACAACTCTGCCCTGTGAAGTAAAGAGCATTCCATTGCGGGCATTGCGGGTGGGCATGACGCAATCAAACATATCCACGCCCCGATAAACGCCCTCGACCAAATCCTCTGGAGTGCCGACCCCCATAAGGTATTTGGGATGACTGTCCGGCAGCAGATGCACCGAGGCATCCAGCATCTCATGCATCAGATCCTTAGGCTCACCTACGGAAAGACCGCCCATTGCATAGCCGTCAAAGCCGATCTCGATCAGCTCCTCAGCAGCGGGTTTGCGGAGCTCTGGGTACATGCCGCCTTGTAGAATACCGAACAACAGCTGTCCCGTATCTGACTGAGCATCTCGACAGCGCTTGGCCCAGCGGGTTGTCAGGGCTGTGGCCTTTCGCGCCTCATCCAAGGTGGCCGGGTAGGGAATGCAAGTATCCAACACCATCATGATGTCCGAACCCAAGGCCTCCTGAACCTCAACCGCCTTTTCTGGACTGAGAAAGAGTTTGGCCCCGTCCATGTGGGAGCGGAACATCGCGCCCTCTTCGGTGATTTTGGCCAGCTCTTTCAGGCTGAAGATTTGAAAGCCACCGGAATCGGTGAGGATGGGCTTGTCCCAATGCATGAATCCATGCAAACCGCCGAAGCTTCGGACCAGTTCATGTCCGGGACGAATAAAGAGGTGATAGGTATTCCCTAAAATAATCTGGGCTCCGAGCTCTTCCAGATTTTCTGGTGTAACCGCCTTGACTGTCCCCAAGGTTCCGACTGGCATAAAAATCGGCGTATCAAAGGTTCCGTGCAGGGTACGCACCTGACCGCAACGGGCCGGGCATTCGGTTGATTGATGCAGAAGGGTATAAGGCGATAACGCAGTGTTTTTTGTAGGCATGGCAATTGGCATATTCTCTGTTTTCCTGTACAATATCTTAATGGTCGCCAATGATTAGCCTGTGCGGGCGAATGCGTCAACAGAAAAAGATTCCCTTGTTCTTGCACAGGAGGTCTGATATACCTGTATATTCAAATTTTCTCAAATAATACGAACCGAAACGTCAGATTCCGACGTGCATCCGAAGCGGTACAAACGGCTGAATCGGAACCTTTACCGGAGTTGAGGAGGGATTCACACTGTGTCGAAATATACTGTTGAACTGTCGCCTAAGGCTTATACCCAGCGACTGGTTATCCAGAAAAAGAAATTTCTCCAGGCAGTGACTGCCGCAATGGAAAATAACGAGGAGAGCAAACGGGAACGACTGCAGCTTGTGGTCGTCAGCCTGACTGAGTCCCTGACCTTTATCAAGCAGAGCTATAAACACGAGGTCACCTGTCGCAAAGGAGCACTGACAGCCCTTGACAAAATGCAGCGCATGTTGGGAGAGGCCCTTTATAGCAAAGGCGCTGAAAGTGTATGTACCAAAGACAACACCTTAGACGCCGAGCAAATTCTTGACAAGGTGATCGGCAAAGGGGGTAAGGGCGGTGCTTTTGCCGCCTTTCACAGCGGGCGGCTGGCAGAATGCCGAATGGATTTCAACCGGGCTATGGTCCGCTTTGACAAAGCTGTTGAGCTGGACAACGCCAATCCCTATTATCTCCAGGCAGCTGGTCTCCTGGCCCGCAAGATGTACCAGCATAAAAAGGCGTTGATCCGATCTATGGCCTTGGAGAAACTGCTTGCCCGCCAGGGCAAAGACTCCGTGGAACTGGCTAAGGCCCGCCGGGAAGTGGCGTACAGTGCAGCCTTATTCGGACAGCATAAACAGGCGGATGCTTATTATAAAAAGGCAATGAGCAGCCTAACAAAGCTGGTCGGTAAAGATCATCCTGAAATGGGGATCTGCTGGTATCAAATTGGGTTATTAAAAGAAAGCCAAGGGCTTTATGAAGAAGCTGAAGAACCGTATCAAAATGCCTTGTCCATCATGGACAAGGTCGGTAACGACATGATTCTGGCTGATATCTTAGACAAATTAGCACGCCTACATATGGAGCTGGAAGGAGAGGCTGATGCCATCCCCCTGCTTGAGCGACTTCTCAAGATAAAGAAGAATTCTCCTGCCCCTGATTTGGCAGGCATAATTATCATCTATAATAACGTTGCGGAAGCATACCGGGTCTGCGGTAAATACGAAGAATCAGAAAAATATTATAAGCAGGCCTTGGCTGTAACTCAAAAGTTACGGGGCAAAAAACATCCAGCTGTGGGCAGTATTTACCAGGAATTGGCCAAGCTCTGTGAGCGGCAACGAAAGATGGACGTGGCAAAAAAATACAACGAAATGGCTTCAGCTATTTTTCAGCGGGTAATGGAGGAGCAGGAGGCAGCGGCAGGGGGAGAAGAAGGAGGACGGTTGACGTTGTAGTAAGGAAACCGACAAGGAATAAAGTCCCCGTTTTCTGATGCGGAATTGTAGGGGCAGACCTGCTTGTTTGCCCGGCATAAAAGGGCGAACACATAGGTTCGCCCCTACGACACTCGAAATAATGGGTAGAAGATTTCTTGTTGAATTCCTAACCTTACCAAGAAAGCATCAAACTCTATTCAGTCGATCTCTTCCATAGGCTTGCCGCAGCAAACCGGAACAGAATTACCGGATTTAAGATGTGCATACTTATTGCAAATCATGCATACAACCGTGCATTCTTCCTGCACTTGATCATCAGTGTACACTGTTTTTGCAGAAACGCCTTCAATAATAAACCGGGCAACATTGCTCTTAACCGGAATATATTCACCGATGGGCTCCATCCGCTTATTATCAGCCACGCAATCCACCAACAGACGCCAAAGGACCTCCATATCGGCAGTCTCCTGCGGACTGTCCATGGTAAACTCAACAATATTCTTATCTATTGCAATCTTCATTCGATTTCTCCTGTTTTGGCAGTGAATAATAACGGGTGATCAGATGACTGCTTCCACCTCTTTTCCTTCTTTTATATCAAGCAAAGCCTGACCCACGGTGTGGCCGAGCTCCACGCACTCTTCCAGGTGACCGTGCTCGGGAACATACTGTACCTTTAATCCCTTATGAACCAAGGTGAAATTCATTTCCGTCATGGCTGTATTCATCAGCTTGACCGCTTCACCGGACCAGCCAAAGGAGCCAAAGGCAGCACCGATTTTATTGGTCGGTCGCAGGCCACGCATGTACATCAGAAAACCTGCCATTCTCGGTAACATACCATTGTTCAGGGTCGGGCATCCGAGAATAATGGCACTGGCCTCAAGCACATCGCACATAACATTACTGCGATGATTTACTTGAAGATTCACAAGCTTATAGTTTATCCCTTTATCCAAAAGACCTGCGGCTATAGATTTAGCCATCATTTCTGTGGAATGCCACATGCTGTCATAAATGACCAAGGCCTTGCCGTTGCCCTCGTTAACACACCAGCGTGAGTATGCCTCCAAGATCTTTCCTGGATTTTTCCGCCAAACAATACCGTGATCCGGTGCAATCATCTTGATAGGCAGGTGCATATCCTCAACCTGCTTAATCAGTTTTTTAACAAGGGGGGAATACAGGGTCAGGATGTTGGCATAGTACTTGGTTGCCTCATGCATGAGGACATCCTGATTTACCTCGTCGTCAAAGCGCTCACTGGTGGCAAGATGTTCGCCAAAGGCATCACTTGAAAAGAGGATCTGATCCTCTTTCAGGTACGTGAACATGGAATCCGGCCAGTGCAGCATACGAGTTTCTACAAAGCTCAAGGTCTTCTCACCTAAGCTCATATCTTCCCCAGGGGTGACAACATGATAAGGCCAGTCCGCATTGTGAAAATGCTTCATCAGAGCCTTATGCCCCATCTTGGAACAGATTACTTTTTCCGGTTCAATTTCCCGAATCACTTCAGGTAAAACGCCTGAATGATCCATTTCGACATGATTGACAACCAAGTAATCAATCTTTTTTGGATCAATAATATTACGAATACGGTGCATCAATTCACGACGATACCCTTCCTTGACTGTATCAATCAGCGTAACCTTTTCATCGATGATCAGATAGGCATTATAGGTCGTACCACGTTCGGTGGAATAGCCGTGAAAATCTCTGGTCATCCAATCAATGGCACCGACCCAGTAGACATTTTTACTCAGTTCAATGGGATTCACTGGTCAATTCTCCTGTTGCATGTTGGCTTGTATTTATATTTTATCATGGCTGGGTAGGTCTGCTATGAACTCCCCTTGTGACCAATCATTTTGTAGTTCTGTAGTTCTAAAGATTACGGGACAAAAAGTAACGGGATGTGAATAAGGAGAAGATAACGCTCTGAGCTCACCTGTCGAAAACAGAGAGGAAATGAAATCAACCGGAACATCTACCGATCCTCGGTATCATACAGGATGTGAACGCCATCCATTTTTTTAATATATTATTAGAGTATTCGGGGGGTGACAAAGTATCTTTTCTTGATGGCTTAGGCAGTTTTTCCACTACCTAAGCCATTTCTGCTGTCAACATTCTGCGATAAGAGGGCTATGCAACCTCAAAGGCACTCTTATCAGCGCCGCAGACAGGACAAAGCCAATCTTCCGGCACCTTATCCCAAGATGTCCCCGCAGCAACATCATTGTCAGGGTCGCCCGAATCCGGGTCGTAATCATACCCGCAAATTTCACATGTATATGTTTTCATCAAACAGTTCCTCCTATTTCTTATACAATTCACCGAAAATTCGATAATTTCCGATTATGATTTCCAAAGTCCGTGCAGATTGCAGTAGGCCCGCGCGGTCACGGTGTCAACCTCTGTACAGAAAACAGCTTCCGGAGTATCACCCGGCTTCAGATCCGCTCGATAAACGGCAGCATCCGTTACCAATTCAATCCACTCAATCCAATGCTTTTCTTCCATAGGATGGGCAACAGAGCCTACAGTGACCTTATAACCGTTATCTGTTTTTTCCACGACAGGAATGTGTTTTTCCTGAGCTGCATCAACGGTGTTTTCTGCCATCAGCTCCATGGGCTGACCGCAACATACCAATTCGCCAGCACCGGTATGCAGTACCTGAACGATGTTGCCGCATAAGGGACATTTATAGACTTCGTTCTTCTTGGTCATCATTATCCTCCGTTTTTACTGTTCGCTATAGATGCTATAGATGCTATAGGATGGCAGGAAGATCGTGTCTTCCTGCATGAATGTTTTCGTTATACGCGATAGGATGCAATCTCTCGACGAGCTTTTTTAAACCATCAAAGAAACTTTACCTTCAAAATGTTAACTGTTGTTTTTGCTCAGGTAATCCGCAACCCCTTCTGCTGTCGGCGTCATAGCATCTTCGCCCTCTCTCCAGTTGGCTGGGCAAACATCACCATGGGTTTCGTGAAAAATCAGGGCATCCACCATCCGCAAGGCCTCCTCAATAGAACGGCCAAGGGGGAGATCGTTAACTACAGAATGTCGAATAATTCCTTCCTTATCAATCAGGAAAGTTCCGCGCAGGGCGACGCCCATGTCCAACAGGACTCCGTACTTACTTGCGATTGTTTTATCCAGGTCCGCGACCAGAGGATATTGAATCTCACCTATACCACCATCCTTAACAAGGGTATTTCTCCAGGTCCAGTGACTGAATTGAGAGTCAACGGAAACACCGATAACCTCACAGTTTTTTTCGTGGAATTTCGACAAGGCCTTGTCAAAGGCGATGATCTCTGAGGGGCAAACAAAGGTGAAATCGAGAGGATAAAAGAAGAGAATGACATATTTTCCACGATAATCGGACAGCTTGAAATCTTCCTTAAAAGCACCATTGCCCATAACCGCAGTTGCTGTAAAATCAGGAGCCTGCTTAGTAACCAATTTGCACATTATACCGCTCTCCTTTGTTGGTATGTGTATTTCTTCTTGAAGAAATCAGGCCTATATTATAGACACTGTTTATCGTACAAGTCAATATGAACTCGTTGTTTTTTTATCTTATCAGTACCTCCTTGAAAAAACACTGCTACGCAATGTTTTTCCAAGGGGCGTCATGCAGGGAAAAGCTAAAGCACCCTGTTGAAAAACAGTAGAAAATAAAAAACAAGATACGTTTTCTTTCTCAGCTTTTTTAGTAAAGGCAATTTTTTTGGGGGAAGAAGGCAGGGGATTCTCCCCCTTCATATTTCCCCCAAGCCTTTTTACCAATTTTCAGAAAGGAGCTCAAAATAGCTTTGCGGATGGGAACAGGCTGGACATTTTAAAGGAGCTTCCAAACTTTCATGTAGAAAACCACATTTTGTACAATACCAAGTAACAGCTTCATCACGCTTAAAGACTTTCCCCTCTTTCAGGTTGGAAATAAAGGTTCGGTACTGTTTTGCGTGTTGCTGTTCTGCTTTGGCAATAGCCTTGAAGGTAGCTGCAATAAGAGGAAAGCCCTCTTCCTCGGCAATCTTAGCGAATTCAGGATACATTTCCATGTATTCATGTTCTTCCCCGGCAGCAGCAGCTTCCAGGTTTTCCATGGTCGTTCCTATGGTTCCAGCAGGGAAGGAAGCCTGCACTTCTACCTCGCCACCCTCAAGCAACTTAAACAAGCTCTTGGCGTGGGCTCGTTCCTGCTCAGCTGTTTTCTCAAATATAGTGGCAATTTGCACCAATCCTTCTTTCTTGGCTACTTTTGCCGCAAATGAGTAGCGATTTCTCGCCTGGGATTCTCCGGCGAATGCGGTAAGAATATTCTTCTCTGTCTTGGAACCTTGCAATGCGGTCATGACTATACGGTCTCCTTTTTGCTAAAGTGCTGCTTTTCCAGTTTTGGTTATTTCATACTTGCAACGAACCGGGCTTGTAACAAACCCTTTCTTTTTCAAAGCGGTCAGCTGACAGCTAATCTGCTTGGGGTCCAATGAAGTGACAGCTGCAATATCTTTATTGGCACAGACATCTTCTGAATTTGCCAAGACCTCAAGTACCTCGCGCTGCCGACCACTCAATTTTTTATTTTTACAAGAGCGCTTCAAGTGGCCCTCTTTACAATCTTTTTTGTTTACCTGCTTTTTTTTGTTCTTTGTTTGGCATTTGGGACAAACGCCATAAAATTCCACGCGGCAGCCGGAAATCTTATATCCTTGACGTTGCTCTACCTCTAAAGAGGCTAATCGACTCCGATCAAATCGGATATCATCAACACGCCGACATTGCACGCAAAAGACATGATCATGTTGCTCAATTTCCTTATCAAATCGCTTCTGACGCCCACTTATTTCCAATTTCCTGATCATTCCTGCTTCGGACAGAATCTCAAGATTCCTATACACCGTCGCTAAGCTGATACGTGGTAATTTCTTTTTAATTCGCTCGTACAGTGCATCAGCAGTGGGATGATTATGGCAATTTCCAAGCTCTTCAAGAATCAATTCACGCTGGTGGGTCATTCGTAAAATATCTTTCATCGGATCACCTGCTGTTAGTTATTATTATTTTCTTAAGGTAATTAAGAATTATTCCTGTGTCAAGAGTAATATTCACATCGCAGGGAGTTTCCAAAGGTGATCTGTGGAAAAACAACCTCGACATAACGTCTTGATATAAAAAAATAATACAAGCAGGCGGGAGCGGATCATCGGATATTTTTCCATAGGAGAAAAATATTCTTCTTTATAAGAAGAGAGAAAAAAGGGGAAGAGAGAGTGCTTTTACGAAGATAATGCTTAAAAGAAATCATCAAGAGTGCAGCTCATGCACTCTTGATTTAACGAAACCTTCTCCCCTAAAGGGGGGGAGAGACTTTCAGCGTGAAAACAAATTATTACATAGAAACGACATTCTCTGCGGCAGGCCCTTTCGCACCGTCAACAACATCAAAAGTTACCCGCTGGCCTTCCTGCAGGCTCCTGAACCCATCGGCCTTAATTGCCGAATGGTGGACAAAAACATCTGATCCGCCATCTTGCTCAATAAACCCGAATCCTTTGGAATCGTTAAACCATTTTACTGTTCCTTCTGCCATTGTGATACTCCTTGCTACGCGGTTTCCTTGCGAAACCATTTTTAAAAAAGCGGATTCCTGTTACGAAGTCCTGGTGCAGCCTGCAACTCAGCCTGCGGTTTACAATATCAAATTACAGCCAAGGCCGCAATTCATCAGTACTGATGTCATATCATATATAGGCTGCGCTGCAAAAAAACAAGCTTTATTTCCTCCTAACCACCCAAGAATATAAGGAAGGTTATGAAAATTTCAAGAATTTTCTTTGTGCCACAAGAAAATTTCAACGTTAAAAAAAAGAGAAGGATTGGTACTTTTTTAGGCTCTCAGCGATGATTGCTCAGTTAAAGCAGGCTACCGGTTAAACAGGCCACTCATATTTATCATATCATTCGATCAACCCGCCGCGCAGCAGCGGGCTCCACCGCCTCACGTTCCAGCCAGACACCAGTCTGCAAACGACTGACTACCCGGCGACAGTCATTGACGATAGCCAACAAACTGGGGATCAGTACCAAGGTCAAGACAGTCGATCCGACAACCCCGCCTGCCAAGGACAAGGCCATAGGAATAAGAAACTGGGCCTGCATATCGGTCTCCAGGATCAACGGGGCCAACCCTCCCACCGTAGAGACAGAAGTCAGGAGGATAGCACGAAAACGGCGTGCTCCCCCCTTGGTCACCGCATTATGAAAGGACATACCTTCGGCCAGATTTTCATTGATGCGCTCGATAAGGACAATGGCGTCGTTGACCACCACGCCAGTCAAGGCAACCATGCCAAACATGGACATCATAGACAGATCAAAACCCAGCAGGAGATGGGCGAGAATCGCCCCGATAATACCGAAGGGGATGCTCACAAGAATAACTAGCGGCTGGATATAAGAACGAAAAATGGTGGCCACAATAACAAAGATACCCAGCACAGCCATAGGCACAGTGACTTTGAGTGGAGCGAAGGATTCCCGCATATTTTTCTTTTCTCCTTGGGGGGAGATATGAAGACCTGGATATTTTTCTTCAAGATGCTGAAAAAAAACAACCAAGTCGTCAAAGACGTCCTGGGCATTGGCCCGCGTCGAATCCACATCCGCAGTGACTGCCACCCGACGCAGACCATCAGTTCGGGTAATGGTAGAAAATCCTGGACCGAATTCCATATCCGCGACCGAAAGCAAGGGAACTTCCCGGCCTGCTGAAGTACGGATACGCATTTGTTGAAAACCCGTGATCTGGCTTCGCTCCTCCAGAGTATAACGCACCTTCACCCGAATATCGTCCTGTCCTCGCTGTACCCGGAAGGCCTCCCGCCCGTAAAAACCGGCATTGACTTGCAAAGCCAAATCCTCAACAGTCAACCCCAGCGCTCTGGCCTCCGGCTTCAAAGTGAGACGAAATTCATTTTTTCCCGGTGAATTATCAGAACGTATCTGAATCACCCCGCTGTAGCTGCGCAGCTTGCTCTGGAGCTGCTCTGCGGCGGCAAGGATATCCGGCATTCTATCGCCCTGAATCCAAAACTCCAATTCCGCACCGCCCGGCCCGTGTGATTCTCCTTCAAAGGTTAATGATTTTATTCCAGCAATGGAACCGACTTCCTCTTCCCAATCGATCATTAGTCCATTTGAATGAACCCCTCGTTTTTCCGCAGGGAGAAGGATAAACTGAACCGAGCCGAGGTGTGATCCTTTCTGTCCTCGTTGCGACGTACCCAAGCTCTGGCCGACTAAGATCATCCGTTGTTCAACCAACGGGTCACCGCTTACAGTTTGTGTGCGCCCGGCCACCTGAAGAAAAGCCTGCTCGACTTTTTTCAAAGCTTGAACAGTAACGTCCAGCGGAGTTCCTTCTGGGAAGGAAACATTGGCTGTCGCCACAAAGCTGTCTGTTTTTGGGAAAACTTGAAATTTGACAAATCCTCCCTGGACCAGCCCTACAGCCAGCAGAAGTGAGGCGATAGAGATTGCGAAAAAAATATAACGCCAGTGCAAGGCCCAGGCAAGAAAAGGGAGATAGATTCGATTAATGAAGAGGTCAAGAGCAGCCTGTACAGTCCGTTGGAACTGATGAAGAGGATTCCATTTCTGAACAGGATGATGCAAGTCCGGGAGATGACTAAGATGGGCTGGCAGAAGAAAGAGACACTCCCAAAGGGAAACCAGTAGGCTCGCAATGACCACAGTGGGCAGGATTTCGATAAATTTCCCCATAATTCCTCCGACAAAGGCTAAGGGGATAAAGGCCACGACTGTGGTGGTCACCGCTGCGATCACTGGCATGGCCACCTCCGCCACCCCTTCCACAGCCGCCCTTAACGGAGAAAGCCCTTTTTTGCGGTGAACGTAGATGGCTTCACCTACCACAATGGCATCGTCCACCACAATACCGAGCACCATGATAACCCCGAACAAAGAAATCATGTTCATTGTTTCGCCTAGGTACCAGAGAATGAACATGGCTCCAGAGAGAGATATAGGGATTCCCATCCCGCTCCAAAAGGCTAAACGCAGATCAAGAAAAAGCCAAAGGAGACAAAACACCAGGATCAGCCCGACAGCTCCGTTTCTGGTCAGCAGATTGATTCGGGCTCGCAGAGCTCTCGTATTATCATAAAACATTTCCAGGTGTACATCAGGAGGCAGTAGCGGCTGTTTATCTGACACGTACTGTTGCACGGTGTCTGCAATGTGGATTGCATCTTCCTCTTCGGTTTTAAAAACCATGACAAAAGCAGCAGGTTGGCCGTTCACCTCGGATATGATCGGATCTTCGGTAAAACCGTCCCGAATAGTCGCCAGCTGTCCGAGTCGAAGTAGATCGCCGGAAGCATCAGCCAATACAATAATTTCAGCCAACTCCTCTCCGGTATATTTTCGCCCCACAGTACGAAGACGAATCTCTTCCTCTTCAGTGCGCAGGGTTCCGCCGTGCAGATTAATGCTAGATCGGCGTACTGTCTCGGCCACCTGGGCAAAGGTCAGTCCGTAGCGACGAAGCTGCTCTTCGGAAACTTCGATGGAAATCTCGTAATCTCTTGTTCCGAAAGTATCTACTTGGGAAATGCCCTCCAAGGAACGAATCTCATCCGTCAGGCGTTCTGCCTGGGACTTAAGTTGGTTCTCTGACATCTTACCAGACAGGGCCAGTAGCACCACGGAATTACGCATGGTTACCTCGGTGATTACCGGCTTTTCCGCATCAACTGGAAAGGCGGAAATGGCATCAATCTTGGATTTCACATCATCAAGAACTTCATCAACATCAGCCCCTTCCTGTACATCGACCAAGGCCGATCCCATATTTTCAGCAGCCGTGGTTGTGTATTGCTTGATGCCTTCAATACCTTCCAGGGCTTCCTCAATTTTAAGAATAACACCTTCCTCTATCTCCTCCGGGTCAGCGCCTGGATAACCAACTTGGATCATTATTTTGTCAATAGAAAAATCTGGAAAGTTTTCCCGTCGCATAGAAGATAAGGCCATGACGCCGCCCACCATAATCATCAGTAAAACGATATTGGCAAAGACCGTATTAGAGGCAAAGGCAGTAAGAATCTTTTTCATTATTCTCTCGCCTCCTCCCGGTCCAGCTCAAGGATACTGACAAGACTGTTCTCTAGCGGATTTTCCAAGCGGGTGACGACGACCTGTTCACCTTCCTGCAGACCGTCGGTAATAAAGGTCGTGCTTCCCTCGGTCCGTGCCACCACCACCTTACGGGTATGCAGACGGCTTTCCTTAACAATATAGGCCGTCTGCTCGAAGCTCACTGCTGCTCGGGGAAGGGCAAAGACGTTTTCCAGCGAACGCCCCTCAATATCTACCCGACAAAACATGCCCTGAACCAGCGGAAAGGAAGCATCCTTATCCGGTTGCAAACGAATCGCCACGGTCAGACTTCTGGTCCGGGGATCAAAACGAATGACACGATCAAGAATCCCTTGTACGCGCACGTTTTCTTTTTCGGTCCAGGTAACAGTGCATCCAGTTTTTTCTGGTAGGCCGAACCAGGATTGCCCCTCCCTGCCTGGTTGAAAGTGCAGCCATTCCAGCGCATCACGACTGTCTAAAGGTACCTGGAGTTCAAGATCGCTGTCATCAGTGAGGGTGAGTAAGTTTTTTCCCGGTGTGACATACTCATCCTGATCCGCATGCAGCTCAGTGATACGCCCGGTAAAGGGAGCGCGGATAACGCAGCGAGAGAGTTGGAGCTTTGCCTGGTCCATGCTCTGTTCCACCTGGATGATCTGATTATTAATGGCGTTGATCGCCTGCTCACCCTTTTCCACTGTGGATTGGGTTCCGACCTTTTTCTTTGCATACAAATTTTTGACCCGTGTATATTCCTTTCGGGCAAGCTCAAGATCACGCATCAGGCTTTTGAGACGGGCCTGAGCACTTTTCAGGTTCAAGCGAAAATCCTGTTCATCGATTTTATACAGGATCTCTCCTTTTTTAACGAGTGCGCCTACCTGGAGATCCTGATATGCAAAGGTGACACGGCCGGTAACCTCAGCGGGTAGGGTGACCTCGGTGCGGGAGACTATCTCTCCGTAACCAAAAATGCTCACCGGGGCCGTTCTTGCCTGCACCCGAATTATCTGAACCGGCAGAGCAGGTTCTTTCCTTTCCACCTTTTGCGGAGGTTTTTTCATTCGCTGTAATTTTTTCATACCGAAAAAACCACCGGCAAGAATCAGCAGACAGAGAATAATGCGCAAGAGTACCAAGCCTGTTTTTTTTACCTGCATATTTGCTTCCCTTTGCTCCTCTTTTCAAAAGGAGTTTCGTTGTATCGAAGAGATATTCTTTATTCTGTTTAATAGTTAACCTGACAACCGGCTGTCAATATAAAACTCGGAAAATAAGAGACTGCGGGGGCAAGAGTCAACATGCAACACACGTCTTGCCTGACGGGTCATTTTTATCCATTAAAAAACATACTGTGTACTTTTAACCCGAAAGAAAAAGAGAAACAAAAATTCCCTCATCGTTACGCACTGCTTAAATAATCGAATTTCCATCTCAACATATTAATATAAAAAGAGTTTATCACCAGAAGGGTGTTTCTGTCACCATAACTAGAACTTAATTATTTTATTTTACGGCTAATATTATCCCGTAAACCCTTTCATTTTTCACAAAAAAACTTGACTTTTTTACTCACTATGCCTGATTATATAATCAAGAGGGAGAACTTGCTCACAAAGTACCCCCCCACTTTCCAGACGCAAATGGAAAGCTGATAAAGCCACAGCCGTCGCGAGGCGGTGTCGGAAAGCCACGGATCTCTCGGGAGGAGACCGCCGGGTTACCATAGCGCACTTCTCTCTTCAGGAGTGCCGATTTGTAAATAAATAAACAAAGAAAATTATCCGGCCCAAGCTGTTGATCATATCAAGAGCCACTCCTTCAGCTTGAATTTCTCCTCCCACGCTTTTTCAAATTTATTCGTCAAAAAAGCAAAAATTCGTTCCGTGGCAAAAGAACAAGAGGTTAACAGCACGTTCTTTGTTCAACACAAGGAGGCTCCTCGCAGATTTTAAAAAATGCCAAGGCAATCTGTGAGGCAAAAAGAGCAATGTCCAAACATATTTCTAGGCTATTGCGACATGAGCATCCAGATAAACGGGAAATAACACGATAAGTTTTTTTTGGTATGCTTATTTGTTTTTCAAAAAAAGGAGGGAGTAATGATAAAAAAAATTATGGTGGCACTCGCTCTGCTGCTCATCTTTATCGCACCAAGTTTCGCTGCTCAAGAAAAAAATACTCGGACAGATGAAGTCAGAATAGGTCTCCTCTCCTGGAGAGGAGCGCTGGGCTTCAAGCAACGCTGGGAACCGACTGGCAAATATCTTACTGAGTCAATTGGGAGACCGGTTAAGGTTTTCCCTTTGGAATTCAAAGACGTTCTGCCCGCTGTAAAAAATGGAGAGGTTGATTTTTTCACTGCTGACCCCTCCATGTTCATGAGTGCCAAGGCACAATACGGCGCAAGTGAAATTTTGACCATGAAACTTATCAATGCCGACTCAGTCGGCGCTGTACTCTTTACGAGAGCAGGGAATAAGCATGTCAACAAGTTGACCGATCTCAATGGGAAAAAGTTTGGTGCTTTACAGCGTTGGTCGTTCGGCGGTTGGCAGATGGCAGAAAAAGAATTCCGCAATGCTGGTATTGACCCCTACCCCTTTCTGCACACACTGCGTTTCTTTGACAAACCCGATGCTGTAGTGCGGGCCGTCCTTAATGGACAGGTTGACGCTGGCACGGTACCTGCGAGTATCCTGGAACGGTTGATAAAAAAAGGAGAAATAACCATGAGGGATGTAAAGATAATCAGACAAAAAGACTATCCTAACTTTCCTTATATCTGCTCGACGGAACTTTATCCAGGGTTTCCATTGGCCAAAACCGCATCTGTTGATCAAACACTGGCCGATCATATAGCAGCGGCACTAAGAGTCCTGCGACCGAGTGACAAAATGTTGAAGAATGCCCGTATCACTGGCTGGGTTGAGCCACTTGATTACACCGGGATCAAGATGGTTCAGTCACAACTCAGAGGCGGTGGATATACTGTGCGAAGGAATTAACTGAACTGATGTCATCATGAAATATCAGCTGATTTCATCTGGACGTCTGCTGGTCGTATCCGAGAAAAAAGAGAGTATAGCTCGGATTCAGCGAATAACAAAACTATCTGAAGAGCATGTCCAGAAATCGCTGCTCAATGGCAAACCGAGAAAACTGCTCAGTTCCGATGATAAGGAAAAAGGGCATCCTTCATGTCCGGGTTGACAATTGTACAGAAAGTTATTCATAACTCGTGAGTCGCGAGTTCTCACTTCGTTTAAAGCTCTAAAAAATACAAGAACGAGAAGACGGCACTGGGAGAAGCAGAAAAGCAAGCGCCTGCCCTGCCTCACCCGCCGTAATCTCCTTGCTATTTCCGAAACCATACGATAACATCCCGAGTTTCATACTCAACAAAAAATCTCTCAATTCTATCCGCTCATGAATGAAAAAACACCACAGCAGTCGCTAGAGGGCTGCAAGCCGGAAATACACTATCCTTGTGTCTGGCAGTACAAAATTATTGGAATGGAACGAAAAGCTATACAGGCGGCTCTTTCCAAAAAACTCGGAGATGCACCCTACTCGCTTTCCGAATCCCGCATCTCCAAGCAAGGAAAATATATCAGCCTCAACCTGGCATTGACCGTGTACAATGAGGAGCAACGACTCCATCTGTACAGTGCCCTGACAACCGACCCCTCTATCAAGATGGTCTTATGAACAAAGCTGTACAAAATGCCATAGAAGAAGCCGCACCTGCCCTTGACTCCAAAATCATCCCAGTCATGCGGGAGGCTATCACCATGGTGCAGATGATTCTTTTTCAGCGTCTGAAAAAAAGTATCTCCCAACGATATTCAAAAAATTCGGCATATTCGGACTACTCGGAAGAAGACAACATTCGACTGGCCGGGGCCGTTATCAATAATCTCTACGGCAGCGACGCGCTTGATCCCCAAGTCAACCTCTTTGCCCGCAATCATCGGGAACTCGTTGAAGAGGAATTACGCGGACTCAGCAGCCGGGTGGCAGAAATGATCCCCCATATCACGGACAGCCTGCGCATGCAAACCCTCTGCGATAACCATGAAAGGGTTCATTCTATTCCCTGCCTGCTGCTTGCCAGGGAATTGGGCTTATTGGACGAAGAACGGGAGCTCCCCCTGCCCTCCTCTTTTATGCTGTCCGTACGAAAACTTGGTGCGGAATCGGGCCTCGTCAAACCGATGACAAGCGCCCCGCCGCAGCTGAGGAAACAAGAGATTGAACAAGAGACAGACAAAAAGGGGTAATCAGATGGAGGTCATCCTTGCCCGACCACGCGGATTCTGCGCTGGTGTTAACAGAGCCATCAACGTGGTGAACAAGGCTTTGGAAGTCTACATGCCACCGGTGTATGTCCTGCATGAGATCGTCCATAACACCCATGTGATCAGGGAACTGGAAAAAAAAGGGGCTGTTTTTGTTGAGCAGCTTGAAGATATCCCCTGTGGCTCGATAGCTATTTTCAGCGCCCACGGAGTTTCCAAAGCCGTCAAGGAGCAGGCAAAAAATCTTGGCCTTCGGACCATTAACGCAACCTGCCCCTTGGTTTCCAAGGTCCATCGTCGCGTCAGCCTCTTAAATAAAATAAATTATGATGTGGTGGTGATCGGCCATAAAGGACACCCTGAAGTTGAAGGAACCTGCGGTCACGCCTCTGGCTCAGTCCATGTTGTCTCCTCACCGGAAGAAGTGCAGTCCCTCCAGGTCAATAACCCAAGCCGAGTAGGCTACGTAACCCAAACCACGCTCAGCATTGATGATACCGCAAAAATGTTGACGGCCCTACGAAAACAATTCCCAAATATTAGCGAGCCTTCCCGAACAGATATTTGCTTTGCCACCAGTAATCGGCAGGTCGCTGTCCGAGAACTCAGCGAATCAGTCGATCTTATCCTGGTTGTCGGCTCAAAAAATAGCTCGAACTCAAATCGGTTGCGTGAGGTTGCCAAAAAAAATCATATCCCGGCTTACCTTATTGACCATGCTGAAGAAATTGACCGAAATTGGCTGAATAATGCCAAGCGAGTAGGAATCACAGCCGGGGCATCGGCACCTGAATACCTTGTCACGGGGCTGGTATCCTGGCTACGGAAAAACTACAATGTGAAAAAAGCGCAGGAAATGGAAGGGATAAATGAAACGATCTGTTTTCAGTTGCCCGATATATAGTGAGCAACAAAGTAGCCCGGAGCAACACTCCGGGCAGTTGATGATGCTCAAATTACCCCGGCACCGAGTGTAAAGGATCAGCAGTGTATAGAATTTCAGGCTAAAATGAATACTCCATAGTTATATAAATAGAAGCCTGCTCACTGACAACCTCCTGCTCAATCTGCCCCAGCGGCTCTCCATCAAGCACCTGATACTGATCTCCATCAACAGAGATATGAGTATATTGCGCTCCCATCTCCACAAACCACCACGGAGAGATCCAGAAGTTACCACTCACCTCAAACATACAGGCGACACCGTCCATATCTCCGGTAGAGACCTTATTATAGTAAAGATGATGCAGCTCATCCTCGGAAGAGGCCAGAGGCGCCACAGAGAACTTTCCTGAAAGGTCAAACTGCCCAGTCAACTGCAGATCAGCGCCCAGCAGAAAATAAATCATAGAAAAGGTATTTTCATAGGTAATACCAGTCGATCCGTCCCCGATATAATCATATCCTGAAATACCGGTGGGGGAGTATTGCATGATTAACTCTCCCTCGTATTCAAAGTCCTGGTGCAGATAACCGATACCGGCGGAGAGAATCCAAGGTCCTTGCCGAAGGTAGGTCCACTCAAAATCTATATCAAGGATAAATGCTTCAAATGCCGAGACACTGCTTTCTGAGTAGATATCCGCTAATCCGCCCGCAGAAAACCAATCACGATCAATCATCGTTTCATCTGGATCATCAACAGCTGTTTTCAGGGTACCGTTTATACGCCACATGGGGTTCAGCATCAAAGACCCTTCAAATCGGGCCAACAGGATATCCATCGGCCACTCAAGCTCGCTGAGCGGAAAGAAGGTACTTTCATTTTGCCCATCAGCATGATTGATTTCGCCGCCGATAGAAGACGTGATGTCGCCGGACATTGCTTCCAAACCAAAAGACAAATCAATATTGCCAGCGAAATAAGGGTCAAGGTAGGCAGCGGCCTGAGCCTGGGTGAACAGCATACCGGTGCTGGTTAATCCAACTGCCAGTCCCAGTCCTCGTATCTTGCTTATCACCTTTTTTTGTGCTGATTTTTTCATTGTTCTCCTCCTTCCTTTTCTCCTTTAAGGACACATTTGCTTTGCCAATCCGATCTCGACAAAACAACAAAAAATTCTACCTTTCATTTTTCATTTTCCCCGCACACTCCGCAACGATGACAGAGACTCGGATCACAGGGTGGGGTAGTTCGACCTGTCAAAGAACGTTCCAGCTCCTTGGCGAGATAACCTGCCTGAATACCCTGATCAACCACCTGCCAGCAAAACAGCTCATCATCTTCCCTCGGTCGAACTGCATATTGCCAGGAGGAAAGTTTATATTTTTTCATAGCCTGTTTAAAGGTCGCCTTTCCCATACCGATGTCAAGCAAGGCCGGACTGACACGGCGATCCGCCCGTGAAAAAACCGCCTGGGAAAGTACCTTATCCGGTCGATCAACCTTGATATGGAGATTATCTACCCTGGCAAAGGATTTTTTCAAATATTTAATTTTCTTCTTCAGATTGAGCACTGCCGCCGTACAATCCCGGTCCTGCATGGCTTGATCCCTTTCCTGTCCGCCAAAGGAGAGATATTGAAACGGTGTCCACGGTTTGGGGACAAAGGAATTTACCGAAAGAATCAGTTCGCAGAGGCGCCCTTTCTTTTGCCCGACAGGCCGGATCTTTTCCCGAATCTTCTGAACAAGCTGAACAAACTCTTCCAGATCCCGCTCGGTTTCTGTGGGCAACCCAACCATGACATAGAGCTTCAGGGTGTAGATCCCGGCATCCACCAAAGCGACAGCCGCTGCAATCAGATCATCTTCTGAAAGTCCTTTATTGATGACTCCTCGTAATCGCTCCGAACAACCATCAGGAGCAATGGCAACCGATTTCAGGCCGGAATGAGAAAGGAGTTCAAGCAATCGGGGAGAAATTCGGTCTGCTCGTAATGAGGAAAAAGAAAGCGAACAGGCATTGGCCTGCAAAAAGCCAGAAATACAATCCAGGAGTTCCGAGTCAGCCATTTCCATCCCCAGGAGCCCGACCCTATCTACCTCAGAAGGACGCTGGTCAAGACTGTCCAACACCGCATCAGCTGACCAGAGCCGAGGGGGGCGATAGATAAAACCGGCTGCGCAGAAACGACAGCCACGGCTGCATCCCCGCCCCAACTCGGTCATGTACATCCCCAGTTCAGCATCAGGAGAAAGGATTTCAGAATGGGCTGCTTGATCGCTTCGTTTCAAGGAAACCCGACGGACCTGCTGTGGCAAACCGTCATTAACGGTAATATCGCGTACTCGCCCATCGCTGTCATATCTGAAGCTATAGGCTGATGGAACATAGCAACCAGGGATTGTCGCCCCGATTTCAATCAGGTTACGCCGATCAGTCAACCTGGCCAACGCGGGCAGCAGCTGGGGCAGCACAGGCTCAGCCTCGCCGAGCACCATCAGGTCGGCAAATAAGGCCAACGGCTCGGGATTCATAAAAACACCCACACCGCCGAGTACCACAAGGGGACTGCCGGGCG
Source organism: Candidatus Electrothrix laxa (assembly GCA_942492895.1). GTDB lineage: Bacteria > Desulfobacterota > Desulfobulbia > Desulfobulbales > Desulfobulbaceae > Electrothrix > Electrothrix laxa. The sequence goes on from OW818652.1 coordinate 2,743,928, forward strand.
CAATCTCCCCCGGCCTGTCTACCGCATACGGGGCTACACCTCCGGCGACCAACATAGCTGTCAGATGAGCATAATCTTGTTCAAAACTGATTGATCCGAAAACAAGAGAAAAATCCGCCAAAGGACGACTGGATTCCAAGGAACGGAAGGGCTCCCGCTCTTGAGGATAAACAAAACGCTCGCAGACAATTTCTTCCGAAGCATTCAGGAGGCGATAAAGAAGCTGAAACCCGAGATTGGAGACAGCAAGTGGGTAGGTATTGGGATAAAGAAGGGCCACCGGCAAGCGGCCCTTCCATTTCTTGCGGACCGTACCGGTCTCTGTTGTAAGCAGGGGATGCACAACAAAAAAGATACTAGCGGTAAATCATGCGCAGGACGGGAACACGCAATGCAACCCGCAAAAAGGAAAAGAAAATATTAATTTGCTTTTTTCCGAATATATGCAGGTTCATCCCATTCCGCCAGATCATTCTGCTCATCAAAAATCGGTGTGGGCATAGGGCGTAAGCCCTTGGGTACCGGATTAGGGCGGGCAAAGCTCATCGGCTGATTATGGGGCGGACGTTCCAATTCAAGCCCCCCTTTATCAGTCACATTAAGCGTCTTCACCTTCTTGCTACCAGCACGACCAACTACGTCAAACTCGGAAATAGTCTCAGCAGAATCCTCAAAATTGGCAATACCCGTGGCAATGACGGTCACGCGCAACTCATCACCCATGTTGTCATCAAACAAAGCACCGATGATAATATTGGCGTCTTCGTGGGCCTTTTCCTGAATCAATGCAGAGGCCTCCATGAACTCACCCATGGTTAAGGAGCTGGTCGCAGAGATATTAATCAAAATGCCCAAGGCACCGTCAATCCCCACATCTTCGAGCAATTGGTTATCAATAGCCCGCTTGGCAGCCTCGCTGGCACGATTCTCTCCTGAAGCCGAGCCTGAACCCATGATTGCCGGACCAACTTCCTTCATAACGGTCTTCAGATCCGCAAAGTCCACATTGATATGGCCGGGCAGATTGATGAGATCGGTGATACCCTTGACAGCCTGCAACAGCACATCATCCACCATCTTCATCATATCGACCAAGGTGGAATTCTTTTGCATGAGGCCTAACAGGCGATCATTGGGGACCGTGATAATGGTATCGGAGTTTTTCTTCAGCTCCTCCCAACCGGCCTCGGCATTATGCATCCGTTTTTTTGCTTCAAAATAAAAAGGCTTGGTGACAACGGAAACGGTCAGAGCACCCTGCTCCTTACTGAGCCGGGCAATAATCGGTGCAGCACCGGTACCGGTACCTCCGCCGAGACCGGCTGTGACAAAAACCATATCCGCATCAGAAAGCGCGTTGGCCAAGTCATCAAGACTTTCCTGAGCCGCATCTCGCCCCATAGACGGATCAGCCCCAGCCCCCATACCTTTGGTAATATTTGGCCCCAGCTGGATACGAATATCCGCTTTTGAGTTTTCCAGAGCCTGCATATCAGTATTGGCGGCAATAAACTGGACCCCGGTAAGTCGATTATCGACCATAGTGTTAATGGCATTTCCCCCGCCGCCACCAACACCGACCACCTTGATAGTCGCCACTGACTCTTCTTCTGCCATTCTATATGACATGCTTTCCCCCTCAAGCATTTTGCTCCCGCAACAAATCAAATAATTAAATTATGGTATAATACAGTGATTCTTTTTTTACAGTTTTACTATAAAGCTGTCATAGAATCTTTTCCAGTACTAAATCATATTTTTCAGAAAACTCCGCAGCCGACTTACAACACTCTCATGCGCAACCGGGACGATTTCCTTATCATTACAACCGTATAAAACAAGCCCAACCGCAGTAGTACAACGCGGCGATTCAACATCTTCTATCCTTCCGCCAACGCCGCGAGGGAAGCTGACCCGTACCGGCATATCAAAAACCTGCTCAGCCATGTCGACCACATTGGCCAGCAAGGCCGTGCCGCCAGTGATAACCATGCCCGCATTAATTCGATTTCTATAACCGGAACCGCAGATTTTTTTATTCACCACCTGAAGAATTTCTTCCATTCTGGCCTCCAGGATCTCAACCATCACCCTCTGCGAAACCTTACGGGCCTTGCGATCGCCGACAGTGGGCACCTCAATGATATGGTTTTCCTTGACCAAAGAAGAGACGGCTCCACCGTATTTATACTTCAACATCTCTGCTTCCTGCAAGGGAGTTCGTAACCCCACAGAAAGATCATTGGTCAAATTATTGCCACCTAAAGCCAGTTCCCAGGTATACTTAATGGTGCCGTTGCAAAAAACAGCCAAATCCGTGGTGCCACCACCGATATCAAGCAGGGCTACTCCCAGCTCCATCTCATCGGAAGTCAACACGGCCCGAGAAGAGGCCACAGACTCCAGAACCACCTCGGCCACATTCAATCCGGCCCGACTGCAACTGGTGACCAAATTATGCAAAGAGGTCACATCAGCGGTCACAATATGGACATTGGTTGCCAAACGAACCCCGGTCATTCCCAGTGGATTTTGAATACCGGTATGATCATCAACCATATACTCCTGCGGCAAGACATGAATGATCTGCTGATTATCAGAGATCTTGACCGTCTGGGCCGCGTGAATAACCGCCTGAATTTCTTTCTGTCTGATCTGCTCATTATTAATGGCGATAATTCCGGGAGAATTAAAGCCCTTGATATGGGTTCCGGCGATACCGACATACACGGTCTCAATATCACAACCGGCCATGTCCGAGGCGCTGTCAATGGCCTGACGAATCGCCTTGACCGTTGACTCAATATTGACCACCACGCCTTTTTTCATTCCTGAAGATGCCGATGTTCCCACCCCAATGATGTTCACACAGCCGTCTTCAAAAACCTCGCCTATAACAGCGCAAATCTTGGTGGTACCGATATCAAGGCCAGCAACCAACTCTCCGGTCCCACGGCTCGACTCAACTCTTTCAGTTTCTTGAGTTTGCTCTGTTTCTTCCGTTTCAGCAGCAACCTTTATATCCAGCTCTTCCATTGCGCACATTGCCTACGGCTCTGACCTGGCCACAAGAATACGGCCCTCATGATAATCCATTCGTATTTCCTCAATCCCCTCTATTCTTTTCTTTCGATAAAATCGCTCAAGCAATTTAATGAGCTGATAATATCTTTTTTCGACATTACCATATCCTACATAAATAGGAAAGGGGTGTTCAACAAGATAAACAATAATTCCTTTTTCACGGTTCATATGTATTTCAGAGATGGATTGCAGCGGCAAAATCGGATTTCCCCGTGCAGCAACATGCAAAAATTCACGCACATTTTCCGTCATTTCATCCCCTCCCAGATCAAGCCCTGCTATTTTTCCGCTTCCATCAGGGGGATGGAAACCCGTTATAACAGGATAGTCAATATCCTGCAAAGATTCCACCGGCGCAAAAATAATCCCGTGATGATCAAGGTAATATAACCCCTGCTGTCCGTCTTCAAGTCCGCCTTCAATATTGATCATGGCCAACGGACGATGTTCATGAACCAATATGGTCAGAGCATCCGGCCAAACGCGCTCGACCTCTACTTGGTCAACCCAGGGATGCTGCCGGACACGCTCTGCAATCTCCTCTGGGGGAACACTGAAGAGCTGATCTCCCTGCTTAATATCGGCAAGGGTACGTATCTGCGCCTCATTACTCATTCGATTCCCCTGAACAGTAACCCTGCGTACCGAAAAAGTTCCTGAACGTTCCAAGGCCTGCCCCCCCCAACGACCAGCAACGCCAAAAAGTATCACCAGTACCAGCAGAAAAAAATTCTTTCTGATAAGCTGAAGATTCCACACAGGCTTACGGGCAGCAGAGGTCGGTTGCTGATACCGCCCCATATTAACCCGAATCCGCAACTGTGCAGGCGGCCGGACATAATTGGAACGAAACTGGCGAAGCATGGGAGAACGCCCCGCCCTCTGTCGCCTATATCGTATTTTTTTTCGAGCCACGAAACTCTGCTCCTGTCCCATTTTCCTTCGGACTTATTCTTCGGGCTACCGCAAAAACTCTCTCAGAGATTCTTTAGATAATCTCTACTTCTGGTTCCAGCCTGATAGCAAATTTTTGAAACACGGCCTCCTGCACTTGGTGCATTAGGGTCAGGATATCTGTTGCCGTACTTTTCCCGGTGTTGACGATAAAATTGGCATGTACCGGCGACACCATCGCCTCTCCGCAACAACGTCCTTTCAGACCAGCAGACTCAATCAATCGGCCAGCAGCATCTCCTGCGGGATTTTTAAAAAACGAGCCTGCTGAAGCCACTCCGGTCGGCTGTTTCCCCTTCCTTTGCGCTAAAAAATCCGTACAGCGCGAACGTATCTCCTCCTGCGCTCCTGGCATCAGCCTAAAACTGGCCGAAGCAACAATCAACGCATCAATATGCCTCCCCTTAACTTCTGCCTTGCGGTAAGAGAGCCGAAGCTTCGATTTTGGCACCTGAATAATACTACCGCTGGCATCAACACATTCAAGCGAATGGAGACAGTCGCCGATTTCTCCGCCCAAGGCTCCGGCATTCATCCGGACTGCACCACCTACAGAGCCGGGAATACCTACCATGAATTCCAAGCCAGATAGCCCCTGCTTGGTACACCAGGAAAGAAATCTGCCCAGCGAACAACCGCCTCCTGCTTTGACCAGCGGCTCTCCACCCTCAATCTTCTCTATCTCTGGAGCATCAAAATTTTCATCTGAAGCCTCTACAAAACCAACCTGCTCAAGCTCACCTTTCAACCGAATAACCACTCCGGGAAAACCCTTGTCTGTCACTAACACATTGGAACCGCGCCCAATCACCCGATAAAGGAGCTGCTGTTCATACAGCTGACCAAGAAGCGTCTGCAACTCAGCCAGACGGTGAACATCAATCAAAGCGTCAGCTCTTCCCCCTGCCCGAAAACTGGAATACGAGGCCATAGACACATCAAACTGCATTCCCGCTGGCCAATTTTTCGTCAGCCCTGCCAGCTTCTCACACTGCTGCCGATCCATTAAGGTCTCATCCTCTTTTTCAGCCCAGCAGCTCAAGCAACTGTTCGCCGATCTGGACGACACTCCCTGCCCCGAGAGTCAGCACTAAGTCTCCTTCCAGAATAAAATCAAGCAGGCCGTGAGGAAGAGTGGATAAATCCGCATGATAAAAGGCGTTCCGCTGACCGTGCCGCTTTATAGCGTCAAGCAGAGCCTCACTGTGTATCCCGTCAACAGGAACTTCACCAGCTGCATAAATATCTGTTAAAATAAGAACATCTGCTCGATAAAATGCCGTTGCAAACTCCTCAAAAAGCCCCTGAGTACGCGTATAGCGATGGGGCTGAAAAACCACCACAAGACGACGATCCGGCCAACCATCCCGGACAGCATCCAGTGTTGCCCGAATTTCCGTGGGATGATGACCATAATCATCAATCACCAAGATTCCCTGTTTTTCCCCCTTAACTTCCAGCCGCCTCTGGACTCCTTCAAAATGCTCAAGAGCATGGGCAATCAAAGGAAATTCTATTTCCAATTCAAGGGCAACAGCAATGGCAGCCAAGGTATTATATACCGTATGCCTTCCCGGTGTGTTTCGCTGGATCATTCCCAGTTCTTTGCCCTGGTACAAAACCATAAATTCATTCCTGCAACCGTCCACCGAGATCTTGGTCGCCTGAAGATCAGCCTGTTCGCTCAGGCCGTAGGTAATCTTTCTTCGCTCAATCTGGGGCAACAGGCTGGCAAGATTATGATCATCAAGACAGACCACCGCAACTCCATAAAAGGGTATCTTATTAATAAATTCAAGAAAGGTTTCCTTGATATGATCAAGATCCCGATAATGGTCCAAATGCTCCAGATCAACATTAGTGATCACCTCTATCACCGGGGAAAGTTTAAGAAAAGATCCATCACTTTCATCGGCCTCAGCTACCAAAAATTCGCCGTCACCGAGCTGAGCGTTACTCCCGCCAAAACAGTCCACCTTGCCGCCCACCACTACCGTAGGGTCCAACCCTGCGGCATCAAGGATTGCTGCAACCAAGGAAGACGTGGAGGTTTTACCGTGGCTTCCAGCGATAGCAATGCCGAATTTTTTCAACCGCATAAGCTCCGCAAGCATTTCAGCTCGCTGAATCACCGGTATCTGCTCATCCCGTGCAGCCACTACCTCGGGATTATCTTCGCCAACAGCTGTTGAAACCACCACGACATCGGCCCCGGACACCCTATTTGTCTGGTGGCCTTCATAAATCGTTCCGCCTGCCAATTCGAGTCGGTGAGTAATGTCTGTTTTGCGCAAATCCGAGCCGCTGACCTTATAGCCCAAATGCAGGAGGAGTTCGGCAATTCCTGACATGCCGATGCCGCCTATTCCGACAAAATGGATATGCTTCTGTTCTTTTCTCTTATACATCCAATCTTGCTCAGCAGAGTTTATTCTGCATATTCAGTCTCTTTTTAACGACACGAAACCAGTCGCCTGTGGGAGCAAACTGCACCAGCAAATCATTCCCGTTGCCTTTTCTTTAATTATCGATGAGGTCCATACAGCTATTCAGTATGCGCTGGGTGGCCTCAGACTGGCCCATGTTCTTCATGGCAAGAGCCATTTTTTTCAGCTTATCAATATCACCCAATAATTGCGAAAGAATTTTTCCAAGCCTTTCCGTATCCAATACCGACTCTCGATACATCACCGCCCCGCCCCCGGCAACATAGTACTCAGCATTTTTCGCCTGATGATCATCCGCTGCATAGGGATACGGGATCAGCACAGCGGGCAGACCCATAACAGACAGCTCTGCCAAGGAGGTTGCTCCTGCCCTGGCCAGGACCAGATCTGCTTGACTATACAGGGATGCCATATCCGTAAAAAAGGCCCTGACCTCGGCCTTGACCCCGGCTGCCGCATATCCATCCCTCACCTTTTCTTCATCTGCCGTGCCAGTCTGATGGATCAACTGTAGCGTCTTTTTTCGCTCCTCATCCAGCTGGGCCGCAACATCAAGCATCAGCATATTGATGCGATGAGCCCCGAGACTGCCGCCCATGATCAGCAGGGTCAGGGGGCTGCCCGCCTCCTGCTGCCTGCATTCCGCTGCTGCCAAGATTTCCTGACGAACCGGGTTGCCTGAAATCACTGTTTTCTGTTCTGGAAAAGGATATTCACCAGGAATAGAGACAAAAATCCTACTAACAAAATGAGAGATCATTCTGTTGGCCAGCCCCGGAATGGAATTCTGCTCATGGATACAGGTGGGCACTGAGCACAACCGGGCAGCCAAGAGCACCGGCCCGGTGACGTAGCCCCCCACCCCGAAAACCAGATCCGGCTGAAAGCGTTTTATTATCTTCCATGATTCCAACACCGCTACGGGTAGACTGAGCAGACTCTTAATGCGGTGCTTCAGACCCATGCCCTTCAGCCCCATACAGGCGATGGATTCCTGTTGGAAATTAAATCCGGCCAGTGTCTTTTTGTCAAGTTGCCGCTGCGTTCCGATAAACAGTATCTCGCAGCCGGGATATTTTCGCTGCAATGCGGTCGCTAAGGCAATGCCGGGAAAAAGATGTCCGCCAGTGCCGCCGCCTGTGATGATTATGCGCATAGAGTTTATATCCTAAAGCTCTTCTGTTTCATTTCTCAAAATATTCCAAAAAATGCCCGCGTGAATATCATTTTTTCAAGCGTTCAAAACGTGTTAGCCACTCATTGAAATGAGAACATTGTTGACGTAGGGTCTCAATGCCTATGGCCTCGGAAATACTCTTCCCCAGAGCAACTTTTCGATAGCCAATAACGAGCGATTCAAGCCGTTTGCTCGGAGATTTCTCCGGATCATCGTTTATTTCTTCAGGATGAGCATACTGCTCAAGAATACGAGTCAATTCAGCTGGATGCGCCCCAGATTTTTCTGCAAGAATATCCACATCGCTAAAAAGCAGGGCCTCAAACTCATGCATTTCAATGTACGGAATAAAACGTTTCCCCGTATTATACTCACCGATTGGTTAATAATCTAGTAATTGAATTAATTGTTTTACATGAAAAAACAACACCTTGAAATCTTAGTAAGTGAAATCAACATATTGGATGATTGCTTGTGAAAATAGGCTGTTGAGAAGTTTCCTGTTTAGGAATACTTATTATCTGGCCCAATATAGCGCTTAAAGGACATCTCTGCAAATACGGTCAAAATACCGGCATCTCTTATAACGTTATGATTTGTTTATGTTTAGTCAATTAATTATATACACTTTTTATTGACCAATCGATGAGTTATACTCGGGAAAAGCATCCAAAATTTCGTCCTGAGTAGCCTTTTCAAGAATCTCGGCTTTCTCCGCCGCTGTCAGCCTGACTCCATTGAACCCTTTTCGGCTTGCTTCCGATTTCCCCGGCCAATCGGCATCAATCCTGAAATAATCAAACATGGTCTCATCGATTGGTCAATAAAAAGTGTATATAATTAATTGACTAAACATAAACAAATCATAACGTTATAAGAGATGCCGGTATTTTGACCGTATTTGCAGAGATGTCCTTTAAGCGCTATATTGGGCCAGATAATAAGTATTCCTAAACAGGAAACTTCTCAACAGCCTATTTTCACAAGCAATCATCCAATATGTTGATTTCACTTACTAAGATTTCAAGGTGTTGTTTTTTCATGTAAAACAATTAATTCAATTACTAGATTATTAACCAATCGGTGAGATGGTTGAAACAAAAATATTATTACGCTGCTTGAGAAGGTTGCCAATATCCCGTTTTGCCCGGTCAAAACGAATATCACCGCCTTTATGACCGGTTTTCCCGATAAGTACAGGATAAAGATAGATACAATCATAGGCCATATGCGGAGCCAACACATCCCGAACAAAAGTCTGTTCAGTCTATCCTTCAACAACGATATAAATCTCGACACTATTCATAATCTGGGCCGCCGGTGACAATATTCTTTTGCCAAAGCTCACCCAAAGAATAGTCTTCAAGCCATGAAGAAAGCTCATTTTTATCGAGTCGATTAAAAACAGAGGTCCCATTTTTCCGATTTACGACAATGATATCTTTCGGTTCAAAACAATCGACAAGAGCTGGAGACTGCGTTGAAATAATAAGCTGTATTTTTTCTGAGGCAGCATAAATAAGCTCAGCCAAAATATCAATCGCATATGGATGAAGCCCCAATTCAGGTTCATCAATAATAATGGTTGCTGGTGGATCCGGTTGCAACAACGCTGTTGTCAAGCAAATAAAACGAAGCGTCCCGTCTGAGAGCTGATGCGGTTTAAGTGGATAATCAGACCCCTTTTGTCGCCAGCGAAGACGAACCTTTTCGTTGCGATTCGGCTTCAAAACAAAATTATCAAAAAACGGGGCCACCAAACGAACCGTATCGACAATTTGGCTATAAACATTTCTCTCATTGTTCTGCAAATACAATAAAAACGGGGCAATGTTTGCAGCATCAAATCGCAAATAATCAGAGTCGTCAACTGTTTCAAATCGACGCATTGAGGCTGTTTTACCGGTGTCGTGAAAATGATATATCTGCCAAGAAGAAATAGCGTCATAAATATATGATGAAACATTGCGCCCACCAGAAACACCTCTTTTTTTTCTCTCCTTAAGCAATTCAGGTACGGTATGCCCGCTTCCCATTCCCCACCATCCAGAACTCCCGCCATCATAGTACCTGGCTTCATCAACAATGATGAAGGTTTCATCTCTGGTAGGGGCAAGCTTAAAGCGGTAGCTATTTTCACCGAATATTGTCTTTACTTCAATATGTTCTGTTATTTTTGGACCGTTAAATAAAAAATCATCACTGCCGCCGCCATCTGCGATATAAGTCTTTAGACTTGCGCTGGCAAGGCCTGGCAGAGACAGTTCCATCATGGCCCGTAGCATCCGAAAAAATTCAATAAAGTTACTTTTCCCTGCTCCGTTTCCGCCGATGAGAACGTTGAGGTTTGCAAGGTGAAAGTCTTCAAGATGTTGAATAGACTTGAAGCCTTTAATGGTTAATTTATTTAACTCGACAGTCGTGAGTTTGTAATGCTTAACACTGAAGTAGCTGTATAAATCATTTTCACTTAAGATTATGAATTTTCAAGCTGCTCGTTGGCAAACGTGGTCTTCAGTTTGAATGATTTTTTTCTTAAATCTGCCCTTGATAATCTTGGCACGAATTTCTCGCATTGTCGCTGTTGGTGCGACTTTGAGGAAATCCTGTACCAATAAATTTGCAATCACCATTTTGACCGTTCTCTCAGAAGGAATATATCGAGAACGAGTTCGCAGGAATCCTTCAAATCTGCTCCATATTTCTTTTGGAAATTTGAGTGCTATTAATTGAAGCAAACCAAGAGAAATTGCTCCAAGGTTCACAAAACGTTCAGTAGCATCCCAGCAAGCCTGAATCGTTTTTGCGTTTTCTACCTGTGGAGCCTGCTGAGTTTTATTGCTTTTGGGTTTTCTCGAATGCTTAGGCATTTTTTTCGACCAGAAATGACATTGGAAGATATGGAGAACATTTTTTAGCATATCGAACATGGTTTCTATACGGGTTCTGAGACAATAGAGTTCGATTGCAGCAATCGGATCCTGGTCGAGATTACTGCACATGAGAACAATGGGACCACGTGACGTTTTGGCAAAAACAAAACGAAGAGACCCTTTAGTAGATTTCCATAATAAATCCAGGTGGTAAATATAAATTTCCTCCATATGTCCGTAAATACGGACTGATACTTTTTGAAACAGGTACAAATGGTCAAAAACTTCTGCCAGATGAATATGTTCTCCGTACTGACTGGGGCGACCCATCCCAGTATAACAAGACGGATCTGCCTGAAAGTACCCGACATAGTTTTTCTTTGCCTTTGTAATAATATGTACAGCAGGAGCTTTAATTGACCTCAACCAGGTTGCCTGAGCCAGCAGAAACACCGGACCTACAGAAAAAAAAGCATCCAGAACCAAGACAGCACCCTGGTTCGTTTGAAGAGAAAAATCAATAGCCATCTGGACCATCTGTTCTCCCAAAGTCAAAGATGATTTCTTGGCTTCCCCTAAATGAATGGAACCTTGATGCAGACGTAAATTTAACGGTAGTGCAAAAGGAGTTGTCATGCCCCCGACTGCCAAAGCTAGGCCTCCCCAGCACTGACCTCTGAAATACGAGGGTTTGCTTTGTGTTTCAGAATCTTGGCGTAAAGTTACAACACCGGGCATTCGGCGACCTTCCTTGGGGACATATGTGTGGTCTCCGAGTGTAACGACACGACCTTGTGAGCAAATGGCTTGTTGTTGATAGACGGCAAAAACAGCCCAGTGCTCCAATAAGCCACTTAATTCCCAAGCTGAAGAGCGAAAAAAACGCAGTAAAGTATGGTACCCTTGGTTGTCTATCAGCCAAAAACGACAGAAAGAGGAAACACCTGTCATTTCACTGCTGCCGATGAATCCTAAAACTATCATCACAAATATTAACCATGTGCGATGACGGGAAAATACTTTACGAAAACCGTAGAGTGAGTCATATAAGTATGTGAGCATACAAATTCCTTCATTGTGAAGATTAAATGTTTGGTAGACATTTACAATTTGTATGCTCTTTTATGTTTTTTCTTTAGATAAGTCTTCTCGTTCTTGTATTTTTTAGAGCTTTAAACGAAGTGAGAACTCGCGACTCACGAGTTATTTAACGGGTGTGCCATGTTTCACATTTTCTGAGAAATAACTCTTTCTTATTCTGTTGTACAATTTAGTGCCAAGCTGACAGCTAATCTGGTTGAGTCATTTATTGTGAGCTCTCAACTCTATCTCGACATATTTGCAATAAAATGCTCTTGTAGTTCTCATCGATTGGTCAATAAAAAGTGTATATAATTAATTGACTAAACATAAACAAATCATAACGTTATAAGAGATGCCGGTATTTTGACCGTATTTGCAGAGATGTCCTTTAAGCGCTATATTGGGCCAGATAATAAGTATTCCTAAACAGGAAACTTCTCAACAGCCTATTTTCACAAGCAATCATCCAATATGTTGATTTCACTTACTAAGATTTCAAGGTGTTGTTTTTTCATGTAAAACAATTAATTCAATTACTAGATTATTAACCAATCGGTGAGGTAGTTGGTCCTGATTACGTCAATTTCATGGCTACCTATATCCGAATTATGGGCTATCAGGCATCGACACTTATAGAGCTCGTCAATCTTGACGCTAATCCATGCTTGATCCGGAAATACAGCCTTAAAATAATTCCAATTATTTACGATTAAAAATTTAATGTCGATAAAGTCGAGATAAAAAATATCGGAGTCGCCCCTAACTCTTATCCATTTATCTTTTTCCTCCTGATTTTTTCGACTTTTTATATTTTTTCGTATTGCTGTATTTAACTCAATAGTCTCAATATAATTATCATCCTGCGCACTTCTAAGAACCTTATCTACAAATCGCCTAAGAGAATTTTCAACCAAAAACAACATATTGTAAATATTGCTCAATTCCTTACCCTTATCTATCAGCTCCGATGGCAATAATTCTTTGGCTAACTCAACGTCAAAATTCGCTGTCAATTTGACAAGCGACTCGGCAAATTCCTCTGGATCTAAGCCTGTACTTACCAATTCAAGATCAGGAGAAAAATCCACACTAACGATTTCCAGACCACTCTGGGCTGGCATTAACGTGTCACAACGCTGTAAAATTTCCTCCTTCAACTCCTCAGTGACGAGACTGAGCCCCTCAAGCGTAGTGCGAAATACAACATAAGTCTTATATGCATTCCACCTACGCGCGTAGTCACCTGTTGAGGTGATTTCCATTGAGGCACAGCAATTGAGCAAAGCCAAACAGGAATCACGCTTCATAGATTGAAAAGTCTGCTTCAACGCTACAAGAAACTTCTTTTCGTCTGGTTTTTGATATGTAAAGTCACTCACGGCTTGAAATCCTATTTATTATAAAAATTTATCCTGCAATACTTGGAGGATTCCAAAGCTCATATAATCAGTCTATCCTCAATTTCACCTGCCAATCCACCAACCCACCGACTAAAATCCTCCCCCCGATGCTCATAACTCCTGAACATATCAAAACTAGCGCAGGCCGGGGCCAGCAGCACCGTATCGCCTGGGGCAGCAGCAGCAAAGGCCGAAGCAACCGCCTCTTTCATATCAGCGGCAAGCTGAAATCCGACACCGGCTTCTTCGGCAACTTCGGCCAAATCCGATGCAGACTCGCCGATCAGCACAACATGTTTGGCATACTGCCGGAATGACGGAACCAAGGCCGCAAAATCGCCCCCTTTATTCCGTCCACCCGCAATCAGGACAACCTCTTTTTCCGCTCCCTGCCCAAAGCCAGCCAGAGCCGCAACCACGGCCCCCACATTGGTGGCCTTAGAGTCGTTGATAAATCGGACGCCGTTGATCTCACCCACCGGGGTCATTCTATGCTGCGGCGGCTGAAAATCGGCCAGTCCGGCCCTGATGCTCTCCCCTTCACAGCCAAAGGCTCGTACCGCAAGAATGGCGGCAGCGGCATTATACAAATTGACCCTGGAATGCAGCCGCGTTCCTGAAAGCTCGTACAACTCGCCCTTACCTTCCGGCCCGAAGTCGGGTTCCAGACGCACAGCCTCTTCTTCCACCCTAGCTCGGCAACCGGGCTGAGTACCGAAGCTATACAATTTTTCGCCAGCAGTGGGCGGTGCAGCCGCAAGCAGAACATCATCTGTACCGATAATCGCTGTATCTCCCCTGCCCTGCCAGGCAAATAGTTGCATCTTGGCTGCGGCATATTCCTCAAAACTGCCGTGCCGGTCGATATGATCCGGGGAGAGGTTCAGCAGCAGGCCGATATCGGGACGAAAATCTCCGGCTGCTTCCAGCTGAAAACTGGACAGCTCCAGCACCACAACCTCGGCTTCACCGGGTTCCAGCAGATATTCCAAAATTGGGGTACCGATATTGCCGCCCACAAAGACTTTCTTGTCCGCGCTACGCAAGAGATGTCCGATCAGGCTGGTCACGGTGGTTTTGCCGTTGGACCCTGTCACCGCGATGACAGGAACCTGGATACGGCCAGCGGCGAGGGCGAGTTCTCCGACGACTGGTACGCCCCGAGTTCGGGCCGCAGTCAGCACCGGCAAATCCGCAGGCACACCGGGACTGGGCACGATCAAATCAGCATCGACAAAAAAAGCAGCCGTATGGCCACCTGTCTCCAGCTCAGTGCCGAGATCTATGCCGCATTGCGCAAGCACAGTCTGTTCTTCTTCCGGGATCATCTCCCGAAACTCAGAAACCGCGACCTCCAGCCCCTGGTCGTGCAGGTACCTGACTGCTGCCAGCCCGGATTTGCCCAAGCCGACTACCACGGCTTTCATGCCTGCTTTCAATTTAATCATAGTTGCCTTGCCCTGATTACATGCAGCGAAATCAAAAAATTTGAGTATAAACCATCCCCTTTCGCTTCACTCAAGCAAACCTACTCGGCTTGTACAAATGGTATAGGTGGCGTGGAACTTTTTTTCTTGAGTTCCACATCAACAGTTTCTTCCATTTGTTCAGCTCGTTTCATTTTGCGGTATAGACTAAACCGACCATAAACAAAGTCATAGAAGTCTGATTTACCTTCAAGATAGTTAAACCCTTTTTCAGCAATATCCCCACTTTTCTTCCAATCACCCTGAACGTAATAGAAGTCACTCGCGATCAAAAATCTATGAAAGTAGGCATCGACTGAAGCATAGCAAATGAAGAAAAATGCTATGATCAAGAATATTTTTCTGTTTTTGCTGCCTTTGGGGGATTTTTTAAAAAAATAGAAAAAGGCCGGTACAAAGAGAAAAAACAGCAATAGGAATACAATCAAATGAATTATAGACATTTTTTCTTACTTTGAAATATTATCCAGCAGCTCAGCCGATGATTATGCATTATTTTGTAACAACGTCTTTTCTTGGCGTTGCTGTTCGCAATAACAATATCCTCCCCACTCACGCTTTCTTGACAAACTCTGACTTGAGTTTCATTGCACCTATGCATTTAATCTTGCAATCAATATTATGATCGCCGTCTACCAGACGAATATTCTTAACCTTGGTCCCAACTTTCACGACAGAGGATGAGCCTTTAACTTTGAGATCTTTTATCACCGCAACTGTATCACCATCACTCAGAGGGGCACCATTGGCATCTTTTACTGCTGCCTCGTTTTTTTCTGCGCTTTCGTCGGCGTTGACCAACCATTCGTGAGCGCATTCCGGGCATACCAACATTACGCCATCTTCATACACATATTCGGAGTTGCACTTGGGACAAGGTGGGAGTTTACTCATAGGTATATCTCTTTTGATTGCTTAGCAGTATTGCTAAATGGAAATTTTCTATATGGTTAACTTATTAGATTACTGTAGCAAAACTTTCGGTTCTATCCTTGTCCGCTTTTGTTTCACTCAAGCAGATCTACATGGCGAGGATAGCAATCACTGCTCCTGAATAAACACCAGAGGGGACACATCTGTAGGGGTACCATATATATTAGGAAAATTATTATTCTCATATCTCATCGATTGGTCAATAAAAAGTGTATATAATTAATTGACTAAACATAAACAAATCATAACGTTATAAGAGATGCCGGTATTTTGACCGTATTTGCAGAGATGTCCTTTAAGCGCTATATTGGGCCAGATAATAAGTATTCCTAAACAGGAAACTTCTCAACAGCCTATTTTCACAAGCAATCATCCAATATGTTGATTTCACTTACTAAGATTTCAAGGTGTTGTTTTTTCATGTAAAACAATTAATTCAATTACTAGATTATTAACCAATCGGTGAGTCATATGTTTCGACTAAACTCCCAATAGATTCCATAAGAGATGCCAAAGGGTGATTCTCATTTTCACCAACTTCATCAATCAAGCTGTCAAGTAAGGAAACAAGATTTTCATACTCATCTCGCTGAACCTCCCTAATGTTTGCATGACAATTCATTCTCCGGCTCTTATCGCAACTTCAACGTAGCCAAAGCCATCAACCCAAGAATAATAGAAATAATCCAAAAACGAATCACCACCCGAGGCTCAGCCCACCCCTTCTTCTCAAAATGATGATGAAAAGGAGCCATCAAAAAGATACGCTTACCCCCGCTCATCTTGAAATACCCTACTTGTAGAATAACCGATAGCACCTCCATCACAAAAATGCCCCCGGCAATGGCGAGCAGAAACTCCTGCTTAATAATGATCGCCACCGCACCCAAGGCTCCGCCCAGAGCCAGTGAGCCCACATCGCCCATAAAAATCTGGGCCGGATAGGAGTTAAACCAGAGAAAACCAAGACAAGCCCCGACAATGGTGCCGCAGAACACCGCCACCTCACCGGCTCCCAGCACATAGGGCAGTTGCAAATAATCAGAGATCAGCACATTGCCCGCTGCATAGGCAAAAATAAAATAGACCGCAGCAGTGATCATCACCGTGCCGGTCGCTAAGCCGTCCAGCCCGTCGGTCAGATTGACCGCATTGGAAGAACCAACAATGACAGCCACAGCAAAGGGAATGTACCACCAGCCCAAATCCGGTTGAATCCCTTTGAGAAAAGGCAAACTCAGATGACCGTCATAGGCCGGATGCAGATGGAGAAAAAGCCCAACCGTGCAGGCCCCGGTCACCTGAAGAATCAGCTTGCCACGGGCAGACAAGCCCTTGGTATCACTTTTCGCGACCTTCTTCCAATCATCAACAGAACCGATCAGGCCGTAAAACAGGGTCAGTAACAGGCAGGCCCAAACCAAGCTGTTTCCCAGATCAGCCCAAAGCAGGGTTGATCCGGCGATGGCAACCAAAATCAAAAGACCGCCCATTGTGGGCACCCCTTTCTTGCTGAAATGGCTCTCCGGCCCGTCATCGCGAACCACCTGCCCGATCTGCCTTTTTTGCAGCCAGCGGATAAACACCGGGCCGGAAAGAAAGAGGATAAGAAAGGCCGTGACCGCTGCCCCGATGGAACGAAAGGTCAGATAACGAAAGACATTAAAGGCACCAAATTGAGTGTGCAGAGGATACAGCAAATGGTAAAACATAATTCTATAGATATTCCTTTTCGTTGATGCCTGTGGCAAACCGATGTTCTATCTCCTGCAACACTGCCTCCATCCGCATGCCCCGAGACCCCTTGAGTAGCAACCAATCATCTGCCGCTACCCCGGCCTGGATCATCTCTTGATAGAGCCAATCCGCCATACTGTGCGTATCTGTAAAAACATGAACCCGTTCTTCCGCCATTCCCGCCCGACAGGCCCCTTGAGCAACCTGCTCCGCAAAGCTGCCTGTTACAGCCAGCCGGTCATAACCTAGTTCCGCTGCCTGCCTCCCGACCTCGGCATGAGCCGCATCCGCTTCTGTACCCAATTCCAGCATGTCACCCAGCAGAGCGATACGGCGGCAATCCTGACCAAAGGCACTCACTGTGCGCAGGGCCGCAGCCATTGAGGCAGGATTGGCATTATAACAATCATTGAGCACTCGCACCCCACCGGGTAGGGTCATCATCTGCATCCGCTTATCCGTACTCTGAAAATTTTTCAAGGAGGCGATGATAGCTTCAGGAGCAACCCCGCCAGCATGGGCTATTGCAGCCGCAGCCAGACAATTGCTGACATTATGCATACCAGGAGCCTGAACGCTGATTCGTTCCTGCCAATCCCCGATATGAAGGGTAAAACGCATTCCCTCTGCGCCGAGATCCTTAATACGAGTAGCCCGAACAGCAGGTTTATGACGACGACCGGCAGGGGTGCAGGCAAACCCGATGATTTTCTCAGAATTTTTCGGCAACCGGCGCACATGGGAATCATCATAATTGACCACTGCCACGGTATCCGACCGCATCCCGGCAAAAAGCTCGCCCTTGGCCTGGGCAACGCCTGTAATACTGCCCAGTCCCTCAATATGGGCTGCCTGCACATTGGTAATGCAGGCGATATCCGGGTCAGCGATTTCAGTGAGCTGAGCAATCTCGCCAAACTGATTCATTCCCATCTCCATAACCGCAATCTTATGGAATGCATTCACCGGCAGTAGAGACAGGGGCAGACCTATCAGGTTATTAAAATTTCCTCCGGTTTTAAGCACAGGATCCACGCCGGTATCTGTCCCTGGAGTTGCTTTAAAATGACGATGAAATATTGCTGCGGTCATCTCCTTGACGGTTGTCTTGCCGCAGCTCCCTGTAATCGCAATCAGGGGCAGGTCTCGGCCCAGCAGCCTACGCCGATAGGCGGCCAGTTGGCCCAGTGCGATCAGCGTATCTGGAACCTGAAGAACAACAACATGCTCGGGCAGAACATCTTTCTGCTCATCCTTCTGCGCTTCCTGCTGGACAATAACCACCGCAGCCCCGGCCTCAGCCGCTGTCTGAAGATAATCATGACCGTCAAAATTTTCTCCGGTCAAGGCGACAAAGATATCCCCTTGTGCCAGGGTTCTGGTGTCAGTAGAAATCTGACCGAAGAGACCAGCTTGTTTACCCTGCTGGCTTATTGCCCCACCCTGAAGAGCCTTGAGCAGATGAGGGGTCGTCCAGCGCAAGAGCCCGTTGAGCCCCTCCACCCGATCATCAAAAAATATCCGTTCCTGCCCAATCACCTGATAGTCTTCATGCCCCTTTCCGGCTAGCAGCACAATATCACCGGGACCAGCCAAAACGCAGGCAACATGCACGGCGGTTTTCCTGTCCTCAAGACAGACAAAACCAGGAAAATCACCATACCGAACCGCCTGATCTCCGAACAACTCTTTAGCTGTCCGCTCAACAGCACCCATAGAACCGGCACCCTGGGCAATCTGCTGAATAATGCCTTCAGGATCTTCCGAACGGGGATTATCCGAGGTCACAATGGAGATACTGGCGCATTCCGCTGCAACCGCACCCATCAAAGGACGCTTTCCCTGATCTCGATCACCGCCGCAGCCGAACACGCAAATCAGCTGCCCTTCGGCTAAAGATCGTAGGGTCTGGAGGACGTTTTTCAGGGCATCCGGGGTATGGGCATAATCAACCAGGACACAGGGCTGTTCTTCTTGGCTGACGCCGGGCAACTGCACTCGTTCCAGGCGGCCCGGCACCTGACCGACCTCTTCCAATCCGCTAAAAATCAGGCGCGGCTCCATTCCCAAAGCCCTGCCCACTCCGGCAGCTGCCAGAAGATTGAGGACATTATACTTGCCGGTCAGACGGGAATTGAAGACAACCTGTTCTCCGGCCAAGGAAAGTTCGCAGGAAAATCCATTGATATCCTGGCTGAGCTTGTCAGCATTGATTGCTGCCTTTGGATTAAAACCGCAATCAAGCACCGCACGAGGAGCCTGTTGCCCAAGAGCCGGTTGCTCAAGCAAGTCATCACGAAGCCGTTCTCCCCAGTTTATTGCTTCCATGCCGCTGGGTTCAGTGACAACCACAGCCTGCCCCTCTTTCTTGAGATAGCGAATAAAAAGCAGCTTTTTCGCGGCAAAATAGGCTTCCATACTGCCATGAAAATCCAGATGATCCCGACTCAGATTAGTAAAGAGAGCAACATCAAAGAGGAGCCCGGCCAAGCGCCCCAGCTCCAAGGCATGGGAAGAGGTTTCCATAACCACATGGGTCACGCCCTGATTAACCATCTGCTGGAGGAGCCGCTGGAGCTGCACCGGCCCTGGGGTAGTCAGCGGAGCAGGTTCAATCACCTCCCTGCCCGAACCATCCTGATAGCGGTAATTTACCGTCCCGATCACTCCGACCTGATAGCCTGTACTGCTGAGCAACCGCTCAATCATCCAGGAGACCGTGGTCTTGCCGTTGGTCCCGGTCAGTCCGACCAAGGTCAGGGACTGGGCTGGAAAATCATAAAAAGCTGCGGAAAGCCAACCGAGCGCTTCAGCAGTGTTGTTGACCCTGACCACTGTCACACCGGGCAGAGGACCGGGATCATTCTCAACGACCAGCCAACAGCTCCCCAGTGCCACAGCTTGGGAAATAAAATCATGCCCATCAACCAAGGCTCCCTTGATGGCAATAAACAAGATTCCCTGCCCAGCCTCTCTGGAATCACAGGTAATTCCGGTGCATTTCCCGGCTGCCTCATCATAATCATCATGAAGAACTTCCGCAGCCATTTCCACTGGGAGACAGGACAACAACTCATCAAGACCCTTGACAGCTGGGCTAGTCATGTTCTTTTTCAAGTATCAGCTCACAAATTTCTGTTTCAGTCAACGGTTCACCGGCTGCCGGAATCTGGTCGACAATACGACCGCTTCCCTGAATCCGCACGTTGATATTATACCTATTTATCTGCTGGAGCCCTTTACGCAGGCTCAACCCAATCAAGGACGGCATGAGTGGCTCTGCATGCACAAGGTTCTCTTTCACCTCAGCAGCACTGAGTTTTCTGCTGAAAAAATATCGCCGCAGATTGGCAGGATCTTTTTCCGGTGACGGCTCTGCAAAGGTCTCCACCGACCCGCCATAACCGACAAGAATGGGCAGTAAATTTCGTCCCAACCCGAGAAGTCTGTCGAGGTCGCGACTCTCCATCTCAGGAGGCTGCGGATCTAGTGTACCGTAATCGACCGTGAGCAGCAAGAGAACCTCAGGCTGTTCTCTCGGCACAGCCGCTAACAGAAGGTCCTGGATATGGTGAACACTGAGCCCGTTCTGCTCAGAGAGGGTTGAGGCAATATCGGCAAAGAGAAATCCTCCCTCATCGGAAAAAAATGAATCTCCAAGTATCTCCTGCCGCAACTGTATCCCCTGGACCGGAGAAATTATCCGTTCTCTGGGGGAAACGGTAAAATCACGGAGAAAAAAATGCTGCTCCGTATAATCATACAGCCCATTGAGAAACCACGGCGCAACTCTCTGCCCGCTGTTCAACAGGGTTGCCACCCCATAAATCATCTGCACAGGACTGAGCAGTCCGGCCCCGTCAGCCGCATCCATATCTTCAGAAGAAGTTCCTCCCGGCTCCGATGAGACAGGGAGAAAATCTGGGATCGGCCGTCCCAAATCCAACCTTAACCAGTATTCCTGCAGCAGGTCCTCGGACAGACCGTAGTCGGGCACACTGACCGTGACTGGCAAGATCCTCCTATCCATACCGAGTTCAAGAGTAGCGGCAGCCTGTACCAGGAGAGGCCGAAGAAGCTCCTGATCGTAGCGCGGTGCGAACAGGGCACGGTGTGCCTTTTGTTCATCAGTCTGCCAAAAATAATTCGGATCAAATCCCGGCTGACTGACCATAGCGAGAACCCGCCCGGAATCGGGATCTATGACAATGGCACTGCCAGCACCTGCCCCTTTTCGTTTCCGGTACCCCTCAAGGATTTGGGCAAGCTGTCGCTGCAACTCTATATCAATGGTCAAAATAATATCAGCGACCGTCTTCCCCAAAGCATCATGCCCGGAAAAGTTCACAGCAGGAACGTTCATTTTCCTGAATTCACCGGGTTCCAGTACAGTATCGTATAAAGCCTCGACCCCGCTCAGGCCAGCATTACCGCTCACAAACCCCAGCAATTGACCGGCAACAGTGTGATCAGGATAATAACGTACTTCCACAGGCCGACAATAAATACCGGGCAGGTGCAATTCTTCCAACTCTTCAACCTGACGTATTTCAAGATTATCCGCCAGCGTGATAATGCCGTCTGTATATTGTAACCTTTGTAGAATACGTTGTTTTTCCGTGTCAAGAATCGAGGCTATCTGCTCTGCGGCCAAATCCTTATTTGACAATTCAGCAGGCTGAACCAAAAGAGAGAAGAGCCGATACGAAACCGACATCTCCTCCATATTTCGATCATAAATTGTTCCGCGCAAAACCGGACGATCCTGTTCCTCTGGAAAACTCTCACTTGCGAGCTCCTCCTGCTGCTCATGCTGCTCAATCGCCTTGGATATACCCGCAGGCAACTTGACAAGCTCTGCCAGATCCTGCAAAGGCTGCAAAAAAAAGGGAGGAAAAAGCATCATCAAGCCAAGACTAACGACCAGCAGCACTGTCAGACTGACAAGACATAACCCCTTTCTGCCTTTCTGCAAAGGACGCCCAGGAAGCTTGTAGGTATAGCCGCTCACCGATGCCGATTCCTTTTTTTTGCCGAGCAAAGGACGGAATAAGCGTTTGAATCGCTCTATCATGGATATCGGCAGCAACAGGACATCCGCCTTGTCAAGGTAGCCCCTGTTAATACCTTTCTGTTTTCGTCGCTGCCAAAAACGAATCGACAAGCGACCTTAATCTTAATACAGATAATGTTCTTGATCCGTTTCAGGAAGATGGAGATCTAGCTGCGCAGCAGCCAGAGCGACCAGGCGGGACTTAGCAAGCAACTTATCCCGTCGGGCCTTCAGTCCGGCTTGTTCCCGACTGAGGCTTTCATAGACAAGTTGCTGTTGCTCAAAAACTGCTTTTTCCTGACCAATATTCCAGGAAAAAAACAGGCTCACAAAAAAGAAACATAATACTATCACGCCCAGTGTATATGCTGACAGCTGGATAAAATCTTCTGTAAAACCATCTCTCCTTTTGAAAAATGCTATCTGCCTGCGCAAACTGAAAGGGAAAGCAGGCGACCGTATTGAGCGAATAGTATGATTCACAACAGATCCTCCTTTTTTGACAACCAACTCGCCATCATGCCGTTACAATCTCTCTGCGACCCGCAGTTTTGCACTGCGAGACCGCGAATTATTTCTTACCTCATCCGCTGTCGGTAAAACAGGTTTACGGGTCAACACTTTGCAATGCGGTGTTTTTACAAAGGCCTGTTTGACAATGCGATCTTCAAGCGAGTGAAAAGTTATAATACAAAATCGTGCCCCCGGCTTGAGCAGCTTGGGCCCGTCCGTCAATAAACGGGTTAAGTTATCCAGCTCCCGATTAACCGCTATGCGCAGGGCCTGAAAAACCTTGGTGGCAACATGGATCTTTTTCGGATGATATTTTTTTGGAATCGACAGAGCAATAAGATCCGCAAGCTGCCGAGTGGTCCTCAAAGGTTGCTGCCTTCTGGCCTCCACAACGAATCGTGCTACTCGCCGGGCCTGCGACTCTTCCCCGTAATGAAAAAAGATATCAGCGAGTTCCTCCTGCGTAAGTCTGTTAACCAATTGCTCCGCTGTCACCTCTCGTCCGGTATCCATCCGCATATCCAGCGGGGCATCCTCCCTGAAACTGAAGCCCCGTTCGGGGCAGTCAAGCTGAAGCGAGGAAACACCGAGATCAACAAGTATCCCGTCGACCAGACCTTGGTCCCGATTATGTAGTTGCTCGGCCATGTCCGCATAGGAAGCTCGGAAGAGCTGGAATCGATCCCGGAAGCCTGCTAAACGCTCTGCGGCGAATCCGGCTGCTTGGGCATCCCACTCAAACCCCAGCACCCTGCCCTCCGGTGCTGACTGCTCCAGGATCATCTCCGAATGGCCGCCCAGCCCTAAAGTGCCGTCCACATAGCACCCGGATGAACAAGGTTGAAGCCACTCCATGACCTCCTGGAACAGGACAGGGACGTGGAGTTCTCTCCCCTCTTTCTCTGTAAACACAGCCTGTGCAGTCATTAAAAAATTCTCAGTAAAGACAAGTCGTCACAAAGACGAGTAAAGTCTTCCCGTGTTCGGCGAACCTCATTAAAACGCTGCTTGGCGTCCCAGACATGCTCGGATCGACCGCAAAAAAGTAATTCGGTAATATTTTTCTTTGTCATGTTTTTATCACGAAGACCGCTTTCGTCATGAACTCCATCTTTCCCCACCCAGCACCACCTTTCTTCCTTTTATCCCACAGGACTTTTTCCGTCAAGAAGAATAAGGCCGAATATCAACAGGTTCGTACCAGAAAAAACAACGCAAAAAATAGGATGTACAACGAATAACTGCACAGTACTCCATGCTTGAATCATATTGAGATGCAGGAAAAATGAATCCGAGAGCGAAGAAAACGCGTCGGAATATATTCTTTTTCTGGATGCGATGCAAAAGCAATTTTTGCTCCAAAAAAGAGTAGGGAAAAAAATGGGGTACCGGACAAAAAAACAAAAAAAAGACGCAGGTCTGGTACTGGACCACACCTACGTTTTCCTTGATCCGCTCCGAGCTTTTTTTCCAGGCAGAAGAAAGGGTATGTTATTCTTCCTCTGATCCGAGCAGATCCGAGAAGTCTTCCTTGGCAGCAAAACTATGCTCTTCCGCCGGAAAGCTACCATCCTGGATCTCCCGGATAAAGGCCTGCACACCCTGCTTGATATCCGGGGCAAGATTACAGTACTGTTTCACGAATTTGGGAGTAAATTTCTCGAACAAACCCAGCATATCGTTGGTGACAAGGACTTGGCCGTCACAGTCAGCACCCGCACCAATGCCGATAGTAGGCACCACAACTGTTTTCGTAATAATTTCGGCAAGCAGAGCAGGTAACGCCTCCAAAACAATCCCGAAGACCCCTGCTATTTCCAGTGCCTTGGCATCAGCAAGCAGTTTCCTCGCGGCATGGCTATCCTTTCCCTGCACCTTAAAACCACCCAGCTGTCCGGCAGTCTGCGGAGTCAATCCGATATGGCCCATAACCGGCACACCGGCCCGTACCAGCCCCCGGACAGCATCACAGACCTCTTCACCGCCTTCCAACTTGACGCAGTCGCAACCTGCTTCCTTCAAAAAACGGGTCCCGTTGGTTATGGCCTGCTCCACAGAGACCTGATAGGAGCCAAAGGGCATATCGCCGATCACCAAGGCCCGTTCCGTGCCCCGACTAACCGCCCTGGCATGATGCAGCATTTCCTCCATCGTCACCGGAACTGTGGAGTCATACCCCAGAACCACCATACCTAGGGAATCACCGACCAACAGAGCATCCACTCCAGCCTGATCCAGCAGACGAGCCATAGAGGCATCATAGGCGGTGAGCATAGAGATGGCATGATCGCCGCCCTTCATTTCGCGAAAATTTTTAACTGTTACCTTTTTCATACACATTCGTTTCCCCGACCTGCGGAGGTATTGATTATACGCCTTGCCGACTTGCCTCTTCCGCCTTCCAGAAGAACAAACCGAGTCAATCAGTCTCCTCTTTCCGCCACACTTGCCAACGCAATATATGTATTCATACAATATTTACATACATTTATATTGAAAAGCATAGATCCGCTGTCGTGTGAAAAAAGAAGAGCGGTTCATCGACTACGACGAAAGACATAATACAATACACTGCCTCTCGCCAAATAAAAAGACGTAATTTCGTTCTTGTAGATAACAAAAACGAGCCAAAAGAGATGTTTTTTTCAAAGCGATGTAAAAAAAAAAACGCAAAAAACCTTTCTGGTTAATCTTCCGTTAACCTTTCCTCTGTTATTGTACAATCATAAACAAGAACAAATTGATTTAACCATTGCAACAGACGGAGGTTCCCCCATGAAGAAGACAGCAATAGCCCTGATCGGATGTTTTTTTGCAGCAGCATTCTTTACAACAGCTCATAGCAGTGAACATGAATACCGTTACGATGATGACCGCTATGAGTATCGCGAAGGGCGTGAGCATCATGATGATGACCGCTACGAATATCGCGGCGGCGAAAGATACAGTGATGACCGGTACGAGTATCGCGGCGGCGAACGATACAGTGATGAGTATCGCGGCGGACACGACAGCTATGAGTACCGTGAAGGCCATGAGCGCTACGATGATGATCGCTATGAGCACAGACGCTATGCGTATGACGATTAAGACGCGAAAGTTAGCAAGATAACCGACAAAATAACGCACCCATCCTTCTTGTCAGTTTTCCTCTCTTCCTTTCTTTCGTAGCCGGGGCGACCATTATGGTTGCCCCGGCTTTTTCTTTTTTCTCTCCTTGTAAAACCAACGCCAACTTACCCTGTTCTGACTTCCACTGCTCAGAAAAAAAATACGGGCTCGCCAGAAGAATTACTGGAAACAACTCTGAGAATTGTGATCGGGCCGGTAGGATTCAAACCTGCGACCCCGGCCTGTAACCCCCATCACTGCGCGGTTTGATTTTGGGCTGTGATACCGCACCAAGAGTTCTTTTTATTGACTTTGTCAATTTTAGATGTATTGATGTCAAATCGAAATCACTAGTATTTAATTGAGGTATGTCCTTGGTTTACTGATTTACGCAAATAATGTTTAAATAAGGTGTCGTTTTTGAGTAGATAACCAGATAATTAATTTACTTTTTCAATTCAGAGGCATCTATGAACATTGCGGAATCAACACTTCACTTTCTCAAAGAGCAAGGCGTTGGTGAAATTTTTGGCATTCCAGGTGATTATATACTTCCATTTTTTAAGGTAGTTGAGGAATCGGGAATACTTCCCCTCTATACATTAAGCCATGAACCTGCTATTGGTTTTGCAGCCGATGCAACAGCAAGAATTAAGGGAAGACCTTCAGTTGCTGCAGTTACATATGGTGCAGGCGCGTTGAATATGGTCAATCCGGTTGCACAGGCATATGCTGAGAAATCACCTGTTGTTGTTATTTCCGGCGGACCCGGTATCGAAGAAAGTCATACTGGCTTGCTCCTTCACCATCAGGCTAAAACTTTAGATTCTCAAATGCAGATATACAAGGAAATTACATGTGACCAAGTCAGGCTTGATGATCTATCCGTAATACCCAAAAAAGTTGCCCGTGCCATGAGGAGCTGCCTGACACATTCTCGTCCCGTTTATATTGAAATTCCAAGAGACATCATCTTTGAACCATGCAATAAAATTATTCCTGAACCACCTGAAGTTTGCGATCCAGATGCGCTTGATGCTTGTGCTGATGAAATTATAAGTGCAATTGATAATTCCGAAAATCCTGTAATGATGGTCGGAGTGGAGATTCGTCGATTTAATATTGAGCATAAAATTGGGATCTTGGAAAAAAAACTCGGAATTCCGGTTGTTACAAACTTTATGGGGCATGGCCTTTTAGCAAATGATGATGTCTTAAAGGGCACATATTTAGGTGTGGCTGGCAGGCCGGAGCTGGCAACGATGGTTGAAGAATCAGATGCACTTTTCCTTTTGGGTGTCATCCTCTGTGATGGTAATTTCGGTATGTCAGGCAAAAAGATAAATTTCAAGCGATGTATCCGAGCAATTGAAGGTCAAGTCCATATTGGATTCCATACATATCCCCGTCTTCCAATAACCGATCTCGTCAATAAACTTCTCGAAAAATTGGAAGGAAGAAAAGAGAACCATGGGAACCAAACACGGAAGACAATGAGCAAGCTTGAACCAGATGACAACCATATTTCCCCAACAGATATTGCAAAAGGGATTAACGACCTCATCTCAAATTACGGCCCGATTCCGGTGGCATCTGATGTGGGAGACGCTATGTTTACTTCACTTGATATATCAGGTACTCCGATTGTCTCTCCTGGATACTATGCCAGCATGGGTTTTGGAGTCCCTGCGGGGATGGCACTTTGTGCGGCTCAGAATAAACGTTCCATCGTCGTTGTGGGAGACGGTGGTTTTCAAATGACTGGATTTGAACTAGGCAACTGTCGAAAATACGGGTGGAATCCGATTGTGATCATACTAAACAACCAAAGTTGGGAGATGCTGAGAACATTTCAGCCTGAATCAAAATTCAATGAACTTGATGACTGGCACTTTGCCCAAATGGCCCCTTCACTCGGCGGAGCTGGTTACAGGGTCAACACAAGAAGAGAATTTAAAGAAGCCCTTGATAAAGCAATAACAAAAATAGATACTTTCCAGCTGATTGAAGTGATGATTCCACGCGGTGTTCTTTCGCAGACGATGTCACAGTTTGTTGCGGCCCGGAAGGGCTAGAGACGGGGAGATTAATTGTATAGCATCTGGATTAGACTACTATAACTACAATGAAATAATCGAAACAAAAAAGGGTCGCCAGCTTATTTGCTAGCGACCCTTTTCTTATTTCCAGCCGTTGACTTCAGCAATCTTTAATCAACCGACTCACGTACTTTTCCACCAAGAAATTCTTCCTTCCCGTGTGAAGCGTGTCCCGGATGCGCAACGATACAGCCCTATCACGTTGCTGGAGTGCGTCTTGCCGTCTTTATTCTTATACTTGTAATCTTTTTTCAGCTGGTATGCCTGTAATTTTCAGTCGGTTTTTTATGCAATTACCAGTGATCTTATCAGATTTCAAGGAAATGAGTTACAGTAGCTTTATGAATTAACTTCGAGAGATACAGCGGTGGCACCTGAACAAGAACAAAAAAATAAATTCAGGTTATTGAAATAACTAAAAAAGAAGTGGTCGGGGCGGTAGGATTCGAACCTACGACCTCCTGCTCCCAAGGCAGGCACGCTAACCAGGCTGCGCTACGCCCCGACGGCGTAATGAATTACGGTCCTCTTATATACAAGACTTTTATCTTCTACGCAAGCTTTTTTAATGCACCGTTCTTTTTTACTTGACCCCACCTATAATTTTATGCTATAAAAGCTCTCATTGACGTGAACAAAGAAAATTTGTTCCTCGGTAGCTCAGTTGGTAGAGCGGGTGGCTGTTAACCACCTTGTCGGCGGTTCGAGTCCGTCCCGAGGAGCCATAGATATGAAAAGCCTGAAGGAGAAATCCTTCGGGCTTTTTTTGTTTTACGTCCTACATTCTCCCCTCTCTCATATCCGATAGAATCGAATTGACTGGATATCTCAAAAGTTTTGCGCTAAAGATATAAAGATCTACGTGAACCCGTAAACCCTCTCTTGTGATTGAACGTTATGAAAGCACGCATTAAAGAACTTCTAGGCACCGAACCGAGTGAGCAACACATCGTCATAGAGGGTTGGGTACGAACCTGTCGAAATTCCGGCAACCTCTGCTTTATTGAGCTTTCAGACGGTTCCTGCCTGTCCGGAATACAGGTGATCGCCGAATCAGCGTTGAAAAATTACGCCGATGAAATCCGACATATCAGCACCGGCACAGCGGTCAAGGCCACCGGCACCCTGGTGGAATCGCCAGCCAAAGGCCAGGTCGTAGAAGTTCAAGCAGAAAGCATTGAGATACTCGGCTCTGCTGATCCGAGCAACTATCCTTTGCAAAAGAAGCGACATAGTTTCGAATTTCTCCGTTCTATCAGCCATCTGCGTCCACGCACCAATGCCTTGGGTGCAGTCGCTCGCATTCGCTCTGAGCTGAATTTTGCTATTCATCGTTTTTTCCGAGAGCAAGGATTCTTTCAGGTACACACACCAATCATCACCACCTCGGACTGCGAAGGTGCTGGCGAAATGTTCACCGTTACAGCCCTGTCCGACAAAGAACTAGGCAAAGAATTCGGCAAGAAAAACCCCTTTGCCCAGGATTTTTTTGGCCGCAAAGCGGGCTTGACGGTCAGCGGACAATTGCAGGCTGAAATTTACGCACTCTCTCATGGCCGGGTTTACACCTTCGGGCCCACCTTTCGCGCAGAAAATTCCAACACCAGCCGTCATCTGGCCGAGTTCTGGATGCTGGAGCCAGAAATGGCCTTTTGCGATCTGGCTGGCGACATGGACGTTGCCGAGGCCCTGATTCAGAATTTAATCAACACTGTGTTGGAGAACTGCGCGGACGACCTCGACCTCTTTAACCAATTTATCAGCAAAGGATTGATTGAAAAGCTGGAAACCGTGTGCCGACAAGCCTTTACCCGCATGACCTATAGCCAGGCGATCCAAGAGCTGGAGGGCGCAAAACAGCAATTTGAATACCCTGTTGCCTGGGGAAGTGATCTTCAAGCAGAACATGAACGCTTTCTTTGCGAAGAAATTGCAGGTAGGCCGGTGATTGTCACCGATTACCCCAAGACCATCAAGCCATTTTACATGCGCCAGAATGAGGACGGCAAGACCGTTGCGGCAATGGATATCCTGGTGCCGGGTATCGGTGAACTGGTAGGCGGTAGCCAACGAGAGGAACGACTGGAGCTCTTAACAGCCCGCATGCAAGAAGCCAAGCTTGACCTAGAAGAATACAGCTGGTACCTGGACCTGCGTCGGTACGGCTCTGTGCCCCATGCCGGTTTCGGTCTCGGTTTTGAACGACTGGTTCAGTTCGTCACTGGCATGAGCAATATCCGAGACGTGATTCCTTTCCCAAGGACACCCAGCAATGCGCCCTGCTGACAAATCAACGGCGACGTGGAACGCAGGAGATAGAGAAAATTTTCTGTTCAGGAAGGGGACGGAAAAATCTATGGATTTTTCATAGACTCTAATCTCTTACCATCCGTTTCAGGGCAAGGCTTACAGTCCACGGTATAACAACAGTAATAGGCATCTGAACAGCACGCGCAGGTTTCCATAATTCTTTCAAAAAGAAACTTGGTTTCTTTTCTTTTTTCAAGCAGGCCTGCGCCGCACATTTTAATAGCAGCGGTCTTCTCTTCCATCCTTTTCAGGACATGAATGGCATCGGTGTACAAATCGTCATTTGCCGGGACTGCGTAGCTATTGAACAGAAAAAAAACTCCCGCAAGGCTCGCAACAGCTGCTCTTCTCATCATTGTCTCCTCCTCTTCTTCCTCTTGGGCGCTAGGTGATTCATGAATCATGACATAACGACACGGTTTCGTCCCTGTTCTTTGGCCTGATACAAGGCCTCATCAGCCGTCTTTAATAATGCATCAATACCACCTTTACTCTCCCCCTGCATCATAACCACACCAATACTGATTGTCACTGACAACTCTTCTTTTTCGGTTCCAACCCTATGGTTAGCCACAGCCTTCCGAAGCCGTTCAGCAGCTCTTTCAGCATGCGATCTCTCTGTGTTCGGTAGAGTTACGGCAAATTCTTCTCCGCCGAGCCTCCCGATAACATCACTCTCTCGCACGCTATTCCTGCTCAATTCCGCCAATTCCTTAAGGACCTTATCGCCAACATCATGACCATAGGTATCATTAACCGCTTTAAAATGATCAACGTCAAACATAAAAACAGCAAGCGGGCTAGCATATCGCTGTGCGCGTTTTATTTCCTTGGCAGACAACTCTAGGAAATTTCGGCGATTATTCAACAAAGTCAAAGAGTCTGTGGTGGCAAGCTCACGTAAAGCTTTTTCCGCATCTTTTCGATCTGTAATATCACGAACAGAACCAACGGCATACCAGGCATCGTCCATCTGAAATGCAGCAACTGAACGCTCCACAGGAAAAAGCCGCCCGCTCCGGTGAACACTTTTAAACTCCATCACCCTGTTCAGAACAGGCCCCTTCCCGGTTTTAACAAATTTCTTCATTCCGGCATAAGCAAGCTTCTGATCTTCCGGCGTACAGATAATCTTATGCATCTTTTTTCGATGAACTACCTCTTCAGCTCGGTAGCCATAGAGATTTTCAGCAGCCTTGTTCCAAAAATGGATATTGTCATCGGTATCAATAATAATCATGGCATCATGGGCTGCCAAACTCATGGCCTTAAGCATCCTTTGCTGGTTCAGCAGCAACGCCTCTGCCTCTTTCCTTTCTGTGATATCGAGAATAACCCCTTCAACATATCGCTCTTTATCCGTTTTCCTCGTCACCTCTCTCCCTATATCAAGGACCCAACGCGTTCTCCCTTGAGTATCAACCATTCGATATTCGGCTGTAAAAGGTTCCCCCTGCTGGAGGTGGGCATCGATAAAATACATAACTTCCTGCTGATGATCAGAGTCAATACTCATCGATTGGTCAATAAAAAGTGTATATAATTAATTGACTAAACATAAACAAATCATAACGTTATAAGAGATGCCGGTATTTTGACCGTATTTGCAGAGATGTCCTTTAAGCGCTATATTGGGCCAGATAATAAGTATTCCTAAACAGGAAACTTCTCAACAGCCTATTTTCACAAGCAATCATCCAATATGTTGATTTCACTTACTAAGATTTCAAGGTGTTGTTTTTTCATGTAAAACAATTAATTCAATTACTAGATTATTAACCAATCGGTGAGTCAATAAGATCAAAAAAATCCAATTCTGGATTACTGATCAAATCCGACACAGAACAAGCACAAATCTTTTCAATACCTTTACTGAAAAACAGCATCTGCCGAGGTAACTCCAGATCACTGCGATATACAGCCCCTGGAATGTTTTCCACCAGAGAACGAAAACGCTGCTCGCTTTTTTGAAGAGCTCTTTCATCCTGATGTATCCTGTTGAACAGCATATTTATAGAAGCGGCAATCTCCGTCAATTCATCTCTCCCGGAAACCTGTACTTCTATATGTCGCTCCCCCCTTCGATACTGCCCAAGAACTTTAATAATATCCGCTGTTCTTTTTGTCAGACGCTGATGAAGAAATGCCCAGAGGATAAACCCCAGAAAAACACTACCGGTACTAATCAGGCCGAGCACCCTATAAATATCGCCCAGGGCAATATTTTTATGATACTGGAGATTCTGACGATAGTAGAGGACACCGCAAATCTGCTCGCGCAGACCCTGTGTACGCCGTGTACCTGCCCGACATATAGAGGCATAGGCGTCCTGCCATTGCCTGTCATCAGAAACCCTAACAAGGACAGATTGCTCCCTAAGGACAAGAGCTGGAATCTGCTGTTCAGCAAAGGCTGTCTCCTGCCAAGAAAATCCGATATCCTGATACTGTGTCGAAGAGACAACCTTGCCGTCCTGATCCGTCAACATCAAAATGCCGTGATCAGGTGCAGCACCGTACAAGGACAGGGTTTGAGTGATAAGATCTTTCTCTTTCGCTGCAATATTTTCCAGAATACCTTGCAGAGTACCTATACGCTCCCTGATTAAAATATGCTGAGTGCTTTCCACCCGGTCCAAAATAACGCTTCGGCTCCCTATAAAGGAAAAAAAAACCGTCATCAGCACGCAAAATACCATCGTGCAGGGAACGAGAAATCGGAGTTGCATTTTGCCTTTCAAGGAAGAAATTGTTCTGTCAGGAGATGCTGATAAGAAGGCTCCCCTTCGAGTAAATTATGTTTCATCATGATACCGGAGAGATTGCCGAGGCTACGATATAAGGTACCCTCTCTCTCGTTAAGCATGCGATGATTTTCATCGACATCAGGTAGAATCAAGCCATCATAGCTTGCAAGAACCTCATCCGGCGTGATCTTCAGGCGCTTCGCCATGATTCCCGCCGCTTCCTGCGGTTTTTTTTCAAGATCATCCAAAGCCCTGAACCAGCCCTTGATAACCTTTTTAAAAATATCCCGGTGCCCCATCATAGCCTTCTCATCTACAACCAGCACATCCACAATTTCACCGGGGATTTCTCTGCTGGAAAAAATCTCTTTTCCACCGGCAGCAAGCAACTTAGTTCTAACCGGCTCAAAGGTCACTGCCGCGTCAACTCGATTTTGCAAAAAAGCCTCTTCATGGCCGCTTACCTCAGTATGAACAACAGAGACATCCTCAGGACGCATCCCGTGCATCTCTAAGGCCCGTGAAGTAAAATACGCGCCAAGGGCATTACTTTCGACAGCGACTCGTTTTCCACGCAGATCCTCAACGCTTTCTATTCCTTCCTTAGCAATAATAACATCTCCTCCATGTGAGACATCCATCACCAAAGCTATCTTTATATCAGGATTACTCCGACAGAGATAAACAACTTCATCTAAGGTCAAGGTAACTGCCTCTAAGTTACCATTTTTAAAAGCGCGAAGAACCTCGCTGGCAGAAGGATATTCTACAAGTCGGACATTCAAATCTTTATAGTATCCTTGTGCCTTGGCAAGATACAAGGGTTCGTACCCAGGCCAGATGTTGGTTCCGATACGAAGAGCAGTTGGGGGAGCTTGATGACATCCTACATAAAAAAATAAAAACAGAACGATAAAAAAACATTGAGGGAACAATTTCATGAACGAACGCATAGCTCTTCTCCTCTTGTAAAATTTCGCTAACTTTCGCCAGATTTCGCTAAGGCGAGAGTGAAACCAAAGCGACATGACCACCAACACATTAAAAATATTTTTATAAATACAGGATGTTAAACACAGAACCATAAAGACCATCTACCACGGATTTATTCAAAAAGAAAGCAAAATTCAGGAAGATGCGTCGAGGAAAAAATATTATGCAAAACAGGAGCCTCTCCGACAGAGAAAACTCCGGAAATTCTCCCTTAGACAGGAGGGTATAAAATTTCATTGTGCCGCAATGAAATTTCCTTTATATTATATTCTGCTATTGTATCAACAGTATGCGTATTGCAAAAACTGTTACCGCAAAGTATTATATGCTGAAAAGAAGAGAGGCAACACTCCACATACGAGGTGAAACATGATCACGCAACTAGCAAGCGCCATTCACCACAAAATATGTTATTGCCCGCTCATCAACAAGGCAGTAGAAATCAGAGTCAAAGAAATTGAAACTATTAAACGAGGCGACAGCAAGCAAGGGCGTATCAGAATTCTCTCCCGGACACTTGAAGATTGCTCAGGAATGAGTGAGTGCGGAATAACCAGGGCGATTAATGGAGGAAGTTTTATCGTTGATTGGCAGGACTGCCTTTTAAATTCATCATTACAGACAGGACGCCAAGTGTGGAACTCCCGCCTACCAATCTCATCCTTAATTCTCTCTGCGCACTGAAAGAGGGCTAGGCTATCAGGTATTGTCAGATATAGAGCAAAATTTAAGCACGCATCCGTTTTTAAAACACGCGAAAGTAACAGATATACCAAAGGGACACGCTTTACACCCCTCATCCCGCCCCACTTGGAGCGGGACAAAAAACATAAAAGTTGTTTAAGTGACTCCAAGGAGCCATCCTGTACTTTCTCATATAAACGTTTTGCAGCTCATTACAGCTCGACGACAAAGCAAAAAAAACTCTCTTTTTAGTGCGTTACAATACTAATAGCATCTTCCGGGCAAATATTAATACAGAGATCGCACTCGATGCATTTATCTTTGTGGACATGGACGGGAATGCCATTCACCAGTTGAAAAACTTCTTCAGGGCACACTTCAACACACTCTCGACAGTTCGTGCATTTTTCCATATCGATCTTTACGTTTCGCATAGCTAGGGTCTCCCTTTTGAGTTCCGCCGAATTACCGACAGCAAAATAAATCACATAGCCCTTCCAAATCCCTTTACTTTTTCCAAGCACACCCTCAACTTCCTGACAAGGAGAAAATTCTATCCTGAGCAGATATATCAATAGGTCAATTCAGTCCGAATCACTCTGCCTCCGGCTACGGATATCTGCAATTATTCGATCTACAATCTCTACAGCATGACCAATGTACTGCTCTGGATGATCAAGCGAGGCAAGGTCTTCCCGAGTAAATAATGAGCCGATCTCCTCATCCGCCAACACCATTTCTTTTAAAGAAAGGCTTTTCTCTGCGGACTCCTCCGCAAGATCATGCAATTTCTTTAGTGCGTTATTCTTTCCAAGCCCCTTATTGCCGAGTTGAAAAAGCAACCACTCGGTGGAGATCAACTCTTTTCGCTGATGCAGATGAGCGATCATCTGCTCTGTTCGCACATCCAGCCCGGAGAGGACTCCAATCATAGACTGCAAGGCCGTTCCCGTGTAGATGCAAAGTTGAGGCACAGCCAACCATTCCGCCCAGAGCGCACGCGGATCGCGTTCATGCTCATGCAGGCTGCTTTCCATGACGGTCCCGGCCAAGGCCCGAACATGTTTTGCCAAGGCATTCACCCGCTGACAGATAACCGGGTTCTGCTTATGGGGCATGGTACTGCTGGACAGCGCACCGGAGAGCGACGGCTCTCGGAGTTCATCAATCTCGGTCTTCTGAAGCTGAAAAATCTCATTGGCGATCTTGGCCAGCGTCATAACTAAGAGAGCAAAATCCGAAGCCAATTCAGCGATCCTGTCTCTGCTGGTATGCCAGGAAAGTGGATCGTGGCCAAGCCCGAGAAGCTGCATGGTGTCTTCGGCAACAGCAAGTCCTTGGGGCCCCAAAGCGGCATAGGTACCCACAGCACAGCTGAGCTGCCCAACACAAACCGTGGCTTGCAGGTGTTTAACTCGCTCGATATGGCGTCGTATTTCCGCCAGCCAACCTGCGACCTTTAGGCCGAAGGTGGTGGGCAAGGCCTGCTGGCCGTGGGTTCTCGCAACCATAGGGGTGGCACGATGCTCCTCTGCCAGCTTCAGGCAAATTTCTTCCAAGGCCAGAAGATCCCGGTACAGAATCTTCAAGATCTGCTGAAGGGAAAGGATCTGCCCGGTATCCAGGACATCCTGGGTCGTTGCCCCGTAATGGACATACTCCCCGTGCCCGTTCCGGCAGGCTCGCCGGAGACCACCCAACAGAGGAACGACTGAGTTACGACTTTTGCTGTACCCCTCACGGACAGAATCCAGGTCAATATGTGCCAGCTTTGCCTGGGCCTGAATCTCGGTCACCGCGTCTGCCGGGATAATCCCGAATTTTCCCTGAGCCGTAGCCAAGGCCGCCTCAAAATCGAGCCAGCGTTGCAGCACAGCTTGTTCATCAAACAGGGCTTCCAGCTCTCGGGTGCTGAAGACATGCGGATTTACTTGAAAGTCAAAGGGATGGACAGACATATGAATTATTAGAGCTTATTCGAGATATATGAGTTGTTGGACTTCAGCCTTCAAGACAACCATAAGGTCGAGCATCAGGATAAAGCGGGGCCTCAGCACAGAGCAGAAGGGCAGCCTCTCTCGGCGAAATATTGTCCTGTTGACTGCGGTGCAGCATTGCCTTGACGATCGTCCGTGTTTTTTGGTCAACGTGGGCCAAAACATCCTCAGCAGTGGGCATGGTCTCTGGACCAAACAGTCCTTCCATAGACAAGGAACCACCGCAACCGGCAACCATGTCCGGGATCACCGGAATAGAACGTTTGTGGAGGATCTGTTCCGCCTCTTCAGTAACGGCCAAGTTAGCACCACTAGCAATGGCTTTCACCTGAATATGTTCTGCAGCCTCTTTATCAACAGCCTTTTCAATAGCGGCTGGCACAAAGATATCACAGGGAATATCATAGATCTTTGTATTGTCAGAATAAGCAGCCTTAGGATTTTCAGCAGTGGGAATAATTCCTTTTTCTCCGCCCTCCTGAGAAGAAAGCAGGAAAGGGATATCCAAAGGGGTACCGTTGATGCTGAACAGGCTTTTCTCCCGATCAGCCAGACCAACAATCCTGACCCCGGCCTGGTGGAGAATATACGCCGCCCCTGCTGCCAAGCCACCAAATCCTTGAATGGCCACAGTCCCTTCCTGCGGAGGGATCCCGAGAAACTCCAAAGTCGCCAGACAAGAGGCAGCCAAGCCAGCACCGGATCGCAACCTGCCCAATGTTGCATGACCACAGGGAGTGGCAAGTAGAGCTGTTCGTTGGGCAAAAGCAGTATCATCAAGCTGCTGGTTCCTGGCCACCGCATTTTTGATGGAGGAAAGACCAAGACGCTGACACACCGCATCCAGCTCAGGCATGGTGGTGTTCATATCCGGTCCCATAGAGTACCGTTCCTGCATATACGGCTTAATGGCCCGCATAAAACGAAACAAGGCCTCCGGCTTTCCAGGACTTGCCGGATCATAATCAATCCCGCTCTTAGCACCATCCGCCCGTATTCCGGCAATTCGCATCTTCAGGGTCATTGTGGCCGCAAGACGCTGAACACATTCACAGGTAAGCCCCTGTTGCACCCGAAGGCCCCCGGCCGCAAGCTTGTGGGTCATGGAATCAATAACCAGCCAGCCCTTAAAGCCTTCGACAGGATCAGTATACTCGACAATAAGGTCTGACTCTACTCTCGTATTTGTAAACATAACAACCTATTGCTGAAAATAAATTAAACGATAATGATCGGGGCTTCCTGATCAACCCTTCCTTCATAAAAAGCTCGTATGGAAGGTTTTTCAATATCCACCATAGAAATTATAAAGGAGAACATCTTGCTGTCTTTGACCAGAAGCGTATCAAGGCGGGTCGGGGTATCACGGAGAGGATCTCCTTCCCAAGGAACCAGATGGATGTGATAAGCGCCGAAAATGGAACAACCTTCTTTATTGCAGCGTTCGAGGCATTCTCTGAATTCTTTCGGGTCAGTAATCCAGCCTCGTTTACTGAGCGGGGTCGTTGATGGAACAGCATGCTCTTCCATCATCTTGTCCATAAAGCTTTTCAGGGGCTCCTGATTTCTGGCATTTTTTTTTACCGGATTCACCATGCGTACATGAAGTTCTCTTCCCGCCTGCACTCCGGCAAGGATACCGAAGGCTCTATTTACCTTGCTCTCATCAGGAAGAAAATCTCCTGCCACCTTTCTCCGGCAATGCGCAACGATCTCCTGCCAAACATTCTGAGGAAGGAGGATCCTGTCTATATCTTTTCTCCAGCTCATAGATTCATTCTTGTATTATCCATAAAAAAAGCAAAGGCAAAACCAAGGCAGCGAAGAAAGCCTTTCCTCGGAAAATCATTTTTATCCAGCAATCTCTCTCGTAACAGGCTTCAGCTGTTCAACAAGTTGAGATAAGAATACTCTTCAGAATTTTTTTTGGCAAGCCGCTTTGCAAAAAGGAGGCGATTACAGTCTCGCCTCTCTCCTTAAAAAATATAATTCACGACCAAGGAACAGGAACTTCCCTACTGCCAGAAAAAAAAGACAAAGCCTGCCCTCATGACTACCACAAAAGAGCAGCTTTGCCTTATTTCCCCGCTCTCCGGCATTGTCCCCAAAGGGCAAGAAACGATCGTCCCCATACCAAGGCAGCCAAGGTAGCCGAGAAAGAGCAATCCTAACGCTTAGTTCGCCCGCTCCGTTCCCGAAAAAAGAGGCGTATTGGTATTCGATCCAGGCCCAATCCTTCCCGAAATTGATTTTTAAGGTATCGCTGATAGGAAAAATGAATCCCCTTAGGAAAATTAGCAATAATGACAAAGGAAGGGGGCGACGTGTCGAGCTGAGCCGTGTAAT
This sequence comes from Candidatus Electrothrix laxa, assembly GCA_942492895.1. Classification (GTDB taxonomy): domain Bacteria; phylum Desulfobacterota; class Desulfobulbia; order Desulfobulbales; family Desulfobulbaceae; genus Electrothrix; species Electrothrix laxa. The sequence goes on from OW818652.1 coordinate 2,782,956, forward strand.
AGAGCTTCAGTCTCCGACCCTTATACATAGGCGGTTCGTGATGAAGAATTGCCGATGCCAAGAGCCGATTCAGGGCTGAGGTGGAAAAGCGCTGATGGAATTGACGGTCCATCTTGCCGATTTCAGGAAAGATCCTCTTGATGCCATAGCCTGTCTTGGCCGACACTCTGAAGACCGGAGCAAAGGGGATGAAGTTGGTGGCCAAGCGAACTTCTTCCAACAGCCAGTCCTGTTTCTTTTTATCGTCCTGAATCAGATCCCATTTATTAATGAGAATAAGCAGAGCCCGGCCATGATCCTGAGTATAGCCGATCACCTTAGTGTCCTGCTCTGTGATCCCCTCTTCCGCATCAATGAGCACCACTGCGATATCACAGCGGGTCAGGGCCTTAAGAGCCTTGAGGATGGAGAACTTCTCCAGTTTGTCGGTGGTCTTACCTTTGCGACGGATACCGGCAGTGTCAATGAGCAGATAATTATACTGATCACGGCTGAGCAGGGTATCCACAGAATCACGGGTGGTGCCGGAGATCTCGGAAACTACCATCCGCTCCTGGCCCATGATCGCATTAATCATAGAGGATTTACCCACATTAGGTCGTCCGAAAAAGGCAAGGCGGATAGTACCTTCAGGCAACTCTGTCGGGGCCTCAGTCTCACCCAGCTTTTCAATCAAATCCTCCATCAGGGTGCGGAAACCATAGCCATGATCTCCGGACAACGCCCATAAATCGGGAACGCCTAGTTCCCAAAACGGAGTCAGCAATTCGGTTTCGACTGCCGGGGAATCTATCTTGTTGACCACGAAAAAAACCTCTTTATCCGTGCGCCGAAGCAATTCCACAATCTCATGATCACCGGGCAGTACCCCCTGCCGACCGTCCAGAAGTAGAAGGATAACATCAGCCTCTTCCACGGCCTGGAGAGCTTGGGTACGGATATGGTCGCTGAACTGGTCGTTATCCGGGCCGTCCACCTCCTCAATGCCGCCGGTATCCACCAGCATGAAGGCATGCTCCTCCCAAACCGCTTGGGCATAATGGCGGTCACGGGTAACACCGGGTGTGGGGTCGACAATGGCGTCACGCCGTCGGGTAATTCGGTTAAACAGGGTGGATTTCCCCACATTGGGTCGTCCTATCAGGGCGACCAGAGGGTAGGCGTTGCTCTTCACGATCAGTTTGCTTTATCAGAGGTTAAATATCGGCTTATCAGCTTGCTGTATCGCCAGCTAAAGTCGGCACAGAATAAAATATTTTCCCGGCTCTTGGTAGGGGCCGGGTGTTGCCGCAAGAATACTCGTAGTAAAGGTGTTTTGCAAGCAGGGTTTTAGGGGGGAAAGATACGGGGTAGCCGGTCGAGAAATTCATGAATTGCCTGTACAAGCGGTGGGGATAAGGCGGGCAGGAAAAATCAGGGTATCACCAAGATTACGTGAGGAAATGCACCCGAGGGCAGGAGCTACTCTTGATGCTGGCAGTTATGGCAATCTTCTTCTGAGCATTCGTTTTTACAGTAATACCCGAATCCTGACTCCCAACTGATCCCACCTTTCGGACATTTTTCCACATACTCGGCATATTTCACCAGGCGCTCTACAATGGCTTTGGGCACAGAATGTTCCATTTTACAGGCTGCCTCATCAGCCTCCCGCTCATCAACCCCGAGGACATTGACCAAAAATTGTTGCAGGGCCGTATGGCGGCGAACAATATCCTCGGCAGCAGCATGCCCTTCTTCCGTAAGGGTGATCAAGTCATAGGGGGCATAGTTGACCAACCCCATTGCACGCAGAGTACGCAATGCTCCTGTGACGGAAGAGGCGCGCACAGCAAGATAATCAGAGATATCCTTGGCACGAGCAGCCATCTTATCAGCGACAATATGATAGATCGCCTCTAAATAATCTTCCTGGCTGGCGGTGAGTTTGTTCTGAGAGGGCATAGATACGGTGTTTGTATAAGCATTAATTTGGTTGAAATCTACGGCAGATGAACAAGAAAGTCAATCGTCTTTCCAGCGGGGCAGCAAGCCCGCTTCAGACTTTGATCTGTTTTCCCAAAAATCTTGGTCCGGTGTGCAGCAGCTCTACATCCAACACGCACATAACCCTAGACAAGACTTCGCGCAGCCGGGTCTTCAATCCGCTGCGAATCCCCACATCCAGCGCATTATAACCGTACAGTTCTATTCCGTACGCCCTGCCGATGTAGATAGCCCGCTCGTTATGAAATTTTTGTGAAATAACAACACCTCGTTGCTGACCAAAAATCTTTTTGAAACGGATGATTGAATCAAGAGTCCTGAATCCGGCATAATCAGAGATGATATCCTCTTTACGCACCCCTGCCTCAATCAGGTCCTTCCTCATATTTTTCGGTTCATTATACTGCCTTGTCCCGTTATCACCCGAAACTATAATCTTTCTGCATCCTCCATTATTGTACAATCTCTTTGCCGCCTCTATTCTGTATCTATAGTAAAGGTTCCTCCTGCCTCCACGGAGATATTTTGAGGTCCCCAACAGAATTGCACAGTACACCGAGGGCGTTTCGTCAAGACGGTCAAAGCTGTACTGTCCATAACGACTGATCAATAAGTTAGGAAGAGCTATGACGACTATAGCGACAATGGTCAGCAGTAGGGTAACGCAACAGAGTTGGCGTATTTTGAATTTTTTCTTCACTTCAGCTATCCTCACCCCAGCCCGAGCAAGGTTCCCAGCTGAAAGATCCCTACCGCCATACTGAAAGCAAAAACGGTGTTAAATCCCATAGAAAAAAAGGCCCATTTCCACGATCCCGCCTCCTTAGCAATGGCAACCACCGTGACAAAACAGGGCGAATAAAACATGATAAAGGAAAGAAAGGCCAAAGCTGCAATAGGGTTCCAGTGCCTGTCTCCGGCAAGCCTCTCTTTTAACGAGGTCGTACTGTCCGGGTCCACTTCGCCAAGGGAATAGGCCGTACCCAGAGTGGAGACAATGACTTCCTTGGCCGCGAATCCGCCCACCAGAGCAATATTTGTTCGCCAGTCAAAGCCAGCAAAACGACTGATTGGCTCCAAGGACGTACCGATGCGCCCAGCTATGGAATAGCGTAATCCGGCCTCGGCTTCCAGTTGATTGATTCGCAGTAATGCTGTAGTTCCATCAGTAGCTCCATCAGCGGTTCGGTCAGCAAAACCGGAAACAGCTGCCGACTGGCGCATGGCTTCAAATTCAGCAACCTTCTCTGAGGGTAGGCCAGGATAGGTCATCATACCCCACAGCAAGATGGAAATCCCCAGAATTACCGTGCCTGCTTTTTTAACATACTGCCAGGTCCGCTCCCAGGTATGAATCAATAACCCCTTGCCAGTGGGCACTCGGTAGGGAGGCAATTCCATAACAAAAGGCGTGGATTCGCCTCGCAGCAGGGTCATACGCAGGAATTTTGCCGCCATCAGGGCCACCAACCAGGCAACAAGTGTTGCCAGAAACAAATATCCTGCCTGATGATTTGGAAAAAAAGCAGCAATAATAAGCGTCAGGACCGGTAGTTTAGCACCACAATTCATAAAGGGCACTGTCAGCAGGGTAGCCATTCGTTCCTTGGGCGAGCGCAAGGTTCGGGCTGCCAGCACGCCGGGCACAGCACAACCTCCTGCAATGCCACCGGAAATAATAAAGGGCATGACCGAAGATCCGTGCAACCCAAAAAAATGGAAAATCCTGTCCATCATAAAAGCAACCCGGGCTAAGTACCCTGAGTCTTCTAGTACGGCGATACCGAAGAACATGAACATAATGATCGGCACAAAACCGAGCACACCGCCCACACCGTCAATCACCCCGGAGATAATCATGGATTTGACCGGCCCATCGGGCAATATGGTTTCTGTCAGGCCACCGAGCAAATCAAAGAACATGCCCAGCCCGTCAACCAGAAAACCAGACCAGTTAAAGGTGAAACTGTACAGGCCCAACAAAACTGCCGCCATCAATAACGGGCCAGCCACCCTGTTAGTCACAATTTTATCTATTTGGTCAGAGGCATAGAGTCTGTCCTGCTCTGTTACCTGCGTAACCTCTCCCTGGCGCAAAACGGAACGGACAAAACCGTAGCGATGATCAGCAATGACCGTTTCTGGATAGGCTTCAAGGGTATTCTGGAGATGCCGGGTCAAGACCTCGCCACAGTCGATGAGCTGCTGCCCGACAGTCATATTTTTCATCATAACTTTGGCTACGATCTGCTCATCGTTTTCCAAAATCTTTAAAGCCGTCCAGGAGGCGGGATAGGTTTCTACAAGAAGCTTATGCTCCTCAATAATCGGAATTAGCTTTCTGAGCGCCTCATCAATATCTACCCCGTAACGGATCAGGGTCTGCGAGCGGGCATCAGCACGGCTGACCGTTTGCACGGTCTCCAGAAGTTCCACGACTCCTTTTCCGGTGCGAGCAACAATGGGAATAACCGGAACCCCGGTCAACTGGCTCAGCTTCTCCGTATCAATACTGATACCGCGTTTCTCCGCGACATCAATCATATTAAGCGCAATGACTAGAGGCATGCCTAGCTCGAGAAATTGGCAGCTCAAGTACAAGTTTCTTTCCAGGTTAGAGGCGTCAACAATATTGACGACCACATCCGGCTGCTCATTAACCAGATAATCACGGGCCACCAATTCTTCTACGGAATAGGCCGTCAGGGAATACGTTCCGGGTAGGTCAACAATCTGGACTTTCTGTCCTTCATGAAGGTAAACCCCTTCCTTTTTCTCAACCGTAACGCCGGGGTAATTTCCCACATGCTGATGCGCTCCGGTCAGATAATTAAACAGGGTCGTCTTGCCAGCATTAGGGTTGCCAGCAAGGGCAATATGGACAGCATCGGCCATCAGAATTTTTCCTCCGCAGGATCCGTTTCCACTTTAATATCCACTTCAATATAATCCGCCTCGCTATTGCGCAGGGTCAGGGTCTGCCCATGAATACGAATTTTTACAGGATCGTATAACGGAGCACGCCCAGTCACCGTAATCTCTGTGCCCGGCACAAGCCCCATTTCTCTCATCCGCAAGCCAAGGCTGCCGCCTATCTTAACAGAAGCGATAATACCGGATTGCCCGGTTTGCATTTTTCGTAAATTCATCATTCCTTTTTTTCTCTCTGTTCACTCTGAGGTAAACACGTCGACTCTGCATCTCCTCCGCAGCCGGAGCACCCACCTGAGCAGGAGCATTTTCCCGATCGATATGAACGAAACAGGGATCTCCCTACAGAGAGGCAAGCGACAAGAATAACAAGTACGATAATAAGATTTTGCATAGCATTTCCCTTGGAAAACTTATTTAGTTTAAACTAAAAAAAACGCCAAAAAAAGAGTTATTAAGCAGGGCAAACAAAAATATTTCGAGCGGTTAACGCATCAAAACTGAGCGTCCCGCCGTTAACCCTCACCAGACACTGCTTTCGTCCTCGCCCCCGTGCGGGACAGAGTAGCTCCAACACGGTTCCGGGCAATACGCCTAAAGCGGCCATTCTACCGCAATCACTGCGGTCGCCGCTCACTCTACACACTCTGACCCTGCTGCAACCGCAGCATTCCGACAACGGACGAATCTCTTCTGGAGACTGTCTCCGCCGCTGTTTCATGCTCCGCAGACAACAGAAAAATATATTGCGTTTTTGCCTCATGACATTTCTCTTTACGGTAAAATGTTAGGTACAGCAAACTTTTCTTCCTGTCAACATCTTTTACAAGGATTTTTTACGAAAATCAAGTATGATTGAAGAAGAAGTAAAAAAAGATCAAAGGAAGTGAAGAAAAGAAAAAACCTTCTCATTCCAAACGTTTTCACTTTTGTTTTTTCAGTTTTCAACAAATTTATCTTTCCAGTCACTCTCAACAAAATACAATTTTAGTCAATGACCAAACAAGGATTCCCATCGCACCAAAGACTGATGAGAGGAGAACCACCGGCGCACTCCTCTATGGAGATAAGAGATACTTTTTTTGGGGGCAACAACTTGACACTGAATACAGTTCTTCATTCGAGCTTGTTTTTACGGGCGTGACATGATATTTTAGTCTATAATCATTGAGAGTTTTTAAGCTGTCACGCAAATATCCGCCTGCCCGCACAAGCTTATACAGACAGGACGAGCAACGTATGACCAGAGTTAGCCCGCCAAAAAAGGGTCAACATCCATCGTCAAGGAAAGGATTTTTCTCTGAAAAAACCGTTAACAGCACTCCGGTCTCATATGAAAAAAGTTCCCCTATCTATTCCTTGCTCAATGGTCAGCGGGTTGGCCAAATCCCCATAGACGAACATAAAGAAATAGACAAAGAGGAATTGATCGGCTACAGCAGAATCGTGGCTGGGCTCGAATGGTTGCTCTTAGTTTTCGTCTTTTTCTGCACCAATTTTCCCTGGGTGCATGTTTCCGAACCAACACTTCTGTATGTAAGCATGACGGCATTTGCTGCCTTCATTTGCGTTTTTCATTATATATGGCGCAGCTATGACGGAACACGCTGGAAACTTTCCCTGAACTTGTGGGGCATAACTTTTTTTGTTACAACTATTGCCTGGGGAACGGGCTCGTTATCAAGTCCATTATTGCCCCTTTATTTTGTTGTTATCATGCTGGCCGGGGCAACCTTGGGTACGCTGTCCACCCTTTTAGGTACTCTCCTTGTCACTGCCTGTTATCTATTTCTCGGTGCGACCGAGCTTGATTTTTTTCTGAAAAATTATCGGACTATCTTTCTGGATAACCATCTTGCCCGACCGATAATACAACTTTTTCTCCTGTGGCTTCTTGCCTATTTTGTCACCCTGATCTCCAAAGAAACCGACAGAACAAAGGATAAAATTCGGCAGTTATCGCGAACAGATCAGCTGACGGGCCTGTGGAATATGAAAATGCTGCTGGTTTTCATGCAGCGGGAGTACCAGCGAATCCTGGCAAAAACCGGGAAATTCTCTGTGCTCATGATTGATGCGGACAGCCTGAAGGCGATGAATGATCTCTATGGACATCACGCCGGAACCATGTTGATTGTCTCTATTTCAGAAATCATGCGCTCGGAGTTACGCGAAGAAGATATGCTGGCCAGGTTCGGCGGCGATGAATTTGTGGCCTTTCTCCCGGACACCACCTGCCATAAAGCATGGGAAATTGCCGAAAGAATGCGAATAAAAATAGCTCAAGCCCCTATCAGTTATGAAGGAAATCCCTTAAGCATAACTGTAAGCTGCGGTATAGCATGCTACCCTGAACACGGTCAGGATCTGACAGAGATTATGAAAATGGCAGACAAGGCACTCTACACAAGCAAGGGGTACGGAAAAAACCAATGTACTATTTTTGAACCGCCGGAAGGAACCGGTTCAGCACCTCCCACCCCTCGCAGTAACAAGTCAGAATCGATGGAATAACTTGTAATCTGGCCTTGATTTAACAAGGCCTTATCTCTACATCATTGTCCTGTAAAAATTGTTTTACCTGCCCGATGGGCACTTCTTTTCGGTGAAAAATCCCGGCAGCTAAGGCCGCCTCAGCGCTTGTCTTTGTAAAGACTTCCAGGAAATGCTCAGGACATCCGGCCCCGCTTGAGGCAATGACCGGGATAGTGACAGCTTTCTTCACCGCATTGATCAGCTCCAGATCAAAACCGGAGTTGGTTCCGTCCTTATCAATACAGTTGAGGAGGATTTCTCCGGCACCTAATTGCTCACAGACCTTTGCCAAGGTCACAGCATCAAGGTCGCGTCCTTCACGCCCTCCTCGTACAGTACACTGGTACCAGCAGTATTCTTCACCGTTTTCTCCAGGAAATTCGGTTTTGATAACCGGATGCGGGGTGTCATCGGGCGCATGCACATAAACTCGCCTCGGATCCACAGAGATAACCACGGCCTGAATGCCATACACCCGCGCAATTTGCTCGATAGAACTGAGCCCTGTTGTCTTGCCGGTTTTAAGCACCTCTTCGACAATCAACACCGCATCAGAACCGATAGAAATCTTGTCTGCTCCAGAACGAAAATATTCTGAAGCCACCTCAAGAGCCGAGTAAAATTTTCCGTTACAGTCGGTGAAATCACGAATCCCACCGCCAACAGTCAGAGGAACAAAAACATTTTCTGAGGTTTTTTGCAGCACCTCCAACATCGGCATATCCTGGAGGGGAAAATCACGAAAGGCTGTAATATTGAGAAAGGTCACCTCATCCGCACCCTGCTCGTAATAATCCTGAGCCAGCTCAACCGGCATTCCCAGGTTACGCACATCCCCGCCCTCACGAACATCATACTGATCTCCCTTGGTCACCACGAGATCACCCTGATCATTGGAGCGCACATCAAGGCAGGCGATAATGCGCTCAGCCAGCTTGGTCTCTGCTGGACAGGATTGCGGAATGACCGCGTCTCTACTGCTCTCCAGGAAATTCTCCAACAACTTCAAGCCAGCCTTACCGCTTTTTTCCGGATGAAACTGGGTGGCGATGATATTGCCTTTCTGGACAGAGCTGACAAACTCACACCCGTAATTTGTGGTGGTCAACACATCAGCAGTATGACTTGTTTCCACATGATAAGAATGGACAAAATACAATTTTTCCTGCCCGGAAAACCCATGAAATATCCTTGATGGTTGATGGATCTTGATCCCATTCCAGCCAATATGGGGTACCGCCAACTCGGTGTCAAACCGCTTTACCCGTCCCGGAATAATGCCGAGCCCAGGCTCTTCTGGAGCCTCTTCACTGGAATCAAACAGGGCCTGAAGAGCAACACAGATACCGAAAAACGGTCGATCCTCATGGAGATAACGCAGGAGCGGCTCAACAAGCTGCTGCTCCCGCAGGCTGTGCATCATGGCACCGTAATTGCCTACCCCGGGAAAAACCAGCCGCTCTGCTTTTTCAATATCAGCGGGCGCATTGACTTTAACCACTGTTTCGCCCAGGCTCTCAAGGGCATTTACTACTGAGCGTACATTACCAGCACCGTAATCTAGCAGGGTAATCATAGGAATCTGTCCACCTTGTCTATCTAAAATTTTCTTAGGATTATCTTCGTTGCAAACTGCCAAAAAGATACTTAGAAAGGTTTGCCGGACAAGTCAAGGAGTATGGCTTTTTGAAGGGAATTTTCTTGCGGGACTCCGGCTATCGTGTTTATTACACAATTAAAGGTGAAAAGATTGTTTTGTTGCTCTGTGGCGGTGACAAATCCTCACAGAAACAAAACATTGCAAGAGCTAAAATAATTATGGGTGAATAGGAGCGGATAATAATGGACGTGACTACAAGCAAGTGGGATGCAAGTGAATATCTTGACAGCCCGGAAATGATGAAAGAGTACCTTCAGATTATGTTGGAAGAAAATGGCATTGAAGGTTTTCAACGTGCATTAGGTGATATCGCCAAGGCTAAAGGTATGACAGAGATTGCAAGAGCAACGAAACTCGGCAGGCAAAATCTTTACAAAGCTTTGTCCGAAGGCAGCTCTCCGAAGTTCGACACTGTGAAAAAAGTGGTTGAAGCGCTGGGCTGTAAAATCGCTATTATTTAGCTGCCTCTCCGGCAGGGCAACGCCGGGAACGTCATCCCGGCGGGCGAGCCGTTCAAAGACTGTGCGGTCGGGAATTGCTGTGGCCCCAGATTCGATGGGGATTTCCATTGTCGGCGGTTCAGGTTTCGGGTATCGGTTATTGGATGGCAGTCAGGGCGGCTGAGGGAGCGAAGAGGTTTGTTGGTGCTGCTGTTTCCGGTTTGGTCGGGAGTGGATGGGGGCGTTGGCGATAGGAAACGGTATGCGCTGCGGCTTGAGGGCATATTGTTGCCTTCTTTTGCGCCATAAAACAGTCTCTCTTTTGTAGTCGGTGCATGAGCAGCAAAAAACTCATGCACCTTGCCCTTTCTATATAATTTCTTGGAGTTCTGGGAAATAAGGGCAGCCTACACCAAATCTCTTACAAAGATCTAAGGAAGGATACACTCCCTTACTTTCAGCGGGCTTTATCGTTCTCATCTTCTTGTATCGAATTACTTACCCGTCTTCGCCATCACCCAGCACATCAGCACCCATTGCATACCGCTTAACCAGGCAATAAACAAGGCGGTCAAAAAGTAGTCAAGCGGCGGCCAGGCAACAACGATCTTAGGTTGATAAACAGCCACCAGCGCAAAGGCGACCCAGTGACCGAAGCAGTAACCGCAGGAAAACAGCTCGCCGAAAAAGCTGCTCTTTTCCTTCATCCATTCCCGCAACCGCTTGAACAGCTTGGTCTCAGTGACCGTGAACGAGATGGATGCGGTGATGATTGACAGATAGATTACTGTTTGCATTCTCTGCCGCCCGTCAGCATCCGGTTGTGCAATGAGCCACAGGCCGCAGCATGAATTTCTTTGTCCAACGTACTGTTTCCATATTCCTCTTAATCATTTTCCCGGTTGGGTTAGTAGAGGCAGTTCATACAATGAGCTGCTCCCTTCTTCATTAAAAAAGGGCCGCCCTGACGGGCGACCCTCTTGTACTTCACATCAGTCCGAATCTACAAATTACAAATTATACACAACCTGTAGGTTTAGGCAGACCAGCCATTTTACAGGCACCTTTACCAGGTCCTGACGGGAACAGCTCGTAGATTCTCTTGAGCGGGAACCCTGTGGTCTTGGAAAGAATACGTACCATGGGAGCAATACCATTTTTCTTGTAGTATTCCTGCAGAGCGTCAATAACCTTCTGATGCTCATCGGTCATGTCGTTGATACCCTCAACACTTTTTACGTAGTCAACCCAGTTCTCATCCCATTCCTCAGAACCGTTCAACAGGAAGCCGTCTTCATCAACCTCGTAGCTGGTACCATTGTGCTCAATAGATGCCATTGTTTTTCTCCCTTGGGTAAAAAATAATATGAAATGAACAAAAAATTATTCACTGTTTATATTCTATTAAAAGATGATGGCAACACTTACTATAGGATATTATCTTTGTCAAGAGGTCTGGCTCGTTTTTAGCTATTATTTTTCCCCTCAGCCTCTTGTCAGGAACTGATTGCACAATAATTGGCTTTTTCCTTGATAACCTGCTATGTTTATCGCCTCAGAGTTGAATAAATATCATCCGATTTCTTTGAATAACGATTTGTGGAGAGTAATATATCATGTTGAATATCCTGCGCAAACAAGCTCAATCCCCCCTGATTCAGGCCTTGGTGCTCGTGATTGTCATTGTTTTTATTTTTTGGGGTTTTGGTGGGAATAAAAATAATGGTCGAACCGCCGTTGCCACTGTAAACAAGGTCGATATTTCGTATCAGGACTACATCCAGGCCTATAATCAGACAACAGACAATTTCCGCCAACAGTTCGGCGGAAAAATCCCCCCTGCCCTACTCGAACAATTAGGTATTCAGCAGCAAGTGCTCAGCCAACTGATTCAATCAGAGCTGCTTCGCCAAGGCGGCGAAGAAATCGGCGTCAGGGTTAGTGACTTGATGGTGCAAGAAAAAATAAAAGGGATGGAAGTGTTCCAGGAAGATGGTCGTTTTAACCAACAGCGCTATGAAGACCTGTTGGCAAGGAATCGAATGACGCCCACTGCTTTTGAAAACGGTATCAAATCCGATCTCAGAACAGATCGGGTGACCAATGATCTTGCTGGCTTTGCCTTGGTCCCGGATAATGAGATTGATCGCTGGCTCGCCTATAGCGAAGAAGAGGTCAAACTTGCCTATGTGCAGCTCAAGGCAGCTGATTTCGAAGACAAGGTGGAGATAAAGGAAGATGAGCTGGCCGCTTGGTTCACGATAAATCAAGAGAACTACCGCTCCGAGCCAAAAATTCGCCTGAACTATCTGGTTTTCAACCAGAATGAGGATATGGAGCAGGCACAACCGGGTGAAGAGGAGATACGGACCCTTTACGAAAGCAGAAAAGACAGCTATCAGCAGCCCGAACAGCGCCACGCCCGACATATACTTTTGAAGACAGCCGAAGGAGACAGCGAAGCCGTACGGAGGGAGAAAAAGAAAAAGGCTGAAAAGGTGCTCCAACTTGCCCGTAACGAGGGGAGTGATTTCAGCGCCCTGGCCAAGGAATACTCCGAAGGACCGACAAAAGAGCGGGGGGGAGACCTGGGTTTCTTCTCCAGCGGACGCATGGTGCCAACCTTTGACAAGGCTATTTTTTCTCTTCAGCCCGGAGAAATCAGCGACGTGGTGGAGACCCAGTTCGGATATCATATAATCAAACTTGAAGAAATCCGGCCCGCATCTGTCCGTACCTTTGAGCAAGTCAAAGACAACCTGGCAGTTACTCTGAAGAAACAAAAGGCTAAGACCCTCACCTTTCAAAGAGTGACCAAAGCCTACGAAGGAATTATGCGATCCGGCAGCCTGGAGAAATACAGCAAGAGCGGTGATAATGATAAGGCTGCTGAAATTCATACCTCTGATTATTTTGCCCGGACAGATCTGCCTGAAGGAATGATCAAGGATCCCAAATTTCTTGATGTCGCCTTCACTCTCAAACAGGGCGAACTTTCCTCTATTGTAGAAATAGGCGAAGGGTACGCGATTCTTTTTGTTAACGACATTCAAAAACCTGAACTGCCTGAGCTTGATGCAGTCCGGGATCAGGCTGTGACCGACTATAGCAAAGAGCAGTCCCAAGAACTTGCAGCCAAGGCCGCTGACGAACTCTTAGCGGCAAGCAAGGAGCAAGGCGGTCTTCAACAAGCTGTCGAGGCAGTCCAGACAGGGCAGGAAAATAAGCCGGAAGTAACAATAACGGATTTTATCCAACGCTCTGCTAACGGCAAGGATCTGCCCCCGAATCAACTTATTCAGGAAAGTTTTACCATGCCTTGGAAGCAAAAATTAACAGAAACTCCTGTGCAAATCGGCACTTCATATTATCTTTTCGAAGTCGCCGAACGAAGAGCCGGGACAGAAAAAGCCGATGTCACCAAACGGAATGAGGCGAGAGAAAAATTGCTCGCATCTGCACGTAAGGAGCTAGTCACCTCATGGGTGGCCGCCCTCCAGTCTCGGTCCACAATAGCCACCAACGAGTCCCTACTCAAATAGCCCTTCGATCAACCAATACGGTGAACAACAGACGGGGCGCAAGCTCCGTCTGTTGTTTTTTGGTGCGTTCAAGAGAATCAACGAATGGACGCAAAGACAACAAGTTCCATCCCTTCCGGTTAATAAGACATGTTCGTGCCAGACCAAGTAAACGACCAACAGCCGCCTGTCCATACTCTGCCTCCGTTTGAGCAATTTATCCTCCAGTTCATCTCAATAATTTACGAACCGGTATCAACAACCTTTCTCGGTAATTGCCTTGCCGGAACAGATATTCCCATACCGGAGGTTCATCGATTAACCAGTAATGAGCTAGAGTCGACCATGGACCAGCTCCGTGAACAACACTTTCTTAATGAGTTGAATCAATGCCCGCCTCATCTTGCTGAGCAGTTGACCCGACAGGCAGTTGCAGAAGGGCGTTTCACAGACCTTGCCGAGCTGATTGAAAAGAAAGCACCAGTGTCCTACCTGTACGGCAAATGGGCCACTCGCTGCCAGCGGGCTCTGCGTCAATTCCGCATTGGTATGTACTCAGACAATTTTGATAAAATCGATGAAGCTGTCACCTTTTTAGAAAAGCATGGGCAGGAGCATATCGGCCCCGAGCCGCCAGCGGTCAGAATTGTCGCCCGAAACTTCGATGCGGCCTGGTTCGGAGGACTGCCGGGCTTCCAACAATTTTTTCTACTGAACACCATCATCCATTATTCTATGGACACGGCCTGTCATTTCCCTGCGGTCATCGCCTATCTTGAAGATGACGAGGGCATCACATTGTCCGAGGATGAACGAGTGCCTTTTCAGCGTATGCTGGCTGGTTATTATCTTTTACAGGGAAATTTCGAACAACTTGAGGCATTGCTGGCTGCCCACACCGAAGCCTTTCAGGGTTCCGGTTTCGCCGGCACCCTTGCCTTCTTACAAGGGCAGGTCGAGCAGGCATTAGAACTTTTCGAAGAAGACCTTGGTCAACTCAATAAATATGCAGGGCCTGAGGGGACTTTTTTCTTCAACATAACAGGACTCTTCTGCATTTTTTCCCTCCTGATTCGTAATACTGAGCAAGATCGACTCCTTATCAGTCGCGCTGTTGCGCTGGTCTTGGAGCGCTGTAAGGGATGCCCAGAGGAGGTCCCTTTTCGTTTTCTTGATGCCTATGTCAGAAGTATCAACGGAACCATGCCGGATATGCGGGTACTGACAGACCAACTCAAGGCAGAAAAACGCTGTTTAAGTTCTTTGGTGGCTGCTCTATCCCTTTACTGGATGGGTGTAGAAACACCCGAAGAGTTTCAAGATGACCTTTTCTCGCTCTACCAACAGGCGGAAAAAAATGGTTTCTTCTGGTTGGCTATGGAAGGAGCTGAGCTACTAGGTGCTCTTGATCCCGAGCAAAAAGATCTAACTGAAGCAGCAAAAGAGCTACGCAAGAAAAATAATTGCACCTCCATCGTGCATATTATTTCAACGGACAACAACTCCTGGAAGCAAAGCTTACAAGATCTTATCACAGTCACCAGCCGTTCTCGAAAACCAGAAAAAACCAGTCGACTCGTCTGGCTGGTAGAATTCGACGGCGAAAATCTCACTCTTTCAACCAAGGAACAGAAAAAAAAGGGGGTGGGGAAATGGAGCAAGGGCAGAGGAATCGGCCTGAACAGGCTCATGCAGCCTGAAGATTTTGATTTTCTGACTGAGCAGGATATGAAGATCTGCGCGGCCTTGCGGCAGGTTGGTGATATCAACTCCCGCAACGGCGGCTGTGAATTTGACATGAACGAAGCACTGCCTGCCTTGGTGGGACACCCACTCGTTTTCCTTGAGAAATCAGGAAAAATCCCTGTCGAGATCGTGGCTGGCGAACCGGAATTGATGGTTGAAGAGCAAGACGAGCACCTCTTTATCCATTTTCTTCAGGATATCGGTGAAGGCAAGGTAACGGTCTGGCCAGAGACACCCACCCGCTTTCGGGTCATGGAGATCAATGACGAACACCGGAGGGTTGCCGAAATAATCAGTCGTGACGAGATTCAAGGCCAAGGCATCCCGATTTCCGCCAGTGCCCAGGTGCTCAATGCAATCGGAAATATTGCCTCCTTTATGACGGTACACTCCTCCATCAATGTCGGATCGGCAGAACAGGGCGTACAAGTTGTTGAATCCGACTCCACCATTCACCTGCATATTATTCCCTACGGGAGCGGATTCCGCCTGGAAATGTTTGTCCAACCCTTTTCCCGGCGCGGCCCCTACCTGAAGCCCGGAGCGGGCGTGGCCAACCTGATGGCCGAGGTCGACAAACGGCGGATGCAGACCCGAAGAAACCTGCTGCTTGAGGAGGAAAAAGCGCGGGAGGTGGAAGAAAGCTGCCCCATCCTTGACCTTGCTATTGACCTGGAACAGGAAAATGACCGGGAATGGCATATGCTGGACCCTGAAGAATGCCTCCAGGCCTTACTAGAACTGGAGGAAATTCGCGATCGCGTGGTTCTGGAATGGCCAGAAGGGGAGAAACTTGCCGTGCGCAGGCGGGCTGGCGTGAATCAGCTCAATCTCAATATCCGCACCTCGCAACAGAATTGGTTCTCTCTGTCCGGTCATGTCAAGGTGGATCAGGATGAAGTTATCGATTTGAAATCCTTATTGGATAAAATCCGCGAATCGCACAGCCGCTTTATCCCATTAGGAAAAGGCCAATTCCTCGCCTTGACCCAGGAATTTCGCGATCGCCTTGAGGATCTGATTCAATTCGGCGACACCAAGGGCTCCAAAGATTCAGAAGATGGTGAAATCCAGGTACATCCGCTGGCAGCACTGGCTCTGGACGATCTGACCCGCCAAGCCAATACAGAAACGGATGATGGATGGCGGGAGCAGCTAAAACGAATAGACTTTATCCAGGATTTTGTTCCAGAAGTACCGTCCACACTGCTAGCGGAACTCCGTGATTATCAGGCCGAGGGCTTTGTCTGGATGGCAAGACTGGCTCATCTCGGCGTCGGCGGTTGCCTTGCAGACGACATGGGACTTGGTAAAACCCTGCAATCACTGGCTGTCATTCTCGATCGTGCTGAAAATGGCCCCAGTCTGGTTATCGCCCCCACCTCAGTCTGCCTCAACTGGGAGCAGGAGGCGGCCCGCTTTGCCCCGACCCTGACCCTGCATACCCTAACCGGCGTGGACAGAGAAGCCATTGTCCAAAGCCTGGGAAAACGAGATATTCTTGTTACCAGTTACACCCTGCTTCAGCAAGAAGTGGACCTGCTCGAAACGATTTCCTGGCAAACTGTTGTTCTTGATGAAGCCCAGTCTATCAAAAATGCGGCAACTAAACGATCCAAGGCTTCCATGCGCCTAAATGCTAAGTTTCGACTTATCACCACCGGTACGCCCATTGAGAACCACTTGGGTGAACTGTGGAATCTCTTCAACTTTATCAATCGTGGTCTGCTCGGCACCTATAAACAATTCAATAGCCGCTTCGGCATTCCTATTGAAAAACACCAGGATCACGCAGCCCGCCGCCAGCTGAAAAAGTTAATCCGCCCCTTTATGCTTCGCCGCATTAAATCCGAGGTACTGGACGAACTGCCGCCTCGGACGGAAATCACCCTACGGGTGGAAATGAAGAAGTCGGAAATGCAGTTTTATGAGGCTATTCGCCAACAGGCTATTGAAAATATTGAGAGCAACGGTCAGAAAAGCGGGCGGCATCTCCAAATTCTTGCTGAAATCATGCGTCTGCGTCGGGCTTGCTGTAATCCGAAACTCATTGACGAACACACAAAGATATCCTCAAGCAAGCTTCGAGTTTTTGCCGAAGTGGTGGAAGAGTTATTGGAATCACATCACAAAGCCTTAGTTTTCAGTCAGTTTACCGGTCACCTTGCCCTGATCCGTGAACACCTTGACAAGCAAGGAATCTCCTATAAATACCTAGACGGCACCACCCCGGCAAGGGAACGTATCCGTCGGGTGGATGCCTTTCAGGCGGGTGACGGCGATCTTTTTCTGATCAGCCTCAAAGCGGGCGGACTCGGGTTGAATCTTACCGCTGCTGATTATGTCATTCATATGGATCCTTGGTGGAATCCAGCTGTGGAAGATCAGGCGGCGGATCGTGCCCATCGTATCGGACAGACACGTCCGGTAACGGTGTATCGTCTGGTGACAACGGATACCATTGAGGAAAAAATCGTTCAGCTCCATCATGAAAAACGGAATCTGGCTAATTCTCTGCTGGAGGGTACAGACTCAGGTGCCCGCGTCAGTGCGGACGAATTACTTGAGTTGATTCGGGCGAGTTAAGCAAACAGGATCAGAGGGGGATGACGGGCTGCTTTTTTCGGCAGCCTTCCCCTCCTATCCTTCCTCTCCTACATCACCCCTGCTGTTCTGCTCGTTCCCGGATGCGTTCTGGTGAAGAGGTAGGTATCCAGTCACTTGGCCCTGCGATAAATCACGGGGCTATTGGCGGGTGTCCCGTCGGGACAGAAAAAAATTCAACTATGCCAACAACTCCTTCTTACCTTCTTGAAAGACAGCGTTTATCTCTAATTTCCCCCCAAGCGCCTCAATATAACGATGTAAGGTACCAAGGGTAATATTAGGGCGTCTTTCCAACTCAGACAACGCCGACTGCGACAGCCCCAGGGCCTGCGCCAGTTCTTTTTGGGTGATGTGCTGTGACTTCCGGACCTGTTGCAGGCGTATTGAGGCAATTTTTTCTTGAGATTTACTTCGGATATCTGCCTGCTCGCTGGCAGAAAAAGTTCCTTCAACAAGCTGATTTAAGGTTTTCATTGCTGCACCATTATTTACTCTGCATATTTTTCAGATGGCCCGTGAAAATTCTATCTGCTTCGGCAATCAACCGTTTGTAAAATTTTTCCTGATTTTTTCCTCTCTTGTCTCCACCGCATAATCTGCCATTCCATACATCAAATATAATATTTCTACGATATTTTATCAAAAAGCTCTGTCGATCGAAAAAAATGGGCTGTTTGGTGCAGCCTCTCTGGTTTCCAGTGCCGGGAATTTTTTGTTCTCAGGGTGTTACCCTGAGCTGTTTAAATACAGCCCCGTTGGGGCAAGGAAAAAACGCTTTATCCTTCAGTCTAATTCTAGTAGATAATCTGGAAATTTTATCTTTATTACCTTTGAATCCAGGTTATGAGATAATAGAAAATTTGTAAAAAAACAAGTTCCGGTATAGTCTTCCACAACGTAATCCCCTGATTATTTTTTCAAACTTACACGATAGCACATTTTACACAGCCCCAAACACACTAATATTGTAGCGTAACAAATAGGAATACAATGAGATTTTTTGAGCTTGAACCTGCTGATCTCTCAAGCCTGAATGATGCAGACCTAAGAGAGATGGTAGCTCGATTATGTGAAGCGGAATTGGTTCGGCAGAAAGTTCAGCCATCTTGCGTGTTATGGGGTGGAGCGCAGGAAGCGGCAGACGGTGGCCTTGATGTACGCATAACTGCACCCACCAAATTTAATAAGGCTGACTTTGTTCCACGCGAACATACTGGTTTTCAAGTAAAGAAAAACAGTATGAGCAAGGCCGCATGCAAAAAGGAGATGCTGGAAAAAGATAACGATGTAAAGCCAGTGATTATTGACTTGGCTTCCCAAAAAGGGGCATACATCATTGTCAGCGGCAAAGACGATTGTTCAGACAAAATGCTCTCGGAACGTCGTCTTGGGATGAGCAAGGCTGTTGAAAATTTGAGCAACAAGAATGAGCTCCTCTTCGACTTCTATGGAAGAGACAGACTATCCACATGGCTAAGAAAGCATCCCGGAGTCGCATTATGGGTTCGTTCGCGTTTGGGCAAACCCCTGTCAGGCTGGACCCCATTTGGTCGATGGGCGGCAACACCACCTGATCAGGATGATAAATTTTTACTTGATGATCATCCTTGTGTTATCGATGCAAACTCGCAGAAAAAAGAGCCTATCCCAATCGCTGACGGCATCAAACTTACACGCGACAAACTACGGAATGCTGGCAGCACAGTTCGAATAACCGGCTTATCAGGAGTCGGTAAGACACGTTTTGCTCAGGCGCTTTTTGAAATCGACATCGAGGAAGATGCATTGCCAGCAGCAAATGTAATCTATGCCGATCTTGGTGATGATATTCCCCCCACCGCTTCAGAACTTATCTCGTATCTCATTGCTAATGATTTAGAAGTATTTGTTGTTTTGGACAATTGTCCTCCAGACATTCATCGTACTTTACAAAAAAAAGTTTCAGCGAGCAGCGCAAGCTTGAGCCTTTTGACTATTGAATATGATATATCAGACGATCGCCCTGAAGAGACAGAAGTCGTTCATTTGGAACCTTCGAGCGAGAAAACCGTTTCTAAACTCATCCAAAAAAGATTTCCGGATTTAGGGCCTGTTAATGCGGACAAAGTCGCGAAATTTGCTGGTGGTAATGCTCGAGTTGCAATCGCCCTAGCAAGCCGAGTTGATGTAGATGAAACGCTCACAAACTTCTCTGATGAAGATCTGTTCCAGCGACTATTCAGCCAAAGAAAGGGGATTACAGACAGTTTGCTAGAAGGCGCTGAAATTCTGTCTCTTGTGTATTCATTCAACGTCTCCCAATCAGAATACAATGATGAATTAGATATTCTTGCAACCATCGGTGGTTTAGATCGTCGCACCCTCAATCGAAGCCATGCCGAGCTTCTACGGCGACAACTATCGCAACAACGCGGGGACTGGCGAGCCGTATTGCCACACGCCTTGGCCAGAAGGGCACTCCAAAATATCACACCTGCTGAGATTAATGATGAGCTTTTCAAACGAGAAAATTTGCGATTGTTTAAGTCCTGTGCTCATAGATTAGGATATTTACATGATTTTGAACCAGCACGCCAACTTGCCGACACATGGGTACAATCAGGCGGCCCGTTGCATGATATTGCGTCGTGCGATGAAGAGCTGTTAACGGCTCTTGGCTATATTGCCCCAGTATTCCCAGAAGCTGTGTTGTCAGCAATAGAAGCTGCCTCCAACGATCCCGTATTTACTTCAAGAAACAATAAACATTTTCTCCTGTTTGTAAGACTGTTACGGCAACTCGCTTATGAGGATGAACATTTTGATCGCGCTGCTGAAATAATCCTGAAGTTTGCCGAGACGGAAAAGA
Organism: Candidatus Electrothrix laxa; assembly: GCA_942492895.1. Lineage (GTDB taxonomy): Bacteria > Desulfobacterota > Desulfobulbia > Desulfobulbales > Desulfobulbaceae > Electrothrix > Electrothrix laxa. The sequence continues at coordinate 2,803,230 of OW818652.1, forward strand.
CTGATGAAAACAACAACAGCGTAGTTGATCAACTATCCTCGCTCTTCTCATTGCACCTTTCAGGAACGCAAGCTACCCCGCAACGGAGACAAGCATTTCTTAACCGATTACTTAACTCCAACAGGCCGAAATATCAGGAAATCTCTAGCGAGTTATTTCGTTCAGCCTTCAATACATCTCATTGGTTTTCGTACAAGCCCTTTGGCTTTGGTGCGCGTAAAAGAGACTTTGGTTGGAGCCCTACGACACAGAGAGAGAAACTGGATTGGTACAGAGGGTTTATTGAGCTGTTACGACCCAAATTATCTTCGAATAATGAGGTGTCTCAAAAGTGGGCTAAAGGGCTGCTGGCGAATCATTTTCGCGGATTGTGGTCCTTTGCCCACTGCTTTGATATCCTCGAAGAAATAATCCGTGAACACGCCAGTGAGGAAAACTGGCCTGAAATGTGGCTGTCGATCAAGAAAACGATCTCTTATGATGGGAAAAAACACAGCCCTGAACTTCTTAGCAGAATTGAAACACTTGAAAGGTTAGCAGCCCCTTCAGATCCTTATGCAGAAATTGAAGTTTATGCCTTCACCGATGTTTGGCAACATACTGAAGTTCTTACGGACGTAAACTACGCAGAAAAGTCAAAAGAGGTCCGTGAGAAAATAACAAAATTAGGAAAACTTGCTGTTTCTACGCCTGGATATCTTGAAAAATTGGCGCCAAGACTCTGGAAAAAAGGCATTGATGCGCTTTCGTCATTCGGTAAGGGGCTTGCCAAAGGCAGCGTTGATCCGAGTGCAACATTTGATTTTCTCGTCGGCTTGATGCAGGCACAATGCCTGGAACATGTTCAACCTATTTTATTCAATGGCTTCATCCATGCCGTCCACACCAAGAATCCGAATACGGCCCGTCAACTTCAAGAACGTGTAATTGAGATACCAGAGCTTAAGCCACATTTCGTGTACTTGCTAGGGGCTACACCAATAGAAGCTTGGGGTGCGAAAAAGTTGCTTGAGATGGCCCGATCTAGTGAACTCGACGCGTGGCAATTTGAACAGATTAAATATGGTCAGATACATAAAACGATTTTAGACAAAGAGTTAGCTGAAATTCTTTTGGCACTCATTGAGTTAAAAGGGGGTATCTTTTCCACAATTGAAATACTTGACATGCGATTTTTTATCGACATAGATAGAGACTATGTACCCAGCGAAGTTATACGATCTGTTGGTCGAAAAGCAATTCTCGAACTCCTTTTGATGCATAGAGAAAATATTGGCAAGCATCAATGGTCTGGACTTGATCGTGTCATCGCGGAGTGCTTATCAAGCACTGCACCAGAGAATGAAATCCGAGAAATCGTCAGAGTGCTTTGCGATGAAAACAAAAACCTCCGTCCCTACGGTTTTGACTTAACCAGTATTACTGAAAAGCTAATCATGAATTTTCCTGAATTGGTTTTAAATAGGGTTGTTACAGGAAACAAAAAAGAAGATTTGCTTGTCGATGTGCTTTTCAAGGATCGGGTTCTGCATTACGAGTCTTTGTTGAATCAAGCTTCAGTGGATCGCTTGGTGAAATGGTGTAACGGAAATCAAGATCGGATAATGAAAGTCGCCGCTGCGGTCTCGCCCTACTCCTCCACTGACAAGGATAAGGATAAGGATCCTTTCGACCATCCGAAAAAAGTCAAACTGAGCGAGCATATCAAGGCACTTTTGGAAGTAGCAGAGAACCCTATCGACATTGTTGAAATAATATTTAAGAATACTTGGCCCGGAGATTGGTCAGGGTCGCTCGCAAACATTCTTGAAGTTCGATCAAGAGCCTTTGCCGAATTTTTGGAGCATCCATCAGATGAACTACGTGAGTTTGCCAAGGAAAAACTTGGCGAAATCAAAAAATCAGTCCACCAAAACAGAGAGCAGGAAGCGGAAAGAAACAGCCAACATGAACAGCGATTTGAATAAAACGGAGATGTTTGAAGTTCTGCAACCTATATCGCGCTATATAATTTACCGCTTCAATCTACTCATCGATTGGTCAATAAAAAGTGTATATAATTAATTGACTAAACATAAACAAATCATAACGTTATAAGAGATGCCGGTATTTTGACCGTATTTGCAGAGATGTCCTTTAAGCGCTATATTGGGCCAGATAATAAGTATTCCTAAACAGGAAACTTCTCAACAGCCTATTTTCACAAGCAATCATCCAATATGTTGATTTCACTTACTAAGATTTCAAGGTGTTGTTTTTTCATGTAAAACAATTAATTCAATTACTAGATTATTAACCAATCGGTGAGATCTACTCTTTAATTATTTCTCGCACCGCTCCAAAACTCTCCTCATCCTCCCCTTCCGCCCCCAAACCGCTTCTTCCGCTTAACCTCAGCCTGCCGCATCTGCACGGACAGACATCCCGGCCCAAAAGAATCCTTCACCTTTTGGAAAAACTCCGAGCAGGGACGAACCGTGATATCCTTCATAGGCAGGATATCCACCTCCCCTCTTCCATCAAAATGAAGAGTCAACTTAATGGGGGCTGAGCCGTGAAATTGATAGATCAGCTCCTTGAGTTCGACGAGCTGGTTCCGTCCGATCCTATCGGCAGGCAGGCGGATCGAAGCCTGCTCGGTAAACTGCTCCACAGCCTTATCCAGCGAATAGATGTCTTCAGCAATAATCTTTGCTCCCCGTTCTCCCTGCTGGACCGTACCGAGGACGACAAGAGGCTCGTCTTTGCCGAGCAAATGGGAGCAGCGAGAAAAGGTCTCTGGAAAAACAATCACTTCAACACTGGAGATCATATCCTCCAGCACAGTAAAGGCCATGCGATCGCCTTTTTTCGAAATATGCTCTTTATACTGCTGGATCAGCCCGCCGACCCGGACAGTCTGTCCTTCCCGCCGATTCTCCAAGGCCTCAATATCCGGCTCAGCAACCATGCGGATGGTATCAATCACCCCATCCAAGGGGTGGCCGGTAAGAAAAAACCCGATGGTCTCCTTTTCATAGGAGAGCTTTTTTAATTCCGGCCACTCGTCTATATCGGGGAATTTAATTTCAGCACTAGCCGCACTCTCCTCCTTGCTTCCGCCCACAGCAAACAGACTCATCTGGCCGCTCAGACGATCCCGCTGCACAGCTTTGGCCTGCTCAAGGGCCTGGTCCAGCACCTCCATGAGCTGGGCTCGTTTCACCTGCACAAAGTCAAAGGCCCCGGCCTTGATCAGATTTTCCAAGACTTTGTGGTTGACCTTACTGGAGTCGATCCGACCGCAGAAATCAGCTAACGAGCTATAAGGGCCGTTTTTCTCCCGTTCTTTAATCATTGAATCCAGGGCTGAACCGCCCACATTTTTCACCGCTGCCAGCCCAAAACGAATCCGATCGTTGATAACCGTGAAATCGTGGTAAGACTCGTTGATATCCGGCGACAGAACCGGGATAGACATCTGCTTACATTCGTTGATATACTTGACCACCTTATCCGTGTTATCTACATCGCAGGACAACAAGGCGGCCAGGAATTGGGCCGGATAATGGGCCTTGAGATAGGCGGTTTGGTAGGCGATTAGGGCATAGGCGGCTGAATGAGATTTATTGAATCCGTAACCCGCAAATTTAGCCATCAGGTCAAAGACGTAGGCAGCTTTCTCCTTGGGAATATTATTCCCCTCAGCCCCGGCCATGAACTTGCCCCGTTCTTCCTCCATGACCTCGGGGATCTTCTTCCCCATTGCCCGCCGCAGGATATCCGCATCACCCAAACTGTACGAAGCCAGAATATTGGAGATCTTCATGACCTGTTCCTGATAGACGATGACCCCGTAGGTCTCTTTCAGGACAGCTTTGATCTGGGGCAAGGGATATTCCGGGGGACGACGCCCATGCTTGGTCTCGACAAACTGATCCACCATGCCGGAATCCAAGGGACCGGGTCGATACAGGGCCACCAGGGCGATCAGGTCGGTGAACTGCTCCGGAGCCATCTTGACCAACAGCTCCCGCATACCGTCACTCTCCAGCTGAAACACGCCCAAACTATTACCAGCACAGAGCAGATCATAGGTGCGCTGATCATCCATAGCAATCTTACTTAAATCGATCCAGGCGCCGATATCCAGCTCAATGAGCTTCAGGGCACGATCAATAACAGTCAGGGTTTTAAGGCCGAGAAAATCGAACTTGATCAGTCCGGTCATCTCGGTGTACTTCATGTCAAACTGGGTCAGAATCTCCTTCTTGGAGCCGACACAGACCGGCAGATATTCCACCATAGCCTTGGGCGAAACCACGACCCCTGCGGCATGGGTAGACTTATGGCGAGACAGACCCTCCAGAGTCTGCGCCACCTTGAGTAACTCCCGAACAGCGGGATCCTGCTGCATGGCATCACGAAGGCGGGGTTCCTTATCAATGGCCTTTTTCAGAGTGATCTTTAGCTCATCTGGGACCAGCTTGGCAATCCGGTCTACCACCGGAAGAGGCACCTCTAAAACCCGGCCCACGTCCCGAAGCACAGCCCGAGCCTTCATGGAACCGTAAGCCACAATCTGGGCCACATGGTCATCGCCGCCGTACTTCTGGCGGACATAGTCGATCACCTCATCCCGGCGCTCCTTACAGAAATCCACGTCAAAGTCAGGCATGGAGACCCGCTCCACGTTGAGGAAACGCTCAAAAAGCAGGCCATAGGGAATGGGATCAATATCCGTGATGGACATGCAAAAGGCAGCCAGACTGCCCGCCCCGGAACCACGCCCCGGCCCCACCGGGATTTTCTTGCTCTTGGCCCAACCGATAAAATCAGCCACAATGAGGAAGTATCCAGAAAAGCCCATTTCCTGAATAACCCCGATCTCCATGTCCAGCCGCTCCCGGTACTGTTGCTCCAGCTCCGAGGGAACTTCCTGCAAGCTGCGGAGATGCTCAAGGCGGATGTCCAGGCCGTCCCGACATCCCTTTTCAAACAGGCTTTCCAGGGATTCGTTCTCCGGTACCGGAAAAATGGGGAAATGATTGTCTCCGAATTTCAGTTCCAGGTTGCAGCGTTCCGCTACTTCTAAAGTATTGGCCAGGGCCTCGGGGCAGTAACTGAACTGCTTGGCCATGACATCGGGCGACTTGAAATAGAGTTCATCGGTGGAAAACCTGAAGCGATTGGCATCGTTAATGGTCTTGCTGGTCTGGATGCAGAGCAGTACCTCATGGGCGTAAGATTCCTCCCGGTTGAGGTAATGGCAGTCATTGGTGGCCACCACCTTGATACCCAGATCATTGCCCAGCTCCAGCAGTCCGTTATTGACGGTCTTCTGTTCCGGGATACCGTTTTCCTGGATCTCGAAATACAGGCGGTCACCGAAAACCTTTTGCAGACTCAAGGCCTTCTCTTTCGCCTTATCTAGCCCCTGATGGGTGATGGTCCAGGGAATCTCGCCGTGCAGACAGGCGGTCAGGGCGAGCAGGCCCTCCTGATGGGCAAAGAGCAGCTTGCGATCAATGCGGGGCCTGTAATAAAATCCCGCAGTCTGGGCGATGGAGGCCAGCTTCATCAGGTTGCGATAACCGGTCTCGTTCATGGCCAGGAGCACAATATGGAAATTATGGCCTGCGCTCTTGTCGTGGACAAGGTGATCGGTCTCTGAAATATAGAACTCACAGCCAACCAGGGGCTTGATCCCGGCCTTATTGGCCTTGGTATAGAACTCCAAGGCACCGTACATGGCCCCGTGGTCGGTAACCGCCACAGCGTTCATGCCGTAGGACTGGGTCTTATCAAGAAGATCGCCGAGACGGATGGCCCCGTCGAGCATGGAATACTGGGTGTGGACGTGGAGATGGACAAAGGGGGTGGTCATTGTATAAATTTCCTCAAAAAACAAATACGTATCAACATATCACAGGCGTTCCTTTTTCAATTGTATAATCAGATCATCAGATGGATATCCATCAGCAGGAACCCCTCTATCTTTTTGATATTCACGGATTGCTTCTCTGGATTTCAGCCCTACCATACCGTCAATTTTATCTTTGTAATATCCCAACGATGAAAGCATTTTCTGTATCAGTAACGCATCTTGACGAGATAAATTTTTATCTCTCTGTTTATTCAGCCCAACTAAAGGAGCACTTCCGGCAATTCTGTCAGAAAGGTGTCCCACCGCCAAAGCATAATTCACGGATTTGTTCCACTCCCTGATAACTCGAAAGTTATGGAAGACAAGAAAGGCCGGGCCGGAAAGACCGGAAGGTAAAAGAATTGAGCCTTTGAGCGTTGTCCCTTTCAGTTCTTTTCCGTTAGGCTTTTTCACCCCCAATGATCTCCACTCTTGCAGGGTTTTTTCTACAGACAATTGAGCTTCATACGGATCAAAATTTTTGGGGAGAATGACTTCTACCCCCCATTTCTCTCCTGTTTTCCACTGTGATTGCGATAAATAATTTGCAGCGGATGACAAAACGTCATTTGTGTTCTTCCAAAGGTCTTTTTTTCCGTCCCCGTTCCCATCTACAGCGTAATGGTAAAAAGTTGAAGGCATAAACTGAGGTTGGCCCATTGCCCCTGCCCAAGAACCTGTCATTTCTTGAACAGTTATGTTGCCGGAATCAAGCATGGCCAGTGCGCAAAACAACTCATTGGTAAAGAAATCACGTCGCCTTCCTTCATAGGCCAAGGTTGCCAAGGTATTGACAGTAGATAAATTCCCGGTAAAGCCACCAAAATCACTTTCCAGTCCCCATAAGGCAACTAAAATCTCAGGAGGAATACCATATTCACCTTGAATCCTTTGTAATATCTTTGCATGCTCTTTAAGTTTTCTTTCTCCGCGTTTAATCCTGGAGATAGAGATTGAGTTGCTGATATAATTTGTAAAAGAAAGGGAATATTCTGTTTGTTTCCTGTCAAGTTGAACGACCTTGTCGACCAACTGCACATTTTCAAAAGCGGCATAAACAGCATTGTGCGAGATACCTTTTCTCTTTGCTTCTTTTTTAAAGAAAGAGAGCCACTCTTTAAAGGAAGAGAAATTCTGAGGAGTTACTTGCTCGGAAACATCAGCAGGCAGTAAACATATTGCTGATGGGTTAAAACTGCCACGCTCATCTGTTGCATTTTTTCGTTTTCCCTCTTTGGTCAAGATGACCACATCCTGTTTGCTCTGAGCATAAGCCTGCTTTGAAAAGGACAATGCTTTTTTATTACATACTTCTTTATTAAAATGCGTTGATTGTATATTTTCCGGCACCTGTAAAAAAAATGCCAACAAGGATACGAAGACGAAAGTAATATTTTTCATTTTGGCAAGGTGTACATACCAATTTTTCAGCATAAAAGCCTCGTCGAGTATAGAATACAGGGTGTGGACGTGAAGATGGACAAAGAGGTATTTATAACACAAAAGGTTGCAATATGCAACCGCAGAGGGTAAGCTAAAACAATCCCTCTGAACTCAAAAATACTTCAACACAAGGAGATAGCATGTCTACAGCAGTCAAAATTTCAGATGATTTAGTAGCAAAGGCTAAAGTGCAGTCAAAAGTTTTTAAGCGTTCCATAGCCGGTCAAATTGAATATTGGGCAAAAATAGGACAAATCGTGGAAGAAAATCCCGACCTGCCGCTCCCGCTCATTCAGGACATACTCATAGGAAAAGAACAGATAAAATCCGGCCTGGGAACTCCGTATGTCTTCGGAGAATAAAAATGAGCAAAATTGCCCAAGTCATCCAGGCACCGCTTTTTGCCCGTGAAAAAAAGAAGCTGAACAAAACCCAAAGAAAAAAATTAGACGAAGCCGTTAAAACAATAATGACCGATCCCGCTGTTGGCAGGACGAAATCCGGTGATTTGCAGGGGGTGCGGATCTACAAATACAAACTCGGCAATAAACAGATTCTGCTTGCTTATGAAGTTGTGGACACCACCCTCTATCTGTACACCTTTGGTTCGCATGAAAATTTTTATCGCAACCTGAGCAAGTATATTCATCAGTAATATTAAACAAATTCCTCTTCACAACCCACCAACAACCCTCAACAACTCCTCCAGCCGATACGCCCCCTCAACCTCCTTGCTGTCAAAGACCATAAAATAACGGAAGGCGTTGCCCGCCTTTGCGGCCCAGGCCCGGCCCAGTTTCAGTTTACGGGCGGAATCAGAGTTATCCCGGTCATCGCCCTTGGCTTCCACCAGGAGGGTGGTGCCGTTGTGGGTGCGAATGAGAAAATCCGGGTAATGGTTGATACAAGCGTTGATGCAGAAGCCCTTGCGCTCGACAATCTTATGCCAGAACAGGATATTATCCAGATTGGCGATCTCGTTGATGACCTTGGCCTCCCAGTTGTTCAGTCGGCCTTCAGCCTCATAGAGGCTTTTTGGAACTGCCGGGGCCGTTTCCAGGGGGTGAATGCTTTCCGGCAGGAGGTAATCCTCTCGAAGCATGATCTTATCCGCATCCAGCCATTGGTAAAAGACGGTCTCCGCATACTCTGCGGCCAGTTCCCTGATCTTGGCCTTGATCTTATCCCGATAGCTGTACTCTCGCTCCAGACAGTCATTGATCTGTTCGCTGCTCATGTCCTCAAAAATGCGGCGGACGTATTTCTTCACCTCCTGATCCGCAATGGGGTACATATTGCCGATCAGGTCGCAGAGGCGGCGGGCCACCTGCTGCTTGCGGGATTCCGGGGGCAGGGCCACCAGATACTGCACCAGCCGTTCCCTGGTGGAATGGCGGAGTTTCCAGAAACTCGGCTTGTAGTCATGGTCCCCCATCTCTTCCAGATCAATCTGATAGGCATCGTCGCGGATGGTCTGAAAATCAATCCGGCTGTCGGCCTGACCGAGACGGAAGCCCTTGAGCAGCTCCTCTTTATTGAGGAGAAAGGTGTCCTCAAACAGGCTCATGCCTGGGGATCGGATGTAAAATTGCGGCAGGCGCAGGGTTGCAGCCTGCTCCAGAAATTGCCCGCTGACAGCGAATTGATGCATCTTTTCCCGCACCTCCTCAGCCATGCCCTCGGCATTTTTCCGCCCGGCCAGCTCTTCGTATTCCCGGCTTAATCGCTCGGCATGGTCCAGTATATTATCGACAACATCATCGCTTATACTGTCCGATCCATCCAGCAGCAGAGCTTCCTGACCGCCTGCCTCTCCCGAGGCTTCGGTTGCCGATACTGCTGATGTTGCGGACGAATGACAAGAAGACTGCGATCCGTCAATACCGATACTTTGCGGCGACAGCGGAAAATCAAATAAGCCCGGCTGCCTCGCCGTCCCTCGACTTCCGCCCGATTCCTGCCCCTGTTCTGCATCCTGTTCCGTGCCCGGTTCCGCCACCTCGGCGGCCCGCACGTCCCGCAGACTGAATCCGGCCTGATTGAGTCCGGCAACAATCTTATCCAGGGTTCCGAGAAAATCCGCTGACGAGGCCAGCACATAGGAGTTGTTCAACAGGTTCTGATGCTGACGGCGGGCATAGGGCTGACGGAGGACCCGGCCCACGATCTGCTCCACATCCACCTGGGAATGGCGGTTGGCGACCGTGGCCAGGATATAGGCAAAGGGGCAGTCCCAGCCCTCTTTCAGGGCGTTGACCGTAATAATATAGCGGATCGGACAGGCGGGCGAAAGCAGGTTCAGGTTTTTCAGCTCATTGATCTGGGCAGTCTTGATCGCAATTTCGTCTTCCGCAATCCCCAGATGGAGGAGCCGTTTTTTCACCTCCTCAAAGGTGGACCGATCCTCCTTGCCGGTCTTGGACTCAGCCTGAAACAGGACAATCGGTCGAATATAATCGCCGCCTGCCTCCTGTTCCGCTTTGGCCTGTTTTTCCAGATTATTACGCAACTGGATCGCGTTGCTGATAACCTCCTTGGCGGAACGGTGGTTATAGACGATCACCGGCAGCTTGACCATATGATAGGTCTTGAGCTGGGCCGCATCCACATAGCTGATGATGTTGCTCTTCTTTCGCGGCGTGGCCGTAAGATCGAGGATCAGGCCGGGATTAAAGTTCTCCAGCATCTCCAGGCTCAGTTTCGAGCGGGCATTATGGCTCTCATCCACGATACAGAGCGGTTTCATGCTGCGGATGACATTGATCAGGGCGGATTCATCAATCTCGGCCAGCACCTCGGCAGGGTCCATCTGCCGGACAAAGCTGTCCAGATTGGAATTTTCCTGATAGGCCTTGCGCCCCTCCTTATTGCTGGTGCGAAAAGAGGCATAGCTGAGGACAAAAATGTTGAGTCGTTCATGAACCCCGGCGGCATTGAACCCGGCTCCCTGGAGGAGCGCGTCCTTGGCATAGACCGCCACCCGACCGCTGAACAGGCTGTCCAGTTTGCGGCGATAGGGATGGCCCGGATCAGCGAGCGCGTTCAGGGTCTGTTCTAAAATGGCGTTGGAAGGAACCAGCCAGACCACGGCCCTGGGCGCATCACGCCGGTAGATGTTCAGGGCATCAAAAACCGTGTGGATGGCGTTGGCCGCGATAAAGGTCTTGCCGCCGCCGGTGGGCACCTTGATGCAGACATGGGGAATCCGGGGGATGCTCTGTTGGTACGGCTCGGGCCGGGCCACGCTGCGGTCATGCCAGAACGCCTGAAAGGCCTCTTTGAGATTGCCGCGTCGTTCCAGATGGCTGAGAAAGTCGGCCAGATCGTCCAAGACCTGCTGCTGATAGGGAAGAAGTTCCATGCGGGCCGCCTAAAATCGGGAGATATCCCGAGGGATTTTTTTGAAGCGGATGCGGTGCCTGTGCATAAAGTCGCTGTCCAGCAGGCAGACATCGGCGTAGATGAGATAGGCCTCGTTTTTCCGAGTCAGGGTGGCCAGAAAATCCAGGTTGAGGAAGGTGGCCTGCTCCGGCTGATAATGGAAATAATAGCCGGTTCGGTCTTTTTCGCCCAGCCAGGCCGGGTGCTCGCCCTGTTCCGCGCCGGGCAATTTTTCGGTTCGGGCCACGTAGTCCCGGATCTTGGCGATGCCGATGGCTTCGTTGAGATTGTCCTCGGCATCGAAAATCTGCTCGCCCAGGGTGTAATAACTGAAGTCGCCGCCCGTGCCGGGCACAGCTTTTGTGTCTGCGCCGTAGCCGTCAATCACCCGCCTGACCCGCTCGGCGGTGATGGTCTCGGCATAGTCCATCATCTCGATGAGGATGAACTTGCGGTTGCCACCGTCTTTTTTGTTGAGGTTGAGAACGGCGTGGGCTGTAGTGCCGGAACCGGCGAAGGAGTCGAGGATGATGGAGTTTTTATCGCTGGCGATATGGAGAATCCGGTCGATCAGCTTGGTTGGTTTTGGGGTGATAAAAACATCAGCCGAGTTCTCAAAATCAAGGATAGAGAGCAGTTCTTTTTTGGCATCCTGGGTGTGACCGACATCTTTGTACTGCCAGAGGGTCTGAGGAACCACCCCGTCACGAACCTCTGAGAGGAATCTTTTAATTGCCGGGATATTATTGCCGTCTTTTCCCCACCAAATTCGGTTATCTTTGTCCAGTTTGCGAAATTTTTCTTGAGCAATGACCCAATACCTACCTTTCGGAGGCCCTTCAATAATACGCCCAGACGGAGAGGTAATAGCATAGGTACCTTCGCTGTAATGATTCCGTGCGGAAAGATCGCCGGTTTTCCAGCGACCACGGGAATCATCATCAGGATTTTTATAGGCTTTTTCCTGAGCACCGGTTCTGGGCATCGGATTTGGTCGCCAGCGTTCTGCATCCTTTGCGTAAACCATAATGAAATCATGATCTACAGAAAAGTGTTTAGCTGTATTTTTCGGAGAGTAAACCTTTTGCCAGATAACGGATGAAATGAAATTCCGCCCCCCGAAAATCTCATCCATCACCGCCCGAAGATGCGGCTGCTCATTATCATCAATGGAGATAAAAATCGCCCCATCACGCGCCAACAACCGCTTCAGCAACTGCAAACGCGGATACATCATACACAGCCATTTATCATGACGACAAAAATCCTCCCCCTCCTTCCCAACAACCTCACCCAGCCACTTGATAATCCGAGGATCTTTAACATTGTCATTATACACCCAGGACTCATTCCCCGTATTATAGGGCGGATCAATATAGATACATTGCACCCGGCCTTCGTATTCCGGCAGCAGGGCCTTGAGGGCCTCCAGATTATCCCCGTGGATAATCCGGTTCTCGCTTTCTTCGGCATTATAGGTCGAGCGGCGATCCAGACAGCGCACCGGCACCTCCAGATGATTATTCATCACCTGCTCTTTGCCTTTCCAGATTAATTCAGGCATGGTATATCTTCAGTCGGGTCATCAATTTCTTTCCTCTGCTCAAACTCCCGTATCTGCTCCGAACTCAGACCGGTCAATTCAGCAATCTCTTCGCAGGATTTCCCTTTCTTTAACATATTGGCAGCAATTTCAAGCTTTCCTTCAAGCTGGCCCTCAATTCGCGCCGTCTCAATCATATCCCTTTTGACAGCTCTGTTGATCAGATAATGTTCATAGGTCGTGCGTTCTTTCTTGGACATTTTAAGCAGGTTCAGCTTTTTTGCAGCTATCTGGATCTTCTTTGAGATCAGGTCAGGTTGTGAGTCCATAGTCCTGAACAGGTAATCCCATTCCTCGACGGCCAAGTCCACCCGGTTGAACTTATCCGACTCCTCCTGCTGATTACCCTCGCTTTCCAGAACAGAAAGAATCGTTATGTCCGTGTCCAGCAGGGTGCTGAGAAAACCTTCCAGCACATCATGATTCGCTTTATCACGCAGAATATTTTTAATCGCCCAGTCGAAACTAACCAGCGTTCTCTTTTTGCTCATATTCTCCTCCATATAAAGTTACCCACCCGCCAACAACCTTCAACAACTCCTTCAGCCTTTTCTCCTTCTTCCGCACGCCGAGGCAGCCAGACTTTCCACTATACCAAGACAGGTTCGGCATTGGCTACTGAATTCAATCTGATCTTTTCATTTGAAAAGAATGGTGCAGATATCGTATCCTATTGTTAATATATCGTCTTTACTTGTAGTCACGAGACACGACAATAAAAATATTTTCATTAAAACAAGCACATTACGATAAAATAAATACCCGAAAAAAACTGGGCTTCAACAAAAAATACTTTATGCCGTACCCCTTTGTGCTATACCTATGTATTTTTTTCCTACAGGATACTGTACCGAAAAATGAGTTTTTTTGAGTAATTTTTAACAACTACCCATCAGAGAACCATTTCTTTCATGCACTCAATATGACCGCTCTATCGAAAACCTGCATTATTGGTGATATCCACGGATGTCTGAAATCGCTGCAAAAACTTTTACAGCTGGTCGAGAAGGAAGCAGATACTTTTGTCTTTCTCGGTGATTATATCGACCGGGGAACAGAGTCAAAAGAAGTTGTCGAGTATATTCTCAATTTCAAGAAAAAACACCGCAACGTGATCACCCTGTTAGGGAATCACGAAATCATGCTGATCAACTACCTGAGAGGCTATGATGACGGCACTTTTATACGCGCTGGTGGTAAAGATACCTTGCTCAGTTATGGAATTAAGCCTAAGGCTAAACCGGAAAAGGCGGAAAAACTCTTTCCAGAAGAACATATGAACTTCTTTCGGGAACTGCCGCTTCTCTGGGAAGATGAACACGGAATTTATGCCCACGCCGGTATTGAGCCGGGGGTACATCTCACCCGTCAAGTGAGCAGCTACTGCCTCTGGGCCAGAGATGAATTCATCCGCAGCCCGTATAAATTCAGCAAGCCGGTTATCTTCGGCCATACGGTTTTTCGGGAGCCGCTTGTTCAAGAAAACAAGATCGGCATTGATACCGGTGCAGTATACGGTGGAAAACTCACCGCCCTGATCCTGCCGGAAAAAAGATTTGTTTCTGTTGACGGAGAAAAGTGCAGCTCATCCCGCCTATTCCGCCGATAGATTCTCTGTTAAAGCCCCGCCACAGCCTCTTGAGACAGCTGGGTTATGGCTGCCCACGCCCCCTGCTCAATTTTCTCGGACGGGACCAGCCAGGAGCCTCCGACGCAGGCGACATTCTTGAGGGCGAGATATTCCTTGTAGTTTTGCAACGTAATCCCACCGGTGGGACAGAAAGTCACCTGGGGAAAGGGACCGTTAAAAGATTGCAGCATCTGCACTCCGCCCGCTGCCTGGGCAGGGAAAAACTTCAGTTCGGTCAGCCCTGCTTCCAAGGCCAGCATCAACTCAGAGGCACTTGCCACCCCTGGAATCAGAGGGATGGATGCTTGACGGGCAGCTGCGAGAAGATTCGGGGTCAGGCCCGGACTGATGGCGAAACGCCCGCCTGCCTCTGCCACGGCTTGCAGATCCCGTTCTGAAAGCACTGTGCCAGCTCCGACCAAGACATCGGGAACCTCCAATCGTATCCGGCGGATAGACTCAAGGGCCGCATCGCTGCGCAAGGTTATTTCCAGCACCTTGATCCCCCCTGCCAATAAAGCCTCAGCCAGTGGAACAGCATGATCGGGATTGCTGATCACAATCACCGGGATAACCGGCCCGCTTTTGAGAACATCCAAAGCAGATAGACCTTTTTTTTCTGTCATGTACTCCTCCTTTACCTGGCAAAATATTTCAAGGGCGAACACAGGGATTCGCCCCTACGGTATGATCGCGCTGGCCCCTTCCTCGGCACCGGACAAAGATCCACGCAGGACATTAAAAATCTGATGTCCCTGCGCTGTATAACAGGTCTTCAATTCCGTAGCCTCGCGACTGGCTAGTTCTTCTTCTGAAACCTTGAGTTCCAGCAGATTATTGCGGGCATCCATACGGATGATATCACCGTCCTTCACCTTGGCAAGCAGACCGCCTGCCGCAGCCTCTGGAGTGCAGTGGATAGCAAAGGGCACCTTGCCCGAAGCCCCTGAAAGTCGCCCATCTGTAACCAGTCCGACCTTGTAGCCTTGCTCCATGCTGATGGACAGACAAGTAATCAGCTTATGCAGCTCAGGCATGCCGTTGGCCCTTGGCCCCTGAAAACGAACTACGGCAATCAGATCCCGGTTCAACTGGCCAGCCTGAAAGGCCTGTTCCACCTCCTGCTGACTGTGAAAAACCAGAGCTGGGGCCTCCACCAAGGTATTCTCTCCATCAGCCAAGGCGGAGATTTTCATAATCGCCCGGCCCAGATTGCCTGTCAGCAGCTTAATGCCACTGATCCGGGCAAAGGGCTTGCTCAACGGGGCAATAATTGCTGGATCACGGCTCTGTTCCGGCCCGGCCTGCCAAACCGCCCTCCCCTCTTCCAGCATTGGCTGCTCCAGATATCTGCTCAAACCGGGGCCGACCACGGTCTGCACATCCTCATGAACCAACCCACCCGCAAGAAGTTCCCGAATCAGCAGGGGCATGCCACCTGCCTGCTGAAAGGAGTTGATATCTCCTGAACCGTTGGGATAGATCCGAACAAGCAGGGGCACAATATCAGAAAGCTCGGCAAAATCATCCCAGTTGATCTGAATTCCGGCAGCCTTGGCAATCGCCACCAAATGCATGGTCTCATTGGTGGAACCGCCAGTTGTCAACAGGCCGACCATAGCGTTGATCACAGATTTCTCGCTGATAACTCGACCCAGCGGGGTATATCCGCCATTGTCAGTATCCAGATGCGTCATGCCGGTAATTCGCGCCCCTGCTGCCTTTGTCAGGGCCGCACGCAACTCGGTCTCGGCATTGACAAAGGAGGCTCCGGGCAGATGGAGCCCGAGCATCTCCGCGATCAGCTGATTTGAATTGGCTGTGCCGTAAAAAGTACATGTCCCCGGACTATGATAGGCCCGACATTCCGAGGTCAGCAACTCTTCCTGCCCGACCTCCCCTTTGGCAAAGCGCTCCCGTACCTGATTTTTTTCCTGATTGCCGATCCCGGATTGCATAGGACCGCCCGGCACCAAGATCATGGGCAGATGGCCGTATTGTAGCCCGCCCATGAGCAGGCCGGGCATGATCTTATCACAGACGCCCAAGAGCAGAGCACCATCAAAGACGTTATGCGACAGGGCAATCACTGTGGACAGGGCGATCACATCCCGACTCATCAGGCTCAGGTCCATGCCCGGTTCTCCTTGGGTAACGCCATCACACATGGCAGGTACGCCGCCCGCAACCTGGGCGTTTCCACCTGCTTCAGCGACAGCCTCCTTGATCAGGTCGGGATAGCCCCCCAAGGGTTGGTGGGCCGAAACCACGTCGTTATACGAAGAGATAATCCCAATGTTGGGTGCCTTGTCATTAAGCAGGGCTGTACGACAAGATGGGCAGCCTGCTAGATTATGGGCAAGATTGCTGCTGGGCAGCTGTTTCCGAAAAGGACCTCTCGGGCTTTTGCCAGCGGCCTCTTCCATTTGCTCTACATAGGCCGTGCGGCTTCTTTGACTGCGCTCAATGATACGGCGGGTTACCTGCTCAATGGTTTTATGCATGGCGTTTTTATGAAAGATTTTTAAAAGGATACCGTCAGATTAACACAGCCCTCTTTTTGATGAAAGTATTTTCAACACGTTGACCTCATCACCTTTTCCTCCCTGATTGCTGAACAAATTGAACCTTATTTGGAACGGGTACAATCAACGGAGCATCCTCCCTCCCAGAAAGAGCAGAAAATCTGCCTTCCCATTACGCAATCCGATGCTCAATCTCCAGCCAATACGATCTTTTTTTATACCCATGATACCTTCTATAAACACATGGTGTATTTTTTCTTTTTTCACACTTGACGACATTATACTTCGTAATTAATTATTCAAACACAAAGAAGGAAGAAGTTTGTCATTACCAAACAAGAACAAGATAGACAAAGTACAACAACACAACTTATCGCACAAATTATCTTTCATAGATAAAAATAATAACTGACATTGACAAAAAAATATATGATCTTATCATTTAAATAAACTAAAAAATAACAATCAATGCTATTTTACAGAACAGAAACAACAAAATAATTCATTATTCAACAACAAGACAAGGAGGGTATTATGAATGTCAGTATTTGGGATCCTTTTCGTGAGATGGAAGCATTGTTAAATACATATACAATGCCCGCAAGAAGGAAATCGACAACAGAAGATAAGACTCCTCTTGAAACAGGGGATTGGGCTCCTGTTGTTGACATCCTTGAAACAGAAAACGAGTTTGTTTTAAAAGTCGAACTTCCGGGTGTGGAAAAAGATGATGTCCAAGTGTCTATCGACAGCCGTATCCTGACTATAAAAGGGGAGAAGAAGAACGACAATAAGGACAAGAAAGTCCATAGAACCGAATGCAGATACGGTTCTTTTGTCAGAAACTTCACTCTGCCCCAGGATGTGGATATGGATAAAGTGGAAGCGACCTGCAAAAACGGTGTACTCAGCCTGACGCTGACCAAAATGGAGCAGGCCAAACCAAAGCAGATTGAGGTGAAAGTGAACTAATCTGTTTTCTCCGCGAGCTGAAGCAGGCACTTTTTTTCGTTAACCGAGACATGACGAGGTGCGTTATGGATATGGATATCAAAAAATGGGTTCCCTGGAATTGGTTTGGAAAAGAGGAAGAGAATACCGGCGCTGCTGTGCCGGTACAGCACAAAAATGTACAGGAGGATATCGGAACATTGTCTCATCTGCTCAACCAATTTCATCATGGAATTGATCGCCAATTTGATCAGATGTTTCGAGATATTAGAGCAGGAAATCCTCTTTTCTCGAATATGACTGACGGAGTACTCAAACCAATTTTGGATTTGGGGGCAAGTGAGAGCGAATATACCGTTACCGTGGAGATACCCGGCGTGGATGAAAAGAACCTCAAGATAGAGGTTGAAAAAAACATCATGATCATTCGCGGCGAAAAAAAACAGGAAAAAGAGGAGAAGAAAAAAAGCTATTATCGGCAGGAACGTTTTTACGGTTCGTTCCAGCGAACACTCTCACTGCCGGAAGATGCAGATCAGGACGGCATAAAGGCAACCTTTAAACAGGGCGTGCTCACCGTGACTATGCCGAGAAAGGCCTTGCCGAAATCGGATGTCCGGCAGATCGCCATCAAAACCGTTTAACATATCACCGTGCTTGCGCACAGGAGGCATTGGTAACGGATTCCGACAGAGGGATCCGTTACCCCTTTTTTATTCATTTTTTTATTCTGGAGGTGTTCAGCAATGAATGACCAAATGCAAACAAAGGTATTGGTAGTTACAGGAATCATGGCACTTCATCTCATCTTACCCATTACGCCGCTGAGTTATGCCGCAGGATCGGCAAATTCTCCAGACGTGATCACCCAGAAATTGAAAAGTGCCGACCAGAGCCGAGAGACAGAGAGAAAAAGCGGCGACAAGGTTCCTATACAACGGAATGACGCAAAAGATGATCAAAAGGACTTTGCTGGCCCGCTACAGGATTTCCACCGTGAAATCAACCGACTCTTTGATAAGAGCTTTCACAATTTCAGATTCTCCTCTTTTGACTTTGACAGCCCCTTTATGTTTACGCACAGCACTGGCGGTATGCTCCGGCCTGTGACGGATTTTGCTGCAAACGATAAAGAATATACCATCACCGTCGAGGTGCCTGGCGCGAAAAAAGACGACATTAAGATTGAAGTCGCCAATAATGTCATGACCATTCGCGGCGAGAAGAAGCAAAAAAAGGAAGAAGAGAAGAAAGACTTTTATCGACAGGAACGTTTCTACGGCTCGTTTCAGCGTGTGCTCTCACTCCCGGAAGACGCTGATCAGGAGGATATCAAGGCGACCTTTAACCAAGGCGTGCTCACAGTAACCATGCCCAAAAAGGACATGCCGAAACCGGATGTGAAGGAGATCGAAATCCACTCCAGCTAAGCAGGAAGAGCGTGAACGCCAATCTTCTCCCCTTATAGGCGGACCAAAAAGGGGACAGATTTATTTTATTCAGATTCCGTGACCTTCTGTATTGCAGCGCAATAAACGGTAAATAGCTCAAATGGCTCAGCACGACTGTGCTGAGCCAATCACCAACTTATAACATCAGGAAAAGCCGGGCGACCGAAGAAAAAGTCTGTTGTTGGCAAATGTAATAAATGAAAACAAACGTGGTCTGCTCTCTGTTTTTTCAAAAGAGCAGAGATAAAACCTCTTGCCATCGCACGAACGATTCAGTAAAATAGAGTCGTACGCAAACAACCATAAGGAGGATAAACAATGGCAATCACTGCATCAGCCCTGCGGGGCAATATCTATAAACTGCTTGATAAGATTCTTGAATCAGGGAAACCTCTGGAGGTGGAAAGAAAAGGGACGCGACTGCAAATCATCCCCAAAAAACCGATTTCAAAGCTGTCTCGACTTACAAAACATGCCTGCATACAGGGCGACCCTGAATCAATCATAAACCTGGACTGGTCGGATGAGTGGAACCACGATTTACCTTGATACCCATGTCGTGGTCTGGCTGTACAGCGGTGAGCTGTCCCTGCTCTCAGAAAAAGCCTGTCAACTCATAGAGGAAAACGAGCTGTTGATTTCCCCTCTGATCCTGCTTGAACTTCAGTATTTGTTTGAAATAAAGAGAATCACAGTTGAACCAACGGTGATATTTGATTCACTTGCGGAGAGTATAGGGCTGCAAAAATGTCGCTCATCTTTTGCACGGGTGATTACGGAAGCTATGCGGATGTCCTGGACAAGAGACCCTTTTGACAGGATTATTACCGCCACAGCAATGGTTCATCAGGCAGTGTTACTGACAAAGGATCAGATGATCAGGCGGGAATATGAGCTGGCGGCTTGGGACTGAATATCCCGAAAAAACAGCACGAATCACAAAGTCCATTCTAGGGGCAACAGGGGGCAGACCACGTTTCTGCAACAAACAAAGATCCTCTCATACAGCAGCCCAATACACCAAAACAGGCCTCTCCTCCTGACGAAGAACAAATCGAACCGGCATATCCTCTGCCGGGCCAACCCCTTGGGCCTTTGCCAGCACTTCCTTTTTTTCTAAACCATTGAGATGGAGAATAATTTCCTCTGTATTGAGGATGGCGGGGAGCGTCAAGGTCATGCGCTCATGGGGAGCATCAGCAGGAGTAACAGCTATGCAGGTCTTGCCGGAGTTCATGTCGGTGGCTGCTGCAAGCTGGGTTGAGTCGGGAAAAAGGGAGGCGGTATGGCCGTCATTACCCATGCCGAGAATCAGCACAGTAAAGGGTCGGGGAATCCTGCGCAATTCCTGCTCACACTCGGCCTCGCCTTGCGCTGCTGTGGGAGAAGAATTTTTGAGGCCGATAAAGGTGGCAGCAGCAGCCCGATCCTGCAAGAGGTATTGGCGAACCAACTGCTCATTGGAGGACGGATCAGAGGAATCAACCCAGCGTTCATCAACCAGGGTGATCACCACATCCTGCCAGGGAATATCTACAACGGAAAGCCGCTTGAACAGCGGCTTCGGGGTGGAGCCGCCGGACACGGCCAAACTCGCCCGCCCATGAGCGACAATGCTTTTCAGCAAAGATTGACCAATTCGATCCGCCAACTCGGCAACGAGTAGTTCAGAATCTTGAAAAATGAATTCCACCATATTTCCTCGACAACAGGCTGAAGAAGCAGAGCGATTCGCGAACCGCCCTACCGAATCAGCTCTTTAAAATAATCAATAGACGGATACCTTGTCGAATAACAGGCCGGGCGACGGCTGCTTGAGCGAGCAATATGGATCAGATATCCCAGGCCGAACCCATCTGCAACCCGCAAAACCTTTTCCGTATCATCGACAAGCAGAGTTTTCTCGGGAACAAAGCCCAGCATCTCCTGCAAACGAGGCCAGAATTCGGGCTCTTCCTTGGCAAAACCGACTTCTTCAGCGCACACCACCCGATCAAACCAAGCCCCGATAGAGGTCTTTTCCAACTTAATGGACAAGGCTGCGGAATGGGCATTGGTCACAAGATAGAGTTTTTTCCGCTTTTTCAGACAAAACTCCAAAAATTCTATGACATAAGGATGAACACCTATGAGATGATTAATCCGCAACTTCAATTCCGGCAAATCAAGCCCCAGAGTATGTGACCAGTACTCAAGATCAGCCCACTGTAAGGAGTTTTCCACTGCCTGATAACGGGTCCGCAACTCCCGGCTCGCCTCTTCCAGAGAAATATTATGGAGCAGGCTGTAATGCTCCGGCAGGTATACCTCCCAGAAATAATCATCAAAATTCTTATCCAGCAGGGTCCCGTCCATGTCCAGCATGACCGTCTCAACATTATCCCAGGAAAAATTTGGCCCTATCTTCTCGCCGCATGTCTGTTCCGGGTTTTCTACGTATTCCTTTATTTCCTGCATTTTATCTGTCCACCTTGTTTCATCCAACCGAAAAGACCATTTCTTTCAGGATCTCTCCACATATACCACATAGACTCTACGATCTAATACAAAAGAGATCTGCTGTCAAATCAGATTTACTGGTTCTGTCAGCCCTCTTGCCTACCCAAAAAGCCGAGAACCCTCTCTATCCGCTGAAACAGATCCGCCTGCTCAGTCTTTTCATCAAGGGCAACAATGAGCCGTTGATCTGGAGTCAGACGGACCGGTTCCGGTGCTGGTGGGGCTGGGGCTTTTGCCGGTACACGTAGTCCCCTAAAAGAACGGACCTCCTTCTTTTTTTCCGTATTTTTCAGCTTTTTCGAAACTTTCGATTTTTTCGGACGAGAATGCTCAATAAAGGCAAGCAGGGTTTCCGGGGCAACTGAAGAATGCTCCCTAAAACTGAAGACCAAATTGGCAGGTCCTTGTTCAAGCTTGGTGATGCCCAGTTGACGGAGCGGATATTTGAGACCAACCAGAGCAAACAGGGTCTCCGCCTCACGGGGCAGAGCACCGAAGCGATCAACGACCTCATCCCGCAGATCGGCCAGCAACTCGGGATCTTCATTCCCGGCCACAGAGAGACGGCGATACAGGCGATAGCGGAGAACAGTATCCCGGACATAATCATCCGGCAGAAAGGCGGACACCCGCAGCTTAACATCGGGTTCCACTTCAGGTTCGGACAGATCGCCCCCCTGTTCCGCCTGTTTTTTCAGATCCGCCACTGTGGATTGGAGCAGCTCTAGGTAGAGATCATACCCCACCGCAGCAATATGGCCGGATTGGGAAACCCCCAGGATACTGCCGCCGCCCCGGATCTGGAGGTCATTCATGGCCAGCTTAAAGCCGCCTCCCAGCTCAGAACAATCCATCAAAGCCCGCAGGCGTTGCCCGGCATCTGCCGTCATTTGCTCGCTGGACGGCACCAGCAGATAGGCATAGGATTGGCGGGAAGAACGCCCTACCCTGCCCCGAAGCTGGTACATATCCGCAAGCCCGATTCGGTCGGCCCGGTTGATAAGAATAGTATTGGCATTGGGAATATCCAGACCGGATTCAATGATCGTGGTGCTGACCAGGATATCCACCTCATGATTGATAAAGCTGACCATGATATCTTCTAGGTGCTTGCCCGGCATCTGGCCGTGGGCCACAGCAATGCGGGCGTGCGGCACCAGCTGTTCGATCTGCTCCGCAACCCGATGGATGGATTTAACCCGGTTATGGACAAAGAAAACCTGACCTCCCCGTTCCAGCTCCTGCTGCACTGCCTCCCGGATCACCAGATCATCATGACGGGCGACAAAAGTTTTGACCGCACGCCTTTGCCGGGGTGGACTGGAGATCACGGACAGATCGCGAATCCCCAAAAGGGACATTTGCAAGGTACGGGGGATAGGGGTGGCGGTCAGGGTGAGCACATCCACATCTGCCCGTAGCTTTTTGATCTTCTCCTTATGAGAAACTCCGAAACGGTGTTCCTCGTCCACGATCAGCAGACCCAGCTTTTGAAAAACAATGCTTTTAGAGAGCAGACGATGGGTCCCTACCACCAAATTGACATGCCCCTCTTTCAACTCCCGAACAATATCCTTCTGTTCCTTGGTGCTGCGAAAACGGTTGGTGCAGGCAACTTCCACATCAAAACCGGAAAAACGCTCCCGAAAGGTCGCTGCATGTTGTTCCGCCAAAACCGTGGTAGGCACCAAAACCGCCACCTGAAAACCGTCTTCGATGGCCTTATAAGCAGCCCTGACCGCGACCTCGGTCTTGCCGTAGCCCACATCACCGCAAACCAGCCGGTCCATGGGTTTATCTGAACAGAGATCCTTGAGCACCTCGTCAATGGCCTTGGCCTGTCCTTCCGTCTCATCATAGGGAAAGGATTCAGCCAGCTCCTTAAAAAGGATGCCCGGCGGCTGAAAACAATGGCCCTTGCGTATCTCACGGCGGGCATATATAGCCAGCAATTCCTGGGCAACCTGCCAGACTGCCTCGGTGACCTTTTTCTTGGCTGTCTGCCAGCGTTGGGAGCCTAACCGATCAAGCTTAGGCTGCTGATCCGTCAACCCTTGATAACGACTGACCCAGTGCAGCTGATGAACCGGAATATAGAGCTTATCATTGCCCAAAAACTCAAGCAGCATGAAATCACCGCGCTGCCCGGCAAAATCCATGTTGACCAAACCCTGGAAGCTAGCCAGGCCGTGATCCCGGTGGACAACAACATCCCCGACAGAGATCTCCTCCAAGGCAACAGGCTCACCCTGGGGCCTGCTCCCCTTCTTCTCGCTACCCGGCTGTAGCCGTTTTTCTCCAAATAATTCAGCAGCCGAGAGGATATGCAGCTGCTCTTCCGCCAAATCAAATCCCTGGGACAGGGGGTGCTCAACAAGGAGGACCTGTCCGGGATACTGCTGTTGCAAATTAAGCGGGGTCGTCCCCCGACCACATTGGATACCGTATCCTGCCAGCATTTCTTCCAGATGCTCGGCCTGCCTGCCGGAGCGACAGGCAAAAACAACCGTCTCCTTTGCCTTCTGCCATTTCAGGAGCCGATCAGCAAGCGGGGCCAGCACCCCTCGTTTCTTCCGTTGCAGCTCTATCTCTTGTCGGAGCAGGGAATGGTCACCGACCTGTTGCAAAATCGGCGCTTGCACAGCATCTGGATCAGGATAAAGACAGAGATCAACCCTGAGTCGCTCGCCGAGGCATCGTTCCAATTCCTCCTGCTCCACAAAGAGCGTTTTCGGCGGCAGGGCCAGCCCGTGACCTCCTTCGCTTGCGGCATCCCCATAATTCGCCGCTATCCTTTCCCGCACCAAGGCTGTCTTGCGCCTGATGGTCACCGGATCATAGAGAATACAGGGGCAGTCAGGAGGGAGATAATCAAACAGAGTCTGCGGGCTGGGATCTCGGTAAAGGAGCGGGAGAAGAAATTCAATCCCTGGAAAACGAATCCGGTCTCGTAACTGCTGCGTGACCTGGCGGAATTGGTCAGAGTCGGTATGGTCGGGGGTATGATCGGGGCTCAACTCTTCAACAGCAAGATACAGGTCCTGTCGCCATTTTTCCACAGCCGAAGGGGCGGGAAAGAGAATATCCGAAGCAGGCAGGAGGACCACCTCCTCCAATTCTTCCTCGGAGCGTTGACTCAGTGGATCAAAAACCCGGATGGATTCCACTGTATCGCCAAAAAAATCAAGGCGCAGAGGACCTTGGTTAGCAGGCCCGACAGCAGGCGGAAAAAGATCAACAATCCCACCCCGCACAGCCAAGTCACCGGGCTGACGCACCAGTTCACAGGACTGGTACCCCGCATCAATCAGGGAGGCGATCAGGGCATCCCGGTCCGTGTCTTCACCGGCCATGACCAGCTCACAGCTCCTACTCAGGGCCTGTTGCGGAAGAATCCGCCGCATAACGGCCTCGACCGAGGTCAGCACAATGCAGGGACCACTGCCTTCCTGGAGAAAATAAAGGGTGGCAAGGCGGGCCGCCACCGTGGCCGGATCCGGGGCGAGCTGGGTATACGGAGCTATCTCAAAGGCTGGATAGGTGAGAACAGGGATATCTGTAAAGAGGCGAATATCACCGGCCAGAGGCTCAAGAAGATCATCGGAAGGGACAAGGCAACAGATGGTCTGCTGCTGTATCGCTTGAAGCCGGGCTGTGAACAGGGCCGCGCTGCCGCCGTGCAGGCCGCAGATATCTCTTTTCTTTCCTTGCTGCCCTTCCTTGCCGGACAGCTGTTTGCAGATTGACAGCATGGTTTCCGCTCTGCCGAAATGTATTTTACTAACAAAAGAAGAAGCATGCACGGATGCGGCAGAATGCAACCAATGTTCAGCGTCCTCTTAGAAAGCCCCTTTCCCGTACGAAAAAAAGAGGCTTTATTTTTTCCAATAACGACGAGAACAATATTCAGTCATCAACAAAAAAGCAAGGGAAAGCGAAGAGTGAGAAGAAGAGGCTTATCCTCAAAACAGCTGACTACTGTAATCTACAGTAATCAATGCACCTTGCTGCGCAGACAGTTGACATCTTCCTCGTTTAACACCCCGTCCTCATTACAGTCCGCACATTTTGAATACTCTTTGTGGGCGATCATCTTTTCCACCTTACAGATATCGGCTACGGTCAAATGCCCGCTGGTATTAGCATCTCCGGGTACACATTCCTTACTGATGGCCATAAGAACACTGCGCACGTCAAAAACAGTGACAGAACCGTCCCCGTCATAATCCGCACATTCTGGAACCGGTCCACAACTATCATTAAACCGCAACAGCTCTTTTATTTCATACAAATCAGCATGATCAACATCGCCATCCATATTCGCATCTCCTTTTTTACACTCAGCGCAGGCAGAGGACATAGACATGAACACTGCCAACAAACTCAGAATCAACAACATACCTTTTTTCCTTTTCTTCATCTAGAAGCTCCATTTACGGTATTACACTGCTAACTTACTTGTTTTCTTTATCACCAGGAGGATTGCGAGCGATTTTGTTCGAACCAACAACACCTGAAAATTTCACACCGAACTTGTAAAAAAAATCAACAAACCATCATTCTCCCGAACCTCTATCATGATCTTTTCATTATGGCCGAGAGAAAAAGCGATTGCAAGGAAGCGAGCCATGAAAGAAGGTGTGATCAAAAATATAGCGTTTTTTCGTTGCCTAGCGGACCACAACGAGATAAGTTAGCAAGCTGGATAATACATTGAAGAATATCATCCTTTACAATATATAAAAAATCATGCATCGCCATAAAAATTCTCCCGAAAAAACCATTTCTCCTACGGAGGAATATCCTAAAGAAGGCGACCAAAATAAACTCAAAATTTGCGAAAATATGAAATGTGCCCATTACGATGAACAGGACCCTAGTGGCAATAACTGCACCCTGCTGTTTGCCCTTTCAGAAGAGGGTTGTGGTACATACACACAAAGTCTCACATAACGAACCAACGATCATTTCGAGGACATTCAGCCATGATACAAGAAGCAATCGCCTTGGTGGTAACCGGTCAGGATCTTAATGAAAAACAGATGACCGCAACCATGCAGGAGATAATGAGCGGCAAGGCCACCGATGCCCAGATCGGTTCCTTTATCACCGCCCTGCGCATGAAGGGAGAAACCATCAACGAGATTGCTGGCGCGGTCCGGGTTATGCGAGAAAAAGCCACCTTTGTCGATACCGGAGTGGACACCGCTTCTGGGGAACTGCTCATGGATATCGTGGGCACAGGCGGCGACGGTTCCGGCACCTTTAATGTCTCCACCACCACAGCCTTTGTTGTGGCCGGGGCAGAAATTCCGGTGGCTAAGCACGGTAACCGAGCCATATCCTCTTCCTGCGGCAGTGCCGATGTGCTGGAGGCATTAGGCGTGGATCTCTCCATGTCAGCGAAGCGAGTGGCAGAATGCGTACGCACCGTGGGTATCGGTTTTCTGTTTGCCCCCATGCTACACGGGGCTATGAAATATGCTATCGGCCCTAGGCGTGAAATGGGTATCCGCACCATCTTCAATATCCTCGGCCCTATGACCAACCCAGCCGGAGCTAATGTTCAGCTCACCGGTGTTTTTGCCAAAGAATTGACCGTGCCTATTGCCGAAGTGCTGCTCAGGCTGGGCATGAAACGCACCTTGGTGGTCTGGGGTGAAGGCAATATGGACGAGATGACGGTCACCGGCACCTCGTATGTAGCGGATGCCCATGACGGCAAGGTGGAGAGCTATACGGTGGAACCGGAAGATGTGGGCCTGAGTCGAGCAACCATTGATGATATCCGAGGCGGAGCCACTGCGGCGGAATCAGCAGCCTTGGTTCGTGAGGTCCTGAGTAACACTCCCGGAGCGAGACTGGATATGGTCCTGCTCAATGCTGGCGCTGCTTTATTGGCTGGGGGTAAAGCCGCTGATCTTCAAGCTGGGGTGGATCAGGCGCGGGAGATCATTGCCTCGGGTGCGGCTTTGGAGAAACTTGATCGGCTTGTGGCCTTCTGCAAGGAATAAACAGCGAAGAATACACCTCCTCAGTCGGGAGAGAAAATGAATTCCCCCGACTTAACAATCAAAACGATCAGTTATCACTTTTCACCTGAGCCTTTCATCTCAATATCCAAAGAGTCGATACCCAGAGAAGCGCCTGTTTCAGCATGATCAGCATCACGTTCGACCAGCAGAACAAAAGTAACCTGATACTTGGTTTCGGCCCGAAGTTTACCCTCTATTATCTCGATAAAACTAAAAGAGTTTTCATCTTCTTCTGTATCTTTTTTTGCTTCCCGCAGGTCGACCAACGTGGTGTGGCCAGCCGCCTGAACAAGCAGAACCGCCCGCGCCGCCCCGTCTACACTGACAAAACCACTGATGCTCTGGGTAATGCACAAATCCTGCTCATTATTCTCAACCGGAATCGAAAGAGATACCGTGTGTGTTGTCACAAACACTCCTGGCCTGTCACCTACATCAACCTGTAACTCACCGATTGGTTAATAATCTAGTAATTGAATTAATTGTTTTACATGAAAAAACAACACCTTAAAATCTTAGTAAGTGAAATCAACATATTGGATGATTGCTTGTGAAAATAGGCTGTTGAGAAGTTTCCTGTTTAGGAATACTTATTATCTGGCCCAATATAGCGCTTAAAGGACATCTCTGCAAATACGGTCAAAATACCGGCATCTCTTATAACGTTATGATTTGTTTATGTTTAGTCAATTAATTATATACACTTTTTATTGACCAATCGATGAGCTGTAAATTGCTGAATATGATTGTTCCGGCCTGTCCGTCCTCGCTGAAGTCACTAACAATACCAAGCGCATCAACTTCAGCGGCCCTTCCTTTAAACTTCGGTCCGTCCTGGATTTCCCCTTGAGTCTCCATAGCAGTTCCTCCTTACTGAATAAATTCATTTTTAAAATGCATGAACCTCCTGCGAGATGTATACGACCTTTCTTTCTCGCAGGAGGGTGTGAAGTATCAGCGCGACAGGACGCGCTTTACTGTCAGGGATCAATCGGCAGCCGATGCTGAGAGGTGTTACCTATCCTGTTGCGGACTATGAAATCAACATTTCCGTCCAGTCCCAGCTTCTTTCGTGAAAAGGAAATCTTGATCGGATCAAAATGCCCGTGGCAATCATCAGACACAACTCGGTATACAGTCACTTGATATGGAGGCAATTTTGTATATCCTTTGTCGACATGAATATGGAAGTTTCCTTCCCCGGTGCATCCTCCTGTTGCAACTGTGATGATCAGTTTCTCATCTGTCAATTCAATGCCGTGCAGGACTTCTTCGACTGCATTTTTTACCGGTGAAGCAACAACTGGTTTATTTTGCGGAGGATGAATGTCCTTAAGGTGCTCAACTAGAGAACCTTTTCTATGTAACGACTTTTCATCTCCACTGAAATGTGCTGTTCTCTCCATAACTATATCAACGGGAGAGGCTAAGCCAAAAGCCGGAGCGGCAAGGTTAAGCAACTTTTCAACCACTCCAACAAAATCGACCAACGCCTTCAACGTTTGAGCAAACTGATCTAAACGGTCAAGCGTCTTGAGCAAATCTTTATTTATTTTTTTCAAAGATTTGGTGTGACTTATGAACTCCTTAGTGTCGTCACGTATTCCCTCCCTGACTATCTTGCGCAAATAGACAGCAAGCTTATTACACAATTCATCATACTTCCGTACTTCGATCAAATCAGTTGCAGGACCGAAATTCTTCATGTTCAACCGGACGATCAAATCGCCTAGCCATTGAACTAATTCAAGATTTGTCATATTATTTGCAGTAGGCATGACTGGTTACCCCTCTGTTTGTTGAATAGTTTTTATTGCATCGACAATTATCTTCGCTTGATCGGCAAACGCATCCATTGCTGCGACAAGTTCAGCCAAGTCCTGCGGACTCTTTTGACTCTTTGCGTATTTGACCAGCTTCTTATGCGCCTCTGTCATTTTATCAAAGCCAGGATCTATAGAAGAAGCATCCCATTCATCCCCCATCTTCTTGATTTCTACCACTGCCTTCTTTCGCTTTTCTAAATCAGATGGAAGAGCTGTGTTATAAGCTTTTGTTATTGCCTTACTGAGCCGGGCCATCCTTACGTTTTTCAACGTAGGAAATCTGATGAGCATGTCATCTTTGAGCCGTTCTATTAATAATAACACATCATTTTCAGACAAAAGGATGGCTTTCTCCAACGCTTTTTCTATCTTGTGCTTCATTGTAAGACTGGTTACTTCACCGGCGATAATAGCAAAGGCTCCAGCTTTAGCTTTAAACTGATCAGAAGAGGCTTTTCCAAGAGAACCTTTAAGGGTCAAGAGAGCATCATCAAGCGAAGTTACAGCATTTCTTGCTTCATCCGGCGCATCACTAATCGCCAGCTTATAGAGTAATTCACCGTGTTTTTTCAAGGCTTTAAGGGCATCCAGACGGGCTTCAAGATCATCTTCTGTAATTACAATAAACTTCTCGCCTCCAAGAACTTCCTCACCTGCAAGAATTTCAGGATCAATATCTTCTCCAAGATAAACACGTATGTCAATTTCGGCATCACGTTCTTTTTTATTAACGGTATTATATGTAACTTTGGCGTTCTCAATAACAACAGTCGATGCCGCCTGAAAAGTAACGATTGGATCTTTGTAATCAGGTTGAGCACATCCTGTCAGCAGGAATGCAGCAACCGGAATGATTATAATATTTCTTGTCAGATTCATAATTACTTCCTCCTTTATTTTGCTTATAATTATTATTAGGAATAGTTACTATCAAGAGCATTGAATCACCACAACGTGGTTACTGTCAAGGTAATTTCCACGGTTTCTGTCACTTTATTACTCAAAAGAACACCTCTGGCCGTGTCAAAACGAACCAACAACTGTATCATTCCACCCTCTCTCATTCCGCTATTGCATAATTTCCCCCACTTTTGTACACTCCTGAAGGAAAAATTCTGACCAGTCGCACCATTTTCCCGCAAGGTGCCATTGCCAATTCCACGACAAAGAGAAAAGCGACACTCACTGAATATAATTTCCCTAAGAACAGCATGATCCTTGATACTATCGTAGCACGAAAAAAAGAAGAAGTTGCCGCTCTGAAACAGCATGGAATCCGTCCCCCCGAAACCGAAGCTCCTCTTGATCCGCCGCGTGGTTTCATGCAGGCCTTGGTTACGGCACCGGGCGTGGCCATCATTGCCGAGGCTAAAAAGGCCTCCCCTTCCAAAGGCGTGATTGATCCCAATTTTGATCCCCAGAAAATAGCCCTCAATTATAAGCAGGGCGGAGCCCACGCGATGTCTGTCCTCACGGATCGGGATTTCTTTCAAGGATCCATTGATTATATTCCTTTAGTCAGAAACACGGTGGACCTGCCTGTACTACGCAAGGAGTTCATCATTGATCCCCTCCAAATCGAAGAGGCTGCCGCCTTTGGGTCCGATGCGATACTGCTCATCGCGGCTATTCTTGAAATCGAGCAGCTGCGGGATTTCCGCTTGCAGGCCGAGGAAACGGGCATGGATGTTCTGGTCGAAGTGCATAACGAGGCAGAGCTGGAAAAAACCTTGGCCGCTGAAAGCAGGCTCATTGGCATTAATAACCGCAACCTGAACGATTTTAGCGTGGATTTAGAAACCACCTTTCGACTCCAGAAAAAAATTCCAAAAGAAATCCCAATCGTCAGTGAATCAGGCATATCCAGCCGCAGCGAGATCCTCCGTTTACAGAAAGCTGGTATCGCCGCAGCCCTCATCGGGGAAAGCCTGATGCGCAGCAATGAACAAGGCGAAACGCTCCGCCATTTTCTCTCTACCTAATCAGAAAACAACATGATAGCCGATCGAATTCGTATCAAGATGTGCGGTACCACCAATCTTGAAGATGCGCTTGCTGCGGTGGAGGCCGGGGTGGATGCCTTGGGGTTTATTTTTTACGACAAGAGCCCTCGTGCTGTTGACCCAAAGATTGCCAGGATCATTATTGAGCAGCTCCCCCCCTTTGTTGATACTGTCGGGGTATTTGTTGACCGTGATAGGGAGGAGGTTGAGGAGATTATCCGTTTCTGTAACCTCGGTTATGCCCAGCTGCACGGCAAAGAATCCCCAAAATACTGCGAACGCCTCGCCCGTTTTGTTGCACCCTGCCAGGTCATCAAGGCTCTGAGAATAGGCGGGGATGTACAGGCAACCGATATCATGCCCTATAACGAGCATGTAAAGGGGTTCCTTTTAGATACCTATCAGAAAGGGGTGCAAGGCGGCACTGGACAGTGTTTTGATTGGTCCCTGATTCAGGACTTGAAGCTGCAACGGGACTTCATTCTGGCTGGTGGCCTTGATGCGGAGAATGTGCAAGAGGCGCTTAATGCCGTCAACCCCTATGCCGTGGATGTTAATTCAGGGGTGGAAACGGCTCCGGGGCAAAAAGATCACAGGCTGATCCGAGAATTTATTCGACAGGTACGATCCTGCGAAAAAACATAATACACCACTTGAGACCGGCATCACAATGCGAGTCTCAATGCGGCCTACATACGGGCCACGCTAATGTCGAAAACCAAAATCTCCGCTGACGAAATCTTACTTTTTCTTCTGCTGCTGTTCGGGCCCCTTGCCCACGGCTTGGTGGAAACCTGGTCAATAACCACAGCCCACCTCACCGTTATTTCCTTAATTTCGATTGCGGTGCTGACCAGGATTTACAAAGGAGAACTCAGGTTCTATCGTACTCCTACAGATATCCCGATTTTCTTTTTTGTCCTCTCAGTACTTATCTCATACAGCATATCTGTTTATCCTTACGTAAGCAGAATTATCATCTACAAAGGCCTCACCGCAATCGCCCTTTTCTTTTACATTATCAACACCCAGAGAAGTCATCAGAAAGTCGATCGGCTCCTTTGGGTGCTCGTCATTCTCGGCGCAATCTACGCTGTCATGGGGC
Organism: Candidatus Electrothrix laxa; assembly: GCA_942492895.1. Taxonomy (GTDB): domain Bacteria; phylum Desulfobacterota; class Desulfobulbia; order Desulfobulbales; family Desulfobulbaceae; genus Electrothrix; species Electrothrix laxa. The sequence goes on from OW818652.1 coordinate 2,835,587, forward strand.
TGACCCTGATTAACGGAGACATCTTAGGATTCAAAATATTTTCCCAAAAACGATACAACATTTCGCTTTTTTACGTCAACCACAACCATTTTGCCGGATACCTGGAGCTGGTCTTTTGCCTTGCTCTGGGTCTGGCAACAGCGAACAGAGGCGGCAAACGGATCCTTTTGTTCGGCATAACCATCCTAATCGCCGCCGCCCTTCTCTTCACGCTGTCCCGAGGCGGGATTATAGGAATGGCAGGCGGATTGGCCTTTTTTGTCATCACTCTGGCATTCATGCAACGACAGAAAAAAGGATACCTTATTTTTCTCTCAGCAATCTTTCTTGGCCTTATCATTATCACATGGTTTGGTCTGAATCCTGTTCTTGAGCGCTTAAGTACCCTTGAGGATATTTCAGCTGCTGGTGAAACCAGAATGCAGGTATGGCGAGATACACTTGGTATGATTTATGATCGACCGCTTTTCGGCTGGGGGCCCGGTACCTTTTCTGTTGCTTTCCCTGCATACCAAACCGAGGTATTTAACCAAAAAATTGTTAATTATACGCATAACGATTACTTGGAATTGGCTGCCGATACCGGAATACTCGGATTAACGGCATTCCTCAGTGGTATTTTATCTCTGTATTTTTTCTGCCTGAAAAAACTGACGACAGCACATAAAACATACTGGCGAAAAATCGGAATCGGTGCCCTCGCCGCCTGTTTTTCCATCCTGATCCACTCTGTGACAGACTGCAATCTTCAGGTTTTCGCTAATTTAATCCTCTTTGCAACAGCTGCTGGCATTGCCGTCGTAGCTGCCAATAACAGCGAAAAAAATAAAATCAACCAAATAGCTGTCCGTCTTCATTCTTCATCTCGAAAAACTGTTGCTTTTACAGCGTGCTGCCTTGGTGCCAGTGCAAGTATCGCGATAATACTTCTACCGTTCTTGGGTGAGCGCGCTTTTAAAGCGGCAAAAGCTGCTCTTCATCAAAAAAAATATGCCGCGGCAAATTCACAAATCGATCAAGCGCTCCTCCTTAATCCAGATTATTCCGACCTCCTGCACTACAAAGGAAACATCTTGTTGACAAAGAAGCTTCAAGCAGATACTTTATCTAGTATAAAAAATTATACTGGATGTGACGAAATTTTATTTTGGTACGAACGGGCTGAAAAAGCAGCCCCAACGAGCAGTTCCCTGCTTATCAAAAAGGGTACTTTTCTAGAACGATACAAAAAAAATATCGAGGCAAAAAAAGCATACACAGAGGCGATTCGACTTTCACCCATGTATGCACCGACATATTATCGCATAGCTGTCTTGTCTCTCAGGCAGAGACAACTTGATGATGCATTAACATATTTCAATCATTACCTGAAATTGAGCGGAGAAAACGAGCTAAACAAGGTAATGGATGATATTTGGAGCGCAGGTGGAGACTACGAGACGCAGAAGCGAGCAGTTCCAGAAACAGCACCGTTCAGACAGGCTTTTGCACACTATCTTGCAACTGATGGAGAAAACGAATTAGCAGCGCAGGAAGCAGTCTTTGCTTTTTCCTTGGAGCCCACAGTTCGAAATGCGCTTATGCACCTCAATCTGCTTTGGGAGAATAAAAATTTCGTCGGTTCTTTGACAGAAAATAAAAAATACCTGAAACAATTCCCAGAAGAATTCCAAATTAAAGAAAAATATGCCGCAACGCTAGAAAAATTAAATCAATACCAAGAGGCTACTGTCGTCTACCGCCAGCTTATTGACGAGCACCCTGAAAAAAAAAGGCTTTGCGAGAAATACTTTATCATCATGGCTAGACTTTACGCGAAAGAAAAGCTATATAATAAAGCTGTTGCGACCCTGGAACAGGGTATAAAAAAATATCCTCGCACAGGGCGTTTATATTACAGTATGGGTATTTATTTACGGGCTGTCAAAAAAAATGAGGCGGCTCTGACCGCTTTTAAAAAGTCTGTCATGCTGAACCCTGATAATGCCTCCTTTCGTTATCAACTCGGTGAAGAGTACCGAAGAAATAGACTTGAGCAGGAAGCGATAAAGCAGTGGCGCCAATGCCTACTCCTGCAAGCAGATGCAAAACGATGCCGACAAGCTATTAAAAAAACAAAGAAATCACTAGGGCTCTTTGAAGAAGAGCAATAAACTACAGGGGGGAAAATGAAGAATTTCTTTTGTCTATGCGCTGGCTGCCTTATCCTTTTATGTCCTTCGCTATCAATGGCACGGGATGTATTAAGTCCGGTTTCTATAGAAGACGCAATGCAAGAAATCATGCAGGACTATAAGGAAATTGCTGCGGAACTGGAGGAAGCGCTAGAGGAAGGGGAACTTGACCAAGCTACCATCATTGAAATTATCCAAGGTGTTATACCTGAATTTCCCATTTTACCTTTTGCAGTTACTGTATTAGAAAAAGGACCCGGAGGACCCGGAGGACCCGGAGGACCCGGAGGACCCGGAAGACCAGGAGGACCCGGATTGGGTACCGGGGCAGGGATAAATGGCGATGCCATAGGCCCCAAACCCATTGTTTTTCACCTCTCCTTTCGCGTGAATATCGTCATATCACCTTGTTTTATTGATCCCGTCGTGGCTGTGGGGTACAACTACTTTGTAGATCGAGGCCCAAGAGCGGTCAGTGTAACACTCCCAAAAGGGGTCGGAGACAACAAGTACGACCTCTGGCTATATAAAGCCGATAAAGATGAATTTGAGGATTCAGGAATTGATATCACCGGGGGGAAGATTTATGTATTCAAAGAAGCTCTTCGGGCATTTAGCATAAGAGGCATCGAAGTGGATGCAAAACTTGATCCAGAGGATCAGGAAGCTTTCCCCACCGGAGTAACATTTGAGTATAAAGGAAAGGTTAAAATGCGAATGATTACGGTTTCAGTTGATACGGATAAACCAACAACACGCTAATACCACAAGATTCGAGCGGCAGCAGAGATAAGCTGTCGCTTATCTCTGCTGCTCACAACTATTTTATTATAGGATTAACACTATGAATAGAATATCATATAAATACAATATACTGACGCCAATCGGCATTATCGCCCCCCTTTTTTGTATAGTGATCGGAGTTCCAGAAAACGCATCTTCCATGCAAATAGGAAAAACAACAACAGCGATAGCCAGCATAACACTAAGCGCTGAAAATGACGACAATATATACTTCAGCAGCGGGCTTGAAGGAGATAAAGATCAGGTAGAAAGCGATATCCTCCTCCACGCCATACCTAATTTTCTCCTGAGCAACACGTACAATGATCATTTATTTTTCTTTAATGTAACAAGTGATTATCGCTACGGAATAGACAGCAATCTATCAGACATTAACGTTAATACAGCAGTAGGTACAGAGCTATATTTTCCCGGCGGGCTTTCCCTAGGCCTGTCTGATATCTACAGCAAAACAGAATTTGATCAAGATATCGGTGCGCAAGCAGGAATTGGCGACAATCAGGATAACGTACTTGCTATGAACGCTGAATACACCCTTAGAGATTTTTTAAGGATGCAGGGGAAATATAATCACATATGGAAAGAATTTTTTGAAGAAGGTAATTCTCCGAGCAGCGAAGTAAATATTGATAACGTCGAGGGAACATTTGCTATTCCTTTTTCTACAAGGTTAAGAGGATACGTAACCGGTTTTGTCGAGACTCAGGAATCAGAACCCGAATCAAAGTTGGACTATGATGATATAAAATACTTAACCGGCATCAGATATGTTGCCCCGGCAAGATTCTCCTGCTGGCTGCAGGGAGGCTACGAAGAATATGACTACGAAGCCGAAAACGAAGATACGTCTGAAGTTATCGGTGAAGCTGGCGTAGAAACTCGACTTACAGAAAACAATTTTTTGGTATTCTCCTTAGGGAGAGACGGCTATGGCAATCTAACATTGAGCGGTAAGGCCACGCAGACGATCCGCGATAAACTGGATATTACGCTTACAGCCGATAAATCCACTCGAAAATCGTTCATTGATACCGAGCCGGGGGTTACATATGACGTAACTGAGCTCGGTCTATCCTTTACCACAAAATTCTTAGAAAGAATTACTGCACGATTGGAAGGAGATTATCAACAGCAAGAATCTCAAAATTCATTTGAAACATGGCGAGCTAAAGCGTCATTGGATTATCCCATTCAAGATTGGATCAAAGCAGGCACTCATTATCAATACGCAATCAGAACATCCGACGATGCTGATCAAGAATATGAAGACAATAGAATCGGGCTTTTTGTCACTTTGTCACTTTAAAAAAATAACCTGCTGGATACTGCTGGTTATTGCGACTCTATGCTTGCCCGTCTGTGGGCAGGCTATGGTAGGCGGGACAGTTCCGTCGATGACCCCTGGCAAAATCGGGAGCGTGTCGGTCGGCTCGTCGATAAAGACGACACCAACATTCAGGAGAAGTTCCACTCAGCCCGGTACAGGAAGAGGAAATTTCCTTCCTCCTCCCCCGGTCAGTGCAGGTTCAGCTGGCGGGGTATCCTATATCGTCGGGGCAGAGGATATACTTGCCATTGACGTTTATGATAATCCGGATCTGAAGGGCGAGTACACTGTATCAGCTGAAGGTGACATAGTTTTTCCTCTTATAGGAAAAATGAAAGCCTCTGGTAAAAATCTAGCCGAGATCAAGGGCGAACTGACCCGTCTGCTGGAAAAAGACTATCTGTTCAACCCGATTGTGAGTGTAGATGTCAGTAAATACTTGAGCAAAAAAGTCAAATTAATGGGAAACGTCGGGAAACCAGGAGTTTACTACCTTGACGGCCCGACACGCCTTTTCGACCTCCTGACAAAAGCTGAGGGTGTTTCAAAACAGTCGGGAGCAACAGTTATGAGCGGACAGAAAGTTCATATCATGCGGGCTGCACCAAAAAAGGGCTCAGCAGCCTCTCCTGATACTATTACAACATATTATGTCGATCTCCATCAGTTGCTGGTGGAAGGCAGAGATGAAGCGAACGTCTACCTCCAGCCGGAGGATGTTATTTTTATACCGGACGCCAGCTCATTCCATGTAATAGGTGAAGTCAAAAATCCAGGGGCATTTCCCTTCGAAGAGGGAATCACACTTCTCAAAGCTATAGCCTTGGCCGACGGCCTTACAGAAAAAGGCTCGTCAGACAACGCTTTGATCAAGCGCCTGCAAAACGGCAGGGTTATAGAAATAAAAGCGGGCATGGATACTCTACTTGCCGCTGACGATACTGTCTATATCCCTGAGGACAAAAATTTTATTCAAGTTGTCGGCGAAGTGAAACGACCGGGCTCCTTTCCCTACGACAAAGGGCTCACCTTATTAAAAGCAATCAGCTATGCTGGCGGAGCAACCCTGAAAGGCTCGGCGGAAAATGCGACGATCAAACGCGTGAGCAACGGTCGATCCTTTGAAATGAAAGGAGGAATGGACACAGTATTACAACCTGACGATACGGTCTTTATCCCCGAGGCCCGCTCTGTCGAAGTGGTAGGAGAAGTTAAAAACCCAGGATCTGTTCCTTATGAACTCGGAATGTCGCTGCTGAAAGCGATAAATCTCGCTGGCGGAGCAACCTTGAAAGGATCAGCAGAAAATGCCGTAATCAAACGCTTAAGCAAGGGAAGAACCATTGAAATTAAAGGAGAAGGAGACACGATATTACAATCGGACGACAGTGTCTTTGTCCCCGAAGCCCGCTCTGTCGAGGTGGTAGGAGAAGTTAAGAACCCTGGCTCAATTCCCTATGAAGCGGGAATGTCACCGTTGAAAGCAATAAATCTTTCTGGAGGAGCTACTCTGAAAGGCTCAACGGAGAATGCTGTCATTAAACGCCTAAGTAACGGTCGCATCGTCGAAATGAATGCGAATATGTATACTTCTGTACAACCAGATGACACCATCTTTGTGCCGGAAATCCGCTCCTTTCATGTCGTCGGAGAGGTCAAACAGCCGGGCTCTTTTCCTCATGAGCCTCGCCTGACCCTGGTGAAGGCAATCGCTATGGCGGGGGGTGCTACCAAAAAAGCCGCACAGAAGAAATCCATCATTAAACGCTTAAAAAACGGCAAGATTGAAGAAATTGAAGCAACAATGAGTACCCTGATCTTACCTGAAGATGTTATTGAGGTACCGTTAAGTTTCTGGTAACAAGTTGCCGTACCAGCCAAGCTATTTCGTTTTCTATTTAAGAATATTAAAATATTACGCAATGATACAGCGGCAACAGGCCGCTGTATCATTGGGATACCTCTCATCAACTAAAAAAACACAACAATGACGCATCAGACACAACCTGCAATACAGGAGCAGGAGATAAATCTTCACCAATTTTTACTTGTTCTGCGCCGGAGATATCCCTATCTCGTTGCAATCTTTCTTGTGTTTGTTCTGCTTGCAGGCGTGTATTCCGTGCGACAGACGCCTCTTTATCGCGGAAGCACTCTCTTGATTTTTGAGCCAAACAATAATGCGCCTGTTGATTTCGTCAATTTGGATCAAGTTAAAATAAATGACTTTCTTGAAACACAGAAAAAAATCATCACCTCACGCAAAGTAATCGGTCGTGTATTGGACGCTCTTAACTTGCAGGAACTGCCTCAACAAGAGAATCTCGGCGGGATTTCTCAGTTTAAAAGGGATATGGTTCTAAAAATTCGAGAAATTTTCGGCTTAGTTCAAAAGGATGGTACAGAACCTGTAGAACCAGATTTTATTCAGCAATTCAAAGAAAAAATTTCCGTTAATCCTCCGCGTAACACCAATCTTATGCAATTGCAGGTAACTGACCCTGATCCTGCCAAAGCCGCATTGTTTGCGAACACGCTCGCAAGAATATACATTGAATATGACCTTGAAGACCGCAGAGCCTCTTCGAACAATTCCTTCACTTGGCTATCCGAGCAGGTGGTCATTCTCAAGGCGAAGGTCCAAAAATCAGAAATGGACGTCCTTAAGTATAAGCAAGAGGAAGCACTGACTTCTATTGAAAAAAGACAGACCACAATTGATGATAAAATTACGGAACTGAACGATAATCTTTCAAAGGTGGTTATGGAGCGTATGGAAAAAGAATCGATTCTTCAAGAAATTCGCGGGCTGGTCGACAAACTGCACAAAACAGGTATAATTCCTGAAATATTAGAAAATTCTCAGGCCAAACTTTTAAAAGAAGAATACAATAAAATCGATATCGAATTCGCCCGGGTTTCCACAAAATTCAAAAAAAATCATCCAGAAAGAATCCGTCTGAGTACACAGCTTTCACTTATCAAGAAAAAAATTTCCGCTGAAACAAAAAAAGTCGTCAAGGATTTAGAAATTGAGTGCCATATTCTAAAAACAAAAGAAAAAGCTATTGAAAAATCCTTAGAATCTTTTAAAAAACAGGCTCGAAGGGTCGCGGAGCAGGCAATTGAGTACGGGGTGTTAAAACGAGAAGCTGAAAGTAACAAACAAATGTATTCAGTTCTTCTCGAAAGATTGAAGGAAACAGACATAGGAGGCTCTATTGTTGCCAACAATATTCGAATAGTGGACAAAGCAGAGGTGCCTAAATCTCCTTTTTCTCCAAACATTCCACGCAACCTGCTGCTTGCTGGAGTACTCGGTCTTTTCTTCGGTACTGGATCCTGCTTTCTTATCGAATACTTTGACAATACGGTTAAGACCCAACAAGATCTTGAGCTGTTGATAGGCTTAGATCTTATCGGGGCTGTTCCTGAAAAGAAAGCCTCGGTGTTCTTGAGTGGTAAAATGGATAAACTTGTCAACAGAGCGTATCAGGAAAGTAAATCCATGCTTGATTTCTACCGTAAGGAACATCTCCTCAAAACCCTTATGGTAACAAGCGCTCTTCCGGGAGAGGGAAAAACCTCCACTGTTGCTGGCCTCGGCATGACCTATGCACAATCAGGAAAAAAAATATTACTGGTTGACGCTGATATTTTCAAACCTCGCCTGAACAAACTCCTAAACGCACCTAACTCCCCTGGATTATTTGATTATTTTCACAAAGATGCAAAACTAAGTGAGCTCGTCAGGCAAACCCCGGAAGAAAACCTTTTTCTGCTTCCCAGCGGCCTGATACCGCCGAATCCTGCGGAGTTGATCTCGTCAAAAAAAATGGAGCAATTACTGAAGCTCCTTGCTGATAAATTTGATTTAGTGCTTATCGACTCACCGCCGATAAGCGCTTCCAATGGGATAGCTATGTTGGCAAGCTATGTTGATGGAGTTGCACTTGTTGTCAGAGCCCATAGCACCAATTATCATACTTCTGCCAAAGCATCAGGAAACCTGAAAAAGGTAAAGGCGAATCCGATAGGGGCCTTCCTCACCAGAACTCGCAAAAAAGATGGCTATGGCTACGAGAGTTATTATGATGGCTATGGCTATGGTGATCATAACAGCAAAGAGGGAGCGCAGCATAGTGTAACACCGGAAAAGACCGCCTGATCCAAAAATCAAGATTATAGGAGCTGTCTGTGATCTTGGAAAATAGCTTAGAGCTACTCAGGTCATCAGATTGTTTCATTCATTGCTCCTGATACCACCACCCATCGTGTCGAAAAATATATATTTTAATACCCTGACTGAAAAGGTACTCCTCAGCCTTTCTCATCTGAGATTCCGACTAACTAACCTCAACTTCTGGTTACTTCTACTCACCGATGTGCTGCTGATCATTGCATCATATAATAGTTCCTACTATATTCGTTTCATAGACGTCTCCCCTACACCGCACCAACACTCCAACTTCTATAATATTCAGCCTCTTATTATACTCATAAAGGTGTTATCTTTTTACAGCTTCGGAATGTACCGAGGTATGTGGCGGTATACAAGTTATACAGACATCATTAATATTTTCAAGGGAACATGTACAGCAAGCATATTAATCGTTACAACAGCAGTATATCTCCATAACTTTCATGGATTTTCCCGCTCAGTTTTTATCATTGACGCATTAGTCACCTTTTTACTGATCTGCGGCAATCGGGCTTCAATACGCTTTTGGTACCAAAAAAGAGAAAAAAAACGCTCATTGCGTCTCTGTCAACATATCGGTGCCAAAAAAAGACTGCTCATGATAGGTGCCGGTTCCGCAGCGGAAAAAATATTGCGCGAATTGCAGGAAAACCAAACCCTTCCTTATATTCCTGTCGGACTGGTTGATGATGACCCGAAAAAAATCGCCACAAGAGTTCATAGTATACCGGTGGTCGGTATGATTGAGGACCTGCCGGAACATATCCTGCGTATGAAGGCACAGGAAATATTGATTACAATCGCCTCCGCAACCGGGCCACAAATGCAGCGTATCGTGGCCATCTGTCAGCAAACTGAGCTTCCATACAAAGTACTCCCCAGCATCGGACAGCTCATTGACGGCAACATTTCTCTTAAAAATGTAAGGGACATTTCCTACGCAGATCTGCTGGGCCGAAAAGAGGTCTGCTTGGATTCCACTTTGATCGGGAGTTATCTTGAAAACAAGGTGGTACTTATTACCGGTGCTGGAGGCTCAATCGGTTCAGAACTGTGTCGTCAGGTTGTTGCCTTCTCTCCAAAGCAGCTCATTCTTTTTGATGCTGGCGAGGAAAATCTCTATACCATTCAAATGGAGCTGAAGCATGAATACAATTTTTGCTATCAGGTTCCGATATTAGGTAAGATCCAGAATGAACAGCTGCTTAAAAAGGTCTTCCAACAATATAAGCCGTCAGTCGTTTTCCACGCCGCTGCGTACAAACATGTCCCTTTAATCGAAAATAATCCCTGGGAAGCTGTGGAAAACAATGTCCTTGCCGCACAACACCTAATAGAAACATCCGTCGTCAACCAGGTTGAACGATTTGTGTTGGTCTCCACAGACAAAGCCGTCCGCCCCACCAATGTTATGGGCGCTTCAAAAAGATTAACTGAAATGCTGATGCAGGCATATTCCACACCTTCATCTTTGCCCTCTGAGGACGAAAAGTCAATTGATGATGGGTCGGTTTCCCACACCGTTTTTATGGCGGTCCGCTTCGGCAATGTATTGGGGTCGTCCGGCTCAGTCATACCGCTTTTTAAGAGACAAATAGAACAGGGCGGACCAGTTACGGTCACTCACCCGGAAATCAACCGCTATTTTATGTCCATTGAGGAAGCTGCACAGCTTATACTCCAAGCTGGAGCCATGGGACAGGGAGGAGAAATTTTTCTCCTCAAAATGGGTAAACCGATCAAAATTGCGGACATGGCGAAAGAATTAATAAAACTTTCTGGACGGATACCTGATGTAGAAATTAAAATTAAGTATACCGGCTTACGGGAGGGTGAAAAACTCTATGAAGAACTCATTACCGACGGAGAAGGTATTGTCGAAACCGGGCATGAAAAAATAATGGTGTTACGCAGTGAACAGGAAAACTACGGTCCTTTGTTCAGCGGGATTGAACACCTCCTTGAAAAAATGAGCGTACACGACGCCAGAGGTATCAAGGAGGTCATGCAGGAAATAATCCCGGAATACAACCCTGATTACGAGACAATAGGAATACTTCAATAGAAATTTTGGTTATGCACTTATTATACAAATGCAGGTATTAAAAAATGAGAGATTTTTGATAAAATAATATCCCTTTCAGATGCAAGATTGTAGGCGCAGACCTGCGTGTCTGCCCGGAAAACCGAGCTGGATAATTCAGGGCGGACACATAGGTCCGCCCCTACAGCGTAGGGATATAAATCGGTAGATATTTTTTTGAATTTATGAAAAAACTCCCCATCGGCATATCAACCCTCAGTCAAATCATCGAAGGCGATTATGTCTATATTGATAAGACACAAGAGGCTCTTGAACTGATCAAAAACTATAAATACGTCTTTCTTTCCCGTCCTCGTCGTTTTGGTAAAAGCCTTTTTCTGGATACCCTTGCTGAAATATTTATCGGCAATAAAAATCTCTTTAACGGACTTTATATTCATGACAAATATGATTTTAAAAGCTACCCAATCATCCGAATAAGCTTTGGTGGCAACCGAAGCGTTGACGAATTGAAAGCGGGAATCATCTCAAGTTTACTGGACAATGAGGAACGACTCCAAGTTACATGCCGTGACAGTAATGATTACGCTATTTGTTTTAAAGAGCTGATTCAATGTGTTTATAATAAATACCAAACTGGTGTGGTTATTCTCATTGATGAATATGACAAGGCTATCCTGGACAACCTTGATCAGATGGATGTTGCTCTGGAATGCCGGGAAATAGTCAAACGTTTGTACTCCCAGATGAAAGACTGTGACCGTTATATCCGTTTTGCCTTTCTCACCGGAGTCAGTAAATTTACCAAAACCAGTATCTTCAGCGGCCTGAATAATCTGATTGATATCTCCATCAAACCCCGATTTGCCCGAATATGCGGATATTCGGCAACAGATCTCCAGCAGAACTTTCCTGAACTCTTACATAGAGTTGACTATGACAAGGTGAGAGACTGGTATAATGGCTATAATTTTATGGGGGAAAAAGTTTTCAATCCATATGATATCCTGCTTTTTATCGATAATGACTATCAGTTCAAAAGCTACTGGTTTGAAACAGGAACACCGTCCTTTCTGGTCAAACTCATTCGGGAAAACCGCTACTATCTCCCCAACCTTGAGCATCTTGAAGTGGGCAGTTCTCTGATCAACAGTTTTGATATCGAAGATATTTCATTGGAAAGTATCCTTTTTCAATCCGGATACCTGACCATAGATCACGTTGAACACATCTTTGACAATGATATTTATCACCTCACCTTTCCCAATAAAGAGGTGAGATTGGCTTTCAGCAATTACCTTATTCAATCGTTGCTCGGCGACACCGGAGCAATTGCCAAGCAAAAAAGCCTTTTTCACATCTTTACGGATGCGGATTTATCGTCCTTGCAAGACACTCTGCAGCAACTCTTTGCATCCATCGCCTACAATAATTTTACGGGTAATGAAATAGACCGCTATGAAGGCTTCTATGCTAGTGTTGTCTACGCCTATCTCGCCTCACTCGGTTTTCAGATCATTGCCGAGGACGTGACCAATCGCGGTCGGATGGATCTGACCCTGCTCACTAAAGATACCGCGTATATTTTTGAATTCAAGGTACGGGATGAAGATCCGTTGCAGCAGATAAAAACTATGCGTTATTATGAGAAGTATACTATATATCAAACGTGGCTTATCGGGATTGTGTTTGATGTAGAAACGAGGAATATAACTAAATTTGTTTATGAAAAGGCCGAAATGCCTAAAACGGGCCCCGTATTGGGGATGTGAGGCGCGCTTTTTCTGATACGAGTAATGCTTGACTGGCAATGTAAATGGCACTTGGATGATGGAATGAGAAATACGATTGAGTGGTTCTTGAAAATTGTATGGAAAAAGGTTGAACAATGATAAAGGAAGCCGTTCCGGTATACTATTTCAGCAAAATTACAGATATTGAATTAAGATCGTTAGTTCATATAAAACAGAATTTTTCAAATGATGTTTTTGACTCCTGGTTCTCTGATCAATCACCCCTTAAAAAGGACGACATTGCTTTTTTAACTGAACTCCTGGAAAAAGAATTTAATTTTATCAGAATTTATAAAGAGGAAGACCTGAAAGTAAAGTTCATCGCACCAATATTGAACAGAATCGACTTCAGAGATATGAGCCGAGAGATCAGGGATTTTTATGAAGAAAAAATTACATATCAAGCGGATAAATTTATCTTTACCGGTACGACGGATTTCCTGATTTCAAAAGGTCTGGAATATTCAGAAAAGCCTTATTTTTTCATTCAAGAATTTAAAAAAGGCAAAGAAAGCAGTTATCCAGAGGCCCAGCTTTTAGCTGAAATCATAGCCGGTATTGAGTTAAATAAGTGTACAATAATGAAAGGAGCATATATTGTTGGAGCCATTTGGACCTTTGTAATTGTAAAAAAATTAGCAGAACATACATACCAATTTTTTATTTCCGTCAACTTTGACAGCACGAAGATTGAAGACCTTAAAGGAATTTATAAAAATTTATTGTTTGTTAAAAATGAAATATTCAGCATGGTTGAAGCTGAATGAAAGTATCAGTATTTGACCTGTCAGGCTTCAGAAAAGTCAATCGGAATTGCGCTGCAACCTGCTGGTTACGCAGGGTTAGTCACTGTTTATCATGAAAAAACTCCCTATCGGCATATCAACCCTCAGCGAAATGATCAAAGGCAATTATGTCTATATTGATAAGACGCAAGAGGTACTTAAACTCATAGAAAACTATAAATACGCCTTTCTTGCCCGACCCCGTCGTTTCGGGAAAAGCCTTTTTCTGGATACCCTTGCTGAAATATTTTCCGGCAATAAGGACTTATTCAAGGACTTATATATCCATAACAGATATGGGTTTGAAGCATATCCGATTATCAGGATAAGTTTCAGTGGTGATTTACGCAGTCCTGAAGGCCTGCGCAAGACGCTCATGGCGTCTTTGCGGCAAAACCGAAAGCGGTTAGGTATTACATGTCATGATGATACAAATTTTGCCGTTTGCTTCAAAGAACTTATAGAAAATGTTCATAATACGTATCAGCAGGGGGTTGTCATCCTCATAGACGAATACGACAAGGCCATTCTCGATAATCTTGATCAGCTTGATGTCGCGCTGGAAAACAGAGAGATCATCAAGAGCTTTTACTCAGTCATGAAAGATTGCGACCGTTATATTCGCTTTGTCTTTCTCACCGGTGTGAGCAAATTTACCAAAACCAGTATCTTCAGCGGCCTGAATAATCTGGAAGATATTTCTATTGTTCCTGATTTTGCCAAAATTTGCGGTTACAGCGAAGAGGAGGTCCAGCAACATTTTCCTGCCCTTGTGCGGGAAACAGATTTTCAAAAAGTAACAGAATGGTATAACGGCTATAATTTCCTAGGAACCAAGGTATTCAATCCTTTTGATATTCTCTTATTCATCAAAAATTGTTACCAGTTCAAAAGCTACTGGTTTGAAACAGGTACACCGTCCTTTCTGGTCAAGCTCATTCGGGAAAACCGCTACTATCTCCCCAACCTTGAGCGGATTGAAGTGGACAGTTCCCTGATCAATAGTTTTGATATAGAAGACATTGCACTGGAAAGCATCCTTTTTCAGTCAGGTTACCTGACGATTGCAGAGGTCCAACATAGACGGGATCGTTACCTGTACACCTTAACATACCCCAACAAAGAGGTACGGCTCAGTTTCACTGACAATCTACTGAATCAGTTTGTAGATAAAACCCAAAAAAACATTATCCTTGATGATCTGTACTCCATTTTTATTAAAGCACAGCTGGAAGGCCTTGAAGGGAACCTGAAACAACTTTTTGCATCCATCGCTTACAACAATTTTACCAATAACGAGATAGAGCGTTATGAGGGATTCTACGCCAGCGTAGTGTATGCATATTTTTCTTCCCTCGGATTTCAAATAATTGCAGAAGATGTAACCAATCGTGGCCGGATGGATCTGACCCTGCTCACAGGAGATACCGCGTATATTTTTGAATTCAAGGTACGAGATGAAGACCCGTTGCAGCAGATAAAGACTATGCGGTATTATGAGAAGTATGCTCAATATCAAACATGGCTTATCGGGATTGTCTTTGATGTAGGAACGAGAAATATAACAAAATTTGTTTACGAAAAGGCGCAAGCAACCACCTGTTGATCATTTAAAAAACTGTCAACCAGAGTCTGTCCTGTTCTTTTATGAAAAAACTCCCCATCGGCATATCAACCCTCAGCGAAATTATCAAAGACGGGTATGTGTATATTGATAAGACGCAAGAGGCACTTGAACTGATAGAAAACTATAAATACGCCTTTCTTGCCCGACCCCGTCGTTTCGGGAAAAGCCTTTTTCTGGATACACTTGCTGAAATATTCTCCGGCAATAAAGAATTATTCAACGGCTTGTATATCCATGACAGATATGCGTTTGAAGCATATCCGATTATCAGGATAAGTTTCAGTGGTGATTTACGCAGTCCAGACGGTCTGCGTAAAATGCTTATGGCCACTTTGCGTGAAAACAAAAAGCGGTTAGGCATTGCATGCAACGATGAAACAAGTTTTGCCGTTTGTTTTAAAGAGCTTATTCAGAATGTTTTTGACACCTATCAACAGGGAGTTGTCATCCTCATAGACGAATACGACAAGGCCATTCTCGACAATCTTGATCAGCTTGATATCGCGCTGAAAAACCGAGAGATCATCAAGAGCTTTTACTCGGTCATGAAAGATTGCGACCGTTATATCCGTTTTGTCTTTCTTACCGGAGTCAGTAAATTCACTAAAACAAGTATCTTCAGCGGCCTTAATAACTTGGAAGATATTTCCATTGCTCCTGACTTTGCTCAAGTATGCGGTTACAGTGAAAAGGATGTCCGGCAACATTTTCCTTCCCTTGTGCAGGAAGCAGATTTTCAAAAAGTAACAAACTGGTATAACGGATATAATTTCCTAGGGACCAAGGTGTTCAACCCTTTTGACATTCTGCTCTTCATTAAAAATGATTACCAATTCAAAAGCTACTGGTTTGAAACAGGTACGCCGTCCTTTCTGGTTAAACTCATTCGGGAAAACCGCTACTATCTCCCCAATCTTGAGCATCTTGAAGTGGGCAGTTCTCTGATCAACAGTTTTGATATCGAGAATATCTCCCTGGAAAGTATCCTTTTTCAATCCGGCTATCTGACCATAGATCACGTTGAACACATCTTTGATAATGATATTTATCATCTCACCTTTCCTAACAAGGAAGTGAGACTGGCTTTCAGCAATTACCTTATTCAATCGTTGCTCGGCGACACCGGAGCAATTGCCAAACAAAAAAGCCTTTTTCACATCTTTACGGATGCGGATCTATCGTCCTTGCAAGACACTCTGCAGCAACTCTTTGCATCCATCGCCTACAATAATTTTACGGGTAATGAAATAGACCGCTATGAAGGCTTCTATGCCAGTGTTGTCTACGCCTATCTCGCCTCACTCGGTTTTCAGCTCATTGCCGAGGATGTGACCAATCGCGGTCGGATGGATTTAACCCTGCTCACTAAAGATACCGCGTATATTTTTGAATTCAAGGTACGAGATGAAGACCCGTTGCAGCAGATAAAAAGTATGCGGTATTATGAGAAGTATGCTCAATATCAAACATGGCTTATCGGGATTATATTTGATGTAGGAACGAGGAATATAACTAAATTTGTTTACGAAAAGGCTGAATAATGAAAAACATTGCCGTTATAGGCACCGGGTACTGGGGAAAGAATCTTGTCCGTAATTTTCATACGCTGGATGCCCTGCATACAATCTGTGACCTGAACCCAGATACGGTTCAATCTTTTTGTACGCAATATCCAGGAGTCAACGGAACAACATCCTTTGCCGAAGTTCTTTCCATGCCGGAAATTCGAGGAATCGCCATATCCACACCGGCTCCTTCACATGCCGCCCTGATCCGGGAATCTCTTCTTGCAGGCAAGGATGTGTATGTGGAAAAACCATTATGCCTTTCAGAGGAAGAAGGAAAAGAGCTGGTCGATCTTGCTGAAAGAAACAAACGTACCCTAATGGTTGGGCACCTGCTCTGGTACCATCCGGTGGTTTTAAAACTTAAAAAACTTATTGATCAGGGAAAGCTCGGCAGAATTCGCTATATTTATTCAAACAGACTGAACTTGGGTAAACTACGGAGAGAGGAAAATGTTCTGTGGTCGTTTGCGCCCCATGATATCTCCGTTATTCTTGGGCTGACAGGAGAAATGCCCGAATCGGTTCACAGCCAAGGCGGCAATTTTCTCCATCAGCAGATTGCTGATACGACGGTTACCCTGTTGAATTTTTCCAGCGGTATTCGAGCGCATATCTTCGTTTCCTGGCTTCATCCCTTTAAAGAACAGAAACTCGTTGTGGTGGGTGATCAGCGAATGGCTGTATTCGACGATACTGTCCCTTGGAACGAAAAACTACAGCTGTATTCCCATTCTATTGAGTGGAATGACAATATCCCTGTTGCCCATAAGGCCGAGGCAGAACTTATTCCTGTGGAGCAGGACGAGCCTTTGCGGGCAGAGTGCGCTCATTTCCTTGAGTGTATCGCGTCTTCCCAGCAACCGCGTACAGACGGAGCAGAAGGGCTGCGGGTCCTGAAGGTCCTCAACGCCTGCCAAGCATCGCTGGAGCAGGAAAAGAAAATCAGTTTTTCCGAGAACGAGAAAAATACTGTCTACTCTGCCCATGAAACAGCCCTTATTGATGACGGCGCAGACATCGGAGAGGGAACGAAAATTTGGCATTTTTCCCATATTATCTCTGGAAGCAAAATAGGAAAAGAGTGCAACATCGGGCAAAATGTGGTTATAGGCCCTGACGTAAAAATTGGTAGCGGCTGTAAAATTCAGAATAACGTTTCCGTTTACGAAGGAATTGAGCTGGAAGATAATGTGTTCTGCGGTCCCAGTATGGTGTTTACCAATGTGTATAATCCCCGCTGTGAAATTTCCAGAAAAAATGAGTATAAAAAAACGCTGGTCAAAAAAGGAGCAACCATCGGAGCCAACGCCACTCTTGTCGGGGGGATCACTATAGGAGAATATGCTTTTATCGGTGCCGGAGCGGTTGTTAAACGGGATGTGCCCGATTATGCACTGGTCGTCGGTAATCCGGCACGGCAGATCGGCTGGATGAGCCGGTACGGAGAACAGCTTCCCCTGCCGTTGACCGGCAGCGGAGAATGTGAGTGCCCGCATACCGCTCTCCGTTATAGGCTTGAAGATGGCAAGGTGACTGTATGAAGAGTGAACATTGCTGTTTATAACGGATTCAGAAAGACTGCAGGCCGAAGCCCAAAATTATAAGGTGCAAAAATAATGTTGAAAAATAAGAATGTGTTAGTAACAGGAGCCTGCGGTACAGTAGGAGCGGAACTTGTGCGGCAGCTGCTGTCCGAAAAATATCAGGTGGCAGAACTCATTGCACTTGACAATAATGAAAGCGAATTATTTTTTCTCGAACAGCGTGTATTGCACGATAAACGGGCCTGTTGCTATCTTGCTGATATCCGTGATCGGGACAAATTGACCCGGATGATGAAGGGAGTCGATATCGTCTTTCATGCTGCTGCCTTTAAACACGTCATACTCTGCGAGCGATCCCCGTTTGAAGCGGTACAGTCCAATATCAACGGCGTACAGAATATTATTCTTGCTGCCGGTGCGAATAACGTTGAAAAAGTGATTTTCACCAGTACGGATAAGGCGGTCAACCCGACAAGTGTCATGGGCACCTCCAAGCTGATGGGTGAAAAGATCATGACCGCTGCCAACAGCAATAAACGGGGACAAGGGACGATATTCGCCTCAACCCGTTTCGGCAACGTCCTTGGATCAAGAGGGTCTGTTATCCCAATCTTCAAAAAACAGATTCAGCAGGGCGGTCCGGTGACGATCACAGATACAGCCATGACCCGTTTTATCATGAGTATTGAAGAGGCGGTCCGATTGGTCATTGATTCAGCAGAGCTGGCCCGAGGCGGGGAGGTTTTTATCACTAAAATGCCGATTATCAGAATACAGGATCTGGCCGAGGTGATGATTGAGGAACTGGCACCCATGTACGGTTATCGTCCTGAAGATATTCCCATTCAGATAATAGGGGCCAAACCGGGGGAAAAACTGTATGAAGAGCTGATGAGTTACGAGGAGACCAGACGGTCTGTCGAATTGCCGAAGTATTTTGCTGTGCTTCCGGCTTTTCGCGGTATTTACGAAGAAATAGATTATGCCTACCCTGATATACTATCAGATACCGTAACGAATCCTTACATTTCTGCTGATGAGCCTCTTCTGACCCAGGAGGAATTACGGGACTTTCTTGTTTCTAATAATCTGCTTACAGCGGAGCAGGAAGGCCAACATCCAGACCGTCGCTACTGGCCCGGTGAAAAAGGAGGAAAATAAAATGCGCGTATTAATTCTTGGTGGTGACGGCTATCTGGGCTGGCCTACAGCTATGGCTTTTTCTGACAGGCAGCACGAGGTGATGGTGGCGGACAACTACCTGCGCCGCGACCTGAGCCGTCAGCACGATGTTGAGCCGCTCTGGCCGGTGCCGAACCTCCTGGAACGGGTCCGTGTCTGGAAGGAGATCAGCGGCCACACCATTCATGCTAGGGTTGGAGACTGCTGTGACTACGCTTTTCTTGCCGACCTGTTTGCAGAGTTTCAGCCGGAAGCGGTCATTCATTATGCGGAACAGCCTTCCGCCCCTTTTTCCATGCTCAACCATGAGAGTGCCCGGCTGACCCTGAACAACAATCTTCAGTCCACCCAGAATATTGCCTGGGCCATTCATCAGCATGCTCCTGACTGCCATATCGTCAAACTCGGCACAATGGGCGTATACGGCACCCCGAATATTGATATCGAGGAAGGCTGGCTGGAGATTGAACATAAGGGCCGCAAAGACAAGTTCCTCTTCCCCCGGCAGGCCAGCTCACTCTATCACACCACCAAGATTCAGGATACGGACATGCTCTGGTTTTATGCCCGCACCTGGGGGCTCCGGGTCACCGATTTGCAACAGGGCCCAGTCTACGGCCTGGAGACAGATCAGACTCTCCTGGATGACCGGCTGAGCACCATTTTTCACTATGATGAACTTTTCGGTACGGTTCTCAACCGATTTGTTGTACAAAGTGTCACTGGATATCCACTGACCGTGTACGGCAAAGGTGGTCAGACCCGGGGATATATCAATATCAGAGATACGATCGCCTGCGTTGAACTGGCTATGCTCAACCCTCCGGCTGAAGGAGAACTCAATATTTACAATCAGGTCACGGAAACTTTTTCTGTCAACGAGCTAGCCGAGAAAGTGGCCCAAGCGGGCAAACGACGCGGACATAATGTTGAAATAAAAAGTATAGAAAACCCCAGAGTGGAAAAAGAAGAGCATTATTATAATCCGACCTATTCTGGACTACAGGAGCTGGGCCTCACCCCGCACCTGCTGACCGACGAAGTCCTTGACCGTATGTTTGCAGTGGTTGAGGAGCATAAGGAGAAAATTTCTAACCATAAAATATTTCGCGGGGTGCAGTGGAAATGAGCAGTCACAAGAAAAAGAAAAACTGGCTCATCACTGGGGGGTGCGGCTTTCTCGGCACCGCCCTGATACAGCATCTGCGAAAATCTGATCAGGCGAGTCATATCCGGGTGCTTGACAATCTTACTGTGGGCACCAAGGAAGATCTCGCTCAGGCCTGCAATTTCACAGAAACAACAGTTTCAGCTTTGCACCAATCCCCTGCCCCGGCAGCAACAGAACTTGTCCAGGGAGATATCCGCGATCCGAAGACCTGCGCGGCATGTTGTCAGGATATGGATATTGTCATTCATCTCGCCGCCAACACCGGTGTGCCGGTGTCTGTTGAGCATCCTCGCCTAGATATGGAAAGCAATGTCATCGGCACCTTTAATATGCTCGAAGCAGCCAGAACGCATACAATCAGCCGCTTTGTCTTTGCTTCTTCCGGTGCTCCGGCCGGGGAAGTTGAGCCGCCCATTCATGAAGAACTGCCGCCGCATCCTGTCTCACCATACGGCGCGAGCAAGCTGGCAGGAGAAGGATATTGTTCAGCATATTATAGATCATTCGGCCTTGAAACCGTGGCCCTCAGGTTCAGCAATGTCTACGGTCCTGGGTCGACCCATAAATCCAGCGTGGTGGCCAAGTTTATCAAGCAGGCCCTACAAAGAGAAACCCTGATTATCTACGGTGACGGCACCCAGACCAGAGATTTTATCTATATTGATGACCTGCTCAATGCCTTGGTCCTTGCAGCGACCAAAAAAAGAATAGGCGGTGAGACCTTTCAGATTGCTACGGCCAGGGAAACAACCCTAGATGAACTCACCGAAATGCTGCTTGACGTTCTTGTCAAACAAGGGGTTGAACCTCCGAGGGTTGAAAAGAGCGAACCGAGGGTCGGAGATGTGAAGAGGAATTTTTCTGATACGAGCAAGGCGAAGAGCATGCTTGGTTGGCAATGTGACTGGCAGCTAGATGATGGAATACGTAATACGGTTGAGTGGTTTTTAAACAAGTGACATTGAAAAAATGATGCGTTCGTAAAAATCCAAAATGTCCACTCGTTGCATCCTAACCCACTGAGTTATCGCTACCAAAAATGCAAACTCTGGCTTTCCATAAGACTATCAAAGAGTGATCCGAATAGTCAGAGCCATTTTTACCTTTATGATTTTAGAAAAATTATGGCTTATGCACTTATCACTTGAATCTAGGCTTCATCAATGACCACCTTAGAAAATATAAAAATAGCTATCATCGGAATCGGTTATGTAGGTCTTCCCCTGGCAGTAGAGTTAGGGAAAAAATATCCTACCCTTGGTTTTGATATTAAAAAAGCTCGGATTGAAGAACTTAATAGGGGATTTGACTCGACGAAAGAAATTACCCCTGAAGAGCTTGCACAGGCAAAAGAATTAGTCTTTACAGATCAAGAAAATTTATTGCAAGAATGCAATTTTTTTATTATTTCCGTCCCTACTCCCATAGACAAACATAACCAGCCGGATTTGCAGCCCTTGAAGAGAGCAAGCGAACTTGCTGGACGAGTCTTAACTTATGGTAATACAGTTGTTTATGAATCAACAGTGTATCCAGGTGCCACAGAAGAAGAATGTATCCCCATCCTGGAAAGGGTATCCAATCTTAAGTTTAATCAAGACTTTACTGTGGGGTACAGTCCTGAACGCATTAACCCCGGTGACAAAAAACACCGTCTAAAAACAATCACCAAAATTACTTCCGGCTCAACACCGGAGGCAGCTGAATACATCAACACATTATACGCTAGTATCATCACGGCAGGTACATATAAAGCCAGCTCCATCAAAGTAGCAGAAGCCGCTAAGATTATAGAAAATATCCAGCGCGATGTCAACATTGCCTTGATTAATGAGCTAGCCCTTATTTTCAACAGATTAAAGATCAATACACAGGAAGTACTGGATGCTGCCGGGACCAAATGGAACTTTTTACCTTTTCGTCCCGGATTAGTAGGAGGCCATTGTATCGGTGTAGACCCCTATTATCTCACATATAAGGCGCAGGAACTCAGCTATCATCCAGAAATAATTTTGGCTGGACGCCGTATCAATGATGCTATGGGAAAACATATCGTCAGCCAAGTTATAAAACTTATGGTGCGCAAACAGATTACTCTCAGCGATGCAAAAGTGCTTATCCTCGGCATGGCCTTTAAAGAAAATTGTCCAGATGTACGGAATACAAAAGTGGTGGGTGTCATCCATGAATTTACATCATACAATATAGAGGTTGCGGTGTATGATCCATGGGTTGATAAAGACGAAACTCAGTGTGCGTATGGAATCGACCTGCTGGAAATACCTGATCAGGCATCATTTGATGCAATCGTCCTTTGTGTTGCCCATGATGAGTTCAAAAGCAAAGGCATAGAATGGATAAAGAGCTTGGGAAAAGACCCTTTTGTTCTCTACGATGTAAAAAACATCCTGCCTAATGACAAAGTTGACGGGAGCCTTTGATAAAAAAATCTGTGACTATACCAAACATTATGTCAAAATACGAAATATTAAAGCAACAACTGGCAACAACACAATATACTTGGCTTATCACCGGAGTAGCTGGCTTTATTGGCTCCAATCTTTTGGAAGCCTTATTGTGCCTGAACCAAAACGTAATTGGCCTGGATAATTTTTCAACCGGTCATCAACATAATCTTGATGATGTGCGTTCGCTGGTTACACCGGAGCAGTGGCAAAATTTCACCTTTATGCAGGGTGACATCCGAAAGCTTTCCAATTGCCAGGATGCCTGTCAAAATGTTGATTATGTCCTTCATCAAGCCGCCCTCGGATCGGTACCGCGCTCCATAGAGAATCCTATTATCACAAATCAAAATAATATTGATGGGTTTCTGAACATGCTGGTGGCAGCCAGGGATGCCGATGTCTCCAGGTTTGTTTATGCCGCATCCAGTTCTACCTATGGTGATCACCCTGGCCTGCCCAAGCTGGAGGATCGAATCGGAAAACCGCTGTCACCCTATGCGGTCACCAAATACGTCAACGAACTGTACGCCGATGTGTTTACGCGTACTTATGGTCTCCAATCTATTGGCCTACGCTACTTCAACATTTTCGGTCGTCGTCAAGACCCAAACGGGGCCTATGCCGCTGTTATGCCCAAATGGTTTGCGGCTATCTTGAACGGAGAGGCCGTGTACATCAACGGTGATGGTGAGACTTCTCGCGACTTCTGTTATATTGACAACTGTATTCAGGCAAATATTCTGGCGGCGTGCGTAAATGATGTAGAAGCCTTCAATCAGGTATACAATGTGGCCTTTGGAGAACGCACTACCTTGAATGAACTGTTCGCTCTAATTCGGGACAGGGCACTGAAACTTAGTCCTGATTTGCCCAAACCTGAGCCTGTGTACCGAGATTTTCGGCCTGGAGATGTACGCCATTCACTCGCTGATATTGGAAAAGCCAAGGAGTTGTTTGGCTATGAACCGCAGTATTCGGTGAGAGAGGGGCTTGATGAGGCGGCAGCGTGGTATGTAGCGAAATTATGACGGACAGAATCAAACAAAAAATTCATACCCTGATTTACGCTCAGAAATTCTCAGAGATTCTCTCAGGAGCTGTGTGGTCGATACTTGCAAGTATTGTCTCCGTTGGCCTGAGTTTTCTCAGCAGTATGCTTATTGCCCAATGGTACGGTGCTAAAGTTATCGGGATACTTGCGATACTCAATTCATTCCTCATGATCGTTAGTATTATTACCGTAGCCGGAATGGATACGGCGGTAATGCGTATAATACCTGAGCACCTTATTAAGTACTCTTCGTCGTCAGCAGCCGCGATATACCATAAAATTTTATTTATTGCTCTTGTACTCTCTCTTCTGCTTGGGACAATATCATATCATTATGCAGATTCGATAGCTGAAATTTTCTTCTCAAAACCAAAATTATCCTATTATTTTTCATTATCCTCTTTTTTTATCGTCTTCTGCTCACTAAAAAAAATAAATTTGCAAGCAGTCAGAAGTGTAAAAATGATTAAGATGTATTGCCTGCTACAAATAACTCCACAAACAAGCAACTTGATACTGCTTATAGCCATGAGTATGTTGTGGACAGATAAAGACATCCCTATTTATGCATTGCTACTCGGGATTGCGCTAACCGCTATTTTGGGATGGGTTACTATTGAAAATCAGCTTACTAAACAACGAAAACCTGCTGACATTATAGAAAGAACTCCTTTCAATCATATCTTATCTATTTCATTCCCGATGTTTACCTCATCTGCGATGTCATTTCTCATCAGCCAAAGCGGTATTATTCTACTCGGAATGTTCAGCTCTGAGGCTGAGGTGGGTTACTATTCGATAGCCGTCAGGTTAAGTTTATTAACATCTTTCGTCTTGGCTGCAATTAATACTATG
Organism: Candidatus Electrothrix laxa; assembly: GCA_942492895.1. Lineage (GTDB taxonomy): Bacteria > Desulfobacterota > Desulfobulbia > Desulfobulbales > Desulfobulbaceae > Electrothrix > Electrothrix laxa. Next base: position 2,860,181 of record OW818652.1, read on the forward strand.
ACTGGGCCAAAAATTTCAGAAGAATTCCAACGGGGAAAGATTGAAAATGTTTTTGCTGTGGCAAAGAATGCATCAAAACTTATTTTTTGGACAACCATCCCAATATTATTACTATTGATTTTCTCAGGCCATTATATCTTGCATCATTTTTACGGCCTAGAATTTGTAAAAGCTTACCCAGCACTTGTTATTTTGATTTTCGGTCAGGGTGTTCACGCAATATCTGGACCGACTGGACTGTTTATGAATATGGCTGGCAGCCAGAATCAATACAAAAATATGATGTTAATAGCTGCAACACTAAATCTTGTTCTCTGTATTTTGCTCATACCGAAATATTCATATGTCGGTGCAGCAATAGCGTCATCTTTTTCTCTTATATTTTGGAATATAACTACTTTGATTTATATGATAAAAAAATATGGTAACGTAACGGCATACTTGCCTTTAGTGTCGCGTATAACATACTGCCGCCAAACAAGAGAATAATATGAAAAAAATAATTTACATAGTTTCGGACGTGCGATCTGGCTCCAGCATGCTCGATAATATGATAAGTAATCACCCTGAAGCTAGTACAGTGGGAGAGCTACATCAACTTTACACTCATATTCATTATCCAAACACAATGCCTTGGGGAGACATGTGTACATGTCAAGAACACTTAACAGAATGCCATGTTTGGCGTAAGGTGTTTAACAATTATCAAAAGCAATATGGTGTTCGCTATGATGAACTAGACGCACGCGTTCCATTAAAATATCGCAGTATTTTCTATCACATGCTAATGATATTAGCCTTTTTTACGCCTATAAAAAAAATAAGAGCAAAACTACTATGTAAGCTATATAGACAAAAAGAAATAAAGGCTGTTGGGAAAACTTGTTACAAGTTATTTAGAATTTTCATGACAGTCAATAACGTTGAAATAGTTATTGATTCATCAAAGACTACCAGGAACTTACACGCTTTGATTCTTGCAAAACCGGATGATATAGAGCTTAAAGTTATTCATATAATTCGAGACGGTAGAGCGGTCTTGTTCTCTAAAATCAAAAGATTAAACGAAAAGTCCCAAAGAATGGGGACGGTTATAAAAATTGCTTCTCCAAAATTAGTGCTATCATGGGCCTACGCTAATCTACAAATAAAAATGTATGAAACTCTTACTGGATCATCTAATTTTATTACTATAAAATATGAAGATCTAATTAATGAAACTGAAAATATTTTGCTTAAAATAAGCGAAATAAGCGAAATAAGCTATAATGAAAAAATGATTAAACTTTCTGGTCAGGACAAACATAACATTGGTGGAACACCTCATAGATTTACTTGGCATGAAGGTACTAAAATTACATCAGATGATCGCTGGAAAACAGCATTATCCAAAAAAAATAAATTTATTTACTGTATCTTTGGAGCTATTTTCCATAAATTACTTGGTGAATCATCGACAAAATGATTCAATTATATCAATCGAGCATGTAAACGGTAACAGCGTGTTGACGGAAATAATTAAAGATATACGTTTGGAAGCATTTCCTAATTTTAAATCGTCCTGGATTCAAGTGATAAAGCATGCGTTTTCTTTGGTGAAAAAATAATGACTATCCAACCTATATTTGTTATTGGCAGAAATCGTTCTGGCACGAAATGGCTATCTAACCTTATTTCTCAACACCCTGAAATTGCATGTGTAAAAGACAAGCGCTTTGGAGGAATACTTGAAACCAATGTATTTAACAACATGCCTAGATGTTTTGGGGATCTAAAATTAGCTGAAAATTTAGCAGCTTTTTATATTATTTTTTCCAAAACGAGTTTTTTTAAAAAAACAGGTCTCAAGGAAGAAGAGCTATTTTCCATTCGCCCAGAAAATTATGCAGACTTTTTCAACAAGTTAATGTGTCTATATGCTCAGTCATTAAACAAAAATTACTGGTTGCAAAAAAGTCATCCTGATTCTCTGGACTATCTGATTGATAACTATCCAAATGCTCAATATATTTTTATAAAAAGAAACATTGTTGATAATATTCGTTCATCTATCACAAATCTGGCACGAAACAATAAAAAAATAAAGAAAAGATTATTGCTAAATGTCGCTTGGTACGTACATGACATTAAAATCATGCAAAATGCGATAGAGAAAAATAAAATTGAGCATGAAGTTGTATCATACAGTAACCTTAACAAAGATAGAATAAAAAATTTAAAACAAATAAGCAGATTATTAAAGATTAAGTACAGTAAAGAGATGGAAGAATCTCCATATACACCGAATACGAGTTTTACAGAACATAAAAAGAACGAAATTTTGAGTAAATATGATGAAATGCTCATTGAAAAATTATACTTTTTTTGTAAGCTGTTTCCTTTAAGATTTTACATCATCATAAAAACACCTGCAAAAATAATAAAAAATCTATTTAGCAAGGATGAATCAACTAATCTTTCATTTATCAAAGCAACTTTTCATCTGTTTCTCGAGGATATAAAATGGGTTCCAGAAGGGGTTAATAATACTAAAACTCCGATAATGAAAAGTGATGAAATACTAAACAACTTACCGACTGAAAATCTGTAGGTTTACAACTGCGTAACTATTAAGAATCAGAGAATGCTCTCGTGCTATTTTGCTCAATTCTCCGAAATGCGTTTGAAAATAAGCGAACCGTGAGGTGAATAATTTATGTGCGGAATAACCGGCTTCTTTGATTTTACCCATAACTCCAATCAGTCTGTCCTGACCAAGATGACAGATGCACTCATCCACAGAGGCCCGGACGACAGCGGTACTGAGCTGATCAAAACAGACCGGGCACTGCTTGGTCTTGGCCATCGCCGCCTGTCTATTATAGATCTATCGGCTGAAGGCAAACAGCCAATGACCTCTGCCAGCGGGCGCTATGTCATCTGCTTTAACGGCGAGATATATAACTTTCAGGATATCCGAGCTGAACTGGAACATATTGGCACTGCTCCCCGCTGGCGTGGTCACTCAGACACCGAAGTGCTGCTTGCAGCCGTTGAACATTGGGGTCTGCAACAGGCCCTGCAAAAAAGTGTAGGTATGTTTGCTTTAGCCCTTTGGGATAAAAAAGAACAAACTCTATCCTTGGCCCGAGACAGAATGGGAGAAAAACCTCTTTATTATGGCTGGCAGGGAAAAACCTTTCTTTTTGGCTCTGAGCTTAAAGCCCTGCGGGAACACCCGGTTTGGCAAGGCAATATTGATCGTGGTGCTCTCTGTCTCTACATGCGTCATGGATATATCCCTGCACCTTATTCTATATATCAGGGGATAAGCAAATTGACCCAAGGAACGATCCTGCGCATTGGCATAAATAATGGACAGAATCAGCAGCTCCGCCCTAAACCCTACTGGTCGCTTTTGGATGTTGTCCGCTCAGGCGTGGAGAATCCTTTTCCCGGTGACGGGCAGGAAGCGGTTGATGAGCTTGAGCGTCTGCTCCTAGGTGCTGTAGCCAGACAAATGATTTCAGATGCTCCACTGGGTGCTTTTTTGTCCGGTGGATATGATTCGTCACTGATAGTAGCCCTGATGCAGGCTCAATCAACTCAACCTGTAAAGACTTTTTCCATCGGCTTTCATGAGCAAAAATATAATGAGGCCCCCCATGCCAAGGCCGTTGCCGAACATCTTGGCACTGATCATACCGAGTTGTATGTAACTTCTAAACAGGCGATGGAAGTTATCACCAAACTGCCTCAACTCTACGATGAACCTTTTGCCGATTCCTCTCAGATACCGACATTTCTGCTCGCCAAAATGACACGAGAGCATGTAACCGTTGCTCTGTCTGGAGACGGTGGAGATGAATTAATGAGGGGCTACTCGCGCTATAATCAAACAAAGACCATCTGGGAAAAATTAAAGCCGATTCCCAAGGGGGTACGTCGTACTATCGGAAAAAGCTTGAAAGCCGTTCCGGCACCGGTTTGGGATGCAAGTCTTTTCTGGGCCGAGACCATGCTCAGACCGTATGTTGCTTCCGGGCCGGTGAGTTATCAAATCAATAAAGGTGCAGGCGCATTCCTCCAGCCCGATTTTTACACCCTTTACAGAAGTCTCATGTCCATATGGGATGAGCCTGGCAAGGTGGTGAAAGACGGCCAAGAACCTAAGACATTATTTGACAGCATAGGACGCAATAGATTATTTCAGGATCTGGACAGAGGCATGCTGTACCTGGACAGTATGACATATCTTCCAGATGATATTCTTGTTAAGGTCGATCGGGCCGCTATGGGGGTGAGCTTGGAAACTCGTATTCCATTGCTTGATCATAACGTGATAGAGTTTATATGGAGTTTGCCAAATAATTTTCGTTGGCAAAACGGTATAAGCAAGTGGGCCTTACGACAGGTCCTATATAAATATGTCCCACGCAACATATTGGATCGACCCAAGAAAGGATTTGCAATACCTATTAATGACTGGGTCAGAGATCCGTTAAAAGATTGGGCCGGAGACTCGCTGTCGAGAGAAAAATTAAAGAAACAAAATTTATTTCAGACAAATATTGTGGAACAGGCTTGGGAAGACCATTTAAACGGGAACACACGAAGCTGTTTGTGGCCTGTTTTGATGACTGAAGGAGTCAGCAGTAATTCTAATTTTACACTATGATTTTATTATATAACCATTCCCTATGCTTCTTGTTGTCCTTGACTCTTCTTCTGCTTCAGGATAAAGGAAAATTTATAATTATAATTTCAATTACCCTTGCAGTGGTTGAGATATTTCTCTGGGCGCAACGAGAAAAAAAAACAGGTTATCTTAATTGGTGTAATCCTATACCTACATTCGTTTTCGGTTACTGCTTAGTTTTTTATCAGCTTCCATTTTGTTATCTATTTGATTTCGATCTGAGTTCAAAGTCATTGCGTTTGATTTATTCACCTGAGAATATTCCTTACACTGTTGCATTAGCCTCAATGGCCCTCGCAGCGTTTTTTTGCGGGGAACAGTTCTTCTTTTATAGAAAAAATAAAAAATTACTTCAAGACTATTCCATAAAACTGGAGGAAAAAAATATTTCATTCAGACTAGATAATAAAACAGCCAAAATGATACTAATCTGCATCGGCTCTTTGTGTTATCTAATATATATTTTGCAGGCAGGAGGTCTAAGTGCCTTTACCGGGGTTACATATACGATTATTAGAGGAGGTTACAGCAGTGGATCGTTCTCGGCTTATTGCTTCATGGGCTACAACATCTGTTCATACACTTTGATGATATATGAGATAAAGAGTCTAGTAAAAATTAGATCGTACTCAATACGAACATATATACAAGCCTGGAGTAAAATGTCACTTGTGTGGTTTGCCATCACGCAAGTACCTTTTCTTATCGGCGGTGATCGTGGGATTTATCTTCTCTTTTTTACCCTGCTCATAGCCCCTTATTTTCTTTTTGTCAAACCATTGGATCTAAAGAAGGCTGTTCTAGGTGCTATTATTGGGGCTGTTCTTCTCTCTCTAACGGGAGCAGCTAGAGATGCGTATAATTTTAGCTGGTCAGAGGCTCTTCAGAAGCAAAGTGAAACGATCTCAAAACCTGGGCTTTGGCCTACTATGGAATTAGGAAACTCTTATGGAACATTTAATATTGCATCCTCATATTTCCCTCACCTATACGATTATAATTACGGATTAAACACGTTTTATTCTCTAGCCAACATTGTCCCTTTCAGCAGTTACCTGACAGAAATTACTAAAAAAAATAGTACTAATGAATATATTTACTCCTCTGCCCTCTTCTTCACCTATATTATAAATAAAGGATCATTCAGTTCTGGGGCAGGAACATCAATACTTGCTGATTTATATATTGATTATGGGCCTTACGGTCTACCGGTATTCCTTTTTGCATGGGGAATGACTTTGGGTTGGTTAAATCATAAAGCAAAATTACACAACTCCGAAATTTTTATATTTTATTTTTCATATTTTTCATATGTTGCTTTCTATATCAACCGGGCACGACTCTTCTCTGGATTCAATATTCTAATCTTTACATTTATTTTTTATAATTTGATAAACAACATAATGAAATATCGCATTATTTCCGGTCCCTCACGTTAAACTCAGAAATTAATGTACCTATGTCTGTTACTAAATAACTTAACTTTCTGACTTGATGTATCGTGTCGAATTTGCGACAGTACATGGCGACGACAACCGCATCGTTTATTGATTACACTATGCTTAATTGCAATTGTTTGATAAAAAAGTGCAATGATTTCATAGAGGCTTTTTTGGGTTACAAATGGCGACTTGGCTTGTTTTGTTCGCCATAATAGCAGGTTGAGCAACTCAGAAAGTTGAGTAAATAATTACCGAATATCCTATTTTCAAATGAAAGTTTCTACCGTAAATAAGAAGAAAAAATTATTGTATTTGGCATTTCTTCCTTCTGATACCAAATACCAAGATCGTTTTAAGTTGTTTTGCCAAATAGGGAAACGTTTCGATGCGCATTATATATTTATAGGAAGATTTTCCCATAAGGGCGACAAAAACATAAATATCATTCATCTGCAATTCAGCAAATTAGGTTTTTTTTACAATGCGCTTAAAGCTTCATTTATGCTGAATAGGTTGTTGAAGGATTATCCGAATCATGAAGTGGTCATTCAAGATACATTCGGATATTTGCTCCCATTCTTCATTTTTAGAATAAAAAGGAAAAACTGCTTATACTGTTCTGCCGCCTATTCTCCAGCGTCATATTTTATCGACAAGATAAGTGGATTAAATAAAAATTTAACGCTATTGATAAGCTCACGCGAAATCAGATCTTACTTTTTATCTTCAATAATCCAGAAAAACACACCGAAATTTGTTGATCATTTTATAATTCAAGCAAAAAAACTTATACCTTATTATCAAAATTACTCTTACTCAGGATCGTTAAAGAACAATTATTATATTTTGCAAAATTGTTACGATGAACTCTTTTGGAACCAAAGAGAACATTACAGTTTTAAATACAATCCTGTAAAGATAGTTCATGCAGGAAACTTAACTTGCTCCAAGGGTACTAATTTACTCCCAAAAATAACCAAACTCGCCGCCGAAAAGAATATTAAAATAAATTTCAAAATTGCTGGAAGCTGGTTTTCTAAAAAAGAAAAACAACTCAATGAGATAGAAATAAATAAACTAAATGTAAAATCATACTTCGATTTCTGTGGTCGTGTAACCAAAAAAAAGTTAAAGGAAATTTATTCTGAATCGGATTTATTTTTGTTCCCATCAATATTTGAAGGCTCTCCAAGAGTTCTTTTAGAAGCAGCGGCTTGTGGTATTCCTATCATAGCTAGAAGATTGCCGGGTATTATAGAGTTGGATAAAAAAGAAGCTTTTTTCAATTATATTAATGACGATGATGAGCTGAATTCAATCATTGATCTAATTACCCATTACATAGAGTCTCCTGAGACGTTTATTAGTAAAGCCCGCAAGGGGGCAGTTCATATTCGCGATAATTTTTCCACTGAACACATTGCGAATAAATATTATGCTTTCTATAAAAAACAATTAGATCAAAAAACTTACTAACAAAATTTAGGTGGTGCCCCTCTTGAGTGTTGCCAAGCTAAAAATAACGCAATTACAAGGACTTGAATCACAGAGGGCATGAGCCATAAAGTGAGCCGTTTCAGTGAACTGCTGGTATCTTCAAACTTCAACAACACTCAATAGGGAGACCACCAAAATTTATAAATGCATCTAAAAAAAATCACACTCTGCAACATAACCGAAGAAGGCCGCTTCGGTGGCCCCGCACGACGCATTGTCCAGGTAGCTAAGGCGTTAAAACCCCTCGGAGTTGATACCCATATAGTTTATCCAAATCTTGATTCCGAGAGATTTACACAAGAACTTTCACATGCCGGTGTTAAAGCCACAGCTCTGAACATTACTCGGTTAACCAAAGAAAAAAAAATATTATTCAGGTATATTCTTTTTTTTCCATTCGAAATCATCCGGCTCTGCCTCTTTTTTCGAAAGCATAAGTTTGATTTAGTCCATGTGAACGGTTCCTATCAACTCAAAGGAGCCATCGCTGCCAAATTAATCGGCATCCCTGTTGTATGGCATTTAAACGATACAGGTATGGATGCAATTATAAAAAAAATCAGTATGGCTCTTGCCAGCCATTGTGCCTCCGGTTTTATAGTTGCAGGTCAACGAGTACGAGATTTCTACCTGCAAGAGAGCGACGTACTTGAAAAAAAGCCACTTACAGAAATTCATGCGCCTGTTGATATGACAATCTTTAACCCTGAGCTTGTCGATTCGGATAAACGGTTAACAGAAGCCAATGGCATTAAAATACTCACTGTCACCGGCTTTGCTCCCGGCAAGGGGCTTGCGTACTTTATAAGTATGGCTTCAATTCTGACACAGCGAGATCGAAACATTTCTTTTTTTGTTGCAGGCGCGAAGATAAACAGCCAGAAAGAGTACATACAGCGTTTGGAAAAACAGATTACATCCTCAGAATTAAATGAAAAAATACTCTTTCTTGGATTAGTAAAAAACGTGCCTGCTGTCCTGAAAGGTGCCGATATTGTAATTATTTCATCTCTTGCAGAAGCCAGTCCTACTGTTGTCTGGGAAGCAATGTCCATGGGAAAAGCTGTTGTCTCCACAGACGTAGGGTCGGTTAATCAATACATTGAAGACGGAGTGTCCGGATTTGTTGTCCCGATTAAAGACGCCAAGGCATTGAGCGAAAAGGTTCAACTCCTTTTGGACAATCCTACGTTGCGCCAAGAAATGGGAGCAAGGGCACGCATTGTTGCTCAACAGCATCTTGATATCTCAATAGCCGCTAGGAATCACGCAGAGTTCTATCGAAAAGTAATTTCACTATCAAACAAGTAGTAGATTGGAATCATAAGGAGCGATTGATTATGAGGATTGATGATTGTAAAGAAAGAGTAAAACGACAATTCCCTTTTCCAGAATATGTCAACAATACGTTACAAAACGGTGTAGTAGACAATGTATCCAATACTATTATAAAATATCTTCCCGAGGGATCGAAAATACTAGATTTTGGTTCCGGTCCATGCGAGAAGACTGCTGTAATACAGTTTTTAGGATATGAGTGTTCTGCCTATGACGATTTATGTGATGACTGGCACAGAGAAGGCGACAATTTAAGTAAAATTATTGCTTTTACAGAGAAAATAGGAATTGATTTCAAGTTAGCAGGAGAGGAGTATCTTCCTTTTAGGAAAGAATATTTTGACATGGTTATGTCTCATGATGTGCTAGAGCATTTACATGATTCTCCGAGAGATGTTCTGAATGATTTATGTGAATTGCTGAAACCAAATGGCTTGTTATTTATAACAGTCCCGAATGCTGTTAATATCCGAAAAAGAATTGCTGTACTCAAAGGACAGTCTAATTTGCCTGATTACGGGACATTTTATTGGTATCCCGGAGCATGGCGTGGTCATGTTCGCGAATATGTAAAAAGAGATTTTGAACTGCTGGTTCAATACCTTAATTTTGAAATATTGGAACTGCGCAGTTGTCATCATATGCTTAATCGAATTCCATCTAAAATACGCCCCATATATTTGATGCTAACATCTTTTTTCACTGGATGGCGAGATAGTTGGCTACTTGTTGCGAGAAAACCAAGTGATTGGAAGCCCAAAAAAACTATCTCTCCCGAGGAGTTCAGAAAGATTATGGCGCCAGTGTCCGCTTACTATAAACAATAGAGTTGCTCCTAAATAACTTCCGAGTTTACACAAACAGCCACTTGAAAAACGAAAAATGGGCCTGTAAGCTTATTTTTCTCGCAAAAGGAATCCATTTTTATGTTCAAAAACAAAATCCTCCTCATAACCGGCGGCACAGGCACCTTCGGCAACGCCGTCCTCCAACGTTTTCTTTAAAGAAATAAGGGTCTTCAGCCGGGATGAAAAAACAACATGCGGCGGCACAAAACGGGAGGCCTGGAGTCCTAAAAAATTGAACTCAATAATATCAGGACAAGAACTGTGCAGATAGCAAATCCGGTGTATGATGTTGTTTTTAAATACTTGATGGATGACAACTCCATAGCGAAAAAAATTATCTCGCTCATCATCAGCGAAGAAATAGAACGCCTTGATTTTCAGCCGACGGAATACAGTGATGATATCGACAAGGGAAACAGGTCGCTCACTGTGTACCGGCTTGACTTCGCCGCGACCGTACTGCTGCCGGACGGAGGTTTTAAACGAATTATTATTGAGATCCAGAAGGCTAAATTTTCCACCGACATTATGCGATTCCGCAATTATCTCGGCAAACAGTATTCAAATAAAAATAACGTATATGACCAGGGCTGCGGACGGAAAGCCTGTCCGATCCTCAGTATTTATTTTCTGGGTCACCGACTGGATAATATTCATGTTCCCGTCACCAGGGTGGAACGGAAGTATTACGACAACGCCACAGGCGAGGAACTCTCGGTTCAGGAAGAATTTATTGAAAGTCTGACCCACGACAGCTTTGTTATTCAGATTCCCGAACTCAGGCGGAAACGGAGAAACCTGCTGGAAAAAGTGCTGGCGGTGTTCGAACAGCCCGCTTCGGTAGCCACACCGCATTTTCTTGATATTTCGGAGGCCGATTATCCAGCGGAGTACAGGGAGATAATCCGGAGACTGATAAAAGCCGCATCTGAACCGCAGGTCAGGAAGACTATGGATGTGGAGGATGAAATCATAGAGGAACTCGGCAATCTTGAACGCATTATAGCGATTCGTGACAAAACCATCGAGAAGAAGGACAAGGAACTTGATGATAAGGATGATCTCATTGCGGAATTACAGCGACAGCTCGCCAACAAATAAATCAGGACAAGAACTGTGCAGATAGCAAATCCGGTTTATGATGTTGTTTTTAAATACCTGATGGACGACAACACCATAGCGAAAAAGATTATCTCGCTCATTATCGGCGAAGAAATAGAACGCCTTGATTTTCAGCCGACGGAATACAGTGATGATGTCGACAAGGGAAACAGGTCGCTCACTGTTTACCGGCTTGACTTCGCCGCGACCGTACGGCTGCCGGACGGAGCTTGTAAACGAATTATTATTGAGATCCAGAAGGCTAAATTTTCCACCGACATTATGCGGTTCCGCAATTATCTCGGCAAACAGTATGCAAATAAAAATAACGTATATGACCAGGGCTGCGGACGGAAAGCCTGTCCGATCCTCAGTATTTATTTCCTGGGTCACCGGCTGGATAATATTCATGTTCCCGTCACCAGGGTGGAACGGAAGTATTACGACAACGCCACAGGCGAGGAACTCTCGGTTCAGGAGGAATTTATTGAAAGTCTGACCCATGACAGCTTTGTTATTCAGATTCCCGAACTCAGGCGGAAACGGAGAAACCTGCTGGAAAAAGTGCTGGCGGTGTTCGAACAGCCCGCTTCGGTAGCCACACCGCATTTTCTTGATATTTCGGAGGCCGATTATCCAGCGGAGTACAGGGAGATAATCCGGAGACTGATAAAAGCCGCATCTGAACCGCAGGTCAGGAAAACTATGGATGTGGAGGATGAAATCATAGAGGAACTCGGCAATCTTGAACGCATTATAGCGATTCGTGACAAAACCATTGATGATCAGAAAAGGCTCATTGCAGAATTAAAGCAGCAGCTCGACAAGAAATAAATCAGGACAAGAACAGTGCAGATAGCAAATCCAGTTTATGATGTTGTCTTCAAATATTTAATGGATGACAACACCATAGCGAAAAAATTTATCTCGCTCATTATCGGCGAAGAAATAGAACGCCTTGATTTTCAGCCGACGGAATACAGTGACGATGTCGACAAGGGGAACAGGTCGCTCACGGTCTACCGGCTCGACTTTGCCGCAACTGTCCGGCTGCCGGACGGCGGTTTCAAACGGATTATTATCGAGATCCAGAAGGCAAAATTTTCCACCGACATCATGCGGTTCCGCAACTATCTCGGTAAACAGTATTCAAATAAAAATAACATCTATGATCAGGATAGCAGACAGAAGGCCTGTCCGATCCTCAGTATTTATTTCCTGGGTCACCGGCTCGATAATATTCATGTTCCGGTGACCAGGGTAGAACGGAAGTATTACGATAACGCCACAGGCGAGGAACTTTCTGCTCAGGAGGAATTCATTGAAAGCCTGACCCACGACAGCTTTGTTATTCAGATTCCCGAACTGAGGCGGAAAAGGAGAAACCTGCTGGAAAAAGTGCTGGCCGTGTTCGAACAGCCCGCTTCGGTAACCACACCGCATTTTCTTGATATTTCAGAGTCTGATTATCCTGCGGAGTACAGGGAGATCATCCGGAGATTGATAAAAGCCGCTTCCGAACCGCAGGTCAGGAAGACTATGGACGTGGAGGATGAAATCATAGAGGAACTTGGTAGTCTTGAACGCATTATAGCGGTTCGTGACAAAACCATTGATGATCAGAAAAAGGCGATTAATGATAAGGACAAAGCACTTGATGATCAGAAAAGGCTCATTGCGGAATTAAAGCGACAGCTCGACAACAAATAATACCCTATATTTCTTGAAATATACTAACTTAAAAGAAATAATTAATCGTACGCAAAGCGAGTTTTCTATGTTCAAAAACAAAACCCTCCTCATAACTGGCGGCACAGGCACCTTCGGCAACGCCGTCCTCCAACGCTTCCTGGATACAGACATCAAAGAAATACGGGTCTTCAGCCGGGACGAAAAAAAACAGGAAGATATGCGGATCAACCTGGCGAATCACAAGCTGAAATTCTATATCGGCGATGTTCGAGACCCGAAAAGCATTGCCCCAGCTATGGAGGGGGTGGATTATGTCTTTCAGGCTGCTGCCCTAAAACAGGTACCCTCCTGCGAATTTCATCCCTTGGAGGCAGTGAAGACCAATGTTCTGGGCACAGAAAACGTCTTAAGCACCGCTGTGGACAAGGGTGTGAAAAATGTCATCTGCCTGAGTACGGATAAGGCCGTCTACCCCATCAACGCTATGGGCATATCCAAGGCCATGATGGAAAAACTGATGGTGGCCAAGTCCCGATTTACCGATCCAAGCAAAACAACCATGTGCTGCACCCGCTACGGAAATGTCATGGCTTCACGGGGCTCGGTGATCCCGCTCTTTATCAAGCTGATCAAGGAAGGAGAGCCGCTCACCGTGACCGACCCCAAGATGACCCGCTTTCTTATGTCCATAGATGATGCAGTGGATCTGGTGCTTTACGCCTACACCCATGCCCGCCAAGGCGATACCTTTGTCCAGAAGGCTCCGGCGGCAACAGTGGAGGATCTGGCTCAGGCGATAAAAGAACTCTTTCAGGCAGACAATCCCGTCAAGATTATCGGCACCAGGCATGGAGAAAAACTCTATGAAACCCTGCTGACCCGAGAAGAGCTGAGTCATGCTGAAGATCTTGGTGGCTATTATCGAATTCCTTCGGATGACCGTGATCTGAACTACAATAAATATTTTATTGAAGGACAGGAAGAGGTCTCGGCTGCGGAAGACTATAACTCCCATAATACGGAGCGACTAACCGTGGACCAGATCAAAGAGAAACTGCTGTCGCTGCAGCTTGTACGGGACGAGCTTGCTGAGTGGCAGGAAAACCGCTGATTGCACCGAAAAAGGATTATAAGGTATGAAAAACGTACTCGTTACCGGTGCAGCCGGGTTTATCGGCAGAAACCTTGTAACAGCATTACAGCGGCGAGATGATGTCACGGTCTCCGTCTGTACTAGGAAAGATGATCGTTCCACGCTGGAGGCCTCCCTGCTACAGGCTGATATTATTTTTCATCTGGCCGGGATCAACAGACCGGAGCATGAACAAGAATTTGCAAGCGGCAATACCGGCTTAACTCAGGATATAGTCGAGTATCTGCTGGCGGCGGGACGCTCGCCCAAAATTGTTCTCTCTTCTTCCACTCAGGCTGCTCAGGACAACCCCTACGGCAAAAGCAAAAAGGCTGCCGAGGACGTCGTGCTGGAGTACAGCCGGGCAACAGAAGCCCAGATAGCTGTGTATCGATTGCCGGGCGTATTCGGCAAATGGTCCCGACCGAATTACAACACGGTTGTGGCCACCTTCTGTCATAATATCGCCCGTGGACTGGAGATCAGCATCTCTGATCCTGAGCATGAGTTGGAACTGGTCTATATAGACGATGTCGTGGCAGCCTTTCTTCGTCATCTCGACTATGACGGCGATCCGACCCGGCAGCGATATACAGTTGCGCGAACCTTCAGAGTGACGCTCGGCGAACTCGGGGAACGTATCCGGCAGCTGCATGCTATCCGGCAGACCCTGCTAGTTCCTGACCTTGCAGATGATTTCATGAAATGTTTGTACGCCACCTATCTATCCTTTCTTCCAGAGGATGATTTCGCTTCGCCAGTGACCATGCGTAATGACGAGCGCGGCTGGCTGTTCGAGCTGATCAAATCAGAGCATTTCGGACAGATCTTTGTTTCCAAAACACTGCCCGGCATAACTCGGGGCGACCATTATCATGATACAAAGCTGGAAAAATTCTGTGTTATTCAGGGCCAGGGCATAATCCGCTTCCGCCATATTCATTCAGACGAGATACTTGCATATCCGGTTGATGACAGTGCAATCAAAGTAGTTGATATTCCACCAGGATATACGCACTCTATTGAGAACAATGGAGACACAGAGATGATCTGCCTGTTCTGGGCCGATCAGGTCTTTGACCCTGCAACACCGGATACCTTTTGGGAAAAAGTGGCATTATGAAAAAGCTAAAAGCAATGACCGTGGTCGGTACCCGACCGGAAATCATACGGCTCTCCAGGGTGATCGCAGCCATGGATCAATATTTTGACCATGTGCTCGTTCATACAGGTCAAAACTATGACTTTGAACTCAATCAGATTTTTTTCGATGATCTCGGTATCCGCAAACCTGATCACTTCCTGAATGCCGCCGGTCGCAATGCCGCTGAGACCATCGGCAACACCATCAGTAAGCTGGATCCGATTCTGGAAAAAGAGAATCCAGAGGCCCTGCTCGTTCTGGGCGATACCAACAGCTGCTTGGCTGTTATTCCAGCAAAACGACGAAAAATTTCCATCTTCCATATGGAGGCGGGCAACCGCTGCTTTGACCAGCGAGTACCTGAAGAAACCAACCGGAAGATCGTTGATCATGTCAGCGATATCAATCTGACGTACAGCGATATTGCCAGGGAATACCTGTTGCGCGAGGGGCTGCCGCCTGACCGGGTGATCAAAACCGGCAGCCCGATGTTCGAGGTCTTGCAGCACTATAAAGACAGGATAGATGGTTCAGATGTCCTGCAACGTTTAGACTTGCAGCAACATGAATATTTTGTTATCTCTGCCCATCGTGAGGAAAATATTGAGTCCGACCAGAACTTCAATAAACTGGTCCATATCCTCAACACCTTGGCAGAGGTCTACAAAAAACGCATCATTGTCTCCACCCATCCCCGCACCCGGAACCGTATCCAGAAGATGGGTATTACCTTTGCGGACGAGGTTGAACTACTCAAGCCTCTCGGTTTTAACGATTACGTCCATTTGCAGCAAAATGCTTATGCGGTGCTTTCCGACAGCGGCACAATTAACGAGGAATCCTCCATCCTGAATTTTCCAGCCTTGAATATCCGTGAGGCTCATGAACGTCCTGAGGGTATGGAAGAGGCTGCTGTGATTATGACCGGCCTAGAGCCTGATCGCGTTCTGCAAGGGCTGAAAATTCTGGAAAACCAACCGCGTAGTCAGGAGCGACTGCTGCGACAAGTGGCTGATTACAGCATGCCGAATGTATCGGAAAAAGTTGTACGGATTATGGTCAGCTATACGGATTATGTTCAACAAACCGTGTGGAAAACGTATTAGAGGGCTGCCTTGTTTGATATTGAGACACTTTTGAAGGCCGGAGAATCGCAAACCGTTGAATTCAAAAAATCCTTTGGCCGGGAATCCATAGAAACGTTGGTGGCATTCGCCAACGCTCAGGGCGGGACAGTGCTGATCGGTGTGGCAGATGACGGCACTCTATGCGGCACCTCTGTGGGCAAAGAAACGCTCAATGAATGGCTCGGCCAGATCAAGTCCGGTACAAGTCCTTCTATTATCCCTGATATTGATGCAGTTTCTCTGCATGATCAGATGATTGTCAGGATTCATATTGATGAATATCCCGTAAAACCTGTCAACACAAAGGGACGCTATTTTAAACGAATCGCCACTTCAAACCATCAGCTTGCTTTAAGTGAGATCACAGATCTATATCTTCAGTCATTGCAGATATCCTGGGATGCACATGAAGCTCCGAGAGCATCACTGGATGCTTTATCCCTCGACAAGATTGAGAAGTTTATTGCCCAAGTAAACCAGAGCAATCGCTTCACCTTGGATCTTTCCCCTCTGCTGGCTTTAGAGAAACTCAAGTTCCTTTCCCAAGGTCATCCGACTTGGGCGGCCCTGCTTTTATTTGCCGATGAACCGTTACGACATCATATTCATATCGGACGCTTCAAAACATCAAGCATAATCATTGATGATCGCCAAATTACCGCTACCCTGTTCGAGGCAGTGGAACAGGCTATGAAATGTGTCATTGCCAATATTCGCGTGGCCTTTGAATTTGACGGAAGTTTGCAGCGGAAAGAACGGTTTGCCTATCCTCTTGCGGCCCTGCGTGAGGTGTTGCTCAATGCTGTTGTTCATAGAGATTATACTAACCCTTCTGATATCCAGATCAAAATCTTTGATAACAGTATTACCTTCTTCAGCCCCGGAAAACTCTATGGTGATTTAACCCTTGCCGACCTGGAGACCGATACTTATTCATCACACCTGCGCAATAAGTTGATAGCCGAAGCGTTTTATCTAACTCGGAATATCGAAAAATATGGTAGCGGTTTTGTCCGTATTCGGAAAGAATTGGCAGAATATCCTGGCGTGCGCTTTTGCATTGAAGAGGTCGGTTCAGGATTGCTGGTCAGTTTTGAACTGACGGAAGAGGTTACCCCCCCGATTACCCCCCCGATTACCCCCCCGATTACCCCCCCGATTACAGAACTTGAACAGACAATTTTAGGGCTGCTGAAAAAAAATCCCAGAGCCACCAGCAAGGAACTTGCTGATATGCTGTCTATGCGCCCTGATACCGTCAAAGAGTATTTTGGAAAATTGAAAGCAAAAGGGATGCTGAGGCGTGAGGGGAGTTCGCGTTCAGGTCGGTGGATTATTTTGCAGATCGTAAATAATATTGATCAGGCTGATTGAGGATTGAGTTATTGCTCAAAACTTCCGTATCCCCATCAGCTTCAACAACTTATCATCTAAAACAAGAAAATAGGCTGATATCATGAAATGCCCTATATGTAAAGAATCATCTCAAGTAAAGCTTCTTTTTAAGTCATTTAGAAACGTTGAGAATGGACATGCCTTTTGCGTTAGATGCAGTGTGTCTTTTGATACAAATGTAAATGAAATAATAAATACTTTTTCTAAAGTAGATGCCAGTAAGGTAATCAATTTACAAGAAGATGAGTACAGAAAATATTTTATTGAAACATCAGATATAACAGATGGAAGTACTAACATCTACACCTCATTTGATTGGAATAATCAAGATGAATTAAAAAGCGGAATCATTCAACCTATTATCAAGGAAATAAACAAACAGCACCAGATTCATGATCAATTTTCAACTCTTGATATCGGTTGCGGTGATGGATTCACAACTGATTTACTGTCAAGCTATTATCCCAAAGCAAATTTTTTAGCCGTTGATCCAAGTCCACAAATTAAAAATCTTAATGGAAAAGAAAGAATTAGAGCATGCCAAGGTGTTATACAGCATATTGACTTCTCTCAAGAAAAGTTCGATGTAATTTTAATTCTTGGGAATTTAATGTTACATACCGACCCCTTAGATACTTTACGAAGAGCTAAAGAATTACTGACTGATACAGGCATATTAATTTTCGATTTTAAAAACATCAATAGTGCGTCTCGAATAATCGCTCGAAAAATAAGTATGGTCGGGATTCATTCATTAAATAACCATTCGTATCTGCAAAGAAATTTTTTAAATATGCGATACGGTTTATCAAAAAAATTTATGCTCAACTTTTGTAATAAAACTTATTTGACGGTGAAAAATGTCTATTCTAAACCTCCAAGACTGCTTGCTTATGGTAATCAAAGTAAATATACTGCTGGGGTTTCCAATGTAGTTTGGCGTGTTCTGAATTTTATTGATAGCATGCGAGATGAAATGGCTTGGGTTCAATTTACATGTAAACGGAAAGACATCTAACTCACCGATTGGTTAATAATCTAGTAATTGAATTAATTGTTTTACATGAAAAAACAACACCTTGAAATCTTAGTAAGTGAAATCAACATATTGGATGATTGCTTGTGAAAATAGGCTGTTGAGAAGTTTCCTGTTTAGGAATACTTATTATCTGGCCCAATATAGCGCTTAAAGGACATCTCTGCAAATACGGTCAAAATACCGGCATCTCTTATAACGTTATGATTTGTTTATGTTTAGTCAATTAATTATATACACTTTTTATTGACCAATCGATGAGATCTAAGTCATGAATTATTTTCATTCCTCTTGCTGCTATTTCTCATGAGAATACTTTTAATTCATCGTTATTTCTGGCCAGACACCCCTCCTTACGCCTCAATGCTTCGTTCCATTGGAAAAAGGCTCGTAGATGAGGGGCATGAAGTATCAGTATTGTCAACTCAGCCTTCATATAAGAAAAACGTTTCGTTTAAAAAACAGGGGGCCAGAGAAGAGATAGATGGAATAAAGGTTTATCGATTTTCGTTATTTCGAGAACATGGCCGACATGTCATATTTCGATTAATTAATATTGCCTCTTTTACTATAGGAGTATTTTGTTTTTCCTTACTAAAAGGACGATTCGATATCATCATGGCTTCAACATTTCCTCCTGTGGTACTGGGGTTTGCTGCAGCTATGGCTGCAAAAATAACGGGTGCTTCCTTTTTCTATCATTGTATGGATATTCACCCTGAAATAGGACGTATTTCAGGTGAATTCAACAATCCACTTGTTTATAACCTGCTAAGACACATAGACAACATGACTTGTATGGCTGCCAAGCGAGTCATCGTTCTCTCGGAAGACATGAAAAGATCGCTCATGACCAGACCGAATTGCCGTCAAGATAATATTTATATAATCAACAACTTCCCATTACCCAATTATACCGATTCTACATCTTCGGCAGACAGCATGCTGAAATCGAAAGGAAAATTTAGAGTCATATTTACCGGAAACCTTGGCCGCTTTCAAAAATTGGAGTTGTTTATTGAGGCAATGAAAGAATTGACTCACAGACCAATGATAGAAATGGTATTTGTCGGGGAAGGTCTTGCTCTGGATACTTTGCAAGAGAATGCTTGTGAAATGAAAAATATACGTTTTTTTCCCCATCAGAATGTCAGCGTTGTACGAAAAATAATCGCCGATGCGGATCTTGGTGTTGTCAGTTTGGCTAAAGGAATATATCAATTCGCCTTTCCAAGTAAAACGATGACCTATCTGGTAGAGGGTTGCCCCTTGCTGGTTGTAGTCGAGCCTGAAAGTCAACTTGCACATTTTGTAGAATCGTCTAACATCGGCATGCACGTTACGCCGGATCAACCGAAATCTATAGCACATGCTATTGAGTCTATCTATCTTGATGAAGAGCGAAAGCAAAGAATGAGCTCAGCTGCAAAAAAAATTGGCGACGAAATGTTTTCAGAGGTATCTGTATTGGAAACGTGGACATCTTTGGTCAATGGGGCCGTTTCTGAACATAATGATACGTGATATGTTTATATGATTTATTTAGAATTTACTTGGTATTATGTATAAGCCCGTTATCATTATTGGAGCACCGCGTTCAGGTACAAATATGTTGCGTGATCTACTGATAGAGCTTTCAGAAGTAGGTACTTGGCCGTGCGATGAGATTAATTACATTTGGCGGCATGGTAACGTGCAGTACCCATCAGACGAGTTTACTCCCCAGATGGCATCTCCTGAAGTTCGGGCCTATATTAGCAAACAGTTTGATAAGATAGGAAAAGGAAAAAAGTTAGATACGGTTGTAGAAAAAACATGTGCCAACTCACTTCGTGTGGGGTTTGTCAATAAAGTCATTCCTGATGCCAAATATATTTTTATTGTACGTGACGGTATGGATGTCGTAGCTTCCGCACTGAAACGCTGGAAGGCAACGCTGAACATACCATATGTCCTCAGAAAGACAAGGTATGTTCCACCTTCGGACTTACCATATTATGCCTCCCGCTATCTGCTTCATCGCTTATATAAACTGACTTCAAATGAAAAACGGCTCGCTCGGTGGGGGCCGGTGACAGATGGTATGGACGCATTGCTGGAGCAATATTCGTTACCTGAAGTCTGTGCCCTCCAATGGAAAGCCTGTGTTGAAAATGCCGAGAGAGATCTTTCTGCTATTCCCGCTGAAAATATACTGCGCGTCAAGTACGAAGAGTTTGTCAATGAACCCGTAAAAGAATTTGCACGTCTTGCATATTTTCTGAATAAGCAACTACCTAATACTTTCGATGAGTATTTACATCAAAATGTGAGAAAGGACAGTGTTGGCAAGGGGAGAGCAGTGTTAGGTAAGGTTCATAGAGAAAAAATCAAATCGCATATTGCTGACACTCTTGCTACATATGGCTACCAATAATACTATACAGGGCCTATCGTTTAGCGCTACTCTGAAAAAAAGAATTTTTGACTTTTTCTTGGCTTCTTGTGGAATTTTTTTTTTCTGGTGGTTGATTCTCCTTGCGGCATTGCTGGCGCGGATAGATACTGGCGAGAACGGTTTTTTTACTCAGAGACGAGTAGGACGATATGGCAAGATATTCAAGGTAATCAAAATTCGCACAATGCGCACTGTGAGTGATATTGATACATCCGTGACGACCTCGAATGATTCACGAATAACTACCATTGGACATTTTTTTAGAAAAACAAAAATTGATGAACTTCCTCAATTGATTAATGTTTTTGTCGGGGATATGAGTTTTGTCGGTCCACGCCCAGATGTTCCCGGATTTGCAGATAAACTCACAGGAGACGATAGGGTGGTGCTGTCTGTCAGACCGGGTATAACTGGTCCAGCTACATTACAGTTCCGCAATGAGGAAATGTTGCTTGCAGAAGTTGAGAATCCTGAACAATATAACAATAAAATCATCTACCCGGAAAAAGTACGCCTCAATAAGGACTATATAAATAACTACAGTATATTGAAAGATATTCGATATATACTTGCAACCCTTCTGGGAAATTAATGAAAATTGCATCTCAAATCTTCTGTGCTGTATGAATAAACGAATATTTTTATCCGCCCCTTACATGGGCGACCAAGAACTTAATTTTATCCACGAAGCATTTGCCTGCCAACTCTATTGCTCCAGTTACTCCCAGATAGACATCAGCCGAAGTCTAAGTTAACCTTTATGCTTTCAACACACTTGGAATTGCCCGGCCTGATTGCAGCAGGCGAAAATGAACAAACAGAGTTCAAACGCTCTTTTGACAGAGAGGCCGTCGAAACGCTCAGTGCCTTTGCAAATACACACGGCGGCACACTCGTCATAGGAGTTGATGACAACGGGGCGGTCAAGGGGCTGGAGATAGGAAAAGAAACTCTTCAGAACTGGAATAATACGATCAAACAGGCATGCTCCCCTTCAATCCTTCCAGAAAGCTCCATTATTTCCTATGAAGGCAAGAAGGTAGCCCTGCTCTTTATCCCTGAATATCCGGTTAAGCCCGTCAGTTGCAAAGGGAAGTATTTCAAGCGGTTCAACAACGCGAACTACCGAATGACCATTACCGAGATAGCTGACCTGCATCTCAAAACCTTTAACACAAGCTGGGATCATTATCCTGATCCGCACCATACACTGGCCGGGGTATCTCTCGACAAGGTCAACGAATTCATCACGCGTGCCAACAAGAACCGTTCTCTTCCCCTTGACGACCCTCCCTTAACCGTCTTGAGAAAATATGAGCTGCTGCAGGGGCACGATCAGATAACAAATGCCTGCTACCTGCTCTTTACCGATGCGGAAACCATGCATACTGCGGTTGATCTCGGTCGTTTATCCAGTGAAACCAGCATTAAAGACAGTCTCACCGTCCGTTCAGATATTTTCAGCAGCGTCATCAACATATTAGAGTTTCTACGGAAACACATCAATAAAGGATACGTTATTTCCGGTGCAGCACAACGAACGGAACGCTGGGACTACCCACTGGATGCCCTGCGTGAAATCGTTATCAACATGATCGTGCATCGGGATTATACCCATGCCTCCGAATCTGTCATAAAAATCTTTGACGATCATATAGAATTCTATAATCCAGGAATATTACTTGGCGGCTTGTCAATCCGTCAACTTCTCTCCGGCAGCTATACTTCAACGATTCGTAATAAGCAGATTGCCGCTCTTTTTAAAGAAGCTGGCCTGATAGAACGATACGGTTCTGGTATCAAAAGGATTTTGAATTCTTTTGCCGACTATGATCTCCCCCCGCCTCTTTTCGAGGAAATACAGGAAGGATTCCGGGTGACGGTTACCTGCACCACCCAGAAAACCACCCAGAAAACCACAACGAAAGAGCAACTCCTGAAACTGTTACAGGAAAATCCACGTATCACCAGATCGGAACTTGCTGTACAGCTCTCAAAAAGTGAGAGCACTGTTAAGGAACACTTGGCTCAACTGAAAGCTCAGGGCAGATTAAAACGAATCGGCAGCGATCGAAGCGGCTGTTGGCAGGTTATTGTTTATGACGAATAAAAAAATATTTCTCTCCGCCCCACACATGGACGGCCAAGAGCTGAATTTTGTCCACGAAGCATTTGCTTCCAATTATATTGCTCCGGTCGGCCCGCAGTTAGACGCCTTTGAGCGTGAGTTTGCCGACACAGTCGGAGCCAAATACGCCGCAGCCGTCGCTTCTGGGACAGCCGCTCTGCATCTGTTGTTGCGTTATGCAGGAGTTACGTCCGGTGATGTCGTGTTTTGCTCCACCTTCACCTTTGTCGGCAGCACCAATCCCATCCTCTATCAAGGAGCCACGCCTGTCTTTATTGATTCAGATCATTCCAGCTGGAACATGGACCCGGCTCTATTGGCTTCGGAGCTTGAACAGCGTGCCGCCCAAGGTTGTCTGCCCAAGGCCGTGGTGCTGGTACATCTCTATGGGCAACCTGCTGATATTGATCCCATCAAAGCCGCCTGTGACAAACATGGCGTCATCCTGATTGAAGACGCTGCCGAGGCCCTCGGGGCGAAATACAAAGGCAAGGTTCCGGGAACCTTCGGACAGGCCGGTTTTTATTCCTTTAACGGCAACAAAATTATCACCACCTCCGGGGGAGGTATGATTGTCTCCGATGATGAGGCATTAATCAGCAAGGTTAAGTTCTGGTCCACCCAGGCCAGAGATAATGCCGCGCATTATCAACATACTGAAATGGGTTATAATTATCGGATGAGCAATGTGCTGGCTGCAATCGGCCGGGGACAGCTCCGGGTGCTGGATGATCGTGTGCAGAGAAAGCGGGAAATCTTTGCCTATTACAAAGCGCAACTGGCTGATCTGCCCGGCATTGCTTTTATGCCGGAACCCGATTTCGCCCGCTCCACCCGTTGGCTTACCTGTCTGACCATTGATCCTGCACAGGCAGGCACCGACCGTGATACAGTTATTCAGGAGCTAGAAAACAACAATATCGAGTCCCGGCCGACTTGGAAACCCATGCATATGCAACCTCTGTATGCAGACTGTGCAACCGTGGGCGGACAAGTTGCCGAAGTCATTTTTCATAACGGCCTTTGCCTGCCCTCCGGCACAAACATGAGTGACGAGGATTTGGACAAGGTGGTACGTATCGTTCAAGGTTGCTGGAGATAACATCGCCTGAAAAAGAGAAATACAGCAGGAGACATCTTTGCTCGACATCAGAACATTGCTGAACGATGGCGAATCGCAAACCGTTGAGTACAGAGGAGAAGTAACCGGATGAAACAGGATGAACTGCTTGAGATACTTCGGAACGGTGAATCCTCTGCTGTGGAATTCAAGACGGAAGATGTCCACGAAAATACGCTGGCTGAAGAAATTGCGGCTTTTGCGAACTTTGAGGGCGGAACCGTTCTGATCGGGGTGGATGACAACGGTGTGCCTGTAGGCTGTACCCGCCGTGATATCGAAGAGTTTGTTGTTAATGTATGCCGTCATAATATCAGACCGGCCTTGATTCCGCGCATTGAACGGGTATATATCGAGGACCGGCAGATTCTTGCCGTCACGGTTCCTCGCGGTGAAACCGCCTATTCCACCAACCGGGGACTGTATTACATCAGGGTCGGCTCGACCAAACAGGTGCCGACCCAGCAGGAACTGCTGCGTCTGTTTCAGCAGAAAAATGTGCTGCAATTTGATGAGACACCGGTGCTCAAAGCCGCAGTGCAAAGTATTGATCCTGCCAAGGTCAATGCCTATCTGGCACATCTACAGCAAAGTCCCTTGGATATGGAGACGGAAGAGTTGCTGATCCGAGAACTGCTGCATCTTTCGGTACTGACTGCTCTGGACGGCGGACCCTGCCCTACCCTAGCAGGGCTGCTGATGTTCGGTAAACATCCCCAGCGGTATTTTCCAGCGTACTCAGTGCTCTGCGGGGCTTATCAGGGAGACGATTTTTCAGGCGACTGTATCCGTGAAAAAGAACTGACCGGCACTTTGGACAATATTATTGAGGATACCTTGGCCTTTCTAAAGCTCACCATGCCGCAGACAGCGACCTCTGCTCAGGGTATTCAAAACAAAACCTCATACGCCTATCCGGTTGAAGCACTTCGGGAAGGGATTGTCAACGCGGTGTGCCACCGGGATTATGCGATCAGCGGCTCATCAATCCGGGTTTTTCTGTTTCAGAACCGTCTGGAAATTCGTTCTCCCGGAGGACTACCCAATACCATGACGCTTGACAGCATCCGATACCGTCAGTTTACCCGTAATCAGATGATCGCTTCGTTTCTGACCGGGTACGGGTATATGGAACGGCGGGGCAAAGGTATCCTGCGCATGCTCAAATCCTGTGAACAGGCAGGCATCCGCTGTACATTCACTCTGGCACCTGACCAGGGTGAATTTGTTATAACGTATACCATGTAATTCCTGTCAGATGCGTGAAGAGATACAACGAATTATTATAAATGAGGTGCTGGAAACGAAGAACCTTATCGTAGTCTCACTTGAACCGGATCAGTACAAATGTCTGAAAATACCCTTAACACACTGATCAACACGGCCCCTTCAGTTCAGCAGGAGCTACGCAACCTGATCGTAACGGGAGAAAATGAATCCATAGAGTTCAAACGCTCTTTTGACAGAGAAGCTGTTGAAACACTCAGTGCCTTTGCCAATACAAGCGGCGGCAACCTGTTAATAGGAGTTGACGACAACGGCACTGTCAAGGGACTGGAAATAGGGAAAGAAACTCTTCAGAACTGGAATAACACGATTAAACAGGCATGCTCACCTTCAATCCTTCCAGAAAGCTCTATTGTTTCGTATGAAGGCAAGAAAGTGGTTCTTCTGTTCATCCCTGAATATCCGGTTAAGCCGGTCAGCTGTAAAGGAAGATATTTCAAGCGGGTCAACAATGCAAACCACCGGATGAGCATTACCGAGATAGCTGACCTGCACCTGAAAACCTTTAATACAAGCTGGGACCACTATCCTGATCCGCACCATACACTGGCCGTGGTCTCTCTCGACAAGGTCAATGCATTCATAACGCTTGCCAATAAGAACCGTTCTTTTCCTCTTGACGACCCGCCCTTAACAGTACTGCGGAAATATGAGCTGCTGCAAGGGCATGACCAAATAACGAACGCCTGCTACCTGCTCTTTGCTGATGCAGAAACTATGTTGACAGCCATTGATCTCGGTCGTTTCTCCAGTGAGACCAGTATCAAAGACAGTCTTACCGTCCGTTCGGATCTTTTCAGCAGCGTCAACAAGGCATTAGAGTTTCTACGGAAACACCTCAATAAAGGATACGTTATTTCTGGAGCAGCGCAACGAACGGAACGCTGGGAGTACCCCTTGGACGCCCTGCGTGAAATCGTTATCAACATGATCGTTCATCGGGATTATACTCATGCCTCCGAATCTGTCATAAAAATCTTTGACGATCATATAGAATTCTATAATCCCGGAATATTGCTGGGCGGCTTGTCTGTTCCTCAGCTTCTCTCCGGCAGCTACACCTCGACTATTCGCAATAAGCAGATTGCTGCTCTTTTTAAAGAAGCAGGCCTGATAGAACGATACGGTTCCGGTATCAAAAGGATTTTGAATTCTTTTGCCGACTATGACCTCCCCCCGCCTCTTTTCGAGGAAATACAGGAAGGATTCAGGGTGACAGTCACCTGTACCACCCAGAAAACCACCCAGAAAACCACCCAGAAAACCACCCAGAAAACCACAACGAAAGAGCAGCTTCTGAAACTGTTACAGAAAAATCCACATATCACCAGATCGGAACTTGCTGTACAGCTCTTTAAAAGCGAAAGCACCATTAAGGAACACTTGGCCCAACTGAAAGCCCAAGGCAGATTACAAAGAGTCGGCAGCGACCGAAGCGGCTGTTGGCAGGTTATTGTTTATGACGAATAAAAAAATATTTCTCTCTGCCCCACACATTGGCGACCAAGAACTCAATTTTATCCACAAAGCCTTTGCATCTTCTTGTCCTGTCCCCTCCTTTCTGGTATGACTGCAAAGAGAGTCCAGATTATCTCACTTTTTACAAAACAATGAAAAAAAGAACACCGCCGCCTGCCCTCTCGCCAGGGTACAGCCTGATCGACTCACATTGTCATCTTGACATGGAAGCCAGTCAGGATGATATTGACGATATTATTCGTTCCGCCGAGCAATGCCAT
The DNA here is from genome assembly GCA_942492895.1 of Candidatus Electrothrix laxa. Classification (GTDB taxonomy): domain Bacteria; phylum Desulfobacterota; class Desulfobulbia; order Desulfobulbales; family Desulfobulbaceae; genus Electrothrix; species Electrothrix laxa. Next base: position 2,887,322 of record OW818652.1, read on the forward strand.
GTGGATACAATCATCACCATCGGCATTGATCTTGCCACTTCACAACGAGCTGTAGAGCTAGCTGACACCTTCCCCGGCGTCTATGCCTCTGTTGGTATCCATCCACATAGTGCAGAAGAAGGCGATGATACTGTTTATCAGCAGCTGAAAGAGTTGACTGCCTCAAAACAAGTGGTTGCCTACGGCGAGATCGGCCTTGATTACGCAAAAAAATATGCCCCGGTGGAGCGTCAGCGCCTGGAATTTTCGCGACAACTTGAGCTTGCCAAAGAACTGGCTCTACCAATTATTATCCACGACCGCGAGGCCCATGAAGATACATTACACATCATCAGAGAACAGGGGCCATTTCCGGCTGGCGGCGTGATGCATTGCTTTTCTGGCGACATGGCTTTTGCCCGTCAGGTACTTGACTTGGGCTTATATATTTCTATACCCGGTATTGTCACTTTTAAAAATGCCTTGGACCTCCAAAAGGTTGCCCAAGAGATACCCTTAAATCGCATGCTGCTGGAAACAGACGGCCCGTTTCTTACTCCGGTTCCTTTTCGGGGTAAACGTAATCGTCCTGAATACCTTCCGTACACCGCTGCAATGGTGGCGGAATTGAGAGGCATTTTCATTGACGAAGTCGCTCGACAGACCTCGCGCAATACCAGGCAGCTTTTCTCCTTACCCGATTTCACCTTAGCCGACCAAGGTGGCAAGTAATGATCTGTACCAATCTAGAACAAATACGATCGGTCATTCGAGAAACAGCCCTACAATGCGGCAGAGATCCTCAAGAGATCAAGCTCATTGCTGTCTCAAAACGTATGCCTGCCGAGATGGTCGCAGAAGCTCATCAATGCGAGCAAATTCAGTTTGGGGAAAATTACCTTCAGGATGCTGAAGCAAAAATCAGTCAATTGCCCCCTTCCCTGCGCTGGCATTTTATCGGGCATTTACAAAGTAATAAAGCAAAAGCGGCAGCTGAATTTTTTCAAATGATAGAGACCGTTGAACGCCTAAAAATTGCTCGTGCGCTGGATCATCATGCAGGCTTATTAGAGAAAAAACTTGATATCCTGATTCAGGTCAATGTGGGCAGAGAACCGCAAAAATCCGGCGTACTCCCAGAAGATGCAAGTGATCTCCTTCGAGCCATGCAGCCCCTAACAAACCTGCGGGTGCGTGGATTAATGACCATGCCTCCCTACGGACGCGAGGCGGAGGCCAGCCGCCCTTGGTTTCAGGCCTTAAAAAAATTATCTGTGGCGCTTGCAGGTGAGAACTGTTTTTATGATAATAAGGCTGTTGAGCTTTCTATGGGCATGTCAGGCGACTTCAACATCGCCATTGAGGAGGGAGCCACATTGGTCCGCGTAGGCACGGCGATCTTCGGTGAAAGGCCTCTGCAATAAACAGCCTCTTGCCAGAGGTCTAAACGTTAAGCTAACCCCTCGTTTATCCTTCTCTCCAGGAAGGAATAGAGGTCCATTATGAAACTTTTTCAGTGAGACTTTTTCGGCTCTCACGGTATATTTTCAGTTTACCCAACAAAAGGAAAGAGAATGAAGATAGCAATGATTGGAACAGGTTATGTCGGATTAGTGACTGGAACCTGTTTTGCCGAATTCGGCCATCACGTTACCTGTGTAGACAAACTTGAGGAGAAGATCAAAACCCTCAAAGAGGGAAATATCCCGATCTATGAACCCGGACTAGACACTTTGGTGGCAAAAAATGCTGCGGAAGGGCGCCTCCGCTTTACCACGGATTTAGCGGAAGCGGTCCCTGATGCTGAAGCAGTCTTTATCGCTGTCGGAACCCCAACCTCACGAAGAGGTGACGGATACGCGGACTTGACGTATATTTATGCAGCAGCCAAGGAGGTAGCTGAATTTCTCCAAGACTATACCGTTATTGTGGACAAGAGCACTGTACCCGTCGGAACTGCCCGCCAAGTTTCCAGAATAATAAGAGAAAATAACCCAGAAGCGGATTTTGATGTGTCTTCAAATCCTGAATTTCTCAGGGAAGGTGCGGCCATTGCCGATTTTATGCGTCCAGACAGAGTCGTTATCGGAGTCGAGTCGGAACGTTCCGAACAGGTATTACGGGAGATATATCAACCACTGTACCTGCGCGATACACCCATTGTCAGCACTACCATTGAAACAGCCGAGCTGACAAAATATGCTGCCAACGCTTTTCTTGCCGTAAAAATAAGCTTCATCAACGAAATCGCTTCTGTCTGCGAGGCAGTAGATGCAAATGTCACAGATCTTGCCAAGGGAATCGGTATGGACGGCAGAATCGGCAACAAGTTCCTCCACCCCGGTCCTGGTTACGGAGGTTCCTGCTTTCCCAAAGATACCTTGGCCCTGATGCGGCTTGTTCAGGAGTACGGAGAAAGCCTGCGTATCGTTGAAGCGGCTGTAGAGGTTAATGCAGCGCAAAAGGCACGAATGGTCAAGAAAATCAGAGATGCCTTGGGTGGTTCAGAAGCTGGAAAAACACTTGCTGTACTCGGCCTTACCTTTAAACCCGAAACGGACGATATGCGCGACGCACCTGCCTTAACTATCCTGCCCGCCCTGTTGGAAAAAGGAGCAACGGTGAGAGCTCATGATCCGAAGGGCATGGAGGAGGCAAAAAAATATCTTCCAGAAGGTGTTGAATATGCTCATGATGCCTATGGAGCCTGCGAAGGAGCAGATGCTGTGATCCTGATGACAGAATGGAATCAGTACAGGGCCTTGGATTTCGAGAAATTAAAGGAAAGTATGAAGACGCCGATCTTTATAGATCTACGTAATGTGTATGATCCAGCAAGCATGAAGAAGTCGGGCTTCAGCTACGTGGGAGTGGGAAGAAAGTAAGAATGACCTCCCCCACCCCAAGGGGTGGGGGAGTAAAACCCGAGGTTTCGCAATAAAGAAATGATCTTTATTAGCCTCTGCGCTTGGAACTCGCGCGTTTTGCCGCCTTCAATGGATTAACTCGGACTGTGACAACCTCTATTTCCGGTTTCGCATGGGTGGCGAAATTACATATGCCCAAGCGCCATTTTGCGGTCGGATCAACATAGGTTTTACAATACTGACTGCTGTTTTCTTCAACGATACGATCACAGCCGTCACATTTCTCTATAATCGGCTGAAAGGGACCATCGCTATAATTTACGGCTTTGCTGGTCTGCATTTTGCGAACCTCCTGAAAAAATATAATATTTCTCTTGAATCAGAAAAAAAACTTACATACAATGAGAATAAAATGTACTGTTCAATTTTAGTCCAAAAATATTACCTTATAAAGGCTATCAACGGAACTGTCAACAGTTTATCCGATCGTCCCTGCATTCACTTAAATATTTCTGGAGTTTGAATTATGCCTGTCTACATCTGGAAGGGAAAAAATACCCTAGGCAATACAATTAAAGGTGAGATGGAAGTGGGCAACGAGGCCGCTGTTCTTGCTCAGCTCAAACGTTTACGTATCCAAAATCCGAAGATAAAGGAAAAACCCAAGGATATGTTTGCGAATGTCGCATTCTTACAACCAAAAGTTACAGGAAAGGATATCGTTGTTTTTACTCGACAGATGTCTACCATGATTGATGCAGGACTTCCCTTGGTACAAAGCCTGCAAATCCTTTCCAAACAACAGGAAAATCCGACTTTTAAACGCGCTCTCCTTGAGATTGTCAACGACGTTGAAACAGGTACAACCCTTGCTGACGGCATGCGTAAGCATCCGAAAGTTTTTGATCCCCTTTTTTCAAATATGATTGAGGCTGGCGAGGTGGGTGGTATTCTTGATACCATATTGAGTCGTTTGGCAGACTTTAAGGAAAAATCCATGGCCTTGCAGAAAAAAATCAAGGGAGCCATGACCTATCCGACAATCTGTCTCGGCATTGCTATTCTTATCCTTGCCGTTATTCTGATTTTTGTTATCCCGGTTTTTGAAGAAATGTTTGCCAGTATGGGGAGTGCCTTACCTACACCGACTCAGCTGGTTGTTGATGCGAGTGAATTTGCCCAGTCTAATCTTCTTTATCTCATTGCGGCCGTTTTTATTGCAGGTTTTATCTTTAAAAAAATCTATGCTACTGAAAAGGGAAAGTTAAAAATAGATGGAATGCTCCTCCATGCTCCAGTCGCAGGTGTACTGATCCGTAAAGTGGCTGTGGCCAAGTTTACCCGAACTCTTAGTACCATGCTGGAGAGCGGTGTTCCTATCCTTGATGCCTTGCAGGTCGTGGCGAAGACAGCAGGTAACAAGGTGATTGAGCAAGCGGTTTTTCATGTGGCTGATTCCATCGCAGAAGGTCGTCCTATTGCTGAACCACTAGAGGAATCTGGCGTCTTTCCCAATATGGTTGTTCAGATGATCAATGTCGGCGAATCGGTTGGTGCTCTTGATGCGATGCTTGAAAAAATTGCTGATTTTTATGATGAAGAGGTTGATCAGGCAGTAGAAAATCTCACCGCCATGATCGAACCTTTTATGATGGTTTTTTTGGGCGGAACGATCGGCGGCTTAGTTATTGCTATGTATCTTCCTATTTTTACAATGGCCGATGCCATCTAGCCATTGGCGAGTAAAAGAAGGTTACTAAAAAATAATGAGTATAGCTCCCCGTTACGACTCGATTATGATTGACATGCCTGTCAGATTTCGTATCATATAATAGATTGAAAAGTCTAGAGAAGCACTCAATTGATAATGTGGAGGTGGTGTAATAATGACACTGACAAAAGCAAACCTCGTACAAGAGGTTTATCAGCAGCATCCTGGGCTGACCAAAGCCCAGGCAACGGATTCCGTAGAAACGTTTATAGCTCTTGTTAAAGAGTCACTGATCACCGGAGAAGATCTTCTTCTGAGTGGATTCGGCAAGTTTAATGTTAAGGATAAACGCCCGAGAAGAGGACGAAATCCCCAAACAGGAGACGAGTTAATCCTTGACGCAAGACGGGTCATCACTTTTAAGCCCTCCGGTATTCTTCGAAACAAGATCAACGGATAAGATTAAAATTCTTCGATTAATCAGTTTAACCGATGATGAATTGGGACGTCCTTCATTGTGACGTCCCGACTTCATTTTTCCCTTTCTCTCTCCTTCCTTTTCATCTTTTCTACTTAACACAAACAAAAGTGAAAAACGTAATACCTTGCTATCATCAGGTTAGGTTTCAGGATATTAATCTGGCTGACAGGAGTTACACCCTCAATCCGTTCTCCAACCCCCCAGAAGAAGGCTTGCTGCAAAGTATAAGCAACTTTGGGATACTTCATCCACCACTTTTACTAGAAAAGCAGGACCGCACATTTATTATACTCTCAGGAAGAAGGCGCATAGAGGCCTTTCTTAAAACAAACAAAACACCAAAATATCAAAAAGACTGTCACCTCACAGCTCTTATCATCTCTTTGAGCGAGGAGAAGTCAGAGAACCAACTTTATCTATTTACGGCATTATTACAGCATCAGTTGCTTGGCAAAAGCTTAACGGTGATTGAGCAGGCAGTCTTTCTTCAGAAAGCGAGACTGGTAGCCAATGAGCAGGAATTACTTGCATTGCTTCCCATGCTGGGCCTTAAGGCAAAGCCTCATATACCTGGAGATTTTATTTCTCTGCTTGACTTGGAGCCTGCTGTTCAGCTGGGCTTGCATAGAGGCATCATTGCGCAACGATCAGGAAAAAAACTTTCTCGTTTTTCACTGGCTGATCAAAAACACCTCGCTGAAGTCATCGACAACTATCAGCTCGGAGGATCAAAACAGCAAAAATTGATAGAGCGTTTTTTTCAACTGACTCAACGGGAGCAGGTTTCGGTTGAGGTGTTACTTGATCGCTGGCGGGACAGGGAAAAAGATAAACAGCTGAATGGTCCGCAGAAAACAAGCTCTCTTTTGCGCTGGCTTGATAGAGAATGTCAGCCAAGACTTACACAGGCTGAAGAAGACTTCAGAAAATTCTGCTGCCAACTCCAATTGCCTGCTGGAGTACGGGTTGAGCACAGCCTATCTTTTGAAGAGGAAAAGGTGGCACTGAATATGGATTTCAGTAAGAAGGAAGAGCTGGCCAAGATTTGGCCGCAGTTGAAAGCGCTGCTGAAGGCAGGAGAATAAATCAGTACAGTAAACCCTGAATCAATATATCTCGCCCCACAGTTTCTGTCGTTTGTTCTTGCAAGGAAAGCGGCGTTCCTTCTTCACCGATACTATAGCCACTGAAAAGTGATGTTCCTTGCTCGCCGATGAAATACGGTGCAGTGAAGAGGTAAACTTGGTCCACTAATTTTTTCTTAAGAAAAGAACCGTGGACAGCAGCACCACCTTCCACCAAAACAGAAGTAATATCGGCCTGCCCTAATCGTTGTAGAATCTGCGCAAGATCAAGCCCGCCATCCTGCTCATCTACCCTTTGGATACTTGCCCCGGCCTGTTCCAGATCTTTCTGTTTTTGTACCGAGGCCTGCTGATCACAGAATATCCATGTTGCTGCTGATGATTGCTGCGTAAGCATGCGGGCATCAGAAGAAAGCCTGAGCTGGCTATCCAAAATCACCCGAAGAGGATCGCGCCGCCCCTCCTGCTTCAGCCGAGTCGTCAGGGAGGGATTATCAATCAGGGCTGTGCCGCTCCCGATAAGAATGGCATCCAGCTGATTCCGTAATTCATGAACTCGTTGCTTTGAGGCAGGGCCAGTTACGGCACCGCCTTTTCCCTGCCTGCGGCTGATCTTGCCATCGAGACTCACGCCCGCCTTCATCACGACCCAAGGAAGACCACTGACCGAATGTTTAAGAAAGGGATAGTTCAGCTGTCGGCATTCCTGTTCAAGAACGCCCAATCTGACCTCAACGCCTTGCGATTGGAGAAAATCAGCGCCGCCAGAGGCAACAGGAGTGGGATCAGCCATGCCGATAACCACTCGACTAAATCCGGCAGTAAGGATGGCCTGGGTACAGGGGGGGGTCCTTCCGGTATGATTGCAGGGTTCCAGAGTGACATAGATAGTTGCTCCTGCGCAACTATTCGCTTTTTCAAGAACATTAGCAATGGCGTTGACCTCGGCATGGGGAGTTCCGGCTTGACGATGATACCCCTGCCCTATAATCTGATCATCTCTGACAATGACAGCGCCAACGCAGGGATTAGGTGATGTTCGCCCTAATCCCTTTTCCGCCTCTTTGATGGCAAGGCGCATGTATTCGATATCAGAACTCATAGCCCCAAAAAAATCATGGTCAGCTTAATGCTGCTTTCCCAGAAAATATTTGAGCTCATCCATAAACTCATTTACGTCCTTGAACTGCCGATAGACAGAAGCGAAACGAACATAGGCGACCTCATCCAGTTGCGGAAGTGTTTCCATGACCCACTCACCTAATTGAGAGGTAGCAATCTCTTTGCCGCCTGCATCTTGCAGCCTACGCTCAATTCCGTCCACAAAACGGTCGATATCCTCCAAGCTTACGGGGCGTTTCTCGCAGGCCTTCTCCAAGCCAAGAATCATCTTCCCTCTATCCCATGCCTCTCGACGCCCATCTTTTTTCACCAACATGGGCAGCATCATTTCAATGCGCTCATAGGTAGTAAAACGCTGATCACAGGCCTCACAATGACGCCTCCGCCTAGTGATAATTTTCTCCTTATTTAGACGAGAGTCAATCACCCGGTTGTCCAGCTGACCACAATAAGGGCACTTCATAGCTTGGACAGCAAAGGCAGAAGAAAAGAACGAGCCCGCCGAAACACGTTCTTAGAGCGAATCATCCCGTTCAATCTCCGGGTACAAAGGAACCGTCTCACAAAGTTGCCGTACTTCCTGGCGAACCTGAGCAGCCTCTTCCTGACCTGAGGTAAGAACACGATTGATCCAGTCGCCGATCATAACCATCTCCGGTTCTTTCAGCCCTCTGGTCGTGACAGCTGGGGTACCAACACGGATACCACTGGTCACGAAACGAGATTGCGTGTCAAAAGGAATGGCGTTTTTATTCACCGTCAGGCCTGCCTTTTCCAGACGCTCTTCAGCTTCTTTACCGGTAAGATTTTTACTGCCCAGATCAATCAGGAGAAGATGGTTATCTGTTCCCCCGGATACGATACGGAAGCCGTGCTCAGTCAGGCGAGCAGCCAAAGCAGATGCATTGACCACAACCTGTTTTTGATACTGGCGATACTCCTCTGTCATAGCCTCCTTGAAGCTGACGGCCTTAGCAGCAATCACATGGACAAGTGGTCCGCCTTGAATTCCTGGGAAGATATTGGAATCCAATGCCTTGGCAAATTTTTTCTTAGCCAAAATCAAACCACCTCGCGGTCCACGCAGGGTTTTATGAGTCGTGGTGGTGACAAAATCGGCATAGGGTACCGGTGACGGATGCACACCCGCAGCCACTAAGCCAGCAATATGAGCCATATCCACCATAAACAGCGCACCAATCTGATCTGCTATATGACGAAATCCTTCAAAATCAATAACACGGGGGTAGGCACTTGCTCCGGCCACGATCATCTTGGGACGATTCTCAAAGGCGATCCGTTCCACTTCCGCCATATCAATGGTTTCCGTATCCCGTTTAACACCGTAGGATATGAAGTTGAACAGCTTGCCGGAAAAAGAGACTGTGGCTCCGTGAGTCAGATGCCCGCCGTGCGCCAAATCCATGCCCAGTACTTTATCTCCTGGCTTCAGGGTAGCAAAGTAAACCGCCATGTTGGATTGGCTACCGGAGTGCGGTTGCACATTGGCATATTCGGCGTTGAACAGTTCTTTGGCACGCTCACAGGCTAAGGTTTCCACCACATCAGCATGGTCACAACCGCCATAGTAGCGCCTGTTAGGATAACCTTCTGCATATTTATTGGTAAAAATGGAGCCTTGGGCTTCCAGCACAGCCGGGGAAACAATATTCTCCGAAGCAATCAATTCTAACTGATTGGCCTGACGCTCCAGTTCATATTGAATCTGTCCATAAATATCCGGGTCTGTCTCTTTGAGCGTTACCATACCTTCCGCCTAAAATATTTTATCGTTGATTGTAAAAGAAAAAAAACGGCAGCTCCGTCAGGGCTGCCGAAAAATTGTCGTTAGGAAAAAATAGCTGATTTTCCTTAGCCGAACAATTAACTGAACATGTCCAATCTTTTTTGATGCCGACCGCCAGCAAATGCTGTTTCCACCCAGGTTCTGACAATGTCCAGAGCGACTTCCGAACCGATCACCCGCTCGCCGAGGCAGAGTACATTCGCATTATTATGCTCCCGGCTCATTCGAGCGGTAAAGGCTTCATGACAGAGTGCAGCCCGAATTTCCTTGTGCCGATTGGCGGCAATAGACATGCCAATGCCGGTTCCACAGACTAGAATCCCGCAGTCACAAACGCCTGTTCGTACAGCCATGCATACCTTCTCAGCAAAATCCGGATAATCAACAGACTCTAGGGAGTGACAGCCTACAGACTCGACCTCATGACCAAGTTCCCTCAGAAATCGAACGACAAGCTCTTTCAGCTCAAAGCCCCCGTGGTCACTGCCTACTGCAATTTTCATTTTTTTCTCCGAAGCGCTGTTCAGCCTTCAAACCGTTTCATGATGATGACCCCGTTGGTGCCACCAAAGCCAAAAGAATTGGACATTGCCGCCCGAATCGAAACCTCTCGGGCTGTATTCGGCACATAGTCGAGATCACAGTTCGGATCTGAATTTTCCAGATTGATCGTGGGAGGAATACATTGATGGTGCAAAGTCAATGCAGTAAAAGCCGCCTCAATACCTCCGGCCCCGCCGAGCATATGACCGGTCATGGACTTCGTTGAGCTGATAGCTAGCTTATAGGCGTGGTTACCAAAAACCGTCTTAATCGCGGCAGTCTCACAACGGTCATTGAGCGGCGTAGAGGTGCCGTGGGCATTAATGTAATCAATCTCATCAGGATTCATACCAGCATTACGCAACGCCATCTTCATACAACGAGCTGCCCCTTCCCCGTCTTCCGGCGGAGCTGCTATATGATAGGCATCGCTGGATTGACCGTATCCCACTATCTCAGCCAAAATTTCAGCTCCACGGGCGCGAGCGAATTCAAGCTCTTCCAGAACAATCATGCCAGCGCCTTCAGCGATGACAAAGCCATCTCGATCTTTATCAAAAGGACGTGAAGCATGCTCAGGATCATCATTGCGGGTGGACAAGGCCTTCATTGATGCAAAGCCGCCTACCGTCAATGGAGATATAACCGATTCCGTTCCGCCGGTTATAGCTACCTCACAATCACCGAACACAATATGACGATAAGCTTCCCCCACCGCATGGGTTCCGGCTGCGCAGGCTGTAGACAAGGCAAGGTTCGGACCTTTGGCATTCAGATGCATAGAAATATGACCGGATGGCATATTCGGTATCATCCGGGGCACCAGAAAAGGGGTAATACGACGCGGGCCTCTCTCCAACAAAACCTTATGATATTCTTCAACAGTCGGCAACCCTCCCATACCACATCCAGTGATAACCCCAACACGCTCGGCCATTTCCTCGGTAATCACCAAGCCACCAGCCTTAACAGCCATGTCAGCAGCGGCAATACCGTATTGAACAAAATGATCCAGATGTTTTGCCTGCTTTTTTTCAAACCAGAGATCAGGAGTGAAATCCTTAACCTCAGCAGCAATTTGAGAGGTATGCGCGGATGCGTCAAAACGGGTAATAGGGCCAATACCACTCTGCCCGTTTACCAGCCCCTGCCATGTTTTGTCAGTCCCGGTTCCAAGGGGAGTGACTAATCCGACTCCGGTGACAACAACTCGCCGCTGTGCATTCTTGATCATACTGAAATAATTTGGTAAAATTCCCTATAATCCAAGTGTCAGCCTACGCACTGACACTATGCTCTCTACTGAGGAAGCAAAAGCAATCCTTGCCAGCTATACTTTTCCGATAACCCCAGTCGTGATAATCGGTTTAAACAAAGGAGAGCTTCTGCTTCAGCCTTTACGCCTGAATGTTATCAACGTAATTAATTGCATCCTGGACAGTTGCAATTTTCTCTGCATCTTCATCAGGAATCTCGACCTCAAACTCTTCTTCCATAGCCATGATCAGTTCGACGAGATCAAGGGAATCCGCACCGAGATCATCAACAAAAGATGCTCCAGGAACTATTTTTTCCTTATCAACACTGAGCTGTTCTTCAATAATATCAATCATCTTGTCTGCAACTGCCATTCTTTTTCTCCTGAATTGGTTATATGTAGCAAAAGAGTTCGAAACACCCGTTTCGAACGATAGTTTTCCACACTTAAATTGGGTTACGTTCAAAGCGCCTGCTCAGAAGGTTAATTCCCCATGTACATCCCGCCGTTAACATGCAGAGTTTGGCCTGTCATATATCCGCTCTCTTCCGAAGCCAAGTAAGCCGCAGCTCCGGCTACATCTTCCGGTGTACCCAAGCTGCCCAACGGTATTTGTGCTTTGATGCTCTCCTGAATATCCTCGGAGAGCTCGCTGGTCATATCAGTTACAATGTATCCAGGTGCCACGCAGTTGACCGTGATTTGACGTCCAGCCAGTTCTCTGGCCATGGATTTGGTCAGTCCAACCAGGCCAGCTTTGGCCGATGCATAGTTCACCTGACCCGCATTGCCGAGAAAACCACTCACCGAAGTAATGTTGATAATTCTACCCCAACGCTTTTTCATCATTCCACGCATTGCTGCTTTGGAACAGGTGAAAGCACCTTTAAGATTGGTGTTCAGGACCGCATCCCAGTCGTCATCTTTCATCCGGGCCATAAGTCCATCTCTGGTGATACCGGCATTATTGACCAAAATATCCACACCGCCATGTTCGGCTGTGATCTCCTTGATCGCTTTCCCAACGGCCTGACTGTCAGCAACGTCAAAACCACTGATAAAACCTTTCCCGCCCTGAGCGGTAATTTCGCCTAATACCTCTTCAGCAGCGGTGGCGTTACTCACATAATTAATGCCAATCGTCGCGCCCTGAGCAGCCAAATGCAGACAAACGGCCCGTCCAATTCCCCGGCTGCCGCCGGTCACCAATACTATTTTTCCATCAAGAGACATGCTGCTCCTTTATTTTTTGGGTGAGTAGAGGCAGAATTTCAAACAAATCCCCCACCAGCCCATAGGTGGCAAGGTCAAAAATCGGTGCTTTTTCGTCCCGGTTAATCGCCACAATGGTTTCAGCAGATTGCATACCCACCGTGTGCTGGACAGCTCCGGATATTCCGCAAGCAAAGTACAGTTTAGGACTGACAGTCTTACCGGTCTGCCCCACCTGACAGGGATAGCCGATCCAACCGGCATCCACAGCAGCTCTGGAAGCAGACACTGTCCCGTTCAGTTCATTGGCAAGCTCTCGAAGCAATGCAAAACCCTTTTTGTTTTCCATGCCCCGACCGCCGCTGACCAAAACTTCCGATTCTCGGATATTCCCCTGCTCTTCCTCGCAGACCACTGTTTCCAGGACTTCGACCTTGGAGAACAAAAGCTCTGGGGAGAGTTTTACTTCAATAACCTCGCCGGTTCGGGAGGAATCAGCCTCAGCTGGAGCCATAACATTGGGCCGTACAGTGGCCATCTGCGGGCGAGAACGAGGACACTCAATCGTCGCCATGATATTACCGCCAAAGGCTGGTCTCGTCTGGAGGAGCACGCCGTCTTCCGCACGAATAGCCAAATCCGTACAGTCCGCAGTCAATCCAGCGCTCAAGGCGGTCGCCACTTGCGGAATAACCGAACGACCAATGGCGGTGGCACCGGCCAGCAGTACCTCGGGTTTATACTTGGTAACCAGGTGTTCGAGTACCTTACCGTAGACATCTTCACGGTACTGAGCAAGGGCCGGGTCATCAGCCAACAAGACCTTATCCGCACCTGCCGCGATCAGCTCATCCGTCTTGTCACGTAGATCTGCTCCGAGCAAAACCGCTGTTAGAGGAGCCTTGCGTTGATCAGCCAGTTGCCTACCGATTCCTAGGAGCTCAAAAGCAACCGGGGCAATCTTCCCGTGCCTAGCTTCGGCAAAAACCCAGATGCCTGACCAAGCAGAGAGATCGACTAGGGCTTTCTTTTCTGCCCCTTCAATGCACAAGGCTTCGACTTCGCAGCTGTCCACGCAGGAACCGCAGAGGGTACAGGTGTCGCCGACCACGGCAATGCCGTCTTCCAACGTAATTGCGCCAAAGGCGCAGTTGGCTTCACAAACTCCGCAGCCGATGCAAGTTTCGGTATTGACTATAAGCATGGTAGGTTCTTGTCTTTTGGTTGCAATTTTACTTTTCACCAATTTTTTTCTGTCTGAAGACAGATTCTCACGTCCGCTTGAATATTTTCCAAAAATATCTTTCCCAGCTTCCCAAGCATTGAATTGTTTCTGCTTTTCAAGTTCGTTAGCGGTATCATTCAGCAGCAGCCCGGTTTCCGTATTCAGTCGTAATGTAATCATATTTTGGCCCTCCTTTGTAATACAAGAGGCCTTATCAACGGAACAGCAGCCAATCTCTTTTCCGGTTGCCTTCGTAAGCACCGCAACCGGGGCATATCTCGTTATAAATTTTTCATAAATTTTTCGCGTTCAAATTTTGGCATAGTTCAATTGCTTTCATTTCATCCGCTGAAACAGCTCGAACTCGGACTGCTATATCCACACCAACTGTCATGCTGAGACCAAAACAAACTTTATTTAAAAAGCGTAACACGTACTGACTTATCGTACTGCTTGGATCAAGAATGACATGATGGATATTCTCATGAGCGGCTATTTTTTTGGCACCCTTCTGTAAATCAATAGGTGTAACAACAATCCCGCCCTGAGCACCTGTATCTTTAATACTATAGGCAAGTGAGCCAAGTATTGCTTGATTCAGCCGATTTTTTCGACGCTTACATTCAACAATTATAAAACCTTCGCCATTATCAGAAACACCTTTGGCATCGATTTCCCAATCCGTGCCAGACGCTCCTGTAACACACTGCTTCCCTTCAACGCATTCAAGGCCAAAATGATCCGCAAATTGATTTAGAAGGTAAGTCGCAACCTCTTCATATGATTCCCAAGATTTTTTCAAAGGCATTAAGGAGGGCAATCCTGATTGTAGTTTGGATGATAAATAGTCCCTGATCTCCTTCACCAACTGTTCACCCTGCTCTTCAGCAGAATCCCGGAAAAGATCCAACGATCACGCGAGGTTCAGGACGTTAATTGATTAGAAATTTCTATATCCTTCTTCAACAGCGAATTGACAACTTTACTCAAGGATAATGTTTGATCAGATCTCCGGATCTTTTTTAAAAAAAAGTCTTTTATTTCTTGATCCAGATAGATAGGTACATCCAACTCTTCTATCGGTCTATAAAACTTCCCTTGTTCGGCATCGCTGAAGTCGTATTCATCTCTCATTTGGGCACTCTCTTTCTATATGTCTTCTGTTCTCGCTTATTCGCCTTCCTTGCACTAATGATTCTCACGAATTCTAGTCCGTCATTATCTCTAAAAGTATGAACAACTAAAAGAATAACTTCATTCAGCGATTTGCCCAACAATACCCATCGTTCCTCTTCCTGTGAATGGGGCTCGTCATATTTATTGAGAGCAAAAGGGTCGGAAAAAACATAAGAAGCCTGCTCAAAAGAAACGCCGTGTTTTTGAACATTGGCCTTCTCTTTTTTTCGATCCCATTCAAATTTCATAGCAAGATATCAAAATCTACTCAGAGCCAACGACATTATATCGCATTCCTCCGATTATAAATACCCTTTAATTTCATCCACCAATTGCTCAACCTGCTCTTCAACTGTTCCTGAGAAAACCCGCCGTTCCCCGCGCGGTTCAGGAGAAAAGACTTTAGCCACTTGGGTGGGCGAACCGGCAAGCCCAATGCAATCCTCTTCAGCTCCGATATCGGCAGCAGATAAAACCTTGATCTCCGCCTTTTTAGCCTTCATCTTTCCCTTTAAAGAAGGTACTCGAGGCTCATTAATATCTTTGACCACCGTGAGCAAGGCAGGAAGGGGGAGCTGCACCACATCATACCCGTCATCCATCATGCGTTCCACCTGAATGGCGGTCTCGCTTACCTCGCGAGTTTTCTGCACACAGGTGACATAGGGCAAATGCAATTGATATGCCAATCCAGGACCAACCTGAGCCGTATCGCCGTCAATGGCCTGCTTTCCGCAAAGAATCAGATCAGCATTCCCAACAGTCTCAACCGCCTTGGCAAGCGTGTAAGAGGTGGCCCAAGTATCAGCTCCGGCAAAGGCCCGATCAGACACCAGCACACCTTCATCGGCACCGCAGGCAATGGCCTCACGCAGAACCTCTTCAGCCTGGGGCGGTCCCATAGACAATACAGTGACCTTGCCACCGACTTTTTCTTTTAAGCTGACACCTTCTTCCAAGGCATGACGATCAAAGGGATTCATGATCGATTGCACACCCTCCCTGGACATGGTATTTGTCTTGGGATCCAGCCGGACATCCTTGGCGTCAGGCACCTGTTTTATACAGACGACGATATTCATTGCTATGCGTATTCCTTATTGAGTTCCTGCCCGATCACATTACGTTGAATCTGATTGGTTCCCTCGTAAATCTGAAGAATCTTGGCATCTCGCATCATTTTCTCCACCGGATATTCCTTCATATACCCGTAGCCGCCCATAACCTGCACAGCATCCGTGGTCACCTTCATAGCCATATCCGTGGCAAAAACCTTACACATGGAAGATCCCTTGCTCATATCCTTGGGATGGGCGTCAATATGCTTAGCTGTGTTGTACACCAAACTTCGGGCAGCCTCAACCTGAATAGCCATATCTGCCAGCATATGCTGTACAGCTTGAAAACTGATAATCGGTTTATCGAACTGCACACGCTGCTTAGCATAGACCGCTGCCTCATCAAGAGCCGCCTGTCCCAAACCAACAGCAAGGGCAGCAATACTGGGGCGTGAAACATCTAAGGTCTTCATAACCGTGATGAATCCAGTACCCTTTTTCCCTATCAAACGATCCTTAGGAATACGGCAATCTTTCATGATTAACTCGCGGGTCGCTGATGCCCGAATCCCCATCTTATCTTCTTTTTTCCCGTAGGTAAAACCGGGATCTCCCTCTTCAATAACAAAGAGTGAGGCACCGCGAATACCTTTTTCTGGATTGGTCAGGGCAATAATCGTATAAATTTGTGCTTCGCCGCCGTTCGTGATCCATTGTTTGGTACCGTTAAGAACCCATTCGTCACCGTCAAGCACTGCTGTCGTTTTGATACCGGCTGCATCAGAACCTGCACCGGCCTCGGTTAAACCAAAGGCAGCCCAGCTTGATCCCTCGGCAACAGAGGGAAGGTATTTTTCTTTCATTTCCTCGCTGCCCGCAACCAGTACAGGCAGAATGCCCAAGCCGTTGGCGGCAAAGCTGGTGGCCACCCCTACGCAACCCCGAGCCAGCTCTTCCAGGGCCAAAACAGTTTCAAAACAGCCACCACCGAAACCACCGTATTCCTCAGGAACAAAGATAGAAAACAGGTCTGCCTTAGCTATATCTTTAAGGATCGCCCCTGCAAATTCATTTTTTTCATCAAGCTCTGCCCGCTTGGGAATGATCTTTTCCTCCGAAAGCTCACGGGCGGTATCCTTGATCATTTGTTGTTCTTCAGTCAGAAAATAATCCACCTTTTTCTCCTTTTTTCTCCCGCCACGCTACCATTGCATGAGCATGGAACCCCAAGTGAACCCACCGCCGAAGGAGCAGAACAGCACAAGATCGCCATGTTCGAGACGCTTTTGCCTATTGGCTTCATCAAGGGCTATTGGAATGCTTGCTGCGGAAGTATTACCATATTTATCGACGTTTATGAATACCTTTTCCTGGGCAGCGCCGAGTCTTTCCGTTAACTTATTGAGAATTCTTATATTTGCCTGATGGGGAATGATCAAAGAAATATCATCAATTGAAATCTGCTGACGATCAAGCAGATCAAGAACAGCGTTTTCCATGGCTCGAACAGCATACTTAAAAACATCACGTCCGGTCATCTGCATGAAGCAGCCGTTGCGTTCTTCGATGAGAAGATCTGGATTGCGACTGGCCGGACTGTCCATATAGAGCAACTTCCAGAGACTACCATCAGAAAAAAGATTGCAATCCACGATCCCACGTTGCTTTGCGCCGGTGAGTACACAGGCTCCGGCTCCATCACCGAACAGGATACAGGTATTACGATCCTCCCAGTTCATCCGCGCTGAAAGGGTCTCCGAGCCGATCAGTAGAACTTTCATCTCTGGAGTTGCAGCGATATACTTCCCCGCCATATCAAGACCGTAGAGAAAACCTGAGCAGGCGGCATTCAGATCAAAGGCAAAAGCGTTTTTCGCCCCGATCTCGGCCTGAACAAAACAGGCACAGGAGGGCATCATCATATGGGGCGTCAGGGTAGCAACAGCGACCAAACCAATCTCTTCTGCACGGACTCCGGCTGATTCTAAAGCTTTTTCTGCTGCCCGGGATGCCAGTTGGTAGTTTTGTTCACCATCGCCAGCGATACGTCGAGTACGGATACCGGTACGAGCGGTAATCCATTCATCCGAGGTATCCACCATCTGTTCGAGGTCATCATTTGTCAGCACCCGACGAGGCAGACAGGAACCGGTTCCAAGGACAACAGCACGATGCATAGATTTCCCTCTCAACAGCTACGCGGTGGTATACTGGTGCAATGATTGAACAATAGAATCGTTCACTTTATTTTCCACCAACTTGGCAGCCTCGCCGATGGCGTTACAAATAGCTACCGATGACGATGAACCATGGCAAATAATACCGATCCCGTTGATCCCTAATAAAGGTGCGCCGCCGTATTCGGCGTAATCCACCCGTTTACGAAATGCCGCAAAGGCCTTACGGATAAAAAGATAACCTATTTTCGCCCGGAGAGACTTCATGATCTCGTCTTTCAGCATCTGCATGGCCGCTTCAGCCAGTCCCTCGCTGATCTTAAGGGAAATATTGCCGACAAAGCCATCACACACCACGACATCAAGTTCGCCACCGTACACGTCGCGTCCTTCCACATTGCCGACAAAATTGAGATTACTCCGAGTGAGCTGCTCATGGGTTTCCTTAATCAAGGCATTTCCCTTACCCGGCTCAGAGCCAATACTGAGCAACCCGACACGAGGATTCTTTCTATTCTGCAAAAGAGCATAACAGGAGGAAGCCATCACCGCGAATTGGAAGAGATGCTGAGGGCGACAGTCCACATTGGCACCGATATCCATCAGCATGACTGGAGCCTTGCGCGTCGGAAACAGGCTGGCAATACCTGGACGGGAAACCCCTTCCAAACGCCCAAGCTTACGTATAGCAGCAGCCATGGTCGCCCCGGAATGCCCGGCAGACACCACGGCATCTGCCTGCCCCTTTTTAACAAGGTCAAAGCCGCGCATTATAGTTGAGTCCTTTTTTTTGCGGATAGCCTCCACAGGGGACTCTTCCATAGTGACTATCTCAGAGGCATGCTCAATAAGCAATCGTCCAACGACATTGCCGGAGTCAGCACATTGCGCAATTCGTTCTTTCAGCAGGTCTTCAGGTCCGAGCAGGATTATCGAAAGCTCCTTGTTTCTCCTGAGAGCACGGAGAGCTCCGTCAATCAAAAGTTCAGGGCCCTGATCCCCGCCCATGGCATCAAGGGCTATCTTCACAGGTCAACCTAATCCAGTTCGTCTCCGAACTGATAAAAGGTTTTTCCTTTATATGTTCCGCAACCGGAACATAACTGATGCGGCATTTTTGGCTCACCACATTCTGGGCAACGCCCCACACTGGGACCGGTTAAAAAATCATGTGCTCTCCGTTTACGGGTTCGTGAATGTGAATGTCGTCTCTTTGGTAATGCCATGATCTTCTCCTGAAGTAAAAAAGTAATCTTTCTGAATGGATATTCAGGTTATTTTATTATTATGTATTATATGTTGCGTCTTGTCCGTATGAGGCAGGACTCAGCCTTTTTTCAACGAAGCCAGTATTGCAAAGGGAGAATTACTCGTGTCATCAGCACAAGAGCACTCTCCGTTGGTCAGATTCGTTCCGCACTGTGTACACAGCCCCTTGCAATCTGGGGAGCATATCTTTTTCTCCGGCAACACCAAGTAGAGTTGCTGACGAAGGAGATCCGGAATATCCACCACCGGCTCATCAACCTGAATGATATCAAGATGAGCCCTTGTACATTCCAGCTCTTTTACATGACCGCTCTCTTCGCTTTCTACATCCAGTATATAATGAAAAGCTGCCTGCGCAGCAAAACTGTAGTCGGCAAGGCAGCGATCACAGACGAGCAGCACCCCAGCATCCAAATTCCCGCGAACTTCAACTCGTCTACTATTTTTTCGCGTAAGCGTCAACTCCGCATGGACCGGAGCGTTTTTCCGAAGATCTGTCTGAGCAAGCCAATTATCGTCCGTAATAATATAACGATTGCCTGCTGTAGAAACGTCTGTAAATTGAACTTTCATTTTGATATCCGGCAGACTGCCTGTTAACGAGCACTAGTTTTTGCAAGAATAGCCACCATACACAAAAATAACAACCCATGACAAGAAAAAAAGTACAGAATCGCGGAAGGACCGTAAAAAGGAGAAAAAAGTTGATCAGAGCAGGTTCCTTGGCAAGTCGCTGGCAACTACTCGTTGGTAACTCCACCGGTCACAAGGCTTGGCAGCAATGATGGGTTAAGGATGATGACCAGGTAAAAAGTCAGTCAGCAAAATGAGGATAAAATTTCAAAAAGCTGGTGATGTGACTTTGGCGATTTTGATTTTGTCCAAAAAATCGTAAAAATGCTCTTTGACAACCCAAATCAGGTCAATCCAGCCTCCTATGGAGGGTGATGAGGGATTTTTCCCCTTATTTCGTCGTTTTTTGTACGCAGCTGCCCGTATTATATTGAGTGCTGTTGCCTTCATCTCACCGATTGGTTAATAATCTAGTAATTGAATTAATTGTTTTACATGAAAAAACAACACCTTGAAATCTTAGTAAGTGAAATCAACATATTGGATGATTGCTTGTGAAAATAGGCTGTTGAGAAGTTTCCTGTTTAGGAATACTTATTATCTGGCCCAATATAGCGCTTAAAGGACATCTCTGCAAATACGGTCAAAATACCGGCATCTCTTATAACGTTATGATTTGTTTATGTTTAGTCAATTAATTATATACACTTTTTATTGACCAATCGATGAGTTCATGGTCGCTGCGAAACGAACCGCTTTCATGCCTCGTACCTTGAGATGCTTGATTCCCGTACGTCGATCAAGTTGCGACATAGTGGCCTCGACTCCGGCCCGGAACCGATACTTGTTTTTGAATTCATCGGTTCGCTCGTTAGCTCTTCTTTGGGAAAGACGGGCGGTTTTTTCGTTATAGCGGAGATAAGCAAGATCTTTTTTGCCGGGTTTAACAGGGCAATGATTGGCTCTCGGGCAGCTCTTACATGTTTCTGACGAAAAGGCTATGCTGAACCTGTCTTTTTTCTTGGATTTCTTGACAGGCTGGCACCCTTCAGGACACGAGATGATAAAACCGTTTTCAGAAAGCTCAAAATCGGTCAGTGTGCAGAAGAGGTCCTTTTGTCGGTCCAGAGTAGGAGCGATGAGGTTGACACCCTTTTGTTTTGCCGCTTCGTGATTGTCGTCGCTTCCGTAGAGCGTATCAGCTGCTACTTCTTTCGGCTTTATGTCACGTTGTTCCGTAGCCTCAAGATACGGTAGCAGGGCATCGGTATCACTTTCATGGGCAGCCTGCACATCAACATGAGTGATCAGGGAGAGAGTTTCGGCATCTTCCTCTGTGCTGTATGTTTCCGCTACTTGCACCTGATATCCTTTGCCTTTATGCCCACTATATCCGGCGTCAGGATCAGAGGGATTCTGAAGAGAGTCGGAAGGGATATCCTTATTTGCCTTCAGAATGACACGCAGTTCATCAGTATTTTCGACTTGCTCTGTGATACATTGTTCTTTCAGAATGCGTGTCATGAGCTGATATGTTTGCATGGACGCAATGTCAGGGCACGAGCGGAACCTGTTGATAAGAAAGAAAAGATCATCGGCGACCATCTGAAGAGTTTTGGCGGATTCAGATGGTTTGACCATAGAGAAGGCACTTTCCTCTTCTTTCTTCAGGTAGCGATCTCGCAGATTCAGGTCAAGCTCATTGAATTCGTTTTTGTGCTGCCGTCTGAGATTTACCAGGAATTTTTTGATGGTGCCTGTGAAGATCCCGATACGACCGAGATGCTTCATATTGGAAAATATGTGAACGGAATCTATACGTTGCAGAGAAGGATCAACATCGAATATTTTTATGAATTCATCGCCAACAGCCTGGAAGACATCGTCATACAGTCCGTATTTCGTCATGACAAAGCGCATGTTCCAAATACTTTTTGGACAGACATAGGCCGCTTTGTCTGAGTTATTTGTGATATCAAGAGCATAATGCCATTGCATGTTAAAAGCGAACTGTTCCGCTGTCTCTTCGTCTGTCAGATCATGCATATGCTGCAATAACATCGCTCCCATCATAGCAACGAGTTCATTAGTCGGGCGCCCCATGCTTGTACTGAAATGCAGTGCCAGGAGATCAACCGGAAGAATATGGCGAACATGATCCCGAAAAATCCCGGCCCATGATTCATCCAGCATTTTTCGACGCTTCGGCCCGAGGAAACCAAAGGGGTCGAACATGTTGATGGTTTTGTGATCTTTGATGTTTAACATAGCTCTCTTGCTTATCTTATCGTAATATTGACACAATAATATCATGCCGACTAATTTATGGCAAGAGAAAAATTAATTATATACAAGTAATTTCAGATAATTATATAGGGATACTTTTTACGAATCCATCAAGGATAACCTGTTAAAGTTAACAGGAAGGAGAAGTGGACCAGCCCGGACTGCGCCTGCAATCCGGGCTGCCCGACTCACTGTATTACAATTAAAATACTTACAGTTAAGATCTTACGCCACTACAGTCTCCACAGCCTCCTTGACCACCTCCCCGAAGGCATGAATCTGGGCCATGATGCCGTTTAGGGTGAAGCGGCCCATGTCAATCGCGATGGTCGGGCAGCGGGCAGCGCAGACGCCGCAGCCCTTGCAGGAGGCAGTGATAGTGCGGGCCTTGCGTTTATTGTTGTCATCCTTGTACATCTCAATCGCCTTGTACGGGCAGAAGCTCTCGCAGGCTCCGCAGCCGATGCACTGCTTCGCATCAATCTGGGAAACAATCGGGGCCGGAGTCACCGAACCCTTGGCAAGCGGATGACAGGCCCGACCGGCGGCAGCCTGGGCCTGAGCCACAGTCTCATCCATTGAACGCGGCGAATGAGCTAGGCCGCAGACAAAGGTCCCGTCCACTGGCAAATCCACCGGCTGAAGCTTGACATGCGCCTCCAGGAAAAACTTCTCCGCCGTAACCGGCACCTTGAGCATCTTGGCCAGCACGCTTGGGTCTTCCGGAACAATGCCGGTGGACAGGGCAAGCAGGTCCGCCTCGGTCTCCAGATCCTCTCCGAGCAGCGGATCAAAATAGCGCACCTTCACTGCATCGCTATTCACGCTGACCTCTGGCTTACGTTCCAAGCTGTAGCGGGTGAAAATCACGCCGAGCTGACGCGCCTTGCGGTAGTCATCCTCCATAAAGCCGTAAGCCCGCATGTCGCGGTAGAGGACAATAATTTGCATCTCCGGCTGCAACGCCTTGAGGCGCAGGGCGTTCTTCAGGGCCTGGCCGCAACAGACCCGGCTGCAATAGGTCAGATCCTCGTCCCGCGAACCGACACACTGAATCATCACCGTCCGCTTAGCTATTTTCAGGCTGCCCTGATGATCAATAAACCGTTGCTCCAGCTCAAGCTGGGTAACGATCTTTGGTGAAGAGCCGTAATTGTACTGCGTGGGCTGATAAGGATTACCGCCGGTCGCCAAGATGGTCACGCCGTGGTGAATCAACTCGCTTGCATCCTTGCTTTCCACCGTGGTCGTGAAGTTGCCCACATAGCCGGAACATGCCGTCACCTGGGCCTCGGTATGGACTGTGATGTGCGAATGCCCGTTCACCCGGTCAATCACTGCCTGCACTGTTTGCCGAGGATCATTGCCGCGCCGGTCAGCAGTGAGCAGCAGGGCCTTGCCGCCGAGACTCTGTGTTCGTTCAATTAAGGCCACAGCAAAGCCTTGATCAGCAATCGTCAAAGCCGCCGTCATACCGGCCAAACCGCCGCCGATCACTAGAGCCGACGGTGTGACCGGGAGCTCCATTTCTTCAAGGGCGGTCAAATGGCAAGCCTTGGCCACCGCCATGCGTACCGCATCCTTGGCCTTCTGTGTGGCTCGCTCCGGCTCATGTATATGCACCCAAGAGCATTGGTCGCGGATATTAGCCATTTCAAACAAAGAACGATTCAATCCGGCCTCACGCAGGGTAGCCTGAAAGAGCGGCTCATGGGTGCGCGGAGTGCAGGCCGCCACCACCAGCCGGTTCAGCTTGTGCTCCTGAATGGTCTCGGTCAGCACCCTTTGCGCGTCCTGGGAACAGGAATACATGTTGGCTGAAGCGTAGGCCACATTGGGCAGGGTCTGAGCATACTCAGCTACTTCCGGCACGTTAACCACACCGCCGATGTTGATACCGCAATGGCAAACGAACACACCAATACGCGGCTCCTCTTGGCTAATATTACGCTCTTCCGGGAAAACAGCTTTCACTGTTTCGCTGCTCCGGGCCGGGGCAAGCTGACCAGCGCAGAGAGCGGCAGCCCCGCCTCCCTGAGTGACTGAATCAGGAATATCTTTCGGCCCTTGAAAGGCCCCGATCACGTAAACTCCCGGCCTGCTGGTGGCCAGCGGGGTGTAGGTATCCGTCTCGGCAAAAAGGTACTCGTTCAGGTCAATGCCTGCGGCCTGCGCCAGCTTATCGGCCTCATCCGGGGCCTCAAGTCCCTGCGAGAGCACGACCATATCAAATTTCTCATAATGATGTTTGCCATCCTCGGTGGCCCAGGTCAGCAGCAGACCGCCGCCGAAAACATCTTCCACCCGAGGCGGACGGGCATAGATCACCCGGAATTTGCCTTCCTCAACAGCTCGTTTGCGGGCCGCGTCAAAGCCCTTGCCGTGGGTGCGCACGTCCATATAGAAAAGAGTAATCTCACAGTCTGGGTCATGCTCACGAGCCAGAGTGGCCTGCTTGATCGCGTACATGCAGCAGACTGAAGAGCAGTAGTTATTGCCGCAGGTCTCATCGCGGGAGCCGATGCACTGAAGGAAAGCAATCTTCTTGGGATGTTTTCTGTCTGAAATACGGAGAATTTCACCGCCGGTGGGGCCGGAGGCGCACATCAGCCGCTCATGCTCAAAGGCAGTAATCACGTCCTGGAATTTACCCAGCCCGTACTTGGCCATGACCTCGTCGCTGACCCGACCAAATCCCGGAGCAAGGATCACCGCTCCGACCGGTATCTCCAGTTCCTTCTCTCTGTCATCAAAACGAATCGCCCCGGCCTGACAGGCCACTGCACAGAGACCACAGGAATCGTGATTCAGCTTGAGGCAGGCTTTGGCATCAATATAATAGGAAGTCGGCACGGCCTGGGAATAGTCAATATGAGCAGCATGATTGATCTCCATGTTTTCGTTGAAATTGTTGCCGATCTGCTTAAGGCAAAACAGGGTGCATTGACCGCAACCGGTGCAGATGTCTTCGTCAATATAGCGGGGCTGTTTTTTGATCGTAGCCGTGAAGTTGCCCGGCTCGCCTTGCAGATTAACCAGCTCGGCCAGGGTGAGGATTTCGATATTCGGATCGCGGCCCACCTCAACCAGCTTGGGTGCGAGGATACAGAGGGAACAGTCGTTGGTGGGAAAAGTCTTGTCCAGACGAGCCATGACACCTCCGATGGCCCCGGATTTCTCAATCAGATACACCTTGTAGCCCAGTTCGGTCAGATCAAGGGCGGTCTGGACACCGGCCACGCCGCCGCCGATCACCATGACGGCTCCGCTGATCTTAGTGGCTGTTTTTGCAATTACGGTCATGAAAAACTCCTTATTATATTATCGACAGTAAACAAACTGCTGCCGAATTCTCTCTTGAGGAAGATAAAATCAAAAAATCAAAATAGCTGGATTTTTCAGTCTATTGCTATAATGTTCACCGCACAGGCCTTGTACTCCGGGGTCAGGGCGATTTCATCCAGGCCCGGACTGGTGAGCAGGTTGGTGAGCGGCTCCTCATGATGAAAAGCCATAAAGACGGAACCGGGCCGACAGCGTTCGGTAACACAAGCAGTTACTTCAAGCGCATCTCGCCGTGAGCGCACCCGCACCCGCTGCCCATCAACAATACCGAGCTTGACCGCATCCTCTGGATGGATGTCCATCTTTTCCACCGGCACGAGACTAATCAGGCCAGCGCAGCGACGGGTCATGGAGCCGTTGTTGTAGTGCTCCCTCCGCCGACCCGTGACCAGAATAAAGGGATAATGAGCATCAGGCCGCTCCAAAGTCTCGACATTGTCCAGGACCGAGAAATAGCCCTTGCCCCTGGTAAAGCTCTCCTGATGAAGGATCGGGGTGCCGGGATGCTCACTATCTGGGCAGGGCCAGACCAAGCCCTCGCCTTCGAGGCGGGCATAGCTGACCCCAGCCATATTGGGGGTGCAGGCCGCGATTTCATCCATGACTGCCGCCGCATCAGGATAATCAGGGTAGGCCATATCATGCCCTATGTCCTGTCTCATGGCCTGAGCCAGATCACAGACGATCTGCCAGTCAGGCCGACATTCGCCCGGTGGCTCTACTGCTTTGCGGATGCGCCGGATACGCCGTTCAGCGTTGGTGAAAGTGCCGTCCTTTTCATAGAAACAGGCAGCTGGCAGAACAACGTGAGCCATCTCGCAGGTCTTGGTCAGAAAAATATCCTGCACCACCACCATTTCCATCTTGGCAAAGGCCGCACGAACATTATTCACGTCACCTTGCGTATGCAGCGGATCATAGCCAATGCAGTACATGCCTTTGAATTTGCCGTTACGAGCAGCTTCATACATTTCCGGCTCGGTCATGCCTGCCGCAGATGGAAGTTCTGCGTCCCAGCTTTGGCCCATCCGGCTGCGGGCGACCTCATCAGCCACATCCTGATACCCAGAATAGACATAGGGGAGCGCACCCATGTCGCAGGAACCCTGGACATTATTTTGACCACGCAACGGACAGATACCAGCATTGCGCCGTCCAACATTGCCGGAAGCCAAGGCGATATTGGCCAAGCCCATGACCCCTTGGGTGCCGTTGCGGTGCTCTGTCATGCCAAGGCCGTAGAGAATCATGCCTTTCTTCGTCGCGCAATAGAGCCGGGCCACCCGTCGTACCAAGTCCGCAGGAACGCCGGTCTGTGCGGCCATGACCTCCGGCGCAGAGTTAGCAACATGCTCGCGCACCTTGTCCAGGTTCTCGGTTCGGGCGGCAATGAAGTCCTTATCCTCCAAGCCCTCATCTAAAATGGCGTGAAGCAGGGAGTTAAGCAGGAGAACATTGGTGCCCGGAATAAGCTGGAGGTGAATATCTGCCAGCCCTGCCAGCTCAGTGCGACGCGGATCAATAACGATCAGCTTGCCGCCCTTATTCAGAGCACGACGCACCTTCATGCCAACCACCGGATGAGCCTCTGTGGGATTACAGCCGCTGATCAGCAGCACCTCAGCGCCTTCGATATCAGCTAGGGCGTTGGTGGCCGCGCCGCTGCCCAGAGCGATGCGCAGACCGCTCACTGACGGCGCATGGCAGACACGGGCGCAGTTATCCACCGAGTTACTACGAAACACCGCCCGGCAGAACTTCTGGGCCAGATAGTTGACCTCATTCTCACAGCGGGACGAGGAGAGCACGCCAAGAGCCTCCGGGCCATCCTGTTCTTGGATGCGTTTGAAGCCTTGCGCGGCAAAGGTTAGAGCCTCTTGCCAGCTTACTTGACGGAATGGCTGATCAAGACGCTCCCGGATCAGAGGCATGGTCAACCGGTCCGGGTGACGGTAAAAGTCATAGCCGAAGCGCCCCTTGACGCAAAGGTCACCGTTATTAGGCGGTGCATCAGCAAGAGCTTTAATCTCCACTATTGCGCTCCCTTTGCTCTGGATATCCACGCTACAACCAGTACCGCAATAGGTGCAGACGCTGCGGGTTTGCTCCGCTTCACCGGGTAAGAGTGGGAGGCCGAGTTGTTTTTTGGTCAGCGCACCAGTGGGGCAGGCATCCACGCAAGCACCGCAGGAGACGCAGTTACCCTTAATGGTTAAGGTTGGAACGAGCTGACCTGCTGCAAAGGCAAAGGCATCAAACTCGCAGGATCGTTCACAGCGTTGGCAGCCAATACAGCGGTCCGCATCAATACTGATAAATGGGTGCGAATTATTCACTGCGCTCCGTCGGTCAGTCGAAGCGGTGTTGGCTGAGATTTTATGATCCCGGCAGAGCGGGCGCAGCTCGCATTTGCTCAGGCCGGTGCAGCCGCATTCCAAGCAACGTTCAGCCTCGCGAACAGCCATGTCCTCGCTGTAGCCCGGCTCGGTCTGGCTGAAATCGTTTCGGCTTTCCCATGGTGACCGGAGCGGCATTCGCAAACCCGGCTGAATGGTTATACCGCTGTAATTGCTTAAATCAACGTCCTCAGATTTGCGACCCTTGGTGAAGTTGAAGGTGCCGTCTGCCAGTTCAGTTGCTGCGCCGCCAAACTGGCAATGGATTGCCTCAGCAGCCTTGCGGCCTGCATTGACTGCCTGAATCACCGAACGTGGCCCGCTAGCAATCTCACCCCCGGCATAGATACCGGGCAGATTGGTCTGCATGGTGGATGCGCTGACTTTAATCGTTTCATTGGCAGCGAGAATCAGCTCCTTTTCCTGTTTGCCAAAGCTGAGAAAGGCATCATCTGCTTCCTGACCAAGGCCATTCAGCACTGTTGCACCCTGCCAGAGCAGAGAAGATCCAGCAACTGGTTGTACTTGCAACGCTCCCCTGCTGCCCGACTCAACCAGAATGTTTTTTCCGAGTTCTACTTGAAAAGCGGTATCTTGTTGACAAATCGACAGAATAGCCGTCAGAGGCAGAAAGCGCACCTGCTCCTGATTGGCAGCATGAATGTCTTTTGCATAAGCAGTCATATTTGCTAAAGGCCGATCAAAGGCCACAGTCACTTCTTCTGCGCCAAGCCGTACAGCGCAACGGGCCGCCTCAATGGCCGCCTTGCTGCCGCCGATAATCAGCACCTTGCCGGAAAGTGAGGCCAGGCTGCCTTGGTTAACCTGGGCAAGAAAGTCCATACTGTCCTGGGCCAACTCACCACCCGGTACAGTCAACTTTTTTCGACCCGAAAGACCAGCAGCAAGAAAGACCGCTTTGAATCCCTGCTCTTGCAAATCAGCAAGCGAGAAGTCCTTACCCCAGGCAGTATTGGTCTTGACCTCAACACCAAGAGAAAGAATGGATTCAATCTCCCGTGCCAAATTCTCCTTGGGCAACTTAAAGGCGGGTATGGTAGTACGAGCCAGACCACCTAATTCCGGGCCTGCCTCGAAGATGGTAACGCTGTGCCCCTGCTTGCGCAGAAACCAGGCCGCGCTCAAACCAGCCGGGCCGCCGCCGATGATTGCCGCCTTATGACCAGTGGCCGGAGCAGTTGTTTCAGCTGGCAGAGGATGCTGAGCAGCGTAATCAACGGCAAAACGTTTGAGGTGGTTAATAGAAATCGCATCATCAAGAAGCGAACGGCGACAACGGCTTTCACAAAAGGCTGGGCAGACTCGGCAGACAATCCCAGGCAACGGATTCTTTTCCTTGATCAGCCGGAGGGCCGCACCGAACTGCCGTTGGGCAATCAGACCGATGTAGCCCTGCACGTTGATCGAGCCGGGACAGGTCAAACTACACGGGGCCTTGCAGTCGCCATGATGATTGGCAGCAAACACGGCCAGCCGTTTCTTGCGGTGCTGAACCAAGTCCGGGGTTTCTGTTTCAATCACCATGCCGTCAGCAATCCGGGTGACACAGGCCCGCACCCGTTTGCCGTTCACCTCGACAAGGCAGAGCAGACAGGGCTGCTTGGCATCTTTATGACCGGGCAGATGGCAAAGATGAGGAATTTCGATTCCTGCGGACTTGGCGGCTGCCAGAATGGTCTGATCAGCAGCCAGACTGAACTGTCGACCGTTGATGATCAGGGGGACGAGTTCGCTCATACTGGTCGCCCTCCAAGCATTTGAGTCAGGTTCTTATCGCACTTGGCCGCAACTAATCCGGCAATCGCAGGCCGAGAAAAGTCACCGTTCTTGACCATCTCTTTACTGGCGCTGATCAGATTAATGCGAATCTTTCTGTTCCGGGCCACTTGGGCAGCATCAATCAGCTTTTGCCGCAGTTCATCCTGATCAAGCCCCTCGGCCTGACCGAGCGGCCCCAGCTCAGCAACCTGCTTGGTGAAGCGGGTGATGATCTTGACAAAATTCGGGCCTTCAGCAGCAGAGGCCCAGTCAATCAGAAAACGATTTTTACTGATACCGAGGCGCTCCAGGGTTTCATGAACAAAAGCGGCTGAGACCAACGCATGATAATTGCCGTCAATGTAATGACATTCGCCGGGATGACAACCGCCGACAAAAATTGCATCAGCTCCATTGACCAGCCCTTCCAGGGGAAAGGAAGGATCAAGCCTGCCCGTACACATCATACGGACAACGCGCAAGCTGGGTGGATACTGATAGCGGCCCACCCCGGCTGAATCAGCTGCGGTGTAGCAACACCAATTGCATAAGAATCCTAAAATTTTCGGTTGATAATCAGACATAATCTCTCTCCGTGAGGGTAGAAGAAAACACTGCCCGCAACAATGCTGAGGGAGCAATGCCGGGGGAACAATGTATTGAACACGGTTTGCGTCAGACGGCGTTCAGTCCGTCTGCGCTATGAGAGATATGCGGGAATCCGCAGGAAGAGCGTCAGGAAAGGACCAAGGCTGCTGACAATTTTTCCGAACCCGAACTGGGTCGGAGACAATATTTTCAGCTATAAAAACAAATAATCAGCATTAAATAATCCTAAATGAATTGATAAGGTTACAATCGCTATAAAATTGATATACTTTTATCAGGATTGCAAGGGAATAATATTCTCATGCGGAACGCAACAAGTAGATTTTCTATAGTATTAAAATCATAAAAATATGAGACAGCAATGGAGCTGTTGATACGCCACTGGTCAACAAGGCTTGACAGCAATGATGGATTAAGGATAACCTGTTAGAGTTGATAAGAAGCAGGAGTACATAAAAAACAGTTCAGCGGAATATGCACTGAGACATTCTCATATGGCCCCCCAGCTTAAGCTTACTATAGGCTACTCACCATGCCCCAATGATACCTTTATCTTCTATGCCCTTATACACGGAAAAACTCCTCTCCGCCATATTCATTTTGCACCGCCGCTGCTTGAAGACGTGGAAACCCTTAATACATGGGCCATGAACGCCAAGCTTGATGTGACCAAGGTATCCTTTCATGCTTTGGGCTATATACAAGAGAGCTACACCATGCTCAATGCGGGCGCAGCTCTCGGGCGGGGTTGCGGCCCTCTGCTGGTGACACGACCGGAGCAGAAAGCGGCCCCCTCTTCCTGGAAAATCGCCATTCCGGGAAAATACACCACTGCTGCTCTCCTCCTTAAACTATTTCTTCCTGAGCACAGCGAGACGATCATGATGCCCTTTGATACCATCATGGATGCCGTCAAAGAGGGCAAGGCAGATGCCGGGGTGATTATCCATGAGAGCCGTTTCACCTTTCAGAATTACGGACTTGTCTGCGTACAGGATCTGGGTGAGTGGTGGGAAAAGGAAACCGGGCTACCCATTCCCCTGGGCTGTATCGCTGCCCGTACAAGTCTTGGGCAGCCTGCCATCAAAGAAACCGAGGAAGCCATATCCTCCAGTCTTGACTGGGCTTACGCCCATCCGGAAGCTTGCACCGCATATATTAAACAACATGCTCAGGAGTTGGATGACCAGGTAATTTCTGATCATATCAAGCTCTATGTTAATGATTATTCCAGAGACCTTGCTGATACAGGACGGGCCGCAGTGAAAGAGCTTTTACGCCGAGGAAAAAATGCCGGTATTTTTACCGAAAATATCGGACCTTCTCCCCTTGGAATCAGATCGTCAGTATGAGAGAAAAAAGAAATTCAAACCCATCGCCAGATCCCTTATCAGATCCACGGACTCCCTACCCTGTCCTAGGAATCTGTGGATATAGCGGGGCAGGCAAAACCACCCTGATTGAGGCCTTAATTCCCCGCTTGCGCTCTGGAGGTCTGCACGTCGCTGTGGTCAAAGACGGTGCCCATAATGTTCAGATTGATGCGCCGGGCAAGGACAGTGATCGTTTTTTCTCCGCTGGTGCTGATGTGGCCCTGCTGGGGCGGCACCATCAACAGGGAGACCTGATCGCCTTTCTGATTACCCTTTGTTCTTCCTATGACATTGTTTTGGTTGAGGGACATGCGGCAACAGCACTACCAAAGATCTGGCTCTCCCGCTCCGAAGGTAAAAATAATGTACCGCCTGAAAATAAAGGGCAGGTTCTCGCAACCCTGAGCAGGAAGCAAGCCACAGTTGACCACCTCTTCGCCCTTATCCAATCACTGATCACGACCAAATGGAAACAAACGCTGGTCTGGGGATGCGTCCTGATCGGCGGCAAGAGCACCCGGATGGGCAGACCAAAGCATCTTATCCAAGAAAAAGACAAAACCTGGCTCGAACATGCCGTGGAGACCTTGGCTCCCAAGGTGGATCAGGTGGTTCTTTCCGGTTCAGGAGAAATTCCGGCGTCACTTGCCGCCCTTCCCCGCGTTCCGGATGCGCCCGGACTGGCTGGTCCCCTTGCCGGAATCCTTTCTGTCATGCGCTGGCAGCGTGCCGTTTCCTGGCTGGTAATGGCCTGTGACCAACCTGATGTGCAGCCGGAAAGCCTGGATTGGCTCCTTGCCCAACGTCAACCCGGCATCCGGGCTGTCCTGCCCGATCTGCTCGGAAACGGTCATCTTGAACCACTCCTTGCTTGGTATGATTTCCGCTGCCGTCCACAACTGGAAAAAATCGCCGCATCCGGCTCTCTCCGGATCAGTCGGCTGGCGCATCAGGCTGGCATCCGCCATTTCCAGCCGCCTGAACACCTACACAGTTCCTGGCGCAATATCAACACTCCTGATGAAGTAAGACGAAAAGACAAGAGCGCTTGGCGAAAATTGGAGAACCCATGCTGATTATTCCTGTTTCTCACAGTACTCAAAGACGATTCCCCAGCGTAACCATCTTCCTTATCCTGCTGAACATAGGCATCTTCCTCTATCTTCAGCATAACGAACAACAGAGGTACATGCAGGCTGTCTCCTGGGCCCGTTCTTCAGGATTATTAAAAATAGAATTAGAAGTTTATCAAGAATATACCCAACGCCGCCATGAAGAATTTCCTAACTTTCTGCACGACACAAAAAAGTCCGCAGCGATCTTTCAACACCTTATCCAGGATGATCAATTTCAATCCGCGCTCCGCCAGCAAATCCTGATACCGCCTGCTGATCCCCGTTTTGCTGACTGGGCCCCAAAACGAAAAATCTTTGAGGAAAAGCTGAATCAGAGCCTCACGTATCGCTTCGGTTGTTCTCCGGCTCGCAAGAACTATCTCGGAATAGGCACCTACATGTTTCTCCATGATGGGATCATTCCGCTTATCGGCAATATGCTATTCCTCTGGTTTGTCGGATCCTGGCTAGAAATAGGCATCGGTCGCATCCTCTTTCTCGGCACTTACCTCATGACTGGAGCATTTTCCGGCCTAGCCTTTGGTTTTATCGACCCGTTCAGCCAAGGCCCGCTCCTTGGCGCATCCGGTGCGATTGCCGGACTTATGGGAACCTACCTGCTACTCTATTGTGGAAAAAGGAGCAACGTACTCTGTTCGCTCGGATTTTGCAGCAGACACACCACGGTCTTTGGCTGGTTCCTCTTTCCCTTCTGGATAAGCAAAGAAATCTACCTTTTTGCAAACTATCCGGAGAAACAGAATGTTGCGGTCCATATCGGCGGCTTACTTGCTGGCATCATTATCGGTCTTATTTTCCGAACAAATAAAGAAAAACAGACAGAGGAAGAAAAAAACACGACGAAACAACAAGAAGACTCAACCCAAAGCAACATTATGTTACCTGAGCAGGAGAGACAGATTCCCGACAACCTGTCCAACAAAGAAGCTGTGAGCCTCAGAAAAAAAATTGTGGCTGAATTACGGAGTGATCCGAACAATCTTAACGAACTCACCCGACTTTTTCATCTCGATAAACGCAGTCCAGAAAGTGACCAGTTTCACAGAACCGCAGGAAAACTCCTCCGACAATTTACGGCCCCAGAACGCTCCCAAGATCTTTATGCGTATTTCGAAGAATACAAACAGGTGAGCAGTGCCCCTCGCTTGCAGCCCTCGGTTATGCTTGCTCTTGCTGAAATACATATTTATTCTGGAAAGACAGCCCAGGCAGCCCGATTTCTCCTCCTCCTTCTAAAACAACGCCCGCAATACCCAGGCCTCCCATCCTGTCTCTTTAAATTAGGCAGTGTTTATCAGGAGCAGGGCAAGGAAGAGCGGGCGGAAAAATGCTTTCAGCTTATCTGCAAACAATATCCGCTGACAATTATCAGTCAACAAGCGGAAGAAATGCTGACTCCGCCATATAGTATTGCTGTCAAATAGGATATATTGGCTTGAAAATTGTTCAATCTATTATACTTCACTTCTCTTCTGAACAGTTCTCCAAACAACACAATGATTGATAATCGTTCATCCTTATATTTTTTTTCAAACCCGTAATTGATGATCATTCAGGCCAATTTCGAGGTGCTGAAAAACTTGTTTGTATGAAAAAAACCCCTTCTCGCACAGGGATATTTCTTTCATGAAGAGTCTTATTGGTCGATGCATTTTTTGTAAACAAGCTAATGGCTACCACGTGGTGGTAAATTTCTCCATTGACCGTCAACAAAGTTTGTGGTACTCCATTCTTTAGCTTCAACATTTCATCATGAAGCTGATCCAGGCCTTGAGATGAAGACATTCTCATTACCTGTTTCCAATGGCAGTCAAATTGGGCCGATCGTATTGACCGGTCAACGAACAGAAGTCTCAAAGGAGAGATGAACGATGAAAAAGTTGGTTATTCTTGGAGCGGGCTGTGCAGGCACAATGGTGGCAAATAATTTGCGCAAAAAGCTGGATTGTGACGAGTGGTCGATCACGATCATTGATAAAGATGACAAACATATTTATCAGCCCGGCCTGATCTTTGTCCCCTTTGGTATGTACAAGGCCGAGGAAATTGTCCGCACCCGCAGCGAGTTTATCGGCAAGGGTATCAACTTTGTCGTAGATGAGATTGTCGGCGTTGACACGGAGACACAAACCGTGGAAACCACTGCTGGCAAATACGAATACGACAAAATCATCGTTTGTACCGGTGTAAGTTTGGCCCCAGAAGAAATTCCAGGCATGATGGACGGCTGGCAGACCAAGGTCTTTGATTTTTATACCCTGGAAGGGGCGGTGAATCTGGAAAAAAAGCTGCGCTCCTTCAAAAGCGGAAAGCTGGTACTGAACATCGCGGAATTCCCTTACAAATGCCCGGTTGCTCCGCTTGAATTTGTCTATCTCGCAGACTGGTTTCTTACCGAGCGAGGCGTCCGTGACGATATTGAGATCCAGTTTGTCACCCCCATGACCGGTGCCTTTACCAAGCCCAAGGCCTCTGCCTACTTTACCAAGATGATGCAGGAGAAGAACATCAAGGTCACCGCAGATTTTATCCTTGCCGAAGTTGACTGCACCAATAATAAGCTGATTTCTGCATCCGGTGATGAAATTGAGTGGGACTTGCTAGTTTCCATTCCGCCCAATGTGGGAGCACGGTATCTGGTCAATTCCGAGGTCGCTATGGATGAGGTGGGCTACGTTAAAACGAATAACCATACCTTGCAGGCGGAAAACCATAAAAACATGTATGTCCTCGGGGATAATACAACCATTCCCACCTCCAAGGCGGGTTCGGTAGCCCATTTCTCTGCAGAAATCATGGTAGAGAATTTTATGCGGGAGATCAATGATGAGCCGGTTCGACCCGATTATGATGGTCATTCCAACTGCTTTATTGAAACGGGCTTTGGTAAGGCATCTCTCATTGACTTCAACTACGAATATGAGCCGTTGCCCGGTAAATTCCCCCTGCCCGGCCTCGGTCCCTTTTCTCTTCTCGGCGATACCAAGGCCAATCATTGGGGCAAGATGATGTTCAAATGGGTGTACTGGAACAAACTGTTGACCGGTGAGGAATTGCCGCTTGAGGCCCAGATGTCTCTTGCGGGTAAGGTTCAGGAATAAGGGAGAGCATCATGACCAATGAAGAGAAGATTCTCGCCCGCCTTGATGAACTCACCGAGGAAGTGCGGGAAGCCAAACGTGCTGTCAGGCCCTATATGGAACTGAAGCAGGAATTGGAACCACTGGTCCACTCGATGGTCCATGAAGCCACAGCACGCTTGAGCGGTCTGGATAAAAATGTGGATTTGGAAGATGTCGGGGAGATGGTCGGTCAGTCCTTGGCATCCAGCAGCAACATTGCTGAGGCCCTCAAAACCCTAAATAGTATTATGGAATTTAAAAGGGATTTTGAGCCGCATGGCAAAGATATGTTTCATGAGTTGGCACTTCGCCTGCAAACCGCTTTCCAGGGCTTTGAGGGGGAAAATCTGCAAGAACTGCTCAGGCAATTTATCGTCAATATGGGGAATATTGCCGAGATGATGAAAATGCTCAGCTCGATGATGGATATGAAGCGCGATGTTGAACTTCTGAGTGGCCCAGTTATTAACGATGTTGTTGAACGATTGGAAGGCTTTAAGCAACGAGGACTGTTTGATGATTTGCAACAGATGCTTGATATCGGCGAGCAGGTCAGTGTCAAAATGAAGCAGGTTGATCTTGACAAGGCAAAACCAATCACCGGCATTTTCGGTATGATGTCCGCCCTGAAACGTCCAGAAGTGCAGGAGGGACTGGGTGTGCTGATTGAATTATCAACAGTTGCTTCGGCTTTGAAACATATGCCGAAAGAATCTGCCTAATCCATCGCAACTATAATTCAAGCCCTCTTTCTGGCGAAAACTACCGGTGAAGACAACCTGTAAACCTGCCCGGCATAAGAGGACGATATCCCCCCTCTCCGCAATCCGGGACCAAAAAAGAAAAAAGTTGTAGGGTGACTCGAAGGAATCACCCTACATTTTCAAAATAGCAGGAGCCCCACGCCCGCTGCTCCAGGGTTGTGAAATTTCCAATCTTCACAATCTTTGTTATATTTCTTTTTAAGCTCCCTCCCTTTATCGAAGCTACCCCATAACTCTCATTGCATTATTTCTTTCCTTCTAATAAAGTTGATCTCCATAAAGAGCCCCGAGATAGGCTTATGCACCGTCTGGTGAGGAGAGTATGGCAGATCCCTTTAGAAAAAAATTAGTGGCAATCAACGCCCTGCAGAATATTCGCGGGGTGGACCTTCCCGTCGGCCTGACCTTTGTTCAGCTACTGGTGACCGGACCTCCGGGGGCAGGCAAGACCTTTTATATCAAAAAAATACATGGATGGCCCAATGAGGGCTATATTGATCTGACCCGCAAGGGCTGGTGGAAGGACAAGACCCTTATCTACCGTCCCCGTGAAATACACCTCGGTTTACCCTTTGAAGGCTTTCCCCAGGCTTTAACTGTCTTTGATCCAGAATGGAAAGATGCGGAAAAACCTCTACGTCTGCAATTGGAACGTATTCAGCTTCCACCGGAAGGGTACGACTTCCTCCAGAGCAACTGGCGACAACGCTATATTTTTGAGTTCCTCCTCCCCAAGCCAGATGTCATTTTCAAACAACGCCAGGAGCGAAAATCAGAGGGCTATTTTCCTGTGGATGAGGTCATGACCCTTGATATCGTCAAACGGCAGGTGGCTGTATACCAGGAAATTGTCCTCTATCTCCACAGGGTCAGGATGCAGGTCTATGTTCGTGAATCATTAGAAGAACCACCCCTGTGTATTGTTGAAGAGGGAGAGCCCGGAATCCCGGTGTGGGCCACAGCGACCTCAAGACCCAGACCAAGCTTAACCACACTAGATGGCTGGAAATGGCTCATCCTTCGCCGCGATCCGAGCAATTGGCTGACACTTACCGACCAATGGCAGCAGATAACAAAAGAGACTCGGGTTCCCTTTGACGGCAACCCCTTTGAGCTTAAACTCGGCAAGCAAATCCTCCGCTTCTATCCTGAACTCCCTCTTGGCGTACGAAGAAAATATCTGCGTAGAAACTGGCTGATCACAGACCCAAGCACCTACGGGCTGCACCTTTGTCGTTTTACCCGGATTTGTCCGGGGGATACTGTTATGATAGGCCGTTCTAATGAAGAGTATCAGGCGGCTTTCGATTTTGACCAAAGCGTTGCAGGCCGCCACATCACCCTCAGTAATATCAAAGGCGATATTATCATAACGCCCCTGAGCGAAAAAAGTTCGGTGGAGATCATCCAGGTCATGGATGCTGAACGAGAAGAAAGAGTTGCCCAACGCCGCTATCAGGCTTTGGGGGCAATTCGCCGTATCTACGGAGGCGGGATCAACCTGCTGCCTCCAGACCAGGCCTTTGCGCTCCTCAAAGATGTTAATATCCTCTTGGAACAGGAAATATATCGACCAAAGAACAACGAAGGGCAGCCGGGCGGACTCATCGAATTGCCCAACAACCGAGCCCCAATCATTGTCGGCGATCTCCATGCCCAGGTGAATAATCTTCTCAAAATTATCACGGAAAACAGATTCCTGGCTGCCCTGGAAGCAGATACTGCCTGTCTGATCATTCTCGGCGATGCCATACACTCCGAAGTGGATGGCGAAATGGAAGATATGGACAGTTCTATTCTTATGATGGATCTGATTCTTCGCCTCAAGCAGCATTTCCCTAAAAACTTTTTTTATCTCAAGGGTAACCATGACACGTTCTCAGAAAGTTTGAGCAAAAACACGATCTCTCAGGGGCTGTTAATGCGTCGACGACTTCAGGAACTGCGCGGTGAGGGATATGTGACTGAGATGGAGCGTTTCTATAGTCTGCTTGCTTATGTTGTCTGCTCTGATTCTTTTATTGCCTGTCATGCTGGCCCGAGC
Source organism: Candidatus Electrothrix laxa (assembly GCA_942492895.1). GTDB lineage: Bacteria > Desulfobacterota > Desulfobulbia > Desulfobulbales > Desulfobulbaceae > Electrothrix > Electrothrix laxa. Next base: position 2,925,719 of record OW818652.1, read on the forward strand.
AGAAGAAAAGTCACCCGCAATAAACTGATCAATCTCCACAATCATTCCAAAATACAAAACGACCTCATTAACAGCCGCTTAAAACGGCCTCATTATCTGGCCGGATATACCAAGAGTGATGTGAAACATTTTCGAAAAAATCTTGGTCTGACCAAGCATACTCCTTTTATTGTGGGCCATACCCCAATAGATCCTTCCGGTAGTGTTTGGCGGAATGTCGCTGACATCAAAGGGCATCATATTATTTATAGCGGCAATCCTAGCGGTCCAAGTTTATTTGAGGAGGTCAACAAAAAAATAATTCCGATTAGTTATCCATCAGAACCGCTGATAAAGCTTATTGAAAGAATCGGCAAGAACAAGCAGACATAAAAATTATGTCTTGAAGAGACACGAATTGTAGAATACAAAGCAACGTTTTTTAAGGAGAGTTTTATGACATTAAAATCGACCAGCCCCTTAGCAGGGCTCCTGCACAAGTCACCCTTTAAGCCGATTCAGGAACATATGCGAACAGTATTCAGCTGTGTGTCTTTGTTGCAACCGCTGTTTGCCGCCCTGTATGCACAGGATTATGAAGAAATCAAAAAAATTGCCAGCCAGATTGATGAGCTGGAAACAGCGGCGGACAAGCAAAAAAGTACCTTTCGTCTCAATATGCCGAAAACACTTTTCCTGCCTGTGGACCGCAGAGATCTGCTCAAGCTGCTCCACGATCAGGATTCCTTGGCTGACAACACAGAAGAAATTAGCCAAATCTTGATCAGTCGAGACATGGAAGTCCCTGATGCCATCAAAGATCTGCTCAATACCCTGCTGATCAACACCTTAGGCATCTGCACTGAAGCCAAATCAATCATTGAGGAGCTTGATGAATTGGTCCAGGTTGGCTTTAGGGGCATAGAGCATGATAAGGTTATCAAGATGATAGATGCCCTACGAAAAAGCGAGCATGATATCGACCAAACCCTGCATAAAATCAGGCGTACACTGTTCACCATCGAAGACAGCTTACCGCCTGTCTCGGTCATATTTTGGTATAAAATTATATACTTGATCGGAAACATGTCAGATCTGGCGGAAAACATGTCGGATCGGTTACTGTTGTTCCTGTCAAAGTAAGCAGCTCGGCATAATCAATCGCCCCAAGCAAAAAGAAGAAGAACGAGAAGGAAACATAACAAGGAGCGGGACAATGGAAGTAATAACGGCCTACGGAACAATTTTGATCATCTTGGCGATGATCTTCGGCCTGTACATGACCTGGGGGGTCGGGGCCAATGACCTTGCCAATGCCATGGGAACCTCTGTGGGCGCGGGCGCGGTCACAGTGAAACAGGCTATCGGCATCGCTATTATCTTTGAATTTGCCGGGGCAGTCTTGGCGGGCGGGCATGTTACCAAGACTATTCGCAAAGGGATCATCGACCCAAGCAGTATAGTGGATAAACCGGAAATCCTCGTCTACGGCATGCTAGCTGCCCTGCTGGCCGCTGCTGTCTGGCTAATGGTTGCTTCAGCAAAGGGTTGGCCGGTTTCCACCACCCATTCTATCGTGGGAGCCTTGGTAGGCTTTGCCTTGGTCGGCATCGGACCCGAGGCTATCAACTGGTCAAAGATAGCTGAAATTATTGCAAGCTGGGTCATCTCTCCGGCAGTGGGCGGAACCATCTCCTTTCTTCTGGTCATGAGTACCCGCAAACTGATTTTTGACACAGAGAACCCGCTCAAGAATGCCAAAAAATATGCGCCGTTTTACATCTTTTTGGTCGGCTTTATCATCTCTCTCGTCACCTTATTCAAGGGTTTGAAGCACCTCAATATCAATCTGACTGCGGGCCAAAGTCTCGTTGCTGCTGTGGTTATCGGCCTGCTCACAGCCCTGCTCGGTTGGTCCTTTGTTCGTAAGGTTGCAGAAGATCCGGCTGCGGATCGGGATTTTCATTTTGCCAGCGTGGAAAAAGTCTTCACCCCGATGATGCTGTTCACAGCCTGCTCCATGGCCTTTGCCCACGGCTCCAATGACGTAGCCAACGGTATCGGCCCGCTGGCAGCAGTGGTCAGCATTGTTTCCTCCGGCGGCGAGGTCATGCAGAAATCAGAGATGCCTTTTTGGATACTTCTCCTCGGCGGTGCAGGAATCGTGACAGGACTTGTTACCTTGGGGTATCGGGTTATGCTTACTGTGGGCACCAAGATCACCGAACTGACCCCCTCCCGAGGGTTCTGTGCCGAGCTTGCTGCGGCCTCGACAGTGGTGCTTGCCTCCCGCACTGGCCTGCCCGTCTCTACCACTCATATCCTAGTAGGCTCAGTGCTTGGTGTTGGTCTGGCCCGAGGCATCGGCGCTCTGGATCTGCGAGTAGTGCTCAATATTATTATTTCCTGGCTGGTCACCCTGCCAGCTGGAGCTCTGATGGCAATGGTCTTTTTCTTTATATTAAAGGCTATCTTCGGCTGAGCATATACTCCTCACAATCACAACTCCCCACATTCCGACAACGGGCTATGACTTTTTTCCGCATATAAAATCTGAATAAGGTCGCAGTCCGTTGCCCTCTATACGAGGGGGGATTACAAGGCAAGGAGACCTTCTGCCGCCTTAAAAAGGGGGAAGAGAGTGTAGACAAGGATGATGATTATACTTCCTGCTGCATCTTCCTCGCCATCAACTCTTTCTCCTGGGCAGCATGAAGGAGACGAAAAATCTCACGGCTATGCTGCCGATTTCGACTCATAGCAAAGAAAAGGGCCAACCGATGCAGTTCATGCCGGTCCACAGTGGGCAACTCTGCGGCAATATCTTCCACCACAGTGGACGACCAGTCCTCTGTCAAATCCGTATGTTCCGCCTTTGCTTCGCGCCGAGCTGCAATGGCCTCCTCAATCAAAATGTCACGGAGATACTCCAATTCATGGAATTGTTTCTTCTTATGGAGCTCGGTCCCCTTACGTTTTTCCAAAAAGGCATAGAGCTCCTCGGTGGGAGCATCACGGAGCAGCTTGGTAATATACTTGATCTGCCGTTTTCTCGACCCGCCTTTAAGGCCAGCAACTTCCTGGAGCAGCAGCCGAACCTCTTCATCCACTGGCAGCTTACCCAACAGACCGGCAGGGAGAACAGCCAGCTCCTCTACCAGTTTTTCCACCTGCTTTATCCTGCGTTTCTGCTCAGATCTGCTCAGTTGCATACGTTGTCCTTTCTGTCATTGCTCAGGGCAATGACTTTATTCCAGATACAGTTTGCGGTTTCTTCTTTGGAGAGGAGAGCCAATTGCTCCGAATCATCCCGAGTGATCAGCGTAACTTGATTGGTATCCACATCAAAGCCAGTTTGTTTTCCAAGAATATCGTTGACCACTATCAAATCAGCCTTTTTGTCCTGTAATTTGCGCCGCCCTTCAGCTTCATGATTATTGCTTTCCGCAGCAAATCCAACCAGAAGCTGATTCGCCTTTCGCTCTCTGCCCAAGGTGGCCAGGATATCCTGATTAGGCTCTAACTCAAGCTGGAGCTCAGCGCCTGCTTTTTTAATCTTCAGCGAAGCAACCTTTTTTGCTTTAAAATCAGCGACAGCCGCCGCTTTAATAATTACATCGGCATGATCAGCATGCTCTTTTACTGCGTCCCCCATTTCTGCTGTTGTCTGCACCGGAACTATAGTTATTCCTGGAGGAGCGAGAAGATTTGTCGGACCAGAAATCAATGTGACCTCTGCTCCCCGCCGCTTCGCTGTTCTGGCTAAGGCATAGCCCATCTTTCCGCTGGAACGATTGCTCAAATAGCGGGCCGGGTCCAAGGGCTCTCTGGTCGGACCTGCTGTGATCAATATATGCTGTCCGGTCAAATCCTGTTCAATAAAAAGTCCCAGCAAGGTCTCACGGACTCTATCCCATTCCGCCAAACGACCGGAACCGACTTCCCCACAGGCCAAGGGACCACATTCCGGCTCTACGATAAGATAACCCAGCTCCTCCAAAGTGGCAAGATTGCGTTGGGTAGCCGGATGAGCGAGCATCTTAGCATTCATTGCAGGACAAACCACCACCGGGGCAGCAGCAGCAAGGACAGCAGCAGAAAGTAAGTTGTCAGCCATACCATGCGCTAACCGGGCAATAGTATGAGCCGTTGCCGGGGCGATCAGAATTGCGTCAGCATCACCGGACAAGGTGATGTGGGCCATCATTTCCTCTGCGCCGGTGCTAAATATGTCTGTGTAGACGTGATTGCCGGAAAGCGCACCAAAGGTAAGGGGGGAGACAAAGCGAGTGGCGGATTCCGTCATCATGACCGTCACTCGTGCCTCTTCTTTAACAAGAGAACTCACCCAACCAGCTGCTTTAAATGCGGCAACAGAGCCGGTTACACCGAAGAGGATTTTTCGTCCCAGCATGGTTTTATGCCTCTTTCAAGTCTGATAAAAAAAGAGTTGGCTGACTCATGTAAGCTCCCCCCAAACGAGGAAGCTTATTCGAGGAGGGATTTCGAGATATCGAAAAATTACTTTGCTGGAATGGCTTCACCAAAGGGATTCAGACCGACAGCAGCGGTCTTATCAATAGTTACATAGAGAGTGAGACCGGTTTTGCGAAAATCATGCTCTGAAATAGTCATCATGCAGGTTTTATGCGGTTTAACAAAGGCGAGCATAATGTCGCCAGAGGCTGCTTCGCCAACCAATTTCCAGTTGGTGTCCTCCATGCCCCGAGTCATATAGTCCTTCAACGAGGCCGTTTCCACCAAACCGGAGTAATGCCAGATTCCACCATGAAAAGATTCTGTTTTAATAGCCATAGATTTCTTCCTGTCCCATTCCATCTCAGCCGGGACAATAATATCTTGGATATCATCAGCAAACCCCCCGACAGCAGGCAACATGTCGCCGACACCCCCGCCCTGCATACCAGTGCCGGGAAAAATTGTGCTGATGCAGCCGGATAGAAATAAGGTAATAGCGATCAAAAAGAAGAGCAGAATTCTACTGATTGACGGACATTTTTTCATGGGGCGGTTCCTCCAAATTCGTGTAAGATAAAATCTGCCAGCGGTAATCGTCGGGATTGCTGGTTTCTATGTAACGGGTACCCTAAAGCTACAACAGCCATAAGGTCGAATTGATCGCTGAGCTGCAGAACGTCATTGACCTGCTGCTTATTTTTAAGAATTTGGCCGAGCCAAACCGCACCGAGCCCCAGCTCGTGCGCGGCAAGCAACATGTTCTGGATACACGCTCCTGCAGCCTGATGATCCTTGACGGAATCATACATCTTTTCCTGATCAAGGTAAACAGCAATAAGCGCAGGAGCCGCCTCGATAATATGGCTGTAATGAGTCAGAGTGGCAAGGCGGGCAGAAAGGCCTTCATCCTGGATCGTGACAAAGCGCCAAGGCTGATTATTTAATCCTGACGGCGCCCAGATGCCCGCAGAAATAATTTTATGAAGCAGCTCCCGCGCTACCGCTTTTTCGCTGAATTCACGAATACTGCGTCGTTCTTTCACTGCTTGCTGAATATACTGTTCCATGTTTTTGATGCTGCACAGTCTTGCACAGTCTTGCACAGTCTTGAATTGGCTCCACGCGGTTTCAAGCGGGTAAGCCGAAATTGTTTTTTCGCCAATGAGGTAAACCATGTCTATAAGATTTCTGTTTATTCTCGCAGTGAAAACTTTGCCATCTGAGCAGTGACTTGTTATCCCAAAGTTGAGTTGCCTCGACAATAACCAAGAAGTAACAAATGATTACTCACCGATTGGTTAATAATCTAGTAATTGAATTAATTGTTTTACATGAAAAAACAACACCTTGAAATCTTAGTAAGTGAAATCAACATATTGGATGATTGCTTGTGAAAATAGGCTGTTGAGAAGTTTCCTGTTTAGGAATACTTATTATCTGGCCCAATATAGCGCTTAAAGGACATCTCTGCAAATACGGTCAAAATACCGGCATCTCTTATAACGTTATGATTTGTTTATGTTTAGTCAATTAATTATATACACTTTTTATTGACCAATCGATGAGTGATTAAATTTCACAAGTTATCACAAATGGCATAGCATTGCCAATATCATATAGCGTGGTGCCCCGAATACCTTCTCATAATTTTGAAAAGCGGTAACAAAGAGAGAGTTAAAGCTTGATGGATTCACAAAAAGAACCTCCGCATAATATGCTAAAACTTCTGTTTCAATGCAGGAATACCCTTTTTTTGACCGCCACGGAAAAAATTATCGCACGAGGGAAGATATGCTTCGGACTTCTCAATTCGCTTTACCACTCACTCAGACATACCTCCTTAATGATTTGACTTTTTACTCATCCGCTTTTATAATATCCTCTTCACTATCTTCGGCTATAAACAGAAGACCTCAGAGATCCAACATGAGCCATTTTTATATAAAGAGAGATAAAAACAGTTGACAGCTGGCCTGAAATAAGGCATATTATTTTCGTCGTGCCGAAGTGGCGGAACTGGTAGACGCGCTAGGTTCAGGGTCTAGTGGGCGTACGCTCGTGGGAGTTCGACTCTCCCCTTCGGCACCATATAGTAAGCCATAATAGGTCTTTGATATTGTTTAAATCAATATCAAGGACCTTTTTTTTTGGGGGCCTTTGTACAGAGAGTCATTGTACAAATACCCCCTCCTATCCTACCATTTCTCAAGAAGAACGATACATAAGCAAGACTCTCCACGGAAAATCACAACCTACTTTCCGGCCCTCCTGAGACAGTTCTCCCCAAATATAAAAACGCTCTTTTTGTTCATGGCTTTTTTGGGCAAAGCAACGTACAGGAAGAGCCTTGATAGCTTAAATGTCTGATGGACAGAACAAATGAGTATGGTACACTGTTATCAGGAAATCACCTCTATAAACGGCTGAAGGAGAAAGCTAGCGGTCAATGCATAAAAAATTGAAAAAGAAAAAAAGCACGATGGAGCTTCTTGCTCCGGCAGGGAGCTTCCCTGCCTTTGAAGCAGCTCTTGAAGCTGGTGCTGATGCGGTGTACGTGGGTGCGCCGGGTTTCAACGCTCGTGCCCTGAGTCGGGATTTCTCCTTTGCCGAAATAGGTTCCATGATTCGCCAGGCCCGTAAACAAGGGGTCAAGCTGTACATTGCCATGAACAGCCTGATAAAGGAATCCGAACTGCCTGCGGCCCTGGAAGCCCTTTCCTGTTTTGAGGCATTGCGTCCTGACGCCCTGATCATTCAGGACCTGGGTCTCCTTTATCTTGCCCGGACCTGGTTTCCAGACCTGCCCCTGCATGCCTCCACCCTGATGTCAGTTCATAATTCCCTTGGAGCAGACGAGCTGACTAAACTGGGGTTTGAGCGGGTAGTGCTGGCTCGTGAGCTGACCATCGAAGAAATGGCCACGATTCATCGGAAAACCGGCGCTGAGCTGGAGGTCTTTATCCACGGTGCTATGTGCTTCAGTTACTCCGGGCTTTGTCTCTTTTCCAGCATGCACGGAGGAAAATCAAGCCTGCGCGGCCAATGCGTTCAACCCTGTCGCCGTCATTATTCTTGGCAGCGCCCCGGCAAACAGACAGCCCCCCCTTCTCACAGCAAGAGAAATCAAAAAGAAAAGAGCGGTTCAGCAGCTGGCTATCTTTTTTCTATGAATGATCTTTGCGGAATCGACATGCTCCCTGAAATGCGGGAGGCCGGTGTCAGCTGTCTGAAGATCGAAGGACGATTAAAGAGCGCTCAATACGTGGCCAACACGGTGGCAGCCTACCGAATGGCTCTGGACTCCTTGGATGAGCCAGATGCTGTGCAAGAAAAGATCTTACAGGAGGCCCATAGGCTTCTTGATGAGGCAATGGGCAGAAAACGATCCAGTGGTTATCTGCTCTCGGAAAAACCGTCCGAGGCAATAACGCCTTCCCAATCCGGCAACAGCGGCAGGATGCTTGGCCGGATCAAAGGAATGCAACAAGAACGAACCCGGGACGGTAAGAACAAGTTAACCCTTCAAATCCTTCTTGCTGCCCAAGTGAGCGAAGGAGACCGACTTCGTCTCCATGATGAACAGAGCGGCAATCGCTTCAGCTTTACCCTGCGCTCCTTACAAGTCGGGGGGCAACGCCGAAAAACCGCTCGTCCTGGCCAGAAAGCGCAGTTTTCCCTGGTGGTTGAAAGGAAAGCGCAGGTACATCGTCATTTCCAGGGCATCCTGTTTAAAGTGGATGTAGGCTCCCGGATTACAGCCGAACGAAGCGGGCATAAACGGCGGGAAAAGCTCTCCACCCATAAGGTAATAGCGGATAAAGGAAAGGTCGAGGATATCCTTGGCCAATTGGCCTGGAAGCGAGGGCCGGTCACCTTTAAGCTTCCTAGTAAAGGCCAGGGGAAAGGAGGCAAAACCGGAGGACGTCGTCCTGTGCAAAAAGAACCGTTCTGGTGGGTAGCCGTGGCAAAGCTCGGAGATCTTCGGCAGCGAATGCCGGTACGCCCAGCCCGTTTTTTGGTTCCGTTCAACCGGGAAAATATCCGTCAGCTCGATCAATTTGCTGATAAAATTAAAAAATACAGTTCCCGAGTTCTCTGGTGTCTCCCTCCTATTCTCCACGAAGCAGATCTGGATTGGGCGCAACAGGCTCTCAGAAAACTCAGTGAAAAAGGCTATACCCGTTTTTCCTTGGGCCATTTTTCACAATACGGACTTTTTCTTCCTCTCATAGAAGGCCTGAAAGATTACAGCCCTGAGTTGTACGGCAACTATACTCTCAACCTGCTTAACTCAGCAGCCCTCCAAGCAGCAGCTCATCTCGGCTATCAGGGAGCACTTTTTTCCCTTGAAAGTGAAAGGGACAACTTTGCCTCCGCCCTCCATCATTATGCACGACAAACGTCAGAGAGGAGAGCAAGAAAAAATGAGGGCAGAAATATACCTCCAAAAATACAGGTGGGTGTCTATGCCTATGGCCGTCCTCCCCTGTTCACAGCCCGCTTGGACAGTATCCATTTTCGCTATCAGCAATCCCTTGTGAGCCCGCAGGAGGAATACTTTACCTTAGAGCACCAAAACGGTTTGACAACAGCCCGGGCTGCGCAACCCTTTTCCCAGCTCCAACAACGGCAAGAACTCGTCAGCATGGGCGCTGATTTCCTCCTGCTTGACCTGAGCAACGGTGCAATCAGTCGAGAAGCGGCAACACTGAGCAGCCTCTTAAACCATGGCGAACCACGAAAAACTGGGAAAGGAAAACAACCCGCAATCATGCGGGGTAATTTTGACGGTGTTTTGGTGTGAGAAAGATATGACGGCAGGACCAGTAGCAGTACTTGGCGGTCAGGGCTTAGGGGACAACCTCTTAGAGATGGTCCTACTGGAAAACGCCCGTCGAGCCGGTTTGCAGGTCACCATGTTTTGCAGCCGCATGTGCGAGCTGCATAGCTGGTTTCCTCAGCACCGAATTGCTCCGACGCTGCAACCGGTAGGGGGCGACCATGCTCTTGCCGGATTCCAGCTCATCCTTTTCCCCAAGGCCCCGTGGCCGGGAATCGAGCGGTCTCTTGCAAAAAAATGGATAAACTACGGACGTCTATATAGAAAAAATGCCAACAGAGCCGAAGATATGGCCTATATCAGCGGCCAGATCTTCAAGCTCACAGAGCCTACCCAGCTCAGTGGTATTAGGCCGCCTGCCCCCCTACAGCACCGAAAATATCAGCAACGGATTTGTATTCACCCCACCAGTGCCGAACTCAGCAAAAATTGGCTACCTCAACGCTTTCTGGCCTTGGCGGCTCGTTTACAGGCAAAGGGTTTTGAACCGGTGTTTATTATGAGTGCTGCTGAGCAGAAAGATTGGCAGCCGATCATTGATGACCAATTTCCCCTGCACAGCTTTGCAGGCGTGGATCAATGCGCCGCCTTTCTCTATCAGTCTGGTTTTTTTATCGGTAATGACTCCGGTGGCGGCCATCTGGCTTCCTGCTTGGATATTCCGGTCTTGAGTATTCATGGCCGGAAAGGCAAAGCCCGTGTATGGCGCCCCGGCTGGGGACAGGTTGAGGTCGTTACCCCTCTGATCAACGTGATAGGCGGTTCTCTTCGCCAACATTTTTGGAAGTATTTTCTTTCAGTGTCAGCTGTGGAACGGGGTTTTGAACGCTTAACAAAGAAAGTTTACTAAAAATAAAATATAAATACGCCGCTGAGAGAGAAGCGATATGAAAACATGTCCAAAATGCCGACAGAAAAGTGATGCTGAACAATGTCCTTCCTGTGATCTTGTCTTTGCGGAGTATGAGCAGAAAAAGATGCGAAAAACCGGAGAAGTGTATCAGTTAATCAGTTCTGGAAAACTGCAGGAGGCTAAAGAGCTGGCGGAACAACTCTCTTCGGAATTTCCAGACAGCAGAACTGATTTTATCCTTTTGATCTCTAACATTAACCGTGATCTCAATATTGCAAAAAAATACCTTCAGGCCCAGGAACTTTTCAATCAGGGGGAGTACGAACAGACAGCACTCCTGCTGAGAAATATCAAGGCATTTGATCCTGGTCTGGAGGAGAAGGTCATCGGCCTACGCCGGAAGGCAAAGCAACAGGGTGAGCATACCGAGCACGTCAAAAAAGCCATTGTTCTGTTTGAAAATAAACGGTACGGAGAGGCCCGAACAGCATTTCTGAAGCTCCAAAAACATCATCATAATGATGAAAATATTTCCAACTATATTGGAAAACTGGATAAGATCAGAGGAGAACTCATTAATGCGGTTATTGAGAGTTTAGGAGAAAACAATTTTCAATTTGCGCAGGAAAAGTTTAACAAAATGCTGGCGATCTTTCCAGATGCAGAGGAAGAATATTCCGCAATAGCCAAGGTACTGAAACAAAGAAAAGAGATAAATAGCAAAATCCTTGAGGCGGCCGAAACTGCACGAAAAAAAGGAAGGCTTTTGGAAGCCAAGGTCATGTATACATTCCTCTATTGGCAGAACCACGAGCTGCACCCCCAGTTACGACCCTATATCAGAGAGATAGGGAGCGAGGCTCTTGTCAGCCTTGCTGATTGCGCACAGTACAATCGTATTGACTTTAACGATACCGGTCTTCAGGTTAAAGATGATGGTTTTCTGCAACGAGTAGTGACAGAGCAACAACTCACAAATAACCAGTATGTCGGCGAGAGATATACCCCTATAGCCCCGGTCTATATCTGCACAGAACCTCTTACTGATCCTCTGTATGAGCTTGTCAATATCGACGGCCTGGAAATTGCCGATTTTGTCTGAAAGACATTAAAAGGCATCGTCGCAAGTTCGCAAACTGCAAGATAATCAGCTCAGAAACAGCAGCTCCATAGCCGCTTTGACTCCAGCCCCGAAAAGCTATTCAACCTGGTCGGCGGCATCGGATAAATCACTACCCAGCATGTCAAGGAAATCTTTATCTCTGCTTTCCTTGTCCTTGTTTTTTTTCTCACTGCTGAACTTGTCATTAATCCAGCACCCTTTCTTGATACTGCCATTAGCAAAGGTCAGTATTCCTTTGCCGTTTTTTCGATCATTTTCCCAGCTGCCGATATAGTTATCGCCGTCAGGATCAGCATAGCTTCCGTGACCATGCCTCTTGTCATCCTGCCATTCACCCTTATAGACTGAGCCGTCAGGATAGGTATATTTTCCCAGGCCGTTCTGCTGGTTATTGCGCCACTCGCCTTCATAGACACCGCCGTCGGGAAAGGTGCAGGTTCCCTGCCCATGTTTTTTGTCTCTATCCCACTCACCGTCATAAATCATGCCGTCCATAAAAGAAAGCGTTCCTGTGCCGTGCATGAAACCGTTTTTCCATCCCCCTTCATAGACTGTGCCATCTGTGCAGGTTAAGGTACCCATTCCTTCCATTGCACCGTCCAGCCATTGACCAGAATAAGAATTTCCAGAACTAAAGGTGAAGATTCCAGAGCCATATCGTTTCCCCTCTCGAAAGCCTCCTTCATATCTCTCCTCCTCTTTAGAAACATAGGTTCCCCGTCCGTGCATCAGATCAGCACGCCATTCTCCGGTGTACTTTCCCCCATCGGCAGCGGTATAGGTACCGGAACCGTGCTTCTTGTTTTTCACCCATTCGCCTATATAACGATCTCCTTCAATATAGGTGAACGTTCCGTACCCGTCTTTTTTATCTTCTCTCCATTCTCCCGCATAGCTGTCTCCATTGGCATAAATATACGTTCCCTTCCCGTGCCGCATGTCATCCTGCCATTCGCCCTCGTATTTATCGCCTTCTGCGTAGACAATCGCACCTTTTCCATGTTTCTTGCTCTTTTGCCAGAAACCAGCATACGAAGCTCCAGAGGGGTAGGTGTACGTGCCCCGCCCGCTACACCTGTCATTTTCCCATTGTCCGATATATTTTGTGCCATCTGGATGAGTGTAGACCCCGTGACCATGCCGCTGATTCTGGTAAAAAGCGCCGAAATATTTACCACCGTCTGGAAAAAAAACCGTCCCTTGTCCCTGTCTCGTGTCATTCTCCCAGCTCCCGGTATACTTTCTCCCGCTCTTTAAGGTCAGTGTTCCCTGACCATGTTTACGGTTTTCCTGCCAGTTGCCCTCATAGACAGATCCGTCAGGGTAGGTCAGCGTCCCTTTTCCCTCTCGCTTATTATTCTGCCATTCTCCCTCATACACAGTTCCATCAGGCATAGTTAAGGTGCCTTCACCGTGCCGCAGGTTATCCTTCCAATCTCCGTAATAGCGCCCGGACCATTCAATGCAACCCCGGCCGTTTCTCATCCCGTCTTTCCATTCCCCCTCAAAACTGCCGCCGTTCGGGTCGAAATAGGTCCCCATGCCGTGTCGTTTATCATCAAGCCACTCGCCTTCATATTGCCCTCCGTCAGGATAAACACACAGCCCGTGCCCGTGTCGTTTGCCGTTTGATAACTCACCGATATATTCTTCTTTACTTTGATGAATACTTTTTTCTGTCATATCATACGTCCTTTTTTGAGCGGGATAATGAAAAACAACAACACCTGAATTTCAGACCATCGCAGATCATGAGGAGCTCTTTTGGGCCCGTTGTCGCAGCTCCAGTATAAAAAGCCAGCTGTAATCGGCAGCAGCAACCACACTGAGCAGGATTGCAGGCCAAAGAGCAAAGTGAACCTTATCACTCCATAATACTGCTATCATATGGTTGAGGAAATCAAGATCAGTCGTGACATTGATCACAATCCCCCACAGTGCCGCTATTATATCCGATATATAAGAGTTACGCATTGACAACAGGCTTAGAAGTTATTTTATAATCACTCCCCCCTGGGCAAACGAATGACTTTTAGATTCCCACCAGTACGTTGCCTAAAAAATCGTTATTCCAGCTGGCTTTAATTTTACTTTTCCCCTCTTGTTTTTGCAAATATCTGCCAATACAACCCTAATGATCACTGTATATTATATAACAATATTAAAATTATAACCAAGCACTTGTATCATTTACACTCAAAAGAAGAGCAGCTCGCATCAACTTAGCGACAATTCTTGATCCAACATCACCAACAGTTTTGCTTATGACCTCAATATTGCCTTTTTCTGATCGAAACAGTCCACTTACTTTTTTACATATCTCAGGTGAAAACATAAGGGATGTATTCTACCGGGAAGCCCCTCTCTCTTTATCTATACAATTATCATTAACTTTTTCATATATTCTGTTAAAATAAACAAAATCCGTTATCAACAGATGTCTTAATTTAAAAGGAGAAATCATGTTTAGCTCTGTTCAATGTAAGCCTTTATTGATGCTGTTATGCAGCGCATTGATAATTTTTAGTTATGGTAGTAGGGAAGGCAGCGCTAGTGAGTTGCCCCACTTTATCACTGAATCTTACCCCTCACAATTGGCTGAGACTACATATCTGATTAATTCAGAATTAAAGCCCGATCTAGTCAAAATGCGCATTAAGGCTAATTTCGTTACGTCGGATTATCAATCCTTTTCCACAACAGTCTGTATGCCTTCCACCGCAAAATGTATTGCTTCTTATGACCTGGATCAGGTTGCGGCTGTTTTTAAAAAGAACGGCTGGAGCATGATGCCGATGTTAAGTCATGATTCTCAATTAACTAAAATTAACAAGCGTGACATTACAAATTATATACGTTTTGTCAGCTGGTTTTTGGATCGGTACAAGGCCCAGGCAAATATTCAGTATATAGAACTTTTAAATGACCCCAATAAATTCTGGCCCGGGACAGATAAACAGCTGTTGTCTTTGACTAATCAAACCTATGACACCGTGAAATCAAAACACCCTTCAATAAAAGTGGGAACCGCTGGCATGGAATACTGGGCGGATACTCAGGAAAAGGGATGGGCAAGAACTCGCTATATGTTAGACCCCTCAAATGGCTTAAAATTTGATTTTTGGGCTTTTCATGCTTATCCTCTGGCCGAGATGAGCAATCAGCGGAGAAGATTTATATCCTTACCGCCAACTCGTACTCCAGTTGAAAATCAATGGGCTGGAAATACTGGTATTGTACTACTAAGAAAGCAATTTAATGATAATGGTTGGCAAGACAGAGCAATCATTGATACAGAGCATGTATTTGTTACACCGGGACGTGAAAATGATTTCAGAGATAGACTAGGAGCTGCTTATATGGTGCAGGACTTTGCAATTAAGACAGGCCTGAAATTAGAAGGTAACCCTGCCATACAAGGCGTCTCCGGCTTGAAGCTGATCAAACGAGGCATGCGTGCAGAAATGGCATGGGGTTCATTAAGTCCAAATGGCAGCGCGACGGAACGGGTTAAAAGTGTCGGTTTATTCTGGCAAAAAGTGAAGGGCATGCAGCACAAAGAAAGAATAAGCGGTGAGTTTGACCAAGAGGATACGCTCTGGATAGAAAAGTATGCTAAAGATAATGGTGACGAACTGTATGTCTATTTTAAACCCTTTGAATATCATCAAGGAAGAAATATTACCTTTGACAATGTGACGTTGACTCATGCACTACGATTGCCTAAAACCCCAAAGGAGATTATCCATACGTCACTTTATGGCGCTACACAAAGCAAACCCGTTTCGAATCAAGTTTTGCTATCCGGTACGAATGAGCCTCAGTTTATAGAAATCAAATATCGTTGATAAAAAGATGATTTTATATCAATATCTTAGCCACTAAGCAGCCATTTTCTTTCTGTGAATCCGCCCAGGCATGGGGATTTCCTCAATCAGCTGCATAATATTAATCGGTTTGGTGTTTTCTGGAAGTATTTTTAATATTTTTTTGGCATAACGAATCACCTAATACCAGGACTTTAGATCAACAATACTTTTTTCGTTTTTTGAATATGCTTTTGTGGTGATCGCATATCCTAACAACTGCTCATTTTTTTAGCTCAGTATTCGTTTTGGCGAAGGTCTTGTAGATGTGAAACTGTAGGGAAAAGACCCGCCTGTCTGTCTGCTCAGCATAAAAGAACAACTAGCTGGAGGGGGGATTATCCAAGGATATTCAGGGTGAACGTTGCCCCCCTGCCAAAGTGACTTTTCACCTCAACGTTTCCTCCGTGGCTCTGGGCAATATGCTTGACAATCGCCAAGCCCAAGCCGGTGCCGCCGTTTTCTCTGCTCCGTGCCTTATCACAGCGGTAAAATCGTTCAAAAATCCTGTCCAGATGCTCTTTCTGAATGCCGCATCCTTTATCCTCAACAACAATTTTGACCCATTGTTTCTTGCCGGTCTCCCGCTGAGATTTAGCCCGGACAAGAACAGTTGAACCGGAGGGGCTGTAGGTAATGGCATTGCTGAGTAGGTTGATCACAGCTTCTTCAAGTAAGGCTGGGTTATGCACGGCCTTGAGATTCGGCGGGCAATGGATTTCAAAGGAGATTCGCTTCTCATCAGCCTTGAGTTTACAGGTTTGCAAGGCAGCACGCAGAACCGGGCTGAGTTCTTTCAAAGCAAAATCAAGAGAGGTCTCAGAGCTGCTTGTCGTATTTTCAATTCGGGAGAGGCTGAGCAGATCGTCGATAATCGCATTCAGACGCCCAGCCTGACGCAGAACAACCTGCAAGAATTTATTTCCGTCCTCATGGGCATCCAAGTCGCCATCAAGCAGAGTTTCCACATAGCCCTTGATCACGGTAATCGGTGTCTTGAGTTCATGAGAGACATTGGCGACAAACTCCCGGCGTACATTCTCTAGACGATTGATGCGGGTGACATCATCCATCACCATTAAAACCCCAATGGGTTGCTGAGCATTATCCTGCAAAGGGACCACCCGTACTTCCAGGGTTGTTCGATGTTGGCCGTCAAAGAGTTCAACTTCGGCAGCAGCACAGTTATTATTGCGTAAGGTCCCTCGAATCATCGCCATCAACTCAGGGTTGCGCAACATTCCTTGCACAGGCTTGTCTTTGCCGATTTTCGGATCAATGTGAAAAAGGTGACCAGCGGCTCGATTCAGGCGGATCACGCATTCTTCCGCATCCACGGCCAGCACTGCTTCGGTCATGGAGGAGAAAACAGCCTCCAGCTCATTATGCTGGCGACGGGTCAGGAGGATTCGCTCCATAAGTTGCTCCGCCATCCGATTAAGCGAGATAATCAGACCGCTCATCTCAAGCGAGAGCCCGTGTTCATGGATATTAACAAGTCGAGTCTTTTCTCCTGAAGAAAGCTGCTCCGCCCCTCGTTTAATTTCTTCCAGGGGACGACTGATGCGCAGAGCCAGTTGCCGGGAAAACATCGCTGCCAATAGAATAGTCAGGAGGGAGACCAGGAATACTCGATTGCGGATGCTTCTCAGCACCGTATTCAGGGCGGTGGCCGGAACAGATAACCGGAGTGCGCCCGGCGTATTGATACTATAGACCTTATTGACAGGACTGAGTTGCAAAGGGATCGCCACATAGAGCATATCCTGGTGCAGTGTTTTGGAAAATCGAAGGGAGGAACCGGTTCGTCCGCTAAAGGCCCTGGTAATCTCAGGGCGCTTGCCATGCTTTTCCATGCGTTGCGGATCCTCATTGGAGTCGGCCAACACCACCCCGTCTGGAGCAATCACTGTGATGCGGGTATGGGCTCGTCGTCCTGCTTGACGACAAAAATCCTGGAGGGCATCAGGAGAGTCCAAGATAAGGTCCAGGATCTTTTGCTCCAACAGCACCGCTCGGGCTTCGATATCCACGACCATTTGATCATAATAAAACGTCTTAAAGGTCGTGGTGGCAAACCAGCTGATCGCCAGGACCGTACAGAGAATGATCAGCAGACTGACCGGGAATATTTGCCAAAAGAGAGGGCGTCGTCGCATCATTTTACTCCTTGAGTCGATACCCTATACCCCGGACGGTTTCAATGTTTTTTCCGATGTTGCCCAGCTTTTTCCGGAGGCCAAAAATTTGCACATCCACAGCTCTGGGGGTGACGGAATAATCATAGCCCCGGACCTGATCAATAATCTGTTGCCTGCTAAAGACCCAGCCCGGTCTGCGTGCCAGCAGGAGCAGAATAGTGAATTCGGTGGTAGTCAGCTGGACCGGTTTACCCGCAACAAGCACTTCGTGGCGGCAGGGAGTGATCCGCAGATCATGGACCATGACAACTTCTTCCGCATCAGGATCCGTTGTTCTCTTGTCAATATCTCTGCGCAGGACCGCCTCAACCCTGGCCATCAACACTTTCGGGCTGAAGGGCTTGGTTACGTAATCATCAGCACCGCCGTCCAGGCCAGCTACAATATCACTCTCCTCGCCCAAGGCTGTCAGCATGATAACAGGGACGTGTTGATTCTTGGGATCCTCTCTGATATCGGTACAGACTTCCATACCGTTTTTTTCCGGCAGCATCAGGTCCAGAATCACGGCGGAAAATTTTTCTTCTGCCAGGAGTTGAAGCCCCTGCTCTCCGCTGTCCGCGCAACTGACATTGTATCCAGATCTGATCAGATGATAACTGACCAGCTGCTGGATATCCATGTCATCTTCCACCACCAATATATTCGCCTTACTCACAGGTACCCTCTCTCTTTTGTCAATTCATAAAGATATAAGTACGCAGTTCGCGCGATCCTTGCAAACAAAAAACAGGTGGCTAATCAAATCCTAACAGGAACTTGATCGAGTTATAAAAGAGGTGGGATGAAGTGGAGGGGAAGAAAATGAAGGAGGGGGAATATAAGACCGGGTTCTCTGGTTGTTACACTGCTCATCGGGATAAAATGAGGTTTCTAGCCCCAGCCTTGAAAGAGCGGGTTCTTTTCGACAGCCCCTTCATTCATCTTAATTTTTCTTTGGCCGTCCCGCCTTACCAGGAGTCACCCGGCGACCAAGCATTATGCTTATTGCAGTATTAAATCGATCATCGCCAAGGGAAAACCCACCATTGGTGGCTTTTCGTATCTTGTCAATTTCCACCGTGTCCAGTTCGTGATGAAATAATTCCTGATAGCCTTCTCGCCTTTCTTTTTTTGTACCCCCTAATTTTTTATATAAGGGATGTGGCTTGATCAGACCAGATTTTTCTCCTTGGGCGTTGATGCCGTAGCTTGACCATTGGTATTCATCAGGATGCTCCACTATCCCGGAGCGGACGGGATTCATCTCAATATATTTTTGACAGGCAAAAAGGTAGGTTTTTTCTTGGAGGATGCAGGAACGAAACCTACCTTCCCAAAGGGTCCCGCTTCGTTGATAGGTCCGGTTAACGTACTGGACATAGCGCTGGCCGAGCCGTTTCATCAAGTTGCCTGCGCTCCACGCTCTTTTTGGGGTGATCAGGAGGTGGACATGATTTTCCATCAAGACATACGCATGCACAGCACATTTTGATTTTTTACTGTATTCATTGAGCCAATTAAGATAGAAGAGGTAGTCTTCATCGGTAAAGAAACAGGCTTGGCGGTTATTGCCACGTTGGATGATATGAAGCGGGTTTCCTGGAATGATGATCCTTGAGCGTCTTGGCATTATTCGGTATTCACAAGCTATTGATTTAATTACGTGAAGGATTGGTGCATTTCTGTATGAGTCATTTAATCATCCAATCAAAGGATATTGTATTATCTGTTTTGCATAATGGTATCTCACCGATTGGTTAATAAAATTCCATTACTTTTATTATCGATATTTTGATATAATTCTAAGCCAATACCTGCTCTCCGTAAAAGATCCTTTTGTAAATCTGACAATGGAGTCAGGTGACGTATTACCTGGCCTCCGGAATGAATGATGCTGAGAGAGATATTGGAAAAGCTCTGCAGGATCCGTTCAACGGTCGGTGAAGCTGTGCATTTTTTGGGTTGTCCCGGATACATTCCCTTCAGAACATTTTGATCCTTCTTCAAGGAACGGCGCACTACAAATTCTATCAATGTCAGTACCCGAATCCCTAACGTTAACAGATGAGTTAATCCAGCCACTTGATCGTCGCGTTGAACAAATAATGGAGCGATATTCAAACGACTTTTCAAACGCTCAAAGATCCGTTCAACCCGATATTCTTTACGATAGCACAACACGGCTTCCTGTAAGCTGAGATCTTGTTGATCGACATCGGTAACAAATGCCTTCCAACCGAAGGTATCTTTTTTCGCTGTCACCAGCTCTTCTTCACGTCTAATCTCTTTGATTTGATATCTAATTTTTTTGACAACGCGCTGAGAACGTTTCTTTGAGCCACGGCCTCTCCCAATGTACTTGGTATGCTCTTCCACCTGTTTTTCGTATGCAACCGTCAATAATCCTTCCACCCTGTGGGTCTTAAGAATTTTCTCAATTTTTGTCTGCAAAACAGACTCTTCTGTGATTTGACGTTTGCCTCTGCCGCGAGGAGGCGTCAACGTATTGAGCTTGAGTTGCGCTTTTTCAAGCCGTTGCTCCAGGCCTCGCTGTTGTTTGGCAGCATGAGCCGGAGAATGAACAACAAGAACTCGTTCATTCCACTGGAATTCCTTGCCTTCGTAAATACCACTCTGGTCGCGATCCAGCTCGTATCCCTGAGCGATCAGCACTTTTTCGCCTTTATCATTCTCCCGAAAAACCTGCTCCAGCTCTCCATGTGTTTTGTGGGTAAGGCCACCTTCAATCCATCTTTCCATCTCCTTTGTGATCTTACCGGTCAAAGGAAGAGGAGATAAGTAATGATTATCAAGGCTTCGTATGTATGTACGAGTCTTCAACGAACTCATCTTGCAATCTCCGCAATAGAGAACCCCTGTCTTCTGCAAGGCATTGTTAACTCTTTCAATAACAGGGATATAAAGCGGGTCGTCAGCTTTTTCACCGGAAACCACATCAGTAGCCAAAGGCATTCCCAGAGGATCAAGAGCTCCAGTCATCACCTTGATCTGACGAAGACTTGCGTCATCTTTACTGTGACCGAATTGAAGCAGACTTGCTTCACTGCCTTCATGATATCCTGAAACCGTGGTGGCGTCACATCGAACAACTTTGGTCGGCAGTTCATGAACCTCAATACTTCTTTTGCTAAGATCCCTTTCAATTCCAGCCCAGTAAGCCTCTTGGCTCAGATATCTCAGAAGAACCGCCAGACGATGTGTCGCGAAATCTGCTTCAAAAATCTTCTGCCCGGTTAAATTCTCCAGAGTCTCCTGCATCCTACTAATATATTGCTCCACTGAGGATTTGCGATGATCTCCTTCAGATAAAATATAAGACAACCAGATCACCGCTGTCCACCCCCAACTCAAAGCTCTTTGCTTCCAGTGAGTTGGAGTATAGTTATCCAGAATTTCGACCAACCCTGTATTGATCATCGTCCCTATCAATAAGGGGATATCATCAACTCGTTCTGTAATGATCTGCAACTCTTCCATTTACTCTCCTGGCAAATGTTGATTTTATTGCCAGAGTAGTAGATTATGAAGAAAAAGAGCAGGGCCAAGACTGAAATAATTTATTTTAAGTTCTTATTAACCAATCGGCGAGGGTATAATTTTACTTTTAAAAAATGCGCTTAGCTGAATTAGAATCAAAAGGGATTTATCAAAATTTGCCCCTGAGTGATGGTAGATCGATTTTTTTAACACTAAGCTTTGTGTAGCCTTTGCATAAGCTTACTATACCCTATCGCAACAAAAAGGAAACCATAAAAAGTGGTCTGTCCCTTATTTTTCCTATGAACGGCTTAAGGCAAAACGAACAAGGGTAAAACTCAGCATACAGACACAGCCATCTAAAGGCTAACCCATAGTGATTTATTATTTATTTTTACCTTTAAGATCATCGGTTATATCTTTATATAATTTTAAGCCTTTCTTTCTTTGCGTATAAATAACCTTTAACGTTCGTTCAATACGTTTACGACCTTCAGGGTCTTTTTTAGCAACAAGGAGTTCCTGGTGTTCTTCTTGACGTTTTTTTAATTTTTTCAGTAGTTTTTTTAGACTGTTAAGCTTTTTTTTCTGCTTGCGGCGTTTCGCATTGAGTAAGTTCGTCAATTTATCAAGTAATTTCTCAGTACCCATAATAATCTCCACACCTAGAGCTGGCAGCAGCCCTATTTATTTTTTTTCAAGAATTGCTTCGATTTCATCTTTGAGTAATGCCATATCGTCTTCAATTTTTTTCAATTCAGGATCGTACGGTGTAAATAGTGTGCGGGCTGTTTCAATAAGATCATCTGTAACGTCTCTTAAATAAGCACCATCATTTATCAGTGAAGTGGCCATGTCGGCTGTGATCAGATTACCACGAATGAGATGATCCAGGGTGCCGCTGGCCAGAATATCATTACGTTCAGCTTCAACCTTGAGCTCATCAAGAGATAATGATGTAATATCTTCATCCGTTCTGACTTTTTCAATCGTTCTCAGAAGAGAGGCTATCTGGAAACGAATAGAATGATATTCACGTTTAATGGTAACATTGTCTGACGTCGAGAAACTGATTAGATTTTTCTGTAAATGTTTGATGTCTTTGACAGCCTCTACAATGTATCGGCAGGCTGTACGCAAATCGTACAGACGGGCATGTTGGTCCGAGTCGTCATCAATACGTATCTTACTGACAAAAGAGATAATAGCGTTGTATAAAGGTTTAATGTGGGCGTCGTAATATTCATCAATATTTGTTGCGGCCATTCGGTCTTTACGATCAACGATATGAGTGAGATCGGCGCCTGAACGTATATCGTCAGGCTTAATATTCAATGTCAATGCAATAATATTAGAGGCATTTTTAAACAAGTGGTCTGCTTCCTTGCGTAATGCTTCAATCGCTGCATCCGGCATCTCCAGCACTGCTTCGCTTAAATAATACGGTTCGGAAATCTTTTTAACCTTGCCGCGCAATAATCCCTCAAGAAAATCAACAAGATGGCCGACAAATGGCAGCATCACTACTATACCGACCAAGTTGAACAGGGTATGAAATACCGCCAGTTTGAGTGTAAAGTCGTTTTCAGCAATGCCCACATTATTACTCACGAAGTTAACGGACGTAATAAATTGCTTCATAAAAATAATGGCGATTAAACCGGTAATCACATTAAAAATAAGATGGGCACCTGCCAGTCGTCTGCCTGCCACGTTGGAGCTCATGGCGCCCAGTATGGCCGTAATTGTTGTACCCACATTTGCGCCAATGGCCAATGCTAAAGCATTTTCATAACTTATCTGCCGGGCTGCCAGTGCCGTAATAATCAATACCAGTGTGGCATGACTGGACTGCATAACTACCGTTGCAAAAATCCCGATAACGGTAAAGATAAACAGGCCTTTCATCCCCGGCACGGCATAAGAAACCAGATCAATACCATCTTTGAAGGCTTCAAAACCTTCTTTCATATGGTGAATGCCGAGAAACAGAAATCCCAGACCGCTGAGGACATAGCCGATTCCTTTGAGATTTTTAGATTGTTGAAAAATCAGGATGATACCGAAGACCAGCATCGGCATTGCATATGCCGATATTTTCACTTTTAAACCGAAACCAGCCACCAGCCAAGCGCCTGTTGTGGTGCCAAGGTTGGCACCAAATATGATGCCGATGCCATCAGCAAGTGAAATGAGTCCAGCGCTGAGGAATGAAATCGTCAATACTGAAACCAGCGAACTGGATTGCATTATTGAAGTGCTGACAACACCGAAGGTCAGGCTTTTCCATAACTTATCGGTGGTGCGCCTTAGGATACGTTCTAGAGCGCCACCGGTAAAAGCCTTGAAGCCTTCTTCCAGTGATAACATACCGAACAGGAAAATCGCCACACCGGCAGCGATTTCTTTAAAATCTGGACTGATCCAGAAACCATAAGCTAAAACCAGAAAGATACTGGGTAAAAGTACTTTTCGTAACATTACTTTTCCTTAAAAAAAAAGACACTAAATTAATAATCTTTTCACAACATATTTTAGATTGGGTCAACGACCCAAAATTTGAAAGCCTTCCAGACATGTTGACACAATTGATGCGTTTATACCAATTGATTTTGGAAGAGCCAAGCGTTATCGTCCGGCTTCTAGCTGGAGGCTAGTGCGGGATCTGATCAGCCCTTTAGGGCGTGCAAAACGTTGCGGGGACCTGCCGATTCTCGGCTGTTCCACAGGCAAGCTGTACAGATTCTTGAATTGTCCATCTCTGACAAGCTCGATTGATTTTAGCAGGATAATCAATTAAGATAGGAAAATATCGTCGGAGAATCAATCGCGGTTGACTTTAAAAGATGATCCGATTAAACGCGGCGGTCAAGGCGAGTTTGAACTGCGCGAGGCTATAGAATGAAGTATCTGCTTGATACCAATGTCTGTATCAGGTACCTGTGAATAATAGGGGACGAAATTACTCAAGATAATATGAACAATATTCCCGAAAAATTATCAGAAATCGGCTTTGACGCATCCCTGCTGGCAACGGTTCAACCGGAAAGCCTGGAGCAGTTTGAGATCGCAAGGGTCGCGGCTGTGCATAAAGACAGCTATATGGTCACCTATGGCGAAAAAAATGTTACAGCAGAGCTGGTTGGCAAGATAGCCTTTAACGCCTCCTCCCCTGTGGATTATCCGGCAGTCGGTGATTGGGTTCTTGCCAGTTTCTACGATGATAATACCCTGGCAATAATCCACGAGATCTTACCGCGCAAGTCCCTCCTCAAGCGAAAAACTCCGGGCAAGAAAGTCGATTTTCAGCTCATTGCTGCTAATATTGATGTTGCCTTCATCGTTCAATCCTTGAATGAAAATTTCAATCTCCGCCGCCTGGAACGCTATCTGGTCATGGTGAATGAGGCCAGTATCCAACCCGTTGTTCTGCTCAGTAAAAGCGATCTGCTTGATGATGCTGAAATTGCCATCAGGATTGCGGAAATTCAAAGCATCGCTCCGCAAGTAGAGATCCTTCCCTTGAGCAGCGAAAACGGCTCCGGTTTGGACAGTATCAACGTGATGATGCTGCCGGGCCAAACCTATTGCCTGCTGGGATCATCCGGCGTTGGCAAAACAACCTTGCTCAATACCCTCATTGGTAAAGAAAAATATACAACCAAGACCGTCAGCAGCAAGGAGAGCAAAGGGCGACATGCCACAACGCACAGGCAGTTGATCAGGTTGGATTCCGGGGCAATGATCGTGGACACGCCAGGAATGCGGGAGCTGGGCAATTTTTCCGCAGCAAAAGGAGTGGAGGAAACCTTTTCGGAAATAATCGCCTTATCCGAGCAATGCCGTTTCAGCGATTGTTCCCATGTCGGGGAAAAGGGTTGCGCGGTTATGGCCGCTGTTGAACAGGGAAGCTTACCTTCGGATCGCTATGAAAATTATCTGAAAATGACCAAGGAATCCGCGTTTAATGAGATGTCGTATTTTGAGAAAAGAAAAAAAGACAAGCAGTTTGCCAAGCATTGCAAGTCGGTCATGAAGCAGAAAAATCGTAAATAACGACCGACAGCATGAGGCCGCGCAACATCGGATGAAAAAGCCCCTCCTTGTTCTTTCCGCTCTGATCATCATAGCAGGATGCCCCATCCTGCTCCTCTTCTTTTTCCTACCCTCCCCCCTGCCGGAATCCTTCCCTCCCCCCTGTTCCACCAAGGTCGTTGACCGCAACGGCAAGCTGCTCCGCCTCTTTACCACCAAGGACGGTTATTGGCGTCTGCCCGCTCATCTGGAGAGTAAAAACGATAATACGGCGGTCGACCCCGAATTTATTCGCCTCCTGCTGGCCTGTGAGGATAAACGTTTTTGGTCCCATCACGGGGTGGATCCCCTTGCCATGAGCCGGGCCTTTTTCCAATTCATCACTCAGGGCCGAGTGGTGTCCGGTGCCTCCACCATCACCATGCAGACCGTGCGTCTGCTCCGCCCTCATCCTCGCACTCTCTGGGGAAAGCTTTTTGAAATGATTCAGGCTCTACGCTTGGAACAGCGGCTCAGCAAAGAGGAAATCCTGGCAACCTATCTCACCCTGACGCCCTACGGCGGCAATATCGAAGGGATTGAGGCGGCCTGTCGCTTTTATTTTCAAAAAACCGCCGCCCGAATCACCCCGTCCCAGGCAGCCCTGCTGATCAGCCTGCCTCAGTCCCCGGAACGGCGGCGACCGGATCGTCAGCATAAGCAGGCTGTGGCAGCGAGAGATAACTTTCTCCACCGCCTGCACAAGGAGGGGCTGCTGACAGCGGAGCAGGTGAAATTGGGGAGCGAACAACCGGTCCCGCAAAAACGAAGCCCGACCCCGATCTTGGCCCCACATCTCAGCCAACGCCTTGCTTCTCGTTACTCAGATCCAGAGGAAATCAAAACTTCCTTGGTCAGGCCCCTTCAGGAGCAACTGGAAGCCATTGCGCAGCAAGCCCAAGATCGTCTCAGTGGAGACGGACGAAAAACCTTGGCCATCCTCGTGGTGAATAATCAGGGCCGTAGGGTGCTGGCCCATGTCGGTTCAGGAAATTTTTGGTCCAATCGGATTGACCTGACCAGGGCCCGCCGTTCTCCGGGATCAGCCCTTAAACCCTTTATTTACGGGATGGCCTTTGAACAGGGATTCCTCCATCCGGAAACTCGGATACTGGATCGCCCGACCCGCTTCGGCAACTACGGCCCCGGCAATTTTGACGGGCGCTATCAGGGATGGATTTCTGTCCGCGAGGCCCTACAACGTTCGCTGAACCTACCTGCCGTGCAGGTGCTGGAGCGGACCGGCCCCCAACGCCTTTTGTCTCGTTTTGCCGGACTTGGCCTTGCTGTTGACCCAGACAGGCCACCCGGCCTTTCTCTGGCCCTGGGAGGTACCGCAGCAAGCTTGGTCGAACTGACGGCGCTGTATGCGGCCCTTGCTGATAAGGGACAGTACAAACCCCTTTCTTTCAGCCCAGACGCTCCTGTCCCTTCCGGCCAAAAAATGCTCTCCAGGGCAGCGGCCTGGTATGTGGATGATATTCTCCGCACCCGACCGCCCCGCTCCGGTGTGGTGCCCAAGGGCATTCGGGGGAGCAGGATCCGCTATAAAACCGGGACCTCGTACGGTTATCGGGATGCCTGGGCCCTAGGTTATACCCCTGGGCATACGGTGGGTATTTGGATCGGTCGCCCGGATTGGGGCTATGGCAAGGAGACCACGGGCGCGAACTCAGCTGTGCCGGTGCTGTTTCGGGTTTTTGCTGCTTTGAATACAATCCAGGAACTGCGAGAAAATCAAGGGGAGGACAAGCGAATACATAACCGCATCCCTGCTGAGGTTCTCGCGGTCCGCCATAACCAGCTGCCGCTGCATCTGCAATGGTTTTCCCGAATAGCAGGATCTGGACAACGAGCCAACAAGCCACGGATCTATTTTCCAGTGGACGGCAGCAGCATGCAGCTTGATCAAGAACCTCTCCTTGCCCTCAAATCGCACGGGGGCATCCCACCCTTTCACTGGCTGGTCAACGGACGCCCGCTGGGCCGAGAACATAAGGAGGCGATCACATCTTATGCACCGCAGGGGCCGGGCTTGACCCAGATTACCTTGGTGGATAGTCGGGGAAAACGAGACACGGTCTCGGTGTGGTTGGCAGAAGAAGAGTCCCGCCTATAAGCCGCCGCCCTGTAGATCTATAGGTCTATGGGAGAAGTAGCTGGCGGGGCAGCGCAGAAAGGTTATCGCTCCTCATCATTCCGTAGAGCCTCCCCCCGCTCTCTCCGATAATCATCATAGCTCGGTTGCTCAGGCGGAAAAGGATCCGTGGCAGGATGAGCAATCTCCTCACGCTGCTGCAAACCTCGGTACATCCCCTCATAAAAGCCTTCCTTTGAGCACCCGATCAGGAGCAGGGCCAGTATGACCAAGAGCAACAGGTTATTTTTCTTCACAGTCCTCACTGGAGCAGAAGCCACCCTGTTTTTTCGAAAAGCAGTTAATATGATATCGATAGATTTCTTTTTTCTCCTGACCAGATAAGCCTTCGATCCATTGTACTTTTTCACCGAAGGACATTTCTCTTGCCGCACTCAGGGGGCATTCCGCGTTTTTGCGACCAATAGGGCATTCATCAGCTAAGCAGATAAGTTTTGCTGTATATTCCTTCTCAGGTAAATCACTATTGTTCATGGTGGCATTCTACCTCTTCTTTCAGTAGTTTACTTCATTCTATGAACTTTCTGACCATAGTTGCTTGAATGTAGGCTATTTGAATGCAGATTACTGACTAAATGCGTCATCTCCTCATCTGCCATTTGTTTATCAACATCAATAAATATATGTTCTGGATACCCTAAATCCGCATTATAGGTCACGTCAAGCTGGGCAACCTCACTAGTGATTGCTTTCTGAATAAGCTGAAACAGCTCTTCAACGGTAGAAAGATCGTCAAGTCGTTCCGGCAACACAGGATTATTACTGGGGTAATAGGAAGCTGCGTTGACATTGCCGTATTGTACCGTCACTGTGATATCTTCCTCCGGCGGGCAAAAGCACATTCTTTTATAGGTGTAGGTGTAGTTTGAAAGATTTGCGTTCTTCCATAGGGTACGATGACTGTTAAGGGCATCCTGATCTGGGTTGCCTGTAGAAGGGGGTGACATAGGATGGGTGCATCCAAAAATCGAGACAATTGCAGCAAGTACAACAAGTTGAATAATCTTCATATTTTGTTCTCCTTTGATGAATAAACTGAAAACCTTTTCCCTCAAATAATCAAAGAGGTAAGCAGGAGCGTTTCCTGCATCAATCGTCCCAGAAGTTTCACACAGAGCGGCGCTGGTCCTTCTAACTTCTGAGTGACCAATCTACTCATTACGCTGGGTTATGGCAAGAAGATCGAATCACCGCAGTCTGCCTCTAAATTTTTTCGATTGCATCCCAATAGAGATCTCAGCACATTTATTTTCTCACTCATTATTTTTTCTTGACTTGTACCCTTCAACGTATTTGGTTTGTGAGGATGCGATCCTGTCCATCTGCTTCCAAGTAGAATTCTCTACTTCTTCCCATGCCATCAATTGATGAAATTCGGACAAAGATTATCAACTACATCTACTCAATAAAACGCCTTAAACTTACCCAAGGAGATGTTGCTTGTGAAAATCTTTATCAAAAATCGTTGTATTCTTACACTGTCATTTTTTATTTTTTTCTTTTTATTGGTATTTCAACTGTCGGCTTGGGCCAGCAAGGGAGAAGATCTTTGGAAATTGACGCAAGAAAAGATCTTTAACAATCAGGTTCATCGAATTTACATAAAAATGAATCAAGCGAGTTGGAATCAGCTCCACGACGACGAGAAGCAGCACGGCTGCCAAAAAACTGATGAGGTGAAATGGGTGCATGCTCGCTCTTTCGTCTTCGACGACATAGTCTTCAAAAATTCTGCTCTTAAAGTCAGAGGAAATAGCTCCCGTTGTATTCCGCGCCTTCAGTTTAAGGTAGATCTTACCCGCACAAAAAAAGTTTATTCCCGGCAGGATAACGAACCGTGGCATGAGGTTCATTATGAAGGGGCCACAAAGGCAGCCAGCAAAAAAAGAGACCTCTTTGGCCTGAAATCTTTCAACTTACGCCGCAGTTTTAACGATTCAACTTCAGAGAACGATTCAGGAAACGGTATGTTGGCTCGGGAAAGAATAGCGACATGGTCCGCAGCTCAAGTAGAACAGGTTCACTCGACTACCTTACGTGGTGCTCCAGTTTACCGTACAGCCTATGCCTTGGTAGAATTCCAGCTTTGCGCAAATGATCAGGACAACGCTTGCTCTCATCGCTTTAGCCGCGTTTATCTCGTATCTGAGTCCATAAATAAAGATTTCTTCCGTATGCGCTATAATGATAAAAAACCGACTTTCTTTGCCATGTCGCAGGCCTGTGCCCTGACTGACAACACGGGCTTCAATTTCTACTGTCTGGAGCCAAAGTATATAGAGGGGAAAAAATTCAACGAGAAAGGCAGCGGACAGCGAATTACTGCCCAAAATTATCTTACCGGCCCCAACGGGCTGCGTACCCGGTTGAATAATGCCGATACCCTAGAGAAACTGGCGCAGGTGTTGGATCTGAACAACATCATGAATTATGCTGCTGTGGCCACGACCATAGGACATTGGGATAGTGCTTATGGTAATTTCAACAATGATATACTCTACTTCCATCAGCCAAGCGACAAGTGGAAACTCATCACATGGGATCTCGACAATACGTTTGACTACGATAATAAGGGGGGCCCTCATAGGAGTTATGATTATGCCGATGTCGTAAGCTCTCAACGTCCGCTGTTCGATAAATTGTTCAGTTTCCCAACAACAGATGAGGCGACACGTCAACGTATGAAGGACTATTTATCTCTGCTTTATCGAGGAGATGATGAGGGAAGCGGTCTCCTTCGTGATCGTATTTTATACGCGAGGGATCAAGAAATATGTCCATTGAATGCCTTGGTAGCTCCAGGAGAACGACAAAATCTACAGCGTGCCCAAGAGATGCTTGATTATACGCGAGATCGTTATCAGAACCTCAAGGGACAGTTATCTAAGCAGTAATAATACAGATTTCTTTGATTACATCTGGTGGAATACCCATAGCCCTAAAACTGAAAGGGAGAAAATTTTATTTTGCGCAATACTCTTCCTATAAATGTCCTTCGGATGCCGTCAAGTTTATGCTCCAAGACGGTTATACGCTGCCGCATCAAAGCTGCATTCTCATGCATGTCCTCCAGTCGTTGCTGGCTTTCCTTTGACTGTACTTTGACGTCAGACATCAGGCGGCGGAGAGTTTGCATCTCGTCAAGAACAGCCAAATAATCTGACGACTGGGGCCAATCTATCACTGCTTCAAACTGCAAACGGCCTTGGCCGCTTTGTTCGGTAACTGACTGAGGAAGTTCAATAATAATCTGTGGGTCATCTCCGACAGAGAAAAAAACATCCCGCATACTTGAGGAGCAGTAATGCATATGCTCCATAATGGACTGCTGAGCAATCTCATCTCCAACCGCCTCCCAGAGAATGCGACTTTCTGCTGTATCCGCCGGGGTCTGCCTAAGGGTCAAGCGGTGGATATGAAAAAAGCCAGGGCGGTCTGCCGGGTCAAAGCGCAGGGTTTTCAGCTGTTTCAACGAGTCAGGTAAAGGAAAAAAGAGCGTCTGCCGCTCACGCCCCAAACATGCCCGAACGTTAAGGCAGTTATCACCAGACAGCGGAGAAGTCTCAGTCACCCAGAACAGCTGGGCATCAAACTGAGAAGTTTGGATAACTTTGAAAGCTTGCTGAAATGGCTGCCTGAGCACGGCTCGCACCTGATCTCCCCCTTGGGTCGGGTCGATACTGTGCTGCACTCTTCCTTCCTGTTCAATAAAACCTGGAAGCAGACCTTCTTCATCCATGGAAAGCAACTGAAAGCCGAAACTGATAAATTCTGCGATGCTGGTTAAATTTTCCGCCTTCATGGCGCAGCTGATATGCGTATCGTGGGCAAAACCAAACCACAGTAGGGCGCGAAAGAGGATAAAGTCAGCGCTGATTTCCTCACAGTCCACGGCCCATTCCTGATCAAACCACTGATATTGACCGTTTGAGGTAAGGATAATATTAAAGGGCAGCAGGTCAAGAAACTGACCCGGTTGTTCCGCCTGTGCAAGGTGCGTTATCAGAAATTGATAATAATCATGAAGGAGCTGCTTGAATTTCTCGCTCCTGCCATCCATGACCAAGGCATCAATCCATAATTCAGCAAGCAAGGGTCCCTGTATATACGCATGGCTGCGGGGGGCATGAGAGACAGCAGCTGTCTTGCCGTCCTCTTCGGCATGTTGTTCGTCGAGGAGTTTTTTTACGACAACCGGATGGTTACTTTCTTTATAGGTGACTGCATGATATTTGCTCAGCTGTCTGCTCTTAGAGAGCTTGATAAAGTCATAAGGAAAGGAGGCCGTCAGTTTTTCTTGGGATTTTGCAACAACGATAAGAAAAGAGTTGGCGAATTCCTGAAGATACCCGGATTGATGCAGGGATTTCCAATGGAGGAATTCATCCTGATCCGGCAGCCAATCTGATGCGGCCAGGTCTCGCGACCGTGTTCTGTAGAGTAAAGAATGGGCATGAGGATCAGACCGAATAAACTCCTCGGACAAAATCAGTTCGGCAAATTGATGATCCGGGAAGGGATAGAGGAATTGATGATGTGGCAATTCCGCCTGCTGGAAGATCTCAACCCACTCATTACGGGAGAACATGCGGGGTTTTTGATCACGAGAACCATATCCCCATAAGCCGGTGTGCGGCCTCTTATAATAGTCTTCCGAAGCTCCGAGCCAGTATTTCAATCCCAGCCTGTTGCCGGTGGCGATGAGCAGGACTCCATCTTCGGAAAGCGTACTCATGAGGATGCGCAAATACTCAGCCCTTTCTTCCAGCCCGATGACAATATCCTCTTTGTCGATCTTGCCTTGGAGCATCTCATGGACAAGTTCTGGAAGAGGTGGCATGAGTACAATAGCATCATAGGTCACCTCCAGAGCCTTCTCGATTTCATCGGGAGTGGTGGCAAAACGAACATTGGGCAGGTCTGAACAACGCAATTTTGCCGCTTCGAGGCAATCGATTCCTGTTTTTATACCCAGTACCTGGTGCCCCTGTTCGCCGAGATATCTGGATAATAGACCGCTTGAACAGCCGACCTCCAGGATATTCAGGTTCGACCCCAGCTGCAAAGAACGGAGAATGTTGGTTCGGTCGGGGTTCAGGTGATATTCTGTTACACCGTTAACCCAGCTTTGTGAGAGTTCCGGTGAATTAACAGAGACGTCTTCGGCATTTGCCAAGATATTTCGGACAAATTGGAGATCCATTTTTTTATGCAGAAAGAATCCGGGATAATTCCGGGAGAGTTTTTATCAAGGTACCGGGTGACTCCTTGGAGTCACTCGACCAGTTTTTATGTTTTGTTGTCTCGCCCTAGGGGGCAGGATTGGAGTTATTTGTAGTTGGTTATCGGACGGGTTCCCTTAATGCAGAGGACCGTATTTTCCGATCAGCCCGTGTAGCAGACCCTTCAGCACCATCCGTAATTCGGTCTTTTTTCTTTCCCGCAAACAGCGGTAGGCATGTCGGAGATGCTGGGCAGTCCAGTACAGAAAAAGCCGAGGGATAGAGGATCGGAGATGTTTGCGGATGTAGAGAAAGCGGTTACGAACAGTGTAATAGGTGTAAATTCCGCTTCGGTTATCGTGGGAGGCGGAAAGGTCATGGGTGCCCGAGGCCAGCGGGTTGATAGCAATGCGGCAGGATGCGCCGGAGGGATCCGGGGAGCTACGTTGTTTTTTGGCTCTTTGGCAGAGATCAGCCACTTCACCGCTGAAAAAATACTCTTCGTCCAGCAGGCCGATCTGTTCAAGCAAAGAGGCGCGGATGAGACAGATCGTCCCGGAGACATAATCCACATCGTAGAGTGTATCAGCCTGGACAGGCTGTTTGAAATGGGAGATATAATGACAGCCTATATCCCTGCCGCCTGCATTGAGTATCCCGCCGCTGTTATCCCGGATAATCGGGCCGACAATGCCGAGATCCGGCTCGGCATCCATTGCCTGCACCAAGAGGTGAAAATCCTTTTCCGCAATTCGGGCATCGTTGTTCATCAGCAGGATACATTCACATCCGTCCTTGAGAGCTCTGCGAATACCGACATTATTGCCGCCCGCATAACCGAGATTGCTGTCATTTTGGATAAAAACGATATGCTGACAGTCCTGTTGGATTTTTTCTCTGTCCGCCGGATCTGAGTTGTTATCCACCACATAGATGGTTGCTTCAACCCCGAGAAAGGATTGAAAATTCAGGACACAGCCTATTGTGTCTTCAGCAGCGTTCCAATTAAGGAGAATAATACCAGTTTGTTTCATTGGATGGTGACAAAATCACTCAGCAGAAGATTTAATTGTGGCGACAACAGTCTCATTATCACCGTACGGAAGTTTGGGAAAACTGAACAAGTCGAATGTGGATATATAATGAAATCAGGACGTCATTTTGGTAACAGACTGCTAGTACAGCAACCGCTAAATATTGCAAATAACTCATGCTGGTGGAACTAGCTGTGAAAACTATAAGTTTCGAAAATTACTAGCGCGAAGTTATTAGTCGAATCTACAGGTTGCTGTACTAGGCGTTTATCCTTCATTTACGCAATCATTTCGATCAGTTTTTTCATCTTCAGGAAAACTGTAAAATAATGATTTCTCAGGAAAATATTGAAAAAAGATTGTTCCGACAGGACCATACTTATTCTTTGCAAGAATTAATTCTACTAGCCCCCTGTTAGGATTATCTAAAGTTTTGTTGTATATTTCATCCCGATATAAAAAGAAAATTACATCAGAATCCTCTTCCAAGCAGTGCCAATTGCCAAGATCACTTAACAGCGGACGCTTGTCCCATTTATTTTCTATATCTCTGGAAACAGGAAATAGTCCAATGATTGCAACGTTTAAATCTCTTGCTATCAATCGAAGTTTTTGGCTTATTGCTGATTCCGTAATTTTCTCATTGCCTGCCAATTGATAAATGCTATCAATTATAACAACTGATATTTTTTCATTGCGTTGGACCTGAGTAATAATATCTGAAAGAGTTACATTTGCTCTGTCATCAATATACAGTGAACTATCAGAGAGCATACCTAGCGCTCGGGTAAGACGTGGCCAATCGTGGTCTCTAAGAGTGCCCCGTAAAATATCACGAGATGGCACTCTGCTTACGGTGGAAGTGAGACATCTAGATATTTGTTCCGCAGGATACTTTATGCTAAAATATGAAACAGAGCCCTTTTCAATAAGAGCTATATGTGCAGCAAGATTGATAGCAAAGTCCGTCCTTCCTGTGCTTGGACGTCCGGCAATAGTAATAAAGTCTGAACGATGAATACCATCAATGATTCTGTCTAACTCATCAAATCCAGTTGCGATTCCATTACAATTTTTCTTTTTTTCATAAAGAGTTTCCAACCGGTTAAACTCTTGAGATATCAGCTCTTGAAAAGTTACAAGCCCCTTTCCCTGTATGCTTCTGCCCCTTGATTGAATTTGTTCCTTGACCGATTTCTTAATTCCCTGGACAACATTCAACCAAGCCTCATCCTCATTATCCCAAATCGTTACAGCCTTTCCATCTTTCGGTACAGCCTGGAATTTTGAAAAAGGCGCACCTGACCAATCTGTTGGCCGAATAATGATGGGTATAACTTTCGCATGACCACTTGCATCCTTCTCAAGTGCGCGGGTTAATTCTTTCCCATAACAATAATCAGACGCTATAAAATTAGGACTAATCAACAAGATGACAATTTCTGATTCTTCAAGGTGAATGTCAATAGCATCTTCCCAATTCTGTCCCGGCATAATCTTTCTATCATGCCATATTTCAACAAGTTTTTCTCTCATAAGAGATGAGGCGTGAATTTCTAGCTCTTCTCTAAAGCTCTCATCTTTATGTGAATAACTGCAAAAAATTTTAACTGGCTTTTTATTCATATTGAAATGTTTGAATCACATTCAACCAAGGTGCGGAGAGAAAAATTACATATACTTCTCATGGCGTATTTTACCTCTCATCAAGATAATGGTGTAAGGGGTTAACATCTAAAGAAATTTGGTGAATTTCTTTATATTTTTCGGGGTCAAACGAGGCAGAGGGTTTACGGTTTTCCTGCCAGCCTGCCTTGCAATAATGGATCAGCGGATCAATGTCCTGGAAAAAAACATCGGGATATTCGCGCAGGTAAAATAGTTGATCAAAAAGCCCGGAGCGGAGAATAACACGATAAGCCCTGCTGGTGCAAAAGAGCAGCAGCTTCTCTATGATATTCTTTACCGAAAAGGACCATGCTCCTCCTTTCCTGCCCACATATTCTTTCAGAGCAGCAAGGGTAGGCCGGGCAGCGGCAAGCTCCTCATTGAGCTTACGGATAAGATGGTCCGGTACGGTGTCACCGATAATAAGATAATCCAGCTCAATCGTCAAGCTGATCACCTTGTTCACCTTATCAACGCAGGCGAGTTCCTCCAGACGAATCATCAGCCGAGGATCCTTGGTGGTGAAAAAATAGAGGCTGTCTTCAACAAGGGCCGCATTGCTTTCAAAAGAGAGATTCTTGCGGCCCTGCTCGGTTTCCGCCTCTACGCTCTTGATGTTGATAATAGCCTGTTCATTGATCAGGTGAAGCTCCAACAGCTCCTTATTATGCAAATAATGCAAACGAACCTGTTCAAAAGATAAGGTCTTGGTTTCAACATCAACCCGTCTGATGCCAAGAAGCTCACGTTGCTCATGACGTTGCTTATCGTACTGCTCAGCACCCTGCTCTGTAGCACGTTCATGACGATACAGGGCAGCCTCAAGATAGGCTCCCTTAATATCAACTAATCGATCAAAAAAGACATCAATGTGTTTTTTGTAAAGCGCTTCGTGCTTATGAAAAATTTTAACCAGAATAGCAACTTTTTGCTTCTTCTCCTTGCTGCGCAGCATGGAGTCGGAACGGATGCGATAATAAAATAAAATTTCCGGGATCCTCTTGACCTGTCGCCCTCTTTCAATCAGAGAGAGCCAGAAATCGTAGTCTTCCCAGCCGTAGATCATGGCCGGATCAAAGCCGCCCACGTCCTCCCAGTCTGCTCTGCGGAAAAAGGAGGTGCAAAAAATGACGTTGTTGAGCAGCATCTCCTCCAGGCTGTACTCGGGCAGCTGCCATTCGCTGTTTCGATCCCCGAAAAAACGGGCTTTGCAATAGACAATGCCTACTTCCGGATCCGCATCCAGCAGTTGCACCGCTTGCTCCAGATAGGTCGGGCCGATCCGGTCATCCGCGTCCAAGGGGAGAATATACTCTCCTTGCGCCTCTCGGATGCCGTTATTTCTGGCTGATGACAGCCCCTGATTTTCTGTGTGCAGAACCCGGGTCTTGGGAAAATTCAGCTGCTGAAGATGATTAACAGTGAAGGGATCAGTCGAACCATCGTTGACAACGATGATCTCGAAATCCTGCCAGGTCTGGGCAAGAACGGAATTGATGGTTTCATCAACAAAGGCACCCTGATTATAACAGGGGATAACAACGGAAACGCGCGGCATGCTGTAGGTCTGGTGGATTAAAAAGTGGAGGGGAGCATTCCCAAAAAGTAGGAAATATTTCGAACGAACACGCTATTCACTTTTTATAGATATATTATAAAGTTAAGCTGCTCATGTCAATATCTGTAAAGCGAATTATAAAAACAATATGCTCAGGCAAGTGAACGCAAACCATCAAAATTGAGATGGTTTGGTCACAATTAAAGATGGTGAGTCATCTCTCTAAAGAGAAAGTGATCGTAAAAACATTATGTTAGTCTTCTCACAACACGACCGTTTTTTACCTACTTTTTGGGAATGCACCCAAAGTGGAGTGTGGAGTGTTAAGAGGCTGACGAGTCAGCGTTTGATTGCAGGAAAGAGCTTGCTATAGGCACCATACCCCTCTTTTTCCAGATCCTCTGCCGGAATAAAGCGCAGCGCAGCAGAATTCATGCAATAGCGCAGCCCTGTGGGCGCTGGTCCGTCATCAAAGACATGACCAAGATGGGAGTCAGCATGTTTGCTCCGCACTTCAGTGCGTACGGAAAACCAGCTTTTATCCTCATGCTCGACAATATTATTCGGCTCAAGGGGCTTGGTAAAGCTGGGCCATCCTGTCCCGGATGTATACTTGTCCAGCGAACTGAACAGAGGCTCACCGGAGACGATGTCCACATAGATTCCCGGTTTAGTATTATCCCAGTAGGTATTCTTAAATGCCGCTTCTGTACCATCTTCCTGAGTAACCTTATACTGGAGTGGGGTTAAGTGCTTCTTCAGCTCTTCCTGATTCGGCTTCATATAGGTACCTGCGGTTGACATACTGATTGACATGCTTTCTGCTGGTCTGTTTTCAGTTGCTTGTGCGGGCGCAGGCAGTTTTTTTTCTTCCCATAACTCCTCAAGCCGTTGATCCCGACCGCATTTAAATCGGTAGAATTTATATCGGATAGGATTTTTTTTCGAGTAATTCTGATGATACTCTTCAGCCGGATAAAAGGTGCTGCTCTGTCGTATCTTCGTGGCAACAGGCTGATCAAGTAACCCGGATTGCTCCAAGGCCGCTTTTGAGGCTTCAGCTGCTTTTTTCTGAATTTCTGTGGTATAAAAAATCGCTGTGGAATAGGCTTGGCCTCTATCACAGAACTGACCGCCCGGATCAACAGGATCAACTTTTTGCCAGAATATATTGAGAAGGTCAGCATACGGGAGCACAGAGGAATCATAGGTAACCTGAACAACCTCTATATGCCCTTTTGGGATATAATCATGATAGGTCGGATTGGTGCCGCTTCCGCCGCTATACCCGGAAATAACCTCCTGCACACCTTTGACCTTCTGAAAATCCGCTTCCAGGCACCAGAAACAGCCTCCGGCCAAGATCGCCTGTTCTGTATTTTGTCCTGCAAAGGCCTCAGACAGCATTCCCCAACCTGCGAAAAATATAATCATCGGAATAAATGGCTTCATAGCGCTGATGAAAGAAAGGTTATGTGCGGAGCGGACTTGCGGATTATTGGTATCTTATTGTAGAGTATAGGCTATTCTCTCGGTTGTTGCAAAACTTTTGTGCCGAGGATTCCTGTCCCTAGGTACCTGGGTCATAATTATTCCGATTCGGATGTCCAGAGTAAGACCTACCTTGCCCGGAGGGGATGAAACGTAATTCAAAAACCTGCTAGCTCATATTTATTCCGCAAAACCATGAAGAATGATTCTCCCATGATTGAGTATTCGCTCCAAGAAGCCCATGCAGCTCTTACTACCGAGCTTACGCCCTTGACCCAAGAGCTGGTACCTCTTTCCCAGGCCTTGGGGCGCATCAATGCTGTGTCAATTTTTGCAGACCGACCTAAGCCTTCTTACACTCAAGCAACCCGAGACGGTTTTGCCCTTGCTGAGCAGCCCCATGCCTTTGATGGCCCACTTGCTCAGTTTCAGATAAGTGGCGAAAGAGCTGCCGGTTGCACAAAACAACAAGAGGTTCAACCAGGCCAGGCATATAGAATTATGACCGGAGCCATGCTTCCCGCCGGTGCTGCTCGGGTTGTGCCCTTTGAAATCTGTCAAGAAAAAGGCTCACACCTGACTGTAGCAAGAGAAGAACTCGGGCGAAGACAGCTGTTCATTCGCCCGCAGGGCAAGGATATCAGGCAAGGGCAGCTATTGGTTGCTGCCGGAACCCGGCTCTGTCCGGACCATCTTCTTCTTTTGGCGGAAAACAGTACCCAGGCAATCCAAGTGTATCGACGGCCCAACGTGGCCGTGATCTGCACCGGCAGTGAACTGGTCCAGAGCGGAGAAACACTCCTGCCCGGCCAGAAAATCTCCAGTAACGGAATCTTACTAGCTGCCCTGTTACAGCGGGAGCATTGTCATCTTGTGCGATCGATAACGGTAGGGGATGATGCGGAGATGATTATTAACTGTATCCAGCAGGTGCTGGCCCAGGACAAACCAGATCTGCTGATCACCACCGGGGGCACGGGACCAGGGAAATTTGATTTAATAGAACAGGTCGTTGCCCGTCTGGGCGGTAACCCTCTCTATAATCTCCTGAAAATTCGTCCTGGCAAATCGACTCTATTCGCTATCATCGGTAGGACTCCTTTCTTTGCTCTTCCCGGCCCGCCACCTGCGGCCCGTCTCCTTTTTCATGAGCTTATTGTCCCTGGATTGCATCAATTACAAGGCTTGCTAAACGAGGATCTCGCCTCTCGTGGGCTGGTGGATGCGATCCTGACAAAGCCGGTGAGTATTCGCAGGTCTGGTCATCTTTCTCTGAAAAGTGCGGTGGCGTTCTTATACGATGGTCGCCTTCAAGTCCGTCCAGCAAAAAAACTTGAGCAAACGAATGCGATCATGCATCTTACTTGCAAAAAAGAGGAGGGCAGCGAGCGTAGAGAAATAGAAAAAAATCAAATGGTGAAGATACGGCTGATCGGCCCCTTGGTCCCGGCAAACTGGATCAATGAATAAACCGCTTAAAGCAGATACTGCTGCCGTAAGGTCTGAGTCAACAAGTTAGTTCAGCTACTCCTGTCCCTCATGCAGCTGTTTATAAATGGAGTCAGCTGTTTTCCTGCCAATCCTTGGCACCGCGCGTAGTTCCTCAACGGTTGCTTCCATAATC
This sequence comes from Candidatus Electrothrix laxa, assembly GCA_942492895.1. Classification (GTDB taxonomy): domain Bacteria; phylum Desulfobacterota; class Desulfobulbia; order Desulfobulbales; family Desulfobulbaceae; genus Electrothrix; species Electrothrix laxa. The sequence continues at coordinate 2,965,369 of OW818652.1, forward strand.
CGTTTATAGCTGCCCAACTTTTTTAATAGGAGAGTTTTTCGTTTTTCCCCTATCCCTTCTAAACCATCAAGCCGTGAATGCAGAGTCGCCCTGTTGCGCAGCTTACGGTGAAAGGTTATGCCGAAGCGATGGGATTCATCGCGAACTCGCATCAAATAGAGCAGAGCCGGAGAGTGTCCTGGCAAAAGAATGGGGTTCTTTCTCCCAGGTCGAAAAAGTTTTTCCCCCTCTTCATGCTTTTCTTTGGCAATAGACACCAGGTCAATCCGGTTAAGGAGATCAAAGCGGGCCAGAACATTAACCGCAATATTGAGCTGCCCCTTACCGCCATCCAGCAGAAGAACATCAGGCAGGTTATCCTTTGCCAACCCGGTTTCCATCCTCCGTTCCAGAACCTCATGCATCATGGCATAGTCATCCGGCTCATCTTTTCGGCGAATCCTATAATGACGAAAGCGCGACTTTTCTTTCTCACCGCGTATAAAGCAGACCAAGGAGCCCACAGGCTGTTTGCCTGCCAGATTGGATATATCAAGACATTCAATGGTATCAGGATGGTTACGGAGCTTGAGGAATTTTTCCAGAGACCGGGCTAAGGTCTCCCAGGATTGTTTTTTTCTGCTCTGCTCCGCAAAGATCTGTTGGGCATTTTCCGCTGCCATCTGCATAAGCTGCATGCGTTTACCTCGTTGGGGAACGTGCAGGTCCACCGCGCCCTGGCGCAGATCACGAAGTCGCTCCAGAACGAGATTACCGTCTTCCGGCATAATGGGCAAAAGGAGTTCGCGAGGGGGCTGTCGCTGATCAGAGTAGTACTGCAAGATGGTTTCACGCAGAATGCGATCATCCTCTCCCAGAGGATCGGAGATAAAAAAGGTCTGGGCCCCGCTGACCATACCTGCCCGAACAAAGAGCAGCGCAATGCCCACTGAGGCATTATGTCGGGCAAGCCCAAAGATATCCTGATCTAGCTGATGCTCGGCAACCACGGTTTGCCGCTCCAGCGTCTTGCCGAGCCCCTTGATCTGATCTCGGTAAAGGGCAGCCTCCTCAAAGGCCAAGCAATCAGCAGCAGCTCGCATCTTTGCCTGCAAACGATCCACCACCTGCCTGCTTTTTCCTTCCAGGATGAGAAGCACCTCATTAATCATGGACTGGTAGTCCTCTCGGCTTACTAAATCACAGCAAGGGGCTAGGCAGCGTTTCATCTGGTAATTGAGGCAGGGGCGTTCGCGCTTGGTCATAATCCGACAGCGACGCAGGGGAAAGAGGGAATATAAAAGATGCAAGGAGGCCCGCAGGGCTGAGCTTGAGGTATAGGGGCCAAAATAGCGGCTACCGTCCCGGAGTCGACGACGAGTAACGTGCAAGCGAGGCCAGTCCTCTTTGACTGTCACCTTGATCAAGGGATAATTCTTATCGTCCCGCAGGATGACATTATAGCGAGGCCGATATTTTTTGATCAGCGAAGCCTCAAGGATCAGGGCTTCTTTTTCCGTGGTGGTGAGGATGGTTTCTACTCGCTGCACATGGGAAAGCATCACAGCAGTCTTGGAGTGAGCAGAGCCGGAATAATGGGCATATTGGGCCAATCGTTTGCGCAAATCACGGGCCTTACCCACATATAGCACCTCTTTTTTTCCCAGCATCTGATAGACGCCCGGACTGTGGCTGACGGTTTTTAGATATTCTTCCGATAGAGGCCGATACGATGGGGAAGGGGAGTCATGCATGACAATTTTAACTATAAGAGGTGCTCTTGCGGATTGATCCAATGACTACTTCTTTAAAAAGAATAGCAATTCTCAGCTTTCCTGTCATCAACTATGGCTTGAGATTTCTGGTAAAAAAAAAGTCCCTATGGTAATCTGTGTATCTCGGCGCAATAAAAAAAACAGCCTGGAAAACCTGCGCATCTCTGCTCCCCCTCTGTTCAGAAATTCCTCCAGCCTGACAGCCCGAGACAAGCAATCCCTGCTGACCTGTTTCTGGAAAGAATATTTCCTGAAAATTACGATGATGAGGTCTCATTATGCTGATGCTCCCACAGTACCAAATTATACAACAAATCTATGAAAGCTCTCACTCCATCATTTATCGCAGCATAAGAAAAGAGGATAACCAGCCGGTTATTCTTAAAATGCTTAGAGAAGGATATACTTCTCTGGCAGAGCTCTCTCGCCTCAAACAGGAATATGAAATCATAACGAGCTTATCTCATCCAGGAATTATTAAAGCCTACGATATTGAACGGCATCAAAATACCACTATTATAATTCTGGAAGATTTTGGTGGTGAATCCTTACAAAGGATTATGGAAAAGCAACGGATCAGTGTACAGGATTTTTTTTCCCTTGCTCTCCAGCTTACCGACAGTTTGGCCTATATCCATAAGGAAGACATTATTCATAAGGATATCAACCCTAATAATGTCATCGTGCATCAGGAAACAAATCAATTGAAAATTATTGATTTCGGCGCAGCAAGTCGCCTCTTATACGAAACTCCGTCACTGCAAAATATTGAACAATTACATGGTGATTTGTCCTATTTATCTCCTGAGCAAACCGGTCGAATGAATCGCAGAATAGATTATCGGACCGATTTGTATTCGGTGGGGATTATTTTTTATGAATTACTGGCCGGGTGCCTGCCCTTTCAATCACTTGATGCACTGGAATTAGCTCACGCCCATATAGCAAAAATTCCGTCCCCTATTTATGAGGTTGCTCCTCATATCCCGAGGATTCTCTCTGACATCGTGATGAAACTGCTTAATAAAAACGCTGATGAAAGATATCAGTCAGCTTTCGGGGTAAAGGCGGATTTAGAAAAATGTCATAATAATCTTCCGAAATTGCAGGACAAGCCAACCTTCTCCTTTCCCTTGGCACAGCAAGATATGTCAGAGAGGTTTCAAATTTCACAAAAAATTTACGGGCGTGAACAAGAAATCAAGATCTTACTCCAAGCTTTCGAAGGTGTTTGCCAGGGCCAGACAGAACTCATGCTGGTGACAGGCTCTTCTGGAGTTGGCAAAACAGCTCTTATCAACGAAGTCCACAGCCCAATGAATTCGAAAAATGGTTATTTTTTGGTTGGGAAATTTAATCAATTCCAAAGTAATACACCATACTCAGGCATTGCAACGGCATATGATATGTTTTGTCGTTACCTCTTGATGGAAAATGAGGAAGTCTTGGTAAAGTGGCGGGACAGGATCCTCACAGCATTGGGAGATCACGCTCAGATACTTATTGAGATTATACCAATCCTAAAACTGATCATCGGGCCTCAACCGGTTGTACCCAAAGTAGAGGCAACTGAAGCAAAAAACCGTTTTATCTTATTTTTTCTTAAATTTATTGAATCGCTTTGCGATAAAAAGCATCCCATTGTTTTATTTATTGATGACCTACAATGGGCTGACTCAGATTCACTCCTCCTCCTAACGAGGATAATGACGGAAAAAAAAGTTAAATATTTATTTATTATAATATCTTACAGGGATAATGAGGTAGATACTCAACATCCTCTCACAGGACTTTTAAAAAAACTTAAAACATCTCATGTAGCTTTTCATATGGTTGAACTGCATAATTTACAAACAGATGATATCGAACAACTTTTACAGGATAGTTTAGGTGATATAGAGGATAAAGGACAAAAAAATGCTCTTCTCGCCAATGTAATCTATCAAAAAACACAGGGCAATGCCTTCTTTACCCATCAATTTTTGCAGGTCTTGAGAGAAAAGAAATTATTAAATTTCAATTTTGAACAGCATCAATGGCAATGGAATCTTAAACAAATAGCCTCCCAAAACATCACTCATCAGGCTGTCGATTTGTTGACTGATAAAATTAATAGCCTTTCCCATAACTCCAGTAAACTTCTGCAATTGGCATCCTGTATCGGTAACATTTTTGATTTTAAAACTCTTTCAAGATGCTACAATCGTTCTGATGCTGAAGCATTATCTCTCTTATTACATGTCATTAAGGAGGGGTTGATTCAACCTCTTGATGAAAATTATAAACATATTGATCTGGCAAAAAATGCGTCATTTAAATTTTCTCATGAGAGAATTCGACAGGCTGCTTACGGACTTCTTCCTGATGATCAAAAAAAAGCCGTCCACTTGCAGACTGGCCGCTTCCTTTTAAAAAGCATCCCATTGTCTTCTTTTCCTGATAAACTCTTTGATATCTGTTGGCATTTCAATCAAAGCCTCGACATAATCAATACTCCTGAAGAAATTATCGAAATTGCTCGTCTCAATTTACAGGCCGGGCAGAAAGCAAAAACAGCAATGGCGGATCAAGTTGCGAGTAACTATTTTGAATTTGCCAGAATATACTTACCAAGAGACCATTGGCAAAAAGAATACGATTTATCTCTTGAGATTTATCAAGAAACCATAAACGCTCTTTTCCTGACAGGTCATTTTGAGCAGGTCGAAAAAAGAGCCGAAGTTCTGTTGCAAGAGACTGTAACGCTTTTGGATAAAATTAATACATTTGAGATTCTTATCCAGCTTTATATGGTCAAAAATCAGATGGACAAGGCTCTGGAGACCGCGTTGCATGTTTTGGAAATGTTGGGGATCAGTTTGGACGAAGCTCTTTCTGAGAATTTTTTTGTCGAACAGCTCTCTACGTTGAGCGAGATGACCTCCCCGCATCACCTCGCAGCTATGCGCATTTTAAACTTTGCTATTTCTCCATCGTATACGGTAGCACCTGAGCTGTACCCTCGTCTTGTCTTTACAATGGTCAGGCTATCAGCTGAATACGGTAATTCAGCCCTTTCCGCGTTTGGCTATACAAATTTAGCCTTACTCTTCTGTTGTGCATTTGAGGATATAGAAGCAGGGTATCAAACAGGTCAGGCAGGCCTTCGGTTATTGGATTCATTCCCCTCAGGATCATCAAAAGCAAAGGTTTTTGCCTCGTATTACGTAACAGTACATCATTGGAAAAGGCATGCCCAAGAGACTATTGATTCGCTGATGGAGGGTTGTAAATACGGCTTGGAAACCGGTGACTTGGAGTTCGCAGGTGTTACGCTTATGCATTGCGGAAGCTATATTTTTTGGCTGGGCCATCCACTTGCAACCGTTGCTCAACAGCATAAAAAATTTAACACATTGATGCAGCGTTTTAATCTGGAATATCAAACTATCTACCTCAAAATTTGGCAACAGACCGTTTTCAACCTCCAGGGAAGGAATACAATGCCGTGCAGATTACAAGGCGAGGTCTTTGATGAAGACGAAATACTTCCCACACTGCTGGAAAATAATTATGGGATGGCCATTTTTGCTGTTTACCTTGCCAAGGTGATGCTCTGTTACCTGTTTAAGGAAGTTGACCATGCCTTGGATAATGCCATATTAGCGGAGAAATATGCACAGGCAAATACCGGGGTGATGGTCGTTCCCATCTATCAATTTTATTATTCGCTGGTCCTGCTGGCTACCCTGCCGGATGTCTCTCAAGATGAACAAGCCGAGATTCTCCGCAAAGTAGAAGCCCATCAGGAACAGATGAAGCTCTGGGCAATGCACGCACCGGATAATTATCAACATCGTTATGCGTTGGTGGAAGCAGAAAAAGCCCGTTTTCTCGGCAAACCTGAAGCCGGAGAGTGGTATGAGCAGGCCATTACCCTGGCTGAAAAAAATAAATATCGAACAGATGAGGCCTTGGCCTACGAATTGGCTGCTGAATATTACTCGGAACGGGGCATGAAAAAAATTGCCCAGACATTTTTCAAAGAAGCAGGCTCTGCCTATGCCCAGTGGGGAGCGACTGCCAAGGTACTACATTTAGAAAAAAATCATCCCGAGCTATGTGATAATGAGTTCAGCAAAAAAAGCAATCCAACAATAACTCCCCCGGTACAGCTGGATCTTACCAGTGTGATAAAGGCATCACAGACGTTGTCCAAAGAAATTGTCTTAAGCAAATTATTAGCAAATATGATGCGCATTGTTATTGAAAACGCAGGAGCACAAAAAGGGTTATTGCTGTTGCCTCGGAAAAATAAATGGTTTATTGAAACAGAAGGATATGCCGAAAATGATAAAATAATGGTTCTGCGTTCCCTTTCCCTTGAAGAATATTCTCAAATTCCAAGCACTCTTATTCATTACATTGCCCGTACCTTAGAAAATGTGGTGCTGTCCAATGCGGCTCAAGAAGGGGATTTCAGCCAAGACAGATATATTATCAGGGAACAATGTAAATCAATACTTGGTATGCCGCTGGTCAACCAAGGAAAACTCATCGGCATCATATATCTGGAAAATAATTTAACAACAGGGGCTTTTGATCAGCAACGGCTAGATATACTGACCCTCCTTTCATCGCAACTTGCTATTTCAATTAAAAACTCTCTCTTATATAATCAACTGGAAATAAAGGTGGCAGAACGAACCAGCGCATTGCAGCAGGAGATAACAGAACGTAAACGTGCTGAAGAGAAGGCAACAGCTGCCAGTAAGGCAAAGAGTGATTTTCTCTCTAATATGAGCCATGAGTTTCGTACACCGCTCAACGTTATTTTGGGCTTTGCCCAGATTTTGGAGAGAGATCTCAGTATCGGTGAGGAACAGCAGGAGCAAATCGCCATAATCAATCGACACGCGCATCATATTCTCACCCTTATTAACGAGGTTTTGGATCTTGCCAAGATTGAATCCGGACAGGCAACCTTAGATAATACAAGTTTTGATCTGGATAATTTTCTCGAATCGCTCAAAGAGACATTTTTTCAACAGGCTATCGCTAAGGGATTATTTTTTACAATAAAAAAAGATAAAAACCTACTTCGTTCTATTAGGACTGATCAAGGAAAATTACGCCAGATTCTCATTAACCTGATTGGCAATGCCTTTAAGTTTACTAAGAAAGGTGGGGTTTCCTTACGAGTGAGATCAGCAACGGAGACAGGCGATATCCATATGCTTTCTTGTGAAGTTGAAGACACAGGCATAGGTATTGATCCAGAGCACCAAGAGAAAATTTTTGCCCCCTTTATCCAGTCTTCAGCAAGTGTTGATAAAAGCGTTGGTACCGGCCTAGGGCTGTCCATCACTCGACAATTCATCAAGTTAATGGGAGGCAATATTGAAGTAACCAGTACCCCAGATATCGGCTCAATTTTTCGTTTTAAAGTCGCTATAGAAAAATCCAAGCATGCTGAAATAAAAAAAAGCTCCCATTCTCCAAGAGTTAGAGGTATTGCTTCTGGTCAAAAGACATTCCGTCTTCTTGTTGTCGAAGATATCGTCGAAAATAGGCGAATTTTGGTTAAGTTGTTTAACAGTGTCGGCTTCAGGGTCAAAGAAGCTCCAAATGGGGCACGGGGAATTGAAATATATCACACCTGGCAGCCCGACCTTATTTGGATGGACATACGTATGCCGGTTATGGACGGTTATGAGGCAACAAGGAAGATAAGAAAAACAAAAGCAGGTAAGGAAGTCGTTATTATCGCCCTTACGGCACAGGCCTTCGGGAATGAACGGGAAGAAGCACTGAAAGCAGGTTGTAATGATTTTATCAGTAAGCCATATAGTGAAGAAGAGCTCTTTGCAACCATGAAAAAACACTTGAGCATTCAGTTTAGTTATCAGGATGAAGATAAGGAGAACAAATATTCGGATGAGCAAGCTACCGGTTATCTTGATCCCGAAAGCATTGACAAGCTGCCCGAGGATGTCAGAAATACATTACTTGAAGCAACAGTGAACTTGGACCAGAAAAGCTTTTTTATTATTCTGGAAGAACTTTCCTCCCTTCATGAAAAAACAGCTACCGCTTTACGAGCATTGGTAGAGAATTATCAATTTGAGGAAGTTGAAAATATTCTTGGGAAAAAAAATGACTGAGACAGAGAGTAAGCTCATGCTTCAAGGAGATATTCTTATTGTCGATGATTCTCCGGAAAATCTGAAACTTTTGGCCAAAATACTCACTGAAAATGATTTTCAGGTCAGAGGATCGAACAGCGGTCGTTACGCGCTGAAATCTATTGAAAAAAAAATTCCCGATCTTATTCTCCTTGATATTAAAATGCCTGAAATGGACGGCTATGAGGTATGCAGCCAGCTCAAAAAAAAACCTTTATCTGCTGATATTCCCGTTATATTTATCAGTGGCTTGAAGGATAGTGAAAGCAAGATAAAGGGGTTTGAAGCAGGTGGGGTTGACTATATCACCAAACCTTTTCAAGCGCAGGAGATACTCGCCAGAGTTCGAACGCATTTATCCATGAGCCGTATGAAGCACCATCTGGAGGAAATCGTTCAGGAACGCACAGCCGAGCTTCAGGAGGTCACAAAGCAAATTAAGGCTGCTCTCAACGAGAAGGAGGTGCTATTAAGAGAAATTCATCATCGGGTGAAAAATAATATGGCGATGATGTCCTCCTTTCTCCAATTTCAAATCCAGCAAGTCACAGATCCCGATTCTTTACAGCGCTTTATTGACACGAGAAGTCGAATTTACACCATGGCCCTTATCCATGAAAAGCTTTATCATACAGAAGATCTCAAAAATATCAATTTCAAGGAATTTATTCAGGATCTTGCAGAATCATTGATATTTTCCTATACCACCTCTCCTCATCTGATCACTCTGAACACAGCCATTGCAGATGTTTCACTGAACCTTGATCGAGCAATTCCCTGCGGATTAATTATTAACGAGCTCGTGTCCAATGCCTTGAAACATGCCTTCCCAAAGAACAGGAAGGGGACAATCATGATTGGTTTTGATACTGATCTGGAGGGCAAGTATGTCCTCACTGTCAGTGATGACGGAGTGGGCTTACCAGAGCAAATTGATATTCAAAATACAGATTCCATCGGCTTGAAACTCGTCCCACTTTTATCAGGACAACTTGATGGAGAATTCGCAATCGAAGACAAACCGGACTCTCCTGAAGAAGGAACGACCTTTAGGATCGTTTTTCCTTAAAACGAGCACCCCCATAAAGTAAGCCAGCATCACAACTGCTTAAAGTTAATAAAAATAACCACTGAAACGGGAAATAACCTGCCAACCCGCGTCCATTTTCGTTACTGACCAAATATGAAATCCCTCCCTGTCTTCATCTATTCCGCAATGACCGGATTGTCTTGATTGGGACAGATGAAGAAGAGCAGCATGTTTGGGATGTTACGATGATGGAGTGAACTTCCCGCAGGAGCAAATCCCTGTGTTTGCCCGAAAAACGACGATTTAGGTCAGGCACAGGAGCCTGACCCTACGATTCTGTGCCTGAAAAGAAGATCTTATTTTTAGGCACAGAATTCCTCATATAATACAGTTAGACCATCCTGTCCTGCGACCAGTCATTATGCTCAAATTCAGCATGATCCGGTTTTTTCGGTCGTATTTCTTCCATACGTTGACGCAACCAAGTCATCACATTATCAAACTCAGAGCTTAGCTCCTGCATGGCCTTACCCCGATGACTGACAGCGCTCTTCTCGTCCATGCCAACCTCTGCAAAGGTCTTGCCGAAATCCTCATAATAGAAGACCGGGTCATAACCGAATCCTGAATCACCTTGCCGTTCTTCTGTGATTTTTCCCTCACAGCTGCTTTCCCAGGTCAGGGCAGGGCCTCCCGGCGTTGCTAAAGAGAGAACGCATTGAAAACGGGCCGTACGGTCTGTTTTTCCCTTCATCTCCTGAAGCAGTTTTTCGCAATTATCCCAATCAGTGGCATTCTCACCGCTATAGCGGGCAGAATAAACGCCAGGTGCCCCGTCAAGGGCATCGACCACTAGGCCGGAATCATCGGCAAGCGCCGGTACCCCAAGGATTCGTGCGTAATGATGGGCCTTTTTATAGGCATTCTCCTCAAAGGTCGCGCCATCCTCAATTGCCTCTGGCAAGGGGCCGTAGTCTTTCAGGCATTTCACCTCAATTGGAAAATCCTTTATCAATGCTTGAAACTCTTTAACCTTATTCTGGTTATTGGTGGCAAGAACAATAATGTTGTTCATCGGTTTATCTCCATAAAAAGGGATCAGGGAGTGTTTTTTGCGGTTTTGGGTCGCTGCCGAAGGACTCTCTGATCGCCTCGAAAATGTTTCAGAAGTTAGCGTATATCAAGTTGATCGTACATACAAAATTCATGAAGGCAGAATAATCATGATTCTCTGATTCTGTCAAGGGGTTCAACAAAAAATACCTTACTTGCTCGACAGTCGTGAGTTTGTAATGCTTAACACTGAACTCATCGATTGGTCAATAAAAAGTGTATATAATTAATTGACTAAACATAAACAAATCATAACGTTATAAGAGATGCCGGTATTTTGACCGTATTTGCAGAGATGTCCTTTAAGCGCTATATTGGGCCAGATAATAAGTATTCCTAAACAGGAAACTTCTCAACAGCCTATTTTCACAAGCAATCATCCAATATGTTGATTTCACTTACTAAGATTTCAAGGTGTTGTTTTTTCATGTAAAACAATTAATTCAATTACTAGATTATTAACCAATCGGTGAGACTGAAGTAGCTGTATAAATCATTTTCACTTAAGATTATGAATTTTCAAGCTGCTCGTTGGCAAACGTGGTCTTCAGTTTGAATGATTTTTTTCTTAAATCTGCCCTTGATAATCTTGGCACGAATTTCTCGCATTGTCGCTGTTGGTGCGACTTTGAGGAAATCCTGTACCAATAAATTTGCAATCACCATTTTGACCGTTCTCTCAGAAGGAATATATCGAGAACGAGTTCGCAGGAATCCTTCAAATCTGCTCCATATTTCTTTTGGAAATTTGAGTGCTATTAATTGAAGCAAACCAAGAGAAATTGCTCCAAGGTTCACAAAACGTTCAGTAGCATCCCAGCAAGCCTGAATCGTTTTTGCGTTTTCTACCTGTGGAGCCTGCTGAGTTTTATTGCTTTTGGGTTTTCTCGAATGCTTAGGCATTTTTTTCGACCAGAAATGACATTGGAAGATATGGAGAACATTTTTTAGCATATCGAACATGGTTTCTATACGGGTTCTGAGACAATAGAGTTCGATTGCAGCAATCGGATCCTGGTCGAGATTACTGCACATGAGAACAATGGGACCACGTGACGTTTTGGCAAAAACAAAACGAAGAGACCCTTTAGTAGATTTCCATAATAAATCCAGGTGGTAAATATAAATTTCCTCCATATGTCCGTAAATACGGACTGATACTTTTTGAAACAGGTACAAATGGTCAAAAACTTCTGCCAGATGAATATGTTCTCCGTACTGACTGGGGCGACCCATCCCAGTATAACAAGACGGATCTGCCTGAAAGTACCCGACATAGTTTTTCTTTGCCTTTGTAATAATATGTACAGCAGGAGCTTTAATTGACCTCAACCAGGTTGCCTGAGCCAGCAGAAACACCGGACCTACAGAAAAAAAAGCATCCAGAACCAAGACAGCACCCTGGTTCGTTTGAAGAGAAAAATCAATAGCCATCTGGACCATCTGTTCTCCCAAAGTCAAAGATGATTTCTTGGCTTCCCCTAAATGAATGGAACCTTGATGCAGACGTAAATTTAACGGTAGTGCAAAAGGAGTTGTCATGCCCCCGACTGCCAAAGCTAGGCCTCCCCAGCACTGACCTCTGAAATACGAGGGTTTGCTTTGTGTTTCAGAATCTTGGCGTAAAGTTACAACACCGGGCATTCGGCGACCTTCCTTGGGGACATATGTGTGGTCTCCGAGTGTAACGACACGACCTTGTGAGCAAATGGCTTGTTGTTGATAGACGGCAAAAACAGCCCAGTGCTCCAATAAGCCACTTAATTCCCAAGCTGAAGAGCGAAAAAAACGCAGTAAAGTATGGTACCCTTGGTTGTCTATCAGCCAAAAACGACAGAAAGAGGAAACACCTGTCATTTCACTGCTGCCGATGAATCCTAAAACTATCATCACAAATATTAACCATGTGCGATGACGGGAAAATACTTTACGAAAACCGTAGAGTGAGTCATATAAGTATGTGAGCATACAAATTCCTTCATTGTGAAGATTAAATGTTTGGTAGACATTTACAATTTGTATGCTCTTTTATGTTTTTTCTTTAGATAAGTCTTCTCGTTCTTGTATTTTTTAGAGCTTTAAACGAAGTGAGAACTCGCGACTCACGAGTTACTTGGTATACGCCGGGTGCTGTAGGGGTGAACCTGCGTGTCCACCCTTTTATACCGGGCAGACACTCAAATCCGCCCCCTGTATTTGAGGACACCGACATGACAGACCGGTATATACAACCTATTTAGTTGTTCATATTCGTATCGCTCTACTTGAGAAGGCTATATTTGCACCATTTGCAATAAAAAATCCCGACACGATCCTGACAACCCGCAAATTTATGCTACTTCCAGCCTCAGACTTTTTCCCAAAGCCTTTGCATAATTTGCAAGAGTTGATAAACGAATGTCCTCTGCGTGATTTTCAATTCTTGAGATAGCAGACTTCCGGGTTTTCAATTTAGTTGCTATCTGTTCCTGAGTGAGTCCTGCGCTGACTCTAGCTTCTTTAAGCAGAGCACCTATTTTGAACTGCTCGTAACCGTCATCATAATTTTGGGCGAACTTAGGACTCTTTTTCTTTCTCTTCTCAATATATTTATCAAGATCATCCATTATGTTCCCTCCTGCTTAGGTAGTCTTTCTTTCTCTTTTCTGCCAGCTTGATTTCTTTTTTCGGGGTCTTCTGGGTTTTCTTTTGAAATGAGTTTGTCAAGATGATTACTTCCTGTTCATGAATAAACCCAAGAAGGCGAAAAATGTTTTTTCCTGCGCTGATCCGTACTTCCCATATATCATTCGTGTTAACTAATTTTTTTAAAAACTTGGTGGAGATATTATCCATTTCACGGATCAACTTCAGCACCCATGTAATCTTTGCAACCTGAGTATCTGTAAGCGTGTCCAAATGTTCCTCAACAGGACATTTACCAGTTTCTGTCTTGTAAAATGATATTCTCTTCATGAATATAAAGTACACAAATATGTGAACACGGTCAAGGAAAGCGTTCAAGTTGCTGGCGTGAGAGGCCGCATACCACAAAGCATTCAGATAGTTTTTTGCTTTTTTGATATAATCCCGATTGATCCGCACTGAACCGTTTGCAGCCCGCAGGCCCGCAATCAGCTTTCTGAACGCGGTTTTTCGCCTCTCCGTCTTTCCATAACAACCTTTCCCTTGACTTTTCAGTATGATATTATAGCCTACTGAGCAGTAGGCTGTCGGCCTGTTCAATACAATCGGGGTTTTTCCCTGATTTAAAGCCAACGCCGAAAAACAAAATGAGCCTGTTTTTTACCAACGATAGACAGGGATATGGTAAATTGAACAACTGAAACAAGGGCATAGAGTAAATGGAGATAAACAAATTGAAACCAAGAAAGGCACTGAACAAAGCCTTCTTGAAAGTAAGACCCAACAGGACTGAAATCGAAGGTTTCAAGACCAACCTCATTCAGCTACTCGACAGGACAAATGACACCGAATCAGAAGAGTTTCATAAAAACCTTATCAGCGACTTTCTCAAAAAAACTTATTACGACCCGAATCATTACATCAACACAAAAGGACGAAATGACCTTGTAATCCATAACGGAGACAAAGCAAAAAGCACGGTCGGAGTAATAATTGAAGCAAAGAAACCGACAAATAAAAGCGAAATGGTCACGACTGATAAGCTGAACGCAAAAGCTTTTCAGGAATTGATGCTTTATTATCTCAGAGAAAGACTTACGCAAAATAATCTTGAAACCAAACATTGATGGATTCGTAAAAAGTATCCCTATATAATTATCTGAAATTACTTGTATATAATTAATTTTTCTCTTGCCATAAATTAGTCGGCATGATATTATTGTGTCAATATTACGATAAGATAAGCAAGAGAGCTATGTTAAACATCAAAGATCACAAAACCATCAACATGTTCGACCCCTTTGGTTTCCTCGGGCCGAAGCGTCGAAAAATGCTGGATGAATCATGGGCCGGGATTTTTCGGGATCATGTTCGCCATATTCTTCCGGTTGATCTCCTGGCACTGCATTTCAGTACAAGCATGGGGCGCCCGACTAATGAACTCGTTGCTATGATGGGAGCGATGTTATTGCAGCATATGCATGATCTGACAGACGAAGAGACAGCGGAACAGTTCGCTTTTAACATGCAATGGCATTATGCTCTTGATATCACAAATAACTCAGACAAAGCGGCCTATGTCTGTCCAAAAAGTATTTGGAACATGCGCTTTGTCATGACGAAATACGGACTGTATGACGATGTCTTCCAGGCTGTTGGCGATGAATTCATAAAAATATTCGATGTTGATCCTTCTCTGCAACGTATAGATTCCGTTCACATATTTTCCAATATGAAGCATCTCGGTCGTATCGGGATCTTCACAGGCACCATCAAAAAATTCCTGGTAAATCTCAGACGGCAGCACAAAAACGAATTCAATGAGCTTGACCTGAATCTGCGAGATCGCTACCTGAAGAAAGAAGAGGAAAGTGCCTTCTCTATGGTCAAACCATCTGAATCCGCCAAAACTCTTCAGATGGTCGCCGATGATCTTTTCTTTCTTATCAACAGGTTCCGCTCGTGCCCTGACATTGCGTCCATGCAAACATATCAGCTCATGACACGCATTCTGAAAGAACAATGTATCACAGAGCAAGTCGAAAATACTGATGAACTGCGTGTCATTCTGAAGGCAAATAAGGATATCCCTTCCGACTCTCTTCAGAATCCCTCTGATCCTGACGCCGGATATAGTGGGCATAAAGGCAAAGGATATCAGGTGCAAGTAGCGGAAACATACAGCACAGAGGAAGATGCCGAAACTCTCTCCCTGATCACTCATGTTGATGTGCAGGCTGCCCATGAAAGTGATACCGATGCCCTGCTACCGTATCTTGAGGCTACGGAACAACGTGACATAAAGCCGAAAGAAGTAGCAGCTGATACGCTCTACGGAAGCGACGACAATCACGAAGCGGCAAAACAAAAGGGTGTCAACCTCATCGCTCCTACTCTGGACCGACAAAAGGACCTCTTCTGCACACTGACCGATTTTGAGCTTTCTGAAAACGGTTTTATCATCTCGTGTCCTGAAGGGTGCCAGCCTGTCAAGAAATCCAAGAAAAAAGACAGGTTCAGCATAGCCTTTTCGTCAGAAACATGTAAGAGCTGCCCGAGAGCCAATCATTGCCCTGTTAAACCCGGCAAAAAAGATCTTGCTTATCTCCGCTATAACGAAAAAACCGCCCGTCTTTCCCAAAGAAGAGCTAACGAGCGAACCGATGAATTCAAAAACAAGTATCGGTTCCGGGCCGGAGTCGAGGCCACTATGTCGCAACTTGATCGACGTACGGGAATCAAGCATCTCAAGGTACGAGGCATGAAAGCGGTTCGTTTCGCAGCGACCATGAAGGCAACAGCACTCAATATAATACGGGCAGCTGCGTACAAAAAACGACGAAATAAGGGGAAAAATCCCTCATCACCCTCCATAGGAGGCTGGATTGACCTGATTTGGGTTGTCAAAGAGCATTTTTACGATTTTTTGGACAAAATCAAAATCGCCAAAGTCACATCACCAGCTTTTTGAAATTTTATCCTCATTTTGCTGACTGACTTTTTACCTGGTCATCAACATTTGGTTATCACGAACAGTTATGAATGGTTCATTTTTAACGCAACCACTTTCGACAGACTGTTTGCGCAGAACAAAAAGCTTGTAAAACAATTCAATGACTTTGAGAATGGGCGGTTGGTGGACACCAAAACCGACTTTTTCTACAAGCAAATTGCCGAGCCATTTATTGAAGACATCAAAACTGAAATTGACTTTACCTACTTCAATTTACAGGAATATCAAAAGCTGCTGCGAAATGATGACAAGGCAGACGACAACAAACTCATTGCCCTTTTCAAGCTACTGTCTCCTGAACATCTTTTAAAACTTCCGTTTACCAACGACAGCAACAGCCTTGATAAACGCTTTTACAGCGAGTTGTTGCACATTATTGGTTTAACGGAAACCAAAGAAGGAAGTAAAAAACTGATTGAGCGAAACAAACCAGGTGAACGATTCACTGGAACCCTGTTTGAAGACACTATCATTCAATTGGATAGTTTGGACAAACTCAGCCGTTTAGAACGACCGAGCCAATTTGGAAGCACTCAGCAAGAAAAGCTTTTCAATGTCGCTTTGGAACTTTCCATTACTTGGATCAACAGGATTCTGTTTTTGAAATTATTGGAAGCTCAACTCATTACCTACCACAAAGGTGACAAGTCGTATTCATTTCTCAATCTTGACAAAATTAAAAACTATGACGACCTGAACAGCTTATTTTTTCAAGTTCTGGCAAAGAAACATGACCAGAGAAACGAAGATGTAATCAAAGCTTTTGAGAAAGTACCCTATCTCAATTCTTCCCTGTTTGAGCCGACTGACATTGAGCAGGATACAATCTTTATCAGCAACCTGAGAGACGATAAGACAATTCCGATATTATCGCAAACCGTACTGAAAGACCAACAAGGTAAAAAACGAATAGGAAAACTCAAGACACTTGAATATCTCTTCGAATTCCTAAATGCTTATGATTTCAGCAGTGAAGGTTCAGAAGAAATTCAGGAAGAAAACAAATCACTCATCAATGCTTCCGTTCTTGGATTAATTTTCGAGAAAATCAACGGCTATAAAGACGGTTCATTCTTCACACCGGGTTTCATAACCATGTATATGTGCCGTGAAACCATCCGCAAAGCAGTTGTACAGAAATTCAACGAAACCAAAAATTGGAAGTGTAAAGACCTTGAAGACCTTTATGACAAGATTGAAGATCGTAAGGAAGCCAATGACATTGTAAACCGTCTTAAAATTTGCGACCCCGCGGTTGGATCGGGTCACTTTTTGGTTTCCGCCCTCAATGAAATGATTGCCGTTAAAAATGACTTGAAAATTCTGCAAGACCGAGACGGCAAGCGGCTGAAAGAATATCAGGTAGAAATTGTCAATGATGAACTCATTGTAACGGATGAAGAAGGAGAACTTTTCGATTACAACTTCAACAGCAAAGAGAGTCAACGCATTCAGGAGACGCTCTTCCACGAAAAGCAAACTATCATTGAAAACTGCCTTTTCGGTGTGGACATCAACCCAAACTCGGTAAAAATTTGTCGTTTACGTTTGTGGATTGAGCTTTTGAAGAATGCCTATTATAAAACCGCCTCCGAACTCGAAACGCTTCCGAACATTGATATCAACATAAAATGTGGCAACTCATTGGTAAGCCGTTTTTCTATTGATGCCGACTTGAAACAAGCTTTGAAAAAAAGCAACTGGTCTATAGATAGTTACCGTGTTGCTGTTGAGACTTATAGAAACGCTCAAAACAAGGAACAGAAAAGAGAAATGAAACGCCTGATTGCCGACATTAAATCGGATTTCAGAAGTGAAATTTCTTTGAACGACCCAAAAGTCAAAAATCTGTACAAACTCTCAGGCAAACTGTACCAAATGACCCACCAAAGACAGCTTTTTGAAATGAGCAAAAAGGAAAAGGTGGCCCGTGACAAAAAAGTGAAAAAGCTGACCGAAGACACCAAAAAACTAAAAGCCGAAATTGAAGAAATAAAAGCCAATAAGATTTTTGAAAATGCTTTTGAATGGCGTTTTGAATTTCCTGAAGTGCTGAATGCTGATGGCGATTTTGTGGGCTTTGATGTAGTGATTGGTAATCCGCCTTACATTGGCATTGAGGATATAGCTTGGGATTATCGTAGGTTTTACGAAACAATTTTTAAAACAGCGACAGGTAGATTTGACTTGTACTCTCTATTCATTGAGAAAGCAATGCGAATAAAACATCAAACAGGAGTTTTTACTTACATTATCCCAGGTAAGTTCCTAAATAACAAACAATTTGTAACAGCGCGTAAAATTGTATGCGATAATCAAAGTGTTACAGTCGTTAAAATTTATGAAAAAGTATTTGAAGATGCACAAGTAGATAGTGTAATTGTAGAAAATTTTCCTGCAAAAAATAAAAAATACAAAGCATTACAAATATCAATGCATGAATTACAGTTGCTTTCTGAAACGGACGTTTCCAATATTCTAAGCGATAAAGAAATAATATTTAGGTTAGAAATAAACATCAAACTTGACAATCTAATTTCAAAAATTCAGAATGAGACTCTGAAGATTAAAGAAATAGGTGATGTAAAGGATGGGATTGTCGCAGGAACAATCAAAGACATTTTATACATTGACAAAAAGATAGACAAGGATTGCCATAAACTGTATTTCGGAAAACACCTTTCAAGGTATTCATTGGCAGAAACGAGTGTTTGGGTGAATTACAAACCCGAAGAAATGATGAAAGAAGAAGTACAAAGAAAAAATGGCAAAAGAGCAGGTCTTTGGATGCGTGATGAAAAAATATTCAATCGCGAAAAAATTCTATCAAGATTTGTAGCAAAGGAAATCATTGCCACATATGACAATGAGGGCAAGTATTACGAGCATACTTTACACAGCACACACATAACTGATGAAAGATTCAAAATAAAATATGTTTTAGGTCTTTTCAATTCGAACTTGTTCAAGTTCTATTATCGCAAGACAAATTCTCAAGGCGGTGACATTTTTCCTCAGGTAAGAATTTCATCGGTGAATAATCTACCGATAAAACTTGCGGATAATAAAACACAAGGAAAAATTGAAGCTCTCGTAAACCAAATCTTAGCCAAGACATTGCAAGACAATTTAAGCGAAACCAAAGATTTAGAAAACCAAATCGACCAATTGGTTTACGATCTTTATGATTTGACTAAAGAAGAAATTGAACTTATTGAAAACGCTAAATGATAACGGCAATCATCATATCAAACATTCTAAGAAAAAGAAATAGGGGACGTAGCGCATTTTCGGGTTTTTTCCTGAAGAGAAATTTAGGAAACGATCATCTCATTTTTGTCTATACGCCGAATCATGATCTGGATGCAGGCCGATAAACCGCACCTGGAAACCCGGAAAATTCAGATCAAGCTTCAATATCATCCTCCAAAGCGGCAAGGTCGGTTTCAGCAGGCGCATTTTCCTGTTCCCAACGGCTGAATCCACCGAGACGCTGGTGAAACGCCTTGTCTTTCAGGAGATCAAGTTCAAATTCACTGATTTCAACCTTTCTGCCGCTGTATTTCTTGCCGATGGAAATTTGGCCCTGTCTGTTCACTTGTAGCATTGCCATAGTTATCCCCTCCGCATCTTCTTATCATACCGTTCCTGCTCGCTATAAATACAACCGCAATAAGGCTGGCGATACAAATCCATTGCAATGGATTCATCAATTCCCTGTTGCCAGCCCTCACGAAAATCCTGGTACAAAAACTGGACGGAAAACTTTTGCGCCAAGGCCTCGGATTTTTCCTTAATCATGGTATGACGCTGATATTTGGAGTAGAGCAGGGTGCTCGTAAAGGCATCAAAGCCTTCAGCAGCCGCTCGTTCAGCAACAACTTCAAGGCGCATGTCATAGCATATTGCACAGCGTCTGTTTTCATGAAAAACAACCTGGCGGAGGTATTCTGTTAAACCGTAGTTACGGTCAAGAGCTACCTTGAAATCTTTTTTTTCGGAAAATTCAACCAAGGCTTTTATCCGCCGTTTAAATTCACGAAAGGGATGGATATTAGGGTTAAAGAAATATCCTTCGACCTCATGCCCCTGTTTGCGCAGCACTTCCAGCGGGTACACCGTGCATGGGCCGCAACAGGCATGGAGCAGAACCCTCACGATTTTACCTTGAACTGCTTCGGATCAATACCGTAATTATGTATTTTATAGTTGATGATCCGTAGGCTTGTTTCCAAGTGGGCTGCTGCCTTGGTTTGATTGCCGTTGGTATGCTTGAGCGCATCAATAATCAGCTCCCGCTCAAAGCTTTCCACTGCCCCGGATAAAGAGAGGGGGCTATCGGTGCTCACCGTTTCCGAGCTTTGCAGAGTAGGGGGAAGGTGGATTGAACTGATTGTGTTGGAATCAGAGATAAGCACAGCTCGCTCCATGCAATTTTGCAATTCACGAACATTGCCCGGCCAGTGATATTTAATCAGTAAATCAATAGCTGTGGTGGATATCCGTTCAATCCGCTTATTATTTTCTTTGCAATATTGCGCGAGAAAATATTCTGCCAGCAACAAAATATCTGTTCGCCGCTCCCTGAGAGGAGGAAGATGCACAGGAAAGACATTGAGTCTGTAGTACAAATCCTCCCGGAAGACGCCTTCAAGCACGGCCTCTTCAAGATTACGATTGGTCGCCGCAACAAGACGAATATCCGCTTTAATAATTTCACTCCCTCCGAGACGTTGAAAGCAGCGTTCCTGGATAACATTGAGCAGCTTTATTTGAACAGTTGTGCTGATCTCCCCGATTTCATCTAAGAAAAGGGTTCCGCCCTCGGCCTGTTCAAACCGTCCTTTCTTTCGTTGTTCAGCTCCGGTAAAGGCTCCTCTTTCATGTCCGAACAGCTCGCTTTCCAGAAGATTTTCAGGAAGGGCGGAGCAGTTAACCACCAAAAATGGCTTATCTGCCCTACGAGAATTATGATGCAATGCCTTGGCAACCAAGGATTTACCGGTACCGGATTCACCTCGCAGAAGAACCGTGGCATTGGAATCGGCAACCCGATGTGCCATTTCAAACACTTCCTGCATCCGTGAAGAGTTTCCAATAATATCATCCAGGCGATTTTTGGCAGATAACTCTCTACGAAGGCGCTGATTTTCCTGCTGGAGCGCCTCTTTTTCTCTGTTAATGACTTGAACTCGATGTACGGCTTGCGCGATCAGAGCACTTGCGATAGTCAGAAAACGGAGATCCTGTTCTGATTGCGAGCCGAATTCTTTTTCATAGTATCGATCAACAGACAAGGCGCCTATGGACAGATTATCCGATCGATTATGAATATCCTGAGCAAAAATCTTTTGCTCGGAATTTTCAAAAGTGACCTTGATAGGCACACAGATAAAAGAACTTTTCTTTTTCTGCTCGTCATTTCGGATTCCGGTTCGATTGAGGAAAAGTGGCTCTTCCCCGATCCGGGGCACAATAACCGATTCACCAGTAGAAACAACTCGACCGGTAATTCCCTCACCCAGCTTATATTTGCCCTTTTTCAGAGCTGTTGCAGTAATCCCGCAGGCTACCTCAATCTCCAGTTCTCTCGTCAGTGGATTAACGATAGTAACAGTACCGTTTTCCAGTTTTTTCATATCCGCCAGCACTCGGACCACACTGTTCAGACTTTCCTGAAGGTCGGTTCCAGCTGCAAGAATTTTTGTAATTTCGTAAAGACAGGAGAGATCTTGATGCGCAAGATCCTGATTTCTTATTAAAGTATGCAAGTCAGTAGTCATAACGAATCAACATCAGGAGAATATTGACAGAATAAATTTTAAGTGGTATAAAAGGCTCAACACTCTATTATAGAGTCAGGAGGAATGGCCGAGTGGTTGAAGGCGGCGGTCTTGAAAACCGTTGTACGAAAGTACCGTGGGTTCGAATCCTACTTCCTCCGCCACTTTGATATTACGTTCTTGTTCTGCAAGATCTGCAAGACATAGGAGAGATGACCGAGCTGGCCGATGGTGCTCGCCTGCTAAGCGAGTGTGGGGGTCAAACTCCACCGAGGGTTCGAATCCCTCTCTCTCCGCCAGAAAATGAAAAGCCGCTCTTCTTGTAAGAGCGGCTTTTTTTATTGCTCTTTTTTTGCTTTGCTTCATAATTTAAATGAGAAATTCCTTCAGCTGTCGTTACGTACTCTACGTGTTACTCTACGGCCTGCAAACAGAAAGGGGTAGAGGACAAATTTAGTCACATTCCTGCCGGTTGCTAAAAGAGGCAAGCCTTTAAAATCCCCAGAGCAATGAGCGTTTAATCCAGCCAGTCACCTTGCCGTTCTGAACCTTCACCCATCCTTTTTGCTGATCCAGTGTTTTAAACACCACACCATAATACGCCTGAGCAACCACTTTACTCCTGGTACTGGGCTTATTGCGAATATTAATTTTTCCTTTGTTTTTCTTTTGCGCCTTGACAATCATATGGCCGGAGCGGTTGACAACATCTTTATGTACCCAACCAACAGCTCCTTCAAAATCCTTCACCTGGACCCATTTACCGGATTTTTTTAACACCTTGAGTGGAAAACCGATACCAAGTTTCCAGATAACGTCTTTGTCTAGGCTTGGACCGGACCGCATATTTACATTATCGTTCTTAACAGCAACCATCTTGGCCATGACCGGTCCTACGGCGGTCAAGCTGCTCAGAAGAACAAAAATGAATAGAATGATAAAAGTATTTTTTTTCATGGTATTCAAGATTTGTTTTTTATGAGGGTTTCTTTTTTGGTTACTGACTACCTTTTCCTCTTTGCCAAGATACTCAAGACAGCCCCTTTCTTCTCCCCGAGACCTTGTTCTTTGTCCCGGCGTTCGTCAATAGCAATCTGCGTTATAACGCGTTTCACTCCATGCTGAAAAGGACAGGCATGCAGTTCCTCAGCCAGTCTGAAAAGTGTAGATGGCGTTTCATTGATGATCGTCCCCATATCATTGATTTCATAATTAACATTTTTTTTCTGCAAAAACTCCTGGATATCAGCTACGTAATCACTTAGACCGGTTTTTCCTGTCTCCATTGGAAGCACCGTAATCTGCATGAATGCCATATTTCTTCTCCCGGTTATTTCTCACTCTTTGTATCAGACACTAAACTAATCAGACGGTCAAGATCGTCAGGGGAGTAATACTCAATCTCCAATTTACCGCGTATTCCGTTCTGGATAATTCTCACCTTGGTATTAAATCGATTCGTAAGCTGTGTTGATAGCGATCGACAGTAAGCAATCGGTAATCCATCCTGTGTCTTTTCTTTTTTTACAGGAGCCTTTTTTTTCTGAACTGCTTGGCGGCAGAGATTTTCGGTCTGGCGAACAGAAAGATCCTCTTTCAGGATACGATCTCTGATCACCTGCATATGGAGAGGATCATCTTTCAGACGAAGGAGTACCCTCGCATGTCCTTCGGAAATCAATGCGCTTGCCACGTCATTTTGCATTGAGGATGGAAGTTTCAACAGTCTGAGTGTATTGGTCACCGTAGAACGTTTTCTTCCTACTTTACGGGCAACTTCTTCCTGCGTCAAACGAAACTCCTCAATAAGGCGAGCGTAGGCGATAGCCTCTTCAATAGGATTGAGATCCTGGCGTTGAATATTTTCTATCAGAGCTAACTCTAATGTCTCGTCATCGCTACTAGTCTCCATGATAACGACAGGTACTTCTTCTTCGCCTATCAGACGGGCTGCTCTCAGACGACGCTCACCCGCAATCAGTTGGTACCTATTACCGCCATTACTGCTGACCAGAAGGGGCTGAATGATGCCTCTTTCGCGAATAGATTCCGCCAACTGCTTGAGTTTTTCCTCATCAAAATTACTCCGAGGTTGATGTGGGTTAGCTTCTATCTTATCTATATCACAAAGAAAAAACCTTGACTCGTCATCCAGTGAGATATCATCCGGCAGGAGTGCGGCAACTCCTCTACCTAACACGTTTTTTGAACTCATTGCGTTTTCCTGTTTCTTCGCAAGAACTCATTGCCAAGCTTATCAAAGGCCTTGGCACCGGCGCAGTTCTTGTCGTACTCAATAATAGTCTTGCCGTGGCTGGGACTTTCGCTCAGTCGCACATTCCTTGGTATAATTGTTTTGAAGACCTGCTCTTTGAAATGTTTTTTTATCTCTTCTGCAACTTTATGGGTCAGGCTGTTCCTTTGATCAAACATGCTCATCAATAAACCCTCAATATAAAGTCCTCGGTTCAAACTTTTTTTTACTTTGCGAATAGTACCGATCAGCTGAGCCAACCCCTCCATAGCAAAATATTCACATTGCATGGGGATAAGAACAGAATCTGCTGCTGTCAAGCCATTAATTGTCAAGAGTCCGAGGGAGGGAGGACAGTCAATAAGAATATAATTGTAGAGTTCTCGAACCTCCTTAAGAATCCTTCGTAATTGTTTTTCCCGATTTTCTTTTGAAATAAGTTCAATTTCAACCCCAACTAAATCTATGGATGCAGCAAGAATAGATAGATTTTTGATACTGGTACTTTGAATACAGTCTATCGTGTTTGGGGATCCCATATAGCAATTATAGAGGTGTTTTTCCGGATCTGCATTAAAAAGCCCAACTCCGCTTGATGCATTACCCTGAGGGTCCGAATCAACAAGCAGCACCTTTTTCCCCTTTGTTGCTAAAATAGCAGCAAGGTTAATTGCTGTAGTCGTCTTTCCTACACCACCTTTTTGGTTTGCAAGTACAACTATTTTTGACTTCATCAGGAATACAACCTTCTTTTTATTGGATTACAACATTCTTACTACAATCTGAAAAGAAAAAGCACACACTACATAAAAAAACAGCCTAAAAGAATAGAATGTCGATTGTTGGTCTTCACCTTTCCGAGTATACTACACTACTCTGAAAGAGTGGTGAATGTTTTTTTATGTTTCACGTGAAACATTTTCTCATACTTCCTCGTCAAACTCCTTTGCTGTTTTTTACCGCAAAAAAAAACGTTGAACAAATAAGCTGCCCCAGCATTTTGATTAAATTTTTCTTGAAAGAAACCGAACTATGTTTTTGACAGATATACTTATCGTCGGTAGCGGTGTAGCAGGGCTTTCCTTTGCCCTGAAGGTGTCTTCCTTTGCCCGTGTTACATTGGTTACCAAAAAACAAAGTGCGGATACAGCAACGAACCTTGCTCAAGGAGGAATAGCGGCTGTACTCTCAAAGCATGACCGTCTGGAGGATCACATTCAGGATACACTCATCTCAGGAGACGGTCTTTGTCATCGCAAAATTGTCCAGACTGTGGTTGAAGAGGGCGCGGGTCGAGTTCGTGATCTGGTTGATCTCGGGGTGGGCTTTCAGCAGGGAAAAGAAGGTGAAGAGTTTGACCTTGGAATGGAAGGAGGGCATTCAGCTCGGCGAGTCGCTCATGCTAAAGATATGACCGGGAGAGAGATAGAACGCGCCTTGCTTGCCCAGGTGCAGGATAATGAGCAGATCGAAATATTGGAAAATCATATGGCCGTGGATCTGCTGCTGGAATCCAAAGCCACAAAGAAATACATTGGTGGTAAAGATCGTTGCATTGGGGCCTATGTGTTGAATCGAGCAACCGGTGAGGTGGAGACTTGGCGAGCAGGAGTAACGGTACTCTGCACAGGCGGCAGTGGTAAGGTATATTTGTACACCACAAATCCTGATATCGCCACAGGCGATGGGGTTGCTATGGCATACCGTGCCGGCGCAAGAGTTGCTGATTTAGAGTTTGTCCAGTTTCATCCGACCTGTTTTTTCAATGCAAAGGTGAAAAATTTTCTCGTCTCTGAAGCTGTACGAGGGGAGGGTGGTGTCCTGATTAATAAAAAAGGGCAACCGTTTATGCAGCAATACGACGAGCGAGGGGATTTGGCTACGAGAGATGCTGTTGCCCGGGGCATTGACTCGGAGATGAAAAAAAGCGGTGCGGATTGTGTCTACCTGGATATTACGCATAAAGGAAAGGATTTTTTGGCGCAGCGATTTCCGACCATTTACGGAACATGTAAAAAATACGGGGTTAATATCAGCCAGGAGCCCATTCCAGTGGTACCTGCAGCACATTATATGTGCGGTGGCGTACTGACAGATAAATGGGGTAACAGCTCGGTAGATAATCTTCTGGCTCTTGGCGAGACTGCCTGCACGGGATTACACGGAGCCAATCGCCTTGCCAGTAATTCTCTACTGGAAGCGGTGGTTTTTGCCCATCGGGCAGCGCAATGGGTTGAAAAGCACTGGCTTGAAATAAGCCATCAGAAAAACTGTCATGTCCAAGACTGGCGGACGGGGAGGGCACAGTCTATAGAAGAAAATGTCCTCATCAGCCATAATTGGGATCAGGTTCGACGCCTGATGTGGAATTATGTCGGTATAGTACGTAGCAAAAAGCGGCTCCAGCTTGTGGAACGGCGCATTCGACCTATCCTCATTGAAACCAAAGAGCATTTTTATAATTATCTGCTCACTCCAGACCTGATTGAGCTCCGCAATATCGTTCTCATCGCTGATTTGATCATCAAAAGTGCATCGTTACGCAGAGAGTCACGGGGACTGCATTACCTGATTGATTATCCAGAAAGGGACGACGTCCTCTTTGGCAAAGATACTATTCTGGATAAGAGCACGAATGACGGGGATGACACAAATTTAGATTTGAGATGATATATCAGGTGGCCTTCACTCTATGCAGGACTATCGAAAAGATAGAGATATCTGGCAGCTTGACTTTTTATTGATATAAAGTACTATCGCTAAAAGGTTATCAAGAAAAAAGAATAAATATTATTTTAACTATACTATATATCTCACCGATTGGTTAATATCTCAGTAATTAAATTAATTCTTTTTTCTTTCAGAACAATGATTTACTGTGCTGGTGAGTAAAATCAACATGTTAACTGAATATTCATAAAAACAGCACGTTAATATAATTCTTGCTTAGGAAAAATTCTCAAATAACTATAAAAAGTGCTTGAAAAATATTTATGCAAATACGGCAATAATATCGACTATTCTTGTAACATTTTGATTTGTCGATATTAAGTTAATTAATTATATGCATTTTTTTATTGACCAATCGGTGAGATATATAACAGGAAAAACTTGAAAAAAGGCAAAAAATATGCTGGAAATAAATGAACATTATCTGAAGTTACAGGCCTCGTACCTCTTTTCCGATATTGCGAAGCGAGTGACAGCCTTTCAGGAAGCTAACCCGGATAAGGATATCATTCGTTTAGGAATAGGTGATGTCACGCATGGGCTCCCTGATGCCTGCATTAAGGCCTTCCACCATGCTGTTGATGAAATGGCGGAAGACAGCAGCTTTCGCGGCTACGGTCCAGAGCAGGGCTACGCCTTCCTCCGCGAGGCTATCGCAAAAAATGATTTTCAGGCCAGAGGCGCTGATATCAACCCGGATGAAGTTTTTGTCTCTGACGGGGCAAAATGCGATACCGGAAATATTCAGGAACTCTTCAGCACAGATGCCAAGATTGCTCTGCCTGACCCGGTCTACCCTGTCTATTTGGACACCAATGTTATGGCTGGCCGCACAGGTAGTTTCAGCGACGGCCGTTATCAGGGCGTGGTTTATCTTGATTCAACCCACGATAATAACTATGTACCAGACCTTCCCACAGAACCAGTTGATCTGATCTATCTCTGTTTTCCCAATAATCCCACCGGCTCTACAGCTACCAAGGAAGAACTAAAAAAATGGGTGGATTACGCGAAGGAGAACAAGGCCCTAATCCTTTTTGACGCCGCCTATGAGGCCTTTATCCGGGATGACTCTTTACCCCGCTCCATTTTTGAGATTGAGGGCGCAAAAGAAGTGGCCATTGAATTCCGTTCTTTTTCAAAGAATGCGGGATTTACCGGGACCCGTTGTGCGTACACGGTTGTTCCCAAAGAGTGCATGGCCTTTGACAGCGCAGGTAATAAGCAGGCGATTTATCCCCTCTGGAACCGACGTCACTGCACCAAATTCAACGGCGTTTCCTATCCTGTCCAGCGAGCGGCGGAGGCGGTATACTCTGATGCAGGCAAGGCTCAGATTCAAGAACTGGTAAACTCCTATCTTGAAAATGCCGACCTGATCGCCAAAGCAATCGGGGAACTGGGCTTTGACTATGCCGGAGCAGCCAACTCACCGTATGTCTGGATTCAGGGAAAACGCGATTCTTGGGAATTCTTTGATATGCTGCTGAACGAAGCTGGAGTGGTCTGTACTCCGGGCGAAGGCTTTGGTAAATGTGGCAAGGGATATATTCGCCTTTCCGCCTTTAACTCCCGCGAAAATGTGATCAAAGCGATGGAGCGGATAAAAAAGGCTCTGGCCTAATCCCTCCTCTTTGCAGTAATCAGGAGGTATTTTTCAGCAGTGAAGGCAATGAGCTGAAAAATATCTCCTGTTCTCAACATCTCCAATCTGACCGCTTACTTCCTTTCTGGTCGATCAGTTGCACGATCGGTTGCGCCTTGAGCAGTTTCTTTTCTTTCCAGCTGGCGCAGACCTCCCCGCATGACCACCTGGAATGAATCCCAATCAGTGAGAAGAAAAAGGGCAATTTTACAATACGCCTGTTCACTTGCAGTCATAGCAAATCTTCCTTGAATGATGTAAACATGTAAACGGCCCGAAGATGCAGGCAAAAAAAATCCCCGAACCTGGTTAACAGGTTCGGGGAGGCCCTGATTTTCCACGAATAAACTCTTTTTTCTGCGGTCCTCCCTTTTTTACATCACCACAGGGAATTCTCCTGAGTCATAGAAAAAAATCGATCTTTTTACGAAATCATTAAAGCAGGATCATTGAGTATCACTCAAAAAGATTCACCTGTTGAGCCAAGCCGCCCGGCACCTTTCTGCTAAAATGTTCATACACCGCTGCTGTGGCCATTCGTCCGCGCGGGGTACGCATCAAGAAGCCGGATTGAATGAGGAAGGGTTCATAGACATCTTCCAAGGTGGTTTTTTCCTCGCAGACCGCTGTAGCCAAGGTGTCCAAGCCTATGGGGCCGCCCTGAAATTTATCAATCAGGGTGAGCAGGATACGGCGATCCATCTCATCAAGCCCAACGCGATCCACAGCCAGCATATCCAGAGCCTTACTCGCCACCTCCTCGGTGACCACAGCATGCCCCCCGACCTCGGAGAAATCGCGCACTCGACGAAGCAGGCGGTTGGCAATTCTGGGTGTACCACGAGAACGGCGACCGAGCTCCAGGGCACCGGCATCATCAATGCCAATACCAAGTACTCCTGCTGAACGCTGAACAATGGTCACCAATTCTTCCGGGCTGTAGAATTCAAGACGCAAAAGAACGCCGAAACGGTCGCGCAGGGGAGGGGTGAGCAGGCCAGTGCGGGTGGTGGCCCCGACCAAGGTGAAGCGTGGCAGATCAATCTTGACTGAACGAGCGCCCGGTCCTTGACCGATAATTAAATCCAGCTGATAATCCTCCATAGCTGGATAAAGAATTTCTTCCACTGTATGGTTGAGCCGATGGATCTCGTCAATGAAGAGCACATCGCCTGCCTGGAGGCTGGTCAGGATAGCGGCCAGATCGCCGGAACGCTCAATCACCGGGCCCGAGGTCGTCTTGATGCCTGCGCCCATTTCATTGGCAATGATATAGGCCAAGGTGGTCTTGCCCAGACCGGGAAAGCCGTGGAACAGCACATGGTCGAGGGCCTCGCCCCGCTGCCGGGCTGCCTGAATAAAGACCCGCAGGCTGTTCTTCACCTGCTCTTGGCCGATATATTCATCCAGCCGTTGCGGTCGTAGACTGAGATCTGGCTGGACATCGTCAATGTGCTTTTCCCCTTCAACGATCCGTTTTCCGGTGAGATCTTCCTCGAAATTCATGCCAAGCCCCTCAGAGCATTACGGATAAGTTCATCCACCTTCATCTCAGCAGTCCCTTCCGGGTCGGCCTGCTGGACAGAGCGCAGGGCCTGCCAAGCAGTTTCTTGGGGATAACCGAGGTTGACCAGGGCCGAGGCTGCATCCTGCATGGCAAAGCCCTCGCTGCGAGGCGGGGCGTTTCCAGCACTTCCTTTGCCCGGTAGAGCTTGGGGGGCTTCCAAAATAAGAGCACCCACCTTGTCCGCTAATTCCATGCAGAGCCGCTGGGCCGTCTTCTTGCCCACTCCGGACAAGGCGGTCAGGCGAGCCATGTCTTTTAGATTGACAGCATTACAGAGCTCAGCCGGATCAATGCCGGAGAGAATGGACAGGGCCAATTTGGGGCCGATCCCGGAGACCCCGGTGAGAAGGAGAAAGAGTTTTTTCTGCTCCATATCCGTGAAGCCGTACAGGGTAATGGCGTCTTCCCGGACATTGGTGTGGATGTGGAGAAAGGCCTTTTCTCCTTCCAAGTTCAGGTTATCGTAGGTCCGACTGGAGAGCTGCACCTCGTAGCCGACACCTTGCACGTCAATAACGATAGAGGTTGGGTCTTTATGCTGGAGAATTCCTGAGAGGGTTGCTATCATGTTCTTTTTTAGGTGGCGGAGCTGGTTATGATCAATCGGTTAATCGATATTTTTGAACTTGATTATAACGGCTATGGGCGATCCAGCAACGTATTTCCCGAGTCTATCGCCTCATCTTTCCTTCATCCTCGCGCAATTTTCCTTCTGACAGCTCTGTTCAGATCAATCACTGCAAATCAGAGAAGGCATTCTGATGTCGCTTGAAAAAAAAACATCCTTTCTATAAGTTGATAAAAGGCGGTAGGTTCCGCAGGCTCTCATAACGAAAGAAAAGACACGAACAATAACAAACTATTAATTTTATGGATATCCCTGTAGATTTTTGGAAATTGGCGGCCGGATTAGCAATCTTTCTTTACGGCATGTTCCTTTTGGAGGACTCGGTCAGGATCATGTCCGGCAAGGCCTTTCGGCAGATGATCCGATTATATACCGACGGTCGTTTGCGCTCCATCGGCAGCGGTGCCTTGATCACCGCGATCCTTCAGTCCAGCTCAGCAGTTTCGCTGATGGTACTTGCCTTTGTTGGTGCAGGGGTGATGACTATGGAAAACGGCATCGGCGTGATGGTCGGGGCCAATATCGGCACCACCCTGACCGCATGGATTGTGGCCGCCTTTGGTTTCAAAATCAAAATTTCGAGTATGGCCTTTCCGCTGATTGCCTGTTCCGGTCTCATTTCTATGATCATCAATCCGGCTTCAAAGTTTTTTCAGGTGAGCCGGCTGATGATCGGCTTCGGATTTCTGCTCCTCGGTCTGAGTTTTATGAAGACCAGTGTGGAGGCTTATACTCAGTATGTTGATCTAACAGCTCTTATCGGTTATGGCGCTTGGCTGTACCTACTGTTCGGTATTCTCATGACCGCGATAATGCAGGCAAGTGCTGCGTCCATCGCCATTATCCTCACCGGGCTCAACAGCGGTCTGATTAACTTTGAAATTGCGGCAGCTATGGTGATAGGAGCTAATATCGGTACCACAGTGACCGTATTGCTCGGTGCAATCGGCGGTATGCCGATAAAAAAACGGGTAGGAGTCAGTCATCTTGTCTTTAATGTGATTACCGGTATTATTGCCTTTGTCATGTTGAACCCTTTATCTCGTGTGGTTGCCTTGTTTTTCGATACCTCAACCAATGCTGTTATGGGCTTGGCCCTTTTTCATACACTGTTCAATTTGATAGGTGCGGTAATCTTTCTTCCTTTTATCGGATATATGTCTCGCTTTCTCCTTCGTATTTTTCCTGAACGTAAAGCGGTACTGACCGTATACCTTAACAACACACCCACAGAGGTGCTAGATGCAGCCACTTCTTCTCTGCGCAAAGAAACTCTGCATCTTTTTCAGGAATGCCAGCTATATACTCTGAAGACCTTTGGGATTGATGACAAGCTGATCTTTGACCATAATCTGCCCTTTCAAAAAAATCTTGGTCGCCGCAGCACCCCGACTGATTTTTATGAGAATGCCAAACTCCTGCACGGAGAGATTATTGAGTTTTATGCCAAACTGCTGAATGCCAAACTGGAACAAGAAGAGGCAAAGGCATTGGAACGGATGATTTATGCCTCACGCAATATCATGAATTCCATTAAAAACATCAAGGGGCTCCGCCATGATATAGAGGAGTTCGACAGTTCGGATAATAAGCATTTGAATCGACAATATAGGCTGTTTCGGCGTCGACTTAACGGATTATATCAAAGTATTAATAGCTTTTTCGATATGATGGGAGACCATCAGGAGCAGTACCAAATTTTGCTTCGTACGGTAATTCATATTGAACAGCAGGATGCTCAGTTCCTCAGTACCGTTATGGAGCTGGCAGCAGCAAAAGATATCGATGAACGGGAGATTTCCTCACTGCTTATGGCCAACCGTTTGTTCAGCCAGTCCTGTCGTCTCCAGGTTTTTGCCTTGAAAGACTTGTTGTTCAGGAAAGAAGAGATTAAGGAGTTTGATCATGCTATGGAGATGAAAGAAATGCTGGATGAGGAGCATGGGAGGTCGGTAATTGATCCGTCGCAGCTCAAAACTGATGACCGGCTGTAACTCTGACTCTGTCACTCGACTATTAAGCTTTTCCTTCTTGGCTGAACTTACAGGATTTTTTGGGAATTATCCCCTGTAACAAGTTAGTTGTTCTTGTGAGAAATACAAAAAAAAGTAACTCCGTTCCATTAAAGTTTGCCAACAGAATTAAAATTGATAGTCGAGTTCCAGAGAATCTCTATGCCTAGGCGGATCCACAGGGATAAAATGGCTTTTTGATGTAAAAGTACTCGCCGATTGGTTAATAAGAACTTAAAATAAATTATTTCAGTCTTGGCCCTGCTCTTTTTCTTCATAATCTACTACTCTGGCAATAAAATCAACATTTGCCAGGAGAGTAAATGGAAGAGTTGCAGATCATTACAGAACGAGTTGATGATATCCCCTTATTGATAGGGACGATGATCAATACAGGGTTGGTCGAAATTCTGGATAACTATACTCCAACTCACTGGAAGCAAAGAGCTTTGAGTTGGGGGTGGACAGCGGTGATCTGGTTGTCTTATATTTTATCTGAAGGAGATCATCGCAAATCCTCAGTGGAGCAATATATTACTCGTGAGTCGCGAGTTCTCACTTCGTTTAAAGCTCTAAAAAATACAAGAACGAGAAGACTTATCTAAAAAAAAAACATAAAAGAGCATACAAATTGTAAATGTCTACCAAACATTTAATCTTCACAATGAAGGAATTTGTATGCTCACATACTTATATGACTCACTCTACGGTTTTCGTAAAGTATTTTCCCGTCATCGCACATGGTTAATATTTGTGATGATAGTTTTAGGATTCATCGGCAGCAGTGAAATGACAGGTGTTTCCTCTTTCTGTCGTTTTTGGCTGATAGACAACCAAGGGTACCATACTTTACTGCGTTTTTTTCGCTCTTCAGCTTGGGAATTAAGTGGCTTATTGGAGCACTGGGCTGTTTTTGCCGTCTATCAACAACAAGCCATTTGCTCACAAGGTCGTGTCGTTACACTCGGAGACCACACATATGTCCCCAAGGAAGGTCGCCGAATGCCCGGTGTTGTAACTTTACGCCAAGATTCTGAAACACAAAGCAAACCCTCGTATTTCAGAGGTCAGTGCTGGGGAGGCCTAGCTTTGGCAGTCGGGGGCATGACAACTCCTTTTGCACTACCGTTAAATTTACGTCTGCATCAAGGTTCCATTCATTTAGGGGAAGCCAAGAAATCATCTTTGACTTTGGGAGAACAGATGGTCCAGATGGCTATTGATTTTTCTCTTCAAACGAACCAGGGTGCTGTCTTGGTTCTGGATGCTTTTTTTTCTGTAGGTCCGGTGTTTCTGCTGGCTCAGGCAACCTGGTTGAGGTCAATTAAAGCTCCTGCTGTACATATTATTACAAAGGCAAAGAAAAACTATGTCGGGTACTTTCAGGCAGATCCGTCTTGTTATACTGGGATGGGTCGCCCCAGTCAGTACGGAGAACATATTCATCTGGCAGAAGTTTTTGACCATTTGTACCTGTTTCAAAAAGTATCAGTCCGTATTTACGGACATATGGAGGAAATTTATATTTACCACCTGGATTTATTATGGAAATCTACTAAAGGGTCTCTTCGTTTTGTTTTTGCCAAAACGTCACGTGGTCCCATTGTTCTCATGTGCAGTAATCTCGACCAGGATCCGATTGCTGCAATCGAACTCTATTGTCTCAGAACCCGTATAGAAACCATGTTCGATATGCTAAAAAATGTTCTCCATATCTTCCAATGTCATTTCTGGTCGAAAAAAATGCCTAAGCATTCGAGAAAACCCAAAAGCAATAAAACTCAGCAGGCTCCACAGGTAGAAAACGCAAAAACGATTCAGGCTTGCTGGGATGCTACTGAACGTTTTGTGAACCTTGGAGCAATTTCTCTTGGTTTGCTTCAATTAATAGCACTCAAATTTCCAAAAGAAATATGGAGCAGATTTGAAGGATTCCTGCGAACTCGTTCTCGATATATTCCTTCTGAGAGAACGGTCAAAATGGTGATTGCAAATTTATTGGTACAGGATTTCCTCAAAGTCGCACCAACAGCGACAATGCGAGAAATTCGTGCCAAGATTATCAAGGGCAGATTTAAGAAAAAAATCATTCAAACTGAAGACCACGTTTGCCAACGAGCAGCTTGAAAATTCATAATCTTAAGTGAAAATGATTTATACAGCTACTTCAGTGTTAAGCATTACAAACTCACGACTGTCGAGTATATTAGTAGGATGCAGGAGACTCTGGAGAATTTAACCGGGCAGAAGATTTTTGAAGCAGATTTCGCGACACATCGTCTGGCGGTTCTTCTGAGATATCTGAGCCAAGAGGCTTACTGGGCTGGAATTGAAAGGGATCTTAGCAAAAGAAGTATTGAGGTTCATGAACTGCCGACCAAAGTTGTTCGATGTGACGCCACCACGGTTTCAGGATATCATGAAGGCAGTGAAGCAAGTCTGCTTCAATTCGGTCACAGTAAAGATGACGCAAGTCTTCGTCAGATCAAGGTGATGACTGGAGCTCTTGATCCTCTGGGAATGCCTTTGGCTACTGATGTGGTTTCCGGTGAAAAAGCTGACGACCCGCTTTATATCCCTGTTATTGAAAGAGTTAACAATGCCTTGCAGAAGACAGGGGTTCTCTATTGCGGAGATTGCAAGATGAGTTCGTTGAAGACTCGTACATACATACGAAGCCTTGATAATCATTACTTATCTCCTCTTCCTTTGACCGGTAAGATCACAAAGGAGATGGAAAGATGGATTGAAGGTGGCCTTACCCACAAAACACATGGAGAGCTGGAGCAGGTTTTTCGGGAGAATGATAAAGGCGAAAAAGTGCTGATCGCTCAGGGATACGAGCTGGATCGCGACCAGAGTGGTATTTACGAAGGCAAGGAATTCCAGTGGAATGAACGAGTTCTTGTTGTTCATTCTCCGGCTCATGCTGCCAAACAACAGCGAGGCCTGGAGCAACGGCTTGAAAAAGCGCAACTCAAGCTCAATACGTTGACGCCTCCTCGCGGCAGAGGCAAACGTCAAATCACAGAAGAGTCTGTTTTGCAGACAAAAATTGAGAAAATTCTTAAGACCCACAGGGTGGAAGGATTATTGACGGTTGCATACGAAAAACAGGTGGAAGAGCATACCAAGTACATTGGGAGAGGCCGTGGCTCAAAGAAACGTTCTCAGCGCGTTGTCAAAAAAATTAGATATCAAATCAAAGAGATTAGACGTGAAGAAGAGCTGGTGACAGCGAAAAAAGATACCTTCGGTTGGAAGGCATTTGTTACCGATGTCGATCAACAAGATCTCAGCTTACAGGAAGCCGTGTTGTGCTATCGTAAAGAATATCGGGTTGAACGGATCTTTGAGCGTTTGAAAAGTCGTTTGAATATCGCTCCATTATTTGTTCAACGCGACGATCAAGTGGCTGGATTAACTCATCTGTTAACGTTAGGGATTCGGGTACTGACATTGATAGAATTTGTAGTGCGCCGTTCCTTGAAGAAGGATCAAAATGTTCTGAAGGGAATGTATCCGGGACAACCCAAAAAATGCACAGCTTCACCGACCGTTGAACGGATCCTGCAGAGCTTTTCCAATATCTCTCTCAGCATCATTCATTCCGGAGGCCAGGTAATACGTCACCTGACTCCATTGTCAGATTTACAAAAGGATCTTTTACGGAGAGCAGGTATTGGCTTAGAATTATATCAAAATATCGATAATAAAAGTAATGGAATTTTATTAACCAATCGGTGAGAAAGTATTGATATATAAATATTGATGACCAGGTAAAAAGTCAGTCAGCAAAATGAGGATAAAATTTCAAAAAGCTGGTGATGTGACTTTGGCGATTTTGATTTTGTCCAAAAAATCGTAAAAATGCTCTTTGACAACCCAAATCAGGTCAATCCAGCCTCCTATGGAGGGTGATGAGGGATTTTTCCCCTTATTTCGTCGTTTTTTGTACGCAGCTGCCCGTATTATATTGAGTGCTGTTGCCTTCATGGTCGCTGCGAAACGAACCGCTTTCATGCCTCGTACCTTGAGATGCTTGATTCCCGTACGTCGATCAAGTTGCGACATAGTGGCCTCGACTCCGGCCCGGAACCGATACTTGTTTTTGAATTCATCGGTTCGCTCGTTAGCTCTTCTTTGGGAAAGACGGGCGGTTTTTTCGTTATAGCGGAGATAAGCAAGATCTTTTTTGCCGGGTTTAACAGGGCAATGATTGGCTCTCGGGCAGCTCTTACATGTTTCTGACGAAAAGGCTATGCTGAACCTGTCTTTTTTCTTGGATTTCTTGACAGGCTGGCACCCTTCAGGACACGAGATGATAAAACCGTTTTCAGAAAGCTCAAAATCGGTCAGTGTGCAGAAGAGGTCCTTTTGTCGGTCCAGAGTAGGAGCGATGAGGTTGACACCCTTTTGTTTTGCCGCTTCGTGATTGTCGTCGCTTCCGTAGAGCGTATCAGCTGCTACTTCTTTCGGCTTTATGTCACGTTGTTCCGTAGCCTCAAGATACGGTAGCAGGGCATCGGTATCACTTTCATGGGCAGCCTGCACATCAACATGAGTGATCAGGGAGAGAGTTTCGGCATCTTCCTCTGTGCTGTATGTTTCCGCTACTTGCACCTGATATCCTTTGCCTTTATGCCCACTATATCCGGCGTCAGGATCAGAGGGATTCTGAAGAGAGTCGGAAGGGATATCCTTATTTGCCTTCAGAATGACACGCAGTTCATCAGTATTTTCGACTTGCTCTGTGATACATTGTTCTTTCAGAATGCGTGTCATGAGCTGATATGTTTGCATGGACGCAATGTCAGGGCACGAGCGGAACCTGTTGATAAGAAAGAAAAGATCATCGGCGACCATCTGAAGAGTTTTGGCGGATTCAGATGGTTTGACCATAGAGAAGGCACTTTCCTCTTCTTTCTTCAGGTAGCGATCTCGCAGATTCAGGTCAAGCTCATTGAATTCGTTTTTGTGCTGCCGTCTGAGATTTACCAGGAATTTTTTGATGGTGCCTGTGAAGATCCCGATACGACCGAGATGCTTCATATTGGAAAATATGTGAACGGAATCTATACGTTGCAGAGAAGGATCAACATCGAATATTTTTATGAATTCATCGCCAACAGCCTGGAAGACATCGTCATACAGTCCGTATTTCGTCATGACAAAGCGCATGTTCCAAATACTTTTTGGACAGACATAGGCCGCTTTGTCTGAGTTATTTGTGATATCAAGAGCATAATGCCATTGCATGTTAAAAGCGAACTGTTCCGCTGTCTCTTCGTCTGTCAGATCATGCATATGCTGCAATAACATCGCTCCCATCATAGCAACGAGTTCATTAGTCGGGCGCCCCATGCTTGTACTGAAATGCAGTGCCAGGAGATCAACCGGAAGAATATGGCGAACATGATCCCGAAAAATCCCGGCCCATGATTCATCCAGCATTTTTCGACGCTTCGGCCCGAGGAAACCAAAGGGGTCGAACATGTTGATGGTTTTGTGATCTTTGATGTTTAACATAGCTCTCTTGCTTATCTTATCGTAATATTGACACAATAATATCATGCCGACTAATTTATGGCAAGAGAAAAATTAATTATATACAAGTAATTTCAGATAATTATATAGGGATACTTTTTACGAATCCATCAATATTATTATGCCAGAAGAGTGCGAGCCCGGTATAAGGAGGTTAGGTTAAGTCGTGATCACTCAGGTAGATTAGCAGCAACATATTCAATCACCTGTCCCGGAGTGACCACAGGCCCGATAATAGATTCCAAGGCGCAGAGATCCCGTCTCCAGGTATCAAGGGTATGAAAAAATTCTTTCGGCATTTCCTGTTCTTCGGCGAATTCTTCATAGGATGTATCAATCCTATGGATAAGGCTTTCGATATAGAGAGAGAACTGGTAGGTATAGATCTCCTGGCTGTATTCCTTGTCGATCAGCTCGCTGAAAAGTCGTTGCAGATCTCGGTATTTGGGAATAAGCCCGACGGGCGTCCAGATGGTTTCCACCTTGCCCTGATGCATCAGGGCCATAATCCGCATCCAGACCTTGGTGTCCTGCTTTTCTCCTAGGAGTCCGTCCTCTTCTCCAGGGGCAAGCTCACGCCGGGCATTTTTATGCAGCCAGTAATTGACCTGAAAGCCGCTGGGCAGGCAGTCTTCATGAATAGCAGGGTTTTCTCCGAAGGCCTTATAATGGGCAATGTATTGTCCTAGAGGACCAGGGAAAAAAGCCTCATTAGCAAAGGGCGAACGCTTTTCGCTACCATCGGCACCAAGTTCTGTCGCTGTGGTGGCAGAACGGATAATTGCTCCATGAACAATTGTGTTCATCCAATCATGGGCCATGACAATGGTGGGCATGGTGCTGTAATCCCTCCCTCCGAAGACGAGAGCACTCAGCTTGACGCCATCAGGATTTTCCGCAGCCGGGTCATAATTAGCCAGAGTATCTAAGGGAATGGTGAACCGGGCGTTTTTATGGGACATGGGTTGGCCGGACTCTTTTGTCCATTTACCTGCAAAATTACGTCCTGTTTCGGGCAAATCATAATCGCAACCCTGCCAATACGGTTTTTGTTCATGAACCAGCAGATTCGAGAAGATGACCTCTTCGCCTTCTCGCTCCAGCACGTCCATTGTTTCCAGATCATCTGTCCGGTTTACTCCTTCAATAATTCCGAACATACCTTTTTCTGGATTTACTGCTCGGACCTCACCGCTCTCCTTATCAATGAAGATCTTGGCAAGATCGTCACCAACTAAGGCGTCACCCGTCATTGCGGTTCCGGTCTTTCCGCAGCCACTGGGATATGCACCGGCAAAATAAATCCTGTCGCCGTCAACATCAAAACCAGTGATAAACATATGTTCATCCAGGCGACTGCCGAAATGGCGGCGCAGGTTGTTCATGTTGGCGAAACGGTGATTGATTTTTTTCGGAGCAATGGAGTTTCCAGCGTACTGGTTGTTGACGCTATAGGAATGAAAACGCTCCACATCCATGTAGATACGCCGATGCTCAAGGTGGGCGGAGACATGGTCAGCTGTCAAGTCGCCAGCAGTATGGTAATTGATAAAAATATAGCCTTTTTTTTCGACATCACGGGAAAAATTTTCAGGACCAATCATTCTATAAAGCAAATACTCACTATGGATTACATAGTATGAATCCGAGATTTGGAGGGTCGGGTCTGCAACCCTGCTACCAATGGGCCCACGGGAAATGAACGAGACAATCATCTCCTTATTGACCATGAGATCGTCCATGATCATACGCACTTCAACCAATCCGGCTCGATGATCAAGCTTTTGCTGGAGGGAACTGATGGGGGTATCAGGGTATGCGAGATATTTGGTATTGGCCATGTCACGTCCTTGGTCCTTTGGTCCATCAAAATGGTAGGTGTGACCAGAAGTCGCCAGAAGGAACTCTTCATTATGATTGAGCGCCTGCCGTCGAATATAGGCCATATCCTCCTCTGAACCAGTATTCAGGAATAAAGAGGCGGGGTTCATCCTGGTGGCTCCGTTGAAAATCGGTTCGATGACAGCTGGACTACAGTGCATCAGTTTGGCAGAGTCGGCTTT
Organism: Candidatus Electrothrix laxa; assembly: GCA_942492895.1. Classification (GTDB taxonomy): domain Bacteria; phylum Desulfobacterota; class Desulfobulbia; order Desulfobulbales; family Desulfobulbaceae; genus Electrothrix; species Electrothrix laxa. Next base: position 3,005,297 of record OW818652.1, read on the forward strand.
ATCCATCAACCCTTCAAGATAGGTTCTCATTGTTTCTAACCTAAAAACGCTTGTCGAGCCGTCTTGCGCATGGCGATTATTTTGTCGGTCAGCAGTATTCATGGTTGGTCTCGTAGGAGTTATAGAATGTGAATCATTTTGCTTTTTAGACTTTAGCTTTTCGCTCTATATCCATAGCATATTTCGGCAGAATCTGAAAGTCGCTTGAGTTGGCGGGAGAAGACGCCCAGCTCATCATTTCAGCCTTCAAAAAATATAAAATCAGACTTGAATAATTTTTTTTATCAAAGGTTGAAAAGATGATGGGTCCTGAATTGGTATAAGAAACTCGATTTTTTGAAATTCACCCGGTTTAAATTGACGATTGATCACCTGTACCATAATGCGATTGGAAGCGGATATTTTTTTATTTATATTTCAGTATGAAAAAATGAAAATTCCTATACTATTAAATTAGTTAAAATAATCATTGTTTTTAAGCTTTTTCTAAATTAATAAAATTATTGGGTATATTTGTCAAAATAAAAAACAAAAAAAACTTCGCTATAAATAACTGCGACAACTTTTTGTCTTTACGTTGTTGTGGTGTTTTCGTTCAAACATTAATTAATCGCCGTTGTTGCCTTGTAAGAGATTGAATGGTAGAATGTTTGTATAATTCTTTTGCCTGCGAAAGAACAAATAGGATAGTTTGTCGTATGGATCAGTTTTCACGATTTCTTTCAATCCGCTAAAAAATGCACAAAGAGTATTTATAATGCTGCCGGATATCCTGTTGATTGCAGACGAGCCAGAATTGTGTCAACAGGTGGCTGACATATTGCATGAATATGATGTGGACTGGTGCTTCGCGTACGAGGCCTTGAATATCTGCATTCACCAACCGGTCAGGGTCGTCATAGTTGTTCAGGACCTGCCCGGAGCGAGCGGGATAGAGTTGTTTGACAGCCTACGTGTATCTCGGCCCGGCCTACTCGGTTTTTTGATAGTGGACAGAGAAGCTGCTGGCAACCTTTGTCCGGCAGCAATGGACAGCGGCTTTGCCGGGCTTTTTTCCCCACCCCTTGAACCTGATCAAATGCGGGAGAGGATTGCCAGAGCAATGGAGTCGGCCGCCCTGCGCGAAGAGAATGCTCGGCTCCGTGCCCTGCTCCCCTTGTATGGCTTAGGAGAACATTTTATGTCCTCCACCAGTCAGCATGATGTCCTGGAAAGCCTGCTCAATGTTATCGGTGATCAGACTGCTGCGGATAGTTTGTCGGTGATGTTGTATGATAATGAGGAAGGTGTTCTGCGCATTGCTGCTTCTCGGGGGATTCCTGAGGAAATGATTGAGCAAATTAAGATAAAGCCCGGTGATAAAATTGCAGGTCGGGTTTTTCAGGAGCGCAAGCCTGTCATCCTTAATCAGGAGACACAGAATGACTCGAGGTTTGCTGATCTGCTGAAACGGCCGGAAATCGTTTCTGCGGTTTCCTTTCCCATGATCGTCCGTGATAAAATTCTCGGCGTTCTCAATGTTAGTTATACAGATGGCGATATCCGTTTTGCTGACTCCGATATCGAAATTCTTGGTATTTTCAGTACCCAGGCCGCTTTGGCCATAGAAAATGTTCATGCCTTTGAATCAGTAGCTCAGGAAGCTAGGTTGCAGGCTTTGCTGGAACAATATGTTGCTCCAGAGGTCGCGGAAGTACTGCTTGCCAGTGATGCTGCTCTCACGACCGGTCTTGGAGAAGTAAAGGATGCAACAGTCCTTTTTGCAGATATCCGTAATTTTACAGGGATGGTTCAGGAAATTCCATTGCCAGTTCTGCGCGAATTTCTTAATGAATTCTTTCAGCTTTTTACCGAAACTATCTTTGAATATCGAGGCACAGTCGACAAGTTCATGGGAGATGCTGTCCTGGCGATTTTCGGAGCCCTTATAGAGCTCGACAATTCATCCTTTACAGCCATAGAGACCGCTCTTGCCATCCGAGAGCGCTTTGCTGACCTCAAAGAAGAGTGGCAGGAAAAAGATCCTTTTTTTACCACTATTGATCTCGGATTTGCGGTGACCCGTGGAGAAATGTTTCTTGGCAATGTCGGCTCGGCCAGACGGTTGGATTATACCGTGATTGGAACCGAGGTGAATATTGCTCAGCGCTTAGCTTCAAAAGCAACTTCTTCGAGAATATATATAACTGATAAAGTTCTTGAAGATTTGGAGAAAAAACAGCTTACTCAGAAGGTGCTGGTAAAAGATGTGGGTAAGATGGTGTTGAAGGGTGTACAGTACTCTGTCCCGACATTCAGCGTGCTGGGATTAGAGAGGGAAACAGAGTAAATAGAAAAAAAAACTATAATTTCAAGAGGAAAGAAAGCGTAGCTTGTTAGGATAGCCTCCTACGATATTCCTTTACGGTGCTGAGCTACACCGGCCAATAATTGTCTCAATATCTTTTCTTCAATATTTCTGGTGAACTCAACACCCATGATGAAATTCCGAATTTGTCCTTGCTGGAAGATATTAAACCAAAGCGGGATAGCAGGCATTTTTAAGTGCTGATCAAGGGCAGGGGGTATGTCAAAAAAAAGATTCAGGAAGAGGAGGCTGTCTTCCTGTGTAGAATAAAAAAGGTGATATTTATCATCCATGATTTCACTCATCAGCAGGCAGGCTTGATGTCTTGAAAGGTCGAAAAGTCTTCCTCGAAGGGGGCCTGCCATAATTTTTTTGGTGCCAGCATGTTGCGCTGTAATTTCTATGGGAAGATAGCTTCTGAGTGTTTTCTGTCCTGCTGAGATCATTTTTTTTCTGCCGGGAAGAAGCCCTGAACGAATCGCTGTTTTTCTTTTTTAATTGTTCGGGCAACGGGAACAGTAACGGCTTAAAAATTTCTTCTGCCGCAAGAAAAAACGCGCTGTTGAGAATACATTGCTTGTAAGAACCCCTCTTTGATTGTTTATCATAAATTTTTCTTTTTACCAGCAAAAAGCGCATGCTTTTCGGGTCACACATTGTGGTGATTCTTTTAAAGTTTAAATTTTTATATTTCTTTTCATGAGTTGGGGTTGTTTTTATGATTTTAAAAAATAAAGAGTTGCTGTGCAGCCGTTGTTTGATCAACGGAAATTGGGTCTCTTCCGGAAATGAAAAAAAGATTGCGGTGCATAATCCGGCAAATGGTGCATTGGTGGGCTCTGTTCCTTCCTTGGGGCGGAAAGAAACGCTTCAGGCTATAGAGGCGGCTGACGCTGCCTGGCCTGCATGGAGAAGCAAAACAGCCCATGAACGTTCGCGCCTTATTCGACGTTGGTATGATCTGATCATTGCGAATCAGGAAGATTTAGCGAGCATCATGACTGCGGAGCAAGGCAAGCCGCTGGCAGAGTCACGGGGAGAGATTCTTTATGCAGCCAGTTTTGTGGAATGGTTTGCCGAGGAAGCAAAACGAGTCTACGGGGATACCATTCCCATGGCCCAGCCAGGAAAGCGGATCATCGTCTTAAAACAACCGATCGGTGTTTGTGCGGCCATTACTCCCTGGAATTTCCCCTCTGCTATGATCACCCGGAAAGCAGCCCCGGCCTTGGCCGCTGGTTGTCCGGTGGTCGTGAAACCTGCCAGTCAGACCCCGTTGTCCGCTCTGGCCTTGGCCAAACTTGCCGAAGAGGCAGGGATCCCGCCGGGTATCTTTAATGTTCTGACCGGATCAGCTGCTGAAATCGGCGGAGCATTAACAGAAAGCTCAATTGTCCGAAAGCTCAGTTTTACCGGTTCCACCGAAATTGGGAAAATGTTGATGCGGCAATGTGCAGACACAGTCAAGAAGATTTCTTTGGAGCTGGGTGGACATGCCCCGTTTATCGTTTTTGACGATGCGGATCTGGATGAAGCGGTCACCAACGCTGTTGCCTCAAAATATCGTAATTCAGGGCAGACCTGCGTTTGTGCTAACCGTTTTATTGTCCAAGAAGGAGTATACAATGCCTTTGCAGAAAAACTGATTCAAGCTGTGCAGAAACAGCTCAAGGTTGGCAACGGCTTTGACGAAGGGGTGAATCAGGGACCGCTTATCGATCTGAATGCTGTGCAAAAAGTGGAGCAGCAGATCAAAGATGCCTTGGCGAAAGGAGCCCGCTTAGGATCCGGGGGTAAGAGAGTAGGGGAAACCGGTTTCTTTTTTGAACCGACCATTCTTCTTGATGTGACCACAAAAATGCAGATTGCCTACGAGGAAACCTTTGGTCCGGTGGCCCCGCTCTTTTCTTTTTCCACGGAAGAAGAGGCTGTTGCTTTGGCCAACGACACACCCTATGGCCTGGCCTCGTATTTTTTCAGCAAGGATATAGGTCGATGTTGGCGCGTTGCCGAGGCCTTGGAATACGGCATGGTCGGTGTTAATACCGGTATCATGTCAACAGAATCAGCTCCCTTTGGCGGCATCAAGGAGTCGGGTATCGGGCGTGAAGGATCGAAGTACGGTCTTGATGAATACTTGGAACAGAAATATCTCTGCCTCGGCGGGATTGAAAAGTAGACAAGAAGGATCTACGAAGTTGGCATAGACGGGAATCCTCTTTCCCTTGCCTCTCTTTTGCCCTTTTTAATCCTTGGTGAATTCCGATAAGATCTTAGGAAACCAACAAGAAATAAAATCCCCGTTTTCAGGTATGGAATTGTAGGGGCAGACCTGTGTGTCTGCCCGGCATAAAAGGGCAAACACACAGGTTTGCCCCTACGGCACCCGAAATAGTGGGTCGACTCTTAGTCCAAGTCGGTACTGTCTACATAGGCATAGGCACTATGTTTATGGATGGACTCAAAGCTCTCCACGCTGACTGAAAACCAGCCTATCATCTTGTGATTTTTTGCTTTCTGGGCGACCTTTCTTACCACATCTTCAACAAACATGGGATTGGCATAGGCTTCCTCAGTAACAAATTTTTCATCCGGTCGCTTCAGAAGAGCATACAGTTCACAGGATCCGCAACTTTCCACCATAGAGATGAGTTCTTCCAACCAGATGAATCCTAGGGGCTTTATCATCAGGATAACTTCAGCCCGCTGATTATGTGCTCCCTGCGTGCTGATTTCCTTTGAGCAGGGACAGAGCGTGGTGAGAGGTACGCTAACCTTTAAGAAAAGCTGATGTTCCTGGTCGTCAATACTCCCTATAAAGGAACAGTTATACTCCATCAGGCTCTCTGTCCCGGTTACAGGGGCTTTTTTCGCTATAAAATAGGGAAATTGCATTTCCATTTCCGCTTTTTTTGCCTGGAGGTTGCTTTGCACCTCTGTCAGGAGTTCTGGGAAAATTTTTGTATGCATATCCTGTTGATACTTAGCCAAAATGCAGGTAAATGTCTCAAGGCAGGACTGCTTAAAGCGGTGGGGTAGAGAGGCCTGCAAGTTAATTTCAGCAACAGTCTGTTGCACGCCCCCTTTTTGTTCCCGAACGGAAACAGGGCAGGTAAAATGTTTTATGCCGACGGAATGTAATTTCATGGAATTATTTTTTCCTGCCAGAATTGGAAAAATTTTGGAAGAATTGGATCAGTATTATTGCATATCATTAATACAGCGAGCGAGCAGTATTACCATATTTTTTCAACGAGCATAAGGCAATATTTATCTATTTTACAAAATTGAATGTACAGTTCCCCTTGCGCTTTTTCAGAAATCCTATTATCTGATGAGGTTATAATTGTATAAAAAAGAGGGGGAAGATTACCGGAAAAATGACAAATCGAGACAATCAGGAAATCGCTGTCCGGCTGGATAAATGGCTATGGGCTGCCCGGTTTTTTAAGACACGCTCGTTGTCTTCAAAGGCAGTGAGCGGGGGGCATATTCATCTCAACGGCAAACGGGTCAAACCTTCTCGGATTGTGCAAGGGGGGGAGTTGTTGCGGGTCAAACGAGGCACTGAGGAATATACCGTGCGCATTTTGGCCTTAAGCGGTCGTCGCGGTCCGGCCAAGGTGGCTCAAACGCTGTATGAAGAAACCGAGGAATCCCAGACTCAGCGTGAGAAGGCCCGTGAGGAACGGCGTTTGGTCAAAGCACCTGCCTCCCGGCCTGAAGGACGACCTGATAAACGGGACCGGCGAAAGATTATAAAATTTCTGCGCGAGGACTGAGTTGTTTGGTGCCTTTGCCTGGCAGCACAGGCGAACCTCATGCCTCCAAAAAAAATACAGGAATATAGGAAAACAGGGATACAGCATAAATATAGAGTATGACAAAGAACTACCTATTTGAGTGAGGAAAAGAAAAATGAACAAAGTAGCAAGGGCCTTAATCAGCCTGACCGATAAATCCGGTATCGAAGATTTTGCCAAGGCATTAACCGAGATGGGTATTGAAATTCTGTCCACCGGTGGAACGGCCAAGAAAATGCGGGATAATGGCATTCCTGTGACCGACGTGTCGGAATTCACCGGTTTTCCGGAAATGCTGGATGGGCGGGTGAAGACCCTGCATCCCCTGGTCCACGGCGGTATTCTCAATCAGCGGGAAAATGCCGATCATCAGCATCAATGTGCAGAGCACGGTATCAAGCCCATTGATATTGTGGCGGTGAATCTGTATGCCTTTGAGAAAACAGTGACGGATCCGAAGTGTACCCTTGGTGATGCTATTGAAAATATCGATATCGGCGGGCCGACCCTGTTGCGGGCGTCAGCCAAGAATTTTCAGGATGTGACTGTGATCGTTGATCCTGCTGATTATGATCAGGTCCTTGCAGAAATTCGTGAAACCGGCAACACAACCTTGAAAACCAGATTCAAGCTAGCTGTGAAGGTTTTTCAGTTGACCTCGGCCTATGACACCGCTATTGCCGATTGGCTGGTAAAAGTGGATGTGGACAGCAATCCTTATTTTTAACGCGAAAGAGAAGCGGAAGATCGGCAGAAAGGATGCAGGAAAGGGCGGTCTACTTTGTAGCCGCCCTTTGTGCTTCCTCTATGCAGCTCTATGCAATAAAGGAGAAAATAATGCAGAAGATAGCAGTGCTGCTGTCTGGATCAGGCAGAACCTTGGATAATTTTCATGAATGTATTCAGGCTGGCATGATGAAGGCAGAGATTCAGGTGGTTGTTTCCAATGTCAGTGATGCCTTGGGGTTGGAAAAAGCACGAAAATATGGATATCCGGCGGTTCACGCTAATGATAACTCAGGCATCAATAAGGTCCTAGCGGAATATGATGTTGACCTTATCGCCCTTGCCGGTTACCTTAAACTGTATGAACCACCGGAACAGCTGAAACAACGGGTTGTTAATATCCATCCGTCCCTGATCCCCTCCTTCTGCGGCCCAGGTTTTTACGGCCATCACGTCCATGAAGCAGTCAAAGCCAGAGGCTGTACTGTCAGCGGCTGTACTGTTCATTTTGCAAACGAAATATATGATGAAGGCCCTATTATCCTACAAAAATGTATTTCTTTAGACCCTTCAGATGCACCTGATGATATTGCAGACAAAGTGTTTGCCCAAGAGTGTGAGGCCTTTCCAGAAGCCATTAATTTGGTTAATGAAAAGGGCGCCGCTTATTTCTGGAACAGAGGTTGAATATGTTCTCCCGCATTGTTATGAACAGCGCCGCTATTGAGCGAAGCATTGAACGATTAGCTATGGAAATCCTTGAGCGAAATCAAGGGGTGGAAAATTTGGCTATCGTCGGAATCCATACGGGGGGGGTCTTTATGGCGACCCGGCTTTATGAAAAAATTACCGCCCATGAAGATAACGAGGTGCCGACCGCCAGCCTAGACATCACCTTGTACCGGGATGACTGGAGCCTGATCTCGCAAAATCCTATTGTCCGTAAGACCAATATCGATTTCTCGGTAGAGGATAAGGATGTCGTACTGGTGGATGACGTCATTTTTACTGGACGCACTATCCGGGCCGCTATGGATGCGATAATGGATTATGGACGCCCCCGTTCCATACAGCTGGCCGTCTTAGTTGATCGTCAGGGGCGTGAACTCCCTATTCAACCCGACTATACCGGAGTCTGTATTCGAGCCGATGCGTCAGAGCGGGTTGATGTGCTGCTGTCTGAGGATCGGAAGGGAGACGAAGTGGTTATTGATAAAAAATAAGTAATAGATAGTAGTTAACAAAGGTATTCGGTATTCGGTATTCTCGTTATCCGTGATTTTTATCACGGATGTCCCCAGCAACGTATTTTTTCCGGCTGTTCTTTTGAGAACCGTCGCTTGAAGCAGAGGGTGAGCAAAATGCCGCATTGTTCAGATCTTCAAAAAATTTGTCAGCGGATACGCGAGAAGTCAAAGAATTATGATAGATATAATTTTTCTTCAGAGTTCAATGATTTTTTAAAAGCCTTTTTTGATCTGGCACAGGAGTATGATTCGCTTGATGATTTTTATCGAATCTGTGTTGCTGTCCCTCTGGAGATGACCGGCCTTGATAGTGCTCTTTATCTTTTGGATGAAGAAACCAGGGAGCTCTATCAGGTTTGTGACAGTATCCAGGGGATCTTCCAAGAAAAAAAAGCTGCTCCAAGGCATATCACCTTAGGTGTTGAGCCGTATCAAAATGATAATTCATATATTATTCCTATTTACAGCAAGATGCCGAGCAAAGGGGTAGCCCTCTCCAAGGAAACAGGACTAGAGGAAGGCGAGCATCGCTGTTCCTCGAATAAAGCATACAGCAGGAATCGTATTCTGGGGATGTTCAGTGTTTTTCCTTTAGAGAGGCTCTCTGCAGATGATCGTTTTTTCCTGAGTAAGTACACAAATCGGATCGGCTACAACCTGCATAATCGGCTTATTGCTCTCCAAAATATTGATCACCTGAAGTTTATCAATACCTTGGTGATGGATATCGAGCATAATGTGATTGTGCCGAATATGTACTTTCGCCACCTCTTTAATAAACTTCGTAAAAAGATAACAGAGCTGGAAGATATACGGGACGAGATACGCAAAACCACCAACTCGGATATTGCCTCCTGCCACTGCGAACGCTGTTTGAGCCGGTGTGATCGGCTGGGTGATGACTTACTCTTCTATCATTCTGAAATAGTAAAGCATCATTCAAATATAAGTCTTTTTTTAGAGAGCCTTTTTCGGCGCGAACATTTTGAGAGTGGCCATTTAGTGCTTCATCCCAAGCGGTGTTTTGTGGAAAAGGAAATTATCCTGCCCCAGCTGGAAAACTACGCCAGTCGATTACGCGCGGCAAATATTACCGTGGATCGTCCGAATAATATGCTAGATGAAGAATTTCAGCTTATCGTCGATATCGGTCTTCTTTCACAGGTCTATGCCAATCTTTTTTCCAATGCGACCAAGTATACGGGCGAAGTTTTCACCAAGAAGGGAGTGAAACGTAAGGCCATTGCCTACGGACGTGAGGTCATTAACGACTTTCCTGAATGCGGAGAGCAGGGCGTTAAATTCAATGTGTTCAGCACAGGACCTCATCTTGATCCAGAAGAAGCACCGATCATTTTTCAGGAAGGGGTGCGGGGGAAAGGCTGTAAGGATATCTACGGTACTGGTCATGGACTTGCCTTTATTCAGCATGTTGTTGAGCTTCATGGAGGTATTGTCGGGTATGAAAAAACCTCGGAGGGTAATAATTTTTTCTTCATCCTCCCTGTATCGTATGTGAAATAAGAAAAAGCAACCCTCGGTCTGCGAGGGTGAATATTGATGCTGATGACGAGAGGACATCTTTCACGGATTGTGAGGGCTGTCTTTTTTTATCTCCTGAACTCTGCGGAAAAAGGGTATACACTGCATTGGTGTTCTGTTATACTTGAAAATTTTCCTTCCTGTATCAGGAGCATTTTAGCAGCGGTATGGTTGAAAAATCGAGAAGAAAACTTATCTCACTGGCTGATGGCTTGTCTGATGTCTACGGACACCAGCAATGGGGGAATCAGTGGCATCTTTTCCAGCTGACGGATCACTGGCCTCAGCTGGTAGGCAATGCCTTTGCCGAGCACAGCATGCCAGCTTATTTTCGCAGAAAAGAACTCTGGGTTTATGCACATAATTCTCTCTGGATGCAGCAGATGCATTTCAGCTCAACAGATATCATTGCGAAGATCAATGTCTTCTTGCGAGGTGCTCTGACTGTTGAAGATCTCCGCTGGGCACTGCAACCCGCAGAGCTGATTGATACTCCTGTAGAAAAATACGTTCCTCCGCCGCTTGATGTTGATTCTGATGCTGAGCGGGATTTTCGATCTATGGCGGAAAATGTTGCGAATCCCGAGGCCCGTGAGGCCTTGTGTCGGCTTTGGAAGCGGATGGAGAGTCTTAAAGGTAAAAGCTAACAAAGATTTTATTTCGTTACGTTGTAATTTTTATAAAAATATCGTTGGGATCAAATCCCGACGAATTATATATTTGATTAATTTTGAAGTAATTCACGGAGAAAACCAATGTCTACATCTATCCAACCGCTGAGCTCCATCGGCCCGGCTGACCCAGAAAAAGCCCGAGAAGAGGAGTTGAAAAAAGATCCTGCCAAACGCGATTATCTTCAAGGGCGTGAGGAGCTGAAAAAAGGTGACTATAGTATGGCCGCCATGTCCTTTCATAATGCCTTGAAAGCATTTGAGGAAAAAGGTGATGAGCAGGGCGTTGCCAATGCCTCGGACCGACTCGGCGATGTCTGTCTGGAAAAGAAGGATTTTGCAGCGGCCTTGGAGCATTATCGACGGGCCTATGCCATCTGCGAGAAAGAAGAAGACTCCTTTTCCACCTTGTCCCTGAATAAAAAAATTGCTGCGATCTACCGAGAACAGGGCGAGCTGGATAAGGCAATGGAGATCCTTTTCGATATGATTGAGCATTACCAATTAACCAGAAATCCCAAAGGAATGGTTGAGGTTATGGCGGTGATTGCTCAGCTGTATCAGGAAAAAGGAGAAAATAAGAAAGCTGCTGATACCTATCGCACGGTTGCCTCCATCCATAAGAATTTTAAGCATAAACGCAAGGCCGAGGAATTTGCCGCCCTTGCGGATGAGCTGGAGCAGGCCTGATCCATGTTTACCGGTATTATTCAGGGACTGGGGACGGTTATTGAAAAACGACCTTCAGGCGGCGGGATGGTCTTCTGTCTGGAAGCGGGGTTTGAGCTGACAGACCCGGAAGAGGGCGAGTCCATTGCTGTTAACGGGGCCTGCCTGACTGCCCGCGACATCAAAGGCCGTCGTTTTTTGGCGGATGTCTCTCCCGAGAGCCTGACCCGGACAAGTCTGGGGCAATTGGAGGTCGGTTCCAAGGTCAATATGGAGCGAGCCCTGCGCCTGGCTGACCGACTGGGTGGCCATCTTGTCAGCGGTCACGTAGATACCCTGGGACGAGTTGAGGAACGCAAGGCGGCGGGTGATTTTACCCTGTTTACCTTTTCCCTTGATGCGGGATTGAGCAAATACATTATCGAGAAGGGGTCGATTACGATTGATGGGGTCAGCCTGACAGTGAATTCCTGCTCCGGTAATCGCTTTTCCGTGTCGATAATTCCCCATACCCTGGCGATCACCACTTTGGGTCATCTCCGGCAAGGAAGTCGGGTTAATCTGGAAGTGGATATCATCGGTAAATATGTTGAAAAATTACTCGGGGAGCAACCTTCCGGGGCAAGCGAAAGTAAAATTAATCCGGCTTTCCTGGCAGAGCACGGATTTTTAAGATAATTGAAATAAACGCATCACTCGGTTGCCTGCGACCGGGTGTTCAAAACATTGAGTGAGCATCATGGCTGTCAGTCCTATAGAAGAAGTCGTCGAAGATATCAAGGCCGGTAAGATGGTCATCCTGGTGGATGATGAGGACCGGGAAAATGAGGGTGACCTCTGCATGGCCGCTGAGGCGGTGACCTCGGAGGCTATTAATTTTATGGCCACCCACGGTCGCGGCCTGATCTGCTTGACCATGAGCCCGGACATTATTGAGCAGCTGGGCTTGCCCATGATGGTGCAGGATAATCAGTCACCTTACGGAACCGGATTTACCATCAGCATTGAGGCTCGTACCGGTGTGACCACAGGTATCTCGGCTGCTGATCGAGCCAGAACCATTGAGGCCGCTGTTGCTCCAGATGCAACCCCCCGTGATATTATTAGCCCTGGTCATATCTTTCCTCTCCGCGCTCGGGAGGGCGGAGTGCTGGTGCGCACCGGCCAGACTGAGGGGTCAGTGGATTTGGCCCGACTTGCCGGAATGCGGACAGCCGGAATCATATGCGAGATCATGAAAGACGACGGCACCATGGCTCGCATGCCGGACCTGGAGGTATTCGCAAAAGAGCACGATATGAAAATCGCTACCGTGGCCGATTTAGTTGCTTATCGTCTGCGTGAGGACATACTGGTGCATCGTGCTGTGGAAACTCGTCTGCCCACCTTGGCTGGGGAATTCAGGGTGATTGCTTATACCAACGATGTTGATGCATTTGAGCATGTTGCCCTCGTGAAAGGGGAGATTAATCCAGATGAACCGGTCATGGTGCGCGTCCATTCCGAATGCCTGACCGGAGACGTGTTCGGCTCCTCCCGCTGTGATTGCGGAGCGCAGTTGCAGGCCGCCATGAAGATGGTGAATCAGGAAGGAAGCGGCGTTATCCTGTATATGCGCCAGGAGGGACGCGGTATCGGCCTGATTAATAAGCTCAAGGCGTATAATCTGCAAGACGGAGGGTTGGATACCGTGGAGGCCAATGAGCATCTCGGTTTTAAACCTGATCTGCGCGACTACGGCATCGGAGCGCAGATGCTTCGCGATCTCGGGGTTCGTAAGATGCGCCTTTTAACCAATAATCCTAAAAAAATTATTGGGCTGGAAGGGTATGGACTAGAGGCTGTGTCTCGTTTGCCTATCGAGGTGCTCTGTGAATGCGAAAGCCGGGATTATCTCCGCTGTAAACGCGATAAGATGGGACATTTATTAGAATTATACGGGGATGATTCATCAGAGGCTGCTCAAAAAAAACCTGAGGGGATTAAATAGAACAGAGCAGATAAAGCGAACAAAAAAAGGGCGTTCGTAAAGAACGCCCCCGAGAAGATAAGTAGACTCTCCTTAAAAAGCTCTAATTGATTAGAATTTGAATCGAACACCGCCCATAGCGAGGGTAATCGGTTCATAATCAGCGCCTGTATTGTCTTCCAGCTCAAAATTACGATAGGCTGCATATACCTCGGTATTGTAATCAGACAGCTTTTGGACAACCTGAACACCATAGGCAGTGCCTTCTTCTTCGGTGTCTTGATTCTCGATATTGGAGAATACACCGTAATCAAAGGAGCAGGCAGTGGAACCGACAGAAAAGATTTTGGTCTTATAACCGATCTTGCCGTACATAAAGGTTGGATCATCGCCGTTGGCTGCCATATCATCCATGTCGCGAGATCCGCCAGCTACGGTGAAGTTGAGCCCAAACCCGAACAGGATAGAGGCAGAGCCGTTCATCTGGGTGTAAGACTTGCCGGGATCGGAGTAGGCCGCAGCAGCTTTAAATTTAGTGCCGTCGGCAAGCTCTCTAGAGTATGTCAGAGCTGCATCAGCCATCTCTTTTTCGCCAGCAGATACACCGAGAGACAAACCACCCAAGCTCGGGGTGTCATAGCGCACACGGTTCTTTTTGCTCAGGCCATCCATCTGGCTAAAAACATCATCGACAGTGATGCTTTCGGCGTCTTCTCCCTCAGCAACAGCTCCTGGGTTATTATCATAGAAAGAAAAACCGCCACCTGCATCAGCTACACCGGCGTTCCCTGCCAAGGCAGTGCCGGAAAGATCCACTTCAGAGGTGTCATCTGAGGCCATCTGGCCCTTACCTACAGAAATTTTACCGATTTTATCAAAGTCAAAGTAGACCTCAATTTTCCGCTCTTTGAGCTCAGCGGAAATGCTTTCTTCATCCATTGAGACTGTATGGGAGGGGTTGGCCTGCCATTGTGCTTCGAGATTCCCCCCGATGGTCAGGGACTCAGAGGCGGCGACCTTTCCTTTCAGGCCGACTCGACTCTCAGAGTGGCTGTTATCAACGTGAAAGATTTTATCTTCGTTGCCGTCATCAACAGACATGACAGCACGGTTGATGTGACCATACAGCTTAAGTTGAACATTATCATTGCCGGATTTGATCTCAAGAGCCGAGGCCGATACAGCACCGCCGAGTAACATGGCGCCGACCGTCATAGTAACTGCACTGGTTGAGTAATATTTTTTCATCATCTTCCTCTCTGTTCTATCTTCTTTTTTAGTTGAGATAAAAACAGCCGCTCCGCTTTGCTGTGAAAACGAGTTGGCTGATAAAACACCTTGTAGAACGCAGTAATTCTTCAAAAGAGCAGGTTATCAAGCAAGCGGTTTTCTTCAGTCAGCTTTTTTGCTGACTATTGAGCAATAGGAATGTCGCAACTCCGAATAAAAGCACAAACCTGCTCCCGAATCTGTTCCCGAATCACCCGCACCTGTTCCATCTTTTCTTCATGATCACCTGATAAGGCGGCAGGATCTTCAAAACCCCAGTGTACTTTTTGCATCGTACCGGGAACAAGCGGGCAACGCTGAGCACTTACTGTATCGCAGACCGTAATAACGTAATTAAACCGGTCTCCTTGCTGAATAACGTTATTGATATCATCGGTCGATTGCGTGCTGATGTCAAGTCCAATTTCGTCCATTGCCTTGATTACCAGAGGATTGAGACATCCAGCTTGTAATCCGGCGCTAGCCGCAGTAAAATAATCACCGCCGAATCGACGCAAAAAAGCCTCCGCCATCTGGCTACGGGCTGAATTATGAATACAGACAAAGAGAACAGATTGTTTTTTTGCCATATTTTTTTGGATCAGCCGAAGCGTCCAGTGATGTAGTCCTCGGTCAATCTATGTCCGGGGTTAGTGAACAGCTGATCCGTAATATCGACTTCAATGAGCCTGCCGAGATGAAAATAAGCGGTACGCTGAGATACCCGCGCAGCCTGTTGCATATTATGGGTGACAATAACGATGGTATACTGCTCCCGCAACTCATCAATCAGATCTTCCACGGTTGCAGTAGCAATAGGATCTAGGGCTGAGCAGGGCTCGTCCATCAAGATAACCTCGGGCCGAACAGCGATGGCGCGAGCAATACAGAGACGCTGTTGCTGCCCTCCTGAAAGACCGGTGCCCGGCTGATCAAGCCTATCTTTGACCTCATCCCACAAGCCAGCTTTGGTCAGAGAATACTCTACCACCTCATCCAATTCCGTTCGATTATTGACCAGCCCGTGAATTTTCGGGCCATAGGCAACATTATCGTAGATGGACTTGGGAAAAGGGTTCGGTTTCTGAAACACCATCCCCACCTGAGCACGAAGCGGTACCACGTCTCTTTTTTTATCATAAATATTCAATTTGTCCAGGATAATATTACCAGTAACCCGACAAATGGGAATAGTATCATTCATTCTGTTCAAACAGCGGAGGAAGGTTGATTTTCCGCAGCCGGATGGACCAATCATGGCGAGGACCTGATTTTTGCCGATATCGATATTCACGTCCATAATTGCTTGCTTATCGCCGTACCAGACATTGACATCCCGACAGGTCATGCGGGGTGCCTCAACAAAGGGTTGGCCGACCGTTTCCACGGCAGTTTCCTCAATCAGCCTATCGTGGGGCCCTTCGCTCTCCGAGAGCGTCTTACCGGTGGGCATAGCCACAGCCCCTTGCTCTTCCTTGCCGTAACCAGCAAAATACGGCATTTTACTCATGGACCTCTGTTCTGCGGTGATCATCTCGATTCCTCAGGCCTCTGGAATTTCTTCCAGCGTTTTTTGTTGTGCATAAATAAGCCCTAGGAGCACGACACGCCGTGCCCTTACCAAAATTTTAGAGCTGTAACGGTGCCAGCTCTTTGACAGTCTTGCCAACCTGAGCACGCTCCTCTGCTGGCATGGGGATAAGTCCTTTCTCTGCAAGATAGCCCTCATCGCCCCAGGCGCGGTCGCTGGTAAATTCAGCTAAAAATTCTTCCATCCCAGGAACCACGCCGACATGGGCATTTTTTACATACATATATAGCGGACGTGAAATAGAGTAGCTCCCATCAGCGATATTATCAAAGTCAGGAGCAACCCCATCAACGATAGACCCTTGGATCTTATCGAAATTTTGATCAAGATAACTGAAACCGAAAATCCCTAAAGAATCAGGATTTGCTCCCAGCTTCTGGATAATGAGGTTGTCGTTTTCACCGGCCTCTATATAGGCCCCATCTTCGCGCAGGGCCTGGCAAACGGCTTTAAACTGTTCCTTATCTGTTTTCTTGAGTGCCTTCACCCAGGGAAAAGTCTTGCAGCCGCCCTGCATAGCCAATTCATCAAAGGCATCACGGGTTCCTGAAGTGGGCGGCGGCCCCATGACCTCAATCTTAATATCAGGGAGGGCGGGATTCACCTCTTTCCAGGTCGTGTACGGGTTATCAACAAAAGTTTTACTGCCCTTAGGATCGGGCACAGAGCGAGCCAAGGCCAAATAGATATCTTTCTTGGTTAAAGAAAAGCGAGTTGCTTTCTTTGAGCTTGCAATGACAATACCGTCGTAACCGATTTTAATCTCAGTCATCTTTTTGACCCCGTTACTCATACAGCTCTCGTATTCAGATTTTTTAATCCTGCGAGAGCAGTTGGTGATATCCGGGGTGTCAATACCGGTGCCAGCACAGAACAGTTTCATGCCTCCACCTGAACCGGTTGATTCGATCTTCGGGGTTTTAAAGGAACTTGTCTTGCCAAATCGTTCCGCCACCGTGGTTGCAAAGGGGTAGACGGTGGATGATCCCACAAGAGAGACATAGTCTCTCCCGCTTGCCCAAACATCAGAGGCCAGCAGCATACAGGCTGCCATCAACAACGCTTTCTTCATTTTTTCTCCTTGCATTCCTTTCTCTTCAGTGAAGTTTTCCCATTTTTCACCCTGCATAGGGCACGTTCAAGGGTATCCTCTTTTGATTTATTAAAAAAATGTGCATAACGAAGGGCAATTACCATCGCCGTTCAAACTTCATCCGCAGATACACGGCCAGCCCATTCATAGAGGTCAGGATTGTTAACAGCACCAGAATTGCGGCGGATGTTCGCTCAACAAAGGCGCGTTCTGGAGAATCAGCCCAAAGAAAGATCTGCACCGGCAAGCCTGTTGCCGGATCCGTAATACTGCCGGGTACATCGACAATAAAGGCGACCATGCCGATCATCAGCAAAGGGGCGGTTTCGCCCAAGGCCCGAGACAAACCGATAATGGTTCCGGTCATCATTCCGGGCATGGCCAGCGGAATAACATGATGAAATACCGTCTGCATCTTGGAGGCTCCAACGCCCAAGGCAGCCTCGCGAATAGAAGGCGGTACAGCCTGTAAGGAAGCTCGACTGGCGATAATAATCGTGGGCAGGGTCATCAGGGATAAGACCAAGCCACCCACCAGAGGCGATGAGCGGGGCATACCGAAAAAATTGAGAAAAACAGCAAGTCCCAATAAACCAAAAACAATGGAGGGGACAGCGGCCAGGTTATTAATATTAACCTCGACCAGGTCAGTCCATTTGTTTTTTGGGGCAAATTCTTCCAGGTAGATCGCCGTGGCAACAGCAACTGGAAAGGAAAGCAGCAAGGTCACCAGCAAGGTGAAAAGGGAGCCCATCACTGCTCCTCTGATACCGGCCAATTCAGGCTCACGGGAATCACCTGCCTGAAAAAAGGTGGTATTAAAATGCAACTCCATGCATCCCTGGGCGACCAGCCGGTTAATCCATTGGATCTGCTTGTCCGACATGGCCCGCTCTTCTTCTGGGGTTTCCCTCTCAATTTTGCCCTTGAGCAGCATATCGGTCAGATCATCGGCAGGCAGCCACATGGAGACGGTTGTTCCGATCAAGGTTGGATCTGCAACCACCATTTCCTGCAATTTATAAGAAGCACCGGAGCTGACCAGCCTGTACATTTCCCGCTTATCCTGTCGCGAGGTAACCTCGGGCAGGCGTTCCCGCATGGCCTGCTTGACCAGTTTGCCGTAATTCGCATTCACCAAACTGTTCACGTCCAGCACTTCGCTGTCAAAGTGAACATCCAGCAGGATATCGGTACGGAGAAAGGCTGACCAGCCGTTCAGGATAATTGAGGCGAACAGGAGCACAAGAAAACCGAGACTGAGCACCACGGCAGAAAAACTCAATCTTCGGAAGCGCTGTTCTCGTCGCCGCCGCCGTGCTAGGTTGCGTTCAACTTGTTCCATAGCTGAGGCCTGTGATATTTTTTTACACCCTTCTTTACCCATTTCTTTACCCACTGCCGCTCCGATTACTCAGTTGATACGCCGTACACCTCTGCTCATTTTTTCTTACTGCCGCTGTTTATACAGAGGAGCAATTACAGTGGGGTTAGCATCTTGTTAGAATTGCGTTAGCTATCGTGTTGCGAAGTTTTTGGGTATTATTTTGGATGCAAGAGAGGGGCGAGATGGATAACGAATGGATGAACGAGGATAGATGAACGAGGATGGATCTTTACTGCTTTTTTTGGGGGGGGGAACAGGGATGAGCGGAGTGAGCTGGAAAAAAGGTGATGCCCTCCCCCTACCCTGCCAACTGGTACTTCTTAAAATTCTCAGCCTGCTGAAAGATCTCCTGATACACCTCATCCCGGTCCACCGGGGGATAGCCGTGATCAGCCAGCAGAAGAATCAGCTCAACCTTGAGCCCTGCCCGGATATCCTCGCGCTGATTCCAATCCGTATATTGGGCCTTATCGTCAACAACCTCTTTCACGACCTTGGCCAGGGTAAGGAGCTTATCTTCCGGGTAGGCAAAGTCGTACTTCTGGGCAAGTTTTTTGAGGATGTCATAAAAGGCCTTTTCTTCCAGGTCGATCCCCAGTTCTCCAAAGGATTCCTTTTCCTTCTTCAAGGCCTGCAAGAGATCCATGATCTCGTTGGTGAAATCCTCCAGCACATTGCTCTTGCTCCCCATGCCCATCAGCCCATCTTCTTCCTTGCGCTCGTTATAGCGATCCACCAGGGCCTTGAACTTCTTGCTAAAATCCAGACCCTGGGTTCTGTTGACCTTCTTGAAATCGCTAATGGCCTTGGCCAGTAATTGCTGCAACAGCTTGATCTTGGTGTTGGGGAGCTTGATCTTCTCCAGCCGGGCCAGATAATCATCAGCAAAGATATCAATCGTCTCCGCCTTATCCTCGCCCAGCCTGAGGATCTCCTCCACCCCCTCGGCCTCAAGGGCCTGGGCAATCATCTTCCGTACTCGGGCATTCATCCGGGCCGTGTCCGGGGCATCGCCCTTATTGAGTTTGAAGATGATGGAGCGCACAGCCAAGTAAAAATGGGCCTGATCTCGCTCATCCTGGCGCAGCTCTTCTGAGCCGCAGCAGATATCATAGGCTGCCTTGAGGCGTTTGACTAGGTACATACACCGTTTTTCGTTCTTGTCCGTACGCATGGCGTGGTCAGCGGCTTGGTTCAGGCAGTTGAGCTGTTCCACAGAGGTGCCGGTAAAATAAGATCGTGCATCAAAACGATGAAAAATCGTGCCCAGCAGGTCGAGATGGTCACGGACTACGATGAGGGATTGGCCGATCTCCTCAATATTTTGTTGGTCTGCTTTGTTATACTGGGCCAGGGCCTGGTTCATCTGCTTTTTGATCCCGATATAATCCACAGCCAGCCCTTTTTCCTTGCCCTCAAAACGGCGATTGACCCGAGAGATGGTCTGGATCAGGTTATGGCGTTGGATGGGTTTATCAATATAGATGCTATCCAGGAAGGGCACATCAAAGCCGGTGAGCCACATGTCCACCACCAAGGCAATTTTAAAGTTGGACGTGGAAAATTTAAACTGGCGAGCCAGCTCCTTGCGGTACTCCTTGGAGCCCAGCATCTTGTAGAGTTCTTCCGGATCATCCTTGCCCCTGGTCATGATCATCTTGATCCGCTCCATGGATTTGATCTTTTTTTCTTCCTCTGGACTCAGGTTGGCACCCTCCTCGCAGGCCAGCACCTCATTCCAGGCCGGGCGCAGGGCAATCAGCTCCTGCCAAAAGGCATAGGCGATCTCCCGCTTGCTGCACACAAACAGGGCCTTACCCTTAACCGTGGAACCCTCTTCCAGACGCCGCTCGTAATGGGCCACAAAATCAGCGGCCAAGGCCTTGAGCCGGTCCGGGTCACCCAGGATGGCATGCATCCGAGCGGTGCTTTTTTTGCTCTCATCAATCTGGTACTCGCTGGCCCCCTGCTCGGCGCAGCGGGCATAATAGGCCTCAATCTCCTCCAGTTTGCTATTATCCAGAAGGATCTTGGCGGCCCGTCCCTCGTAGACAATGCGGACCGTGATCTCGTCCTGGACTGATTCGCTCATGGTGTAGGCATCCACCACCGGCCCGAACACCGCCAAGGTGGCGTCGACAGGGGTGCCGGTAAAACCGACATAGGTAGCATTGGGTAGAGAGTCGTGGAGGTATTTGGCAAAGCCGTAACTGCGCCTGACCCTGCCTTTTTCCTGATCAACCACCACCTTCTGCTCCAGATTGAGCTGGCTACGATGGGCCTCGTCGGAAATGCAGATGATATTGTCCCGTTCGCTGAGGAGCTGGGCGTCTTCGGTGAATTTATGGATAGTGGTGAGAAAGACCCCGCCGCTGCTCCGGCCCTTGAGCAGCTCCCGTAACTGGATGCGGCTTTCCACACTGCATACGATCTGGTCGCCGATATAGTCCTTGGCCTTGCTGAACTGACCAGTCAGTTGAATATCCAAGTCCGTACGGTCGGTGATCAGGATAATGGTGGGACTGGCAAAATCCACGCTCTTCATCATCAGCCGGGTAAGAAAGAGCATGGTAAAACTCTTGCCGCAGCCCGTGGTTCCAAAATAGGTACCGCCCTTGCCGTCGCCCAGGGGTTTGCGATGGGCCTTGATATGGGCAAAGAGTTTGAGGGTTGCGTAGAACTGAGGATAGCGGCAAACCACCTTGACCTCCTCCTTGGAGGCATCCGGGAAATAGATGAAATGGCGGAGCACCAGACGCAACCGATCTTTGTTGAACAGGCCCTGGAGCAGGGTATGGAGGGCGTTGATACCGTCCTGGGCCTGACTCTCGTTGCCTGTGACCTTGCGCCAGGCCGAGAAATGCTCGTAGGCAGCAAAGAGGGAACCCAGGCGGGAGTTGACGCCATCGCTGATAATGCAGAGGGCGTTGTACTTCATCAGCTCGGGAATATCACGAGCATAGCGGATGGTGAGCTGCTTGTAGGCATCGTGGATGGTGGCCTCTTCCCGGATGGCGCTCTTAAACTCAAAAACCACCAGGGGCAGGCCGTTGATGTAGAGGATCACGTCGGGAATCCGCGTTTTATCTCGGCCCTCAATGGGCAGCTGGCTGACCAGCCGGTAACGGTTCTGGTCGCTGCTGTAGGCGGGCGATCCCTCGGCAACGATGGTGGTCAGGTCTTCGGGACGCGGCTGGCGTTGTTCGGGCAGGCCTGCGTAATTAATGAGCTGGATGTAGAGGTCTTTTTGGTTGTGGTCTTCCCGCTTGAGCAGAAAGCCGTCAGCCACCAGCTTGTGGATCTGCTTATTGGAATTGTAGAGATCCGCAGCAGGATAGGCCTCCAGCTGGCGGATGATGCTGTTAATTTCGTTGGCTGTGAGGTTTTCTTGGGCGTAGCGGCTGGTCAGGAAGGAGCGCAGGTCGTCCTTGAGCAGAACGTCTTCAGGTTGGCGGGCTGGTAGGTTCGGGGCATCGCCCTTGGTGTGGGGAAAGCCCTGTTCTGCCAGCAGGGTGATGATGGCCTGTTCCAGCTTTGCTTCGGTGAATTTCATAGAGCCGCTCCCTGCCTGTTACTGGTGCCCAAGCTCTGCTTGGGCATATTGAAGACAGAAGCTCCGGCTTCGAGACATGAAGCAGAGCTTCAGAAAAAACAGTTTCCAAGCTGGAGCTTGGGAACTAGGTTAATGGATAGATGGTGCCCAGCGTTAAAACACTGGGCTAGAAAGGGGCGTCCCTCCGGGACGGATTGCCTTGTCCCGTAGGGACAGCCGATAAGAGCCCCGTGATTTATCACGGGGTATCTTTGCCAGAATCATGAAGCGTTGCAGCAGTATAGGCCTGCCGTGGATCATTCGGGGTTCGGGGAAAGGCGATTTCTAGCTCACCCTCCCTAACCATCCGGGTCAGATACAGGCTACGAAGTGTTTCTGGGCCTCTTTGAACCAGCTCAACAAGACAGCTCATGGTGACAAACTGGCCTTTGAGAAGTGTAAGCAACACCTCTTGCATTACAGATCGGGTAACTTTCTTTTTTCTTCTCGGCTCTTCAGCTATACCCTTCAACGTCTCAAGGTAATCAGGTTGCAACCTGTCCAGATTCTCCACAAATGGCAAAGGATGGCTGTCCGAAAGAATTCGTCCTAACTCATCTCGCTTCAAATTTAGGGAGTCTGTTTTTAAAATAGGGGAGTTCGAATCCAAAATAGGGGAGCTCGAATCCAAAATAGGGGAGCTCGAATCCAAAATAGGGGAGCTCGAATCCAAAATAGGGGAGTCAAACACATCCTCTGGTCCTGGAATATTTGTCCCGGAGAGATGATAAACCACTCCCCGGCTACTCCCGGTCTGCTCCAGAAACCCTTGTTCCACCAAACCATACAGAAAACGGCTTGCATCTGCCGGATGCGTATTACTGAGCATGCAAAAGCGTTGATGAGTTACCGTATTCTCCACAACAGCGATGGCAAGAGCAACCTGCTCTTCATGGGAAAGGGAATCGTAGTCCTGACCAAAGCGTTGCCGCAATTGAACCACCAGTTCTTGCGGAAAGAGATCAATCATCCGCATGCGCATCGTCGTTTGATCACTGGGCTCTCGGCTATCAAACAGCTCTGGAGCACGCCAGTGATACCTCTGCCAACAAGAGAGGATCTTTGAAATACCAGAGCCGGATTGGTCGCCGATCCCCACATAGCGAAACATCTGATGGAGCAAGCGATTGCGGCAGTCTGCGTAGCCCCCATCCAGGGCAAGCTCCACAGGAATCCGCATCATGCCGGGGTTTCTGAATTCGAACATTGCAGGAGATTTCACAACCAGGACAGCGGCGCGGTCCGAGTAATCAGCATGCACCAGCACGTTGCATAAGGCCTCCCGGAGAGCAACATGGATCGGTGATTCATCCAGTCGTCGGTCATTGTCCAGTTCAAAGGGTACCTTCACGCCTTCGGTCAGCTTGAGGAAAACTTTGCGATAGAAATCGTAAAGATTCCCGGACCAGGTGCCATCCAGGGTTAACCGATCAATCCAGCGTTGTTCTGTTTTTATGGCCGGTTGCTCCTGATAATCAAGCATGTACAAGGGGAAAGCCTCCTGAATGGTCGTGTGCTCCCCAAACATCAGCAGGCCTGCTGCTGTCAGACCATCCTGGCCGCTCTCCCGGTCCATGCGCCAGGCTCCGATTTTCTGGAGAAACGAACGCGTTTCCAATTCGTTCCACGGGTGCCCCGGCTTCAGATTGGTAAAAATCTGCCGATAGACACGAAGACTTTCCGTGTTGAGGTCGTCCAGGCCAAAGCCCTTGAGAATACGTGCATCGCGGCTGTCCTCGGTCTGCTCGGCCAGCATCCGCCTGACCGCTTCGTCGGATAATCGTTGATCGCCTTCATGCATGCGGACAAAGGTGTTGCCCAGAGGATTGCCGTTGAGATACACCGGCTTTTCCTCGCGGCTGGCGCGGCGGATTTCGACTTGCAGCAGAGACAGGCCGTCGATGGTAATGGTCCGTACGCAGGTGTTACTCAGCAGGTTGACGCTGACTTTGCCGGGATTATTTGCCGTATTGAACAGATCCTGTTTGACCTGATCAATCAACTCAATACCTTTCAACTCAAAACGGAATCCCTTCTGCTTAATGCCCAACAAAACGGTGCCGCCGTCGCTGTTGGCCATAGCCGAATAGGTCTCCCAGAAATCTATGGGCAGCTTGCCGCGCCCATCCCGACCACCGGCTCGTTTGCACTCCAGGTCTGAGGTTTCATTCAGGAGGGTAATATCTTCCTGTGTTTTGATATTAACTTTAAAGTTGATCATGGCGGTGTTTTCTTTTACTGGTGCCCAGCGTTAAAACACTGGGCTAGAAAGGGGCGTCCCTCCGGGACGGGATTGCCTTGTCCCGTAGCGACCTCCGTGATTTATCTTGGGGAATTTTAAAAACATATTTCAATCTTCCGGTATCTTTGGAAGCGCATTGAGAGCCTGGATAAATCTCTCAAGATCGAAAGGTTCTCCTTTCTTCAGGACATCAAAAATCTCTGCCGTAACAACGCAACCTATAAGTTTTTTTGCATCCTTTTCAGAATGTCCTTCTGACAGCAAGCGATCAAGCGTCTGACGTGTTTCGGGTGGATCGTTGGCCGCAAGTTGATTGTCGATAACCTCTATAATTGCTACCTTCATGTGTTGTTTTGCCATAATACTTTTCCAGAGAAGATTTTAATATTTACGCATCATTCATTATTTTTTCCGCATCCGGGATGCGGAGTTGGCCGGAGAGGAGTTTGGGGAGGAGGGTGTCGCGGAGGGTTGAGAGGGAGGTTATCCCCTCAGAATTATATCTAATTTTCTTATAGTACGGAGCAATTATATCAGCGAACTTCCGATTAAGCGAGTCAGACGCCTTCACAAAAGGAATGCTGTTCAAATTTTTCTGATTTACCTTCTGTTGTACAGCACCCGTCACATATGCACTCATATTTTGATACCCCATAAAGAGCATCAAATGTTCGGTTGCAACACCGGCAATCCCCTGTAAAACGTGTGCATGATTATTGACCCAATTTTCACCCCATATATACTGAATAAAAGGCTTGCCATCTTCCTTGATTACCGATCCATCCTCTCCGATAAGTAGATAGATACCGTCAAAAATCCAATCATTTATGTAATCCATAACTGAAGTCGCCCCATAATAAGGAATGTTGCCGGGTTTCTTCTCTTCACGCTGTTTTTTAGAAAGAGGAATCCTCTTTCGATCAAAACATTGAGATACTTTTTCTATTGTTGTTACCTCCCACCCCTCCGGCACCCAGCCCATCTCCTCGTTGAAAACAAAACGATCAGGGAAATGCTGCGCAACGTCAGCAGGCAGCGGCTTGCGCTTATCGCCCAGCGTACGGCGGGCCTCAGCCCTTTTGCGCAACGGTTCGGAAATGGGATTGCCTGCGGCCAAGGCCTTGTCGATGACCGGGTCAAAATCAACAAACCAGCTCTTGAACAGGGCCTGCGCCATTGCTTCCAAGGTGGCATTCATCTGGCGATTGAGTTCTATTTTATCGTCCAGGGTGCCAAGAATGTGGGCTATGGCTTTTTGTTCGGGAAGGGAAGGAAGAAAAAATCTGTAACTAAGAATTCTTTCAGGAGCCGTATGGAGTATCTTGGTGCCTGTTGCCGTGCAATACAGATGATGCTTGAACCCTTTGGACAGAAAGAGCCAGTATAGATACCCATCATAGACACCTTCTGATTCAACGATCACTTTCCCCAATCGTTGATTGTGAAGATATGTATTTCCATCGTCAGGAACCTTTCCAGGTATCCCCAAAATTTCTCCGCCAGCTGTCTGACAGGTCATTGCCAGAAGAATTTCACCTGAAATAAGTTCATAGTCAGCTGGATAATCTGAAGTATACCTTTTGATCTTAGTCGAACCGAACCGAAACCCTCCTGAATAATCGAAGTTGCCAATTGCTACGACAATGGGTCCCTTTTCTGCTGCTTCATCAAAAAAAATTCCTTTGAAAGCCCAGCCATGTTTTACTGAAATCAGATCACTAAGAACTCTTTCTGTCCACTCATCTTCCATAATCCAATCTCTCCAGATTACCAACTACGATTCTTCATCACATTGCTCACAGGGCCTTCTTTTCCCAGTCCATCCGCCAAAATCACCTCAAAATCGCCCCAGTCTTCCTGCTCCTTGGAATAGCTTTATAGGTCTCTTCCCAAGACAATTTGCCATTCTCCTGCTTCCGAAGAAGCATACCGTTATCTCGAACTATTTTAATCCGCTTAGGTTTCATACCTTACTCCTTCAGATTATCGCTTTGCAACATGATCTCATCGTTCTCGCAGAACAATGTAGGGCGCGAACCTGCGTGTTCGCCCTTGTTTACCGGGCAGACACATAGGTCTGCCCCTACGGCGCATGCTGTATTCATCATATTTTCCTTGTCCCGGAGGGACACCCGATTAGAGCCCCGTGATTTATCGCGGGGTGGAATTCACGCCATGATCTCGTCGTTCTCGCAGAATAATGTAGGACGCGATCCCCCGTGTTCGCCCTTATTTACCGGGCAGACACGCAGGTCTGCCCCTACCGGCGCACGCTGTATTCATCATCTGTAACCGTCTCAATTGTCGTGACAGCGTCACGACAATTCGTTCACCATGAAATATCTTCGCAAATCAAGCCAGATAATCAACCTGTCAATTTTGCACACACTGTATGCAAAATTCAAACGAGCTACTCCCCATACCCCAAAACCTCCAAATTCCCCCGAATAATTGCATCAAGCGTCCCAGCCTCAGCCATCTGCTCATACAAGGCCTTGCTCAATTCCCCCATCTTCTCCTCAAAGGGAATCCCGTCATCCTCAATCTCCGCAGCCCCCACATAACGGCCCGGCGTGAGCACATAATCATTGGCCGCGATCTCCTCTAGGGTTGCAGCCTTGCAGAAGCCAGCAACATCCTGATACTCCTTCCCGCCTTCTCCAACCCCTGATGGGAGCGGAGACTCCCCGCGCCAAGCGTGATACACCCCCACGACCTCAGCAATATCCTCCGCAGTCAGTTCCTTATGGGTGCGATCCACCATGCTTCCCATATTACGGGCATCGATAAACAGGGTCTCGCCTTGCCGCTCACGATGGTTGCTCGTGCTATGGCCCGCAACGGTCTGCGGCCCCTTGTTCTTGGTCAGAAACCAGAGGCAGACCGGGATCTGGGTGGTGTAGAAAAGCTGGCCCGGCAGGGCAATCATGCAGTCCACCAGATCATTTTCAATAATCGCCTGCCGGATACTCCCTTCCCCCTTGGTATTGGTGGACATGGAGCCGTTGGCCAGGACAAAACCAGCCACGCCCTGATCCGAGAGCTTGGCGATCATGTGGAGGATCCAACCGTAGTTGGCATTGCCAGTGGGCGGCACCTCGTAGCCTGCCCAGCGGGGATCGTCAGCCAGTTCTTCGCCGCTGCGCCAGGCCTTCAGGTTAAAGGGCGGATTGGCCATGATAAAGTCGGCCTTGAGATCCGGGTGCTGATCCTTGAAAAAGGTGTCCGCAGACACCTCGCCCAGATTGGCCGCAATACCGCGAATGGCCAGATTCATCTTGGCCAGCTTATAGGTGGTGGCGGTCAGCTCCTGCCCATAGATCGAGACATCCTTGCGGTTGCCCTGGTGGCTGTCGATGAACTTGAGCGACTGGACAAACATACCGCCTGAGCCGCAGCAGGGATCGTAGATCTTGCCTCGATAGGGTTCGATCATCTCGGCGAGCAGGTTGACCACGCATTTCGGGGTGTAGAACTCGCCCCCACCCTTGCCCTCAGTGGCGGCGAATTTACCCAAAAAATACTCGTAAACTCGCCCGACCACGTCCTCTTCCTGATCCGCCACCGTATCGATATTATTGATGGAGTCGATCAGGGCAGCTAACTTACTTGCCTCCAGGCCCAGGCGGGAGAAATAATTATCCGGCAAGGCACCCCGCAGGGCCTTATTCTTCTTCTCCACCGCATGCAAAGCCGTGTCAATCCTGACCGCGATATCATCCTGCTTGGCCTGTTGCTGGAGAAAAGACCAGCGCGATTCCTCGGGCAGGTAGAAGATATTCTTCATGGTGTAGAACTCCACCATGTTCAGGTAGCTTTCCTGGCCCTCGGCGATCAGTTCTGCCTTGCGCTCCTCAAATTTATCACTGACAAACTTGAGGAAGATGAGGCTCAGGATCACATGCTTGTACTCGGACGACTCGACACTGCCCCGGAGTTTATCAGCGGTATTCCAGAGGGTCTGCTCAAAGGATTTCTGTTTTTTGGCGGGTGTTTTTTTGGGCGCTGCTTTGCTGGCCATATGTTTCTATATTTTCTTTTTAATAAAATTATCAGGGGGATCCAGGAAGGAGCCCCTTCTTTGTCCTGCAATTTATCCCACAACTGCTTATTCTTGATTGAACAGGGCTAACTCTGCACAAGACTTTCTGTTTATAACGTATTTTGTTGATTGCAACAAACCTATATGAAAAAATTACCGATAAGCATCAATGATGCATACAGAGATCGACAGCCCGTGAAAACGGAAGACAACCGGGCCAGCCTGGAGGTAAGCAATGAATAACAGGGGGGATAGAGGGGGCAACAGGGGAGGGAACGTGCCAGATTTAAGGTGAATAATTGAACCCCAAGAATCTCTTCGACCTTACGGGCAATTCTTTTGGCGGCGCAACAGAGGCTTACTCGTTATCTTCTCCCACAAGCACTTCCACTGCATTTGGGCCGCCCAGCCCTTTTTGCCTCCCCTACTCATACTCCTCACGATATTTCCGTACAATATGCAGGGCTATGACATTCAAGATCAAGGTCACTATAAAAAGCAGGAGACCTAGGGCAAAGGCAGCCATCGTCTTTGGGCTATCAAATTCCTGATCCCCGACCAACAGGGTGACAATCTGCACGGTCACTGTGGTTACCGCCTCAAGGGGATTAGCCGTGAGGCGAGCAGAAAGCCCGGCAGCCATGACCACTATCATGGTTTCACCTATGGCCCGAGAAACAGCAAGCAACACGGCACCGACAATACCGGGCAGAGCAGCAGGAAGAACAACCTGCATAACGGTCTCGTTCTTGGTGGCTCCCAAACCATAGGAGCCGTCCCGTAAGGCCTGTGGCACAGCGTTGATCACATCGTCAGAAAGAGATGAGACAAAGGGAATAATCATAATCCCCATAACCAAGCCCGCTGCCAAGGCACTTTCCGAGGAAACATCAAGCCCGATAAGTAGTCCTGTCTGGCGAATAAAGGGCGACACAACAAGGGCGGCAAAAAAACCGTACACCACGGTGGGAATCCCGGCCAAAATCTCCAAGAGTGGCTTCACCACAGCCCGGAAGGTGTTGCCAGCGTATTCTGATAAATAGACAGCGGAAAGCAGGCCCACCGGCACAGCTACAAACATGGCAATGGCAGTGATCATAAAGGTGCCTGCCATAATCGGTATGGCCCCAAAACTGCCGGAACTCCCAGCCTGATCCGCCCGCATGGCCATCTGAGGACTCCACTTGAGCCCGAAAAGAAAATCAGACACGGGGATCTGCTGAAAAAAACGGATGGATTCAAAAAGGACCGAGAGAACAATGCCGATTGTGCAGAAGATTGCCAGGGTGGAGCAGGCGATGAGGGCATAACGAATAATACGCTCCACATGATTGCGGGCACGTAAGGCAGGATGAATCCGACGATAAACCAAGATAAAGGCCACAATGGAAGCCGTCAGTATCACCAAGGCCAGGGCCATGGAGCTGATGAACTCCAAACGGTGATAAAAATCAGCTGCGGCCTGCATGGCGGGGGCCACGCTAGCAGCGACATGGCCTGAAACAAGGTTTTGTAGGTCATTGATAAGCAGGTTGAGCTGATCCCCTGATAGGTTCCGCATATCATCAGGTAGGGTGCGCAGCACAAAGCTGATTAGAATCCAATCCGAGGCTGTCAGCCAGAACAGATAGAGCAGTAATCCGGGAATACCGCACCAAAAGGCCATCAAGAGCCCGTAATAGGCTGGCCTGGAATGCAGTCTGGTGCTTCTTCCCTCCCTTGCCTTGTAACTCAAGGCAAAGGCTTTATCTCGCCCCTGCCAATAGGCAAGAGAACTCAGTATCAGTAATACTGCTGGAATATAAAAAAGTAACATATCGTCCTTTGTTCGATCCGTTGCCTGGTCTGTTATTCGTCTTGCGGCTCTGTTCGGGGTTCTTTTGTTCAGCTCAAGAAAGGGCTTCTCCTACTCGTTTCTGACAATATCCCCTTCAACAAGATAGATCACCTCTTCCGCAATATTGCAGGCCCGATCGCCGATACGTTCCAAATGACGGGACAGCAGATACATGTTCAGGAGGGCAGCAGCATGGCCGGTATCGGCATCAAGTTCCTTGATCACGGCTTTGTAGGCCTTATCCCGTAAGGCGTCGACTTCCTCATCTTCATGAAATATTCTACGGGCCAGATCTGCATTTTCAGTCACCAGGGCATCCAGGCTCATCTTGATCATTCCCAGTACCTTGACCGCCATCGGTGTATAGTCCACAGTAAACGAGGTTCCGCCTTTTTTATGAATAATTTGCACCCGTCTGGCAATACTGACCGCCATATCACCAATTCGTTCTAGCTCGTTATTAATTTTGATAATGGCAACGATGAGGCGTAGATCGCTGGCCACAGGCTGATGCAGGGCCAAGACCTTCAGGCATTCCTCTTCTATCTGCACCTCCATATGATCGATTTCGTTATCAGTACGGATGATCTCTTCAGCCAGATCATTGTTGCTGGTTTCAAGAATTATGCAGGCCTTGCGCAGGCGATCTTCCACCAGCGCTCCGAGACCGATAAACATCTTTTTCAGTAAATCTATTTCCCGATGCAGCGTTCGGTTGATCATTTTTTTATCAGGCACCTTTTTCTCCAAAATCCTGCTGTAAAGGCAAGTTATCCATCAATCCTTTGGTTTACTCGTCATTTCCTCGTGCAAATTTTACTGATAGTACCGACTGCTGATTACAGCTCGGTTAGCATATTATTAGAATTACATTAGCGACCTTTTGCGCAATCATGCCTTTTCTATGCCATCAAATGTATAAACTTATCGTATTTTAACAAACTAATAACATTATTATAATACCGGAATCCTAGTGTAGAATTTGTTCAACAATCTTTGTTCAATCAGTCACCGTAAAAATTTCACAGCAACCTCAAACAAAGGTGAAGACGGGTGCAGGAGAATAATGAAAAGAAAATGGAGTTCGCTTTGGAAAAAGCCGCAAAGATAATTTGCGCTCTTAAATTAGGAACCTGTCCTATGCGTGAAGAAAACTTTTCCGGCTGCCCTTGGGCATGCACTGAAGACATACGCCCTTGGCAATGCTGGGTTGCCTATCTCAGCGAGCCGACAACGTAGCCTTGATTTTTTGGGAGAGGATGAGCGATGAGTTGGCTTGATGATTATCTCTGTTTTTTTAGGAGACTTACTTAAAATATTTTTTAAAGGAGCAGGGGTAAATGAAGAGTCAAAAGAAAAAGGTACAAAAGGATTGCGTACAGGTTAAAAGTATTGAATCGGGGTCTGTCCCTGATTTACTCAGGCCGCAAAAAACAATCTTGACAGGTTACTTGATTTTTTATAATTACCATGTAAATATAAAACAGGAGTTCTCGATATGCATGGTTACGTAAAAAGAATGCAGGAAGAAAAACTGCATAAGGCGCTTTCCCGTTCACCGGCGGTCGCCATCCTCGGCCCGAGGCAGTCCGGTAAATCAAACAATCGACAGAATCGCTTGCAGGCCGCATCGCCTATGTTGACCTGACACCCTTTGTCGTCAAGGAGGTCGCCGATATCTCGACATGGTCGAATATTTGGCTCAGGGGCGGTTTTCCAGAAAGCGTTTTGGCCGGAAGCGATGAGGACAGTTTTGATTGGCGGCTCGATTTTATTCGAACATTTATGGAACGGGATATTCCGAATCTGGGATTCAATATTCCGATTCCGGTTATTGAGCGTTTGTGGCTGCTTTTGGCCCATTATAACGGTCAGACCATAAATTACAGTAAACTGGCGGCAGCTGCTGATATATCAATACCGACGTTAAAGAAATACCTGTCAATTCTGGAACAGACCTATATGGTTCGTTTACTGCCCCCTGCGGAGACAAACCTGAAGAAGAGGTTGGTCAAGTCGCCGAAGATTTATTTACGGGACAGCGGAATCCTGCATGCTTTACTTGATATCGAGCAGTATGATTTTTTACTGTCCAACCCGATGGCGGGTGCATCCTGGGAGGGCTTTGTCATTGAAAATATTATTACGGAGTATGATCGCTGGCGACCTTCTTTTATACGAACCTCCAACGGAGCTGAAACAGATCTTATGTTGGAGAGGGCAGGGGAGAAGCATCTTTTTGAATGCAAGCTCTCAAAAGCTCCGAAACCTTCACGGGGATTTTACGAGCTGATTGATGCGGTGCAGCCTACATCGGCATGGGTTGTTGCTCCGGTTGATGAACCCTATGAAATAAAAAAAGGAATTCATGTCTGTGCTCCGGTTGATCTGGAAATATAATACAGGTAACAACGGTCTCCGCCGGGGAGAGGATGAAAACGACGACCTCGCTTCGGAGCAAGAGGTGGTGGAAGGCTTTGCTCGGCGGGTGAGGATCATGCATACTTCCATGAAATGGCCTGAGTCCTTTTGATCTATTAGAAATCAATCGAGTCTGATCCTATTGATTTTTTGATCGGTTCACCATCAGTCGCTTACACAGCAGGCAAAGGGGATACCCAACAAGTTTTCATCATACCAAGTTACCCGCTCATCATTATTTATGACAAGCCCGTACGGGCAGTTATGTTCTCTGATAAAATCTCGAATACCGCGCAGTTCTCGCAACAGTACCTTCTGGCTGTACTTTATTTCAATCGGCACAACTCCGAAATCACCTTCAAGGATCAGATCAACCTCGGCACCGGCACCGGTTCGATAATACGAGTAATCATAGGAGATGCCCAAGGCATCAAGTCCGCGCAGGATTTCTTCCGTCACCGCAGCCTCCCAGGAATGGCCCATCATCGGATGAGCTAGGAGATCATCCAGGCTCCGAAGGTGGAGCAGAAAATGAAGCAGGCCGGTATCACGCAGATACCCCTTGGGATGTTTGACAATCCTTTTGGATGTATTTTGGCTGTACGCCGGAATATGACGCCAGATAAAGGTATTATGAGCTATGTGAAAATAATCCCGTGCAGTAGGCTGGGAAACACCGAGGGTTCTGGCAACATTGGAGTAATTGATAACTGTCCCGGATAAATTACTGAGCATCTGAATGAAGAGCCTGAACTTTTCTCTGTTCAGGCCGGGAAAAAGTTGTTGGATATCACGATTCAGATATGTCCGAATATAGTTTTGCATCCATAACGTTGTGAAACGCGGATTGTTGCGCAACCAAGGTTCAGGATATCCGCCCCGGAACCAGTAGTCATGCTGTACCTGCAGGACATCCTTCGGAACAGCCAACTCCTGAAAAGCCTCCAAGGGGGCCCGTTCGCTGATGAGGGCTGCCAGTCTCGGTATGAGTCTTTGCTGCGTTTCGCCGAAGGTAAGCGGGGCCATTTCCAGCACAGCCACTCGCCCTGCGAGACTTTCAGAGATGGAACCAATAAGCTCCGGTGAGCTGGAACCTGTGATGACAAATCTGCCGGTTCTCCCTCGGTCAGCGTCAATGGCCACCCGGAGACTTGCAAAAAGTTCAGGAAGCAGTTGCGCTTCATCAAGGGCGACCCAATTCGGGTGAAGGCGCAGAAAAAGATCAGGGTCTCTTGATATTACTTCAAAATCGCTGGCTTTTTCCAGATCAAAGAGCTGCCATTCCGCAGGAAGTTGCTGCACCAGGGTTGTTTTTCCGCATTGGCGCACCCCGACGACGGCCACGCAGGGGAAGAACTCCAACAATTCAAAAAGTGTTTTTTGATATATCCGTTTCATACCTTGCATTTTAAAAGAGTGGGTTTGAAAATGCAAGGTATAAAACCTTCTATCCTTGGTCTTGATGTTTAATTGGGGTCTGTTCTTTGCCCGGCGGGATACGGATTAGATAGGCAATTCAGGAATCTGTATAGCTATTTGTTGAACAGCCGGGAATCGGCAGGCCCGGATGGGTTGCGGGCACCAGAGGGATGATTGTCAGCGGGCTTGCCGTATGTTACCCCCTATTTTGAACAAGACGGTAGTGATATCATGCTGCGAATCATGCATACTTCCATGAAATGGCCTGAGTCCTTTTGATCTATCAGAAATCAATCGAGTCCGACCCTATTGATTCACAGGTTGTTTCAGCAAAATGGCCGAAGTTAGAACCAAGTCTGGATTATTTTGGGGCATTCTGCCATTTCATTCGGGAAGTCAGAGGGGTATATTTGTTGGGCAGGTAAAAGAAGAAGAGGTGCCAGCATGGAGTGGCGACCCTTCTTTATTTCATATAACATCTGTGATGAGACATCCCCTTAAGAATTTATCTCCAGATCCACGGGGCAATCCGTCCTGATCCACCCCATAGCCCTTTTTTTTGTGCCTTGGCTTCCTCTTCATACCTAACCCAATCATCACAAAATGACTCATCGCATGAAGGTTGATAAACCCATGCATAGCCAGCCTTTATCATCAACTCATTAATATTTTTGCCACCGGCAAACACAAGGGCAATATCTGTACCATCATCTTTTTTGTCATAGACCTTTTCTTTTATTTTTTTCTTAAAAACCTTTTTTTCAAAAAAATCTTTTGCTTCCTTCCCGAAAGGCTGATCCTCTTCTGGAGCATCAATGCCATAAAGGGATATTTTTTTATGGCCCTTTTTATTTGTCCCCAACGTATCCGAATTCAAAATGCATGAAACTACAGCACTTATTGTTACGGGTGATTTCTTTTTATTCTCCTGATCTTCCAACGTGTTTGAAGAAAAAGATTTTCTCGGAGAAGTGTAACTTGCTGTTGGTGTATATGTATTTGACGATTTCTTTCTCCTAGAACGTCTTGGCGATGAATAATCAGACGAAGAGTTAGATGAAGAGCCTGAGCCAACATGGCACTCTTTCGATCTAGCTATGCATGTATTTCCGCATGCCTTACCTTTTGTGCAATTTTTAGCATAGACATTACCTCCCATCAAAAAGGACAAAATAAAGACCCAAAAAAAGCGATTTGTAATCAT
The DNA here is from genome assembly GCA_942492895.1 of Candidatus Electrothrix laxa. GTDB lineage: Bacteria > Desulfobacterota > Desulfobulbia > Desulfobulbales > Desulfobulbaceae > Electrothrix > Electrothrix laxa. The sequence continues at coordinate 3,040,368 of OW818652.1, forward strand.
ACTTTCTTAACCGTTTGAAATATATTTAAAATTTAAGGAGTACAGTCGCAGCCTTAATTAGGGACAGACCATAATTAAACAACAACGATTTCAATTTACCAAAGTACATATTGAATTGAAAAAGTCAACAAAAAGTACTCATGGCGGTATCACAGAGCAAAATCAAACATTCCGGTAACTCATTACAGGAAACCACGTTTTCCTGTGGCTATCTCTCCCGTAAACTGCTAGAGTTACATTGTAACTGATCACGGGGTGGCAATCAGGCCGCCTGTCTCGTTGCCAGCCTGTAAAGAGTTACAAAAAAAATGAGCGAAGGATGAAGAGAAAAACTCTATCATAACTAATTATTATGCCATTAAAAAAACACATCCTGTTCTTCTGCACTCTCTTTTCCCTCCTCCCTTATACAGTCAGCCAGTCACAGGGAGCAGAAGGGCTTTCCCCTCATAATCTTCTCGACGGACACAGTGTTGAGAGCGTTACTCTGGCTCCATTTGAGGAGGCTGTGATAAAGAAGTTACAGCTGGCCTGGGAAAAAGCCCTGGGTCTTATCGACCTGCATTTACATAATAACGGGAAAAAACTGCTCGTTCCCGAAGAATACAAGACCATCCAGTCAGCCATTAATGCCGCGAAATTAGGTGATTCCGTGATTGTTAAGGAAGGGATCTATTACGAACAGCTGGTCATGAAAGACGGCGTGAAGCTTGTTTCAGATTCCTCCAATAATGGCGATGAACTCGTTTCCGTGAATCAGGCAATTTTGCAACTGCCCCGCAGGACGCTACGGACTATTATTGACGGCTCAAAGTCTTCCCCATCCCATCACGGCATGTTTGACTTCACAGAGGGCCTCGGCTCCGCAACCATTATTGATGGGTTCACGATCCAAAATTTACCCAGACAGAACCATCACGAACCTGGACATGCCCATGCTATTAACATGAGAGGGGCAAGTGCCGTGGTCATGAACTGCCTTATCCGCAACAATGGTTCCACCGGAATTGGCAATCACGTTTTTTTCAAGGATCAAAAACAGCCTATGCCCACACGAGATTTTCGCTGGCAGAACATACAAACACGGTCTTCAGCGGTGATCTATAATAATATTATTCGTGATAATTTTGGATTAGGCATAGGATGCAATCATTTTTCAACACCGTGGGTACTGGGAAATGAGATTTTTGGCAACGATGATTCAGCACTGAGTGGAAGACCTTCGCCAGGAATTGGCGTGAAGCACGGAGCAGCACCCACTATTCTAGGCAATCTCGTGCATAATAACCCTGGTGGAGGGATTCTGACTGGGAAAGGCGAGCCCCAAGGGAAACATCAGATCGACAAGCCGACCGCTCCTTTGATTACTCAAAATATCGTCTACAGCAATGCAGAGGAAAAACCAGCAATAGGGAATGAGGGTGCTGGCTCCAAGGAATTTCCCGTCAGAATTATTGAAAATCTTGTGACAAAGGAACGCGCGGTTGGGATTGGCTTAATGAGCGGGGGAGTGAGTATTTTGGAAGGAAATGTCATTGCAGATACTGGATCTGTGGGGATCGCCATTAATGGCAGTACTGTCCTGACACTGAATCGTAACAAGATAACAAAAACAGGCGCACCAGGTATTGTTATTGTCTCTGGTTCAGAGGTTTATGAGATGCAACAAAATATCGTGACGAATACTCGTGGGCCAAAAATTAGAATTAAAGAGAGCATGGTTGATGAAAAATGAGGTAGATGTCCGTTTTTTTCTCCGTCAGCACCGTAGATACTGCCGTTCCAAAATGATTTTTTTTACAGGATGTTGCGTATTATAGGCGGTTTTGTCCACTTCATTCACCCTCGTGCCATAATTTCCGCCGGAGGCAAATCAGCTATTTTGGGAAATTGATTAACGACGACATGTGCCCCTGCCTGCCGGGAGAACCAAAGCTCTTCGCCTCGTGCCATCTTGTTTATAATCTCAGGATGATGAGAAGTGATCAGGGCCTGCTTGTCCTGTTCATCGCAGATATCGTTAAGGTTTTCAAGCCAAGGCTGGATTTCACGCATTGAAATGAAATTGTCCGGCTCGTCGATCAAGACTGTCGAAAAGGTCCCGGAACGCAATGCTTCCAAAATCATATAGAGAACGATCAATTGACGTTGCCCATCGGAAATATTCATGAACTCGAAGTCATGGTCTTTTCCTTCAATGCGGAATGTCACCATCAATTTTCGAGATTCACCGCTTTCTCTGAGGCTCAACTGCTCGAAACCGGGGAGAACCTCCTCCAGAAGCTGTTTTGCCCTATAACCGATAGATGGTTGTTCCTGTAAAAGATGGCGGTACCATTGGGCAAAATTTTCAGCATGTTCCGATAGATTGCGTGACTCGGTTGCAGCGGCGTCCTGTACAACCAATGGAATCGGATGAATCAGCAGGATCTTTTCCAGTTCTTCTCTGAACCGGATTAAAGGCTTGTTGTCATCACGTTGTGGAACTGTTGGAATGACCGAGCGTTCCCAGTTCGCCGGAAAAATAGCACCTTCTTCCGGCTTTTCCGTCTTCCAATTAATACGGTAGAGATGCGCCTCCTGTCCCTCAAACAAGAAGAAAGTCGAATCATTCCAGATCAGTTGTTCTCGTTTAATACGCTGTTTATCCTCATGATTGGCATATTCAATCGTCAAGCTATATTTGTATACTTCATCGTCTACCTTCAGAGAAAATCCTATGGTCTGCTCACGTCGTTTATCCCAGGTTGTCAGGCTGTTTTTCCTAAAGATATTCTCCACATGCTCGCCGCACATCAGTCGTTGAACGCAACGCAATGCGTCCAGCACAGAGGTTTTTCCTGAACCATTATCTCCGAGCCAGAGTTGAAAGTCTCCCGGTTTGATTCGGAAATTTGTCAGACATCGAAAATTATCAATATAGATTTCGGTTATCATCGGTCGCTTTCCTTTTTCATCGTTTGATGATTGAATGGTTCATTCCTGTCGGAATCCAATTCTTTTTCGTGCCCATACACCGCCAAAATTTGCCCATAAATCACCCCGGCCAGCTCCTCCGGCATTTTTCCCTCCGTATTCAGCACCAAATCTGCACCGGCCCGATAGAGCGGTTCCCGTTCCGCCAGCACAGCGGATATCTCCTTGGCCGGATCTTGCGCATCATCCTGCCTGCCTATGCCTCCTGTTAATGCAGGCCGTTGCGCGGCAGTCTTCTGATCCAGCGCCAGCCGAGACAGGGTGGTGGCGAGATCCGTGCGCAGCCAGACTACAAAAGCGCCCCGGTGCAGCTCCTGCCATTCGTTGTGATGGAGAATGGCCCCGCCGCCGGTGGCGATAATTGTTTCCTGCCAGCAAGGCAGTTCCCTCAATAAGGCTTGTTCATGCTCACGGAAATACGGCCAGCCATGCTGCCTGACCGCTTCAGCAACAGAACAGCCCATGCGCTGGCAGAGTTCCTGATCTGTATCGAGAAAACGAAACCCGATTAATCGAGCAAGGGCCTTGCCCACTGCCGTTTTACCCGTGGCCCGGAATCCTGTCAGGACAATGCGGCAGGGAAGTTCCTGCTGCTCATCTACTCCGTCTATTCCATCCATTCCGTTCTTCATCGTTTGCCGATATCCTGAGCCTCCCCTGTATTGCCTGTCTTGCCATATCTTGCGTGCTGATAACAGACTCCTTATGTTCTTGGCTTGATCTTTCGAGGGCAGAGAGGAAAGAGTTGGTGGGGTATTTTTCTCTTTTCCTCCTGCCGCAGGTACTGTATGACATACTGCATAAATTTTCATCCCTCAATGAGATCCCATGAAAAAAACTATGCTCCCAGGCCGGAGAACGGCGGAACACAAGGCAGCTGCGGAGGAAATCCTTGGCTGCGGATAATTTTTTTGATCTGGTCGCCCAGCTCCATTTTCCTTCCCTGGTCACCGGCATCGTCCTGACAGCACTCAGCATGCTGTCCTTGCTCCTGGTGATCTCTCACCGGCTCCAGCGCAAGAACCTCCGGCTTTCCCTGCACCTGGAACAGGCAGAGCAGGATGCTCGCCGCTTTGAACAGGAGGCAGAAGAGCTACGCCGCGAGCGGGACAGCCTGCGCCAACAGAAGGAAGAGGTGGAGCGGGATAATATTGGTCTGGAGGCCTTTCTCCATGAAACCAGGACGGTTGCCGGTGAGCGCCAGCAGTTTCTTGCCCAAAGCAAACAACAGCTGGAAGAGGATTTTTATAATCTCTCCCGCAAGGTCATGGCCGAGCAGGGCAGGGTCCTCCAAGAGCAGCATGCCGGGGGCCTGGAAAACCTCTTGTCGCCGGTGCAGAACCAGTTGGATTCCTTTCGTAAAAAGGTAGAAGATGTCTATGAACGGGAATCCCGTGATCGCCTCTCCCTGGTTAAGGAAGTTGAACATCTCAAGCAGTTGAACGAACGGATCAGCCGGGAAGCGGTTGATCTGACCAAGGCCTTGCAGGGCACCAATAAGTTACAGGGGCAATGGGGCGAGATGGTGTTAGAGCGGCTTCTGGAGGAATCAGGGCTTCGGCCAGGCAGCGAGTTTGCCACCCAGGTTTCTCAGCGGGATGAGCAGGGACGGCTCAAGCAGCCGGATGTCATTGTTTATCTGCCGGAGAACAGGGTCGTGATCATTGATGCCAAGATGTCCCTGAACAGCTATGTCGAGGCCAGCCGGACCGATGATGAAAAGGAGCGAGAGCAGCACCTGACCAACCATATCAACTCTATCCAGCAGCATGTGAACGGCTTGAGTAAGAAGCAGTATCAGCAGCTCCCTGAGCTGACCACCCTTGATTTTGTCCTGCTCTTTATCCCGGTGGAAGGGGCTTTTCAGGCGGCGGTCAGCAAGAAGCCAGAGTTACTCACCCAATCGCTGCGGCGTCGGGTGATGCTCGCCTCGCCCTCGACCCTGTTAGCCATCCTCCGCACGATTCATCATATCTGGCGGCTGGATGAACAGAACCGGAACAGCCTGGTGATTGCCCAGGAGGCAGGAAAACTTTATGATAAATTTGTCGGTTTTACCGAAGCATTGAGCGAGGTAGGCAACCGACTGGACCAGGCCCAACAGAGCTGGCAATTGGCAGAAAAACGGCTGAGCACGGGCAAGGGAAATCTCATTGACCGGGCTGAGGCCTTGCGACAGCTCGGTGTCCAACCAAGCAAAGATCTCTCAAAGGAACGATGATGCAGAAGAAGGTACTCACCTCCCGCAGTTTGGCCCTGGAAACTCTGGTCCAATGGGCTAGCAGCGGAAAACCGATGCAGGGTTTTATCAACAGGATTATTCATGACTCTGGCCTGAAAAACGAGGAGCGTCAGCTAGCCGTTATGCTGGTCATGGGAGTCTTGCGGGAACAGGAATATCTTGATATTATTGTCAGCCGCTTCTCCAAAACCAAGCTGGCCAAGATGAAGCCACTGACCTTGGCTGCTCTGCGGATCGGGGTTGTGCAGATCTGCTGCTTGGAGCGTATCCCGGATTCAGCAGCGGTCAACGAGACGGTCAAGGCCCTCAAGAAGATGGGGCAACCCACGTGGCTCTGTAGTTTTGTTAACGGTACCCTCCGTAATATTGCGAGGAACAAGGAGAGCATACCGAGACCGGACAAGGCAGGTCCAGGAGAAATGCCGGTGCTCAATCATCCTGCCTGGCTGACAGCGCGTTGGCAAAAGAGGTTCGGGACGGAACAGATGCAGGCCATCTGCCGGGTCAATAATCTGGAACCGGCCCTTTGTCTCCAGGTCAATCAGGCGCGAACAGATCGGGTGACCTTAGCTGCGCAGTTTGCAGAGCAGGGGATACGAACCGAGCCGGGGAGCTTTGCTCTGGACAGTCTGATTCTTCCTGAGCAACGGGGGGCAGTGACAGGCTTACCTGGTTTTACTGAAGGCCTGTTTCAGGTGCAGGATCAGGCCGCCCGTCTGGCCTGTGAGCTTTTGGGACCGTTTAAAGAGCAGGGGCGTTATCTTGACGGCTGTGCCGGATTGGGCGGCAAGACCTGTATTCTTGCCGCGCTTCTCCCTCATGAAGCCTCTCTTTTTGCGGTTGATCCGGACCCGCGACGTTTTCGCTTGCTGAAAGAAAATCTCCAACGACAGGGCCTTGCTGAGCGGGTTAATAGTATGCAACAAGAGTTGCAGGAGGTTGCAGCCTCAGAACAATGTGTTTCTGGCAATTTGTTTGACGGCATCCTGATTGATGCACCCTGTACCGGCACCGGAGTTATCCGCAAGCATCCTGATATTCGTTGGAATCGACAGCCGGAAGACTTTGTCGCCTCTCAGGAACAACAGCTTGCGTTACTGCGAGTTGCTACGACTTTGGTCAAACCGGGCGGGGTGCTGGTTTATGCTACCTGTTCGCTTGAGCCGGAGGAAAACCAAGAGGTGGTTGAGCAGTTTCTCGCTGCCAACGATGCCTTTGCGCTGACTGATTGCCGGAATTTCCTGCCTGAAGCCGCTGCTTCTCTTGTTGATGCAAAGGGCTTTTTTGCGCCGTTTCCCACAGAGGAAATTGAAGGATTTTTTGCGGCTCGGTTAGTGCGTAAGGTCTCATAATCTGATACAGTCTGTACTCAAGATCAATGAATCAATTAATAACTCGCTGTTGCGATAGCGATAAGGAGAAATAATAATGGCAGAAATAAAATCCACGATGGAGTTGGTCATGGAGCGGGCTGCCCGCATGGGTAGGGCAAGCAACGAGGAGTTACAGGAGGAAGATCAACGCAAAGAGGGAATGAAGCTGGCAGCTGATTTTCTGGATGAAAAGGTTGAAAGCTTGATGACAGCCTTAGCAGAACTGCCTGAGGAAAAGCAGGTGTGTATTCGCAGTGGCATGGTGGACACCCTGCTGCGCAATATTTTTCTCCATCGTGATGAAATCGGCAAAGAGCGGACCGAAAAGGCTGCTCAGGGGATTCGGGAAATCAGCGGCGATGCTGGCGAGGTAGGCAGTATCTGCGCTGAAATGCAGAATATCCTGGGGCAGTATAATCAGCACCGTGAACAGCTTCATCAGCAGCTGGAAGAACAAATTCGTATGCAGTACGAGCAAATAATGGCCCAGCAAGCGCAACAGGCAGGTATGCAGGGCGGTGCGAACCTTGAACAGATCCTGGAAGCCAAAGTCGATGAGGAGCTGGGAAAAATGGAGGCAGAACTTGCTGACCAGTATAATCAGGCCTTGGAGCAGTATAAGGGGGCCATCAGAGAACGATTAAGCTGAGGAAAAGAATTTCTACAGCTGCCCCTTCTTTTCCACAAGAAAAACCTGACGTAATTTGTAGAAATAATCAAGTCCTGACCAAACGGTCAGTACCAAGGCAACATAGAGCACAACAAGACCTATATGGTGCAAATAGGGGATGGGCAGGAGGCCGAGGGGGAAGATCAGTATACCTAAACCGATATACTGCAAGGTGGATTTGATCTTTCCCAAGCCGCTGGCGGAAACTACAATCCCCGAAGATGAAGCAAGGCCACGAAGCCCGGTGACCATCATCTCACGGGAGAGGATTACTAAGGCAATCCAGGCCGGAAGACGGCCAAGGGGAATAAGCATAATAAGAGCCGTGGCCACGAGCAGTTTGTCTGCCAAAGGATCCATGAGCTTACCGAGGGTGGTCACCGCCTTGAAACGACGGGCAAGATAGCCGTCAACCCAGTCTGAGACCGCAGCAATGGTGAACAGCAAACAACACAGGAAGGCCGTGCCGGTTTTTTGCTCAAACATGAGGAGAATCGCCAAAAGAGCAGTGAGCAAAAGACGGGAAGCTGTTATTAGGTTTGGCAGGTGTTGCATGAAAGTTCTATAGCTCAGCTTCAGGGATAATACCCTATGTTGCTTGCAGCGTGCGTTAAAAATCAGGTGAGGAAATTATTCTCAATCCCAGAAAAATGGGGCGCTCGTACTCGTTCTGTCAGTTAACGGTTACCATTTCTCGAACACGAATACTAGTGGTCATTGCTACTGTGGGTTGATACTCTACCTGTCGCTGTTTACTCTCCTCTTTTTTATAAACCTTGTATTGGCGAAGAACCTTGCCTACATAGGCGATTGTCTCGGGAATACGCGGAATTTTTTTTCGCACCCGTGCTGGCCCGGCATTATAGGCGGCCAAGCTGAGTCGCACATCACCCTTAAATTTTTTCAGTAACCATTTGATATACTTGGTCCCGCCGTAGATATTTTCTCGAGGATTAAAGGAGTCTTTGACCTTAAGACTTTTTGCCGTGGCTGGCATAAGCTGCATCAATCCCTGCGCACCTTTTGGCGAGACTGCATAGCAATTAAAGTTGGATTCCGCCTTAATAATCGCCTTAATTAACATAGGGTCCACTTTATGGGCTTGGGCCGCATACCGGATATGCTTGTCAAACTGGGTGTTGTCGGTATCCTTCCAACGTTTCCCGCTGCGAAGTTTCAGCGCCTTTCGATTTTTATTGCGAACCTTCGGCGTTCGAAACGATATCCCCTCCTCTGTGGGTGTTGACAGAGGAGAGAGTGACACCGCTTCATAGCGATCTGTGGGGACATTGGTGTAATGGGCAACGCCATATTTATCTATATATCTGTAAATTTCTTCTCCAGACACCTCTCCGTAATTGAAAAGGAACATCAAACAAGTTGCGGCAAATAAATAACGGGTTGCACAGTATCTCATGATAAAATATGCGGTTATTTTTGTCGTTTTTCCCAGTCGGCTAAAAATTTCTTCATACCGATATCAGTCAACGGATGCTTGGCTAATTGGGCGATGATCTTATAAGGAATCGTGGCGATATCCGCTCCGATTAATGCTGATTGGGCAACGTGCTGGGGGCTGCGGATCGAAGCGACTATTACTTCGGTGGGCAGGGAGTAGTTGGCAAAGATAGTCATGATATCGCTAACCAACTCCATACCATCCAGCGAGAGGTCATCAATTCTTCCGACAAAAGGGCTGACATAGGTTGCTCCTGCTTTCGCGGCAAGCAGGGCCTGGGTGGAGGAAAAAATCAGGGTTACATTGGTTTTAATATTTTCTGCAGAAAGCCGTTTCACCGCTTTCAGACCTTCTTCGATCATCGGCACCTTGATAACTATATTTTCATGAATTGCAGCGAGTTCACGCCCCTCAGCAACCATACCGTCAGCATCAAGACTGATAACCTCAGCACTGATCGGGCCGTCGACCAAGGCGCAGATATCGGCAAGGATATCCGTAAAGAGGCGTTGCTCTTTGGATATAAGCGATGGGTTGGTGGTAACACCGTCCACCATGCCCAGCTCAAGCCCTTTTTTGATTTCATCAATATTTGCCGTATCTATAAAAAACTTCATTCTTTTCCTCCCGGCTCGCCGGTAAATTGATCACAGCAGGAATCGCTGCAAAAATAATAGGTTTTTCCATTCTGACGCAAACGAACTGCCTGATGTTTAGGGATCAGGGTACGACATACCGGGTCTTCGACCAAGATGTCCTGGACAGTTGTTTTGTCAGCTTGCTCGGACTCTTTCCGGAGCTGATCTTTTGCTTTTTGCGCGATGGTATCACGGATCAGGCTTCGCAATAATCGCCAGGCAATATAAAAGAGGAGGGCAAGAAGAAGCAAGCGCTGCGGACTCATGTTCTTCCCTCTGATACTTTGCCCTGCCTGATTAATTGAATAAAACTCATAAGACTATTATAATCGCGTGAACTCAAAAGTCGAATCTATTTTTTAACGCAGCCTATTACTCGTAAATATCCTGAATACAAAAATATTTTTTCGCCATTGCAAATGCACCGTACTCTTGAATTGATCAATAGTTCAGTAGATGGTGTTAAGCTGTTAGCGGTTACTCTATATGCTTAACAGTGCTTAACAGCTTCTCAACATAACAGCCAGACGATATACTAGGTCAGGTATAAATCGGTGAGGTACCGTCATCGGTAGGCAGAGCCCACTGTTGCTTTCCTGCATCGAAAAAACAGTATTTGCCCAGCTCAGGGTAACGCCCTGAGCATCGCGTGAGGGGCTTCTTGCCCACAGGCTTCAGCAAGGAGGCTCATGATGGTATCTGCTGGTCCAGGACCAGGCTGAAAAGGGCCGAAATCACCGACACCGGCGACAACTAAAGCCATGCTAGGAATCACAGTAACGGTTTCCTTATTCCAATGCCCATTGGCCTGAAAGGTGTCTTCTGGCAGACTGGGCCAGATCCTTTTCCCATTATTAAACCACCAGTTCATCCCGTAATTGCCTGGTCCAAATTGAGATTGATTGCCACTGCCGCCATAGGTTCCGATCCCTAAATAATCTCGGGCTGATTTCAGAGAGATAGGGAGTGACTCTGGTACCTGATTTTTGAGGTAGCGATCAAAGAAACCCTTGTTTAAGAGCTGATCGCCGTTCCAGTTGCCCTTATTGAGCCAGAACCAGCCGATTCGGGCAAAATCTCTAGGAGAGGTATGGACAAACCAGCCATATTTTTCCACCTGCTCAAAGACATCACCATCCTGAAATTGCAGCAGACCGAGTCTGTTTTTCTGCATAAGGACGTGATTGGGATCAGTGGTAGAGAACACCCTACCAAACAAACTGTTATGGTAGAGCTTGACCGCATAATCATTATAGGAAAAGGCTTGGTCAGGAGACTCACGTCGGGCATAGCCGCTGGTCATATTTGCCAGGTGATGGAAGGTGATCTCTTGATCTTTTCCCAGGAGTTCCGGCATGAAGGCCTTGACCTTCCCGTTGATTTCCAGCTTGCTTTCCTGGGCAGCAAAGAGCAGAAGCGTACTGAGCACTGGTTTGGTTGCTGAGGCCCACATGGTGCGTTCAGCTGGCTTCCCCCAGGTTTTGATGAGATACCCGTTTTTTATAATAACCCCAGAGCCACCCACTGCCTTAGCGAATTTTCTCAGTGCTTCTGCATTTCTACAGAGGATTTCAGCAGATTTTTCTTTCCATTCTTTTGCTGGAAAAATGACTTGCTTTATCCGGTGACCTGTTAGGTTCCGCTGTTCTGTAATGTCTTCAACATGTTCGAAGTGGGGGGAACAAAAAGAGAGCAAACAAAGACTGCAAAAAAAAAGCAGGCCTGAAGAACGATCCATAGCTCGTGCTCTGTTAGTGAGCCCAGTGTCGTTTTTTCAAGCGGGTCAAGAAAAATCCAGCGGAACAGACTAAAATCAAGGCGATCAGAAGCTGTTGCAGAGGAGAAAATTCGACAAGGAAAAAGCTGATAGTCAACAAAGGCAAGAGGAGCACCCGAACCACAAAGCGAATGACATCATACTGGCGGATAAAGTCAGCAACTGGCGGTGAATAAGTGTAATATAATTTAACAAAATAGGCTCCTGGCCGATTTGTCAGCAGGTAGAGATCACGGAATTTTTTCAGGAGGACAACCTGCGGTTCAAGGACTGTTCCATAAGCTGCTGTAGCAATAAAGCAGCCGCCCCCTCCACTACTACTGCTGGCATTTTGGTTATTGACCAACTGCGAATAAAATCCTTGGGCTATGGTTACAGACCCGCTTTCGTTGGGATGAATTCCGTCAACAGTGGTGTTCGACCAATCTGAGACCACGTTGGCGTAGGTGTCAACCAGAGTGGTATTGCCGCTTTGCGCCAAGTCGATGATGCCCGGATTATAATTTTCCGGCTGATAGCCCGAATTGCTGATGTTGGGCGTGATGGTAGAAAGGATAGGCACGGCACCGGCGGCCAGTGTCTGTTCAAGCATATTATTGAGATTGAATACTGTAGTCTCAGGAGAGATGCCGATCATAACGTCGTTGGCTCCTTCCATAATTACCACATAATTGGGTGCATATTCTGACAGTACGCCTTCAAGGCGGTAAACACCGTTATAGGTATCCTCCCCTCCTTCTCCCGCATTAATCACCTGCGTACTTGAGGAAGAGCCGTACATGCTTTGCAAGTTGGTGGGATAGGGAGTTGCCAGATACCCGGCAGTGATAGAGTCGCCAAAACAGACCACCACGTCGGCATGGGAGAGAGAAACAATGAATAATACTGCTGTGATTCCTGCTGAGAATATTTTGAACAGCTTCATCCTACCCCTCTTGCTTATGCTTATCTCATTAATAAATTTTTAGAAAAAACTGGCTGTCGCCGGGCAAAAATGAAGGAAGCTCGGTTTCCTGCTCTTCCTCATTCTGAACACCCTCTTCTTCGGTTTCCAATTTTTCCTGTTCAGCAGACCAGCCTGTATTGTCCGTATAAACAGAAGCAACTTTCTTGTATGCTTTGCTCCGGAATCCTATCCAGCTGACCTCTATCTTTCCCTCTTCGTTATAGGCTATTTCCGGTTTAATATCTGGAACCTCATTCGAAGCATGAACTACCTTGGGATCAGTCCAGGTTTCTCCCTGAAACCGGCTGAAATAAATATCGTCATTACCACCGTCATTGCCAGCCCAAACCAGCCAAACCCCACCATCCTTATCAGCCAGTGCTGATGGAGTTATAGCCGAATGCTGTTCTATAGGGAGTGCTTGCGGCTCGCTCCACGCATTATTTTGCATTACTGCGTATTCAACAGATATCCCGCTGGAACGGACCGCAGACCAAAAAAACCATTTAGTTCCATCGCTCCCTACACATAGGACAGGATGCAAATTATTGGCATTATTATCAGTAACCTTGGCAGGAGTCGTCCATTCGCCGTCCTTTTGTGTACTGCTGAAAATCTCATGACGGAGACCATCTGATTGGGACCAAACTAGATCCTGTTGCACTGAAGCAATTTTTTCAGCTTTACCCTGACAAGGAAGGGTAAGAACAAAGATAAAAAATACGAAAAGTTGAATAGTGTACCGATTTGATTTCTTTTGCATCTTTTTCAGGAACTCCCGAGCTAATTGTTAAAAAACAAGAAACAAGCTCAAACAAACAACAATTTCTTGGCTAAATACCATATTTGCCTATATCACGCAAGCCGACTAATATAAAATTATATACTGAAAGAGAAAAAAGTGTAAAAAATAATATGTGAAAAATAGGACGGAAGATAATCCGTCGACAATGATAAAAGAGAACAGCCATCATGGGGATAAGAGGGAGAAAATAACGCCCTTGGGCCTGAAAATCGACAGTCCAGGCATGCCAGCAAGCCACTATAATGAGGAGTAAAGCTGTTCCTCCTGAAATTGCCAGTAACGCGATGCCTGCGCTCTGCCCACGGTAACCGATGGAGATGATCAGAGTGAGCAGCAGGGCAAGACCAGTATAACGTACATAGTCATAATAAGAAAAAGAACCGGAATATTGGGTGTATCCGTAAACCCCAAAGGAGGTGCGGAAAGATTTTTCTCCCCAGCGGTCCGCAGCCAGAAAATGCTTCAGCGTTGTTCCCCGTTGACGCATTTCCAGGTAGGCATGTCTTTTTTCAATGGGTGTATCTGGATTGTACAGTTCTTCTGCGAATTGTTGGCGGGCCTTAAACATCAGGTCATTTTTATTAAAATCATTGACCCAGGCATCAGTCAGACGAACACCGGCAAAGACAGAGCAGCCGATGATGAGGACTGCGGCCAGCCGAAATATTTTTTTCCCGTTCCAACGTGGGCGCAAGACCCATATTTTCCACAGAAAATAAAGAAAAAGGAAGAGGTAGAGAAAATAAAAATTTTGCTTTAAAAGCAGTAAGAAACCGAGAAGAAGTCCTAGGCTCGCGATTTTGATCCCGGTATGTTTTGGTTGCTCGAAAAAAGCCAAGGAGGTCAGGGCAGATTTTTTACTGGCAAGCTCATAGGCAGCAAGCAGGCTGAGAAAGGTGGCAAAGGCATCAGAGTTGAAATAGCTAAAAATATACCATACCTGCGGAGATATTAAAAAGGGAAGCAGAAAAAAACGAAAATCTTTCTTCGTAAAGGCAAAAAGAATCAACGCAGCGAACAGCAGCACATTAAGGAGACGCAGAAGAAAAAAGGGCTCCAAATAGAGCGGCTGCAAAAGACGGAGGTATTTACCAGCCAAGAGATAAATGATTTCTCCTGAATGGAGTCGGGAGACTCCATACACGCTGTAGGTCTCTGTAATAGCCGGGTCACCGACCTTGGGTGGCAGAGTATGGTCAGAAAAATATTTCCCGGCAGTTACATGCACATACTCATCAGGATGGGTGTTAAAATCGCTTATCAAGGCCATTGTCACAATCAGACCAAGAGCTATTGCCCCAAGGACAGGAAGAAAATACGAATTATTAAAAAAAGAACGAAAGAGAAAATATCCTGCTATTGCCAGCAGAGCAACGCTGAGCAGGCGAGCAGCATCTGTTGGATCAGTCAGCGGGGAAAATAACCGTTCCCTGTTCGGGAGATGGAGTTTGAGCTGCGGATCGTTGCTCTTGACCTGAATAGTCACGCCTTGGTCCTGCCGGGTCAACGACTCCACCCCGCTGAGGATCTCAAGGTTTGCAAAATCACCTTGACTGCACAAGAGATAATCAGGATATCCCCATTGCTTGATACGCACTTGCTTGATGGTTATCCAGGCGGTTTTTTCGCTGGGATCCAGACGAAGGTAATCTATCTTTGCTGTATTATTTACCCGTACGGAATAGGTTTTCTTTCCCGGCTCAATGAGGAGCTCGGTCATATTCCGTTCGCTGAAATGGCCATTTTGCTTGGGCCAGTATACCTTAAAAATGGTACGGGTATCAGTTTCAAGTTCCAATTGCAGCAAGCCACTGTCAACGACCAGGAAATAATATCCGGTCATAAGAGCAAGAACAAAAAGAACAAGGTGCCACCAGTGTCCAATTTTTGCGGTGGACCTTTGCTGAGGGGCACTATCGTCTTTCAAACCAGCCAGAAGGGCTGGGTAGGCGGGCTGTTTAGAAAGCGAGCGGAACAAATTCATAATACTGAGCCCTTCTGGCCTTGATAAATGATGCGAATTATGCACGTATTCTTAGGGGCAATTCAAAGCCAGAATCAGATAGACAGCATTCTGTCTAGGCAGCTCTTGGCTTGCACAGCTATTGCTTCGGGAACTTGAATCTGATTGACGACATTGCCTTCAGCCAAATTGTCGAGCACCCAGAGGAGGTTGGCTGGCTTGATTGCTGACATAGTCGGACAAAGGCAGGCAGGGGTTAAGGAATGAATGGTCTTGTCAGGATGTTGCTTGGCCAGTCGCTCCACAAGGTTAATCTCTGTACCGATCACCCAGTGACTACCAGCTTTGCTGACCGCAACAGCGGAAATAATTGCCTCTGTTGAGCCTGACATATCGGCCAAGCGCACGATCTCGTTGCGGCACTCTGGATGGACAATCACGGTTGCTTGAGGATCTTGGGCCCGCCAGGCATGGACATGCTCAGGGAAGCTGCGCATATGGACTTCGCAATAGCCATCCCAAAGTACCACCTTGGCCTGCTTGAGTTCCTCTTGACTGCATCCTCCCATGGGCTCGCCTCGTCGCCAGAGCACAACCTGTTCTTCAGGGAGGCCCAGTGCATAGGAGGCGTTGCGTCCAAGATGCTGATCTGGAAAAAAGAAAACCTGTTTTCCCCGCGAGAGGGCCCATTCAAGGACTCGTTCTGCATTTGATGAGGTACAGGAGGAACCGCCCTTTTCGCCGACAAAACTTTTGACGTCAGCTGATGAATTTACATAGGTAACCGGTGTCATGGATTCCTCGGCTGCTCCGGTTACGGTGCTCAGTTCTGTCCATGCCGCTTCAACAGCAGCCCTAGTAGACATATCCGCCATCGGGCAACCGGCATCAAGGTGAGGGAGAAGAACCTGCTGGTGCTCGGCAGAGAGGATATCCGCCGCTTCAGCCATAAAATGAACTCCGCAGAAGATTAGAAACTGTTTATCGTTGATTTTCGCTGCATCAGCAGCCAGTTTTAATGAATCACCGGTGAGGTCAGCAAATTGATATAAGGAGTCGTGCTGGTAATGATGACTGAGGATGAGCAGATCTCCTGCGAGTTCTTTTTTTCGAGCTGCGATACGTTCAACAAGCTCTTCCTGCTGCATTCCCTGGTATGTTGATCCGATATCTGGCTGTTGGGCAAATGACATGATGACCGGCTCCTGTCCGTCTTTTTGCTGTTTATTTTATGTTGCTGCGACATCTTGTACAAAGGCGTTTGTACAAATTTTGTATCAAACCAGTTTTTCCGGTGCAAAACAATAAAAAAAGCCTCTACCCGGTCAGGCAGAGGCTTTTCGCGACTTTGTCAGTGGTTAAACAATAATCAGGCGGCCTTCACCCATACTGCCTGCAATCCTTTAACACCGTCTTCCATAGCAAGGCTTACAGCAGTACCTTCTTCAAGATCGTCCATAGAAACATCTTTCAACGCCTTGGCATGAAAAAAGACTTCCTGATCGTCCTGTGTCATTATAAAACCGTATTCAGCAAACATGCGCCGGACAGTTCCACGGGCATCGCCACCCGGAACACCGCCTTGATTCTTAACGCTGACTTGATGTTTATGGTTATGCTTTTTTTGAACTATATCTTTTAATTGTAGACCAAGGACATCAAAACTCTCAACCAGCAAGGGACGTACTTTTTCGCCCCAGCGTTTGACCACGACGGTATCGTTGGGTACAGAAGCAACTAAGCTGATTTCATACCCACCTTCTTTATAACCCGGGGTGGCTTCAATGGTTATGCGAAGATGAAGAACCAAGTTTGCATAATGGCGGATAATTTTTTCTCGTTCTTCTTCTATTTTTTCCTGCCAGCCGTTGCGCATGTCAAGATTTCTGGCTTCAACTTTCAGATCCATATATCCTCCACAATTTAATAGTGCCAGCGACCCAGCGTCACTGTTTTCTAAAAGATTACTGAACCACTATCGCCCGAAGATTTTTCTAGACAACAACAATACCCCTCCGATGCCCGAGAGTATCGAAAAAATTTCTATACAATCTGCAGAAAATACAGAATAAGAAGGGGATGTTTGGCGTTGCCAGGAAAAATCCAGGGAACTTAGCATGGAATATAACCTTATCATACTTTTATTATAGACATTGATCTTTAAATAGACAAGATCTAAACGACATGTACTTGACGAAAGACAAGGCCTCCGTGTAGGTTTTATGTATTGAAAAATAAGAAGAGGATGAAATATATGTCTAAAAAAGTCGGCGTATTATTATTGAATATGGGTGGACCAGAAAAACAGCAGGACGTTCGTCCATTCCTGTATAATCTTTTCTCAGACAGACAGATTATCCGTCTTGGTCCGGCGTTATTGCAGAAACCAGTTGCTGCAATGATCGCCCGCAGGCGTGCTCCGGTCAGCATGGAAAACTATCAGAAGATAGGGGGCGGTTCACCGCTTACCCGCATAACAGCTGAGCAAGCACAAGCCTTGGAGCTAAGCTTGGCTGATGAGGGTATGTTTCTTGTTCGTTCCTGTATGCGCTATTGGCAGCCCTTTGCTGACACTGCCTTGCAAGAAATGGTCGATGCCGGAGTAAGCAAATTGATTGCGCTCCCCTTGTACCCGCATTATTGCCGGGCGACGACAGGCTCTTCTTTCTCGGATCTTAGGCGGCAGAATGAAAAGCTTGGTCTGAATCTGCCGATACAAAAAATTCGTTCTTGGCCTGCAGAACCGGAATATATCAACGCCCTGGTTGCCCGGATCCGAGAGGGCTTGGCCTTATTCGCTGACGACGAACAAGAGGCTGTGCAGCTGGTCTACAGCGCCCATAGTTTACCAAAAAAAGTTATTGATCAGGGAGATCCTTACGTAGAAGAACTCAAACGCACCATTGCGGCACTAGAAAAGCAGCTCAGCAGAGAAGGAAAGCTCTGCTTTCAAAGCCGGAGTGGTCCGGTAGAATGGCTGGAGCCCGGAACGCCCGATACACTGAAGCAGCTCGCCGGACAAGGGTGTAAAAATATTCTGATGGTGCCCATTGCCTTTGTCTCAGATCATATCGAGACCTTGTATGAAATTGATATGCTGTACAGGGATCAAGCTGCGGATCTAGGCATGCGACTTGAGTCAAGCCGAGGATTGAATGATGATCCACAATTTATTAAAGCCTTGCGGACCTTGGTCCTGCGTGCTGATAGCGTAGGATAACAATGCAATCCCGCCCCAACCAAGGCGGGAATTATTTGTTCAGCAGATGTTTTTGCTGTTTTCTCTCTTGCAAGTGAACGAAGAAGCGCATTGTGACCAGATAGGTGATAATGCCAAGGGGGATTGCCAAGACGAGGCCGCCTGTTTGAAGAACCAGCATAGCATCAAAACCCAAGTGCCCCATTATTTTTATTCCTTCAAGGAAAGAAGATTCCCGGACAAGGGCTAAGACTCCATGCAGTTGCTCCCAGCCCAACCTCCCGGGCAGAAGGATGCTGCCTATCTTCCAGGACAGATAGTATTGACCGGCAAAGGTGAGGGGGTTACTGACAATAGTTCCGGCCATTAAGGCGGCAAGGGTATTGACCCGGAGCAGCAGAGTAATACCGATGATGCATATGGTATGTAAGGGTAGGGTGGGGGTGGCGGCAATGGAGGCCCCAAGAGCAGAGCCTATGGCAAGGGACGAGGGTGAGTCTTGAAGACGGATAAAACGGAGATAATAATATCGGCTTACCCGCCGAAGATTCAGTTTCACGGCAATGTTTTTTCTGGGCGTAAAATGAACGACACCTCCCCTCTCAGAGGGCAGCATGTCAGGATTGATGTTGGTACTACATTGTTTACTACGCAGGCAGCAGAGCGCTGAATGTAGAACTCCGTTGAATATTTTATATATTGGAATGTAGTGAAATCGACAGGGAATGTCGAGTAAAAAGGGCCGGGAATATCAGAGGAGAAAATGCCAAAAAGACAAAAGACCGGTCGGCCGGGGCCGATCGGTCTTTAAGAAAAAGTATCAGGAAAAAGGCTATTCAAGAATAAAATCGTCCCGACGATTATAGGCGTAATCTGAATCCTCGGAAGCGGTGAAAAGGGGGCGTTCTTCACCATAGGAAACCGTTCTGATTCTGGAGCTTTCAACGCCGAGCTTTATCAAATATTTTTTGGCATTCATCGCTCTGCGTTCACCCAAGGCCAAGTTATACTCATTGGTCCCCGTTTCATCGCAGTTCCCTTCAATAAGCACCTTACTGGCCACGTTACTTTTTAAATATTCGCCGTTATGCTCAATAGAGGCAACCTGATCGTTGCGAATATTTGATTTATCAAAACTGAAGTAAACAGGTTTCAGCTGAATTGAGGAGCGACCGTGTTCTTTCTTATATGCTACTGATTTATTATCCCGATCTCCGAAGCCCAATTTTTGTTCCCCTGCCCCGCTACCGGCATCAAGGCTTTCTATAATCGGAGTATTGTTGTCCTCCTCAGGCATGGGAAGATCCTCTGCTAAGGAGGCCATCTCTCCTGAAGCCATTGAAGCCAACCCTCCTGAGACCGACTCTCCTGAGACTATATCACCTGAGGCCATATCTTCTTCATCTATAGAGCCTTGTTCCTCCTGAAGAGTTGAATAGCTACTTAAAGGATAGGTCCTAGCTGTTGCCATTTGGGATTTGCTTTCCTCTGTTGCCGTCTGATATGGTTCGATTTCCTTTGGTCCACAGCCGGAAAGGATGAGAGACAGCGTCATACAGGCTAAAAAAAGCATGCGGGGCATGAAAGTATTCATGGGAGGATCCTCATCAAGATAATTTGTAATATAAAAGGGAAAAATATATTTATGTATGTATATTTAACTTGTTCCGGCATGGATCGTCAAGAAAAATCCTGGTTTTTAAGGGCTTCTTGGCCTAGGTATTTTTGCTCTTCGGAGGAACGCGTTGCAATCGTTGTGGATGTGTCTTGCAAAATAAATGTACATGGTTGTATAATATTATTTTTATAGAAAAATCAAAGAAGGATCTCAGAAGATGAAAAAAGAAGTCTTTCCGATAGAGTCTGTCATCGCTGCGCTAGAGCAAGAGGTTACTGGCTACGCAGTGCCGGTTGTGGATTTGATTGCTGCTCAGACAAAAGATCCTCTCAAGGTATTATTGGCAACCATATTGTCGGCCCGAACCAAAGATGAAGTAACAGCTGCCGCCGCAAAGCGGTTGTTTGCCAAGGCGGATTCCTTTGAGACGCTTGAGCTGCTTTCTTTGGAAGCGTTGGAAAAGATCATTTATCCAGTTGGTTTTTTTCGCAACAAGGCCAAGTATCTTAACAGTCTACCTGAGGTGGTGAAGCGGGAGTTCAACGGGCAGATTCCAGATACGGTTGAGGAGCTGGTGAAGCTCCCCGGCGTAGGGCGGAAAACAGCGAACCTCGTGGTGGCTGTGGCCTTTAATAAACCGGCTATCTGCGTGGATACCCATGTTCATCGGATAATGAACCTTTGGGGATATGTCGAGACGACGACCCCTTTGCAAACAGAAATGGCCCTGCGTGAGAAATTACCTGAGAAGTACTGGATAACCATCAACTCCTTGTTGGTTGCCTTTGGTCAAGGCACCTGTAAGCCGCGTGCGCCTCATTGTGATCGCTGTGTGATCGCAAAAGATTGCCCGCAACTTGGCGTGGCTCCACGTAAGATTCCCGGTGCAAAGAGGGTGGGCTCATCCTCTGGATCCAAATTTGTGTCCTGGAATGTCAATGGATTGCGTGCTGCGTTAAAGAAGGATAAGGGTTTTCTTGATATCCTGCACGAGCTTGATGCGGATATTTTTGCTGTGCAGGAAATTAAAGCCATGCCGGACCAGCTTCCTGACGAGGTGAAGAATATCCCAGGCTATACAGCATATTGGTATCCGGCGCAGAAAAAAGGGTATTCTGGAACCGCTGTTTTTACCAGAAAGACACCCAAGGATGTTATTTATGGTTTGGGAAAGGAAGCGTTTGACCGGGAAGGCAGGGTGCTGACGCTTGAATTTGATGATTTTTATTTTATCACTGCTTATTTTCCCAACTCCCAGCATGGGCTGAAACGTCTTCAATACAAACAGGATTTTAATAAGGAAATACTTCATTATATGGATCAGCTGGCGAAAAAAAAATCCGTGGTGCTCTGCGGTGACCTCAATGTAGCCCATAAGGAGATTGATCTTGCCAATCCCAAGGCTAATGTGAAAAACCCCGGTTTTTGCCCAGAAGAAAGGGCCTGGATAGATGAAGTGATCAGGGCCGGTTATATTGATACCTTTCGCTTATTTAATCAGGACCCGGAACAATATACTTGGTGGAGCTACCGTTTTCATGCTCGGGCCAAGAATATCGGCTGGCGTATAGACTATTTTGTGGTGGATCCTGCCAGTCGGGACCGGGTTTATTCCGCCGTTATTCATGATGATGTGCTCGGGTCGGATCATTGTCCGATCGGCATTGAATTCATTTGACTTGGTGACTCGGCATGGACTCGTATCGTATCATTATCGCAGATGATCATAGTCTGATCAGACAGGGGATAAAGGCCATGATTGGCCAGGAGAAGGGCTTACAGGTGATTGCTGAGGCGGCTGAT
This sequence comes from Candidatus Electrothrix laxa, assembly GCA_942492895.1. Lineage (GTDB taxonomy): Bacteria > Desulfobacterota > Desulfobulbia > Desulfobulbales > Desulfobulbaceae > Electrothrix > Electrothrix laxa. The sequence goes on from OW818652.1 coordinate 3,061,837, forward strand.
GGTCGAGAACTTCTGGATACCCTGAAAAAAGCCCAACCGGATATGGTCATCTTGGATATATCCATGCCGCAGGTCAACGGTATTGAGGCGGCAGGAAAAATTCATCATTTATATCCTGCTATACGGATTCTCGTTTTGACCATGCATCTAAATACTCAGTATTATAAACATGCTATATTGGCAGGCGCGCACGGGTATCTACTGAAAGATGATTCTGATACCAAGTTACTGCCAGCTATTGAACAGATACGGAACGGAGAAATATATGTGAGTCAAAAATTAGCCGAGGCAGTTGCGCGTGAAATTGCTTCAAATGAAGATGATCATAAGGAACCACTTACCAAGAGAGAGAAGGAAGTCTTGCAGCTGGTGGTTAACGGCTTGACCAGTAGGCAGATAGGAAAAAAGCTTTGCATTAGCCCAAGGACTGTGGGACAACATCGCTCAAACCTCCTGAAAAAGTTCAATATGAAGAATAGTGTCGACTTGGTAAATTATGTTGTAAAAAATCCTTTTGTTGTTAGTTAGCCATTCCTTTAACATATCAAAAACTTGCCTTGAAAACGAGTATGTATACCTATATAAAATTAGGTATATATACCAATTGTTTTTTTCTTTTTTTCTCTTTAAATAAAAGAATAACACTTGTTTTTGTCCGTTACCTTTGATGCATAGAGAAGGGGCGGAACGCCGGAGAAATGAAACACTCTGTAGGAGGGCAAAAAATGAATAAGCTTGATCTAGTAAAGACACTTTCTCAGTCCGCAAATATCAGTAAAGCAGACGCTGAACGCGGCTTAGTCAGCTTACTGGAAACCATGAAAGAGGCTATTGAGGTTGGCGAGCGCATAAACCTCGTTGGCTTCGGCAGTTTTTCTGTTATTGATAGGGCACCGCGTGTGGGACGCAATCCGAAGACTGGTGAGCAGGTCAGAATACCTCCTCGACGCAGTGTTAAATTCTGCCCTGGACAAGCACTCAAGCAAAAATTTTTTTAATTCGTATTTCGCCCGGTGCCCCCGGTTCACGGGGACAATATTCCGCCTCCAAGGCGGCTGTCATCTGCTCAGGATGAACCTGCCGCCTTTCTCCTACCTATCGTTCAAAGGATAATTTCGGCTTCCTTTTATAATTTCCTCTTAGAGACTCTTCCTCGAACTTCAGTGGCTTATGTTGTCGGGGTGATCTTGTCTCCTGCTATATCATCTTTAAACACTTCAGTCCCTTTTTTCATAGCGCAGAAATCACCGCACATGGTGCAGGTGTCGCTTTTTTCCGGCATTTTTTCCTTACGCAGTTTTTTGGCTATTTCGGGAAAGAGTAGATGTTGCTCCAGATCATTCCAGCGCATATCCCGCCGAGCCATAGCAGCGGCTTTCTCGTTATCACGACGATCTGGATACTTGGAGACATCACCAACCCGGACCGCTAGGCGAGTGGCCCGAACCCCTTCACGCACATCATTTTCATCGGGCAGGGCAAGGTGCTCCGCCGGAGTGATATAGCAGACCAGATCTGCACCGTGCCGGGAAGAGTTGGCAGCACCGATGGCTGCGGTGATGTGGTCATAGCCCGCACCACTGTCCAGAGGTAGAGGGCCAAGCACATAATAGGGTGCATTACCGCTCATTCGTTTTTCCAGCATGATATTGCCTGCTATCTCATCCAAAGGGACATGACCCGGCCCCTCCACCATCATCTGGCATCCCATCTCCCGTCCTAACTCGGCCAGCTCACAGTTGATGATCATCTCAGCCATCTGGGCTCGATCATGGCTGTCATGGATGGCCCCGGCCCGAATACCGTTGCCCAAGGATAAAATAGCATCGTATTTTTTCATCAGGCCACAGACCCTATCAAACTGCTCGTATAAGGGATTTTCTTTGCCATTGATATCCATCCAGGCCACCATGAAGGTGCCGCCCTTGGATACCAGCCCGCCGTAGCGGTAGCCTTGCTTGCGCAGTCGCTCAATCGTATATTGGTTAATGCCACAGTGGATGGCCATAAAACTGATGCCGTCGGCCAGCTGTTTTTCTATCAGGTCGAAAAGGTATTCTGGATCCATTTTACCAGGATTGGCATACTTGCTCGTGGTTTCTTTAAAGGCCTGGTAAAGGGGGACGGTGCCCACAGGCAGATTTGTGGCCGCCAAAACAGCCTGCCGGATGGTATCAAAATCACCAGCAGCTGAGAGCTCCATCAGGGTATCGGCTCCTTCCTGTTCCGCTATTTTCGCTTTGCGGACCTCCATATCGATATCGCAGATATCCGAAGATGTGCCGATGGAGGCGTTGACCTTGGTCCGCAATCCTGTGCCGATACCGACAATTTTCTGTTGCGGGCGCAGGGGATGGTTGGCAATAACAATCTCGCCAGCCGCTACCCGGCTTCTGATCAACTCCGGGGAAAGATTTTCATTTTGAGCAACGATTTTGATCTGCTCGGTTATTTTTCCTGCACGGGCCAATTCCAGTTGGGTCGATTGGGTCTGCATTGTGTACCTTATTGTCTGTTCGCCCTGCCGGAATAAAAAAAAGGGTGCTGGCAGAGCAATTGCTCTTCCAGAACCCTTTACCGTCGCGTTCCATATTCGTGAGATATTCAGTTCGTCTTCTGGCTTCCCCTCTCGTGCAGCGGTCTTCCCGTTTCAGATGAACGAAACAGTGGCCATGAATGCGCAGGATTTCAGCAGGGGTTACAGCATCGGGTATGCCACGGATTCGCACCGTGTTCCGTTAACTGAATATCATATATTTTTTCTGACGTGCCTATAGCAACGTTGCAATAAATATAAACACCTTTTTGGGTGATGGCAAGAAGCGAAAGCAAAAAAAGCAGGAACCGGGGCATCTCATTTACCCTGCTTATTTATCCGTGCCTCAGCCCTAAAATTACCACATAGAGAAGTCACCACCTTCAACAGGTCGATTATACCACACAATGTGGATTTTATTTTAGGGATAGTCCATAAGTACGGACCAAGCATTGTTTTTCTTCAGAAAAAAATGCTATATCGGAATGTTGAGTAGGAAAATTGGTGCATTCCAGTTCTGATTGTGGTATACGGGAGGCCGCTACGAAGTGCAGAACAGTTGCGGCATGCCGAATATATAATACAAGTTCGACAGCATTTTTGAATAGCATGAAACCGAAAAAAATGAGAGCATATAGCTTGCTGATGTTCTTCATGTTGTAGGATCAACTTTTTTACAGATTTCATTCAGCAACAGTCGCCCGGAGGCCTAAAAATGACCGAATTCATCTATCATGATCCGTTTCCCTTAGGTGAGGATCACACCTCGTACCGTCGCATTGAAGGATCGGAACAATATGTGAGCACGGATAGCTTTGCTGGCACTGAGATGCTCAAGGTGGCTCCGGAGGCCCTCTGTTTACTGGCCCGGACAGCGTTGCATGATGTCTCCTTCTTTCTCCGCTCAGAGCATAACCAACAGGTCGCTGCTATTTTGGATGATCCCGAGGCCTCGGATAATGACCGAGCCGTGGCCCTGGCCATGCTCCGCAATGCCGAGATCGCAGCCAAGGGAGTGCTCCCGATCTGTCAGGACACCGGAACGGCTATCGTCATGGCAAAAAAAGGTCAACAGGTATGGACAGCCTGTGATGATGCTGAACAGCTCACAGCTGGTATTTTTTCCGCCTATATAGAAGAAAACCTGCGTTATTCACAAAATTCGGCCCTCAGTATGTACGAGGAGATCAATACAAAAAATAATCTGCCTGCCCAGATTGATATATATGCGACCTCCGGTAATACTTACCGTTTCCTTTTTATTGCTAAAGGCGGGGGAAGTGCCAATAAGAGCTATCTCTATCAGGAAACTAGGGCGACCCTTACCCCCGGTGTACTGAAGGACTTCCTGGTTGAAAAAATGAAAACTCTGGGAACTGCCGCCTGCCCACCCTATCATATTTCCATTGTCATTGGCGGTACCAGTGCTGAAGCCAACCTCAAGATTGTTAAACTGGCCAGCACCAAATATCTTGATGCCCTTCCTGTTACAGGAAATACCCACGGCCAAGCCTACCGGGACACTGCTCTGGAGGAGGAGCTTTTACAGGAAGCTTGGAAGATCGGTATAGGAGCCCAGTTTGGCGGTAAATATTTTGCCCACGATGTTCGGGTAATCCGCTTGTCTCGACACGGTGCTTCCTGCCCGATTGGCCTCGGCGTATCCTGTTCCGCCGACCGCAACCTTAAGGCAAAGATAGACAGCCAGGGAATATGGGTGGAGGAATTGGATTATAATCCAGGACGCTTGATTCCCGAGACCCTGCGGCAGAGCAAAGATGAGCAGGCCACGCGCGTCGACCTCAATCGTCCAATGCCGGAGATCCTTGCCCAGCTTGACCAAATGCCAGTGTCCGCACGCATCCTGCTAAACGGTCCGATTATCGTTGGAAGAGATATTGCCCATGCCAAATGGAAAGAGCTGCTGGACAGTGACAAAACGCTGCCTGATTACCTGCAACAGCACCCGGTCTACTATGCAGGTCCGGCCAAAACCCCGCCGGGTATGGCTTCAGGATCTTTTGGCCCCACCACTGCCGGGCGTATGGATTCCTATGTGAACCTTCTGCAAGAAAATAATGGATCCATGATTATGATCGCCAAAGGGAACCGATCCCAGCAGGTCACAGATGCCTGCCAAAAGAACGGTGGCTTTTACCTGGGTTCCATCGGCGGTCCTGCAGCCCTGCTAGCCCAGGAAAGTATCTCAAAGGTCGAGTGCATTGATTATCCAGAATTGGGCATGGAGGCGGTTTGGAAAATTGAGGTGAAGGATTTTCCGGCCTTTCTTCTGATAGATAATAAGGGTAATGATTTTTTTGCAAAATAGGTTGGTTGCCGGAATGGCGCTTTGCAGCCCCAGCTCCTTTAACTCTTTTTCAACGACGGGATATACTGCAAGGGATACGTTGTCTTTTAGAAATATCACTGTTATAGTAGCGACCCATATAAAGACCCTATACGGACAATAAGTATATTGCCTCGAACAACTCAATAGAAAAGAAGGAAAAGAAAAAGATGGCAAACTATATAGAAGGAAATCTTCAAGGGAACGGATGCAAAGTCGGGATTATTGTTGCTCGATTTAATTCCTTTATTTCAGAAAAACTGCTGGAAGGGGCTATGGACACCTTAGTTCGCTCCGGGGTTAAGGATGAGGATATTGATGTTGCTCGTGTTCCCGGTGCCTTTGAAATCCCCCTTGCTACCCAGAAAATGGCCAAATCCGGTAAGTACGATGCGATTATCTGCATCGGCGTGGTGATTCGCGGAGCTACTCCACATTTTGATTTTGTTGCCAATGAAGTTGCCAAAGGAAGTGCGCAAGTTATGCTGGATGCCGGTATTCCAGTACTCTTCGGGGTCTTGACCACCGAGACCATTGAGCAGGCCATTGAGCGCGCCGGAACGAAGGCAGGCAATAAGGGAGCCGATGTTGCTGTGGCCGCAGTGGAGATGATCAGTCTCATGAAGCAACTGTAGGAGCGATTTGTTGATAATGAGAAAGTATTTCAAAAATAACAGAACGACATCTTACCTGTCGTCGATCGTGACTTGATATGGGGCTACGAAGAAAATCACGAGAACTGGCCCTGCAATTTTTTTACGGGCACGATCTCCAGGAACGTCCCGCTACTGAAAGCAGTCTCCTCCATAACGAGGTAGAAAATTTTCATACCTGCTTTAAAAGCGATCGAAAAGCCCATCACTATGCGGAACAGTTGATTAACGGCATCTGTACTCGTCGGCAGGAAATTGATACTGCCCTTGCTGACTGCTCTCACCACTGGCGAGTGGAACGGATGGCCTTGGTTGACCGCAATATCCTTCGTATCGCAGCTTATGAGATGTTGTATATTAAGGATGTTCCAACGACAGTGGCCATTAATGAAGCCTTAGAAATCGCTAAACGTTATGCAGAACCGGAATCAATCAGTTTTATTAACGGAATTCTGGACAACCTGCAAGGCAAGAAGGCGGAGTGATCTCACAGCAGAAACCAAAAAGGACAGTGCCTCTTTGGAGAGCTGTCCTTTTTACGTCTCGCTGCTAGATAGAACAGATATTCTTTGTACAGTTCGGTCGCTCAGCCTCTGCCGTTTGCGGTTTTTTGGGCAAATCGCAAGATGTTGGTTTGTCCATAGAGTAGACCAATACTGCAAAAAGGTCTTTTTTCTCTTCTGGAAGAATGCGGATTTGAAAATTTGCTGAAAGCGGCTCTTTTCCCAACTCGACAGCCATTTTGTTCAAGAGGTTTGTTCCCACCTTGAATGCTTCATCAGGAGTATTCCCATATCCTTTGAGGCACACCCCTGTTGCATAAACGGAACTGGCGAGAAAAAGGGAGGAGAAAAGAAAAAGTGTCGCTACTGAATACTGCATATTTATCCTCCGTAGTGGTATTGCCAGATGCTGGATCAAGTTTAAATCATATACTATATAAATAACCATTCTTAAATTTTTGTCAACTCATTTCCCCCTGTGCCCCAATAAAAAAACAGCTGTCGATTATTTTTTTATTTATTTAATTTTGCGTTAAAATTACTCCTTATCAAGGTGTGAGAAAAATACCCAACAACGAACGCTACGCTTTTAACAGCATAACCAAGGTGACTTACATGGCAAACCTGCGTTTCATGACAAAAAGAATATTTCTCCTCGCAACCTCATTATGCCTCAATGGCTGCCTTGGGATGCCCAAAGCCGTTACCCCGATCAATGGATTCGACCTCAACAGATACCTGGGAACATGGTATGAAATCGCTCGCCTGGATCATTCGTTCGAGCGGGGTATGGAACAGGTCACTGCGGAATACTCTTTACGGGAAGATGGCGGGGTCTCCGTGATCAATCGTGGTTTCCTGCCAGCGAAAAATAAGTGGAAGGAGGCAGCTGGCAAGGCCTTTTTCGTTGAGGAACCAACCACCGGCTACTTGAAGGTATCCTTTTTTGGCCCCTTTTACGGCTCTTATGTGATCTTTGAGCTGGACAGAGAAAATTATCAATATGCTTTCGTCTCTGGCCCAGACAATTCGTACCTCTGGCTGCTTGCGCGTACCCCAACTGTGGAGAAGGACCTGCTTGACCGCTTTGTTGCTCAGGCCAAACAGCTCGGTTTTGCTCCTGAACAGCTGATTTATGTGCCGCAGAAATAGGAAAAAAGAGCTCAATGCTTTTTGCAACAGGATTTACTTCAGAAACTCAGGGCTGCGTAACATCAAAGTTTGTAAGACATAGAAACATAATGCAATAGCTCTTTCTTCTCTTACTAAAAAGAAAGGAAGACAAGGATCTTCCGCCCCTCCTGCTGCTACAACCTGCTTGCAATTTTGTCATGGTATTTTTACCCGGTTATAGGTATCATGCGCTCCAGATTATTACTCATTCATTGTGGAGACTCATTATGAACTACTCTTCTGAAGTAAAGGAGATGCACTGTGTTGTCCAGGGGACAAACCACGGGCCTGCGCCCATCCCCCAGGAGGGACAGTGGGATCAAGTGCGTCAGATTGGAGATATCAACGGTCTGAGCCATGCTGTGGGCTGGTGCGCACCACATCAGGGGGCCTGTAAACTGACCCTGAATGTCAAGAACGGCATCATTGAAGAGGCCTTGATTGAGACCGTCGGCTGCACCGGCATGACCCATTCCGCAGCTATGGCTTCGGAGATCCTGCCGGGCAAGACCATCCTGGAAGCTCTGAACACCGATCTGGTCTGTGACGCCATCAACGTGGCCATGCGGGAATTTTTCAAACAGATTGCCTACGGTCGCAGCCAATCCGCTTTTTCTGAAGGCGGCCTGCCGATCGGGGCTGGCCTAGAGGATCTGGGCAAGGGATTACGGACCGTCACCGGCACCACCTATGGCACCAAGCTCAAAGGCCCTCGATACCTAGAAGTGGCTGAAGGCTATGTGATGGAGCTGGGCCTGGACAAGGATGATGAAATTATCGGTTATAAATTTCTCAAAATGGGACCGATGATGGACGCTATCAAGAAAGGCGTTGATCCGGCAACGGCAATGGAAGAGGCTACCGGCACCTACGGCAGGTTCGCTGATGCCGTGAAAACTATTGATCCCCGGCAGGAGTAGACATCATGGCCTTATTTGAAGGATACGAACGAAGAATCGACAAGATCAATGCGGCTCTGGCCGAGCACGGTATTAAGGATCTTGAGGAAGCTCGTAAGATGAGTACGGATGCGGGCTTTGATGTGTATACCATTGTCAAAGAGGTTCAGCCGATCTGCTTTGAAAACGCCTGTTGGGCCTATATTGCCGGGGCTGCTGTTGCCCTGAAAAAAGGTCAAACCAAGGCTGTGGACATTGCTTCGACTCTGGGCATTGGTCTCCAGGCCTTTTGTATTCCCGGCTCGGTTGCTGAAAACCGCAGGGTGGGTATCGGTCACGGTAATCTGGCTGCCATGTTGCTCAACGAAGAAACCCGTTGCTTCGCCTTTCTGGCCGGGCACGAGTCCTTTGCCGCTGCGGAAGGGGCCATAGGTCTTGCTCAGTCCGCAAACCGGGTGCGCACCGAGCCTTTACGGGTCATTCTCAACGGTCTGGGCAAGGATGCTGCTTATATCATCTCCCGGATCAACGGCTTCACCTATGTGAGAACCCAGTTTGATTATGCCAGCAGTGCCCTGGATATTGTGTCGGAAAAACCCTTTTCTGAGGGACTTCGGGCTCAGGTACGCTGCTACGGTGCTGATGATGTCCGTGAGGGTGTGGCGATCAACCATCATGAAGGGGTTGATGTCTCTATCACAGGTAATTCGACCAACCCGACCCGCTTCCAACATCCCGTAGCAGGTACCTATAAGAAGGAATGCCTGGAGCAGGGCAAAAAATACTTCTCTGTGGCATCAGGCGGCGGTACCGGTCGGACCCTACACCCGGATAATATGGCTGCCGGACCAGCCTCCTACGGCATGACCGACACAATGGGCAGGATGCATTCCGATGCTCAGTTTGCCGGGTCTTCCTCGGTTCCGGCCCATGTGGAAATGATGGGTTTTATCGGCATGGGAAATAATCCTATGGTTGGAGCATCCGTTGCTGTTGCTGTTGCTATGGAGCAGGCTGTGGGGTAAGTCGTCAAGCCTCATCGTTTTCTGTTTGTTTATCGCGCAAAAAAAATACCCCGCTCCTCCTTGGAACGGGGTATTTTTTACAGCCAAATCAAAAATGAAAAAAATCAGCTCTACGTTTTACGTTCGCATCCTCAATAATACCATCTTCCATATCGCCAGTGATATCTATAGGGGTATCCAGAATGCCAGTAGCCATAAAATCTGGGGTGCCAATAGCTTCTCCATCGATGATAGTCAATTTCTCTTTTTCGAGCCTCGGAAGCCTCTTGCAGCAGTTTCTCCGATTCTTTGTCTCCACGACTGACTGCAATCTTCAACCATTTTTCCGCTTCCTGAGGATCAGGCCCCATTTCATCAAGGCCGGTCAGGTAGAAACGTCCAATTGCTTTCTGCGCCTCAAGGTCTCCGCGTTCTGCAGCATCCCTCATCCATTTAATCGCTTGATAACTGTCCTGCCGCACACCGTCTCCACGAAAAAAGCGTAACCCCAAGTCATAGGCAGCACGAGGATCTTGTTGCGCAAGTGCTTCCAAGGCTAGAATGCGCCCTTCTGGGTCGGCATCTGGAACCGCAGTGGACGGATCATATGAGGCATAATTCAACGGGCGGTCAGAGATACCGGACGAGTTGTGAATCCGCATTGTGTTTTGCGGAGGTTGCGTTTGAGAACATGCCGAAAGGACGACACAAGCAAAGAACAGCAAGGCAAAGCGATTGATTCTCTTTATATTATACATATGCTCTCTCCTCCTTCAGACCGACAGTTAATTAACCCTAAGTAATCCTCCACGACCGGATCCGCCCTTAATTGATTGCGCTTCATAATTTCTTAAAGCACGTATCATTCCATTATAGGCGTCAACAAAGGCAGCCACTGTAGCCTTTCCTTCTGGTGTACTGCTCATGCCTCCTAGACTGGTGCCACCTCGACTGCCGAAGGCTCCCAGTGCAGCACTATAATTATTAGAAGTGGAACTTCCTTCTGAGGCAGAAATCTGCACCGCTGAACGAATATCAAAGAGTGAAAGCGTAACTACAGACGATTTCATTCCCAATCCACCTCCTAAACTCCCCCAGGTACTCCCCACAAGACCGCCAACAGTGCCTGCAACTTTCCCTATGGAGGATTCATCTATAACAATCTGAGGCTCCAGATAATAATCCGCTGCTACGCGCTGTCCCTTCTGCTGCTTTGAGCCAGCTCTGTACTCACCGGAATTTCTTTGGAGATCTGTAATGCGCGACATTCTGCTGTCCGTTCGAAGATTACCTATTGATGTAATCATAAAACAGTTGGACTGCTGGACTGCAAGACGAAGCAACGGTTCAATAGTTGTGACTTTTGTTGCCCTGCCAAATTCGCTGTACCATCTTGCGGCTCGACCGTCATCAATGGCCAATGTTCCAAAGGGCTGCTCACAACGCTCGATATTGGAATCAACACTTGTTGCTCCTCCGGCTGATCCACTTACCGCAGTCCCCCCTCCTCCTGCGGTAACACAACCAGATAAAGTTAAACCGCAAAAAACAGCAGGGACCAATAGATGTCTATATAATTTCATTTTGTTTCCTCCACTAAGCACATTAAGTTGGTAGATCTGCACCAATTGATGGCACACTCATTCATATTAATTTCATAATAAATAATATTGAGGTCTTAAGTAAAGCATTATTTTATAAACATCTCTTTCTTGAACACTTTTTGATAATCGTTTATCCTTCGATATGGAGAAAAAAATAATCAATGAAACTTCATATAACTCTCTCCGAAGAGGCCATCTTATGCATCTACCAGAACTCCACTTCATCGGCAAGGTTCACAACGACATCCTCACCATCAAGGATGCTCCGAAATTCCACGCAGAATCAGACCGCACCGGTACCTTGGAAATCTATCCCCGATACCGGGAAGGGCTCAAAGGCATAGCCGCAGGTCAGGCCATCGTTATCCTCTGCTGGTTCCACCAAGCCGACCGAGAGGCCCTGCAAGTTTATCCGCGCGGGGACAAATCCAGAGGCTTGCACGGTGTGTTTGCCACTCGCAGTCCTATGCGCCCCAACCCCATTGCAATTTCCGAGCTGAAAGTCTTGGCCGTGGACAGCTGCCGAATCAAAGTTTCCGGCCTTGATATCCTCAACGGCACACCCATTGTGGATATCAAAAATATCCCCGCCTGAAACAGATCTTCCTGAGCGCGAAATGCCCTCTCCTTCACGCTAAAAGCTTCTCTGTGCCCTCAATCCTGATAGCCGCCCCTCCAGCAGGAGACTCGGCTCCTGCCATTCCAAAATAAAAAAACAAAAAGTTATATCACAAAAAATGCATACTATTGCTTTCGCGTTATTACTCCTAGGTGCGGCTGTTTATTTTTGTAACGAAAAGCACAAAAAAGATTGATCGTTAAACAAATGGTTTATTGATTTATAATCAGCATATACCTCCTTCCTTGACACGTTACTTACTTTTTTGTAACAAAAAAAAACATACAAGGTTATACTTGTTATGATGAATAAGTACCCGTACAGGTATAATCGACACTATTGCCGGTCTTCGACGTTAATTTTTCAACACGTCGACAGCCTGGAAAGGCGTCAATTATTCAGGGTGAGGGTGAAGTACTTATATTTTATCACTCCGCCCGAGCTCAAGCATTGGATTTGAGCGCAGTACAGACAGGGCTGAAACGAGCAAGAAGTTTCGTACAAAGGATAAAAACAGTTGATCGGGAGCTGTCTATTGATTTGATAGCAAAAAAAATCTTGAAACCCTCTTGCTTCCGCCTCATTTCCTATGATCAGAAGGTTTCAGGGTTTCTTTCTTTTATAGACAGTAAAATATGGCCGCCAATAGCTCAAAAATTCTCATTCTTGGTTCCAACGTCAAAATAACCAATCTCCCGGTTAAGGAGGTGAGTTTACTGCAAGAGGGTAGCCTGCCTGCCTATGGCTACAACCCCGGTGATAATATTGATTTGCTTGCCGGACCGGTCACTGTTGAGAAGGGAAGATTAGAACAATGCCTGACCTGGCTGAATTCTTATCTTGCTGAATCAGGCCTTACTCCCCAAGTTGATTGTCTCAACTATGGGGACGAAAAACAGGTATATCAAATTTTCAAAAGGCAGAAAACCGGTGGTGAGGATGATCATGATGGCTGGTTTATGGTGAGCCAGCTGTTGCCGTCTGAGGAACGCATGAAAAAATCCTCTGCCTTTGTGATCAATGAACATGAGTGTTCCATTGTAGGCAATAACACGGGGATGGTGCTTATAGACGACTCCGGTGCCCCCCCGCAAGTGTGCGACGATATGATGGCCTTGAATCCTGATATGTGGTGCATCGCTATGGGGATTTCTGTTGCCCATTGGCAGCCGTGGGCCAAGCGGCTTGGAAAACGTTTTACTCTTTTTTGTCGTCTTTCCGATTTGGAAACCACCCGTATGGAAATGGATTCCGCCGTCACCTGGGAAAGTATTGTCGCCATGTGCTTGCGGGCACTTAAAACCAGCGAGGTGGGGCTTTGGGATCCGTTGGGTAATCGCTTTCTCTGTCATATCGTAGTGGAGATGTTTCCCCATGCCATTCTTTATGCCGGGCCTGATGGCACCTTTTTCCGCTATCGTAAAGGCATGCTGCCGAAAAAAAGCTCGTTCAAGAAACGCGGGTCTGTGCCCTGTTACGACACTATGGTCACCGCAATGCTGACCATGAATATCTTTCGCTTTAATTGTCTTGACTTCTGCCGGAATTGCTTTTTTGCCTTTTCTAAGCAGGTGTTGGTCAATTGGAAAGTGCTCAATGACCACGGGTATAATTTTGACGGTCAACTCAAACTGCCAAAACTGGATTTCGGCTCGGTTTGTCCGGCTGACTGGCCATGCTCTGCCATCGAATGCGGTGAGGAGCGTGGCGGTCGCCTGAAGCTTGCTTGGCAGGAGCAGACTTCTAGTTGCCAGAATGACTGCCCCTGTGCTTCTTTGGAAATAATCAGAAAAGATCCAAGCTTTGTCGAATTACCGAACTCGTCCACAGAATTTGAAAAAAATTTGGCACTGGTGGCCTGTCAATCCTGGGGGGAGGAAAAGAAAAAGGCCTTGCGTTCCTTTTTTCAACGAAAGTATGAATCGCATTGCAACCTACCAAACGATGGGGTTCGATATGCAGGACATATTGATACCATCATCTCCGTGTTGCATCATCTTAAGGAAGAGGTCAATCGCGGTACCGGATTCGACCATCTCCCTATGTGTCAAATCGGCCATCTGCGGACCACGGATCCGGCTGAAATTGATCCGGTTATCACCCTGCATCAAGTCATGGATTCCTATGTCTCCAAGGAAGCCGTCCTCCGCCCTCTCTGTATCGGGGTCTTCGGTCCCCCTGGTTCAGGAAAATCTTTTGCCGTGAAACAGGTAGCAGATGAGATCGCTCGCCATTACGACGGAAATCCTTTTGATTTTTTTGAATTTAATCTCACCCAATTTGCCAGCCCCGAAGAAATCAATTCAGCAATCGATCCGATCAGGGCTTCGGTGGCCCGAGGCCGGGTACCTATTGCCTTCTGGGATGAATTCGACTGTCGATATAACGGGGATGAGTTCGGTTATCTTCGCTTTTTTCTGCCCTCAATGCAGGATGGAGTAACCTATGTTCACGGTATTCCTTACCATATCGGTCGGGCTATCTTTGTTTTTGCAGGCGGTGTCAAGGCCAGCTGGGAGGGCATGGAAAAACTGCTGTCCCCTGATGATGCAGAACAGTTGAAAAAATCCAAAACATTGAAAATACCTGATTTCATGAGCCGCCTCCGTGTGGTTCTAGATATTGACGGTATTGAAATACCAGCGCATCTGTTGCAAGAGTCGGCCACCGAGGAAGACCTGGAAGAGTTGCGCAGGATTCTTCATAAACGTTCTCTCATTATCGCCCATCAAATGCAAACCCATTGGAAAAAAGCCGCTCGAAAAAGTTCTGGGCTGCTGCTCCGTTTACTTCTTGGTGAGTATAAATTCGGGGCACGTTCCATTGAGGCGGTTATTGAGGCCAGTCGGGCTGCCGACCGTCTGGTCTATGGTCTGCCTGAGCTGATTGCGCCTTCTGCAGCCCGTATCCATGCCAATTGGCGGGTGGAGTTGGAACGCAGGATTGATCATGTTCGTAAATCATCGGGGCTACGAGCTACTTGGTAGTTTTAGTGCTTCTTTTCACTCTTTCGTCCGCCTAGATGGCCGTTAGTCCTCTGTGCAAAAGCATCTTGCATTGCATTCAATACCTGCACCTGCTGGAGTAGCAAAAAAAATGTCCTCATATATTCATTTACGATATTATAAAAATAAGCATTCGGGCAAACCCGCCTGTAGCCATTTTTTGTTATGATCACCGTACTGAAAGATGCATTTACTGCCGTTTCGACTGTCACAGCCGGAAAAATCAATTTAGGCATCTCCCCGGAGCGATCCACCAACAACTTGACCTTTTGTTTTTTTTTTGTTAGGCTTATCCAGTATTTCAGATGCTCCTAACCGAGCGTAAGAGGGAACCTGGTGTGAATCCGGGACGGGCCCGCCGCTGTAACCGGGGACAAACGCTGCATCAGGCCACTGCATGATTTCCATGCGGGAAGGCGCAGCAAAAGGACGATCCGGGAGTCAGAAGACCTGTCTGAAATTTATCAATCTGCCGTGCCGGAGAAAAAGCATGACAGGATCGCCTCGCTCCCCGTGGACAAGGAAGAGAGATGCGCAAAGTTATTCGTGGAAAATCAGGGCATCCCCGGATCAATATTTCAATTGGTCCGGGGATTTTTTTGCTTTTTTCAAGCACCTCCTCGGGCAACAAACCAGAGGAAACCCCATGAAAAAATGTTATGCAACCTTGACTGCCCAGCTGATTATCGGTACCTGCTGTGTACAAACCGCGCTTGCCGCTGATACAGCTCCTGAACAATCGGTAATGATGGATGAAGTGGTCGTCACTGCTGCCCGAACAATGGAGAGCAAAAAGGAGGTCAGTGCCAATGTCACAGTTATTGATAGGGAAGAGATTGAACAGTCTGCGAGCCGCAATGTAGGCGATCTGCTGGCGGAGAAATCGATAGGCCATATTCATAAGTATCCGGGCGGCCTGACCTCCGTGGGGCTTCGGGGCTTCCGCACAGATTCGCACGGCAATGATCTTCAGGGCCATGTGTTGATTTTGCTGGACGGTCGTCGAGCTGGAACCGGCAATGTAGCTAAGTTGCTGACCGGGAATATCGAACGAATTGAAATCGTTCGAGGTGCTGGAGCTGTGCAGTACGGTTCAGCAGGCATGGGCGGGGTGGTCAATGTCATCACCCGCAAGGCAGAACGCACTACAGCCTTTGTCGAAGCGGGCGGCGGGTCTTTTGGGGCCTATGAAGCCAATGTAGGCGGCACCTTGAAGGAAGGTAAGCTCGACTTTGCTGGTTCATACAGCCGATCCTCCCGAGATGACTATAAAACCGGGAACGGCCAAGAGTTCGGCAATACCGGCGTTGATGCCGCATCAGGCGTCAGTGCGAACATAGGATGGTCGTTTTCTGATAGAAACCGCCTGGGCTTGACCTTCACCGGTTCTGAACTCGACTCCTAC
The DNA here is from genome assembly GCA_942492895.1 of Candidatus Electrothrix laxa. Classification (GTDB taxonomy): domain Bacteria; phylum Desulfobacterota; class Desulfobulbia; order Desulfobulbales; family Desulfobulbaceae; genus Electrothrix; species Electrothrix laxa. Next base: position 3,077,585 of record OW818652.1, read on the forward strand.
GGCAGTCCCGGCTATTTCACGGCCAACGATCTGGATGACAGCACGGACAAGGAAAACTACTCTGTTGATCTCAACTATACAGGAGCAGACAGCTCGAACCGCTGGCAGTGGATGGCCCGCTGGTTCTTCGGCAAGGATGAAAATACCTGGCTAGACCCCACGGGCTCCGACCCGAGCGGCTGGGATAACGACATTGCCTCCTCCAACACAACCGATCAGCAGGGTGCTCAAGCCCAGCTCACCGGAACCTTCGGCCAAACCCGAATCACTGGCGGCATTGACTGGTTGGATTATGAGGTGGAAAACACCTGGACTCCAAATAAAACCAGCTACACTAACCCCGCAGTCTTTCTCCTCGGCAAAACAACCTTTCCAGATCAACGCCTGACCCTTGATATCGGGTTGCGCTACGACAGCTACGAGGTGGAGGTTGTGGAACCGGCAGGTCGAAACACGGATGCCGATCATTTCACTCCTAAGGCCGGGCTTTCCTGGATGGTCACCGAACAGCTCAAACTGCGGGCTCAGTATGCTCAAGGCTTTATGATCCCCTCGGCAGATCAACTTGCTGCGGATTTTGACAGCTACGGCACCCGCACTGTTGGTAATCCCGATCTTGATCCTGAATCAAGCAGCACCTATGAAGCGGGTATGGACTATAACAGCAACGCCTTCAAGGCGGGCCTCACCTATTTTTACACGGATTTTAAAGACAAAATCATCACCGACTACTTGGAGGATGGGTCCAAGACTTGGGTGAATCTCGGAGATGCGTCGATCTCCGGGCTTGAGGGCGAATTCTCCTATGATTTGGGGATGCGCATGGGTTGGCCCTGGGAGGTTCGTCCCTATTTCAACCTGACCCTGCTGACTGAGTATGAAGACGAGAGCACTGGTGAGGACCTGCTGGATGTCAGCGGAGAAAATTTTTCTGCTGGTCTGATTGTCAGTAACGGTGACGGGATTTCCTGCCGCCTCAATGTCGCCTATGCGGGCGTTCAGAATGTGGAGGATTGGGAGTCCGATGCGTACCCCACCCCGGTGGTCGAACTGGACGCAAGCACGGTCACCGACCTGACCGCTTCCTGGCGTTTTTATGAGGATAATCGAATAGGTGCCTTTATCCTGCGCGGAGAGGTCAATAATCTCTTTGACGAAGACTACGCCTATGTCAAAGGATATCCCATGTCAGGGCGCGCCCTCTTCGCCACCTTGCGCTGGGAGTATTGAGCCCCTTCTCCTGTAATTTTTAATTAATTGATTTTATTTTATATCCATACGCGATAATAATACAACTCAGACGGAGCCCGACATGATGGAGAAACGATCCTGCGATTTTATTATCTTCGGTATTATGGGTGATTTGGCTCAGCGTAAGCTCTTGCCTTCACTCTATGAGCTGGAGAAGTCAGGCATGCTCAACTACGATACCAGGATCATCGGGGTGGCTCGTCACGAACTCGACCAGGACGCCTTTCAGGCTGACATACGGAAAAAGCTGGAAAAGTTTGTAGAGGAACCTCTTGATCGGGAGGCTGAAGAGCAGCTTCTGGCCCGGATGCATTATGTGTTGATCAATCTTGATCGTCCTGAAGAGTATAATCGTCTCTGCAAGGTGACTAATCAGCAATGTCGGGTGATGGTGAATTATTTCTCTGTCGCGCCTTCTCTGTTTGGAGATATCTGTACAGGCCTGAATCATGCAGGATTAATTTCCCCAGAGACCAGGGTGGTCTTGGAAAAACCCATAGGGCGCAATCTGGCTTCCTCCCGGCAGATTAACGATCTTGTGGCCAAGTTTTTTCATGAAAATCAGGTCTACCGAATTGATCATTACCTGGGCAAGGAAACAGTGATGAATCTGTTAGCCCTGCGCTTTGCCAATTCTATTTTTACAACCAACTGGGATCATAACACCATTGATCATGTGCAGATCACCGTGGCGGAGGAGGTGGGGATTGAGGGCCGCTGGGGTTATTTTGATAAGTCTGGCCAGTTGCGGGACATGGTACAGAATCACCTGATGCAGATCCTGACTCTGGTTGCTATGGAGCCGCCGGTCAATCTCCATGCCGACAGTCTGCGCAATGAAAAACTGAAGGTGCTCAAGGCCCTGCGTCCGATCACAACGGAAAATATCGAGCGTAAGGTCGTGCGGGGACAGTACGGCCCTGGTTTTATTCGGGGTAAACCAGTGCCCGGTTATCTGGAGGAAGCAGGCGGTAATCCGATGTCCAGTACAGAAACCTTTGTCGCCATCCGGTTGGATATCGATAACTGGCGTTGGGCCGGGGTGCCTTTTTATCTGCGTACCGGCAAGGCTATGGCCACCAAGCGCTCCGAGGTGGTGATCAATTATAAGCAGCTGCCCCATAATATTTTTACCGACTCATACCGTTCTTTACCGGCCAATAAGCTTGTGATCCGCCTTCAGCCTGACGAAGGGGTGGAAATAGAGATGTTGAACAAGGCACCGGGCATTGGGGACGGCATCCATCTTCAGCGCACCATGCTGGATCTCAGTTTTTGCGAGGCCTTTAAAAAAGAGCGGGTTGCCGATGCCTATGAACGCCTGATTTTGGATGTCATGCAGGGAAGTCAGGCCCTGTTTATTCATCGAAATGAGGTTGAACACTCCTGGACCTGGATTGATTCCATTCAGGAGGCTTGGGATAAATCCAGCGAACCGCCTAAGCAATACCCGGCAGGCACCTGGGGACCGGTGGCTTCGGTGGCCTTGCTGGCTCGGGATGGGCGGGAATGGGAGGAGTGATCGCGTTGCTTGACATAAGCGGCGACCAGAACGATGAGCATGATTTTATTGAAAAACTTCACGTAAGATCAATTATGCGACGTTTAAACCTGATTATATTCTGGATGTTTTTTAAGGATAGTTTTTACCTGACTGTTACAGATTTAGGGGAGGGGAGCAACAATCAACAAAATCGCTCCAGAAAAAATACATAAAAAAATGTTTGATATCCAACAATACCTCCATGAGCAACGCCAGGTTGTGGAAAATGGCCTGCAACGATACATGATGGAACAGGAAGGTGATTTTTCCGGTCATATTGCGTCAATGCGCTATAGTCTCTTTGTCGGCGGAAAACGCATACGACCAATTCTCTGCCTTGCAGCAGGACGTTCAGTCAGTGCCGCCCCGGAGATTGAAGAAATATTACTGCCTGCTGCCTGCGCACTTGAATGTATCCATACCTATTCCTTAATCCATGATGATCTGCCTGCAATGGATAACGATGATCTCCGTCGAGGGCAGCCCACCTGTCATAAAAAATTCGGGGAAGCCGAGGCTATTCTGGCCGGTGACGGCCTGCTGACCTATGCCTTTGCTTTGCTCAGCAATCCCAGCCTGCCCGCTCCGGGAACGGAAACACGCTTACAGCTCATTGCTGTCCTGGCAAAGGCGGCTGGTTCTCAAGGAATGGTGGGCGGGCAATACCTGGATATTGCCAGTGAGGAGAAAACAATTCCCTTTGAACTGCTCAAAACTATTCATAGATCCAAAACCGGTGCATTGATCACTGCGTCCGTTCGGATAGGTGCCCTTGCTGCCCAGGCCGATCAAAAACAGCTTGAGGCCCTGACTCGCTATGGAGATGCCGTGGGACTGGCCTTCCAGATCGTTGATGATCTCCTGGATGTTACTGCGTCAACAGAACAGTTGGGAAAAACTGCGGGCACGGATGCGCAACAAGGCAAAGCCACGTATCCGGCCTTTTTTGGTCAGGAGAAAACCCGTGCTTTGGCAAAGGAGGCTGTGGACTGTGCCCAGACAGCCCTTTCTTCTTTTGATGAACGAGCAGAACCGTTACGAGCTCTGGCTCAATATATTTTCAGCCGGACCTATTGATTATGCATATCGTACATTATTTTTTTATCTTCATCCTTTCGATTATATTATATAATCCCCTCCTCTCAGGAGAGAGTAACGCCAGCCAGCTGAACTGGATCGGACATTGGAAAGGCGCAGACAAACGTCAGCAGCTGATCGAGGAAATCAAACGGGAATACGAATTTATTTATCCCGATGTCAAAGTAAACCTTCGCTATAATGAGGATCTTGACGCACCTGGAGCAACCTATAAATGGAAGGCTGCAAATACTATTGTCCGAATGATCAAGACCGGCAATATTGATTGGGATATTATCTATCTCGGAGTCACTGTGTATCACCATGTCAGTGAATTACTGGGAGATCCAAATTGGGGGGAAAAGCATCTTGTTGATTTTAATACAATCCCTTCTTTCCCTGCAACCCAGAAGAATTTTATTAACACCAACCCTTGGTATAAACAGCAGACAGGAGGCATATTGGTAGGTCCTATGATTGAGGGATTTATTCTCTGTTTATGGTACAATCCTCAGGTAGCTCGTAAAATAGGGATCAAAGTTAAAGAACGCAACATGACGACAGAGGATTTTATCAGCTATGCGCGGGCAACCTCTGAGTATAATAAAAAAAACAAGGCAGCCATTCCTTTTGTTAAATTAGGCATTTGGAATCGCATGGCTTATCTGTTCGAATATCTTTTTAAATCACAATTCGTCGACCCCAAATTTGCTATTGAAGAAAAATTTGATCAGAGAAAACTTCAGCCTTTTCTTGATACCCTGCGCATATTTGAGCAGCTTGCCGCCTACCAGCCATTTTTTAACAGAAATTGGCGAAAGCTTTCTTGGAACGAATGGGAAACGGATTTTTTGGATGATGACGGATTATTTATCGTTGCAGGTACCTTTATGTACAGCCATTTTCGTGGCAAAAATCCAGAAAAGGCACAAAAACTTATCCCTGTGGAATTCCCCTATGTCCACCGACCAAATGGATTAGTGGGTGATTATATTAACACCTTTGCAGTGATGAAGAGGAGCCCGAATCGAGACCGAGCTGTTGATATGCTCATGCTTTGGGCTGAGCCTAAGGTTGCTGAGGAATGGGTTGAATATACAATGAACCCGACAGGACTGAAGGGCAATATTTGCGATCCGGTTACCGCATCATTAGACAGAGCAGATGTATACGGTTCCTTCCTCAGTGACATGACTAAAAAATACGGCAAAATGCCGATGCGCTACTTCCGAGTGCCGACGTATGTCTTCGGCATTGATTGCCCGGTGAATAAAACAGAGTTTCATGAAAAACTCGCCTGTATTCTGGAGGGTAAGATCACAGCGCAGGAATATTACGATGAACTGTACCGGCGTTTTCAGAAAAAACGAAAGAAAAGGCATCAAACAATGATTGGCAAACACCCTCCCCATGAAGAATGAAAAAATTCTTTTCCTCCATACCTATCAAAATATGTATTTCTATCCTGGGAATAGAAACATTTTTATTAACAGTCATGGGGTATCATTATACCCAAAAATTCTGTGAGGAAATTGATCGAAATCTGAAAAATAAAATTTCCATGCCAGCCGCTCTCCTGTCCAAGCGAGCTCTCAACCTTAATACGGTCGTCAATATTGACTCGTTTGAAAACCTGCTTCAAGAAAAAATTCATGATGTTTTTATCGCCAAACCCAGTGGATTAATATATTATTCCGCTCTTCCTGAAAGAGAAGGAGTTCATTATGAACGTTATCTTGACGAGGACGAAAGAAAACTATTTCAAAAAATCAATCTGCATTTTTCAGATCAGCAAATCGTTTTTCACCAACATAAAAAAATAAATTTTATCTCTATCCTTTCTCCCCTGCGAAATAGAACGCACCTCATAGGCGTTCTCTATATAAAAATAGACGGGGGTGTCATAGCAGCTCGAAAGAAGGAGGTTATGAGAGTTTTTTTTATCGGATCACTCATCACTATCTTCTTGACCTCTTTATTGGAGGTTTTGCTTCTCCATTATCTTTTTGTTCCCAGAATCAACAAAACCAGAGCTGTACTGAGCCTCGTTGAACGAGGCAACCTTTCCGTCCGTATCCCACAGGCGAACTCATTAGATCAACTCGGCAGTTTAATGCGCCATGTCAATAGAATGATAGCCGCAACGGAACGCAATACCCGGCTTCTCAAAATGGTAAATGAAGCCGGGGCATCTTTTGTTACAGCGAATACCCTCGACAAACTTTCTGAGCTGATTAATAAAGAGGTAACCGACCTTCAGGTGTATGTTTCGAAAACAGCCCGCCTGGGTACAGGCTATCAGGAGAAGAAAAAACATTCTCTTGATCCGGATCCAGATCAAGGATTCCTATTACCTTCAATCGGCACCTCCTATAAAAAAGGAAGGTCAGAAGGAGATGAAGAAAAATATCTTTTTCCCCTCCTGAGCATGGCAAACAGTGCCTTTTTTCGCCTCCGATCCTGGCAGAAGACTCGGGATGCGGAAAAAAAATACCGCACTCTTTTTTCATCAGCAGTGGAAGGGATATTCAGCTACACCATTGATGGAATGCTGGAAGTTGCAAACCCTTCTCTCGCAAAAATGATGGGATATGATACCCCGGAATCCATGACTGACCAGTTTAACCGAGAACGGAGGTTACTTTTCGGCAATGAAGAAGAACAGGAAAAACTTTTTACTCGAATACACGAGCAAGGCCAAATTCAGGACGTGGAAATTCGTCCTCGACGTGCTGATGGTTTTCGTTTCTGGGCCTCGTTGACAGCCCATGTCAAAAAAGATCAGGAAGGAAAACCGATAGCCATTGATGGGCGTATAGCGAATATCGAAGAACGCAAAAGAAGAGAAAAAATAGAGTATGATTATTTGACTGCTCAAGCGGCCAACCAGGCAAAATCAGAAATGTTGGGAGAACTTGAGACCAAGAACCAGGAACTCGAGAAAACCCTTGCGGAATTGCATGATACGCAGCTCCGTATGATTCAGGCTGAACGTATGGCTGCCATCGGGATGACCGCCAGCGGTGTTGCCCATGATCTCAATAATATTCTTGCCGGGGTGGTCAATTATGCTGAGCTGATATTGTATCAACTCCCGGACGGTACCAAAATGAGAATATCTGCTCAATGTATTCTCGACTCCGGTAAACGAGCAGCTGACGTGGTCGCAGACCTGCTGACGCTAACCAGAGGGACTGCTCAAAATAGAATACCGGTCCTTTTGAATTCGATTATTACAGAATATCTCGAATCAGCTGAATTTCAATATCTCTCTGAACAGCACCCTCACATACATGTTGCAACCTCTTTTGCTCAAGATCTTTTTCCCGTTCTCGGAGTTCCTGTATACCTTCACAAGATGATCATGAATCTTGTTATAAACAGCTTTGAGGCTATCGAAGCAACAGAAAACAAAGGCGAAGTGGAAGTTATTACCGAAAATATGATAATACTTCCGGGGGAAGAGCATTCGTCGAGAGATGAAGGTGAATATGTTGTCTTTAAAATCATTGATAATGGCGCAGGTATAGACCAAAGTGATCTCAAACATATCTATGAACCTTTTTACACCAAAAAGGCCTTAGGACGTAGCGGAACCGGACTTGGCTTAACTATGGTCCAGAATGCGATCATTGAGCACAATGGAACGATTGAAGTGAACAGTCATGAGCAGGGAACGGTTTTCATCATTTGCCTGCCAGCAGCTATGGAAGGCAAGCTCGACACGTTCGACAACAAAAATGATGAAGAAAGCATGCTTGTTGAGGGCAGCGGAAGCATTCTTGTTGTTGATGATAATCCGACAATGCGTGAAATAGCACAGTGTATTCTGGAGGAATCAGGATACACTGTTTATTTGGCTCAATCAGGTGAAGAGGCCGTGCAATTTTGTCAAGGGCAGGTGGTTGATCTTATTCTCTTGGATATGCTCATGCCGCCGGGAATGAACGGTCGTCAAACTTTTGAAGCAATCCGCAGGATACATCCGCAGCAAAAAGCCTTGCTTGTCAGCGGGTACTCTGAAGATGTCGAAGTCCAGAAGACCTTGGAGGCCGGTTGCTCCGGCTTTCTTAAGAAACCGTATAGCATGTCACAGCTTTCACGACTGCTCAAACAAGTAATGAGCTAATGAAGAGTAAGCAAATAATCGAGACATAATGATTGTATTTTTAGATTATTATTCAAAAGGACCTGTCTCTCAAAATTAATTAACATAATTGTAATCACTTAAGCTTTTTTACACAAAAAAGTACTGCATTATTGACTGCTGAATAGACAAAATCTTGATCTATCAACAAAATAGATTATAATTAGTACCATTTAAATTTTGTGATCAGAAATAACAGAGTCGTAGGAGGTGTAATGAAACCGGCAGAACGAATGGCTATCCCCCGGCAGAATCCCCAGGAACTTGATCCGGCTGAGCGAATAAAAAATTTTAAGGAAGTAACTGCGGGCTATGGTGAAGAGACCGCGATACTTGAGGCTCAACGCTGCCTGCAATGCAAAAAGCCAGCTTGTATAGACGGATGCCCAATCCGTAATGACATTCCGGGATTTATCGCTTTACTTCGAGATAGAAAATTCGAGGAAGCCTATTGGAAAGTGCGGGAAACGAGCACTATGCCCTCTGTCTGTTCCCGAGTCTGCCCACATGAATTTCAATGCGAAGGCAGTTGCCTTCGGGGAAAAAAGGGTGAGCCGGTTGCCATCGGTATGCTGGAACGATATCTCACTGATTGGATGGTCGCCAACAAGAAAGCAATGACCAAGGACTGCGCTATCCCCAACGGACGCAAGGTCGCCATTGTCGGCTCCGGCCCGGCCGGGATCACCGCCGCCCATGTTTTGGCCCATCAGGGATATAAATGCACCATCTATGAAGCCCTGCCCGTGTTTGGCGGTATGCTCTCGGTGGGTATTCCCCATTATCGGCTCCCCCGCGACATCATCGGTGCGGAACTTGCTGCTTTGAAAAATTGTGGAGTAGAAATCAAACTCGGTGTGACCATCGGAAAGGACAAGACGCTTCAGGAGCTCCGGGAGGATGGGTACGATTCCGTCTTTATCGGCGTCGGTGCTCATGAAGGACGCAAATTAGGCATTGAGGGAGAAGAGACCACCAAAGGCGTTCTGCATGGCGTGGATTATCTCCGAAGAGTGCTTACCGGAGAAACTGTAAATATTGGAAAAAAAGTGGTGGTGGTCGGTGGCGGTAACGTGGCTATTGATGTCGCCAGAACAGCCTTGCGAACCGGCTCTGATGAGGTATTTATTCTCTATCGGCGAACCAAGGAAGAGATGCCCGCCTCCGGTTCTGAGGTCCATCATCTGGAGGAAGAAGGGGTACGGGTGGAAATCCTTGCGGCTCCGGTAAAGATCCATGCTGATGAAAAGGATCAGCTCACCGGGGTTGAGTGCATTAGGATGGAACTGGGTGAGCCGGATGATTCCGGGCGTCGTCGTCCGGTGGTACAAGAAGGGTCCAATTTTATCATCGAAGCAGATTCCATCATCCCGGCCATCAGCCAGAACGTTCAGCATGAGGCGGATAACGGGACAGATCTTAAGCTAGAATCCTGGGGTACCTATACAGTGAATCCTCGGACGCTCCAAACCTCAGTTCCGTGGATCTTTGCTGGAGGCGACAACGTTCTTGGTCCCCAAACTGCGGCTAAGGCCGTCTATCAGGGCAAGGTGGCTGCCGAGTCCATGCAACGTTTTATGGAAGGAAAGGATCTTGAAGAGGGACGAAATTTATCCTGCTATATGGTGAATTGGTAAAAAATGTAGCTGACAAGCAATTTGACAGGGGAACGAGTACATCGTTCCCCTTCATCATTTCGGAGCCTATTCTATTGCTCTTTTAATTTTCCCAAGTAGAGACAGACACTGTCGTAACCAGTCATACCCCTCCTCCCACATCTTGATTCCCAGAACAAAGAATCAGGTAGAGTAGAGCACTGGTTCAGCAGTAATCCTGACCCTTTTACAAACGCCTCGCCGCACGCGGCTACTACGTGTACCAGGAACTTGCTTCCTCAATGCTCCCTCATCAAACCGTGCATGCGGTTTTCCCGCACACGGCTTTCCGATGCTCTTCATACCGAGGCATGCGCCGAACTCCAGCCCGCTTTTCCAGAAACCTTGTACAGCCCGTAACGCTCATAGAGGTCACGGCGAGGAAATCGACATAAAGCCGCTTTCCTATCCCTGACCTTATGGCGCTTCATCAGGTGGACTCTCAAGCGGTCTTCCGCATGTTGCCTGGCCTTGCTCATCATCTTACTTGAGTTACGAAAGTGGAAATAGTTCGCCCAGCCACGAAGACTGCGGTTTACGTTACCCACGACATCACTCAGGGGAATGCAGGTCAGTTTCCTGTCTGTCAGTTCCGTCAGCCTCGCCTTGATTCTTTTCAACGATTTATCTGCCGGTCGTACATTAGGATACGGTTTACCGCTTTGAGCTCCATGACTCATCTGAATTGTAAAACCAAGAAAATCGAAACCTGTTTCAGTAGCGTCCACTATGTGCGTTTTGCCCTCATTGAGTTCAAGGTCAAGTCTTTCCAGCACATGATGCACCACTTCCATTGGCCTCTCTACACCAACTCGACACATCACCACAAAATCATCCGCATAGCGGACAATATGCGCCCCCAGCTTAGCCCTGAGGTTGCGTCGTTGCCATACCCGATCCAGAATATGCAAATAGCAGTTAGCCAGCAACGGTGAAATTACACCACCCTGCGGTGTCCAGGGCAAACGCATTTAATCTATAGAGCATTCAATACTTTCAGCAAGTAATCGTTATCCCAACCGGCCATGAGTCGTTTATTTTTGATTCCGACCTTAGCTGTTTTTTCCTGCTTTAATAAATTAAGTGCGAAATGTCTCAAAAGGGCAACGTTTTCAGCAGCGTTTCCTTGTCTGATTCTTGATTCATCTTCGCGGAAGGACATGTCCAAAACCCAATGGAGTTCGTTTTCTATTCCCCAGTGGCTTCTGACCGCTTCAGCAAAAACTTTCGCATCATTTTCAATGCTTCCGATATAGCATCGGAGTTGGTGGGAATGTTTTCCGTTCCTCTCGCTTTCACATTCCACCATAGCTATCGTCTTAAGTCCTCCCCATTTACTCGCGTCCGAAATTCCTTCGAGAGCGTCAGACGTATAGTATCGCCGTACGGTCTTCCGCCCGTGGGCCAGGTCTTCTTCTGTGAAAAAATCAAAAGAATCAATATATTGATCGTCACCCCCTGTGAAAAAGTGTTCAACCTCCTTGTGAAGATTCCCTTGGTTGCCCTTGAGGCCGAAAACGTAATCTCCTCCTTGGTCAATGATCTGTTCAGCGATCTTTTTCTGACATCCCATGGCATCAATGCTTATCACGCAACCGTTAACATCAAGCAGATCAAGCAGTTCCGGGATCGCTGTTATTTCGTTTGATTTCTCATCTGTCTTCACTTGGCCAAGAACGAGTTTGGTTTCCGTTGCCCAAGCACTTACCATGTGGATAGCAGCTTTGCCGGACTTCCTGTCATGCGAACGGCGCACCGTTTTTCCGTCAATTGGAATTACCTGCCCAGGAAGAATTTTGGCAATGTCCTGTATCCAATTTATAAAACATTCACGGAAAGCTTCCGGTGACAGCAAAGCAAGCAGAATACTCTGTTGAATGTGTCACGAGAGGGAATGCCGTTGGGTAACTCTAGGAATTTACTGAAGAGTCTGACCGGGAGCACTGAATCAGTGCTCTACTCTACCCTATTTTTTCTCTTTCTTCAAAAAGGAGAAACAAACAAGGCGCAGGTCACCTTATTATCAAATAATAACTTTTATTAAAAATAATACTTGAAAAGTCATTACAAATTGTAATATAAAAAATTTAACGGCAGCTTAAAAAGGTATTAACTCATCGATTGGTCAATAAAAAGTGTATATAATTAATTGACTAAACATAAACAAATCATAACGTTATAAGAGATGCCGGTATTTTGACCGTATTTGCAGAGATGTCCTTTAAGCGCTATATTGGGCCAGATAATAAGTATTCCTAAACAGGAAACTTCTCAACAGCCTATTTTCACAAGCAATCATCCAATATGTTGATTTCACTTACTAAGATTTCAAGGTGTTGTTTTTTCATGTAAAACAATTAATTCAATTACTAGATTATTAACCAATCGGTGAGTATTAAGTTTTAAATAAAATAATTAAAATATTTTTATTAGACATATTAATGATTTTACGAAAAACTCTATTATAAAAAAAATAAGGCAAAATAACATTCATGATGATAGCTATTAATGAATATAATTCTGCAACAGGACATGTTTATCCACTTAATGCAAGAAAGACAGGACGGTATACAGGGCGAACGCATGACTTATGTAAAAAATATGCTTTACAGATCAGGTGTAATGCAATATTACACTGAGCCGACATTATTTGCAGATGTCGGACCTCGCCTCTAATTATCTGGTATAAAGGTATATTTTTAATGCACTCGCCCTAAGGGCTGTTCGATGTGTCAGCTCTGGATGACTTGGGCTAACCTTCAGGACAAACAGAACCAAATTTACGAGCAAGGTGTTTCAGAAAATGACCTTGTCCAACATGTGGAACGATGAAAATATTGGGCATGGGGTGGAGTTAATGTTTTGAAAGGATAGGAGTTGTGATTTTTGATAAATCGAAACTCTAGGCACTTCTTTGCTAAGTATGACTCAGTGGCGGGAAACGTGGTCTGCCCTTTGCTTACTAACACAGTTACATCAAGTGGAAGCGGTGCCTAAATCAAAAAGGAGGGATGATTATGCACGAAATTCAAAATGTTAACCATAAATCCGCACCCGGCAAATCTAGCCATACTACAAAGGTAAAAATTTCTTACAAAGCAATTCACTCAATAGCTGAACAACCTATAAAAGGTTTTGTGTTTATTTGGGGTTCCGATGCTCTGCATAATGAGCCCTACAGGCCAACTGATGGGTGGTATACTCTCTTTAAAGGTAGAGCAGACGATAAGTTGTACACATTGATCATAGCGGTCAATACCGGATTTTTACCCTATAGCAACAAGGCACCTGATCTGCCGAAACCAAAATCGAATCGCTTCACTTCAGCTCAGTCCCGTCAAATCGGTTTCAATTTCAGAATGTTGTCCGATCTACTCATACGTTATCGTTACCAGGAGTGGACCGATCTGAACGACAAGGAGCAGTATTATATCGAAAATATTGAATGGTCCCTTATTAATTACTGCACCAATTGTGCAAGCGCGGGTATCTCCCTTTACTCGGAAGACGCAACCTCGCTGTATTACCGGATTACTACTAGAATCGAAAAGGTCTACAAACAGATCCAGGCCGTTATCGATTCCCGAAAAGAGGATACCGCTAAAATAACGAAACTGGGCACCTGGGCATTAAAGCTTGGGGCGGTCATATCAAGCGACAACCATGATCAACTCCATTCCCTGTTAAACAGCTATGATACATCTCTCGAACACAAGGCTTCTGCAAAAATGGTAGCTCCTACAGTGGCCCGATTAATTGGCATCAACTTTAGCAGGGTTTCTGATTTAATACTGAAATTTCATTATCTAAACTGGGAGTATCTTGATTCGGCCCAGCGGAGTAATCTCCAGAACATAGAGATTATCATCCTTAACTATAATTCAAATTTCGGAGGACTGGGAATTAAACTCGGCAAGGGGCAAAAAGAGGGGCTGATGGAGCAGGTTTTTGATAGAAGTAAGGAGTTTGTGACTGTAATGTCCCAATTAGCTGAGAAGAATATTGGTTCCTATAACCGGGTTATGGGGCTTGGTAACCGGATGTTAGACTTGGGCGCTGCCCTTACAGGAGAGGATGTGCAGGCTATCCAGAACATCCTGAAAGAAAAGGTAAATTTTGAAGGCCTGGAAATTAAATTCGGCAAGGGCGAAACAAAGGGGATGGTGGAGCAGGTTCTTGGTAAAAGCACAGCAATTCCCGGATAGCCAGGAAACGCCACAATAGCGCGATTTTTACAAATTGCTTTCGTAAACTTTTTATAAGCAGTCGTTCGGTAAATACCTCGCAATGCAGGAATTTCAACGTCTTAACTGAAAAAATGTATCACTGGATAATATTTAACAATTTCAGTATATTGTTTTTTTGCTGGTGTTCAGGACAAGAGAAATAGCAAAAAATAAGAGCATTCTTCTTGTGTGGACAAGATCAAATTTTTGCAAGGAGAGAGCCGTGTCTAGCCATATCAAAAAAGTTGTAAAAGCTCACCAGAAAGACATCAAACGCAAGGAAACAATCAAATTGCGCAAGCATTTGAATGCCGATGCTCTTTTTAAAAATTTACACAATGGATTCAGACAGATTAACGATCATAGACCCGGCATGGTGGACCATACTCTGGCAGACACTCTCATGTCAGGTTTTGCAATGTTTTCTCTCAAAGATCCTTCGCTTTTGGCGTTTGATGAGCGTAGACTAGCTCCCCAAAATCTTACAACTATTTACGGCATGGGCAGTATTCCCTGTGACACCTCCATGCGTGAAATTTTAGACGGTGTTGATCCAAATGACCTCAGGCCGTTATTCAAAAAACAATTCAGAACGTTACAACGGGGTAAGGTTCTGGAAAAGATGGTATTTATGCAAGATTCTTATCTGCTTAACCTTGATGGAACCGGTTATTTTTCTTCGCCTACATTGCATTCCGATGCTTGCATGAAAAAGGTTCAGAAAAAAACAGGAAAAATTACCTATTATCTTCAGGCTATTGGAGCCGCCATTGTCCATCCTGATTTAAAGGAAGTCATTCCACTCTGTCCGGAAATTATCAAGCGACAGGACGGGGAGACCAAAATGGACTGTGAACGAAATGCGGTGAAAAGATTTCTGAAAAAGTTTCGCCAAGAGCATCCCCACCTCCAGGTTATTGTTAACGAAGATGCACTTTCTTCCAATGCTCCGCATATCCGCGACCTTGAACGCTATAACTGTCATTATATTCTTGGTGTCAAAAAAGGAGATCATCAATACCTCTTTTCATACTCGCCGATTGGTTAATAAGAACTTAGCGCACTGCGTGCGGGCTTTTAGTCCTCAGCATATTCCATTGTTTCGTGGTTACAATTTGGACAGCCAAGCACAGGCATAAATCCTTGATGGTACGTTCCGTTATATTCCGCCATAGCAACTTCTACATCTATGATTGCCTCATTAACCTGCATTTCATGAAAGCAATGCGAACAACGATAATTGTACTCCTCTGGAGGAGGACCAAACGGAATGTCCTCCCCTTCCTTCATCGGCTGGATATGGTTCATATTTTCCTGATTTAATATTTTCCGACTCGTCATAAATAAGTCCGTATTTAGGATGCCATATTTTCCATAATCCCATTTTGCCGCCACAACAACGACATTTCATTGGATCGTATCCACTAATCTTTTCATATCTTTCACGATACTTCTTTTTTGTTACGATTTCATAGGCACCCTTAACCATCCTGCCGAGTTTTTTTATTCCCTGCCTGATAACTTCCGCCCACTTCTTAAAAGATTTCGTACTCTCCAAGCCGTAATAGCGAACCCTGTGAAAATTTTTAGGCATTATGTGCTGAACCATTCGCCCGATAAAGGTAAAGACATCTACAACTTCGAACACTTTTGATTTCGTTTTATGATCTTTATACCAATACTTTACTGTTTCTCCGTCATAACTAACAATACGCCTTACTGCAATCGGTGGACTCGCAACATATTTCGCCAAATAACGCGCTAATCCTTTACAGTTATTCGGAACATCACCCTTGCTCACATTCGCAACGAGACCATTAGGATATTTCTCCCACAACTCATTGATCAATTGATTAATCTCCGCACGTGCAAAAAAATCCTTCAGCATGCCGAACAAGTGATATTGCCATTTCTTATGAATAATTTCATAGTTAAAATAGCCCAAATCAACCCACCGCTCAGTCTCAGTATCAACCCCGCCACTTGTCATTATAATATGCAAATGCGGATTATAATGCCCGGAACGACCATGGGTTTGAACAACAACAATACATCCTATTTTCAAAAGAAAACGTTTTACTGTGCTGACAACATCTTCCAAGCATTCATGACCAACCTTCATAAACATCGACAGCAGGCTGCCGTCATGACGCTGATGGTAAAAGACTATTCGTAATTGCTCTGGTATTGTTAAAACGATGTGACGGTAAATTACTCCGGGATGCAGCATATTGCTCACCTGGCACACAAAATCGTCTACATATTTTTTCGCACAGGATAAACAAAAACCACTCTTGCAACTAAAGGCAATTCTTCTGACATCTTGACCACAATCCATGCAAATATGCTCACTGTAGCCATTCGATTCTTTGCCACAGCCCAACATTTTCTGAACAGGATCTTCATATTGTGAATCTGCGTATTTTGGATGAAGATCTTTAAAATCGTCCCAGTTGTCTAAGAAAATATTGGTGAATATTTCTTTATCTATTTTTTCAGTCTTGGACAATCGCATTTCATAAAAATACAGGACATCCACGTTTACAATCAACAACAAAATATAACCTGCCGACAATTAAGATTAAAAAATGGAAATTCCTATGCTTTTAAATTATTTCAGTCTTGGCCCTGCTCTTTTTCTTCATAATCTACTACTCACCGATTGGTTAATAATCTAGTAATTGAATTAATTGTTTTACATGAAAAAACAACACCTTGAAATCTTAGTAAGTGAAATCAACATATTGGATGATTGCTTGTGAAAATAGGCTGTTGAGAAGTTTCCTGTTTAGGAATACTTATTATCTGGCCCAATATAGCGCTTAAAGGACATCTCTGCAAATACGGTCAAAATACCGGCATCTCTTATAACGTTATGATTTGTTTATGTTTAGTCAATTAATTATATACACTTTTTATTGACCAATCGATGAGTACTACTCTGGCAATAAAATCAACATTTGCCAGGAGAGTAAATGGAAGAGTTGCAGATCATTACAGAACGAGTTGATGATATCCCCTTATTGATAGGGACGATGATCAATACAGGGTTGGTCGAAATTCTGGATAACTATACTCCAACTCACTGGAAGCAAAGAGCTTTGAGTTGGGGGTGGACAGCGGTGATCTGGTTGTCTTATATTTTATCTGAAGGAGATCATCGCAAATCCTCAGTGGAGCAATATATTAGTAGGATGCAGGAGACTCTGGAGAATTTAACCGGGCAGAAGATTTTTGAAGCAGATTTCGCGACACATCGTCTGGCGGTTCTTCTGAGATATCTGAGCCAAGAGGCTTACTGGGCTGGAATTGAAAGGGATCTTAGCAAAAGAAGTATTGAGGTTCATGAACTGCCGACCAAAGTTGTTCGATGTGACGCCACCACGGTTTCAGGATATCATGAAGGCAGTGAAGCAAGTCTGCTTCAATTCGGTCACAGTAAAGATGACGCAAGTCTTCGTCAGATCAAGGTGATGACTGGAGCTCTTGATCCTCTGGGAATGCCTTTGGCTACTGATGTGGTTTCCGGTGAAAAAGCTGACGACCCGCTTTATATCCCTGTTATTGAAAGAGTTAACAATGCCTTGCAGAAGACAGGGGTTCTCTATTGCGGAGATTGCAAGATGAGTTCGTTGAAGACTCGTACATACATACGAAGCCTTGATAATCATTACTTATCTCCTCTTCCTTTGACCGGTAAGATCACAAAGGAGATGGAAAGATGGATTGAAGGTGGCCTTACCCACAAAACACATGGAGAGCTGGAGCAGGTTTTTCGGGAGAATGATAAAGGCGAAAAAGTGCTGATCGCTCAGGGATACGAGCTGGATCGCGACCAGAGTGGTATTTACGAAGGCAAGGAATTCCAGTGGAATGAACGAGTTCTTGTTGTTCATTCTCCGGCTCATGCTGCCAAACAACAGCGAGGCCTGGAGCAACGGCTTGAAAAAGCGCAACTCAAGCTCAATACGTTGACGCCTCCTCGCGGCAGAGGCAAACGTCAAATCACAGAAGAGTCTGTTTTGCAGACAAAAATTGAGAAAATTCTTAAGACCCACAGGGTGGAAGGATTATTGACGGTTGCATACGAAAAACAGGTGGAAGAGCATACCAAGTACATTGGGAGAGGCCGTGGCTCAAAGAAACGTTCTCAGCGCGTTGTCAAAAAAATTAGATATCAAATCAAAGAGATTAGACGTGAAGAAGAGCTGGTGACAGCGAAAAAAGATACCTTCGGTTGGAAGGCATTTGTTACCGATGTCGATCAACAAGATCTCAGCTTACAGGAAGCCGTGTTGTGCTATCGTAAAGAATATCGGGTTGAACGGATCTTTGAGCGTTTGAAAAGTCGTTTGAATATCGCTCCATTATTTGTTCAACGCGACGATCAAGTGGCTGGATTAACTCATCTGTTAACGTTAGGGATTCGGGTACTGACATTGATAGAATTTGTAGTGCGCCGTTCCTTGAAGAAGGATCAAACTGTTCTGAAGGGAATGTATCCGGGACAACCCAAAAAATGCACAGCTTCACCGACCGTTGAACGGATCCTGCAGAGCTTTTCCAATATCTCTCTCAGCATCATTCATTCCGGAGGCCAGGTAATACGTCACCTGACTCCATTGTCAGATTTACAAAAGGATCTTTTACGGAGAGCAGGTATTGGCTTAGAATTATATCAAAATATCGATAATAAAAGTAATGGAATTTTATTAACCAATCGGTGAGTTCATATGTTGATCAAGCTGTTCAAGAGGGTAATGCTGTTTCATTTATTATGCAAGATGAGCAAGATAAAGATGTGATCCATCATTTTAAGATCGTTTATGATGCTCCGCTTAACAAGTCAAATCAGGATGTCCGAGTTACCTTTGTTGAATATAGTGAGAAAAACAGCCGAACCGGGAAAAGCATAAGATTTAGCTGGGTTACTGACTTGGAAGTCAATAAAGGCAATGTGTATAAGTTTATGCGTGGAGCGCGAGCCAGGTGGAAAATTGAGAATGAAACCTTCAACACGCTTAAAAATCAAGGATACCATTTTGGTCACAATTTCGGCCTTGGAAAAAAGCATTTGTCTGAAACATTTGTACACCTTATGATGCTTGCCTTTCTCATTGATCAAATTCAACAGTTATGCTGCCCACTATTCAATGCAGCCTGGAAAAAATGGAAGAGCAAACGTTCTCTTTGGGAAAAGGTTCGAGGAAAATTCCATAATTTTCAGATTGCTACCATGGAAGATTTGTATTTATCACTACTGGAGCATAAGCCAGTTCCGCTAGTTCTTTAGCGGATTAACATCAAAGATCAGGGATCTTGTCTGTAAATACAGGTAAGTCCCAATGGATAATTATGTCTAGAATTAGCAAAAACAAGGTAAATCAAGGCTCCTTTTCTCTTCTTAGTGGTAAATCGTCCGGTGGTAGTAATTGAAGAGCCGTGTAGCCACTGAAAAAGAGTCATTCTGCTCATCAATTACGGCAGCCGGGAATAGCTGGTAAAAGCAATTGGGAGCTTGTGACAGCACTGTCCCCAACTGCTGAGAAAAATGTTGCTTCCTACGATCAGGCAGTGGAGCTTGGCGACCCGGTGATACCTCTAGGAGCTGTTGCTCTTACGGAAGAGAGTATGCAGACAGTTGAGAAAACCTTGGAAGAACATGTAAATTTCGATGGTTATAATCTCGGCAGAAAGATGGGATTAAAATTTCGAAACATGGCCTTCCTGTTGCTCAAGTATCGTTACAACAACTGGGATGTCTTGACAAAAAAGGAAAAATATTGTCTGGAAAACCTTGAGTTTACCTTAACCAATTTCAATTCGAATTTTGCCGTGTTCGGTTTGGATATTAATCCCGGACGAGACGAAAAATTGGTCGTAAGGATTGATGCTGCTATCAAACGCATTGTCAATACCTTGGAGAACGAGATGCTTTCCTATCAATTTTTTTTTGCAGCAGGTATGGAAGGAGTAAAACTCGGGGCAGCGATTTTCACCGAAAACACGGCTGTGATCAAAAAAGCAGCAGCCTTTTCAACAGCGAATGCAAAACAGTTCGGAAATGCTACTTCTGATGCCCTTGCACGGGATGTCGCCTTAAAAATGCGCATTATCGCTGACACGCTTTTGAAACAACGTTATGAAAACTGGAATTGCTTCACTAAAAAGGAAGGGGAAGCTCTAGGCAATATAGAATGGACCCTAATGAACTTTGCATCGAATTTTGCCGTACTGGGCATTGACCTTGATTCCCACGAGAGGCGGGGAATTCTGGAATGCGCCGCCCGCAAGCTTGACGCACAGATTAAAACGTTAGGTACATTAAAGCCATACGATCTCGTTGACAAGACCTCTCTGTTTAAGCTTGGGATAAGGGTCTTAAAAACAGGTGCAACACTGACAGCTGAAGAAATTTCGGCTACTAAAGCTGTCCTCGGGAATCATTAATACTCAATGATCAAGTTTTTAAAAGTTGACTACTTTTTTCTGTGGATCTCACAAGAAAAACTAACTCATTGAAGTTACTGAAATGGGACACAAGGGATGGTTCCCAAAAAGCTCAATAAGTTCGGTCAAGAAGAAACAACTTGATAGTCGAGTAATAGCGTAAGAACCGTGTGCGCTATGACAGCCAGAGTTCAGACGATTTATCCCTCGGTGTTCGGTTGAAGTTCTAGTTGATTGAGTTTTACCTATCTTCTCTTATTCTTAAAGGGGCGTTCTTCACGAACGCCCCTTTTTGTTTGCTTTCTCTGTTCTATTTATTCTCCCTGAACAGATAGTTTTCTTTCAGTTCTTTTTGATATTCCGTTACTTTGATAGTTCCCAGATATTTGTTAACCAAAGGATAACCTTTTTCCGCCCAGGCTTTGATGCCTCCCTCAGTAAGATACACGTTTGTATAGCCGTACTTATAGAGCATGCCGACAAAGTAGGATGCGCGATGTTTGGTCCGGCAGCTGACCCAAATTTCTGCGTTCGGGTCTGTTATTTTTTTGTATAATCCGTAGGCATGACCGGAATCCATATTACTGGAGTTCAAAATATGCCCGGCATCGAACTCCACCTCCGTCCTGATATCGATAATAACAGCTTTGCTTTTTCCGTTCTGAATCTCCTGCCATTTTGCGTACAGATCATCCGCTGTCTTGATTTTATCTTTGGGAATTGCCGCTCTGAGTTCGTTGTAGACCGCTGTTTCACCGGCCTTGAGATCTGTGTCGGCAGTAGATCCAGAGACTGGCAGAGCAAGTGAAAGAGCCAGAAAAACGAGGGATAAGGTTATTTTTTTAGTCTTCATCGGGGGGTCTCCTTGTTGTGATTGATGAAATGTTGTTGTCAGGCTTTTTTAATTCGTGTTTTGATATATTTCAGGGGCGGAGTTCCTGACCAAGTACAGGCGAGATTGGGCGGCAACAGAACATTGGTATTGAAGCCTCCGACCTGTGGATATTTTGGGTCCCCTTCCATGCCGTATTTACCACCAAAGCCTCCGGCAGTCGCCAAAACCCCCTGCCGAATCCCCCAAGTCACCTTAGCCATCGCCTTGGCTTCGCCCCAGGGTGAAGCAATAAGTATCTCATCGCCATCAGAGATATTGTGCTGCTTGGCATCCTGGTAATTCACCCAGACCGGATTTGAACCGCATTTTTTTAGCAGAGCCGAGTTCCAAAAAGTCGAGCAATGCTCATGCTCAGTTACTCTGAAATAACCGATGATCATAGGATAGTTATGGTCAGGTTTCAGCTCGGGCCAGTCCGCATACGGAGGAATATAATCAGGCAGGGCATTGAGTCCGGCCTTTTCCGCTGCTGGATTGATGAAATTATATTTCCCGGTCACCGTGTTGCCGGAAGAGCCGTATCCAGCTGGCGGATTGAAGGAGCCCCAGTCGCGGTATTTATAGAACTGCTGCGAATCCGTCACAAAAAAGCCGATATCATAAAGTTGCTCCAGTGAGATCCCCTGCCCGTGAAGCTGATTTTTCATGTACTCTTCTTCGGTTTTCCAAGGGAAGTACTCACCGTAGCCGAGGCGTTCTGCCAGCCCAGTAAAGATGGCAACCACGGATCGTGTATCATACATCGGCGCAATAGCTTTTCGCCCCAGCGAGATAAAGGACTCGTACATCCAATCCGATATCACCCGGCTCTGCTCAAGATAGGTGCAGTCCGGCAGAATCACATCACAGAGTTCTGTGGTATTGCTCATGAAGCAGTCGATTGCACAGGAGAACTCCAACTGGCTCAGAGCACGATGGGTTGAAGGCTCAGAGGCGGCAGACATAACCGGGTTACCAAAATAGCAGAGCATGGCCTTGAGTCGTCCGTCCTGAACATCCTCTTCAAAATAGGCAGGAATCCAGCCCTTCCAGAGTTTACTGCTGTTCAGTTTGAATTGTTCTCTATTATTGGGCGGTTTAGGCTGGTCGTCTCCCCAGGCAGAGGAGAGCTTCCGCTTACTGATCAGACTCGGTCCGCCAGGTGCATCAAAACTCCCGACAAGCGCGTTCAATGCCTGGATTGCCTGGGTTGCATGAACGGCATTGGGCACCTGGGCCACACCGGTCCAAGAGAGCGCGGCAGCAGCCGGAGCCGCAGCAGCAAATTCCCGAGCCAGACGTTCAATAGTCACAGCAGGTACCCCGCAGATGTCCTCGGCCCAAAAAGGGTTGCGCAGGATACCGTCTTCCTCTCCCCGCAACCGTCGTTTGAAGGCGGAAAAGCCGTAGCACCATTCTTTAACAAATGCCTTGTCGTACAGATCCTCTGTCACCAGGACATAGGCCATTGCCAAAGCCATTGCTCCGTCCGTCCCCGGAATAATGGAAATCCACTCTGTTGCCGCTTCAGCAGTTTCGCTTTGCCGGGGATCAACCATGACCAGCTTGACACCTCGCTTTATCGCCTGTTTCATCAGGTTGAGCTTACGTTGTCCGACAGAAGTCACCAGCTCATTGATACCAAAGAAAAGAATAAATTCGGAATGGGCATAGTCAATCCAGGGGCGTTTATCATTCGAGC
This sequence comes from Candidatus Electrothrix laxa, assembly GCA_942492895.1. GTDB lineage: Bacteria > Desulfobacterota > Desulfobulbia > Desulfobulbales > Desulfobulbaceae > Electrothrix > Electrothrix laxa. The sequence goes on from OW818652.1 coordinate 3,100,510, forward strand.
AATGCTCGTTGGCCATCCTGTTTGGATTGTCGCACATTTGGCGATGGGTAGTTTTATTGGGCGTCCCGTAGGCAGCCATCACCGCGTCATGGCACCAGCTGTTGAAATCATTGCCCTGATGAAAGCCTACGGTCTTGGGATCAAAGCTCTTCAGGCGCGAGGCGGTCAGGTCAAGGGCTTCGTCCCAAGAGGCCTTTCTGAACCTGCCGTTCTCGCAGATGAGGGGCGTTTTGAGACGATAGGCTGAATAGGTATTTTTATGGGCATTGGCTCCCTTGATGCAGAGTCGCCCGTCTCCCTTGGGGTCACCCTTTAGTCCGCTGAGACCGGTGATAACCTGATCTTTGAGTTTCACTGTCTGGCCGCAGAGCCCGGCACAGATATAACAGTGTGTCTTGGCAGTGCAATCCGCTTCCGGGGGAATTGTCCCCTGGCGCAGAGTTTTCGTTTGAGCGTCAAGATCAAGCAAGGTAAGGGTCTGAGCAAGTTTTTCCAGATCATTCGCCGGATCAGCTCCATCTGTCTCTGTCTGCATCGTTCGTGCTGCCTCAAGCACTGCCTGGGTCAGATCGGCCAGGCCCTGATACCATTCGGTTTGCGCAGCGGAACGAAGCATCTCACAGAAGGCAGCAGCCCAACCCAGATGCTGTTCCAAAAAAGAACGCTGCTGCTTCTCGGTTCCTTGCTGATCCGCCAGATAGGCCATGAATTCCAGCTCAACCGCGATATGGTCGTCCAGATCCGGGTATGCGGGATTCTTATGCACACCGCTGTCGCGATAGACCTGACGTACCTCGAAAACCGGCTTCTGCATAACCAACGGTTCTCCGGTGATGTGGCAAGAGGCGTAAGGGAACACAGGATTTTTTCCTGCATTGAGAAAGAGTTCCGCGTATTCGTACCGTAGCTCATTATAGATTTCCTGAGCTGATGTACTTTGAAAGGCTGTTGCCATCCTGGCAAGGCCACAGCGGAACCCGGCAGATGAACAGCTGCTTGCCGCTTTGGCGAGTTGATCAGGAAACGAATTTGCCCGCATCTCTTCAATAAAGGAAAGCGGGATTTCGTCTTGATAAAGGAAAGAGAGAAAACGGTATACTCTTGCTTTTGCGTTGTGCATTGCCCACTCCTTAAAGTTGTTTGAGCTATCGCTCTTCACCTCTGCCGCTTATTCCTGTACATACGTTCATCCGCAGTATTCAGCAATTCATCTACCAGCATCCCGTCGTCCGGGTATATAGCCGTGCCCGTAGCAGCGGAAATGGTAATATCAATATCAGGAGATAACTGACAGGGAGCCATCAGGGCCGCATTGATCTTATCGACAATCCGCAAGAGATCATCACTGCTTTGCATACCGGGCAAAAGGAGAACGAATTCATCCCCTCCCATTCGAGCGACCAGATCCGCCTGCCGTACAGAGGAGAGCAAACGGCGTGCAACCTCCTGAAGAAGAAGGTCTCCAGTATCGTGCCCGTATTGATCATTAACCGGTTTAAATTTATTCAGATCAATAAAGATCAGAGCCATTTTTGCTGAGCTTTGTTTTGCCGCGACCAGTTCCTGTTCAAATCTCTCATAAAAGAGCAGTCTGTTGGCCAACTTAGTCAGGCAGTCATGGTAGGCGCTGTGATGCAGTTGCCGTTCCATATGCCTGCGTTCAGTTATGTCTGTGGCGATTTGAATTTTAACATCACGGCCATCGAACCATTTAATGACCCGATCATGCAATTCGTACCAGCGGTGGTTAAAGGGGTTCTGTCGTTCCCAAACATAATTTCCGCCAGCATATTCACCGTTGCCACACAGCAGATCGTTGGGACAGCAATCACAGGGACCGTTGAGTCCCATCTGTAAACTCTTCCAGCAGGTGGATCCGGTTATATCACCGAATATATCAATAGCGTATTTATTGAGAAAGAGTAGCTTATATGATTTAAGATCAATAACATAGACCATAGCATCTATACTATCAAGGACCGTGAGAAGTCGTTGGCGGGCAGCTTTTAGTGCCTTTTCCGCCTGTTTCCTCTCGCTTATATCCCGAACGATGGCTACAAAACAAGCTGTGCTGTGATCCGGCTCAATATATTGGAGGTGGATCTCAACCGGAATTTTAGTCCCGTTTTTATGCTGATGTATGGTCTGCAAGAACAGGCTTTTTGCCTCTCCCTCTGTTAATTCGGCGATGACTTCTCTGAATGTTACTTCTGTAAAATCCGGTTTAATAGACACCGGCGTCATTTTCAAAAATTCTTCCGCACTATAACCAACCTGATTCTGCCCGCCCTGATTGACATAGGTAAATCGTAATGTTTCCGGGTCAAACATAAAAACACAGTCAAGAGTTTTGTCCAAAACATTTTTAAAATGATTCAGCTCTAGGCGAGTTGTTTCTCGGCTTGCATAAAAGCTGATCAGGAGCCAACTGATCGGCCCCAGAAGGATAAAAAGGACCAAATTGAAGAGCAGCAGACTGTACCGAACAGGTCGCAGATGATCCTGCTCAATCTGTTGAAGAGGAAGACGGGTCAGCAACTTCCAATAATACTCTCCCGTTTTGATTTTTTCCTTACTCTTCCCGAACGCATTCGGATTTCCCGTGCTGGAGGTCATGCCGTCACTTAAAGGGTAAAGAGTTACAAAAGTAAAGAGGTTTTCGTTGACAACGAACTCACCGATTGGTTAATAATCTAGTAATTGAATTAATTGTTTTACATGAAAAAACAACACCTTGAAATCTTAGTAAGTGAAATCAACATATTGGATGATTGCTTGTGAAAATAGGCTGTTGAGAAGTTTCCTGTTTAGGAATACTTATTATCTGGCCCAATATAGCGCTTAAAGGACATCTCTGCAAATACGGTCAAAATACCGGCATCTCTTATAACGTTATGATTTGTTTATGTTTAGTCAATTAATTATATACACTTTTTATTGACCAATCGATGAGAACGAACTGACCGGAGTATTTCGAGGCAATAGTTTTACATGCTTCAGGGTTCCTGGAACCAAAGGTGCGTTTGGTACGCTCCGGCCACATGAAGGCCCAAGCGTCGTGCTGTTGTTCTCCATACAACCAGTAGCCGTCACGATTAAGCAGCATGAGTTTTCCATGTAGGCGATCAGCTGTATAGTTAGCGAGTTGATCCAAAATTTCTTGACCGAGATAATTCAGAAGAACAATCCCCTGTTTATTTCCTTCTCTGTCAAATACGGGGGTTCCAAAACGAAGCATGGGCTTGTAGGGCTTTTCAATGGCACCGTGCTCTAGGTTCAGGTCAAAGGGAGAGATAAAGACCTCTCCCGGATTGAGCTTGATCGTATCCTGAAAATAGTAGCGTTTTCCTTTATGTTGGAGATCTTCTTTTGGTACGATAGTGCTTTGTCCTGCAATGCGATTGACCCGTATCTGCTCCATACCGTCCTTGCTGATCAGTCTGACTTGGTCGTAGACCTGTCTATGCTGAGAAAAAAGCTGAAGGATCTCAGTAAATTTATTCAGAGCATCTCTCTGATTCTCTTTGTCGGAACATTCTGGATATGATTCAGCAAGAATTGTAAGGTCGGTGGTGATATTCAAAAACAGCTTGCTGAGCCCATACTCATGTTGGTCGATGACATATTTTTCTTCGCTTTTATGTAATTCATCCTGGTGTTTTTTTTCATCCCGATAAAAAACATAGGAAATAGATATACTTAATAGTGCTATCGGAAAAATCAGAAGGAGAAAACAGTACAGCCTGTTCGGGGCATGTGTGCTCTGAAACTGTTTTTGCATAATTACGCGGAGGGTAAAAGCTGGATGCGTTGCTATCTTGGCTAAATATTGACATTTAATAGCCCGCTGTTTGCCCCGCCTTGTGGAGGTGGGTAGTTCATTTACAAATACGTCTTAAACCATAATGAAAGTAAGAAGTAAATAGGAATCCTGAGGGTACGGTGTGCTGAATGGATCGGTAACCGTTTGTTTTTCGTGCAGGGATTAGAAGGAACGGTTCACTTTCCCCTTGCCAAGCCCTCCCGCCTGTGTTTAGAAAATACTATCAACAATCGTACCAGCTAGGCACCTGCCAGCTTTCCACATAGGAAGCAACAGGGTTACACCAAGGACCGCAGCTCCCTGCCGTCCACGGTGTAGCCCAACCATTTCCCCCTGTTTTTCAATGGAGCCGCCCATGAAAACGACTCTCCGTGCAGTACCACTCCTTTTTCTCCTCCTAACGGTGTTCTTTTCCGGCTCAGTCCGGGCCAAAGAATATCGTCTTGAAACCTTGGAGAAAGAAGCCCTCAAGTTTGCGCTGAGCTATACGGCCAAGGGCAACCTTCCGCCAAAGCCGCAGGAGGCGGATCTCCTTCGCCGGGCCGCAGATATCATGGCAGCGGAACGGCAATGCACTGCCGCCATCCCTCTGTACCGGCAGGCGGCCCTCTTTTCCGGGCAACCGGATGCCGAGCTCTGGCTTGCCGTGGCAAGGGCAAACAGCTGTGCCAAGGACTGGCCCCAGGCGAGCCAGAGCGGCTTGCTGGCCTATCGTGCAGCCGATAACGACAAGCTCCGGGCAGCCGCCCTCTCGCTGACCGGCGCAGCCCTAGAAAACCGTACCACCTCCTATAAAAATTGGACCCCGGCGGCCATTGACCTCTATGAGCGGCTCAATGAGCTGGAGAGCAACAGCGAGAATGGAGAAAAGCTGGCCCGGCTGCGGATCAAACAGAATGAGGATAAAAAATTACTGATCCAGAGTTACACGGCGGATACCGACAGCGGTCACCCGAGGCTTTGTATCGGGGTGAATGATGAGCTGGTTAACTCGGACAAGACTCATTACGGTGATTATGTGCGGGTCTCACCGGCCTTGAACGCCACCTTCTTTACAGAGTACCGAAAGCTCTGTATCGGCGGAGCATCCTACGGCACCACCTATGAGATCACCCTGCGCAAGGGCCTGAAAGGCAAGAGCAAGGAACTCATGGATACGGCAGCTTTCAACATTACCACCGGCCATAGTCCCTCTGCGCTCTGGTTTAATCAGAATGATTACATCTTGGCCGATGCCTCCGGGGCTGTGGGCCTCCATACGGTGAACGTGAGCAAGGTACGCCTGCGCCTCTACCGGATTCATGAACGCAATATCCTGGGTGATTTTGTCAGCAACGGCTTCCGTCGTAAACTCAATACCTACGAGCTGGAGAACATCAAGAACAGAGAGGGCGAACTGGTATGGCAAGGCGTAACAGAGATCACGTCCAAGGAAGATGAAAAAACAGTCAGTGCCCTGGCCCTGCCCGAGAAAATCATTGCCGCCCCTGGTCTCTACATCCTGGTTGCCGAGGACGGCAGCAAGACCCCGAAACGTTGGCAAGGTGCTGCCAGTCAATGGCTGGTCAAGACGGATATTGGACTGACGTCCTATCAAGGCAGTGGCGGCCTCACCGTCATGGCCCGCAGTCTGCAAACCGCCCTGCCTCTTGCCGGGGTTGAGATTGTCCTCTATGCCCGTAATAATACCCCGCTGGCCAGCCTGACCACGGACGAAAATGGCCAGGTTCATTTTGCACCCGGCCTACTGCGGGGCAAGGGCGGTAAGGCCGCTGTCCAGCTGGTCTCCACCGACAGCCAATTCGGCTTCACCTTTTTGCAGCTCCAACAGGCACCTTTTGACTTCAGTGATCGAGGTGTGGACGGACGCACTGCCCCCGGCCCGGTGGACGCCTTTGTCTACACTGAACGGGGGATCTATCGTCCCGGTGAAACCGTGCATGTGGTGGCCTTGGTGCGGGATCAGTTAGGGCGGGCCATAGACGCGCCACCGCTGACTCTGCGCCTCAAGTGCCCCAATGCCAAGGTCAAGCTGGAGCGGATCCTCACCCCCGATGCTGCTGGAGGCTATAGCGAAACTATCAATCTGCCAAACTCGGCCCGTTCCGGTTCCTGGACCGCAGCCCTCTACGTAGATGTAGAAGAAAAACCCGTGGGCCAAGTCAGCTTCCTGGTTAAGTCCTTTAAACCACCCCGCTTAGAGGCCCGACTGGCACCTGAAGGCATCCTGACCCCCAAGGAAGGAGCTAAGGCTATAGTCCAGGCAGATTATCTCTACGGTTCACCGGGCTCGGACCTGCGGGTTCAGGCCCGGATGAGCCTCCAGTACGATCCCCATCCCTTTGCTGATTTTGCCAACTTCTTCTTTGGCCGGGCAGGCGAGGAACCGGGCATCGGTGATATTGAGCTCCCGGATATTAGAACAGATGCCCAAGGGCGCGGCACCCTGGTCCTGCAACTGAACGATCAGCAGGCGACAACCCGGCAGCCGCTCAAGGCTGTAATTCATGCCGAGGTCATGGATATTGACGGCAGAACAGTTGCTGCGGCTACCGGAGTTTCGGTGCGGCATTTGCCTGAATACTTAGGCGTGCAACCGGGCTTCAAGGATGAGCAGGTCCAGGCCGACACGACGGCAAAATTTACTGTAATTGCCTTAGACAGCAAGGGCCTGCCGCAAAAGCAAGGAAAGCTGGGCTACCGGCTTATCCGGGAAGAAATTGATTACCAGTGGTTCCAGAAAAACGGAGAATGGGGCTACGAGCGGATCGTCCGCGATCATGAGGAAGGACGGGATCAGCTGAGCTGGCAGCAGACCGGCCCGATCCCCCTTGCCCTGCCGGTCACCCGAGGTGAATATCGGCTGGAGCTGCTGAACAAAGATACGGAGCTGATCACCGCCTTCCGTTTTACAGCCGGTAATCAGCTCGTCGGCAAGAGCGACACCCCGGATACAGTCAAGGTGGAGTTGGATCGCCAGCAATATCAGGTCGGCGACACGGCCAAGCTGACCATAAAATCGCCCTATCCGGGTCAGGCAAGCCTGATCCTGGCCAACAGCTCTATCCACGATGTGCGCAATATTTCCCTTGCTGAGGGAGAGGATACCCTGGAGATCCCGGTCAAGGCGGACTGGGGCGCAGGCGTCTATGCCCTGGTCACGGTGTATCGTCCAGGCAAGGACCAGGAGAAAGGAGCAGACCGAGCAGTTGGTCTGGTTTGGCTCAATGTTGATCCGGCAGCCCAACGTTTGCAGGTGGCGATCAAGACCTCGGACAAAATTCGTCCCCGCCAGATCTTGCAGGTACCGGTGGAGATCAAGGAAGTAGCCCCCGGTGAAGCGATTCACCTGACTCTAGCTGCGGTGGATGACGGTGTCCTCCGCCTGACCAACTTTGTCTCACCTGACCCGCTGGCTTGGTTTTTTAATAAGCAGCAGCTGGGCCTGGAGATTCGAGATCTGTACGGGCAGCTGATCGCCCCGCCAGAGAGCAAACCCCTTGTCCTGCGTACCGGTGCCGGTGAAAACGGGTTGCGCGGTGCCCCTGACTCCAACATCAAGGTGGTCTCCCTCTTTTCCGGGGTAGTTCAGGCCGGAGAGGACGGCATGGCTACCATTCCCCTAGAAATCCCTGACTTCAACGGCAGGCTCCGCCTGATGACTGTGGTCTGGTCTCAAGACAAGCTGGGCTCTGCCAGCCAGGACCTTCAGGTCAATGACCCGGTGGTGGTCTCACCGGGTTTGCCTCGTTATCTGGCTCAAGGCGACGAATCCAGCATTCAGCTGCTTGTGGAAAATATCGACGGCCCGGCAGGAGAGTACAGCATCACCTGGACAGCAGAAGGGGCTGTGGCGATGGGAACCGGAACGGAAACAGAGACGGAGACAGAGATGGAGAATAAGGCTAACCCTATCACCATCACTCTTGCACCGGGTAAACGAGAAAACCTGCGTTTTCCGATACGTGCGGAAAAAATCGGCGCAGGCAGCCTCCATGTCCAGGTCAAAGGGCCGGAGGACTATAGCTATGCTGGAGACTTCCCGCTCAATGTTCGCGGTAAATATCTGCCGACCTTGGCGCGTCGTTCTACTAGGCTTAATCCTGGTGAGTCCGTTATCCTGAATAAAAAGACCCTCAGCGGCCTGTTCCCGGAAACAGCCAAGGTTGCCCTGAGCATCTCCAGCTCACCCAACCTGGACGTGCCCGGTTTACTGAGCCAGCTTGATCGCTACCCCTACGGCTGCCTGGAGCAGCTCACCAGCCGGGCCATGCCCCTGCTCTCTGCCAATATTTTGGCAGAACGCTTTGCCGCTCCCCTGGACAAAGAGTTGCCCGGCAGGGTTCAGGAGGCCATTGACCGTATCCTCCAAAAACAGCAGGGCGAGGGCAGCTTCTCCCTCTGGTCGGACAGCGGCAGGACCGCTCCCTGGCTTTCCGCCTATGCCCTGGATTTTCTCAGTCGGGCCCAGGAAAAGGGCTATGTGGTGCCTGAGTATTTTTACAAGAAGGGCATGCAATGGCTGATTGATCAGGTCAAGAACGCTAATAATCCCCAGGTGCAGCAACTAGCTCCCCTTGCCTATGCCCATTGGGTGCTGGCCCGGACAGGGCAGGGCAGGCACGAGGATGCCCGTTATCTTTTTGATACCTGGTTTCAGAAGATCCCCTCGCCGCTGGCTCAAGCCCAGCTTGCCGGAGCCCTGGCTCTGTTAGGGGATCGAAACCGAGCGATTAAAGGATTGAAGGCGGCTATGGAGCAGGCAAACGGCGATCCTGCTTCCAGCTGGCGAAATTATGGATCACGGCTCCGTGATCTGGCAGGCATTATCCATATCATTGCTGAATCCGGGATCAAGGAGGTCGATCCGGCCCCGGCCTGGCAGGAGCTGACCCGCCTGTTTGCTCAGGAGAAATACCTCTCCACTCAGGAACAGGCCTGGCTGATCATGGCCTCCCTGACCCTTGAACCAAGCAGCCCTCTTGATCTGGATATTGCGGAGCAGGCTCCTGCAAAAAAAGCCGAGAAGGAAGAAAAAGAGCAACCGGAGAAAAAGAACCCCTCCTTGCTCGCCAGGATTAAGGCTGTCCTGAGTTTCGGAAGCAGCAAGCCGCCGAAAACCGAGGCTCCGACAACTCCTCAGGACGAAGAAAAAGAACAGCCCAATCCGAAAACGCCGAACAGCACCTTTTTTGCCCTGCAACGGGACGGGAACTCGCTGTTGACCAGCCCGGTCACCATCACCAATAACGGCGACAAGGCGGTCTGGCTGGTGACCACGGTGCAAGGCTCGCCCATTGAAGCACCTGAACCGATGGAAAAAGGCTTCACTGTTTTCCGAGAATGGTACAACACAGCAGGGGAACCGATGCCGGTGGATGCTGTCCAACAGGGAGAGCTTATGGTAGTGACCCTTCAGGGCGAGGTGAAAACCGGGTCTGACTTCCAGGCCCTGTTGGTTGACCTGCTGCCTGCGGGCTTTGAAATCGAACGGCCTATCACCGAGCGGGACACCGCCTTTAGCTGGCTCAAGGGGCTCACCGATAATCGTTATGTGGATGCGCGGGATGACCGTTTTGTGGCGGCCTTTGACACGAAATTTTTACCCAAGGTTGAGGGCAACAAAAAGATGAGCAGGTTCCTGACAGCCTATTTGATCCGGGCGGTTACGCCGGGCATCTATACCCTGCCTCCGGTAGAGGTTGAGGCCATGTATCGACCGGAGTATCGGGCTCGAAGCGGGGTTGGTACGGTGATAGTGAGCGGAGCGGAGTGAGGATGCTTTTATACACAGCGGCTGCATCGAATTGCGGTGCAGCCGCCCTTCAACCATGATGAGGCCCTCCCAATAACATAACCAGTAAAAAACATTATGAAAAAAATGATCGAATTTGAACTGGACGGCCAGCCGGTCTATATCGAGGCCGAGGAAACCAACCCTGAAGGAATGCGCCGAGTGAGCCGGAGCGGAGATAATGAGACAGAAAAAGCGGATTCCCTTTTTGTTGATGCGGTAGACCGGATCAAACCTGCTGCTGAGGTAATACTAAAGGCCTTCCGGGAGATGAACACACCGGATGAGATCGCCCTGGAATTTGGTCTAAAATTCAACGCCAAGACCGGGGTGATTTTCGCCTCCGCGGACAGCGAAGCCACCTTTAAGGTTTCATTGAAATGGACTAATAAAAAATAATAAAGCTTCGCTAAGCACCTATGCCGATTTCGTCTCTGGACTCCTCCCTTGTCCGTATTCTGATTGATGACCAAGAGCCTCGCTCCGCTGTAGGAGCAGGCTTTCTGGTCACGCCGCAACATATTCTTACCTGTGCTCATGTGGTCAATGCGGCTTTGCGTCGAAATGAATACGCAGCCGACCAGCCTGATGTCGAGGTCTTTCTTGACTTCCCCCTACTGAACAACCGGCCCCTGCAACGGGCAAAAATCCTCCATTGGTTTCCGGTTACAGATGATTCTGCGGCTGAAGAGCTTGGGGATATTACCGTGCTGGAGATCATGCCGGGAACATCCCTGCCAGATGAAGCCCGGCCTGCACCCGTTGTCTTGCCGCATGAACAGTCTTTTTTCGATCAACGCGTCAGGATGTGCGGCTTTCCTGTCGGTATTGATAACGGAACCTATGCCAACGGTGTCCTGCAAGGACTGAACGCCAAGGGCTGGGTGGAAATTCATCATCAGGGTAAAGAGCAAATTGAAGCGGGCTTCAGCGGCACAGCGGTCTGGTCGGTGCAAGAAAATGCCGTTTACGGGATGACCGTAAGTATCCTGAATCGGCAGAACGCCAGAGTCGCTTACATGATCCCGGCAGCAGTGCTACTCCAAGCCTGTCCGTTCATTCGTCCAACCAATCGCCTTGAAACTCGCTACATAGAATTAATGCTCAAATCGTGCGGCATAATTGATCCAATCAATCTATTACCGAACGAACAACAGATCTCCAGAGCTACGGCGGATGCGGTTGGAGCTTCGAGCCGAGGATGACAAGTTCTAGGAAAACTTGGAACGGCACCGCAGTACGGGCTGGAGACAGACGGAACGGTTTAACAGCGGTCAAGAGGATCTCGTCACCCTGGGCTATGTTCGGTGCGTCCCTTTGGGACGATTTTCCTTCCTTGTCACGGAGGGACAGTCGATTAGAGCCCCGTGATTTATCGCGGGGTATGTTTATTTACTTGGAATGGTATAAATATAGGCCGACCCACCAACTTTCCCCTCGTTCTGATTTCCAGGAGCCCCGATCACTATCATATCACCGGACACGGCCACGCTCCTGCCAAAACGGTCATTGCCGAAAAGGTTACGAGAATTTCCGTCTGCAACGGTTAGCTTGGCCCGCTGCTTCCATGTCCCGTCCGAAGCCCGGATAAAGACATAAGCCGATCCCTTGACGTCATGCTTCCTGGTCGCAGCTCCGATAACCGTGGTGTCACCGAATATTGAGACGCTCAGACCGAAGGCAAGCCCAACAGCTCCATCCGCAGGAGTCAGCTTGGCCTGCTGCTTCCATGTCCCGTCTGTAACTCGGACAAAGATATAGGCCGACCCGTCTTTTTTATAGGTTCCGATGATCGCCGTGTCACCGGATAAGGATACTCTGTTGCCAAAATGGTCACGAGAATTTCCGTCCGCAATGATTAGCTTGGCCCGCTGCTTCCATGTCCCGTCTGTAGCTCGGACAAAGATATAGGCTGACCCGGAACCTTGACCCTTGCCATCATCCTCAGGGGCTCCGATGACCGCCGTGTCACCGGACACGGCCACGCTCCTGCCAAAATGGTTACGAGAATTTTCGTCCGCAGGGGTCAACTTGGCCTGCTGTTTCCATGTCCCGTCTGTAGCCCGGACAAAAATATAGGCCGAATCATCTTGCTCGGTTCCGATGACCGCCGTGTCACCGGATAGGGAAACGCTCTTGCCAAAAACATCGTGAGCAACTCCGTCCGCAGCGTTCAGTTTGGCCTGCTGCTTCCATGTCCCGTCTGTAGCTCGGACAAAGATATAGGCTGACCCAGAATCTTCACCCGTGTCATCATCAGGGGCTCCGATGACCACTGTGTCACCGAATATTGAGACGCTCATACCGAATTTATCCCCATCAGCTCCGTCTGGAGCAGTCAACTTGGCCTTATGCCCCATCCCCCACGTCCCATGCGCATCCCGGACAAAGACATATACCGACCCGGAACCTTTAGTCTTGCCGTGATCCATATAGGCTCCAATGACCGCCGTGTCACCGGATAGGGATACGCTTCTGCCGAAGTATTGCCATAAGTCTTGGTCCCACCAAAACCTAGGTCCAGCATAAACTCTCAGCTTCTCCGGTATGGGCGGATCACCAGCTGCCTGTACCTTATGCGGCAGAATTACTGCTGCCAGCAGGAATACCGCCAGTATCGGCAATGATCTTTGTCTGTTCATAGTGTTCCTCCTTATTTTCATCTTAAAATAAAGTATCGGGCATAATTAGAGGAAATGTCAAGACGAGGACGTGTCACTGTGTGGCTTTCCTTCTTCACCCACACCGCCACCCGAATGCTCAACGATTCTCTCAATCGGTGAGATAAAACGAGCTACTATTCATTAATTTTGAATATTGCAAAGAGACGTGCGGAATGCCCGGTAAGAAAGTAATCAGAATGCTAGGGAAAGCGCATGCCTTGCTGAGAAAACAAGGCGATAGATTATTGCAGGCGCTTTGGCTTGGTTAACACGCGCTACATCTCATACCTTTTCAACAGAGGAAAGAGCCTTTTATCCTCCTTGCGTGCATGAACAAGGATCTGGCTGATAACCGCTTCGCTTGACTTAATAATATTCTTGACCTGCTCTCTGGTCGGTGGTTGAGGATCATACAACGCAATAATCTCCCTAAATTCTGCCAGAGAAGCTAATATCTGCTCATGATCATTTTGAAGTTCTTCGATAAATCCTTTTTCTTCCGGCGAACCCTGTTGGAGAATAAGAGGAAATATTTCTTTTTCCTCAAAATCGAAGTGCTGGACAATGTATTCATCTGAGAACTGATGCAGACGCGTGGTATAATTTTCAGCATCATCACTGGTAATGGTCTTGAGAAATTTATCAAAAAAAACAATAGACTCTAAGATCTTGCCATGTTCATGGACTTCCCTCGTCAATTTATCCATACAACCCTCTTTGCTTGATTATATATCGAAGTTCATTATGCAACGGACTCTTCTGAGAGAGGAAAAATTCCCCTGTGATTAATTGTTATTAATTAAACAAGTTGCAGGGAAAAGTAAACTATTATCTATCCAAAAGGCTTGATTGCCTAGGAACGACCTTTTCCTCAGAACCACTCCACCTCTCGGCGAAACCGAATATTTTTCCGCAAATCTAATCGCCGCTTACATGCCAAATTAGGCTCCCGGCAAAATCTTCAGCTGCTCAAGTAACTGTATAAGTGGCTCCAAGGCCTTACCCGGATCCGCGTAATAGCGGCTCCCTCGAATCCTGAAAACCTGCCAGCCGCATCTTTCCAATTTTTCCTGCTGCTCCAAGTCCGCAGTATACTGTTCCGGTCCCTGCCATTGATCACTATCGCACTCAATAGCAAGCTGAGCCCGTTGCCCTTGAATAACCAAGTCGATGTTTCTTCCGGCAAAGGCATATTGGGGGACAACCCTATATCCCAGCTCTCCGAGATGCAAAGCCATATCCACTTCCAACCAGCTCTGAAATGGTGTTGGCGGGTTTTCCACTGTTCTGTTGGCCTGCTGCGATGCTGCACCTAACTTTTCCTGGTCATGCGACCCCATACCAATACGTTGAACAACCGGACGATGAAAATGCTTCAGAAGCTTATATCGTAAGCATTCAGGACGCAGATTTTTTTCCTGAACAGAATGAAAAAGCCACATCTGTTCCCGTGCCCGACTGGCGGCCACGTTAAATTTCTGCTGCTCTGCCGCTTTGGTCAGAGCTCTGATTTTCTGCTCAGGAGCGGTAACCATACTCAGAAAAATAATATCTCGTTCACCGCCCTGAAAGCTGGAAGAATTGCCGCAAATAAGCTTTCGTCGCCCCATTTCCTCAACGCCAAGAACCCTGATCAATAACTCTTCGATAAGATAAGCCTGGGCTGTCCCCTGAAGAACGATAACGCCCATGGTTTTCCCCTGGTAGCGCTCCGTCCGACAGCATTGAGCTATGGTCGCAACCAAGGCATCAGCCTCCTCCTGATTGATAATCCGTTGCCCCTGTCCTTGCCGGGAACCGTTTTTGACCAAAACAGCCTTCAGCGGATCAAGTCGATTTGGCAGATACTGACGAAGAGGAACAAGGGGATCATCCTGGTAAAAATTCGTATTACTGAAGTGGATAATCTCCGGCATACAACGAAAATGTTCCTGCAAAACAACTCGATTGCCGAAGCGCAGGAGACCATGATCAAAAAGGCTAGATTCCACATCAAAGGAATCAGCATGATCGAAATCAAAAAGAGAGCGCTGCATGTGCTGCTGCACATGCTCACGGTTTATCCCCACAGCTTCTGGGCTAATTTGCTTATCATCACCCGCAGCAAGGATTTGTTTGCCGAGATAAAGCAGGGGCAAGGCTTCCGGTCCGCATTGTGAAGCCTCGTCAACGATAACGACATCAAAAAATCCCGGCTCAGCAGGCACGGTTTCATACACACGATGGAGCGGCATAATCCAGACCGGAATGGCTGATCGGCATGCATCAAGATGACGACGGGCATTTTCTTTATGACTTTGCGCATGTTTCCCTGTCCCTTTGCCGAATTTCTTTATCGCCTGCTGCCAGGCTACCATGTGTCGGTGTTGCTGAGCAGTTATGCCTCGAAAAAAATGCCGCCAGGCCTTGGCAGCCGTCAAAGCAGAAAGCTCTTCCCGAATCTCCAAGGCAAGCCGCTGGCTATGCCGGTGAAGGCTTTCCAGGTCGTTCATAAGAAATTCATACAACCAATGTTTAGCTTGTGCCCAAGACCAAGCCCGTTCAAGTTGCCCCAAACGATCTGCCCACTCTGCTCTCTCCTGATGGTTCCTCAGTTGCGCAGCCAGACGAGGTGCGGTATCAACCAATTCGTCCAGCAAACGATTCTTCTCGGCAAGCTCACTACTCTTGACTTTAAGTTTTTCAATCTCTGTGAAAAGTTGTTGATAGGTCTCAATATCTCTCTTTTGCAGACTTTTGATGACCAATTTCGTTATCGGGTGAGCATTGCTCCGTTGAACAAAAACAGAAAGTGTCTTCTGAGCATGCGTTATTGAAGAACCGAGCCAGAGGAAATCAAGGCGGGCGAGAACAGCCTGACAGTCTTCCAATAGGCTACGGACAACCATAACATCTGATAAATCAGGTATATTCAGGCCATGTATTGAACTCAATCGTTCTTCGAGAATTTTTTGTTTCCCATGAAGAGAAAGGACCTGTTGTAGGGTCCAAAGAAGCTCTTTTATCTCAGAAACTTGTAAAGAAAAATGCCCGGTACTCCGTTCAGCTCTTCCCTCCCAGAGATGCCAGACATAATATACTTTCTGATCAACCTGAAGGTAATCGACAAGATTCCAAAGAATATCCACAGTGTTACATGGCTGACCGTCCACCCTAACTTTATTGAGCAAGCCACTGTGTTTTCGGACAATTTCTGGCTTAAAAATCCATTTACCAGCCCGGCCGCCTCCCTTGAAATGCTTTTTCAGAGCCAGCGCATCCTGCAGGAGTTTCTTCCGGTCTATCTCCCAAGAGATATCAACCTCTAAGGCATCAATCCGATCAATGAGTTCAGGAACACCTTGCAACCCCTCCTGTGAAAATTGTAATAAATCTTGCCAAACAGCGCTGCGTCCGCAGAGCACATCATAAACAGCCGGTTTAATCCAAGGCATAGGACGCCGTTGCAACTCCCGGACAGTCTCGGTAAAATCAGCAAGCTGGTCTCGAACTGCTTCAACCACCTTCCGGTCTGCTTTGCCTGCCTGAAAAAGCACCTTGCCCAGCCCGCTCTGGAGACGTTGTTTTCCAAGAACCGCAGCCTGACGAGCCTGTTCTTCTTTTTCAAAGGCCTCCTGCACCTTATGAACCGGAAATTGCTTCCCGAGCTGGGGCAATTCCTTGCCAATCAGTTTTTTCTCTTCTCCCAAGTCGGTTACCCGCAAATATCTGCGAAGGAAAAGGACTTGTTGAGCAGATAAAGGGAGGGGTGTATTAAGAGAGATTATATCTGTAAACCAGGAAAAAATGGGCTCCTCTTTTCGTACCTGTTCAGCAATTTGAGCAGCGGTCCCGGAATAACGCCCTTGGGTGATCGTTCGGCTGACCGCGTAACCTACTGTATGGTGCAGGGTTTCCCGCTCACGTAAATCCAGAATTTTTTTCTCTGTCGATTTCCTGACTTCTTGTTTTCCCTGAATACGCTCTTCCAGCTCCCGAATATGATCGTCCTCAGCAGTTTTTCGAATTTTCTCTGCGGCCAGGATGTCCCGAATCTTTTGCTCCAGGTCTGCCTGCTCTTGCTTATCCTGCTCAGCTGCGTTGAAACAAAGAGGTCGAATATTTTCAGGAAGTAAATCATGGAGTACATGTAAGGCCCTGGTGGTTTGCGCTGTGACCAAAACCTTTTTCCCTTGGGCCAGCAAATGACAGAGGAGATTAGCTATAGTGTGCGATTTTCCGGTGCCCGGAGGACCCTGCACAAGCACACCTTTTTTCTCTTTGAGTTTTTCGACTATCCGCCGTTGCTCCTGATTGGAGGGAAGGGGGAAAAATATTCTCTCCTCAGTCTGATCCTGTGCTGGTTTTTTCAGATCACTCTTTGTTTTCTCCGGTGAAATTTCGCAGAGGTTGAGGAACTCTTCCGGTATTATTGCGCCGGGTATGCGCTGATCCAGAATTTTATCAAGAAAATGTTCCATAGGATGCATGGAGCGCTTTCTCATGATCAAGGCCGGGGCATAAGCAATAACCGGCTGCGCTGTCGGGGCATTCTGCTTTAGCTGAAGAGTGTTTGGAGAGTATTGACCTGGTGGATTATCGGACAAGGCCTGGGCAAGGGTCTTGAGGACAGCATCAACTTGCTTCTTCTTACGAAGATTGCCCTCTAATGCCTGACAACTCTTTCGGATGAGCTCATGGGCATCTTGCGGATGTTCCTCCAAGGAAAGCATGTCCAGCTCAACCCTTGGGTTTGGTGAGGTCTGATAAACGGCCAGTCTTTTCGAGGTCGGATCAAAAGAGATGGCTGCTTCCGTGACAATAAGGTGCCGTTGGATAATTTCCCAATTCGGAGTTTCCCAAGTTAAAAGACCGAAACAAAGCAGCAGTTCATATTGCTCACCGAGCTTTTGCTGCTCCTGATACAGACGAAAAAGATCGGTATAAATCCTCTCATGAGAAAAAACGCGTCGACACTGCTCCCGCCAAGGCTTCCACTGCTGATCAAGATACTCCTGCCATTGCTGTTCTCTGCGGGCAAAGATATCCAGATAAAATCTCTCATCTCCCTGCGCTTTAAGCGCTGTCGGCGTGGCCTGGTGCGCAAAATCAATCGGAAGACGCAGTTCCGGGATCGTATCAAGATTATCCAGCTCCTCCTTGTCAATCCATTTACTGCATTGTTCTGGAGGCGGAGGCAGCGGTGGTTTTTCCGTCCTTTTGACTTCAATCCAAAGAGAATCGTCGGAATGATCCTGTTCGCCGCTGACAACACCGGAGCCGTAGGGTAACCAAAACAACTGTTTATACTGTTCCAGCGTACGGACAGTCTTAGCGTTAATTGTCGATAATGCACGCAAGTACTGAACAAGCCGAATCAACTTTTCTGCGCTGTTATGTGTCAAATTACTCAAAATCACTCATTGTCAAAAATCAAGAAGGCGGGGAGTTCCACTCGGAGAAGGAAAGCCTTCTCAAAAATTATCCAGAGGGAACCCCGGCCCGACTGTCACTCAGGAACCTTTCTTTTTTATTTCTTTCAAAATAGTAATACCCAATTTAAACTGGGGCATCTCTTCCTTTTTGACCATCTCATAAAAATCACATTTATGACAGTCACCGAATTTCTCCGTATAGTTTCCCTGCTGCTCTCCCTTGCAGAGCGAGCCTGCTATAGCCCAGCAACAACGTCCTGCCTTTTCTCCACCATGAATACCTTCCGCTCTTCCCTCTTCAGCAACAGGGCATATTCCAAGCTCAGAGACCTTGTCTCCGCCCGGCTCGCGCCCGCATTTTTTTGCTTCCCAGCAGTTTAATTTTTTTTTCATCTTCCAGTCCTCGTTGTCTAGTGATTAAACCGGTTGCTTACCGGGGGTATTGATCTTCTCACCTCTCTACTTATAGTTAACACGGATTATCATTAGGGAGCAAGAGAGAGCTGATAGCTTTGCTCTGTTTTCGCATAAAAGGCATCATTTTCTCCCCGGTTAGATCTCTCTCAGTAATAATTATGCACATGGCCCATGAGCATGAAGCCTTTGGCACGCTCGTCATATCCCTCACGGACAATCCCTCATTTCCCTTGACAAACCGAGGTCGGTTCTGTAGAGGGAGTCACAAGAAAAACTGTATAAGGCGCTCTGCGCACTATACGAAATTATTTCAAATTATTGAGCATAAGAGGTTATCCGGTGCCAGCTGATACGCCTGAAAAAAAAACTATGACAAGATTGCGACCGGATGTCAGTAAATCTGTGCATCTCTTTGCCGCACCTTTTATTTGGACGGCAGTGGGAATCATGCTCATGATACGCGGGCTGGGTTGGATCGGTTTCAGTCTGACTTGCTGGCTGCTCTTCATTGCTGTATTTTTCGGCACAATCAAATCCCTGACGATTCTGGATCGATCAGCGAAAAAGACCCTGCGTCGAATCATGACGCTCAATGAAAAGAGCTGTATCGGCGCGGTCTATCCCTGGAAGACCTGGCTCCTCGTTATTCTGATGATGGCCTCGGGAATCGCCCTCCGCAGTATGACAAAACCGGGCATATTCCTCGGTACGGTCTATTTTGCCGTGGGCTGGGGTCTCCTTCTCTCAAGTCGGCACGGCTGGGAGCAATGGCTACGGCGAGTCCGGTACAAGAAAATCTGAACATAAGGAATTCCCATACAGAATGAGCCATATCCCCCGCTTCAACTTTTCTCTCCCTAACCTCATTAAATAATCAAAAAAAGGCAACCAAATTGAACCGAATAACGGGAGAAAATATTGCCGACCTCTATCACCGTTCCGCCGCAGTGGTTGACTTATCCTGTATTAGTAAAAACTTACAGATCGTTGGGCAAAAAGCCCCTGGCAGAAAAATTATCGCTATGGTTAAGGCCAATGCCTACGGCCACGGTCTTGTGCGGGTTGCTGAGCATCTGGCTTCGGAAGGTGTGGATTATCTCGGTACCGCCTTTGTTGAAGAGGCCCTTGAGCTGAGAAAGGCAGGCATAACTATGCCCATCATCACCTCAGGTCCGTTTTCAAAATTCCAAATTGGTTTATTCATAGAAAATAATATAGATCTGACCATTGCTTCGGTGGATGCACTGCACTATATCCGTGAGGCTGCTGAATTTTATGGAAAACGGGTCAATATCCACCTGAAAATTGACACCGGCATGATGCGAATCGGGATACGGTATTCAAACGCCGACAAGCTTTTTAGAGCTGCCTTAGAGGCAGAAAAATATCTCAACCCGGTCTCAATCTTTTCCCATTTCGCCAATGCGGATAACGAAGACCTTAGATTTGCTCATCTTCAACTGGAACGATTTCTTGACGCAGCGCGCTTCTTTGATAATGAACATCGTCCCTCTCCCTTGCTCCAGATCGCCAATTCCGCCGCTATCCTGAGAATCAAGGAAAGCCAACTTGACATGATCAGGCCGGGGATCATGCTTTACGGATATCACCCTTCACCCTCCTCTGAAGCTGAGGCCAATTTGCTGCCCGCGCTCTCTCTCAGGGCAAAAATCATGTATTTCAAGGTTGTGTTGGCCGGAAATTCGGTTGGCTACGGTAGAACCTGGACAGCTCCGCAGAACTGCCGGGTCGTGACCATTCCGGTGGGATACGGCGACGGCTATGCTCGCGGTCTCTCCAACAAAGCACAGGTTCTGCTGCACGGCAAGAGATATCCTGTACTAGGAAGCATCTGCATGGACCAAACAATGATCGGCATCGGTGATGGAGAGGCTTATATCGGGGATGAAGTGCAGCTCATCGGCAGACAGGGCGCAGAGGCAATCACGGCAGATGAACTTGCTAATCAGCTCGGTACGATCAACTATGAAGTCCTGACTAATATCAGCGCACGGGTTCCTCGGATCTACATCAATGAGAATCGGGCACATACTCGGGTTGTTACCCCGAGCTGATAAATACAGCCCCTTTTGGACATGGTGATGCCGTCATTTTGTAGGGGCAGACCTGCGTGTCTGCCCGGTTCGGGCATCCGGGAAATTCAGGGCGAACACACAGGTTCGCCCCTTGTATTATGAGATTGAGATGAGTTACCATGGTTCATCTCGATAAAAGGAGAACCGGACGCCGTGTCGCCCCTTGAACCAAAGAGTTCGTGTCGTAGATCATGCGCCGGTTTCTCTGATTTTTTTCCTGCGGGAGCTCGAACAGTATCATTGGCCCGACCTGGAGTCGGCAGCCCGTATTTGCAAGGTTAAGCGTGCAGGGAGTTTTATAATGAATCACGAATACATACTTGGTATTGATGTCGCGAAAGCAAAACTGGATATCGCCCTCCGGCTTCCGTCCGGAAAATACAGAAGTAAAGTTGTTATGAACACATCAGACGGCTTTAACACGCTGACTGAATGGCTGAAAAAACACGGCACGGACAATGTTCACGCCTGCATGGAAGCCACCGGAACCTATTGGGAATCCGTTGCTGAATTCCTTACGGATGCTGGTCACGCAGTAAGCGTTATCAATCCGGCACAGATTAAAGCATTCGGAACCGCCTCCATGGTACGGACGAAAACCGATAAAAAGGACGCCCGGCTGATCGCGCAGTTCTGTGCGGAAAAAAGGCCCGTCCAGTGGGAAGCTCCACCGGAAACGCTTCGGGAACTCCGTGCTCTCGTCACTCGGCGGGATGCGCTCGAAGCTATGAAAACTCAGGAGTGCAACCGGCTGCATGTCGCCCGTGCGGCAGTCCTCGACGGTATCGAAAAACATATCGAGTACCTAAAAGAGGAAATCGGGAATGTCGACGCTGAAATTAAGCGAAAAATCGACGATGATCCGAAGTTGAAACAGCAACGGGAACTCCTCGACACTGTTCCGGGACTCGGCCTGAAAACTATACCGGTTTTGCTCTCTTTTTTCGGCGGCGTACTTCATTTCGGCAATGCCCGGCAAGCTGCCGCCTACGCCGGACTGGATCCCCGACAACATGAATCGGGCAGCAGCATATATAGAAAACCCCGTCTCTCGAAAATGGGTCATGTTCTTTTGCGTAAATCGCTCTATATGCCTGCGATGGTCGCCGTTAACAGGACTGAATGGGGCCGGGAGTTCAAAGCCCGTCTCGCTGCGAACGGAAAGGCCCCCAAGGTTATTATCTGCGCCATGATGCGCAAGCTTATACATGTCACCTTCGGTGTTCTTCGGTCAGGTGAACCGTTCAATGCCGTGCTGCATAACGCAGCCTGAGGTCTGAATTAAATATACAAATGCTGTTTTTTCCGCAAAGGTTTTCGTCAGCTCTTCTGGCTAAGCCCCGCCGGAGGCGCTCCTCCGCATCGCCAATTTCAGGTTCAGTGCGGAGCCTCAACGCTGTCAAGGCTGTGAGCCCGAGCGAGCACCCGAAGGGCTTGGCCTTGACCGCTTTGAGGTCTCCGTGCTACAAAAAAGGCTTGACGGGGATAACAGTATCTACGGTCAGCGACAGATTAACAAGATCCCCATGCCCTGAAGGGGCAATATATAATCAGCCCAGGGTAACACCCTGGGCAAAACCGGTCGCAAGCCCGCCTGCAATAACGGCTGCCGCCATTCCCGCTTGAACACAGGCCTCGTGGAACCGCCAGTTTTTCCGGTTCCGATCCTCAACCATATTGCTAATACAGCGAATCTCCAGACAGGGAAGAGAAAATTCTTCACAAACCCGAGCCACAGCCGCCCCTTCCATATTCTCGCAAAGCCCGTGAAACTGACGCCCAAGCTGATTTCCCCGACGCAGGGTGCCGCTGGCACAGTTCACTGTGACAAAGTATCCCTGCTTATAAGCAATATCAACATCTCCCAAAATTTGACCCGCTGTTGCCAGAAGCCCCGAATCAAGAACAAACCGATCCCGAACCGACAAATCGCCCCTGAAATGTTGCACCTTATCTGCTAATTGAATACCGAGATCACCAAGGATTTCCTGCTCAGCAAGACAAATATCAAGCACCTCTGCATGAATCGGTGTATGGTTTTCCAGATATGCTCCGGCAATACCGAAATTCAACACGCAATCTATCTCAGGTTGTTTATACAGGGTTCTTGCAAGAGAAAGGGACGTCTCCACCAGCCCGATCCCAGTGATAAGTCGGTAAACAAGACGGCCAGTATCCTGCTGATCACCTTCGACATCTATAGCATCAAGAAATGCCTGCATCTCCATATCCGTTGCCGCTGTCACTAATACAATCACGGTATGCCCCTCCTCAACTAAAAAATATCCTTCAAAAGGCTGACTATACCGTCTTTGGTAATCCGTTTACAGTACGAATAAAAGCTTTTTCAATGCTCTGCTCAGCGTTCATCGCCTCGCTAGCCTGCAACGCGCTGACATATATTTCTTTTTGACAGAAATCTTCTTATAGTTTACAACCATTATGCATATATTTTTTCTTCTGCCCGCATTTTTTCATATTGCTCGGCGGGCAACAAACCAAATGATGACAGTTTAACTGATGACAGTTCGTGCAATGCCGAACGTTATAGAATTGATCCTCGGAGGCCAATCATGAATTCCTTGATGAACAAAACCCAGCCACAGAACAATACACGCATAGCTTGGAGCAGGCTGCTCCTGCTCATCGCCTGTTATTGTCTGGTCATCGGCAATAATGCCTCTGCCCAATATCTGGACAGCAGCCTGTATTCCTCTGCGCAATATCAGGCTGATATTAAAACGACCGACAGTGGCGGAGGTACCTGGGGAGAAATTTTGAATATGAATGCCCGTATCGAAGGATCCGGTGCAATATTCAGCATCACCTCTAAAAAAGGACCATTTTATAATGCGAACAGCTTCAGTATCAGATCTGGGAGCCATACCGGCCCGATTGTCGCAGCAGGAAAAGTTCCCTCAGGAAGTAAAGCTGCACAACTGCGGCTTGATCTGAGTGCTGTGACATCTTTTCCCCATCAATTTTTTGCAACCATAACCAATAACATCGGCTATGCCTGGGTCGGACCTATACAAATCTCAAAAAAAGAAACAGCAGTAAGCGCCCCTCCTGTTCCCTGGGATGATCCACAACCAAATAGCGGGCCGCAACGTCCCCTTATTAGTGAATCGCCGGAAAGTACCACCATAAATACAGTAGTTACTGTTGCTGTGACTGCGGGCCAAACACACAGCAACGATATGGTCAGGGTCCAATGCACAGCCAGCGATTCTGAAAACACCCCGAACAACCCGTATCGCTCCGGTTGGATTTATAGCGGAGACACCATAAATGTACCCCTAACCTTTCACTCAACAGGCACGCAGGCTATTTTTTGTAATACTCTGGATGGCCAAGGTACCACCAGTTCCCTCAGCCAACGAACAATCACTGTTACTCTAGGCCAGAGCTCCCCAGCATTCCACGTACCAAGGAGAGAATTTTCCAGCACTCCAGCTGCGCCCGTATTGAGACGAGATCTCGCTGGCTCCGCACCTGTACCTGCACCATCACCTGTACGAAGACGGATTACTAGCACCCCAGCACCTCTCGTTAAGGCTCCTGATCAAGGCGCAGTAAATACTCCGATCAGCATCACACTCATTGCCGGACACGATCCTCAAAACAGAGACTTGGTCAGAATAGGCTGCACCGCTGATAATTCTAACAGAACAGCAGCAGAACCCTACTTGTCAGATTGGTTGCCACCAGAAGGAAAAACAAAGGCAATGTTTACCTTTTATTCCCCCGGAGAAAAAAATATTTACTGCACATCGCTCAGTCGGCAGGAAGTGGCTAGCCCTTCAACTAGAAAGACAATCAATATCCAGTCTACTAACCGGACACCTAGCCAACCGGAGATCAGCCCATATCCCGATACTACAAATTCTGGCAAAACAACCTATATTTCTGTTACTGCTGGTTCAGACTTTGATGGGGATATGGTTAAAGTCCAATGCTCAGCTGCTGATTCTAACATAACAGGGAGCTCTCCTTATATTTCCGACTGGGTAAGGCCGCAGTCAATAGTTACTGCCGATCTGGTCTTTTACACCCCCGGTAATAAAGAGATAACCTGTGTAACGATTGATCGTGAAAACGCAAAAAGCGATAAAACAACACGTAAATTACACGTACATAACTCACAATACAGTCCGAGATACAACTCTAACTATAATTTCAACGATACATCGAGTACATTCAGCGCGACCAAGAATTCCAGCGCGGAAAGCTGTGGGTGTCAACAGAATGATACTTCGTCATTCCCGATGAAGAGCAATGCTAGGCAGGAAGATATAACATTCAACCAACCATACATTCCTGAGTATTCAAATCCTAAGTACTCAAATCCTGAGTACCCGAATCGTCAGAATGTTTTTCAAGCGCCAGAGCCACAGCCTGATCTCAAAGGTCGAGTCGTGTACAGGAGCAACGGTAGTTCTGTTCAAAACGCTCTAATCAAAATATGGGACGCAGTCTCTGGTAGGGCTTATACCGCAACAACAGACTATAACGGTGAATTTACACTCAACTTTATCCAAAAAAACCTCACCGGCCAAATTCAGGCAACAAAAGGGGCAGATACTTCAGTGATCCGAGAAGTACAAATCAAAGCGGACAAACCGACTATTATTGATCTCATAATTATGGATAGAGCACCTGCACAATCAACGCAACCAACACAAACACAATGGTCGACCAAGCAGGCTGCACCAGCGCAACCAACACAGCGACAGTGGTCACCACAATCGCAATGGCCAGCCAAACAGGCTGCACCAGCCCATAATAGCGTTTGGCAGTTTAATTAAGCCTGCAATAGATCGCAGAAAAGATGAGATAACCCGCCTCGTTATGGGGCGGGATTCAATCAAAAACACAGTGAATCTTTTCAATGTACTCCGCAATGAGCAGGGCATCCACAGCCCCGACTTTTCCCGTAATCTCTCGCTGATAATCCCAACCTTTCTTCATGCCGTTGAAGCAGCATTATTGCGAAGCCGCGAAACTGCGTAATCACGAAAAGGAATCTTGAACGTACAATAAAATATAATAATGTCTGAATGTAATGATATGGCAGAAAATGCCGTGCAGGAACCTTACCTCCTGTCCTCCTACGACTATCCCTTACCGGAAAACCAAATCGCTCAACAGCCTGTAAAACAGAGAGACCAGTCGCGCCTTCTGGTCCTGGATTGTGTAAACAACAGCAGACAACATACGCAGTTTGAGGCGCTTTGCGAGCTCATCAGCCCAGGTGACCTGCTGGTGGTGAATAACACAAAAGTCTTTCCGGCCCGTTTATTCGGGTACAAGGAAACCGGCGGAAAAATTGAAATGCTCCTTCTCCATTTTCCCACTCTGGTTACGCAGGAGGAGAAAATTTGCCAGGCAACAACACTGGCTCTGATAAAAAGCTCCAAACGCCCAAAGCCCAGTAGTGTTCTCCATTTTTCCGATTCACTGCAAGCTAGGGTCGAAGCCTTTCTCCCTGATGGTAAGGCAGAAATCCGACTTTTCTATTCTGCCCATGCCGACCTTGAACAGCTCCTTGAAAAACATGGAGAAATACCCCTGCCGCCCTATATCAAACGACCTGATGGAAACACAACTGAAGACGCGCAACGTTATCAGACAAAATATGCCCGCCATCTCGGCTCGGTTGCCGCGCCAACGGCAGGATTACACCTCAGCAATCCATTGATAGAAAAATTAAAAAATGCCGGCATCTGCTTTGCAGAAGTTACCCTGCATGTCGGTTACGGGACTTTTGCCCCTGTACGCTGCGAGGATATTCGTGACCATACCTTACATAAGGAATTGATCCGTGTTCCAGAAGAGACAGCTGAAGCGATAAATACAACCAGAAAAAACGGGGGAAGGATATGGGCAGTGGGCACCACCACCGCAAGAACGCTAGAGTTCGCAGCCAAGCATGCTGATAAGGCGGGAAGACTGCAACCGATTGAAGACCTCTGCGGTCTTTATATTTACCCCGGTTACCAATTCAAAATAGTGGATAACCTTATCACTAATTTTCATCTTCCCAAGTCATCATTACTGTTTATGGTTGCCGCATTGGCAGGAAAAAAACGTATTCTGAAGGCGTACGGGGAAGCTGTGGAACAGGGATATCGCTTTTTCAGCTACGGGGATGCAATGGCGATTATCACCAAAAGATAGTCGCCCGAGCTACTGATACGCTTCTTTTTTCAAGAAAATCAAACTTCATCATCTTCATCCGATTCCAATTCAAAAGAAATATCTTTGACGAACTCTGTCCCCAACTGCATAGGATCCTCGGCTTCATAGAGTAATGTCGTTTGAAGAAATAAAAAGCTTTCGTGGCCCATCGAGGTGAACTTAAGGGCAACACCGTCATCATTCACCCTGACAACAGCACAGCGGGCACACAATTCAACGCCAAAATTATTCTCAGGGTTACTGAGCTCTACTGTACATATATCGCCTTTTTGCTGATCAAATTTACCGTTAACATACATTCCACCCAAACTGAGATCACTCACGGCATGGTGTATATATTTTTTTCCTTCGAAATAAAGATGTACATCCCGTTGGAAATTCACCCGAGTATACTTTCGGGTACTCTTAAGCTTCATCAAACCGCCTTTTATAGGAAGGATTCACAGTGTCTCTGAACGAGGCAATTCTTGCGAACAACATGTCATCACAATGAAATTTTGAATAATAAATGATCTTTCTTATTTTTTCAAAACAAATAAGTACCTGACCGGATATAATTGACACTTCACTGATTATTGATCAATTCTTATCACGTTCAAATCACTTGTCATCATTCGGAAAAGGGATTAAATACATAGACCGGTGACTGCAATATTCGGTTTGGAATACCGAAAAAAAATAAGGGCAGTTACCGTTCCTGAAAAATTGCAACTGATGAGAGTATCTTCATGGCAGGAAACACATTCGGCACGGTTTTTAAGGTGACAACTTGGGGTGAATCGCACGGCACCGCCCTTGGTGCAGTTATTGACGGTTGTCCTCCGGGGATTGATCTGACTCCTGAAATGATTCAGGAGGAGCTGGAACGTCGTCGTCCGGGAAAAGGCGGGGCCACTTCTCCGCGCAACGAGCCGGACATGGTGCAGATTATGTCCGGGATCTTTCAGCCGGAAGGATGTGCTGTTCCCAAGACCACAGGTACGCCAATTTCTCTGGTTATCTTTAACAAAGACGCCCATTCTAAATCCTACAGCCATTTGCAGGATGCCTTTCGACCCGGCCACGGGGATTTGACCTATCAGAAAAAATACGGTATTCGTGACCACCGAGGCGGCGGGCGAGCTTCTGCTCGGGAAACAGCAGCTCGGGTGGCAGCTGGAGCCGTGGCGAAGCAACTTCTTGACCGGCATGGCATGTCGGTGCAGGCTTATACGGTGGCGTTAGGCGGGATCAAAGCGGAACAACGTGATTTTGATCAGATTGAGCAAAATCGCCTTTTTTGCCCAGATAATGAAGCCGCCGAACGGATGGAAGAGCGAATCAGAGAGGTGCGCAGCCAAGGCGATACCTTGGGCGGCATTGTCGAGATTCGGGCACGCTGCACGATCGGTCTTGGGGAACCAGTTTTTGATAAGCTTGATGCAGAATTGGCTCGTGCCCTGATGTCTATTGGCGCAGTCAAAGGGGTCGAGATTGGTTCCGGTTTCCAGGTCGCGGAAATGCTGGGCTCTGAAAATAATGATGCCATTGCCCCTGAAGGATTTCTTAGCAATAATGCAGGCGGAATTTTGGCCGGGGTCAGTAACGGCGAGGAAGTCATCGTCCGAGTGGCGGTCAAACCCATCCCCTCTATCCATAAGGAACAGCAAACCGTGAATACAGAAAATGAACCAGTGCGTATCAAGGTGGGTGGACGTCATGATATCTCTGCCATTCCGAGAATCATCCCGGTCTGTGAAGCAATGGTACGCCTGACGCTTGCAGATCATCTTCTTCGTCAGCAGGCAATACAGACAAGCAAATAAACAGAGCGGAAGAGACTGCAAATCACTTCATAATATTGCAAAAAATCACCGAACAACGATCGGGACAGAAGACAGTGAAAAAGATCAAAAAGGTTGTGATGGTTACCCGCGAGTACGACGGCGTGGCCGGGGCCGGGGGCGTAAAAGATGTCTGTCGGCAACTGTCAGAAGCCTTAGTACGGCATGCCAATTGTGATGTTCGAGTAGTATTGCCCTGTTATGGTTTTATTGATGCTGCTGCTCTTGGCTTCAAACGGGTCCGGCTTTCTTGCCGTAAAGAGGTCGCAAAAATGCCCGCGGTCTTTGATGTGGACATGAATTATCCGGACAAGGAACGAAGGGAGTCGGTTTCTCTGTGGAGGAAAAAAGAGCAGGGGGTGCTGATCTACCTGCTGGACTCGTTGCGCTTTGCGGAAAAACAGGCTGTCTATACCTATACTCCGGCGGAAGAGAAAGAAAAAAAATGGCAAAAGGCCGGGACCGGTCATTTTGACTTCTTTGCCATGAATGTTCTGCTTCAGAAGGCGGCTCTGGACCTGATGATTCTTCTGAATCTGCGACCGGATATTATTCATTGCCACGACGGGCATGCAGCCATCCTGCCAGCTATGTTTCGGGAGCATGGCGGGTACCGCCATTACTTTTGCAAAACCGGCGCTGTGGTGACGGTGCATAATGCCGGGCTGGGTTATCATCAGGATGTGGAAGATCTAGATTTTGCCGGGGCGATCACTGGGCTGCCCGAATCTGCTCTTCGTTCTGGGCTGTTCAATAAGGCCTTTAACCCCTTTGTTGCTGCTGCTGGCTATGCGCAGATAAACACGGTGAGTGAAAATTATGCCCGTGAGCTTCAGGAAACCGATGAGGACCGTCGGACGGGTTTGCTTGGTCATGAATTTCTGAAAAAGGGCGTTGAGCTGGTCGGAGTCACCAATGGTGTTAATCCTGAAGACTTTAATCCGGCACAGGGGACAAAAAGAGGCTTAGCCGCCGACTTCAACCCGGAAAAAGGGAAGCTGGACGGCAAGAGGTTATGCAAAGAGGAGATGCTGCACTCATGCCGTGAAGTATCTCCTGAAAGCGGGGACTGGAAAGCTGTTGAACAGTATGGTTCTTTAGGGGGTACGCCAGAGTCACCGTTGTTCACCTTTATTGGAAGATTGACGGCCCAGAAAGGGGTGGATATCCTCCTACAAGCCGTTTCCCTTATTGCCACTATGGATTTTCAACTCTTGATTCTCGGGAGCGGCGACAATGCCTTAGAGCAGAAATTGCAGGATTTGGCTGAGGATGATACCTTTTGTGGCCGGATCTGTTTCCTGAAAGGGTATGATCCTGATCTGGCCCTTAAAATATACGCTGCTGGGGATTTTTTCCTGATTCCGTCTCTCTACGAACCTTGCGGCCTTACAGACTATATTGCTCAACTCTTCGGCAACCTTCCCGTTGTTCACCATGTGGGCGGGCTGGTCAAGGTGCTGGACCGAAAAACCGGATTTGCCTACCAAGAACATACCCCAGAAGCCCTTGCCGAAATCATGGGCCAGGCTTTGGAGATATACCGATACGCACCGGAGCAGCTGGCCGTTATGCGGCGGACAGCTGTCAAACATATTCGAACCCATCATAGCTGGCAGCATGTGATGGACGATTATCTCTCGCTGTATCAGAAGGACCTGTAATTTCTTGTGAATGATCTTCTTCTATATCTTCTATGAACACTCCAGGAAAAGGAACTTCTTATCGTACGAATGATGCTGGGATAAAGAGGGGTACACAGGGCGGGCGTCGCTACCGGACCAGCTGGTTTGATCGCCAACGAAATTTTTTTTTACGGCAGTTTTTTGCGGATTTTTTCACCCTGACCTATTCCTTTCAGAAGCTGTATCGTGCCTATTGCGACTGCCGGGGCTCGGCCATGGGAAGCAGCTGCTATTTGCTCCATCACCAGGGTAAAAATGCCCATTGCAGAATCTGGGACCAGTTAAATTGGATGATCGGGGAAGAGACCGATAAAGGGCCGCTTTGGAATTTACGAGAACTCTGTCGTCGTGTCTGGCCGGAAGGAGAGCATGAAGAAAATGTCGAAGGATCTCTGGTTGACTGGCTCATGGGATCCATCTTCCACGAAGCCATACGGCTCAGGGAGGATGTTCATATCCTCAATAATTACGGGAATGCTACCTTTAAAAATCGACAAATAACCGCAGCCCGAGCAAACGGATCCCATCTCCAAAACCTTCCTGCTTCCCGCTTGGCAAAGGTTATGGATCGCAAAAACCTGATCAAGCGCGTTGCGGTTGATGTTATGCAGCAGATGGAGCAGTTGGCTTTTCTTTTCGGTCAGACCAATAATATGCTGCGCACTATGCTGTCCGGTCTTGCTGATAATTTTCTGCTGGTTCGATTTTTGGTGGAACAGGAAGATATTGTCGAGGATCTTTGGGGCGAGGCACTTGTTGATGTCTTTGCTGATATGTTTTCCGGCACCCCGGCGCGAGGATTCTGTGCTGCTGGCAGCAGTTATATGAGCGGTCAGTGGTATACTCGGGCTTTGATTATGTATAAACGGGCCTTGGAGTTTGATGAAGGATGTGACCAAGCAGGCAAAAAAGTTCAGGAACTGCAACTCTTGATCCATAAAAACAGCGCCTTTCTGGGCGCGGCATAGAAACAGGACGAACAGGTTGCCAGCACAGGATACTCCTTTTTCTGCACCTGACGTTCTATTGAAAAGAAGGATGAATGTATTTGCTGGAAAATTGATTTTTCAGGAAATAACAGAGAAAAGGAAGACATCATGAGCATAAGAATCGGGATTAACGGGTTCGGGCGCATCGGAAGAAATATCTTTCGAGCACTCAGTGAAGACAAGGCATTTGCAGATATTGAAGTTGTCGGTATTAACGATCTCACCGATATCAAAACCATTGCCCATCTGTTGAAATACGATTCGGTTATGGGAGTAAGCCGGTCCGATATCACAAGCAGTGATGAGGGGATTATCGTTGACGGTCAGGAGATCCAGGTGTTCAGTCATCGGAACCCAGCAGATATCCCTTGGAAAGAGATGGGTGCGGAGTACGTCCTCGAATGTACAGGTCTTTTCAGGGATCAGGAAACCGCAGGTGCTCATATTGACGCCGGGGCCTCCAAGGTGATCATCTCTGCTCCGGCCAAAGGCGGGGTAAAGACCTTTGTTATGGGCGTTAATGAGGATGAATATGATCCAACCACGCATCATGTTGTTTCTAATGCCTCCTGTACCACCAACTGTCTCGCTCCTGTTGCCCAAGTTATCCTGAATAATTTTGGGATCAAGCGGGGGTTAATGACCACGGTTCACGCCTATACCGGGGATCAGCGCTTGCTGGATTTTCCCCATTCCGATCTGCGCCGGGCACGGGCTGCTGCCATGTCTATGATCCCCACCAATACAGGTGCTGCCTCAGCTGTGGCCTTGGTTATTCCAGAATTGAAAAATAAATTCGACGGCCTGGCTGTCCGGGTTCCGACTCCTGATGTTTCGTTGGTAGATGTGGTTATGGAGGTTGAGCGCGAGACCAGTGTGACGGAAGTGAACAAGGCGCTTCAAGAAGCGGATGGCCGTGCCCTTCGCTATTGTGATGAGCCGCTGGTGTCTATTGACTTCCAGGGCGATCCTCATTCCTCCATTGTGGACAGCCTCTGCACCCGCGTGCTGGGGACGTCAGTCAAGGTCATGTCCTGGTATGATAACGAGTGGGGGTATTCCAACCGGATGCTTGACTTGGTCCTACATATGGAAGCAAATAAGCCATTATAAAAAAAATCAAACCAGTACGGTACGGCCTTCTTAGCGAATACCGAGTACCGAAGAGGAGAAGAATATGAAAAAAATAATGTCAGCTTTCACCGCAGCGTTGATGCTGATGGCAGGAAACGCCCTTGCCTCTGGCGGACACTGGGGATACACAGGAGAAGGTGCTCCAGAGCACTGGGGATCCTTAGATCCTACCTATGCTCTCTGTGCCACAGGCGCCAATCAATCACCGATTGATCTGACCAATTTTACCGAAGCAGAACTGGAGCCGATCCACTTTAATTATACAGGCCTAGTGACTGAGGTTGCCCATAATGATCATGCTATTCAGGCGAAATACACAGCTGGTTCTACTATCAAGGTGAATGGAAAGACCTTCACCTTGAAACATATTAATTTTCACGCGCCCAGTGAACACATGATTAACGGGGGCCAAGTTCCTATAGAGGCCCATTTCGTCCATACTGATATTGACGGTAACTTTGCTGTCATCGCGGTAATGTATACGCTTGGTAACGAACATGCTGAGCTGAAAAAAATCTGGCAGCAGATGCCTGCTGAAGCGGGCAAAAAGGTAGGGATGGCCTCTCAGGTCAGGGCAGATCATCTGATGCCGGAGAACAAGGATTATTATCGCTTCAATGGCTCGCTGACCACCCCTCCCTGTACAGAGGGCGTACTCTGGATGGTTATGAAAAATCCTGTCCCGGTCTCGGAAGCGCAGGTCAAGCAACTTGCCAAAGCCTTGAAGCATCCCAATAATCGTCCGGTTCAGCCGCTTAATGCCCGCCCAATTCTTCAGTAAAAATTGATTCCCTGATCCTGCTTTCTGCGGGTATTGTTCAAAAAAAGGGGCTACTGCGCTTCGCAGCCCCTTTTCATTTTTGCTTGTTAAAGTAAACTTCATTATTACATGCGTCACCCTGCTAGGAAGCTGGCAGAGAGGGAACCCAAAAATCGAGTAATTGGCTTTTAAAACATATTATTAAAGATCAAGGAGAGAATTATGGAGTGGTCTCAAGTTCTCAATAATCCTTTTTTGAGGGATCTCCCCTTTAAAATCGAATTAAACAAGTGGGGAAAAATTTTGATGACTCCGGCAAGCAACAGCCACGGCCATATTCAGTTTGAAGTCGGGGCTAAAATAAGGGATGGAAAGCAGGGACGGGGCAAGGTTATAACAGAATGTTCTGTACAGACATCTCAGGGTGTCAAGGTCGCTGATGTGGCGTGGATTTCAGATGACTTTTTTGCACAATACGGATACGACACACCCTACAAACGTGCTCCAGAAATATGCGTTGAGATAGTGTCTCCTTCCAATTCAAAGGGCGAGATGGAGGAGAAAATTGAATTATACTTGGCAAAAGGAGCGCGGGAGGTGTGGATTGTCTCTGAAAAGAGTGGTACGGAATTTTATAGCTATGAGGGGCGGATGGAAAAAAGTTCGGAGATACCCAGCTAAAAAGAGTTGTCTTCAGACCGTGCCCAAACGGAGAAGCCGATAAACGTCTGGGCAGGGTCCAGAAATAGTTATTTACGCGCCTATATACACCCGCTCCAACCCTTCAAGTTCCCGGATTGATGAGTTAAGCTGAGAATTTTCAGACTCAAGTTGTCTCAGCGTTTGCTGGTACCGACTTTTTTGATTAGGATCAGAAAGCTTTGCCACTATTTGTTCTCTTATCTCTATAGCTTCATTGACTTTTTTTTGTTTGTCCCGGACAACAGACAATTTGCCTTGTACCTCTTTAGGATCACATCCTTTTCTTTGTCGTAATTGTTGAATTTCTCTTTTCAGCTGAGTATTATAAGAGGCTGTATCATTATTATACTTGCGGGCTGCGGTCAGCATGTCCTCCATTTGATTATTTTCCAATTGTACCTGATTAAGATTATTTATCTGTTGTTTAGCAACCAGATATCCTATGCCACCACCTATGGCTGTTGCTGAGGTAACACAGAGTGTTCTGGCTGTTCCTTCCAACTTGTTACAAGCCAGTAATCCTACTCCAAGACCTAGTCCTGCCCCTACCCCTACTGCTTGGAAGAAGATGGTCATTTCTGTCGAGTTTTCCAAGCCTCCAGGCAAGTATTGGCCAAGCTGCATATTGGCACAGGAGGAAAGAAGAAAGACAGCAATAAGGAGACCAATTATACTTTTTTTGTTCATTTTTCTTCCTACTATAGGAAATTAATAAATAATGAAATCATCAAGATCGTCTTGCTTCTTTTTGATTTCAGCTTCTTTGGCAGCAATTTTTGCTTTCATTTCTTGGTTAAGCCGCTCTTTTTCTTGTTGAAGCCGTTGCCTCACCTGATCAAGTTGCTCGGCTTCTTTCTCTTTTTGAGTAAGTTCAGCCAATTCTCGTCGGAGTTGCTGCCTGATTTTTTCAACTTCAGCTTCCCTTCGTTGAATTTCAGCCTCCAAACGATCTCTTTCCTGAAGTAAAGCTTGCTTGTCTTGTTCAGAAATATATTGCGTTGCTCTTTCGTTACCGATTTCATGCTGTAGGCGCTCTGATCGCATCCGCTCTTCCTCCATATATTGGTTATAGGCACACCCTGAAAGGAGTAGAGTTATGCTGTAGCAACAGACGAGCAAAAAATATTTTTTTCTCATTTTCATATGACTCATTTATGTCTTCTCCTTGTCATTAAAGAAATTCGGGTTGAGTCAGGAAGGATGATACCAAGTCATCCGGGCGAAGTGATTTACCGGCTCGAACAGCAACAATATGGCGTTCGATAAGTTTCAACGCCTTACGCTGTCGACCCTCTCCGTTTTTCCCTTCTCTTTTTTTCAACCAGCCAGCAAGTTCCCTTTTGACCTCTGGAAACATATCAGCTTGTGTTTCCTCAGCCATTTGTACAACTAACTGCCAATAGTCGTTGATCATTTGTGATGCTTCGGCAAATGCCTCCTGAGCCTTTTTATCCGAGGCATTTCTATTAGGTCGTCGAAGATAGATGTCCCTTTGTTTTAAAATACGCCAACCTATATATGCATTAGCACTGGCTTGACGCATTAAGGCTTCTAGATAGCGTTTTTCCGCGATTCTCGCAAGCTTGGCATTTTCGCTAATTTTGTCTTCACAACCGAATTGCCGTCGCTCAAGGTCTGCAATCCTCTGTTTTTTGCTTTTCAGCTCTTGAGAAAGTTCAGCAAGACGGATTTCTGAAGTGGATGCTTGGTTTTTTACCTGCTGTTTCGACATCTCAAGATCGGCCAGCTTGGCCACAAGCACTTTGCTTCGATCCTGCAACAGGGCGATCTGCTGCTCATATTCCTCAAGTTTCTTCGGGGTAGGTGCCGCTGCAAGTCTCTTTTCGAGATCTTTTACTTTATCTTGGCTGTGAGTGTATAACTCCTGAAAAGTGAACTTGCCGAGACCGGGAGAGGGCTGACTTGAACCAGTGTGTTTCGTGGCTTGTGCCAAATTTTTCGACTCCTCCTGTAAATGTCGGATCTCGGCTTGCGCTTCCTTGAGTTGCTTTTGCAGTGTGTATAATGCAGCAGGCTTTGGATTTGCAGTGAGTTGTTTCTGCAACTCAGCAACTTTTGCTTCCAAACGCTTTTTGCTGTCGCGAAGTTCTATGTTGGCCTGCTCTTTTTTTGCGAGTTTTTCTTGGTCTTGCTTCTGTCGGTCTTGTAAACGAAAAATTTCATTATCTCGTTTCTTTATATCTGATTTAAACCTGTTGAGATCTTTTTTCGACTGTTCTTTGCTATTTTTTTTCGCCAGTGCCGCCGTGCTGGAACCAGCATACCTATCATCGGAAGCCATGTACCTCTTGCATTCCTCATTCAGTTTTTTTCGGCTGGCACTTGAACTAACAGCACTGCTCAGTGTGAGTCTAAAACCGACTCTTTTCGGGCGACGGAGTTTTCCTGTAGAACGATGCGATGTAAATTCCGTTCTATGGGAAACAGCAAAGTCACCTGGGGAATCTTTGGAGCTGTTGCCTCGAATGACGAGTTGACCGAAGCGACCCTGCTTATATTCCGGGCTAAAAAGATTAACGGTGAGTTCCTCTACATTGCCTAACATATCTCTCAACCCTATTGGATTAGGATGCAGGTGCTTACTGCCGCATTCCTTTATCTCGGAATCTGTGTTCACCCGGTGCCATTCGTATTTACCGAGATCTTCACCATAAGGATGAGGACTATCAAAGCGATCAGGATCGTCGTCCACAGTTTTAATCCCACCTCGTGCAGCAAAAGCCCATTCAGCCTCTGTGGGAAGCCGACAAAATGCGTATGATTGGTTAAGTCTTGGTAGTTTATTTTTTTGTTTTTGCACCATCCAGGTATTCAATGCTTCTATAAAGCGATAAATCTCAGCGACTGTTACTTCAGTCTGAGGAAATTTTGCCTGCTTATCATTCTTTTTTTTTGCAGTCGGAGTTCTTCCCTCCTGTTCATCCATCCAGTTCATAACGCTGTTCCATTGGCCGCGTTGCACTTCTGTTTCACCAAGGTAGTAGAGCCAGTCGGGTTCTTCACCGTTTTGTTGCCCGATAAACGCTCCAGAAAGCGACACGGAACGAGACAGCTCTTTATAGTTGGGATTTGTGGAATTACGGGGACCGAGTTTAATCCTGCGTGAGGAAAAAATGCTTTTTCCGTCAATACCGAGATACACAGCCTTGAAATGCATATCAGACCCGTCCGGCAGTTTGATAGTCACGGTTTCTGGTGCATTTTGTGCCGCAGAAAATCCTGAGCATAGCAAGCAAAACAGAATAGCTCCGAATAGATATAGGGAGGGGTGGATTAAAAAAGATTTGAAGCGATATTTGATTTGATATTTTGAAATCACAGCACATTCCTCTTTAATATTATTCACGAATCTATTATTCAGGTTCAATTTCTGATTTCTTCGTTACTAGACTCTTGAAACTCGGGTTGATCCAGGAAGGAAGATACCAAGTCATCTGGAAGCTGAGAATGACCATTACGTATTTGGCTAATGTGGCGTTCAATGAGGTCAAGAGCTTTGCGTTGCTGAATAGATCCCCCTGGTTCTTCCCGACTCCGCAACCATTCTGCAACCTCCTGTTTAACTTCTGGAAAAATCTCAGCTTGATTTTTCTCAGCTATTTCTACCACTAGATGCCAATAATCATTGATCATTTGAAATGCTTCGCCAAATATTTTCCGAGGTGTTTCATCGGATGCATTTTTCCCGGTTCTTCGAAGGTAAATTTCCCGTTTCTTGAGACTTCGCCAACCAATATAGGCATTGGCACTAGCTTGACGCATTAATGCTTGAACTTAGCGCACTGCGTGCGGGCTTTTAGTCCTCAGCATATTCCATTGTTTCGTGGTTACAATTTGGACAGCCAAGCACAGGCATAAATCCTTCATGGTACGTTCCGTTATATTCCGCCATAGCAACTTCTACATCTATGATTGCCTCATTAACCTGCATTTCATGAAAGCAATGCGAACAACGATAATTGTACTCCTCTGGAGGAGGACCAAACGGAATGTCCTCCCCTTCCTTCATCGGCTGGATATGGTTCATATTTTCCTGATTTAATATTTTCCGACTCGTCATAAATAAGTCCGTATTTAGGATGCCATATTTTCCATAATCCCATTTTGCCGCCACAACAACGACATTTCATTGGATCGTATCCACTAATCTTTTCATATCTTTCACGATACTTCTTTTTTGTTACGATTTCATAGGCACCCTTAACCATCCTGCCGAGTTTTTTTATTCCCTGCCTGATAACTTCCGCCCACTTCTTAAAAGATTTCGTACTCTCCAAGCCGTAATAGCGAACCCTGTGAAAATTTTTAGGCATTATGTGCTGAACCATTCGCCCGATAAAGGTAAAGACATCTACAACTTCGAACACTTTTGATTTCGTTTTATGATCTTTATACCAATACTTTACTGTTTCTCCGTCATAACTAACAATACGCCTTACTGCAATCGGTGGACTCGCAACATATTTCGCCAAATAACGCGCTAATCCTTTACAGTTATTCGGAACATCACCCTTGCTCACATTCGCAACGAGACCATTAGGATATTTCTCCCACAACTCATTGATCAATTGATTAATCTCCGCACGTGCAAAAAAATCCTTCAGCATGCCGAACAAGTGATATTGCCATTTCTTATGAATAATTTCATAGTTAAAATAGCCCAAATCAACCCACCGCTCAGTCTCAGTATCAACCCCGCCACTTGTCATTATAATATGCAAATGCGGATTATAATGCCCGGAACGACCATGTGTTTGAACAACAACAATACATCCTATTTTCAAAAGAAAACGTTTTACTGTGCTGACAACATCTTCCAAGCATTCATGACCAACCTTCATAAACATCGACAGCAGGCTGCCGTCATGACGCTGATGGTAAAAGACTATTCGTAATTGCTCTGGTATTGTTAAAACGATGTGACGGTAAATTACTCCGGGATGCAGCATATTGCTCACCTGGCACACAAAATCGTCTACATATTTTTTCGCACAGGATAAACAAAAACCACTCTTGCAACTAAAGGCAATTCTTCTGACATCTTGACCACAATCCATGCAAATATGCTCACTGTAGCCATTCGATTCTTTGCCACAGCCCAACATTTTCTGAACAGGATCTTCATATTGTGAATCTGCGTATTTTGGATGAAGATCTTTAAAATCGTCCCAGTTGTCTAAGAAAATATTGGTGAATATTTCTTTATCTATTTTTTCAGTCTTGGACAATCGCATTTCATAAAAATACAGGACATCCACGTTTACAATCAACAACAAAATATAACCTGCCGACAATTAAGATTAAAAAATGGAAATTCCTATGCTTTCAAGATAATATTTTTCAAATTTTAAATGTTCATCTTGTAGTTTCTTCCTCTCTTCCTTTAATTTGTCATTTTCATCAGATATTTTCCCCAGGACTTCACTATGACATTTTATTTTATATGACGTTACATCATAAAGGGTTTTAAATGTATCGAGGGTAAATGCTACGATTATAATCCCTCCAACTAAAGCGGAAAAAAGATACTGTGCGACAATGTCCTTTTTTGTCCTTTTAAAAGAATTCGCCTCAGCTTCCATCTTTTTCGCTTCAGCATCATTCCTTCTTATTTCTGATTGAATCCTTTCCTGTTCAAATTCCCTTTCTTGCAACATCCTTTCTCGTAATGGTGTGATCATAGTTTTTTATGTCCTATTCACGAATATATTCACCCGGCTCAATTCGAGTCACAGCAACAGCAGCGATGAGCGAAGCTAAAGATGCAGTAATGTATACAGCAGCGACTAACAGAATAACCTGCTGTCCATTAAGACGGGTTAAAGAAATAGCATTTCCAAGTACATCTGAAAATATTCGATTAGCCCAATAGCCGAAGATGCCATAAGCAGCGAGCGAACCACCGAGAGCGGCACTAACCAGCACCAAGCTTTTGAAAAAAGGAAACAGAATGAGCGTCAACGGATGTAGACCAAAGAGTGCCAAGTAGGCGATGTCTTTTCGCTTACGCTGAATCCCGGCATAGACACTGGCAAGAATGACAAAGAAACCGGAAACACCGGAGACGGACAGAATGAGCAGATAGAGCTTTTCCATGTATCCTGCCAGACGGCGAATATCACGCACCTCGGCAACCCTGGAAACCGGTTCCTGCAAAGCCTCACTTGACCGGAGAACTCCTTCGGCACGTATAAATTCTACAAGTGATTCCAGATCATCAATAGATTTTGCATAGGCACGAAAGAAACGCACTCCCTGCTCAATCGGCCTGAACTCCCCAGCCTGTTGGTCATACACTGCTCCCTGACGGTGTGCCGCGTTCATTTTTCCTGCAAAACGGGGATCGGCTGCAATATAGCCCGAAGGAACCTTGGCAGAAGGATGAACCCGTACCGGAATCGTTATTTTCTCCCCATGAGTTGCTGTTGAAAAAGACATATCCGCTTTGGGATAGGGAAAAAAAATCTTTTCATCCTGGGCTATCCATACATGTTGTACTGAATCGGTTGAGCCGGTGGATTCTGTTTCTTCTTTCGGAAGCAGCGAGGCAAGAGTCAAAGATATATTTTTTCCGTCAGATCGTAAGTCCACCTTGAAATCATCAAAATAAGGAAGAGTTTTGACAGAATAGCCCACTTCATGATGTCGGCTGATCAGTGATTTGAAATTTTGCTCAAACACCCGACTGTTTATCGGTTTCCAGAGTCGCGCCTGCTGTTCGGCAACATAGCCCCAAAGGGACAGGTCAAAAGGTTGAGGCAGCTGGCTAAAGCTCATTCCGCGTCCGATCATAGTTCGGTATTCCGCATCAGAAGGAACTTTTTCCAGCAGGGTGATGATGCCGTCATATTCAGGCTCAAGCACGGCACCGCCTCCTGCAAGGCCGAGTTCTGGAACAGCCCCGCCCCTGCGCCATTGATGGATCAGTCTGAACAACTCGGTATCCAACCATACCTTTGTATCTTGTGATGTAGTTATTGGGATAATCCCAGCAACTTTCATCTGTAAAGGAATGCGCTCTTCCTTGCCCGCAGAACGAACCAGAGTCAGGTTGAAATCGTCTCCGGTCCGCTTTCCTGCGGATCGAGCAAGAGGGGTGGACAGAACAACAGATCGTTTCCAGTCCGCAAGGTCGATACCATTTTCCTTCAGAATCGGATCATTTCTATTGGTCGGCAGCACATTGACCGGATCATTCGTGCCTTCAACATCCAGAAGCAGAAATGCGGTCGGTGACTCGATAAGGGCTCCAGACTGCTCGCGTAAAGATGCTAGCCAGGCATCATCAAGCGGACCTTCCCATTTTGGTTCTACAAGGCGACTTACGGGATCTCTCTGCAATTTATCAAGCATATTGCCGATGATACCCTCCTGAAGTCCGAGCAGGATAAACAACGGCGCAAATACTGCACCCAAGGAGAGGACCATACAAAGAGAGAGTATCCACTCAAAACGCAAATCAGCAAAGACCAGCGCGATGATATGGGTACAGTCGCGAAAGAATCCAACAGTTCCTTTAAACATTTTCTGAAGAGAGGCTGGGGTCTGGTAACAGAATAGAGGAGAGCATTTTTTCATCAACCATCTCTGTTCGGAAACGATAAATAATGTCTGCACGTTCCCGTGCCAGATCATGATCATGAGTAACCATAATCAGGCTGGAACCCGTCTTATCGGTCAAGCGTCTGAATGTTGCCATGAGTTCTTTAGCACTTTCCGTGTCCAGAGCCGAAGTGGGTTCATCGGCAAGGATGATGGGGGCCTCTTGAACCAATGCACGGGCAATGGCTGCTTTTTGTCGTTGTCCTCCTGAAACCTTGCCCGGTCGTTTGTCTAATATATCGGCAATTCCTAACTGCTCGGCCACTTGATGAATTGTTTCTGGCGATTTATTCCGGAGCCGGGCTGCGAAACTGATATTCTGGCGGATACTGAGAAATTCCAGCAGACCCCCGGTCTGAAGGACATAGGAGATGTAATTCCGGCGAAGATGAATTTTCTCTCTACCTGCCAACCGATCAAGACGAATCGTCCTGTCGGTATGCAGCAGGAATTCATCGGCATGATCGGCAGAAAGAATAAGGCCGAGAATATCAAGCAGGGTGCTTTTTCCGCTCCCGTTTGAACCGACGATGGCGGTGAAGGAAGCAGGAAGCACCTCGAACAGAGGAATTTCAACCCTGACTTTTCGGGTGTTGTCCCCGCGTGTCTTCCTCATATTGCGGATGCGTATTCTGTTTTCCATGCTCTTTATCTATCAGGAATTCAAGATGAATGTCGTAGGAGCACGGCGCGTCGTGCCCCTACTGGAAACCGCAATATTTCACGGCAGCTGATTCAGTTCAACACCGACAACACGATCCCTGTCCTGAGCACCGGCACTTAGCTTTTTCCAGACATCGGAATCGCCGCGTTTACGCCTGAGATCTTCGTAATGCCTGAGTTTATTATCCATTGCGCGAACGAAATCCTGCACCCGGTCCGGGCTTTCAAAATCATCTCGACTGGCCGCCATGATATCGCTTTTATAAGGAAGATTGCTGATACCCAAGGGCACTGAAAAAGCATCCCGGAAGTTGACCGCTGCGGGGTCAACCATGGTAAAACGGGTATTTTTCGACACCAGGTCAAAGAAATCAAGGGTCGTTCCTCCATCCCCACGCAGGGCCTTCTCACCGATATCTTTCAGTTCCCGTACCCGCGCATCAAGTTCTTCCAGTTCGGTTTCAGTGAGCAGAATCATCGGAACCAGCGCTTCACGGTCTGGGTTGGTCAAAACCTTATCGCTTACCCAACCCCGTACCTCGTCTTGAGGAAGGCTCTTGTCCGCAAGCAGCAGAGCGGCCTGCTGAAAGATAAGTTCGTTAAGGGAACCACTGGTCGTAGCTGATAACTCACCACCTTTGTTGATGATATTCCGCATATTGTCGAGAGCTTGCTGGGCTTCCAGAAATTGCTCTGATATAACTTGGCGAAATTGAGCTGCACCGGCATCAACTGTACGCAAATAGTTCTGCGCCTGACCGGAGCCGCCGCTTCCTTCCAGAAAAGAAGAAAGTTGCGTATATTGCTTCCGGGACTCGTTATCCCAATTTTTTGAAACCGCAGAATTCTTGAGATGAAAGGCAAAGAGCCTGATTTGTCGAACCGAGGCTTTATCACGTAGGATTGTCGAATTCAACAATTTTTCCTTGCCGGGCGCATCCCCCACCAGAAAGACGATCTTGATAGCATCTTTCCGCCATTGTCCACTATCCAGAGCAGCATCCACCCCTTCGAAAACAGCTTCAGGAATATCGTCTCCTTTGGCAGGATATTCTCTTGCTTTGACTTGCGCCAAGGTGCGGACAAATTTGTCCGCAGGCACGGTTTGGGTGGTGAATTCTTTTGTTGTGTAGGCAAACTGCGAACCATCATCCTGATACCCGATAAAACCGAAGCGCAACGCATCGTCTGTATGTGCCTTGGCGAACTCCTCTGTTGCTGCCAACACGTTTTCCAGATACGGCTTCATAGAATTTGTGGTATCCATGACAAAAACAATGTCAATGGCTACGGAACCATTTCCACCTTCTGATTCACCGTTTCTGGTCCGTGCAGCAACTTCCAGCAGACGGGCAAATTTACCGTCTATGCGTAGGTCATCCCTGCCACCGCTGGCGTAGAAATCCAAGACCGGATACATGACCATCTGTTCCTGCCCGGTACCGACATGGGGTTCCATAGCAATGACACCGCTTTGGTTTTCTCTCCCGTTTTCTAAGTCTTCCCGAACAGTTTGTAGATTCTGTTCTCGAACGGTCTGAGATTTTTCCATCAGGTCAATGACCGGTTCAGGCTTTTTGAAGAACAGCGATGGCTCACGATGCAGGGGATTGGTAAACCGCATAACCACAGCCCGCCGCCAAGGGATGACTTTTTTCTCAGTAACCCAACCGATGGGATTCGGTGACCAGTTCTGTGGTTTAGTTTTGGGAACATACTCATCGGTAATCTGATACCAACGTTCACCTGTGTTATCCTCAGTGCTTCCGACCACACCGAAGGCTTCGTACTGCTGCACATTGTCGCGTACCACGGGACTGTCGGCATCTGGTCGTTCATGCAGACGGGCATGTTGCAGGGTGAGGATGCGGGAAACAGCCGTCTTGCGGGGATCAGGCGGGTATCCGTCCCACCATGTTGTTTCCGATGCAGAAATTCTCACTTCACGCTGAACTCCTTGAACGTAGCGGTCTGCGTATCGTTTTGCCCGCTCCTCGCCGATTTCTGACGGACTGATACCCAACATCTCCGACATCTGCCTATGCAG
Organism: Candidatus Electrothrix laxa; assembly: GCA_942492895.1. Classification (GTDB taxonomy): domain Bacteria; phylum Desulfobacterota; class Desulfobulbia; order Desulfobulbales; family Desulfobulbaceae; genus Electrothrix; species Electrothrix laxa. The sequence goes on from OW818652.1 coordinate 3,144,344, forward strand.
CTCCTGGCGATCCCGATTTTCTTGCTCAGCAAGTGTACGTTCCTCCGCAGTACAATTGGTATTTATTTCCAAAAGACCGTCAAGTCGTTCACCGAGGCAATGATTTGTATCTTTCAGTACATCATCAAGTTGGGCCTGTCTTGCCTGCATTGTTGCGAGGAGCGAGTCATTCCCCTGCTCACCCAAAGCCTGCCCGGCAGTAACGAGAGAAAATAAGAGAAGAGCTGCGGCAGTCCGCAGGCCGAATATACCTTCCTGTTTGTGCTTGTTTATCATGGCTCTGTCCGCAGTATTTTTGATGAAGTTTCAAGTTGTTGATATATCCACCATGGATCTTTCGATCCACCCTCATTTACGACCAGAGAAATAATGACCGATGATTTTTCTGGATCATTTGTCTGCAAAGTTAGTTTTCCTTTCACCGATTCAGTGGAGGACGAACTAAAATTAATGAACAGGGTTGCGGATTCATCCGGCTTGATCTGGAGCTCGTTTTTAGTTGTTGTGAAGGGCGGGGATGCCTGAATTTTCGTAACGATCAGCTCCCCCTCGCCTTGGTTGCTAATTTGTATACTACCGCTTGCTGCTCCGTCAGTCGGTTGAGGGAAAGTCAAGGTTCCCGGTTGCACCGAAATAGACGGGGCTGCACCTCCAGAAAACATGGGGATGATCACAAACCAGATAATAGCCACAGCAGCAAGGATTCCTCCAGCTACTATTAATATCCCTTTCCAGTTACCGTCACTGCTTGTCTTTTTAACCTTGCCAAGGGGAATCAGTTCACAGCCGCAATCCTTACCGGACAGCGTTTTTCCAGGACATTTCGGCCCGCTTCCGTCCATACTCGTTTTGACTTCACCAGCAGGAATTTTGCGATTTTCTTTCGCAAAGGTACAAGGGTCCCCGAACTCATTTTCACATCTATAAAAAGAAGGCATGTCATTTCCTCTTAAACGAATTCTTCAGCAAGCCGACGACTTTGTTCCACCGCCTCACTCACACTGTTTTTAAAAAGGATAAAGGCTGCATCCTCTCGCTTTTTCTGGGAAAGAAAAAAGGCCTGGGCCCTGAAAGAGTTCAGGCGGTTTTCAAGATCATTAAGGTCTGATTTTTCTTTCATTTTCTCCATAACCAGATTCTCCACAGCATCCAAGCTGTTTTCGTTAAACCGTGTTAGATAGGAGGAATGAAGCAGCGTTATCTCAAGAGATATCTCCTCGTCTTTCTTTTTATAAGCTTCTGTTTTTTCCCGGAGTTCAGCACTGACCGACATACCGCTTGCAACCATATCCCCGCCGGTTTTATAGGCCGCTTCAGTACCGAAAACCACCTGTTCATCATCTTCCGGTATCCACATCAGTTCCAAAGCTGTTGCCAATAGGACGTTAGAAAATCGTTCTGCAAGTACCTCTGCACGTCCCTGTTTCATAAGATTGGGCAAGCGAGGTCGATGACTCTCGGTATGGACTTCAAAATATGCTCGTTGCGCGTCCTTTTCTTTGAGCTGATCCAACCTCTTGAGATATTTTTCCTGTAACCCATGCACTGTTTGGGTAAAACGGGCCGGGAAAAAGAAGGCAATAGAGAGGATGGAAATTTCGCTGGAGTTACGATCCTCTGGAATATCCTGACAATAGGTTTCTACGACTCCGCCCCCTTTCAAATCTCCTGTGATCGCTAAAATGGCCTCCCGTAATTCCTGGGAGAATTGTTGCGGCACAGCCTTACAATTGGGGATAAAGACGCAACGGCGAAGAACCGGTGCCCTGACATCGCTTCCTAGGTCCATTCGCTCTTCATTGGCTTCAAAAGAAGCCATAGGCATGGCCTTGCTCATAAAATCACGCAGCCAATGGCGCATTTCATCGTTCACCTGCCCGCCGTAATCGTTATAGAGTTTCTGGACGATATTCTGTCCAAAAATACCGTGAAAGTCACTATCCTCTTCTCGTATTCTCCGATGCGCTTCCCCGGCACTCTTATCCGCCACCCGACGTAACTCATCAACCAGTGGCCCCCCCACCTGCTCGGAATCATCCACAGGCATCATTTCTGTGTATGCAGCAAATTCAGTCCGTTTTTGCCGCAATTGAGTCAAAGCCTCCACAGTGGCAAGCGCATGATGATCCTGAACAGATTTATTGTTTTCAAATCGTTCATGAATGGTCGCATTGACGTATTTCACGTCTACTAAGTAATCAATATCTTCATCGCTTGTGTCATGCTCATTTTCCACAATGCGGGAAAGCATTTCTGCTTCAACATTTTTTGCCACCAGCAGCATTCTGGATTTAAAAAGTACCACTTGTTGATTGAGCGACTTAAGTTCAGATGTCAAAGCAGTACAGAATTCTTGGCCGTATTGGGCTGCTAAGGATACAGTACGCCAATAGTAATAACGAGTGGAGGCTTCTCGATACTGATTAAACAGACGAGTGGTTTTTTTTCCGAATAAGTCGGACAACACACCGCATTTCAAATACTGTCTTTTTGTATCTTCACGCAAATCACTTGCGGTTTCTACCTGTTCTTTGGAGTTTGAGACGAGTTCTCCAAAATGTTCGCTATCTTTTGTGATGCGTTCAAGGAGGATATCCAAAGCATCAGGAAGGTGGTAAAGGACATACTTCTGATCACCACGCTCCATACCGTTCAACAGATCCTCTTCTATAACAGCACGAAGTTCGCGAGCACGGGTGCGCAATGTGGTGTGCTCCCTCCGATTAGTAAAATAATTCTCCGTTCCGCCACCAGTGCCAACAGAACGGAAGCCATTTTCCCATACCTTGCTGACCCTCCTGTCAAAATCATTGAGCCATTCTGATTTGTCACTGAGCTGTTCCCGTACCCGCTGTTCTTGTTTCGCCAACTCTTCCCGCCATTCAATTTCATAGGTCGGGTGTGTTTGTTGACCAACTGCCTCCTCAACTCTATCAAGGTAAAGATGCTCCCTGGTAACCCGCCAATTTTCACGATGGGTATCAACAAAGTCATTGGCTGAAAAATTACGGGCATTAGGGAGAAAACACCCATCCCAGTTGTTATAAACTATTTTCAGCACTACCTGCCGGGCAAAGGAATAGGCTAGTTTCTCCCGAATTTCTTTTTCCGGGATAGCGACTCGCTGGACGCCGTAGCTGATAAAGGCAGTGGAGCGATTACCGCCGTCAACATCCGCAGGATACTGGTCCCGATCCTCCATGGTCAGGGCTTGGCGCAGATAATGGGGCATATCACCCATCTGCCGGACTGCCAATTGAAAAATAAATTCAGCGGCATTTTCTATCTGCTGATCTAAAGAAACACTTGTCCCTCTTTCCGTTGTCTCTGAAATCAGCGCAATCGACCTGAAGGTATTTTTGACCTGGAGTCTTTCCGGTCGTGCTGGTGTTGCAATATCCCAGGGTCTGTAGTTATTCAGACGAAATGCATTCAGTTCTGTTAATGCTCCGTATTGGTTTGCATAAAAATTACCGGTATTGGTTGTGCCAACATCCTTTGCTGTGACAAATCCGTGAATATAGACGTTGAAATCACCGGGCTGATTCTGGAGATATCGCTGAAGCTGGGCAACGATATCAAGCACGGTACCGCTACCGGTTCCAGCGGCAAAAGTACAGGCGATGTGGATTTCCGCACCGACATTGCCGCCGTTGCTGCTCAATTCATTAAGACGGTTGGCAATGGATGAAATGACGTTCTCAATGTTCTTTCCGTTGGCTAGAGCCAGGCGTCCCATACGACGAATTTGATTACAACCAGCAGGACCTGAGCAACCCCGGGTAATGTCCCGGACAAAATCTATTTCTTCTTTGACCCAAGGCTCAACGCCGGTATACCTTTGGAGATTATCAAGAATTTTATGTATCCCAGTGGGGTTGATAAGCACTTTTTCCCGGTCACCAAGATTCAGTGTTTCGCCGAAGACACGCCATTTGCGAGATTTTTCCCCCTGACCCTCAAGGTCAGCCTCGTTAGAATCTATGCTCAGGGTGGCGATTTTTGAATTAACCAGACGCCCACCCATTTTTTCTTCAAAGGTATAAATTTCCGGCGGCGTTCCGTTGTTCCCACGGGACCTCCATTCTACATACATGTTTTTTTTCAGCTCTCGAACAACTGCACAGCCTGTACCGCCAAGACCGATAAGTAAAAAATTTTCTGACATGTTATTTTCCTTAATTATTGTTAAAGAACTCCCTGGCCGGGAGGCCTGAGTATCTATCCCAAATATTTGTAAACAATCTTAACGTACTTTAATATCCGCAAGAGCCGAGCGTATCAGCAGAGAGCATGTAACGATCTGTGCCATGATAAAAACGAGCACCAGTACTGCATGAGAAATAAGCATAATCCGTGGAATTTGGCCTATCATACTCTGTCGCATCAGCCCTTTTGCAAGTTGAACAGCCTCCATGACCGGATAGGTCTTTTCCCCTGATCCTGCTGTAGAAAAAAATTGCTTAATATCTTCATAGAGAGCTTCAGCAGTATCCTCGGCATACACTCGCAGAATTTTACTCAGTAGAGGATGGTTATCGGTGAAATGCCTTACCGCTTCTTCGGCGTATATTTGAGCGGCCAATAGCTTGGATTTTTCATTATGGGTCGGAATCACCACATCTTGACCGGAATCTGGGTGAGGTTTCCCGGTGAAGTCTTCCAACTGCTCTCCTGCTGCATCGCGCAGTGCATACACCGCCTCGTAGGCTTTGCGAAAAGTTTCGTCGTTCCATTCCACATCAACTTCAAGAGCAGTTTCCCAGGTTGTCACGATGCGCTCCGCAACGTCTCCCGTAAAACGGAAGGCGAAAAAAAGTAACGTACACCAAAAAGTGAGCATCGCTGCGCTTCCGCAAAAGAAATAATGTTGTGGACGATAAGAAAACTGACGGTTGAACTTCAGGGCTAAATAATGGGTCAGCCACCAGGAGAGTCCGGCAAGGAGGGTTCCGACAGCGCAGGCGATGAAGAATTCGTTGCGGGCACTGCTCCATAACTGGAGGACGAGTCCACTGAGGAGGAGGGAAAGGTCGTTGAGATGAGAGAGTAGTTGTTTCATTTTGGAAAGTTAAAGTATTCGGTTACTACTTGGCTGTTATAATCGGTCTTTATTTTTTTAATACAAGTTTAATCAGTGTTGATATCAATGTAATAATAGTTACAATGATTACCCCTATCTCGCTACAAATCATTTTAGCGAGTTGCCATAATTTCCCAGGAACTGCACCAATGAAAGGGCATAGTTTGTCAGCGATCCAAGGTCCTAATCCTGAAAGTAGCCACTCATGATCTTGTGTGTCTCGGGCGGCTATGTTTTCTTTATTATTGTGGTTATTTTTTACTGCATCTGTCTTGGCAAGCTTTTCATCCTTTTCGATCTCCTTCAAAAATTGAGATGCTGCCTGTTTCCCTTGGTAATTTTGCAGCTGCCCGTAAAGGCATCCCGCATCGTCAAAGGCGTTCTCCGCTTCTTTCAGGTGACCCCACTTTTTTTCCAAAAAGCCGATACCGCAAAGAACATGTGCTTCGCCGAGCCGATTTTTCAGGTCAGAATAAAGCTTCTTGGCTTCCTTGTATGTGTTTAGAGATAAGATTCGATCTTCCTTGGTTTTACCCAACATGCTCTGTAGATGTCCTCGTTCTGTGAGCGCATTAGCCAATCCGAGCAGATTATTGAGAGCACGGTAAATATTTTCTGCCTGAATACACTTCTTCAAAGCCGAATGGAGCTTACCCTGTATGACTTCTAACCGTCCTAAGCCAAGGACAACATTGGCTTGACCGAGATTATCCCCGATATCTTCGTAATACCTTTTTGCGCTCAGGTAGTTCGTTTTAGCCATTTCATAATATCTTTTTGCACTCCAATCGTTCTTTTCAGCTTTTTCATAATTACCTCGTAAAGTTTCTAAGTATCCCTGCCCAGTAAGAACGTTAGCCTGCCCCTGAATGTCTTTATTTTCTTTGTACAGCTCTAACGCGACCACATAGTGATTCGAAGAGTTTTCCCAGTGATATTGAGCAGAAAGCTCTCTTTCTGTATGTGCCATTCCTGTCAGGGCATTTGCCCGACCGAAATCATCCTGAATACTTTTGTAATGGCCTGCTGCCTTCTCATATAATTCTAAGGCACTAGCCAAGGCGTTAGAATTGTCGTTTCGTGCCCTCGCCAAATTTCCCAGTCCTATGAGGACATTTGCCAGGCCAAGTAGATTATTCTTCTTGCCATAAATAGATGTCGCTTTATCATATGCTTTTTCTGCCGCCTCATATTTTCCTAATGAATATTCCAAGTCCCCGAGAGCACAAAAAACATTGGCTTCCCCCAGGCGGCTTTTTTTCATTCCATAGATCTCTCCAGCATATTCATAGAAATTCCGGGCTTCTTCAGGGCCGACAGTAGTCTTTTTGATATGTCCAAGAGCAAGTTGAACAGCAGCTCGTCCTTGGTAACTATTTGCACGTTCGTAATAATGGGTGGCTTGCTTGTAAGCATCTTCAGCGTCATCATACCGGTTGAGTTTTCTGTTCAGCTCCCCACGACCGTACCAAACCCTGCCGAGCCCAAGAAAGTTACCTGTTTCCTTGTAACAGGATTCCGCCTCTCTATATGCGTCTTTGGCCTCCCCGAACTTTCTGGTTACATTCCCTATGTCCCCGAGGATACAGTGTATATTAGCTTGTTCATTCAGCCGCTCTTGCTTCGGGAGAAACACAAGCTTATTTCTATATTCGTTTTTTAGAGCTTGGCTATGACGGAGTAGGAGGTCGTTGTCAGGCGTAGCATCAAAGGTCGTTAAGGATGGAGCAGATTTATCAGACTGCTGAGCAGGAGTAACCGTCGGATGCAGGGCAAGGATGGTCAGGAGAATGAAAAAGATTTTTATAGGTAAAGAGAGCTTCATAGGGATTCAGCCTCAGGTAAATCTAGTGGTACTTTTGATAACGAACGATCATATAGGGAACCTCAGATTTCCAGTACAGTTCATAGTATGTAACAAAAAAGAGGTCAAGTTTTTTCCTTGTCGGATTAAGAGAAATAATGTCTAAATTCAAGCTAGAAGAGCATGTCAACCAACTTTCTGAAGTCTTGAGTCGTCTCAACAAACGCCCGGTTTTGCAGTAAGGAAACCGACAAGAAATAAAACGTCTGTTTTTAGGTGCGGAATTTTAGGTGCAGACCTGCCTGTCTGCTCGGCATAAAAGGGCGAACACATAGGTTTGCCCCTACGACACATGAAATAATGGGAAGAATATTTTCTGTTGAATCCGTAACACCTGATTTCTTCTCTCCGTTTTCTGTGGGTATCTCTTAACACAAGGGGCTGTGAAGCGAGCAGCCCCTTTTGTTCCAACCAATTGTTCCGACAGTATTTAAGCGAGATACCCTTGTTCGTTTCGGACCTTTCACTTGCCTAATAAAAGAATTTCTGTTATCATTACAATCTTCCCTCATATTTTTTTCAAAAAATACGATTGCAGTATCCAATTTCATTCAACTTGACCTGTCATCACATTAATCAAAAATCTTAGAAAGGCTGAACCAGTGAAAACAAAAATACTTGTTGCTAACCGGGGGGAAATAGCTATACGGATTATCCGGGCTATCCAGGAATTAAATTACGAAGCTGTAGCTATTTATGAAACGCCTGACAAGGATTCGAAACATATACGCATTGCTGATGAAGCGATCTGGCTCGGCGACGGCCCCCGCTGTGATTATCTGGATATTGATAAAGTTATTAATGCGACCATCAAGAGCGGTGCAGTGGCGATTCATCCCGGCTACGGTTTTCTGGCCGAGAATGCCGATTTTGCCAGGGCCTGCGAAGACGCGGGTATTATTTTTATAGGCCCCTCTTCGGATGCGATTGATAAATTGGGCAATAAAGTCATGGCTCGTAAGATCATGGCTGAAGCCGGTATTCCCATGGTACCGGGTACGCAGAATCTGAAGGCTGGCGAAGAAGGGCTGGAAGAGGCCAGGGAGTTCGGCAAAAAATACGGCTATCCGATTATGCTGAAAGCGACCTCCGGCGGCGGCGGTCGCGGCATTCGACGGGTCGAGACGGAGAAAGAGCTGGGGGAGCAGTACGAAATCGCCCGTGCAGAGTCCCAAGCTGCTTTTAACGACGATTCTGTGTACCTAGAAAAGGTGGTAGTCAATCCCAAGCATATTGAAGTCCAGATTATTGCCGACAGTACCGGCCATACGGTCCATCTTGGCACCAGGGACTGCTCTATTCAGCGCCGCAACCAGAAGCTCGTCGAGATTGCTCCGGCTTTCCAGCTGACCCCGGAGCAGCAGGAAGACATCAGCCAGACCGCTGTGCAGGCTGCCAAGGCTGCTAATTATTTCAATGCAGGCACCGTAGAGTTTCTCTTTGACAGCGACGGCAGTTATTACTTCATGGAGATTAACACCCGTCTCCAGGTGGAGCACACGGTCTCTGAGATGATCACCGGTATTGATATTGTCCGGACCCAGATCAAGCTTGCCCTGGGTAAAGAGCTGCTCTTCAGTCAGGGCGAGGTCCAGTTGCGCGGTCATGCTGTGGAGCTGCGGATCAACGCTGAGGACCCCAAGAACAACTTCATGCCTGAAGGCGGCAAGACAGTGCGAGTCTACCGGTCACCGGGCGGCTACGGTGTTCGTCTGGACGGCTTCTGCTACCAGGGCTTCACCATTCCCCAGGTCTATGATTCCTTACTGGTCAAGCTGACCGTGTTCGGTTGGTCTTGGCACGAGACCGTGGATCGGCTCAGGCGTTGCCTGAATAATTTTGTTATCAGCGGTCCGAAGACGACTATTCCTTTCTTTCTCAATCTGCTTGACGAGCCTGATTTTCAAGAAGGCCATTTTGACACCTCATTTCTTGACACCCATGATAATCTCTTGAATTACGAAGAGGATGCCAGTGAAGTGAATAAGCTGGCTCGTCTGATCGCTGAGATTCATCAAAAAGGTGAAAATACCTACGCAGCGTAAGGGATTCTCAAAAAAAGAAGATCCCGCTGTAGGGGCAGACCTGCGTGTCTGCCCGGCATGAAAGGGCGACCGGATAATCAAAGAATATTTCACGGATACAGAGTTATGACACGAATTACCCAAGATATGGAGACAGCAGCAGTGCTCAAGGCATTGCGTGAGGCTGATGGCTATTATATCACCAATACGGCACGGGATATGTCCCAGTCCGATTATAAGAACCGCATATTGCTGCATACCGATTTGATGGCTGCCAAGGCCAGAGAGGCTGCCGGATATTTTTCATTGGAGATCACCGGTGGTGCCTCGGTGCATGTGGATATCCTCCGCAAGCAGGTGGATCCCTTTCTCAAGCTGGAACTGTTGCGTGAGGCTATGCCCAACACCATGTTCCAGACCCTCTGTCGGGGTGTGAACCTGTTCGGCTACCGTCCGTACCCGCAGAATGTGATCCGCTTTACGGTTCGAGAGTTTGCCAAGTATGTCGATGTTTGGCGGACCTTTGACTTCATGAACCATATTCCGAACATGCAGGCCGTGTTTGAAGAGGTGGCCAAAGCAGGCAAGATCAATGAGCCCTGCATCTGTTTTTCCACCGGCCCGGAGCATACCAATGAATACTATGTGAAGAAGGTCCAGGATATCCTGGACGTCACCGGCGAGGATATTACCCTTTGCATCAAGAATCACGGTGGCTTAGGTACTCCTCGTCGCATCGGTGAATTGGTGGATGCGGTCAAGCAGGCCTACCCGGATATTATTATTCATTACCACGGTCATAATACCGACGGTAATGATGTCGGTCGTATTGTCGAGGCCGTCATGAACGGGGCCAAGATTGTTGATGCCTCGGATCATGCCTTTACCGGTTTTTACGGTCCTCCCCCCATCCTGACCGTTATCCAGACCTTGAAGGACCTGGGTAAAACCGCTGTAGGCATTGATGAAGAGGCAGTGATAGCCTCTTCTGATATTATCAAGGACGAGCGCCAGCATTATGCCCAGTTTGAATCCCAGATCAAGGGCTTTCAACCCACCGTCCAGATCCATAAATTACCTGGCGGAGCTATGGGCTCCAGCTTGGAGCAGGCTGTGAAAGGCGGCTTCCTGGACAAGATGCCAGACATCCTTCATAAGGAACTGCCTAAGGTCCAGAAGGAATTGGGCAACTACTGGAGTGTAACCCCTGGTTCTCAAATTCTCTGGACAACAGCAGTTTCCAATGTCCTGGACGGTCGCTATGAAGCACCGTCTGGAGACCTGAAAAATCTCCTCCTTGGCAAGTACGGTCCCTTCCCCTTCTACCAGCCAGATGAATGGATTTTTGAAAAGGTCTTTGGACCGGACTGGAAGACCATTGTTGAGGAAGAAGGCGGGATTGATGATATCGAAGACATGGATATTGAGCAGGAGCGTACGACCTTGGCTGATCGCTTGGGTTGTGAGCCCACAGAGCAGCAGCTGGTTACCTATCTCCAGCATCCCAACGATGCGGTCAACTTCTTTAAATTTGAAGAAGAATTTGGTAAATCCTATGTGCTGCCTCCGTCCATTTTCCTCCGTCAAGGCGGCTTTGACCTGGGCGAGAGCATCTCCTTCCGCGATCACTCGGGCAAGGAGCATATGTTGGAGGTCGGCCCTGTTCAAAAAAACGAGGACGGCGAGACCAATGTCTACCTGAACGTGGATCACCATGAGCGGGTTTATGTCTTTGAGCCGGAAGCTGTGGAAGGCACATTGGCTGTGGCAACTTTATCGAAAGAAGAAATTGTTGAGCTGGCCAGTGTCGGTGACATCCGAGCACCTTTCGCTGGGAATGTCAGTGGGATTAATGTAAAGGAAGGGCAGGAGATTGCTAAAGGCGAGCAGGTCATGGTTCTCGAAGCCATGAAGATGCAGACACCTGTTGTTTCAGAAGTTGCCGGTACGGTGAAGACGATCAGCGTGAAGGTGGGCGATGCCCTCAAGGTCGGTGATAAGCTCTTGAAGGTTGAGGTCAACTAAGAGTAGAGCGTCCGTCAAAATAGCATACAAGCGAACAGGATGTCCTCTTCCTCCTCTGGACATCCTGCTTCCCTCTTCCCTCTCTTTTTCAGCACACCGTCCGACTTTTTCTCCCGTTACAACCTACGATAAATATTTAAAATTTTTCAACCCTGCGTGAGGAATAATGCAAGATACATCAAGGGATTATGCGGAAGACCCAAGAAGTTCAGAGGAATTAATTGAAGCCCATCGCCAAGAGATGAATTCGGAAAATGATACCCGTGAAGCCATAGGTATTCTTCATTTTCGAGGAGGATGGAGAGAATTTGAACTTGGCAGGCAGCTCACAGCGAGTGAGATTCCTGAGGATCGCGTTATCGGCGCTGACATTCTTGCCCAACTGGGTTGGGAGAAGCGATCATTCCATGAGGAATCAGTTCAGATCCTGATCAACCTGCTCAGCGACCCTGATCATAATGTCATCCATTACGCGGCAATCAGCTTAGGGCATCGCAATGATGCACGGGCAATTCCTCCGCTGCTGGAGCTGGCTCTCCATGAAGATCCGATGATTCGCTTTGGGGTCACCTTTGGGCTCAGCTGTCATGATGATGAGCAGGCCATTGCTGCCCTGATTCAACTGAGTCGCGATGATGATGACGATGTCCGTAATTGGGCTATGTTTGCTCTTGCCGATCAGATTGATATAGATGGTCCAGAAATCCGTGAGGCCTTGGCCGCAGGTTTGCAGGATCCTGAGGCAGAAATTCGCGGGGAGGCCCTAGTGGGCTTAGCTCGGCGAAAAGATGCACGGGTCTTTGCTGAGTTGGTCAAGGAATGGGGATTACATGATGTCAGCATATTAAGTATTGAGGCAGCTGAAGAGCTGGCAGATCCTGATTTGGTTCCCCATCTTATGAATTTGCAAGAGAGTCTGGATTTTTCAGGTGACCAGTATTTTGAAGACAGGATACAGGATGCCATTGCAGCCTGCGAGCAGCAGACAGAACTTGTATTCAATCCCATTGACTATAATCAGGAATCGGACGAATAAGGGCTTCTTCCCAGATACCCCACATAAAAGGGATCAAAAAATTGACACAACAACCGCTTATTTTACATACTGATTGGTCATGCTCCTGGGGTGGCCAGGAGATACGCACACTTACCGAGCTTCGAGAACTCAAAAAGTTAGGGTTCCGCGTCGGAATGGTTGTTCGAGAGGGTGCGGAACTTGCCCGACGCGGCGAAGCCGAGGGGATCCCGGTCCATTACATCGATTTTTCTTCCAAGTTTAATCTTGTTGCTTGGCGGGAACTCTATAAACTTATCCGTCACCTGCAACCGACTGTCATCAACACCCATTCCTCAGAAGATTCCTGGATGGCCGGTTGCCTGGCTAGAATCTGTCGAGTTCCCCTGGTTATTAAAACCCGGCATGTTCTGGCCCCGATTTCGTCATCATTCAGCTATAACGCCTTTGCCCATATCGTTTTCGCCTGTAGCGAGTCTATCGCCAGCCAATTGGCGGAACAAAAGGTACAAAAGGAAAAGATTATTGTCCAGTCCACGGGTATTGATGAGCAGCGTTTTCAATTTTCCGCTCAGAATCGCAAGGAGATCCGTGAACAATACGGCATTGCCGAACAGGATATTCTGGTGGGAAATATTTCTTTTTTACGGGAATACAAAGGACATCAATTTATTGCCCGCACAGCAGCCACCATGCCCAAAAATTATAAATTCATGATTGTCGGCGGTGGCAACGGACGTGAAATCCTGGAGAAAGATATTGCTGAAGCAGGTGTTGAAGATCGGTTCGTTCTCACCGGTCATCAGGAAGATCCTGAGCGCTTTTTTTCCGCCCTGGATATTATCTTTTTTTCTTCCTATGAAACGGAAGGCATTTCCCAATCCTTTATTCAGGGACTGCTCTACGGCATCCCCCTGCTGGTCTGCCGGACCCCTTCTCTCCTTGAACCCTTGGAGTTCGTCAAACAGTACCGGGCTGTTGACTATAACGATCTGGCTGCGGCCAAAGCAGGCTTGCTTGAGCTGGCAAAACATGTCCAGCGGGACGCGGCGTTGATTGAGCAGCAACGGCAGGACATTGCCAGCAAATATGGTTTAAAGACTATGGTGAAAAACATCCTGCGTGTCTATGCTGGATATGGCATTGAAGTTTAGGCTTGCTTCTTAACTTTCCACAAACAAATTATTGCTTCTGTTGCAGAAGCAATAATTTACAAATCCAGTACAAAAGTCATACATTTTCAGTAAGTAACGTAGTTATTTACTTCTCGTTCTTTCTAAGATATCTCTGAACAAGACTGGAATTACCACGTACGAACACGACCGGTATCAATATGAACAAAATTTGATTTTGCATAATACCCTACGCCACCCGATTTAAGTGAGATAGCGCAATCACGGACTCTCTTGGTTTTTTCTCCTGTAATACGAATATCAATGGCCTTCCCCTTCATATGCAAACTTCGTTTTGCTACCCCGTTGCTCTTTTGACGCAATTGCTGGTTAGTTTTTGGAGAACGGTAACCGGAAATAATTTCATATGTACTATTGCAGCACATTTTTTGCTGTATTGCCCAGAGAATATCCAAAACAGCCGGATCAATAGGATGAACTTCGGAGGTGCGAAAATCTCGGAGATAGGTGTTTATTTTGGACAAGGCCTCTATATCATAATCTTCTGATGTTGCATATGTGATATCAAGACACTCACGGGTATGTGTATGATAGAATGACAGGGTTCTTGGCTTTACGGATAGAAAAGAGGGAATTTTAGCCCAAGCTGGATTAGCTTGGGCGAGACAAAGGCCGACAGCAGCTTTTGCTCCCAAAGCGAGAAAAGAACGTCTATTCACAATCCACTCCTTTGGTTATTTTTTATACAAAAAAAATAAAAACAATGCAAAATTACACACTCAAATGGCTTGAAATAATGAGTAATATATCTTATTAAAAGGTATATTACTCATCATGTCAATATCCTTTATTAAGTCTACAGTAAAAAAAATTGGTTCATCTTAGATGAGCGGAGAAAGGTACTCCTGCAATCCAAGCTCTCAACTCCAGAGAATTGTATAACCTCTCATCGTCAAAACTCTACCCCTTTCTGTGCCTTAATTCCTTGCTGATACGGATGCTTGACCGGCTGCATTTCAGTAACCAGATCAGCAATTTCAATTAATTCCTCCACCACATCACGACCAGTAATGCAGATATGCAAGTCACGGGGCTTCCTACGAAAGACCTCCAGGGCTTCCTCTTTATCGATCATCCCATAACTCAGCAGATATGTGAATTCATCAAGCACCACCGTATGATATTCTCCTGACCTGATAGCTTCTTTGGCTTTCTCCCAGGCCTCTCGGGCCGCTTCCTTATCTTTTTCCAAATCATCGGATTTCCAGGTGAACCCTCTGCCCGTAACATAAAAATCAACTTCCTCCTTAAAACGCGCTAGCGCCTCCATCTCACCGTATTTCCAGCTTCCCTTAATAAACTGAATAAAACAGGTTTTCATACCGTGACCAGCCGCCCGCATGGTCATACCCAGAGCAGCTGTTGTCTTCCCTTTTCCATGACCGGTAAAAATGAGGATCAGTCCTTTTTTATTCATAATATTCTCTTTAAAATGCTTTTAGAGGAAAATGTTGAAAAACTTGTTAGCAACTTGTTGACAATCATCTTAAAACATTGTTGATAACTATAAAATCTAATATATACACAATCGGTGTGCAGAGAGTAAACGATTTTTACCAACATAGTTTAATTTTAAAAAACAAAGTGATAGCCTCTTTTTCCACAAACTAACAGCCTTAATACTAATAATAAATTTTTACATATAAAAAGAAGGAGTAACTATATTATGCCGTTTCATTTCAATATAGCGAGAGAAGATCTTCTCCGAGCAATCAGTGCTCAACAACAGATCACAAACAAAAAAGGAACACTTGCCATTTTGGCAAACGTTTTGATGGAAGTAGAAAATAATGAGATTATTTTTACAGCAACGGATTTAGAAATAAGCCTCAGGCAGATAGTACCGGCTGAAGTCTTTGAGGCTGGTAGTTTGACTATTCCATCAAAAAAACTCTTTGAGTTAGCTCGGGAATCAGGATCTCCTACCTTGAATTTTAAAGAAGGAGAGAAAAACTGGATCAATATTACCGCAGGCAGTAGTACATATAAGCTTGCCGGGATGGCAACCGAGGAATTTCCTCAATTTGAGCAGTATAATGAAGAGGATCTAGTGAAAGCCGAAGGAGAGGTTATTTGCGATCTCATTGATAAGACAATATTTTCTATAGCTACGGAAAAAGAAAATATGTACAATCTCAACGCAGCTCTTTTTCAACAGCTTATTGAAAATGACAAAACAGTTTTCAGGATGGTGACTTCAGATGGCCATCGACTCAGCATTATGCGCAGAGAAACGGAGGGAACACCTCTTCCGAATTTTGATAAATTTATCTTGATTCCGAGGCGAGGGATACAGCAGATAAGAAAGTTTGGAGAAGAACAGGATACTTTTCAATTAGGTGTTGAAAAGAAAAAAATCGTCCTGAAAAGTGATAACTCTGTTCTTGTCATCAGGTTGATGGAAGGAGAATTCCCAGATTTCGAAAACATTCTGAATTTCATCCCCAAAGAAAGTAATATTTTTATTAACAAAATACTCTTTCTTGAATCATTAAAGCGTATCAACCTCTTTACCGAAGATATGTTTCATGCAATCAAATTTGAGCTGGGTGATAATCAATTGGTGCTGACTTCTGAACATGCTGATTTCGGTTCAGCAAGAGATGAAATCGCCATTGAATATTCCGGGGAAAAATTATCTATGGGGTTCAACTGCCGGTATTTCATGGAAGCTCTTCAAGTTATGGAGGGAGAAAACATCCAGGCCTGTATCAGCTCCAATGAAAGTCCGTGCCTTATTACTTCGGAAGATGATGAAGGCTTTCTGGGTATTATTATGCCGATGAAAATTAGTTAATTTTTCGCTTTGTTTTGAAGGGGGGAGGAGATGCTTCAGCTTCAGCAGAGCACTCCTCTTTCCTTCTCTGAAAAAAGGATCAATTTTGGAGGTTGTTAACAACAGCCCGACCAACGTTGACCTTTTTGAACAAAAAATGTTGATTGACAAATACCCTGAAATGCGATTAATTATTGGATTCTTTTTTTCTATTTCTGTTGTACAAATCTAATTTCTTCGATTCCTCAAGAGGAATAAATATATTTTGCATTGAACTTTAATATAATAATATTATTAAATATTTTTTATAAATAATCCTAACTAAGGAGAACGCAAATGGCAATGACGGTAAAAGGTATCGCCGAAAGCATCAATATCATGGGAACTCGAAGCGGTTCAGCCATGAAAGAACGCATTCAAGGGCCAATACAGGAAATGGCAAAAGAAGAGACTGCTTCTGGAGGCTCCTATCTTGACCTGAATATTGGACCGGCACGTAAAGATGGTACCGAGCTGATGCCTTGGGTCGTGCAGACTGTGGAAGAGACTGTGGACACTCCGCTCTGCCTGGACACCACCAACACCGATGCTATGATTGCCGGTTTTAAAGCGGTTAAAAATAAGGAAGCCGCTATCATGAACTCCATTTCGGCACAGCCGGAACGAATGGAGGCTCTAATCCCGGTAGCTGCCGAAGCCAAATGCAATGTTATCGCCTTGCTTTGGGGACCTGATGGAATGCCCCGTGATTCCAACGAGCGCGCTGCTATGGCTGTTGATCTCATGATGGCCATGAACGAAGCTGGTATTCCCAATGAGAAAATCCTGTTCGATCCTATCGGAACCCCCATGACCTTGGGTGCAGATCAAATCGCCTCCGGTCTGGAATTCATGATGATGCTGGCGGATATCGCTCCTGGTGCCGGTTCCACAGTTGGTCTGTCCAATGTCTCCAACGGCGTGGCCGAGCATCTACGGAAGTACCTGGATCGCACCTACCTCATCATGCTGATGAAATACGGTCTCAGCACTGCTATTGTTAACTCCTACGATAAAGATCTGATGGCCATCTGTAAAGGTGAGAGTCAGGATCTGGTGGATCTGGTTCACGGTATGATGGACGGTGATATGCCTGATCCTGCTACCCTGGAAGGAGCTGCACTTGAGCATTACAAAACCTTCCGTTGCCTTTCCGGTCAAGCGATCTTTTCTGAATCTTGGTTAGATCTGTAAAAAACTTTTTTTCAGAGAACCTTTCAGACTAGCAAAAGGGCATCTTTTTGCAAAGATGCCCTTGCAAGAAAGGCTTTCTTGTCCTTAAAGCTCAAGTAACTTTGCATACTCTTTTCTTATCTTCTTTGCCCATCAGCGGCTGAAAGCCAATTTCCCCTCTCTCTCAGGTTCCTGGAGATAATTAATATATTTTAAATACATGACTCTCCCCCCGCTCAAGAAGGAGCTTTTGTGACGATCAAAAAAAAATTACTCGCCGGATTTGCAATAATTGTTCTTTCGATATGGATAATTGGAATTGCAGCTATTTATTACACCGCAACCCTGCGGTCTGTATTTAACGAGCTGAATAATGATATCATTCCAGGCGCAATTGCAATGAGTGCTATGGATGCAACTTCCGCTAAATTAGCGCATGAAATTGTAGAATATATACTTCATAGAGAGAGTGAAAAAAAAATAAATGAACTGAGCATATTTCTTGAAAAAATAGGTTCAGCGCATGCTTATCACGAAGTACATGTCGGGATACAAG
The DNA here is from genome assembly GCA_942492895.1 of Candidatus Electrothrix laxa. GTDB lineage: Bacteria > Desulfobacterota > Desulfobulbia > Desulfobulbales > Desulfobulbaceae > Electrothrix > Electrothrix laxa. The sequence goes on from OW818652.1 coordinate 3,162,092, forward strand.
AAAAAACAGCTGCTGAAGATTTAAAAAAAAGTATAATAAAGTTCAACTCGTTAGCTCATGATATTGTTGCTACTGGAAAACAGGGTGCCTCTATTGAGCACATATTGAAAGAAAAAGGTTCGGAAATGCATCTTGCATTAGACCAATTGAGCCTTCGACTGCAAGCGCATCAGGCTGTACATATTGAAGTATTAGCTGTTTCTGGAAAAAAGGTTCATGAACTTCATCATAATATGATGCGGCTGATTTTAATCATGTGCATTTCCGCCACTGTTTTTGCTTTCGGCATAATTGCTGTACTGGAAAAAGTGATAGTGCAGCCATTAGAAAATTTGCGAAACGCAACGCTTGCGCTGAGCAGGGGCGAACTCGGCACTCAGGTCACTGTTCAGTCAACAGACGAAACTGGAGAAGTATCAAGCTGTTTCAACCGGATGTCGAACGACCTGTTAATCTCACAAAAGGAATTAGTGAGAGCTGTCAGTTATACTGAAAATATTATTGATTCCATGTTTGATCCGCTGATCGTCATAACACCGGACGGCAATATTGAACGCATAAATTCCGCAGCCATTCAATTGTTCGGGTGTCGTGAAAATAAGCTGATAGGACATCCTGTCAAAAAATTTATTGTTATAGAAAAGAGCCGCAGGATGCTCCCGACTGTTGATTTAAACGAATTGGCAAAAAAAGAAATTCTTTCTGATGTAGACGCTTTTTTTCTCTCAAATGACAGAAGCAGGATCCCGGTATCCATTTCCGGATCAATCATGCGGAAAAAAAATGAGGGGTCGCAAATGCTCATTATCACAGCTCGGGATATGCGCGAAAGCAGACTTCTCGCAGAAGTTAACGAAAAAAATGAGTCACTGACTAAAGAAATCGATGAAAGAAAGAAAATAGAACAACACCTGCGTACCGCTAGAAATGCTGCGAATGCCGCCAACCTTGCTAAAAGCGAATTTTTAGCCAACATGAGCCACGAACTCAAGACTCCAATGAATGCGGTTGTCGGTTTTAACAACTTGGTACTGGAGAGTTCCCTGACATCGGAACAACGCCAATATTTAACCATTGTTCAAAATTCCTCTCAATCTCTCCTTCACCTTATTGACGGGGTGCTTGATTTCTCCAAGATAGAGGCTGATCAGCTGGAACTCCAAGAGCAACGGTTCGAGTTGCGGGATGTTATGGACAAGGTAAAGCAGCTGTCAGCAGTGAAAGCGGAGGAAAAAAAGTTAGAATTTCTTTGCGAAATTGATCCTGAGATTCAAGCCAAATTAATAGGTGATGCCGACAGGCTAAAGCAGGTTCTGCTGAATTTAATTGATAATGCGGTCAAATTTACCGACTTTGGACATGTACATGTTTATGCGAAGGCAGCGATACAGAACGAAGAGCGGATAACTCTCCAATTCAAAATTTCCGATACAGGAGCTGGAGTGCCAAAGGTGATTCATAAGCAAATATTTGAATGCTTTATGCAGGGTGACGGAAGCGTAACCCGCCAACACGGTGGGATAGGTCTTGGACTCACTATTAGCAGGAAACTCGTATTGCTTTTTGGAGGCGAGATTTGGATGAAAAGTCATCCTGGAAAAGGCTCCGCATTTTATTTTACAGCCTGTTTTAAAAAAAATACGAAAGATTGATTTTATCAGCTTGCTTTTCATTGATCGAGTACTCTATTGGTAATTTCAGTATCTTGAGAAAGGTATAATTTTTTATGCAGAAAAAAAGTCATCTTACTCTTTAGAGTAAGAAAAAAATTCTCTTTGAGAAGATTGCATTTTTTCATTAAACAATTACATTAGGCCTATTGTAATCAATGCCTGCATAAGGTAATGAAATTTTTTACTAGAGTAAACTACTTGAGTATCCTCAGTAGGATAAACAATATTAAACAGTTGAGTTCGTAATAAAAAAACATCATCTTCACGTCAACTTTCCTTGAAAAAATATGACAACTACAAATAATTGGTCAAAATCTTCCTGGCGAAGTCTTCCGGTTTTGCAGCAGCCAAACTGGCCGGATGAAAAAGAATTAAACAGCATTCTTCAAACGATCTCAGGTTTACCGCCGTTAGTTTTTGCCGGTGAAATACGCGACCTAAAAAGTAAATTAGCCAAGGCTGTTCAGGGAGAAGCCTTTTTACTGCAAGGAGGCGATTGCTCGGAAGAGTTTTGTCGCTGCACTGCCCCTAATATCAGGGATACCTTGAAGGTGCTGTTGCAGATGGCGGTTACCCTGACCTATGCCGGGGAAAAGCCGGTCATCAAGGTCGGACGAATTGCCGGACAGTATGCCAAACCGCGTTCCAGTGACACCGAAATGATTAATGGGGTTGAGCTCCCCAGTTACCGTGGTGACATGTGCAACTCGGAAGAACCCGATCCTGCGTCCCGTATTCCTGACCCGGCTCGATTGCTGCAGGGATATAATATGTCTGCTGCAAGTCTGAACCTGCTCCGGGCCTTTACCAGAGGCGGTTTCGGAGCCTTGGATAAGGTGCAGGCTTGGAATCAGGAGTTTGTTAAAGAATCTCCTATGGGACGCTCCTATGAACGTTTGGCCAAGCAGATCAGCGGTGCCATGAAGTTCATGCAAAATGTCGGCTTTAATACCAATACCCCTCAGCTGAAAGAAGTGGAGTTTTACACCTCACATGAGGCGTTATTTCTTGGCTATGAAGAGGCCCTGACCCGTGAGGATTCCCTTGAAGGCGGTTGGTATGATTGCTCCGGTCATATGCTTTGGATCGGTGACAGAACCCGTCAGATTGACGGAGCTCATATTGAGTTTCTTCGTGGGGTGCTTAATCCTTTGGGGATGAAAGTGGGTCCGAATCATGATATTGATGACATTCTCGCGATTATTGACAGACTCAATCCAAACAACGAAGCAGGGAGAATAACGCTGATCACTCGCTTCGGGGCAAAAGATATTGAGAAACATCTGCCGTCGTTGCTCAGGACTATGAAAAAAGAGGGAAAGAACGTCCTCTGGAGCTGCGATCCTATGCATGCTAATATCCGCAAAACAGATAACGGGCACAAAACCCGCAGTTTTGATGATATTCTTTCAGAGCTGCGCCAGTTTTTCGAGTTACATTGGGCAGAAGGAACAATCCCTGGTGGTGTCCATTTTGAGCTGACCGGTGCTGATGTTACTGAATGTACCGGTGGTGCTCGTCAGCTGGCGGATGAGCATTTGGGACGGAATTATTTGACCACCTGTGATCCTCGACTTAATGCAGAACAATCGTTAGAGATGGCCTTCCAGATTGCAGAGATGATGAAAAATTAGCGAATTCTTCTCGGTATCGGGCTTGATTCCTGAAACTGGCATTTTATAAAACCCATGCTCCTTGCTCCGATTCGTCAGCCCGGTACCCTGCTGCAACGCTACAAACGTTTTCTCGCTGATATCATCCTAACCGACGGCACGAAACTGACTGTGCATTGTCCTAATCCCGGTGCTATGCGTGGCTGCTCCGCACCAGGCAGCCCGGTTATCATCTCCAAGTCGGATAATCCAAAGAGAAAATACGCTTGGACCCTGGAGATGGTACAGGAAAACGGGGTCTGGATCGGAGTGAATACCAGCATGACCAATAAGCTGGTTCATGAGGCCTTTAAGAGTGGGGTGATTGATGTTTTTGGCCCCATTGAATCTGTACAGCCCGAGATTAAGGTCTCAGATAAAAGTCGCCTTGATTTTTTGCTGCAAACTGCAATAGGCCCGGTTTATGTTGAGGTGAAAAATTGCTCTTTGGTAGAAGGGGATAAGGCTATGTTCCCGGATGCAGTTACAGCCCGGGGCACTAAGCATTTACATGAGCTTTCCCGCCTGCTTGATCGGGAAACAAGGGCTGCGGTATTGTTCTGTGTTCAACGGGCGGACGGTCATTGTTTTGCTCCGGCTCACCATATTGATCCTCTGTACGCAGCAACATTGGCCGAGGTGCAGAAGCTGGGTGTACAGGTGCTTGCCTACCGGGCAAGAGTCGACCCGGAGGAAGTTTGCATTACAGAGGCAATGGAAATTTGCCCGGAAGCACAGCAGAAAGAGGAAAAACAAGGGTGAATACGCAACGAAAAAAAGCAGTTATTCTCCTCAGTGGAGGGTTGGACTCGACAACAGTTCTGGCTATTGCTCGATCCAGAGGGTTTGAATGCTATTGCCTCAGCTTTCGCTACGGCCAAAAACAACATATTGAATTACAACGGGCTGCCACCATTGCCCAGGACATGGAGGCGGCCAAGCATCTGGTCCTGCGCCTGGATCTAGGAACTATCGGCGGTTCAGCCCTGACTTCAAACATAGAGGTGCCCAAGGACCGCCAGCTTGATGGAATAGAGCAAGAAATCCCGGTTACCTATGTTCCGGCCCGTAATATTATCTTTCTTTCTCATGCCCTGGCTTGGGCTGAGGTGATTGGATCCACAGATATTTTTCTCGGCATCAATGCAGTGGATTACAGCGGCTATCCAGATTGTCGCCCTGAATTCCTCAAGGCCTTTGAGCAGGCCGCCAATTTGGGCACCAAGGAGGGCAGCACTGGCAGCCCTTTCAAGTTGCATGCGCCCCTGATTAAACTGAGTAAAAAAGAGATCATTGAGGTGGGCAATCAATTGGGGGTGGATTACTCCAAGACCCATAGCTGCTACGATCCTGCGAATGATGGACTTGCCTGCGGACACTGTGATGCCTGTCTCCTCCGGCTACGTGGCTTTGCCGATGCTGGACTGGAAGATCCGGCACCGTATGTTGTCTAGCTGGTAAGGCAACATCAGCACAACATTTATCATTTCATAACTTGCCGAGTTTCTACAGCCCGTGACAACGTATGCTCATCGGCATACTTGATATCCATCCCCATAGGAATCCCACAGGCAAGGCGAGTCACCTTGACGGGCATGCCTGCCAGCTGATCAATAAGATAGGAGGCCGTGGCCTCTCCCGGCACCGTGGAGCTGGTGGCCACTAGAATTTCCTCTATCTCCTGCGTCCTTACCCTCTGGAAGAGTTCACGGATTTTGAGTTCATCCGGGCCGATCCCCTCCATAGGGGCCAAGACCCCATGCAGGATATGATAGACCCCGTTAAAGGCGCCGGTCTTTTCAATGGCCATCAAATCACCGGGTGCTTCCACCACGCAAACCAAGCGATCATTGCGGCGAGAATCTTCACAGATCTGACAAGGATCGTTTTCAGAAAAGGCAAAGCAACGGCTGCATAACTGGATAGATGCGTGGAGCTCAGCCAAACTGGCTGAGAGATTCAAGGCCTCGGCAGCAGGACGCCGCAAAAGGTAGAGGGCAAGACGGGATGCGGTCTTCTGACCGATACCCGGCAACCGAGTCAGATCGGTAATCAGCCGTTCCAGTGCCGGGGGAATAACCTGCATGATCGTTTATAACAGGCCAGGGATATTGAGTCCTCCGGTCAGCTTGGACATCTCGCCTTTGCCCAATTCAGCCGCCTTACGTGCCCCATCATTAACAGCTGCTACAATCAGATCTTGGAGCATATCCACTTCATCGGCTTTGACGATGCCAGGTTCAAGAGCAAGGCCGACCAGCTCACCCCGACCATTCATAGTGGCTGTTACCATACCCCCACCAGCAGACCCGGTAACATTTTTGGTCGCCAGCTCCTCCTGCATATCGCCCATTTTTTTCTGGAAATCTTTTGCCTGCTGCATCATATCTGAAATATTCATTATCCTTTCCTTTAGTATTCCCAAATTAAATCAGGAAGCACTCCGCCTCCTTTTCTCTGGACAATATAATCATTTTTTCGGATTATTCGTCAACCTTTTCCTCATTCAAAGCCCCACGAAAACGCGGTCCCACCCGAATATCACCGACCTGGCCATTAAAGATATCCACAGCAGCCAATACCAAAGAATCATGAGCTAATTTTTGGCGTTCCTGTCGCACAGCCATTGCACTATCTGAGTCTGTGGCACAGTCCGAACCATCCGGCACCTTAAAGGCTATCTTCAGCTCTTCCTGGAAAAAATCCATCGCGAACTCGGTAAGCTGAACAATATTTCTTTTACTTTTAAGGAGCGTGCAATCTGCTGATTCATCATAGTTCACCGTCAGAACACCGTTTTCCAAGCGGGCTGAAGATGAACTTTTCAGAGCAGCTCCCATCCATTTGATCCGTTTTTGAACATAGCTGATAAAATCCGGCCAATGCTTGCGCACATCTTTTTTCTGTACACCTGCTGCAACTGGGGCATATGTATCTTCCGGTGGCGGAGGAGATTCTCCGGGTGCATTCGGTTCCGGTGCGCTAATCAGCTCGTTAGCCAATGTTTTAACCGATTCTATCACCTGTTTATCAGGGGGCGAAACCTGCGAAGGCGGCGCTACCGGTTCAGGATCTTTTTTTTTTTCAGTCTCGGCAGGAGGGCCGGGCTGTGGTGGTTGAGCAGACGGTGAAGAAGATGGTGGAAGGGAAGACCCTGTCGGTCCCCTGCTCTGGACCGGCTGCAGAACATGCTGGTTTGCTTGTTGGCTTGTTTTGGGGGGTACCTGAGGAGGTTGCTGTGACGGTATCGACTGCCGGGTTTCAACACCGGCGAGCACATCATCCAATCGTGTGAGCAGGTCGGTGACCGGTACCACATCATCCACCTGCACGGCCCGGATAAAGGTCATTTCCACAGCAAAACGGGGGCGGGCTGAAAAAGCGGCCTTCTCAAGCCCCTCAAGCAGGAGATTGAACATCATGAACAGGGTTTGGGAAGAATAAGCCGCAGCAACCTCCTGCAAAAGAGCCAGCTCATCAGCAGGAAGATCAAGAAGACGGGCAGGATCCTGACTGACGCTGCACACCACAAGGCTGCGAAACCAAGCCAGTAGCTCATTAATAAAGCGTTTGATGTCCATGCCGTAACTGTACACCTTATCCAGGTTACTCAGGGCGGCACTCAAATCTTTGGCAAGAAGGGCGCGGGAAAGGTCGGCAATCACCTCATGACTGACCAGCCCCAGGACATCAGCAACCTCTTCGCCAGTAACGTTCTCCCCGCAGTAGGAAAAGACCTGATCCAGCAGACTGAGGCCATCGCGCACAGAACCTCCTGCCTCTCGCACCACCATATTCAGAGCGGCCTCATCAATACTGATGCCCTCCTGTTGGGCAAGGGAGGCAAAATGGGCTGACAGCTCTGCATGGGCAACCCGTTTCAGCTCGTAGCGCTGGCAGCGGGAAAGGATGGTCACTGGCACCTTGTGCAATTCCGTGGTGGCAAACATGAAATAGACATGCTCGGGCGGCTCCTCAAGGGTCTTGAGCAGGGCGTTGAAGGCCTCGGTGGTGAGCATGTGGACTTCATCGATGATGATGATCTTGAACTTCGAGCTGGTGGGCATGAAGCGGATGTTTTCTTTCAGCTCGCGGATTTCTTGAATACCCCGGTTGGAGGCACCATCCACCTCATGCAGATCAACCGAACTGCCTGCCATGATCTCCTTGCAGGAACGGCATTCGTTGCAGGGTTCGGGCGGCGGTCCCTGTTCACAGTTTATGGCCTTGGCCATAATACGGGCAAGGGTGGTTTTACCGGTACCGCGTACCCCGCTGAAGATCAGGGCATGGGGCACCCGATTCTGCAATAATCCGTTTTGCAGGGTACGAACAATGGGTTTCTGGCCGACCACCTGGGCAAAGGTCTGGGGTCGGGATTTTCTGGCTAGGACGAGGTAGGACATGATTTTAATTTTTAACCGTTTTTATAGGATGATATCAGAATGATTATGATCTCCTGAGCCATTCGGATTCGTCCAAACCTACACGAGATAAGGAAGCTGCAAACTCATTAACGATTTTCTGGGCGTGTGACTCCTTTAAATCAAGTATCCATTCAAAACTACTTCCTTCCGCATCTTGAAACTGGAAGTTATTTTCCTGTTGCTTTGCTGAAACAATTCCATCATGACTCTGCTTGAAAGGTATTGTTTTAAGATCGAAACAGTTCTTATTTTTAATCTGAAGCCTGATATATTGCTCTGAAGTATTCTTGTAGATAATGTCAAATTGCTTTTCTGTTTTTACTAAAGGTAAAAACAAGAAACTTCTGGGTTCATCCACGTTTAAGCGAACGCTGTCACATCGCTGCTGGATACAAAGCCAATATTTCCCTTGACTAATTGATTTAACAACTGTTCCTAGTGTGAGCTGAGGGATGCACCCTGGTTGCAAAAGATTACTTTTATGATGGGTAAGAATTGCGAGGTCTTCATTAGCTCCCACTGGAGAGCTGTTTTGAGGGGTGTAGTATTTATGAGTATTTCTATGAAGTTCTCTTTCTTTGCTTTCTATTTTTTTTATTGGAGGTTGTCCACTCAGAGAAGCTTCCCAAAGGTTACACATGGCCTTTTTAAAACCATCTTTTTGCCATTCTTTTCTGATATTACCGTCAATAGAAAGATTTTTCTGTTTTATTTCTATCTCATTCTCAACGAAGGTATCTATGTGATCAATCCAGCTTTCAATATAAGGATAGCTACATCTTTGAGAAATATTCTCGTAAGAAAAGAGAGCATCAATGCTGCCGACTAAGGAATCTTTCAGGAGTTCTCCCGCATCATCTGGAACAGCGAGCATAGCCCGATGCGCTAGAAAAGCTGGATCGAGTTTTTTATTATACAGCTGCAGCAACCTGTTGCTGTTATCTTTTAGAGCAGTTAACGCTCTGAGGACTACGTTGGAAACTAAGCCTCCGGTCAAATGAGCAAACTCTCTGTAAATCAATTGAGGTAACTCTGCATAGGGGATACTTCTCTGTGCAAGCTCTCTGTTGTGCGAGTTAGATAGCTGGGGCTTCAAGCAGATGACTATTCTATAACGATCTGTCTGAAGCCAAAGTTCATCTTCATTCTCCTGAAAAATCTTTTCAGAAAAAATCTTTTTAATAGAATCGTAGATAGGGCCGGTATCCCGCTCGGCAGTATAAATGACAATTAACTTTGGCGAGTTGTTTTGATTCGCGATTATTTCCTTCAGCAATTTCTTGGCGTGCTTTCCGCGCCCTTCATCATCTTCAATATCCTCCTCTAATTGATCTTCAGGAACATTCTCAACAGTGCCAGGAAAAGTTAACTTCCAGTCCAGAATACAGACATCCGAATTTTGCAATAATTTTACAATAGAATTTTTTTCATCTGCGGATTGCATCTTAAAAAATGTACATGATTTCCCAGCGTCAGCAAATCGCTTGGTGAGATCATTAGCATCAAGAAGGTGATCGCTTGTTGTGTTTTTCACGTCAAACTCCACCTCATCATCAATAAAGGCGATTGTTCGAATATAATTTTTTGCTACATCGGTCGATTCATCTAAAAATGCGCGATTCATTCTTATCTGGTTCCCCTGTTATACTTTCTCTTATCTTTTTGAGGACATATTTTAAATGTAACTGCGCTGCTTTGGCGAGGACTATCAACATAAATTTGATAATCAATATTGCCAAGAACCTCTCGCGAAATGGCAAGGCCCATTCCTCTACCCCCTGATTTCCGCGAAAATCCCAACTCAAAAATTTTTCCCTGATCCTGCTCCGAGATACTTGCCCCTGTGTTAGAAATATAAAATCCTCCCTCCTTATCTGCATGCAACCTAATAACTTTTTCGTTTTTTTCTTGGGACTGCTTTAGCCAATGAATTGCATTGTCAACAACATTCACAAAGACCGGGTAGAAGACAGATCGGTAACCTTTCAACTTACTTGCTGCAAACAGTTTGGTACGCTTCAACTGCACATTATGTCTTGCGAGTCTGCCGCGAAAAACATCCTGCAGGAAGATATAAATATCTTCAGCTTCAATAATCTCTTCTTTCCTGTACAACCTTCTGTTAAACGGAGTCAACAGGGAAAGATAACTGTCAAGATGTTCAAAATTAGTTCTGATATTTTTATATGTTGAGTCAAGTTTCCCATCGACATCGGCCCATCGTTTAAGATCACGGATACTTCTGCGCAGCGACGTAACAGCACTGTTAAATTCATGATGAACAATATTCACTGCCAATCCTAACTGAACCAATTCAATATCGTTAAATATTTTTTCCTGGAGTTCACCGATTTCTTCTTCAAGCGAAGCTTCTATATCTTTATTGGTAACAATCTTTCCATCTTCGTCCTTGTCCCAATATATTGAATCCAGTTGCTCTATAATATTTTCTAATATAGCCCCAGCATATTCTTTTTCCTGTATAATAGGTGATTCAAATCTTTTCAACTCATTGTAAATATCACTATCACCGGCTTCCTCTATTTTTAAAGTTGACAGATTAACTTGTACCTCTCTGATTTTTTGTTCAAGGCCCACCATTAAACCCAAGGTAAGTTCTCGAACTTTCTTGGACATCGACTCGCTAATATTTCGTGCTTCCTCCTTTTTTTTACGGGTAACAACTTTGGCTTCTTCTGCAATCTGCTCCAACGCCTTTTCTATCCTTTTCCTTTTACTAATTTCTAAGTGAAGCTGATTTTGATACTTGTCAACAAGTGTTCCGATTTTTATTTCAGCTTCAGAGAATACTTTTTCTTCCAGCTGGGCATACTGCTCCAAATACGTTTCCCATTCTCTTCTTGTATCTTTTGATACAGAAAAGCCTTTTGGAGCAGGAATTTTAGCTTCACTTCTTATGTTATTTAATCGGGTTCTTGCTTCTGTTTCATAGTCGATTAAAGCTTGAGCCGCTTCATCTGGATCGTTAACAGAGGCTACAGAAGCAAATTTCATTTCTGTTTCTGCAAGATAATCCGCTACAGCCCGTTCAAAAATATGATTCTGTACCTTTTCAAAAAAAAGATTCAGGAAGCTGCTGAATTTCTGCTTGCGCTCTTTTGCTCTCTTGTCTCGTTGTTCTTTTACTTTAAAAAATTGCTGTCTCGCCTCTCGTGCTTTAAGCCAATATTCAGTGTAGGCTCCTGTTCCTTGTTCCCGAAAAAAGTCTGCCGCCAGTTGAAGAAAAAAGTTTTTTAAGATGTCTTGAATCTGTTTATATGCTTTGTTTTCAATAAACCCCTCACGCCCTGATTTTTCAACAAGTTTTGGATTATCTTCTTTTGATATGTTTACGACTCCGAAAATTCTCCGGTAAGAAAAAAAATAATATTTTGCACTTTTAGTCCTCCTTTTCTCTATATCTAAAAAATCATAATCGGAGTCTCCATAGGGCAAGATCCTGATGCCATCTTTATAAATATAAAGTCCGCCAAAGCGATTTAATTTCGCTGTTAACTGACTCCAATTTATAGGGTCAAGATAAGATTGTTTCTTGTCACCAGGAAGATATGCAGCTTCAAAAGCAAAAGAACCGCAGCGGGTTTTTTTGAAATTATTTCCAGCCCAAGGGATAGTGTGGCTGAATTCAAATTGATTATAAACCGATATCTTCCCTGTAAACTGCCCAAATTCATCAAATTTACCGGAAAAATGGTGGTCAGCTTTTTCAAATTCTTCAGGAGTAAAAAATGCTTCTTTATCAATCAATTCGTAATAAGTATCATCTTTTCCTCGATAGTCCCGAAATGCAGCTTCAATATTCGGAGAAGGATGATTTGGGGTCATGGTATTCGTAAATCCGATTAAAAATTTTTCCAACTTTGAAGCACTTTCCTTCTCGTTTGGATTACCGTCAATATCTGCATTGAGAGAATCATCTACCGGAAAAATATAGAAATGTGTTCCCGAATTATCGGTAAGAGATAAATTACCGGGCAAAGTTTCATCTGATAGTTGCGGGTTAATGTCAAGCTGTTCTATTTCTCCGATTAATTCTTCGGCTTCAGACTGATATAATTTTCCCTTGTTATGGAGCAATTCCAACGATTCAATCAGCTCTTGCTTCATGGAGTGTATTTCGTTGCTATCCGGTAATTCATCACCCTTAAATTGACGTAACGGTATGGTGACATCATCTAAATCAAGCCCAGGTATTTCAAATATGCCCCAATGAATCAGAACGGCAATAATATCTTGCAACTTATCATTTCTCTTGGCTCTGCTGAGAATGAAAACTTGTTTTCCTATAGCAGAAATAGCTAATCTGCCGATGCCTTTCTCTCCCATTATAGGACGATTCGGTTTGGCAGGATCAACAGGAGGAGGTTTTATACGTTTATTATCAAATTTACTTTCCGTCCCCAGAACAAGCCAGCGCTGTTCAAAATCTTCTTTGGTCATGCCGAGACCATCATCCCGAAGAATAAAAAGTTTCTTCAGCCGGAAATAATCAACATCGACATGATCAGCATAAGCGTCATGCGCATTTTTGAACAGCTCGTTAATGGCAGTCGGAATACCGGCTATCTGTTGTCTTCCGAGCAGATCTATAGCTCTTGCTCGTGTTTTAAATTTCGCCATATTTCTTCATTTATCCCCTGTCATTCAGTGAGGCAATTATACTTTCCCCTATCCGTCTGGCAAATTTCGGGGGGACAGCGTTGCCTATCATTCTTGCAATTGTTCCCCGGCTGTTTGAATAGAAACAGTAAGTCAGGGGAAAACTTTGCAGTGTTGCACCTTCCCGCAGAGAAATTGCTCGATCCTGCTCGGGGTGACCGTACCTGCCATTGGAGTAGCTCGGAAACCGAGTAGTAATAGCCGGAGCGGGTTTATCCCAGTACATACGCCCGTAAACATCGTAATGCCCCTCATGATTAACATAGCATTTGACTCATCGATTGGTCAATAAAAAGTGTATATAATTAATTGACTAAACATAAACAAATCATAACGTTATAAGAGATGCCGGTATTTTGACCGTATTTGCAGAGATGTCCTTTAAGCGCTATATTGGGCCAGATAATAAGTATTCCTAAACAGGAAACTTCTCAACAGCCTATTTTCACAAGCAATCATCCAATATGTTGATTTCACTTACTAAGATTTCAAGGTGTTGTTTTTTCATGTAAAACAATTAATTCAATTACTAGATTATTAACCAATCGGTGAGATTTGAGCTGTAATTTATTGTTATCTCGCCAGCTTCTTCGATCACCCCCATCTTTAGGGGTATGACGTATCCTTGTAATATTCAGAGCGGATAAACATGCGGCAGAGTGGATAAAGTCCGTTTTGTCGGATTCTCCAGCCTTCAATGGATTGAAGACACTATAATCCCCGATAGCGTCTCGCACAGTTCTGATATATTTTTTATCGGGGTCAGGAAGAGAAAAATCCCCGGTTTTTATCCGAGAAGCAAGTAAAATATACCTACGCCTATTTTGGGGAACACCGAAGTGTTTTGCATTGAGAGAAGCATCATCACACCTGTAACCTCTCTTCAAGAGAAAAGTTTTAAACTTTCCCAACGGACTGCCTTTTTTCTTCTCGAATCCGGGAACGTTCTCGATGAAAACGTAACCAGGCCTATAATACTCAATAAATTTCTGAAAATCAGCGAGTAGCAGCCGACCTTTGGATGCTTTTTGTTTGTCTGTTTTGATATTGGAAAAATATTGACATGGACTGCATCCCACAAAAATTAAATTATCCTGTTGTATTTTAATGTTAAAATATTTACTTAAAATCTTTACATTAAATTTTGAGATATCAACACAAAGAAACTTTGATCCATTATTTTTCTCATAAGTTTCTCGACATGTTTTATCAATATCGATACCGCCAAGCACATCAATCCCCGCCTGTTTAAACCCGCATGTTACTCCGCCAGCTCCGCAAAAAAAATCAATCGCTTCCAGTTTAAGTTTGTTCCTCATGTTACTTTGCTGCCATTTTTCTTATTTGCAATCTCTCTCTACTGTCCAACAACACTCTGACAATATCCGCCACCCTTGCCGCAAGCAGAGGGGGAACAGCGTTACCAATCTGTTTAGCAATTTCAATTTTCGACCCGGTAAAAAGAAAGCTGTCCGGAAAACTTTGAAATCGTGCGGCTTCCCTATGAGTGATCGGACGATGCTGTTCTGGATGCAGGTAACGACCTTTTTCCGGTTTGAAAAATTCTGTACGTATCGTCACTGAAGGTCGGTCCCACCAAAGCCGACCAAATAAATCTGTCCCGCCGGATTTTTTTCTGATCCAACATTGAGGAGTCAATTCAGGAGCAACACGTTGTAAGTCAAAACGATTCATTCCTTCTTCAGGAATCGCCCTGTATCTTTTCCGGCTGAGTTCTGTAGGATTCCTTCCAAAGTGCAAGTCAAGCGGAGGAGCTGTTGCTCTAATTTCCGTCCCTTCAGGCGGAGGAAGATCCTTAATAGCATCTCGTACCGTTTTCCACTGTTGAGGAGAAGATAAAAACTCCTGCTTCTCAAACGGCAGCAACAGCTGTTTACCCTTTCCCTTCGGGTTAAAATGAGTTTTTCTGGGTGGAAACAAGATTGAGGGATCTGTAAAGTTACAGCCGATGATAAAAGCCCTAGTACGGGTTTGCGGAACTCCGTAGTCAGCAGCTGTCAGTTTTTCTTGATGGACTTTAAAACCCAGTGACTCTGCCATTTCGACAATTTCCCCATGTTCGGATGTACCAAGTAGTTGCGGTACGTTTTCCATAACAAAGACTGAGGCTCCACATTGCTCAACAACTTGAAGAAAAGGACGCCAGAGTTCTTTACGAGGATCGTCAGCACGTTTCTTGTTGAGCAGACTGAATCCCTGACAAGGAGGGCCTCCTATTACCACATCGGCACTGGGAATACGGATTTGCTTGTCCTTGAGTATCGCAGTAAGATCACCCGCTGTGCAGTGGTTCCCGAAATTTTCATTATATGTATCAACGCAAAACGTATTGATATCATTGGCCCATACAGACTGAAAGGGCTGTCCAAAAGACTCGGAAAACCCTAAAGACATTCCGCCAGCCCCGGAGAATAAATCAATCAGGCGGTAACGCCCTGAGAATTCGGAAGGGACGCCGGAACAGCGCATAATATAGGCATGTTCGTCTTTGTGTAATAACTTGGTGTCGATATGATCCAAACTCACAGAGTGATACATTAAAAAAGATGATGAGCGTTACAACGGAAGAAGCATCATGACTTTTTTCCGGACAGCTTGCTAAGATAAAAATCACTTTGAGAAGACAGTACCATCTCTGTAAAAATTTGTCTTGCCTGTTCCAAACCCCTCCTTGATCAAAAGGGAGGGGTGATCTGATCGCATCACGGAACTTCTTTATCGGTACTGAGTTACGTAATGTATACCTTTCGATCAGTTCTCAGTTCTCAGTTTCAGTATCGCCCTCGCCCAACATATCCTCCATATTCTGCGTTTGAGCATTCTGTGCGGCCTGGGATTGCTTAGCTTTATCCAGGGGTTTATTGATATACTCCATTGCCTTGCCTGCAACCTTGTCCGAGGCTTGCTCTACCACTCCGGCTTCCTCTGTAGCTTCTTTTTCTTCACCCGAGCATCCGGCCAAGAGAACTAAGGTGCCGAGGAACAACACACCGACTACTGAGATCCAATTTCTTTTGTTCATTTTATTTTCTCCTGTTGAATTTCAGCCGATCCCTTTCAACTTTTCCTGAACCGTCGGAAAAAGACTCATATCCGTATGAGGAAGAAAGAGGGCAGCCATATAATGCTGCATAAATTCGGGGTTTTCAGACAGCTCCATATTGGTCATAAGCTGTCGCACCGCAAGTCGCTCATGGAAACGGTTTACATCGGAAAGACTAATTTGGCAACCCAGCATAGAGGCATTACCGATATAATAGAAATTTTCTCGATCCACATCCGGCAAAAGACCGATACAAATGGCCCGCTCCAGGTCAATATAGGCCCCGAAGTTTCCGGCCATGATTACCCGATCCAGATCGGCAAATCCTAAACCAACTGACTCCAGCAGGGTCTGATAGCCTGCATACATGGCTCCCTTAGCCCGCATCAGGTTATCCAAATCCACCTCAGTGATCACGATATCTTCCCCGATCAGAGAATCACGTTCCCAAGCCAGCACGTATTCCCAGCCGTCAGCTCCCTGTCGAATCCTGGGGGTATCCAGGTTATGACTGAACTTCCCCTGCTGATCAATCACGCTGTTTTCCAAGAGCTCGGCCACGATGGAGATCAGGCCGGATCCACAAATTCCAGAGGGTTTTATATGATCGATAGTCACGATCATGGGATCAAAAGTCTCCGGGTGGATCTGGAAATTCTCAATGGCACCGCTGGAGGCCCGCATCCCGTAGCGGATTCCACCGCCTTCAAAGGCAGGGCCAGCAGAGCAGGCCGCGCAGACCATCCAGTCCTGATTGCCCACTACGATTTCACCGTTGGTGCCGATATCGATGAATAGGCTCACCTTTTCTGACTTGGCCATCTGACAGGCATGAACACCGGCCACGATATCGCCCCCCACATAGGAGGCAATACAGGGATAGAGAAAGAGACGCATGGAGGGATGGGCATGGATTCCCAGCTCAGCGGCCTTGGTTAAAGGAAACCGACTGACGCTCGGCACGTACGGAGATTCTCGGAGATATTTCGGGTCTAATCCCAGCAGGAGATGCGACATGACGGTATTGCCAGCTGCCATCATATAGGCAATGTCTGTGGGAGAAATGATCAACTCGCGGCAGATTTCCTCAATGATCGTATTGATGGTACTGACCACCTTCTCTTGCAGGCCTTTCAAACCGCCAGGCCGGTTGGCATAGACAATACGCGAGATCACGTCTTCACCGCAACTGATTTGCCCGTTATAACCCGAGGACTCGGCTAGAATTTCACCATTGGTTAGGTTAACCAAGACCCCGGAACAGGTGGTGGTGCCGATGTCCACTGCCAGCCCGTAGAGCTTGGACGTGGTATCGCCCGCTTCCACATCAATGATGCGAAAACCCCCTTGGTTTCGACGGAGCAGGAGCAGGGTGATCTTCCAATCTGACTCACGTAAAACAGTAGGGAGATATTTGATCAGTTCTGGATGGTCGTAAGAAGGCTCACCGGTATGCTCGGGAAAGGCCTGCTTGATTCCTCGCATCACTCGATCCATATCAGAGATATTATCTTCCAAGGTGGGCGCATGAAGCTCCAGATAGAGTTTGCTTACCGGTGGTTCAACCTCCCAGTTGCCGATCAGACTCTCTAAGGCTTTGGCTGAAATGGTACGAGTGGTCTTGGGTTTGCGCTTCAAAGCCTTACCGCTCTTAGTCGTCATCTCCGGGACGGTTACCTCCAGATCCGACTCCACTGTGGATAAACAAGCCAAACGATAGCCCTTGTCCCAGTCTTCCTGCTTCAGATTGGCCTTATCCGAGCGCACCTCCCCCTTGTTGACAACCACCTTGCATTTGCCGCAGATTCCGTCGCCGCCGCAATAGGCATGGATATATACGCCTGCCTGGGCAGCCGCACTCAGGAGGTTTTCTCCCTTATCAACAGTTGCGGTGATATTATCTGGCAGAAAGGTAATGGTGTGCTTCATAAGGAGCTCCGTTTGGCACAAAAGGTATTGATAAGTTTTAATAATTGAATTCAAAAATACCGGAATATAGCATACCCCAAAGCGTTAAGCAATAAAGGAAGAAAATGGGGGAATTTCATCAGAGCAGGAAATCATTTTCTCTGCTGATTGCACCGGACATGAAAATACTGTATTCTGCCAGCTCGTAACTGTCTGTTACGGTTTAACAGTCTCCATCGATTATGGCCTGCGGTCCCGGAATTGGACAAGCCCGTATACAATCCGTTCTGAAATGCAAAGTAGAATTCATATTCAAATAAGAGGACTTTTCAATGATCTGTAGCAAGAAAACGGCAATGCTTACTCTGTCTCTGGTGACTGCCTGGTCTGTGAACAACGCCTTGGCGCTTCCGCAAAACAACGGTCCGAAACCGCCGCCTCAGGCGTATACTGCCTGTGAGGGAAAACAGCCCGAAGAAAAAACAAGTTTTACGGGGCAGCAGGGAAAGACCATCTCGGGAGTATGTGAAGAGCAGGAAGACGGACGCCTTTTCCTTAGACCGGAAAATCTCGGCAAAGGCAAAGGCAACGGGAATGGGAATGGGAATGGGAACGGCAAAGGAAACGGGATACCATCGGCAGCATATCAGAATTGTGTTGGCAAGACAGTTGGTGACTCGGTACAAGTCAGCACTCCCACAGGGAGAACGATCTCTGGAACATGTCAATCAGACGGGGACAGGCTTTATCTGCGTCCTGATTCTCTCCCCGGAATGAAATCATCTTCAAACAAGAGGTCTTTTCAATGATTTGTATCAAGAAAACGGCAATCCTTACCCTATCTCTGGCAACGACCTGGTCTGCCAATGCCTTGGCACAACCACAAAACAGTATATCCAAACCACCAACTGAAGCTTATACAGCCTGCGACGGCAAACAGCCTGGTGAAAAATCGAGTCTTGTCAGCCAGATGGGGAACACTATTTCGGGAGAGTGCAAACAGCAGCAAGATGGACGCCTTCTCCTTATACCGGATCATCTCGCCAGAAAAAATGGAAACGGAATACCGGAGGCAGCATATCAGAATTGTATCGGAAAGAAGGTTGGCGATGAAGTACAAGTTACCATCTCCACAGGAAAAACGATCTCTGGAACATGCCAATTAGACGGGGACCGACTTTATCTACGTCCCAATTCTCCTCCAGGCATGAATGCTGGCATGAAAACACATAAAGAAGGCCAGTATCAGGAACTCCAGAACGGGAGCAGGCAGCCCGAGGACATGCATTCCAATATCCAGCAGCAACAGCCTCAGCAGGCCGAACGTGGCAATGGCAAGCCTAGTCCTCCGGAGGCAGCTTATAAAGCCTGTGAAGGGAAAAAGGCTGGAGAGGAGATCCAGTTGACAACTCAGCACGGGAGGTCAATCACCGGGAAATGTGTGCAGGAAGGTGACAGGCTTTTTATGCGACCTGATCGAACCGGTCAATTGAATGGCAATAACCCTTCGGGTGGTGGCCGCCAGCAACCGCAGAGCGGACGCAGCAACGGTAAGCCTAGTCCTCCGGAGGCAGCTTACAAAGCCTGTGAAGGAAAAACGGTTGGGGACGAGGTGCAGTTGACGAATCCGCAAGGGAAGACAATCACCGGAAAATGCGAGCAGGATGGTGACATATTATACCTACGTCCTGAGCAGAATCGCCGAAAATCAGCTGATACAACTACCGTTGAACCTTCTATTAATGAGCCGGAAGCACAACAACCTCAGCAGCCTCAAGAAGAACCTGATGGATTTTGGGACGGGGTCAAATCCTTCTGGAAGAATTTATGGTAAGAGCAATGAGCTCATTACTGTTTTATCTCTTTCGGTATTCCAGGAATACCGGAAGGGGAAATAAATTGGGAATTTAAAAGAGAGTACCATTATGCCCTATGTAAGCATTCGTGTTGCTGGCAAACTGAGCAGGGAGCAGAAAAAAAATATTGCTCAGGGAGTGACCAAGGTTATTGCCGAGGAGGCGAACAAACCCGAGTCTTCTGTCCTGATTTTTATTGATGAAGAACAGCAGGAAAACATCTCGAAAGGCGGCAAGTTACTTGATGAGCAGTAAAGTGAAAATGGATAATCAGCAGGCAGAAAAACGCCTGGACGATCTGCGTGTACAGATCACCCGGCATGCGCATCAGTATTATGTCTTGGACGATCCGCTCATCTCTGACGGTGAATATGATCGAATGTTTCGGGAACTGCTCGACTTGGAAGAGCAGTTTCCGGAGCTGCTCACCCCGGATTCACCGAGCCTGCGGGTTGGTGGTGAGCCGCTTGATGCCTTTGCAGAGGCTGCCCATGCCGTGCCCATGCTTAGCTTGGATAACGTTTTTAACACTCAGGAGCTTCTGAGCTTTGAGGAGAAAATTCAACGCTATCTGCAATCAACAGCCCAGCCCACTTACTTGGCAGAACCCAAGCTGGATGGCTTGGCGGTTGAGTTGATCTATGAAAATGGTTTGCTGGTCCAAGGCTCCACCAGGGGAAACGGGCTGGTCGGTGAAAATATTACGGCCCAGCTCCAGACTGTTCAAGTGATCCCTTTGCGGCTGACAGCAAAAGAAGGGAATGAGGGAGGATCAATCCCGGAAAAATTGGTGGTGCGGGGGGAGGTTTTTTTGCCCCGTAAGGCCTTTCTTCAGCTCAATGAACAGCGGCCAGAGCAGGGAAAGGCCCTCTTTGCCAACCCGCGTAATGCGGCTGCCGGTTCCCTGCGTCAACTGGATCCCAAGGTGACTGCCTCAAGATCGTTGAACTTTTATGTCTACGGCGTGGCTGATGTTGAGGCGACGCCCTGCGCCGATCTGGAAGAACTTTTTTCCTGGCTCGCCCACCTGGGTTTTCCGGTCAATCCGCTGATAAAATTTTGCCCCACCCTTGCCGAGGTAGAAAAGCAGTATCAGCATCTGCAAACGATCCGTCACGAGCTGGAGTATGAAATCGACGGCATGGTAATCAAGGTGGCTGATTTTGCTCTGCAACAACGGCTGGGAAACACAACCCGTGCTCCGCGCTGGGCCACAGCTTGGAAGTTTCCTGCCACCCAGGCGACGACTGTCATGACCGGAGTTGATTTCCAAGTAGGCCGGACCGGTGCGATCACGCCGGTGGCGCTTCTGGAACCGGTTGAGGTCGAAGGGGTCATTGTACGCCGAGCAACCTTGCATAACCAGGATGAAATTGAGCGCAAAGGGCTGATGATCGGCGACACGGTCCTTATCCAGCGGGCCGGAGATGTTATTCCGGAGATCATTAAGCCCATTACAGAACAACGCACCGGCGAAGAACTGCCTCTTATCTTCCCGACCCAATGCCCGATCTGCACCGCGCCGCTCCAGCGTCCTGAAGGTGAGGCGATCACCCGATGCGTCAGTCTCCTTTGCCCGGCCCAGCAGCTGCAACGGATGATTTATTTTGTCGGCAAGGCAGGGCTTGATATTGACGGCTTTGGGCGCAAAAACGTTGAGCAACTCATGGAAGTCGGGCTGATCCAGGAGATTCCAGATATTTTTCGTCTCCCGAAAGAGCAACTGGCTGTCCTTGACGGCTGGGGTGAAAAATCTGCGGAGAAATTGCTACTGGCAATCGCCGAGGCAACGCACCCCACCTTATCCCGCTTCATCGGTGCCTTGGGAATCCGATATGTTGGTGAAATGACCTCTGAGTTATTAACCCGCCATTTCAGCACCCTTGATGATCTGCTGGTAGCGAAAAAAGATGATCTGCTGGCAGTGGAGGGCATCGGTGAGCAAGCAGCAATGAGCCTGATTGAGTATTTTGCCAACAGCGAAAATCGGGAGATGATTGAGACGTTGCTTGATCTCGGCCTGACCATAGAAACAGTGATTCAGGGAAATAGTGAAAACAACCCGCTGGAAGGGGCTATTTTTCTCTTTACCGGCACCCTCACTCAGATGTCGCGCAACGAGGCCAAGCAGCTGGTCAAGGACTTGGGCGGCAGGGTGGTTTCTGGGCTCAGTAAGAAGGTTACTCATCTTGTGGCTGGGGAAAAAGCTGGGAGCAAGCTCAAGAAAGCTGCGGAGATGGGGGTTACTGTTGTTGATGAGGAGGCGTTTTTGGGGATTGTTGGTAGGATGTAACGACTGTTCGTTTCGTCGCGATATCGGAATAAGAGGAATTTTACGGAATCTATTGCTGTCAATAGCAGGAAGGTTTCCATTTATTAACAGTATTTGACATCAAAAAAGAGGTTTCATACTTTGGATTGGTTACAGATGATAGCAACGGTTATTCAGGCTGGAGCACTAATTTTCTTAATTGTTCAAGTACGGATCATGCACCTTGAATGGAAACGAGCAAATAAGGCGAATATGGCAATACATGAACGAACAAAAAAACAGAGTACTCTTGAACATGCAGGAGAACTTTGGGCGGAAGCTAGGTACGAGCTTGAATCAAAATTTGGTAGTGAAGTCATCGCCTCGGACGAAGCGGAAAACATATTCAAAGATAAAGAATTGAAAGCTAATGTTGATAAACTTCTTGGCACATTAGAACACATTGCGGCGGGAGTTAATACAGGTATTTACGATGCTGATATTCTTTACAGAATGTGCGCGACATCTGTGATAAATAATTTTACTAAATTTAAAGCATAGGAATTTCCATTTTTTAATCTTAATTGTCGGCAGGTTATATTTTGTTGTTGATTGTAAACGTGGATGTCCTGTATTTTTATGAAATGCGATTGTCCAAGACTGAAAAAATAGATAAAGAAATATTCACCAATATTTTCTTAGACAACTGGGACGATTTTAAAGATCTTCATCCAAAATACGCAGATTCACAATATGAAGATCCTGTTCAGAAAATGTTGGGCTGTGGCAAAGAATCGAATGGCTACAGTGAGCATATTTGCATGGATTGTGGTCAAGATGTCAGAAGAATTGCCTTTAGTTGCAAGAGTGGTTTTTGTTTATCCTGTGCGAAAAAATATGTAGACGATTTTGTGTGCCAGGTGAGCAATATGCTGCATCCCGGAGTAATTTACCGTCACATCGTTTTAACAATACCAGAGCAATTACGAATAGTCTTTTACCATCAGCGTCATGACGGCAGCCTGCTGTCGATGTTTATGAAGGTTGGTCATGAATGCTTGGAAGATGTTGTCAGCACAGTAAAACGTTTTCTTTTGAAAATAGGATGTATTGTTGTTGTTCAAACCCATGGTCGTTCCGGGCATTATAATCCGCATTTGCATATTATAATGACAAGTGGCGGGGTTGATACTGAGACTGAGCGGTGGGTTGATTTGGGCTATTTTAACTATGAAATTATTCATAAGAAATGGCAATATCACTTGTTCGGCATGCTGAAGGATTTTTTTGCACGTGCGGAGATTAATCAATTGATCAATGAGTTGTGGGAGAAATATCCTAATGGTCTCGTTGCGAATGTGAGCAAGGGTGATGTTCCGAATAACTGTAAAGGATTAGCGCGTTATTTGGCGAAATATGTTGCGAGTCCACCGATTGCAGTAAGGCGTATTGTTAGTTATGACGGAGAAACAGTAAAGTATTGGTATAAAGATCATAAAACGAAATCAAAAGTGTTCGAAGTTGTAGATGTCTTTACCTTTATCGGGCGAATGGTTCAGCACATAATGCCTAAAAATTTTCACAGGGTTCGCTATTACGGCTTGGAGAGTACGAAATCTTTTAAGAAGTGGGCGGAAGTTATCAGGCAGGGAATAAAAAAACTCGGCAGGATGGTTAAGGGTGCCTATGAAATCGTAACAAAAAAGAAGTATCGTGAAAGATATGAAAAGATTAGTGGATACGATCCAATGAAATGTCGTTGTTGTGGCGGCAAAATGGGATTATGGAAAATATGGCATCCTAAATACGGACTTATTTATGACGAGTCGGAAAATATTAAATCAGGAAAATATGAACCATATCCAGCCGATGAAGGAAGGGGAGGACATTCCGTTTGGTCCTCCTCCAGAGGAGTACAATTATCGTTGTTCGCATTGCTTTCATGAAATGCAGGTTAATGAGGCAATCATAGATGTAGAAGTTGCTATGGCGGAATATAACGGAACGTACCATGAAGGATTTATGCCTGTGCTTGGCTGTCCAAATTGTAACCACGAAACAATGGAATATGCTGAGGACTAAAAGCCCGCACGCAGTGCGCTAAGTTCAAGAATTATCTCACCGATTGGTTAATAATCTAGTAATTGAATTAATTGTTTTACATGAAAAAACAACACCTTGAAATCTTAGTAAGTGAAATCAACATATTGGATGATTGCTTGTGAAAATAGGCTGTTGAGAAGTTTCCTGTTTAGGAATACTTATTATCTGGCCCAATATAGCGCTTAAAGGACATCTCTGCAAATACGGTCAAAATACCGGCATCTCTTATAACGTTATGATTTGTTTATGTTTAGTCAATTAATTATATACACTTTTTATTGACCAATCGATGAGATCTTGAGCGACAATTGTTGAATAATAAAATTAAAGTATTGGTATCAACTGTTGCCCTCGGCATGGGCTTTGACAAGCCGGATATAAAGTTTGTTTTCCATTACCAAATCCCAGGATCTGTTGTCTCTTATTATCAACAGGTTGGTAGAGCTGGTCGTGAGATAAACAATGCGTTTGGTGTGTTGCTCCAAGGAGATGAAGATGAGAAAATCAACAGCTTTTTTGCGTATAATGCATTTCCATCTCAGACTGACATTTGCACAGTCATTTCAGCTTTAATTTCTTCTGAACATGGCATGTCTACAGTGGACATGGAACGAGAGCTAAACTTAAGCCGTTCTCGAATCAACAAAATTATATCTTTCGTTTCATCAGAATCACCATCTCCAATAATAAAACAAGGAAAGTGGATAGCTACACCTTTTGCCCATAATTATTCACTGAATACTGAATTGATTAATCGCGTTACTGCTATTCGCGAAGCCGAGCAGAGACAGATGATTGATTATATGGAGCATACCGACTGCTTAATGGCCTTTCTCCAAACCGCTCTTGATGATCCTTCTCCACACTCCTGTGGTAAATGCATGAACTGCAATCCCTCTGCTGTTCTTGATGAAACCTATGACGACGATCTAGCCAACCGGGCTGGCCGGTTTTTGCGGAGAAGTTATCAACCGCTTTCGCCTAGGAAACAATGGCCTGCAAAAAACATGTTCCAGCATTCTCCTCTTGGAGAATACAAGATCCCCGAAACACTTCAGGCTCAAGAAGGTCGCGCATTAAGTTTATGGCGTGATGCTGGATGGGGGCAGCTTGTTGCGCATGGAAAATACCAGACAAATCGATTTTCAGATGAACTGGTAACCGCCTGCGTAGAAATGCTGCGGGCATGGTCTCCCGATCCATCTCCTCAATGGCTTACCTGTATTCCATCACTGAATCATCCTGAGCTGGTGCCTGACTTTGCCGCAAGATTGGCAAACGCACTCGGATTGCCATTTGCTCTGTATATCGAAAAAGCTCACGCCAACAGGCAACAAAAAGAGATGGAAAACAGCTACCAACAGGTCAGAAATCTTGATGGTGTATTCAAATTAACTATAGAAACTGGAAATTATACTCCGTGTTTATTAATTGACGACATGATCGATTCAGGGTGGACTTTCACTGTGGCCTCGGCCTTATTGCGACAAGCGGGTTGTTCCGCCGTATATCCAATGGCATTAGCCCTAAACTCGCCAAGGATGGACTGATGATGAACGATTTTTTAACAGAAGATACAAAAGCGATAATCCTGCTTTGTGGCGTTTTCGGAAAAGACCGTTCGGCAAAACCGCTGTCACTGACAGAATATTCATCACTTGTTCGTTGGCTTATCAGGGTAAAAATGCGCCCTGAAAATTTATTACAAAAAGAGACTATTCCCGAAGCATCAATGGGATCGGGTATTGATAAACAACGTTTAGAATCACTGCTCGGTAGAGGTGTTCAACTTGGCTTTGCTGTTGAAGAATGGCAGCGTAATGGTATCTGGATTATCAGCCGAAGCGATGCAGATTACCCGGCCCGCTACAAAAGCCATCTTAAAGATAAAGCCCCACCGCTGTTATTTGGCGTGGGAAATCGTTCCCTGCTCAACGAAGGAGGGCTTGGCATAGTCGGCTCACGGAATGTGGATCAGGAAGGTGAGGCCTTCACTCGTCAGGTCGCAGAGCTTTGTGCTTATAATCGAATGCTGGTTGTTTCCGGAGGAGCCCGGGGTGTTGACCAAATTTCGATGACCGCAGCACTCGAAGCGGGTGGCGCAACCATAGGTGTCCTTGCCGAGAACCTCTTGAAAAAAAGTATAGAGCGCAAATACCGTCATGCAATAGCCGATAGACGGTTGCTGCTTATATCTCCCTATCATCCCAATGCCCGCTTTACAGTGGGAACCGCTATGGGAAGAAATAAACTGATTTATGCGATGGCAGACTATGGGCTAGTCGTCAGCGCAGAGCATAAAAAAGGCGGTACATGGGCTGGTGCCACCGAGGAACTTAAGAGGGAAGATTCACGACCAATTTTTGTAAGAACAGGAAGTAATGCTCCTCAAGGAAATGAAAAACTGCTTAAATTGGGAGCCATTGCCTGGACTGATTCCATTAAGAAAGAGAATTATCGAGAGCAACTTGCTGAAATAGCGGCTAACGATCGACCACAAAAAAGGGTAGAACAAGCAACTCTTTTTAATGTTAATTCTAGTAAGATCAAAAAGATAGGATCAAGAAAAAGCACCCGACATACTGAAAGCGACCAATCAATTATTGAGGAGTCTTTTGAAAAGATATCGGATTCAATTTATGATGCAGTGTTACCTGTTATTTTACACCGATTGAATGTGGCGCTTAGTAGTGATGATCTAGCAAAAACACTTGAAGTCAGCAAAACTCAACTTAATGCTTGGCTAAAAAAGGCCGTTGAGGATGGGTTCATTAAAAAATATTCTCGTCCAGTTCGCTATGTTGCTTCAAAAGAAGCTCGCCGAAGAAGGGCAAAACATCAGGCGACATGAAAAACCCCTCCTCTCATAGAGAAATCAACCCCGAGATTTCCCAAGAGATCTTCCGCCGTCTCGCCGCTGCCGAGCGCGAGCACAACGTCCGCATTCTCTATTGCTGCGAATCCGGCTCACGGGCCTGGGGTTTCGCATCACCAGATTCGGACTATGATGCTCGCTTCATCTACGTTCACGAGGAAGACTGGTATCTCTCCTTTGATATAGAGCAGCGGCGAGACGTGATCGAGTATCCGATCGTCGATGAAATCGACTGCAACGGCTGGGACCTGCGCAAGGCGCTCTATCTCTTCACCCGAACAAACGGTGCTCTGTTGGAGTGGCTCAACAGCCCGATCCGCTATATTGAGCGAGGAGATTGTGCAACAAAACTCAGAAATCTTGCACCACGCGCAATAAATAATGTAGCGCTCTGCTACCACTACAGCCACATGGCACGAAGAAATGCCCGCGAGTACCTCTTCAGAGACAAGGTCAAGCTCAAGAAGTATTTTTACGTGCTGCGTCCGCTGCTTGCGATACGTTATATTGAGGAGGGAAGGGGGGTTCCACCTGTCGAGTTTGAGCATCTGGTAGACTCCGTTGCTCCGTCAGCAATTCGCCAAGGGATACACAGCCTACTTGCAATAAAACGGGTGACTCCAGAACTTGGTCTGGGAGATCCGATCCCTGAGATCAATGCATTTATCACTGCCGAAACGGAGCGACACGGTCATGCCTTTCATGGGCAGGGACGTCCTGACATCAACGAGCGTACCGAAGTAAGAGAAGAGCTGAATGCTCTTTTTCGTGAAAGTATTCAAGGCGAACACAGGGCATCTCCCCCTGTGTTATAAACACTATTATTTTTGTAGAATGTTGTAGGGTGCGAACCTGTGTGTTCGCCCTTTTATGCCGGGCAGACACATAGGTCTGCCCCTACGAAACTGCCCGGAAATGTTGCATTTCCCGCAGGGCACGACACGTCGTGCCCCTACCTTGTAACTCTATAAAACATAAAACAACAGCAGATTATGCTTACCTTTCCCCAAATTGACCCCATTCTTTTTTCTCTCGGTCCCTTCCATATCCGCTGGTACGGCCTGATGTACATCATCGGGTTCATTGCCTGTTACCTCCTGGTCACTTATCAGGCCAAGAAATTTCAATGGGATCGATTGCTTGAGCATCTGGATAATTTGAACATCGCCATCGTGGCCGGAGTTGTTCTCGGCGGCAGGCTTGGTTATGTCCTTTTCTACAATCTTCCTTACTTCCTCCAGCATCCCCTGGAAATATTCGCCACTTGGCAGGGAGGAATGTCCTTTCACGGCGGTGCGCTGGGCGTGCTGATCGCCTTGGCCATCTACAGCCGACGACATGACCTTGATGTTTGGAAAATTATCGACCTGTACACAGTCACCGCGCCCATCGGGGTGGGGTTCGGCAGGATCGGTAATTTTATCAATGGTGAACTGTACGGCAGAGCCACGGATCTTCCCTGGGGTATGATTTTCCCCTATGGCGGCCCTCAGCCCAGGCACCCTTCCCAGCTCTACGAGGCTTTTCTGGAAGGAGTTGTTATATTCATCGTGCTCTGGTTGCTCAAAGGAAAACCCTGGCAGGTCAATCAGGACGGAAAACAGGCATCCCTCTGGCCGCACGGCTCCATGACAGCCTTGGCTATGATTCTCTATGGTTTTTTTCGGTTTCTTGTCGAATTTGTTCGTGAGCCTGATGCCCATCTCGGCACGGTTTTGTTCGGCATGACGATGGGGCAGGTGTTGAGTGCGGTTCTGGTCGTCATAGGGATTATCCTTTGGACCCTACGTAGAAGGAAGGCGGCGTATTGATTTTTTAACCCGTTTCCTGTTTTATATGAAAGTGCTGGCGACTCCTTGGAGTTTCCCGACCAATTTTCATGTTTTGTTGTCCCGTCTCAAAGGAGCGGGATCGGCCTTATATGAAAAAAACGACGTTTCAGTTCGGTGACCATTCATCGACTTCCATAAAAAGGGAAGTCGGTGCAGGTCTCATCGATAACTTGTATCATCCTGAGGTTTAGTTCACTGCTCAACAGTAGGTTTATGGGGCCAATCCGTGATCAAGACTCCGAAACTCAACACGAGCCCAAAACAATACATCATAGCTCTTTCCTGTTGTTGAATATTCTTTCCTCGGGGAGGATGCCGTGTTATTCTCGTGGCATGAAAATATATACTCAATATTGTTGTTCCAATTGTCAGGCTGCAATCGCAAAACCATTCAAAAGCAATAATATCGTTTTTACGCTTATCTTCCTGCTTGCAACGGGCTTTTTTCCGTGCCGGGAATTTGTTCCTGCTGTATACGGCGCCGAAACCGGGGGAAAACTTCCGGTAAAAAGAAGCGAATGGTCTTTTCCACTCCGTTATTCGATTACAGACGAAACCATACAGCCCAGAAAGTCAAAAAAAACAAAAAAATCTCTGGAAGTACACTCGCCCAGAAAAAAAACTTTTTCAGATGCGATAAAACAAAAAATCATGCGGGCAAATTCTCCGATGCAGCAGAGCAGAATGGTGAACAGCTGGACATGCGGTCGACCGTGGAAAAGCCGCCTTACTCAGATTCACGGGAGGATACGTAATGTTGAATACAGGGTTCAGCCCATGACAGGACGAAGGGGTCTGCACCTTGATATAGAAACCGGTGGGCAGATAGACACGATTATCCATGTCTATCCAGAACGGTTAACTGTCAAGTGTCCGTCTGTCTTCTATTTTACGGTGGGAGATATGGTGAATGTTATCGGATCTGAATTTTTTACTGGTAAAGGGGGGGTGCAGCAGAATATTTGTGCAGCAAAAATAACGCAGGAGGATAAGGTGTTGGGCGTCCGGGACCCGTTGACCGGAGACCTTGAACGTCAGCTATGCTGCCAGGAAATATGCGAAAAAAATTGTGTTGGATTTCCCCTCATGTGCGATCAGATGTGCATGGGAAGCTGTCGGAACAGACGGATGCAGGCGATTTTCCAGAATCTTCCTTATCAGCACCCTTCCTGGGATAAAGACTATGCGACAACGACCTTTGATCACTGAGAAGTAATTATAACGATTATTTTCAAGAAACTTGGGGACTCATCCCCCTTTATTTACAAAATATTGTAGAAAATACTTAAATCTTCCCCATTCCTTATTTTAAGAGGAGGGGTTCATTCTACAGAATAATACTTTAACAAAAAATAGAGAGAGCTATGGGGTTTCAATGCGGCATTGTCGGCCTGCCCAATGTGGGAAAATCAACCATTTTTAATGCGTTAACAGCAGCAGCGATCGAAGCAGAAAATTATCCTTTTTGCACAATTGAACCCAATGTGGGCGTCGTGCCGCTGCCGGATAAACGACTTGATAAATTGGCAGAGCTGGCCAAGACCCGCAGTAAGGTTCCCACACAAATGGAATTTGTCGATATTGCCGGGCTGGTCAAAGGAGCCTGTCAGGGTGAGGGCCTGGGAAATCAGTTCCTCGGCCATATCCGTCAGGTGGATGCCATTCTTCATGTTGTCCGTTGCTTTGAGGACGATAATATCATCCATGTGGACGGCTCGATTGATCCCATTCGAGACCTAGAAGTCATCACTATGGAATTGGTCATGGCCGACCTAGATACTGTAAGCAAACGCCAGAAGAAGGCAGCGAGCCAAGCAAAATCCGGGGATAAAAAATTTATAGCTGAGGCTGCTTTTCTGGAACAGCTCCAAGGTATCCTTGATGAGGGTAAACCGGCCAGAACAATGGAAGTGGAAACAGATCAGCAACGGGAGTTAATGCGTGATCTCTGCCTGCTGACCACTAAACCAGTCCTCTATGTGGCTAATGTCAGCGATGAAGATATTGCCAATGGTAATGATTTTGTTGATCGACTCAAAAGGGTTGCCGAACAGGAAGGGGCTTCGGTAGTGACCATTGCCGGGGCCATTGAGCAAGAAATCAGCCTGCTGGACGCGGAAGAGCAGCAGGAGTTTCTTGCCGACAT
This sequence comes from Candidatus Electrothrix laxa, assembly GCA_942492895.1. GTDB lineage: Bacteria > Desulfobacterota > Desulfobulbia > Desulfobulbales > Desulfobulbaceae > Electrothrix > Electrothrix laxa. The sequence continues at coordinate 3,192,559 of OW818652.1, forward strand.
GGGCATGGAAGAGCCGGGCCTGCACCGCTTGATCCATGCTGGCTATGACCTACTGGGGCTAATTACCTACTTCACAGTGGGGGAAAAGGAGACCAGAGCCTGGACTATCACCAAGGGGACAACCGGACCTGGAGCAGCTGGAAAAATTCATACGGATTTTGAGCGAGGCTTTATCCGGGCCGAGGTCATTGCCTATGAGGATTATATCGCCTGCGGCTCCGAGCCTGCGGCCAAGGACAAAGGCTTGATGCGTTCTGAAGGCAAGGAGTATGTAGTCAAGGACGGGGACTGTATTCTGTTTCGTTTTAATGTCTGATGGTAACGGCCTGCAAATTTTTTCAAAAAAATCGGAGCATATCATGGAACATGAAATAGCCAAGGCCAAGGTACTCATAGAATCCTTGCCCTATATACGAGAGTTTAACCATAAAACCGTGGTGATAAAATACGGTGGTCACGCGATGGTGGATGAGGAGCTGAAGAAGAACTTTGCCTTAGATGTTATTCTCCTCAAATACATCGGCCTGAATCCTGTGGTGGTCCACGGCGGCGGACCGCAGATTAATAAATTTCTGGAAAAGATGCAGATCACCTCCAACTATATCCAGGGGATGCGGGTCACGGACGGCGAGACCATGGATGTGGTGGAGATGGTGCTGGTCGGCAAGGTGAATAAGGAGATTGTCGGCCTGATCAATCATTGCGGCGGCAAGGCCGTGGGTCTTTCCGGACGAGACGGTGATCTTGTCCAAGCAAAAAAGATGAAGATGCTCGGGAAACCGGAAGCGGAAAACGCTCCTCCGGAACTCATTGATCTTGGTCGGGTCGGTGAGGTCACCAAGGTGAATCCTGAAATTCTTGAGACCTTGGACGCTCAGGATTTTATCCCGGTCATTGCTCCGGTCGGGGTAGGCGAAGATGGACAGGCCTATAATATCAATGCCGATCTGGTGGCTGGAGCCATTGCTGCCGAGCTGGATGCCGTCAAGCTCATCCTGCTGACTGATGTGGAAGGGGTGAAGGATAGCGAAGGCAGCCTTCTTTCTTCCATCAGAAAGGACTCTATTGAGCAGATGATTGAAAACGGGGTGATCAGCGGCGGAATGATCCCGAAACTCCGCTGTTGCGCTTCCGCTCTTGAAAGCGGAGTCAATAAGGCCCATATCGTTGACGGACGGCAGGAACACGCCATCCTGCTGGAGATTTTCACCCATAAGGGAATCGGTACGGAGATTACAGCATGACATCAGTAACTACTCATAATAATACAGAATGGAAAGAAAAAGGTGATGCCGTGTTTGCAGGAACCTACAGCCGATTTCCGGCAGCTATGGTGCAGGGAGAAGGTTGTCGGCTTTGGGATGCGGATGGCAGAGAGTACCTGGATTTTCTCGCAGGTATTGCGGTCTGCTCTTTAGGACATTGCCATCCGGCGGTCACTGAGGCGGTGTGTACACAGGCAAAGAAGCTCATGCATGTCTCTAATCTGTTTTACACCGAGCCGCAAACCGAGCTGGCTGAACTGCTCACTGCAAACAGTTTTGCTGATCGAGTTTTTATGGCTAATTCCGGTGCCGAGGCCAACGAAGCAGCGATTAAACTGGCCCGAATCCACAGCGGCAAAGGTCGCTATGAAATAATTTCGCTCTCCGGTTCCTTTCACGGGCGAACCTTGGCCACCGTTGCCGCCACAGGACAGCCCAAATTTCAGCTGGGTTTCGAGCCCATGCCAGCCGGTTTTGTCCACGCGGATTTCGGAGATCCTGATGAGTTGGAAAAACTGATTAATCCCAGCACCTGCGCCATTCTCTGTGAACCCCTTCAGGGCGAAAGCGGTGTACGCCCACTGGAACCTGCCTATTTACAAAAAATACGGAGTCTCTGCGATAAGCATAACTTGCTTCTTATTTTTGATGAGGTACAGACCGGAATGGGGAGAACCGGTACCCTGTTTGCCTATGAGCAGCTGGGCGTTACCCCGGATATCATGACCTTGGCCAAAGCCCTGGGCAACGGCCTGCCTATCGGAGCCATGCTGACCCGCTCTGATATCGCCTCTTCCTTCACAGTGGGCACCCATGCCTCCACCTTTGGCGGCAATCCGGTGGCGGCGGCGGCTGGTGTTGCGGTGATGCAAACCATGCTGGCTGACGGCTTTTTCGATGCCGTTCAGGAGATGAGTGACTATTTTGTCCAACGCTTAGAAAAGGTTGCTGCGGAGTTTCCACAGCTCTGTTCGGGCGTTCGTGGCAGCGGTATGCTCCTTGCCCTCGTCCTGACAGAAAAGGGGATTGAGCACGGGGTAGAAGTTGTTCAGCAGCTCTTTGAGCGGGGTTGCCTGATTAACTTCGCCGGAATGCGGGTACTGCGTTTTATTCCGCCCTTGACGGTCGCACAAGCGGATGTTGATTTTCTTATTGAGCAACTGAAAAAAGTTTTGTCGGCAATCGAATAATTTTTTTTCAGACAGGGGGAGTGAGGGTTTCGCCTCCTCCCTCCCCAGACGTCGTTGAGCACACAGGCTGCCACCTGCGCTGTTTTACGATGTCTTCTCTCTTTATTACAAGGCCGAGTCGTTTCTCTACCTTATCATCCTTCCTGCTATGATTTTCCAAAAAATCAACATGTTCAAACTGAGTGGCTTCCTCCTCTTTTTTTTAGGGGCGCTATTAATTCTTAGTAATATACTGGGCCTCTATTATTTTCGGACCGTTGAGCCAGACGACTCATTTGTCGCTAACCCAACGACTAGAAAACTCTCTGCAAGTGAATTCTGGGAGAAAGTTGATATTAACCAACCAGTAGATGCTCAACAATATGCTGAACATTTAACCAAAGCTATCAGTGAACGAGTCTTATTCGTTTCCTCCGACCATGCATACCTCCTGCACCCAACCTTTTTTGAGAATTGGCTAATTTGGTTGTACTCATTCAATTCGGGATATTACCAATGGATCAATCCTGAAAAAGCGATCAGGTTAGGCGGGGGAATGTGCTCTCAATGCGCTATTATCTTTAACAAGATAATGAACAGCAAAGGATATACCTCCGTTATTCTCAGGCTTAACGGTCATGTTTTAAACGAGGTTGTTGTTGACGGAAAACTTTTTGTTTATGACTCTGATTTCAATATTAATTTCAATAAGCAACTGCATGAATTGGAAGGCGATCCAGAATTCCTGTATACGACATATTTACAGCATGGAGCTACTGACGAGCAAGCAGCCGCTTTTGCACGAGTATTCAGTACCCCTGGAGATAACATGAGAATACGATTTGCAGACAAGTATGCTGCTGCTGGCACAATGCAAGATCTGGTAGAGCCCGCATCTTTTTATTTAATATGGTTTATTCCGGTACTGCTCATGTTGCTTGGTCTGAAAATCTTTTATCATCATCCAGATAGAAAGCCTGACACGGCCTGATGATCGGCACATTTCAAGCTATTTAAGACTCTACTCAAACTATCCAGCCGATTTACTCGACTAAAATGAGGCGTTCGCCTTATTGCAAGGGTTGGTGGCGCAACATGTTTTAGTAAGGACATAATCAATTGCAGTACTCCGGTACGCAGATGGATTTAATGCATTTGCCCTCTCTCATGTGAGAGGAGATTCTCAATGCAGCTTAAAGCGAACCGGCACTTTCACCCACATTGACCTGGCCCTGCCTCCTACCGTGCCCGGAAAAAATCGCCAAACCCGCACGGCCTTCAGGGCTGCCTTATCAAAAATGGTATGGCCGCTACTGGTAAAGAGTCGTAATTCTTCCACCCTGCCGTTTATATTAATGTGGGCCTCAATGGTGACAACCCCTTCAAGCCCGCGTCGCCTGGCCATGCGGGGGTATTCCGGGGGTGGATTGCTCTGGTAAAGCGGAGTCGCTTCCCGAACAGAATCGGTATTGGTTGATGATGTTCTTTGAACCCTTGTTTTGACTGGGATGGATGAAATAGCCTGCCTCGTGATCGGAAGAGTACGGCGAATCGGTTGCTGATATGTTTGCCGAGAGGTTATTGTTCTGTGTACAACTGGTTGCTGCCGGGAAATTACAGGTTGATCCTGCCTAACGACCGGCTGGACCACAGCCCACTGTATCGGCTGTGAAGTCATGGTGCTCTGCACAGGTGTTCGGATAATTTTTGGTTCAGGCTTTTTTATTGGTTGAACAGCCAAGGGCTTGATCGTTTGCCAGATAACCGGGGCAAGTTTTGGCAGCGGCGGAGGAACAGCGGAGATTTTTTTTCCGGGCTTCAGCATGAGGGGGCGAATCGATTTATGCTGTACCTTCCTGATTTTGGGCAGGGCCGGTGCTTTCTGAACGATTTTCTTCAGCGGTTTAGGTTTCGGTTTGGGCAATAAGGGACGGATGGGCTGATGCTCTGTCGCCGTGATCATCGGAAGGTCCGGCACGTCCTGAATTATTTTTTTCATCGGCGGGGGAGGAGGCGGGAGTCGCTTCAGGGTGACGGAAATTTTCCGGGGCTGGGGAGGCTCGGGATGTACTGTTTCGGGCAGCTGCATCCGCCAAGAGAGTAATGCGCCGTGTAAGGCCAAAGTCATTATGGTTGCGGGCAGCATCCGTTGTATTGTTGCTTCGTTCATGGTGTCGTGGTCTCCGCCTCGGCCTGAAGAGATATACTAGTGAGACCGGCCTGCCTGATTTGATCCAGTACCTGAAAAAGCCCTTGGTAGGAAACCGATTTGTCGGCAAAGATTTGCACATCAGGATTTTTATCCTTACTTGCCGTTTTTTTTTGTTCAAGCAGCTGTTTAAGCTGCAGGAGTTCCACCGGCTCCTCATCAACAAAGAGCTTCAGGCCCCCGTTTGCGGCCTGGATAGTGATCCCGACCGCTTCTGCCATTTCTAGGCCTGCTGTATCAGATTCAGGCAGGTTGACCTGTTGGCCGTGATGTACGGTCATGGACAGCATGGTGTAGATGAAAAAGACCAGCAGAAGAAAAATGACATCAATGAGCGGCATGAGCTCGATTCGAGCTGGTTTTCTTTTCCTGTATTTCAATTTCATTTTTTTGCAGCAATTCCCCTGAACAGGGCGGTCAGCCCCTTGGCTAGCACTGGCGGCAGAGTCTCTTCCTCGTTTTTCTTTGCCTCACTGTTCATTGGCTCAATCAGCTCTACCGGCTTTTCGGCGATCTCCGAAGCAACAGCCTCGCACCAGAGATCAATTGCCCTGGTGTCCGGTACTAGCCCTTTGGTATAATCATCACTGATCGTCATGATAGAGGTGAGAAAACCTGCATATTTCGGGTTCAGCAACAGCTGTTCAACTTGGTGGCGTAGGGCTTCAGCAGCTCCCTTCGTTCCGGCCTTTTCGGTAAAATGGCGACTCAGGGCACCCAGATCTATCTTGCGCTCTTTGAGCCGTTGAAACACAGAGCGTTCGGTCACTACCCCGTTTTGCAGATGCACGGCCTGTTGCACCCCGGCATAGACGGCACGGGCGATCAACTCGCCCATCTTGCTGTGCCCGCCGCTGGCATCAATGGGCAGACCTGCCCCTTCAAGGACTATAACATTATCCGTACCTGTGCCGGTGGCCTGGTTGTTGCGCGGTGAAACGCTGGAACGGATATCCATGTCCTGGAGAGCCGCTGACTTGGCTTCTGTCGCGGTGATGAGCGCACGGGTCATCGCTCTGGCGCTTAATTGCATATTGCTCAGCAGCAGGATATTAATGGTCCCAGGCTTTTGCTTTTTGATCTTTTCTTTGTCCATGCTGTCCGGTTCATAAAACCGGCCTTCATCCACGCTCATCCGCATGGCGTTACCCATGACCCCGGCAGTAACCAGGGCTGTGACTTCCATGTCTTGATACGATTTTTTGATCACAGCTAGATTATCCATGTCCGCACCGGTGAAGAGCATGGCTGTGCTGTCGGCATTCAGGCCTAGCACTTTGCGAGTGGACTCGTTTAGAGCGACCAGTCCCTGCTGATGGCCCAGCCCCCAGGAAGGCGGTGGAAAATAATGGTTGGCCACGGCGGTGATGCTCTCACGCTGTCCTTCCAGAGTGGAGACTACCCGCATGGGTTTGTTTAGATGGAGGATAACCGTCTTGTTGCGAAAGTCCTTGATATCGCTTTCCACGATCTTGGCCTTATCCACATAGGGTACCTCCACCTGGATAGGCTTTCTATTCACTACTTGTTCCGGGAGGACGAAATGCTCGGGCGCACTGAATGCATCCCCATAGATACGGGCGGCGAGCCAAGAGACAAAATAGCCCTGATGGGTCGCAGCCCGACAGGTGAGGTCGCAGTGAAAGAAGAAAACCCGATGGTTACGAACAGCGTCCACCTCTTTCCAACCCGGTTGATCTAGGATGGTCAGGGCCTTGCGGTCGCCACCGCAGGCGTACAGCACCTGGGGGTTGAACTTCTGCCATTCCTCCAAGTTCACGGAGATAATATTTCCGTTTTTGTCAAAGTCTGGGGCGATTCCTCCGGCTGCTCGGATATAATCGTTCTGAAAAGAGTCATTCCCTGGGGTCATAAGTGTATCTCGTCCCATAAGACGCATTACCCGTTGCCTTTTATCCACGGGTATCTTGGCTGTCTTCTCAGCAATTACGGCCAGCTGTCGTTGCTCTTCCGCAATGATTTGAGCTGCCCTGTCTTCACAGTTGAACATTCGCCCCAGGAGTTCAAGCTGGGCAAAGCTCTGTTCCAGCGAAGACGGTGAGAGTCGCACTAGGGTTGTTTTGCCCGCAAGGGGCTGAATCAGCTCTTTATGCAGATCAGCATAAAAGATCAGATCCGGTTTCAGCTTGGCCACTTTAGCCAGATTAGGCTTGAAGAAGCCGCCGATGATCTCTTTGCCTGCTGCTTCCGATGGTAACACTGAATGATAGGTGATGCCCTTTACCGTATTTCCAGCTCCGATGCGGAGTAGCATCTCCGTCACCGAAGGCACTAAGGAAATCACCCGTTGCGGAGGTGCATTGAGGGTAATTTCTTTCTCGCCGGAATCTTTAAAACGGAGAGGGAAGTCTGTTCCCCATGCCGTGCTGGAGGGCAGAAGAATGAGTATAAGGAGCAATGTGTTACATTTTAGTATTTTCAAAGGGATACCCATTTATTCATTATGTTCTGTGGCAAGAGGAGGGGATACCTTCTGCCTTTTGTCGCCTTGATATATCTCCAACTTTTTAAAGACAACTTCCAGGCTGGTGGCATATTTCTCCATTACATGGACGGTCCTGCTGATTTTGGTATTGAAAAAATTATACGGGACTACCGCAATAATAGAAATGGCAAGACCGGTAGCAGTGGTAATGAGGGCCTGAGCAATTCCCCCGGTGACCAGCTTGGGGTCAGCTATGCCGCTGCCGGTTTCCAACATTTTGAATGAGCTGATAATGCCCAACACTGTTCCGAGGATACCCAGGAGTGGAGCAATGGTGATGATCGTGTCTAGCACCGGCATGAAGCGACTCATACGCTGAAACATTCGGTCAGCCTCGGCCTCCATAGCCTTGCCCATATCATAGTCCCGATGAATAATGCCCACAGCAAGCAGGCGAATAACATGATCCTCGCATCCTGCTGTTTTCTCTTTGATTAACGCCCAATGACCGGTCTCAGCAAGGGAAAGAATTTCGTCCATCAGCTTCCGGTTTCTTTTTCTCTCAAGACCAATCCAGAACATGGCCCGTTCTATGACCACTGTTCCGACAGCCACAGAACAAACCAACAGAGGCCACATCACAGGGCCGCCGTTCATCAGGATTTCATAGGCCCGTATCATTGTTTCGATCTCAGTTCAGGGTGAATCAGCCCAGCAATGATGGAAAGGGTCTCTGCAAAGGTAGCCGGAGAGGGACTGCATGCGAGGTCCGGGCTGACGACATGTACCTGATTATTCTGCACAGCCGTTATGGGAAAGCCCTGCCACTTCTTTTTTTCCTCTTGAGCGATGCCGGTTTCACTACCCATCATGGCGATGATGATAACTTCTGGGTTTTTCATAAGAATTTTTTCATAACTGACCGTACCGTGTTGCTGTTCTTCAATGACGTTTTCAGCACCGCTCAGGGCGATAAAGTCATGGGTGAAGGAGTCTTTTGCAGCCCCGAAAAGCGGCCGGGAGCCGATCTGCAGAAAGACCTTGGTCCGGGGGAGGTGTGCCGTGGCCACAGCCACTGCGGCCACTTTTTTTTCAGCCTCACGGATAACCTGCTCAGCTCGTTTCTCCAGGCCGAGCAGCTCACCCACCTGGCGGAACTGGGTGCAGATCTCGGTAAACGAGGAGGGTTGCTGAAACTGCACCACTCGCAGGCCCAGATCTCGGAGCTTCTTCAGTTGCTGCGGCTGGGTCAGGCCGGTAGCCAGCACCAGATCCGGTCGCAGGCTGAGGATTTTTTCAATGGAAATCTGCATGACCGAGCCGATCTTTTCCTTGTCCTTGGCCGCTTCAGGCCGCACGCAATAGCTGCTGTTACCCACTAGGCGATTTTCCGCCTTGAGCAGATAGACATTCTCGGTGTTGATTGGGCCGAGGGAGACGATCCGTTGCGGGAAAGGGTTTGGCCCGGCCTGTCCGTGCAAAGGAAAAGCGCAGGAGATCAGGGTTGCTATAATAAAAAAGTACGTTGTATACATGTTTTCTCAATGCTGAAGTTCAGCGAACAGGGTGTCTGTTCTTTGCAGAGAGGCGCATATCACCTCAACGTGCGGGCAAAAAAAATCCCCGAATCTGTAGAGTACAGATTCGGGGATGCCCTATTTTATCCACGAATACACTTTGCCCGACCTTCCTGTCCATAAGGACGAGCAATGCTCAGTCAGTCCACGTTGCCAGCGGGGTCGAACTGATTTTTCTCTTTTTCCAGACAGGTTTTCTGACTCCCGGATCATCCTCCTGGCCGCGCCTTCCCGCATGATATGATGCAGTGGCTTGATGCGGCCTTTGTCCCCGGTTACAGCGGCGGGCCCGTCCCGGATTCGCACCGGGTTCCCTATTAAGCTCAATTATGAGCGTCTGAAGAATTTTCATCAGAATAGTCGGATCACCCTGTGTGGTCAAGGAAAAGGAACATGCTGAATTCGACGAGCAAAGATGAAGGTTTTAATCTTTCGATTTTAAGAGTTTTTTTATGGAAGGAATAAAGGATCGAATTTGCTCAGCTCTATTGTTTGCAGATGTAATATCTATACAGTGCATAGAACTGATCTGGTGAGGAATCTCATTTGACTGTACATTATACAACACAGGAATTATAACAAACCTGTTTCCATCGCGTTTTTTCCTGTTAAAAGCCTGTATGATTTGTTGCTTCATATAGTGAGATTTCAGGGAATCATGTGTGAGTATCAAAATAAATATTTTGCAGGTATTGATTGCTTTCAGCAAGACCGCACGCCATATATCATCTTCTAGCAACTCTGCGTTTTCACAACATGAACCTATGTTTTTTTTCATAAATTCATCTCTGAAAAACGAAGCTACTTTTTCATTTGCAGCTAAAGAACTTATGAATACCTCTCTCTCTTTTACTTTGATTTTTGCCAGTGGGATATTATTGTATTCGGCGATATTTCGAGAAATACTGATATGTCTTTTTACCGAAGACATAAATTTTTCTTCGGAAAAAGGTTTGAGCAGGTAGTTGTCGGCGCCTTTATAGTAAAATTCTTCGAATTCATCAGGTGATAAGCGACCTGACATGACTATAACTTGCGTTCGCTTTCTTTGATTTGTTAAAAATTCTAAAAGCCCGATACTCGCCTCCTTATTACCATCCTCCAAGTAAATGTCGAGTAAAACAAGATCAATGTCAAAGCCTTGAAGTGGGAAACCCTCCAAAGCTTTTTTTGCTTCCTCCGCAGAGATAAAGAAGTGGACGTCAAAAAACTTTGGGTCAAAAAGTTTTTCAATAATTTTGTGCATGAATTTACTATCATCAACTGCAACGACTAAATATTTCATTGACGCCCCACCGTTGTGGATTCTCGTGAGAATAAGTTTCGTATGTTTTTGATATCTTTTTAAGGAAGTTGACGCGATTTGTGCATCTACTGGTCTTCAAAGACTAAAATGCTGGGACTGAAAAGTAAACAGGAAATCTTGTTTGTGGTGGAAAAAAACTGACTGTTACGTATTTAGGGGCACCCTGCAAAATCATTCAAGATATGATTCTGAATATTCAGCAATATTTTTTTTTAGGAACGGAAACTCAATAACTGTCTGAGTTATTGATCTTTCCTGGGAAAGTTGACAGAATTCTTTACGAACACCCCTTACTCCCCCTCTGGGGTGGGACAACAAAACATGAAAGTTGTTTGAGTGACTCCAAGGAGCCACCCTGTACTTTCAACAAAAGTGTTAGCAGGGTGGTAAAAGTCATGCATTTTGTCTGGGAACAGTGGAAGGAAAAAACAGCCTTTATGACTTTGTGACCTGTTTTGCCTGTCTCGAAGCAGAATTTGTCAGTATTGAATTGATTTTTATTCAACTCTTCCATAAACTGATCGGGTATCTTTCGCTCGGCGTTTTTCTTAGTATGGTATGCCCTTTGCTATGGGTATTGCCGATTCTCATACAAAAGGAAGAGGTACAGTGGGCTGGGGAGTCAATGGACTTTTTACCGTACTTGGCAGTATCCTGATCCGTTCCGCTGCTTCTCTAATTTATATTCTGGCCGGATTTCTCTTGCCAGGTTTTTCTCTCTTTGTAATTTCTAGAAATAATGGTGCATTATCATGAGTATGCAGCAGTTTTATGCCTTGGGCCAACTGATTGAGGAAGGTGAAAGAATCAGCAATCGTTTTGATACGATCTCCTTTGATCTTTTTGACACCCTGCTGATCCGTCGCATTCATGATCCTGACATGATAAAGCCTGCTGTGGCCCGATATATCAGTAACAGGGTCAACAGTAGAGCAACGAGGCAGGGAGTGAAAAAAAACTGGAGCTGGCAGCAGATACAAAATCTCCGTGATATCGTTGAAAAAGAGCAACGCCAAGAAACCGGCCAGCGATTTGATGATTTCGAGGCCTGTTACCCGGATTATATGAGCCGGGTTATTAGCACCGTGTTTGGTGAGCAGGAGAATGAACAGTTACTACAAGAAATCACGGATTACGAACTGGCAATAGAAAATTCCGTTCTTGTCCCTCGCCATGAGCTGGTGAATTGGCTCAGGATATTAAAAGAACAGGGCAAAAAAATTCTGGTTGTCTCAGATGTCTACCTACCTGCGGCCCATCTGGAACGACTGATTGAACATGCTGGTTTTCTTGATCAGGTGGATGCGGTCGTTTCGTCAGCAGACAGCTTTCTTGCCAAGGCCTCAGGCAAGGCCTTTCCCATGCTTCTGGAACGATTCGAGTTGAGTTATCAGCGCTGGCTCCATGTGGGCGACAATCCGGTGTCTGACGGAGGCCGTCCAGCGGAGCGCGGTATTCATGCCCTTGTCCTTCGAGATGGGTTGGAAAAAATGCGCAAGTCACTGGCCAAGCGTTATTATAATTACTCATTAGGTCTTTCCTTCTACAGGGGCCGTTGCCTACAACAGATCATGCTGCCCTTGGAAGCAGAAAATATTCCCCAGCACCCTCTTTACGTGAAGGGCTTTAACGTTTTCTCGCCTTTGCTGTCCGCCTTTGTCCAAGGTGTTGCCGAGCATTGCCTGAACGCGGGTATACGACGCCTTTATTTTTTTTCTCGCGAAGGTTGGCTTTTTGAGCAGGTGTGGAATCGGGTAATTCCAAAGATCTATGCCGGGGTAGATAATCTGCCGAAAATATCTTATCTCTATGTAAGCAGGATGGCTCTTGCTCCGGCCAGCTGCGGACATGCAGGACTTCATCAGGAACATGCGGATATCGTTTTTCTGCCACCGGGCAATAAGGATTTTCGTGATGTCTGCCGGGTTTTTGGCCTGAAGGCGGCTCCCTTCACTCATGTTTTATCACTGCACGAACTCCATCAGGAGACCGTGCTTTCTCATCTTCATGAGGGTTTTCTTCCAGAAAATCGTCTCCGCTTTAACCAAATGCTGGAGGACGAGGCCTTTCAGAAAGAGGTGAAAAAGCAGACCCGGCCTGCTCATCAGGCCCTGCATCGGTATTTGGAAGACCAGGGCTTTTTTGCGCAACCGGATGTGGCTCTGGTGGATATAGGTTGGCTGGGTACCATTCAGCGTTTTCTTTATCGAGCTATCGCTCACCGGGTAGATGCTCCGCGCTGCCACGGCCTCCTTTTTGGGGCGACCCGAGGAATACCCTATCCAACAACCCCGGCCAACTCTATCACTGGTATTATCTATGACCGTGATCGTTTTGATCTGGCCGCATCAACCCTGCTTTATAATCGGGATCTTTTTGAAGAGGCCTGTCGAGCTCCACACCCCACCCTGAACGGATACCGGCTGACTGAAAAGAGCACAGAAGACGGTGCGGGTTATGAACTGGTTTTTCGCCATGAGGATGATGCCGTAGGGCAGGCGGAAAAGGAACAGGATAGTTTTTTTGCGCCGTTACAGGAAGGTATTTTCGCCGGAGCAGAACAATACGCTGCTGCTGCCACCATCCTTGGCTATTCACTGGACGATGTCAAGCCCTGGCTCAACTATCTTTTGGTTAGCAGGATGGCCTTTCCCAAGACCCGCGAAATTGAAGAGATCTGTCAGCGGCACCATTTGGATGATTTTCACGGTCAGCATAAGGCAACTAAAGCTGCTGCAGCCAAAGAGCTGTGGAAATGCTCACGACTCAAGCTGCGCTGGCGCCCCCTGCTGCGCACCGAGTTTTTTCTACGTCTGATTAAAGAACGTCTTCGTTCATAAAAATACCCATCCCGTCCTCTTGGGGGCGGGATAATAAAAAAACGATATATTATGAAACAGCAATATGTTACTGGAAAAAATTACGATTTAGGGAAGGGTGAAGTGGGGAGGACGCTTGCCATGAACTTGCGCAATAAAATTATTCCTCTAGGTAATCTTGGCGGGGGTGCTCACCTTAAGGGCTTGCTGATCCTGCTGCTCTCCCATTTTTTGGGCAGGATTATTTTTCCTCGGATCATCCCTTTTGAACATAAACTCCACCGGTTGTATCTTCTCGTGAAACGAAAGAAATGATTTGGAAATTAAAGGAGACAAAAGAGGCCGCTCTCATCTCTTGTGAAAGCGGCTTTTTCCATTAGGACGGGGGCTGGAGAGGACTGTCGAAGAAACAGGTTGTTCTATTACATTTGAGAGAGTCATTTTTGGTATTTTTTCTTATTGCCTCATAGTGCGATTTGGGTACCTGGGATTTTTAGTGAGTTGACTTTAAGAGAATTTTTGCAACGAATACATTGCAATTTGGCCGAATGATGAGGTAACCTCAAGTATTGTCTTTAACTCTTGCCGATCAATGAAAAAATACCAAGCATGAATATGAATACCTGTATACCGAACAGCCATATAGTTGACTCCAGATTTTACAGCGGCGGCTATACAACCGTCGAGGCCCGCCGAATTTTCTGTGACCTCCGCCGGTACCAGCACTGGCTTGATGTGGAGGTAGCTTTAGCTCAGGCCCAAGCTGAACTGGACATCATTCCGAGTTCAGCTGCTGAAAATATCCAGCAGAATGCCCGGATCTGCCTGCTTGATCTTGAGGGGGTTCGCAAGGGCTTGCAGCTCACCAATCATTCCTTGATGCCCCTGCTTGAGGCCCTATGCAAGGTCTGTGATGAGGAAGCAGGCCAGTTTATCCATTTTGGAGCTACAACTCAGGATATTCAGGATACAGCTCAGGTGCTGGAGCTCCGTAATGTATTTTCAGTTGTGGAACGTGACCTGCATAAGATTATCAGCCTGCTCATTCAACGAGCAAGGCAATACCGCGATCTGGTGACCATCGGTCGTACCCATTGCCAGCATGCTCTGCCTATGACTATGGGGCTGAAGATGGCAGGTTGGCTTGATGAGGTTTGGCGGAATCTTGAACGACTTGAACAGGTGAAGGAACGGGTACTGGTCAGCCAGCTCTTCGGCGGTGTCGGTACGATGGATGCCTTTGGCGAAAAGGCTCTGCCTTTGCTGGAAATATTTTCCGCCAAGTTGGGCCTTGCTGTTCCTAATGTGGCTTGGCATGCTTCACGTGATCGTTTTGCTGAATTTCTTTCCTTGCTGGCCATGATCAGTGGCTCACTTGCCCGCATCGCCGATGAAATTCGCTGTTTGGCCCGTAATGAAATCCATGAAATGGAAGAACCTTTCCATATGGGCAAAATCGGCAGCAGTACCATGCCCCATAAGAGGAATCCAGAGCTCTGTGAACAGGTGGTGGTCCTTTCGAAATTGGTCACCTCCAATGTTTCCCTAGGGTATGAGGGATTGGTCTGTGAACATGAGCGGGATTATCGCTCGGTTCGTCTGGAATGGGCAGCCCTGACGGATAGCTCTCTTTATACCTGTGGCCTGCTTGCCCTGATGAAAGATATCCTTGCCGATATGACCGTTCATGAGCAGAGAGTTCGCAGTAATGTGCTCCAAGCTGCTCCGCTGATCTCAACCGAGGCCTTGATGTTCTTCCTTGGAGAGGCTATCGGTAAGCAAAATGCCCATACTCTTGTTTATGAGGCATCCATGCAGACTGTTGAGACGGGAAAACCTGTGCTTGATATTCTTATGGAGCATTCAGATATAGCCGGAAATTTCAGTAGGAAAGAGATTGAGCAGGCTATAGCTCCAGAAAAACATGTTGGTATGTCTCGAGAACTGACCGAGCAGACAATCGCCTTTGTTGAAAAAAGGATGCAGGATCGGGAAACACCAGCTGACGATGCAGCATGTTGTCCCTTATGCACGGAGCTGGAAGGTTGTATGTGTGTAATTGCCGGGTAATCGGGGTGGGTATCTTGGGCTTTAAATATTTTTTTGAGAAATTTTTTTGATAATTTACACTGTAAGGTGCTTGATATTTTTATGATATATGTTATATAAAAAATATTCAATTCAAATTGAAGCCATATTCTATGGCATGTTCTTTGAGGTGACATACTTTCTGGGTGATGCGGAACCAGAAAGTTGATAAAGCCACAGCCGTTGCGAAGCGGTGTCGGAAAGCCACGGGTCTCTTTTAAAGAGATAGCCGAGCTACCTTCTTTCAAATTCTATAATTCCAGGAGGAATGTTATGAAAAGCACTACTACTCTCAAAAGAATGCCCGCCGTAGCAGCATTTTTAATTGCTGCTACTCCTTTTGCCTCTATTGTTTCTGTATCCTCTGCTTCTGCTGCCGATAATGGTTGTGTCAAAGCGTATGGGAATACTGCTGACGAGGCGTTTCGTGTTGCTGTACATCTTCTTAATAATACGGACAGGGAATTAGGGGCGGGAAGGATGCAAGATAGTATGCAAGTCTATCTCTTACCGAAGAAAGATAAAGGGCGGTTTACAGCTGTTATCTACTCTACTGTGCATGATGCTGATTCATGTGACCTCGGCGAGGCGAGTAGAGTGGTCGAGAAAAAGCGCCCTGATTGTGATAAAACGAAATGCACGATTTGAAGAAAAGAAAGTTTGCATGATGGCTTCTCAAAATTTGCCGGGTACATGCGCAACGCGTGACCCGGTTTCTTTCTGTACATCCTTCATTGTTTCCGTCTCAAGTAGTCAAGGGAAAAGTTGTTTTGTCGCCCTTTTTTACTGCTTTACCTGAAATAATCTTGATTGTCCTATTACGTTTTTTTTCTCATAAGCTGTATTTCCTCTCCCTGTTCGATTTTTTTATGAATTTGTTTGAATATTTCCAGCCAAGTCTGTCGGCATGTTTTTTTCGGTCTGTCAATGTGGTCTTCCCGGCAGAGGGAGACTCAACAGAGAGTAAACTTGGCATCAGCCCTTCTCTTTTATTCTGTTGAGGTGCAATAATCCTCCTGTCATTCCATAGACCAGGAATTTACAGCGCACGAGCAGAGCTGTGGATAAGGCAACAGCTAAAGGATATCCAAACAAAGGAAAGAGTATGGCAAAGCCAGCTTCCAGCAGGCCTGCTCCGCCGATGGAAACCGGCAAATTCATGATGAGCATAAGGGCTGGCACGATGAGGAGCATGGAAAACAGGCTTGCATCTGGAAGGAAAACGCAGGTGCTGACCCATACATTGACTATTGCCGTACAATAAAAAAGAGCGGATAAAACAAAAGCCTGAAAGAGGGCAGCCGGGGTGTCTTTGTAGGCCCTGATTGCATCCTGGATATGCTGAAGTTCGGTGAACAGGATTTCAGCGAGAGAAAAACGATGACCGAGCCAGCGGGACAGCAGAGCAAGGAAATCCCTGTTAAGTATCAGCCAGAAAGAGATCAGAGTGAGTGCAGTGAGAAAGGCGAGAGCGACAATGAAGATGCGGAGAGGGTATTGATGCAAGCCAAGGAGGAGCGCCAAAGAGGCGAAGAGAATCAGGACGATCATGCCGGATGCCCGTTCGACAACGATTGAGGCCAACCCCTCACGTTTTTCCCCGGAATTTTGACTCAGGCCCCATATTCGTGCTGCGTCTCCTCCTATGGAACCAGGTAGAAAAAGGTTAAAAAAACGGCCTACAAGGTATAAAGAAAACAGGCGGGTGATTTTCATCTGTATGCCTTTGCTGCGGAGTAGAATCTGCCATCTCCAGGCGCTGACAATAATTGGCAAAAGTCCGGTAACAAGGGAGAGCAATACATATCGTTCGTCAGCATTACGCAGTGTCAGCAACAACTCACGCCGCCCCTCAGTATTGCCTATTTCGGTTTTCCACAGGACAAAGAGCAGCAAGCAAAGGCTGATGCCGAGTTTGAGCTGAAAAATCCTTTTCTTTTTTTCTTTGGACATGGTGGGTGTGGGGTTCTCAGAGTTTTCGGCCACGGTAGCGGTCTCTGTATAATAGATCTGGACTTTGTTGATTGTTTCCGATGTGGTTGTATGGATGTTGACAGCATAGACTCTGTTTCACTTTGCGAAACTAGAAAGAGCAGTAAAAATATTTTTTAAGCAAGACTGCTGTCAATCGAGCTTTCTCTTTTTCCTGAGGAATACATTTGCTGATTTTTTTGCTGGTTTTCTGACGCTCATTCCACGCTTTTTGAATAACCTCGAACAGAGTATCGGCAGAAAGTTTATCAAAGGGAACCTGCCAATCATCCTGACCTATAGTACGAAGAAAGCCTGTGGTTTTGGGGTAAGAAGTTATACCTATCATTGGTGTGCTCATGGCAGCGGCAAAAATAAGGGTGTGAGTCCGAAGCCCGGAATGCAGTTCAACTCTGCCTATCAATGCGGCGATTTCATTATAGGTATATTCAGTGTTGGCAATGATTTTTACTTTATCCTTTCGTTTAATTCTGTCAACGCATTCTCTGGTAATTTTAAGATCCATGACTTGGGTGACAAAGAAAATAAGGTCTACTTCCAGCCGATCAATCGTTTGATCAGCTGCACCGGCGATGGAACCGCAGAAATCTTTTCGGGTGAATGTTCCTCCCTTGCTCCAATTATTAATATAGGCATTGACGTTAAAGCCGATGGTGCCGTTCGAGTTAGTGAAAAGCCGCTCCTTGCTGATAATTTCTTCTAGACGTTTCCGGGGTGGTGGAAGAGTGTTCATGGCACTGTCTGCATGAATATATACTTCCGGGTATCGCAGGTTACGTTGCTCGAAGAGCTCCTTTGTCGCGTGGTCACGCAGGACGACAAGGTCGGTAGCATCAAGGATTTTTTGGACGGCTTTCTTGCCGACAGAAGACTTGATAGGTCCAACGGAGGCATTATACAACATAATGGGAATGCGCCTTTTTTTGCAATAAGGAGCAAATAGCGCTATGGAGGAAAGATTGTTGAACAGAGGGTTATAATACTTTCGATCGAACAGAATATTATCACAGATGAGGACAAGGTCGGTTTTGGTCATAGCTCGATATAATGGATAGCCGAAATTTTTCAGGCAACCGTTCCAGGGCATCATCCCTATTGGTTTGACATTAAATTTTTTAAAATGGGAGGCAATGAATTTTGGATTCGTTGTTGGTATCCAGTATTCCAGCTCTGGTATTTCCTCTGAAATATCCCGGAGGAGATTGCCGAGGATTGCCATGTCACCGGCATTTCGACCGGAATTGTTACCCAGAACAGCTATTTTTTGTAACTTTTTCATGAATGTTTCCTATAGCTGGATGATATATAGGGTTGGTATTGCTCCTTATGTTTATTTGATCCCTTTGCCTGACGTTTGGGGATAAAGGGGCGTTTTTTGCCGAGCCAACCTTGTTCTGCATACCATAGCGCAGTTTCCGTCAATCCTTTTTCATTATTGTATTGCAGGTGATATCCCAGTAAATCTTTCATTTTTTTATTGTTAAATCGGCGATTATTTATATAAAAGGCAACTCGACGTCGATAGAGGGGCGGTTGAATATTAAACTGAGCGCAAATCAGTTGGCAAATATCGGCGGCAAGAAGAAAAGGCCGGAGAGGAAGCCGGACCACCCGCATTTTTTTGTTCAATGCCTGTGCAATGATTTTTCCTATATCAATAATGGAAATCGGTTCGTTATTTGCGGCAATAAACACTTCTGATCGTGTTTTTTGTGAAATCGCCGCGAGTAAAAAAATTTCAGTGAGATCATTAACATGAATAAGATGATACATGCCATTCCCTTTGCCGAGCATGGGTAGGAAGCCGCTATTGATCATCCTGAAAAATTTGAGCAGGCGCCCATCGCCAGGGCCGAAGATAGCTGCAGGCCGTATAATGGTGCAGGGAAAATCATTTTGAGAAGCAAAGTCGGCAAGCCATTGTTCGCCTTCGAGTTTTGTACGTTGATACCCATCGCCGGGGCTGAAGCGATATTCCTCATCGGCAGATTCACCGCTTGGAATATGTCCATGCACTCCGACCGTTGAGATGTGAATAAAGCGTTTGAAGCTGGGTAATTTTTTAGCGGCGCTAGCCAATAATTTTGTGGAAGTGAGGTGGACCTTGCGGTAGCCTTCATCGGTTCTTTGCACCTCCCGAAAGGAAGCAGCAAGATGAAATATGTATTCAATACCATAGGTTGCTTTTTTGATAACTGAGGGGGTATAGACATCTCCTCGAAACCAGATAATATCAAGATTCTTTAGGGGACCAATATCCGAACCTGGGCGGGCAATTATGTGGATGCGAGCACCAGCAGCAGCCAATTTTCGTGCTAAGACTACACCTGTAAAACCCGTTGCCCCGGTAATCAGCACCTTGGCGCCCCTGAATTGTTGCTGTACGGAATGGCTCATGTTTTTTCTCCCATATTTTTTTATGGCTAACGATGATGGCTTTGTGAAAAATCCAAAATTTTAGAAAATAATCTTGTAAATATTTGATTTTCCAAAAAGTTGTCAACGATGGATAGCGAAATTTTCAAACTTTTGGGTTAGATGAGGGGGATAAGATGTCTTCAATAGATTGAGCCTCTGGGCAGGGAACCATCCTGACAGCTCTGCCCATGCGCCAAACCTGTTGCATGACCTTGCATCGCACCTTTTTTTTACAAAAATGTTTGCACCGAATCTGTAATAATCGATCTCTGAATTCTTCCGGTTCAATAGAGGGAGTGCCGAACAAGCAAGTGGTATACCCAAGATGGCTCATAGAGCTGTATTTTTGTACCGAATGATCTCGGATGAAATCAGAGAAATTGCGACGGAGCAGGTTGATTTCATACTTGATCGGATTAAGCTGCCAAGGGGCGCCAGGCTCCGTCTCAACGAGAAAGCCTTCTATGGAAACGTTGTTGATCTGCTCCTCAATTTGTTTTTTGAGCAATAGGGTTTGCTCAAGATCTTGGTTTGTACGTTCAAAGGCGCCTATAGAAAAATAGACAACTGTGCGAACTCCCAGCTCGTCGGCATAGCGAAGTCGTGCCATCAGCTCTTCATTTGTAAAGCTGTTCGGACGGGACTGTGCTCGGATCCTGTTGGATCCTGTTTCCGGGCTGATCAGGACAGCGGATTTTTGGTCAAATGTTTTTGAAAATTCTGTAAAAAAGTTCTCGGTCGGTAATCTCCAAGAGGAAAAAAGAAGCTTGAAGGGGTGTCTGGTTATGCGAAGTTTCCGAAATAATTCTTTGTAGTATTTTTCGCTCCATTCTGAGCCGGGATCGAAGCTGACATATGCGCCACGAAATCCGAATTCTACAAGGGAACAAATTGTTTTAACAACATCTTCTTGTTTTCGAACAATGATTCCTTTACGTGCATTAATTGCCTGTTGCGCTCTGCTTCCGCCACCGCAATAAGCGCAGTTAAAGATACAGCCTCTGCCGACAGGGAGGCCCCAGTACAATTTTTCCTTGTCTCGACCGATGAGGGTATTCAATACTTTGTCAAATTTTCCTGGAAGATTTGTCCGGATTGGTGCTTTGGGAAGGCCTATATATTCTTCAGCATGTTCAAGAAGAGAGAAATTGGTAAAATTAAGGCGATTGAAAATTTCTTGAGTGATTGTATAGGACTGCTCATTATCCTTAATGATTTTTCCTTGTCGCCATATAAAATTAGGCACCCCTTTGAGATCATGGGATTGTTCTTCGAAGATTCTTTTGCAGAGCTTGAGGAGAGGCAGCTCTGCATCCCCTTTGCAAATCGCATCGACAAAGGGGGCTTGCTGCATGATATTCTGTGCAAAGAAGGTCGAGGTGAATCCACCGAGGACAATAAAACTCTCAGGCAGAATCTGCTTAGCCTGAGCCGCCCATTGCAGGGTGTCTACGAGGTTATGATGGAAATGTTGAGAAAATCCGATGACTCCTGGACGATATTTGCGAAGAGTTTCAGCAAAAGAGAAGTTTTTATCTAAGCGATGCTCAATACCTGTATGAATTATACGACTCCGATATCCGTTTTCATACATGAAGTCTGCTAATGCCAGCAGCCCCAGGGCCATTCTGTTGCAGGATGAGTGAACGTTTAACGCAGGGTAGTAGTTATTATATTTGGGGATATGAAGAAAAAGAACATCCAGTTGCTGGTGATCAATGCAACTTGTTTTTTTTTCTGAAAGCATTTTTATTATACCGGTGTTTGGAAGCAAAGAGGAAGGTGCATATACTTACGGTGTACTTGCAAAGGTAGTTCCAGTAAATACGACTTAAATACCCCTGTCAATACAGCAATATATTGCTTTTGAGAGTTGCGTGCGATGAGGTTGAGGAATTTCGTTGCGGCACAGTGATATTTTCAATTTGAGAATCTGGAAAAAATAGAACCTAAATTCTGCAATCGGTTTTCTTTCAGTAAAAAAAGTTAGGGGAGTCGGTTCGATCAATTTCTGTACTTCTCCAGAAAATAAGAAGTGATGATGAGGCACGACGGGATTTACTGAACGGTGCTACAAAGAATCTTTGATGGAGGTTATTGTTCGAGCAAAAGGTTGACTACCCTGAAATGCATATTGAGCTATTTCTTTTGGCTGCCTACTTAGGATTGAGTGGGCAAAATGGAAAATTTTCTAACATTATTGCTTCGGGTAAGGTAAACTATGCGTACCCATTGCAGCCTGGAGGAGTAGTTTGAAACTATGGGGCTCCCCTGATAAAAAAGGCCAAATAGAGCAAAATCGTTGAAAAGAAGAGGTAGCAGTATGAAAACAGAGGTTGTTGTCGTTCATGCAGAAAGAGCCCCAATGGAGGGCATTGTTGACCCCGGACCGCATCAGATATATAAAAATCCGCAGGTTTCTGTCGAAACAAGAACCTTACTGGATTTGGCTCCGAATAAAATCAGGGTGCAGATGCTCTATGCCGGTATCTGCGGCACAGATGTACATTTAGCCGAACGAATTCCAGAAACCGGATATATCCGAAGTTCGGCCCCTGCTGAGATCCCACCTGAGGGAAGAATTATCGGCCATGAAGGAGTAGGCAAGATCCTGGAAACAGGTGCTAATGTCCGCCACCTACATGCCGGAGCCATTGTTACCTTTGAATCTATAATTGTCTGTCATTATTGCGATGTTTGCCGGAAAGGGCAGTTTAATCAATGCCGTAATGCGAAATTATTAGGACTGGAAAAAGACGGTATTTTCGGGGCAACCGTCGATATCGAGGCAATGCTGGCTCATGACATTACCGATCAAGTGAAGAACGATCAGGATTTGCAAAGTGCTGCCTGTGTGGAGCCTGCCGGAGTTGCCTATGTGGCCTGCCAGAATACCCATATTAAGGGCGGGGACTCTGTGGTTATCTTCGGATCCGGGCCTATCGGATTGTATGCCGCCATGTTCAGCAAATTGATTTTTGGGGCTTCTTCAGTGCATATTGTCGAGCCAGTGCCTTTCCGTCAACAATTCGCCCGCAAATGGTGTGATTACGTATACACACCGGAGGAGTTTTTTACTGCTCCTCCGGCGGGAATCGATGTGGTGATTGAGGCGTCCGGTTACCTGGACAATGTGAATAAGGTTTTTCGTCATATAAATGCCAATGGTCGCATCGCCTTTCTGGCAAGAAGCGGAATGCCTCTGACCCTGGATGCTATGGATCATATGATCACAAATGCGATTCAGCTTATCGGCTCTCGAGGTCACCTCTGTGGAGCCTTTACAGATATCCTCCGTCTGTATCGAGAAAGCAAGGTACCCTTGAATGAAGTTGTCACCACGGTATTGAATGGTCCAGCAGAGTTGGCCGACTTTATGCAAAGTCCAGATAAAATTTTCAATGAAAACTGTAAGGTCCTTGTCCGGTTCAATTGAAGGGAGGAAAAGCTAAAATATCGGTAGATGGGAAGGTTTCTGGTTAACCTAGCGAGAATTTTTTTAACAAAATTAGAGAATCTTGTTCGATTCAGGCTTACAGGGACGAATCTACTCTTCTGTCCGGTAGAGCAGGGTGAGCCACAGATTTTACCCATACAGCACCCTTCATAAAAAGATGCAAGGCAGGGCATAAGGTATTTTTTGTTAAACTCCTTACAAGTCATTATCGATATTTTTTTTCTTGAGGTGTCTACATTCCATGCCTTTTTCGTCAATTATCGGCCAACCTAAGGCGGTTAACCTGCTTACCCGTGCCCTCAACAGCAATCGTTTGGCGCACGGGTATCTTTTTGTCGGCCCTGAAGGGGTCGGTAAAACCACAACAGCCCGCGCCTTGGCAGCACACCTTTTTTGTCAAACAGCCGAGGCAAGCACCCCTTGCGGCCATTGCAGCGGTTGTGTCAAGGTTCGCTCCAGCAATCATCCTGACCTGTTGACCATCAGGCCGGAAGGAGCCGGGATTAAAATACAGCAAATCCGTGAGCTAAAAAAGAGCCTTTCCTTTCCTCCTTTTGAAGCGGAGATGCGGATCGTCATTATTGAAGATACGCAGACGATGAAGCGGGAAGCTGGGAACAGTCTGCTTAAAATCCTGGAAGAACCCCCTCCCAATAATCTTTTGCTGCTAGTAGCGGCAGACTCTGAACCGCTCCTGGATACTGTCATCTCAAGATGTCAGGTCATACCCTTTATGACTTTGCCTGTAGAGCAGGCTGTTGTGATTATTCGGCGCAATCATCCTGAATTTAATGCAGAAGAGGCCGAGGCATTGGCCAAGCTGACCGGAGGATGTCCAGGACAGGCCGGGACCCTGTATAATGATGAAGTTCTGCTCTTGCACAAGGAATGCATCCAAGCTCTTTCAGCGAATCATGGAAGTCAGGCTGAATCGCTTGAGCAGGCTCTTTACCTTGCCGGTCGTCTTGCTGAGCTCAAGGAGGGGCTGGATCAGCTCTTTGATCTCCTTGCCCTCTCCTTGAAAGAAAATATGATCGCCCTGCTCAGTAGAAACAAGCAGACTGATATGGACCTCCCTTTAGCTGCAAGCGGGGGAGCAAGAGAGTCCTGGAATTTACAACGTCTTTCTGATATGGTGGGCGCTATTAACGCTGCTCGTCGTCAACTGGCGAGGAATTGTAATCGGGCCTTGGTTTGCGAGGTTTTACTGTTGGAACTCTTTGCTTGAATAAGCTGGGAGCGATCCTCCAAAAAAAGGTACCCTTTTTAGGTGCATGATTGTAGGAGTAGATCTGCGTGTCTGCCCAGCATAAAAGGGCGAACAGAGAGGTTCGATCCTACGCATAAGGGGTAAATTTAAAGCATAGGAATTTCCATTTTTTAATCTTAATTGTCGGCAGGTTATATTTTGTTGTTGATTGTAAACGTGGATGTCCTGTATTTTTATGAAATGCGATTGTCCAAGACTGAAAAAATAGATAAAGAAATATTCACCAATATTTTCTTAGACAACTGGGACGATTTTAAAGATCTTCATCCAAAATACGCAGATTCACAATATGAAGATCCTGTTCAGAAAATGTTGGGCTGTGGCAAAGAATCGAATGGCTACAGTGAGCATATTTGCATGGATTGTGGTCAAGATGTCAGAAGAATTGCCTTTAGTTGCAAGAGTGGTTTTTGTTTATCCTGTGCGAAAAAATATGTAGACGATTTTGTGTGCCAGGTGAGCAATATGCTGCATCCCGGAGTAATTTACCGTCACATCGTTTTAACAATACCAGAGCAATTACGAATAGTCTTTTACCATCAGCGTCATGACGGCAGCCTGCTGTCGATGTTTATGAAGGTTGGTCATGAATGCTTGGAAGATGTTGTCAGCACAGTAAAACGTTTTCTTTTGAAAATAGGATGTATTGTTGTTGTTCAAACCCATGGTCGTTCCGGGCATTATAATCCGCATTTGCATATTATAATGACAAGTGGCGGGGTTGATACTGAGACTGAGCGGTGGGTTGATTTGGGCTATTTTAACTATGAAATTATTCATAAGAAATGGCAATATCACTTGTTCGGCATGCTGAAGGATTTTTTTGCACGTGCGGAGATTAATCAATTGATCAATGAGTTGTGGGAGAAATATCCTAATGGTCTCGTTGCGAATGTGAGCAAGGGTGATGTTCCGAATAACTGTAAAGGATTAGCGCGTTATTTGGCGAAATATGTTGCGAGTCCACCGATTGCAGTAAGGCGTATTGTTAGTTATGACGGAGAAACAGTAAAGTATTGGTATAAAGATCATAAAACGAAATCAAAAGTGTTCGAAGTTGTAGATGTCTTTACCTTTATCGGGCGAATGGTTCAGCACATAATGCCTAAAAATTTTCACAGGGTTCGCTATTACGGCTTGGAGAGTACGAAATCTTTTAAGAAGTGGGCGGAAGTTATCAGGCAGGGAATAAAAAAACTCGGCAGGATGGTTAAGGGTGCCTATGAAATCGTAACAAAAAAAGAAGTATCGTGAAAGATATGAAAAGATTAGTGGATACGATCCAATGAAATGTCGTTGTTGTGGCGGCAAAATGGGATTATGGAAAATATGGCATCCTAAATACGGACTTATTTATGACGAGTCGGAAAATATTAAATCAGGAAAATATGAACCATATCCAGCCGATGAAGGAAGGGGAGGACATTCCGTTTGGTCCTCCTCCAGAGGAGTACAATTATCGTTGTTCGCATTGCTTTCATGAAATGCAGGTTAATGAGGCAATCATAGATGTAGAAGTTGCTATGGCGGAATATAACGGAACGTACCATCAAGGATTTATGCCTGTGCTTGGCTGTCCAAATTGTAACCACGAAACAATGGAATATGCTGAGGACTAAAAGCCCGCACGCAGTGCGCTAAGTTCTTTTTTTGCTGAATCTCGAAGAACAGCAAGTCTTTTATCACTCCATTCATTCTAAAAAAGATCTGCCGGAGACATAACCCGGTGAGCTATATATGACAGAAACCAAAGAACCACAAACTGTTGAACCACTTTTCAGCAATAATACAGATGTCGATAATTCTGGAGAAAAAAAATATTTTTACCGTATTCGTTTTCGGGAGCAAGGGCAGGAGTATACCGCCCTGAGCACTGAATCTGACTTACGCAATAGGGATATTGTGATGGCGGAGGCAGAGCAATGTCTGGAGCCGGTGACTATTATCAGTAGAACAGCAGGTGTAACGGAACCGAATATCAAAAGGGGATTTTCCTATAAGATTCTTCGCCGTGCAAACGCGGAGGAAAAGAAAAAGTACGAGTATTTGCCGATCCTGGAAAAACAGGCGGCCTCCTTTTGTCGAGAATGTATAAAAAAGCACTCCCTGTCCATGCATCTGGTTCGGGCTGAGCGTTTTTTTAATGGCTCTAAGGTGATTTTTTATTTTACCGCAGAAAACCGAGTGGATTTCCGAGAGCTCGTCAAGGATCTGGTTCAGGAATTTCGCACCAGAGTTGAAATGCGCCAGATCGGCGTCCGGCATGAGACTAAGATGACTGGTGGCATCGGAGCCTGTGGTCGCGAGTTATGTTGCACTTCGTTTTTGCAAAAATTTGATTCTGTTTCCATCAAAATGGCTAAGACCCAGGATTTGCCCCTGAATCCGGCCAAGATTTCTGGCGTCTGCAATCGGTTGCTTTGCTGCTTGACCTATGAGTTTGATAACTACAAAACCATTAAGCAGGAAATGCCCCGTGTTGGTCGCCTGCTGAATTATGAAGGGGTTGTCTATCGGGTGGTGCGAATTTTTGCCCTGCAAGGCACGGTGCTGGCTGTTTCTCGGGATAACGGGGAGCTGTTGATGACCGAGGAGCAATGGCGGGCGGCAACACCGGTGAGCCGTCAAGTGCCAAAAAAAGGCAAAGTAAAGGGAAACAAAAAGGTTGGCCAGCGGAAAAAGGGGAAAAAGGACGAAACGTCCGATTGATCAAACCTGTAAATAATACACTGGATAGAGAAACCGATGACAGCAGATGTACACTCGTTGGCCCCTGAAGTCGTGGTTGATTTTTTTGCCGAAATCATGCCCTTTAAAGAGCTTGATCATGAGACCCTTCATCGCATAGCTCGGCATGTAAAAGTGGACTTTTTCCCCAAAGGGACGCGGCTGTTCCATGCCCATGAGACAGAAATTTTCCATTTGTTGTTTATTCAACAGGGCGGGGTAAAATCCTTTATCATCGACGATGAAGGTGAGGTTACCCTGAAGGATTATCGGGGCGAGGGCGATTATATAGGTGCTCTCGGAATTATCCGGGGGACCAAGGCCAGCCTTGACGTAGAAACCGTTGAGGATACCTTTTGTTTTCTTTTGCCCAAAGCGGTCTTTCTCGACTTGATCAATACCCAGCCTGGTTTTTCCCAATATTACCTGAAAAGCTTCTCTGAAAAATTTGTCGGTACGGCCTATGCTGAGTTGCGTCGCCATAAGATGACCCGCCGGGGCGATGAAAATCTCTACCTGTTTTCCATGCAGGTCGGCGATATTGTCAAGCAACCCCCTCGCACAATCTCAGCTGACAGCACCATCCAGCAAGCGGCGAAAAAAATGGCCGGTTTTCGTATAGCTTCCCTGCTCATTCATCAACCCGGTGACGAGGAAAAAATAATCGGAATTATCACGCATCGGGATATGAGCAATAAAGTTCTTGCTTCAGGGCTTGATTATAACGAGTCGGTCCGTTGTATTATGTCCTCACCGGTAGCCACGGTGCTGTCACAGGCAACCTGTTTTGATGCTCTGCTCAAAATGATGTCTGGATCCAGGCATCATCTTGCTGTTGAACGACGGGGAAAAATTGTCGGGGTCATTACTTCCCATGATATCACTCTAATTCAGGGCATATCGCCTTATTCACTCTTTAAGGAAGTCGGCAAGCAGCAAACCATCGTTGGCCTCTATCCCCTTTCGAAAAAGATCCCGGAAATGATCCGCAACCTTATTAAGGAAGGGGCCAAGCCGGGCAATATTTCCCGGATGATTTCTATTCTTAATGATCATATTCTGGAACGCCTGCTGACCCTTCTTGAAGAGGAAATGGGGCCTCCGCCAGTCCCGTATTGCTGGCTCCTTATGGGCTCTGAGGGCAGACGGGAACAAACCTTTAAAACCGATCAGGATAACGCAATTATTTATGCGGATCCCAAGAACGAACAGCAAGGCAAGGATGCTGAAAAATATTTTGTTTGTTTTGCCCGTAAGGCTATAGATCACTTGGTTGAATGCGGCTATCCCCTCTGTCCGGGAGAGATCATGGCGGTTAACCCTAAATGGTGTCAGCCGCTCTCGGTCTGGAAGAGATATTTTGAAGCTTGGGTCGCCTCACCCAATCCTCAGGAGATCCTGCATGCCACTATATTTTTTGATTTTCGGGCCGGATTCGGTAAAGCGGCCTTGGCCGATGAGCTGCGTCAGCATCTGAGCAACCTTACTGAGCGGCAGGAGCTGTACCTGCTCCATCTTGCCAATCAATGTCTGGCCGGAAGAACACCGCTCTCTTTTTTCAGAAATTTCATTGTGGAAAAAAATGGTGAACATAAAAATAAACTGGATATTAAACACCAGGGGATAACGCCCTTTGTTAATTTTGCCAGGATACTGGCTCTGAGACATGGGGTGAGGGAGACCAATACCTTGGCTCGTCTGCATGTCCTTGCCAAGGAAAATATTCTTGATGAATCCCTCTGGGCCAAGACTGTTGATGCCTATGAAATGCAGATGCAGCTTCGTATTATTCATCAATTGAACCAGATAGAAGCCGACACCCAGCCAGATAACTATATTGCCCCGGATGAGTTGTCAGAGTTGGAAAAACGAATGCTCCGGGATGCTTTTCAGGTCATTGATCGATTGCATAGTGTTCTAAAAACAAGATTTCCGTCTCCCTGATTGACTTATTTTAACTATGTTTTCCTTGCTCAAACCCCTCAGGAAGATGCTCTCGCTGGATCCTCCGCATCCTGTCCTGCTGAAAAACAGAGAACAGTTTGTTGATTTTAAGCAGGGGGCTCCTCTGAGTGATTACACCTTTGTGGTCTGCGATACGGAACTGACTGGTCTGAATAAACGCAAAGATGAGATCATCTCCATCGGTGCTGTTCGTCTTGTCAATCTCCAGATTGAGCTTGCCCAGACCTTTCATCGTTATATCCGTCCGACGAATATCAATCCCAATGAGGCGACTCTTATCCACCGGATTACGCCGGAGGAATTAAAAAAGGCGGACAGTGCTCAAAACGTCTTGCCGGAGTTTATTGAATTTTGCGATAATAGCTTGATAGTCGGCCACTTCGTCGGGTTAGATATGCATTTTCTCAATAAGACGTCCCATCAGGTTCTGGGTGGATCCCTGTCCAATCCCGGAATTGACACTATGCGGCTCGCCCGCAGGTTTAAGGATAGTGGAAAGACAGATCATTACGGCCATCATGACCACGCCTCATCGTATACCCTTGATGCGCTCGCCAAAGAATTCAACCTCCCTGTTTTTAAGCCTCATGACGCTTTAGAAGATGCCCTGCAAACAGCCTATCTTTTTTTATACCTCCTGAAAAAATTTCGAGATGGCGGCATTAACTCCTTGAAAGAGTTGTACCAAGCCGGAAGAATTCGTAGCTGAGCCCCCCTGTTTTATATTCTTCGATCTTGACAGCATTGTCAGAGAAAAGTATAAAAGTGGTTATTTGGTTTTTTTGATAATTTACGTTATTGTAAAGGGTTGTCATTAAGAATCAAACGGTTATGGCGTAACCATATTAATTTTCCTTATGAAAGGGACTCCTACGTTGTGTTCTTTATTGTAAGACTCAGTAGAGTTGCTTGTAAGTAAGGGAATTGTACGTAAGGGAATGAGTCCCAAGAGCAGGCAAAACTGTTGTCTGTTAAAGATTAACACAAGGAGGTTATATGAGCAGTGATTCGCAGGAATACTGGAAAGCGAACATCCGTTTGGTCATGGTATGTTTGGCTATCTGGTTTATCGTATCCTACGGTTGCGGAATACTCTTTGCCCCGGCATTGAACAGCATTCATATCTTGGGCGGATATCCGCTCGGTTTTTGGTTTGCCCAACAAGGGTCTATTTACAGCTTTGTCATACTCGTCTTTTTTTATGCCTGGCGTATGAATCGACTGGATATTAAATTTGGCGTTCAGGAAGACTAAGGAGAGAATTGATGGACTTAAAATTAATGACCTACTTGGTCGTGGGCGCAACCTTTGCTCTCTATATGTTTATTGCCTTTAGGGCACGGGCTGGTACAACCGGTGAATTTTATGTTGCCGGTAAAGGTGTTCACCCGGTGCTCAACGGGATGGCGACTGGCGCAGACTGGATGTCTGCGGCTTCCTTTATCTCTATGGCCGGGTTGATCGCTTTCAAAGGCTATGATGCATCTGTATTTTTGATGGGCTGGACCGGCGGTTACTGCCTGCTGGCGATGCTCTTGGCACCTTATCTCCGGAAGTACGGTAAATTTACTGTACCGGAGTTTATCGGTGACCGGTACTACTCAAATATTGCTCGGGTAGTAGCGGTTATCTGCCTGATTGTGGCTTCATTAACCTATGTTATCGGACAAATGAAGGGTGTTGGCGTGGCCTTTTCCCGTTTTTTGGAGCTTGATTACAGTACAGGTCTGTATGTCGGCATGGTCATCGTCTTCATCTATGCAGTTCTCGGCGGCATGAAGGGCGTTACCTACACTCAGATCGCCCAGTACTGCGTTTTGATTTTTGCTTATACCGTACCTGCTGTGTTTATCTCTCTTCAGCTCACTGATAATCCTCTGCCCCAGCTTGGCTTAGGGGGACAGCTGAACGATGGATCAGGGATGTACCTGCTGGAGAAGCTGGATAAAACCCTGGTTGATCTTGGTTTTACGCAGTATACGACGCAGAACGGTAGTACCCTGAATATCTTTCTGTATACCCTGACCTTAATGATAGGTACAGCAGGTCTGCCCCATGTTATCACCCGATTTTTCACCGTGCCCAAGGTAAAGGATGCCCGCTCTTCCGTAGGCTGGTCCTTAGTTTTCATCGCTATTCTGTATACCACAGCCCCCGGTGTAGGTGCTATGGCTCGGCTAAACCTGATGGAAACCATTCGTCCAACCACTACTACTCAGGATGGTCAACAAAAAGCAGGAGAATGGCTTGAGTACAAAGCACGTCCGCAATGGTTTAAGAACTGGGAAAAAACTGGACTGCTGAAACATGAAGACAAGAATGGTGACGGCAAGATTCAGTATGTAGGCCCTAATTATGAAGGTGTTGAAAACGAGATGATCAAGGTTGATCGGGACATCATGGTTCTGGCCAATCCTGAGATCGCTAAACTGCCCAACTGGGTAATCGCCTTAGTTGCTGCCGGTGGAATTGCTGCTGCTCTGTCTACTGCTGCCGGACTCCTGCTGGCCATTTCCTCTTCCATTTCTCATGATCTGCTCAAAGGCATTGTTGCAAAAAATATGAGCGATAAGGCTGAGCTGATGGCCGGTCGTATCGCTATGGCTGGCGCTATTGCTGTTGCTGGTTACTTCGGACTTAACCCACCAGGGTTCGCTGCTCAGGTTGTTGCTCTGGCTTTCGGTCTGGCTGCATCCTCTATCTTTCCGGCTCTGATGATGGGAGTCTTTGTTAAGCGAGTTAATAATATCGGCGCGGTTTGTGGTATGCTTTCCGGTCTGGGTATTACACTGGTTTATATTTTTTGGTTCAAAGGCTGGTTCTTTATGGCAGACACAGCAATGGCTGCCAATACTCCAGAGAACTGGTTTCTTGGTATTGCCCCGGAGGCCTTTGGTGCGGTTGGAGCCTTGGTGAACTTTACTATCGCCTATCTGGTATCACGTATTACCCCGCCACCGCCGGAACATATCCAGAATCTGATTGAAGATATTCGGGTTCCTGGAGTTATTCAGCGATAATGAACTGATTCATTCAGTCTCGTTAACGCGTGCTGACGGCATCTCAACCACCTTGGTTGAGGTGCCGTTTGAAGGTTAAAAATAAACTTGACTTCTTTATCGAATTTCTGTACTCATTAAGTGTATAGAAAAAATCTTTTTTTTATAGTAGGTTTTACTTTGCCATCCTTTCTGGATCCAGCAGGGCCGGAAAGTTGATAAAGCCACAGCCGTCGTGAGGCGGTGTCGGAAAGCCACGGGTCTCTTTTGGAGATAGCCGGGTTGCCTGCTTCCATTATCCATTAAAGCTCTATTGAGCCCAGGAGGAATGTTATGAAAATCACAGCTACCATCAACAAAAGTCTCATCGCAGCAACCTTATTACTCGCTGCTACTCCTTTTGCCTCTCAGGCAGCACTTCAAGTTAACTATCCAGACGGATCAGAATGCCAACCGCTCATTGCGGGTCAGTATATTGAGGCCGGAGAAGTCTGTGTAGAAGTCCAGGGAACAACGCTTGCTGTTACCTATAATATGTTCGGTGACTGGGAGCTGTTGGAGGCTCATCTTTGGTCAGGCGTAGAGTTAGTCGATATGCCTGCCAACAAGAAGGGAAATCCCAAAATAGGCAATTTCCCATTTGTTACTGGAGATATTACCGGTGCTACCACCTTCACTTTTAACGTGTCTCTGGAAGAAACTTTCGGAGAAGCGGAGCCTTGTGACCTTACCGGTCTTTTGGCCGGTCATGCAGCAGTGCGTCGCGACAATGGTGATGGCGGGTTCCAGACAGAAACTGGTTGGATTGACGGTCAGCAGATTATAGACAAGGGCAGCTGGGCTATGTTTTCCTCAGTTGATTTTACCTGCCCGATTGATACAGCTCCGCCGCCGGTTGAAAAAACATGTAGTACTGAAACAGCCTATGCTCTTGGGGATCAGACCTTTATTGACCTTGGCATCACCAACTCTCGCTGGGGATGGCAGGTCACTGTCAATGATGGCGATGATTTTACTACACCGATTTATGCCGGTGCTGGTCAGAATGATATCACCAAGGGAACCGAAGTCGGAGAGCTGGCTGTGAGCTACCTGAACGGCGAGTTGACCGTTACCTATCTGATGCTCAACGGCTTTGTTATGGAAGATCTCCATCTTAATGTAAGTGAAGATGATCTGGTCAGCATTGCTCCGGGTCACTACACTGTCGTCGAAGAAGGACTGGCTAATGGTGAGGAAACTGAATTCACCTATACTTCTTACGAGACAGCAGCTTCTATAAACGTAGTAGCACATGCAGTCGTAGAGGTTTGCACAGAATAAGAACAAAACAGCTTTGATAACTTTGAGGCAAAAAAGGACAGGGACAACTTCGGTTGGGCCTGTCCTTTTTTTATTTCTGAACAGTGTACGTTCTTTGGAACGGTCTGGATGATGATCTTGACGGTGCAACAGACTGCGCAGACAGTGACTGTGCAACCTCAGTTTCCTGCCAGTGCGGAGTCAAGAACTCCTCATGTCAATCCGGGAGTGATTGTTGTTCTACTGTTTGTAAAAATGGCCGGTGTGCTCCTTGATGAAGGGCGTTTTCAATATATTGATATTAAATGGTATTTTTCGAACCTGTTGTTGACAAGGGTGACTCGCAAGAGCTACCCTTTTTATTTTTTTCCTGCGCGATAGTCCTGGAAAAAACGGTCAAACCCCGATTAATTATAATCGTTCGCATATTGCGATAGACTATCAGGGCGTTACATATCCCTGCTTAATCCGCAACGCCTCCTGAACAGTGGTTATACCCTCGCGGATGGCAGCCTGACGCAGCTCAGCATCGTTCACTGGTATTTTATTTTTTTGTCAACCCCTAGTTTATGAATAAATATGATTCATATTCAATATCTTAAAAGGTAAAAGCTCAGGAGAAGCTCTTACGCCACCCGAGAACCCGGCGCAATATCCCCGGCCACAGTGGACAGCACCAGCCGCTCATTGCCGTCCGCGTCAGTTTCCTTGGCGGCCAGCACCATACCTTGGGAGGTAATCCCCATCAGCTTGGCCGGTTTTAGATTAGCAACAATAATAATCTTCTTTCCCACTAAGTCTTCCGGGCTGTAGTGCAGGGCGATACCAGCAACCAAGGTGCGCTCTTCCGGGGCCTTGACGGTCAGCTTGAGCAGCTTGTTCGCCTTCTTGATCTTCTCTGCCGTGACAATTTCAGCCACCAGTAGCTCGACCTCGCCGAATTGCTCAAAGGTAATCAGCCCTTCCATATCAATTTTCGGCTCAGCCTCTTTCTTCTTTGCCTTACCTTTCTTCCCCTGCTCCTTCCCTTGAGCCTGAGCCTGCTGTTTTTTCTTTTTCTCCAAACGAGGGAAAAGTGCCTCGCCCTGATGCAGCACAGTACCTGCTGGCATCCTGCCCCAGCATCCCTCTTCCTCTAATGTCGCCTTGGCCAGTTCCTTCTCCTGTCCTAGAGCTACGGCCATCTTATCTGCCGCAGTGGGCATAACCGGACGTAACACCAGAGCAAGTAATCGTAGACTATCTGCTAGGAAATACAGGACTGTGTTCAACCGCCCAGCCTGATCAGGATCTTTGGCCAGCTCCCAAGGTGCATTAGTGACAATGAAACGGTTAAGCATACCAATGACCTCCCAGATTGACTGCAAGGCCTTATGAAATTCGAAAGCGTTCATCGCGGTGCTGTAATCAGCCACCATCTTTTCCAGCGCATCCACCAGAACCCGGTCTTCATCGGTAACCGTGGCCTTGTCGATCTCCGGTACGATGGAGTCGGCATATTTAGCCAGCATGGTCAGGGCACGGGAGAAGAGATTACCCACGTCATTAGCCAAGTCCGAGTTACGGCGAGACTCCAGTGCCTCTGAGGAAAAGGAGGAATCACGCCCGAAGCTCATCTCCCGGAGGAGAAAATAGCGCACCGTATCCACCCCGTACTTCTCCACTAACTCACCGGGCCGGATCACGTTGCCGATGGACTTGGACATCTTGGTTTCATCCACATTCCAGTAGCCGTGAACATGGAGTCGTTTATAGGGAGCCACGCCCATAGACTGCAACATGGTGGGCCAGTAAATCGCATGGGGTTTGAGGATATCCTTGGCAATTACATGCTCGGCAACTGACCAGTATTTCTCAAAATCAGGGCCTTCTGGATAGCCGATCCCGGTCAAATAATTGATCAGGGCGTCAAACCAGACATAGGTAACAAAATTATCATCAAAGGGCAGCGGAATGCCCCAGGTCAGGCGGGAGCAGGGACGGGAAATACAGAGATCTTCCAGCGGCTCACTGAGAAAGGAGAGCACCTCGTTACGGTAGCGTTCCGGGATGATGTATTCTGGATTGCTCTTGATATGGTCGATCAGCCAGTCCTGATACTTAGACATGCGGAAAAAATAATTTTGCTCGCTGATCTCCTCGGGCACGGTCAGATGATCCGGGCATTTGCCGTCCACCAGTTCTTTTTCTGTCAGAAAGCGTTCACAGCCCTTGCAGTAATGACCTGAGTACTCGGAAAAATAGATATCCCCCTGATCATAGACCTTTTGGAGAATATCCTGCACCAGCTTGATATGATCCGCATCCGTGGTGCGGATAAAATAATCCGGGGCAATATTCAGGCTTGGCCAGGTTTGGCGAAAGGAGTCAGAAATGCGATCAACGTATTCGCGTGGGGTGACACCTTCCCCTTCTGCGGCCTGGACAATCTTTTCACCGTGCTCATCTGTGCCGGTTTGAAAACGCACCTCGTCTCCGCAGAGACGGCGAAAACGGCTGTAGGTATCGGCAATAATGGTGGTGTAGGCATGCCCGATATGGGGCATGGCGTTTACGTAGTAAATTGGGGTTGTTATATAGGTAGTCATAATATCTAAAAACGAGGCGTTTCGCTTATTTCTTGTTTAATCCTGTTATGATTAATCAAATTTTTCCAGATGGATAGTTCTCGATAAAACTGTTTCACGGAGATTTAGCCAAAATTCACCCAGGCAAATGTTAGTACCAAGAGTGCCCAGCCTACTTTTCTTAATTTTTCCGACCAGTACTGGAAGACAAGAGCCAGTTCCGCAAGAACTATGGAGATATAAAACAGCTTCGCATTGTGCTGAAGCCAACTCGCATCAGCCGGGAGCATCTCCGGTGGCACAATACTCGGCAGAATAACTGCAATAATAACCAAGCCTGTAATCAACGCGACAATACGTTGAACGATAAAAGCACCTGTTTCCTGCCAAGTCATGGAAAACTCCTTATCATTTCTCGTGCTCCGACTCTCTCTTTATAACTCGTGCAAATGCAGAATATTCAGCCGAATCTTCTGTCGCTTCCTGGAAAAGAGCAGCAGCTTCAGGGTCGGAATCAACCAATTGGGCCAATGTATACAGCTTGGCTATTTGCCCAGAACGATATGCCCGCAACTCATGCCGATTAAGCCCCAGAATTCTCTCTGTTGTCTCACCTCGCGGAGTAATGCCATATATACTGGCAATACCGGCCTGCGGTTCATAATGAAAAGAAAAATGCTGTGAGGGATCATCCTCGCAAGGGTGAACAAGAGGGCCATCCTGCTCCTCTTCCGGAAACTTATCCCCCTTATATTTCGTCCCATTGCACACCCCACAGGCCAAAAGTAAATTAGACCACGTAAATGTCAATGCCGGGAATTTGCTCTTGGGACGATAATGTTCAATATCTCCATGATCCACATGGGTAACCTTGCTTTCACAATAAGCACACTTATCGTGACACATGGCACGTAAGGCATGTTTAATATCTTTATGCCGATACTTTGATTTTGCGTTACCGCGTTGCTTTTTGGTTGTAGCTGATAACAACTTCTCTCTCCATTTCACCGCCTTTCTTTCAAGAATTTTCGGCTGGTCTGCCCGTTGAAGAGCTATCATGACAGTTTTTTGTCAAGATATTGGTTAATTTTACTTTCAAGTGATCCCGGTTCCGGTGGGCCTCCAACGGGGCGAGCAGTTTTCATAAACGGCAACAGGAGCTGCATTTCCTCTTCCTCTTTCTTGGTCCGCCGTCTTTTGCGTGCAATCGTGTCGTATCTATCTATCTTTTCCTGGGTTTGCGGAGAATACGGAGACACAAGGCCAAAAGCAGCACTTTCTAAAATACGATCGACATTCATTGCTGCGATATTTTTAATTTGTTCCACGGAACTCGTTCCATCTTTAAAGAAAAAACGATACG
Organism: Candidatus Electrothrix laxa; assembly: GCA_942492895.1. Classification (GTDB taxonomy): domain Bacteria; phylum Desulfobacterota; class Desulfobulbia; order Desulfobulbales; family Desulfobulbaceae; genus Electrothrix; species Electrothrix laxa. The sequence goes on from OW818652.1 coordinate 3,229,498, forward strand.
TCAATGCATCTTCTCCTGCTCCTGAAGCAACTAAAGGGCTATGCGTTGCAACAATAAATTGAATATTGGGAAATTGTTCCTGCAACCAAAGAGCAATATCCCGTTGCCAGATTGGATGCAGATGAATATCCAACTCATCTATCAGGACAACACCTTCCTCCATCAAAGGGTCATTGCTTTCGGGGTAAGACAGTAAAAGCCTCCATACAATATCTCCTGCCAAGGCAAGAACACTACGGTAGCCGTCGCTCAACGCAATTGTCGGCACTTTCATCCCACCGATATCAAATAAAATTCTACCTTCTGCTGTAACCGAATGAAAGGATACATCATCGGGAAGTACTTTATTAATAGCCAATATCCCTAGCTCTTTCTGACGCTCAGCCTCAGGGTCTTTTTCTTTAGCAATGCGATAATCAAGATAAACCATCCATTGCTCAAAAGCTGCTAAAGGCTGGTCTTCATCAAATTGAGTGATGAAGTTGCTGAATCGAGCCTGTGGTTCCAAAGAAGGAACGATAATTTGACTTGATCGGGTCAATCTTCGAAAGGCCCCGTATCCAACAGAAAACCAGCCCTCACCTTTTGAGGTCAGAGCATTCTGTCGCAACCATGTTAATCGTTTGTCAGGATTTTCAACAACTGTAGGCTCAGTATATTTTTTATTTCTAATAGTTAACGGTTTATTTCCTGTAATAAAATAAGAGTAGCCAAAAACACTTGTTATTTTCTTCTCTCCATGTTGTCCTGGATCATTTGCTCCCTGATGAATTCTTACAGAAAGCTTTCCATACTGATTTTCATCTCTCAACCAACCAACCGGACGAGGTAATAATTTTTGTGCCCCTTCTGGGCCTGCCAGAAGTAAAGCCAGTGTTTGAACAGTAGTACTCTTCCCCCCGCCATTCTCACCGAGTAGAGTTATCCACCTATACGGCTTTCCTTTCTTAGCAAAACGTAACGTAACTTTCTCAAAACATCGAATATTCTCTAGGGTTAATTCTTCTACCCACATAGTAGTTCTTCCTTTTCCCTCAACATAGGCCAGCCCATTGCCTCGCGCTGATCCACATAATGTCGAGCAACCTGACGAGCAATATTACGGATACGCCCGATATAACGGGTCCGCTCGGCAACAGAGATAGCCTTACGGGCATCCAGCAGATTAAAGGTATGGGAGCATTTGAGGCAGTAATCATAGGCCGGACGGATCAAATCTTTTTCCACCAACTTCAGGGCTTCCCGCTCATAGTTGTCAAAGCTGGTGACCAGATCGGACACATTGGCTTCTTCAAAATTAAAGGTGGAGAACTCGCGTTCAGCCTGGAGGAAGATCTCCCCGTAGGTGACCTCCTTGTTCCACTCAATATCATAGACCGATTCCTTTTCCTGGAGATACATGGCAATGCGTTCCAGGCCATAGGTGATCTCTACGGTGATCGGCTTCAGGTCAATAGAACCAGCCTGTTGGAAATAGGTAAACTGAGTGATCTCCATGCCGTCAAGCCAGACCTCCCAACCCAGGCCCCAGGCCCCGAGGGTGGGTGATTCCCAGTCATCCTCAACAAAACGGATATCATGCTCCAGCAGGTTGAGGCCGAATTGCTTCAGGCTCTCCAGGTACATCTCCTGCACATTGCTCGGCGAAGGTTTAATAACGACCTGGTACTGATAATAATGTTGGAGGCGATTGGGGTTTTCGCCATAGCGCCCATCAGTGGGCCGACGGGAGGGCTGCACATAGGCGGCCTTCCAGGGCTCCGGCCCCAAGGCCTTGAGCAGAGTGGCCGGGTGAAAGGTTCCGGCACCGACTTCCATGTCATAGGGTTGCATAACAACACAACCGGCAGAGGCCCAGTAGCTATTCAGGGCCGCGATAATATCTTGAAAATACATGATGGACAATCCCTTCCTTGCTGAGGTTTTTCTCACCCGGAGAAAATGAACAAACCCGAAGTAACATTATAAATGGCTGCTAATCTAACACAGCAGACAGAGGGGGTAAATGATTTTGTCATCCCGCAGCCCAACCCGACCTTGGCTCTGGTAACAGCAACAGTCCATTTTCTCTGTTGGCAACCGATGCTGTTCATATTATACTTTTTATCTTTTTGAGCTTTCATACAAGATGGCATCCCATTGCCACAAAATAAATCAGAGATTTATTCAGTAACCCAAAGATAAACCCGGAGCACTATCATGAGCGACATCAAAAAAATGTACACAACTATCCTCGGTGATTCCTTCCCTATGGATATGACCGTTTCCTTTGGTGACCAGACCTTGGTCTACCGCAAGCGGACCTGGGCCATCCCCACGGAAGATGGCGGGGTAGACGAGCGCGGCATTCGCTACGGCGAGAATCCGGACCAGGAAGCGGCCCTGTATGAGCTGGTCAATGGCAATCTGGCGCTGGCCGACTGCAAGTTCATTGAGCCGGGCAACTCTCTGGTCAGCGGTTTTACGGTGGAGGACATGTTGCAGGTGGGTAAGCATCCGGGCAAGATCAACCTCACGGACGTGGACAACGGCCTGAACATCATTAAGTATCTGGTGGATAAACCGGCAGCTGTCATCCTTAAGCATAACAACCCCTGCGGTGCCGCTGTGGGCAGCAGCTTGGCTGATGCCTATAATAAAGCCAACCGAACTGATCGCATTGCCGCCTTTGGTGGAGCTGTGATTATGAATCGACCGGTGGACAAGGCAACTGCTGAGCTGATGAGCCAAAACTACCTGGAAGTGGTCTGTGCTCCTGAGTTTGAGGACGGCAGCCTGGAGATCCTGTCCAAGGCCAAGAATCTGCGGGTGATCCGTATGGACGGCATCAACCGCTTAGCTGATTTCGAGAAGTTCCGCTTTGTTGACTTCAAATCACTGATTGACGGCGGCATTATTGTCCAGCAATCCGCTGTCAATTCTATTCGTTCCGCTGCTGACCTGACTGCGGCCACCGCAACCTGGAAGGGACAGGAATATAAATGCGAACGCCAACCCACACAGCAGGAACTGGACGACATGATCTTTGGATGGGCTGTGGAGCATGGAGTAACCTCCAACTCGGTCATCTACGTTAAGGACGGCTGCACCACCGGGATCGGCACAGGTGAGCAGGATCGCGTGGGCGTGGCCGAGATCGCCGTGCATAAGGCCTATGTGAAATATGCGGATATTACCTGCTTTGACAAATTCGGTATCCCCTATGCGGATATGGCCCTGGAAGTAGAGCAGGGTAAACGGGATGCAGGTGATAAAGAGACTATTGATGCCAAGGTCAAGGAAGACAAGGCGGGTCTACCTGGTTCCACCATGATCTCAGACGCCTTTTTCCCATTCCGGGACGGAGCGGACGTCGGTATTCGTGAGGGGATCACCGCTATTCTCCAGGCTGGTGGTTCCATGCGCGACTATGCATCTATTGAGGCCTGTAACGAAGCTGACCCGCAGGTCGCCATGATGTTCACCGGTCAGCGTTCCTTTAAACATTAAGCAGAGCAGTTGGTAGGGGCGAACCTATGTGTTCGCCCTTTTGTCTTTTTTCAGGGCAGACACGCAGGTCTGCCCCTACCATCCCCGCATTTCGTAGGGACAGGCTTCTGTGTCTTCCCTGAAAAGATAGGGCAATAACATTGATTTGACCCTGCATTACATACAAAGGAAAAAGAGATATGGACGCCATCACATGTATGACCAGCAGGCGCAGTATCCGCGCCTTTCAGAATAAAGCGGTGCCCCAGGATTTGCTCAGAGAGATCATTACCATGGCCTGCTGGAGCCCCTCCTACAAGAACACCCAGCCCTGGCAGGTCATGGTGGTCTCTGGGGAGAAAAAGGAAGGTCTCTCGCAAATGATGGTAGAGCTCCTGGACAACAGAGTCCCGCCTTGCCCGGATCTTCCTGCCCCTGAATCCTGGCCCGTGGCAGAGCAGGCCCGCATTGATTACCTGATGGCCAAACGCAGCGAACTCACAGGTATGGATCTGAGCGACCCGGCTATAATCACCAGGGCCAAGAAGGCCAACTTCTGTTTTTACGGCGCACCCCATGCTATCTATCTGTATCAGGACAGCTCATTGTCCCCTTGGTCGCTCTTTGACCTCGGTCTGTTCGCCCAAAGCCTGATGCTGGCTGCCCAGGCCAAAGGGGTGGGAACCGTTCCCCAGGCCTTTGCCACTGACTATGCTCCTCAGATTAAGGAGTATTTGGGTATCTCGGCTGATAAACGGCTGGTACTTGGTCTGTCTGTGGGCTATGCGGACATGGCGGCCCCGGTGAACGGTTTTCGGACAGAACGCAGTCCGGTGGAAGAAATTGCGACCTTTGTGGACTGATGATTTGTCATTGTCCTCGTTATAACTCACCGGTCGTAGAAAGCATACGTTTTTGAAAAAGCTGTGCTGCACTTCACTTATAGCGTTTTCGTCACGGTAACACTCTGGGATCCATTACAATCCTTCCTGTAACAAGAACCTGATAAGTGAAACAGAAGATTCACTTTCCTGCCGCATCCTTGCTTGGGGTGCGGCATTTTTTTATCCCGCCTTTGTCATTTGCATTGAGGAAAACGGGCAAAGGCTATAAAAAGAGATTTCCTCTTGATAGACCATCGGGAAATCACTATAGTGGCTTTTTAATAAACACTTTTTCATAGAGATAGACTTCTCACCGACAAGAACGGACAACGACGATGCAGACACCTGACTTCCCTGTTCCCTTTGTTAAAATGAGTGGCACAGGCAATGATTTTATCATTATTGATCACCGCAAACCACTCCTTGCACCGGAGGCTATGGCCGAATTCGCCGCTAAAGTCTGTCGGAGAAAATTTTCCGCAGGTGCAGACGGGCTGATTCTTATTGAGGATTCCTCGGAAGCGGATTTTCAATGGCGCTTTTTTAACGCGGACGGCTCGGTTGCTGAAATGTGCGGAAATGGAGCACGCTGTGCAGCCCGTTTTGCTTTTTTGCAGGGGATTGCCCCGGCGCAAATGCGCTTTGCCACCTTGGCCGGAATTATCGAAGCCAGCGTTTCAGAAAAGGATGTTGCCGTTAAGATGACTGATCCGGTTGGTCTGAACATGCATCAGCGTATCACGGCGGATGGGGAAGAATATACGGTTCACAGCATTGATACCGGTGTACCTCATGCCGTGGTCTTTGTCGATGATATCGACCAGACAGATGTCCGTGCCTTGGGCAGTCGCATCCGCCATCACGAGGCCTTCATGCCTGCCGGGACCAATGTCAATTTTGCTCAACGACAAGGAGAGGCCATTAAGGTCAGAACCTATGAACGGGGTGTGGAAGATGAAACCCTAGCCTGTGGGACCGGAGCTGCGGCCTGTGCCATTATTGCCGCACTTTTGGCTCAAGCCGCCTCACCGGTGAATATCATTACCTCCGGCAATGATCGTTTGACTATCTTGTTTGATCGCAAAGAGGATAAGGTGAGCGGGCACAATGATATTGTTTATAATGTTTTTCTCAAAGGACCGGCCCATACCATTTATTCGGGAGAATTCGACGCTGAGGCGTTGCTTTAAACTCCCATTCCGGTCCAGCGGGCCGGGACAACAAAACAGGAAAGCCGCTACTTTAATATAAAGATTACAAAGGAGAAGGTTAATGACGACAACAGGAAAAAACCTCGAAGGTGCTTTTACCGCTATTGTCACCCCTATGCGGGATGGCAAGGTTGATGAACAAAGTTTGACCGATTTGATTAATTTCCAGATCGACAACGGTATCCACGGCTTGGTGCCTTGCGGAACCACTGGCGAGTCCGCGACCTTAGGATTTGACGAGCATAAACGAGTCATTGATATCACGGTTAAGGTGGTTGACGGACGCGTACCGGTTGTTGCTGGAACCGGGGCCAACAGCACCGCAGAAGCCATTGAGTTGACCGAATCAGCCAAGGGCAGCGGCGCTGACGCGGTGCTCTCCGTGGTTCCTTATTATAATAAGCCGAGCCAGGAAGGTCTGTACCAGCATTTTAAAACCATTATTGAGGCCGTGGATATCCCCATGGTGCTTTATAATGTCCCGAGCCGCACCGTCACCAATATGGCTCCGGCCACAGTGGCCCGCCTGGCTAAACTGCCTAGTGTTATCGGCATCAAGGAGGCCTGCGGCTGCCTCAATCAGATTTCAGAGGTGATTCGCCTTTGCCCCAAGGACTTTGTTGTCCTGTCCGGTGACGATTTCACCTGCATGCCCACCGTGCTTATCGGCGGCAAAGGGGTTATCTCTGTGACCTCCAATGTTGCTCCCAAGGCCATGACCGAGTTGATGGAAGCGGCCCTGAAGGGTGATTTGGTCAAAGCCAATGAGATTCATTACAAGCTCTTTGCCCTGATGGGAACCATGTTTTGCTATCCCAACCCGGCCCCGGCCAAGAAAGGACTGCACCTGATGGGTAAGATCACCACCCCTGAGGTTCGCCTGCCCATGACGGAAATGGATGAGTCTTCGCTGAATAAGCTGATCACTGAGATGAAAGCGGTTGAGTTGATTTAAGGTGCGCAGGGGCGATCCTTGTGATCGCCCTTTTGGGCCTATTACTCTTTAGGTAGAGCATTCTATGGAGGACACAGCAAGTGCTACTTGATCTCTACTCGAAAAAACAGAAACGAGAGCGAGGAGAGTTTTCTGATGTATATCAGTATGAGGATATACCAAGCTCCCTGAGAGTTCAGGTCGTTCATATGCTTAAGGAAGCCTTTGCGACGGAGAGGGGATACTTCTCGGGCGAGAGCAAGGAAACTATTAAACAAATAAATAGCTTACTTTGTCGAGAGTACGGAGTCTTCAAACTTGCCGGTGAATATTACGAAGGATTTGAAGAACTCTCCAACTTCCTGCTCCAAACAGAAGATTATGAGCAGGTACTTGACGTTATAGAACTGACATTTCGAATTATTGACAGGTCAATCCGCAAGCAGCTATATCATTACAATAAATACCTGAAGGTTGACTCACTTCTAAATGAACTAAATCAGAGGTTCAGGGAAGCTGGCGTTGGTTATCAATACGAATCAGGTGAGTTAATACGAGTCGATTCTCAGTTTATACACTCGGAGGCCGTCAAACCTGTTCTGAGTTTGCTTAAAGCACAACGTTATCACTCCGTAAATCAAGAATTTCTTCAGGCGCATGAACATTATCGGCATGGTCGTTACGAGGAGTCAACCAACGAATGCCTGAAGGCGTTGGAAAGTCTGCTCAAGACAATATGCTCAAAACGTAATTGGGTTTATGATCAGAAAGATACGGCTAAGAGGCTCATTGCCATAGTTTTAAAGAATGGACTAATTCCTTCTTTCATGCAGAATCAACTCAATATTATGCAAAACCTCTTAGACTCTGGAGTTCCTACGGTAAGGAATAAACTTGCAGGGCATGGTCAAGGTCCTACACAGAGAGAAATGCCAGATTATATAGCCTCCTATGCCTTGCACCTGACGGCAACGACGATTTTACTTCTTGCCCAAGCTGACGCAGCGCAACCATAGGTTCAACTCATCGGTGAATTAAAAGGTTACCAGAGCAAGCACAGGCTCCGAAATCGTTCAGCAAAAATTCCTTGAATGATGATCATGCGCTATCAATAGACAGATGAAGATTCTTATCGCCTTTATAGCAGGCATCCTCATAGGCGTGTTACTCAACGGAACGAACGATACCTTTATAGATTCTCTCAGAAAATGGCTCAACGAAACAGCAAAAAATGACAAGGGAAGACGGGCCGAGTTCGAGGATAATATTGAAAAGAATCTGCCTGAATTTCGCAGATGGGTGAAACAAGAGGCGGAGAGGAAAAGAAAGCTCAAGAGGAAGCTCCTGCTTTATTGCCTGTTGGTGCTGGCAGTCGTGCTTTTATTCCAAAGCATTGAGTTCAGCCCAGATGAAAACAAGCAAATATCATCAGTTTTTCAAACAAACAATAAGCAACAGTCAGCCCTTGAAAAAGATTCAACAACACCCGAAGCAACGGTGAAAGCAACCGATCGTTAACAGGATATATCCTGCCTCAAAAGAACTCAACTAATTTCAGAAAAAATATAATCAAGACCAAGAGAAAACCATGATCAAAGTAATTGTAGCCGGAGCCTCCGGTCGAATGGGACAACGTATCTGTTATATGGTGCATCAGCACCCGGATCTTACCTTGGCCGGAGCCTTTGAACAGGCTGGCAGCCCTAATGTGGGCAAAGACGCCGGAGAAATAGCAGGCATCGGTAACGCAGGGGTGACCATTGCTGATAGCTTAGAGGCAGTGATTGATCAAGGCGATGTCATCATTGATTTTACCTTTCACAAAGCCACCATGGAGTTCGTTAAAATTGCAGCCAAGCATGGCCGGGCCATGGTGATCGGAACCACCGGCTTGAGTGCCGATGACTTGACCGTACTCCGGGAGACCGCAGCTGCGTCTTTCCCCTGCGTCCAAGCCCCGAATATGGCTGTGGGCGTAAATGTTCTGTTTAAGCTGGTGGAAAAGGCCGCTGCTGTGCTTGGCGATGCCTATGACGTGGAGATCGTTGAGGCCCATCACCGGATGAAAAAGGATGCTCCCTCTGGAACCGCTCTGAAGATCGGGGAAATGGCCGCCAAGGGACTGGGGAGAAATCTGGCCGAGGTTGGTGTTTTTGAGCGCAACGGCATCATCGGTGAACGAACGGATAAGGAAATTGGTATCCAGACCATTCGAGGCGGAGACATTGTCGGTGAACACACTGCCTACTTTGCCGGTCCTGGCGAGCGAATTGAAATCACCCACCGGGCCCACAGCCGGGATAACTTTGCCGGAGGTGCAGCCAAAGCAGCCGCCTGGGTAGTCAGCCAGCCCAAAGGGCTCTACACCATGTTTGATGTTCTGGGCTTGTCGGAATTTTAATCTTCCCGGCCTTTATCCAAAGCACAATTCAAAGCAAAGGACCCATCCCCCACCCTGAAAGGGGCGGGGAGTAAACCGACTTTATATCAACAGCTTCACACTTATGAGTTTACGTTAATGATTTCTGGTTCTTACCAGGTGTAACTAAAAAAGAGGCCACTATGAAAGGTGTCATTGTTACGTGTTTGGAAAGTTTAGTCAAAGAACAATTCGGACAACATTCTTGGGAAGATATACTTGAAGAAGCAGGCCTGGAGAGACACACCCTCTATAACCTGACATCAAATATTGATGGCAAAGTAGCCGTGGATATTATTCATGCAGCCTGCAAGATATTAGACCTCACCCTGGATCAGGCTGCTGATGCCTTTGGCGATTACTGGGTCAATGTGTATGCGCCGAAAGTGTACAGTATGTATTATAGAAAAGCGCATTCTGCCAAAGAAATGCTGCTCAATATGGACAAACTGCATGAAACGGTTACTTCCAGCATAGCAGATGCCCATCCTCCACGCTTTGACTATGAATGGAAGGATGAAAAAACCCTGATTATGCACTATAAATCCCACAGAGGGTTGATTGATTTTTTTGTCGGCCTGATTAAAGGTGTGGGGAAGTATTATAACGAAGATTTACGGGTAGCAAAACAAAGTGAGACCGCTGTTGAAATCGTTTTTCTAGGAAATTCTTCACCGGAAACCTCCCAAGACACGCAACAAAGTACATTGAAACCGGAAGTGAAACAGGCTGGGGCTGATACTTCAAGGGCGTCGAAGGCAGACGAGGCGGATAAGGAAGAAGAAAAACAGGGTATTGTTCAAAAAATACTCTCTTTCTTCAGGTAAGTATCGGTTGCGAACTTCTTCATGAACAGCTTTTCTTCTTTTCATTCCGCCTACGTTGGCCTTGGTTCCAATCTCGGTCAATCGCGAACCTTGCTGCTGGAGGCCTGGCAGTCTCTCGGTCAACACCCCGAGATCAACGTACAGGCCCTTTCCTCACCCTATCGTACCCGACCTGTGGGGATGGAGAGTAGCCATTGGTTTATTAATGCCGTCGGTCATCTGTATACAACACTGCCTCCAGAAGCTCTCCTCGACCTCCTCCTGGAAACAGAGCAGCAATTCGGCAGAGTTCGTCATCCAGAGCTGGAGGGATATCAGGACAGGACTCTTGATCTTGACCTCCTCCTCTTTGACGACTGTGTCATGCAGACGGACCGGCTTGTGCTGCCCCATCCTTTAATGCATGAGCGGCTCTTTGTGCTGATTCCTTTGACGGAGATCGGAGCGCAGTTAGCGCATCCTGTATTAAAGAAAACCGTTAATGAGCTGTTGGTAGATCAGGAGGAAAAAAGCGGACAAAGCAGACGAAAGGGGATTGAGCAGGCAAGCTGGTGAGAGAAAGGAAGAGCTTGTCAGGCTGTTCCTCTCTTTATGTTCTTGTCCTCCTTGTCTTGATGAAAATGAAAAGTATTACATAAAATGAGGTCATTCTCAAGTTCAAGATTCATATTATTCACAAATTCTGTCCCCAAAACAAAAGGATCATCAGCCTCGTAAAGCAGAACGGTCTGAAGATGGCAGAAATCATCGAGTTTCATAGAGATAAATTCAAGAGCCATCCCGTTGATGTTACCTCTGATAACAGAACAGGTAGCATGGATTTCAAGATCCACATCAAGCTCTGACTGGTTTAGGCTGATGGTACAGATATCACCCGGTCGCCGGTCAAACCGTCCCTTGACATAAAGACCGCCAAGGCTGATGTTTTTCACGGAATGCTTATAATATCGCTGTGAACCAAAATCAATATCAACATCCAGTCGGGTGCGCAAGCGCGTAAATTGACGTTGATTCTTGCTCCCTATACTGACGAGGAGTTGCTGGATGTTTTTTACTAGCAACTGTTGAATATTTTCCGACTTCATCCTCTCCTGTTGCTGAATCTTCAGGGGGATAACAAATTTTTGACGTTGCTGTATTTTTTTTGTATTTTTCTTGTCAATTCCAGTCGTTTTTAACGATGAAAGCTCCTCTTTTAGCTTCTGATTTTCTTCTTCTGCATTTTCAATACGCACCTTCTGCCAGTCAATAAATTTCAACAAGACATCAACAAACGGTGTGCGTTCATCTTCTGGAATCGGGCAAAGTATACCGTTATTTGCATCCATAGGCCCAGGTCAAATGATCTCAATGACAAAATGGGAATATTCTTAAAAAGAATATTTTCGGATAGATAGCTTGTTCGAAGTGTTTGATATGAGCACAGGGCTCGCACTACTCCGATACAAATATATAGTAGACCTCCTGCACATCTACAATATGCATGTCATGTACTTATTGATTTAGCGAAATCGACAAGGACATAAAAGTGATTTTTGCAGAAGGTCTAGTTGGTTAGAAGTATAAGTAGTTTGATATATTAAAATTTTATAGTTCTTTTGACTCACTTCCCTTTGGCTTTGGCCACAACCCGTTTAAACCCTTCTGCAGACTTGGCAATCACCTCTTCATTCACACAAAAGGCCAACCGAATATGACCAGGGGTACCAAAGCCCTGCCCGGGAACTGCCAAGATTTTCTCCCCCTGAAGCAAGCTGCAAAACTCCACATCATCAGCAATCGGTGTTTTGGGAAAGAGGTAAAAGGCTCCTTTGGGTAAAACATACTTCAGGCCTGCCTCGTCCAGTACTTTGCAGAACACCTTGCATCGTTGTTCATAAATAGAGGCATCCACGCTCTCCTCTTGCAATTCAGCAACCGCCCGTTGCATCAGAGCAGGAGCATTAACAAAACCGAGGATGCGGTTGGCCAAGGTCATGGCATTGAGTAGGAGATCTTTTTCATGCATTTCTGGATGAGCAGCAATATAGCCAATTCGCTCGCCAGGCAGTGAAAGATCCTTGGAATAGGAAGAAACCACGATAGAGTTGGTCGTAGTCGCCATAATAGAGGGTGCTTTTGCTCCGTTAAAAACGATTTTTCGATAAGGCTCATCGGAAATCAGATAAATCGTAGTGCAAAAATTTTCTCCTGCCCTGTCTAACAATATGCCTAAGGCAGCCAGGGATTCTGCGCTGTACATCTGGCCAGTGGGATTATTGGGGCTGTTGATCAGGACAGCTTTGGTTTTCTCTGTCAGGGCTTCCTCAATGGCTGCCAGGTCGAGTTGAAATTCGTCATCAGTCGGCACGATTTTGACCACGCCGCCGTGGTTATCCACATAGAAATGATACTCAACAAAAAATGGGCTCAGGATAATGACCTCATCGCCAGGATCAAGAAGGGATTTCATGACCACATTCAGGCCGCCTGCTGCTCCGCAGGTCATAAGAACATCGCCCATCCCGATCTCCGTACCCTGTTCACGGGATAACTGGGTCGCGACCGCTTCCCTTACATAATGATAACCGCCATTGGGCATGTAGGCGTGCATTCCCGGTGTATCGCCGTCAACCAGGTCGGTCAGCACCTCGAAAAATTTCTTTGGTGGTGCAACATCCGGGTTACCGAGACTGAAGTCGAAAACATTTTTCGCGCCGAATTCTGCTTTCATCCTGGCACCTTGCTCAAACATTTTACGAATCCAGGAAGAGTTTTCGGCAAACTCCTGCATTTTTTTTGCTACGGTCATTCTTTCCTCTTTCTTGTACTTGATTCGAAGCGCAGGAGAAAAGTTCCTTTATCTTCGATAGAATTGCAACTAACTCAACATGATACATCCCTGTTGTCCGTCAACAGGAAAGGCTCGTTTCTCACTCGTTTCAATAGAGTAAGTACCTGAAAGGATATAATCGACACTTCTCTTAAGGCTTTTGGATTGATTTTTCAATAATTTTCAGCTTGAAAAGTGTCGATTATTTATGGTTGAGTACTTATACCTCACCGTTCGCCCATTTATTTCGCAGTTTGATAGATTTTGCAACCAGGAAGAATGAATAAAAGATTTTCACCATCTCTAGGTGTTAAAGTCAATACTTTTTAGTTATTTGGAGTAATTATCCAAACTACGATCTGAACTACGTTTCGAAATAGGCGAACCGTGAGTATATGATATGACGAATCAACTGATCGAACTACTACACATTATACGAAAATGCAACTATGAATTCTAAACGGCACAGAATATCCTCTTCGCATGTTTTTGATTATTCTTTTTAAAAATTGATTAGTTAGAAATTGCTTAAAAAAGGGAGGGGGGCAGGAACAACACAGATCTATGCATTCCCCATAATGAAGAAATTGAAGAGGAAAAAAAGCAGGCTTGGAGGCAGGGCGCAATGAATGCGAGAGAAGGTTCACGTCGTGTAGCAATGGCTAAAACTATTCCAGCAGTACGTTTTGAAACGTATAAATCCTCTTTTTTCCAATGCGCTCGGTAAGAAAAAACGGTTTGTGGCAGTTGTATCCTATCCCGCGAAGAGTATCAAAAAAGATGTGTGGTGTTTTTTTCCTTGTCAAAAAAACGTATACAGTTTATAAGAATGTGTCTGAAACAGTATCAGTAACTCAGTAACGGTTGGAGTACGAAATTTCTTTTTTCCCGATCAGTTGCTTTTTTATAGAGCAGGAGAGGTGACCGAGTGGCTTAAGGTGCACGCCTGGAACGCGTGTGTACGCAAGTACCGTGAGTTCGAATCTCACCCTCTCCGCCAGTTACATTATATATTTTGACCCAAATTGTGATAGCCGGGTCCTGCGCAACAAAGAGTCGTGAACTCCGTCAGGTCCGGGAGGAAGCAGCGGCAGCGATTTCCTTTGTGTGCTGCAGGGTTGCCCGGCTTTTTTTCATTCCTTCAGTTGCATCCCCCCATCCCTTTGCACAAAATTCCGAGAATCTGAATTTCTTTTTCCTTCCGTTGGATAATTGTATTGAGCTTTTCTGTTCAACGCCTTTAACTTTATCAGGCATCTATTATCGCCTCAATAATGCAGGACTACCCGGATTTTTCGATTACGCCGAAACCCCTATCTCTGTCATCGGGTCAAAAGAAATCTTCATAGAGCGGACCGGGCAGCCAGCCACGCAGAGGCCGCAGGCTGTACATTTTTCCGGGTCAAAAATCACTTCCATTGTCGGGCGTTGGATATGCAATGCACCAACCGGACAGATTCCGGTGCAGGCTCCGCATTGGAAGCATTTTTTTTCGTCTCTATGGACTTTGCCAGCAAGGCGTTCTGCCTTCACTCCGAGACTTTTCAGATAATCAAGGGCATCAGTAACTTTTTCTTTATGCCCCTTGAGTTCCACCACCATGATGCCGTCCCGTTGGGGCCGAATATCCGCTTTCAGGATATTAAATTCCACTTCATAGCGCTGAACTAGGTGAGAGATAATCGGCTGATTCGAACTCTCTTTTGGGTAACGGAGAAGGTATATTCTGGTCATTTTACCGGTTGAATGGTTGAAGGTTCAGGAGTTCTTGCGAAACTCCAAGGCTCCTATCCAGGCCCTTGAGGACCGGACTGTTTATGTTAGATCAGCTTTTCAATAGACGCAACAGTTCTTGCGGTTCCGCCTCAGTGTCAATATGTATGATCTGATGAGGAGGGAGTTCAGCAGGCTGTTCAAACATTGCCCTTTGCTGGACAAAGATCTCCCAGCGTCCATCTGAAACGGCGTTTGGATCTTTAGCCCGGAGGGCAAGACGACGTTGCGTCTCCTGCTCGGAACAGGAGCAAAGGATAAAGAGTACACTAGTGCCAAGGGTGTGAGCGAGCTCACTTATCTTATGACGATCCGTTGCTTTGCTGTAGGAGCCGTCCAAAACTACCCTTGTTGCGCCTTTGTTGAAATCCTGAGTTGCTCTCTCCGACATGGTCTGGTAAGTCCTTTTGGTGAACTCAGGAGTATATATTCCTTGGTCCATTCCATCAGGTCGGCGTTCATTTGTCGCCAGACCAGCCAGCTCTTTGCGCACTCTGTCCGTATTATAATACGAGAGATCATGGGTTGCAGCAAAGAGTTCCGCCAAGGTTGATTTTCCCGACGCGATTAAGCCGAAGAAGATGTAGAGGATGGGCTGCTCCATTTTTTGTCTGTCCGTATTACTTCGCGTAATTTTATTTTTTGTTATCCCGGCCCCCTGGGCCGGGGTAGACCAAGATATGATTAGTTCGTATAGCTCTCAGCGAGAGCAAAGTATTTGGCAGCAGCTTCTATGCAGCTTTTTTTCACAGCTTCATCCACTGCTGGATCAGCAGCAGTAAACAGGCCGATTTTTCCCCGTACATAGGCGCGATAGCATTTATAAAAGTTCAGCATTTCCTTGAGGCTGCTATCTCCCGAGTGCTGGCAGAATTGATCTATACAATACTTGGAGAGATCCTGGAGACCGTGAAAATCCAGATCCATAGCCAGGAATCCAATATCACTTGCCACATCGCAGTAGCGAAAGCGGCGGTTGAACTCGATACAGTCGTAGATATAGACCTTATCTGCGAGACAGATATTTGCCGAGTAGAGATCGCCGTGGCAATCACGGATATTTCCGTCTTTGATGCGCTGGGCAAAGAGCTCCTCTTGACTGAGAAAATCTTTGGACCAGGAGGAGATTTTGTCGAACTGCTCCTGTGTGATGGCACCGTTATTTATAAACCCTTGGGTCTGTTCAAAATTTTCTAGCACATTGATGGCAACAGATTCTGCTGTGCCGTATCCATCTATCTCGCTCGTCCGATCCGCTTGCTGATAAAATGGTGTCAGTTTGTCAACAATGGTATCAATATGAACACGGTCAAGCTTGCCAGCCTGAATCAGATTGCCCATCATTTTTTCCTCAGGCATTCTGACCATCTTCACCCCGTATTCCACGACCTCGCCGTTCCCGTCTAGAGCGTAGTTGTCACCGTCACGGGTGACCGTGACAAGATCAAGGTAGATATCCGGGCAGAGGCGACGATTGAGCAGAAGTTCCTGTTCACAGCAATGTTGTCGTTTCTCCAGGGTGGAAAAATCAAGAAAACCGAAATCAACTGGTTTTTTGAATTTATAAACAAATTCGTCCGCAAGAAGAACAAAAGAAATATGGGTCTGCACCAACTGAGCATCAGCGGGGCAGGAATTTTGTTTTGTTTGTAACAGGGCGGATATAAAATCGGGCAGATTATCGTTTGCCATTATCTCTCCGGATAAAAAGTTTTTTCAGTTGCTCATTGCAGAGTTTCGGAGTGAGAACTCCACTGGTGAGGATGTTGTGTAGGTAAGGCTGCATGAGATCTTTTTTTGATTTTCTTGCAGCTCATTTATTTTTGAAAGTACCGGGGTGGACGCATTCAAGGAACCCGGTTAGCTTTCATTTTTTTTTATTCCTCCCTAGAGGGGAGGGGTGAAAGTACCGGCGACTCCTTGGGTTTGCCCGACCATCTTTCATGCTTTGTTGTCCCGACCAAAGGGTTGGGATTAGGGTTATTTCGTAGGAAGCCAACGATTAAGGGTCGTCGCTAGTTCCTCCTGGTTCAGGGGTTTGGTTAAATAATCATCCATACCAGCGGTAAAGCATTTCTCTTTATCACCGCTCATGGCATTAGCAGTCATAGATATAACCAAACGATGTTTGCCGTGCAGGTGTTGCCTGAGCTTGCTGATCAGGTCGCTGTCGAGTTTATCAGCAAGATCGGGATCAAGTTCTTTGCCTTCTTCGCAGGCTCGGATAATTTTGGTGAGCCTGTAGCCGTCCATTTTCGGCATCTGGACATCAGACAGGATCAGGTCAAAATGATCTTCCAGCATAATATGTAAGGCCTCAATACCGTCAACCGCCTCAACAACCTCATGATTGAATTTTTCTAGCACTACCCGAATCAGAAAGCGATTTGCAGCGTTATCTTCGACCAGCAGAACTCGAATAGGACAAATTCTCATTATTTCAGAGTTCGTATTTTTTTTCCGTAGTATTTTTTCTTGAGAGGTTGCGCCGAACATTACCGTGAACGAGAAGGTGCTTCCTTTTCCGTATTTGCTCTCCACCTTTATGGTGCCGTCCATGAGTTCGCAGAGCTGGCGACAGATAGCAAGGCCGAGCCCGGTACCGCCAAATTTTCTGGAGACGGAGCTGTCCGCCTGGGAAAAAGCACTGAAGATAAAGCCTATTTTATCTTCTTTGATACCTACCCCCTGGTCAATAACCGATACACGCAGGGCGATTGTTTCAATTCCGGCATGCTCTAGGGCAACCTTGATACGAATGATGCCTTTTTCGGAAAACTTGATAGCATTGCTGAGAAGATTGAGGATGATCTGGCGGAAACGTAGGCTGTCGCCAGCCACAGCAACAGGGACATCTGGAGCGATCTCAAGGGTAATTTCAAGCCCCTTTTCTTTTGAGAGAATGGACACCGTCCGCATAGCCGCTTCAATGGCCTCGGCAAGAAGAAAAGGATGTTCGTCCAGCTCCATTTGCCCTGCTTCAATCTTGGAAAAATCAAGAATGTCGTTAATCAGGGCGAGGAGAGAATCAGCAGAAAGTTTAACGGTTTCCAGGTAACTTTGTTGCTGGGGATCAGAGGCTCTTTCTAAAGCAAGATCAGTCATTCCCATGATAGCACTCATCGGGGTTCTGATTTCATGGCTCATATTGGCGAGAAAGACTGATTTCGACTGGGAGGCAGCTTCTGCTTTCAGGCGAGCTGTTTGCAGCTGCTGACGCATCCGGAGGAGTTCAAGCTGGGTGTTGATTCTAGCCCGAACAACTTCTAGCTTAAAGGGTTTTGTTATAAAATCAACAGCTCCGGCGTCAAGCCCTTGCAGCTCATCGCTTTCTTTGTCCAGAGCACTGAGGAAAATGACGGGGATATGTTTTGTCCGGCTGTCCGCCTTGAGACGACGGCATACTTCATATCCGTCAATGCCGGGCATCATAATATCCAGCAGAATCAGATCAGGTCTTGGATTATGCACAGCAAGTTCCAGTCCCTGTACACCGCCTGTTGCAACCTTTATTTTATATTCAGACGACATAGCTTCCCCGAGGAGCATGAGATTGTCGACTATATCGTCAATAATGAGGAGGGTGTGTTTTTCACTCATGTGGAAAATCAGGTCACAGTCCGTGCGCTTGTCTCATGTTAATTATGTAGAGAATCGGAGTTGGCTTACGCAGCTTCGGGGTTAATATCCCGCTTTCTGGGGTGCTAGCAGCATATTATACGTTATGCATTTGAACGAAGAAATGACAGATGTTACTGAACCTCTTTCGTGACAATAAGGCACCTTGATTAAAAAAGAGCACTGATCAGCCAAGTAAAGGCAAGTCGGATATATGGTACTCTACTATAATGTCGGCACCAGTGCAACTGGTGGAAAGAAGAGCCTGATATTTTTCGTCCCTTGCTTGCAGGAAGGGAGGGAGGGGGGCTTCTGTGCTGATCAAGGCTGAGTCTCAATGAATATTAACGAATTGTCGTAACCTGAATTTTAGAGGATCTTAAGGTTTGGGAGAGCGTTCATTTTTTTCAAGGCCAGTGACCCTGATCAGGGAAAGTTCCGGTGAGTCAGGCTTGAGCTGCTCTTCTCCTTTTTCCTTTGTCAGTTCAGAAAGAATGCGGTTCGCCAGTACCTTGCCCAGTTGTACGCCCTCCTGATCAAATGAATTGATATTCCAACAAAAGCCTTGCAGGGCAATTTTATTTTCGTACAGGGCCAGCAAAGCGCCCATACTGTACGGGGTGAGACGGTCGGCAATGAGCAGGGAGCTGGGCCTGTTACCTGCAAAGGACTTGTTGGGATTTTCATGTGCTCTGCCTAAGGCCAAGGCTAGGGACTGGGCCAGCATATTGGCAAGTAATTTCTGCTGCGAGGTGGTTCCACTGATCGTGATATCTTCTTGATATTGAGATTGCCGGAAGCCAATAAATTCTGCCGGTACGATCTCGCTGCCCTGGTGGAGCAGCTGATAAAAAGCGTGTTGGCCGTTGGTACCCGGCTCTCCCCAGACGATGGGGCCGGTTTTCCATTGCACGGATTCGCCCGATCTACTGACCTGTTTGCCGTTGCTTTCCATGTCGCATTGCTGAAGATGAGCCGGAAAACGAAGCAGGGCCTGGCTGTAGGGAAGAACTGCAACCGTGTTGTATCCTAAGAAATTACGGTTCCAAATTCCCAGTAAGGCCATGAGCAGCGGGAGGTTCTCTTTGATGTTATTCTGTTCTGCCGCTTGATCGACAGCGTTGGCTCCCCGTAACAGCTCAAGAAAATTTTCATAGCCTAGAGCAAAGGCCAAGGTTACCCCACCCACCATAGAGGTAGCGGAATAGCGCCCCCCGATGTAATCGTACATATGGAAGGTCGCTAGATACTTTTTGGGATCGTCCATAGGGCTGCCTGCACCGGTGACTGCAATCATATGGCGTGCAGGATCAAGTCCAGCTGCTCTTAGAGCGGAGCGCACCAATTCTTCGTTGGTCAAGGTTTCCAGGGTGGTGCCGCTCTTGGAAACCACATTGATCAGGGTTCGGGAGAGATCCAGCTCCGCGAGAACAGCGGCAGCATCGTCCGGGTCAACATTGGCGATAAAGTAGGCCTTGCGCCCGCTTTGACAATAACGTTTTAGGGCAAGATAAAGGGCGCGGGGCCCTAGATCAGAGCCGCCTATGCCCACCTGTACCATTGTGGTAAAGGGCTGCCCTTGTTGATTGGTGATCGTGCCGTTATCCAGGTCAGACAGGAATTGTTTCAGGCGAGCGAGTTGCTCCTTGGCTTGGGCTGTTTCTTTAGGGGCAAGCGGCTTATCGGTAAAGATATCCCGACAGGCCGTGTGCAGGACCTGACGTTCTTCGCTGGCATATCCGAGAATCCTATTCATGACCGAGCCTGATTTCATGGCCTTGAACTGTTCGATCAGCTTGGCTTCATCGGCCAGATCCTGCAGGGCCTGCAGAACCTGCTTGCCGACTCGTTGGGTGCCGTACAAAAAATCAAAACCGCAGGACGAGATTCGGTAAGTAGTAAGACGTTCAGGAGAAAGAGCGGTTGAGGAGGCAAGGTTATAAGGGGTACGAGCCAGCTCCTCCAGCTTTTGCACCGCCTTTATGTTAGCAAAGTTTTTGAAGAAATCCATTCTTGGTCTCCTGAATTTTTCGATACACAACTCGATAAGCAATTTTTTGTTTTGTTGCGTTATTGACCAACCATCAATAAATTTTGAGAATATAAATAGCCCAGTGAAACCAAGGAGCCCATAATTCCCAGCCAGACATCGTCCCAACTCCAGAGCTCTTTACTCCAGAGGTCCAAAGCCTCTTTGACTATCGTCACAATAATACCCGAGGCATAGAGAGGGGACCAGTACACTCCCAGGAGGGTCAGCATAAAGCCCCAGAAAAAATGGAGTTGCAGATCCCATCTGAAAATCCGCATGACCACCACAGCAGCATTTTTGTATCGTTGCAGTAGGTTCATTGTTTTTTATGTCTTATTGATTGCGCAATCAGGAGCCTGCGAGTTTTTTCATTTCCTCAATCACTGCCGCGTAATCATCCTGCCCATATATTGCAGAACCGGCAACAAAAATATTTGCGCCAGCTTCCGCCATTCTTCCAATAGTCTTGGGGCTGATGCCTCCGTCAATCTCTATGCCTGCTTCTGGATTGACCTTGTCCAACATGGAGCGTAGTTCGCTGCATTTTTTTAAGGTAGATTCTATAAAACCCTGACCGCCGAAACCGGGATTGACACTCATCAGCATAACCAGGTCGACTTCTTCAAGGACATAATCTAGAGTCGACAGAGGAGTGGCTGGATTCAGGACAGCTCCTGCTTTTTTCCCGAGATTACGAATAAAATTTAGGGTTCGGTGGAGGTGGATGCAGGTTTCCACATGTACGGTAATCCAGTCGGCCCCGGCATCAGCGAAATCTTTGATATAGCTGTCTGGATCGCTGATCATCAGGTGGACATCCAGAGGCAGGTCCGTGACCCGCCGTGCCGCTTTGACCACCAGTGGCCCGATAGTGATATTGGGGACAAAATGTCCGTCCATCACATCAATATGAACAACTTCAGCTCCGGCCTCCTCAATAGCTCGAATTTCATCACCAAGTCTGGAGAAATCCGCAGAGAGTATTGAGGGGGCTATCATTAAATTTTTCATGGTTTCATGGTGTTGATTGGTGAATTTTTCATTGCGAAATTCTAGAACAATATCCCTACTTCTTTGGAGCAATGCTGCTAAAGATAGGGCGAACTGACGGATACCATGCCAGCAGTTGTGAGAAAATTCTGGTGAAGAACCTGTTCCTTTCTCAGGAGAAGTATGGAAATATAAAGAAACTATACACGAAAATTAAAAAAATGACGTCTTTTTTCTGAATGGAAAGTGAGAGTGACAGACCCTGAAGAGCTTTATTCCAGCAGCTTCGAACGATTCACACTCTACTTTGGTCAGATCGTTCTCGCTCGTTCCTGTGCCGAATGTCGCTGCGGCCGTCGGAAATTATCATTTTTACCTGGCTATGAAATTTAAAGAGCCGAACCTGTCGATTATTTAAGGCTTACTGCTTAGGTCACAATCTATTTGCCAATTAGAAGTAATAGAGTATAATTAAAAAGTTTGTTATCGTAGAAATTGAGCGGCAATAAAAAGCATTTCTAGTGATTAAGGCAGGAGGTAAGCTGACCTTATTCATCCAGTTCCTCACGACTATTAAACGCTCTGTTTATTTTTTTCAGTATGTTCTTTGTCGTTCGATCTCTGTATAATTTTCAGCTCTTCGGTCATTTTTTCCGGTTGCTGATATTGCTTTTCCTGATAGGTCTGCCCGGTATTTATACGACGGTTGCGGCGGCTGTGACCGGTGCGTCGTCGTCCTCTGCTTACCAAAATACGGTGGAGTGGCAGTACAAACAGGCCAGCGATTATTATTATAAGCTACGGAATAATCCCTCTCTTGCTGGAAAGCGCGAAAAATGGCTGACCGGCATCCACGAATTACAGCGTATCTATCGGATAGATCCGAAAAGCAACAGAGCTTCTTCGTGTCTGTATACCATAGCGCGTATGTATCGCACTATGTACGAAAGCTTTGGAATAACTGCCGACCTTGATAAGGCGGTTTCTTTTTACTCAGATATCCTGACTTTTTTCCCAAAGGGAAATAAGGCTGACAATGCGCTCTACGCCTTGGCCCAAATAGAACAGGAGGAAAGAGGAAATTTCAAACAGGCTGTTCAATATTATGACCGACTAATGCGTTCTTATCCGACCAGTAGCAAGAAAAGGCTGGTTAAGCGACAGTTAGAGAAGTTGATAAAAGTTCTGGAAAAAAATCCTGAGTATCAAGAAAATACAACTCCGACGGTAGTCACTCCCCAGGCTGTATCCCCAAAAATCCCACTGGCTGTAGTTACTCCTGCGTCTCGAAAAATGGTGGTAAATAAACAGCAGGCTGAATCCGTAAAGCTGGCAGAAAAGGTTACAGGCGTCCTTCCAGAAAAAAATTCGACCAGCTCGGCTCCACAGGAATTGTCTCCTGTAGAAGAGCAAAAGACGATTCCTCGAACAAAGATCGTTTTGTCTGCGTTGAAAAAAGTAGAGTCAACGCAGAAGAGCAATAAGGAGCTTCTTGCTGAAATACACCAGAAAGAGAGAAGGGAATCGGAACAGGTTGACACCACCAAAAAATACTTGAAAAAAATTCCCGGAACCGTTGATGTTCTCCCGGTTCAATACTGGTCCTCTGATAACTACAGTCGGGTCGTTATTAAATCCTCAGAACCGGTCGATTATCATGTCGAGTTACTTGATCAACAGAACAGCGTACCTCGGCGCCTCTTTATTGATTTTGAAAAGAGCTATATTCCGCAGAAATATCGCTTGCCGGTTTCTATCGAAGATGGGCTTTTGAAGCGTATCCATACAAGCCAGCTTGATGCGACAACAGTGCGTGTCTATCTTGATACCGAATCCATTGGCGATTATAAGGTTTTTAATCTCAAAGATCCATTTCGAGTAGTGATTGACGTTCGCGGGGGAAGAGGAAGGGCTCTAAGGATCCCAAAAAGAAAGGTTGCCCCTCAGATTACAGCAGATATCAAGCCGCTGGTTGTGCAGGCCAAGCCAGAGGAAGAAGAGAAGGAAGCGGGAGAAGTTGAAGAGGGGGAGGCTAAGATTAAAATAGCGGCGAGTGAGAATACATCTGAAAGAACGCCAGAGATAAAAGCAGAAAAGATTATCACCCCCCGGAAAAGGAAAGCCATTCCTAATGGAGCAAAGGTAGAAAAATCTCCAGCAGTAGAAAACCTTACTTTGGCCCAGCAACTCGGACTTGGAGTGCGACGAATCGTTATAGATCCTGGGCATGGCGGAAAAGACCCTGGAGCAGTAGGGTTTGGCCTGAAAGAGAAGGATATTGTTTTGAATGTGGCCCAAAAAATCAAGCGGATCCTTGAAGAGAAAAATGGTTACGAGGTGCTTCTGACAAGGGATGACGATGTTTCTCTTGCTCTTGAAGAGCGAACAGCCATTGCCAACACTAAGGAGGCAGATCTTTTTCTTTCTATCCACGTTAATGCTCATCCAGAAGAGACGATACGCGGGGTGGAAACATTTTATTTGAATCTGGCAACGCATACCGAGGCTATGAGGGTCGCTGCCTTGGAAAATGCCACCTCAACCCATAATATGAGTGAAATGCAGGATATTCTCTCTGAGCTGATGCAGAATGAGAAGATCAACGAGTCATCCCAGCTCGCTGAATTTGTTCAGCTGAATATGATTGATGGTTTGAAAAAACAAAAGTTTCAGGTCAAGGATCTCGGAGTGAAACAGGCCCCGTTCTATGTCCTTATCGGTGCGGAAATGCCTGCTATCCTGGCTGAAATTTCGTTTATCACCAATCCGGAGGAAGCAGAATTGATGAAAAGCGAAAAGTATCTACAAACCCTTGCGGAACAGATTGTTGCCGGTGTGCTTTCCTATGCTGAAAACCAGAGAACAGCAGGGTTAACTATTAGCCCTTTCCCTGCAACATCAGTACAATGAGATGCTCTTATGTTGAAAGCTGTAATGCACGGTAATTTTTTTTTATCCCTATGGTTTAGGAAAAACGGAGAAGAAAGTAAGATTATTTTCTCAAGCCTTTCTCTGTGGGGAATGCATGCTCTGCTGCCTGAAATTTCATTGCAAAAGTACCATTCGTGGTTATACACTGTATATATAAGGTTGGATATTCGAACATTGAGCATCAGGGAGGATTAAATGAAAAAGATAATGATTTTTTTTGTATGTACAGCGCTTTGCATGTGGTTGACATCTTGCGTAGGGCCGGGAACAGGTCCTTATGGCGCATATACGGCGGCTGATCGTTACCGGGATACTGTTCATACAACGGCAGCTGTCGGTGCAGTTGCTGTCGGAGCTTCTCTTTTTGGAAATCTTTTTCATCACGGATATTATCATAACAGGGTATATGCCCCGTATGTATACTATGCTCCTGTGGTGCGCCCTTTGCCGAGAGGCTATATCTACAGGTAAACACGGTTGGAATCGTCGAGAAGCCCGTCTTTATCAGTACAGTTACCTCAGATTTTTCTCCTGCAAGGATCTGTTTTTTTAAAAGAACAGATTCTTGCTCCTCTAGCTTCATTTCTTGTTTTCTCATCCTTCTATCATTTATTTTAGGTGGAAAAGTATTCTTCTAAAACCACAGGGCGTGGTTGTCAAACATTGCTGTTTGGAGTATGGTTGTCTCCTGTAAAAAGAAGAACGAAATCGGGACGGGAACAGCTAGTTCCTTGCTTCCGTAAAGCCGAACTCGGCATATAAAGGATAGAGGTATGGATACACAACCGACTAGAAAGACAAAGTTTATTTTTATAACCGGCGGTGTGCTCTCGTCCTTGGGCAAGGGTCTTGCTGCGGCCTCCATCGGTGCCCTTTTGGAAAGCCGAGGAATGACGGTTACCTTTCAGAAACTTGATCCCTATATTAATGTTGATCCGGGGACCATGAACCCTTTTCAGCACGGAGAGGTTTATGTTACCGACGACGGGGCAGAAACCGATCTGGACATGGGGCATTATGAACGGTACACCGATGCGGTTATGGGCAAGATTAATAATTACACCTCCGGCAGGATCTATTACTCGGTGATTATGAAAGAGCGCCGAGGAGAGTATCTCGGCGGTACGGTGCAGATGATTCCGCATATTACCGATGAGATTAAGCAGGCAGTGATGCAGCTTGACGGCACGGTGGATGTGGCTATTATTGAAATCGGCGGCACAGTCGGTGATATTGAAGGGCTGCCTTTTATAGAGGCAATTCGGCAGCTACGCGGTGATCTCGGGAGGGAATATTCCCTGTACATTCATCTGACCTTGGTGCCCTTTATCAAGACGGCCGGGGAAATCAAGACGAAGCCGACGCAGCATTCAGTCAAGGAGTTACTGGCCTCTGGTATACAACCGGATATCTTGATTTGTCGGACAGAAGTACCGCTGGACGACTCAATCAAGAAAAAGATCGGCCTGTTCTGCAATATCGACGCCCCGTCAGTCATCACGGCCATTGATGTGGATACTATCTACGAACTTCCGCTCCGGCTGCACGAAGAAGGTGCTGATGATCGTATTTTGCAAAAATTAGGCATTTGGACAGGTGCGCCGAACACAAAACCTTGGCGAGATCTGGTTCATAAAATAAAGAATCCTGTCCATACCGTCACCATCGGTATTACCGGAAAATATGTTGAGCTGAGAGAGGCGTATAAGAGCCTGCATGAGTCGCTGATCCACGGTGGGATAGCTAATGATACCAAGGTAGAGCTGAAATATATTGCTGCTGATGATTTGGAAGAGGGCAATTCTTCTGCTGAGCTGGAACAATGTGACGGCATTTTGGTACCGGGCGGCTTCGGCAGCCGAGGGACAGAAGGGAAAATTAGGGCTATTGCCTATGCCCGGGAGAATAAGGTGCCCTTCTTTGGTATTTGCCTAGGGATGCAGCTGGCCGTGGTGGAATTCTCTCGGTCGGTTGCCGGAATAGCGGGAGCAGATTCCAAGGAACTCAGTCCGACCACCAAAGATCCGATTATTTATCTTATGAAGGAATGGTATGATTTCCGTAGTGGCAAAACTGAAATTCGGGACGAAAATTCCAATATGGGAGGAACGCTCCGCCTTGGTGCGTACCCCTGCAAGCTGCGGGAAGATACCCTGGCCCATGCAGCCTATCAAAAGGAAGAAATCAGTGAGCGACATCGTCACCGCTATGAGTTTAATAATCTGTATCGTGAGCGTTTGGAAAAGGCCGGTCTTGTTATCAGTGGAACCTCACCGGATGATACGCTGGTAGAAATTGTGGAGATTTCTGATCATCCTTGGTTCCTCGGCTGTCAGTTTCATCCCGAATTCAAGTCCAGTCCCATGAAGCCGCAGCCGTTGTTTCGGGATTTTATTAAAGCGGCCCTGAGCAATAAATAGACTGTAAGAACCTGATTAGAAATGCAATGACTTACAGAGAAAACATCTTTGCGGAGCTTGTTTGACGATGAAATCCTTTGAGATAACTATGCTTCCTGGGGGGAAGACGGTTCCTGTTGGACCTGATCACCCTCTTTTGCTGCTGGCAGGCCCCTGCGCCTTAGAATCAGGTGAACTCGGGTGGCGAGTTGCCAAAGAAATGAAGGAGATATGTGAACGTCTAGGGATTTCCTATGTGTTTAAGGCATCTTTTGACAAGGCGAATCGCACCTCCTTGGATTCATTTCGGGGGCCAGGATTGCGCAACGGGCTGCGTCAGCTTGATCGTATCCGTCAGGAAGTGGGGGTACCTGTGGTCTCGGATGTCCATGAAACCAGTCAGATGGATCTTGCTGCAGATGCCTTGGATATCATTCAGATCCCGGCTTTTCTTTGTCGTCAGACAGATCTTTTGGTCGCAGCAGCGAAAACCGGGAAAACCGTGAATCTGAAAAAAGGGCAGTTTATGTCCCCATGGGATATGAAGCATGCTGTGGACAAACTGCGCTCTGCCGGTTGTGATAAGATTCTTCTTACTGAGCGCGGAGCAAGCTTCGGCTATAATAATCTCGTGGTGGACATGCGGTCTCTACCTGTGATGCGATCTTTTGATTGTCCGGTCATTTTTGATGCCACCCATTCGGTGCAGTTGCCCGGTGGAATGGGAGGGAGTTCCGGCGGACAGCGGGAATTTATCCCAACCTTGAGCAGGGCGGCCATGGCCGCCGGAATTGACGGTCTCTTTATGGAGGTGCATCCTGACCCGGATAAAGCCCTTTGTGATGGACCCAACAGTATCCCCTTGAATGAGGTAGAGGCCCTGTTGGAACAGCTGCTGGCTATCCGAGAAACTGTTCTGAAAATGGCTCATGGATAAGGTGGCGGGTAACAACTGTACATACTCTGATTGCGAATTGAAGCAATCCCTGCGTGAACGGGCTATGAAGCGGGAACAGCCTATTCTGCGCAGTGATTTCTGGCGAGCCGCCATGATGCGGGCGAAAAAGGTTGAAGTGCTTTTATTGGATGTCGACGGTGTTCTGACCGATGGAGCCCTTTTTTATGTGGGAGCATCTGAAGAAATCAAGGCGTTCAACACCTTGGACGGTTTCGGCCTGCGCCTTCTTCGCGAGGCCGGAATTGCTGTAGGCTTAATCACTGCTCGCAGCTCAGAAGCCGTTTCCAGAAGAGCTAAGGAACTCAAGCTGGAGCATGTGTATACCGACTGCCGCAACAAAAGAGAAGCCTATGCTGCTGTTCTTGAACAACATGGCTGGCAACCTGAGCAGACTGCCTATATGGGCGATGACTGGCTGGATTTGCCTGTGCTTATACAGGCTGGGTGCAGCTTTGCCCCAGCCAATGCCGCAGCTGAAGTCCGCCGTCAAGTTGATTATGTCACGGAAAAAAGTGGAGGGCATGGTGCTGTTCGTGAGGCCTGCGAGCTGATTCTGGAGGCAAAGGGTCTGCTTTCCCCGTTGCTGAACAACTACATGCAAACGACTTGATGATAGGAAATTATCGAAATCTTCTCTGGGTAATTCCGGTCGGTATTATTGCCGCCAGCCCGTTGTGGAAAGGATATGCGGCAAAATTTCTAGAGCCGAGAGGCGGTTACGATGAGGTTGCCGAGCGAGCCTATCAGGAGCAGTCGCAGGATTTCGTTATGGATGATGTCATTATTACCTTCACGACCGAAGGCGTTCAGACCTGGACCATTAAGGCTGAACAGGCTCAAACCGGGGAAACCGATCGAGAAATTTATATGATGGATGTTGATGCCCTGTATAACAAAAAGGGCGAATCACCTATCAGTATAACCAGTAAGAACGGAAAGTACCATATGGATGATCAGCATCTCACCTTGATTGATGATGTTGTGATTATCAAGCCGCTTCAGTATGAAGAGATGTACTCCGACCTGCTCCATTATTATGACACTACCAAGATGTTGGTCAGTCCTGGACATGTTGAGATTAAGGGGCCTAAATTCAATCTCAAGGGCGGGAGGATGGATTATGATGTTTCTACAGGTGCTTACGATTTCAATGATCGGGTAGAGGTGTTGCTGTAGGGGCTGACCTATGTGTCTGTCCGGTATAACTTATCCCTCCCCCCACAGGGGAGAGATAAGTTAGCTCAATTATTTTTTTACTTTTTTCCCCTGAGGAGTAATCGTAGGAGGATCTGCCGATTTAGGAACAGCCGGTTTCGATGCTGTCGGCTGTGACGGCTCCTGCTCGTCCTTCTTTCCCTTCTCTTCCTTTTGCTTCTCCTCATCCTTTTCTTCCTGCTGCTCTACTTTCTCCTTTATTGGCGAACATCCCAGCCGCTTTATTTTTTCAGAAAGAATAAAATTATCATCATGCTCAGGTGTGTGGCATTGGAGGCAGACCTTCTTATCCGGGTGGGCAACAGGTACTTTTCCCTGGCCTGCGCTATGTGCCGCAGCCGGACCATGACAGGCCTCACAACCGACGTTTTTCAGTGATCTTGGCAGCATGAGTAGAAGATTGCTTGCTTTGACTTTGTCGGCATTATACAACGGCAACGTAACGTGACAACGTACACATTCATCGTTAAACTGCTGGTTTTTCTTTTCTAAAGTTGACCAAGCCTGTGCATGTTTGCTGTCTTGCCAAACGGACATCTGGGCTGCATGGCATTCCTGGCATTTCTGTGAACCCGCTACATCCTCAAGGGTAATAGTCGGCTCGCCGAGACCTATTTGCGCAATACGTTTTTCGTTGATTTCGTTTGCCTTTTGAATAGCTTGGTCAATAATCTTTTTGACCTCAGGATCTTCTGGCAAGGAGGTGCTCAGAGGAATGAAGCGATTGGTATATTTGCACATACCTTCATTATCCGGTGCAGAATCTCTACTTTTCTTGAGTGCCTTTATGCTTTTAACAAGCTGCTTCTTCTCTGCCGATAATTTTTTATACCCTTTATCTTTTGCTAAGGTCGCTTTCTTTTTTTGTTTTTCCAGGCGGGTAAGCTGCTGGCTCACTCTTTCCAGGCGATCCTCCTCAATTCGGATCCGATTAAAAGACTTATCAGTCCATTTTCCAGCTTTGTTCCATTCAATACGCATCATACCCAGATATTTTCCTCGTGTTCCGGTTTGGGCAATCAGCGTGTTGTTAATTTTATAGGGCTCTGTGGTAGGAGCAGCATGGCCGGATTCGAGAATAATATGAAGACCGTCAATACTTTCAGCTATTTCTTTATTGATTTGGTAGGAATAGCTTGAAAGAAGAATGGTCATATTGACCTTCTTGCTGACCTCGGCAAGGGTTTTTGGCAGGGTGTCCTGCCAAGGAAGGATGGTGTAGCCTTTCTCCTTGCCTTCTCCATTACCTATTCCATTATGTTCACCCTGATCATCGGTCAGTCCGAATAGAGCAATCTTTAAGCCACCGACTTCTGTAATAAGGTACGGTGTGAAGAGAGGTTGCTTTTTCTCTGGATCAACCAAATTCATGGAAAGCCAGACGGTTTCATGTCGTTCTTGAAGCTCTTTTAATACACTGATACCACCGGCCAAGTCATGGGCACCTATCCCTACAGCTTGACAGTTCATCGCCTGCATAGCCGCAGCAATACCATCGGCGTGGGCTTTTTCCGCAAGTATTTTTTTGGTCTGTATTCTTTTATGCTGAAAAAGCAGAGAGCCGCTATCAACAAATAAAAAAGGAAGTTTTTCCTGCTGAGCAAATTTTTTTATCTGTAATGCCTTTCTGGACAGCCCGCCCAGTTGTTTTTTCTTTCAACCGCAGGGCTGGAGCTCACCACGCACATCATTTCCGTAAAAAAGTAAAAATTCTTCGGCCCAGGATGACGGTGCCATGGTCAACAGAAAAATCAGTAGCAAAAAAAAGTGGGAAAATATACGTTTTCTTCGAGAAATCATCGTAATAATATTCATGATATCATTAAATATATTTTTTGTTTTTGAGGTGTATTGCGAGGTGTCACTAGGTATTATGGATATCTTCGCCGGTTAGGGGTAGTTTATCAGAAAACCAATAATCTCTCCTTCGGTGGGTTATCATCTCTTCCGATTTTTTATTTTCTTTTTTCGTTGTTGCTGTGCTCGTTGCTGAAGGATTTTTCGCCATTTACTTAAGCGATCATGGATAACAGCCTCAAATCCTCTTTCTGTGGGTAGATAAAAACGCTTTCCAGCGAGTTTATCTGGCAGATGTTCCTGAACGACCAGGCCATCCTCAGCGTCATGGGCATACTGGTACCCTTTCCCGTACCCGATTTTTTTCATGAGCCCTGTGGGGGCATTGCGCAGATGAAGGGGGACAGGCAATGCGCCGGAACGACGTATTTCTTCTTTAATCTTTTTTTCTGTTAAATACAAGGCATTGCTTTTCGGTGCTGTAGCCAGATAAACAGTGGCCTGATACAAGGCCAGTTCGCCCTCAGGAGAACCAAGCATTTCATAGGCCTTACGGCAGCTGATTGTCATATCCAGAGCTCTTGGGTCGCTGACTCCCACATCCTCGCTGGCAAAACGAATCAGACGTCGGGCGATATAGAGCGGGTCTTCGCCGCTGACGAGCATTCGCCCTAACCAATAACAGGCTCCATCTGGATCACTGTCACGCAGACTTTTATGCAGGGCTGAAATTAAGTTGTAATGCTCTTCTCCAGCCCGATCATAACGAAGTGTCTGCCCTTGCATCACTTCAAGAATAGTTTGGCGAGTGATGGCCAACGGAGTATCGCTTTCTTCTTTTACGATAAGAATTGCTGCGGTCTCAAGGTAGTTAAGAGCCCGCCGACAATCGCCATCAGCGGCTCGGGCGATCATCTCTGTAACTTCTCTTTCCATTGTAATATCATAATCGCCTAATCCGGTGGCTTTATCCTGCAAAGTACGTTCGATAATGCTTATGATGTCTTCAACGGCAAGTGGCTGTAAGAGCAGCATTTGGCAGCGTGAGAGCAGGGGCGCGATAACCTCAAAGGAGGGGTTTTCCGTTGTTGCGCCGATCAAGGTCAGCAGACCGCTCTCAACATGGGGCAATAAGGCATCCTGCTGACTCTTGTTGAATCGATGAATTTCATCAACAAAGAGGATGGTCGGCGCATCTTCTTTCTCCTTTTTTTCTTCTTTCTCTTGAACAATTTTTCTAATCTCTTTCACCCCTGATAACACAGCGGAAAAGAATATAAAATCAGCCTGAATACTATGGGCTAAAATAGAGGCCAAGGTGGTTTTTCCAGAGCCCGGAGGGCCCCAGAGAAGTAAAGAGGGAATTTTGCCGTTACTTATTAACTCATGAAGCAGTCTTCCCCTACCGACAAGGTGCTCTTGTCCGAAGAAATTATTCAGTGAAGTCGGTCGCATGCGCTCTGCTAGCGGTGTTGGGTTATTATTTTCTATTTGCTTTTTTTTATTCATAGAGCAATATCTACGATCAGAAGATGGTAGTCCTGCATTGAGATGATGGCGGATTTTCCGTCAACGTGTAGCAAACCCCAGGAAATCGCATAAGCTGAGCGATTCTGATTCGAAAATCATTACCTGTTTGCAGGACTACCAAAAAATTGAATAAGGAGAAAAACATGCTGATTGATTCAATCCGTCAGTTTTGCAAGAGGTCTAATAGCGTTCGGTAAGTGTTTTCATACCCTGAGTTTAACACAGCAAGGTCCCGAATGAAACTGTTTGCAGCAGTTGGAGTCCTGTACCTGAGCTGTACTTTACAGTATTTTTATGTCTGCTGCCTGTAAGTTTTGAGAAGTTACGAAAATTAGTGCCACTTTGTTACAATCATTCAAAATGAATTAAAGTTTCAATATAAAAAAACTGTACAGAGGGTGCAAAAAACTGTACAGTATCGGCAGGTACAAGGTGAATTTGTATTCATTAATAGATCACGGGCATAAGTGTTGATCTTCTGCACCTGCTCTACTACAATTTCAAAGGATATAGTTGGAAGCTACCCCTTTGTATCAATATACTGTTTTTAATGTATTTTGCATAATGATGGGGATATGTAATGAAAAAAATACTAGGACTGATATCTGCCTGTCTTCTTCTCAATGCGACTTCGCTACTTGCTGCTGGTACCGTTCAATTTATAAGCCCTGAAGAGTTGAAGGAAAATCTCAATGGCGAAAATATATCCATCTTAGATGCGCGATCTGAAAGAGGGTGGAGTAACAGCGACGTTAAAATCCCCGGTGCCATACGGGCAACATGGGACAATTTCGATGAATGGTCGACTTCTTTGCCAAAGGACAATAAATTGGTCCTTTATTGCTCATGACCGAACGAGAGAAGCAGTGCCAGTTTGGCACGCAAGTTCGTATCGAAACGTTTTACCGACGTCTATATTCTTGAAGGGGGCTGGCGAAAATGGAGGGACGACGATTTTCCAGTGGAAAAGAAGTAAGTTTTCCTGCTTGCAGAAGTTGGCGTAATCCTGTGCCCCGTTGATGAGTTAAGACTGGCTGAAAAACAACAAAAGAATCAGCAACTATTTTACTAAAGGAGAAAATGCCATGAAAAACTTTCTGCTGCTCGTTGTCGCGGTTTTACTGGGGATAGGATGTGCTACTCAGGCACTTTCCGCTGATATCCAAACCATCAGCAAAGAAGAGTTAAGATCCAAGCTCGGTTCTTATGAGTACACTATTTTGGATGTACGCAGCGATCACCATTGGAATGCCAGTGACAATAAAATTCCTGGTGCAATCCGTCTGCCGGGCGATAAAGTTGACATTTGGGCAGAAAATTTCCATAAAAATACACCGCTGGTTCTTTATTGTGCTTGCGAAGGCCTAGGGAGCAGCGGCAGATTGGTCCGTCAGCTGATGGAGAAGGGGTTCACTCATGCCTATGCGCTCAGTGGCGGCTGGACCGAGTGGCTTATGAACAGCTATCCGGTTGCTCACAAATAAAACGAAGGATCGTCCGAGCATACGGATATTTAGGTATCCGGCATTATTTCAGCGGGACCAATTTATCTTTGGCTAAACGGCCTCCCTGTTCTTGGGCCGCTTCTTGATAACAGATTCGTACGGTTTCGCCGGATACCAGCTCCAGTTGACTATAGGGTAAACCTACTGTCACTGTATCCCCGGATACAGTGACAGCTTTTTTATCCAGCGTTCCAAAAGATCGTCTTTCCTGCCCGCTAACCTTATAAAAACTTACTTCAACCCTTCCTGGGACACTCTTTGCATTCCCCTCTTGCTGGGCCACAAGTTGTACTTGTACATCCATATCGTATCCACCCCTTTCTTGCTGCTGTCCAAAAGGGGTGCCGCCGGTTGCTTTATTTGTATCGGTATCCAGGTAAAAACTGATTAATGGATCAAAATCTCCTCCCTTAACGGTCAGAAAATAGGCTGAAAGGGGACGGGTCATAGTGATCGTAAGCAGAAGCTCACCTTGAGCTCCTTTTGCCGAGACTTCTTTTATATCCAGAAAAGGGTTATGGGCGTCTCCGATAGGGTCACGCCAGATGAGAAAGCCATCCACTGAAGGGAGTTGGCGAACAATCGGCACCTTTATATTTTCTCTCTCATCAACAGATTTTTTTGAGTCAACTTGCAGCTGCGGAAAGATGTCTGCGCCGAGGGTACGATTAACCTCTGTCTGTACCTGCTTGATGATTTCAGGAAGTTGTGGGCCAAGAGCAACAATGGAGCCGATAAAGGCAAGCAAAGGGAGTAAAAAGCCGAACACACCCAGAAGAACCCACAACCATCCTAAACTGGTGGAGGGATTGACCTCTCTAGAGCACTCCTTGAGATCATGGTACACGGTTACCGTGTAGAGCATCAAGAACGGGGCGAAAAGCAAGGAAAGGATCGGGCCGACCGGAAGAGGAAGCAGGCTTATCAGGAGAGAAAGGATCCAGACCAACAGGAGCTTGAACAGTGTGTTCCACCAATGTCCTCGTATATACAGACGGCTAGCAAGCAGTGCATCAATTCCTGTTCGCTCTTCCTCAATCATAATAAAGAAACAAAGAGACATAGACAGGGCGAGTATCAGGCCTGGGAGAATAAAAAAAATAGATCCTGTTATGATAATGCCCACATAAAGGCTGCTGATCCAGAGCAAGGGGAAGACATATTTCCAGCTCCTTGTGAGCGCGCTTAATACGTTAATGTCTTGCCGAACAGTTACTGTAAGAATGGCAGCATGACACCAAGTCATAAGCAAAACAGCAACAAGCAGCAAGAGAGCTCCTATCCCGATAACTGTTGGATTGAGTAGGATCTCCTGAGGGTCACCCGTAAAAAAAGGTTGGCCTCCCAAGGAAAAAAATGCTGCTATGCCCCCACTGGTGAGGAGTATAATGCTTATAAGAAGAGATAACAGGAAAACAAGTCCGATAGGGATGACTCTACTTTTGTACAAAACCCATGTTTCTGAAAAAATTTCGTTTATATTTTTCAGTTGATTGTTTTCCATGCTTTTCTTCCTTTGTTACATCATTAAAGTCAGTAAGTAATCGATCAAAATATAGAATAATCTAAAACCCTTATGTGACGTATCGATTATATCCGGTCAGGTACTTATGTTACCGGGGGGCATTACGCACCAGGTCATTTATTCAATAAGACCACGAATTTGTTCTTCGGCGACTCCGATCAGCAGGACTTTTTTCATACGACTCTGCAAACCGCTTCGGATAGTTATAGCGGATTTAGGGATTTTAAAAAACTTTGCAAAAAAGGCGATAACCGCCTTGTTGGCCTTACCATCCACAGGCGGCGCACTGAGTCGAAGTTTTAGTGCATCGCCGTGTAGGCCAACGATTGCATTCTGACCGGATCGAGGCTGTACATATAAGGAAAGCAGAAGGCCGCCGTCAGGTTGGGTTTGCAGGTAGGGCATAGCAGAGAATGGTGCTGTTTCAGTGCAAAGACATTCCTATTTGGGTCAGGGTCGGAACAATAAAACTTTGCAGAAAAACAAGAGCAAATATGAGCAGCATAGGGCTCAGGTCAAGCCCTCCCATAGGGGGGATATAACGGCGAATTTTCTCTAAGGCCGGATCGGTCGCCTGGACAAGAAACCTGACGATAGGATTATATGGGTCCGCATTGACCCAGGATATGATTGCCCGACCGATGACGATCCAAATATAGGCGGTAAAAGCCACATTAACAAGCTTGGCTAGGGCAAGCAGAAAATTTCCGAGCATAAACATTGGGGTATATTATAGGTGAGAATTAATGGTTTCAACTTTCTTGTATGAAAAATCGGGGCAATATTCCTCTTTTCCAGAGAAAGACAACGGGTCCCGACAGGTCAGTCATGATACATGAGGAGGCCTACAGAGTAAATAGTTTATACTCGACTATCAATTTTTCAAATCTTCTGGATTCAAGGGAACTGGGCTCGGACTATTTAAACACACAGTATATAGTACGACTTTAATTTTAACCTGTACTGCATATTGTGTTTTTTAGAATTGGGAAAGTGACAAAAAATAAAATATCCGTTTTCAGATGCTATACATCCCCGCTAATTCGCAACGCTTCCTCAACTGTGGTCAAACCGCTACGCACCTTCTGCCAGGCATCTTCATTCAGGGTTGTCATACCCTCCCGAATAGCAACCTGACGCAACTCGGCATCAGTGGCCTTATCTGTCACCATTTTTTTGATTTTATCCGACAAAGGAAAAATTTCAAACACGCCCATCCTGCCGGAATACCCTGTCTTACGACATTCTTTGCATCCTTTTCCCCGCTTTAGTTCTATCTGACCTTGCCCGGAGACCGGAAAACCCATTTTTTGCAATTCTTCAATATCGACCTGATAGAGCTCAATACAGTGGGGGCAAATCTTCCGAACAAGACGCTGGGCCAAGGCCCCAAGCATAGTGGATCCGATCAGGAAGGGCTCTAGGCCGAGGTCTTGCAGGCGGACAATGGTGGAAACTGCATCATTGGTGTGCAGGGTGGAAAAAACCAGATGGCCGGTCAGGGCAGCTTGAACTGCGTGGGTAGCTGTATCAAAATCTCTTATTTCACCGATCATGATTACATCTGGGTCTTGGCGCAGGATATTTCGCAGGATAGTGGAAAAGGTCACATCAATCTGGGCCTGTACCGAGATCTGATTAAAATCCTCATGCACCATTTCTACTGGATCTTCCACTGTAACGATGTTGATCTCTGGTGAGGCGATTTTTTTGAGAGTGGAGTACAGGGTGGTGGATTTACCGCTTCCGGTCGGGCCGGTCACCAGGACGATTCCATGCGGTGCAGTGATAAAAGAATTATACACTGCCTTATCCCGCTTCGAAAATCCCAACTCATTAAGATCCTGAAAAATGACATTGGTATCTAAAATACGCATAACGGTTTTTTCCCCGAAGGAGACCGGAATGGTTGAGACACGCAGCTCTGCTTCCTTGCCGTCTTTTTGCCCTATTTTGATCCTGCCGTCCTGAGGCCTGCGTTTTTCAGCGATATCCAAACGGGCCAAGGCCTTGATGCGGGAAGTAATGGCAGAATGCACTGCCTTGGGAAGCTTGTAAATCGTGTGCAAAACACCGTCGATTCGGTAACGGATCAGACAGTTTTCACGTTTGGGCTCCACATGGATGTCACTGGCTCGCTGCTCCAGGGCGTAGTTGAATAAGTGGTTGACCGCTGCCTTGATATGCTGATCTGTGGAACTGAGTTCTTGGGCGCTTGAAAGCTTAACATACTGCTCCAGGTTACCTATATCCACAGTTGAGCTGCCGTCTGTCGAGGAAAATTGACTTTCTGCGGCAGTAATAGAGCGTTGAAAACCGAAAAATTCAGAGAGGATTTTTCTGATATCGGAGCGAGTGCTGAGATACGGCTTAAGCTCTGTCTGATTGACCTGCTCAATATCCTGCAATGGAGTTTTATTATCTGGATCGTAGGTCACGACCTGCAATACGCCGTTGCGGATTTCAAAGGGGAGAATCAGGTGATTAATGGCAAAGGAACGGGAGATAGTTTTGGTGACGATTTCGATATCCAGCTCAAGGGGATCAAGCTTTTTAAAAGGAATGCCTAGTTTGCGGCCCACAGCCCGCATGATCAGTTCTTCAGTAAGAATTCTTTGCTGCTTACCCGTTGTCACTTCCAATTTCAAGGAGGCAAGGATATCCACCATGTCAGGATATCCACGCCCTGCCTGCTTTTGTCCACCCTGAAGCTTGAGGAGCTGTTGGGTTTGCCGTTCTTTATGGCGGAGTACAAACTGTTTTTGTTTCGCTGTTAATAAGCGCTGCGCGATAAGCAGGTCAAGGAGTTTGTCGCTTTTCAGCAATCCCATAATAAGTAAGTATTCCCTTACTGGTCAATTTGATTTTCTATTTCATCATCCTGCGTACCGATGCCAATGTCAGCCAAATTCCAATCCGGCATGGCCAGTTCTGGAAGCCACTTGTCCAAACCCCATTTGGGTGGATCTCCGGCTGCCAGCCTTTCCTGCAGGGCTTTTGCCTTGGGAATGATCGAAGCATCAGGATACATGGTTAAAATATACTTCAAACGATGTTTGGCCTGATCGTATTTTTTCGTACGGACATAGAAAACCGCAACATAGTATTCATGATTAACAATAAATTCTCGAGCCGCTCGAATTCTCGCTTTGGCCTCTCTGGTATAGGGCGAGTCTGGATAGGTACGTAATAAACGGGAAAACGACTTAATAGAGTCTTGTGCTCCTGTTGAATCCCGATCAATACGGTCAGTGCGGGAATAATCACACATGCCGACTTGGAACATAACATAGGGCATAGCTTCGTTGGCGGGATGTTTTTCCTCGAACTCCTTATAGAGCTCTTTGGCCTCTTCGTAATTCTCGTTATAATACTCGCAGTCGGCCAGTTTTAATTCAGCCAGCAGGGCTTCAGGACTGAAAGGATAACGATCCTTGATTTCCTGAAAATGCTTCATAGCGGTATTGTACCTGCCTATCTCATAGGACTCCATGCCTTGTACAATCAGCTTATCTGCCGGTTCAAATTTCTCTTCTTTTTCTCCGCCTGAGCCGAAAACAGACCATGAGCTGAACATGCCTTCCGTGGTCGCACAGCCGGTTAAGGAGAGGCTGGTGGTGGCAAGGAAAAAACAAACAGCTGTGCGTATTAATATTCCGCATTTATTATTATATTTTCTTGTCATCATGATGATACTCTGGTTCTGAAGAATCTATATGTGCAGAGAGCAGCTTACTCGAACGTACCTGAAGAGGATTATTCGGGCCATAGTTCCTTATCAAGCGCCTGCTTAAATGACCAAGGGCATTCCTCCGGAAAGGTCTTTCGATCCAAACCTGTTTCCTTCGCCGCACCGGTGCGGGCATATTTATAAGCACGCTCAATGGCTTGAGGTATTTTTTGTTTCATACTCGGATTATCCAGAAGATGATCTGTCAACTGATCTCTCTGCTCTTCAATGGTGTAGCTACCGCACCAGAACATCGCCCCGCTTTCTTTCTGTTCTGGCGCGGTTCCAAGGATTCAAGCAATCTACCCCTGAATCCCCGCCACAGCTTCTTTCACCAACGCCGCCACCGTCGTTTTAACCGGCTCGCCCTGCTCATAAAGCATGATTTTCGTTTCATCCTTTTGCAGGCTCATGATCTGAAACAAAGCCTCCTTGGCTTTGACTCGTCCTAACAGGCGGGCCATCAGGCCGCGCACCACAGGATTCTCATCCTCAAGGAAATGAAAGGTCGAATAAAAGGGTGTTTTACGGATAAGGTCAGGTCGAGTTGCCGCAACCTCGCTTAACCCCCAAAGTGCGGCCTCTTGCGTTCCTTCATCACCCATGAAATTGAGCAGATGACGGGCAAAGGCCCCGTAGATATCCGGGCGGGCAGCCACAATTGCCCCGATGGCTTCGACCATTCCCCAAGGCATAGACGCGGAGTCTGAGCAGGCCTCAAAAAGACGGTGCAGCATATCTGCCACCGGAGCCGGTTCGCGGGTGGAGAGGCGGGCTGCAACCTTCCCGATCAACCAGGCTGTTTTGTAACGTTTATTAGGATCCGGCTCATAGAGCAGTCGCTGCATAAAACGCAAAGTCCGCTTATCGTCAAAACACAGGTCCAGCAAGCCGTCAATATCATTGGCGTCAACCAGCTTTTTGACGATCATTTTGGAGGAGCGTTTCTTTTTCCGCTTAGGATCACGGGCCGGTTCTACCTCAGGAATCACGAAGCCAGCAGGGCCTTTTTCGCTTTCTGCCAGTGCTGTCTGGGCCTCATGTTCCTTCTTCTTGGCAAAACGATCAGCAATTTCTGCCACGTCCTTATGCAGACGGACAAAATAGAGTACCCCGCGCACGCCTCGTCCGTCCAGGTTTCTTTTGGGACAGATTTGGTGGGTGACATCATCATAGTCTTCCACCCGACCGGTGAGATAGTCGTCTTCCGGGACTAATTCCCAGGCCAAATCCCATTCTTCACCGCAGGCATAGACCAAGCATTCCACCATGGCGGAACCGATATTGTGGCCGGTGGTATCACAGGCATACACAGCACCGCATTCGCATCGCCCTACCGGGAACTCGGTCATTTTTCGTTGCGGAGCCTCCACAGGACGCCCTACATCCATGCCGCAAAACGGGCACCACGGTTTAGTATTTACTTGTTTTTTTCCTGCCATTATGCCGCCATTTTTTCTACCAGTCCTTGAATAAAACGCGGGTCAACTGCGTAGCCCAGTTCCTTGGCCTTATCCATGTTCCGTTTGGCTTCCTCGTAGGAGCCCGAGAAGTACAGGGCCACAGCCAGATTATTTCGGGCCATACCGTTATCCGGCTCCAGAGTCACGGCCTGACGGGCCGATTCTACGGCTTTTTCATCCTGCTCCAGCATAGTGCAGACGGAAGTCATATTGAGCCAAGGGGTCAAAAGATGAGGATCAATCTGGATAGCCTTTTCATAGCATTCTAGGGCTTCCTCTGCTTTACCCTCATGCTGGCGGATTAGGCCAATATTGACATGGGCCTCTGCCATCTTCGGGGTAATCTTCAAGGCTTTTTTATTCAATTCTAGAGCTTTCGGAACATCGCCTTTATCAAAATAAATAGCACCGAGGTTGATGTAGCTTTCCACAGAATGGTCATCCAGCTCAATAGCCTTTTCCAACTCACGGACAGCATCGTCAATTCGGCCAGCCTGGCGATAAACTAGACCGAGTTTATGATGGGCGATGATATTGTCTGGATTTTCTTTGCATATTTTCTCTAGCTCACCAATCACGGTGTCCATGGAAATTTGGGCTTGTTCTTCTGACATTGTATATACCTTGAAAAATTACAGGAGTTTGAAATTGATACCTATACTTAAAACGTAATGAAAACACAATTTGCTACATTATAGGCATTAATGGAAATGTGGCAAGCGATAAACGCAGAAACGGAGCCTTGGAGCGGGAGATAGAGAGGGAAAATGGTCTTGCTATCTCAATTTAGGGCAATCTTTTACGATAAATTAAAAAGATTGACGATAAAAGCGCCTGTGATGCCGATTATAGCGGCATCACATACAGAAAAGGGACAAAAGGCTCTAAGCACTCTCTTCTCCGCAGACCTTTTTTATGCGGAACCGGCACGGGTGTCGCTTAAGTCAACAGTCAATAAGCTGTCACCGCGTCAGGCTTGTAAAGGAGAACTGCGGACGGAATTACTCCGAGGGTGACCAAGCTTGCCTGCTGTACTAGGCAGATGCTACGCCTTCTTCGTCTCGTATATGAACTTTATTAAGCAGTTCTTTGGGATACTGTTTCATGATTCTACGAAGAGCAGCGTTGATCTGCTGGGTCGGAGCAGCAATAATCTCTTTTTCTGCTCCATCGCTATACCCTGTCATAAAAAGACATTTATCCTGAAGTGCAAAGTTATGGCTCCAGTCCACTACGATTCGCTCTTGATCTTCTGTCACCGGCGGGTTATGTGACTGCCCTTGGGTGGCGACCTGAACCGCATCACTGTCTGTGACCTCCAGCACCCAAGCGTCTCCGTTTTCCATACTAAAGAAAATAAAGACGCCAAGCTGATAAACCCGAGCTTTGAATGCGGCAGCATCTCGCTGAATTTTTTCTATCTCTCCCAATAAAGAAACCTTCATTTGTTGCATGGGAGAGGGAGACCGTCCCTCCTGGCGGAGGATTAAGCAGCAATGTTTGTGTTTTTTTCCTGATCCACAGGGGCAGGAGTGATTTCGCTGTATTTTCGCCATAGTTGCTCAGGTTACTTTTTTTGTCCTAGATCTGTCAGGAACACTTGGAGTGCCGCATTCCCGGCAGACCTCGCAGCCTTCTTCAAAGACTAAGGCACCGGGACATTCCGGGCATGAAGACGAAAACCCGTTCCGGGTTCCGGCCATAAACGATTTGAGCAGTTTACCCAATTGGGCGGGTAAGTCAAGCATATGTCCGCTGGAGCGATCAAGTTGTTTAATAATCTCCTCTATGGGAATCTGATAGCGCAAAGCCAAAGAAACCAGACGGCAGGTGGTTGTCCACATGGTTGATTTGTCTTTCAGATCGACCCGATTATCAAAGGGGAACTTGGCAAAGACCTCCATTGGTGTCTCATTTTCACCAAAACAAACAATAATATATATGGTATTGCCGTTGGCGTCTTTCAGGCGGTAGCGCTTCGCGCTGAGAACATCAGGCAGTTCCTTTTTATGAAGAAGACCTTGGCTGGAAACAGTCGCTGTTTCTTTCTCACCAGAGCTCCCTGTATTGAGCACCTGAGCATCACGGGAACCATCTCGGTAGACTGTCAACCCCTTGCAGCCCAATTCAAAACCGAGCATGTAGGAAAGTCGCACATCCTCTTTGCTGGCCGAACCAGGTAGGTTGATGGTCTTACTGATGGACGAGTCCACTCCGTTGGTCTGCAAAGCGCCCTGCATGCGAATATGTTCCTCTGGAGTAATATCTTGGGCAGCGCAAAAAATATTCTGCCACTTTGCAGGAATCTCATCATGGCCAAGAACAGTCCCGGTGCGGGCAACTTTCTTCATCAGTGCATCTGAAAAAAAACCCTCTTTACGGGCTATAGCCTCAAAATGTTTATTGACCATCAGAAAGCGGTCACTGTCCATAACATTTTTTTCCATAACCACAGAAAAATATGGCTCACAGCCAGAGGCACAATCGGCAATCATGGACACGGTACCAGTGGGCTGAATCGAAGTCAGGGCGGCGTTACGACGGGCCGGATAGTCATTGAACTTCGGATCATATGCTGGGAAAGATCCTTTTATTTCAGAAAGATAAATAGAGGTCATTTCAGCCTGCTCACGAATAAAGCGTGTTACCTCGGCTGATGCTTCGCGGCCTTCTTTTCCGCCATAAGGAAGCCCCAGCTGGATAAGCATATCATGCATTCCCATAATGCCAAGCCCGATCTTTCTCGTCTTTCGTGTCATATCAGCGATCTCCGGAATAGGAAAGCGATTACAGTCAATCACATTATCCAGAAAGCGTACCGCTGTTTTTACGGTTTTGCCGAGACGTTCAAAATCCACCTTGCCCTCGTGGATATACTGTCCCAGATTGATAGAACCGAGATTGCAGGACTCATAGGGAAGCAACCATTGTTCACCGCAAGGATTCGTTGCTTCGAATTCACCTAGTTGCGGGGTTGGGTTGCTTCGATTGGCCGCATCAATAAAAAGGACACCGGGCTCTCCGTTATGCCAAGCAAGATCTATAATTTTACCAAAGACCTTGGCCGCATTTAAAGAGTCGACAACTCGGTTGTCGGAAGGATCAATCAGGTCGTAATCGCTATTGGTTTTGACCGCTTCCATAAAAGCATCGGTGATTGCCACAGAGAAGTTAAAATTGGTAAATTTATCTTGATCTTCTTTGGCCGAGACAAAGCCCATGATATCTGGGTGATCAATTCGTAAAACCCCCATATTGGCCCCGCGCCGTTTTCCACCTTGTTTGATGGTTTCTGTGGCGGCGTCAAAAACCGCTGCAAAGCTGAGAGGCCCGGAAGCAACTCCTTGGGTGGAGCGGACAGCAGAATTTTTTGGGCGCAGCCGAGAAAAGGAATAGCCGGTTCCACCTCCGGTTTTATGCACCAAAGCACCGTTACGGATAGAGGTGAATATCCCATCCATAGAGTCATCCACAGGGAGAACAAAACAGGCAGAGAGCTGGCCAAGGTCTGTTCCCGCATTCATGAGGCAGGGAGAATTGGGCAGGAAGTCGAGGCGGTGAATCATATCAAAAAATTCTTCCCGAATCGTTTCATAATCTTCCTGTTCCTTATCAACAGTTGCGACGGCGTCCGCAACTCGCCGACAGAGTGATTCCCAGTTTTCTAGCAGATTACCGTTTCCATCCTTAAGGTAATAACGACGTGCCAAGACCGTTTCTGCTGTTTCTGTGAGGGACTGCTGCGAGATATTGCTGCTCATATTTTTTCCCATATTTTTTCCTTATATGATTTGGTAACGGCTTTGATTGTTTCAGCCAAGAATGTTGTGGAGATTGCAGGAGAGGAAATACTTTCGAAAAAGAACTGACGAGAGTTTATAGCACAATATATTGATGATCATCAATCAATATTTTCCATATATGGTACTTTTGTATAAAAATGTGTTGAAAGAGTGGCTTGCATCTTCTGAGGAGGTTAGCTTGAAAAGAGTGCTGAAAACAGAGACAGCGTAACAACAAGGTTGCTCTAGAAGCCCCCTTATTTTTTAAGGCCGGTATCTGTTTACGAACAGTACATCGTCCCTTTTTTGATAATCAGGAAGCTCATGCAGCCCTTGTGATTCTCTGCGAAGCGATGGGTGGCGTTACACCTCAACAGTCACTTTCTTCCAGTCCCATCATCAGCAAGCTCAATCATTAAAAAGAATAGCGAAGCTCAGCAAACACCCGATCATTATCCCCGACTTCCTGAAGTGTAAGAAGATCACCGGATTGGTATAGCACAGCCCCGCCGCGCACAGTGATGGTATCGGTCATGTCATAATCCAGAGCCAGCCGTTCAAAGGCACCGTCAGCGTCGGAAGGACCGTAAATCATAACTAAC
The DNA here is from genome assembly GCA_942492895.1 of Candidatus Electrothrix laxa. Classification (GTDB taxonomy): domain Bacteria; phylum Desulfobacterota; class Desulfobulbia; order Desulfobulbales; family Desulfobulbaceae; genus Electrothrix; species Electrothrix laxa. The sequence goes on from OW818652.1 coordinate 3,273,903, forward strand.
AGGCTGAGACTCAAAGTTTTATTGAGAAAATCTCGATTATAACGAAAGGCCAGTTGATACATATCCTGCAACACACCATCCGGGTATTCCTCCAGGTAGGGTCTGTGATTATTGATATGCCGATTGGCAAAATCCAGGGAAATGGTGGTCTCGTTAAACCCGGAATACTCTGCACCCACAAGCGCATCAATACGGGTATAGCCGGTGCCGGGCCGATTGGTATAATGTATCCTGTTCAGTAAGGCCCCTTCACTTTTCAACAACCAGTTGCCCAAGGCTTTATTATAGGCAAAACCGAACATATGCAAGCGCTCGTGCTTTTGCTGTATCTCTGTGGAATCGTCATCAAGCAGCACATATTCAAAATGTGGATTGTCGTTGAAAACCCGGGCATAATAGAGGTCGAGGTCCCAGCCGGTAAAAATACCGCTGAGGGAAAGGGCCCATTCGGTGTTTTCCAGCGAGTTCTCCGGTGCATCTTCCGGGGGCATGGGCTCGTCAGCTGGATAAAAATCATACCCGTACACCGGGGTTTTATTGAAACGAATCTCATGGATAGCCATACCGGACAGCTCCCAGTTGCCGAAATAATAATCCAGCTTGGTCATGGCCAGAGGGAGGCGGAGATCTTCAATATCGGTCAGGCCGGGCTCGCGCATATCCAGGGGATTGAGCACATCAGTGACCCGGATGCTATCCGACTTACCCCAAACCACGATCTGGCGGCCCACCTTGAGATCCAGTTTATCTGTGAGCTTTCCCTGTACATAGGCCTCACGCAATTCCACTTCATCCTCATACTCATCAAGGACGTAGCTGGTGTATTCCTCCCGGCCTTGGAACGAGTAAATTCCGTCGTAAAAGGCTTTTCCTCCCACCTTTGCTGACCAGGAATCAGAGAAGCGGGCCTCAAGGTCAAGCTGGAGATCAGTGCGGGCCTTGGAAAAACCACGCCAATCGATTTGTCCCTCTGCCGGGGCGTCATGGGCGATATTATAGGTTGTGCCGAACTGAAGCCAGCCGTCGATGCTGAGCCAGCCGGGGAGCCAGGAAGTGGCTGCTTCAGCTTCCGCCAGCAGATCATCCTCTCCTGCAAAACCATCCAGCACGGCATCAAGGGTTTGGTCAGACGAGTCCTCAGCGGAATGATGACCAGTTTCATCGTCAAAGCCATCCAGTACTGAATCTAGCTCATTCGCCGGGGCCTGTTCTGTTATCTCCTCCTCAAAGCCTTCAAGGACGGCATCCAGTTCACTGGGGCTGCTGTCGGTTTGGGCGGTGGCGGGTAATGGGGAGAGAAAGAGAGGGGTTGCGAGTAGGGCTGCAAGGACTGCCGATCTTCTGGTAAATAGGTTGTTTTTTGTATGGCGCATCATTTGATTGTGTTGAAATTATTAAATAAATCAATTGAGTAGGTCGTTTTGAGTGCAACAGTATCAGACAAGTATGAAATGCGTTGCCTGTTTTCGTTACACTCAATCAGATCTTGGAGTATACTCTAAAAATAATTGCTTGTTCCGGGAATACATTCTAATATGGTGCAAAATCATTCATCCTAAGGTTCCCTATGTCGGAAGTACTGCAAGCCATTTATCATCGTTTAGTCAATGCGTTGGATATTGAAACCAAACGCTACCTGTATCCCTCCTTCAATCTGGATAACCGACTCATCGGCTTGGCAGGCCCGAGGGGAGCAGGAAAAACCACCATGATGCTTCAATATATCAAAGAAAACGTGGATCTTCACTCGGCCTTATATTTTTCAGCCGACAATATCTACTTCAGCAGCGCATCACTTTTTGCATGCATTCAAGAGCAGTACGAAACAGAGGCAGTCAAGCTGTTTTTCATTGATGAAGCACACAAGTACACAGGCTGGAGTCAGGAGCTGAAAAATATTTATGATTCCTTTCCTGACGTCACGGTTGTTTTTTCCGGCAGTTCAAGCATGAATCTTGTTAAAGGAGCCTACGACCTATCACGCCGAGGAATTATGCACCGACTCCACGGGATGTCTTTTCGAGAATATCTTAACTTTACATTAGGTTATAATCTTGCTGCCATTGATTTAGATACGCTCATCACCGACAGAAGACAGCTGGCAGCGAAGCTTGGGGCACTGCCGAAACTCAAAGGGTATTTTCAGAAATACCTCAGGTATGGTTATTACCCGTTTATTTTGGAATCAAAAAATCTTTATTTTGAAAAATTGGGTAATATTATTGAAAAAACTGTTTTTGAAGATATTGCCGGGTATTATAAACTGAAGACGGCCAACCTGCACCTTTTTAAACAAATTCTTAATTATCTGAGCAGCATTCCGCCGGGTGAGGTCAACGCACATAACCTTGCTAAAACCCTTTCATTGGACAGCAAGACAGCCAAGCATTACCTGACCATCCTCCAAGAAACCGGTCTGGTACGGCTTATTTTTACAGATAAAACCGGCAGTGCGCTGATTCGGAAACCGGCAAAAGTTTTTATCGACAACACCAGCCTGTTGTACGGAATAAACGAAACGTTTGGCCGCCGAGCCAATCAAGGTGCTGTCAGGGAGCTGTTTTTCATCAGTATGTTGCAGAACAGCGGTGAAAACGTTTTTTACAGCAAAAACGTAGGAGATTACCTATGCCGGGACATTGTTTTTGAAATAGGCGGTCAAAATAAAAAAGGTAAACAGATACGCAACAGCACAGGTACGGCGCTTCTGGTGAAAGATGATCAGCTCCATGCCACTGCTGGCTCAATTCCGCTGTGGCTATTCGGTTTTTTGTATTAACCAGGAGCTGCACCGAACTCGTGTTCTCGTTATAATAGTTTTTCAACAGGCTCTCAGCTCTTCAATCAACACGGATTCATTTTCCGCATAATCAATGTTTGTGTTTACAGTAAACCGCATCGTTACGCTTGTATAACGCTGATGTGTTTTCAATAGTTTTCACCAGCTCATATCTCTCAAAGCAAAATTTGAGCACGTAATGGCTTAATATTATTAATCTTTAGGAGGTGAGATTGTCAGGTCGTTTTTTTTATGAGAAAACCGTGAGGGTGCCCGGCTTCCTAGGAGAAAAACCCGATCAGGGAGGCAGAATTGGGCAATATCGGCCTTTAACGAAAGCCCTAGCATAAGATTTATCATCCTGGATCATTGCGTTTTCTTCTATTTCCCTACCCCTTTTACCTCACCTGTACTCACCCGGCTTCCTCCTAATCTTCAGGCAAATTTCCTGCTAAAATGAGACCAAGACCTTATTGCACAGGCGTTTTATGCCTGGTAGGCTGCCATATCATAAAATTTGTATCAAAAGGTACAATTTTTTGACTGCACGAAGGAGCTGGCCCTAGGTTATCAGAAAAGAAGGAGAACAGAGAAGTCTGAAGAAACACATGATGCTAGTCATAGCGAAAGTTTGTGATGTGGAATCCTTCTCTGCAACGCTTACCTTGGAAACAAGGTAAGTATTTAATACTATTGAATAATATTGGGAAGATTTTTTGTACTTCCTTATCGAATTGATTTAAAAACGAAAGATACAATAATATTATGACAAATCTTTTTATGCTCTATTCGGGAGCCGTTGCCCTTGGTGCCCTGCATGCTTTTGAGCCAGGACACGGAAAAACCCTCATTGCCGCTTATATGATTGGTACTAGAGGTCGGGCCTGGGATGGCTTTCTTCTCGGGGCAATTGTCACTATCACCCATACCTTCAGCGTAATTTTGCTCGGGATTATTGCTAAAATCCTGTCCAAAACTTACTCAGACGCAATACTCCATGACTGGCTTGGCCTAGTTTCAGCCACAATTATTATGGCTGTAGGAATCTGGATGCTCCGACAGCGGCTTTCCGGCAAGAGTACTCATCAACATGTGCATCTCTTTGGTAAGGGCCACAGTCATGAGCATCATCATCCGCACACTCATAAACATAGCCATGATACAGAGCAGGACAACGACCACGGTAGCCACGACCATAACCACGAGGACCATAACCACGGTCACGCCTTAGACGAACAAAAGGAGCACGTTCACGAGCATCATCATCCGCATGAGCATGACCATGTGCATGACGGCAGCTATCATGAACATCCTCATCACAGTCATGAGCATACAGAAGAAAAGCATAAACACCATACACAGAATGCACAGAATGACCACGGGGATGGAGAAAAGAATACATGGGAACTCTTTATGCTGGGGGTCTCCGGCGGCATCATCCCCTGCCCAGCGGCCATCGCCACTCTGCTAGCTGCTATTGCTGCGGGAAAAATAGCCCAAGGACTTAGCGTGACACTGTTTTTCAGCCTAGGACTGGGGATGGTTATGATGAGCATAGGGGTAGCTCTCTCCCAGGCAGGTCGCCTGACCGACAAAATCAGCGAAAACCTCAATTTTGCGCGGAGCATGGGAATTGTCAGCGCATTGCTTATTATGGTTCTCGGATCCTACACCATGTTCCATTCTGTAAAAAATATCTGGTTTTAAAGGACCTGAGCCGGACAATATTTTCCTTCTCTCTTTCGCCCGTCTCCCAGGGCACTCTTCTCGAAAAAATGAGAGATCTAACTCATTGCACGGGCAATCTGTTCTCTATTAGAAAGGTGCCACCTTTAGATGACGCAACTATTTTTAACCAGGGAGCAAAATATCCCTTAAAGACCCAAATCAGCTGATTCACAACTATCTGTAACAGAAAAAGAAGGAAGAAACAAAATGCATCAAATTTCAGGAAAAAGAAAAATTTTTAACACCCTTGCACTCACCGCAATAGTCATGCCGCACATGGTACAGGCATCTCCGACAGGGGACAGGGACCAGGCCATTCTTATGGATGAAATCACAGTGAAGGGAGAGGGCATTACCGCAGCCGACCAACCAGCCACCGTCAATCTGGTTGATATGGAAGAGATCCAGAAAATTAAGCTCTCTCAACCGGATGAGATTCTGGAAGAGGTGCCTGGTATCGAGATCCATCGCTACGGCATGGGCGGGGTAGCCAATGAATTCACTATCCGGGGATTTAAAAATGCCGGGCATGGCGGCGATGCAGCCATCGCGGTTGATGGCATTCTCCTCAACGAAGGGGAGTCGCATGCTGATGGCTATGCTGATATGAACGTGATCATTCCTCTGGAGCTTGACCGGGTCGAGGTCTTCAAAGGCCCCTCCTCACCGCTGTTCGGCAACTTCGCCAGAGGCGGAGCCGTCTCCTTTCATACCCGCAAGAGCGGAGAATACAATACCTTGCAGACAACCACAGGTTCCTATGACTCCTATGATTTCCAGCATGTCTTCGGCCATGCCCTCAGCGATACGCTGCAGCTGAATACAGCCCTCCAGTATGCTTCGACCGGTGGCTACCAGGACAACTCTTCTTGGCTGCGCGGCAATTTCAGCGGTCGTCTAGGCTGGCAGGCCACCCCGGAACTTGATGCAGCTGTTTCCGTCCGGGTTCATGAATCAGAATGGGATGCCCCCGGATATATCCCCAAAGACCAATTTGACGACGAAGAGGCCTCCCGCCATCAGGCCGTCAACGCCGAGGACGACGGAGGTGATAAATCTTTTACCACCGAGCGCCTTGACTTGGGCTATACGTTAAACGAAAACCGACGGGTCCTTGCCTGGGCCTATAGCACTCAGCAAGATTTCACCCGCTTTGCCAAATTCGGCTACGATCCTGGAGGACAGACAGAGCGTCTCTACGACCGAATGGTTTACGGCACCGGAACAAGCTACAACTTTACCGAAATCTATGGCGAACGAGAACTGAATGGAGTAGCCGGAATCGAGTACCTGCACGAGGATACCGAATGGTTACGATATAATACGGAAAATCGTGTCCGCACCGCCCAAACCCAGGATCGGGATTTCACCATCAACACCCTTTCCCTATTCGGTCAGGCGGACTATGTCCTGCATCCCCTTTTCAAGCCCTGGATCGGCCTTCGCTACGATACCTTTTCCGGGGAGTATGAGAATGACGATCCAGGTGCAACCCCCTCGACCTCGGACATGAATGATTATGATCACCTGAGCCCAAAAATCGGCTTTCTCAGTACGTTGCATGAGACCTTGGATTTCCGGGCAAGCTATACCCAGGGTTTTGCCCTTCCCTCGGATGTGCTCAAATATAATTCAGCTGCCGGTGATACTGCGACAACAGTGCATCAGTATGAGACAGGTTTGCTCTTCGAGCCGAGTGATTTTCTTTCCGCAGACCTTTCTGTCTTTTTGATTGATACGGAAGACGAAATTCAGGAATACCCTTCCGATTCAGGTGATTATGTCAATCTTGGAGAAACCCGACGGGAAGGGCTAGAGCTGTCCGCAACCCTGCGTCCAGGAGTATTTGGCCTTGAGCTGTTCGGCGACCTCACCATGATAAACACCGAAATCACCAGTAACCCGGATGCCGAAATGCTGGGGAAAGAAATCACCGGGGTACCCAAGTATACCACCAACCTCGGTCTTCGCTATCACGCTGCTTCCGGCTTCAGCGGCAGGATTAAATGGCGCCATGTTGACTGCTATTATGTTGACGGTGCCAACACCATCTCCTATGACGGCTACGATGTAACCGATGCCTCGTTGGGGTATGAAGGATTAACCGATAACGGCACTATCTGGCGGGTCAATCTGGATGTGGATAATCTTTTTGATGAGCATTACAGCCAAGCCGTCTGGAGCGGCTATGACACTACCAATTATGCTGTCAGTCCGGGACAGACCTTTTGGTTGCGGTTTACGTTGGATATCTGACAATTGTGAACTTTGCCCGTTCTCCGGGTATTCCACCCGAAAAAATGAGCTTTCCGCCTCATTGTGCAGGCAGCCGAGACTGTGGTAAAGATAATACGAAATTATTAATCGTATTATTTAAGCTGCGGCAGTAGTAAAAAAATGAGTAACTCCTGCCCTACTGAACAAAATGGTGGTTCCCTCCACCAACCTCCATAATACCTTATTGTTATAATTCTGCTGGCGCTGTTCCCCGGTTCGTTCTTCTTCCTCCCGAACCGGGGACAGGTCCACGGATCATGAAAAAACTATGCATTGATTAATCCAGGAACTATGCGCAAAAAATACGCAAAAGAAATACTGTTCACTTTGGCCGGAATGCTTCTCCTGCTCCTACTTTGCAGCTGCGATCAACCGCAGCCGGACAAGAGGGAAGAGAAAACCGCTTCGGCGCATCCTGATACGTTAACTCTTGCCATCGGTGGCGAGGAAGAACAGGGCTATGATCCGACGATGGGCTGGGGACGCTACGGTTCGCCGCTTTTTCAGTCCACCCTGCTCCGCTATAATGATGCTTTGGAGATGGAGTACGATCTGGCCACCTTTTATTCCGTCAGCGAGGATCGACTCACCTGGAATGTGGACATCAGGACCGATGCCCTTTTTTCCGACAACACCCCGCTTACCGCCGATGATGTGGCCTATACGTTCAACACAGCCAAGAATTCCGGCGGGCTGGTTGATCTGAGCTTTATGGATAAGGTAAAGGTTACAGGAAGATACAGTGTTTCTTTTCACCTCGTAATCCCGCGATCCACCTTTATCCATGACCTGCGAACTTTAGGCATTGTGCCAAAATATGCCCACGACAAGGATTACGGTCGCAAGCCCATCGGTTCCGGCCCCTACAAGATGGTGCGCTGGGACGAAGGACAGCAGCTCATTGTTGAGGCCAATCCGCTCTACTACGGCAAAAAGCCCGCTATCAAACGACTGGTCTTTCTTTTCCTTGATTCGGATACCGCCTTTGCCGCTGCCAAGGCAGGCACTGTTCAGGTAGCGGCGGTGCCCCAGATTCTGGCTGATAAAGCGGTGGAGGGAATGCGCTTGGTCCGGGCAACCAGCGTGGATAACCGAGGCATCATGTTTCCCTATCAGAAGGCAGGGCATGAAGAGCTGAACGGCTTGCCAGTGGGCAATGATGTCACAGCTGATCCGGCCATTCGGCAGGCAATCAACTATGCCATAAATCGCCAGGCCTTGGTGCAGGGGGTATTGAACGGTTTTGGTACACCTGCATATGGATCGGTCAGTCACTTGGAATGGGAAGAAAAGGCAACCAGAATCAAAGATAATAATTTGGAAAAAGCCGCAGCCCTGCTGAAAGAGGCAGGTTGGGAGGATCACGATCAGGACGGTATTCTGGACAAGGAAGGGATAACAGCAGAGTTCACTCTCTTGTATCCCGCTGACCGACTGATTCGCCAATCCCTAGCCTTGGCCGTGGCCGATATGGTGGCTCCTCTTGGGATCCGCCTGAAGCTCTCCGGCAAAAGCTGGGATGAGATCAGAAAAGTTCAGCACTCTCAGGCTGTGCTCTTCGGCTGGGGGAGCTATGATCCGACCGAACTATATAATCTCTTTCACAGCCGGGTTTCTGGACAGGGGTACTTCAATGCGGGCCTGTACAGTAATCCCACGGTGGATGCCTATCTGGATCAGGCCCTAGCCGCAGCTACCGATGAAGAGGCGACAAAATTCTGGCGGGCAGCCCAATGGGACGGCAGCACCGGCGTTTCCGCTCTGGGTGATGCCCCTTGGGCTTGGCTGGTCAATCTGGATCATACCTACCTGGTGAATCAGGGCCTTGATATCGGCACGACCAGAGTGGAGCCCCACGGCCACGGCTGGCCGATTACTGCAAACATCGTTGACTGGCACTGGCGGGATAAATAATGAAGACCTTTTTTCGTAAAAAAATCATTCAGCTGATTTTGATTCTACCTGCGGTGGCTATGCTTTCCTTTGCCCTGCTTCAGCTCTCCCCCATTGATCCGGTCCAGGCCTATATCGGGGCGGACATGCTCCAGATGAGTCAGGAACAGCGACAGCAGATCGCCGAGCGATGGGGCCTTGATCAGCCGCCGCTGATGCGCTACCTGCATTGGCAGAAAGAGATCCTTTCCGGTAACATGGGCCGTTCTCTGATCTTTCAGGAACCGGTGACCAAGGTGATCGTCCGCCGCTTTCTCCCTTCTTTGGCCCTGATGGGCGCTGCCTGGCTGCTTTCCGGTGTCATCGGCTTTATTCTCGGGATCATTGCTGGGTTACAAGAAAACTCGATCTACGACCGACTTATCCGCCTCTACGCCTATACCTTGGCCTCCACCCCGACCTTTTGGCTGGGCATGCTGCTGGTCATTATCTTCTCTGTGCAGCTGGGCTGGACCCCGGTCTGTTGCGCCTATCCGCCCGGAATGGACCCTGCCGAAGTGAGCATAGGACAGTGGCTCCGCCACCTGCTCCTGCCTGCGGCCACCCTGAGCATCATCTCGGTGGCCGCTGTCACCCTGCACACCCGGCAGAAACTGCTTGAGGTGATGAACAGTGATTTTGTCCTCTTTGCCAGGGCCAAAGGCGAATCCACCTGGGGTGTCTTCCGCCGCCATGCTCTGCGTCATACCCTGTTACCCGCCCTGACGATTCAGTTCGCCACCTTTGGGGAACTTTTTGGCGGCTCAATCCTAGCCGAGCAGGTCTTTTCCTATCCCGGTCTGGGCCAAGCCACCATCAAGGCCGGATTAGGCGGAGATATCCCCCTCCTGTTGGGTATTGTGCTGGTCAGCGCTCTGTTTGTCTTTTTCGGCAACACTGTGGCTGACCTGTTGTACACCGTTATTGATCCTCGAATGAGAAAGGCCACGACATCATGATACATCAAAGAACCCGCGCCTTGGCAACAGCTGGAGGTTGTGCCGTCTTCCTCCTGGCCATTCTTGCTGCGCATCATTTTTTTGTCCCTGAAACCCTGCATACCAATCTTGCCCTACGCAATCAGCCGCCGGGACTCAGCCATCTTTTTGGCACTGACTGGATGGGCCGCAATATGTTTCTGCGCACCATTGCCGGACTGCGCCTCAGCCTCCAGACCGGCCTTATGGCAGCGGCGGTCAGCGCCCTACTGGCCCTGTTCTTCGGAATTGCCGCTGGCACCTTGGGTGGTTGGGTGGATGGAATTATTTCCTGGCTCATTGATATCTTTATCACCCTACCCCATCTGGTGCTCCTTATCCTGATTTCCTTTGCCTTTGGCGGAGGCCTGAAAGGAGTTACCATTGCTGTGGCTATCAGTCATTGGCCGAGGCTGGCCCGGATCATTCGGGCGGAAACCATGCAGCTCAAGGAAAGCCAGTTCATTCACCATGCCCGCTGCTTCGGTAAAACCCCTTGGCAAATCGGTCGCCAACATATTATGCCGCATATGGTGCCGCAGTTCTTTGTTGGGTTACTTCTGCTCTTTCCGCACGCTATCCTTCATGAGGCGGGCCTGACCTTTGTCGGCCTTGGACTTTCACCCCATGAACCGGCTGTGGGTATCATCCTGGCTGAGGCCATGCGCCATCTTTCCACCGGTCATTGGTGGCTGGCTGTCCTGCCCGGAGCAGCGTTGCTGGCAATGGTCAAGGCCTTTGACATGATGGGTGAGAGCATGCGTGTTCTGCTGCAACCGCGAACAAGTCAGGAGTAAAGAGAAGTGAAGAGAAAGCCTGCCCGCCTCTTGGCGTCAGGGCATCTTAACGAGGAAAAACCGAGGAAAAAATCATGTTGGAAATAAACAATCTGCACATCTCATTCAGCCGCTATGAACACGGCCTGCATCGCCAACAGATCACCGGAATCAAAGGAGTTTCTCTCCTGGTCCGTCCGGGCACGATTAACCTTGTGGCCGGGGCCAGTGGCGCGGGCAAGAGCCTCCTGCTGGCGGCCATCCTCGGTTTACTGCCTGCCAACGGCACCAGCCAAGGAAGCATTCGCTTCAAGGGGGAGGAATATACAGATCCGGCTCCGCTCCGAGGGCGAGAAATCGCTCTGATTCCCCAATCAGCGGAAGGGCTAGACCCGCTGCAAAGGGTAGGCAAACAGGTGCATAGAGCTGCCCGGCTGGCTGGTCTGTCCAAGAAAGAGGCGACCAAACAGACTGAAGCCGTCTTTAGTCGCTACGGACTCCACCGGGATGTGCTGCGCCTCTATCCCTTTCAACTTTCCGGCGGCATGGCCACCCGAGTACTGCTGGCCTGTGCCACTGTGGGCCAGGCTAGACTGCTGCTGGCCGATGAACCCACCACCGGCCTGGATGAGGACAACTGCCATCAAGTCTTTACCCATCTCCGCCAGCTGGCCAACGAAGGCCGGGCCATCCTGCTTATCAGTCATGATCTCAGCGGAGCACTACCTTTTGCCGACGATGTCACGATTCTGAAGGACGGTACCCTGATGGAAACCATGTCTGCGGAAACATTCCGTCAAGGCCTCTGTTCGTCCCCGTACAGCCTTGCTCTGTACCAAGCCCTGCCGGAAAACGATTTCCTGAGTGCAGAAACCAATATCCGATTTACCTCGCAAGAAAATCATGCTTGAAGCCACCACACTTTCTTTTGCCTACAACGGTAATAAACCAATCTTCGATAATATCAGCATCTGCCTGCAACCCGGTGAAGTGACCGGCCTGATCGCGCCCAGCGGTTCAGGGAAAACCACCCTGGCCAAGGTTCTTTGCGGCCATCTGCCTGTTCAAGGCGGGGAGATTCGAATAAATCGTACGCCTGTCCCCCGCAAAGCCTTTTGTCCGGTTCAGTTGATCAATCAGCACCCAGAGCAGAGCTTTAATCCCCGCTGGATCTTGGGCCGGTCCTTGGCTGAATCCTCTGAGCCAAAAAAACAACTCCTTGCCGAGCTCGGTATAAAAATGCCTTGGCTGAACAGATATCCCCATGAGCTTTCCGGCGGCGAGCTTCAGCGACTGGCCATTGCACGTGCCTTGGCCCCACAAACTTCCTTTATCATTGCCGATGAGATTACGGCCATGCTGGATGCCATCAGTCAGGCCCAGATCTGGCGGGTTCTTCTGGAGACGGTGAAAGAACGGGGGTTGGGCATGTTGGTGATTAGTCATAACCCGCAGCTCCTTGATCGCATCTGCACCCGCACGGTTGCCATGCGTGATCTTTTCGCCTGAATCTGACTCTAAGATATATCGTAATAGGGGGGGCAGGCAAGGCCACGGACGCGAGGCACCTCCTTTCACGCACCCCAGGAAATTAAAAACGAGAATACAAGGGCATACAGTATGCTCTAACAAGCAATGCTGTTGTATCTCGAACTGATTTGTAAAAATTGCATTTGATACATCCTTATGCCTTTTCAAGGCAACTCAATACGATATCATCGTCTTTACTGTCGGGCGAAGCAAAAGCCCAGCAACAACGGCCTCCATTCTTACCATTGTGAATACCATCCAAAGACAAAGCAATCGAAACCGGACAAACACCATCCTGATGAACATTCCTTCCGTTCGGTTTTCTCCCGCAATCTTTTACCTCCCAACAAGTTTAAAAACTTTTCGTCCATAGCAGCTTACCTCTCATCGTTCGCTTACTTTTTCGTGGTTCACGAGTCTTTGCAACTTTCTGTATTTGGGTGACCTTCAACATTGTGTGCAAAATCGACTCCGAACTTCTTCTCACTCCGCACATGTGAGCGCGACGGGTTTGTTGTCGAATAAACGATTTTCATCCTCTTCAGGTATTGAAATTAAGCCTTTCGGGTCATATCGCGAGCAATCATCTGAACTACATTTCGAAATGAGCGAACCGTGAGGTAATCTACTCTTTTTAACCGAAAGGTAAAAATCACACTCTCGACATTCTCTAATTTCCTGCACAGAGCATTTTCGCATAATTTTTACGCAAGCAAACTCTCTCCACAACCAACAGGCTCGTCCACCATTTTTTCCGCCATTAATACCGTCACACTCAATAGCTACAGGTATAGAACAGACCCCATATTGTAAAATATTCCTTCCGCCCGGCTTTCTCCCACATTTTTTAAATTCCCAACAATTCAATTTTTTATCCATCATCACTACAAAATAAATTTTTTTTTTGAATTAATTTAAATGATTACAAAATAAAATAAACAGACATCACAAGGTATGTCAATAGTTATATTGAAAAAATAATGATTTGGCAATGTTAATCATTATTAATAAGCTCCTTTTCTTTAAAAGAAACATAAAAAAACAAACAATTAAGATACATTCAATACCCGGAAAAATGTGGAATTTTGTGTAACCGGAAATCATTGCAGATAACGGCTTGCATCCTCAATAGACTTCTTTTATGAGCACCCAACTTCTGCACGAAAAAAACCGTGCGTATACGGCCTTGCCCGACCGACCTCCCTTTGCCCGAAAAACAAGGTTACTGCCCGCTCACACCGGGGATCTGCCTTGCTACTCGGGCAAATGTCCCGACATGGTGGTCTAGTTCGAGAAATCCCGCCTTAGAGGAAAGCCATCCCCTAGGAAACATCGTCCTGATGGGTATACCTTTTCCTGCCCCATCACTCCTTTCCTCTCCGCCAGTACTCACCCGTTTTCCCCTTGTCCCCCAAGAAAATTCCCAGATAAATGAGCCCTTCACCTTATTGTCTAGGCGATTTTTGTCTGGTAGCTTAATTTAGGATAAAATTTGTACAGAAGAGCGTGATATGCTGACCGGACGGAGAAGCGGATTTCCCCAGCTATCGCCGAAAAAGCGAGGCTCATTGACTTAATACTCTGTACTTTATTGAAGAAGAAGGAAAACAACAAAAAATGAAGAAACATATTATGCCTGCCACAGCTCTTGCGGTCTTCCTCGCGGGGACCGCTTATGCCAATGAGCAGAAACAAACCGACACCAAGCCCCACGCTCTGGACGAGGTAGTGGTCACCGCCACCCGTACCCCGCATACCCTGAAGGATGTGCCGGTGGAAACCGTGGTGATCAATCGTCAAAATATTGAACAGAGCAACGCCCAAAACGCTATGGATATCCTCAAGACCGTGCCGGGCATTACTAGCGCCATGCATGATGACGTCTTCGGCACCTATACTTGGCGGGCCAATATGCGAGGCCTGAATTTTAATGACGGTTACGGCCTGATCCTCATCGACGGCCAGCGGGTGATGGGCTGCGGCCAGAGCGGTGGCATGGGAGAATACGGAATCGGGCTCAATCAGATTCCGGTGGAGATGATTGAGCGCATCGAGGTGGTCAAAGGACCGAGTTCCGCCCTCTACGGTAGTGATGCCATGGCCGGAGTGATCAATATCATCACCAAGGATACACCGGATACGATGAGCGGCCGGATCGGTGCCTCCTACGGCTGGTATACGATCAAAGAAAAGGTCAACTCTGACGGCACGGTTTCTCCGGCCTCGGATGACGGGGACTATCGCAACACCTCCCAAGCCTACTTTTCCTTGGGCGACAAGCCGTTGGAGCGCCTCAGCTACCTGATCAACTACAACTACGAGTCAGCAGAGGATTCCCGAGAAGACCCAATTGATTCCGATCGCCACTCCCTGACGGCTAAGGTCGATCTGGCCGCTACCGATGTGGTTGATCTCTTTCTCAAAGGCGAAGCCAGTGCCTATGAAAAAGAGGATAATCGGGATGAGGACAGTCAGCGAATTTCCGCCGGGATGGATTGGCGCTTGACCGAGAATAATATTTTGGCAGTCAAAGGGTACGCCTATAATTGGGATTTTGTGCATGGTTCACCCGGATATGAACATGGCTACAAGTACGGTAATATCGGTTTCGACCAGGGTGAACTCCAGTATACTTGGTACGCTGGCGAGCGCAACACTCTCACCTTGGGTGGCGAATTGCAGCGCCAGACCATCGACTTTACCATTGAAAACCAGAACGGCTCGGTTATTCGAGTCGATGAGGAGGTAAACACCGCCAGCCTGTTTGCCCAGGATGAGATCACCCTCCGCGATGACCTCACTCTGGTGGCCGGTCTCCGCTTTGACGAGCACTCCGTCTTTGACAGCGAGGTCAATCCCAAGCTCAGCCTGATGTACAACTTGTCCGATGCGACGACCCTGCGGGCCTCAATCGGGCGCTCCTTCAAGTCACCAACCATCCGTCAGCTGTATTACGACGTTCCCTACCGGCACGGCGACTATTATGTCCAGTCCAACCGAGATCTCCAGCCGGAGCTGGGCATAGGGTATTCTGCAGGAATCGAGCACTGGATGCTGGACGACCGCCTCATGACCAGTGTCGGGCTATTCCGTAACGATGTGGAAGACATGGTCATTCAGGAGGATACCGGCACCCTGTATGACGGCATCTCTCTACGCACCTACTATAATGTGGACGAGGCGCTTACCCAAGGCGTCGAACTGCTGACTCGGTTCAATCATGAGGGCTTCTCGCTGACTCTCGCCTATACCTATACGGACTCAAATAACAACGAAACCAGTCTGAACCTGCCCTATGTGCCCGAGCACAGTTTTTCTCTGACCCCGGCCTATGAGTATGACAGATATGCCCTGGGCATCAGCGGCGTGCTGACCTGTACAGGCGATCAGTACACGGACAACAGCAACACCTCGACCATTGACGGACACAGCGTTATTGATGCCAGGATCTACAAAAAGATCGGCAAGGCGGCAACGTTGAGCCTCGAAGCGGACAACATCCTTGATTCAGATAAGGGTGACGACGGCAACTACCGCAGCGGTAGAACGTTTTTAGCGAAATTGGATTTTTCTTTTTAACCTACTTAAATAATACGGAGAAATGAAAAATGCGTAAAATTATTGCAGCAACGGTGCTATCCATCGGCCTAAGCGGTCTCTTTTCTTCCCTGGCCCTGGCCCATTATCCCTGGATCAACGCGGACGATTACTCCCCACATACCGGAGAGACTCCTAAACTGACCGTCGGCTGGGGCCACCGTTATCCCTTGGGCAGCTTCCTCCGCATGGAGAATGTGGAAAACATGTCCCTGCGTAACCCTACCGGACTGGAAATCCCGCTTCAGATTATTGATGCGGCGGAATTCAAGCCCGGAGAGGCTCTGGAAAAAGCAGGCATGTACACGGTTGCAGCCCTCCGAAAGAGCGGCTTTTACACCAAGACCACAGAGGGCGGCAAACGGCAATCCAAGGAAGGTCTGAAAAACGTTATTAAATGCTCCCGCTCCCACATGGCCTCTAAAGCCTTGCTGGCGGTTGGGGATGCAGCAATCAATATGGATATTAACCCGGTGGGCCATCCCCTGGAGATCATCCCCAGGGTGAATCCTGCTGCATTGCGAGCAGGAGACGACCTCCCTGTGCAGGTTTTACTCAAGGGAAAACCCTACTCCGGCAGAATCTTTGCCACTTATATGGGATTTTCCACAGAAAAGGACGTCTTTGCCTACACCGCAAAAACAGATCGACAGGGCATAGGAAAAATTCATCTCCTTCAATCCGGTATCTGGTTGATCAAGGCGGAATACGAGGAGCCTTATCCAGACCAGAACGTCTGTGATGTGGAATCATTTTCAGCTACCCTTACCCTGGAAGTAAAATAAGTCGGGAACATCATCCAAAATTACCTCAAGAAATATAATGCGCAATATCCGTAAAAAACAGGCTTTCTTTTTGCTGGTTCTACCTCTGGGCCTGACACTCCTTCTGTCCGCTCATGGGCATGCCCACGCTGTCCACGGTGACACCGGGAGCGGCAGCGAAGCTCTCTGTACATCGGCCTCCTATGACGATGGAGAAGCGATGAGCTACGCTGCGGTGGAAATTATCGCCCCCAATGCCAAACTTCCCTTTCAATCCGGCCGCACCGACCGTAACGGCTATTTCTGTTTCCGACCGGATACACCAGGCCGCTGGAAAATCACGGTCAAGGATGAAGATGGCCATTTTGTCCGCCTAGGAACCAAGGTGAGTAAAGAGATGCTTGACCAGAAATAGCAATAACCCGGTTTGCATATCCGTCTTCCGAGCCAATAAAACAACGCCCCGAAAGACGGATACAACCTGTTTGCTGCTTGAAAAAATTACAGACTGTGCTAGGTAGAACTGTTTCAAACAGACAAAAAAAGAGGTACAACAATTTTATGTGGGAATTGATACATAACGGCGGTGTGGTCATGTGGCCGCTGCTCGCCTGTTCAGTCATCGTGCTGACAATAATCATTGAACGCAGTCTGTTCTGGGCAGGTATGCGCCGTCGACGCAACCGTGTCCTGCGCGATGAAGTGCTGGCTCTTGCTGAAAGCATGGATTGGAAGCAAATAGAAGAAAAAACAGATCATTGTGATGATGCCATAGTACGCGTACTCAAGATTGGTATCCTACACAAGAACTATGATATGAACAAAGCTATGGAGGCTGAAGCCCAGCATCTGCTCAAAAAAATGACGCAGTTTATGACTGTGCTCGACACCATGATTACAGTGGCTCCGCTCCTGGGTATCCTGGGTACGGTGATCGGAATTATCTCCTCGTTCAAGATGCTCGGTAACAGCGGCATGGCTGATCCCAAATTGGTTACCGGCGGTATTGCCCAGGCCCTGATTACCACGGCTACCGGCTTGACGATCTCCATTTTCACGGTCTTTCCGTACAACTACTATAAAAGCCGAATTGACAACGCTGCCCATCTTATGGAAAAATATGCAACTCGGCTGGAGGTAAGCTATCGCAAAATGCAGGCGGAGGGAATTCAATGAAACTGCGTAACCGTACTATCGCACCGCCCAGGGTCGAAATGCTACCTCTGATCGATATTGTTTTTCTGCTGCTTGTCTTTTTCATCTACGCCATGCTGTCCATGGCCGTGCATCATGGTCAGCAGGTGGACCTGCCTGAGTCCAGCACTGCTAGCTTAGAAACCACAGAGGCAATCAGTATTACCATTCAGGCTAAAGGCGGTAAGGGCAGTACAAACGGTGACCTAAAGATCTTTGTTGATGAAAAGCAGGTGGAACTCCCTCAACTGGAACAGCTGCTTGAGCGAAAAAAAACGAGCAGTCAAAATAAGGAGCCTGATGTACAAATCTTTGCCGACAAGTCGGTTTCCTATCAAGGGCTTTTCCAGGTGTTGGATCGGGTCAGACAGGCCGGATTGACCCATATTTCTCTTCAGGCCGAGGCGGAGACAACGACACCATGAACGAAGCAATGCAAAGGATGCTGCCCGCAACCGTCTTGACGTTGGCCTTGCACGGCGCATTGCTCTCCTGGCGGATGCAGCTCCCCGAAACAGTACGCCCCGAGCCCCTGCCTCAAAAAATTTCCGTCAGCCTGAAGCGGCTTGCCCCGCCTCCTCCGCCGCTGAAAAAAATTGTTCAGAAAGCACCGGCCCCACCCAAAATCACACCGGTGGAGCATCCGACGATCCGTCCTCTGGTGCCCAAACCGACACCTAAATCTAAACCCGATCCACTGAAGAAAATTATTCAGAAGGCACCGGCACCGCCCAAGATTACACCGGTGAAGCATCCGACGATCCGTCCTCTGGTGCCCAAACCGAAACCCAAGCCACTGAAGAAAATCGTTCAGAAGGCACCGGCCCCGCCCAAAATCACACCGGTGAAGCATCAGACGATCCGTCCGCTGGTGCCCAAACCCAAGCCGAAACCTGAGCCACTGAAAAAAATCGTCCGGAAGGCACCAGCTCCGCCTAAGCCTGCTCCGATTATCCGGCAACCGATAAAAAAGCCGGAACCAAGCATTGTCCGAACACCTACACCTGTTCAGAACATCGTTACTTCACAGCCGATACGAAGGGCTGTGACCAAGCCAGTGGTGCGGCAGGCTCAACCTATACTCTCCCGGCAGCAGCCAGTTGTGCGCAGGGCAACAACCTCTCGGCAAACATATCAGCAGCCGATCAGGCGAAACACGCAACCGATCCGCCAACAACCAATTCACCAACAGTCCATTCGCCGTACTCTTCCGATCACGAAGCAGGTGATTTCATCCCCCTCGGTCAAAACAACGACACGAACAACACAGCCGGTCAGCACCGGTGTTGTCCGGGAAGCGGCACCGCTCTATAAAAGCAATCCGCCGCCGAAATACCCCCGCATGGCCAGACGACGCGGGCTTGAAGGGGTTGTCACCATTGAAGCCAAAATTGATATAAACGGTAGGGTGGAAGAATTACGAATCTTTGCTGGCAGCGGCCATACAATTCTTGATAAGGCAGCCCTGAAGGCCGTGCGGGCTTGGCGGTTTTCTCCTGGAACAGTCGGGGGCAGGACTCAGTCAATGTGGGTGAAGGTTCCTGTACGATTTGAGCTGCGTTGAGAATTTACCCCTCACCTGAGGGTGAGGGGCAGGATGCCTATCTTGCCTCATTGCAGGAAGAGATAGACCAACCGGCATCCTTTGAAAATGACCATCATCAAAAACAATGACACGAAATCGGGGACAAATTTCTGCGCGTGAAATTCACTGAGCAGTTGTTTTTTTGGTTTGAATATACTTTTGTAATGATTGTATATTCTAACAACTGCTCATTTTTTAGCTCAATATTCGTTTTGGCGAAGGTATTGATGATGCAGTTTCTTCGGTCAACGAACTGATTATCGATCTTGTCTTATAATCCCTTCTCCAACCGCCGCACCGTAAAGATATCCTTATCCATCTCTTTCTTAAACACGACATTGTCTAACTTCAGAACAGTCTTGTGCTCAACCGCCTTGCCTTTCTTCTTGGTCACATGGGTTTCAGTAGCAATCCAGATGCCGTTAATCTGCTCCAGTTTCTTCACATCAAAATACTTGAGATACCCACCATCCCGTACCCAATGCACGGCCTTGACCACGTAATAATTATCCTGCCGAATAAAGACGATGGATTTCTCATACCCGGTCTCGTCGATCACCTCCGGTCTGCGGGGCAGAGCCTGGATCAGCCAGACCTTGTGGCCGTTATCCTTCTGTTCTTTTAACAGGGTAAAGTTGTAATCCTCCAGATCGCGGGAGGTCATGTCGGCATAGTTCAAATCCGACCCCATAAAACTGGAATTTTTATCATCCGTGGCAATGCGCTTGGTCTTGCGCAGGGCGGGCAGATAAAGCCACTGGTCATCGTCCTTGGCCTCATCATCATAGTCATAGGTGAGAAAACCGGTATCCTTGACATCCGGCGGATGGAGGAAAAACATAATCCGGTGAGTATCTTCGCCGAAGTCTTTGCTGAAAGAGTGAATTTTCCTGACCCGCTCACTGTCGTTTTTATCAATGAGGATCATGGTCATGTCGCTTTCCTGATTATCGCCATCCTCCCGGTCTTCGACCTTCTCCATGATTGCTCGGGCTTTGGGATCATCCTTGGAATCGTCTTTGGCAAGGGCCGGAGTGATAAAGGCGGTTAATAAACTGAAAGAGAGCAAAATTGGTACGGTACAATATTTCATAACAGGTCTCCTTGTATAATTTGATTGATTTGATTGTAGTCATTAATACGACTAAGTAACTTGTTGATTGTAAATATCTTTTTGTTGTACTATTGACATGATAGAGACATGATCTACTCACCCTTCCGCCGATTTCTGCTACGGAATTCACCCAGCACCTCGGTAATATCCTGCTGTTTGATCTCCGGTAGTAATTTTTCCACAAAAAACAATTCGGCATAGGCGGCCTGCCAGATACAGAAATTGGACAGCCTACGCTCCCCTCCTGGCCGGAACACGATATCCAGATTCGGCACTTCAAGAAATTGTTGCAGATTTTGCCCCTGTGCCTTTGCTGCTGCCCGTTCAATTTCATCTCTTCCGCCGTAATCCAGGCAGATATAAATCGTCATTTTTGTATTCTTTGCAGATATTTTTTCTGTTTTTTCAATTTTTTCGAGAAGTTTTGCCGGGATCCTATCCCTTCTGCCGGGAACGATGATCCTGTATTGTCTCTCCAGAAGTTCTGCAAGAAATTCATCCGCTATTTCTAAAAATAATCCCATAAGATCTTTTACTTCGAGAGGAGATCTCTTCCAGTTTTCCGTGGAAAATACATAGACCGTACAGGTATCAATGTCTGGATCTTTTTCCAGAACGGGCAGGATCTCATCTTTAATGACAAGAAACCCCTTTTTATGCCCCAGTTTGGTCGGAAGCTGATTTTTCTTGGCCCATCGTCTGTTGCCGTCTGCAATAATGCCGAAGTTCATAATATGCTCTCTTTTTTTGTTCGCCTGCCTTTCAAGCTTCAGTACGCTTTATCGCAAAGGGCAGGTGTTTGGATGATAAAAGTATCGGAGTGATCAACAGATCCGTCATCAGGGAAAAGAGCATCACCAGTGCTGACAGGAATGCGAAATGGATAAGCGGTACGAGGCTGGACAGCATAATTGCCGCAAACCCGGATATCATACCCAAGGAGGTTGCCACGACAGGACGGATTTCATGCCGAATGCAGACGGCAACTGCTTTGTCCTGATCCTGCAATCGTGTCATTTCCCTGTGATAGCAGACCAAAAAATGAATGGTGTCGTCCACAGCTATGCCAATGGCAATAGCCGCTACCATTGCCGATCCTGGCTCTAAGGGAATCCTCAACAGCCCCATGGTACCGAAAAGCAGGATAATCGGCAAAGAATTAGGAATCAGAGCAAGCATCCCTGTTGTGCAACTGCGGAACAGTAGAGAGAGCAAGACAAAAACCACCACCAAAGTAAAGGTGAGAGAAAGCACCAATCCTGTGACCAAGGTGTGCCCGCTCTTCATCGTTAGGACGCTTTCTCCGGTAATGCGATAGCTGAAATCGCCTGTCAGATGATCTCCGACCAAGAAAGAAATCTTCTCGATAATATCTTCCAGTTCATGCGAGGAATTGACACTATGCCGAACCGAAATATTAACCTCATTGGCATCATTTGTAATAAACGAGGCAATTTCGTCTTCTGGCATAATCAAAAAATACTGGGAAATCAGCTTAGCAGAGTCCGGGATGCTATAATACGCTTCATCCCCGTTATGCATTTCTCTGTTGATCAAGAGCAAATAATCTACGATGGAGATCGTCAGGTCGCACCAGCCGCTCTGCCGCAGGGATTGCTGAATTCGTACAATTCTGGACAGATTCTCCGGCTGGTAAAAGGTATTCGAGACATTTTCGGAGCTACCGCTGATATGAATGATAAAGCTCTGTCTGCCCGCAAGGTTCTCGTGCAAGAGGCGGTCAAACTGTCTGACCGGTGACGAGGGTTTGAAAAAACGTATAAAGTCAATGTCAACAGTTATACGGTACGCAAATATCCCCAAAAGAACAACTCCTGCGCTCACGGCAATCAGGGTCTGCCGTCTGTAGAAACGGATAAGCAGCAGAATTATATGGCTCAGGCTGTTGAACAGAGCATTGACACGCCTTGAGACCGGCCCGCTGGCTTCCCCGACCTGTTTTGGCCCGAAATATCGAAGATAGACAGGTGCCGTTAAAAAGGTAATCAGCGGATTGGCGAATAAACCGAAGGCGCATATCATACCGAATTGCCGCAAGAGGACAATTTCATTGAGCGCAATGGCCAAAAAACCCAAAAAGGTGGTCAGGGCGGTGAGAACAAGAGGCAGGCTGCTCTGCTCTATCATAAAAAGGATGGCCTTGTGGCGGCTCCCAGTCTCCTGGAGGCCTGTCAGATATTTTGCAAAAATATGCGTATCTTCTGTCGAACCGAGGGCAATGAGTAAGGCCGGGATAATAACCGTGAAAGCGTTTAAGGGAAGTTGAAACAATCCCATAAAACCTAATGTCCAGAGCACGCTCAGGCCGGAGGTGATCAGGATGAATCCCACCAGACTGAACGATCGCCAAATCAAGACGGAAATCAGGCTGAACAGGAGAAAGGCCAGCGGAATAACCCTCCTCTGATCCCTGGTCTGGGCCTTACGCAACATCCGTGCTATATAAGGGGGACCGAACTGAAAGATCTCTTCCACATAGGGAGCAACTTCGTCCATGGCCTCATCCACACCTGTTGAGAATGTTTTGTCCTTACCTGACCTGACAGGGGGGGTAGGGGTGCTTGAGGCATCTAAAAACAGGTTGAAGGCCATCACCGAACCGTCGTCGGATACCAGATTTTTCACTGCCAGAGGATTCCGCAATGCATCAGCCTTGATCCTGTCCGCCTCTTCCTGCGTCTTCGGAATCGAAGAAATAAAGGGCGATGTGTACAGCACATCCTCTTTGCCTTGCAGATTGGCCATGGAAAACAGGCTCTCCACTCGTTCAACACGCGGCAGCCTTGCAAATGCCCTGTGCAATGCATCCAGACGTTGCAGCTTATCCAGGGTAAAGAGCTGCTTGTCTTTAACAAAAACGACCGTGATTCTGTTTGAACCAAAGGTTTCTACTGTCTCTTCGTACAGTATTTTGGCCGGATCATCCTTGCTCCAGAGCATCCGCGCGGACATTTCCTTGGTTACTGTGGAAATAAAGCAGCTGAAAAAAACAGTCATGCCGAGCAATATAAAAAGAACGCTCTTGGGATGCCCGAGGCTCCATAACATGCATGCCTGCGCAGGAAAATTTCCACCAGGAAACCTATTTTTCTGCATAAAAAATCTTATAGTTCCACAAGGCTTTTTTCAGGCTAAGAAACTGGTTGCACGTTGCAACGATGTTTTGTTGTTCAATATGACCTCTCTTTTTGAGGAGCCTCTCCCATAAATGCACGATGAACCCTGGAAAAGACACGATAAATAACAGCCTTGATGACCTGTAAATACTTGAGGTAACATCCTGTTCCTTAATATTGATGAAATCAAGCTCGTTGAGGCTGTCATCAAACAGGGTGTCACGTTCCAATGCCTCTACTCCCCATCCGCTGAAGCTTCTCTTCAGCAATGCCGACTCTCTTTTGCTCAGAGGATACTTTGCCTGAAAGCCGTCCGCAACGATAAGCCTGCCTCCCTTTTTTAAGACGCGATATGCCTCCTGAAGAAAGTCTTTTTTATTCTGGGCATGACACACACTTTCAATCGCCCATATGACATCAAAAGAGGCCTCTGGGTATGGCATCTCTGTGTAATCAGCCACAAGAAATGTTGTCAAATCCTGAACGTTATGTAACGAAGCATAGTGCAAAGCATGCTGCACCTGTTGACTGCTGAGGGTAATCCCGGTGACATGGCATCCATACTGCTTAGCAAGAAAAATAGCACTTCCGCCAACTCCGCATCCTGCGTCCAGCACATGATCCGTGGAAGTAATCGCCACCTGTTCGGCCAGTTCCTTGTTCTCATTGATCAGCGCGTCTCGTAGCCTTGTTGTCTCCTCATCCCAGAACCCCATATGCATAGCCATACAACGGTCAAGATGCCAGACGCGCTTATAGTCTTTATGGCAAGATTCATAATAGGACTCGACGCTTTTGGAATTCATCATCGCCGGGATACGCATTTATTTTTTTCGATTCACCAGCACCATCAAGGCCGGGGCAATGAAATAATCAGCTAACAGAGCAGTAATAATGGTAAAGCCGGTCAACCAACCAAAGTTAACCAGGTTATTCATAGAGGCAAACATGAAGACAAAAAAACCAAGGGACAGGACACAGGTGGTAATCAACATGGCCCGGCCCGTACTGTGCAGGGTTTCCATGACGGCCTGCTTGGCATCGCCGCTTTGCTCAAAATAACGGCGAAAGTTATGCATAAAATGGATCGTATCATCCACAGCTAAACCAATCGAGATACTGCCCACCAGCATAGTGAACAGGTCCAGAGGCACTTGGAACCAGCCCATGATTCCGAGCGTCAGAAAGATAGGAAAGAGGTTGGGAACCATGCTCAATACACCGGTACGCAGCTTGCCGATCAGCAGGATCATCAGCGCGGTGATGACGACAAGGGCAATAGCGTAACTCTTGGCCATACTGCGGATAACTCGGGCCATAGTTTGAAAAATGATGGACGTCATACCGGTGGTGGTAATTTTTAGCTCAGGAAAATTCTGCTGAAAATGCTCGTTCACTGTCTGAATAAAATCGGTATAAGCCACAGCATCCTGGAACGGCACCTTGATGGTGAACCGGGCCTTGGAGAACTGGCTGTCTGTTACATCTTCCAGGTCATCAGAACCGCTGTTTTCAAAGAGGAGAAATTCCTGGGGAATCAGGTCAGGATTATCAGGAATCGCATAGAATTCCGGTCGATTTTCATTCAGGGCCTGATGGATTTCCTTCAGGATGGTGGTGATGCTCCAGGCCTTGCCCGCAAATATCTTTCCTTTGTGCAACTGTTCTATGTACCCGACCGAATTGTCTATTCGTTGGAGGAGATCCGGGTCATACAATCCGTTGACCTTACCCGTGTCCAGAATAATCTCCAAGGCGATTGAGCCCCGCATTTCCTCATCAATGGTTTCCGAGGCAATACGAATGGGAGAGTCTTGTTTGTACCAGCGAACAACATCATGGGAAAATTTGATTTGGGTAATACCGACGATGGAAACAATAAAAATCAAGGCCGTGACGACCAGGATTGCCTTGGGATTTCCAGTGGCAATATGTCCGATTGAGGACAAAATATTATCGAGCCGAGAAGTGGTTTTTTGAGCAGTCTTTTCCTTCCGCTCTTTCAGAGGAATCAGAGCCAGAAGAGAGGGCAGGAGAACAATGGTGTAGAGCAGCGCCAGCATAACCCCGGCAGCAGCATAAATTCCCAGATCGGCAATAGGTGCCACATCCGCTGTGGAAAAGGAGAGCAGACCGCCTGCCGTGGTCAGCGAGGTCATGAAGACAGCAAGCCCGGAATGCCCGACGGCATATTCTACGGCCTCGGCTTTATCACCCTTATTTTTGCGGAAGCGATGAAAGAAAATAGCCAGGATATGGACTGAGTCACCCACCCCAACCGCCATCAGAAAAGAGGGGAGAATCTGAGTGGGGAGCTTTATCGGCGTACCAAAGACGGCCATCAGAGCCAAGGTGGAGAGGAGCGAGAAAGCGACCACTAACAAAGGAAGAAAAACAGCTGAAACCCGTCGGAACATAAGAAAGAGAAAGGTACCAATGGTCAGGCCGACCAGCAACATAAACTTCCTCATGTCCTTCATCATGGCTTTTTTGAGAAAGTCGGTGACCACCGGGCCTCCGGCAACATAGATCTCAAAATCCGGGGCACGGTAGGTGTCAACAATGCTGGTCACGGCCTCGACAACCTCGCTGGTTTCCGCATCCGTGAGATAGATCCGCTCCTTCTGTTCCGTTGTATCCTCTGTAAAGCCAGCCAGTATATCATCAACCCCTTCTTCGCCCTGAGAGGAGTAGGCCTGCGTCTGGAGAACAATGGCGGTAAAGTCTCCTTTCTCCGAAATGAGCATATTTTTATACAGGGGATTCGCCAAGGCCCGTTCCTTCACAGCGGCCAGCTCTTCCGGTGTTTTTGGCCAGTTTTCCAGCAGGTCTTCGACAATCAGCCGGTCCCCATCACCCCTGGTGCTGCGGGCATTGATCAGGCTGTTGATGTCATCCACATAAGGGACATTATCCCGCAGTTCAACGTGCAGTTTTTTTAATTTTTCAAGAAATTCCGGGGCAAAGATGTCCTTGCTTTTGACAGCCACAATGACCATCTCGGTATTGCCGAACTGGTCCCGAAAATCATTATATGCCAGCAAGTCAGGGTCTTGATCATGAAGGAAACCTTCGGTGGAGGTATCCAAGGTGAGGTTGGGCAGCTGCGAGAGGAGTACACCGGTAAAGATTGCCAGCACAAGCAGGGTGATGATGTTATGCCGATAAAACAGACGCGCTGCAGCGGCAAATTTGTTTTCTATACGTTCTCTGATACGATTCATCGGATGTTCCTCCGGAAAAGGTGTGTTATCTTTCGAGGTTATTGCGGATTTTTTGTAAGATTTGTTTTACGGTCTCCAGCTCTTCTTGGCTGACGCCCTGGTAGGCCTGATCAAGAACTTCCCGACCGGCAGTAGAAATTTCTGCCCAGGTTTTCGCGGCTTTTTCTGTGGGAATGATCATCTTAACCCGCTGGTCTTCAGGGGCACGCTCCCTCCTCACCCATTCATCCCGTTCCATTCGGTCGATGAGTCGGGCAGTGGTTGCGCCGGTAATGGCAAGGCGGTCTGCCAATTCAGACTGAGAAAGCGGTCCAAGGGCGGTCAGGTTAGCCAGAGCGAGGAATTGCCCCGGACTGATACCGCTGCCCTGGAGCTTTTCGCCCAACACGCTGAGAAAGGTCTTCGTTGTGAGATTACAATGAAAACCTATACTTTCATAAGGATCAAGTTTCAAGAGAATATTATAGCTGTGTGTGGAGGTTGTGTGGGAAGCCTTCTTTTACTTAGTAAGCTAACTATTTTTATCAGGTGATGTCAAGGTGTGTTTCTGTCCGAAACGAAGATGGCGATTGGAAACCGAAAGCGGGGCGGATTTCTGGGTGTTGCTGATGTGCTGGGTTTAAGGCGACTGAGGAAAATGGACGATGGAAAGTGGTCAATCCCAGCACTCTGAGGAACCGCATGAAGAAGTTGGGGATTGCTTATGGGAAACAGCGGGATTTGTAGACATGCTCGCTGCATTAGTTTGGCTATATGGGTGGGAGGGTTACACCTTTGACGGTTCCAGTTTAGGCCGATGAATTGTTAAGGGCAACTTTTACAGGGAACCACTGGAAAGTAGGGGTAACTCATTACACATAAAACACATTATGCGACTTGTTCTCTGGTACGTCCCCTATTATTCTCCCTGACTGCGTCACCACCACCATGCCCCAAAGGGGCTGTATACAATCAGCTCGGGGTAACACCCCGAGAAAACGACTCATATTGTTTACCCAGGGTGTTACCCTGGGCTGGTTATATATAACCCCGTTGGGGTAAGGAGTGCGCGCATCATACCCGGCTTGACAAAATCAATCGAGTCTGACCCTATTGATTACGTTAAATAAGGTTGAACAGGAAGAAGGGAGATGGTAAAAAATTGGTTAGCATTTAGCATTAAAACTCACATTGAGCGGGTTGTCTTTTTTGAAAAATAGATTAAAATTCACCATAATTCCATACTGTTCGCTATAACCATCTTATAATACTGTAATAATGGAAAAATACTCGGTTGAACGAATTGATCATTTAGGCATAGTGGCCGGAACAATTAAAGATCTCGGACTGGTAGAACTTATTGACTCCCACTTGGGCCATTATGAAAATGAAACTTTGTCCGCTGGGGAAACCGTAGCTGGAATGATATTGAACGGATTAGGTTTTTCCAATAAGCCCATGTCGTTGACCCCTTTATTTTTTCAGACCTGTCCTCTTTCTTTGCTGTTTAGGGACGGAGTGAATGCCGATGATTTTAATCGTTTCAAACTCGGGCGCGTCCTCGACCGTCTGCACAATTTTGGAACCGAAGCACTTTTCAGTCACATAGCTGTCGATATCTGTGAAAAAGAAAACATTGACTTTCGTTTCAATCATTTGGATACAAGCGCTTTCAGTCTGACGGGTGAATATCTTCCAGATGCTGATGAGCAGGCGATTTCTATCACCCACGGACATTCTAAAGACCATCGCCCTGATTTAAAACAGGTCATGCTTGAAATGATGGTTACTCAGGATGGCGGAATTCCAATTTTATTTAAAAGCTTAGACGGTAACAGTTCAGACAACACTGTCTTTAAGGATCGTGCGGCAGCTCTGATCAAAGAGTTTGAACAGTCTGAAACCCCTCGGTATATTGTAGCCGACTGCAAGATGTATACTCGGAAGAATGCCCCAAATTTAAGTAAACTGCTTTTTGTCACCCGTATTCCTCAAAATATAAAAGAAGTTGAAGAAGTTATCACTCAGGCCTTGGATAACACAGATGACTGGCTGGAATTCGATGACGGACCTAACGTCAAGATGTTCAATGTGGAGCATTATGGAATCAGGCAGAGGTGGCATGTTGTTTCTTCTGAAGCTTCTCGTCAAAAATCCGTCAAAAAAATCGAAAAAAAGGCAAAAAAAGAAAGAGTTAAGATCCAGAAAGCAACTTTTCACCTGCAAGCGGATCGCTTTCACTGCGTAGAAGATGCAATCAAAGCAGGCGAGAAATTAGCCAGCAGATGGAAGACCCACAGCCTATCATCGTATGAAATCATAGAACATAAACAGTACAAAGGGAAAGGACGTCCGAAAAAAGGTGAACAACCTGTCGCAATTGATTATCAGATAGTTTTAGCAGCACAGCTTGACAGCGACAAAGTGGATCGACTGCAAAAAGTAGCTGCATGTTATATCATAGGCACTAATATCCATGAAGAACATCTGTCTGTACAGGAAGTTCTTGATGCCTATAAGGAACAAAACCATGCGGAACAAGGGTTCCGTTTTCTGAAGGATCCTTTATTTTTTGCTTCCTCCTTATTTTTAAAAAAGCCGTCTCGAATTTCTGCATTACTTATGGTCATGGTGCTTTCACTGTTAGTTTACGGGATAGCAGAAAGACGAATGCGTAATCGGTTAGCTGAACAGCAGGAAACCGTTCCTAATCAAATTAACCAGCCTACTCAGACGCCTACTTTGCGCTGGATTTTTCAGTTAATGGGCGGAATCAGTCGTATCAAAATTACAGTTGGAAACCGGGTTAAATATGTTTTTGACGGCATTACCGAGCTGAAAAAACGAATACTGTTACTCTTTGGTGATGGTGTGGCTAATATATATCAAACTTCATAAAGCTGCACCCGCTCAATGTGAGTTAAAATTGATTCTCAATAAATATACTCGTCCCATCTCGCCCTGTATCGCGCAGTTAAAGAAAAAATAAACTAATGAGATAAAAAATGCCAAATTCAACTCAAGAAGACACTAAAGTCGCTGATATTGTTAATGCGGTAGCTGCTCTTACACAGAAAATTCCGATCTACCAAGACGCTATTCAACCCGCAGCACAGCAACTTGGGGAAGCACTAGAAACAATATCGAAATCCTTTAACCTGTTGCTTTTACTTCCACTTAAATTAACAAATTCGTTTATAGAAGAAAAACTTCCAGAAAAATTAAAAAAGATTCCACCAGATAGAATTCAATTACCTGATCCAAGCATTGCGATCCCGGTGCTTCAAGGGATAAATATAAACTATAATCACGAGATACTGAGAGAATTATTTTTAGAACTATTAACAACAGCTATGGACAAAAACAAGTCATCCATAGCGCATCCGTGCCTTGCAGAAATCATAAAACAGATATCACCTGATGAGGCAAAAATTATAAAACATCTCTCTCTATTTGATGACTATCCCAATATATGCAACATAATAATACAGGAAAGAGAAGGATACGGAGCACATACGAGTTCTCTTGATCAGTTACATAAATTAATTATTTCCACTTTTAAGAAGTCGTGTAACGACTTAGAATTAGAAAATAAAAACAACATTGAGCTTTATTACGAAAATCTTACAAGACTAAAGATCATAAAAATATCTTCGAGCGGGACAAAGAAAGAAACAATATCGACTCATACCAAATACGAACAGGGAAAGCCTGTGTTTACATCAATAAAAAATTATAACCACAGATATTTATGTATATTTAGCAAACTAGGAGAATGCTTTGTTGATGCCTGCGTATTAAAAAATGTATCAAATTAAATACCCATGAACTATACGACACGTACAGGTCGCTCCTAGGCTGTCGAAATTAAGAAATAGAAACATATTCGGGCTTGGTTCTAACTTCGGCCATCTTGCCAATACAACCTGTACCTGCATGGCAGCCCTGTTGATTTAACAACCTTTTTTATCACGAGTACCAAGCGTAGCAAATCAATTGGCCGAACTTAGAACCAAGCCCGATTATTTTTCGAAAAGGATAACGGTATGAGTGACTTGCAAAAATACAAAAAAAACGAATGGCTGAAGATCCTAATTTCTGGAAGGATTATGAAAAGCAATTTGAAACATTCAAACTTGGAGTTCTTTTAAAGCAGGCTCGGGTTGAAGCCGGATTGACGCAGAAGCAGATTGCCGATGAACTCAAGACAACAAGGTCTGTTATTTCCAGAATGGAAAATCATGCCACTGATATTCGTTTGTCCACCCTTGAAAAGTTTGCAAAAGCTGTTGGCCGTCATATCCATGTAGCTTTGGTTTAACCTCCACCCTGTTATTTACCCAGGGTGGGCTTCAGGTGGGCCGGGGGCAAATCTCTCATTCATAATGAGTCCACAAACGGATAACCTTGACGGTCTTTTCACTGTCAATGATCTGATAGACTATCCGACGCTGAATATTGATTCGTCGGGAGTGCAAATGAGGGACAGCCCTCAATTTAACACCAGCGATTTCAATTTATCAAAGATACATGTTGAATTGAAAAAGTAAATAAAAAGAACTCATAGCGGTATCACAGGCCAAAGTTAAACCGCGCAGTGATGTGGGTTACAGGGCGGGGTCGCAGGTTTGAATCCCAAAGCCAGGGCAAAAAGAAACCGGGCTACGTGATGATCACGCGCCCGGTAAGAAGTGAAGTTTGGTAATTTCATGAAGGAACGGCATGAACTTCAAAGTTAATTTTGAAATTCTGTCGGAGAACCTTCAGGATCGCTGCCAGGTTGTCCATAGTGGGATTGCCTTTGGCTGACAGCATTCTATGAAGGCTCTTGCTGGGTTTTGTCGTTTCGGTCGCCAATGCTTCGAACCCTACTGTAGCATTTACCAAATCTCTCAGGATCAGTCTTGCTGTGTCCGGTTCACCGTTAAGAAACAAGGTAACAGCCTCGTCAAGCAGAGCGGAGGCAAATTCAGGCTCGCGTTGAGCCCGTTCCTTAATGGTTTCTTTATATTCTCTGACTATCGGCATCTTTCACCTCTTTTTCTGACGATCCGCTGTCATACGTTTTTTATACTCCTTAAACAGTTCATTAACCTTTTTTATATCGGCTTGCTGAGCTTTCTTCGTTCCATCTCCGAAAAGGATTACCAGTTCATCTCCCCTTTGAGCCAGATAAATTCTGTATCCCGGCCCCCAGTGGATACGGTACTCACCGATTCCGCTGAACCATTTCACCCCTGATGCATTACCAAGTTCCAATCTAGCCAGGGCCACAGTGACTTTAGCTGCCGCCTGCCGATCAAGCTTATCAAACCATTTTTTAAACGGATTTGAGCCGTCTTCCCGAATATATTCTTCAATCTTCATACTATATACGGTAACATATAGGTTACTTTGTAGTCAAGTAAGGAATAGCCTATAAAAATAAAATGTCAACAATAAGCAAAAAAATCAGCCCCTTGTTTTATCCTGTAGATAACAACGGCCCTTTGGGCGGTCAAAATGAGCAAAATCCCCCAAAAACCGGGTTTGGAGGGCCGTAAGGGGGCCGGTTTTGTGCGACTAGTGCGAATATGACCGTTCTTCCGTCTCAAGTGGTCTATTGTGGGCACAGTCGGTCATTTTTCACGGCCTCTCACTCCGTCGTCAGACGCAGCAATAAATGCAAACATGACGGAATTATAGAACAGAAAAACGGAAGACGCACTGACGGGGGGAGACAGCGGGGTGTCACAGGTTCAAACCTCTCATTCATAATGAGTCCACAAACAGATAACCTTGACGGTCTTCTCACTATCAAAAATCTGATAGACTATCCGGTGCTGAATATTGATTCGTCGGGAGTCTGCACCTGATAAATCACCTACGAGCTTCTCAAACGGGGGAGGTGTCTGATAAGGGTTGTCCCGGAGAACGTCCAGCAGCTTTTCAGCTTTTTTCCGCAACCCGGAGGCAGAAAGTTTTTTGGCATCTTTCAATGCCTGCTTCGTATAGAAAATTTTCCATATCACCATTCAATGTCCTCTTCACACTCGCTGAGAGGAACGGCCAGCCCTTCCTTGATCGACTCCCTCATACCCGGAACAGACATCAGGTAAAGCGTTTCTTGTATAGCTATCCAGTCTTCTTCGGAAATCAGCACAGCATTTCCTCTTTTTCCGGTAATTGTCACAGGTTGATGTGAAGCAGCAGTATCATCTATCAGACGATAGAGTTTCGAACGTGCCTGAGTAGCAGTTAACGTCGGCATAATTCACCTCGTAAATATTTTTTCGGAGTATCCATACAAAGCGTACGTTATTACGCACATCTGGTCAAGGGGAATAATGCAGCGGTGCACGTTGAAAAAAACGGATTGCGTTTTCCAGATACATGGCCAATGACAACATGAGCCAAAATAAATTCTTGACAAAAGAAGGGTAATAGCAATATAGTCATATTCGCATCTATCTATTTGAGAGGGGTATATGAAAACGTTTATACGTATAATGAAGGCGTTGTCCGATCCGAACAGGGTAAAAATCATCAAGCTTCTGAAGCAAAAAGAACTTTGTGTCTGCGAGATGACCGCGTTGCTCGGTTTGGCTCAGCCGACAGTGTCCAAGCATCTGAAGAATCTTGAAGATGCCGGCTTGGTTGAATCAAGTCGGGAAGGTTCCTGGGTGAACTACCAACTCGCTGCTGGAGATGAATCAGTCTATGCCGAAACCATGCTGAATAATCTTGCGGGCTGGCTGGACGATGATCGTCAAATTCAGGAAATTTTGGCCAGATTACCCCAGGTTGATCGGGAACGAATTTGCGCCGCCTAATTCAAAGGAGAACAGAATGAACATTAAGATTTGCGGACCCGGTTGCAAAAAATGCGAGCAGGCTACTGAAGCAGTGCGAGAAGCTGTTGCCGAGGCCGGGCTTGAGGCTGAGATTGAAAAAATATCTGATTTTGCCGAGATGGCGAAATTAGGGGTGCTGTCCACGCCAGCGGTCATTATTGACGGCCAGGTAAAATGTGTGGGCAAGGCTCCCTCTAAAAAGGAAATTTTATCTTGGATTGTATAGAAAGGTAAGGCCGGGAAAAGAATATGGAACCCATTAAACCGACAGGCTGCTGTGGAGCTGATGCTGAACTCCACCAGGTGACTGGTGAGGAAAAGCAAAACGAGCCAAGCGAGCAAAATGAGCAAGGCGAGCAAAAAAAACAGAAGATAAAACGGGTCGCATGGGGCATCTTCGGGATCGCCCTCTGGTTTGTCCTGTACAAGCAACTTCTGCCGTTTTCCCATTGGTTTGCCTATAGCCTACTGGGCCTTACTCCGGGCAGTCACCTTGGCGAGGCTGTGCAATTTTTTGTCTATGACACCCCCAAGGTTATGATGCTCCTGCTCTTGATTGTCTTCACGGTCGGGATACTTCGCAGTTTTTTCACCCCGGAGAAAACCCGGAGCCTGCTGGCCGGAAAAAGAGAAATAACCGGTAATGTCATGGCAGCTGGCCTGGGGATTGTTACCCCCTTTTGTTCCTGCTCCGCAGTGCCGCTTTTTATCGGCTTTGTTCAGGCAGGAGTACCCTTGGGCGTCACCCTGTCTTTTCTCATCGCCGCCCCTATGGTCAATGAGGTCGCACTGGTTCTCCTTTACGGCCTCTTGGGGTGGAAAGTTGCCGGTCTTTATCTGGTTACAGGTCTTGCTGTGGCCATTGTTTCTGGCTGGATTATCGGTCGTTTTAACATGGAATCCTCTATTGAAGACTGGGTACGGGAAATACGGGCTGGAGAACAGCTGGACATGGATACTCAGCTTACCTGGACAGATCGCATTGAGCAGGGTAAAGAAGCGGTGCGGGATATTGTCGGTAAGGTCTGGCCCTATGTTATCGCCGGTATCGGGGTAGGCGCGACCATCCACGGCTATGTGCCTGAAGACTTCATGGCCGCTGTTATGGGTAAGGATGCCTGGTGGTCGGTGCCTGGAGCAGTCTTGGTCGGTATCCCGATGTATTCTAATGCGGCGGGCATTGTACCGATCGTTGAAGCCCTGCTCGGCAAAGGGGCCGCTCTCGGAACGGTGTTAGCCTTTATGATGAGTGTTATCGCCCTGTCCCTGCCGGAAATAGTGATCCTTCGCAAGGTGCTGAAGCCCAAGCTCATCGGGGTGTTTATCGCCGTGGTTGGCGGCGGTATTCTACTCACTGGCTTTTTATTTAACCTCATTATTTAAAAGATTAAAAACGTTATGAAGAGAGTTTCCTCACTCATTTGTTTCAACCTGATTCTGTTTTCTCTGCTTCTTCCGGCAAGTTCGGTGACAGCATCGGATACTCCTGCTGAGGTTCCGGTGCCCAATATGATCACTATGGTGGATTTGGGTGCCCATAAATGCATTCCCTGCAAGATGATGGCTCCGATCCTGAAAAAAATGACCGCCGAATATGCAGGCCGGGCCGCCGTCATCTTTATAGATGTCTGGAAGGATAAGAGCCAAGGGGAGAAATTTAAGATATCCACCATTCCGACCCAGATTTTTTTTGATGCACAAGGCAAAGAGGTCTATCGGCATCAAGGTTTTCTGTCTGAGGAGGCCATTGTCGGCCAATTAACCAAGATGGGTGTCAAGCAACCGGCCAAGGCGAAATAATGGATAGCGTATTTCTCGCCATCAACGCCTGGATAACCAATGGGGGCTGGATCGCCGCCATCGGCTGCCTGCTCTGGGGAATGGTTTCAGTGCTGTTCAGCCCCTGTCACTTGGCCTCTATCCCGTTGATCGTAGCCTATGTCGGCGGGCAGGACGAATTGGTGGAAGGGAGACGGGCCATCAAATTTGCCGTGCTCTTCAGTGTCGGCCTGTTTATCACCATTGCGGCGGTGGGAATTATCTGCTCTCTGCTGGGCAGAATGCTGGGTGATGTCGGGTCGTATTGGACAATCCTTATCGGCGTTATCCTGCTTTGGGTGGCCCTTGATATGCTCGGCGTGGCAAAATGCTCCATGCCCGGTAATAGCATGATGTCGAAATTACAGCTCAAGGGCTCTTCCGGTGCCCTTACTCTCGGGCTGGCTTACGGCATACTCTCCGGCTCCTGCACCTTTGGCTTTATCGCCCCTATTCTCGCTGTTATCACTGTTCAAGCAAAAGTTGCCACCGGTATACTGTTCATCACCCTTTTTGGTATCGGCCATTGCCTGCCCATCGCTGTGGCAGGCAGTTCTACGGCCACGGTCAGGAGGCTGTTGGAAAGTTCCTCCTTTGGTCAGGGAACGAGCTGGTTCAGGAAGGGGGCAGGCGTGGTGATCACCGGTTTGGGTCTTTATTTTATCGTACTTCCCTTTGTCTGAATAAAAAAAGAAATTGGAAAATACATATGAGTGCTTTGAATAAAAAACTCTCCTTTCTTGACCGTTTTCTCACCTTTTGGATATTTTTGGCCATGTTGATCGGGGTTATGAACGGCTATCTTTTTCCGCAGATCAAAAATGTGATCAACTCCTTCCAAGTCGGCACCACCAATATCCCTATTGCTGTGGGACTTATTTTGATGATGTATCCTCCTCTGGCTAAGGTTAAGTATGAAAAATTACATAAGGTCTTCCGTAATTTCAAGGTACTTGCCCTGTCACTGGTGCAAAACTGGCTTGTCGGACCTGTGCTTATGTTCGGACTGGCTGTTACGTTCCTGTCTCATCAGCATGAATACATGGTGGGCTTAATTCTTATCGGGCTGGCCCGTTGCATAGCGATGGTTATTGTCTGGAATGATTTGGCTGAAGGCGATACCGAATACTGCGCCGGGCTGGTGGCCTTTAACTCCATTTTTCAGGTCTTATTTTTTTCGGTTTATGCATGGCTCTTTATCACTATTTTACCCAAATGGTTCGGTATTGCAGGCGTGGTCGTCAACATATCCATGGGCCAGATTGCGGAATCGGTCTTTATTTATCTCGGTATCCCTTTTTTTGCCGGTATGCTCACCCGTTTTATCGGAATCAAAATCAAGGGCGAAGACTGGTATCAGGAGAAACTTCTGCCCAGACTCAGCCCTCTGACTCTGGTCTTTTTACTGTTCACCATCATGGTCATGTTTTCTCTCAAGGGAGAATATATTGTTCGTCTTCCCCTGGATGTGGTGCATATCGCCATTCCACTCACTATCTATTTTTTGGTCATGTTTCTGATCTCCTTTTTCATGTCCATGAAGGTCGGAGCTACCTACGAGCAGGCCGCAACGCTCTCGTTCACTGCGGCCTCCAATAATTTTGAACTGGCGATAGCCGTGGCTATCGCTGTTTTCGGTATTGATTCCGGCCAAGCCTTTGCTGCTGTTATCGGCCCACTGGTTGAGGTGCCGGTACTGATTGCTTTGGTGCATGTTGCCCTTTGGATAAGGAAAAAATATTTTCCGTTCAAAAAAACAGACAAGGGGATAGTCAGTCACGTCTGCTGTCAGGATTAGTAAACTCTTCCGGGCAGACACGCAGGTCTGCCCCTACAATCCCGCACAGGAAATGGGGATCTTGTTTTTTGGTAAGCCCCCAACTCTTCAGCTTTTACCCGTATGCTATGAAAAAAAATATCCTTTTTCTCTGTACGGGTAACTCCTGTCGCAGTCAAATGGCGGAGGGCTGGGCAAGGCATCTTCACAGTGAACATATTGAGGCTTATTCTGCCGGAATCGAGATTCATGGCCTTAATCCTCTGGCAGTGCAGGTGATGGCCGAAGCGGGGGTGGATATTTCCAAACACTCTTCCAAGCTGGTGCATGCTCTGCCAGAACAGCATTTTGATTTGGTTGTCACGGTTTGTGGTTATGCTGATGCAAAGTGTCCTTTTTTTCCGGGATCAACCAAGGTTATTCACCATGGCTTTGCTGACCCTCCCACGCTGTCGGAAGAGCAGAGGGGGGCAAAAGAAGATACCTTGGTTTTCTATCGTCGCGTGCGAGATGAAATCAGGCGGTTTGTTGAGGAGTCGCCGCTTTTTGTGCGGTAAGGCAGGAGGGACGGGCGGGTGACTTTGCCTTGGCAAGTTCTTTTTAATGAAACTCTTTCGGGTGGTTCGTCTGTGGTGCTTTGGTGTCGCTCCGGCAGGAGGTGGTATTTCACATAAGATCCGTTATGCGACGTTGATATCCAGCACTTTTTCTTTATGGTTAACTCGTGAGTCGCGAGTTCTCACTTCGTTTAAAGCTCTAAAAAATACAAGAACGAGAAGACTTATCTAAAAAAAAAACATAAAAGAGCATACAAATTGTAAATGTCTACCAAACATTTAATCTTCACAATGAAGGAATTTGTATGCTCACATACTTATATGACTCACTCTACGGTTTTCGTAAAGTATTTTCCCGTCATCGCACATGGTTAATATTTGTGATGATAGTTTTAGGATTCATCGGCAGCAGTGAAATGACAGGTGTTTCCTCTTTCTGTCGTTTTTGGCTGATAGACAACCAAGGGTACCATACTTTACTGCGTTTTTTTCGCTCTTCAGCTTGGGAATTAAGTGGCTTATTGGAGCACTGGGCTGTTTTTGCCGTCTATCAACAACAAGCCATTTGCTCACAAGGTCGTGTCGTTACACTCGGAGACCACACATATGTCCCCAAGGAAGGTCGCCGAATGCCCGGTGTTGTAACTTTACGCCAAGATTCTGAAACACAAAGCAAACCCTCGTATTTCAGAGGTCAGTGCTGGGGAGGCCTAGCTTTGGCAGTCGGGGGCATGACAACTCCTTTTGCACTACCGTTAAATTTACGTCTGCATCAAGGTTCCATTCATTTAGGGGAAGCCAAGAAATCATCTTTGACTTTGGGAGAACAGATGGTCCAGATGGCTATTGATTTTTCTCTTCAAACGAACCAGGGTGCTGTCTTGGTTCTGGATGCTTTTTTTTCTGTAGGTCCGGTGTTTCTGCTGGCTCAGGCAACCTGGTTGAGGTCAATTAAAGCTCCTGCTGTACATATTATTACAAAGGCAAAGGGGTGAGGCTTAAATATAATGTTTTATTTCGTAATATAGTATATGGTGCTTATTTTTAGAATTGATTTCCATTCCTTCCACTAAAAAATAATATGGCAACTATTATTCGAAATATTAACGGTAGCATCACCGTGTCTGTGACCATCACTCTTGAAGGCGACATGCTTGAAATGGAAAATAGCATATTGGATGCCGTAAATGATATGGGGTCTGCGGCGACGGGCGAAGCACTTAAACGTTTCGATACGGACGGTTCACCTATCATACTGAACGGGATCAAATTAACCTCTAAAAATAAAGATAGCAAGAAATATCAAACACCTTTTGGGGTAGCAGAAATTGAGCGCCATGTTTATCAAAGCTCAAAAGGAGGTCGTATTTTTTGTCCGTTGGAAGATTCTGCACGTACAATTTTTGCGGCGACCCCTAAATTTGCACAGCAGTTATCACACAAATATTCACAAGGCAATGCAAAGTCGGTTTGTGTTGATTTAAAAGAAAATCATAATCGTTCAATCGCCAAATCAACAGTGCAGAACGTGACGGATTGGGTCGGAAGTATAGCATGCGCTCAGGAGGAAAAATGGGAATATCAGCCCCCTGCACCGGACGAGCCGATCAGCACGATTGTTTTCAGCTTGGACGGAGCGTATCTCCTGATGGCGAATGACGGTTACCGTGAAGCGATGGTTGGCAATCTTTCTTTATACGACTGCGACGGCGAACGTCGGCACACCATTTATTTAGGTGAGGCGCCGGAGTACAGAAAAGCAAATTTTAAGAAACGCTACGAAGATGAAATTACGCGCCTTAAAGCACTTTATCCCGATGCACTTTATCTTGGTATTGCCGACGGCGCTAAAGATAACTGGACATTTTTAGAGTCGCATACTCAACGTCAATTAGTAGATTTTTATCATGTCACTGAATACCTGGCCAAAGCCTCCCATGCTGTTTATCCGAAAAAAACGACAATAGCTGAACGTAAAAGATGGCTATCGGAGTGTTGCTCATTGCTTAAGCATAAGAAAAATTCAGCTCAAACCATTTTGGATGAATTAAAGGCCGTCACAGCTTCTAAATTATCTGACACTATTAAAAAAGATCTTGAGGCGACAATAACTTATTTTTCTAATAATCTTGCAAAAAACAGAATGAATTATGCTCAGCATGTTGCTGAAAAACTACCGATTGGTTCAGGTGTTACCGAAGCCGCCTGCAAAACATTGGTTAAACAGCGACTTTGCGGGTCCGGTATGCGCTGGAAAACGAAAGGAGCCAAAGTCATATTAAGTTTACGAGCATTAGTTCAGACGACAGACAGGTGGCAACAATTTTGGGACAAGATTATTCAGTTTGGAGTCCGGTATGAAACAGAATAATACATCATGCTGAAGCCGCACCCAGGCAAAGAAAAACTATGTCGGGTACTTTCAGGCAGATCCGTCTTGTTATACTGGGATGGGTCGCCCCAGTCAGTACGGAGAACATATTCATCTGGCAGAAGTTTTTGACCATTTGTACCTGTTTCAAAAAGTATCAGTCCGTATTTACGGACATATGGAGGAAATTTATATTTACCACCTGGATTTATTATGGAAATCTACTAAAGGGTCTCTTCGTTTTGTTTTTGCCAAAACGTCACGTGGTCCCATTGTTCTCATGTGCAGTAATCTCGACCAGGATCCGATTGCTGCAATCGAACTCTATTGTCTCAGAACCCGTATAGAAACCATGTTCGATATGCTAAAAAATGTTCTCCATATCTTCCAATGTCATTTCTGGTCGAAAAAAATGCCTAAGCATTCGAGAAAACCCAAAAGCAATAAAACTCAGCAGGCTCCACAGGTAGAAAACGCAAAAACGATTCAGGCTTGCTGGGATGCTACTGAACGTTTTGTGAACCTTGGAGCAATTTCTCTTGGTTTGCTTCAATTAATAGCACTCAAATTTCCAAAAGAAATATGGAGCAGATTTGAAGGATTCCTGCGAACTCGTTCTCGATATATTCCTTCTGAGAGAACGGTCAAAATGGTGATTGCAAATTTATTGGTACAGGATTTCCTCAAAGTCGCACCAACAGCGACAATGCGAGAAATTCGTGCCAAGATTATCAAGGGCAGATTTAAGAAAAAAATCATTCAAACTGAAGACCACGTTTGCCAACGAGCAGCTTGAAAATTCATAATCTTAAGTGAAAATGATTTATACAGCTACTTCAGTGTTAAGCATTACAAACTCACGACTGTCGAGATGGTTAATTAAATTAATTTTCAATTTTGCATTCATTAGAGAACTATCTCCGACTCTGAAAATCAAGGTAAAGTGACAAGCTTTCCCTTGCGGAAGTTCTAGCGGAAATGCTTCTTTATATTGGGGCATTGTTGACTTGGATCTTGAAATTGAAGAGTTTCCAGTTGGACAAGCAATTGGATCTTGCACCTGAAGAGCTTTGATGGTCTTCTGGTTGAATTCAAGCAAGTACTCGGTAGCAGAAGACATCTTGTTGCCGCTGTTTTGAAAGGACAATCTTACTGCAATGAGGTCGTCACTCCTGTTTATATCAATAATTTTTACATCAACTTCAGGTTTATTCTTCCAGTGTGTATACAAGCTAAAAAAAGAAACAATGACAGAAAAAACTAATCCAATATTTTTTAGAAAGTCAAATAATTGATCCATATCATTTATATATTAATGCCCTTATGTCGATAGGTGTCCTGCAACGACTCCGACTCCAATAGCCTCTAAACTTCCAACTACTGAACAAAAAAACACACGAGTACAACGAGTTAATGTCTTTTCCATAGGCATCTCCTTAATGCTGTCTTGATTCGATGGTATCAAGATAATACTTAAATAACGCAACATAATTAATAGAAAAGCTACGGAGCCAACAACCGTCATGGGAATTGTCAGGCTCCCATCACCTATCACCCCTACCGACCTAAACGCATTAATTTTATACAACATCCTAATCCGCATTTAACGCTACGATTACTTCTAACCATAATTGCTCTAGAAAGTAAACTTAAATCCAGTATTTTCGATGAGAAGTACTCCTTCCGGTATCACAGGCCAAAATCAAAGGCCGCAGTGTGCGGGTTAAAGGGCGGGGTCACAGATTCGAATCACGAGACAGCGCGAAAGGCCGTCATGGAAAGACGGAGAGGCGAAAAACCGCTCTCAGAAGGCTGATTGCAGGCTTGCGGGCTGCGGACGGATCAGTGCGAATCAGTCTCAAGCGGCAGAAAACCGGGTGAAACTGTCTGAATTCTTTGTTCTTCACGGCCTCTCACGCCGTAAACCTCATAATGTGACTTGCAGTAATTACAGGTAGTTCAAAAAAAACGTTCTGTTGGGTGTTTCAGAGGGAGATTACAGGTTCGAGTCCTAGAGACAGGGCAAAAATCGGATTACGAGCTGGTTCAGGAAGGGGGCAGGCGTGGTGACCACTGGTCTGGGTTTTTATTTTATCGTACTGCCCTTTGTCTGAAGAGAAAATGTCCTTTTTTGACTGGGCTTATTGAACAGGGCTTGTTAAACAGGCCCTATTAAACAGATTCTGTTATGGCCGAACTCCTGCATAGATTGCAGCCGATAGTACCCGATAAAGAGACGATTCTGCTGAGAAATATCATTTTAAAATAACGTTATGATCAAGACCCCCCTGGAACTCTATAAACACCTGGATCAATCCAACTGCCGCCGCTGCCTGCTACCCTCCTGCATGGCCTTTTCTGTTGCCGTAATTCAGGGCCAGAAAAAACTCAGCGACTGCCCCCTGCTGAGCGCAGAAAAAATTAATGAGCTCTCCGGCGGTATTGTCCGAAAAAAATCTATGAAAGAGGAGCAGGACGCCTATCTTGCCTCATTGCAAGAGGAGGTCGACCAACAAGATCTCAGCGATATTGCCAGCAGGCTGGACCTGCCGCTCAAAGAAGAAACCGTGGGTATAAAATGCCTGGGAAAATATTTCTGGATTGACGCTCAGGGCGGGATGGCTTCGGAATGCCACTGCAATAATTG
The DNA here is from genome assembly GCA_942492895.1 of Candidatus Electrothrix laxa. Lineage (GTDB taxonomy): Bacteria > Desulfobacterota > Desulfobulbia > Desulfobulbales > Desulfobulbaceae > Electrothrix > Electrothrix laxa. Next base: position 3,316,499 of record OW818652.1, read on the forward strand.
GGTGCATATTCCCATCCTCCACTATCTGCTGCAAAGCAAGGGGTTGCAACCGGCAGGAGAATGGATTGACTTTCCGGCTATCAAAGATGCCGGCGGGAAGGAACGTTTTTTCGCCCATCGCTGCGAAAAGGCCATGCAAGAGCTGGTCGATGAACATACAGAACTTTTTTTCGAAATCCTGAATCTCTTTGAGGCTGAAGAGGTCCGGGAAACCGAGGCTGACAAGGCACGTATCCTCTACCCTTTACCCAAGGTTCCTTTTTTGATCAATTACTGGGAATCTGAAGAGGACTTTCCCTCAAAGCTGAATATCCTCTTTGACAGCAAGGTCTCGGAAAACACCAATGTGGAATCCGTGTATATGATAGGGCGGGGACTGGTGGAGATGTTCCACCAATTGATCATCCGCCATTCCTGCGGAGAGCTCTTTTAATCAGGTACAAGGGATTTACTAAAAAATAAGTTTCCCGTTTTCGGTACATATTGTAGGGGCAGACCTATGTGTCTGCCCTTTATTTTCTGGATGGCGGCAAGGGTAAACACACAGGTTTACCCCTACGACAGATAATACAAGGGGCAGCCCTGTGCTTGCCCGGCATGCTTACCCCAGCAAACAGGTTTTGCGTTTCAGCTCTTCAGTCAATACGGATTCATTTTCCGCATAATCAATGGGCAACTCTATCAAATGTACTCCGGGAGTGTTGAGACAATGGTCCAGCACTTCCGCAAGCTGTTCCTGACTCACACCCCGGTAACCGCGTGCCCCATAGCTCTCCGCATACTTGACAAAATCCGGGTTGCCGAAATTGAGTCCAAAATCGGGTAATCCCATACCTCCCTGTTTCCACTTGATCATACCAAAGGCATCATCACGGATAAGGAGGATGATCAGGTCCAGCTTAAGGCGGATAGCGGTTTCCATCTCCTGGGAATTCATCATAAAGCCTCCGTCGCCGCAGACTGCAACCACCTTTTTTTCTGGAAAGAGCATCTTGGCGGCAATGGCCACCGGCAAGCCAGCCCCCATAGTGGCTAGGGCATTATCAAGCAGCACGGAATGTGAATTCGTAGAGCGGTAGTTGCGGGCAAACCATATTTTGTACATCCCGTTATCCAGAGAAAGGATGGAATCCTTATCCATGAGTTCACGCAGAACCCGAGTCAGCTGTTGCGGGGTATAGGGGAAGGTGGCAGGCAAGGTGCGTTTGTACACATGCTTATCAATCTCTTCCTTGAGGAGCTGAAAATAACCGTCTCCACCAAGGGAGTTCGGGGTAATAAGAGCAGCCAGCCGTTGCATGGAATCCGCAATATCACCGATCACCTCGTGCTGCGGAAAATAGACCTCGTCAAAAACAGCATGAAAGTAGTTGATATGAATAACAATAAGCCCATTTCTTTGCATGAAAAACGGCGGTTTTTCAACAACATCATGCCCGATATTGATGATAACATCTGCCTTGCCGATAGCACAGTGAAGATAATCATGGTCAGAAAGGGCGGCTGTTCCCAGGCAACGAGGATGGAATTCATTAGCTGCGCCCTTGCCCATTTGGGTGGAGAAAAAATGGATCCCGGTTTGTTCAATAAAATGCTCAAGCGCGGTTCCGGCTGAGCGACGATTACTGGCTGCCGCAATCAGCAGAAGGGGGTTTTTCGCCTTTTTGATGATCTCTGCCACCTCTTCAAAAGACTCATTTGAGGCGAGTTTCTTTTGGATCGATGTAAGAGGAAAGGGGGTGACCCTCGTCAGTTCAGCCGCAATATCCTCAGGCAGTTCCAGATGAACCGGCCCAGATTTCTCCTGGATAGCAACCCGGAACGACTCGCGAACCAAGGTGGCAATGGAGTCGGCCCCGACAATCTGGCGAGTCATCTTGGTGATGGGGGCCATCATGGAGACCACATTGATGATCTGAAACCGGCCCTGCTTGGAGCTCTTGATTGGCTTCTGGCCAGTGATGAACAGACAGGGCATGCCGCCTAGAAAGGCATAGGAAACACTGGTGACAAAATTGGTTGCCCCAGGCCCGAGAGTGGCAATGCAAACACCCGGTTTACCGGTAAGTCGGCCATAGGTTGCTGCCATAAATCCGGCAGCCTGCTCGTGCCGAGTCAGAATCAGTTGAATAGAGGAGGATCTCAGTGCCTCTAGAAAGGCAAGATTTTCTTCACCGGGAATACCGAAGATGTATTCAACTCCTTCATTCTCAAGGCATTTGACCATGAGTTCTGCGCCGTTCATTATACATTTTCTCCATGAAAGAGGTGGAAAAGAGGCGGAAAGGGGGAAAAAGGAATTGCCAACAGCGAAAAGGCATCCTGCCAGCATGAGAGCATAGTACACAGCTCATTACCCCTTGTCAAGATTCTGCCAGCTTGCTCGGCGCGGATTACTGGAAGGAGAAAACGTGAGAATCAACAAGAGAATATACTGATAATTCGAGAAAAGTGATAAGCGGGTACCCTCGCATAATTTGAAGCAAAACTTGCCAACCCATTGGGCAAAGAGAAATGAACTGTTTGCGCGTTTTGTCCGGTTGGAGTACATATTCTGTTTTTCCAAAAAGGAATATGCTTGTTTTTCCGAAACGGTCGAATGCATCGGAAAAGTAAAAAATGACCCTCATGATCAAACGAGGCAACAAGAAATATATGCAGCTGTACAGAAATCCACAAGAAATCAAAAGACCCTTTAAGCGTCCGGTAGTCACTATCGGTAATTTTGACGGAGTGCATCTGGGACATCAGCTCTTGTTTCACGAGGTGGCCATTCGGGCTAAGAGTAGCGGCGGTACCTCAGTGGCTATCACCTTTAATCCGCACCCGTTGAAAGTGTTGCGACCGGATGGCATCAGGCTGATCTCCACGACCCGGCAAAAAATCGAACTGATCCGCATGGCCGGAATTGATGCCTTGGTTATTCTTCCTTTTGACCAGCAGTTCGCCAAAACTACGGCTACCGATTTTGTTAATAAAATTCTCTGTGACACTATAGGGGTCCACGAATTGGTGGTTGGATATGATTATGCCTTTGGTAAAGGACGAGAGGGAAATATCGATTTCCTCCGTCGCCAAGGAGAGCAAAGGGGATTTCCGGTCACGGTGGTTGAGGCCCATTATGAAGACGAGATGCTGGTTTCCAGTACGAGGATACGGAAACTGGTCATGGAGGGGAGAATGAGCGATGTGCGCAATTTACTCGGTCGCTGCTACCATATCCACGGCGAGGTGCAACGGGGGCAACAGAGGGGAGGGGCGGAGATCGGTTTTCCCACAGCAAACTTGAAGCTCTCGGAAGAGGATCTTTGTCCCAAAAAAGGCGTGTATGTAACCCAGGTGCTGTATGACGATAAGATGTACGGCAGTGTTACTAATATAGGCTATAATCCTACTTTCGGAGAGAGTGAGCTGGTTGTTGAAACGCATATTTTCGATTTCAATAAAGACATCTACGGACAGCCCATCCGGCTTAATCTCCTTCGCTATTTACGTGGAGAAGTCAAATTTAACTCGATTGAAGAACTCTCTACGCAGATCCAAAAGGATGTAGCCACCGCTAAGCAGGTCCTTGCTCAGGCTGCGCAAGAGCGAGTGCTCTCTTGCGAGGAACGGTTTAATACTTTGACGGAATAACAGACTCATCGTTTGATGTTTTGGAGTTCTGGAAAAGGTGAAAATTGTGTCGAAGGTAGACGATAAGAGTGTCTCTTGATAGTGCATAGTGTCTGGCATTACGTGTTTGAACATACGGTGTTCTGGTTTCTTTCTTCCTGTATTTCTCTCGCAGTTTTACCTTGCGCATCTGAGTTATATAGGGTATATAAAGTCCTTTTTAGAGTATAGATATTGACTCCCTGTTTTTAAAGTGTAGTTGTTTAAGGCACTTATTTGATACTGTCTTAGTGTCATCCCGAATGCAGGATATGTGTTGAGGGGTTGCAGAATTCGCTGTGACTCCTTTTTTATTTTTAAATGGTTGTTTGCTCGGCAAACAGCGAGTTTTTTTTATCCGAATTCCGAGGGGATCAGAGGGAGCGGATAGAATCAGCGGCCAGGCAGCTGGAACAGAGGAATAAGAGATGAACAAAGATCTGGATAAGGTACGGAATATAGGCATCAGTGCCCATATTGATTCCGGCAAGACAACACTTACCGAGCGAATCCTTTATTATACGCAGCGCATCCACGCTATTCATGAAGTACGTGGCAAGGATGGTGTCGGCGCGACAATGGATTCCATGGAGCTGGAAAAAGAGCGCGGTATCACCATTCAGTCGGCAGCCACCTACTGTTCATGGAAAGATATTGATGTGAATATCATTGATACACCGGGCCATGTTGACTTTACCGTTGAAGTTGAACGTGCTCTGCGAGTGCTTGACGGTGCTGTCCTGATCCTCTGCTCCGTGGGCGGTGTTCAGTCGCAGTCCATTACCGTTGATCGTCAGATGACCAGATATAATGTTCCGCGTATCGCTTTTATCAATAAATGCGATAGAACAGGTGCTAATCCAGAACGAGTTGTCGGCCAGCTGCGGGACAAACTGAACCTCAATGCTGTTATGATTCAGATGCCTATTGGTTTGGAATCAGACCTGGAAGGTATGGTTGACTTGGTCACCATGAAGGCTATCTATTTTGACGGAGATCAAGGTGATGACATTCGTTATGAAGAGATCCCTGATAACCTGAAAGATGAGGCCGAGGAGAAGCGAGAGGAGTTGCTGGATGCAGTTTCCATGTTCTCGGAAGAGTTGATGGAGGCTATGCTGGAAGAGGAAGAAATTCCTGTGGAGCTGATTCAGGCCGCTATCCGTAAAGGTACCTTGGATCTGGAGCTGGCACCGGTAATGATCGGTTCTGCTTATAAAAACAAGGGAGTTCAGCCTCTGTTGGATGCTGTCGAGACGTATCTGCCCTGTCCGACTGATGTAGTAAATACTGCTCTTGATCTGGATAATGATGAAGAGGAAATGACGGTTTCTAATAATCCTGATGATCCGCTGGTTGCTCTGGCTTTTAAACTGGAGGACGGTCGTTACGGTCAGCTGACCTATGTGCGTACCTATCAGGGTATCCTGAAGAAAGGCGAGACCATCTACAATACCAGAACCGGTAAAAAGGTCAAAGTCGGACGTCTGGTTCGGATGCACTCCAATGAGATGGAAGAAATCGAACAAGCCGGTTCCGGGGATATCGTTGGTCTCTTCGGTGTGGACTGCGCCTCCGGCGATACCTTCTGCGACAGCAAGATTAACTGGTCCATGAGTTCCATGCATGTCCCTGCACCGGTTATTTCTTTGGCGATTACTCCGGTAGACAATAAAGCCCAGGACAATATGTCCAAGGCCCTGAATCGATTCAGTAAGGAAGACCCGACCTTTAAGACCTTTGTCGATCATGAGACCAGTGAGACCATTATTTCCGGTATGGGCGAGCTGCATCTGGAAGTGTACATTGAACGCATGAAGCGTGAGTATAAGGCCGAGGTTGAGGTTGGTGCTCCTCGGGTTGCCTATCGTGAGGCCATTACTCAGCGGGCGGAGTTCAACTATACCCATAAGAAACAGACAGGTGGTTCAGGGCAGTTCGGTCGAGTGGGCGGCTATATGGAGCCTCTGGAAGAGGAAGAGTACGAGTTTGTTGATGAGATCGTGGGTGGTGTTATCCCGCGTGAGTATATCCCGTCCTGTGACAAGGGCTTCCAGGCTTCCATGGAAAAGGGCCTGCTGATCGGTGCGCCCATTACCGGGGTTCGTTGCCTGATCAACGACGGGAGTTACCATGCGGTCGATTCCTCGGATATGGCTTTTCAACAGGCCTCTAAAGGAGCCTTTAAAGAGGGCTATAAAAAAGCTGGTCCGGTTATCATGGAGCCGATCATGAAGGTCTCCGTAGAAGGGCCTTCCGAGTTTCAGGGATCGATCATGGGAAGCCTGAATCAGCGACGCGGCATGATTGTCGGTACCTCAGAAGAGGGGAGTTATACCGTTGTAGAGGCCGATATGCCTTTATCCGAGATGTTTGGCTACTCAACCACCCTGCGTTCTCTAACCCAGGGAAAGGCTGAATTCACTATGGAGTTCTCAACGTATAAGCAGGTTCCCAAGAGTGTCGCTGAAGAGCTGATCAAGGAATACGAAGAATCCAGGAAAAAAGGGTGATTCAGACGGAATCTTGGAGGAATAGAGTAGTCTGCGTCTGATTGCGGACTGCGCTTAGCGATACGAAAGAGAGACGAAAAAATAAGAGGTGGTAGCATGGGATATGAACCGTTGGTGAAAAAGAATCCGTTACGGGTGTTGAATTTAGCCGGAAACGACAAAAAAATGGGCCTGATCATGGCCCGGGCAGGCTTGGGAAAGACCGCTCTTCTGGTCCAGATTGCCTTGGATTCCATTCTTCGCGGAAAACGGGTTGTCCATATCAGTATTGGAGAAAACCTGGAGAAAACAAAGCTTTGGTATGACGATATACTGGAGATTATCCTTCAGAAATGCTCTGTGGCTAAGCCCCATGAGCTGATTGATATGGTGCAGCAGCACCGGATGATCATGACCTTTAAGGAATCCGCCTTTAACCGGGCTCGTCTTGAAGAGCGACTGAACGATTTGATCCTGCAGGATATCTTTAAACCGGATTGTGTGGTGATTGATGGCTTCGATTTCACAAACATGGATCACAAAGATTTGGAAGATATTAATAATCTGATGGAGAGCCTGCGCCTCCAGACGTGGTTTTCCGCAACCAGTCATCGTGAGGATGATCGAGTATCTCCATCAGGGGTACCTGCACCTTGTCATGAGCTTGACGACCTTTTTGAGACGGTTGTTTTGCTTAAATCTGAGCAGAAGAATGTCCAGCTTGAGATCATTCGCCATAACAGCGATGCCTGCAGCGGCGACTCATATCACCTGAGCCTTGATCCCGCAACTATGATGGTTCAGCAGGATGACTGATTAATCTGTTCATCGATTTATAAGCAAGATGCGATTTTTTCGCATCTTGCTTTTTTTTTGCCAAATTAATTCATACGTTATTTAAGAAAAAATGCGCTTCCGTCCTTGTATTGACCTGCATAACGGCAAGGTGAAACAGATTGTCGGCTCCACGCTGAGCGACAGTGATTCCGCAACCCTGCGAACCAATTTTTCTTCTCAATTTTCTTCTTCACATTACGCCCGAATGTACCGTCAGGATAATCTTCCTGGAGGACATGTTATCATGCTGGGGCCCGGCAATGAAGAGGCCGCAACAGAGGCCTTGAAGGGCTGGCCTGGAGGTCTGCAACTCGGTGGGGGGATAAATGCGGAAAATGCTGAGCTTTGGCTCGATCGAGGAGCTTCCCACGTTATTGTCACCTCTCATGTCTTTCATGATGGGCAACTGGATACGGAGCGGTTGGATAGATTGTGTCAGCTCATCGGCAAAGAGCGTTTGGTGCTTGATCTGAGCTGTCGTTGGAAAGATAATGGCTATTATGTCGTTACCGACCGATGGCAGAAGTTTACTGATTTGAGGATCAGCGGAAAAATGCTGAAGGAGCTTGAAGTGAGCTGCGATGAGTTTTTGATCCATGCTGTCGATGTGGAGGGTAAATGCATGGGCGTTGATGAACGGTTGATTGAGCTTCTGGCAGCGGCCGGGGTAAGCAAGCCCATCACCTATGCAGGCGGGGTCACCGACATGGACGATTTAATAATTATTCGCAGGGCCGGAAAATCTAAGCTGGACGCAACAGTGGGAAGCGCACTGGATATCTTCGGTGGCACAGGGTGTACCTACGAAGAGGTGGTGGCCTTTCATAATCAGACTGCGGGATAACTATTTATCACCCTGAGATAGCGTTTTATTTTTTATTGGAGAGGCAGGGGATGAAACAATCAATTTTTGCTGCCAACGTAAAGAGAACGCCTGATTATATCATAAGGAAGAGGGGCTTGCCAGCGGAGAAAAAAGCATTTTTGCAGTAGACTTGTCAGCATATTTTACGCTTTTTTGTTGACAAATACAATCCATCTGTTTAAGTTCGCCCACTAAATAAGTAATCAATAAGGTAAAGCGTTGTTGTTTTCCTGAAAAACACCTGCATACCTCATGGATTTTCAGTAAGTTTATACGTTTTTTAAGTTTACCTTAATTTTTTATAACATTATCGAGGAGGAACACCGATGGCAAAGCATGATACGCCTTTGTTGGACGAACTGGAAAACGGCCCTTGGCCAAGTTTCGTTACCGACATGAAGCGCCAGGCAGAGACGCACCCTGAATGTTGGGATATTCTCGGCCAGTTGGAGCTTTCGTTCAAAGACAGAATTACACATTGGAAGCATGGCGGTATTGTTGGTGTTTTTGGATATGGCGGCGGTATTGTCGGTCGTTACTCCGACGTTCCCAAGCAGTTTCCCGGTGTTGAGCATTTTCATACTGTTCGTATTGCTCAGCCTGCTGGCCTGTACTACTCCACCAAGAACCTGCGTGCTCTGATGGATCTGTGGGATAAGTACGGATCAGGTATGACCAATATGCACGGTTCTACCGGTGACATGATCTTCCTCGGTACCCGTACCGAAAATCTGGAGCCTCTGTTCTGGGACCTGACCCATGATCTGGATCAGGATCTCGGTGGTTCCGGTTCCAACCTGCGTACCCCTTCCTGTTGTCTGGGTGATTCTCGCTGTGAGTGGTCCTGCTACGATGCTCAGGATGTCTGCTATCACCTGACCATGCATTATCAGGATGAGATCCATCGCCCGGCTTTCCCGTATAAGTTCAAATTTAAGTTCTCCGGTTGTCCTAACGACTGTGTTGCTGCTATTGCCCGTTCCGATTTCGCTCTTATAGGTACCTGGAAGGATGATATTCAGATGGATCAGGCTGCTGTCAAGGAATACGTGGCTGGTAATTATCCGTCCAACGGTGGTGCCCATGCCGGTCGTGACTGGGGTGCCTTTGATATTCAGAAAGAAGTTATCGACATCTGCCCGACCAACTGCATGTGGATGGAAGGCGATGAGCTGAAAATCGACAATTCTGAGTGTACCCGTTGTATGCATTGTATCAACGTTATGCCGCGTGCTCTGAAGCCGGGTAAAGAGAAAGGTGCAACCATCTGTATCGGTGCCAAGGCTCCGATTCTGGACGGTGCTCAGTTCGCTACCATGGTTATCCCTTTCATCAAAGTTTCCAAAGACAACGAGTACGAGAACGTTATTGACGTGATCGAGCAAATTTGGGACTGGTGGATGGAAGTCGGTAAAAACCGTGAGCGTGTTGGTGAGACCATGCAGCGTATCGGCCTGCCCACCTTCTTGAAGGTTATGGAAGTCGATGCTATGCCGCAGCATGTGAAAGAGCCGCGTTCCAACCCCTATGTCTTCTGGAGAGAAGAGGAAGTTGAAGGTGGATGGGAACGTGACGTTCAAGCATTCCGTAAGAAACATGCAGCGTAAGTCGTTGACCGATTTTGCTTAAAATTTGAAATATATAACTATATAAGGAGATTGTGCAATGGGTTACGATCCAGCTAATCCCATGGAAGGTCGGATTACCGACCTGGGACCTCGTTCATACACGGAAATGCTGCCGCCGGTTATCGCGGCTAATAAAGGAAAATGGGACTACCACGAGATTATTGCTCCGGGTATCCTTCTGCATGTAGGTGACAGTGGAGACGAGTGCTACACCGTACGCGTTGGTTCTCCCCGTCTGGTTTCCATTGAGTACGTTCGTGAGTTGTGTGATATCGCGGATAAGTACTGCGAAGGTTACCTGCGTTTCACCACCAGAAACAACGTGGAGTTCATGACTGACTCCAAAGAGAAATGCGATGCTCTGGTTGAAGACCTGAAGGGCCGCGACACCAAGCTGCCTGTCGGCGGAACCGGTGCTTGTGTAACCAATATCGTTCATACTCAGGGTTGGGTTCACTGCCATACTCCGGCTACCGATGCTTCTGGTCCGGTTAAAGCGGTAATGGATGATCTGTTTGAGTACTTTGGTTCCATGACCCTGCCTGCGCAGGTTCGTATCGCTCTGGCTTGTTGTCTGAACATGTGTGGTGCTGTTCATGCTTCTGATATCGCTATTCTCGGTATCCATCGTAAGCCGCCGATGATTGATCACACCCGTATCACCGGTGTGTGTGAGTTGCCTCTGGCCATCTCTTCTTGTCCGTTGGGTGCTGTAAAACCGGCTAAGGCTGAGGTAAACGGCGAAGAGATCAAGACTGTTAAGGTAAACGCCGAGCGTTGTATGTTCTGTGGTAACTGCTACACCATGTGTCCGGCTATGCCTTTGGCTGATCCAGAAGGTGACGGTATTGCTATTTTGGTTGGCGGTAAGGTTTCTAATGCCAAGTCTGCTCCGAAATTTTCCAAGCTGGTTATCCCCTTCCTGCCTAACACCCCGCCACGTTGGCCGGAGACTGTTGAGGCTGTTCGCAAAATCGTTGAGGTTTATGCGAAGGATGCCAAGAAGTACGAGCGTGTTGGCGAATGGGCTGAGCGTATCGGTTGGGAGAAGTTTTTTGAAAAATGTGAGATTCCGTTCACCGATAAGTCTATCGACGATTACCGTCTGGCTTACGATACATGGCGGACATCCACTCAATTCAAGTACACCAACGCTACAGACGCTTACACCAAGTAAGATTCTGCGTATAGCACAAAAAAACCCGGCATAGATTTTTTTGTCGGGTTCTTATAAACTCAGCCAATGAGGTACAGATTATGGTTATGAGTGTTGAAGAAATCGAAGCTGCTATCATCGAAAAGGCGACCAAGTCACCTAAGCCGCAGCTGTATGTCAAGGATTTCTATAAATGCGATCCTGACAGCAAACCCCGTGCAATAAAAAATATTGCTAACGGCTTGGTGAAAAAAGGAGAACTGATGTTCTGGTCCTCCGGTTCTACCACCATGTATGCACGTCCAGATCGTATTAAAGACGAAGAGGGGAGTGAAGGGATTAACTAATCCTTTTTCTTTTTGATTTGTTGCTTTAAAAAAGCAAAGGCCACTTGGTCTTTGCTTTTTTTTTTCTACCTGTTCTTCCCGTGTTGCTGCCTTACAATTTAGGCGATAATCCAGGTAATGGCATGGATTTGTCCCTTGTTTTTGTTATTTCAGGTGATTTTTCCGGCGGGAGAGGTGGTATTCTGTTTTTTTAGAGTGTGTCGTCAGCATCGGATTTGCTCTGCTCTGTGCAGAAATGAATTTTCTGTTGCAAATTCCTTTGATGCCCACTAAAAGGTGAATACAAAGAATAAATCAGCATACAAGAACATGATGAATTTTAGGAAAAGTTTACAGGCTCGTCAGTGCTGTCTCTATGTCATTGATCCGCAGGAACGGCTGATGGTTCATATCCATGAGGGGCGACGAGTGATCAGGAATATTGAATTGATGATTCGCCTTGCCGATACCTTAGACTTTCCCGTGATCGCGAATACGCAGTATAAGAAAGGGATCGGTCCGATTGTCGAAGAACTTGTCCCGCTGCTCGCGGATTGGCCGTGTATTGATAAAACAGAATTTAATGGGTTGGATAACGCCGGGGTGCGGTGTATGCTCGGTAAGCTGCCTTCAACGGTTGATACCCTCCTGCTTTGCGGTGTAGAGAGCCATATCTGTGTGTATCAGACAGCTCTAGGAGCCCTGCAGGCCGGTTATGATGTTCGGGTGGTTGCGGATGCTGTTTCTTCCCGTACCCCTGAAAATGATGCCTACGGCAAAGAGCGCCTTCGGGAAATCGGCGCGGTCGTGGCCCCAGCAGAGATGATTATTTATGAATTATTGCAAAAATCCGGAACGCCAGCCTTTAAAGCCATGCTTCCTTATCTGAAATAAAATCTGCGCTAAAATCTTCAGGTACACTGGCTGCTACTGTCCTAGTTTTTTACCCTCCCCCTTAAACGTTAAACGATTGATTAAACCGTAATGACCGGCAACGAAATACGATTAAAATTTCTTAATTATTTTAAAAGTAAAGGGCATACCGTCGTTGATTCATCATCCCTTGTCCCCCATGATGATCCGACTCTTTTGTTTACTAATGCGGGTATGTTTCAGTTTAAACGGATATTCATGGGGGAAGAGCACCGAGAATATACCAGAGCGGTTTCTTGCCAACGTTGTGTACGCGCTGGTGGCAAGCATAATGACTTGGAAAATGTCGGCTATACGGCCCGTCACCATACGTTTTTTGAGATGCTCGGTAATTTCTCTTTTGGTGATTATTTTAAAAAAGAAGCTATTGATTTTGCCTGGGATTTCTTAACCAAGGAATTAGGGCTTAATCCAGAACAGCTTTGGATCTCGGTCTTTCGTGAAGATGACGAGGCCTACGAACTCTGGGAGCAGATTGAAGATCTACCCAAAGGACGAATTGTTCGGCTCGGTGAGGCAGATAATTTCTGGGCCATGGGCGATACCGGCCCCTGCGGCCCCTGTTCCGAGATTCATATTGATCAAGGCCCGGAACACGGGTGCGACCGTCCTGACTGCGCCGTAGGCTGTGACTGTGATCGCTTTCTTGAGCTGTGGAACTTGGTCTTCATGCAGTTTTACCGTGATAGCGACGGCACCATGACCCCGCTGCCCAAACCCTCCATTGATACCGGTATGGGGCTTGAGCGGGTTGCTGCTGTTCTTCAAGGCAAATATAATAATTTCGATTGCGACCTGTTTACCCCGCTCATTGGTACGGTTACCCGGCTTTCCGGTAAGGTCTATAATGACAATGCCGCTGATGATGCAGCCATGCGGGTTATTGCCGACCATGCACGCGCTACCGCTTTTTTGGTGGCTGACGGGGTGTTGCCCTCCAACGAGGGAAGGGGCTATGTCCTCCGTCGCGTCATGCGACGAGCCATTCGTTACGGCAGAACCTTAGGTCTGACAGAGGCCTTTTTCGGTGGAATTTGCCGCCAGGTGATTGACCTAATGGGCGATGCCTATCCGCATCTTGCTGATTCCCGAGAGTTGCTGGACAAGGTGACGGATAATGAGGAAACCCGCTTTGGCGAGACCTTGGATCATGGTCTGGCCATGCTGGATGAGGAGATTGCTCGTTTGTTGGCAGAGAAGCAGGATAAGCCCGTTATCAACGGCGACTTCATCTTTAAGCTCTACGACACCTACGGTTTCCCAAAAGACATAGTCCGCGACGTGGCCCTGGAAAAGGGTATCTCTTTGGACGATGCCGGTTTTGAGGCGGCCATGCAACGGCAGCGAGAGCAGTCTCGGCGTTCTTGGAAGGGTAAGGACGTGGACCATTTTGCCGCTGGTTTGATTGCGCTGCTGGAGCAGGGTAAAACAACCGAGTTCCTCGGCTACACCACGACCTCTGCTGAGTCTGTGGTGGACGGTATTATTGATGGTCAGGGAGAACTGGTGCAGGAAGCCAGTGCAGGAGCTGAGGTGCAGATCTATTGTCCGCAGACCCCATTTTATGCTGAATCCGGTGGACAGATCGGAGACTGCGGTGTTATCAGCTGGGAGGGTGGGTCCTTTGCTGTTCAGGAAACTAAAGCCGCAGCTGAAGGATTAGTTCTGCACTCCGGTACTGTCAGCCAAGGGACTGTAACGATGAGGCAAAAGGTTACCTTGCAGGTGAACGAGCAACGTACAGCCACAGCTCTCAACCATACAGCCACCCATCTTGTTCAGGCTGCTATGAAGGAAATCCTCGGAGACCATGTCAAGCAGGCTGGTTCCTTGGTGCGGGCTGATCGCCTTCGTTTTGACTTCACCCATTTTTCCCCGGTATCTTCGGAGGAAATTCGAGCCATTGAACAGCTGGTGAATCGAGAGATTCGCAGAAATACGCCTGTAGAGACAGCTGTCCTCTCCAAAGAGGCTGCCATTGCCGACGGGGCAACCGCCCTGTTCGGGGAAAAATACGGTGATGAGGTTCGAGTTGTCAGTATACCTGATTTTTCTAAGGAGCTTTGCGGAGGAACCCACACGCAGGCCACCGGTGATATCGGGCTGTTCAAGATTATCTCGGAAAGCGGTATTGCTGCTGGTGTGCGCCGTATTGAGGCTGTGACCGGGCAGGCCGCTATGGATTGGCTTCAGGACTTGGCTGAGCAGGCCGATGGCTTGGGCCAGTTGTTTTCCGGCTCCTTTGACGATGCGCAGGCCAAGGTGAAGGCCCTGTTGCAGCGCCAAAAAGACTTGGAAAAAGAGATTGCTGCTCTGAACGCCTCCAAGGCCCTGGGCAGTCTTGACGCTCTTCTGGCCGGTGCTGTGGAAATCAACGGCGTCCAGCTGATCTGCGGTCAACTGCCCTTGGATTCCCCGAAGACCTTGCGGGATATCGGCGATAAGGTGCGGGATAAAATGACCAGCGGGGTTACTGTCCTCGGTGGTGAGTTCGGTGGTAAGGCTGCTCTGCTGGCCTTAGTCAGTAAGGATCTGACCGGCAGAATCAAGGCCGGACAGCTGGTGAAAGAAGTGGCTGCCCTTGTCGGAGGCAAAGGTGGGGGAAGGCCCGATATGGCTCAGGCCGGTGGTCCTATGGCGGATAAATTGCCGGAAGCCATAAAGGCGGTTCCCGGTATAGTACGCAGTCTGATAGGGGAATAGAATAATGAGTGATGTCTCTTTACTGAATGTACACTCGGACACAACCGGATGTACAACCGGATGCGCAACGCATAGTAATAACCGGAGTAGGCCTGACTGCACCCGGAGGGTCTAATACCCTGACGGATTTTCGAGAGCAGGTTCTTGCAGGTCGGAGCGGGATATCCACCGTTAATTTGCGTTATATGGTGGATGACTATCCTGCTGGGATCTGTGATTTTCCGGAAACCAAGTATCGCAAAAAAAAGGAAAACAAGCGGGGAACCAGAGCCGGTTGTATCGGGGTGTACTGCGCCGGAGAGGCCTTGGCTGATGCCGGGATAGATTTCTCCGAGTATGATCGCAGCCGCACCGGAGTCTACATGGGCCTGACCGAACACGGCACAGTGGAAACGGAAAATGAGGTCTATAATATCAGTAAGTTTGACTATAACGTCGATTACTGGACCCATCATCATAATCCGCGAACCGTACTCAATAATCCTGCCGGTGAGATCACCATGAAGTTCGGGATCACCGGCCCGCATTATTCGGTGGGTGCAGCCTGTGCAGCTGGCAATGCCGCTTTGATCCAAGGTTCCCAGATGCTTCGTCTCGGCGAGGTTGATCTTGCCCTCTGCGGCGGTTTATCCGAATGTGTGGGCTCTTTCGGTATCTTTGCCAGCTTTCGTGCGCAAGGAGCTCTGGCTGAGCATGAGGAACCGACCAAGGCCAGTCGCCCGTTGGATCAGGACCGGAACGGCATTGTTATTTCCGAAGGCGGCTGTATTTTCACCTTAGAGCGCTTGGACAAGGCTCTTGCCCGAGGAGCAAAAATCTACGGGGAAGTTGCTGGCTATGCAATGAATTCGGATGCCCGTGATTTTGTCTTGCCGCATGGTCCTCGTCAGGCTGAGTGTATCCGTTTAGCTCTTGAACGGGCCGGATTGACTCCGGAGGATATCAGCATTATCAACACCCATGCCACCGGCACCAAGCAGGGTGACGTGGAGGAATGCAAGGCCTTGGCAGAGGTCTTTGCCGGTTGCTCCGCTGTCAGAAGTAACAACACAAAGTCGATAATCGGGCACGCTATGGGCGCTGCCGGAGTCTTGGAATTGGCAGCAAACCTCTCGGCTTTTGAAGATAATTTTGTCCATCCGACCATTAATTTGGACAACCCTGATCCAGCCTGCGCCCTCCCGGGCTTGGTTTCTGGCAAGGCAGAGAAGATGGAGCAGGTGGAGACGATTCTTAATAATTCTTTCGGCATGGTAGGGATAAATTCAGTCGTCATTATTAAGAGATTTATGGCAGACTAAAGGTTTTTATGGTAGTGTTATTTCCTTTTGCCAAAAAAAGGTTGGCGGATATTTTCAGCAGAAAGGGTTGAAGAAGAGCGAACGAATATTAAAGAGTATTTATATTGAGGAACCGGCATGACCCGTGATGAAATCAAGGATATAATCCTTGAAATTATTGAAGATATAGATGAGGATGCGGATTTCGATGATTTGGATGCGGATCAGCCTCTCCGAGATCAGTTAGACCTTGATTCCATGGATTTTCTTGATATCGTGATGGAGCTGCGGAAACGTTACAAGCTTCAGATTCCAGAAGAGGACTATCCTGAGCTCGCCACCTTGACCAGTTGCGTCAACTATCTTGAGCCTAAACTGAAAGACGTTTAATCAACCAAAACATTCCGTTGAAATCGTTGAACTATGCAGCGGGGAGGGTGGTTTCATAACAACGCTTAAATTTCTTTTCCCGCATTTTTGTTATGGCTGATTATCAGCTCATTATTATCGGTGGCGGCCTTTCCGGCTTGGCCGCAGGTATCCGTTCAGCTCGTTTTGGGCAGAAAACCCTGATTATCGAGGGGCATAGCCTGCCTGGTGGTTTAAATTCTTATTACTACCGTCAAGGGTACCTGTTGGAAACCGGTCTTCATGCGATGACCAACTTTGCCGCCCAGGGGAGTAAACATGCTCCCTTGAATAGACTGTTCCGCCAGCTGAAATTTTCCCGCAAGAAATTTATCACCCATGAGCAGCTCGGCTCCGAGGTGATTTTCCCCCAGGCCTCGCTTCAATTTTCCAACGATCTTCATCTTCTTTGCGAAGAAATAGCACGTCATTTTCCGGCAAGCATTGACCGATTTCGGGCAATGGCTCAGGAAATTGATGCCTATAATCCCTTTGCCGAGGTGCCTTGGCAATCGGCCCGGAATTTCCTCCGGGATCGCCTTGCCGAGCCTCTGTTAGAGGACATGCTGTTGTTGCCTCTGATGGTGTACGGCAATGCTGAAGAGCATGACATGGATCTGGGGCAGTTTGCCATCATGTTTCGGGCACTCTTCCTGGAGGGCTTTTTTCGTCCAGAAGGAACGATTAAGGACCTGATCGACATGCTGTTGGAGCAGTATGCCCAATTCGGGGGAGAACTTCGTTTCCGTGCCCCGGTTGCTGCAATCATAAACAAGGACAGCAAGGTGCAGGGCGTTCGTTTACAAAACGGCGAAGAAATCACCGCAGATGCAGTCCTGTCCACAGTTGGGATTCCTGGAACGGCTCAATTAAGCGGCTGGCCCCTGGACATTGACCAGTATATTGGGAGAATGACCTTTATGGAGACAATCTCCATGATACCGGAACCGCATCTGCCGCCGGAAAGGGAAGGGCGGACTATCTTGTTTTACAGCCTTAATGACGAGTTAAGGTATCATCAATCGACCCAAGCCATTGATCCTTCCTGGGGTGTGATCTGTTTCCCGAATAATTTTCAGGGGATTTATAAGGAAAAGGATGCACCGACTCAGATTCGGGTGACCAATGCGGCCAATTATGAGCTTTGGCAGCAGGCAGCGGCTGATAAGGGACAGTACCGGCGGCTTAAAGAAAAATGCGGCCAGCAGTCAACAACAGCAGTGAGTCAAATCCTTGGTGATTATACTCAGGGGGCAGTCTTTCATGATAGCTTCACACCCATGACCATTGAGCGGTTTACGGAAAAATGCGGCGGAGCCGTGTACGGCAGTCCGATCAAGATCAAGAGCGGCAGAACTCCTTGGTCGAATCTCTTTATCGCGGGCACGGATCAGGGCTATCTCGGCATTGTCGGCTCCATGCTCAGCGGCGTGACCATTGTTAATCAGCATCTTTTGGGGTAGCAGAACGGTTTGGAGTAGATAAAATCTTTTTCTGTTTTTTTGAATGGATAGCCAATGGTGACAGAAGAAAAAGGGATACTGAGGGAAGTGCTTGATGCCCTTCCTTCGGTGGTATTTGTCGTTGACCGGGATGTGCGGATTCAGGAATACAATACGGCAGCAGCCGAATTCATCAAGGCGGCAAGGGGCGGTGTTCTCCAGCATAGGGCTGGCGATATCCTGCACTGTATTCATGCTTCTGCGATACTCGGAGGGTGCAGCCGCTCTTCAGTCTGTCGGTCCTGCACTATCAGAAATTCTGTGATAGATGCCCTCGATGAAAATTGTGTTATTCGTCGTCGTGCTCAAGTACAGTTGATTTCCCCCAAAAAAATAATCGAGATGCAGGCGTTGATCACGGTTTCTCCCTTTTCTTTGCAGGGATCCCTTTATGCCCTGCTGATGATTGAGGATATCAAGAAGCTTGCCGAGCTGTACCGGATGCTTCTTGTCTGTCATGCGTGCGGAAAAATGCTGGATGGAGAAAGTTCCTGTGATTGGCCAAACTCCTCTTTAAAAAACAACTGGAATATTGACTGCTCATATAGCTATTGTCCAGATTGCTTCAGCAAGGAGATCGAAAAGTTTGATGGGCCTACATACTAAAATACAATTTCTGATTATCAGCCTGTATTTTATCAGCAGTCTGCTGACCTTTCTTGTTTACGCGAAAGATAAATCAGCAGCAAACAAAGGGGCGTGGCGGACACCGGAAAGCACCCTCCATCTGTTTGCACTGTTCGGGGGCTGGCCGGGTGCGCTTGTTGCGCAACAAACATTACGTCACAAGTCGAAAAAGCAACCCTTCCGCTTTGTGTTTTGGTTAACAGTGCTGCTGAATTGCGCTGGGTTGTTCTGGCTGTTTACACCGACCGGAGCAGCTCAGCTCGACCTGCTGAAAAATATTTTGTAAGAATTTCTCTATGCTTCTTTCCCTTTTTCCTTAAACGTATCATTCATACCCATGAAAGAAAAATACATGCTGAGGGAGGTCTTTGATGCCCTGCCTTCCATGGTCTTTGTGGTCGATCAGGATGTTAGGATTCAGGAATATAATGCGGCGGCAGAGGAACTCATGCACTCCGGGCGAGACACCATTCTTCAACAGCGTGCCGGAGAAGTCATTCATTGTATCCATTCTGAACAAAAATCAAAAGGATGCGGAAAATCGCCTCAATGCTCTGATTGCATTATTAGAAATTCCGTTACCCAGGCTTTGCAGGGAAAGCGTGTTGTTCGTCGGCGGACTCGTGTTGAAATCATGCAGAATGCTCGTAAGACCGAGATCTACGCATTTGTCACGGTCTCCCCGTTTTCTTTTCGCGGCAGTCCTCATGCCCTTTTGGTGATTGAAGAAATCAACGAGATAGCTGAATTGTATCATATGATTTTCATCTGTCCTATCTGTGGGAAAATGCAGGACGGTGAGAAAACCTGGATGCGGGTTGAGGCCTATTTCAAAAATAATTGGAATGTCGAATGCTCACACGGCTATTGTCCTGACTGCTTTAAGATGGAGATGAAAAAAATAAAATCCTCTTCAGCAAACGGGAACGACCTGCCGATCATTGATTAAAGCGGATTCCCAGCAGCGGAAAGATGATTCAACAGCCTTGGGTAAAGCACTCGGGGTAATTTGTTAACATGGAAAGAGTTTATTGCTATGTCCTTTACACCTCTTGACAAGGTTCAAAACAGCTACGATGTTATTGTTATCGGCTCCGGTCTCGGCGGCCTGACCTGTGCTAACCGTCTTGCCAAGGCGGGTCATGCGGTGCTGCTGTTGGAGCACCATATTCAGTTAGGCGGGCTGGCGACTTGGTTTAAGCGGGGAGGGCATATTTTTGATGTCTCTCTACACGGTTTCCCGCACGGGATGGTTAAGACCTGCAAAAAATATTGGTCCAAGGAGATCAAAGACTCCATTGTCCAGCTCAAAGAGATCGCCTTTGACAATCCCCAGTTTTCCCTGACCACCACCTTTTCTAAGGATGATTTTGTCCGCATCCTCCATGAGGATTTTAAGATTGATCGGACGACAGTGGATGATTTTTTCAACACGGTCAGGGCGATGAATTTTTATGATGATCAGGGCATGACCACACGGGAGCTTTTTGAGCAGTTTTTTCCGGGTCGATCCGATGTCCATCGCCTCCTGATGGAGCCCATCACCTACGCAAACGGCTCTACGCTGGACGAGCCCGCTATTACCTACGGGATTGTCTTTTCCAATTTCATGAGTCGGGGTGTGTTCACCTTTGAGGGTGGCACAGATAAACTCATCGGTATGATGGCGGATGATCTGGAAAAGAGCGGTGTGACCGTCTGCACCGGGGCCAAGGTCGATCGGGTTTTGGTCGATAACGGCAAAACCAGGGGCGTCCTTGTCGGAGGTCGAGAAATTATGGCCAAGGCTGTGGTCTCCAATTCTGGCATTACCAATACCATTGACAACTTAGCTGGACGGGAAGCCTTTAGCGCGGATTTTCTTTCCCGTTTTGATAAGGTGGTGGTGAATAATTCTTCCTGCCAGGTTTATTTCGGCATTCGTCAAGGGGAGTCTTTCCCGGATATGGGGGATCTGCTCTTTACCTCAACGGCTGAGAAATTTTCTTCGGAAGAAATGCGGTGCATGGATACCAAGAGTCGTACCTTCTCGGTCTACTATCCCAAGACCCGTCCAGATAAGCCGGATTACACCGTGGTTGCCTCTATGAACGGTAATTACGATGACTGGGCAGGGCTGGATGATGTTGCCTACAAAAAGGCCAAAGAGGCTATGGTGGAGCGTTGCTTTGTTGACCTGGAGCGATATATCCCCACCATTCGAGACAAGGTGGATACCATTTCCTCAGCCACACCCAAGACCTTTAATCGCTACACCCTCCATACCAGAGGCACCTCCTTTGGCACCAAGTTCGAGGGGCTGGATATTTCCCGTTCTCTTTTTAAAGAGGTGGGCGGTCTGTTTCATGTTGGTTCGGTGGGAATTATTATGAGCGGCTGGCTGGGTGCGATCAACTACGGGGTGATTGTGGCTAATGATGTGGATGCGTATGTACGAAGCTAAGAATCCCGCTAAACAGTAGTAAGGGCAACAGAGAAAGCTATGCGTATCAAAAAGATTTCCTATACCGACAAGATAACTGGTTGGGAATTAAAGCCTGTGTCCTTTAATCAGCTCACGCTGCTTGTCGGGGCATCTGGAGTTGGCAAGACGCGTATGTTAAACTCGATTCTTGATTTAAAAAGGATAGCAAGAGGAGAATCGTTAAACGGTGTTAAGTGGCGCATTGAGTTTTTGTCATCAAATGGAACGCAGTATATATGGAATGGAGAATTTGAAGATACTGGAGTTTCGTTTAGAAATGATGGAAATCATTCAAGAAGAATATCTATCATAGCTGAATCGGTTCAGAGGGAAAACAAGCTGATCGTAAAAAGAGATAGTGACGGAATATTGTTTAATAACCAGAAAACAGTGAAACTTTCTAACGATCAAAGCGTATTGTCTCTACTTAGGGAAGAAGAGCAGATAAAGGAAGTGGCAGAAGAATTTGAAAAAATTATATTTCCTGTTATGGAAGGCAACTTATCCTTCTCTTCGTCTTTTGACAAAGATATAAATAAATATTCCGGTATAGGTGAAGTTCGCAACCTTCCGATACCTCTTAATGAAAAGTTGTATTTTTCTTACAAGAGAGAAAAACAACTGTTTGACGGCATCGCAGACAGTTTTATTGATATTTTTCCTTGTGTTGAAGAAGTGCGAATTGAGCCGGTGCCGTTCTCAATAGACACTACTCTAAAACATTTTATTCTTGAGATTCAAATTAAAGAGAGGGGCGTAGCTGGTTGGATTTCTAACATATCATCAGGAATGCTAAAAACGTTGGTTCATATAGCGCAGTTTCAATTATGCGCGGATTCCAGCCTAATCTTAATAGATGAATTTGAAAACAGTCTTGGTATTAACTGCATAGATGAACTGACCAGCAGCATCGTTTCCGCAGAAAGAAATCTTCAATTTATAATCACAAGTCATCACCCTTATATAATTAACAATATAAAACATACTGATTGGAAAATCGTCAGCAGAAAAGGTGGTGCTGTCATCGCCCACGATGCTAGCGATTTTAACTTTGACAAATCAAAGCATAAGGCCTTTACCCAGTTAATAAATCTTGATCTCTACTCTGAAGGCGTAGAATCATGAATTTGTATTTCTTGGTGGAAGGCAAGACTGAGCGGAAAGTTTATCCCAAATGGCTTGCCCATCTTGCACCTCAACTGGAGCAGGTGAATTTTCCCTGTGAAGCAACCGTTAATAACTACTGCCTGATAAGCGGTGGAGGCTTCCCCAGTATCCTTGACAATCATCTTGTTGATTCCGCAGCTGATGTTAATGCTTCGGGAAAATTTGACTATTTCGTTCTGGCTATTGATACTGATGATGTTTCGGCAACTGAAAAAATAGAAGAAGTCAAAAAGTTCATCACTGATCACAATATTGTCTTCAATGACTGCGAAGTTGTCATCCTGCCGCAGGTTGTCTGTATGGAGACATGGTTTCTCGGTAACCCTCGTATTTACTCAAAAAACTCACCTTCTGCTGAATGTTCGACTTTTAGCAAACATTATGATGTTGCCCGGAACGATCCTGAAAAAATGCGGCAACCGCAAGATTCTTGCGGATCAATCGGTGATTACCATTTCCAATATCTTAAATCCATGCTGAGGGGAAAAAATATTCGCTACAGCAAGAAGAATCCCCAAGAAGTTACCAAGCCCTATTATATTGACGCACTGCGTAACAGACTAGAGTTAGATCAAAATTGTCTCAGCAGTATGCGTAACTTTTTCTACGCACTTGGCAGGATTACAAAGAAAGAAGTTATCTGATAATTTCAACTATCGAGAAACTAACTCTTCCTGTAAATTGAAGTCAATATATGTGTTCGTCTTGAGAAAATCGAGTGTAGCAGGTGATGTACAGCTCATGCCGTGGTAACGGGATGGGCTGTTTTTGTTTGAACGAGCTGGTCTGAAAAAGAAAATTTTCAATTCTTCGGAAGAAGAGAGGGGACGGCAATGAAGAAAATAATCTTGATCATGGTAATGATATTATTACCGGTACAGGGCAATGCGCTTGAGTTTGATATATGGAAAACAGGCGTAACAAAGAACAAGGTCATCGATACGGCGAAGCGTGAAAAGATAGCATTAAGTACACATGCAAAGGTGGTTAAGGGCAGTGGTGTTGCCTCAAATGAAATTCATTATAGCAGTTCCCTTTTTCAGGAAGAAGCAAAGGTGAGCTTAGTTTTCACCAAAAAAACTAATTTACTCTATGGAATAATAATAGATTGGAGAGACCTTGAAAGCACAGAAAGGGGCGAGGCGCTGTATAAAAAAATAGAGAACACACTTGGAGAAAAATATATAAAAGATGGAGAGGTTGCTGGGAAGAGGGCGATAAGAAATAAAAAAGAAAGGTTTAGCGACTGTGCAACAACAACGACAAAATACAAGGGTGGGATTAGTACGACTCTTTTTCGATGTAACGAGAAACGGTTTGTTAGCGTGAGCTATATAGATAGTAAGCTTGAACAGCAGAATGCTTTTGAAGAAAAAAATGAGGTAAAAGAGCGGAATGGTGATGGTGGGAAGTTTTAAGGAGAAGGGGAGGGCAGAAAGGGCTTAGGCACTGGTTCCGTTCAGTTTATCGATTATCAGGCTGTAATACGGCAAGTTTTTAAAATAGATTCTGAATTTATTTTTCCGACTGTGACAGCCCGAAACGGCAGTAAATGCCTCTTTCGGTACGGTGATCATAACAAAAAGCGGGTACAAGCGGGTTTGCTCGAATGCTTGTTTGTTACGGAACATCATGCTGATGCGCTTAGAATCGAACGGAACCAGTGCCGGAGTAGGTGGAATACGCATAAAAAAACCCCGAATTCCTCGTCAGGAATCGGGGTTATATTATAAACCGGTATACACCGGATTGTTTTGTGGTGGCGATGCAGGGACTTGAACCCCGGGCACCACGGATATGAGCCGTGCGCTCTAACCAGCTGAGCTACATCGCCGAACATGCAAAACGCATATCGCGTTTAGGCAGGATATATTACCTTGCCTTTATCTTCTTGTCAAGAAAATAAATATCATGCTTAAAAAATGATACATAATACAAGGCGGCATCACCCCAAGGGGTAATGCCGCTGAATCCGTAAACCTTCTACGGACTGGATTGAACAGGTCAGTCGGGAGGGGACTACGTTACATCATTCCGCCCATTCCGCCCATTCCACCCATTCCGCCCATACCGCCAGGCATACCGCCGCCCATAGCAGCAGCACCGGCATCATCCTTTTCCGGCTCATCAGCGATCATGCACTCGGTGGTCAACAGCATACCAGAAACTGAAGCGGCATTCTGCAGAGCTGTGCGAGTAACCTTGGTCGGATCAATAACACCAGCAGCGATCAGATCGCCGTACTCTTCAAGGGCAGCGTTAAAACCAAAGGCGCCTTCCAGACCTTTGACCTTCTCGACAATAACAGAGCCTTCACAACCGCAGTTAGAAGCGATCTGACGAACCGGCTCTTCCAGAGCGCGTCTGATGATCTGACGTCCGAGATCCTGCTCACCTTCGAGGGTAATTGCATCAAGCGCCTTGATGCAGCGCAGGAAAGCAACACCGCCACCAGGAACAACACCCTCTTCCACAGCAGCGCGGGTAGCGTTGAGTGCATCCTCAACACGGGCTTTTTTCTCTTTCATTTCAATCTCGGTGGCAGCACCAACATTGATGACAGCAACACCGCCGATCAGCTTAGCCAGACGTTCCTGAAGCTTCTCACGATCATAGTCAGAGGAGGAATCCTCAGCCTGGGTACGGATCTGTTTAACCCGTGCAGCCAATTTTTCCTTATCACCAGCACCGTCAATAACGGTGGTATTGTCTTTATCAACAACAATACGCTTGGCGGTTCCGAGATCGTTAACCGTGATGTTCTCCAGCTTGATACCCAGATCTTCAGTGATAACCTGTCCACCGGTGAGGATAGCGATATCTTCCAGCATAGCCTTACGACGATCACCAAAGCCCGGAGCCTTAACAGCAGCGATGTTCAGGGTGCCGCGCAGCTTGTTGACAACCAAGGTAGCCAGTGCTTCACCGTCAACATCTTCTGCAATAATGAACAGCGGCTTACCCATTTTGGCAACAGCCTCAAGGATAGGCAGCAAGTCCTTCATGTTGGAGATCTTTTTCTCGTTGATCAGGATCAACGGATCTTCCATGTTTACTTCCATGCGATCTGGATCGGTCACAAAGTACGGAGAAAGGTAGCCGCGATCAAACTGCATACCCTCAACAACGTCCAGAGAGGTCTCCATAGATTTTGCCTCTTCCACGGTGATAACGCCTTCCTTGCCTACTTTGTCCATAGCCTCGGCAATGATGCTGCCGATGGTGGTGTCGTTGTTGGCAGAGATGGTACCGACCTGAGCGATCTCGCTTTGCTCTTTGGTGGGCTGAGAAATCGTAGCCAACTCGGCAACAAC
The DNA here is from genome assembly GCA_942492895.1 of Candidatus Electrothrix laxa. GTDB lineage: Bacteria > Desulfobacterota > Desulfobulbia > Desulfobulbales > Desulfobulbaceae > Electrothrix > Electrothrix laxa. Next base: position 3,341,855 of record OW818652.1, read on the forward strand.
TGTCGCAACAGAAGCATCAATACCGCGTTTGATCTCCATAGGATTGGAGCCAGCAGCAACCATCTTAGCGCCTTCACGGTAGATAGCCTGAGCCAGAACAGTTGCAGTAGTGGTTCCGTCACCGGCAACATCAGAGGTCTTAGAGGCAACCTCTTTCACCATCTGAGCGCCCATATTCTGAAACTTATCTTTGATATCAATCTCTTTGGCAACAGTTACACCGTCTTTGGTGATAACCGGCGCGCCGAAAGATTTTTCAATCAGAACATTACGTCCCTTAGGTCCGAGGGTAACCTTTACTGCATCAGCCAAGCAATTTACACCGGTAAGCATGGCTTCGCGGGCTTTGCCGCTGTAATATAATTCTTTGGACATTGTACTCTAACTCCTTAAATATCTTTTAACGTCTGAATAAGAACAGGTTGATGCCAAATAAAACTTATGCTGCAAGCACGCCGAGAATATCGTCTTCGCGCATGATCAGGTAGTCTTGGCCGTCAAATTTCACATCCGTACCGCCATACTTAGAAAACAGCACTCGGTCACCGGTCTGAACGTCCATAGCGGCACGCTGACCAGCATCATTCATCTTGCCCGGACCTACAGCGACAACCTCGCCTTCAGCCGGTTTCTCTTTAGCAGAATCAGGAATGATGATACCGCCTGCTGTTTGTGTTTCTTCCTCCAGTCGCTTAACCAGAATACGGTCATTCAGTGGACGAATGTTCATGGATAAATCCTCCTGTTACTTAATTTGTTATTTTATTTCATATCAAAGCCGGACGACACTGATGTATCCTGTCCGACTTCATGTGGTTTCAGCAACAGAAGCCGAGTATATTCAGCTTCTGTCATTTTGATCCGAGAAACAATAGGGACGGATTTTGAAAAATCAAGGGACAAAGAGAAAAAAAAATATCTCTCAATTGTTTGAAATAAAAAAAGAAGGAAAAAAAGAGGCTTATTTCACTCGAACAATCCAGTCATGCGGGTCTGGGGTTGCCCCGCGCTGCAACTGCTGAATCCCGGCAAAAAAGCGTTGGGCAAGCGGGCCGGTTTCACCGTTATTAATCATAATGGTCTCTCCCTGGTATCCGAACTCGCCAATGGGTGAGATCACCGCTGCCGTGCCTGAACCAAAAGCCTCTGTCAACGAGCCATCCTCAACAGCAGCTATGACCTCATCAATAGTAATACGGCGTTCACTAGTGGGAATATCCCAATCTTTAGCCAGCTGCAAGACCGTGTCGCGGGTAATACCGGGCAGGATAGTACCGCCCAGAGGAGGCGTGACCAGTTCATCGTTAATAATAAAAAAGATATTCGAGGTACCCACTTCTTCTATATATTTACGCTCAACCGCATCCAGCCAGAGAACCTGAGTATAGCCCTTTTTTTGTGACGTGGTGTGGGCTTTGATAGAGGCAGCATAATTGCCCCCAGTCTTGACATTCCCCACCCCTCCTGAGACAGCCCGGACGTATTTGTCTTCCACATAGATCTTGGTCGGGCTGAATCCTTCTGCATAATAGGCGCCAACCGGACTGCAAATAACAAAAAATAGGTACTCATTGGCAGGACGAACGCCCAAAGCTGCTTCACTGGCGATCATGGCAGGACGGATGTACAGGGCAGCTCCTTCAGTCTGGGGAATCCAATCGCGATCCAGGTAAATCAGGCCCTTCATGGCTTGCAGCACCTTCTCCGCTGGAATACGGGGCATGCACATGCGCACCGCAGAATCATTGAAACGGTTAAGGTTATCCATAGGCCGGAACAGGAGAACAGCATCATCCGCCCCTCTATAGGCCTTGAGCCCCTCAAAGATCTCCTGGCTGTAATGCAGGACCATTGCAGCGGGATCAAGACTGAAGTTGCCGTAAGGCCTGATTTCCGCATCATGCCAACCATGCTCCTTGTTCCAACGCATGCCGAGCATGTGATCGGTAAAATGTTTGCCGAATCCTAATTGATTCTGATCCGGCTTTTCCTTCAGATTCTCTGCTTTGTGCAGAGTGACATCAAGTTCGTTTTTCAGCATTTTTCTTTCCTTTATCTCAACGATGAATCAACAGCGGTAAAGTGTGAAATATTTCTGTTTACAATTTTTCTTTAACTGAATCTTGCCCGCTGTTAGAGCGTAATTTTTCAAGAGTAGGGAAATCATCTTTCCATTTACCAGTCAAGTCTGAAATATGCTGAGACCACCTGACGTTGTTACATTTGCACTCAGTGTATTCTGTCTGATTTTTTTTATATATTCCAATATATTATAGAGCAGTTAGCAATACGGTGCAAGTTTTTTGAATTTTAAAATTCACCTCAGCTTACCACTGTTCTTTTTAACAGCCAACCCTCCCGAAGTAAAGTCCATTCCATCTCAGTTCGTCCCAAATAAAAAAGGCGAAAAAGGTTATTCGGAACTTTCAAGTTTTTTCCTCAGCTCCTCAATTATTCTGTCTTTTTCCTCCAGCTTCTCTCTGTGTTCCTTTATAGTCTTATTTTTTTCTTCTATGGTTCTCTCCATATTCTCCAGCTCTTCCAAGATATCGTCCTCCGCATCCATCGTGTCCATGACCTGTTTTTCCGCCGCAGCCCTGATCAACCGTCTGATCAGTTGCCGGTACTCTTCGGGATAATCCTCTTCCTCAATTTCTAGGATATGGTCGCTCACCCTTCTATGCTGATCAAAGATACTGAGCAGCTTTTCCAAACGACTTCGGTACGGCTGCTTTAGGCTCGGTATTTGGACCACGAAACTGTCGTGGGTCAGGCTTTCGATGAACTCCTCCCGGCAGGAGAGCTTCTCCGCGGTGATGCCGTCGTAATACGCCCTTTTTACTTTGATCACGGCCCGATCCGTGCCGCTCAGACGGTGGCCGAGGAAATAAACGCTGATGATGGGCAGGGCCTTTTTGTTCCCGTTGTCGTTATGATAGACGTTCTCCCGGTTTCTGTACTGCTCGCCCAGGTATCGCCTGAAACGCATGATGTCGGTCGAGAACTTGGCCTTCTGGATTTCTATAATGACTTTTCTGTATCCGCCCTCTTTCAGCCGGATCTTGGCGGCAAAGTCGAGGCGGTACACGGTGATACAACGGTTCCTCCCGGCAATTTCGGCGGTGCTTTCCTGCGGGTGGAATGCAAGCTCCGCGATGTCCTCGCCGATGATTTCCGACAGCAGCAGGATAGCGGACTCACGGTCTTCCATCAAGTACTTGAAGACTACGTCGTAGATAGGGTTGGCTATTCGCATCGCTTTCACCTCCTTCAGAACAATTTTCTACAGAGCTCTAACTCTGACTTTTCATCTTTTCCATCAGCTCCTTGATGATTCTGTCTTTTTCCTCCATTTCCTTCTTATTCTCCTCCATCTCCTTCTTATTCTCCTCCAGCTTCTCTCTGTGTTCCTTTATAGTCTTATTTTTTTCTTCTATGGTTCTCTCCATATTCTCCAGCTCTTCCAGGATATCGTCCTCCGCATCCATCGTGTCCATGACCTGTTTTTCCGCCGCAGCCCTGATCAACCGTCTGATCAGTTGCCGGTACTCTTCGGGATAATCCTCTTCCTCAATTTCTAGGATATGGTCGCTCACCCTTCTATGCTGATCAAAGATACTGAGCAGCTTTTCCAAACGACTTCGGTACGGCTGCTTTAGGCTCGGTATTTGGACCACGAAACTGTCGTGGGTCAGGCTTTCGATGAACTCCTCCCGGCAGGAGAGCTTCTCCTCAGTGATGCCGTCGTAATACGCCCTTTTCACTTTGATCACGGCCCGATCCGTGCCGCTCAGACGGTGGCCGAGGAAATAAACGCTGATGATGGGCAGGGCCTTTTTGTTCCCGTTGTCGTCATGATAGACGTTCTCCCGGTTTCTGTACTGCTCGCCCAGGTATCGCCTGAAGCGCATGATGTCGGTCGAGAACTTGGCCTTCTGGATTTCTATAATGACTTTTCTGTATCCGCCCTCTTTCAGCCGGATCTTGGCGGCGAAGTCGAGGCGGTACACGGTGATGCAACGGTTCCTCCCGGCAATTTCGGCGGTGCTTTCCTGCGGGTGGAATGCAAGCTCCGCGATGTCTTCGCCGATGATCTCGGACAGTAGCAGCACGGCGGATTCTCGGTCTTCCATCAGGTACTTAAAGACTACATCGTAGATAGGGTTGGCTATTCGCATCGCTTTCACCTCCTTCAGAACAATTTTCTACAGAGCTCTAACTCTGACTTTTCATCTTTTCCATCAGCTCCTTGATGATTCTGTCTTTTTCTTCCATTTCCTTCTTATTCTCCTCCAGCTTCTCTCTGTGTTCCTTTATAGTTTTGTCCTTCTTCTCTATCGTCCTCTCCATATTCTCCAGCTCTTCCAGGATATCGTCCTCCGCATCCATCGTGTCCATGACCTGTTTTTCCGCCGCAGCCCTGATCAACCGTCTGATCAGTTGCCGGTACTCTTCGGGATAATCCTCTTCCTCAATTTCTAGGATATGGTCGCTCACCCTTCTATGCTGATCAAAGATACTGAGCAGCTTTTCCAAACGACTTCGGTACGGCTGCTTTAGGCTCGGTATTTGGACCACGAAACTGTCGTGGGTCAGGCTTTCGATGAACTCCTCCCGGCAGGAGAGCTTCTCCTCGGTGATGCCGTCGTAATACGCCCTTTTCACTTTGATCACGGCCCGATCCGTGCCGCTCAGACGGTGGCCGAGGAAATAAACGCTGATGATGGGCAGGGCCTTTTTGTTCCCGTTGTCGTCATGATAGACGTTCTCCCGGTTTCTGTACTGCTCGCCCAGGTATCGCCTGAAGCGCATGATGTCGGTCGAGAACTTGGCCTTCTGGATTTCTATAATGACTTTTCTGTATCCGCCCTCTTTCAGCCGGATCTTGGCGGCAAAGTCGAGGCGGTACACGGTGATACAACGGTTCCTCCCGGCAATTTCGGCGGTGCTTTCCTGCGGGTGGAATGCAAGCTCCGCGATGTCTTCGCCGATGATTTCCGACAGCAGCAGCACGGCGGATTCTCGGTCTTCCATCAGGTACTTAAAGACTACATCGTAGATAGGGTTGGCTATTCGCATTGGTTCAGCCTCCTTTTTCTGAAGGGTTGGATACAAGGCTTTAAATAAAGGCTATTCGGAACTTTCAAGTTTTGGACGACTATTTGTTCCATATCGTTATCTCCTTGCCGCTGTTTCTTGCTCGCATTATTGATTCGAGAAACAAATGGGGCTTGACTCCTATTTTCCACTATGCTCTGAAAGTGGACAGGCTGTGTTTTGTCGGAGGATGCAGGGAACCCCTGGGACCATCGCTTATTCTCCTGCAATGGTGCAGCCTTGGAGGGAGACTCCCGACAGAGATGCCGGGAGATTGTTGAAAAGGAGAAAGCGATCTATATGCGGCGGGTGGAATACGGAAAGGGGCATAAGTAAACTCGAATTTTATTGCACTTTATCTGTTCTGGCTTGCGCCCTCGCCTTGGATTCAGCTCTGGATTTATCAGTTTTAGCCTTACGTTCGCGTCGTTTCACTTCCGCCTCGTAGTTGCTGAACGTTGTGCTTCGGTCCGTGAGCCAGAGCATCCAGGAATAGTCACCTGACCCTGTAAACAAATTTGGAGATCCGAATTGACCTCCAAATCTATTAATATTATTTCCAATAATTTCATCAAGCTTACTCGACAGGTTATGAGAACCATATTTTAATTCTGCTCCAGCAACAGATACTAAACCATCCTTACCCATAACAAGATAATTATCAAGCTCTCGGATATTATAGCTTCGAGAATCCAACCCTTTTGCACGCTCGGAAACATTACACAACGCTAGTACCCCGCCGTAAACGGGCTTAATATTAACACGCTCAACAATTTCTTTACCACCTTTATCTATAACAACCTGCTTCACTTGTCGCGGTGTCTCGACCCTCACTACGAGTGCTCCAGCTTCAATGGCATCCTCGAATGAGTCTGACTTAAGAGTTAAGCCAGAACAATCAATGGTCTTCGGCGGTGAAAACACCTTGCCAAGCCTTCTCCCATTATATTCAAATGTAACAGGGTAATTGACTTCGACTTGGTCCAAAGGATGCTTCGTCTCTAAGGAAGGAAGTGTTGGATTACCGGCACACGCCGTTAGAAGAGATACTGGAACTACACAAGCAACAAAAAATTTCTTCATGAGAATCCTCTATGTTTGAAAATTACCAAATAATACAACTCGTCGAGACTGATTTCCTCCTATTTCCGTTAGAAATATCAATCTGTTTCGGTGGATAACCAATCAACTGATACCCGGAACACTCTGGCACAATACGGCAGGACAACTTAGAAAAATCACCAGAAATATCCCCTGTCTCACCGTCTCCAATCACGCGACCGTATTCACCGTCTCCAACCACGCGACCATTTTCACCGTCTCCAACCACGCGACCGTCTTCACCGGATCCAACCACGCGACCATCTTCACCGGATCCAACCACGCGACCATCTTCACCGGATCCAACCACGCGACCGTCTTCACCAGATCCAGCCACGCGACCGTCTTCACTGGATCCAATCACGCGCCCACCTTCACCAACTCCAATTACTGAACCGCTTTGATAGCAGGAGCATACTATTTCCTCATTTCCGATGAGGAGTATTGGATTTCCGCTTCCTACGTTGAGAGCACTCCGTTGCTTGGGATTGAGATTGTTTACTGAGTAGCACTCTCCGACATTTCGGTCAGGCAACAATCCCGAGCAGGCAGTCAATGCGGCACATATCACTGTCCCGATTCCGATTTGTATAATTTTCATATCAATCTTTGCTGTTATATTGTTATCGCCCTTGCGCTTTCAGTTCAGCCAGCTTGCGCCTCGCTTCCTGCTCATACTTGCTTCCGGGAAATCTCTGAAGGAAATCCTCAATTGCACCAGAATTTTTTGCATAGATAATATCTGTTTCCCAGTTATAGATGGCCTGAGCTTGATCCTGCGAGGTTAGCTGGTTGCTATTCTGATAAGGTCTTGTCTCTGTAACCAGAACTCGAACAGGTTCTGGTGGTGGCAACGTAGCCAGACGACGACGTGCCTCGCTGACATGGATGCCATTGGGATACAAAGCAATATAGCTCTCCAATCCAGACTTACCTTGCTTTGAAAGAATTTTCCAGTGATTAGCATCATTATCCACTGAGAGCGGTTTGCTTTGCGTGTTAACCCAAACAGGCTGCTGGATGGAAGGCTGAGAAACAGGTGTTGATGACCGCCCTCCTCTACGCTCTCCTTTCGTCTCTGGGATCGAATTATCTGGCGAAATGTCCCTGCCCCATCCCCTTGGGACAAAAATAAAGTCACCATCATTATGGTATGTATTTGGTATAATTTTGTATTCCGGTTTTTGACTTTGTATATTGTCAGCAATTAAACGTTTGACCTTAACGCGATCAAACAGACCATTCCCATCCAATGGGGTACTGTTATTACGCAATACATCAATAAGAGATTTTGCAAAAATAGAATAGTTGCCGCCACCTGTATCAAAAACACGTTCTTTTTTCCCTCCTGATGTGAGAGCAGTACGGGATTTATTTTCACGCATTCGACGCAACCACCGCTCTGAACCGTAATCAAGATCCGCTCCAGAGTCTCTGGTCGTCATGAGAGCACCTGAGAAGCAAGAATCCGCAATCACTAAAATATGTTTTGCCTGAATCCCTTTAATAGCAGTGACCAGAGAAGTGAAGGGAATCCAATTCACATTACTATACTTCTCAGCATCAATTGGCTGCCAATAGCCTGCATCAGTAACTTTATCTAAAATTCCATGACCAGCATAATATATAAGTAAATTATCTTCTTCTTTCATTTCTTTACGCAATTTTTCCAAAGCACGCAGCATCTCTTCCCGTGTCGCATCCAATAACAACGTTACCTTAAAATCATACTTGTTTTGCAATATCCGTTTAATTTCGCGTGCATCATTACGCGGTGTACTCAACTTGTTAAGATATTTATAGTCTTGATTTCCAATTACCAAAGCGTGATAATGACCAAAACTTGATGCAACAGCCTCTTCTTGTGCCGTAGATATCACAAGGAAGCTAAGAAAAAACAACAGAACCTGCCTGAACGGAATTCGTCTTTGCCTACTCATCATTCGCTAATTTTTCTTTTCTTCTAAGCGTTCTTGCATTCGAGCTAATTCCTGACGATAAAGAGGGTCACGGTCAGCGACCGTTTGCATGACACTGACAGCTTCCTGCTCATCACCGTTTTCAAACAACGTTTCACCTAACAGAGCAAGGTGATTTAATTTGTCCTCTTCGGTACTATAACGCGCCGCCAATCTTGCCATTGCCACAGCTTCACCGGTACGTTTTTCCTGCTGCCAAATACGAGCAATGTTACTCAACGGCTCAGCTGCTTCAGACAAGGTTATATTTGGCTTATCCAGCTTATCCCATTCCTGATCAGTAGACGCATCCTCATTGTCGCTTCCACTGCGCGTCCGAATAATGCTGACCGGCTCTCTCGTCTTAGGTTGAGATACATTAGATTGCTTCCCGGTCACAGTTTCCGCTTTAGCCGGGCGATCACTTGTCTGATTTTGATACTCTTCCTTGAGGTATTCCGGGTTACCCTGAATAAGCATGACCGTGATAATGAATGCACCGAACAGCGCAAAGACCAAGCCGGGTCCGGCATTATCAAGAGTGAGTTTGACCGGACCTGCCTGAGCATTGACGTTGGCCCTGCCTTCGCCCATCACGCCAATCACAAAAAGCTTATATCCAAGAACAATACTCACAATGCCCGCAGCAATGATTGCCAAGCGAAACGTCAGTGCGTAAATATAAAATCCAACTAAAGAGTCCATAGCTTTTCACCGGCGTAAAAAGTCGGGATGAATGTGTGTCTCAACAAGGGAGAATGAAAGATAAATCAAAGAAAGTATTAAACTTACGAGGTATATCCCTCTCTGTCAACAGAAAAGCTACAGATAGGGAACTGGCTGAATCGTTGCTGCCAAACAAAAAAAGGCCGTCCATAAGGACGGCCTTTAAAAGCACACTGGGTGGCAGGTAAAGAACTACAACGAAGTCCGCTGCGCCACTGTAATCCTGGCAACAGCCCGCTGCAAAGCAACCTCGGCCCGAATACGGTCAAGATCCTCAGCATGCGCCTGAGCCCGTGCTAAACGTTCTTCTGCTCGCTCTTTGGCACGCAGGGCACGGTTCACGTCAATATCGTGCCCAAATTCGGCGGTTTCCACCAAAAAAGTAACCTTATTATTCGACACCTCGGCAAAACCGCTGCTGACCATCAGGAATTTCTCCTGCTTATCCTGTTTAAAAACCAAGGTACCTGTTTTAATCGCGCTCAAAAACGGAGCATGATTTGCCAGCACACCAAACTCTCCCTCGACACCGGGTGCAGTGACGATGTCCACGTCCTCATTGACGACCTGTCCGTGGGGAGTTACTACTTCAAGATGAATCTGTGCCATTGTTTTCTACCTCAGGTTCGCTTGAACGAATTAGGCTTTGGCCTTGTCCTTTTCCGCCTCGGCTTTTGCAATGGCCTCTTCAATGGTGCCGACCATGTAGAACGCATTCTCTGGAAGATTATCGTGCTTCCCATCCAGGATTTCCTTAAAGCCCCGCACAGTATCCTCAACCTTTACATACTTACCGTCCATACCAGTAAAAACTTCTGCAACATGAAAAGGCTGGGACAAAAAGCGTTGGATCTTACGAGCGCGACCAACCAGCAGCTGATCTTCCTCTGAAAGCTCATCCATACCAAGAATGGCGATAATATCCTGCAAACCTTTATACTTCTGCAATGAAACTTGCACACCGCGAGCCGTCAGATAATGTTCCTCACCGACCACGTTGGGGTCAAGGATACGGGAGGTGGAATCCAAAGGATCAACCGCCGGATAAATACCCAACTCGGCAATCTGACGAGAAAGAACAACTGTACCGTCGAGATGAGCAAAAGTGGTTGCCGGAGCCGGATCAGTCAAGTCATCCGCAGGCACGTACACGCACTGAACAGCGGTAATAGAACCCTTGGTGGTTGAGGTGATGCGCTCTTGCAGGGCACCGAGATCGGTAGCCAAGGTCGGCTGATAACCAACCGCTGAAGGAATACGTCCAAGCAGTGCAGATACCTCAGCACCGGCCTGGGTAAAACGGAAGATATTATCGACAAAGAAGAGCACGTCCTGGCCTTCCACATCACGGAAATACTCAGCAGCGGTCAAACCGGTCAAGGCAACACGAGCACGGGCTCCCGGAGGCTCTGTCATCTGACCGTACACTAGAGCAGCCTTAGGCAGAACGCCGGACTCCTTCATCTCCATGTACAGATCGTTGCCTTCACGGGTTCGCTCGCCCACACCGCAGAAAACAGAGATACCGCCGTGCTGCATAGCGATGTTGTTGACCATCTCCATCATGATAACGGTCTTACCACAACCAGCACCGCCAAACAGTCCCATCTTACCACCACGAGGGAAGGGAACCAGCAGATCAATAACCTTGATACCGGTCTCCAACACGTTGACCTCAGTGTCCTGCTCGGTAAACTCAGGAGCAGCGCGATGGATGGGCATGGTCTTAGAAGCATCAATCGGACCGAGTCCATCCACCGGACGACCGACCACATTCATAATCCGACCAAGGGCCGGAGCACCTACCGGAATAGTGATGGGCTCTCCCGCATCACGGCAGGCCATACCACGAACCAGACCGTCGGTCTGATCCATAGCGATACAGCGCACCACATTATCACCCATATGCAGGGCGACCTCGATAACCAGGTTTTCTTCTACATCATCAATGCCTGGATTGGTAACAAACAGCGCACTCATGATCTCAGGCAGATCACCTGCCTTAAATTCTACATCAACAACAGGTCCGATGACCTGAATAATTCTTCCAACTCGCGATTCACCCATTGAAATGGCCTCCTGGAAACAATTTTGCGATATCCAAAAATTTTGTATTTCGTATCAGCCCTTCAGTGCCTCAGCACCACCAACGATATCCATAAGATCGCCGGTAATGGCCGCCTGGCGAGCCTTATTGTACAGTTGCGTCAACTCACTGATAATATCCCCACATGCATTGGTTGCATTATCCATAGCCGCCATTCGGGCCGCATGCTCACCGGCCGCAACCTCAATCATAGCATGGTATACCTGCACATTCAGATGCAGCGGGAGAAGGGCCTCCATAATCTTTTCGGGATCGGGCTCATAGCTATACTCTACAGCCTTACCGGTCTTTGCCCCCTTCCCCTGCTCAAGAGGTTTAATGGGCAACAGCGTTTCCTCGGTCGGCCGCTGTTTGGCCATAGAAAGAAAGCGTGCATACACGACCCGCACCTCATCAGTTTCTCCTGAAAGAAAATTCAGGGTGGCACTCTGAGATATGGTCCGGGCATTGAACATCTTAAAGGTACTCATGATATCCTTATAGGATTCACGAATCTTTCCGGATCGCCTAAAGGCCTGAGCAGCCTTATTGCCCACTGTAATCAGGCTAACCTCTTTTCCCTCTGCCTCAAATTGATCTATGAGCTTCTGTGCCTTGGAGATAATATGGGCATTAAAACTTCCGCAAAGCCCTCGGTCGGAGGTGACGACAATAAGTTCCACAGTCTGCACATCACGAACTTCCAGAAGCGGCTGGCTGCTGTTCGTGCCGCCGGACAGATCCTTCATAGCCTCAGCGAATTTTTCCGCATAGGGCCGGAAAGTCTCCATTCTCTCCTGCGCACCGCGCAGTTTCGCAGAGGCAACCATATTCATGGCCTTGGTTATCTGCGAAGTCTTTGAGACGCCTTCTATTTTATTTTTAACATCCTTTAATCCAGGCATGTGATCAGTTCCTTGCAGTTCCTTGCTATTCGAGCTTCAAGCAGGCCCTTAGTTCAAACCTTTAGTCGCTTTAAACGCCTCACCAAAAGCAGTCAGCGTTTTTCTCATCTTTTCATCCAGCTCGCTTGAAATCTCTTCTTTCTCCTGCAGCTCTGTAAAGATCGACGGCTCATTGGTCTCAATATAGCTGTACATTTCCTGCTCGTAATCAGCAAGAGTATCCACAGGGAATATATCCAGAAATCCTTTGGTACCGGCAAAGATAATAGTGACCTGCTTCTCCATAGACAGGGGCTGGTACTGAGGTTGCTTGAGAATTTCAACCAAACGCTCACCTCTGGTCAGCTGGGCCTGGGTGGCAGCGTCTAGGTCGGAACCAAAACCGGCAAAGGCCGCCAACTCACGATACTGGGCCAAATCAAGACGCAGGGTACCCGCGACTTGCTTCATAGCCTTGACCTGGGCCGCACCACCAACACGGGAAACCGAGATACCAACGTTAATGGCCGGACGAACACCGGCAAAGAACAGACTCGGCTCCAGAAAAACCTGACCGTCGGTAATGGAGATAACATTAGTGGGGATAAAGGCGGAAACGTCACCGGCCTGGGTCTCAATGATGGGCAGAGCCGTCATGGAACCGGCACCGAGCTCATCATTGACCTTAGCAGCTCGCTCCAGCAGACGGGAGTGGTTGAAAAAGATATCACCTGGATAGGCCTCACGTCCCGGCGGACGACGAAGCAGCAGGGACAGCTCACGATAGGCAACAGCCTGCTTGGAAAGGTCATCATATATAATCAGAGAATGCTGACCGCTGTCGCGCCAATACTCGGCCATTGCGCAGCCAACCATCGCGGAAACATACTGCATCGGAGCAGGATCAGAGGCACAGGCCGCAACCACGGTGGTGTACTCCATAGCGCCGTTCTTCCGCAGGGCCTCAACAACCAGAGCAACCGTGGACTTTTTTTGTCCCGTGGCTACATACACACAATGTATACCGCTGTTTTTCTGGGCGATGATCGCATCCACACAAAGGGCTGTCTTGCCGATCTGACGGTCACCGATAATCAACTCACGCTGACCGCGACCCACCGGGGTCATAGCATCAACAGCCTTATATCCGGTGTAGCAAGGCTCATGCACACCCTTACGGGCAATAACGCCGGGAGCCAGCAATTCCATCTTCCGGGTTTCTTTTGCCTCAATCGGTCCCTGACCATCAATGGGCAACCCGATACCGTCAACGACTCGTCCTTCCAATTCCGGACCAACAGGAACCTCGGCGATCTTTCCGGTCCGCTTGACAATGTCACCTTCTTTAATATGACGGACATTACCCATGACCGCAACACCGACATTGTCCTCTTCCAGGTTCAGAGCGAGTCCCATGATGCCGCCGGGGAACTCAAGCAACTCCATGGCCTGACAGTTTTCAACACCATACACACGGGCAATACCGTCACCGACCGAAAGGACTGTTCCGGTTTCTTTCAGATCAATATCACTGGCATAACCGGCGATCTGATCTTTTATGATCCGACTGATTTCTGAGGCTTTGATCTGCATCTGACTATTCTCTCCCCTTGATAGATTCTTTTAATCCATTAAGTTGTGTTCTAATACTTCCGTCCAACACCAGATCTCCGACTCTGGCTATCATGCCACCGATAATCGAGGGATCAACCTGTGTTTCAAGAATTACCTTGTGTCCTGTAATTTCTTCCAGCTTTGCCTGAATCTTGCCAAGCAACACTTCATCAAGCTCCATTGCCGATGTGACACGACCGTGACTGATATTCTTATCAAGGTCAAGCAGCTCACGAACCTGAGCTGCGACTTCCCGCAGCACATCAATCCGTTTTCGCTCCACCAATAAATTAAGAAAGGCAATCATCAGGGCATCCGCACCTGCGGCTTCCGCAATCGCGGTCATGACCTTATGCCTGGCCTCAAGTGGATACAGAGGATTGACAAGGGTTTCAGCGACCTCAAGTTCGGGATCATCAAAAAGATCAGCAATAGTACTGAGCGTCTCCGCATAGCTGTCAACCGTCCCGTTTTCCTGCCCGAGTGTAAAAATCGCCCTGGCGTACCGCTTTGCTATAATTGTCTGTTTCACTGTACCGCACCCACACGTTCAAGATACTGTTCAGTGATCGTTACCTGATCTTCTGGAGTCAGGTTTTTTACGATCAGCTCCTCAGCCATGGCAACAGCTTGATCTGCAATCTCAGTCTGCAACTTGCCTGTTGCCTTTGCAAGAGCACCTTGTACCGCTGCTTCAGCCTGACGCCGTATATCCCTTGCAGATGCCTCGGCCTCGGCAAGGATTCTGGTTTTCTCGTCCTCAGCCATGACTTTAGCCTTTTCAACGAGTTCCGCCATTTCACCTTCCATTCCAGCTAAACGCAACTCAAAAGCTTTGTATTCCTGCTCCGCTTCGTCGCGTCTTGCTCGCATAGTCTCCAACTCATCTTGAATCTGGCGTTTCCTGCCCCCCAAACCAGCTGCAATGGGTTTGGCAAGAAATTTCACCATGATAAAAACAAGAGCGGCAAAGTTCAATGCCCGCCACAAGAGGTCCCACAATTTTGCTTTGGTAATCATGGGAGCGACATGACCTTCGCCATGCCCCTCACCGTGCTCAGCAGTAGCATGTTCCGCTGTGCCATGCGCTTCTAGAGCACCATCGCCATGCTCGCCCTCAAGTGTACCGGCAGCCGGATTCTGATGTTCAGTCTGCTGCTCCGCATGCTGTTCATGCACTGCAGCCTGCTCAACGGAATGCCCTTCTACGCTGTGCTCCTGAGCAAAGGACGTAGTACACATCCCCCCGCACAAGCCGACAGCGAATAATATCGGAACAATCTTATTCATACTTCGAGCTTTCATGCTTCCAGACTCCTTCCCAGTATTTTTGAGGCCATTTCCTGGGCAAAATCTTCCATTTTACCCAGTAATTCTTCGCGGGTTTCCTCAAACTCGACATGTACTTCAGTAAGCTGTTTTTCCTTTTCGCTCTCTGCTTCCTGGCGAACAACAGCCAGCTTTTCAGCACCTGCCTTTGTCGCCAAATTTCTGGCCGCATCTAATGTTTCCTTGGCTTTGGCTGAAGCCTCCCGCATTTTTTTATCCACTTGCGCCTGACGATCCTTGGCGTTTCGCTCATATTTTTCAACGTCATCACTCAGAGCATCCAGATTATCCTGCCGTTTTTCCATAATCTCAATGATAGGCTTATACAAAACCTTATTAAGGATGAACATTAAAGCTATCATGTTAATGATGTGAATGAGCACCGTGATATCGACTGAAATCATATAACCACTCCTGATGACTCTTGAAAAGAAAGTTTTATTTTGAACAAAATTGAAAACAAATCTAACAAAGGTATGAGCTTTACAAAAATTACACCTTTCTGTCAAATATTTTTTCTTGCGGCATCCCCTTCCCCTACTTCAGGATTATCAATGAAAAATTTGAACCAATCCTTCCCTTTTTATCCATCTCGAATGTTGATCGAACAGGATAAACAAACTATTTTTTTATAACATAAATGAAAACTTTTCTTTTGAAAACAAATACTAAAAAACAAAATATGTTATAGTTGAACTACAACCTTTTGACCCGATTAAAGAACTTAAGAAATTTTGGAAAAAATATGAAAATGACCGTCAGCCAAGGAAGGAGGTGTGGGGGGACTTGTTGATAAAATTTTATCCAATCCTGCTCGCTTATTACAACGCGTGATTGAATATAACTTCCTAATTTTTCGTTAAAAGTAAGAGCCCTGCCCAAAAGAGCAGGGTACCACATCAGAGGGAAAACAATAAATTATGGTAAATTAAAAAGCTGTTGAATGTTTTTTTCACTGCCAGCGTGGAGAAATTTGTTCCTCTTGCTCTCACTATTCATCAATTTACTGACCCTGGCCAAGGTTTGCAGGTACTCCTCAGTCATACCCACAGGGGAGAGGATCATCACAACAAGATGAACAGGTTTATTATCCTTTGCCTCAAATCCGATTCCTTTTGTTGACCTTCCAAAACAGACCATGCATTGCTCCAGGCCATGTAATTTTCCATGCGGAATGGCCACACCGTTTCCAACACCGGTTGACCCGAGCTGCTCCCGCTCCAGCAGTACCTGCCGGATGGTTTCAGAATTCAGCTCTGGATTTTTTTTTTGGGCAGCTCCGGCCATTTCTCGAAGAAGGCCTTCTTTATCGGTAGATTCTAATTCAAGGACTATGCATTGCTCTGTGAGTTTTATCATTTTTCTATCAAATGTTCCTTTCCCTCAGGGATACCCAAATTTTTCTCAAAAATTACTCTAAAAACAACTCCCGCTCCGAGGAATGAGAGAACAAAATTAAAAACTGTAGGGGCAATAGCAGGGGCACGACACGCCGTGCCCCTGCTAACCTACTAACGGCTTTTACGACGATGCTTAACCGGAAGAATCTTCAATTGGTCCCTGTATTTTGCCACTGTTCTCCGGGCAACTTTCACGCCTTCTTTCTTTAAAATTTCAGAAAGAGCATTATCACTGAGCGGTTTTTCTGGGGCCTCCTGCTGGATAAGCTGTCTGATACGATTTTTTATCGCTCCAGAGGCCACCAAATTCCCGTCAGTAGTCGAGACAGCACTGGAAAAAAAATACTTCAGCTCATAAAGTCCCTGGGGAGTATGAACGTATTTATTTGAGGTAATTCGACTCACTGTGGACTCATGAAGTCCGATATCCTGCGCTACATCATTAAGAACGAGCGGCTTCAGGTATCCCGGCCCTCTTTCAAAAAAATCATGTTGAAAATTAAGCAGACTCCTCATAACCTTGTAGATCGAATTCTGTCGATAATGAACCGAGTTGATGAAATTTTGTGCATGCCGCTTCTGTTCTGTCAAGTACCCCTTGGAGTCAGCCCCCATCTTGTCCTTATCCTTTATAAGCTCCTGGTACTCTGTAGATATCTGCAATCGGGGCAATCCGTCGTTATTGAGCTGAATAATGAATTCACCATCCAGTTTATACAGATAAACATCAGGAACAACATAGTTGGTCTGTTCATTACTATATTCATTACCAGGGTATGGGGTTAAGGAGGTAATCACCCCAAAAGCATAGCGAACTTCGCGGGCAGTATAATCAATTTTCGCCGCAATCCTGGTGAAATTATGGGACTGCAACTCATCAAGATGATCAGCAACAAGCTTATAGGCTAAGTCCTCTTCCATTCCTTTCCGCTCCAACTGGAGCAATAAAGATTCGCGGAGATCACGCGCAGCAACTCCTGGCGGATCAAGACTTTGCACCAACCGCAGCATCCCTTTGGCCTCTTCGTGACGGCACCCTGCATAATCACAGATATCCTCAATAGATGCTTCAAAGAAGCCATATCCGTTCAGGCTACCGAGAATAAAAATGGCCAGATCCTGGTCTTTTTCATCAAGTTTAATATGAGAAAGCTGCCATTGCAGAAAAGAAAGCAGGCCGGGAGCGGCTGAAATAAAATCAAACTGCGACGGAGCGTCAGCAGGCGGGGCTTCCTTAGCAAAGGAGAAATCAGAATCAAAATTATTGGTGTAATTTTCCCAGTCAACCTCAGCTACATTTTTGGGATCATCTCCAGAAACCTGGGAAGTGGCTACTGCCTCAGCAGGAACATGAATCTCTTCAGCGGATAATGACTCAGGATTACTCACACTTTCCTGAAGATCAACAACCTCCTCCAGCATGGGGTTCTGTGCCATCTCTTCATGCAGTGCGTTAGTCAGTTCCAAACGATTCAGCTGCAGAAGCTTAATAGCCTGACGCAACTGCTGCGTCATAACCAACTTTTGGGAAAGTTTTACTTGCTGTCGGAGTTCAAGACTCATTGATTAAAAATCATAAAATGTATACCATTATGCCATTACAGCGCCCGCCCTCTACATAGTAAAATTTTCACCAAGATACATCTTCTTAGCCAATTCACTCTGAATAATATCATCGGCAGCGCCGCTGGTAAGAATCTGCCCTGCATTCATTATATAGGCGAAATCGCATACCTGCAATGTTTCTCGAACATTATGATCGGAAATTAAAACTCCAAGGCCTTTAGCCTTCAATCCTCGAATAATCTGCTGTAAATCAGCAACGGAAAGAGGATCAACGCCAGCAAAGGGCTCATCAAGGAGAATAAAGCGCGGTCGGGTGGCCAAGGCCCGCATAATCTCTACCCGTCTTCTCTCGCCACCGGAAAGAGCATGGCCTTTATTACGGGCCAGATATTCTATCTTGAGCTCTGCCATTAACTCGCTTATACGATTATTAATTTCATTACGAGTTAACCCCAGCGGCTCCAGGACAATCCGAACATTTTCTTCAACCGTTAACTTTTTAAAAACCGACGGTTCCTGAGCCAGATAGGTGATTCCTCTGGACGCACGTCGATGAATGGGAAGCCCTTGAATTTCTCTCTTATCAAGAATAATAGCCCCTGATGTCGGCCGGATAAAACCAACAATAGAGTAGAAGGTGGTGGTTTTTCCGGCACCATTCGGCCCTAACAGGCCAACTATAGAGCCGTTCTGCACTTGTAGATTCACCTGATCCACCACCCGGCGGGCACGATACTCCTTGACCAAATTCCTGGTTTCCAGGATAGAGACAGGGTCCATTATTGCTTTTTCTTATCAGAATTCGGAACGATAGTCGCTTTGACCCGTTCCTGTTTTTTGCCCTTTCCTGCCGTGGTCTGGGCACGATCAACTTCAGACCGTTTTTCATCAAGATAATAGGTAATGGTTTTCCCTGACACCATATTTTTCCCTTGCCACGTCTTGGCGTTTCCGTGCAGGATCACCTTGCGTGCATCGGCAAAATAGTCCATCCGATCACCAGTACCAAGCCAATCTTCCTGGGTAATTTTAACGTTACCGATACAGATCATTTTATCTACCTGACGGGATTGGTTTTTCGGTTTTTTGGGGTCATTGGGCTGATAATAAATGGTCATCTCATCGGTGCGAATGGTCACCTTACCCTGACTTGCATCAACATTACCAATAAAAACCACAGAATTCTTCTCTTCCTGAGAAATCATGCGGTCCGCTTCAATATTAATTGGATCATCATCACCTTGACAGAATCCCGAGCTGGTAGCCAGCAAAAGAACAGTGAAGATAACAGCCGCCTGAAGTACTTCTCGAGCTGGTAACAGGAAAAAACGCATTATTCTCTACCTATGAAGAGCTTTTCTTTTAAAGCAGCCAAAGGGCTACTCGGTCATAAATTCAGCTTCGCCAAAACAAAAAAACAGGAATCTTTCCGTTATGCCGGAATGATCCCTGTTTGTCAACAAAATTCCCTGTCAGTGCTGCTACACCGTGAGGTCCTCTCTCACCTGTTTACGTGGGCCACCATGCCTGGATGTGGACCAATCACGAATAGGCGCTGACGCTGTCAGTTCCTCTTGACGCTTCAAGCGCCCCATACGATCATAAATCATTTGCCAAATGCAATCGACCTCAGAATCAATCTCACAGCGGCCATCCACAGAGCCGCCGCACGGGCCATTCATCAGGCTCTTCGCACAGCGAGCTACCGGGCACAGACCGCCGGTAAAATGTAGAACACAATGACCGCAACCGGCGCATTGTTCACTCCAGATGCCCTGCTCAGCAGAAGCACCAAAAAAAGTCGTGTTCAAGGCTGGAAACACATGATCATCAGGGCGCAGATTGGCAATGAAGTTGACCCCGACACCGCAGGCGGTGGAAACAATCGCATCGTACTGCCCTTTAAATTGGTCAATAGCGTCTATATATTCTTTATCGCATTGACGAACCAAGGAGGCGTCAAAAACCTCAGCACTTTTCCCTGCCTTTTTCAAGCCGAGTCGAATAAGCGAAGCCAAGATCTCGGCCTCCCGCTCTCCGCCTGCTGAGCAGACTGTTACGCAGCCCCGACAGGCCAGTACCAGAATCTTTTTACAATCCTGAACCATCTCTATTATTTCAGCCAAAGGCTTCCGTTCAGCAATAATCATATGAAACTCCCGAAAAAGCAGGGTTTAGTAAAATCAGATAGAAGTCATCATCGCGGTACAGCTGCTCTGTTTTCTAAAAAGGAGAAGGTCCCATTTCAGTAACACGCTCATTCATTTCCTGAGCAGCACCGACGAATTCTGGATGCAGTCCGCGCGGCAGAAAAAACATTTTTGCCCGTTCCTTTTCCACGCCAAGCTCACCCAAGGCCGAGCGCACCGCTTCCACACGCTTGGCAGCCCGTTGACTGCCCTTTACATTATGACATCCGTCAGCTGGACATCCGACTACATAGACTCCGTCCGCTCCGTCTTCAAAGGCCTTAAGGAGAGTCATCTCCTCCAGTTTCCCGGTACAGACGACGCGGGTCATCTTGACATTCTTGGGAAAATTTAACTGCTCAAGCTCATGCCCTTCATCGGCGCAACTTTGCTGGGAGGTATAATGACAGCTGAACAAACGTATGTCCGGTGTAAAACTCATCGAATCTGCTCCACGTATATTATCAAAGTATATTAATTGTTTCCGCAGGCGGCGATCAGCCGCTCGTCCTCGGATTCATTCAGGGTAATGGCCTGTGCGGGACATTCTGCAACGCAGATACCGCAGGCTTTACAGTCCGTTACATTAATCGCTGCAATTCCGCCTTCATCAATCTTGGGCACTTCCCACGGGCAGACCCGAACGCAGGTCAGGCAGGAAACACAAAGGTCACGCTGTACCTGTACGGCCTTGCCTTTTTCCACCAACTGCTCTTCAGTAACATATCCCTTTTTCAACGCTAAGCTGGATAAGGTCCCCATGATATCGGCAAAGCTCACATCCTGCGGACAGACAAAGACACAGCTGCGGCAACCGGAACAATACCAAAGCAGATCGGAGTTCAGCAAACGCTCCTCCATACCCATACGCACCATGTGGATGATCTTGCGGGGGTCAAAATCAGGAACAGCCTGACTGACCGGGCAGGCACCGGAACAGGCACCGCAGGAGAAACAGGAGTTCAGGTGCTGACCACCGGGTTCTGCAACCACTTCAGCGCTGAATCCAGGATTGATTTCAAATGTTTTCTTTGACATACCATCACCACATTGAGCAATTATATCCTCTGATCATTATGTTCCGGCGGACCGAACAAGTACTGAATCAGAAAACGGTAGGAGTACTAAATGACAACTGAAACAAAAAATGCTGATACATTGACGAGCTCTGCTACATTATTAGGCAAACATAAATATCCCATTTTTGTCATTTTGTCAACGAAACCGTTCATAAGTACTCAAGCATAAATAATCGACACGTTTAAATCTGAAAATTATTGAAAAATCAAACCAAAATTCTTAAATGAAGTATCCAATTATATCCGGCCTGACACTTGATCTGTAAAACTGGAGAGAAAAAACTTCTTTATTTTGCCGATGTCCACAATTCTCTTTAGCGCTCTTCTCTGTCACCCTGGCACAGCGGAACTCTTTCCATTCAATTACAAATATATAAGCACGATACTCCGTAATAAAAAAAAGCATTTTGTTATACTTTCCTTTTTACCCCAGAAGCTGCATTGGCGCAGCCAAAGAAGAGCCCGGCACCCCCACAACCTGATCCAATGCCTCAATAAGGGCAAAAGGAGGACGAGCCGCAAAAACACCGCTTCCCGATTCATAATCAGGGTGCATCCCTCGCAGAAAGAGATACAGTGCTCCGCCGAAATGCTCATCATACCGATACGCCCTGATCCTCCCCTTAAGAAAACGATGCAGAGCCAAGGTGTAGATGAGATATTGCAAATCATAACGATGATCAAGCATGGCTGCCCAGAGTTGTTCCTGCTGATAATCAGCAGGGCTATCGCCAAGATAATTGGATTTATAGTCTGCCAGATAATAGCGACCATCAACCGAGAAAACCAAGTCGATAAAACCGACCATCAGTCCATCCAGCACCTCGTGTTGGTTCGGCAGGGGCGGGTAGGAAAATTCCTGCAATACCTGATTGAACCTCCCTAATCGCATGGCAATAAGAGGAAAATAAAAGGCCATCTCATTGACCCGATTATTCTCCCGGATAGCTGCAAGAGAAAAGGCGTTCTCCTTGCCTAAGTTGGTTTGAAGAATATCTCCCATCCAGCGGCCCACCACGGGCAACCAACTCTCGTCAAAACCGGCGCGGGCCAGTTCTGCTCCAATCACCGTCTCATGACCGGTTGGATCGACAAAACTAATTTTCTCCAAGATGGCATGGAGACAGGTTCCCGCAGCTGCCCCCTTAGGAAAACTAAAAGCATCCAGAATCGGAGGCTCTGATAATCCGCTTTGCTTGACCGAGTCGCCAACTGTGGCCTCATCATAATCAGGCCGTTCTGCTTGCAGTGCAGTAACATGAACAGCATCATGGGTTGCATCGGAATCAAGAGAGGCAATGAGAGCGGAATAACTGGTGAGCTGCCAACGGGTATCAATCCTCCCCTTGAAGACCGGGCTGACCAATTTGATGGTGGTATCCGTGTTACTGAGTTTTGGTGGAGAAAAGCTTTCCGGAAAGGGTTTCAGGGCCAACATGCGGGTTCCATTATCCAAGCGGTTCAGGCGGTTCAAGTCAGCAAGGAGCTGATCAGGATCAGGCAGGCCTCCGTGTAAAAGATAGCAGAGCGCACTCTCCTCCATCTTGCTGATCCGGCCCCAGCAAAAAAAACAACAAGCCCGAGCTCTGGTCACAGCAACATAGAGCAGGCGCAGATCTTCAGCCAGTCGTTCTTTTTCCGCCAAGAGAAAATGCTCGTCCTTACCGCTGCCGAGATCAAGGCAGAGTTGCTCGGGCTGTTCAGGACGATGAAAGGCCAGGGGTCGCTTGGGCGAGCAGGGGCGGGCCGCCCAAAGAAAGGGGAGAAAGACCACTGGATATTCCATACCCTTGGATTTATGAATGGTAACGATTTTGACCAGATTCTCATCGCTCTCCAGTCGCAGCTGCTGGTTTTCCGCATGTTTTTCTGGAGAATGGATCTGATCGCTGAACCAGCGAAGCAAGGCGTTGGCACCATGCACACCAAAACGATAGCGGGACTCTGCCTGGAGCAGCTCGGCAAGATGGAGAAAATTGGTCAGCATTCGCTCCCCGCTGGGGGCGGAGTGGAGACGGCTGACCGTCTGCTGATCCTTGAGCAGCTTTTGCAACATGGGGATAACGCCCTGCTGCTGCCAGGTCCGGCGATATCGGGCCAGCACAAACATAACCTCTTCCCATTCTTGCTCATCATTACGGAGGTTATCTAGTCTTTCCGCCGTATAACCGAACAGCTCCGTGACTAAGGCTGTCCGCACCAAGGCAGAATCAGAGAGATCGTTGAGGGCGGTCATGACGGTGAGCAGCTGCCTGGCCTCTTTGCCGGAAAAAACCGATTGCTGGCTAAAGGAAACAGAAGTGATGGACAGGGCGCTCAACTCCTTGCGGACAAGATCAGCCTCAGCATGGGTGCGAACCAGCACCGCGAAATCGCCAGCGCTCAGGGGCTGTTCCCCGATCCGGGCCTCACCGCGCTGGCCAGCAGCCAACAGGTCGGCAATCTCATGGGCGCAGAACCGGGCAGCCTGTTCCTCTGCTGTTCCCTTGGCCAAGGGTTTGCCCTTATCGCCCTCGGGGAGGAGCAAACAGGTCAGAGGTGCAGGAGGGGTTTCTTCCAGCAGGAGCGGGGCCTTATCTGTCAGACCCGCCGCCGCCACCTCTGGGAAATCAATCTCGTCCTTGGCAAAGAGAAAGGGGGACTCATGACGGAACAGGCTATTGACCGCCTCGACCATAGGGGTGGAGGAACGGTAATTGGTGGTCATGGTCAGGCGATTCTCCGGCAGCGTGTCCTGCCGGGCCTGGATATAGGTGAAGATATCTGCCCCGCGAAAACTGTAGATAGCCTGTTTGGGATCACCGATCAGGAAGAGGCCTGGTTTCTTGCTCTCTGCTGGAGAATCAGTCATGATTTCCGTTTTCGTCTCTTTATCCGCAGCCCTGTGGACCGCAGCAAAAATACGGTACTGAAGCGGGTCAGTGTCCTGAAATTCATCCACCATGATGACTGGAAAACGCCTACTGATGCTTCCTGCTAACCGTTTTCCCCCTTCGCCCTGCAAGGCCTCCTCAAGCTGGGTCAGAAGATCATCAAAAGAAAGCTGATCCTGGGCCTGTTTGCGCCGGGTTAATTCCTCATGTAACCAGGTTCTGGCCTGGATCAGGACAAGAATCCTGCGAGATTGACTCAGCCTCTGGTGGGCTTGAAAAAACTCCTCAAAGAAGGCAAAAAAAGGATGGCTGGGCGGATCCTGTTTATTTTTTTTTAAAGAAGATTGGATCTTGCTGTTGGTAAAGAGCTCCAGCTCATCCGCCAGTAACCAAGGCACGGCCTGCGCAGCAAGAAATTCATCCAGCAGCTCCAGAGCCGCCTCCAGCCGGGGCAACCCGTAGCCCTTGCTCTTATCCCGAGAAAGTCGCTTATTTTCCCGCAAGAGCTCAGTAACTTCCTCTCGCTGTTCTTGCCACTGCTCCTGCGCATCAGCAAAGAGGGAGCCCGTTCCCTCAGCGTGAAGCTCCACCTCTTCTTCGCTGATTGCCGGAACGCACTCAAGATCATGACGGCCCAGATGACCGCCCAACCCAGCAAGGAGGGCATTCGGTGCTTGCCAGAGTGAGGCCACCCAGGTCGTCTCTTCCTCTGATGCGGGATAGAAGCGTTGCCGCCAAAAATCCTCCATAATTCGCTTGCGCAGGAGCTGCTCGGT
Organism: Candidatus Electrothrix laxa; assembly: GCA_942492895.1. Classification (GTDB taxonomy): domain Bacteria; phylum Desulfobacterota; class Desulfobulbia; order Desulfobulbales; family Desulfobulbaceae; genus Electrothrix; species Electrothrix laxa. The sequence continues at coordinate 3,366,533 of OW818652.1, forward strand.
TTCCAGAAACTCCATTGCAAAGGGTGCCCCGGACTCAAAGGCATGCTCCTGGAGCATTCGTTGGCAGAAACCGTGAATGGTGTAGATGGCCGCCTCGTCCATGCGGGTGAGGGCATCGCCGAGCAGGATGACAGCCCTGTCCTGTGTAATATCTTCGGTCGATGTGACGAGCAGTTCCTGTAAAAGTGGGTCGTTCGGTCCCTGGCCTTCCAGCACATCCAGAGCATCGCGGATACGCTGGCGGATTCTACCGCGCAGCTCTTCGGTGGCAGCCTTGGTGAAAGTGACTACCAGGATTTCATCGACACTCAGGCCCTTTTCCAAGAGCAGGCGGAGAAAGAGGAGGGCGATGGTATAGGTTTTGCCGGTTCCAGCACTGGCCTCTATCAGGATTTGGCCGTGCAGGTTGAGGGTCAGGGGGTTGAGTGGGTGCATGGGGGATTTTTTCTTTATTTTCGGGCCAAGATACCCCGAGTTATTCTCTCCGGTATTCACTTCAATTTTTTGCCAAAGCAGGAAATCAAAGGGGTAAGACTCGATTGAGTCTATCAAAATAATCAATTAAATGATTTGGGAAAACATGACAATATAATTACTCCCCATCCTCTTTACCAGACCTTGGTTTGAAACCCCAGAGAAACGGCACTCATTGGAGCCGATTGGAGTGAGTCAGCCTATGTTTTTGTCCGGGGCGAAGACGGAACGTGGCAGCAGCAGGCCAAGCTGACCGTTCCGTCCAGCCGTGGTGTAGCGGAGTTGTCAGCTGGCCTTCCAGGACAAGGAAGGAAGACCGTCCCGGGGGAACGCACCGAACATAGCCCTAGGTTTCAACCCTGGGCCTTCAGGATCGGATACAGAACCCCATCCAGTCGCTTGAATTGTATCGCTAAACCTCCTCACCATACCCCAAAGCCCTGTCCCTCTGCACGAAAAACATACGGATCCTCAAACGCATATGTGCGGGCGCGGAGAACAGTTTATTGCCAGCAAAGCACATTCCCTTTGCAACCTACCAGCCAAGTCAGTATCCTGTAATGAAAAGAGAACCCTGCGTAATATGGCTTCTTCAGCAGGACATCCCCGAATCCGGCAGGAGAACTACAATGGACAATAACGCGGAGATGACCCCATGCACGATAAACTCCAAGAATTAAAAACCCGCCTGCAAGAGATCAATGATCTGGATATGGCTGCCAGCCTGCTTGATTGGGACCAATCCACCTATATGCCCTCGGGCGGAGCTGCTGCCCGTGCCCGCCAGTTGGCGACCCTGGCCCGCCTCTCGCAGGAAAAACTCGTTGATTCGACTATGGGCAAGTTACTTGATCAACTTGTGCCCTGGGCTGAGGAACAGCCCTATGATTCGGACGATGCCAGTCTGATTCGGGTAGTCCGTCGGGATTATGAACAGGCGACCAAGATCCCTACGGATTTCCTGACTAAATTATCCGAGCATAGCGCCCTGTCCTATCAGGCCTGGGCCGAGGCCCGTCCAGAGAATGACTTTGCCCGCCTGCAACCCATTCTGGAAAAGACCCTGGACTATAGCCGCAAGCTGGCTGATTTTTTCCCAGGCTATGAGCATATTGCCGACCCCCTGATCGACTTTGCAGACTACGGCATGAAGGCCTCGGATGTACGCACCCTTTTTATCGAGTTGCGTCAGCAACTCAGCCCGATTGCTCAGGCCATTATTGAGCAGGAGCCTGCGGATGATACCTGCCTACGTCAGCACTTTCCCGAGGCTGAGCAGTTGCAGTTTTGTGAAGAGGTTGCCCGCCGGATCGGCTACGATTTTCAGCGGGGTCGTATGGATAAGACCCACCATCCCTTTATGACCAAGTTCTCATTGGGCGACATACGCATCACAACTAGAGTTAAAGAGGATTTCCTGGGAGAATGCCTCTATAGCGTGATCCATGAGGCCGGGCATGCCATGTACGAGCAGGGCATCAACAGGGCGTTCGAGGGTACGCCCTTAGCTGGCGGCACAGGGGACGGTGTCCATGAGAGCCAATCCCGCTTATGGGAGAATATTGTCGGGCGGAGCCGTCCCTTTACAGAGTATTTCTATCCTCGCCTGCAAACTATCTTCCCTGAGCAGCTCAAGGATGTGTCCTTGGAAACCTATTATCGGGCAATTAATAAGGTGGAACGCTCGCTGATCCGCACGGATGCGGACGAGGTGACCTATAATCTGCACGTTATGCTGCGCTTTGATTTTGAGATGGACCTCTTGGAAGGTAAGCTGGCCATCAAAGACCTGCCTGATGCCTGGCATGCTCGCTTTGAGGAGGATTTCGGGATGCATGCGCCTGACGATCGCGATGGGGTTTTGCAAGATGTCCACTGGTTTGCGGGTCAGATTGGCGGTGCCTTTCAGGGGTACACCCTGGGCAATGTGCTCAGCGCCCAATTCTATAGTCAGGCTCTTCAGGCTCATCCTGGGATCTCCGACCAGATTGGGCGGGGGCAGTTTGATGCCCTGCGTGGCTGGCTGACGGAAAATATCTATCAGCATGGCCGGAAATACACTGAGCCTGAGCTGATTGAGCGGGTTACTGGCGGGCCTGTTTCTATCGAGCCCTATATTGATTATCTTACTCACCGATTGGTTAATAATCTAGTAATTGAATTAATTGTTTTACATGAAAAAACAACACCTTGAAATCTTAGTAAGTGAAATCAACATATTGGATGATTGCTTGTGAAAATAGGCTGTTGAGAAGTTTCCTGTTTAGGAATACTTATTATCTGGCCCAATATAGCGCTTAAAGGACATCTCTGCAAATACGGTCAAAATACCGGCATCTCTTATAACGTTATGATTTGTTTATGTTTAGTCAATTAATTATATACACTTTTTATTGACCAATCGATGAGATCTTAAGGGTAAGTATGGGGAGATTTATGGGATTTGAGGGGATTTTTTCAGCATAGTGGGCATGCCGTATTCTGTAGGGGAACGGCGTGCCGTGCCCTTACATTGTTATGATGAAACGGTATGTTGCATGCAGGGGCCTGTCCATACCCCAACGGGGTAATATATAACGAGCACGGGGTAACACCCTGTGCGGGATGGCGGAAAACGATACGGGCACGGCACGCCGTGCCCCTACGCCTCTTGCAGCTTGGCCCGCACCTGCTTCAATCCCTCTCTCCATTCCCCCAAGGAAGGGTGACCAATTTCCTCAGCAAGTTGCACCGCCCTACTGATGTATTCTTCCGCCTTGGCAAGGTTGCCCTGGTCTTCATGAATACACCCGATATTCCAGTTCGTCTTCGCTTCCCCACGCTTATCTCCTATATTCTGGTTGATGGCAAGGGACGGCTCCAAATACTTCAGAGCAGTGCCGTACTTGCCTCGGGCATCGTAAATCAAGCCGATGTTGTTTAGGGCTGCCCCTTCTCCGTATTTATTACCAATCTCCTGTTGTATAGTTAAACTCTGCTTCAGATACTCTAAAGCAGTATCGTACTCCTTCCAAGCCCGATGGATTTCGCCGATGTTATTCAGGGTTGTCCCTTCACCTCCCCGATCACCAATTGCCTGTTGTATGGTGAGGCTTTGTTTGTACAGATGTAGAGCTTTAGCGAATTCACCTAAGGCTCGGTGAATCAAACCGATGTTATTCAGCGCTCTTTCTTCTCCATATCTGTCACCAATATCTTGGAGGATGGTTAGGCTTTGCTCAAGATATTTAAGGGCAGCAGCATAGTCTCTCCGGGCACTGTGAATCTCGCCGATGTTGCACAAAGTTCTGCCTTCCCCTTTCCGGGCACCCATCTTTTTGTATATGCTCAGGCTTTGCTCATACAGGGGCAGGGCCTCGCTGTAGCGGGCAATACGGTGCAGGTCATAGCCAGCTTGGTTCAGATAGTATGCTCGTTCCTTCTTGCTCTCCTCCGGTAAGAGGGTAGCGGCCTTCTGCCAATATTCGGCAGCCTTGGCATAGCGCAACTGGATACGCTGAAGGCTGGCATTGTCGACACAGCTTATTGCAGCGGAGATGCGCCGCTGCTTGGCCGACGCCTCCAGTCGTTCTATAGCCTCCACATCACGGACCTCGGCTTGATTCAACAGCTCCTCAGCCTTGGCATAATCACCAGCCTCAATGGCCTGTTTTGCCTCCTGCTTGAGCTTGACCACCTGCGGGTCTTCGGACTGCACCGTGTCCAGCCGCAGGAGCAGTTCCTTGTACCGCCCGGCAATCTCCCGTAATTTGCTGTCCAAGTCTGCACGAGGTACCTTTTGCTCCTCCAGGATGGTAAAGAAGCTGCTCAGGGCTGAGTCGGTGACTTTGAGATTGCCCGCATACTCGGCAAAGACCTCCGGGGAGATGCCAAGGTTGTTGACCTGCTTGGCAATAGCTCCATCACCCTGGGCGTTGTTCTGCTCTCCGCCCTTGCATTCGAATAGGTTATCCATGTTCCTTACCTTCCGCATTTACACCCCGCGATAAATCACGGGGCTCTAATCAGCTGTCCCTCCGGGACAATGAAGAAATGCCGTCCCGGAGGGACGCACCGCACATAGCCCAGGGTTTCAACCCTGGGGCGTAGGACGTAGTCCTCACGCCCCCGCCATCTTCCCGCACCAAGTCAACGCATCACCCAGTAGCTTGCCCACAGGCAGGGCCGCCGCCACCGTGCCGGGTACCGCCTTGAGCACTTTCTGAGCACGGGTCAGCGTGGCGACAATCTCCTCTTTGTCCGGCTTATCCCCCTTGGCTTCTATTTCGATTTCTTCCACTGCATTGCGCAGTTTAACCTGTTCCTTGTCCGGCAGTTCAGGTAATCGATCCTTGATCTCCGCCAGCAACTGCATCAGTTTATCTGTCAAAGCCTGTGGCCCGCCGACGTTCACCACCTTTCCTATGGCACCATCTCCTTGGGCGATATTCTGCTCACCGTTACCGCTGTGAGTAAGCGTGTTGTTGTAGGTATGTCCCATGCTCCCGCCATTAGGTTGAATTCCATCAGTAATACTCCACACCATACCCCAACCCCCCGCCTCTCCGCACCAAAAATATCCCCATCCCCCCAGCCATCAAACCGATGCGGAAAACCTCATGCGTTTATTGACAGAAAAGCACATTCTCTTTGCAACATCCTGAAGATATAAGTATGTTAGGACGACAAAAGCAGTATTTGGAACCTTACTTGATAAAGCAGTACAACCCCAAATCTGAAAGGAGAACCACAATGGATAATGAAAGCAAATGCCCGGTAACCGGTAAAACACCGGAAGACGCAGCAGGCAGAGGCACGACCAACCAGCACTGGTGGCCCAACCAGTTGAATTTGAGGATCCTGCACCAAAACTCTTCCCTGATAGACCCGATGGACGAGGGATTCAACTACGCAGAGGAATTCAAGAAGCTTGATCTGGATGCCTTGAAAAAGGATCTCTACGCCCTGATGACCGACTCGCAGGACTGGTGGCCCGCTGACTGGGGACATTACGGTGGCCTCTTTATCCGGCTGGCATGGCACAGCGCGGGCACCTACCGCACCGGTGACGGTCGTGGTGGCGGAAATACCGGTAACCAGCGCTTTGCCCCACTCAACAGCTGGCCGGATAACGTCAATCTGGACAAGGGCCGGCGGCTGCTCTGGCCAATCAAGCAGAAATACGGCAACAAGATATCCTGGGCCGACCTGATGATCCTGGTTGGCAACTGCGCTCTCGAATCAATGGGTTTCAAAACCTTCGGTTTCGGAGGCGGGCGGGCAGACGTCTGGGAGCCGGAAGAGGATATCTACTGGGGTACCGAGATGGAGTGGCTCGCAACCAGCAAGCAGCCCAACAGCCGGTACACCGGTAAACGCGATCTGGAAAATCCTCTGGCCGCTGTACAAATGGGCCTGATCTATGTGAACCCGGAAGGCCCGGACGGTGAACCGGCCCCGGTGGCCTCGGGTCGGGATATCCGTGAGACCTTTGCTCGCATGGGGATGAACGACGAAGAGACCGTTGCCTTAGTCGCAGGCGGCCATACCTTTGGGAAGTGTCATGGTGCAAGCGAGGCCTCCCATGTGGGGCCGGAGCCGGAAGCTGCGCCCATTGAAGAGATGGGTTTTGGCTGGCAGAGCAGTTTCGGCAGTGGCAAAGGCGGCGATACCATCAGCAGCGGTATTGAAGGGGCCTGGAAGCCTGAACCGACTACTTGGGATATGGGCTATCTCAAGGTGCTGTTCAAGTATGAGTGGGAATTGGTCAAGAGTCCGGCAGATGCGCACCAGTGGCTGGCCAAGGACGTGGCTGAAGAGGACATGGTGGTTGATGCTCATGATCCGTCTCAAAAGCACCGCCCCATGATGACCACCGCAGATCTGGCCCTGCGTTTTGATCCGACCTATGAGCCGATCTCCCGTCGCTATCTGGAAAACCCGGAAGAGTTTGCTGATGCCTTTGCTCGGGCTTGGTTCAAGCTCACCCATCGCGATATGGGACCGCGTGCCCGCTATCTTGGCCCTGAAGTTCCGGCAGAAGAGCTGATTTGGCAGGATCCGGTGCCCGCAGTCGAGCACGCGCTGGTTGATGAACAGGATATTGCTGAACTCAAGGGTAAGCTCCTTGCATCAGGTCTCTCTGTTGCTCAACTGGTTTCCACGGCCTGGGCATCAGCCGCCACCTTTCGTGGTTCCGATATGCGCGGCGGGGCCAACGGTGCCCGCATCCGTCTTGCCCCGCAAAAGGACTGGGATGTCAACCAACCGGAGCAGCTGAAGACGGTACTGGCGACCTTGGAGGAGATCCAGGAGGTGTTCAACAAGGCACAGGCCAATGATAAAAAAGTTTCCCTGGCTGATCTGATAGTGCTGGCCGGTTGTGTGGGCGTGGAGCAGGCCGCCAAGAATGCTGGTCAGGAGGTGACGGTCCCCTTTACGCCGGGCCGGACCGATGCCTCGCAAGAGCAGACCGATGTGGATTCCTTTGCGGTGCTTGAGCCCAAGGCGGACGGCTTTCGCAACTACCTTAAAAATCAGTTCACGGTCTCAGCAGATCATCTACTCCTTGATCGGGCCCAGTTGCTCACCCTGACCGCGCCTGAGATGACGGTGCTGGTGGGTGGTCTGCGAGTATTGGGTACTAATGTCGGGGGTGCCAATGTCGGCGAGATGCAGCATGGTGTCCTCACCAAGCAGCCTGAAGCGTTGACCAACGATTTCTTTGTCAACCTGCTCGATATGGGTACGACGTGGCAGGCAAGTACAGATGACGAGGAGGTCTTTGAGGGGCGGGATCGGGCCACTGGTGAACTTAGGTGGACCGCGACCCGGGTTGACCTAATCTTCGGTTCCAACTCGCAGCTCCGAGCCTTTGCAGAAATTTACGGCAGTGCGGATTCTCAGGGAAAATTCCTGTGTGATTTTGTTGGAGCCTGGACGAAGGTCATGAATTTGGATCGCTTCGATCTTACCTGATTTCTATACTCAGGGTGTTATCCTGAGCTGATATTATTGAACCCTTATTAGAACCGTTTCAGGGCTCTTTGACGCAGAGACCGCCATGAGAGGCTGGTGCCTGTTTATTGCCGAAACCAGTAGGGGACACGCCGTGCCCCTACGATATTCGCCCTACAAGGAGCCTTCTACCCAACCCTCCTGTATCTGCATCTGCAATTTTAAATTTAAATCCGGTGCATTATATATCACACCTTACCAGAACGTACAGAGAGCAATCGTTTCCACCAAGACCGAGGAACTTTTTCTGTTTCGGCAAAACAGACCTGGTTCTCGGCAAAAAAATGCTGAACCCCGGTTTCCTTTAATCTAAGAGTAATCTCAATCAGATCTCCAATGCTGGCTTGATCCTGCTCTACAGCCGGGAGGTAAAACATGGGGTCTTGACCATAGGAGAAGAGGATATTTTTCCTTTCAGGAAAAAGCCATTTCAAATCACCGGTCAAAAAAAGGTCTTGAAAATCGTTTGGTTCCTGAAACGACATAATCTCAGCCTGTCGTGTCATGTTGTAAACAATAAGCGAATCAATAATAATCAGACCAATTCGCATGCTGGGATCAATCCGGAGCCAAAGTGGTATCTCTTCAATCTGTACTGTAAAAGAAACAGTGGTCCATTCTTCAGCCGGATAATACATTTCTTGGGAATTATCCTTATTAAAGGCGCCGTTGCCGTCCCAATAAAATTCAACAAAATTATTCTTATCTGTTTCCCTAGCCTCTTGCTCGGCTCTTTCACGCTCAACAAAGATATTATATGCTTTTTTATCAAAAAGAGAATCGGTCATATTAGAAAGTTCATCGCTGTATCGCTTCAGGTATTGGCGACTTACAGGCTTTCCAGCACATATTTCCAGAAGAGCCTGCTCAAACTGCTCTGAAGAAATTTCCCAGTCCAGCCACGATGCAGCTGTCTGAATAGCCCCCTGCTTGAGGCGAGCAAGTTCTTTGGGATGCTCTTTCAGATGTTGCACAAGACGGACCACCGATTGTTCATCATCGCGAGCAACAACATAGCTATTCTCTTCATGGACAATATACTCGTCATGGCCGGTTACATCATAAACTAAAGCTGTGCCACCGCAATGAAACATCTCCAGAGGCGGGCCAAACATTCCTTCCACATAACTCAACTTCAGCAAAAGATCACAAGAACGGTACACCGCCGGTGTTTCGTGAATTGCGACCTGAGAAAATACTCGATCTACGCTGTCGTATACCGCAATATCCGACGAGGTGAGCAACCAGATTTCATCAGCTCCTGCTTCTTTTGCTAATCGAATAGAAGTAGGGACATTCTTATACCCCACATCAACAGGACCTTCCACGAGGACCCTGAACTTTCCCTCTTCACGAGGCGCAATTACTTCACCTTCCTGTCTGTAAATATCCTTTCGGATGCCGTTACGTACCAAAAATGAGGAATTATTATAATATTTATAAAGATAACCCTGAATCCAAGTAGCCTCAGTAATAACGGGTAGAGCATAGGAATAGGTTTTTTCGCAGAGCTGCTGCAATATTCCGATATCCTTCGTCAGATAGTTACTCGGGTCCGACTTTTTAAAAAAACGACTTTCAATAGACTGGACAAAGTAGGCGTAATGGGTAGACTGGAGCTCATGAAGGAGAAAGGGACTCTGCCACCAGGTTGCCAGCAGCATGTCAAAGGATTCGCCCTTGGCCTGATCTAAGGTCAACCAGTCCAGTTCGCGGGCAGATGAATGCCAAGCATATTCTTCTGACGTGACAAGCTGTTGAGTTACTAGAATAACCCGGTGTCCCTTCTTTTTCAGCCGGGAGGCGTGTTCATAAATAACATAGGTTCCCCCGTTAATTCTTGGGGAACCGAGAAAAAATCCTATTTTCATAAATTATAGCGCCTTATTCTGTATCTCCGGTAGACAGCGGCCGGGAACATTTCATAAAAGTCGGTCAGGTTTACGGCTCAGCCTAAAAAGGGATATTATAGCATTTTTACTCACCGATTGGTTAATAATCTAGTAATTGAATTAATTGTTTTACATGAAAAAACAAAACCTTGAAATCTTAGTAAGTGAAATCAACATATTGGATGATTGCTTGTGAAAATAGGCTGTTGAGAAGTTTCCTGTTTAGGAATACTTATTATCTGGCCCAATATAGCGCTTAAAGGACATCTCTGCAAATACGGTCAAAATACCGGCATCTCTTATAACGTTATGATTTGTTTATGTTTAGTCAATTAATTATATACACTTTTTATTGACCAATCGATGAGTTTTTATACTGAGTTTACCACTGGTTCAAAAATATTTTACGCCCTAACATCATAAAATCAATGACATAGCAAGAGCGGGATCGAATTAATTGCAACTCATCATTCGGCCTGAAATGCAATGAAGTTATACTGCCCATCGGTATAGAATACACTTTCTGTAACAGATACTTTTTTGATCCTACATCACTAAATACCTAATCGAACAGCTCAAATTTTACCGGTGCTAAGTATATATCAATTCAAAAACTGATCTAAAATAAGGGGCAAGAGCCGGTGCATTTTAAGCTGCATCAAAAAACCTGCCCAAAGAACCCGGGCGATTTACCCAACCAAAATGAGGCATTCGCCTTATTGCAAGGGCAAGCTCAACATGTTTTAGTAGGGACATAATCAATTGCAGCCAAAAAGTACGGCAGCATAGAGCGCACCAATCGACCGAAAGGAGTTTTACATGCAAGCCCGATATACAACCAGCACAACCTATGACTGCCCCCTAACCAAAAAGCATGTGCAGGTACAGCTCAAAAACAATACACAAGCTGCTGGCAGAGAGCCTGAAGTTTGTTCAAATATCGGTGAATGCGGTTGCGGCGTTGTCAAAATTATTTGCGGCATGAGCTACACAGTTGACTGGAAAAAATGTTGTCTTTATTCCACCATTAAAGAGCAGGGCAGCTGCCTTGAAAATTAAATCAAATGTAGCGCTCTTCTTCGTTATAGATAGTAAAAGGAACTGATAAAATAAATCAGGCCCTCCTCCCAAGCTTCCTCTGCGGCGATTGTGTTTCCTCATCTCACAGTCGCCGCTCTTTTTTCGGCATTCTCACTTTTCGCATAAGAGCAACGTTCGATTGTACAATCGAGACTTGCGCCTGCAAGCCCGCTTCCGGCACTGGTTCCGTAACAAACAAGCATTCGAGCAAACCCGCTTGTACCCGCTTTTTGTTATGATCACCGTACCGAAAGAGGCATTTACTGCCGTTTCGGGCTGTCACAGTCGGAAAAATAAATTCAGAATCTATTTTAAAGACTTGCCGTATTACAGCCTGATAAGCGATAAACTGAACGGAACCAGTGCCTATGTGATAGGCTATTCGATTAATCCAGCTATGTAAAGATCTCACAAACACGAGCCATCACCGAAGTATGCTTCATGGTACCTACAGAAAAATCATATCTTGTCGGGATATTACTACAAGTTATCCTCAAACTCCGGCAGCCGCAAAACCTCCATAAAACTCTCCACATGATACGCCGCCTCAAGCCCAGGATTCTTAAAGGCGATCAGCTTCATGCCCACCGAAGCGCAATGATCACAATCCACTGTGGAATCACCGATAAAGATCGCCTCGTCCACTGTCAGGCCGAAATGCTTCAGAATGATGTGCAGGGCATCCGGGGCAGGTTTGGGACGAGGAGAGTTTGAGGCGGTCATGACAATCTCAAAGTTTTCGCGCAGACCAAAGATGTCTAGGATCATATCCATCGTGTTGAATCGATTGGTGGAGATGGCCCGGTGGTACTTCGGGGTGATGGTTTTAAGGAATTCCTTGAGATCAGGTGCAATGGTCATGTGGCGAAGAAAGGATCCATAATCAAGCTCCTGACGGTATCTGTCCACTTCATTCATATTTACCTGAGTGTGATTCTGAAAAATATGAGCGATCGAATCAAAGACATTATGGATATGGACGTACCCGAGTTCCTCCTCATTCATGGGCGGGCAGTCAAAGGCCGCAAGGATATGGTTGTAGTAGGATCGATTTGCTTCACGGGAATCAAACATGACGCCGTCGCAGTCAAAGATGACGAGTTTCAACATGGAATATTTCCTGAGGGTTGTTTTAAAAAAGAGGGGAAGGGTAGAGATGTAGGGACACGGCATGCCGTGTCCCTACAGGTACTTACAGGAGTTCTGAGCCGTAAATCTCGTGATGCAGTTCGCTGAAAAAGGTCTCCATAAAGGCATGTCTTCGCTGGGCGATCTGGCGTCCAAGGGGCGTGAGCATTTGTTTTCGAACTTTGGACATTTTGACCTGAAATTCTCGGTAGGCGGTATCTTCGGTGGAATAGGTCTTCGTGTGTGCCGGATCAAGCTCCGCATTATGGAGCCGAGCCCCGATTTGACCGGCAAAGAGAAAGGCCCTTCCTATGCCGATAGCACCGATGGAATCCAACTTATCCGCATCAAAGAGGATTTTTGCCTCTGTAGTTGCCGGTGAGGTGCTGCTTCGGAAACGATGGGCATGAATACAATGGCAGATTGCTTCCCGATCTGCTGGGGAATAGCCTAATTTTTGGAGAATCGGCTCTGCCATTTTTGCTCCCAGTTGAGCATGGCAGACCTTGCCCTTTGTATTGCTCTCCTGCTTGCGCCCGATATCATGGAGCAGGGCAGCCGGGGCAATAAGGTCCAGGCGGGCCTCCATACGGCGTCCGATGGTCATGGCCATGTGGAAGACCCGCTCGCTGTGATCCGGGCCGTGGGAGCCGCCTTCTTCAAGGCAGTAGCGGGCACTTATTGTATGCAGGGACTCCAGCAGCTCCACATTAACATCCACATCAACATCGATTACCGGTTCCCCGGCTTCTGTCCTACTCGTTCTATTCGCCAAAGTATTCCTGGATCAGCCAACGAATGGCGATGAGGAGCAGGACATTATCATTGGTTTCCATGGACTGTTGTTCCATAGGCGAGAGAGGTTTGTTCATCTTGATATAGCCGTGCTTCAGTTCCTGCCGGAAGGTATCCAGATTATAAAGGGCCATGATGTATTGATCGGCCTGTTCCTTGGTCGGACGAAAGCCTGCCTGAATCTTGGGATGCTGGAGAAGCTGCGTCATTTTATCGTTATAACGATTATATTCTTCCAGGCCTTGATCTTGAAAATACTCGGCAGCGGAAAAGTCCTTACCTGTCTCGAAACCGCGACAATGGGGTTCTTTGAGCAGGACAAATTGTTCGGTGATTTTACCATCTTCTCCGCAGGAGACGCCACGCCCGACGGGATAGGCTCGGCAGGCCGCTGGGCGGTCCTCGTAGACACGGCAACCATAGTCTTTGACAAAGACACAGCTGGCCTTGCCGTCATCAACCATGGTCAGGTAGCAGGCCGGGAACAGCATCCCTTCCTCCCACTCAATAATGACAAATTGTTCTAAAAACATGCCGGAGTGGCGGTGGAGTTTGTTTTTGAGACGCAGAACATCATAGGGGGTCAGAATCAGGTCGAGCTGGTGGCAGCATTCATTGAAGCAGGGGACATCGGGATGGCAGGAAAAACAAAATTTTTCGTTATTGCCAAGGGCGCTACAATGTTCGGGAAGGTTATGATCGTTCATATTTTTGAAACAGGTATTTGTGTATTAACGGATAACGGGCTAGTCAATCCGAAATCGTCGTGTTTGCAGGGTTTCGTAGGGACACGGCATGCCGTGTCCCTACCGAAAAAATTTCCCATTCCCCCTTAAAAACTTCCGCCCATAGCAAAGTCCCATTGGGCATCCTCATCGCCTTCCTGAGAATCAAGGTTGTATCCCCAGATTAAGCGAAGTGGCCCCATAGGGGAGAGCCAGTTAATACCGAGACCTGTTGATTTTTTGATATTGTCAAAATCCCAATTGTCATCCTGATCGTAGACATTTCCAAAGTCAAGAAAGGCAACGCCGCGAAGACCTGCATCGGTGAGAAGTGGAAAGAAGAATTCGAAATTACTGAACCACATCTTGTCGCCGCCGTATTTTTCATCGTTGTCCGGGTCAATGGGGCTGATAGATGAGGACTTGAAGCCGCGAATGGAGTTCATACCGCCGAGATAGAAATTATCATAGACAGGCAGCTTGCCGTCCTCGTTTTCAAATGCCTGACCGGCCGCAAGCTTAGTGTGGAACACCAGATCAAGGGGCAGAGGGAAAAACCAGCTGGTATAGCCCTCCAATTTGGTATAAGCGGCTTCACCGCCCAGCGGGCCACCGGCATATTTAATACTCAGGCTGTGTTTGGAACCGGAACTGGCGTTGAAGCGGCGGTCTCTGGTATCACGGACAAAGGAAAGGCGAACCGCGCTGGTAATGTTAATTTTTGCCGATTCAAGGATATAATCCGAAGCATCCTCAGATATATCGCTCAGCTCGGTGTCTGTCCAAGTATAGCCATAATAAATTCTCCATTTTTCGATAAATTTTTGGCCCAAACGAAGCCCACCGCCGGTTGATCCCTTGGTATAATCGGTGTATTCCCGTTCCCAGTTAAAGGCGTCAATACCGGCTGAAACATTAGAGTCGAAGATCCGGGGGTCGGTGTACGAGAGGTTAAATTTATTGCTCACTGCACTGAGGTTGGCGGCAAAGGCCAACCGAGTCCCAAGGCCGAGGAAGTTATCCTCTGAGATCTCCCCCATGAACATAAGCTTGTCTGATGAGGAGTAACCGGCACCGATACTGAATTGGCCGGTCGGTTTTTCTTTTACCGCAACCATGACATCCATCTGGTCATTATTCATGGTTTCTTGAGGAATAACGCTAACGTCTTCAAAATATCCAAGACGCTGCAAGCGCTTGGTGGAGGTACGGATAGCCTTGGAATCATAAACACCGCCTTCTTTCACCTCCAGATCACGACGAATAACGTTATCTCTCGTCCGGGTATTTCCATGAATTTTCACCCGGTTGAAATTAACCAGGTCACCCTGATCAATTTTAAAGGTGATATTGACCCGTTTACCTGTTGCTGATTTATCGACCTGGGGCCGGACATCGGCAAAAGCATAGCCGTGTTCTGCATAGAGATCAGTTAATTTCATGACATCGTCGCGCAGGATCTTCCGATTGAGGAATTTCTCCTTGCGGATCTGTAACAAGCTGATCATTTTATCCCGATCCTCAATCAGCTCTCCTTGAACTTCCACGGTTCCTACCTGATAGCGGGGACCTTCCTGGACGGTAAAGGCGACATAGAGATCATCTGCAACTTCTTCTACTTTCGGCTCTCCGATTTTGGCTTCGATAAATCCCTGATTATTATAAAAAGCGCCCAGTCGAGCTGCATCCTGCTCTAACACATCAAGCTTCAAGGTGCCAGCCTCAGTGATCCAGGATGAGTACCAGTTCCAGGTCGAGGTCTGAATCTCGTCTTCCAGTTCCTCATCAGTAAAGGATTCATTGCCAATAAAGCGAATGCCGGATATAGACATCTTGCCGCCCTCATTGACAATGAATTGCACATCAACGGAATTCTGATCTGGATGATCTAAAGTGAATTTACTCCGGGCCGCATAATAGCCCTTGCTTCTATAAAGCCCGTTGATTCGCTTAACTGCATCATTGAGCTTAGCCGGATTGAGGATAGTGTTGATTTGGATATTGGCAGCATCCCGCACATCTTCTTCTTCGACTTTATCAAGTCCGGTAAAGGTGACCGTCTTGACGAGAGGCTTTTCCTGTACCCGAAAGATGACTTCCTTTCCTTCAGACGAATCATTGACTTCAATTTCCACGTTGTCAAAATAGCCCATAGAAAAAACTTGCTTGAGATCCTTGCGCAAGGTATCAGGGCTGTAGGTGTCTCCTGGTTTTGTGGAAATTTTTCGACGGATTGCACCTGAATCAATGCGTTTATTGCCCTCCGGGGTGATTGTGGCAATAATAAAATTGCGATTGGTGTAACTGAGGACATCCACTAGGGTACTCTTCAATACCGAATGCACCTCGGACAGTGAAGTTCCCTCGCGATAGGATGAATGCGGTGTTTCCGGCTTTAAGAGGTCAATAACCTGCATGTCAACGGAGATATGCTCACCGAGCATGGTCAGGCTGCCGACCGCTACATAATCAAGCCCGGCGTTTTCCGCCACCTTGGTCAGTGCGGTAGTGGAGGGCGGCCAAGGACCGTTATAGTCGACAAGTTGTTCTGCCTCAAGACGGGAGAGCATAATAAAATCTTTATCACGCAATGCCCCGTCAAGAGCGACGTCAACTCGTTGCCCCACAGTTTCGCTGTTTTCAGCGTTAATTTTCAGAGGGAGGAAAACAGTGTTTTGCCCAATAGCCGAAGCCGTACCAGCGGCGGCAAAAAAAATGAACAATGAGAGCAACGAGAGCTGCAACGCTGCAAAAAGACGTGACAGGGGGATAACCGGCTTCACGGTGCATTGAGTTTGCGATGGATGACTCATAGGATGTTCCTGTATATCTGAAAATATTATGCTGAATAAACTCCCCGTCGCCAACGGCGGGGTATAATAAGTAGGATGGCAGTCATTATGCCATGTTCCTTTTTTTTTGCAAAGAAATACTCTCTGCTCGGCAGCTTCCTATCCTTCAGCCTCAGTAGGAGCAGGAGCAGTAGGGCTGTTTTCCTGTTCTGGCAAGGGGAGATGGCACTCATCAAGCAGCTCGGCCACCTTTTGATGCAGTATCCCGGTCAGCATCTGTTTGTCCTTGGCCTTGAAATCTTTGGTTGATATGGGCTTGCCGATGCGAAGCACCACATTTCCTCCCCGCAACAGCAGCTTTCCCTTAGGCAGTACCTGATGGGTGCCGTTAAAACCCACCGGAACAACATCCACTCCGGCTTTGAGTGCCAACATAATAGCCCCTGTTTTAAAGGGCTGGAGATGCCCGTCTGCACTGCGGGTTCCTTCGGGGAAAAGAATAACCGAGGCCCCCACGGCAATACGTTTCGCTGCATCATTCAGACTTTTGATAGCTTCTCTACCGCGCGTGCGATCAATGGAAATAAAATCCATAGCCCGCATGCCGGGACCGAAAATCGGGATGGCAAAGAGTTCTTTCTTGGCGACCCACCGGTAATCGTGGCTAATATAGCCGGAAAAAACCATGATATCCGCCATACTGGCGTGGTTGCCGACAAAAATATACGATTTGGCAGGATCAAGATTTTTTTTGCCCTCAATCTGTACTCTGATATTGGCGATTCGACAGAGAAGCAGTCCCCAGGTTTTGGGAAAGATCTGCGCTTTTATCTTTGACTTACGAAACCAGTGGATATCTGCGATGGCACCGAGACAGACCGCTGCGGTCAGGGGTGGGATGGTGAGGCTCGCGAGAAGGCCTCGGGTAAATTGGATAATAGACATAGTATTTTAGGCGATAACAGATTCGTTTGCCGCTTTCAGGGCCTCTTTCAGTTTTTCTTCCGCTTCCGCGAGCTTCTGGATTCCTTCTGCTCGTTTTTGCTTGTTTTGGGCGTCCATCTGGATGCCTTGATCAATGGTTTGCACCAGCTTATCGGTCATTTTTTGTAGAGTCTCAACCTTAACAAACCCCTCTCCCTGGGCTTTTTTTACAGTGGCTTGTGTCTCACCGAGCATCTCGGCAGTGGACATCATTAAATTGTTAGTCATCTCTCTGGTATCGTTGATCATAGTCATAGCTCTTTTTTGATCAAATAGGGATATGGCGATAACCAGTTGTTTTTTCCATTCCGGGATCATCATTAGGATGGAATCCTGAATCATTTCCACAATGGCCTTGGAGCCTTCCTGAGCAATTCTGATGGTCGGTCCAGAGGTTATTGCAGAGATTCTGGCAAGTTTCAGGTTGTACAGCCGACGATCTAAGGACTGAATGGCGTCGCCGAAATCTTTGAGGGCCTGGAGTTCGTTGGCATCGACAAAGCTTTGTGCAGCAAAGGCTTGGCGCTGTTGTTCAAAGTGTCCTTCCATCTCTACCAGTTTCATCTCACCGGCGGCAATGGTCACCTCCAAAGTGTCAAAATAGTCTTGGTTGCGCTCATACAGGGTGTCCAGACGATTGAGATGTTCTATTTGATTGGTTCTTTCCGCTTCAAGCTTTCGGGTGATGTCATCAATTTGGATCTTGAGGACTTCGTAACGGCGAATAAAGGCGCGTGCCGCATCAACCTTTGCAGCAAGCCAACCGCCTATGAGCGGAATACCTGCTGTTATGGCACTCAATTTTCCTCCTGTACTCTGCGGCAGTCCGCGTACATCAAGGTCAAGGATTTTACCCTTCAGGTTGGACATGAGTTGACCCGCAGGCCCGGCATCACCGGCTCTGATATTGGCCAAAATAGAGTCTGTAAAGTCCACCAACCCTTTCTGGCTGCTCACCCCAAAGGCCAACACGGACTGGGTTCTGCTGAAATCAAGCGTCGGTACCATATCTCTCGCGGCCTGTATTTTTTCTGGGTATTTTTCCGCAAGTTTTTTATAGAGCAAATCGTTTTTCTGATCCGATAGGACCAGAACAGGTAAATTGTCCATCTTCTCTCCTGAATCGTACAAGGAACTGTGATCGGCAGCGTTGTTGGCTAAGTAATTAAAAAACGGGTCGGGAACTCAGTGGGGTGTCTCCTTCAATCAAAGTCGAGCAGATTGTTCAGGGTCTTGGCGTTGGTGCTCAGGTCGATGGCGTTGTTTTCCAACAGACGATGGTGGAGCTGTTCAAATTTGGTTACAGCCTTTGTCACGGCTTTTTCCGTATCCTGGATAGCACGCACGGTCTGGGGAGATTGGTTTCTTTGACTGGCCAGCTCAAGATAACCGAAGATCACTTCATGAAGGCGGTGCAAACGGTCGGGCAGTTCCCGTGCCAGCTGCACGTCCTGAGGATCTTTTTCAAAGTTGACCAGTAATTCATCACCGAGTTCACAGAGATGAAAAACTGTCTGGCGGAAAGACGGTTTGTTGATGGCTTCCGCATCTTTTTTGAGAAGCGCAAGGCTCTCAGCGCAGGCAACAAGAAAGGCGGTGAAAGCCTCCTTGGAAAGCCCTGCTGGCAGTTCTACAGACACCTTTCTGGAAAGAGGGCGGAGTAACATGATGAATAAACGTCGGATACCGAAATAGCTGGCCAGAGAAAGAAAGAAGGCAAGCAGGACATCGTTCTCTCCAGGCAGAATGATCCAAAGCAGAATAAAGATAAATGCGGCACCCAATCCAGATGTCATTTCTCTGATGATAGAATACATGCAGCCCAGTGCCTTTGATTTTTTCGGTGTCGGTATGCGTACAGTGCTCAATTATATCCCTTAGCTTCTCTGAAGGCTTTCACCACGTCAGCACGAGACCGTCAAACGAATATTTTGTTGGCGGCTGAATTGTTGCAGGAGCGGTTCGAGGGTCTTATTCTCAGATCCTGAGGCAATAGACAGAGTAATCGCTGGGGCCTTGATCTTTTTTGAAGCGCTCTTTTGCGGTTGTGGTTCATTTCGATCATATCCTCCGAAGAAAAGGGGGATGATAAGGCTGATCAGGAAAATAGTTTTGCTGAACTGCTTCATGCTCTTGCTCCTGGAGAGGTTGGTAGGAGTTGAAGAAACAACGAAAGATAGCAATTGTTCGGTTCCCTGATGACAGGGGAGATTATATTACAGGAAGTATATATTGATACTGTCGGATGTCAAGTAATTCGTCGAGTTACCCCACAGTGAAAACGTTCCTCTTCTCTTTTCTTTGATAGCATGAAAAGTAAAAAGAAGGCCCCTGGAGTGAAAAGAAATTTCGCTTATTATCTCCCCGTTAAAGATGAGGATTGTATCCCTTGCGGACAGTTTTTTTTCTTCTCCTTTGTACGGTGAAATTACATTTTCGCCTTGATTTTTTCGATTCTAATGTGTTTCTATTGTTAATAGAATTGATTGACTATTGTATATTTAAAAATCAGGATAACTGTAGGCGAAGATTATGCGCTGTAAATGTGATTACATCACTTTTGATCAACTGGAGGTCTGTCCAAAGTGTAAAAAGGATATATCAAAAATTTCCAAGGCGTTATCTGGTGTTACCTTCAGAGCTCAGATTCCTGATTTTCTACGGTTAGATGCTGATGAATCGGAGTCCGAAGGAGAAGACTTTGAAGCGGAAATGGATTCTTATGATGATGAGACCGACACCGAGGCTGCGTTTGACGACGATATAGACCTGGAGGGGGGAGATGAAGAAATTGATTTTTCCTCTGATGATGAAGCGGCCTTCTCAGATTCAGATGATTCAGATGAGGAAATTGCGTTTGATCTGTCTGACGATGAAGACTCGGATAAAGCTGATGACGGCGGTATAGAGCTGGCCGTGGATGATGACAGCGACGAGGGAGGGGGAGGATTAGATTTTTCCCTTGATAGCGATGACGATGATGATGGCGGCCTTGACCTGTCTCTTGATGGTGATGGTGGTGATGATGATGGGGGGCTTGACCTCTCTCTTGATAACGAAGGCGATCTTGGTGGTCTTGATCTGTCTCTTGATAGCGATAGTGATGACGACGATCTTGATACCTCTCTGGATATGGAGAGCGATAATGCGGGCGGGTCCGGCGATTCACTTGACTTGAGCGGGCTGGATATTTCGGATCTTTCTTCTTCAGGCGATGGGCTGGGTGAGCTGTCTCTTGAAAGTGATAGCGGTGCCAGTGCCTTGGATGACGAACTTCCTAATTTGGAGATGGATGGGCTTGATCTCGATGCTCCGATGCAGGCGCCGAGCGGAGGTGGAGCGAGCAAGAAACTCTCTCCTGGGGCCAAAACCGGGACCGCGCTTGATGATTTTGATATCGATTTGGGTGATCTCGGAGATCTTAGTTAAAAAACTAAAAAGTTATTGACAGGTATGGTTAAAATGTGATATAATTTTTTCACTCAAAATTGAGTGCCGAGATAGCTCAGTCGGTAGAGCAACGGACTGAAAATCCGTGTGTCCCTGGTTCAAATCCTGGTCTCGGCACCATGAAGATTCAAGCGGTTACAGATTTATTCTGTAACCGCTTTTTTTTTGCTCAGTATTATTTGCGTTACAATGAAGCTTCTTGTTTTTCTGATTTATTCTGACATTTTTTTGCTCCCTGTGACGTTTTACGACCATTATGCTTGATTTTTTTTCGAAAAAGTTTTGGCTGATGGCCTGATATTCATCCTGCATTTTGCGAGCACTATTTTTTTATCGCTTGAAATCAATTGTTGTCCCCGTCTGCTGAGTCGGGATGGGAGTTGTTAAGATAACTAGCTGGAGAATGGTATATTCCTTGCATCTGTTCGTGAGAGGTTACGATATCGTGCTTGGAAGAGCGTGACAAGAATGCTCCTTTTATTACGGCAGAGATAACGATGAAAGATGATACTGATAGACGCCGATTTACCCGAGTCGACATCCTGTTGGATGTGTGTCTTGATTTTGGGGTACGGAGATACAGACATTTTGCCAATAATCTCAGCCTGAGTGGGCTCTATGTGAAGGGATTTTATGAACAGAAGGCTGGCGATGCCTGTATAATTGATCTTAAGCTGGCAAGCTATGGTCAGGGCGCTATAATAAGAGCTGTTTGTTCCGCAGTCAGGGTGAATGAGACCGGCATGGCCTTGAAGTTTATCTCTATGAAAATAGATAGCTTTTTAATGCTCCAGACGGTCATTGCTTCTTTTGTCGAGGATTCAGAGCTATCGGGGGGAGAATTACTTGAAGATATTTCTTTTGTCCAGGAAGACGGACTTGTCTTGTACAACAATACACTTCCGCTGAAAAATTACTTTTTTCCGACACCTTAAAAATACGGAGTAGAGTAGTAGGACTCAGCACCCACAGCACATTTTGTTGGATCCAAGTATTGAAAAAAAACTCCTTCAGTTTGTGCTTCCACCTCTGCCTGACGATGGACCTGCTGTTCAATGCATCGGGCAGCAAAACCCAGCTTTGCAGCAGTCTCTCCTGCTGTCCGCATCCAGCGGTCAGCAATGCCTGTGGTGTGATCCCCCGTATATATCTCAATCCTTTTTCATTATCCAGAATATAATCTTTGATTCTGCTTGCAGCCATCATCAGCGACATTGAAGCTGCATAGCGAACACTGGGATTGTCGGCAGCAACGACCTTTGTTTTGAAGGAACTGCGGAGCGGGCAATGCTGGCCTGTCCGCACTGAGGCTGTTCAAGCTGGGCCTCGTAGAGGGTTGAGAGTAGGGCCTGCGTCGTACGGTCCATTCTTGGCGTTCTTCAAGGGGCATTGCGCACCCGGCATGTTTCAGAACGCCGAACATCAATTTTTGGGTTTGCCGAATCTGTT
Source organism: Candidatus Electrothrix laxa (assembly GCA_942492895.1). GTDB lineage: Bacteria > Desulfobacterota > Desulfobulbia > Desulfobulbales > Desulfobulbaceae > Electrothrix > Electrothrix laxa. The sequence continues at coordinate 3,388,298 of OW818652.1, forward strand.
GCGCAGGGTGCTAATGAAGCTTCTATCCGCCTTGACCGAGATCATCTCCAGCAGTGAATAGCCTGTTTTCCAGGCCAGATAAAAACTTGTTCCTACAACCGAGACAGTGATGAGCAGATTCTGCCAGGAATTGAGGATCCATTGTCCCTGCCAGGTCCATTGCCAGGCGTTTGACAAGGGCAGAAGGTAGGGCATGGGCCATTGATGCCCGTCCGGGCCGCGCGAGCCGATGAGATCACCGAGCAGATGGAGATGGAAGCTGATTCCGGCAAGGAAAGCTGTGATTATTTTACGCTTGCGGGCCAGCAGGCAGGCAGCAGTCATCACCAAGACGGCGAAGCCGATATTTATGGCCCAGCACATGATGGTAGGTACTCCAGAGTTCCAGCTGGTCCGTGCTTTTCCCGGCCAGGAAATCACCGAGAACAACAAGACCGTCCGCATCCGGCGCGATCCCGGCAACAGTGATCAGCATGCGTTCGCGGCGGTCAATCTGTGCAGTATTTGCGGTTAGCCAGCCGATGAAGAAATGTGTTACTGGGTTCATGAGGTCATTCCGTTATGGCTCGCCCACTCTGTAACTCTTCTCTGTATGGTGAAATGAACGATATTGTATATGGATAATAGCGGATAAGCAGTAAGAAAGCAATTTTTGCGTAAAACGCTTCAAGCCCCCAAATACGCTTTCTTCACCGCCGGATCATCCAGCAGATCATCTGCCTTGCCCTCCAATACCAATTTCCCGTTCTCCAGCACATAGCCGCGTTGAGCGAACTTCAGGGCCAGCCGAGCATTCTGTTCCACCAGCAGGATGGTGGTTCCGGTCCGGTTGATCTCCTTGAGGGACTCGAACATATCCAGCATCAACAAAGGCGCAAGGCCCATAGATGGCTCATCTAACAGCATGATCTTCCTGCCGCTGATGTAGGCCCTACCCACGGCCAGCATCTGCTGCTCCCCGCCGCTCATAGTTCCAGCCAGCTGGTCTTTTCGTTCTTCCAGGCGCGGGAAGAGGTCAAAGACCCATTTTCGGTCCTTGACGATGGCCTCTTTATCCTTGCGGGCAAAGGCGGCCAGGGTAAGGTTTTCGGTGACGGTCAGATTGCCGAAGATCATTCGTCCTTCCGGCACATGGGAGATACCGAGCTTGGACACCACCTTGTCGGTATTGTATTTGAGGATACTCTCACCCATGAATTCAATTTTTGAGTCCGGTTCCGCTGGAATCATCCGGGAGATGGCCCGGAGGGTGGTGCTCTTGCCTGCCCCGTTAGCACCGATGATGGTTACGATTTCGCCTTGCTCTACAGAAAAGCTGATCCCGTGCAGTGCCCGGATATTGCCGTAGGCAACCGAAAGATTTTCTACACAAAGCTGCATTAATGAATATCCTCCGTACCGAGATAGGCTTCAATCACCTTGGAGTTATTCTGGATTTCCTCCGGTTGCCCTTGGGCGATTACTTCGCCGAAGACTAGGACCTGGATGCTGTTGCAGAGCTCCATGACAAATTTCATCCGATGCTCAATGAGGAAGATGGCTACCCCGAATTCTTGATGCACTTGACGGATAATTGCAATCATTCTGACCAGCTCATCTGGAGTCATACCGGCAGTGGGTTCATCTAGAAAAAGAATTTTCGGATTGGTGGCCATAGCTCGAGCCATTTCCACCCGGCGTTGGGCTCCGTAGGGCAGGCTGCCCACGATATGGTCGGCAAACTGGCTGATATCAAAGGTCTCCATGAGCCGGTAGCAATGCTCCTTGACCTGTTTCTCCTGTCGTCGGCAGGCCGGGGTAGCGAAAAAGGCCCCGAACAGGCCGTAGTTGAGCTGAGAATAATGTGCCAGCCGGATATGATCCAGCACGTTCATGTGTCGCCAGAGGAGCAGGTTCTGAAAGGTCCTGCCGATACCCATTGAGGCGATGTGATGCGGTTCTTTGCCTCGGATATTTTTTCCTTCAAGGGTGAGGGTACCTTCTGTGGGCGTATACACCCCGGTGATCAGGTTGAAGACCGTGGTTTTGCCTGCCCCGTTGGGGCCGATCAGGCCGTGGATTTGCCCCGGCTCAATGCTGAGATTGAAGCCGTGTACTGCGCGCAGTCCCCCAAAGAAATGGGTCATACTTTTTACTTCAAGCAGAGAAGGCATTGCTTTGCTCCTTCAGGGGTAAAACCTTATCGAAATGCATACGTTTTTTTTTTGCGAAACTCCAGATTGAGAGCTCAGCCTTTTTTACTGCTTCTCAGTTTTCCACCAACGAGATCAGGCCTTGCAGGACAAGAAGGGCATAGATCCCGGCCATCACATCGTCCAGCATGATGCCTAAGCCGCCGTGGATATGTTGGTCAAGCCAACTTACTGGAAAGGGCTTGAGGATATCAAAAAAGCGAAATAAGGCAAATCCGGCAAGAGCTGTCAAGGGATGCCAAGGTAACAAGGACAGTGCAATGAGTTGACCGAGGATTTCGTCAATGACGACTAGGCCGGGATCGCCTTGATCAACGATTTTTTCCGCAGCCCCGGCAGCAGCCGTGCCGATCAGTAAAATTCCTGCCAATATAACGGCATAGGCGGTGGGTGCAAGTCGGTGCAAACCGATTGCCCAGATCAGTACGCCGACTAGGGAGCCCCAGGTGCCCGGTGCCTTGGGCAGGTAGCCGCTGTAGGCACCGGTGGCTATGAACATGAAGAGTTTATCCATGATTATATGAGAGTGTCTTGGTGTTTTGTAGAGGCGGTTAGTGGGGATGAGCAGAAACAGTGCTGCTCAACTCTGCAACCGCAGTATAAATTTTTTGTAAGGGAATGTTCTGTTCTTCTGCTAGTTTTGCGCAATCCTCATACTCCGGAGTAATCCTAACGCCCTCAGAGGTTGTTATTTTTTTCACCCGCACTGTCCCCCATGGGGTTGTCAGCTCAATATTGGTTCTGGGCAGGGTCATGCGTTGAACCGTATGGAAACGAAGACCGATGGCCGAGGTTTCGTTGAGGATGGAATTTTTAAGATGACTGGCCTGGGCCGGGTCGGCAAGCAGGCGGAGGAGAAAACCTGGTCGGCCTTTTTTCATTTGAATGGGCACAAGACTGATATCCAGTGCGCCTTGTCTCATCAGCTTGGCAGCGACATGGGGCCAGAGTTCCGGGTTCCAGTCGTCGAGATGGGTTTCAATGACCTCTATTTGTTGGGACTCCGTTACAGCTTGTTTGCGTCCGATTATCAGGCGCAACAAGTTAGGACGTCCGTCCTGGCGTTGCATGCTTCCTGCGCCGTAACCGGTTTGTTTTAAGATCATAGGTGGCATGGTCCCGAAAGAGCTGCTCAGCTCCGCAGCTAGGGCGGCACCTGTGGGAGTGACCAGCTCCTGTTGCAGGCTATCCCCGTAGACCGGAAGGCCTTTGAGCAGTTCACAGACTGCCGGGGCAGGTAGGGGGATATCCCCGTGTTGGCAATGGACCCAGCCGCCGCTTGGCATAGGCAGAGGAGAACATATGACCTCTTCTATCCCAAGGAGATGGAGTCCAGCAACCGCTCCGACAATATCGATGATCGCATCGAGGGCACCCACTTCGTGGAAATGGATTTTCTCGGGAACCGTACCGTGGACATGGGCCTCAGCCTCAGCCAGCCGGGTGAAGACAGCAAGGGAGCGCTCTATAATAATCGCTTCCAGATCGGATTGCTCCAGGATAGTGCGGATCTCGGATAAATGGCGATGTGCTTTGGTCTCATCGACCTGAACCATAACCGAGTTGGCCTGTAAACCGGATATGGAGACAGAGGAGCAGTTCAATTGCCAGCCTGGAAGTTTTAGTAAGCTGAGCGTCTCTTGGAGGGCTTCCTGCGACAGCCCGGCATTGAGCAGGGCACCCAGAAACATATTGCCGCTGATTCCAGAAAAGCAGTCTAGGAAGCAGATTTTTTTACCTGAGAATGACATGGGTTAGCTCAGCAGAATTGTTCTCCGATGGGCAGTTTCATCCCGCAAATGCAGGCCTGAACGCACATCCGTTTTTTGCCCTCAGGCTGGATCTCCCGAATCAGCAAATAATCCTTGCCCGTAGCTATCAGAACACCGTTTTTGTCCGCCCGACAGAGGGTGCCGGGCTTCTCCTTAACTGCTCCTGGAATGACCTGCGGTTTGAAGAAACGGAATCGCCTGTTATCGATAAATCCGTAGGCTGAAGGCCACGGGTCAAGGCCGCGAATCAGGCAATGCAGTTCTGACGCCGATTTACTCCAGTCTAGCTGCCCCATCTCTTTTTTTAACATAGGAGCAGGGCATGACCGTGTGTCGTTCTGCGGAGTAGGAGGCAAATCTCCTTCCTTGAGCCGGGCCACAGCCTCGGTAAGAGCTTGTCCACCCAGATCTGCCAGTTTGGTAAACAGGGTGCCGCTGGTGTCTTCTTCTGTGATCGGCAGCTTGACCGGCAGCAGGATATCACCGGTATCCACGCCCTCGGCCATTTGCATGACAGTTACCCCGGTCTCGTCCTCGCCGTTGATGACAGCCCATTGAATAGGGGCAGCTCCTCGATATTTAGGCAAGAGAGAAGCGTGGACATTGATGATGCCCATGCGGGGCAGGGTGAGCAGACGACCCGGTAGAATTCTGCCGTAGGCTGTGACCACGATCAGGTCCGGTTCTAAGGCGCTGATCGCCTCAAGAAATGCATCATTACAAATGCAGGTCGGTTGGAGGACAGGAATCTCTACCTTTTCCGCCAGTACTTTCACTGGCGGTGGACAGAGCTTTTTCCCACGTCCTTGCCGGCGATCCGGCTGACAGACTACGCCCACTACCTGTTCCGGGCAGTCAAGCAGGGCCTGAAGGCTGGGCACGGCAAAACAGGGGGTACCCATAAAAATGATACGCAGAGGATCACTCATTCCTTGATTTCCCTATTGGTTTTTTAATATTTTTTTCAGTTTTTTCTTGTACAATCCCCGTTTCAGGCTGCTTATCCGGTCAATGAATAACTTGCCGTGCAGATGATCCACCTCGTGCTGAATGATACGAGCAAAGCGGTCTTCGGCAATGAAATCCAACTCTTTTCCTTCCGGGTCACAGGCGGTGACCCTAATTTTCCGAAAACGGTCCACCTTGGCACTGTATTCCACAACACTCAGGCAGCCTTCCTGGTCAGGTACATTACCTTCACCTTCGGAGATAACAGGGTTGATGAGGACGATGTATGTGCATTCATCTTCTTGGGTTGATGTGTCAATGACCACGATTTGCCGAGCGATACCGATCTGGTTCCCTGCCAAACCGACGCCTTGAGCGTCGTACATGGTCTCGGCCATATCTTCGGCCAGCTCTTGGAGCGCGTCATCAAATTCTTCTATTTTTACTGCTTTTTTCCGGAGTACCGGAGCAGGGTAGGTCACTATTTCTCTGATAGCCATGGTCAGAAATTATGTCAGAAGTCAACGTGAAAAACTATTTTTACGAAATTGCGGAGATGATATTTGTGTTTGCAGTAGCCCTAGCAGCCTTTTGAATTGCACATGCCCGCCTCCCCTTCATCTGGGGTGAAGGGTGCTCATGCCCATCAAGGTAACTGCTTCTATTTTTTCCGCAAGCTGATACCTAATAATTTTCTTGCCTGCTGTAAAGGAGAAAGGCAACTTCAGCTGCATGGAAAAATATAGCTCCTGCTTGTTTTCGGCCTGAATCTTGTGTACTTTGGGAGACAATTTCAGATTCATGCAGGAGAACAGGAGAGCAGAAGGTGAATAGAAAGGTGAAGAAAGAAAATCTTCAGGATGGAATAGCGTTGCTGAGGCAGCCGGTGTTGCCACTGGTCTCTATGGTGCAATTTATGTATCAGCTCAGCGGCCCTGGAGCAAAGGTTGAAGATATCATTGCTGAGATGACCGAGCCGATTGAGACAGCCTACACGATCTATGAGGCCCCGGATAAATTATTGCATGGTTATCTTCATCAGTTGCAATTGCTGGAAAAAATTGAGGGGTCAGGCATGGAGCAGCAACCAGATGGGATGAAGTCTGATGTCGTGGATGAGGCTGGCCAGCCAGTGGATGCGATGACGGCTTGCACTGCGTTGATCAATCAGCGCATTATGGAAGCAGAATTGGAGAAAATCAATTCTCGGCTTTGTGCTCCCTGTAACTGTACGCTCTGCTGTGTCGGACCGGAGAAAGAAATGGTCCAGGAATTCTTTGAGATCCCATTGCAGGGTTCGGAAACTGACCTCTTTACCCTCACTCGTCATGACACTGCCGAGAGCCGAAGCAGGGTGGCTCTTGATTCGACGGCAGATGATGATCCTCTCCAGGTCGATGAGCGTCCTTTTTATCAAGGTGCTGATGCGGACCAATGCGGCACCGGTACCCCGGAGCTGTTTCATTGGCGAAACGGCTGGAGTATGATTTTACCTAAGGATTCATCCTGTCCTGCCTTAGATAAGCGAAACGGACGCTGCAACGTATACAGCGACCGCCCTCAGGTCTGCCGCCGTCCGCAGATCTTCAGTTATATCCTTGAACCGCTTGAACTACTTGGGCCGATCGGACAGAGCAGGAAGTATATGCTGCGAAATTCTCTTCTTGCAGTAACTGACTGTCCTTATGTGCAATTTCTCCAAGATGAAATTGCAACCTATGCAGCGGCATGCGAGCTTGACTGTATTCTGAAAGCGAATAAGAGCTGATTTTTGAACACCCTCTTTTCGGCCGGGAGTGCGGCTGTCTTTGAGGGGGATTTTCATCAGTCAGTAAAATATTCTGGAGGAGGTGAGGAAGAGTGTGTTTAAGCTTACAGCGGTGTTTGCCAGAGTACGCGAGCATATCATGATCGACGGGACTGGCCAGCTCTATAAAAAAGAGGTGATACGGATTGTTTTCCCCTCTATTCTAGGCATCCTTCTTTTTGTGGTGACGCTCTTTGCTATCGCTTTGCCGGTGTTTAAGTATAATCTTCTGGCCCAGAAAAAAGCATTGATTTCCGCTGAGGTCCAGACCGTTCTCAGTATGCTGGGGCATTATGAACAGCTGGTGAACTCAGGCAAGCTTTCCTTAGAGCTAGGGCAGAAGCTGGCAACTGACCAGATACGTGAAATTCGTTATGGATTTGAAGGAAGAGGATATTTTTGGATCAACGATACAAAGTCGGTTATGATCATGCATCCTCGTTTAAAGCGAATGGAGGGGAAGGATCTCACGGATTTCACTGATTCGGAAGGCCGATATCTTTTTCAGGAATTTGTTGCCTTAGCAAAAGAAGATAACGGCGGTTATGCACAATATTATTGGAAATGGAAAAGAGATCCTGTGCAGGTTATACCCAAGCTTTCTTATGTGAAGCTCTTTAAACCTTGGGGATGGGTTATCGGCACCGGTATTTTTTTTGAGGAGATCAACGATGAGATTGCCCATCTGACAAAGGGATTACTCTGCATCTCCGTTGTGATTATTGCGATCACGCTTTTTCTTTCTCTTTATATCGTTATAAATTCTTTAGATGAGATAAAAAAACGGCTGGCCGCTGAAAAGGAGCTCAGTCAATATAAGGATGAGTTGGAAGAGCTCGTTGAGCAACGAACGGAAAAATTGCAGGAAGCTATGTCCCAGGTCAAAATATTAAGCGGTTTTTTGCCTATATGCGCTTCCTGTAAAAAAATACGAGACGATAAGGGCTATTGGAACCAGATTGAATCATATATACGAAAGCACTCCGAGGCGGAATTCAGTCACGGTATCTGCCCTGATTGTGCGACAAAGATATACCCAGAATTGTACGAGAAAAAATGAATTGATTCCCAAAAGGGTTCATGCCTCATCTGATTCTTCCTGCTGTTCTTCATGTAGTGCCTTTTCTCCCTTCTTGTAGCGATATCTTATAATGGATTGAAGAAGGTAGAAATTGGCTACATAAAAAGGAACATAAAAAATTATTCCTCCAAGAAAGGCATGGCGCAAATTTTCTCCGACCAAAAAAGCTATGAGACCGCTTATGCCGCACCAAAATAGAATGCCTCGGATGACCCTTGAATATTCAGTACGGATTGTGTACCAGAGGTCAAGGATACTATAGAAAGCGGCGACAATTTGGACAGCCACCCCCATTCCAAGAAGAAAGACGATGATTTTTCCTATAAGTATCATGTTTTTTTCCGATCTTAAAAATTTCTTCTGTGAGTGTGTCGTCGCGTGCAGCGACGTTTACGAGACACTTCAGTTTAGGACCTGCTCTTTTTTTTTCTGCTTGCAATCCTTCAAGGATATGAATAATTTCTTGGTCTCCGTCAACAGAAAGTCGATCACCACTCCGAATCCGTTTGGTGCATTCCGCAACATCCACCACACAGGGGAGGCCGTATTCCCTGGCCACGGTTCCGGCATGAGAAAGGTAGCTGCCTACTTCCACCACCGCAGCCCCTGCTGTGAGAAAAAGCGGGGTCCAAGCCGGGTCTGTGTATGGTGCGATCAGGATTTCCCCAGGCTGTAATTCCGCATTCACGCCAGGATCAAGAATGACTCGGGCGATTCCTTCGTAATATCCCGGGGAAGCTGATTGGCCGAGAAGAATTGTACGGTCTTCGTCGGTATGTTCAGAGTGATGGAGCTCCTCTGATAGGTTGATACCCACAGTTTTCCGAGGGGATTTTCGAGAAAGACGGGTGTGCTCAATCCGCCGCAGGCGGATTCTTTTCTCAATATCAATCCAACTGGGTGCGGCTTCAGCATGATGTATTATTCTGTTTCATACCGGACTCCAAACTGAATAATCTTGTCCCAAAATTGTTGCCACCTGTCTGTCGTCTGAACTAATGCTCGTAAACTTAATATGACTTTGGCTCCTTTCGTTTTCCAGCGCATACCGGACCCGCAAAGTCGCTGTTTAACCAATGTTTTGCAGGCGGCTTCGGTAACACCTGAACCAATCGGTAGTTTTTCAGCAACATGCTGAGCATAATTCATTCTGTTTTTTGCAAGATTATTAGAAAAATAAGTTATTGTCGCCTCAAGATCTTTTTTAATAGTGTCAGATAATTTAGAAGCTGTGACGGCCTTTAATTCATCCAAAATGGTTTGAGCTGAATTTTTCTTATGCTTAAGCAATGAGCAACACTCCGATAGCCATCTTTTACGTTCAGCTATTGTCGTTTTTTTCGGATAAACAGCATGGGAGGCTTTGGCCAGGTATTCAGTGACATGATAAAAATCTACTAATTGACGTTGAGTATGCGACTCTAAAAATGTCCAGTTATCTTTAGCGCCGTCGGCAATACCAAGATAAAGTGCATCGGGATAAAGTGCTTTAAGGCGCGTAATTTCATCTTCGTAGCGTTTCTTAAAATTTGCTTTTCTGTACTCCGGCGCCTCACCTAAATAAATGGTGTGCCGACGTTCGCCGTCGCAGTCGTATAAAGAAAGATTGCCAACCATCGCTTCACGGTAACCGTCATTCGCCATCAGGAGATACGCTCCGTCCAAGCTGAAAACAATCGTGCTGATCGGCTCGTCCGGTGCAGGGGGCTGATATTCCCATTTTTCCTCCTGAGCGCATGCTATACTTCCGACCCAATCCGTCACGTTCTGCACTGTTGATTTGGCGATTGAACGATTATGATTTTCTTTTAAATCAACACAAACCGACTTTGCATTGCCTTGTGAATATTTGTGTGATAACTGCTGTGCAAATTTAGGGGTCGCCGCAAAAATTGTACGTGCAGAATCTTCCAACGGACAAAAAATACGACCTCCTTTTGAGCTTTGATAAACATGGCGCTCAATTTCTGCTACCCCAAAAGGTGTTTGATATTTCTTGCTATCTTTATTTTTAGAGGTTAATTTGATCCCGTTCAGTATGATAGGTGAACCGTCCGTATCGAAACGTTTAAGTGCTTCGCCCGTCGCCGCAGACCCCATATCATTTACGGCATCCAATATGCTATTTTCCATTTCAAGCATGTCGCCTTCAAGAGTGATGGTCACAGACACGGTGATGCTACCGTTAATATTTCGAATAATAGTTGCCATATTATTTTTTAGTGGAAGGAATGGAAATCAATTCTAAAAATAAGCACCATATACTATATTACGAAATAAAACATTATATTTAAGCCTCACCCATCCAACTCATTTTTCCTTTCTGCATGCTTCTGACTTTATCCAGATGAAGAAAGAAGATATCATCTTTACATTTCAGGATACCCTAGGCGAGGAAGTCTCGTTCAAGACTGAGGAGCTTTTTGCGGACAAAATAAAGGCCCATGATATGATAGAAGCGGGAATTTTTCCTGAGTTTGATATCCGGGGGAATTTTTTCCAATCGCGATTCGGCATCAGCCCAGAGGGCGGAGGAAACCATAAAGAGTTTCCGGGCGATTCTCCCATGTTGCCCGGCAAAACTGGCATTTTGGAGGTCTTCCGTGGTTGCGGAACTGCGTACGACACAGAGAAGGCCTGTTCCCCTTTCCCGCCGACCTCGGTAGTATCCTTTTTGTCGATAGAAGAAAAGGGGCGGATGTAAGGGGTGGTCATGGGTGTCCTACATTGTCCTTTCTTGACGGGAGAGTCTGTTTTTTCTGTTTTATTTTTCTCTTATCATGAAGTGATCATAGCGGATATCTCGGTTAAAGCCAATGGATTTTCATTGCTCTCTTGTCTGCGCGATTACTTGCCCGGAATCTTTTTGGGGAATATTTATCGATTTTTCAGACAGTACAAATTTGTATTTTTTGCGGCTTTTTTCTTTTCTTTCTCAAAGATAATGTTATGTTGGGGCATTTCGCGTTACAGGTGGCCAGTTATGTCCGCCACAAGGCAGTGTTTGTTTTTCAGAGAAAATATAAGCTAGGAGGTCCTGATTATGCCAAAATACACGGTAAAGATTCAACCGGGGAAACGAGCCGAGGCCTGTACCTGCAAGATGGATCAGCAGAGGTACACAGTGGAAGCCGAGTCCAAGGATGCGGCAATGACGCTTGCCGGAAACAGATGGTACGATGCGGAATGCCCGAATAGGCAACCAGATGATTGTCCTCATAAGCGAGAGGATATTATTGCTGAGTGCAGTTACACGGTGCAGGAAGTGTAAGGAGCTTTGCACTGGCTATGTAGGGGCGAACCCCTGTGTTCGCCCTGAATGTTCCGTGTCGTATATAAATGGGCAGGCACGGGGGCCAGCCCCTACGGCACTGTACTGAAAAATGGGGATTTTTTTGAGGGGCCTTATTGCTCAACCGGCGCAGAGTCGATTTTGGAGAGTGCCCTGAAATCGTAGCCGGAAGGCTCCTGGAAAATGCGCAGATCAAAGTAGGGCAGGATGGAGATCAGGTGATCAAAAATATCTGCCTGCAAGGCTTCGTAATTGGCCCAGACCTGATCGTTGCTGAAGACATAGATCTCCAGGGGCATACCTGTGGAGCTGGGTTTGAGCTGCCGCACCAGAAAGGTCATTTTTTTATGTATTTTCGGGTGCTCTTGAAGCCAGACTGAGATGTATGCTCGAAAAACACCCACATTTGTCAGACAACGCCCGTTGATTGTCTCGCTTGATTCTGCTCCGCGTGCCCTGTTGTATTTTTTGATTTCTTCCCTTCTGCTGCGGAGGTATTCCCGCAGGATACGAATTTCTTCCAGCTTATCCAATTCGTCATCAGTCAAAAAACGAATTGAGGTCATATCAAGATGCAGTGCCCGCTTGATCCGACGTCCCCCGGACTCGCTCATGCCACGCCAGTTTTTAAAGGGATTGGCGATCAGGGCATAGGTGGGGATAGTGGTGACGGTCTTGTTCCAGTTGCGCACCCGAACCGAGTGGATGGACACCTCAATGACATCGCCGTCCGCGCCATGTGATCCCATTTCAATCCAATCGCCCACCCTGATCATATCATTGGCTGTGAGCTGAATAGAGGCGATAAAGCCGAGAATGGTATCTCGGAATATGAGCATGGTCAATGCGGTCAGGCCTCCCATGACGGAAAGTAAACCCCAGGGAGAGCGATTGGTTAGTGCGCTGATGAGCAAGATGGCGCATAAGATATAGGAGACAATTCTGATAGCATCTATATAGCCCCGAATAGTCTTACCGCTTTGGAGATGGCGGGAACGATAAATGCTGTTGATGGCCTTGAGTAGGGAACTGATTACCCGGATTCCTGCTAGGATAAAACCGCAGATAATCAGGCGGCGAAGCAACTCCACCCATTGGGAATCAGGAGGGAGGAGGATATCCTGGGCGATATAGAAGATGAGTACCGGGACAAACCAAGACAGTCGAGTGAAAAAATAATGATCTACCAGAGCGTCATCCCAGCGCAGGCGGTTATTGCGGATGAGCTTAATAAGGGTCCTGACCAGAGTACGGCGAACGATCCAGGTTGTTAACAGGGCCGCGAGAACGACCGCAAAAATTATAAGGCTGTACGTAATCGGGACAGCAAAATTATGGGAAATGCCTGCCTGTTCAAGCCAAGCTATTAACAGATTGGGCTGCTCATTCATGGTTTGTTTCCTGTATCCATTGTTCGACCTGTACCGGGGTGGGCATGAGGCCTATGCTTTTTATGGTTCCGTTGATCATCAGGGCGGGCGTCATGGTGACACCGGCCCGACCGATCTCATCGGGATCGTGGATCTGTTCAATATCAGCGGCCAGCTTGAGGCGGTCAAGGGTTTCGATCACCAGGATCTGGAGGCTGTTGCAGCTGACGCAGCCGGTGCCGAAAATACGAATAACCAAGCCTTCTTCCTCTGTTGCGATCTTGCAGTGCTTGCGAAAGGCGGTTAAAAGGGCCTGTTTGTATTTCTCCTCGTTGCCCGGAGGGATATAGTTTTGTCTGCTGACCTCAGCAAAGAGGAAAGCAACAGCCTCGGTTTCGCTCATCTCTTGCCGGGCGATGGTGTTCAGGGCGATATCTAGGCCGATGAGGCCGATACTGACTGTGCCGATGCGTATGAAGCGTTGGGTTGCTGCGTCCATAGATTATTGTTGTTGTTTGTTGTTACCGCCGATACTCACCCCGGTGTTGAGGACTATTTCGGTTTTTTCCTGAATTTTTTTATGTTTTTCTACCACTTCGTCGATAATAAGACGCAGGACCTTAACAGCAATCTCTGGCTCCAACCCATGGTTGCCTGCCAATTGTTTAATCCTTTCAAATTGTTTCCTTTCCCTTTCTTCATCAACGGAAGGAAGATTGTTTTCGGCTTTAAAAACACCTACCTCATAAGTGAGTTTAAACCTCTCTGAGAGAATGGAGATCAATGCACTGTCGAGATTATCCAGTGAATGTCTAAGGCCTTCTAATTTCTTCATGTTTTTATTTTGTAATTTCAACTAGATAAGCCTACTTGATCCAGATAGGTCTGCTTGAGTAAAACGAAAGTGGACAACCCATTGCTCAGACTGTCTGATTTCGCTTCACTCAATCGGACCTACGCAACTGACTAACGAAGCGCAACCTATTGAACACCTTATTATGCCACACTCTTGCTCACCAAAAGGTGTGGCCCTACACCGCTAATAATAAACTCTTTTGATTTAATATCGTAGCTAGATTTCATATAAAAACCGACAGCAGGCACTCTAGCATTTGCCCAAATATATTGAGCTTTATTTTTAATCGCAAAGTTTTCGGCGGCATGTAATAATTGACAGCCAAATCCTTTTCCACGTTGGCTTTTGGCCGTTGCCATAGCGCGAAGTTGAAAACCATTTTCTCCTGCTATATCGAGATGGTTTATGCGATAGATTGAAACAATACCAACTAATACACCATTATCTGAGGCTCCAAAATGTCCTGTCGATTGATCATCGTCACCAGGATAGATACACTCTGATATTGGAGCATTGGGACGTAAGAGCGAATGCCTTAGACTTAAGGTATCAGATGCTGATATTCTTGCTACTTTCATATTTTTTCGATTAGAGCCAGATAGTTCTGCTTGAGTGCAACGAAAGCGGACAACGCATTGCTCAGATTATCTGATTTCGCTTCACTCAATCGGATCTACCCAACTCACAAAAACACAAGAACATATATCGTAGCAAGCACGATATGCATTGCCGCAAAGGGCAAGGCCTTGGCAACAAAACCGCCGAAGGACAGTTTGAGCTTATGTTTATGAATAATGGTGACCGCAACCAGGGTGGATGCACTGCCGATGGGCGTCAGGTTGCCGCCGAGGTTAGCACCGAAAATCACTGACCACCAGAGCGATGAGTCACCTGCTGTTCCCTGGGCCGCGAGGATCTTGCCGAGCATGGCGGCCAAAGGAATATTATCTGTGACACTGCTGAATCCTGCGGCAGAGACGAGCAACGCACCAACACCAAAACGATTTTCATCTTCACCAATGATCCAAGTAATCCCCTGTCCTATCAGGTCCAGCACCCCGGCGTATTCCAGCATATGGATAACAACAAACAAGGCCATGAAAAAGCCGATCAGATCCCAGTCAACGGCCTTATAGAATTGCTCCACTTCATGCTTGTAACGAATCAGCATAATGAGGGCAAAGGTCAGGGCCACGTAGCCCATCCCCAGGCTGCTGACCACCGGCAGAACCGAGGTGGTAGCGATCACCAAAATAAAGGCAGCCAGCATAATAGCACCGAACCAGAAAAATCCTTGGCTCTCGATGCCGTCATTTTCATCAAAGCCCGCAACATGCTGTTTGGCTGCGGCAATTTCATCGACATCGCTCAATTTCTTGATATTGAAGAGACGAGCGCCTAACCAGATGGTCGCACCGGTAGCCACCACCACGTAAGGACTGGCTTTCAGGAAGAAGGTAACAAAACTGATACCGGCGGTGGTCCCGATAATAATATTGGGCACAGAGCTGATCAGGGTCAGCAAGCCGCCGATATTGGTGAGCAAGCCCTCAATCAACAAAAAGCCCAGCAACTGCTCTTCCCGTTGCAATCTTTTTAGCGAGACCGCTGATAAGGAACCGACAATAATCATGGCGGTCACGTTGTTCAGCACGGCAGAGAACACCACCGTCATGAGCCCGTAGTACCAGAGCAGCTTCAGTGGATCACCGCAGGACAGCTTGGTGAGTTTAATGGCGATCCAGGTAAAGAGGCCGGAGCGGGAGGTCACATCAACAAAGATACTTGAGCCGATAATGATGGCGATCACCCCCCAGTCGATGGCCTCAATATACACCGGCATATCCAGGGTATGACCATTGGGCAGGGTAATCGGGCCAAAGGGGAGCAGGCCCAGTGCCCCGTCCAGAAGCAAGAGCGCAGCAGCAAATAAACCGACAATCAGGGATTTCTTTGCGTGTATCTTTTCTTCCAGGGCCAAAGAGGCAATCAGTAGGATGAGAACACCGGTAAAAAAAATGGTGGTGCCATGCGAGGCATGGGTTACGGCATGTTCCATAATTTAGAGCATCAAGAGAGGGAGTTGGCGTAACTCAACCGCCAGGGGATAAGCCAGACCGTGCATGGCCAGCTGCTCGTCATCCTTGGTATTCATGACCAGCAGGTTGACTGCATGCGATTCCACCGCCTGCCGATATTCCGTCAGATGGTGCCCGAAGCTGACCAGAGGATGGACCTTGAGTGACAGTCCCTTTTCCTTCAGTATTTCCTGACAGGAGGTGATGTAATTGAGGGGATCTTCGAGGAGCTGGTGCGATATATGTTTTCGCGCATCATCGGTATCAATGGAGGGAATCTTTGAGATAGCCTCGATATAGCGTTCAAAGGCGGCCTTGTCTTCGATATGGGTCAGGTAGAGTTCGCCTTCCGGTGCGACAAAGCTGATGGCATGATTCACTAATGCGTGATTATTGACCAGCTGACCGGTCATCACCATGACCGTTTTCGTCTCACGGAGCGCATCAAGATTGGCAAACCCGGCTTCCGGATGGGGCATGACCAGTACCGGCGCATCAGTTCGCTGGAGGAGTACATCTAGGTGCTCGCCTAGGCTGTGCCGGAATTTCCAGGCCTTGCTGTGCAGATTCCGATAGGTGCAGATCAGGTCCGGGTGGTGGGCGGTGACTTTTTCCAGTAACTCGTCGGTGGTTTGAAACTCTTCACCATGCACCAGCTCGATTTCTGCGTTCTTTAAATTGGTCGCATAGTCAAGCGTCTGCCGGACAAAGGCCTTGCTCTGGTCGGCATTGCCATCGGTAACGAACAGCACACGAGGAAATGCGATGGCCTCGTATTCAAAGGCATCATGTGCTGCTGCCCGAAATACACTTTCAAATTGATCGATTTGTGTCATTTAGTCACCGCAGTATTCGGGAAAAGCTGGAAGGATTCATAGTGAAGAGCATACATTTTATGATTTTGTTGTGCTTAATAGCGCATAACGTCTTGGGCTGTGACGCGCCTGGTGCTAAATCATTATTTTATTACAAGTATTTGTTTAGTATCTTGTATTCTATTGGGTGAATTACTTTTTTAATTACTTTATTTTCGCGTATTTTGGTTTTTTGAATGTCTTCAACGCTTTGACATTGTATGAAATATTTGGATATCTTTTTTACAATTTCATGAGGAAGACCAGAATCCCTTAAGATTATCTCATGATTTTTTGTGGTTCCATATTCAAGTTGTGCAATTAACATTGCCAAATCAATCTTTTGCTGACTTCTCTCACTTGCAACAAAATTATAAATATTTTCAAATGTCTTTAAATATTTAGGCCATGTGAACTCAAAGTATTTTGACATTAAATCAAAAACATATCTAATTCTTGCATTTTCTGATTTTCTTGCATTTTCGACTGTTTTATTTGCCAGAAGGAGCTTGAATGACGGTGAGTAATAAACATAATATTTTGTAAGACTTATTAGGATAGACTTACCAACATCATTATCAAAATTCCTTCCTTTGTTACTCACCGATTGGTTAATATTTCAGTAATTAAATTAATTCTTTTTTCTTTCAAAACAATGATTTGATGTGTTGTCGAGTAAGATCAGTATTTTAACTGAATATTCATAAAAACAGCGCGTTAAGATAATTCTTGTTTAGGAAAAATTATCAAATAACTATAAAAAGTGCTTGAAAAATATTTATGCAAATACGGCAATAATATCGACTATTCTTGTAACATTTTGATTTGTCGATATTAAGTTAATTAATTATATGCATTTTTTATTGACCAATCGGTGAGTTGTTATGATCGGTAAAAAGAAAATTGTATATGGTTGACAAGATGTTGTCTAGACAGTCCTTATCTGGGAGCTGGCCATTAAAATAATATTTATCGAGATGGTTGCTGTTTCTGAGATATTCAATTAGGGCTAATTGACCTGATACTTTGACAAATTTATTTTCATTTATTACTTCTTCTTCAACATCTAACGAATCCAAATTGTTTGCATATTCATCGTAAATCTTTTTAGCGCCAGGAGGAATATCCTCAAAGTCCAATTGAATAAGTGATTCTATAGATGGCGTTTCTTTGTCCAGAAATTCTACTTCAACTATAGTTTCCGAGTCATCATCTCCTTGAACTTCAAGGTTAAATACTCTTCCTATAAAGTGTTGCATAAAGCGACCAGCTCTACCTTCGATATTTTTCCTGTCTAGTGTTTTTAAGTTGCCTCCATTCCCAATTTTTTTATCATATAAGACAACGTTTTTAGCAGCAGAATTTATACCCTCTGTTAGGGACGTCGTGCAGAATAAATAGTTGACTCCTTGATTACTTGTATCATTGAACTCATCAACAATAAGATCTTGAACATGCCTTGGCATTGCACCATGGTGAAAAGCTACGCCTCTCTCGATACATGAAATCAAATCCCAGCCTTTTGAAATACTCTGGGATAAATATTTTGTTAATTCTTCGTTATGAGGTTTTACATCCCAAATTTTTGAAAATCTAACTGCTGTGTCTTCAACGTATTGTTTTTGATACCTATATATTAAAAATTTACCGTCGATGGACTCTTCAGAAACTAACCTGTGAAGGTTTTTAAACTTATCGCCTATAATCCTGACAGTACTTTCTTCTATGGTGTGCTGACCTTTGTTTTTGGTATTATCTAAATAGTAGTGGTCTTTCTGTACAACTTCTAAATCGTAACTTATAAATTTAGCTCCAAATTTCTTCCGGAATTTTGAACTAAAGTCTCTGATATAAGGACCAATAAGGTAAAAGTTAGAGGTCGTTTTTGCTAAGTGATATAAAATATCTGAAAAAACACGAAACCTATCGTCTTCAAGCTTGTAGTCAATTTTGTATATTTCATCCATTACAAAAAAATCAACATGGAAGCCCGGATTTTCTTCTAGAAATGCACTCATTCTTTCAGGAGTAAGAATTAATATGTATCGCTTATGTGGATCAACCTTAACTTTTGAAGATTTCGATAAGGTATATCCTTCCATTCCCTCCCTGAGGTCTTGATACATCTCGGACAGTAGCGAGACTGTAGGCATTATTAGAGCGATATTTTGGTATTCATTGTGAGAAATTATTTCTCTAACAATTCGAGTTTTACCAAATGATGTTGGGGCACTAATAATTACCCTTCTGTAGTTTTGAAAAGCATCGAATATTTCTTTTTGTGGTTTAGTCAGTGTTGTGTTTGTACTATTACTAGTATAAAAACTTTGTAATAGTACATCTTGAGCAGACATGAGCGGTTTGTATTCAGGATTGTTTTTGAACAGAAGATTATCGTATAAAAATATTCTGGATTTGATTATGCAATCATGTAAAAGTTGCTTAATCATTATGTCGTTATTGTTTGTGTTTGCTATATGACAAATTATAGAAAGACAAGAATTGTAATCAGCACTTTTCGTCGAGTCGAGCAATCGATAAACATCAATCAGAAGTTTCTCAATAAAAATATTTTCAGCTTTTTTGAGAGATTTTATATCATTAAGAGCACTTTCAAGTCGTTCGTTCATACAATGTAACCCTTAGAATTTCATCGCGTTTTCGACACTTTCAATGTGCTGTTTTAGTGTTGAAACACATTCGAGAGGAACAACAAAAAATACTATTTTAATGGTTTTTCGTGTTGGCCAAGGCTTTTTATAAATTGTTTCGAAGTTAGAATTAAGCTCACTTGTTAACGTTTTTGAAAAAAACGCAGAATCTATATCAGCATCGCTAGTATTGCTGAGATTTTTGATACATTTGCTATCGTAAGTAATTAATACAGGGACGGCTATATCTACTTTATCTAATGATTTGTCCCCTGACACATATTCAGCGAGAAGGTTGTACTCTTTTGAATTAAGAGATTTGTTTATTTCTATTTCCCCCCCAAGTAATTTTAACTCCGATTTAATTCTACTCGAGTCTTCCAGATGTTCTTTCAGGGAACTCAGAGCCTTGCTCACAGCCCCAGAAAAATTTTGATGAAACTTAGCCTCTCCAAGCCATAAGGTTACTTTACCTTGGTCAATTGAAAAATGAGCACAATCAAATCCTTTAATTTGCTCTCGCGTCGTAGACCTTAGGCGAGCTTTGGTTACAAATTTTGGTACGTTGTAAAAAATACTAAGAATTAAAAACAATAATAATTCGCCATAGTCACCTTTTGATTTACGATTAGCGTCTGATATCCTGGTGAAACTTCTCCTATTCCATTCAGATCTGTCAATCGAGTTAATTTCTGCTTCAGTAAAGGCAAAAAATGGTACGACATCTCTTATCAAGCCAACTAGTTCAGTTTGTCTGTACCTTCCGTTTTCATAGTCAAGTGTAAAAGTAGAATCTTCCTTTTGAGCATGGTTTACTTTTGCCTCAAATTTGAAAATTAAGTTTTTAATTCTGGTTTGAATGGATGAGTCCATAATTTGTCTTACTTTTAATTAGGCACATAACAGTATGGATAACCTAGAAACAATATAGGATATCACCCTATATCTGGAGTTTTTTTCCCGGTTATCAGTTTTTCAGCCCCCCGCGACAACAGCACATTACCACCACCCCAAGGAAAAGCAAGCCGAAAGCACCTGATATCCTGCCACAACTGCGCTGAAAGATAGGTAAAGAATAAAGCTACATTAGGCTAACACCGTAACCCACCCAACCTTCAGCCCCTGAACCTTGGCCTGATCCAACATATCCTGAATGATTTCCTCAGCATCATCCGGCAGGTTACCTACCGCTGTCAAAATCAGAGAACAGCGCAGGAACACCCCTTCTTCGCCGATGGTCATCACGCCCACCTCTGGATCGTAAAGCATCTGCAAGGCCTCAAGCTCGGCCATAGCATCTCGGAGATTCCGCTTGGGCGCTGGCGTCATATACAAGACCTCGGCCTCTGTTTTTCGGGCACGATCAGCGATGTCGCGGAGCATTGGAGACTGCCAAGTATCCCAGCAGATCACCTCCACCGCAGTGGAGGGAAGGAATGGGCATTGCTCCCGTCGTGACCGTATCCGCACGACCAGGCTGCGGAATTCGCTATGTAGCGACCCTCCGATGCGCAGCACATCATAGGCGGGCTTGCTTTTGCGACGGAGCAGGGAAAGCGCCTTTTTTGGCTTATTCGCTGCAAGTACTCGTGCCTCCTGAAGAAGCGAGGCTGCCCATTCCCTCTGCTTTGCCTCGGGCAAGGGTTTCTTCCCACCAAAAAGATAGCTCAATAGCGACATGATCATGTCCTTATTATCATTATCAAGTATGCCGTTCCGTCCTGGGAATTTTATCCCCAATACTCCGCAAAGGTCACAAAATTTTGCAAATCATAAGCCTCTCTGCGCAACGGTTTCAAGTTCCTTCTCAAACGTTCCTTACAAGCAGGAGGGCAGCACAACAGCCCGATTAAACTTCATCACCCCATCCGTCTGTTCAGGCAGCAGGGCGATAAGTCCGCCCTCCACATTGTCTTGGTTGGTTAGCCCAAGAAATTGCATGGCCTCCTGAGAAAGCTCGACAAAGCTGGCTTGCTTGAGGAATTCGACCCGCGTCTGGTAGGTGAACAGACCTTCGACATTTTGCGGCAGGGCAGCGCGTAAGCTGTTACGCAGTTCTTTCTGGGATATATCTGTGAGATATTCGGGCAGGGTACGGAAGCCGCAGCGCAGCCAGTCGTAGCGCAACAGATCCAGCAGCAGATCCTGATTCTCTCGTGTTTGCACCAGATCCGTGAGAATTCGGAGCATCAATTTATGGGTTCGCGACAACTGGAAAAAATTATGTTCTCGGCAAAGGCGCAGGAGTTCAGCAAAGAAGGCAAAGGGCTCCTCCCCCTTCTGCACAAGGTATTGCCACAGAGAACGAAAAAAACGATTATTATAAAAAGATTCCGTGCATTCGCAGAGCTCGTACAGTTCGCTCAACTGTTCATGCGCTAGCCAGCGGGTGGCCAGCACCTCGTAGGGCGGTTCGTTGCAAGAGATTAGACCAAACTCCTCCGCCCGTCGGGATATTTCTGTATCAGGCAGAACCTTGAGTAAACCCAGCTGGATGTAATGGGGCGCGAGCCGGAAAACTTGATTAAAGGAATCCCGAAAACTTGTCTCGGTTTCAAAGGGCAGGCCGAGAATCAGGTCTACATGGAGGTGGATGCTGTCTAATGCGAGCAGGCGTTTGATGTTGCGGCAGGTTGCTTCGATGTCCATCTTGCGGTTGACCGCTGCCAAGGTCTGTGGGTGGCAGCTCTGAATGCCGATTTCAAACTGGAACTGATCGCAGGGAACGGTGGCTAACAGCTCAAACATCGGTTCGGTAAAGCGATCTGGAGCAATTTCAAAATGAAAACGAACCTTCTTTGCCCGTTCAATGAGGAATTGCCAGATGGTCAGAGCCCGTTCTGGATGATCATTAAAGGTGCGATCCACCAGCTTGATGATCATGGGCTCTGCGGCGATGAAGGCGGTCAGCTCTTTCTTGACAAGGTCAACAGGCTTATGGCGTACTCCGTTAGAGCCGGAAGAGAGGCAGTAGGAGCAGGAAAAAGGACAGCCGCGCGAGGACTCGTAATAGAGCTGGCGATGTTGCAGAGCCCCTGTGAAATCCTCCTGTCGGTAGGGAGAGGGGAACAACTGCGGTTTTTCAGCACAATACAGCGGTTGCAGACACCCTTTTCCCAGATCCTGGTAAAACGCTTCTGGAGCACCTTCAATCTCGCCGAGAAAAAGGGTGCATTGCGCGGGCAGTTTTCCGAGAGCCTGGGCCTGCGGTCCACCGAGGATGATGGCAAGGTTCGGTCGGAGACGAGTAAGGTCGTTGATAAGGCGGCGGATACAATTGTGATTCCAGATATAGACGGAAAAAAAGAGCGCTTTTGCTGGTGCGCCAGAGATGCGGAGCAAGGTGGCATAATAGGGATCATTAATAGTGAATTGGCTGAAGACAAGGTGCTGCTCAGGCAGCTGTTGCTCCAAGGCGTTGCGGACGTAGAAAAGGGCTAGGCAGGAGTGGGAGTAACGACAATTGATGCTTATAAGATGAAACATGGTGTTTGTGATGTACTCCCTGTCTGGTTTTAAATCGTAAATTTTCTTTACCTGCTCATTATTCAGGCGAGATCAGATTCTCTTCTGCTGAATTCTTTTTTTCCTCGGCCCGCAGCACAGTCCCGTCAATAACCAGTTCACCTAGTGCGGTGGCGCTCCGTATTCCTATAGCCTGGTATGCCTTGAAGCTTTCCAGCAAGGGCGAGATAACTTGGTCGACCAAAAGTTTACTCGTGGCTCCGGTCCTGTGATCTCGGACAGCGATCATCGTTCCGGCCCAGGAGGCCAATTCCTGCAAGGCATTGATTACCTCCGGGGTTCGAGCAAAGAAATGAAGGTTGGCAGGCTCTGCCAATCTGGTGTCCACAGCTTGAAATTCTTCTCCCTTAGCCAATGATTTTTTTTTCTTGAGAAGGATTTCTTCTATCTGTTCTCTGCTGTCCGCTAACAGGAGATAACCGTTGAAAAAGGCATAGGAGGGTTGCAGCATGCCCTGGGCGGCTAGTAAGGAGGTCACCGGAACTCCTCCAACCATAGTACGCCTTACCGGGAGATCGGCGATAATTTCCTGGAAGAATTTGTCCATTTTTTTTCGATCCAGGATCTGAATACTGAAGCAAAGGCGCGGGACCGGAAAAAAACCGGCTGTACTGATGTCCGCTACATGGATACTGAATTTTTTTCCAAACATGCTGAGGAACTCGTTCATGTCCATGTCAGTCTTCTCTTTGATCCAGGCAGCAATTCTGTTTGCTGACGCGAGTTCCTCTTTTTCACTACGGGCAACAGTGGTTTGCCACCAGAGGCCAGGTTCCAGCCAGTTGCACCAGAAAGAAAGGAGGAGATCATCCGGCACTTCTTCAAAGCTGTGGCTGCGGATTGGCGGGGTGGTGTAGATATGCTTCTGAAAAGGATACAGCTGATCCTGGGAAAAACGGACAATGGTTCTGAATTGATCGGTATTTTTTTCTGTACGATGATAAAAACCCATGCTTCTCACACCCGGTGCCCAAGGAGTGTTAGTGGATTTTTGGCTTTTGCTTTGTGAGGCGAACTGAGCAAAGAAAATCTTGAGGTGGATCTTGAGGCGAAAGAGGTCTGCATAGAGAAAGAAATTTGTTTTATCAGGGCACTCCTTTTTCATTTTCGTGTACTCCTTATTCAGGAGCAGGTCATTTCGTTGTTTGAAAAAATGACCGAGAAAGAGAGCAATGCTTTCCTTGAGCGGCTGTTGCGCAAAGGATAAAATAATTTTGCCGCCGACCGAGGCGATATAGATTTTTGGCCTTTTTTTTGCTTTTAAGGTATAGATCGTGAAACCGGAGTCTTTTAGGATTTTTTGCTTTCCCTGGAGTAGGTCGAGCAGGGAGGAAAGGACCGTGTCAGGATCTTCTTGGCCGGGATCCATGATGATCAGCAGATTGTCTCGTAAGGGATGGCGCTGTTTATCCCGAATCAGAGAGGGTAGAGCAGAAAGCTGGGCAAGAAAGAGACGTCTGCCAAAGACTTGAGGAAAGGAAGGGTGAGTCAGCAGGTGCAGCAGACCAGACGAGTTTTGCTCCAACGGTTGACGTAGCTGTCGTTTTATCTGCATCCCTTGCAGAACAGCAGGCCAGTCAATGTCGTTTAACGTCTGTCCCAAGCCGGAATCGAGAAATTTTTTGCCTGTTGCTGCGGCGTTTGTCAGTTCCATGACGACCATAGCATGGCGGGGGATCAATTCTTGGGGTGTTATTGACCGAGAAGAGACGCGGAGTTGTTGCTCTATTCCTTTTGTGAGAAGCCTTGGCAGTATTGACGGGTTGATGCTGCCACGACGATGGATAGCAGGAGTGTTGAGCAAGCTTTTGCCTTTGGATATAAGGCTTCGCTTGTGGATCAGTTGGACAGCTTCCTTGGTGATTTCCCCGAGAGGTTCTTTGTCTTTCTGCGAGTGAAAAACAAGCAGATAAACTACCGGACACAGGGCAAAAAAAGAGCAAAAAAGAAGGAGCGAACGCTTCATAAATATAAACGGCAGGACAACATTATATTTTCCTGCCGGTAGCAGTGGGTGATCTATGCATTTTTTTTGCTTGGTTTTTCCTTGTCCTTGTCCTCTTGCTGGGCCTTGATTTCTTTTCGCAGCTCTTCAATACGTTTCTGTGCTACATGCAGAGCCTCTTTTCGGCTGATTTCAGAGACATTCTGCTCGATTTTTTCAATGGCCGATAGCAGCTTGAAGAGCATCAGGAAGACCATCAAAAATCCCATCAGAACAACAGCATTAAAATTATCAACCACCCCCATTATCCGGGCGATTACCAAGGTGAAATCAGGATAAATAGCAATCAGACCCATCCCACCCCAGACAGTAAGCCGGACAGAGAGCTTCAGGAAGGTCTGGCCGCTTTCCCGGTTGATGAATTCTTTGGTGCCGAGGTAGAGCATAACCGATGAAATGCCGACAACAATAACCTGATAAAGATGTATCTTCATGTTTACTTTGTTTTTGTTACAGAATGGAGAAGGAACAGAGTCACAAAACCGACGATCAGGCCTGCGAAAAGGCTGGCAAGCATTGTCGGCATGAAATGAAGTCCATCGTGAATTACTTCAATATTATGCACGTACATGCCTCCCCCCACGAGGAGCATAGCAAGAGTGCCCACAAATTCTAAAAATCTGATAATTTTTGGCAGTGAGGCTATGAGGATTTCTCCCACCTTGGTCAGTATCTTGGACATGGGTCCTGTTATTGACTGAGCATACTGAACCAGATAAAAGCCCATGTCGTCAAGCTTAACCAGCAGAGCAACAAGTCCATAAACACCTACTGTGGCCAAAAGAGCCACAAAACCCACGACCAGGATCTGCATGAGTAGTTGTTGGTCAAGTACTGATTCTAGGGCGATAATGATGATTTCGATAGAGAGGATAAAGTCTGTTCTGACGGCAGAACGTATTTTTTCTTTTTCAGAGAGTTTTGTTGCAGCGGTTTGCTGATAATTGTCTTCATGAGCATCCTTTGCACAACGATGGGCCAGCCACTCATAAATTTTTTCGGTCCCCTCAAAGCAGAGGTAGGCCCCGCCAAGCAAGAGAATGGGGACGATGAGCCAAGGGACGTAGGCGCTTAAGAAGAGAGCCGCCGGGATAATGATAATTTTATTGATCAGAGAGCCCTTGGTAATGGCCCAGATAACCGGAA
Organism: Candidatus Electrothrix laxa; assembly: GCA_942492895.1. Taxonomy (GTDB): domain Bacteria; phylum Desulfobacterota; class Desulfobulbia; order Desulfobulbales; family Desulfobulbaceae; genus Electrothrix; species Electrothrix laxa. The sequence continues at coordinate 3,413,875 of OW818652.1, forward strand.
GTTCCCGCGAGGCATGAAAGCCAGTCGCTTTTTCAGCATTGACCGCCAGATCATCACCCAGGATGCCAGCTGTTTTCTTGGCTGCGATCTTGCTCATAGCAGATGCGTCGTCAAGTAGCATGGCTATGTCATCTAATATAGCAAAGATACCACTAGGCATATTTTACCCCTTAGCTACGGATTTTCTATTGCCTGTTTATCACTTATAACCCAAGTGATCATTCAAAATAATAATTTACAATATACAGCTCAATTTTTACATATGCTTTAAGTGCGTGAAGTAATATTGAGCTGTACATATGAATTCGTCTTACTCTGCCTGTTCTTTGATTTTCCAGAGGAAAAAGAGTAAAATTATAGCGATACCGATTAATAACAGCTGAAGATTAATCTTATCCTCCAAGTATACTACGGATATTGAAAAGATTGAAATAATCAGGAGAGAAGCTTTGTATTTTATTTTTCGTGAGATGGTCTTATTTGCTTCCCATTGTTGTATAATTGGACCGAACCACTCATTGTTTAATAACATTTGATGAAATTTTGGCGAGCTTTTTGAGAAGAGTGCGGAGGCAATAAGCAAAAATGGAGTGGTAGGAAGTATTGGAAGCAGTATGCCTATTATCCCTAATACAACAAAGAACCAGCCTAAAAAAATAAACAGATGGTTTCGTAAAAAATTTTTCACGTTTTCAGCTTTGGTGTGACAGCGCTCTCCGGTGTGACCAGTCTTTCTCTTGGAAGCTTTTTTAAATGGTCTGTTTATTGCATTTCATGAATAACTTTTCCAAATTCATTAACTTGGTTCCAATCTGTGAATTCAATATTTGTTTTTGAATCTGTTGGACCTTTTGTTATCCACATAATGAAGCGGATCATAAGGCGGTCCCAAAAACTATATTTCTGATATTCTATTTTTCCTGCAAAAACAGCGAGTTTTTTTGGTTTCCAGGTGATCTGTTTGAGGAATTTTTGGAGATACGGATTTGTTTCAGGTGTGTTTTTTTTCGGTTTGCGTGCGACAACGTTTACAGAAAAGAAGGCGTTGGATTTATCTTTCAAGATTTCTTGGTTGTTTTTAATAAATGCATACGTTTGCTTGCTGTGTTTACCGTAACGAATACTTGCGCCCATGACTATTTTGTCAAATGAAGTTAGGTCACTGGAGTTTGCCTTGTTGATAGAAACAAGGGTTACTTGATCATTTTGGGTTTCAAGGAGTTGCTTGAGACGTAAACAGATTTTTTTCGTGTGACCATCTGTTGACGAATATATGATGAGGATCGTAGACATTGTTTTAGGTTTGGTTTACACATAACGTTAAGCTCACTTGCCGCTAGGGAATGACAAACTATGCAACAGGCCTAAGCCCCATCCCCTTGCGGTCAATGTGCAGCGTTTGGTTGGGCCAGCTCTAACATTTTATCAAGAAGCTCTTTAAGTTTAGGACATTTATGATATGCGATGTTCGGATCAAGTTTATCGAAAAGCTCTTTTCCGTTCACAACCTTTTTGTATGATCTCTTTACATGCAAAGGATAAAGACGTTCCAATAATTTCGCCGGTGGTTCATTAAAGTTTACAATTTCTGGGTGTTGAATTTTGGGAGGGAAGGCATTTTTGACGTTCAAAGGAAAGATGTCCGGTTGACTTAGAAGCCATGCCTCGACTTCATGAACTGCAAAAAAATGAAAAAAACGTGGATGATTTACCGTATCCTCAATATGTTTTTTTCCCCACGCATAACGTTCATCGTATTTTTCAATATGGTCGGGGTAAAAAGTCGGGCCGTAAAGATCTAATAAAGAAATGACAGCAATAATATCGTCTTTAGCAGGTCCATTCAGATGCATCTTTGCTTTCAAAGGTGCGTCTTTTACAAGTTCAGACCATCCGTCAAAGCGGATAGTTTGAATTCCGACAGGATTTATTAATCTTGGATCAAGCCATTTTTTTAAAAATTTTGGTAGTGACTTATTTTCAGTATAGCCTTCGACAAAAAGAATAAATTTCATACCATCTGCTCCAATTCCCCAGATTTAAAAAGAGCCCCTAGAGAGTATTCTTTCAGCCAGTAATCAAGGTCTTCGTCTTTTAGCGTTTTCAATATGGTTTCACCATTTTCCCATGTTGCTACAGTTGTTGTAGGCTGAGTCTCCACGAAAGCATCCAGGAATTGTGGGGAATGCGTCGTAAGAATAACTTGAGATCGAGTGGAGGCATCAATCGCATACTCTGCAACCAAAGGCAACATGGATGGATGTAGCCCTGTTTCCGGTTCATCAATCGCAATAACTGGAGCCGGTGATGGACTTGCCAGTACCGTCAGCAAAAATAAAAAACGCAGTGTTCCGTCTGAAAGTTCAGCAGCTGATTGCTCGCGCTTCAACGATTTCCAGCGAATCCGCATTTGAATTCTTTGATCAGACGCAGGTGGGAAAACTAACTCTTCGAAATCATCACCAAATGCAGCTCGCATGGCCGAATTAATATCTTTTTTGAAATGACGATCACCTGTGTAAAGTGTATGCATAACAGAAATGAGATTTTGTCCGTCAGGATCAACGCGTTTTTCCATGCGAGATATAGCAGGTTGACGAACAGAGGCATCTTTATTCGTACGCAGATCATGATAAACAGCAATAGAGGCCAATTCTCGTTGAAAAGGTGGTATGTAGTGATTATTGATAAATGGTCCTGCCGCTATTGAAAGAAGACTTTCCTCCTCAGAGACAAATTCTTCAGGAGTAGTAAAGGTACGTTCAGTTTCATCAAAAATTACTGCTGTTTTTGAGAATCTTTCTAAAAATTTAAATGGTTTTTTTTCAGTATTTTTCCTTAATTTATGAGAGTTAATTAAAAGTTCCTTTTCAACTTTATACGAACTTCCAGTCCCGAGCCTTGCTAAGTCAAGTTCGTAATGTTCAGGACCCAGCTCTCCTCCCTCAGGAATTGATTCAAGGGCAAACTTTATGGAAGTAGCAGTGCCATCCCAAACGATAGGATCCATTCCACCTAACGATTGAATATACTTACCAAGCTTTCCCTGTGCAGATACGGAAATTAATTCCATTAATCGTAATAAATTTGATTTGCCAGTCCCATTGGGTCCGATAATTACATTAAGATCTCCAGGAACCCAGCTTACATTTCGTAGAGAGCGGAAGCCCTCAATGTCCAACTGTCTAATTTTCATTATTTGTTTTTTTTCTCTGAATATGATCTCGTCCAATTCCTTCAATGAAGGCCTTTTTTCTCAGTAATTTTTCAGGCCCGACGCAGCTAATCAGCCGCGCCGTTTATTGCGATCGACGGTAGTTTTTTGTTCGGCTATTTTTGCCGTTTTGTTCATTAAGCAAAGATATCATCCTGCTCTTTTCCTTGATATTTCAATGCTGTTATGCAATCAGCTTCCAAACCATCCTATACAGCGTCACAAGACCATTAAGAAAGCCCTGCTTATTTTTCTTTCCCTTGGAGTATGAGGTGTAGAGCGTCTGCACCGGAACCTCGGTGAACCGCAGGCGATTATTTTTTATCTCCCGGATCACCTTGCTGTCGTATTCATACTTATCCGCCTTGGTATCAATAATCAGGGCAGCGTAGCGCGAATAGGCGCGAAATCCAGACTGGCTGTCCGAAACCAGCAGGCCATAGAATAACCAGGTAAAAAAATTACCGACGTTGTTGGCGATTACCTTGATAAAAGGCATTTCTTCCCGATGGAGGAGGCGGGAGCCGAGCACCACATCACTTTCTCCTTCAAGAATCGGAGTGATCAGCGGCTTGATATCCGCAGGATCATGCTGCCCGTCACCGTCCATGGTCACGATGACGTCCGCATTCAGCAGGTTGGCCGCCATAATACCGGTTTTGACAGCTGCTCCCTTGCCGCGATTTACCTTGAGGCGAAGAGCCAGCGCGTTATGGGCAGAAGCCACACACCAGCTCTCGTCCGAGCTGCCATCGTCAACTACGACGATATGTTCAAAACCGTGCGCTCGAACATCCTCAATGACTTGGCCCACAGCCTTAGCTTCATTATAGACCGGAATAACAATAACCGTATTCATGGAAAATATGGATAACTAGTATTTTACCTTTACCCGCCATGTAAGGACGGAACTGGATTTTGGTTCCACCTTGATCTGCCAGACCGCAGCACTGGCACTTTCCTTGACGTGCGGAGCTGATTCCTCCACCATTTCCCAGTCTCCGGGCACTGGCTCTTGCACCCGAACAGTCACGGCCTCGTCCTTGGCATTTTTCAGGACAATCTCGAAGGCACTTTCAAAGGCATAATTATAACGGCTGAACCCGGAGAGCTTTTTAAAATCAGTTTGTTTTTTATCTTCGGTGACGTCAAAGGCTTCTCCCAGCTTCAGGCGGACCGTCTCGTTTTCCGGGGTATGGTCGATTCGGTCTTCGCCGACAAATTGAAGGCTGCCAGAGCTGTCTTTTTTGTAGACCCGCATAATTCCGGCAGGCAGCGGCTGGCCGATTCCGGCCTCCTTGCTGTTTTTCAGCTCAACAAAGACCCCTACCTTCATTTTTTTCCCCAGATCTCCGGCTTTGTTGCTGTAATAATAATTCTGGCCGTCCAGGACAAATTCTTTCTTTACCTGTACGCCGTCAGCCTGCATCAGGGCAACCTGCTTGGATTGTTTTTCCTTGATGGTGGTGGGGCGGCCCAAGGTATAGAGATGATATTCAAACATCGATTCTTCCGCCATCCCGCTGCTCATTGCAGATTCTGCAAGAACGGCTCCTCGTGCCATCATCCTTGGTTGTATCCGTTCTTTAACCCTGTTGACATCACCGGCCACTAGCTTGAGTCGGGCATTTTCGTAAGTCGCGCCGCTTTCGTTTTTCAAGGTGACCCAGCCGTTGAGGTCAAGGCTGGTGTCGTCAGGCCCAAGTTCTGCCACATAGTCAGCTTGCCAGGAAAGCCCACTGGTCAGATAGCTGAGGACCACCGGTTGCGGCTCATTGTTTTTGCTCTCCACCAGCATGGTCAGCGTAGGGCGGTCGCGGAGGTTTTCTGGGATAGAGGGAAAGATGAGGCGGCCTGGAATACCCGACTCAATATGGTCTCCGACCCGGAGGACGGTGCCGCTTCCGCTGCTGAGGACCGTGGCTTTCTCTTCGGTTTCTTCACCCGTTGTCGGATGGCTCTTGATCAGTATTACCTGCTGGCCCACATATTTTTCCAGTAAAGACTGCGGGGTGAGTAGGTCATACTCAAAATTTTGCTCCAGCACGTGGAGGCCCGGCGCAGCCAGTAGAGCGGTTTGCGGACGAATTTTTGCACTGACTTCGCGAAAGGCCAGGGTTTGTTGCCCCGTTTTTAAGCTGATTTTTCGGGTATCTCTGACCAAGGCGAGATCCTGATTATAGATGGTTACGGCAACAGAAGTTTGGTCATCAAGAGAAGATACGATTTCCTTGGAATTTTTTTCAGCAGTTTCAGGCATGGCGGAAGCAGGGGAGAGGGGGAGTAGAATGAGCAGGCACAGACATATGGTATGGATCATGAGGCACATCTCCTGACGAGGTAGGTTATTTGAAAAGAGACTTGAAACCGGAGGACTGATACTGTAAAAGTATTTCTTTTTGTTGTATTGTAGAGATGGATAAGATGTACAAGCAGCTTCTGCGGCGCAGACAATGGACGCTCGGCCTGTCACTCCTGCGCTGTTTGTCATGTCGCTGTATCTTCTAAAAAGCAGAGGTTCGTGAAAATCAGTTTACAGAAAGTCTCGCTTGGCGAATAATGAGACAGTGTTTTATCTCCCGAGGTGCAGGAGCCAGTGATCATTGTACCGAATCACAGATTACGCTGAAATTATACAGGTGTCAATCGAACAGTTCAGGCTGCTGGCGCTCCATGTCATTATGGCGACTTTTTTGATAATTTTTTTCTTATAAATAGAGTGATGTATCTCCGACATTTTGATTTCAAGCACCCCCCGTTCATTCGGAAACCGAATCCCGATGTATTTTTTACTCAGGCCGGGCGAAAAAATATTCTGAAAGATTTGCGTCATGATCTTCAGCAGGGTAACGCGGCAATGCTTCTCACTGGCCCGAAACTATCTGGAAAGACTGTCTTTTGTCGATTAATTCGCCACCGTTTGGACGGGAGTTCATGTAAGGTGGTTTATCTTGATAATCCGGTCGGTTCCTTTGATGAGCTCCTCGGGCGGATTTGTCTGCAATTGGGGATGCCTTCAGCGATAGATGTGGAGCAGGATATGGCCGCTGTTTTGCGGACTTTGCTTCGGGATTGGCAAGAGAAGGGAAGGCGTGTCCTTCTGCTTATTGATGAGGCGGAAAAGATGTTTCTTGCTGCGCAGGAGCGTCTGTTTCGCTTGCTGAATGAGCTCAACGAGGAGTACGGGACGCAGGTGATATTGGTTGGTCAGGAGACCCTGAATATCTCTATTGAGCAGTTAAGTGGCTACTGTGAGGATGTCAGGATTACATCAGCCTATGCGCTGGAGGCATTTTCATCGGAGGAGACAGGAGCGTATCTTGCTTATCGTCTCAGAACAGCAGGAGGTGGCAAGGGAAGTAAAAACCCTGTCTTTTCAGGGAAAGCCGTGCAGGAGATTTTTCGTCTCGGCAAAGGTATTCCTGGCGTAACCGATGGAATCGCTGAGGTGGCCCTGGAGAATGCTGCTGCTGCCGGAGCAAGCTCTGTTTTGCCTGTTCATGTTACCCTGCCGAATGATTCTGTCGCCTCTCCTGTGACGTTCGACGATGAGGAGTCTGGAGGGAGGCGCAAGGGGTTGCTGCTCTTGCTTTTCCTCTGCCTGCTCGTTTTTTTCTTTTTTGGTCGGACTTTTTTATTTTCCGATCAGAAGGATGCACCGCAGAAGGTCGTTCGGGGTACTGTTGGTGTGGTGCCTGAAAATACAGAAATTTCACTTGCATCATCTGATGAAGAAGTGCCCTTGCCTTTTATCGAGAAAGATGATGGCTTGGGGAATTCTTCCAGAGAATCTTCACTTTTCTCCCTTCCTGTTCCTCAGCGCCCGGATTTTAAGAAAAAGGAAAAAGCTGCCGTAGCACCGGGAATACAGGAAACACCGGAGGGGAAAAACGATACAGAGATTGTCTCGTCATTGGAAGGGCAGGTCATTCCCTTGGAGGTGGCGGCTGCTGAAGAGGATAAGCCGCAGGCCCGGCTGGAGAAGGTGGTTAAAAAAGAGGGCGAGGAAGTTGTTGTTGAGGCGGTAGGGAAGAAACCCGCAGGCACAATGGCAGTCCTTTCTCCTGAAGAACTGAAGCGAGACGTACAGGTGGCCTCTGCTGGCGAGACGACGAGCATGGACAACTTGGTCACAGCCAAAAAACTCCCGGTTATTAAGCCCGCCTCAATTATTGAGCTTACACCGGGAATGAAGAAGACGCGTCCGCCCTCTGTAGAAGAGTCTGCTCCTAAAATTGAGCAGAAGGCTGGGCAGGAGGTCAAGCAGGGTGCCGAGCAGGAGACTGAACAGGAGCAAAAAGAAGCAGCAATAACCCCGCTGAAGCCGAAGACTTTGGTTCCTGTTGCTTCTGCTCGAGGAGTTGTTGCGTCAGGTGGCTCTGGCCAGCAACATGTTCGAACTCAGCCTAATCTTCCTGCGCGGGAAATTGAGAAAATTCAGGTGCCAAAAATCGATGTAACATCGGTTGCACCGCAGTCTGCGCCTGCCAGGGCTGATCAGCTTTTTGCCAGATATCTCGGGGTTGGAAATCGATGGACCAAGGAAAAGTATGGAAATAAATTTACGGTTCAGCTGCTTGTTTTATCCGCAGATGATGCTGCCGCCGATATCAAGAAGATGATTGTTCGGGACGAGTATCAGGAACACGGAAGAAAACTTTATATTCTCCAGAGAGATACTCTCCCGCCGACCCTCTTTGTCTGCTACGGTGTTTACAGCAGCATGGACGAGGCGAGGAATGCCAGAAATGCTATGCCTCTTTTTCTCCGGAAACATCACCCCTATGCTCTTTCGATCAGTGATGTCTTGGCAAAAGCAAGGGATTAGGCAAAGCTGTTGGGAAACGGTTTAGGTTAATCGAGAGCGCTTACTCTGATCGGGTTATGAAGGAGGTGAGGTTAATTTTTTTTCCGGTAATATTCAGTTTTTTGCGGATTTTTTTTCGGTGTGTTGCAACTGTCTGAGGGGAAACATTCAGGACCCCGGCGATTTCCTTGCTGGATCGTCCTTGGCCGATAAAATTCAGTACTCGTAATTCGGTCGGGGTGAGAAGGGAATATGCGTCGATATGTTCACCTGTGATCGGGCCGGATAGGGCTATCAGGTTGGTTTGGATGGCATCTCTCAGTTGATAGCGTTGTTGCAGAGCCGAAGCTTCAGCCATTTGGGCAAGATCGGGAAGAATAAGCCGTTTGATATTAGTTTGTATGATACGATTTATTTCCAATTTTTCCTCTTTAATTTCGTGGATCAGGCGTTTGAGTACTAAGTTGGTCTCCTGAAGTTCACAATTTTTCTCCCGGAGTTCCAAGGTGTTCTTTTTTATTTCCGCAGTCAGTATATTCTGCGTGCGTTGTAAAGTGAGATGGGTACGCAGTCGAACAATCAGCTCCTGTTTGCTGTACGGTTTGACAAGGTAGTCAACCCCTCCTGCTTCAAAGGCCTTGACTTTTTCTTCCGCCATATTATGACTGCTGAGAAAGATAATCGGAATATTTGCTGTGGCAGGCTCACCTTTTAATTGCTGGCAGACTTCGCAGCCGTTTATTTCCGGCATATCCATATCAAGAATGATGATATCCGGCGCATCTCTTTTTGTCGCCGTCAAAGCGGCAATGCCATCCGGCGCTGTTATAACGTCATGCCCCTCTTCCTCTATGATTGCTCGCGATGCAAAGAGGACACTTTTGTCATCATCAACGATCAGTATCGTTGCCGGATCAATTTTTATTTTCCCTGGTTTTTTCATTTTCTGTGTGCTGGTTTTATAATCGACTGCCCCTTTACAGGGGACGGTCATTGTTTGAGCTGATTTTTTAGCTTCCCCGACAGTATTTTTTCGACAGATATAAAAAGTATAGCGGATTGTGGGTATTTTATATACCCTTTTTGTACCTTTTTTTTACCATTGTATTTTTTTTTAAAGATTATTATATTATAATAAATATAATAATATAAATATATAAAAAGAATGATTTTCATTGTTAGGCAACGGAAAAACATCGGTGACTGGCACAGGACAGGAACTATATATTATTTTCGATGCTTTATTTTATGTTGGGGGGAGGTGAGTCATGAGAACGCTAAATAATAACCGTATAGGCAGGCAGATGCGGGAACGAGCATTCAGGCTACCAGGAATTATGAGTATGAAAAAACATTGCGCGATAATTGCGGCGTTGGTTTTGGCATTGCTGCCGGTTACTGCGGCACAGGCGGCGCTTGAGATTGAGGTTATCACGGCCTATAATTTTGTTGTTGACTCCAATGTGCTTACTCCGGCCACCTATGCGCCGAACGCGGCCATGATAGGGGCGGAATTTTGTAATACTGATACCACTGCATTGACCGATGTCCGGGCTTATGTGGGCAATTACGGTACCGGGCGCGGAGACATCAGTGGCGATACCCCGGGCGTTTATCCGAAACGGTACAGCAACACCTTCTCTGGTGAACATGATCATCTGTATCGTGCCACGGACGGTGGCTATTATTCGCTCACCCATGAGGGCGGGAGTGCTGGCAGCGGAGATGCCTTTCGTTATATGAAAGAGATCCCCGGCGGAGAATGTAAGGTTCAGTACTGGCTGGTGAGTTATCCTAAAACCAGCGATGACGAGAAGGAAGCCACATCGCCGTTGAGTCCTGAAGAAAGCGTAACCGGTGGTGATATCGGCCCTGAGGACGATCTTTGGTTAGAATATGACATATGGGCCGATGCGACCGGCCAAGCTACTACAGTATGGGCCACTCGTAAGGCCACCATGCGGAATGAGATCTCTGCTATGGCGAACAAGATTTGGCCTAACGGTGATAATAAAGTTCCTACTGAATATAAGGAAGCTATAGATGCCTATCTTGGTTGGGACACTGCAACGCCAAGCGGGACAACTGATACCTACCCAGGTGATCTCGCGATTGCGCAGGGTGTCTGGTATGATTTTGGCGTAGTAGGTGCTGGCTTTGACAATGACGGTGATTTAGTACCGGATTACAACGCCTGGGCACAACCTATCGGCGATGCCGGAGCCTATGACCCCGGCTGTTTTCGTATGATATCCACAGAAGCTTATGTATTGTTGAAGCGCCAGGACGGTTCAATTGATATTTTTGATTATAAGGATCGGTTGTATTTCGAGAATATGCCAAGCAATACCGGTGCTGTCGGTTTGGTATTCTATAACTTTACAGCCTTGGATGGAAAGTGTACAGCTGGGCTTTCTCCATATCAAGAAGTGGCCTCAGGGTATGATAATGAAAAATTTAACGGCGATTACGGAGTTGGTACCCCGCCGTTGCAAAGTATAGATCCCTCTGGTCAGATTCCTGTTAATAAAGAGGGTACTGCCAATATTACTGTTCCTGAAATTGCAGATACGTGGAGCGATATCACTTACGATATCACCTACAGTAATGACAGCGGCGATTCCAACGACCCTAATTATGATGCCAATTTGGTATTGGGTATCGGAGACCCAGATATAGGTATGCCCCTTGTGGTGCGGGATTCAATACCTGAAGGTACCTCATATAAAATTGACAGTGCGGCTTTTAGCAGTCTGCCTACCGGGCTCACGACCGGGCAGATCCTGTTTTCTTATGATAACGGGGTAACTTGGACAGCGACTGAGCCTGCTACTGAATTTACAGATGCGAATGATGGTACCAAAAAATATAATACTTCGGTAACCGATATTCAGTGGTGGTTGAATGAAGAACTTCCTCCGACGACGGATGGAAGTACTACGGTTGTTGTCTCTTTTGAAGCTGGTATCCCTTATGGTTATGCAGGTTCTTCTGTTGTTTGTAATACCGGAGAGTTGGGTTTTGGGACTGGTCCGGCATTTGCCGATGATACTTACTGCACCTTGGTGAGTGGGCCGAATTCTCTTGAAGGGACAGTCTTTAAAGACCTTGATATCGACGGGATTTACAATAACGCGGATACCGTGCTGGATAATATCCATGTCACTTTGTACACCGACCTCGGAGTAGCTGTGATTGACGGCCTGCTTGATTTAAATGGTGACGGGGCCATCTCGGCAGAGGACGATGGTGAGTTCGGCGGATATACCGTTGTTGATGGCTGGATTGACCTAAATGGTGATGGTGATACAGGAGCAGATGCTACTGGTGACCCGAACACTGGTGCTGATGCTGCTGATGATGGTAATATCGGCCTTGATAATTCTTGGGAAGTCATTGACGGTAAAATAAATGTTAACGTGGCCAATACTGTTGTTGATGCAGATGATGACGGCAGGATTTGGGACGGTATTTTTGACGTCGATGATCTGTTGGTCGGGGAGATCGACAGTGGTGCAGTGACGACTGGCGAGTACAATTTTGCCAATCTGCCTGACGGAGTGTACTTTGTCCAGGTTGATACAGAGGATACAGACTTGTTTGTTGGAGCTGCCCCGACAACCTCTACCTTGCATACAGTAAGGTTAGATATTGTTCAGGGAGACGGAAATGATACCACCCCTGTTAATAGTACAGATAATGATTTTGGTTTTATTGAGCCTTTGAAGGTTACAAAGGCGGTTACCAGTACTGGTTCTCCTTATGGTGATGAAGAAGAGATTACCTATACCTTGACTGTAGAAAATCAGTTGCCTGCTGCTGGTAGTAATGTGAATGGGCAATGTGTGTATACTTTATTTCCATCTGATAGTCCTGATGTGTCATCAGCATGGACTGAAATTCACAATGTGTATGCGATAGATGGCAATTATGCATTAGCAACAATTTCCAGTCAAAATGACACAGAACAGTGGTTCAAATTTACTGCACCAGCAGGTGCAGGGTCTATTGTTGATGTTCAAGTTGTTATGTACGATCCCGTGCTTCGTGCCGATTCAGGGACGGTATTAGCACAAAATATAAGCGCTCAAATTTCTAAGGCAGACCCTCCAGGCAATTTTGCTCAAGCAGTAGACTCCGGTGAAATACCAGTTTCGACAATAATTGGCAGCGTAAATTATGCATTTACAGGCCTTTACGGAGATCGTACCTCTGAAATTTGGGAATGGTCGGAAATCGGCGATCTTCAATTGGAACTCACAACGCACAAAGCTGGAGATACAATATATTTAGAGATAGATGCAGTCGCTTTGCAAATTACCTCTTCCGACCCCTGCCCTGCGGGCAATGACAATACCATTACTGATATCCGTCTTCAGGATAGCTACGAAAAGGCTAAGCTGACCTATGTATCTTCTACCCCGACTCGCAATAGCGAGGACATCAGTGATGCAACTTTTAATACGTTAATTTGGAACAATGTTGGCCCTTTGTCTCCGGGTACATCAACAGAAGTGACTGTGGTTTTGCGGGGCGATAATGATACAGCAGCAACATTAGCTGATGTTGAAAATACGGCTTTTGTGGCTGCTGGAGAAGCCACCTTCGGTGACGGAGATCCTGCTAATGAGAGTACTTCTACTGCTTATGTTGATATTGAACCGGCTATTAATATAACCGGTAATCTCTTTGTCGATATTGGTGGTGATGGCTGGAACACTACCAGCCCCTATGGTGATGATCCACTAAATGATACCTATCTCGCAGGCCAAACGATGGAGCTCTGGGCCTGTATTGAAACCGACACAGGCATCATTCAAACCGGAATGGATGGCAGTGAATGTGTAACAAGCACGTTGAGTTGGGCTGTAGTGTCAACAACGACTACTGCATCGAATGGGAGTTACAGTTTTAACGGGGTCACTGAAGGATATTATTATGTAAAAGCACCCGCAGATCCTTATGGCGGAATTATCAACGCAGCGCCTAGTGATGTACGGAACCCGACAACTACCTCTGGTGACCTTGATCAATGGTGGTTTAATCCATCCAATTCTGACGGTCTGAACGGTGTAGCTGTAGACACCTTTCTTGTAGTAGGAGGTTCTGGCACTTTTGAAGATTCTACAAATATTGATTTTGGCTACACGACCAACGGCGCAGTTTCCGGCTATATTTGGGAAGATATAGATGGTGACGGTGTGTGGGATACCGGTGAGCCTCCATTGAGTGGCATCAGCGTCGAGCTGATTGATTGTGATTCAGCTGGAACAAGTGCCTGTGGTGATGATGCGGGAGAGACATCTATTTCTATCCCCACTACTGCTGACGGTTATTATGAGTTTCTTGGTTTGATTAATAATGGGAACTACCGTATTAACGTACTGACCCTATTAGAAGGAGAAGGTGGTGCTACCGGTGACTTAGCAAGCGGCACTTGGGACCAGACCCAGGAGACAGCAGACGGTGAGGCCGTAGCGCCAGGTAACGACGCGACCATTGATGAGTACATTGATTTCCAGGCCGCTGCCGGGCAAGTATTGTTCAATCGTGATTTCGGATACCAGGAGGAAGGAACCCGCTCCATCGACGGCACAGTTTATTATGATTGGGGTGGCGACGGAGCACAAGATTTAGGTGATATTGGCGTATCCGGTGTGACTGTTTCTCTGTATACCGATGAAAATGGTGATGGGGTTATCGACCCAACCACAGATATTTTGGTTGGAACCGTGACCACCGAAGCTGACGGAGACTATATTTTTAATGGTACAACCCTGGCTGAGTTCCCTAATGGCCTTCCGCCAGGAGAATTCTTGGTCGTTGTGGATGAAACCTATGCGGACCTAGACCTGTATGAACAAATCGAAGACCCTGACGTTGCGGTGGGTGGCGGTGTCTGTGTCGGCACCCAGTGTGACGGTGACGGCAAGGCCGATGTAACCTCTGGTAACCAAGAAAATATTGATTTTGGTTATCAGCCTCAAGGGCCTAACTCTATGAGTGGTCAGATCTGGGAAGATCTTGATGGCGAAGGAGATAAAGATGGTGGGCAGGAGATCGGTATTCCCGATGTCAGTGTGACGCTGCAATGGACCTCTGACGGCGGAACAACATGGTATGACATCCGTACCACTACCGGTTCCGACGGCACAACCGATGTGGACGGGGACGGGACAGTCGATCTACCCGGTTCCTATTACTTTGGTGATCTGCCTGACGGATCTTATCGGGTTGTAGTTAGCGAAAATGACGATGAACTTCCCCTGGATGGCTCAGGTGAATCTTATACTCCGACGACAGGAACAGATGATGCTTCAGAGCGGTATTTTCAGCAAGCACTATCTGGAGGAACTGATAGTGCGAATAATGACTTCGGTTTTACTTTACTCGGAGCCATCGGCGACCAAGTTTTCTGGGATGTCAATGGCGACGGTGATCTTGATCAGGGAGAACCCGGAATAGAGAATGTCACCGTTAACCTGTATACCTTTACCGATACCAACGGTGATGGAAAATATGATAATGGAGAGCCGCTGAGTGCCTTGGTTGATTCAGATGTTACTGATGCCGACGGCTACTATTTGTTTAGCGGTCTTACAGCCGGTAACTACGTGGTTGAGGTTGACAGAGGGACAGATCCTGATGAAACAAACAATCCGTTGACCAGTGATCCAGACAGCGACGGAGTGCCCTGTGATGGTTATGTCGTCGGCTCGGAAGCCTGCGACGGATTGCACGGTGTCCCTATCGGCTCTACTCAGTACCTTAATGCTGATTTCGGCTATAAGCCTGAAAACGTTCTTGGTGATACCATCTGGATGGATATGAATCAGGATGGTGTGCAAGACGATGGTGAGCTGGGGCTTGTCGGTGTTACTGTTGAGTTACAGAGCGCCGGTTGTACAGCCGGGGTGGATTGCCCGACAGCGGTAACCGATGCTGACGGTTATTATGTCTTTACAGATCTTGTTCCAGGAACTGTGTACACCGTTGTTGTTGATGATACCACCCTGCCTGCTGGTCTTGATTCAACGTATGACTTCGATGGTGGGACGACAAGTCCTGATCATACAGTAGCACTTTCGGCTTGGGAATCCGGTGATACCAATCTGGATATAGATTTCGGTTATTTTTATACCGGTACCAATGATCTTTCTGGAACAGTGTGTCTTGATGATGCAAGCGAAGACGGTGTCTGTAACGGCGCAAACCCAAGTGGTGTAGATACAGCGAATGGCGAGAGTGCCTATGCTCAGGTCGCTGTCAATTTGTATCGCTGGAATGATTCCACCACAACAGGAACACCGGGCACTATTGATCCTGGCGAGGAACAGTATCTCGGCTCAACCCTTACCGATGCCAACGGCGATTATAGTTTTAACGATCTTGCCGACGGTACCTATTGGGTTACAAGCGGTGCGCCGGATGAATATCTTGCGTTGACTGCAACAACCGATACAGATTCTCAGATACCCAATGCTGAAAAAATTTCTATCAATTCCGCAGCTGACGGTAGTACCACAGGTGCTTCGGAGCGCACGGTACTTGATGGTACTGTTGGAGAGGGTGTAGGTCTTGACTTTGCTTTTAAGGAAATTTATAGCTTTGATTATGGTGATCTCCCGGAATCTTACGGGACCCTTAGAGATGATAACGGTGCCCGACATATAGATACCGGAGATAATGATCTGTTTATTGGTACTGCGCCGGATACGGAAGCGGACGGTATACCTGATGCAGCAGCAAATGGTGATGACGGTAGCAATATTGATGATGAGGGATACGGAGCCGGTTCTGGCAGTGGTATTATTGCTGATCCTTCCACTTGGACCGAGGGTACAGGTGGCGGTACTGTTGAAGTTGAATTGACTGGCAGTGGGTACCTTGTTGCTTGGATTGATTTTGATGGTGACGGTTCCTTTGGTACCTATGGTGAGACGGTTATCAGCGCATATGTAGATAGTACGGTAGATGCATCACCTGAATTTACTTTTGATATCCCAAGCGGAACTTTTGATTCTTCTGAAGGGTATGCACGTTTTCGTTTATTTCCTGAAAAGCCTGTCATTCCTGAGTTAGCCTATCTTGGCACTGCGGATAACGGCGAAGTGGAAGATGTGCAATTTAGCTTTACAACTTCAAGCGGCTCAATCGGTAATCGAGTATGGCTTGATGAAAACGGCGATGGTAAACAGGATGCCGGTGAAAGCGGTATTCCTAATATAGAGGTTTACCTCTACGATTGTGGAGGAGACGGAAACTGCACGACAGAGAGTGACAACAACTTAATCAAAACAGTCACCACAGATGCTCATGGCGAATACATCTTTACTGATCTTGCAGCTGGTGATTGGGTTGTTAGAACTGTTAAGAGAGCTGAGGATAGTGGCACAACAACCCTCACAACCGGCATCCAACAGACCTATGACGAAGATGATACCAATCCTTTGGCGATAGCAACCGGGAATATGTCCGTTGTTACCCTTGCACCCGGTGAGGAACATTTGACTGCTGATTTCGGTTATAACTGGGTAGCTCCAGTTGTCACAGATACTCCAGGGGCTTCTGATACCGGTGCTATCGGAGATCGGATCTGGAGTGATGCTGACGGTCAAGGTGATCAAGATGCAGAGGAACCTGGTATCTCTGGAGTGAATGTGTATTTGCTTTTTGATCTGAACGGCGATGGTATTTATGGCGGTGCTGGTGATGGAACAGATACAGATGGTGATGGTATTTACGGTGGCCCCGGTGATGCTGGTGCAGTGACAGAAACCACCGATGCTGCTGGCTACTATATTTTTACAGACGTAAACGTCAAAGTAGATAATGCGGATCGGGATCTCGGGGTAGGAAGCTATGTCGTCTATGTCGATGATATGAGCCTGCCCACAACTACAACATGGAGCCAGACTGGTGATCCGGATCTGGATAATGATAATAAAACGACCTCTGCTGTATTGCTTGGCCCTGGTGATGTTTACCTTCAGGCCGATTTCGGGTACCAGCCGACCAATAACGGAAGTATCAGTGGTACTGTCTATCTTGATGTTGATGCAGACGCTTGCTCTATAGTTAGCGGGGTCAACTGTGGCGACAGCGGTGATAATGTTCTGAACGGTAGTGACAAAGGGTTCCCCGGTGTAACCGTGGCGTTGAAAGATGGTAGCGGTAATATTATTGCTACGACCATAACTGATACCAGCGGTAACTACACATTTAGCGGTGTACCCTATGACGATGACGGTGAAATTTATACTGTGGCTGTCACTGATACCCGACATGTTCTTGGAGAAGTAAAGCAGAGTGGTGACCCTGATTCTATCCTTGATCAGGAATATCAGGTGACATTGATCACCGGAACAACTTCGATAACGGACGTTAATTACGGCTACACACCGGAGGGGCACACTTCAGGTGAAGGTTTTATCGGAGACACCATCTTTCTTGATAGCGATCAAAGCGGTAGCTACGATCTTGGTGAAGGGATGGAAAGCGTTTCAGTTAGTCTGTATAAAGACGGTGCCTTGGTTGCGGTAACTAAAACCGATGAAAACGGTTGGTATCAGTTCGGTAACCTTGACCCGGCAGAGACTGATTATGAGGTACGGGTCAAAACGACTACTATTCCGAACACCGATTTAACTTTGTATAACTCGGTTGATCCAGAAAACGATGATAATAGTCGCTCTGCTGTGAATTTGGAAGCAGCCAGTGGCCAAGATCTACTTCGAGATTTTGGTTACGATAAAGCCAGTGGCGATAATTCCCTTGCAGGTATAATCTGGAACGATACCGATGCCAATGGTACTTTAACCGATGGTACATCTGGAACATCGGATGAACAAGCTGCTGGTATCGGCGGTGTGATCGTTAATTTACTGGATTCCGATGGGAATATAGTCGGTTCAACAACGACTATAAGCTCACCGGCTGATCTTGATAATGATGGTTACGAGGAACCCGTGGGCAGCTACCTTTTTAAAGAGTTGCCAGACGGTGATTACACCATTGAAGTAACTGACACCGATGATATCCTGAAGGGCTACTGGCTGTCAGACGGGCCCGATGACGGTGTTGACAATAATAGTCAGGTACCTTCTTACAGTGTCAACGTCAGTGGCGGACAGGATAATTCCACAGGTGACTTCGGCTATTATCTAGAAGACACTTCTTTCGGCGGTTCGCTCTGGAATGATACGAACGGCGATGGCATCAAGGATTCTGGCGAACCTCCTCTGGTTTATTATCAGGTTGTGTTGACTGTCACTTATCCAGATAACGGTGCCACAACAACAATGACCGTCATGACAGATCAGAACGGTGATTATCGTTTCGACAACGTCATGCTGGATGAAGATTATAATGCGGCTGATGGTCAGCCAACCTACAGCATCAGTGTACCCGATACCGGCGAGCTGGTTTCAACCCATACTGCTACCACGGATGATGAGAATATAGCTGACGGAGTAGTTACTGCTGATAATCTGGCCGACAATCCAGCCGGTGAAACAGTCAGCGGTTTAGTTAAAGGCGAACAAGATGATTTTACCAGAGACTTTGGTTTTGTCGGCGGTGCCAGCATCGGTGATCGGGTTTGGTTGGATCTTGATAGAGATGGCACAGATAATGAAGGAATTCAGAATATCGGTGATCCCGGCTTGAGTGGTGTTACGGTCAAATTATATCGTGATGACGGGGATGGTAATTTTGAGCCCGGAACCGGTGTGGGAGAAGATGGAGATCCTATTTTGACCACAGTTACGGATGGTAACGGCAACTATTCCTTTGACGGCCTGCCACCGGGCGATTATTGGGTGGATGTGGATTACCCGACTGACTTAACGGAAACAACGGCTGGGCAAGGCAGCGATGAGGCCCTTGATTCTGACCTCGCCGCAGGGGCTGGGGGCAGCTTGATCACAGTCATAGCAGATCAGGTGATTGATGATCTTGACTTCGGTCTTGTCGGCACCAGTCCTTTACTTGGAGATACCATCTGGTACGATGCTAATGGTAACGATATTCAAGATGCTGGTGAATCTGGGCTCGGTGGAATTGATGTAATTATTCATCCCTGTGGCAATGACAGTATCTGCGGAAATACAGATGATTTGTGCGGTATTGACGGTATCTGCGGTGGCGTGAATGCTATCGATGACACTTCTGATTTCTCTGTAACTACCGATTCTGCTGGTCATTATCTCCAGTCTGTTTCAGCCGGAGTCTATGAAGTGAGTGTTGATGTCACTGATCTTCCTGCCGGAATGAATACTACGCCGACCAATGGCTCTGCTACTAGGGAATACAATGTTCCTGACAATGCTGATATACTGTATGCGGACTTTGGTTTTGACGGCGGTACGGAGTACACCATCGGTAACCAGGTTTGGGAGGATGAAAACGGTAACGGCGTAAAAGATACGGGAGAAACAAACGGAATAGCCGGTGTGACGGTTGATCTCTATCGCGACGGTATTTCGGTGGCAACGACAACCACGGCAGCTGACGGTACCTATGAGTTCAAGGTGGTACAGACCGGTGTAGATTATGAAGTGCGGGTAACTGATCAGGATAACATCCTTGACGGACGCACACTCACCACCGGGACGGCGAGTACGGACAATAATAGTCAGGCTGATCCGTTAACTATAAGTAATCTTACTACAGATATTACTTATGCCGACTTCGGGTATCAAAGCCTGAGCATTGGCGATTTTATCTGGCATGATCTGAATGGTGATGGAATACAGGATGCTGGTGAAAGCGGACTTAACGGGGTTGAAGTGGAGCTCTACCTTGATTCTGACGGCGACGGACTTTGGGATGCTCCCGGTGATGGTGCTTCTGATGATGATGAAGTATTGATCAGGACAACAACGACTGTGGACGGCAGGTATGACTTTACCGGTATCCCGGCAGGAAACTACTTTGTTAAACTTCCTGATAGTAATTTCGACACTGACACTAATGGTCCGCTTGAGAACTTTAACGCTGTAGAACCAGGTCAAGGCAGTGATAGTTCTCTTGATAGCGATGGGGATAAGACTACACACCTTGCTGTTGTTGAACTTAAAGATACTTCGGACTACAAAGTTGATTTTGGTTTCCGCTATGAACCGGCAGATGCCTTATACTCCATTGGTGATTTGGTCTGGTACGATACTAGCGAGGATGGTATTCCTGATTCCAGTGAAGTTGGCGCTCAAGGTATTACAGTAACACTGTATGCGGATACAAATGGCAATGGTCAACTGGACAGCGAGGATCTGTTACTTCAGACCACTACGACTTCAGATGGAACAGTTGACATAGACGGAGATGGGGTTACAACTGATGATCCTATTGGCTCCTATTACTTTGGCGAAAATCCGCTAACTGGAACTCCGGGATTATCTGCCGGTGATTATTTTGTAGTTATCGGTGAAGGAGATGATCTGGGTGGCCTGTCTCTAACCACGGGCAGCACAAATCCACGTGCAGTGACGATTGACGGAGCAGATGTCACAGACGCTGACTTCGGATTGGCCCCGGTGATTGCAACGTATGCTGTTGTCAGTTCGTTCAAGGCCTATGTCAATGGAGACAACCAGACCGTTTTGGAATGGAAAACCGCCAGTGAGATAGGTACGATAGGTTTTATTCTGGAACGACTGAATGAGCAGAGCGGTAAGTATCAGGCAATTACTAAGCAGCTGTTGCCGGGTATGCTCAGTCCTCCTCACGGCGGAACCTATCGCTACGTTGACAAAACCGCCCAAAGAGGCAGAAGCTATACCTATCGTGTGGTTGAGGTGGCGGCTAATGACCAAGGGGTAGTCTCCGGTCCCTACACTGTGCAGGCTAATGAATTGTTGCCGTTGAATAATCGGATGTTTGCTGATGGTCCAGAAGGATATGCCCTGACGCATCAGGAATTTTCCGGGCAACAGCTGAAGCGTTTTGCTGCTCGAAGCGAGTCCGCTCTTGAACTTGCTGCTCAGCAGGAAAGTAAGACTGGTGATATATTGAAGATACCGGTCAGTAAAAACGGGTTGGTATATTTGACTTCTGCTGACTTGGCAACTGCATCAGGACTTTCTGAAGATCAAATTATACAGTACTTGCAAGCGAAGGAATGCTTGGTCACTCTGGCTGAAGTCTCTGTTCCTGTGATTGCGGCTGATACCGGTTCCGGGCTTTGGTTCTACGGCCAAGCTCCTGATCGAAATGATATCGCGGAGAATATTTACCTGCTGGAACTCGGAGTGGAGGGTGTGAAGATGGAGAGTACTCCGGGCGGGGCTGAAGAGATTGTTGAGAGTGAGCAGTCATTTTTAGCTCATGTTCAACTCGAAGAGAACATTCAGCCTTTGTATTTCTATAACCTCAGCAATCCAATTGATGACTTTTGGGCTTGGGATTATTTGTTTGCTTCCGGCGGAGATGCTGAGTTAAACCATACAGTGGATCTGCCCCATGTAACAGGGGAAGGAACCGCTACTGTTACCGTTGACTTGGTCGGAGTTGTTGACAGTAATTCCGGTCAGGCTTCACCGTATAAAGTGACAGTTTTTTTGAATGGGAATAGTATTGGTGCAGCAGCAGAGTGGTCTGAAAAGGGGGACTACCGTTTCAGCGCCGAGGTCGCGGCTGAATTGCTTCAAGAGGGGGCTAATGACGTAAGGATAGTATCCCATCTGAATAGCGGAGTGAGTTATTCATTGATCTTTCTTGACTCCATTGATGTGGAGTATCAGAGCCGCTATGAAGCTGTCAACGGCGAGCTCCTCTTGACGAATGCTGATTATGACCGCGTTACTGTAACAGGTTTCAGCAGCAGTAATGTGTTGGCAATGGACATTACAGATCCGAGTGCCACGCAGCGGGTGAGAATTCTACCTGACAAGAATAAGGCTGGTGAATATACTGTAACCATATTGACAGAACCAGGACATAAGTACTTTGTCACCGAAAATGTTAGTGAAAGTGTTGCGGGTGATATAACTGTTGATAGTCCTTCGCAGTTGCGCAGTGCCGATAATCGGGCTGACTATCTGATTATCACTTCGTTAGACCTGATGGAATCTGCTGAGACCCTTGCTGATTATCGAACAAATGAGGGGATGATTGTTACGCTCGTTGATGTTGAGGACATATGGGATGAGTTTGCTCATGGGCTGGCAGCTCCAGAGGCTATTCATGACTTTTTATTATATGTCTATGAGAACTGGACACAGGTGCCGGGGTATGTGGCATTGATCGGAGACGGTTCCTACGATTATAAGGATTACCTGGGGTATGGAGCCTCTCAGCTTCCCAGTATGTTGGTTTCTACACCTGACGGGTATTATCCCAGCGATAATGCCTTTGCTGATGTTATTGGTGATGATGGAGTTCCAGAGTTTTCTATTGGCCGGATACCGGTTGTTGATGATACTGAATTGAACTCATATATTGATAAAATCATTGACTATGAACAGTCATTATTGAATGAAAGTCGAGTAATGACGTTAGTGACAGACGGAAGCGATCCGTCGGCAGGTGATTTTATTTCCAGTACGGATCAGGTAGCAGCTTTGATACCAGAATATTTTTCGATTAATCAACTTGACGTTGATAGCACTAGCTATAGTGAAGTAACAAGCGGGATTGATAGCGCTCTTCAGCAGGGAGTTAATATCCTGCATTATGCTGGGCATAGTTCATGGGTTGGTTACGGAACAAACAGCTCCCTGATGTCATCAAGCGGAATTGAGTCTATGGCTGATCTTGATTCACCCATGCTCATGGTCAGTATGGCCTGTTCTTCAGGAAGTTTTGGGTATCCACCCATGAATAGTGTCGGTGAGAGCGCTGTATTGCAGCCGAACGGAGCAGCTGTCGGCTTTTTTGGAGCTACCGGCTTATCTCGTAATTATCTCGCGGATATCCTCGCGGAAGGATTTTACAGCAGTTTGCTTGATTCAAAAGGGGATAGGCTTGGTGATGCCATTGTCCAGGCTAAACAGCATTATTTCAATGTCAAACAGGGAGAAGACCGCTATACGCTTGATATCTATAATCTGCTCGGAGATCCGGCTTTGCATGCTCCGACAATTCAGTGATAAACATATAGCTGCCTGATTATAAATAAATCGCCCCTTGTGGTGGGGCGATTTATTAAGGTCTTTTCATCGTTTTGCTAAAAGAAAGAAGGGGGAAGAGGGGATTGTGCAGCTTGATATAGTGCTTATAAAAGCCGATAATATTGTTACCCGGAAGGTGATGGATGAAACCTTACTTGTGCCGATTTCTGGAGAGCTTGCTTCTATGGATAATCTGTACTCTCTGAATGAGACCGGAGCCTGTGTTTGGGAGGCACTCGACGGGTCACGTTCTCTTGCAGAAATAGGTGCGCAGCTTGAACGGCTATACGATACCAATTTGGAAACAATTGAGAGCGATCTATTAGATCTCGTTTCTGAATTTTTTGAAGCGGGGTTGGTTGTGGAAGCTGTCAGGAGTTGAAGGCTATGTCGAAGGAAAGGGAGTGCTTCTACGCGGGAGAAACAGATACAGCACGCTATTTCGCCAAGGCAACCGCTTCACGAATACCCTTGGCGGCCTCCTTCGAGTTGACTCGTCGTTGTAATTTTCAATGTGTTCACTGCTATCTTGGTGATCAAAACTCCATTCGTCAACATCGGCATCGGGAACTTGATACGCATGCGGTGTTTCGTCTGTTCGACGATATGGTTGGAGTCGGGACATTGTTTCTCCTGCTGACGGGAGGGGATCCGATGCTCCGGCCTGATTTTGTGGAGATTTATAAATATGCGGTTCGGGCCGGACTGCTGGTGACAGTTTTTTGTAACGGTTCTTTGGTAACAGATGAAATTATCAGTGCTTTTATTGAATATCCTCCGAGAGTACTTGAAATAACAGTTTATGGAGCGAAAGAACAGACTTTTGAAGCCATAACACAGCGGGTAGGTTCTTTTACTGCCTGTATGGAGGGCATAGAACGTTTGCGCAATTCAGGGATTAGGCTGCGTTTAAAGACTATGGTATTATCCCTGAATGTGAATGAGTTTTCGGCTATTCGACAATTGGCTGTGGATATGGGGTTGCAATTTCGTCATGACTGCTCCGTGCATCCCGTACTGTTTCAAGATGATAATGGCGGGCGCTCTAATGCTTGCAGCAGTGAAAGTAAATTGTCTGATACGCTACAGTATCGTCTCTCTCCTGAGCAGGCTGCTGCTGTGGATTTGAGTATAGATGAATTGTCATATGAACTTGCTGAGGCAGCACAGAAGGTATACCCGACAGAATTTTCTGAGCAACTATATCATTGCGGAGCCGGTAAGACTTCGTATCATGTGACTCCATACGGTCAGATGTATCCCTGTCTGATAGCTCAGAAGTATAGTTTTGATGTCTGCAAAGAAGAAGGAATCCAGGCCTGTTGGGATGGGATGCTCCACGAGTTTTCGTCATGCAAAGCGTCCTCTTCATTTCTCTGTAACAAATGTAAAAATAGAGGGGTGTGTACTGCCTGCCCTGCGGTTTTCGCTTTGGTATCAGGTGATCCGGAGCAGGTGGATGTTTTTTATTGCCGATATGCGGAAGAACGACGAAAATAACACTCTGAATTTAGGAGGAGAGTGCATGGATGAGAAAAGGGGAGTAACTGTTGTTGAAAAAAAAGACCAAGGAAAAAGAGAGCAGAAACGACCTTATGAAAAACCGAGGATAACAGCTGTAGCCCTCTTTGCTGACCAAGTGTTGCTGGGCTGTGCCAAACAGGCTCCAATTCCAATTTGTGGACCGGGTCAATCTTCCTGAGAAGGAAGATTGTGACAACGTGCTCGCCGATTGGTTAATAAGAACTTAAAATAAATTATTTCAGTCTTGGCCCTGCTCTTTTTCTTCATAATCTACTACTCTGGCAATAAAATCAACATTTGCCAGGAGAGTAAATGGAAGAGTTGCAGATCATTACAGAACGAGTTGATGATATCCCCTTATTGATAGGGACGATGATCAATACAGGGTTGGTCGAAATTCTGGATAACTATACTCCAACTCACTGGAAGCAAAGAGCTTTGAGTTGGGGGTGGACAGCGGTGATCTGGTTGTCTTATATTTTATCTGAAGGAGATCATCGCAAATCTTCAGTGGAGCAATATATTAGTAGGATGCAGGAGACTCTGGAGAATTTAACCGGGCAGAAGATTTTTGAAGCAGATTTCGCGACACATCGTCTGGCGGTTCTTCTGAGATATCTGAGCCAAGAGGCTTACTGGGCTGGAATTGAAAGGGATCTTAGCAAAAGAAGTATTGAGGTTCATGAACTGCCGACCAAAGTTGTTCGATGTGACGCCACCACGGTTTCAGGATATCATGAAGGCAGTGAAGCAAGTCTGCTTCAATTCGGTCACAGTAAAGATGACGCAAGTCTTCGTCAGATCAAGGTGATGACTGGAGCTCTTGATCCTCTGGGAATGCCTTTGGCTACTGATGTGGTTTCCGGTGAAAAAGCTGACGACCCGCTTTATATCCCTGTTATTGAAAGAGTTAACAATGCCTTGCAGAAGACAGGGGTTCTCTATTGCGGAGATTGCAAGATGAGTTCGTTGAAGACTCGTACATACATACGAAGCCTTGATAATCATTACTTATCTCCTCTTCCTTTGACCGGTAAGATCACAAAGGAGATGGAAAGATGGATTGAAGGTGGCCTTACCCACAAAACACATGGAGAGCTGGAGCAGGTTTTTCGGGAGAATGATAAAGGCGAAAAAGTGCTGATCGCTCAGGGATACGAGCTGGATCGCGACCAGAGTGGTATTTACGAAGGCAAGGAATTCCAGTGGAATGAACGAGTTCTTGTTGTTCATTCTCCGGCTCATGCTGCCAAACAACAGCGAGGCCTGGAGCAACGGCTTGAAAAAGCGCAACTCAAGCTCAATACGTTGACGCCTCCTCGCGGCAGAGGCAAACGTCAAATCACAGAAGAGTCTGTTTTGCAGACAAAAATTGAGAAAATTCTTAAGACCCACAGGGTGGAAGGATTATTGACGGTTGCATACGAAAAACAGGTGGAAGAGCATACCAAGTACATTGGGAGAGGCCGTGGCTCAAAGAAACGTTCTCAGCGCGTTGTCAAAAAAATTAGATATCAAATCAAAGAGATTAGACGTGAAGAAGAGCTGGTGACAGCGAAAAAAGATACCTTCGGTTGGAAGGCATTTGTTACCGATGTCGATCAACAAGATCTCAGCTTACAGGAAGCCGTGTTGTGCTATCGTAAAGAATATCGGGTTGAACGGATCTTTGAGCGTTTGAAAAGTCGTTTGAATATCGCTCCATTATTTGTTCAACGCGACGATCAAGTGGCTGGATTAACTCATCTGTTAACGTTAGGGATTCGGGTACTGACATTGATAGAATTTGTAGTGCGCCGTTCCTTGAAGAAGGATCAAACTGTTCTGAAGGGAATGTATCCGGGACAACCCAAAAAATGCACAGCTTCACCGACCGTTGAACGGATCCTGCAGAGCTTTTCCAATATCTCTCTCAGCATCATTCATTCCGGAGGCCAGGTAATACGTCACCTGACTCCATTGTCAGATTTACAAAAGGATCTTTTACGGAGAGCAGGTATTGGCTTAGAATTATATCAAAATATCGATAATAAAAGTAATGGAATTTTATTAACCAATCGGTGAGAACGTGAGGTGATATATTGACTTTCTTTTTTTATATAGGAGGGTTGTTAATTAGAGTTGAGAATGATATTAAATGTTCCATACCCCAGGATGGGGCTCAAGAATATCTCCCATTTCTTTGCTCTGAAAATACCTCTGTAACTGCTGATATTCAAATCAGCATGAAACAAATATCTGAGTTTTTTAATTCAGAGGATGACAAGTTACTTTTTTCAAGTCAGCATGTTAAGGTGCGGTCTGCTGCAAATGGCTTTCAAGTACTTCGCTACTGGAGTGAAGAGCAGCAGGCACCTTTTATATCTGTTTGGGCAGATTCCAGCTTTTGCAGGCTTGAGTGTTGTTTTTTCCCTGATGCAATAGAGTTGCCGAAGAATAGAGTCATTGATCAGTGGAGGACAGCGGCTGATGCTGTTTTGCTTCAGCACAGTTTCATAACCCATCAAGGGATGCTGATTCATGCAGGCGGCGGTTCCATTATGGGGAAAGGTATGATTTTTGCCGGTGCATCAGGTGCGGGGAAATCCACCCTTAGTGCGTTGCTGAATTCCTCATCAAAAAACCAACTTTTTAGTGATGAGCGCTTGGTTGTTCGTTTTTCCGATGACAAGTGGAATATTTGGGGAACTCCTTGGCAGGGAACTGGAAATATTGCCCGCAATGAAAATGCTCAGCTTTCGGCATTGGTTTTTCTGAGACAGTCAGAAAAGACACAAATTACTCCATTAACTTCATCGCAAGGGCTGCATCGTCTATTGCAAGTAGTTTCTGTTCCTTGGTACAGTGAAGAGTGGACGGAAAAGGGCCTGGCTCTTTGCGAATCTTTGGTGTTGGAGATGCCAATGTATGAATTGTCTTTTAAACCAGACCTAACTGCTTTAAAGGCTGTAGAAGATTTGGCATCAGGTTTGCCATAAAATGCAAATATATCAAGGGAAGGTTGCTATGAGAATATGTAGAAAAGTTTTATTATGGTTTCTGGTTCTTACTCCAGCCCCCCTTGCAGCCGCTACAATACAGCAGGAAGAATTTGATTCCTGTCAGATACCTGTTGACTGGGCAGCGCAGGACCTGCTTGAACATGAGAGTGGTACCTGTGGTTGGAAATGGAGAGTTAATGAAGGGTTTGAGGAAAATTACACTGGTGGTGAAGGTTGCTTTGTTCTTGCCAATAGCGATGAGTGTGGTGTGGGTACAAGCATCGATACTGTACTTTCCATGCCTCCAATTGACTGTTCGGATCTGACAGGAACAAATCTTTCTTTTAAGTATGATGCCTACGATCAATTTGAGACCAGTTCTTTTGCTGTAGAAGTTTCGACAAATGAGGGGAATGGTTGGACTGAAGTTTGGAAAAAAGAGCTGTCTGATCGCGGTCCGCAAACTGCAACCTTAGATCTTGGAACAGTAGCTGATGGCCAACCTTCACTGATGATTCGCTTTCGTTATACTGCCTCGTACGAGTGGTGGTGGCAGATTGATGATGTGACTGTGTCCGCTGATGAAAAAAATAAATCCAACTGGATTCTCTTCATACCAGCAATTACCACCGGGACAAGATCAATTCCTTAACGACCCCGCTGTTATCAGTATACGTGCTCGGGGAGGACTTGAACTTATTCGGTTTCTTCTAGAGCAGGGCAGAAAGGTAAGTATTAAGGTCTCAGGTGATTCAATGAAGCCTAGCTTGCATGGTGGCGATACTGTCCAACTTGTCTCGCTTAGTGGAACAATGCCAAAAATTGGAGAAATGATTTTCTTTTGCGATAGCCAGGGGAATCCGCTTCTTCATCGCTTGATTAGACGATATTCCTATCAAGGTAATGTTTTTCTGCAAACAAAAGGAGATGCCTGTCCTGGGTTCGATGAAATGGTACCTTTATGCCAAGTGCTGGGGCGTGTCCGGCAAATTACTTGTCATTCTGATGTCGAGCCGAAAAAGATAATAAGTCTTGAGTCTCCTTCCATGCGTTTGAACGCATTAATAATCGTTAGCTATTCTCGAGTTTTTGATTATTTGCGTCGAGTAAAAATAGCTTTTAAAAAAGAGGGTAGTCCGTGATCTTTTTTTGAGGGCAGGTCCAGTCAAGCTAACAACAACGCATTCCTCGTCCTGCCCTGTTAAGTAAATTTTTTTCCTTTATATCAACACAGTCACCTTTTCCTGAAAAGATACGCCGCAAAGATCCCACCCACAGCTCCGAAGAGATGCCCCTCCCACGAGATAAATCCATGAAAAGGAAGCATGCCACCGAGCATGCCGAGTCCATAGACCAGCGCGACAACGATAGAGATGATAACCGGGATCAGTTCTTTTTTCAGTAAGCCATAGCTGATCAGAAAGGCCGCTAGCCCATAAATCAGCATGCTAGCCCCGATATGATTGGCCGAGCGGGCCAAGAGCCAGACCAAGAGTCCTCCGCAGCCGATGATCACGATAAGGACGTCGAAAAAGATTTTTCGGTAAAACAGGGTCAGAAGGAGACTCAGGACAAAGAGGGGAACTGTGTTACTGATAAGATGCCTGAGATTGACGTGAAGAAAGTTGGTGAATGGAATCCCTAGTAGGCCGCCAGCCGTGCGCGGGACAATCCCATAGGCATTAAGTCGGAGGGGGAGGATGAAATCTACAAGATAGACAGCCCAGATCGTGCAGACAAGATAAACAGGAAGTGTAGCCGCACCGAGTTTCATGCTTATTTCAGAGGGGTTTAAGGGGGAGGACCTGAACAACCTGAGAGAATGATAGCAGGTAACGTCTTGTTTCGCAAGAGAGGAGAAAATGGGAAAGAACCCTAATATCAGGTTGCCAATCTTCGGCAGGCAGAATAGTATAACTGGGTTTATCAACCCTGTAAGGGTTTCAAAAAGAAATACTTTATGCCGGGTGCCGTAGGGGTGAACCTATGTGTTCGCCCTTTTATGCTGGGCAGACACACAGGTCTGCCCCTACACCCTGCCCCTAACAAGAACGTAACGGAGCAGATCCGTT
Organism: Candidatus Electrothrix laxa; assembly: GCA_942492895.1. GTDB lineage: Bacteria > Desulfobacterota > Desulfobulbia > Desulfobulbales > Desulfobulbaceae > Electrothrix > Electrothrix laxa. The sequence continues at coordinate 3,443,583 of OW818652.1, forward strand.
TTCATCCGAGCAAGGGCCTGATGTGCCCTTGCGACCTGCCTGGAGATATATGAGATGACTGAACCCACGCCCCCTGCTTCCCCGCGAAAAAGCATCATCAAGCGGGAAACCCTAGAAACAAAGATTTCTCTTCAGCTGGACGTTGACGGCTCAGGGAAGGCAGATATCAGTACCGGTGTTGGATTCCTAGACCACATGCTGACTCTCTTTGCTGTGCATGGTTTTTTTGATCTCTCTGTGCAGGCGAAAGGCGATACCCATGTCGATGACCACCATACCGTGGAAGATATCGGCATCTGTCTTGGCCAGGCCTTTGCCCAAGCCTTGGGCGATAAAGCCGGTATTCATCGCTATGCCCATGCCTATGTGCCTATGGATGAAACCTTGGCTAGGGTCAGTCTTGATTTTTCCAACCGACCCTTTCTCCATTACGATGTGACCATCAGAGATCAAAAGGTGGGCACCTTTGATACCGCCCTTGCCGGTGAGTTCCTGCGGGCATTGGCCCAGCATGCCGGGCTCACCCTGCATGTGGATCTTCTGCACGGAGAGAATGCTCATCATATTATTGAGGCCGTATTTAAAGCCCTGGGACGGGCTATGGGGGAGGGCGCTTCCCTGCGTCAGGGGCTTGTCGGTACGCTTTCGTCCAAGGGGTCTTTGTAGGATTTTTAATCGCCTGAATTCGTATAAAAAGAGACTTTCCTGAGGGGAGAAATGATGACAAAAGAATGTGGTATCAGAGGGATTGCCTTGGCAGGGATACTAGGGATACTTTCCCTGTCGCTTTTGAGCAGCGGATGCAGCAATAAAAACCTGGAAAGCACGGAACAGCCGCCTGATTTTGCGGTAAGCTGCGTTGCTGTTGCCCCGGCAACCAGCGGTGTATCCTTGGACAGCGAGTTGCTTTCCCAAATAGAGAAAAAAGAACTGGATGACGGGCTATACTATCTTAATAATTTTTTGAAAAAGCATTTTCTCAGCAGGCATGATGTGCGACTGTTCAGCGATGGGCAATTGAGTGATGGAGAGGATTTCTCGGCTTCGCTTTCCCTGGAACGAGCCAAGAAGTTTGCGAATAAGCTCAGTTGCAATGCCGTGCTAGAAACCACCTTGCACCGCTATAAAGAACGGGTCGGCGGTAATATGACCGCCAAAGAACCTGCCTCTGTCGCCTTTGAATATCGTCTATTGGCCATGCCCGACGGTCAGGTGCTCTGTCTGGACAGCTTTGATGCGGCGCAGCAATCATTGATGGGAAATCTTTTGAGTTTTCGTGAGGGAACAGGCGGATCTCTGACCTGGCTTACCGCAAAAGAGTTTATGACAAAGGGGTTGCGCAACAGGCTGGAGAAATGTTCCTATCTTGCGCAAGAAAAATAATATTGTACCCATGAAGAGCGTCCTGACTACCGGAGAAAATCGGCGCATTGCCAAAGCCATGCTGGATTATACTATGCTGGCTGACGGCGACAGGGTTTTGGTGGCTGTTTCTGGCGGTATTGATTCTCTGGTCTTGGCTTGGGTGCTTCATACTTGGCGAAGGAAGGCACCGATTGATTACGAGGTGCATCCTGTGTATGTGGACATGCGCCCAGCGGGAGCACCGAGAGTACCGGAAGCTGAGACAGAGGGCAGGGCAGGGCTCATTTGCGAGCGACTGGCTGCTCTGGGATTATCCTGCCAAATTTTGCCAGCGGAACTGCCCGCGTTATCAGACGCGCAACAGAATGAGGCAGGAACCGAGACGACCGGCATTTGCTTCCAATGTGCCCGGAATCGGCGGCGTCTCCTTTTTGATCATGCCCGTGAACAAGGCGCTCACACGATCGCCTTGGGACATCACCGAGATGATATCGTGGAAACCTTTTTTATCAATCTTACCTGTAGCGGCAATATCAGCGCCATGCGTCCCAAACAGGTTCTTTTCTCGGGGCGACTTGCGCTGATCCGACCGCTGGCCTATCTGGTCAAAGAAGAGATCAGGGGGATCGGAAGTCGTTTGGGGCTGGATCCGGTGGCCTCTGACTGTCCCGTATCGGAAAAGACTCGCCGGAAAGATATCCGAGGCCTGCTGAAACAAGTGTATGACCAGATCCCTGGTAGCCGAGAGCATGTCTTTGCTGCGCTTGGCAATGTTCGCCAGGAGTATCTTCTTCTTCAAGATCCTCCAAGCATTAATAGGAAACATTAATAGAAACCCATGCGAACCAATCTTGACTGCCTTGTCTGTTTTATGCGTCAGGCCAGATCCACCGGCTTATTGGCTACTGATAATCTGGATCTTCAACGACAGCTTATTGATGGCGCGGGCCGGTATATAAACCAGGTGGATACAGAGCTTTCCCCGCCTGAAAATGCTGTGGGCCTCTACGCACTCTTTGCCGAGATTTTGGGGCACGATGATCCCTTTGCCCAAGTCAAGCAGGAGGGGAATGACTTTGCCCTCTTCTTGCAGGAAAAGGTCGAGCAGCAGATTCAGGCCGCTGATGACCCGATCCGGGCCGCAGTGCGGGTCGCAATCGCCGGTAACATCATTGACTATGGGGCCTTGCATAGTTTTGACGCCGCAGCGACCATGCAGGAGTGCTTTGACCGAGAATTTGTTCTGGACGATTATCCTGTTTTGCTTGAGGCCCTGCAAGGCAAGCCCAAGGTGCTCTATCTTTGCGATAACTGCGGTGAGATTGTTTTTGATGGCCTGCTGATCAGAGAGCTGAATAAGCTGGGTTGTCAGGTGACGGCTGCGGTGCGGGAGGCCCCTGTTATCAACGACGCCACAATGGCGGATGCCCGAGTCTGTGGTTTGGATAAGATTTGTTCGGTAATCAGCAATGGAACCCGTTGTCCGGGGACACCACTGGAGTCCTGTAGTGAGGATTTTAGAGAGCATTTTCGGGATGCGGACCTGATTATCAGCAAAGGGATGGGAAATTTCGAGACCCTCTCTGAGGTGTCAGCCCCGATTTTTTTCCTCTTTACCGTGAAATGCAGCCAAGTCGCTCGGCACCTTACTGAGCGCCAAGGGTTTGCGCCTGATTTCTTAAAAGGGACTGGTGAGATGGTTTTGTCGCGGCAGCTGGAGGAGGAATAAGTCCTAGTGTCCGACCTGCTCTGCCGTCATCAATATCCTTCTGTAATCCGCAATATTCCCCATCACCCCTCGACACTCCCTTGACGTGACAGCAGCTTACGTTTATTCTGTGCGGAAAGATGTACACGCCCAGATACAAATCTGATCAAACACCGCAGGTTGGGCAGAAAAACGGTACGTTGTCTCCAGCTGACCGCTGCAATCACGCTTATCTTAACCCCTAACCATTTCATAACTGCTTATGAACACCACAAATTCTGCTGCACTCTTCGAAAAAGCCTGCCAAGTCATCCCCGGCGGCGTGAACTCCCCAGTTCGTGCCTGTAAATCCGTGGGCTGCGATCCCCTCTTTGTTGCCAAGGCCCAAGGCGGCACAGTCATTGATGCGGACGGTAACGAATTCATTGATTTTGTCGGCTCCTGGGGCCCCATGATCCTGGGCCACGGTCATCCCGAGGTGGTCAAGGCGATTCAGGAGGCCCTGCCCAATGGAACCAGCTTCGGTGCGCCCACTGCATCTGAAATAGAAATGGCGGAATTGGTCTGTGACTCTGTCCCCTCCATTGAAAAAGTGCGCTTTGTCAGCTCCGGCACCGAGGCCACCATGAGCGCAATCCGCCTGGCCCGTGGCTATACCGGGCGTGATATGGTGATTAAATTTGATGGCTGTTACCACGGTCATGCAGACTCCTTTCTGGTCAAGGCCGGTTCTGGAGTCGCTACTCTGGGTATTCCGGGCAGCCCTGGTGTGCCGGATGACATTGTCAAGAACACCCTTTCCATCCCCTATAATAATATCGAGGTGCTGGAAAAGACTCTGCGAGATGCTACCTTAGATATCGCCTGTGTGATCATTGAACCGGTTGCTGGTAATATGGGTGTTATTGTCCCAGACAGGGCCTTTTTGCAGAAACTGCGGGATCTGACTGCTGAGCTGGGCATTGTCCTGATCTTTGACGAGGTCATCACCGGATTCCGGCTGGCCCTGGGCGGAGCCCAGGAGCGCTTCAATATCATGCCCGACCTGACCTGCCTGGGCAAGATCATCGGCGGTGGCCTGCCGGTTGGGGCCTATGGCGGCAAAAAAGAAATCATGGATAATATCGCTCCAGATGGACCGGTCTACCAGGCTGGCACCCTGTCCGGTAATCCTCTGGCCATGGCTGCTGGCCTGGCCATGCTGAAAATCGTGCGCAAGCCGGGATTCTATCAGGAACTTGAAGAAAAAAGTGATCACTTTGCTGAGCGTCTGGCCGAAATCGGAGCAAAGGCCCAGGTGCCCACGGTGCTCAATCGGATCGGTTCCATGATGACCTGCTTTTTCACTGATACGCCGGTAACGGATTTCGACTCTGCCATGCAAGCCAACACAGATTTTTACGGCAGACATTTCCGGCAGATGCTGGCAAGCGGCTTCTGGCTAGCTCCTTCCCAGTTTGAGGCTCTGTTCGTCTCAGCGGCCCATATACCAGAGCAGTTGGAGCAGGCCCTTGCGGCAATTGAAACATCCCTGACAAAATTGTCCGAAGTATGAAAAAAACATTGCACTTGTAGCTGTTGCGTGCTATCTCTGTGCAATTTAACAGGACATCCGATGCAGGAGCGGGAAAATGGCTGAGGAAGAACGAGGGGTATTAACTGAGTTAGCCCGATACGGTCAGATCGGAACGACCTTTGCCTCCTCCATCTTTATCGGCTTCGGCATAGGCTGGTGGCTCGACAATAAGCTGTTTGCCGAAAAGACCACACCTTGGTTCAGCTTTATTTTTCTTGGATTCGGAATTATTGCCGGTTTTAAGCATCTCTGGGATCTGAGTAAAAAAATATCTGATGACTGATGTGACGAAGAGCAGGAGCGGCGGAAGCGGCAAAAGTGATGAGCTTCTCCTGCTGCAAATGGTTGAACGGTTCAACTTGATCTTGCTGGCCCTGCTTACCGCAGGGAGCTGGTATTTCGTTGATTGGCTGTTTGCTCAATCTGTCTTTGTTGGCGGCGCATTATCCAGCGGCAGTTTTTTCTGGATGAAAAGAACAGCAATGCGATTCGTCCATCATGCCGCAACGCAGAGAGATGGTGCGCACGTCAACGGCAAGTCCTTCTCGACAGGTTTTGTTGTGAAATTTTACGCCCGCCTTTTTGTCCTCGCCTTTCTGCTGCTTCTGCTCAGCACACAGTTCAGCATGAGTGTGATAGGGCTTGTTATTGGGCTGTCCACGGTTATGTTAAGCGTAATTATAGTCGTCCTCTTTCGAGGGCGAATGATATTTCAGGAAAATATGTAAAGGGAGGTTGGGCATGGAACATCCAATTCTATTTATCTCGGTTATTCTTGACTGGATAGGTCTACCGGTTCCGCACGGACCGATCGGAACAACATTTCTGGAGAAATTATGTGAACCATATATGACCTACAGCTGGCTGGTCATGGCCTTTCTCTTTGTCGTGCCTAAGCTCACTCTCGGCAAATTGGAGGTGATTCCCGGAACCGGTCAGAATTTTTGGGAAGTCCTGATCGGCGGAATTTTGGATTTTTTTGCTGAACACATGGGCAGGAAACAAGCCAAAATGCTTTTTCCTATATTGGCCACCTTTTTTCTCTATACATTACTTGCCAATATGATCGGCCTCCTTCCTGGTTTCATGTCGCCGACATCCAGCCTTAATATTACCATTGCGATGACCATCATCGTCTGGATCATGCATCATGTTCTGGGTTTTCGTTATCACGGCTGGAAATACTATAAGCATTTCACAGGCCCGATTCCAATCATGGCACCGTTTATGATTATCCTGGAACTGATCAGCAATTTTGCCCGCTTGGTTTCACTTTCCATGCGTCTTTTCGGTAATATCCTGGCAAAAGAAATACTGCTTGCCGTTCTTTTTATGCTGGCCGGAGCCTTTTTTGCGCCTCTGCCCATTCTTGCTCTTGGTGTGCTTGTCTCCCTGATTCAGGCCATTGTTTTTGTTTTGCTCGCCATTGTGTACTGTGTCGGAGCAATGGAGCATGCTCACTGAGCCCGAGCATTAAAAGATAGGAGAATTTATCAGATATACAAAAGAAGAAGGCCGACTTATCTTTTTAACTATTCGGAGGTTATAAAAAATGGACAAGATTCATCTCGCATTAGTATGCTTTGCAGCTGCAACATCAATTGGACTGGCTGGCCTGGGTGCTGGTATTGGTATGGGCCAAGGTGTTGGAAGTGCCTGTGCCGGTATTGCTCGTAACCCGGAAGCAAAAGGCTCAATTACCACTACCATGATTCTCGGTATGGCTCTGATTGAGTCTATCGCCATTTACGGGCTGGTTATCGCTTTTATTCTGCTGTACGCTAACCCGTTGCTCAGTTAATGTAACCCGCTTAGAAAAAAGGGTTCATGCCCTTTGAAAAGGCCGTAGCTTTTGCTACGGCCTTTTTTTGTTCTCTGCTGGATGCCAGAGAGGTAGCCGCTGGGTTTGAAGGTGTATTCCCTGCGGCCTTCCTTAACTGCGTTGTTAATAATAAAGCGTCACGCTGGACGGGTCAGTATCTCTTTTGGCATAAACTTCCATAGTGGGGATATCCGGGTTGTTACCGCTGTATGAACCGCCCGGCTGATATTTTCTGTAGTCATTATCACCGCCTTCCATAGCCATGCTTTTTGAATCAGGAACAGAAAGTTCATTACCGTCACTCCAGACCAGTAATAAAGAGCTCCCATACTCCGGCCCGAGTTTCGGGAAAACTATTTTATGCTGCCAAATACCGTCGCAGGACATCATTTCACCACTGTCCTGAATCGTCAATGAGTTGCTGTATCCCCGATTGTTCCCTGTTTCTGTTTCCTCTGTAGTAACTGCTACTTCAGGATCCTCCTCAGAGGAAGATACTGCTTCCTGAGCAGTATCTTCGCTATCTTCGGTAACTTTTTCTTCATAGTACTGTTCAACAAGCTCAACCAGTTCTTCTAGGCCGCTTGTTGTTGCATGAGCGGGCAGGGAGCCGAATTCAACAAGGGGTGTTGACCATTTGTTAGGTAAGACAGAACAACCGGCTAAGGCGACAGTTCCTGCTGCAATTTTTCGAATAGCAGACCTTCTGCCCTGATTTATCTGCTCTTGGGAGATTTTCCTCTGATTGTTTTTATGCATGCCATTGTTATGTATTGTATTTTGTTTAAAATAGCTCGTTTGCTTATTTTTGCATTATCCCTCAAAGGGAGCCAAGTGTCAATCAATACGAATAGTCGATGGCGTAAAAACAGGAAGTTGTCCGGCTGTGTCCTGGCAAGAATACGGGTAAGCATTCTTCATTTGCCAGCTGACACCTTTTTTCTTGTGTTCATGTACAACAGAAAATAGCCCTTTATCCACCGCCAAATTTCACGGGGATGTTCAAAAAAACGGGCTTTCCAGTACCCGTATCCGCTGAGATATCCATAGTAAACCTGTATCCACCATCGGGACGGCAGGAGGGTATCCTGGATAAGCTGAGGGAGTTTACCTTTGCTGCTATCTTTAAGATGGTGTTGCGGCCAACCTTGATAGGGTTGCCCAACAACATGGTCAATCTGATTTTGCTGCTCTTCGACAGGTAGGTTAAAGCGGATAATCACCTCTTTCTGCAACGGAGTCAGGCTATGAAAACATGAAAGAACATTGGTTGCTGCGGGCCAATGTTCCCGCAAGAGTTTCCAGTTGATCTGTTCAGAATACTTTTCAACAAGCGTGATCATATCCGCAACATGAACCAACCTAAAGGGTTCATACGTCAAGGGAGCCTGAAAACCATGCAGATAGATGTACCACATTGTGTCCTCAAGAGAAAGGGTACGAGCTGTCATGCCGTTGATAATAAAACTCCGGCTCTCGGCATATGATTTGTCCAGAGGCCAGAGTGGATAGCGAGGATGAAAGGGCAGCAAATTGCGGTGCAGCTCAATGGTTAGTGGCAACCCAGCAGTTGTTTTGACCAGAGGTGGAAGATGGTAATAGTCTTCAGGGATGTCGTGTTGTTCTGCTGGCAGATATTCAAGATCAAGAAGTATTTCTTGTGCAGCGGCAAGATTGCTTTCGCTGACCAGCAAATCGATATCCCGCATGGGGCGCAAGCCGGGTTCCTCATAAAGAAAATTACAGAGGGCAATGCCCTTGACTGTCAGTATAGGGATGTCAGCGGCATTGCAGCGGGTGAGAATTTCAGCAACAGCTCTGTTGCGGACCGTATTTGCCTGCCTGCTGCGCAGATAGAGGCTATGTAGCAGACGACGAAAATCTTGAGGAAATTGAAAATTGATTAGTTGGCTATGATGATGAAGGAGGGGGGCTACTCCCTGTTCTTCAGCCTTGTACAGAAGCCGGTTCCATGAATCAGCGCCTGCTGTCGCCTGAAAGGTGTGCAAGGCCTGCTCCAGGCGGGTATACATAACCTGATGGCCGCTATTGCGAGCGCAGAGCGAGAGAATTTTTCGAATCATGCAGATCCGTCCTGCTGGGCAAACAGGTCAGGCAGCTGCTTGTTGAACTCGGCAAAGCTGCTGTAAGTGATTAGATAAGCAGGAATTGAGCGGGCAAGTTGAACAAGCTGTCGAAAACCGTGATCAGCTAGGTTGCGGGCATTGACATCGCAGGTCATGAGCAGGGCCGATGCACGCGCCGGAGATATTTTTTCGATTCGGAGAGGAGAACCAGCTTGATATGTCGGAAAAAGAATGAGAGAGACAGGCGGAACAAGGAAGGGGAAATCAGGATTGAGCAACCTGTGCGGCACCACAGCTCCTTGTTTATCGGCAAGGATTTGTTCTTCGCCATTCTTCGGTATTATTGCTCTGATGACAGCGCTAGCCTCCGCTTTGATACAGAGGGGGCGGGGAAAGGGAACAACCGTGCCCGCGCCGTTTTTCGGCAGCACGACCAGTTCATCGGTCAGATAAGAGCAGCGACAGGTGCTATGATCAGAGGTCAACCAAGCAGAAACGGTACTCTTACCGGAGCCGCTTTGTCCGGGTAACAAAATCGTTTTGTCCTGATAAACAACTGCTCCGCTATGCAGGGCAACTCCGTCTTTCAGATGGTTGAGCAGGTGAAAAATAACCTGATCAAAAAGCACGGCAGCAAATTGAACGTTCAGGCTGCCAGTAAACAGGGTTTCGCTGCTGTCGGCAAGAGTATATTTTTCTTCCCCCTCACTAAGTCCCCGGGTGCTTCCTTCAGTCAATGAGATTGTCAGAGTCGCTGCTGTATCCACTGCATGCAAAGAGGTGTCAAGAGAGGGGGCTTTTGTCGATCCGTACAGATCTCCAAAGAGAAATTTAAAAAACTCAAGGGTTTTTCTGTTGTCGCAACGAATGGGTACAGACATTCCGGCAAAGTCGACAGAATAGACAGGATATAGAGGGGGCATAGGTTCTACTCAGTTTTTGTTCAGTCTCCTGCTCAATCCTCAATCCTGCAGACGAGCGATGTTATTGTCCACTAAGCGGGCAATGATATTTATCACGTCTTCTGCTATCTGTTGGCGGCTTTCTTGATAGATTTCTCCCAGGATGTCGATTATATCCGCCGTGCTCTTCTGTCCGTCGCAGAGTTCCCAGATAAGGCCTCCTGTCTCATTCAGATAAAGCGACGTGGTCAGGGTAGGGTGATATACTGTTATTTCATTATCTATCTGTTCCAGGAGATAATCCGGCTCCAAGAGAACCTTTTTTTTTGTATCCCTATGTGACATTTTCATATGTTGCACCAGCTGTTTTTAGCATAACTGCTATTTATTTTTTCGGCTCTTTTTCTCTCTCTTGCTCCGTTTCAAGCGAACTGACGCCTGCACCGCCTTAAGATACCGCTTCCCGATGGTGAGGTCAATCGCCTGCACAGGCTCTTTTTTTTTCCCTTTTTCAGGCTCAACAGCAAGGATACGTTTTCCCAAGCGGTCGGAAAAATCCAGATTAGCCTCATAGAGAAAACAGCTTGCAGGATATGTTCCTTTTTCTGTGGTGACCGGGTTGCGGCTATCACCAGCCTTTTTTCGCCGTTCCAAACGGCGGTCCTGAGGATACAGCAGGCAAAGCTCTTCCTTGGCTCGGGTCATGGCAACATAAAAAAGACGACGTTCGTCTTCAATATCTTCGCTCTCCTGTTGATCCTTGTCCTGACGAAAGGGTATAATCCCTTCTTCTAAGCCTGGTAGGATCACCAGAGGCCATTCTAGGCCCTTAGCCCGATGAATAGAGGTAATCAGGAGGCTGTTTTGCTCCTCAGTGAAATTTTTACCTTCTCTTTTGTCAGCAAGTCTCTCTATTTCATCGAGAAAATCATTAACGTTCAGGCCGGTATTCCGGGCGAAACGAACAAAGGACTGACAGGTTTTGATTTTGTTCTCCGCAACAGGTGCCCGGGAAGTATAGAGAAAATACTCATAGAGATCTGTTTCCTCAATGAGCGTATTCAATATGGTAAAGGCTCTTGTCTTCGAGGGCTTTTTTCTTATCTTACGCCATACATCGGCCAGTTTCATCATCCTGGAGGAAAGATAGGGCGAGCTGGCCTCATCGGCATATTGCTCAATCAGGGAGCCTGCCGAGCCCGGTTTTATGAGAATATCTTGTGCCAAGGCGTGGAGGCGATTTTTTTTCAGCCAGAGATGAGGATTGGTCAGCATAGCAAGGACTGTAGCAAAGCCCGTTCCCTGCTTCTCATCTCCCTGTAAGCTGCCTTGGCAGAGACGTAAGTACCCGAGCAGGGCTCTGATCTCTGAGCAACTGAACACCGTTTCTGAGCCCACAAGGCGATAGGGAATATTATGCTCCAGTAGGGCAAGCTCCACCGGTACCGACTGGGCATAGATTCTGACCAGAACGGCTGCCTCGTCAAGGCCCCTGTTCGCTCTTTGCCAATTCGTAATAATTTCAATAAGGGGGTGGTCCTCCCCTTCGGGAAGACATATGAGACGGGTGTCTGGATTCTCGGGCCAAGCTAGGCAGAGTTTACGGTCCCGAAGTCTGTTATTGGCAATGAGATGATTGGCGGCCAAGGCAAGCCTATGGCCATAGCGAAAACTATAGCTCAGGCTGTAGGTCGTAGGCCGGGGAAAATCACGAGCAAAACGGGAAACAATATACTCGGGTTTGGCACCGCGCCACTCGTAGATACATTGATCCACATCACCAACCACCATTACCTGGGCTCGTTGCCCAGCAATGCGGACCAGTAGCTGCTGTTGTACTTTGTTAATATCTTGATATTCATCGATAATAACATGATCAATATGGTCAGCAACCCAGTCAGCCAGCTCTTTTTGCTGCTGCATCGCCATAACCGGCTCGTGAATCAAATCCTGATAGAAACGGATTTGGGAGACCTTGCGCAGGGATTCAAAGGCCCTGTATGCGCCAATATAATGAGACTGCTTTTCATCAAACCCGCAGGCAGTAAAAACTTTCTGCGGGGTAGCCACATCGGCCTTGACCATACCGATAAAAAGTAAAAACCCCTCAATCCCCTCCTTGGATGACCAGGTTTCGTCTCCATCAGCTTTTGCCGCATATTTTTTCATGGCCTCTTTGGCCAATTTCTCCAGCTGAAACTCTTCCGTGACTAATCGATATCGAGGAAGATGCTGCTTTGCCGTAAAGCTCTCAACCAAACGAAGCCCGAGGGCGTGAAAGGTGCGAACCGCTGGAGGCCGAAAAACGGTCCCTTGCAGGGACCGATGCAGTCTCTCTGCAAAAACAACCTTTGCAGATCGATTAAACATGAGCACCAGAATCTTATCCGGTGCAACTCCTTGTCGCAAAAGATAGCCGATCCGACCTATCATAGCGGTTGTCTTGCCCGAGCCAGCCACGGCACTGACTCTGACATGCCCGCCGCTATGTCGGATAATATTCTCTTGTTCCTCAGTCAGACGCATGCAGGACAGTTACGTTCGGCACATGATGAACAAGAAGACAGCTTCATCATATAAAAAAATGCGAGATCGCCTGAACATGGAAAAAGAAGAGCAAGGAGAAGGCAGCGAAAAAAATGATCAGAGGAGACCATCTGCTGTGGAATCGCCCTCATTATTACCGCCCTCCTCGTCTTCATCAGGGGATGGAGAAATCTCAGGGGTGAGGCTTTTATTTGGAGCGCGGAAGGCTCTGGGGAGTTTGGATTCAGGCAGGACATGTTCTCTTATTTTTTCGACCTCTTGAGACAAACCAGGATCCTCCTGACATATTGCGCAGTCTTTAATATGCTGATCAACAAACTGCATCATACGAGCCGGAGCCATGGTTTCCTGCTTAACGTGTGTATACCATTCCTTGGCAAGACGAACTAATTGATTACATTGCATGAGAAAACAATTTTTATATTCGGTGGTTGATAAATAATCAGAAAACTCAGAAAAAAACAGTACAAAAAAATATCTCTTAACATATATCTTAAGGTCGATATTGTCGAGCTTCCAGTATCCGAAGAAATACGATTATTATAATAATAAGTTGTTTTTCAGGTCAATAATTATTATATAGTATATTCAGTTCTACTTTATAGACCTGCTGTTGGAAGTGGAAAGGGCACTGGTGGCCCTCCCGGACTTCAAATCCGGTGTGCCGGGTGAACAGCCCGGCAGGTGGGTTCGATTCCCATGCACTTCCGCCACACTAACACTTGCATCTAACCTTTCCCGTTGATCGGACCCCGTCCATTGCTCTTCAAATCCGGGAGTGCTGTTCCATTTCAAAATTTGAATAATACCGGGATTGCCCAGGAATGCCTGAAAAATTGCCCCGTAGCCTTCCCTGTTTGAATATTCAAGCAGGTATCAAACAGCTTGAAGGAAATAAAGACCTGTACATCAAGCTGCTGAAAAAATTTGCTGAATGCAATCATGATCTGGCAGAAAAAATAACAGATAACCTCGCGAACAACGAAGAAAAAAAAGCCCGTATCCAGGCTCATTCCACAAAAGGTGTTTCTGGCAGCCTTGGGGCAACAGAGTTGTATTTGGCCTCTGCCGCCTTAGAGGTTGCCATTACGCAGGGGAAAACGGAAAATGCCTTACAGGACTTTGCCACTATCTTAAAGACTGTTCTCCAGTCTATCACTGCTCTTCTGCACGATCAGGAAGGTAATGACCCCACTCCTGCTACCGAAAAGGATGTGGACCTGAATGCTCTTTTCCCTCTACTGGACAAACTTGATGCTTACCTCCAGGCTGGGGACTTTAACGCTCTGGAATGCTACGTCACCCTCCAGAAATCCGTTGAAAATACCGTGGTAACAGAGGAAGTAGACACCTGGGAAGCCTCTGTCAACCGTTTTGAGTACAAACAGGTTGCTGGAAAGTTGGCAATGCTCCGAATCAGGCTCCGTAATCGTACGTTTTAACCCTCCTCTCTTTTCCCTTTCATTTTTTCGACTCAGGATCGTCTTCCCTCAATAATTGCATTAATCAAGCTGAGGGCATTCTTAAAATGAAATCCCTCAATATAGCCTGTCAGCTTTGACAAGGACGCCTCATCCAGTAAGGCTTTTACTATATCTTGATTTCCTTCCAAAAATTGTAATGAGGAGAAGTCTGACTGCTCCAGGAGCACCGCCAGTCGCCGGAGGAGTAACAAGGCCTTACGGCGATCATGTTCATCTGCCTGTCCGGTTGTGTCCATTTGTTTCCCCTGCTTTTCATCCCTTCCAATGCGGGGAGCAAGATAGTCAATAATCTTTCCTATCTCCAGTATGAGCTTTTGAAAAATTTCTTTAAAATCTTCATTTGTTCCATAACTAGCTTTCTGTTCAGCACGACTGGATATTTTTTGCAACTTCGACATGCCGATATTGCCAGCAACCCCTTTGAGACCATGGGCAAAATGTTTAGCGTTTTTTCTGTCATCCTTTTTAATGAGTTCCGGTATGTTACTCAAAGATTTTTCCTGCTCTTGGCAAAAACTCCTGAGTAACTTCAAATAAAGCTTTTCATTCCCTTCAACACGCTGTAGTCCTCCGGTAAAATCAATACCGGTCGGGGCCTCTCCTTTTTCTGCCTCAGTAATGATTTGTCTCAGTATATCATGAGTATGGTTACTATGGCTCTCTTGTTGAGCAATAACGAGCTGGTCGATATCTGCCGTATGTTTTTTGTTATGCCGTCCCGCAGTTTCTCCGATCCAGTTACTTAATGCCAAAAAGAGAGTATTTCGATTAATCGGCTTGGCAATATGATCATTCATACCGATCCGGAAGCATTTATCCCGCTCTTCACTCACGGCATGGGCGGTCATAGCAAGGATGGGCAAGTCTGTTTTTCCTAAATCATGACGAATTGCCTTTGTCGCCTCATAACCATCCATAACCGGCATCTGGATATCCATGAGTACAGCGTCAAAATCTCTGGCAGCTACCGCCTCAACAGCTTCTTTTCCGTTATTGACCGTTTCCACATGCAGGTTTGCCTTGGCAAGGATCTCCTGGGCCACCTGCTGATTGATAATATTATCCTCAACCAGCAAAATACGAGCATAACGGATAGCAGCCATTGCCGCAGCGGTTTCGCTTGTGCTGCCGGAATTATCATTTTCTTTTTCCAGGCCATTGAGAGCGAAACTCAGGGAGAAAGAAAAATTACTTCCATTGTCTACCTCGCTTTCCACAGACAGTTTACCGCCCATCAAGGACACAAGTCGTTTACAGATCGTGAGTCCTAGGCCGGTCCCACCATATTTTCTTGCCGTGGAATTATCCGCCTGGGTAAAGGATTCAAAAAGAAGGGCGATTTTTTCTTCAGCAATCCCGATGCCGGTATCGCTTACCGTGAATTTGATAACAGCACGTTCCAATTTCTGTTGCACCACCTGGGCTGTAATAAAAATTTTGCCCTGCTCGGTAAATTTAATGGCATTGCCGATAAGATTAGACAACACCTGATACAGGCGCATGGGGTCACCGATGACATTTTCTGGAAGATTCGAGGGCAGGTCAAGGAGGAGTTGCAAATTTTTCCGCTGGCTTTGCTCCGTAAACATCAGCATGAGTTTGTCGAACAGGCCTGGGAGATCAAAATAGACTTTTTCGATGGTGAGCATTCCGGCTTCAATCTTCGAAAAATCCAGAATATCATTGATTATCTCTAAAAGATTCTTGGAAGAAAAAAGAATTTTCCTCATATAATCAGACTGTTTATCGGTCAATTCCGTTTCCAGGGCCAATTCAGAAAGGTTGATAATACCGTTCATCGGCGTTCTGATCTCATGACTCATATTGGCCAAAAACTCAGACTTGGCAATGGTGGCAGCATGGGCCTTGTCCATAGCCTTGGTCAATTCCCGATTCGATTTTTCCAGACGCTGGCGATAGGAGAGGAAGAGGGTTCGCACTTTATGCGAAAAAAGCAGGGAGATACAAAGGGCACTCAGGAGAATAAAGCATAAAATAGCAAGAGAGATCTTTATCTTTTCGTAAAAAAGTTTGCTATGCTGTTCTTTTATTCGATCAATTTGTTTAATCAGGTCATCAAAATAAAAGCCTCTGGCAATGATCCAGCTCCATTTCGGGTAGAGCTTGAAATAGGACATCTTGGGGCGAATTTCATCGGTCCCTGGTTTTTGATCCTTATATTTGACAAAGACCTCACCATGTTCTTTGAGACCGTTAAGAAATTTTTCTCGAAATTTTTCCCCTTGCATATCCTGGTAATCCTCACTGAGGAGGTTGTCCAGTGGATCCGGCTTGTTAGGGTTTACCAACATGGTGGCGAATTTTTTACCACCCTTCATGCTGCGAAGATCCAGGATAAACATGTACTCGTCATCTGTTCTGCTGGCGTGCTGATTGATGATATTTGTAACATGCTGCTGGGCATCACGTTCAACTTCAACCAGATAATCACCTGATCCGATATACCAATCAAAAGGTTCGAAATATTTTATATAGGCTATTTCCTGAAAAAGTTTATCCTTATCCTCTCCCGGCTTTGGCCAGAGATATTCATTAAACCCGCTGTCGTGATGACGGGCAGTGGCAAACATGCTGTTGAAAACCTGCAATTTATTTTCATTGCTGTTATTATAAATGCTCTTTTCCTCCTGCTGAGGGTCAGGAGGCCAGAGTTTGGTGATACCGGACATGGAGCGGATAAAGAAATAATTACGACCGTTATTAAAGGTGATTGGTCGAATTACCTCAATAATCAGCTTCTCTAGCGCATCCTTGTTCATTGTTGTTGCATTTTGCCGGTACAAATGCAGGGCAATGGAATGGATTTGCTCAACCTGATCTTTCAGGGTGTTCCGTAGCACGTTATTAGTCGTCTTCTCCCGCATATCTATGCTGCGGATAAAATCAAGCACTGACTCGCGCACGCTGATCTTTTTATTTTTTATATAGTCCTCCTCCATCTGGAGAAGTTCCATTTTGAGATTAATTTTAGAATCCCAGACGGTATGCGCTACAATTCCCAACCACATCAGCAGGGCAACTAGGCTTGAATTGAGAATGATCAGTTTCCCTATATTTTTTTCGCTGAATATTTTCATGGTAAAGCGGTTAAAGGATGATTATTAATATATACTTATATATTTACACGTATATGTATAAAGACTACAAGGATAATCGCTACATGGCTGCTGAAATTCCTCTTCTTTGCTGCGGGAGATTGTCGATAAGCGAATTGAGAGTCTGTTATACTTTTGTCTTTTTCAGCTGTTTTGCCGATGATGCTCTCCCGCTGCAAAATATAAATCACAGAACATGACTCTATGAATGAACAAGAACTTTTCACTTTACTGCAACGGGTGAAAAACGGAAGAATAAATCCTGAACAGGCCCTGAAAAAAATACGTCTACCGCCGGTGGAAGTGTTGGATGCAGCTCGTCTGGATCATCATCGTATTCTTCGCACCGGACTCCCTGAAGCTGTTTTTGGTGAAAATAAAACTGTGGAGCAGATGGTAGAGATTCTTCAGGCCATGCTCAAGCGTCCAACCGTGGTACTGGCCACCCGTGTTGATTCAATTAAAGCAGAGCAGATTTATGCGCGAGTTAAGGGGATGAGGTATCACGAATCCTCCCGTTTACTTACCGGCAACGATGAGTATATTCCTGAAAATGTCGGTAGGGGGACAGTGGTGGTGGTGACAGCTGGTACCTCTGATATGCCGGTTGCCGAGGAAGCACGGCTTTGTCTTAAGTATTTTGGTCATACAGTTGAGACCTTGTATGATGCCGGGGTCGCCGGTATCCACCGTATTCTCGCCCACGGAGAACGGCTTCAGCAGGCCTCTGTTCTGATTGTGATTGCCGGGATGGAAGGGGCCTTACCCTCAGTGGTGGCTGGCATGACCCCGGCCCCGGTGATTGCTGTACCCAGTTCCATCGGTTATGGAACCGGGGCAGGCGGCTTTTCAGCCCTGCTCGGCATGCTCAACAGCTGCGCTTCTGGAATGGCTGTGGTCAATATCGACAACGGATTCGGGGCAGCCTGTATGGCGGCAGCGATCAATAGAAAACGATTGCAGCCGGAGTCGGCAGAACATTTTTCGCCTCCTGCAGAGTAATTTTTGTGCCGAATACGGAGAAACAAAGAAAAAATGTGTTCCCAACGTTGCAAGATATTCCTCCCTGACGTATATTCCTGAATATTTTCTCGTCACCTTGTATCGGGGACGCGATGTAGGGGCAGAGCCCTGCCCGGTATGAAAAGGGCGAACACAGGGGTTCGCCTTTTCAGCAGATTGA
This sequence comes from Candidatus Electrothrix laxa, assembly GCA_942492895.1. Taxonomy (GTDB): domain Bacteria; phylum Desulfobacterota; class Desulfobulbia; order Desulfobulbales; family Desulfobulbaceae; genus Electrothrix; species Electrothrix laxa. Next base: position 3,461,373 of record OW818652.1, read on the forward strand.
ATTGCAAATTAAATCGATTCGTTCATCCACGTTAAATATTATTCGTTTACCTGGGAAGACATCCATGAATACCAACCTGAAACTCAAGATCGGGCTGCTTTTTACCCTCATCCTCTTTGCCGCTATGACCATTGTGCCATCCTTTTACAAGGATTCGCCGGATTGGTGGAGAAAATATCTAGCCCCGCAAGGGCTGAAACTCGGTCTGGACCTTCAGGGCGGTGTCCATATGGTTCTGCGGGTTGACCTGGATAAAGCGGTTGCCAACTCCCTTGGTCTTTCTGCTCAGGACCTGAAAAAGGGTCTGGCAAAGAAAAACATCTCCGTAGTGCAGTTGGACTCACCTGATCCTGCTCAGGTTATTTTTACCCTGCCCAATACCGGAGTTCTGGGAGAAATCAATGAAATTATCAAAGACGATTTTCCTGATCTGGACATTGATGTACAATCGGAAGCGGGCACCTTTCCCCGCATCACTCTGAAGCTGACCCAGGATAAGATCGACTTTGTTCGTCAGAACGCTGTTGACCAATCCCTGGAGATCATCAGAAATCGTGTCGACCAATTCGGTGTGGGCGATCCGGTTATCGTTCGTCAGGGCGAAGATGAGATTGTGGTCCAGCTGCCCGGCATTAAAGACCATGAAAGGGCCAAAGACCTGATCAAGAGCACGGCCCAGCTGGAGTTTAAGCTGGTTGCCCAGCAGGGTGTGAACCTGCTGGAGCTGGTTGATCAGGCAACAGCTGCTGGTCAATGGCAGGAAGGCGGCGATGCTGAGCAGCTCAAACAGCTTAATATGGGCCTTCAGGCCAGCTTGCCCAAGGGGACAGAAATTGCCTTCCAGATTGTTGTGGATGAGCAGACCCAAAAGGAAAGTAAAAAGCCTGTTCTGCTGGAAAGCCCGGTGCTCATGACCGGTGACATGGTCAAGGATGCCCGGGTCGGCTACGGCGGCAACTTTAACGAACCCCTGGTCAGTCTGAGCCTTACCAGTGATGGTAGTGATACCTTTGCCGATATTACCGAGGCCAGTGTCAATAGACAGCTGGCCATTGTCCTGGACGGCGTGATACGCTCGGCCCCGGTTATCCGCGAACGAATCCTCGGCGGTTCAGCCCAGATCTCAGGGAGCTTCACCCATACAGAGGCCAGTGATCTGGCCATTGTTCTCCGGGTTGGTGCCCTGCCTGCTCCGGTTGAGATCATCCAGAACATGACCGTTGGCGCCAGCTTAGGACAGGACTCCATTAATAAAGGGCTGATGTCCGGTCTGTTCGGAGCCCTGTCGGTCCTGATCTTCATGGTTATTTATTATCGACTCTCCGGGGTTATTGCTGATTTGGCCTTAGGCCTGAATATCCTTTTCCTCTTTGCCGGACTGGCCATGCTCGGAGCCACATTGACCCTGCCTGGTATTGCCGGTATTATTCTCTCTATCGGTATGGCGGTGGATGCCAATGTTCTGATCTTTGAACGCATGCGGGAGGAATTTGTCCTGGGTAAATCAGCCCGATCTGGGGTGGATACCGGTTTTGGAAAGGCCTTCTCGTCTATTGTCGATTCCCAGGTAACTACCTTGATTACGGCTTTGGCCTTGTTCCTTTTTGGTACGGGCCCGATTAAGGGTTTTGCTATCACACTGTCCCTGGGTATTATCTTCAACCTCTTTGCGGTTTTGTTCTGCACTCGTCTGGCCTACGAATGGATGTTCAGCGGTCGGAGAAAAATACACGAGCTCAAATTCCTCCAGTTTGTCAGGAAGCCCAATTTTAATTTCATGGGGATGCGAAAGATCGCTTTTACTCTGTCAGCACTGATGGTGATTTTCGGAACCGTGGCCTTTGTTGAGATCCTGCTCGGCAAGGCCAATCTCGGGGTGGATTTTTCCGGTGGTTCGCTGTTGCAGTATAAGGCAGAGCAGCCCTTTCAGTTAGACGCGATCCGGGCTGCCCTGAACAAGGGTGATTTCGGTTCAGTGGATCTTCAGCAAGTGACTGGTGAAAATCGCCTGATCGTCAAGGTGAAAAAGACAGAAGACACAGTCGGTCATCTTGGTGATGAAATTACGGCGGTGTTGACCAAGCAGCAAGGCAATACCTTTGTGTTGGAGAGTCAATCTGAGATCGGTTCCTCGGTTTCCAATGTTCTGAGGAACAAGGCCATTGAGGCCATTGCTATCTCCCTGATCGGTGTACTGCTCTACCTAGCTATCCGCTTTGATTTTAGCTTCGGTCTGGCAGCGGCGGCAGCCACCTTCCACGATGTTCTCGTAGTGCTGGGCATCTGCTGGATACTTGATGTGGAGGTGAACTTGCTTCTGGTTACGGCTCTGCTTACCTTGGCAGGCTATTCTCTGAATGATTCAGTGGTTGTTTTTGATAGGATCCGGGAAAATTTGGGGCGCTTTCATGAGAAAGATTTTAACGAGATCATCAACATCAGTATTAATGATGTACTGGGGCGCTCCATGGTTACTTCGTTGACCACCTCTCTGGTCCTGTTTGCTCTGTTCTTTTTCGGCGGTTCAGCAATCCATGATTTTTCTTTTGCCCTGCTGGCCGGTGTGCTTGTGGGTACTTATTCTTCAGTATTTATTGCCAGTCCGTTGCTTACGCTGAAAAAGCGACAAGCGTAGAAAGAGCAAAAAAAAACGGGATGTGCCGCAAGGCGCATCCCGTTTTTCTTTTCGGTTGTAAAGGGGCGATCGGCCGGTCGCCCTTACATATGAACAATGTTTTTTCAGGGAGTTACACGGAGCTGATAGTGCGCTACTTTGGGGCAATATCATTGGTTTGAGTTTATTTTTTTAAAATTACTCTTTTGTCAAAAAACGGCGAAAATATGTTTTGGCTAAGGTGTTAGGACAAGTTAACAGCGCAGAACATGCTTACCTAAGCCCTATCACTCAATAACTCGAAAGAAAAAGGAGCCGGGCAAAATAATCGCATAGACCAGATAGCTCAGCAGTACCTGATAAAAATACGCCTATTTGCCATCACTGGAAACTGGAAGACAAAAAGGGAATCTGCATGTCCTGGACAAAAATCATTTCATCTCCCGTTGTCACGAACAGGAACGTCGCAACTAGAAAGGTTACAGAGAATAAACACATAAATAAAAGCAAAATATACTGACCTGAATGAACAGCCAGTATGCTTTTTTTTGCCTCCTTTGCGCATTTCATTTTATCTCTCAACATAACCGGCCTCCTCTATATAAATTTTACTCGGCTTCATCAGATTTCTTTCTTATCTATGGGAAGTGCATAAAATATGCCGAAAAAGCAAGAGAGAGGATTCCTCTGAAACTAGGCCAACACCTCGTCGCAAAAGGGTGGTTACGTCGAAAAGTAAGGAACATGGAAGAGATACGATATACTTGTCACTATCAGTCTTACCTGGATGCCTCCTCAAGCTTTTTCGTTTTCGCATCCAGAACACATCGAAATAACTGACATCAGGGCACACGACAATATTAGCTGTGTACTCTCTACTCAGAGTGCCCACGTGGTGGTACAATTAATTACACGCCGCAGGCGTTTCTTGTCCTCTTTCTACTCCATATCCTTGGATTGCTGTTTGACGCATAGCCGATAACAGACTATTATTTATGCAGTGCATGCAGTTAACTGAAAAGCAAATGTCCTTTTTCCTGAATTCAACAGGGGGAAATTCCCAAGGGGTTAAATGGTATGCTGCTGAAAATAAAAGATAAAAATAACAGACAGAGTCGATAACCTGCTCTGTGCTTTGGCGGGAAAATCGAGAATGAAAAAGTTATTTCTCCAGCAGAGAACAAACAAAACTCATCAACACTAATCATCAAAACTAGGATAGGTGTGAATACCTTTACGGAACAAAAAGCTGTGGTCACCGGTGCCACCCGTGGTATCGGACGGGCAATTACAGAGACCCTGCTGGCAAAAGGCGCAACCGTGGTCGGGCTCTATAGCGGTAATGAAAAAACAGCTGAAGAATTTATCGCGACTTGCCCCACTCCTGAACGTCTCCAGCTGCATAAGGTCGATGTCAGTGATTATCAGGCCGTGGAAGGCTTTTTTCGGAAAGTGGAAGAGGAGCTCGACATTATTGATATCTTGGTCAACAACGCAGGCATCCGTCGTGATGCGGCCTTGGCCATGATGCGTCAAGAAGACTGGAACCAGGTTATTGATGTCAACCTGACCGGCGGTTATAACATGACCAAATTTGCGGTCCAGCTGATGATGAAGCAGAAATACGGTCGGATTATTTTTATTACCTCGCCTATGGGGCATCTTGGTTTTGCTGGCCAAGCCAATTATGCAGCCTCCAAGGCAGGCCAGGTCGGAATGATGAAATCCCTGTCCAAAGAGGTTGCCAAGCGGAAGATCACCGTGAACTGCGTTTCTCCAGGTTTTATCGGCACAGATTTCCTCGACGGCCTGAGCGATGAGCAGGTCAAAGCCTATAAAAAGATGGTTCCGGCACAGCGCTTCGGCACCCCGGAGGAAGTGGCAAATGCTGTTCTTTTCCTTGCCGGAAAAAACTCTGCCTACATCAATGGCTCGGTCCTCGAAGTAACAGGAGGGCTGTAATGGAAGCGATAATGGAGCAACCCTTTATTGAAGAGCGCATCCCACATCGGGCCCCTTTTCTCTGGCTTGACCGAATACTGGAGCTGAGTACAGAGACCATCCGGGCAGAAAAACTCTTGCCTGCGGATCTTGATATCTTTCGGGGGCATTATCCTGACTATCCCATCATGCCGGGCGTGTTGCTCTGCGAAGCAGTTTTCCAGGCCGGGGCACTGCTGATCGGCGAGACATTACGCGGGGAGCAGGAAGTAAAAGGAGTTCCGGTACTGACCCGGATTATCGGGGCCAAATTCAAGCGAGAGATAGTGCCCGGTGATACCATTGAAATCCAAGCAGCACTCAAGGAAAAGCTCGGGCCAGCCTGGTTCATGAAGGGCAATGTACGAGTTAAGGGTAAGGTTGCTGTGCAGGTTGAATTTGCCTGCGCCTTAAAGGGTTGAATTTACAAGAATGGACTTCCCCAAAGCTTTTGGGGGTAAAAAATGAATAGGTAAACTGGATGGATTTTCTCCAACTTGAAGGCAAAAAAATCGTTATTTTTGGGCTGGCCAATAGAAAATCCGTGGCCTGTGCTATCGGCAAGGTGCTAGTAGAAGCCGGGGCTGAGGTCATCCATGTGGTGCGTAGCGAAGAAAGGGCCAAGGCCTGCCGAAAACTCTTCCCAGACAGCTCGGTCTTTTGCTGCGATGTGGAGGAAGAAGAAAACATCATCCAGGTGCGTGACGAGATTGCCGACCAAGTCGGCGGACCGCTTGCTGGAATCGCGCATTCCATAGCCTTTGCCAACTACTCTGAGGGAATGCAACCTTTTCACGGTACCGTAAAAAAAGATTTTCTTCAGGCCGTGAATATCTCCTGCTTCTCCTTCATCTCTATTGCCAACCATTTTAAAGAGCTGTTGGCCCCGGACGCCTCTCTGGTCACGATCTCCATTTCCACCACCCGCATGGCTTCGGAAAATTACGGCTATATGGCCCCGGTCAAGGCTGCCTTGGATTCCTCCCTCTGCTTTCTGACCAAGTCGTTTTCCGCCTTTTCCCAGGTTCGTTTCAATGCTGTCGGCCCCAGCCTGCTGAAGACCTCGGCCTCAGCAGGGATTCCGGGATATATTGATTCCTACCTTTTTGCCGAGCAGGCAATTCCGCGCAAAAAGGCTCTGGAAACCGTAGAGGCTGCCAATACAGCTGCCTTTCTGCTTTCCGAGCGCTCATCTGGAATCACTGGCCAGACCATTGTGGTGGATGCTGGGATGGAATCGAATTATTTTGATAATGCCATTATCAGCAAGGTGGTGGGCTGATGGCTACGGAAAAACAGAACCTTCTTTCCCGTCTGCTGGCCATGGCTCGCCATACGGTTGCGGTGTTCAGGGCAAAAGAAACACCGTTCTACGTTAAAATAATTCTGGGCCTCGGCTTGGTTTATATCGTTTCTCCTTGGGATCTTATTCCAGAAACGCTGCCAGTTCTCGGTATTTTAGATGATTTCACTTTGGCTGCCCTGCTCATTGCCTGGGCAAATGGTTTTAGCCTGTCTAAAGGAGATGAATCAGGGGACAAACGGTAGGGGGGCAACGACGCGTCGTGCTCTTTCTCCACAACCTCTCTTGCCTCAAGGCGGGCTTCTGTTGGAGACAGCTGGCAGCACGGGATACTCACGGCACAAACCTATCAGGCCTGTAATTTTTTGATCAACAAAAACTCTTTAAACGACCATGAAGGAAATAATCCTGTCCCCGGAACTCACCAAGGAAATTGCAGCAATTTATCAGGCCATGCAGGAGGGATACGACCAGGTATCTGGAGAAGTGGGAATGACCTGCGAAGACTGCCCGGACAACTGCTGCGACTCCTATTTTCTCCATCATACTTACAGCGAATGGGCCTATCTCTGGCAGGGACTTCAACAACTTGATCCTGATGAGCTTGAGCAGATTGTTCGCAGGGCTAAGGAATACATTGCGCAGAGCGCTCAAGCGCTGGCCGAGGGTGAACGTCCTCAAATCATGTGCCCCTTGAACGATAGCGGTCTCTGCGGTCTGTATAACCATCGGATGCTGATTTGCCGGATGCACGGCATCCCGGCCACTCTCACCAGACCGGACGGACAATCCATGCGTTTCCCAGGCTGCTTCCGCTGCCAGGAGATTGTTAAGGAAAAATATGAGCCGGAAACCGATGCCCCGGCCATGGATCGTAGCCAGCTCTTCCGCCGATTAGCCGCCTTGGAATCGCGCCTTATAGGTGAACGCCGCCATCTCTATCCCCGAGTCAAGAAAACCATTGCGGAGATGATTGTTGCGGGGCCTCCGGCAGTGCCTCTGCCCCATTGTGAACGGTGAACCATACAGCGAAGAAGACAACGAGCGATATTGAAAACCCATAAAAGATGGAGCAAGCCGATGAAAACAAATGACTCTCCGCAGAAAATCGCAGAGCATATCATGGACGGAGCAAGCATTGACTCTGCAACGGCCTGCGCACTTGCCCGCTTTGTTGACCAACAGGCCCTCTGGGCTGCTGCTGATGAGCTCCGCCGCTACTTTATGGGGAATCAATTCCACCTCTGCTCTATCATCAATGCCCGCAGCGGTAACTGTACTGAAAATTGTCGGTTCTGCGCCCAGTCGGCCCGATATCAAACCGAAGCAGCATCTTACGGTTTAATTAATCGCGAAGAAGCTATTAAAATTGCTAAGGATAACGAGAGTAACGGTGTTCATCGCCTTTCTTTAGTGACCAGCGGCCATTCTGTGGACAAAGCAACCTGGAAAGAGTTGGCCGAGCTGTATGCGGAAATCAACGAGCAGGTCACTATGGAACTCTGCGCCTCTATGGGATTTCTTGATCAGGAGCGGGCAGAACAACTGGCAGAGGCCGGGATCACCCGTTACCACTGCAACCTGGAAACCAATGCGGAGCGATTTTCAGAGGTCTGCTCCACTCACAGCTGGCAGGACAAGGTGGATACCCTGACTATTGCGGCTGAGGCGGGCATGTCGGTATGCTCTGGAGGTATTATCGGTATGGGCGAAAGCATGGAGGATCGAATTGAGCTGGCTTTTGAGCTGTGGGAAATCGGAGTGCAATCCATCCCCATTAATATCCTCACCCCCATTGCTGGAACTCCTTTTGCCGAACTAGAGCCGCTTCCTGCGGAGGAAATCTTTACCACCATTGCCCTGTTCCGTTTCATCAATCCAGATGCGGTGATCCGCATTGCTGGGGGCAGACAGCAGCTGGGTGCTGACCAGTACCGCTGCTTTGCTGCCGGGGCTAACGGGGCCATTGTCGGTAATTACCTGACGACGACGGGTAGTTCTATTACTGAGGATCTTGAGGCATTGGAGAAGATGGGGTTTACGTTTAAGCGGGCCTAAATCAGACCTCTTCCAACTCGGTCAGTCGTTCTTCCTCTTCTAACCCGACCATATCCCCGAGCATCTGGGTGTAGATACGCAGAACCCTCTGCACTTCACTGAGGTCTTGCCTGAATTTTGCACAGCTCGCCTCGTCCTTGAATTCTCCGGCTAATGAGCGTTTATGCCATTCTGCGGTAAAAGGACGAACAACCTGATTGAGAATCACCACGGCGAGTTTGGCAAATTCCGTACAGTCTCTGCCGTGTCGTTTTATGACCTCGCGGGTCAGGTCGAATAGGCTGTAGATGCTCTTGAGCGCGGTTTCTTCATCACCGTGGGTTGGGGCGAGATGTTGGGTGCTGATCCGGGTGAGGAGTTCGATGTAGAGTTCCCAAGCAGCGGCTTTGTCTGCGTCGCTGGGTTCCCAAGTCATTTCTAGGAATGGGGCTTTGATCTTTAGGGACTTCATCTCCCATTTTTCTAGCCATTTTCTCCAGTTCATTTGTTTTCCTCGTCTATTACGAGTCGGAAGGCGTAGTTGGATCTGGCCTCATCAACGCGTTGGTTTATGGTGAAATTCTTCAGTCGCCCTGCCACGGTTTCGATCTTCATTAAATCTCTGAACGCATCTTGACCACCAATCAAACGCAAAAACGGAAATTCACCTCCCTCTACCGAACTATCTCCATGCAGCCATTCCTGATAATCAGAAAAGGCATAAATCTTTTTCTTTTGATAACAGTGCTCCCATTCGTCAACTGTGGCTAACCTGCCACCGAGACGTTCTGCATAAATCTCCGCCTGAAAGCAATCCAGCTGTTTTAAATTCAGACCTAAACACTGGTTAAGTATACTGACAGTGACGGGTTTTTTACTGATACGGTAGTAGTTATCCTCTAAGGAAGATTTTTTTTGACAGACTTCCTCAAACTCTATCTCTTGTTTTTCCCCTTCCGAGACTTGCGCCATCCGATAAAGTGATTTCTCAATCGCTTCCACCACTCTCTCGACAACCTTGGCCGAATCAACATCTGAAATGACTACATTTTTTGCTGCAACAAGTGGATGAGTCAAGTCATGAGTAGCTTGCAACTCATTGGCCATTGATTCTAGCAAGAAGTATCTAGGAACCGCACGTAAATAAAGAGGAATTACCAGAGCATCATTTGCCTTTTCCCGTTTCAGGGCAAGCTCCATTTCTTTTCGGCACCATTCCGAATTAAAAAAGTCGGGACTGAGGAGAAGGAGAATAACCGGTGCATGCTTGAGGTGTCGATAAATTTCTTTTTCCCATCGTTGACCAACATTTATTTCATTATCATGCCAAAATTCTACATGATTTTTAATTATTAACCAACTAAATTGCTTTTTCAGCTGCTCCAGTAGCGATATATCCTCACGGGAGTAAGAGACAAAAATTTCTACAGGTTCCTTCAGGACAAACAGGTCAATCCCTCTCTCCTCGAACGACCTTTTATCTAGCTCTTTTCCTCTATCTTCATCAAAACGTTGCTCACCGTTGAATGAATGACTGCCCACAGAAGAGTCTCTTTCACTATCTTTTTCTCCCTTATCTCTTCTTTCACTATCAAGATACAATCTCTTTAAAAGAGAAAACTCTTTAAAGCCAATATGATCATCAATAAGATCAAATGAGGAGTCATTTGAATAAATTTTCTGTTCACCAGTTTCCGTATCAATAACCCTTGGTGACAAGAATATTAACCCTTTGGAATCACCATGAGTTAAGCGAAGTTGCCCGAAGGAGTACCCACATCCTCCTGACACTGTATCTCCATCAAGCCCGAACGCTGCTTCCCGCCATACATGCTGTCCACCTTCAAAAATATACTCTTGCGGTTTTCCCTCTCCATGACCACAGAGGTGTGCAGCAAAATGTTTCGTTCCCTCTTCTCCCCAGATATCACCTTGTAATTGCTTTTGGGCGTCATCATGCAGAAGATTAAAGGGATGGTGCGTCAAAAGCAAACAAGCATGGTGTTTCTTGATCCATGTTGAGCTGTCTCCTCCACATACTGCATTAAACTGTTTCGAATGTATGGCGCCCTTCTTTCCATTCTCTTCCACAAGTTGGGGAAAGGCCGTATTCAAACCGACAATACCGATGTCAATCCCTTTGACGGTTAAACTAACCGAGAAGTCTCCAGGCACTATCCCTCGGTCTATATTTTCTGGAAATTGTTCCTGTTGGTCACGCCATTGCATGTATGGGACGAAACTTTGGTGTACCACCTCCCGGTATGGGGATTCAAAATCCTCCCAAAATTCGGCCTGCATCTCCTTATCATTAATCCAGTTAGAGAAACTCCGTACAGCAATCTTTAATATTGGATCTTCATTGTAATTTTTGGAACAAATATCTCGATTTCCCGGCACAACGAATAACTTTGGAGACTGCTTCATCTCTTCAAACCATTTCCATAATTCATCAAAAAAAATGGAAGCCTGATCAAATTCCTCTGAAGTACCATGACAAGTAAGGTTCCCTGTTACTAAAATAAAATCAATCTGCTGAAAGCGACTTAACATTTTTTTCAAATCAGAAAAGAAACTTTCTCTAATCTCTTTAAAGAATAACATATTATCCAGGTATAAATCGCTCAAATGAAGCCAAGTCAGCTCACCATATGCTTGTTGCTCCTCCATTTGTTCATTACGCAACCATTGTTCAAAAAAAGAAGAAAATAACTGCACATTATCTCCTAACAAAGACGGCACAACGAGACAACGCTTTCTCAGTTCTTTTATCTCATTATTCATATGCTCGCCAAAAACAACACCTGCTGCAAGTCCTTTTAAAACTTCTTGCTCTTGATCATCTGTTGCATGATCAAAATAGTAGGAAAAATGGATCTGAGCATTTATTTCAAAACGTTTAAGCGCACTCTTCTTTACTTGAAATAAAGAGAATTCTTTTTCTACCTGAATTATTTCATCAACGACATAATACAAAAAACATTGAACAAAATAAGGGTGATAACCTGTTACAGCATAAAGTTCCTTCTTTTCTGCACATAATTGATCCGCTACTGCCTGAGGAATATAGGCACGTTGACAAGAATGACAAATCAACTCGTTAATATCTTCACTTGAAAAAGGACCCAACGCTACAGGAGTGCATACATTCCAGAGGGGCGAGGTTATGAAGCCGGGCTGTAGTTGCTTCAACCCTCTTCGGGTCGCAAAGACATATGAAATATTACTACATCTTGTAGTTGTACTTCGTAATTCCGAATAAAAATTATTTCCGAAATCATCAGCAACACCCTCTTTTCTATTCAAATGAAACTGATCAAATTCATCAAAAATAATATGTATATTGAATGTTAGCTTAGAGAACGCTCTGCTAATACTTCCTATATGAAAAATTGAAGCGTTCAATGCCTCTTCTATTTTTTTATTTAAAGAAAAAATTTCATCAGACTTTTCTGGCAGTAGTTCTTCTGCAACCAACAAAATTTCTTCAATAAGTTTTCTCCAAAAAAATAACTTTCCAGAGCAATATATTTCCTCACAATTAAAATAAACACACAAATGATGCTTGGGTAATACCGTACCTTGCTGACGAATAAGTCTATTGAGCTCAAGAAGAAAGGATGTCTTACCTGTTCTGCGTTCACCAACTAAACTATAATTAGTATGGGTCCTCAGCCCTCTCAGCACCTCATTCAAAATTTCCTTACGCCCATAAAATCCTTCTGACTTTTTAATAGGGGTCGCTATTGTAAAAGGATTTTGACTTATCATAAACCTAAGTTCCAGTTACGCGCGTCATCAACGCTTAAATATTTAAAATTATTTTTTATCCATAGAGGAATTATTCCCAATTTAAAAACCATTTTTTCGTCTCTATTGTCAAGCCATCCCCTTCTTTGCAAATTCACAGTAGCACTATCTAATTCTTTTTTTATATTATCATCAAAATCTGGAAGATATTTTATCGCCAAGCCTTCCAGTTCATTATCTATTAATTGAAATTTCATAGCATAGTCATCAATACAGGAACAATCAGAAATACTTTTTGCGATAAGCCATATTATTAGTCTTTCGTATTCTGATAAAAAACTGCAGGAAAAACAAAAAAGCTCTTCAAGTCTGCTGATTAACTCTTCAAGTATTATAAAAGGGGTACATTTCTCATCTTCACCATCTATCAACTCAAATAATGTCTGTATAACCCTTGGATGTCCATCTGTAAAAGGCCTTATTTCCTCAATAAGTTTACTTTTTCCTTCATCATGCATTAACAGGGAAAAAATGAGGTCAACTTCTTTTTCAGAGTAGCATTTTATTGGAAAGCTCTCACAACATGCTGTAAAACGATTAAATATTTTCGTATTATGTTTTATTTCAAAATCGTGAGCATGCCTTTTTATCTCAAGAGAAGCAATAAATATAAATATATGTCTTCCTATGTATCTACTTCTAAAATGAACCAACCTATAAATAAAACTTATTATATCCTTTTGACCTTGACAATTCCCTTTATCATCCAACTCTATTAGTTTTTCTATCTCGTCAAATATAAACAAAACCCTCCTATTTGCAGCATTACTTATTGCAGTAACATAAGCATAAAATTTCTCTTCTATTGAAATAAAATTATCAGGTAAATTAGGAGAAAGAATTTCTCTATTGTTAGAATAGAAAGAAATGTCCAACAACTCATTTTTTATAGTTATCAATATTTTTTCAATGAATTCATCTAGCGTTTTTGAACCTAACTCCTCCATGTAAATCATAATTGGAAGAAAACTTATCTCTTCTATCGAGCTAATAGATTTATCAACAAATGATTTAAGAATACTAGTTTTCCCAACTTGAAAATCACCTTTTACTATTATTGGACGAGAGTAAAACTTAACTTTTCTTTCAATTATATCAATATATTCCTTCCTCTGTATCCTAAACCTAGGATCTTTAACAAGATATGAAAATTTCGTCTTTAATAAACGCTCATTAATGTCTGCAACAAGTAATTCTTCTAGATCAGACCAGCTCGTCTCTCCTACCTTTTCATTATCATTAATCATTGGACTTCTTTCTGCTGGCCGAATATTCAAATCAGAAATTTTTAAATTTTCTATCCCCCATTTTTCCAAATCAGTAGCCTCCTTTAGAAGTATAGGTATTACGATAGCATTATTATTTTCATGCTGACTCAATGCCCATTCCATTTCTTCTATACAATAATCAGAATTGAAAAAATTTTTACTCAAAAGTAAAAAAATTATATTTGACTTATAAAGACCTAACTTAATTTTTTTTTTCCATTCATCTCCACCAGGAATTTTCTCAGTATCGTACCAGAAAAATAAAATATCTTTTTTCGTATAGAAAGAAAAACTTTTTACCATTTCTTCCAAAAGATATGTCTCTTTCCTGCAATAAGATACAAATATTCTTATCGGGCCGTTGTTATATACAACAAAGTTATCTATTGCTGGCAGCTTTTTATTCATCGTAGGGCTATTATTTTTCCTATATAAAAACAAACTTAATTAAAACAATAAATTTATCAGATTACCTGCAACCTTAAACATTAGAAACTAACTCCATCCATATAACATCTCTCAGGTAAATAATGAAATCTTCCTTTTCTTCTTTAGAATATTTTTTTTCTTTTACTTTTATGGCTAAATATTTATCTTGAGACTCAGATAAAAAATAGTACCAAAAACTTATATTATCATTAAAAAAAATATTTTTATCTCCTGTAATGACGTCCTCTTTCCCACTACGCATGATATATTTTACTAATTTATTTTTTTTTCTCACCCTATGGGATTGTTGAATGTGAGACAGTAGGAGGAGTAATTCATCCTCCTCCTCAAAACTAAGAAATTTATCACCCTCGGATGAATAAACAATAAAACTCTCATCATCTAATGAGGGAAGCTTGAGGCCATCATTACTAAAAACAACAAGATCAACTATCGACAATCGACTATAATTAAGAATAAAATTATCAATAATTCGAGAATCTGAAGTGATTATTTCACTTATTTTTTTCCTAAAAAAACGACTCGGCTCCTTATCTAAAAAGACATACAAACTTATGTCACTATAACACTGTACAAAACAAAATATATTTTCTTGTCTCCCCCCTATCTCCACAGGAAAACTCAATATTTTTTTATAGTCCCTACAGGCTGTTAATGATTCCCTTTTCTTACCGATAGATTCAGCTATCCGTTGAAACTGATCAACCAAATCAGCTTCTGAGTTATGTAGATGTTTCGGCAGGGTAGGAGAAAGAGGAGTAGCTGTAACTCTGCTTCCACTTTCTTTGTAAATATAAAAGTAGATACAGGCAGGTATACAGTCGGGGAAAAGTTGAGATTCGTCCTCCCTCCCTTGCTGCCCAGCCCAAATTATCTTTTCCGAAATAGCTTCTAATTGGTTTGAAAAATATAATTTTTTCTCGATCAGTTTAAATAGAGTTGGGCCTAATGTCTCCTCTATGTCTGATTCACTCATTCGGCTAAGCCCCAACTGCGTGTTACGACGAGCCATTTCCAAGTTATTCTTTGTTCCCTTCCCTACTAGACTATCAACGATCTGCTTAAACTGAAATTGCAATTCTGCATTTTTCGAATTGCTCATTTCACGAATTTGATCACCTAAAAGCTCACGAAATTTTCCCTTTTGCCCTAGCTCAGTTTCAATACCCCCAACAATCATAGATTCAAGGAAACCTTTTATTTTCAATTGGTCATCAGCTTGTATCGCCTCTAGATTATCTTCAATTATAGCTATAAACTGCTTATTAAATTGATCCGGAAGAGTATATTTAACAATTTCAACTAACGCTTGGATAGTTATAAAAATATTTTTGAAGTATTCAACAAAATCATTAACAACCTCTCCAGCTCCATTAACGGTTGTTGATATTTTATTAATCTTTGCTGAGATTTCATTAATTTTAGAACTTATTTTTTCAAAATCCTTATTATTTTCTTCACCCAGAGAGAATTCAAGGTTATCAATAGGCCCGGTGGACTTATTAAAAATCTTTTCAATCCGCTCAAGAGTATCATTAATTGAATAAAATGCGTCAGAAATAAAGCTCAATGAAGCCTCTTGGGAAGAATCCAAAGCTTGACTGCTTAAAAATTTCTCCAACGAGGATTTTCGGCTATTTAAGTCAACACGATTAAGGGTGATCTTTCTTTTAGTCATGATTATTTGTTTTGATACTTCTCCTAAAATTTGATATCGGTTTACCAAAAGCGAGCTACATAGCCCGTCCTGAACCTTCGATCTTCTTCATAGCATTATCTAAGCCATATTTACTAAGTACATTGTCCCGCCCAGCCGCCTCAGCTAACTTAATAACATACTGTGCAAGTACTTTAAGGCTTTGCTCAGTCTCATTTTTTAGGCTTCTAGTACGCCCTTCAATGTCATTATTGAGTGTAGCCACTTCCTGCGTAAAACGAGTACTGACGGTTTGATTAATCTCAGCCCTAACCCCTTCAAGAGTATTAAAAAATTCAGCTTCAACGCTCTGTAACGAGATTACAGAATTTGCTTCTATAGAATTAGCCTTATTAGTTGCCTCAGCTTGAACGCAATTTACTCTTTCATTTAACCGGACATCAACCTCCTTGATTTTGTCCTCACTCTCTTTTTCCTGTATTTTTTGCTTTTCTGACAGATCAGAATTTAAAGCTTCAAGACGATCCTGCATTGATAGCACCAACTCACGTAAGCCCCTGTACGCTTCGTCAAGCATACGAATATCTGTATGGATTATATGCTTGACAAAATTATAATCGGCACCGGGCCTCACATTCTTAGCAACATTATCTTGTGTTTTTAACATAAGGATACGCTCCTCATATCTCTCAAGTAGCGCCTTAGTCTCTTTCAGTTCCTGCTGCAAACTTTCAGGTGTATCCGGTTCAGTGTTTTGCTTTATTTCTTTTTCTACCCCTTTTTCCAGTTCCCCCTCAGCTTTCTTTCCCTCACTTTTCTTCATATTAGACTCAACCTTCATATTCTACTCCTCTTTTCTTTTTTCGATTCCTCAAAACGGAGGTCGCCTAAGCTTTCCGAGTTTACCTAAGAGAGCAACGACCAACATGACTCAAAACTTTTTTCGAATAATACTCAGTTATCAATTCGCAAGCAACCAGACTCTTTCATCCGCTCGACAGGATTCCCCTTCCCCAAAAACGCCCTAAACTCATCCGAAATTCTCTCCTCACCCGCAATACGTTCCGAGAACGCATAAGCCATCTCTTCTATACGCTGCAACGCGGCCTGATCAATAAACTGAGTTCCGCTCAGTTCTCTCGGGACAAAAGAATACTCCGCCACCTCCGCCCATTCACACCAATCCGATCAAATCGCTGTGATTCCAAAAATAGCCGACCACCTGCTTCAAACAATCGAGTTTCAGCAACAGAAAAACTCCATTCATGAAGAACCTGAGCAGCATGATACTCTTCAGGTAGCTTGCCGCCTTCAGCAACGAGCAGCGTACGTTGTTCCCCTTACCTCCCCTTCCCCCCGATATTCTGAACACCGAGATATTTCCCACTCTGCCACAACAAAATAACATTATCAACAAATAATGTTATCATACAGTTACACCTAAAAAGATTGACGTGGACACGTAAGTATGCTTTCTTGAGATAATAAGTTATCGCATCAAGTTTTGGATAAATATAACAACTCCAACAGCGGCAGCGGCAGCGGCAGCAAGGAGGGAGACGGTGATGTTACATTTGAAAGAAGAAAAAGACTATGATCACAGAATTATCCAATTAATCTACTCATGCCCCCTCAGCCAAAAAAAAAGTAACTGTCCCTTAAAACATATTAGAGAAAAAACTTTTAACCAAAAAACAAAATGGTTACAAAGCTTATCACTGGCCACAAAGAAATCAATATATCAATACCATTTGATATGTTGCCTGAAAAATAGTTCAGCAAAAGGAGAATTATTTTTAACGCCTCCTCAAGGAAAAAACATGGATA
The DNA here is from genome assembly GCA_942492895.1 of Candidatus Electrothrix laxa. GTDB lineage: Bacteria > Desulfobacterota > Desulfobulbia > Desulfobulbales > Desulfobulbaceae > Electrothrix > Electrothrix laxa. The sequence goes on from OW818652.1 coordinate 3,478,319, forward strand.
TTACAGTAAGCAAGCAAACAAAAAGTATCTCACCGATTGGTTAATAATCTAGTAATTGAATTAATTGTTTTACATGAAAAAACAAAACCTTGAAATCTTAGTAAGTGAAATCAACATATTGGATGATTGCTTGTGAAAATAGGCTGTTGAGAAGTTTCCTGTTTAGGAATACTTATTATCTGGCCCAATATAGCGCTTAAAGGACATCTCTGCAAATACGGTCAAAATACCGGCATCTCTTATAACGTTATGATTTGTTTATGTTTAGTCAATTAATTATATACACTTTTTATTGACCAATCGATGAGAAGTATGGCATCGAAATGCAAAAAAAAGCTCTCTTGCCTGGAGCAAAAAGGGCGGGAAATTTGCGAAGTAAAGAAGTGCCTCCTTGAGTCGGCTCTCTACATAATATTTAACAAAAAAGAACCCTGTAATTATCATTATTCCGTTGGTGGCGATTCTTTTTGCGGGTGCCCTGTACGCAAAGAAATTTTTAAAAAGTATGAAATGTAGATAACCGGCGAAGGCTGTGCAGAGCGGAATAATGATCGAATATTCTCCTGTAAAAAAGTAGCTGCTGGACAAAAGCAACAGCATTTTTTTTCGTCCCAAAAACGGCTAGGCATCCGGCGAAGGTTGCTGTCCGTTCATCTCCCTGTACAGTTTCAAGGCCATCATTCCGACAATCAGCACCCCGATAATTAAAACCACCCAGAGCAGCCAACGACGCCAGGGTAACTTTTTTTCCGCTTCAAGCCTTGCCTCTCCTCCGAGAATTTTTTGTGGTCCAGCCTGTGCAGGCGCGACCAGTTTCTTTGCGCTCTGCGGATCAACAGCCTTGAGAAGCCGATCCACTTGAGAGTGTGCTGCTCCCAAACCGGCACGTCCGTAGGCTAGGGTGTACGGTTTCTCACCCTGCGCCATAAAAAGCAGCTGTCTGGGCAACCAACCCAATTCTAAGGTCGGTGCCTGATGGATACCGCTGTTGTCCTCAAGCTCCAGCAGCCAATACCGATCAGTAGTGCGATTGATGGTGACCATCCCGCTTTCCAGAGTAACGCCTTCAACAGTCAGCCGGTAGGTCAGCAAGGAGGCCCGCCGTTGCCAGGAGGCCTCTTCATCGGCCTTCGAAAACACAGAGATTTGGGAGAGGGAGTTCTGCTCAGACAGGTCAATATTGAGCTGATCCACCGGAAAAAAACCTTTACTGTCATACAGGTACCGCGCTGCCCCCTGCTCAGTAACAGGCAGGGCTTTACCGGACAGCGTGAGCTTCGTACGAGGCAGGGTCTGCTCTTCTCTATTATATCCAGCCTTAACCCCAGTTAATCTCACCCCGTCTTTGCCGACAGGCCAAGACAGGCGGAGGTAGGTCTTCTGATGAATGCCTCGGGGTACGATAATCCTTTTGCGGAGCAGAGTATGACCGCCGAAACGAAGTTCTGCCAAGGCAGCAGAAGCAACCTGCGTCTGCCAGCTATTTAAATTATTACTGCTGTCCAGTCGTACCGAGGTGGAAAATTGTTCAGCCTGCCCCTCCCAGGCTAGCTCCAGCCAGTTTGCAGTCTTTTCCAGGCCACTGGTGTCCAGAATATAGGCCGTAACGACTTGGTTCATCTGGCTGCTCCTCCCGGAAGCATTCTGACGAATATCAATAATAGTTCCTTGGCTGTTGGTGGCGATATGGAGATCGGGAGAAGAACCGCCAAAGTTCTGCGTATCGCTGAGCAGAGGAAAAAAGGGTAAAATCTGGGCAGGTCGTTTTTTCTCCTTGCTGATCTGGGAGCGGAGGAGATGGGGCACTGGATGGCTGGCGTTAAAAACCCGCAAATCGCCGAGATCAGCCCTGGTACAGCCTTGATAAATTGCAGCAGGAAGGGGCAGGCCGTAAATGGGATTATTGCCGCTGATTGTCAGGTCCATGCCGTAGGCAAAATTATCCCGCTGTAAAGGTCGGTTATTATCATCCCCACCGGCTTGAACAGGACAGACGCATACAAAACTGCATACAAAAACAAAGGACAGAATAAAGAAATTACGCAAAAACAACATTTCGGTTTCCGATAAAAATCCGTAGGGGCGACCGGCTGGTCGCCCTGTACAACGTAACAGTTTCATGATGCCTCCTCCTGTTCAGCAAGGGCAGGGGGTAAGGGGGCAAAATAGCCGATGATCATCAACAGAGCACCGACGGCTAAAAAGGAGACAATCCGTTCCACAGTGCCGCTGTTCGCCAGATCAACCAGGAAAAGTTTGCCCACTGTGATACCAACCAGTCCTGCCCCGACTAACCAAAGAGTACGGTGTTTCAAACGATGTGCTGTCACCATTAGGATCAGAGCAAGGGTGCCCCAAAGAATAGCAAGCGCAGCCTGATAGAGCCGGGAGTCCAGCATAGCCCCTTTATCAAAGGGCACTGCGGCAAAATGATGAACAGAACGGGCTAGGGCCGTATTGAACCAGAAAAATATCGTGGCCCCTCCCGTAGCGATAAAGGCTTGAAAAGGGATTCGGGAACCGACATAGTCTCGACGCAGTAGCAGCCAACGGAAAATGATGAGGAATACAATGAGCTGGCTCAGCTCCAGTGGATTGAAAATAGGAATAAAGGGTAACGGAGCAGCGTTACCTGAGCTGAGCAAGGAGCCCATCAGTAACCAGAGCCACAGTAACACTGCAAGGACGGCTGAACTTTCCTCTTGATACTGAGCAGCATAATCAGAAAGGGGCCAGTATCGGGCTAGACGCTTGCTTTGTACGAGCTGTAACAAAGCAGCTGGAACCAGCCCCCAAACGATCAAATTCCAGACCCCGACCCCGCCAGTTAAGTGATGAACCTGCCAGGCTGCTTCTGCGGTCAGGATCAGAACGAGGAGGAGATACGCGCCGATATGAGTAAGGCGGAGCAGTACAGCTGGCAGATCTTTTTCACTCATACGCCCCCCCGCATGCCCACCCGGACGCCCGAGATAAAGGCAATGATGGAGAAGGAGAAAGAATACCGGCCAAGCCAGCCAACCCAAATGGGCAAAGAAATGACTGCTCCTGAAAAAGCCCTGCCAACCAAAGGTATCTAGGCTCACCAGAACCATCATGGGCAGGAAACCCAAACTCGGCCAAGCCGCTATGGGCCAGGAAATTCGCCGGGCCAGCGTTATCATGGCAGCACAGCTCAGCCCGATAAAAAGCAGAACCCCGTAATTCTGATGGGTATAATAAGGAACAAGCTGGTAATTCAGTTCATTGATGCCACCGCCGAACCACCAGATAACTCCCCAGATAAAAAGCAGGAGATGGTGATAGCGCTCAAAACCGCGCAGGTTCTCTGCCCGGTAGAGATACCAGGAGGAAAACAGGGAAGAGAGGCTGATGATTAGGCACCCCAGGTACATCCCATTAAACAGGATCATCCGTTCACCAGAAAAAAAGCCGCTGGTCAGAAAAAAGAAGGCAGCAATAAATTGGAGTAGGGTCCCAAAATTTCTGGGGAGTAGCCGATTCTGGCGTACACCCACCCAAATCAAAGCAGCCCCTTCCAAAGCCCAGGTCACGGCTGTCCATCTGCCGCTCAGGGCCAAGGGCACAGCCAAGGTAACAAAGACAATCCCCAAGGCGAGAAAGGCCTCAGTCAGGGTGCGCATCCCCTGTCGCAGCCGTTCATCCCCCTTATTCCAAAGGAACCGTGCTAGCCCGATATAAAAAAGGCTGACCAGCAGGGCACTGATTGCCAGCCCGTATTTCATATCCTTGACCAAGGCTGCCTGAAGGGAAAAGCAGATAATCGGGGTACCGAAAACCAGGGAGCTGTCCACATATCCTCGCAGTTTAGGAGGTTGGCGAAAGGCGAACAGGACACCGATCAAGGTGAACATCAGGAAAAAGAGGGTAAGAAAAGGCTCAGTTGAGGCAAAATAACGTGGTTCATAGCTGCTCACGCCCCAAAAGCTGCCGATCCCCAAAGTAAAGAAAAAGCCGAGGAGGTTCAGCCCTCGCCAGGCCTTGAACCAAGCAATGATCAGAATGCCGGTATTGAGCAGGGCATAATAACTGAACAGGGCCACATGGTTGCCGCTGCCGGTGGAAAGCAGGACCGGGGCCAGAAAACCGCCAGTTGCTCCGAACAGGGCCAGTGATTTGGCATCCTGCAACAGGGCCAGGGCCGCCGAGGTGCAAACCAGCCCCACCATCACCGTAAAGGCCAAGGGCGCAGGCAGTAAATGATACAGCTTGAAGGCCGCAAAGACATCAAGAAAGAGCAGGCCGATGCCGCCGCCCTGCATCAGCAGAGCAAAACCGCTTCGTTTCAGCCGCAACCGCCAGCCAAAAAGCAGCATGGCAATCCCGGCCAAGGCCACAGCGAGCAGGCGTAGCTCAATGGGTAACATGCTGCGGTCGGCAGCGTATTTAAGGAGAAAGGAAACCCCGAAGAAAAGTACCAGCAACCCCACCCGCAACACCACATTACCCTGAGTGAAAAAGTTCCATAGATAGGCGAGCATTCGTTCAAACGGGTCAGCGGTCGGCGGCACACTGGAGGGTATTGAAGGAGGAATAAAGGAAGGGGTTCTTACCGACTTATCCGGTTCCAGGCGGCTCTGCCCCTGCTCGTTCTGCTTTTCCTCAGTCGGAACGAATATCTCCTCCGGCTTCGCTGCTTCAGCTTTCTGATGAACTGCGCTCTGTTCCTTTGCTGAAGATTGAGCAGGAACAACGGCAAGCTCTTCAGAGTTTTTTTCAAGAGGTCGGAGCAGGGCTTCATGCTCCTTCAGCCGCTTTTCCATGCGCTTCAGCAAGTTCTTCTGGACCGAACTCCTGGCCAGCAGGAACCCAAGAGCCATTCCGACAAACAGTCCTTCTGCATCATCAAAAATCCAGGCGAACAGAATACCGCCCGCAATGATGCTGATGATCGTTTTGAACGTACCCAAAGTTCTCTCCTCTTTTGCAGTTCTCAGGAAAACGGAAACAGCTGATCCTCCTGCCTCCCCTCATCATCATCTTTGAGGTCTCTTACTATAGCAGGAAGTATAGCAGAGATGAATGCTTGACCGAAACTTTGTTTTTTATCTCCAGCAGCATCCCTCCTCTACGCTGGCGGATTTTACCCCGCGTTGCGCAGGGACAGAGCAATCCGTTTCCGTTGCTGATCCACCTCCAGCACCCGTACGAAAACCTGCTGGCCCACCTTGACCACCTCGGTAGGATCTTTGACAAAACGATCTGCCAGTTGACTGATATGGACCAGCCCATCCTGATGGACTCCGACATCGACAAAAGCGCCGAATTGGGTGACATTGGTGACAATACCGGGCAGACGCATTTCTTCGACCAGATCACCTATGGCATTGACCCCGTCGGCAAAGGCAAAGGCGGAAAATTCCTGACGCGGATCACGACCGGGCCGGGCCAGTTCTTCCAGGATATCCCGCAGGGTAGGGAGCCCGAGGGAATTGCCCTTTGTTGTTGTGCAAACATATTGTTGCAGATCAATCCGATCCCGCAGCTCCTTTTTCTCCATCAAATCGCTGATCGTACACCCTAGATCGGCAGCCATCTTTTTGATCACCGCATAGCGTTCCGGATGAACAGCGGAATTATCCAGAGGATTATCTGCCCCGTGAATGCGGAGAAAGCCTGCGCATTGTTCAAAGGCCTTGGCCCCCAAACGAGGCACCTTGAGCAGCTGCTTCCGATTTGTAAAGGGTCCCTGCTCATCCCGCCAGGCAATAATCTTGGCAGCCAGCCCCGTTCCCAAGCCCGAGACATAGGCAAGCAATTCCAGAGAACCGCTGTTCACTTCCACCCCAACCGTATTCACACAATGCATGACCACGTCATCCAGGCCCTTTTTCAGGGCTGCCTGATTGACATCATGCTGGTACTGGCCCACCCCGATGGAAGCGGGATCAAGCTTGACCAATTCAGCTAAAGGATCCTGAAGGCGACGACCAATGGAGACTGCGCCCCGCACCGTGATATCATGGTCAGGAAATTCCTGTCGGGCCACCTCTGAAGCAGAGTAGATCGAGGCCCCGCTCTCGTTGACCAACGTAATCAGGATTTCCTTGTCCAGCCCGAGGCCCCGAACAAACTGCTCCGTCTCCCGCCCGGCTGTGCCGTTACCGATGGCAATAGCCTGAATGCGGTGTTTCTGACAGAGTTTTGTGATCGTTCGCCCGGCCTCTTCCTGCCTCTCTTTGCCGTGGGTGGGATAGATCGTGGTGTTATCCAGCAATTTGCCCTGTTCGCTGAGACACACCAGCTTGGCTCCGGTGCGGAATCCCGGATCAAGGGCCAGGACTCGTTTTTGCCCCAAGGCCGGGGCCAGCAGCAATTCCTTGAGATTATCAGCAAAGACCTGAATGGCCTCTTGATCAGCCCGATGCTTGAGGTCAGCCCGCAATTCGTTTTCCAGGGAAGGTCCCAATAGCCGCTTATAACTGTCTTCTCCTGCCAGCGCTAGCTGCTCGCGGAACCTGCCTTGCGATGAAAACTTCCTTTTGAGCAGAGCCAGAGCGGCATCCTCATCCGGTCGAACCGCGAGGCGCAACATCTTTTCCGCTCCTCCGCGAAACATGGCTAACAAACGATGGCTTGGCACCTTATTTGCCGCCTCCTGCCAGTCGAAATAATCCTGGAATTTGGCCCCTTCCTCCTGCTTTTTCTTCACGACTGCGGAATGAATCACTGCCTTGTCTGCAAAGAATCGGCGCAACTCGGCCCGCATCTCCGCATCCTCACTGATCCGCTCCGCCATGATATCCCTTGCTCCGACCAAGGCCTCAGCCTCTGAATGCACCTCTTTTTCCGGATCAACAAAGGCATCAGGCTGAACCTGATTATCCTGCCCCGTTAAGATAGCTTGGGCCAGCGGTTCAAGACCTTTCTCTTTTGCCACCGAAGCCTTGGTCTTACGCTTCTGTTTATAGGGAAGGAAGATATCTTCCAAGGTGGTCAGGTCGTTTGCCTGCTGCAAGGACTTTTCTAGGTCAGCGGTCAGCAACTCCCGGTTGGCAAGGGACTCCAGCATGGTCTTTCGTCGCTTTGCCAAGGCGGCAAGCTCGGCGAGCTGGTCCCGAATCGCTGCGACTTGCACTTCATCAAGGGAGCCGGTCAACTCTTTACGATACCGGGAAATAAAAGGAACGGTTGCGCCCTCTTCAAGGAGTTGGGCTGTGGCAAGCACCTGCTGGGGAGCGATATTCAGGGCTTGCGCGATACGATGCTGGTTTTGTTGATCCTGCGGCATAAGAGGGTCTCAAGGAAATAGAGGAACGGGATAGTCATTAATCATAAATCATTATGTAACCGATTACGGTTATAACGAATTCACTTGAGAAGGGCAAAGAGATTTTGGCTCTTTTTCGGTTGAAGCGGCTTCTTGCAGTGGGGAAGGATATGTCAGTGGAAGCAAAGCGTTGCTCAACGCCTCGTTGCTGCGGGATTGATTAGAGGTGGTGCGGAAGGAAAATGCTCTTGAGGAGGAGCAGGCATAGATTTGATAAATGAAGAGCGGGTCGGGGAACCTGTAGGATTCGGTTGCGATAAAGTCTGGCATGCCACATGTCCAACATGTGGCAGGAGTATTGCCAAGCCCAACCTGTAGCACGACGGTGTTATAAGTGCGAAAGACAGCTTTTTACATCTGTAAGCAACGGATCAATCTGAGATTGATTGGCTTGTGTTTGTCTCCCGTAAATATTGTATTTTTTATGCTGTAGTTTAGATAATGGCAATCCTGTATGATTAAGTATTGAGGTTAACGTGTTTCCATCTTTTATATTTCTGACAACCTTGCCGTCATCACTTTTTGTAAAGTAATTCGAGTAGGTTTCATTTAACTGAGATGCCATTTTTTCAATCTCAAGAATGTGGGCATTGAAAGCAGTTGTTGCTTTTGTATCTTTTACACGAGATTTATTCTGGATAAACATATGTATTTCAGGAGGATCAATCCCGGCTTCTTTGATTTTTGAGTGGAATGTATCAAAAACGTCATCGCCGGAGAACTCTTCGCCAATCCTTATGCCGTAAATCATTCTGAAGAGATTATGAATGCCCCTGATTGACGCTGCATCTGCTGTACACGGAACGATGACTCGATCAGAAGCAATGACAGCCATTTCTGTATAGTTAGCAAAGCTTGGATTACAATCGAAAAAATATTTTTTCTCCCTGTTTTTTCCTCCTGCAACAAACGGTGCAAGCAAGTCTACTAGAAATTTCCTACTTTTTACCCAAGCAGACCGTTCTGGAGCCTGCGCTAAGTAGTTAATTATCGTAGAGCATATATCAAGATCCATGTCGCCTGGTAATAGGTACAAATTATCAGGCATTGCTTCATTATAATCTGAGACCTTTACAAAATAACTAATTTCGTCTCCTAAATTGCCGAACCTTGATTTATCGTATCTGGCTTTTATGTAGCTCGCTATCGTTCTTTGATTATCATAGCAGATTTGCAGATTTTTTTCTCCTGCTCCATTACCACCAAGGAGCATTTCAGAAACATTTGCTTGAGGGCATAAATCAGCTACTATTACGTCTTCTTCCGGATTATTTATTGCGTACTCAGATGCAAAAACATATGTGATAAATGTTTTCCCAACACCACCTTTGTTGTTCCATATCATATATTTCATTTCAGTGGTCCTTGTAGCGTGACATATTTTATTTAACAAGTGCCTTCTTGGGCAAAATCTAACGAGATACTCAGGTCTATCTATTAGAGAGAATATAGCATGATCCCCCACCAAAGTGCAACATATTGATTAGCTGGTAAAACAGCTAAAAAAATCATCAACAGAAACGAGATGCGGGGCGCACCTACTACTCGACAACCGCCAGGTGCTAAACAGCCATCCAGCAACCAGCAATCATCATGAACAGCAGAGAAAAATTTAAGTACCGGAACAGAGATCTGTAGGCAGGCTGCTTGCTCAAAAAAAGTTGCACGCCGAACAGCCCGCACAGGGCAAAAGCGTTAACAGCGATCAAAAAACGCATAAAAATACCCAGCTGAGACGGCATCACCGTAAAAGCCAACATAGTCATTGCAAGGGCGGCAATCCAAGGCAGGAAAATTCTTCGCAGGGCGGGCTCAGAAAGACCTTGCAGCAGGTTAGGAACAGGGCCGGAAGCATAATCCTGTTTGTGATTCAATAACACCAGAAAGAAATGCGGCACCTGCCAGAAAAACAGCAGCAGAACCGGCAGAAAGGCCCGCAAGAAGGTTCCGTCGCCCTCAGCTGCCAGATAACCGATATAAGGCGGCATGGCACCACAGATAGCTCCAGGAAGGAGGGCATAGAGGGTCAGCCCCTTCATGCCGGTATAGACGAAATTATAGAGCAAAACAGCAGCGATCCCAGCCAGCAGGGCTTTAAAATTAGCAAGCTGAAAAATCAACAACAGGCCAAGTACGATAAGAAAAACAGCCTGCAACAGCGCATGTTGCTCTGTGAGCTTTTTGCGGACCAGAGGACGATTCCGGGTACGCTGCATAAGAGCATCCCGGCTCCGCTCCTGATAGGAATTCAAGGAAGCCGCACCGCAGGCAAGAATGAGGACGGCAAAGGAAACAAGGAGTGCCTGGAGGGAAACAGCCTGGGCTGCGTAGATAAACCCGAACAGGGAAGAAAAGGCGACCTGGAGACAAAGCGTCAGCTTGGCAAGCTGCATTCTGTCATGCAGCTGCCCTACGAGACTGGACAGGAGGCCAAGAGAAAATTCCATAAAAGTCGATTAAGCACCACTTATCGTCTTGAGTGAAAAAATGCTCTCCTTTTTGGAGAGAAATACAAACAACTATAGCATATTCTCGGAAATTTCAACAGGAAACAGAGGGATTTTCTCTTTACGTCAGGAGTCGGGCCTGTGTCCCTCCTCTCTATCTCTCGCCACCTTACCTGGTGCATGTATTATTTATAATTCGATTATTTTTCCATGAGTTATCGGTGACAAAATCCCATAAGCCAATCCTCAGTATTGACAAAAGTATAACTACCTGTCACTATAAAATTATAATTCATACTTCCAAGGAGGATTCATCATGGCATCCAGTGTCAAGACAGCTATATCACTACAAAACGACTTATTTAAAGAAGTTAATGTGTTAGCCCGAGAGCTCCATATTTCTCGAAGCAAATTATTTGTGTTGGCGGTTCAGGATTTTATTAAAAAAAATCAGAGCCGGAAATTACTCGCACAGATAAATAAAGCTTTCGACGATCAGCCCGACTCTGAAGAGACTGAAGTTCAAAATAAAATGCGCAATAAGCAGCTTAAGAGGGTTGAGAGGGAAGTATGGTGATTGAACAAGGTGAAATTTACTGGGTAGATCTCGGAGAACCCGGTGGCTCAGGCCCCGGCTATAGGCATCCGCATATTGTTATTCAAAACAACCTGTTTAATTCGAGCACCATTAATACAGTTGTCGTGTGTTCACTCACTTCAAATGTAAAAAGAGGGCTATCTCCCGGCAATGTTACCTTGAAAAAAGGTGAAGCCAATCTGTCCAAGAAAAGTGTCGTCAATATTACTCAAATGTACACCCTAGACAAAAACGATCTTGAAGAAAAAATCGGCAAAGTGAACAGTGAGAGAATGAAAGAGATATTGTCAGGAGTACAGTTACTCACCGAGCCAAGAGAAATCTGAATTTGAGACCTAATCTTCGGGATGAAGGCGGCAATCAGAGTTATGAATATAGGAATTATATCAAAAGAAAATTATATCAAGAGAACCTTAGCGATAGCAAAGGGTGCTTACAAGCCGAGAAAAGATGAACCCAAGGTGTGGTTTGAATCCACAAAATCAATGTCTCAGGTGTTGAGTGCTGAGAATCAGGAGTTATTACGGGTTATCATCGCAAACAAACCCCGCTCTATTACTGAACTTGAAGGGATAACAAGCAGAAAGAAATCAAACCTTTCCCGTACACTCAAAACATTGGAGAAGCATGGAATTGTTGAATTAAATAAAATAAAAGGCAAGATAATTCCTAAGGTCAAAGCTACAGATTTCAGAGTTGAATTCGGCCTTAATTACAGCTTTCCTTCTCCCTGAGAGGTTCCAGGATGGAAACAGGGCAGGAGAGAGCCTAAAGGCCCTGCCGGATCTCTGCTCAGGATAGCGTGCAAAACCCTGAGTCTTTTTAACTGGTTCTTGAACTGTGTGTTTAATCGGGGGGCTGTCCCTGATTTATCAATCTGCTTTTCTAAAAAAACATGAGACTATATCTTGACGTTTGCACCATCTGTCGCCCAGAAGATGATGCGTATTCGACTAGAAACAGACGCGGTTCATCTGATTCTCAGCAAAATCCATGAGAACATATCAGGCCGTTTCTTCTCGTGTTCATACGATGGAAAATTCTGCAATATCAAACTTTACTGAGCGGATTGAGCTCTTAACCCTGTTGTCAAGATTTCAGGCAGACTTTGAAGTTGATAAAGTGCAGGCTGCAAAACGAGCGGAAAGCCTTCACAGCTTAGGATTCGGTCTGGCGGATTCCGCCCATTTAGCATATGCTGAAGTGATCGCTGATGTATTCGTTACGTGCGATGACAAGCTGATCAAAAAGAGTCAAAAGGAAGATATCCGGGTGCCTGTCTATAACCCGATTGAATTTGTTATGAAGGAGGATCTGCAATGAAGACCGCTGCTGCCTTTTTGGCCGAAGAGGAGCTTATAAGAAAAGCTGCTGAAATACTCATCGAGAAACTTGGAGAGATGGAGGCAATCCGTTTTTTTTCCCTCCCCAAGAAGAAGAGAATGGAATCTGTTGCAAGGCATAGAAGCTGGCAGGACAACCTGAATAAAGATGATTTTCTTATTGAGGCCTTCAAGTAGAGAGTAATCTGAGCAGGTTGCAGTTCTGAGACCGGGTACGCGTAAAATACGTGACCCGGTTTTCCTCATTCAGCGAAGACTGTAGAAACTCCCTTCTGACTCGAAATACTCCCACCTACTCCTCCTCCTCAAGCCAAGCCAAGTACTCCTCTTCAGGAACAATACGCAGTTTACCGGCCATCATCGAATGATTGACACCGCAGTATTCCGTGCAGTGAATATCATAAGTCCCGAGCTTGTCCGCCTGAAACCAGGCATAGGTCTGCATGCCCGGCACCGCATCAACCTTGATACGATATGCAGGTAGGGAAAAACCATGCAGCACATCTTCCGAGGTAAGATTCAGTTTCACCGATTTCCCCAGCGGCACAACCAGCTCGTCTTCTGATTCCCTGTCATTGGGCATAACAAAGATCCAGGAAAACTGCTGGGCATAAATATCGACGATCAGCGCGTCATCAGGAACGTTGCGCAGCCCCACATAGGCCTTCCAGCCCACCGCAAACATAGACAGGGCAATGATGGTGGGGATAATCGTCCAAATAACTTCCAGCTTCCAGTTATCGCGGAACTTGGCCGGAACAGGATGCTTACTCCGCCGGTACTTCACCGCAAAGACGACCATTGCCCCTGTAATCCCGATCAGGAGCAAAAAAGAAATCCCCAGTATGTACCAAAAAACAAGATCTACCCCTTCTACCGGACTCATAGCTTCTCCATCCTAACTGAATTACCTGAAGGCCACATCAAAGAACATAAGACTGATCATGATGCCTAAAAAGACCACTGCGCTGATAAAAGAAACAATAATCACCCTGCTCTCATACTTCATATGCATGAAGAAAAGCAACACCAGGGTTGCCTTGGTCGAGGCGATAAGAAGCGCTACAGGGACATTAAAGACGCCCAGATCAACCGTGGAAACAGCCACTGTTACGCCGGTCAGCACCAACAAGGCCGCCAAAACGATGCCCAACATTTTGTATGAGATGATATGCTGGTTTTCTTCTGTATTCACAATCTGTGTATTTATAATCTGTGTATTCACAATACCTCCCCTCCTGCTTAACGCGCTTAAAGGACCAAATAAAACAGCGGAAAAACAAAGATCCAGATCAGATCGACCAAATGCCAGTACAAACCGGAATTTTCCAGAAGCTGAAAACGATCTTGATGCACCCTCTCCTTTATGACAAGAACAAGAGTGATCGTCAGCAGGAGCATTCCGATAATCACATGGAGAGCGTGCAGACCGGTAATCACATAATAGAGCCCGAAAAAAATATTCAGTCCGTCAGGTCCATCCTGTAGGGTTGCTGAATTGGGAAAAATATCATGATGAAACTTTGCTGACCATTCAAAATACTTATTGACCAGAAAGAGAGCACCACAACAGATCGAGAACAGAAGTAAGGCAATGGTCTGCCCCTTCTTCCCACGTTGTAGAGCTGTAATAGAGGCGGCAACAGTAAAACTGCTGATCAGCAGAACGGCAGTGTTCACCGTGCCGAGAACTCTATTAAGCTCCTTTCCTCCCTGAGCAAAGAGTTCAGGGTATTTATGGAAATAGGCTGCATAGAGCACAAAAAGCCCGCCGAACAAAATGATCTCTGTATAGAGAAAGAGCCACATGCCGATACGAACCCCGGTCTTATCTATCTTTTTCTCCATCCTCTTCCTCGCTATCTTGAGCGTCCTGAGCATCCTGAGCTCTGGCAATGACCTCACTGAAATCGTAGGGATACTCCTTCACCTTTGGTTCCTCGACAAAATTATGCAGCGGAGGCGGTGAGGGAACAGACCACTCCAGGGTTGTTCCGCCCCACGGATCCTGAGGCGCTCCTTTCTTTTTCCGAAAACTGATCAGCAGATTATAAAACATCAGGAGAATGCCGATGACCATCAGGAAACCACCAAGGCCAGCCAAAAAATTTCCCCGCTCAAATTTCGGCAAATAATCATAATAGCGCCTGGGCATCCCCTGCATCCCGAGAATGAACATAGGTATATAATGAAAGATAAAGCCTACTGCGGCCAAAGTTGCCCCAATATAGGCCTTTTTAAAATCATACATAATCCCGAACATCTTCGGCCACCAGTAATGGAGGGCGGCAAAAAAGGCAAAGCCGGTGCCCCCGAACATGGCGAAATGAAAATGGGACACCACGAAATGGGTATCGTGGAGATGGATATCAGTTCCTGCCGCCCCCAGCACCAAACCGGTTAACCCGCCAATGCAGAAGAGGTAAATAAAAATCAGGGCAAGATAGAGCGGCGGGGTCATCTCTATTGCCCCTTTATACATGGTGGCGATCCAGGAAAAAACCTTTACCGCCGTCGGAATGGCCACAAGAAAGGTCAGCAGGGAAAAGACAAAGATCGCAACATCGCTCATTCCGCTGGTATACATATGATGGGCCCAGACCAGCGAGCCCGCAACGGCGATCCCCATAGAGGAAATAACTATGCCCTTATAACCAAACACGGCCTTCCTGGAAAAAACCGGAATGATCTCAGAGATCAACCCCATAGCAGGCAGAATCATGATATAGACTGCCGGATGGGAGTACATCCAGAAGAGATGCTGGTATAGAATCGGATCTCCGCCCTTGCCAGGATCAAACAGGCCAATGGCAAAGACGCGCTCAAAGATGACCATGAGCAGGGTGATGGAAAGAACCGGCGTCGCCAGGATCTGAACCCAGGAAGTCGCATACAGGGACCAGGTAAAAAGCGGCATCTGCATCCAGCCCATATCCTTTGTCCGCATTCGATGAACGGTGGTGATAAAATTCAGCCCGGTCAGCATGGAAGACATGCCGAGAATAAAGGCGGCAGTCACCGTCAGTACCACATTCTTGTCTGTTGTCAGGCTGAAGGGCACATAGAAGGTCCAGCCGGTATCAGGAAACCCCTCTCCCAGAAAGAGTGAGACAATGGCAAGCAGGCCGCCGAGCATAAAGAGATACCAGGACAGCAGGTTCAGCCGGGGGAAAAAGACATCATCTGCCCCGATCTGAATGGGTAGGAAGAAATTTCCGAATATCGATGGTACCGCCGGGATCACAAAGAGGAAGACCATAATGACCCCGTGCAGGGTAAACAGGGAGTTATAGACCTCCGACCCCATGATGGTCTTGCCGACCCACATCAGCTCAATCCGCATCAGCAGGCCGCAGCAGAGGGCAACGCAAAACCAGAAGCCCACTGACCAGAGATACATGATCCCGATCCGTTTATGATCATGGGTCAGAAGCCAAGCCCAGATTCCCTTCAGACCCGGCGGCGATGGTGTGTTATAGAATGATTCAGTCGCATTCATACCTTGTTTCCTGTCTGATGATGATCATCATGTGCTGTAGTCTGTTCCTCATCTTTTTTCTGTCCCTTCCTGTCTTTTCGACGAAGCCAGAGGAACAAGAGCCCTCCTGCACATGCAAAACCTACGACGACAAACAGCTTTATATTGGTAAAAAACGCCCTGGTTTTTTCCGGGGCATAGTTAAAACAGTAATCAAGAAAACGGCGCACAGACAGGGCAGGCCTGCCCTTCTGCGCTTCAGAGATAGCCATGTCCACATCACCGCTGATAAAGGTCCCGTAGATATATTTAATGATCATGCCGTCAGCGGCAACCGCGACCAAGGCCGAGGGATGGATGAAGGTGCCGTCCTCTCGTTGGTCAAATCGGTAGCCGATGGATTCGGTCAGGGCCAGGATATCCTCTTTGCTGCCGGTGAGGAACTTCCAGCTCTCCGTGGGAAAGGTCTCCGGCAAAAGCCGCAGGTAATTATCCTTGGCCGCCTGTGCCTTTGCTGGATCATCCTGATCATTAAAACTGAAGGCAATAAGGTTGAAATCTTTACCGGGAGTGAAGCTTGACCTGTTGACAGCATCGGTCAGGTGGGAGAGATTGAGGGTGCAGCTGTTCGGGCAATGAAAATAGACAGGCAGGATCAGCGTCGGCCTGTCTATGATATCTTTTAACGTGACCGTAGTACCGGTTTCATCAAGAAAGCTGCTGTCGAGGGGGAGATACTTACCATTCTGTTCATCCACCCAGAGGACATCAAGGGCAGGATCACCGACTTTATATTCCTTCTCCGTTCCTTCCGCCTGCGTATCACCCGGTTCAGCAGCAGACTGCCTCGGGTAAGAGAGGGGCAGCAGCAGCAAAAGAGCAAGAAAGAGCCAACCGTGTCGCATTGCTTTTCTCCAGGGAGGGGATGGTGTTGACGTCCAGTGAGCTACTTAACCTCGCCTGTCTGCAAATTCACTTTAATGGCCGTACGAAACTTATGCTTTACCTTAAAACTATCGCGGCCTTCACCATAGGCCAGAAGAACGGTTGTTTCTCCGTCTGGTTGAATAACCGCGTCTGTTTCTTCACCGGATTTCAAGGGGAGAGAAAACTCGACAGTGGTCACACCGTCCTTTTCAGAGCCGCCGATAACGGTCACATTGTCTGTACCACCGAGCTTCTTGTCCGACTTGTGGCTGTTTTCACCATCGCCGTATTCATCAGAGACCTTTACCTTGCCCTTTTTCACATAGCCCAGAACAAAACCAGCACCCTTCATCTTCGAGGAGGGGTTAAAACCGACACCGACCCAGCTTGTCGTTTTCGCAGAGAGTTTTACCTTTAAATTCTCTCCGTCAACCGTCCAGGCAAAGCTCATATCCTTGACTTCTGTTTCATGACCATAGCCTTCGGCAAAGACCAAGCTGCTGCTGACCAAGGCATACAGTACCGCAAAAACCACAACACCAAGCTTGCTTCCTTTCATACTCTCCTCCAAATGCAATTTTTAATAAACAACACATAGGGACATCAGTCCGGCTCACTCCGAAAACAAAAAGAAGGCCTCCGTGAAAAATGTTTTTTGCTACTGCGCCAATCAAAAAAACAAAAATCTAATACCGCTTTACCTTGATATTAATGGTATTTTTCATGATTATACAAATCATGATAACGGCAGCCTTCTGCCTTGTCAAGAAAAGGAGCACCTGTCCCTTTTTCACTTGCGCATTTCCTTGGCGCGATTAATCTTAATCGCGCCATTTTCCTTGGCGCGATTAACCCTAATCGCGCCATAAAAAATATTTTTTTGTGAAAAGCAAACAAGGAAGACCCAATTATGCCGAACAAAAGACCACCAAAGATTGATGAGCAAATCATCCGAGAAGTCGCTCGCAACCCGGACGGTATCGGAATTGGAAATCTTCATGGCAAATTAAATAAAGAGAGTATAAGCAGGCGTACCCTGCAACGCCGTCTGGCTCAACTCACAGACAAGGGCAGCATAAATGCATTGGGAAAAGGGAGGGCCAGACGCTATCATCAGCATATTGCGGCCAGCGCAAGGTTTCCTGAGCCTGCCGGGTTCTCTGAGATGCCTGATGCGCGAGGGGCAGAGCCGGATGCAGATATTCCCCTATCACCTCAAGGCAGGGAAATCCGAAACGCTGTCAGGCGACCCCGTCATCAGAGGAGACCGGTCAGTTATAATCAGAGCTTCCTTGCAGACTATATCCCGAACACAACATTCTATCTGTCTGAAAATTTACGCGGTCAACTGCATGAGCTGGGCCGCTCTCATGCAAGCGGTCAAGTGGCAGGAACTTTTGCCCGTGACATATTAAATCGGCTGCTCATCGATCTTTCCTGGGCTTCATCGCAGCTGGAAGGAAACACCTACAACCGACTTGACACGGAGCGGTTGATTGAACGTGGACAGGAGGCTGAGGGAAAGGATGCATTTGAAACCCAAATGATCCTGAATCATAAAGCGGCTATTGAAATGCTGATCAACGAGTCAGACTTCGTCGGTTTTAATACCTTTTCCATTCTGAATCTGCATGCCCTGCTTGCAGACGGCCTGTTAGCCGACGGACGGGACTGCGGTCGTATCCGTTCACGGGCGGTAGAAATAGGAGGTAGTGTTTATTTGCCCCTTGCCATGCCACAGAGAATTAATGAAATTTTTCACCACATTCTGGATACCACCGATGCTATTGCCGATCCTTTTGAACAGGCTTTTTTTTTCATGGTACACCTGCCTTATCTGCAACCCTTCATGGATGTCAACAAGAGAGTCTCCCGTATTGCCGCCAACATACCCTTTATAAAGCACAATCTCTGCCCGCTCTCTTTTATTGATGTGCCCATACAGGCGTATACGGATGCCGTGCTCGGAGTCTATGAAGTCAACCGTATCGAACTGCTCAAAGATGTCTTTATTTGGGCTTATGAGCGTTCATGCCAACAATATGTCGCTGTACGCCAAGCATTGGTGCCCCCGGATACATTCCGCCTGCGATACCGTACAGCCTTAATCGATACTGTCAGGGCGCTTGTCCTCGGTCACCTTCGTTCCTCCCCGGCAGAAATCAAAAAAGTTGTTCCTGTCAGCATCGCTCCCAAGGATCGTGACAAGTTTACGCAACTAGTTCTGGATGAACTTGGCGATCTTCATGAAGGTAATATAAGCCGCTTCAGACTGGGACTCTCCGATTACAACAAATGGAAATCCTCGTTATGCAATTGAGAACCGGAAGCAGAGGCAAATCCTCTTTGTATGGGTTTGTATGAAAAAGAGTTGTTCTTGTCGAAAAAAAAGAATAAAAGAAGAAAAAAATACCAGCTTTTACTTCGACGCCATGACATCAATATACAATCTCCGACAATACCTTGACATTCTCCGCCGAGAAAACGAGCTCCTCGTTATTGACACCGTGGTTGATCCCTATCTCGAAATAGCGGAAATTCACCGCCGAGTCATTGCCAGCAACGGCCCGGCCCTGCTCTTTACCAAGGTCAAGGGTTCCTCCTTTCCGGTAGTCACCAACCTCTTCGGCACCAATCGTCGGTTGGAGCTGGCCTTCGGCACCAAGCCGATGGATTTTGTCGCGGATCTGGTCAGGTTGGCAGAACAGGCCATGCCTCCCAGTATCTCCACGATTCGGCAGGCTGCACCGCTGGCTCTCCAGGCCTTGAAAATCGGCTTGAAAAACGTGAGGCCAAGTTCCGCCCCGATTTTGGAAAACCTGCAACAACCGGCCCGAATGACCGAGCTGCCCATGCTTACCTCTTGGCATTCCGACGGAGGAGCCTTTGTCACCCTGCCTCTGGTTTATACCGAGCACCCAGACGGACACGGCCATAATCTGGGAATGTACCGTATCCACCGCTATGACGACACCACCACTGGCATCCACTGGCAGATTCATAAGGGCGGCGGCTACCATTATTGCGCAGCAGAGCAGCAAAATCAGCCCCTGCCTATGACCTTGTACATCGGTGGGCCACCAGCCCTGATGCTCTCCGCCATCGCGCCCTTGCCTGAAGATATCCCCGAGCTGATGTTGGCTTCTCTGTTGCAGGGTAAAAAACTGGGTATGACCAAAGATCCTCTGGGGGGGCATCGTTTAGTGGCGGAAACGGAGTTTGCTATCAAGGGGATTGTCCCGCCCAAGCTTCGGCAGGCGGAAGGCCCGTTTGGCGACCATTACGGCTATAATTCTTTAGCCCATGATTACCCGGTCTTTCAGACCACCCATCTTTATCATCGCAATGACGCCATCTATCCGGCTACAGTGGTTGGTCGACCCAAGCAGGAAGATTATTTTATCGGTGATTTTTTGCAGGATCTGCTCTCGCCGCTTTTTCCCTTGGTGATGAAGGGTGTGCAGCAGCTCAAAACCTTTGGAGAGGCTGGATTTCATTGCCTGGCTGCGGCCAAGGTCAGTAATCGTTATCCTCGCGAAGCCTTTGCTTCCGGCCTGCGCGTTCTCGGGGAGGGACAGCTTTCGCTAACCAAATTCCTGATTATCACGGATGGCAGTCTCGATATTGCTGATTTTGGCAAACTGTGGACCCATGTTTTGGAACGTATCCAATGGGATAGGGATCTCTTTGTCTTTGCAAATGTATCTCAAGACACCTTGGATTACACCGGCCCCTCAGTGAATAAGGGCTCCAAAGCCATGATGATGGGATTGGGTGAAAAACGGCGTGACCTGCCGAGAGAATTCAGCGGCAGCCTGCCTCCAGACTGTGCGCATCCGAACGCGTTTCTGCCCGGTACCCTTGTGGTTCAGGGCGATGCCTACGAGAACAGTCCGGAACTGGGGCCGAAACTTGCAGCTTGGGAGGGCGTGGCTGATTGGCCGGTTATCCTGTTGGTGGATTCCACTGCCGAGGCCACGGAAAGTATGCAGGAATTTATCTGGACCTTTTTCACCCGCTTTGAACCGGCTGCGGATATTCACGGCAAGCAGCAACAGGTCAAACGCTTCCATGTCGGCCTCACACCGCCCATTGTCTTTGATTGTCGCCTGAAGCCTTGGTACACCGAGGTACTGGCGGTGGATCAGGTAACCAAGGAACTTGTGGACAGTAAATACAATACAATTATTCCGGCGCAGTTCAGATGATGACAGGTAGGGGCACGGCTTGTCGCGTCCCTTATTTTATATGGAAAGAATACAAAAAATTATAGCCCATGCCGGTATTTGTTCCCGGCGTAAGGCCGAAGAATATATCGCCCAAGGCAGGGTCAAGGTTGATGGCAAACCGGTCACCCAACCGGGACTGAAGGTTGATCCTGAACAGGTCGTCATCACCGTAGACGGCAAGCCCTTAAAGGAAGAAAATAAAATATATATCCTCCTCCATAAGCCAAGGGGTTATGTCACCACTATGTCCGACCCCCAAGGCCGCCCAATCGTTACAGATCTTCTCCCAGGAATACAAGAACGCCTTTTTCCGGTAGGCCGACTTGATTTAGACAGCGAAGGAGCTCTTCTCCTGACCAATGATGGGGCCTTAGCCAATCAGGTCCTTCATCCCCGGTTTGAGGTTAACAAAACTTATGAAGCAACAGTACGGGACCTCCCTAAGCAGTCTGATCTGCGAAGGCTTGAACAAGGAATTGTACTCGACGGTAAAAAAACTTGGCCTGCTCAACTTCGTATCCTCAAAAAAAAGAGAGATGCTAATGTCATTGAGATCATAATCCACGAAGGAAAGAAAAGGCAGGTGCGAAAGATGTTTCAGGCGGTCGGTCACCCGGTTATTCGTTTAAAACGAACGGCCTACGGTAGATTACGACTGGGAAATCTGCCCGAGGGAAGCTACCGTTTTTTGGATCAAATTGATGTGAAAAAACTTTTTTTGTAAAAAAAATTAAATATATCCTTTACATTCAGAAATATACCTGATTAACTATGATTAATAGTAATGATATTTAATGGTTTCCACTAAACTAATTTTTAACCCCTCGGCCTTGCACTATACGGCTGCAGGCCCTGCTGTGAAAGGGAGAAGGTATGAATAAATCGGAACTTATTGAAGTATTAGCTGAGAAAATTGAGCTGCCTGTACGCGAGACTGCCGCTATCACCAAGACAATCATTGATGCAATGAGCAATGCCTTGGTTGAAGGAGATTCCATTGAAATTCGTGGATTCGGAAGTTTTACCGTAAAGCAGTACGGGGCCTACACAGGTCGCAACCCGAAATCAGGAGAAAAAATCAGCGTTGCCCCGAAAAAGCTTCCCTTTTTCAAGGTGGGCAAAGATCTGAGAGAACGGGTGGATGCAGAAGCAAAGCCGCAGAGCAAGAGCAAGAGCAAGAAAAAATAATTCATCTTTTTTCTGCGCTTAGCGGATCTTAGCGGATAATTCCCCCTACCAGATCGTAGGTATGAGCCTCGGTGATTTCTATTGTAACGATATCACCGGGGCTTGCTGTTCCGTCGTTAATAAAAACACACCCGTCAATATCTGGGGCCTGATGCCGAGTTCGTCCTTCCAATAACAGTTCTGTTTCCTGACTGACCCCTTCTACGAGAACAAGCTCTTTTTTTCCTACATACTGTTGCAAGCGTTGGGCATTTATTTCTGCCTGTAGTTCCATAACTCGGGCAAAACGTTCCTCTCGAATTTTCCTAGCCAATTTTTCCGGTAAGTCAGCTGCAATTGAGCCCTGTTCAGCCTCGTAGGGAAAAACACCCACATGGTCTAGTTGCCATCTTTCCAGACAATCAAGCAACTTCTCCACGTCATCTTCTGTTTCTCCAGGAAAACCGACCATCATCGTGGTCCGCAGGGCACAGTTAGGCAGAATTCGACGAATCATAGTAATTAAGTGCTCCAGATCTTGCTGCCCATAACGACGCCCCATTCTTTGCAGGACAGGGTCACTGACATGCTGAAAAGGTATATCAAGATAGGGCAAGATGCGAGGCTGCTCAGCCATCAGCTCAAGAAGTTTTTCTGAAACCGAAGAGGGATAGAGATAGAGCAGGCGCAACCAGGGAATATCAGTCTCAGCAAGAAGTTTCCTGAGCAGGGATACAAGGTTATCGCCTACTTCAGGATTATCCTGATCATCAAAATCATCACCGTAGCCTGTCAGATCTTGGGCAATAAGGGAAAGCTCCTTTACCCCTCCCTGCTCCAGGGCCTTGGCTTCGATAATCAGATCCTGAACAGATCTGCTGCGCAAATCACCTCGTATCGCCGGAATCATGCAGTAGGTACAGCGATTATCGCAGCCCTCGGTAATTTTGAGGTAACTGCGAAAAAATGGAGTTGCCAGCCTTCGCGGCACGCTGCTGTCAGCAAGAAAACAAGACGGCCCCTGAAGAAATAAAGAAGAACTGGCTGGGGACCAGCCTTTCACTAAGGAGGCGATATCCTTTTCCTCGTCAATGCCGACAAAGAAATCCACTTCGGGAAGTTCCTCCTGCAAGTCTTTACCGTAACGCTGGACCATGCACCCGGTGACCACTAATTTCTTCGTCGGATCCTTCTGCTTATATTCGGCAAGGCGAAGGATTTCATCCACAGCCTCTTCCACTGCCGGGCGAATAAATCCGCAGGTATTAACAAGAAGCAATTCTGCCTCAGCCGGATCTTCCACGGTAACATACCCTTCGATTTCAAGGGAACCGAGCATCATCTCGGAGTCGACCAAATTTTTTGCGCAACCGAGGCTTGTCAGATGCATTTTTTTTTGCATTGTCATTATCTCTCTTACTGTATCAAGGACCTATTAATTTTTTCCTTCAACGCGCCACCTCAGCTGCCTGACTCTACGACTATCACCACCTCCTGAGCATGGAGAACAGCACGGCGCAACACAGCTTTATAATGTCCCGTATACCCTGTCAAGATTTTAATCTCATTCTAACAACGCGCGAAAATTCGGACTGGTTGGCATCTCCTCGCTTAGATGTTATGCTTTGGGTTTCGAGACAGCTGCTGCACCCAAAAAAAATCTTTGCATTTTTCATTCCGCATAGGGGTCTGAAGAACAATTTATCAAGGTTACAGCAGAATTACTTTGCAAAAGCGATGTTTTTTTTATATCAATAATTTTTGGGCTCAATAGCCTGTGTTCTGTTCAGCACAGACAAAGGAGAACTTCTTCTGCCAGCCTGCTTTTTTGAACATTAAGATAAAATACTACTATGAATACCCACTTATTAACGCTCCAGGACTTTACCCGAACACAGCTGCATACCTTTCTTGACCGGGCAGCAGTCCTGAAAAAAGAGAAACAGGACGGTCTGCGGCATCAACAGCTTGCCGGAAGAAAGATATGCATGCTGTTTGAAAAGCCCTCAACCAGGACTAGGGTATCCTTTGAAGCAGCGATGTATGAGATGGGCGGTCAGGTTATCTTTATGTCGGCCAAGGAAAGCCAGTTGGGAAGAGGGGAACCCCTCAAAGATACCGCACGGGTTCTGGCCCGTTACGTCGATGCCCTTGTCGTCCGTACCTTTGGCCAGGAGGTCGTGGAAGAACTGGCTCATTTTTCAGCTGTTCCGGTGATCAATGCGTTGACCGACCTGCACCATCCCTGTCAAATTCTCAGCGATATCATGACAGTGATTGAACAAAAAGGAGAGCTGGGTAAGTTAAAGATAGTCTGGGTCGGTGATGGTAATAATATGGCCAATTCTTGGATCCAGGCAGCCTCAGTACTTGGTTTTTCTTTGACCCTTGCCTGCCCGACCGGGTATGATCCTGACCCGGCAATCCTCAAAGCAGCGCAACAGCGGGCGGAAAAGCAGATTACCCTGCTCCGCGATCCTGCGGAGGCGATGCAGAGCGCTGATGTGGTGAATGTTGATGTCTGGGCATCTATGGGCCAGGAAGACGAGGCGGAAAAACGACTAGCTGTTTTTCAACCCTATCAGCTGAACAAGACCCTGCTCAAGCATGCAGCAGCTGATGCTGTTGTTCTCCACTGCCTCCCTGCCCATAGGGATGAAGAAATCACCGAAGAAATCCTGGAAGGCTCGCAATGTGTCGCCTTTGATCAGGCGGAAAATAAGATGCACATGCATAAGGCCATCTTGGAATATTTAATTAACGGGATGGTGTGATCGGGCATCAATTCGAAAACAAGGCCTCCTGTAGGGGCGAACCTGTGTGTTCGCCCTTTCATAGCGGGCAGACATAGAGGTCTGCCCCTACGGAGCCCATCATTTTTTATCCAAAATAAAAAAAACATCATGAGTATAAATAAAATAGTACTCGCCTATTCAGGCGGCCTGGACACCTCAGTCATTCTTAAATGGCTGGCAGAAGAATACGAATGCCCCATTATCGCCTACGCTGCTGATGTGGGCCAGCACGAAGACTGGGACGCTGTCCGGGAAAAGGGCATGGCCACCGGTGCGGAAAAGGTAATTATTTCCGACCTGCGTGAGGAATATGTCCGTGACTATATTTTCCCAGCTTTTCGAGCCAATGCCATTTATGAAGGCTCCTACCTCCTCGGCACCTCACTGGCCCGCCCGATCATTGCCAAAGAACAGGTCCGTATTGCGGAACAGGAAGGCGCGAACGCGGTCAGTCACGGAGCCACGGGCAAGGGCAATGATCAGGTTCGTTTTGAGTTAGGCTACTTGGCCCTGAACCCGAAATTGCAGATCATTGCGCCTTGGCGGTTCTGGGATCTCAATTCCCGCAAAAAACTGGTCGCCTTTGCCAAAGAACATAATATTCCTATCCCCACAACCAAGAAGAATCCCTACAGCTCGGACGAAAACCTCCTCCATATCAGCTTTGAAGGCGGCATCCTGGAGGATCCGTGGAACGAGCCGGAAGAGGGCATGTTCAAGCTCTCCGTGTCCCCGGAAAACGCTCCTGATGTCCCGACCTATATTGAGATGGATTTTGAGCAGGGCAACCCGGTCGCCATCAACGGTGAACGTCTCGGACCGGTAGAATTGCTCACTGAGCTCAATCGCCTGGGTGGAGAAAACGGTATCGGTCGTTTGGATATGGTAGAAAACCGCTTTGTGGGTATGAAATCACGCGGGGTCTACGAGACACCGGGCGGTTTCATCCTCCGGGAAGCCCATCGAGACTTGGAGACTATCACCTTGGACCGCGAGATCCTGCGCATCCGGGACAGCTTGGTACCGGAGTACTCCAAGCTGATTTATAACGGTTTCTGGTTTGCCCCGGAAATGGCGCTCTTGCAGAAGACCATGGACGAAAGCCAAAAAACCGTGAACGGTACTGTCCGCCTGAAGCTCTACAAGGGTAATTGCATCCCAGTAGGCCGTAAATCAGACAACTCGTTGTATTCCGAGGCCCATGCCACCTTTGAGGAAGATGCGGTCTATGATCAGGCTGATGCGGGTGGTTTTATCCGGCTGAACTCCCTGCGCCTCCAGATTCAGGCGTTGAATCGGAAGTAGGGTGCTGGGATAGGAAAAAGGCGAAAAGGCAGACATGAAAATTCCTTACGGCGAGAGCCATTTTAAAAAAATACGAACCGGGGATTATCTGTATATAGATAAAACCCGGTATATACAAAAGCTGGAGGAGCAGGGCTGCTTCAATATTCTGCTCCGGCCTCGTCGTTTCGGAAAAAGCCTGCTCCTTTCAACTATCCAGCATTACTACGATATAAACGAGAAAGGACATTTCGAGTCCCTTTTTTTCGGCCTGCACATCGGCGACAACCCGACACCGCTGAAAAACAAGTATCAAGTTCTGTTTATGGAATTCAGCGGCATCGCCGATACCGATGCAAAGACGGTTGAGCAGGAATTCCGTCTTGAGATACAAAAACGGCTGTGTGATTTTCTGCGCCGCTACAGCTATCCTGCGGAGAGCTTGCAGCAGGTGAAGGCGGCCCCTTCAGCAGCCTCGTCCATGAAGATATTCTTTTCTTGGACAGAAGATGCAAATATCTACCTCATGATCGACGAGTATGATCATTTTGCCAATTCCATCTTAGGCAGCAGTCTGGAACGCTTTCGGGAAGTCGTCGGCAGGGGCGGTTTCATGCGCAGTTTTTACGAAACAATCAAGACCGGAACTATGGAAGGTATTGTTGACCGTTTTTTCATCACTGGGGTTACCTCCATTACTCTGGACAGTATGACCAGCGGGTTCAATATCGGCGAGAACATCACCCATCACCGCCTGTTCAATCAGGTGCTCGGCTTCACCGAAGAAGAAACCGAAAGCATTGTCGAGCCGCTGGCGCGGAACTGCGCTCTTGATCGAATTGCGCTTATGAATGACCTGAAGAGATGGTACAACGGGTATCTGTTTTCCGATGAGCGGACGGAGCGGGTGTATAATGCGGACATGGTGCTGTACTTTGCAAAGAATTTCAATAGGGAAACCTGCGCCTATCCCAAAACGATGCTGGACGACAACATCGCTTCGGACTACAAGAAAATCATGCAGCTGTTCGGGATCGGTGATCGGGCTGCGAATTTTACAACGCTGGAAAAGCTGATCACCAACGGAGAGATTATCGGTCTCCATAGTAGAAAACTTTCTGCGGATAAAAAGTTTGAGCAAAATGATTTCATCGCCCTGCTACTGTATATGGGCTTTGTGACCATTACCGGCACCTTGCTGAATCGGTTACGTTACGGTATTCCGAACTATGTTATCCAAAAACTCTATTATGATTATTTCAAAGAGGAAATCGAACAGCGGGCTAAGATCTCCATTTCAAAGGACGCAATAGAAAATGCAGTGGCCGAACTTGCTCTGTACAATAACATCAAGCCGCTGACCGAGGAAATCGGCAAGGTGCTAGCCCTGTTCTCCAATCGTGACTTCATGAACATGGATGAAAAGCACATCAAGGCCGTGATTCTGACCCTGTTCTATCAGTCCGAAGCGTATTTTATCCGCAGCGAACCGGAGGTGAACAACCGCTACCCGGATATTCTGCTGCTGGAACGCAGTCCCTTTGCAATGCCGAACCAGTTTCTCTTTGAGCTGAAATTCTGTAAGAAGAAGGACGGAAAAAAGGGATGGGAGCAAAAAAAGGAAGAAGGTACCAGGCAGGTCCAGGAGTATCTGACTTTGAAGGATGTGAGTGCGTTGCCCAAGCTCAGGTCCTACCTGCTGTTGACTGACGGCAGCGAGATTGAGGCGACGGAGGTTGCGCTGTCATTTAGCACTTTCAAAAACAAATGAAATATTTAAAAAAACCAAACAACACTGCTGCAACTAATGCTGCAACTAAGTTATAACTATAAAATATGATTAAAGACAATATAGAGAGCAAAACATCAGGCAAACTCTGGGGCGGACGCTTCGCCGAACAGACCGCCGCCTCAGTGGAAGCCTTTACCGAATCCATTTCTTATGACTGGCGACTGTACCGGCACGACATCATGGGTTCCAAGGCCCATGCCCGCATGTTGGCCAAGCAGGGCCTGATTGATGACAAAGAGCGGGATGCCATCATTGCTGGCTTAACCGAGATTGAGCAGGAGATCAGCGAGGGCCGCTTCACCTTTCGGGCTGAGCTGGAAGATATTCACATGAATATCGAAAAGACCCTGACCGATAAGATCGGAGCTGCCGGAGAAAAGCTGCACACCGCCCGCAGCCGCAACGATCAGGTGGCCTTGGATATCCGCCTCTACCTCCGGGATGAATCTGCCGCGCTGAATCAGCTCTTAACTGAGGTCCAGAAGGGTTTCACCCGCTTGGCTCGCACCAATCTCGGTGCGATAATGCCGGGCTACACCCATCTCCAACGAGCCCAGCCGGTATTGCTTTCTCATCATCTCCTGGCCTATGTGGAGATGTTCGGGCGGGATCGGGAACGAATAGCCGACGGTCTGAAACGGATCAACATCATGCCCCTGGGCTCAGCAGCCCTTGCTGGCACCGGCCTGCCTATTGATCGGGAATTTGTCGCTGAGGAACTGGGTTTTCCAGCCGTCACAGCCAATTCTATGGACACCACGGCGGATCGCGATTTTGCTATGGAGCTGCTTTTCTGCCTGACCACCATCCAGCTCCATTTGAGCAGAATGGCTGAGGAGTTTGTCCTCTGGGCCTCCAAGGAATTCGACTTTATCAAGATCGGCGATAAATACTGCACTGGCTCGTCCATCATGCCGCAAAAGAAAAACCCAGACATCCCGGAACTGATCCGAGGTAAGGCCGGGCGGGTAACCGGTTCTCTGGTTTCTTTGCTGATGACCGTGAAAGGGTTGCCGCTCACCTATAACCGGGACTTGCAGGAAGATAAAGAGCCGCTCTTTGATGCGCTGGATACGGTCAAGGCCAGCCTCTCCATCACAGCTGAGCTGCTGGCCAACAGTAATTTTGACACGAAAAAGATGCTGGCGGCAACCTATGGTGGTTTCATGACGGCCACAGATATCGCGGATTATCTGGTCAAGAAAAACATGCCCTTTCGCCAGGCGCACAGCGTGGTGGGCCGCATTGTCGCCCTGTGCCAGGAACGTGATATCGAGCTGATTGAGCTGCGCCTGGATGAGCTGCAACAGTTTTCAGATTTGATAGAGGAAGATATTTTTGATGTCCTTTCCGTGGAAGGCTCGGTGAACAGCCGGATTTCCATAGGCGGCACCGCCGAAATACGGGTTGCCGAGGCATTGGAACGTGCGGAACAACAACTGGGGATAGTATGATGAAGATGTATGTGATGAGGCGAGGTTCTCTTGTAGGCAGCCTGCTGAGCGGTTTACTTCTGATCGGCCTGACCGGCTGCGGATATAAAAATGATCCGGTGGCACCGCAGGCCCTGGTTCCTGCTCCTATCAGCGATCTGCGCTATGAGCTGACCGACAAGGGTGCTGTCCTGTATTGGAGTTATCCCACCCGGACCGTGGGCGGTGAGGAGCTGGTGGAAATTGATTCCTTTATGCTTTACCGGGCCGAGGTTGCCTCGGGTTCCTCCTGCGAGACCTGTCCTGTTCCCTTCGGAAGCCCGATCAAAATTGATGGTGGCCTTATTCCTGAACGAGAAGGACGAAGAGCTGCCAGCTATGAAATCGGCCTTCTGCGACCGGCCCATCAGTATTTTTTTAAAGTACACAGCCGAACCGGCTGGTTAACCCCTTCTGCCGAATCCAATCAGGTCAGCTTTACTTGGGAAACACCTCCCGCAGTACCGCAGGACTTAGTTGCCGAAATCGGCTCCGGCATAGTTTTACTCCAATGGCAGCCGGTTTCAAGCTATCTTGACGGCAGTACAGCGGACAATATCAAATATCAGGTCTCCCGACGCGAGGACAAAGGTTCCTTTAAAAACGTCGGGAGCTTGCTGATTGAACCGGAATTTATGGATACTCAGGTAAGCGGAGGCCATGAATACACCTACCGCGTGCAGGCTCTAAGCGACTATGACGGGGACATGGTTGCCGGTGAGTTCAGCAAGCCGCTTGAAGTTGAAGTGGTGGATCTGATCGCTCCGGCAACACCGGAGAACGTCACCACCGTCCGTACTGCTGTGTCGGTCAAGATTTTTTGGGATCAAGGAACGGAAGCTGATCTAGCCGGTTATCGGGTATACCGTCGTCTGGGCAATGAAGATGACCCTATAATGATCGGCGAGGTCAACATACCCTATAATATTTATGAAGATACCGAAGCACCGGATGAAAATATGTATGTGTATTACTCTGTCAGCAGCTTTGACAAGAGTGATCCAACCAATGAGAGTGAGCGCTCTGCCGAGGTCGAGGCTCAATAGCTCAATGAGCTGATTCTCAGCCGTAATCTCACACGCTTTCTCAGCCGGTTATTGATCATGCACGAACGGATCAGTAACCGGTTTTTCCTTAGAAATGTCCAGAAAAATAAAATCTCTTTGTATAGAACTCTGTAGGGGCAACGACGCGCCGTGCCCCTACGGGATGTAGGTTTGGCGGAACGGTCTACACGAACATCTAATCAATAAACAAAACAGCGACAATGAATCATTTCACCTACAAAAACGGTATCCTTCACTGTGAGGATAAGCCTGTCCAGGACATTGCCAAAGAAGTCGGCACCCCCTTCTATCTCTACAGCACAGCCACCCTGCAACGTCATTTTGATGCCTTTAACTCGGGTTTTACCGGGATGAAACATCAGACCTGTTTTGCGGTCAAATCCTGTTCCAATCTCTCTGTTCTCAACATCTTCGCCAAGATGGGCGGCGGGGCCGATATTGTCTCTGGCGGCGAGCTGTTCCGAGCCATGAGGGCTGGTATTGATCCGCAGAAAATTATCTATTCCGGGGTGGGCAAAACCCGGACAGAAATACGCGAGGCTCTGGAGGCTGATATTCTGATGTTTAATGTGGAATCTCCTCAGGAACTGGATCGAATCCAAGAGATTGCAGCAGAGATGAACACCACGGCCCGAATCGCCTTTCGCATCAACCCGGATGTGGATCCAAAGACCCATGCCTATATTTCCACAGGTCTGGCGAAAAACAAGTTCGGTATCCCGGTGGACGAGGCCCTGCAGGAGTATTTACGGGCCAAGAAAATGGAACATATCGAGATCGTCGGCGTGAGCTGCCATATCGGTTCGCAGCTGACCCAGATTGATCCCTTTATCGAGGCCCTGCGCAAGGTGAAAAAATTTGTGGTCGGGCTGGAACAGGAGGGCATCGGCATTCAATATCTTGATCTGGGCGGCGGTGTAGGTATCGTTTATGACGATGAACAACCGCCCCATCCGGTGGATTATGCCGCTGCAATCAAAGCTGAACTGGAGGATATGGACTGCACCCTGATCCTGGAACCGGGCCGGGTCATTACCGGTAATGCAGGCATTCTGGTCACCAAAGTCCAATACACCAAGATTAATACTGGCGGCGAAAAAGACAAACGGTTCCTGATTACCGATGCCGGGATGAACGATCTTGCCCGCCCTTCCCTCTACAAAGCCTTTCATGAAATTCTCCCGGTGCGGGAGCCTGCTGATGATGATAAAAAGCAGGAGGTCGATGTGGTTGGTCCTATCTGCGAGACCGGTGATTTTATGGCTAAAGACAGGATGATGCCTGATGTACAACCCGGCGAGCTGCTGGCCGTGATGAGCTGCGGTGCTTATGGTTTTTCTATGGCATCCACCTATAACTCCCGCCCTAAAGTGGCTGAAGTTTTGGTCGATGGTGATCAATTCCGGGTTATCCGAGAGCGAGAAAGCTATGAGGATCTGGTGCGGGGGGAGGATTTGCATGAGCCGGGCTGATTACAGAGCCAACAGGTCAAGACAGTGAAGAAAAACAATACCAAAGAGATAAAAAAGGTCAACCGACTTGATGCATCATTCCCCACGTCTGTGGGGAAAAATATGCTCCCGAATGATTATGCTTCCGTACTGAAAGAACTCAAGGAACGAATTCGATCTGAACGCCTGCGCGTCACCTTGGCGGCCAATTCAGCTCTGGTTCTTCTCTACTGGGATATAGGAAGAATCATTGTAGAGCGACAGCAGCAGCAGGGCTGGGGTGCCAAAATCATTGATCGTATTTCCTTTGACCTCAAGTACAACTTTCCGGAAATGAGCGGATTTTCACCGCGTAGCCTCAAGTACATGCGGAAATTTGCCGAGACGTGGCCGGAACAGAAAATTGTGCAAGAGGTACTTGCACAAATTCCTTGGTATCATAACTTAGCCCTTCTGGAAAAACTGAACGACGTGGAAACACGCCTATGGTATGCCCGGAAAACCGTGGAAAACGGGTGGAGTCGAAACATTCTGGTCATGCAGATCGAAAGCCGTTTGCATGAGCGTCAAGGACAGATTGTAAACAACTTTGCTGCCACCCTTCCGCCGCCTGATTCCGACATGGCGACCCAAATCTTTAAAGACCCTTATCTGTTTGATTTTCTCGGCACCGCCAACCTCAGAAAAGAACGCGAAGTCGAGCAGGCATTAATGGATCATGTGCAGGAGTTTCTCCTGGAAATGGGGGCCGGGTTCGCCTTTGTCGGTCGTCAGATGCTGCTGGAGGTCGGAGATCAAGATTTTCGCCTTGATCTGCTTTTTTACCACCTCAAGCTGCGTTGTTTTGTTGTGGTGAAATTAAAGGCTGTACCTTTTGATCCCGGCTTTACTGGTCAACTGAATCTCTACCTGTCCGCAGTTGATGATCTGATGCGGCATCCAGATGATAAGCCGACGATAGGTCTGCTGCTGTGCAAGAGTAAAAACGAACTGGTGGTGGAATATGAAGATATGAAGTATCACCCAGACCGCACGGCAGGGCTTGGGGAGAGGTTGAGGAAACAGGTAGAAGAGGAAATGAAAGCAATAAAAAGAGGTGAAAATGAGTAAGTTTAAAGTTTTCGTACAGGGTCGCCGTGTAAAAATTAAAAATAAAGATATGTTAAATGACTTTAATAGTGATGATTTTAACAAGTTTAGAAGGTTGAATGAATTACCGCTTTTGTATCAAAAATTTAAAGAGGTGTTACCTTCTTTTGAAGAGTGGCTTAGATTATATGATCTTAAATATAGGGAGAATTTTTTGCATGCTCCTCATACTGGTCAATTATTTTTCGGGGAGAACCAGTATGAATTTGTAAGATTTTGGGAAAAAAACAAAATAAAATCATATATTGGTAAAGATTTTCCTAGAAATGATAAACATCTTCAAATAATAAGTGTAAAAAGGTTTATTCCTTATCTAGGATGGGCAAAAAAAAAATTTGGTAAGGATTTCACAAAGAAAATTGAAAATATAAAGATTTTGGAAATTGGAAATGTTCATTTGAAAGATAAAAATCTTAGCGGTTACAATTTAGACTTTACAGATCTTGATAAAATAACATTTTCTGGTCATTTTAGTATTTTTACTCAAGATAGTGGATATGGAAGTAATATTACAACCATAAATTTTTCCTCTTGCAATGAATGGAATATAAAATCAGCACACTTTGATTATTTTAAACTTACAAAATGCAATTTATCATCTTTTAATTGTGAAAGTTCATTAATTTATTGTGAATTTAATCAATGTATAATGTTTGAGCCAAAGTTTTCAAAAACTGATATAGCAGCCCTTAAAATAAAAAATTGCCTTTTTTTAGCACCATCATTTGAAAATTGTAATATTATACCTTATAATTTTTTCTACATACCTGATTATAAAGAAAAAATGTGGTGTGGTATAAATGAAAATTTTAGAATATTCCGTTTTACCTTCCAAAGTACTGGGCAAACAGAAGCATCAAGAAAGTTTTTTTACCTAGAAAAAAAATATGAGAGAAAATGTATCTATCTAAAAATTTTGAAAAGAAAAAAAGAGGGGAAGGTAGACGGAAAAGAACTATTAAATAAAATTAAATTCTCATGGAGTTATATTTTTTCTCATATTGGTAATATATTATGGGGGTATGGGGAAAAGCCTGTTAGGATATTATTATCCTCATTAGGTGTAATTTCTTTCTATTCATTATTGTATTACCATTTTGGTCCTAGTGGAACAGTTGGCTCAATAAATAATTCACTTTACTTTTCTGTAGCTACCTTTACCACATTGGGAGACAGTGATATGCAACTAATCTGTGCTTTACAAAAATTTTTATGCGGATCAGAGGCATTATTAGGTACTTTATTTATAGGTTTAATTGTAGCTGGATATTCAAATAAATTTAGATATTAATATGTGTTATTATCTAGGTTTAAATAATTTTTCCTGTAAAAAGGGGACAGATTTATTTTCCATTGTCAACTGAAAGAATCTTCGGTCAAAATTTCCAGGACAGATGCCAGTAAACCGTTAATAGAAAATAGTTTTGTCACCTTTTTTGAACTGCGAAATCAACTATTCTTCATCATAATCGATATCATCTATTTCATCAGCTAGATCATTAAAGTATTTATTAATTTCACCTTCACTTAGAAAGTGCTTTACATACTTTAAAACTTGACGAACACGAATAATAACAAAAAAATCATCATCTCCTTCAACAGCTTCAATCATATAATACCCTTTATCGAGCAAATACATTAACACATTATCGATAAAACCACTCTTCAATACAGACCTACCAGCAACTCGCTTTAATTCTATTCGTTTTAATCTATACCTTTTCTTTCTACTTTTATAAATATCTATTAATAAATCACCAACTGACTCACAGCTTAAATGCACATGACCAATCTCCATTTCTATCTTTTTTATTTTCGAAGCATCTGCCCTGCCTGTGGCCAACCACCGCTTAATTGAACCTGTTGACACATCACATATTTCTGCAATTTCTTTATAAGTATATCCTTTATCGGTTGCACTCCTTACAATTTGCCGAGCCTTTGTATTTACATTTCGCTTTCTTGTTGCCATGCCTTTAGTTCTCCTAATTACATTATTTATATGGAAATAAGAAACTTACACTGTATATGTACCCAAGGTACATTTAAGAGGCGAGACTGTCAATGCACAAGTGTACCGGAGATACATTTTGCAAGAATATCATAATATCAAAACCATTATAAATATCGACGAACCAATATCTTAGACACAGAGTAATCATAGTTGAAAAACCGAAGAAAAAATGTTAAAAACATCGGAAGATAAGAAATCAAGCAAGGCCGATACAAAATGAACAACAATCTCCTCAAAAGCATTCTCGGTAAAAAACGAGCACTCGACACATATCGTCCGCTCCCGCCAGCCATAGTCAAAAAACTCGAAGAGGAATTTTCTATTGCATGGACCTACAACTCAAATGCAATAGAGGGCAATACCCTCACCCTCCAGGAAACCGAAATTGTCCTTAACTCAGGGATTACCATCGGCGGAAAAACTGTCAATGAGCACTTCGAAGTCGTTAATCACAAAAACGGAATCGACTTCATAAAATCCTTGGTAGAAAAAAAAGAAAGTCTCACAGAGGATACCGTAAAGAAAGTACACTCACTCATCTTACAATCTATCGACGACTCCGAGGCAGGACACTACCGAAGACAAAATGTCAGGATACTGGGCGCTCGCCACATTCCGCCTCAATCCTTTAAAATTCCTCGCCTGATGAATGATTTCATAGAATGGTTTCATACAAATGAATACTCCATCTCTCCCCCTGAACTAGCAGCGGAAATACACTATAAACTCGTTATGATCCATCCCTTCATCGATGGAAACGGGCGAGTCGCACGACTTTTAATGAACCTCATTTTAATGAAGCATGGCTACCCTCCAGCCATCATACTCAAAGTCGATAGGAGAAAATATTATAGGGTCTTAAATGAGGCAAACCTTGGTAAGTCTGAGCCCTATGAAAATTTTATGGGGAGAGCAATAGAACGGTCCTTAATTTTATATCTCAACAGCATAGAGCCCGATCAAACAGAAGAAAAAATGTTTATCTCCCTCAAGGATGCTGCAACACATTGTGACTACTCTCCAGAATATTTATCCTTACTGGCCCGAAAAGGAAGGCTGGCAGCAGTAAAGATGAACAATAAAGACTGGATGACGACCAAAGAGGCAATAGAAGAGTACATACAAAACAAAAGAAAGATCTCAAGAACATAATCAATCATTCAATCCCCCATCAATTTCAGGGTATTCCTTCGCTACCTCAGCCATTCACCTTGCCCCTTCTCCTTGCATAAGTTAATATCCATCCTATCAAAAATGAACCGCCCCCCCTGATTAAAAAAATATTTGGTGGCCTGCCCTTCATCAGCTCTGCCACCGAATCAGGCAATTGTACAGCGCACCGTTGCACAACCTCCTTGGCGGAGTGACAATAAACAAACACAAGGGAAATTAATGAGCACACACCATCTTGCAGGAAAGCCAGCCCCAAAATCCATCTTAGTCAATGTTCCGGAGCTGATCTCCGCCTACTTCGCTCTGGCTCCCGATGTCAGCAAAAGCACCGAACGAGTCAGCTTCGGCACCTCAGGGCATCGCGGCAGCTCGTTAAAACGCAGCTTCAACGAGGCCCACATTCTGGCCGTGACTCAGGCGGTTTGTGAATATCGGCAAGAGGCGGGTATTGACGGCATCCTTTTCATGGGCATGGATACCCATCCCCTGTCCTGGCCTGCCCAACTGACAGCACTCCAGGTGCTTGCGGCCAACGGGGTTGAAGTCCGTATCGCCTCCGGTTCCGGTACTGACCAATTCGGCTACACACCGACCCCGGTGATCTCTCATGCTATCCTGACCCATAACGGCGTGGATGATGAAAGCGATAACAGCAGAAAACTCTGTGACGGCATCGTCATCACCCCGTCCCATAACCCTCCTGCGGACGGCGGCTTCAAGTATAATCCCCCGCATGGTGGCCCGGCTGATACCGACGTCACCAAGGTCATTGAGGCCCGTGCCAATGCAATTCTGGAGGATAATCTTACTGCTGTTCAAACGATCCCGCTCCAGGAGGCACTCAAAGCAAAAAGCGTCCAGCTGTACGATTATATCACGCCCTACGTCAACGACTTAGAACAGGTCGTTGATATGAAAATAATTGCTGAATCCGGTATCCGTATCGGTGCCGATGCAATGGGCGGAGCAGGCATGGCCTATTGGCAGGCGATTAAGGAGCAATACGGCCTGAATATGGAGATCTTCCATAACAGCCTTGATTCCACCTTCTCCTTTATGCATTGCGATAAAGACGGCAAGATCCGGATGGACTGTTCCTCGCCCTATGCGATGGCCGGCCTGGTGGCCATGAAAGAGGATTTTGCTATCGCCTTTGGCAATGACACCGACTTTGACCGACACGGAATCGTCACCAAGAGCGTGGGCCTGATGAACCCGAACCATTATCTCAGTGTGGCTATTTCCTATCTGGCCCAGAATCGTCCCCAATGGCGAACCGACCTCAGTATCGGTAAGACCCTGGTCAGCAGTTCGATTATTGATCGGGCAGCGGCCCATCTCGGCAGAGAGGTGGTTGAAGTACCGGTGGGCTTTAAATGGTTTGTGGACGGCCTGCTCAAGGGGACCGTCTTTTTCGGCGGCGAGGAAAGTGCAGGAGCGAGCTTTCTCCGCAAGGACGGCACGGTCTGGAGCACGGATAAGGACGGCATTATCCTCAACCTGCTGGCAGCGGAAATCACCGCCAAAACCGGACGTGATCCGGGTAAGCATTACCAGGACCTGATCGAACAGTTCGGCGCACCCATCTACGCCCGCATTGATGCCCCGGCAAGCCCGGAACAGAAGGCTGTACTGAAAGGACTGCGGCCCGAAGATGTGCAGGCAACCACCCTGGCCGGTGAACCCATCATTGCTGTCCTGACCAATGCGCCGGGCAATGATGCT
Organism: Candidatus Electrothrix laxa; assembly: GCA_942492895.1. Lineage (GTDB taxonomy): Bacteria > Desulfobacterota > Desulfobulbia > Desulfobulbales > Desulfobulbaceae > Electrothrix > Electrothrix laxa. The sequence continues at coordinate 3,515,721 of OW818652.1, forward strand.
CCTATCGGTGGCCTGAAAATCGTTGCGGAAAACGGCTGGTGCGCCTTGCGGCCTTCGGGTACCGAGGATATTTATAAAATCTATGCAGAAAGCTTTATTGATCAAGCCCACCTGAGCCGGATTCAGGAAGAGGCCAAGGCAATGGTTGCTGCCTTGCTGTAAGAGACGAAGAACAAAACTTTAACATCCTGTCAGGAATAATATGGAACCCTTTATTACATATTTACTTATCCTGTTCATCGCCCTAAATTTCATCCTGCTAATTGCAGAATATATCGTCAGTCGTTCTGTAAAACGAATCCTGCCGGAGATACTTTTGCTTTGCGCTTTTATTTTTCTGCTTAACCGTCTTACAGGATTTCCTACTCCGTCTTCTCGTGGATATTTTGGTGGAATCTCGCCGCTGACAGCTATTGGGCTGATGTTTCTCTGCACAGTTCTTGGAATTATTTCTCACTATATTTTTCATCTGAAAGAAAAATTTTCTTGGCTGGAATTCCTGAAACCTCTCTGTATCTCCCCTATAGTTTTTCTTCCCTTAGTAAGTTCTGTGCAAGGTTTAGCCGGGCTCGAATCCATGCAGATGGTATCATTTGCGCTTCTGGCATTTCAAAATGGTTTTTTCTGGAAGGAGGTGTATAGCCGTGCCAAGAAAAAAATATAACTCCAAGGCATTGATCTTACTATTCATGTTGCTCTGCTGTTACGATAGCCTAAATGCGCAGGATGTTCCAGATAAGTACAAGAAGTATTTTGTCAAATTTGTGGATAAACGCTCCATGGCGGAGAAAGCTCTCAATGTTGTCGGATTGACCAATAAAGACGTGGGCCGGAGTTTCGCTCTGCTCTGCGGCATTTCAAAATACCCCAACATGGGGATAATGGCAAAGAAACTTGATGCAGCAGCTGAAGACATCCGAAAGCTACAATATTATCTGGAGCATTATGAATTTTTTGATGAAATAGTCGTGCTGGAAAATTCCGCAATGAATGACAAAAACCTCAAGTACTTCATGCAGTCATATTTCTCGAAGCGTATGAGCAAATTTCCTAAATCACGTTTTCTTTTTGCCTACAGCGGACACGGCATGACGGAAAATAACAAAGGTTACTTATTAGAAAGCACTGCCCGTAGCCTGAAGGATAAAGGAAGCAGCATCAAGCTTAGCGTGCTCAAAGACTACATCGAAGAGGTTATAGAAACTGATCGTAATGTCCTTGTTTTGTTAAACTCCTGTTACAGCGGTGCCTTTCTCAGGCGATATTACGGCAAGGAAGCTTTGATTCCAAAATATCCCGGTGCCCATGCTATTACTGCGGGCGGCTCAGGTGAATTAGCATTGAGCGATGGAGAATTGGGCACTGGTAGTGTTTTTTACGAAAAAATTATTGCTGGTCTTCGCGGTATTGCCGACAGAGAACCCTCCGATGGTATCATTACTGCACATGAACTTTTTGCTTATCTACGGAGTGAAATTAGAGCATTTACCGCCCAGAATCAAAACCCACAGATGGGTGATATTTCCAAGAATGGTAGTAGAGGGGAATTTTTTTTTCTGAGCAGAGAAAGACAAATTCCAGGAGCAAACACATCGGAAGTCAACAATCTTTATACATCAAACAAGAAAGGTAACAAAATTAATGGTCTAGAATCCAGAATAGCTATGACAGAAAAACATATACGTTCTATTGATAACACCGTATCCGTTATGGATATTCATTTGCAATGTAATAAGCCTTTTATATTTCCTTCTTCTAAAAAAAGAAATAGTGATATATCATTATTCGCTGAAGATATTGATAATATTTTAGAAAAAATGTATCTATCAGATAATATATGGAAGATATCTTTTTACCCCTACGAGAATTACTCTGATCCAAATATTAATCAAATAAGAGTTAATTCAGTTCGTGGTTATATGGACAAATATATCAAAAACAAAAAATATGAGGATAAAATTCACCTTGATTCAAGATATTTCCCTACTAATTTTAACAACAAGGACGGTCGAAGGTATAGAAAAATAACATGCGGAAATTATACATGGCTCGCTTGTGGACAAGTAGCGGGATTTAAACTTGTGTGTACTTCACCGTGACCGTAGCTGACGAACTTTTTTAGGAATAATTACATAATATTTTATACTTAAAAAACTATACTTGATTTTCTTGTTTTTCATGACAGAAGTTGAGGAGTAAGGCACTAAACAGTTATTGATGCTGGATTTAAGATCCCCTTAGACTTAAAAATTTTTCTCCTGAGTAAAATAGAAAACAATAATTCACCGTAAAGTCTACATGGAAAGGCCTTATTGATGAGGCCCAGGTAATTACAAAACCTGCTGTAGCCCACCAAGAAAGATACAAATCTCACAAAAAACATGGACACCTTTCTCCTTGACGAACAACTCCGAAACTTTCTGCGGGAAGACCTCGAACATGGTGACATCACCACGGATGCCATCTTTTCCGATCAGGAAACCGCCACGGTCCTCATCCGGGCCAGGGAACCCCTGATCGCTGCCGGTATGGAGCAGATCGCTGCCAGAGTTTTCCGGCTTCTTGATGAACGAACAGCTTTTTCCCAGGCAACACCGGACGGGCAGCAGGTAGACTCCGGTGAGGTACTAATGACCGTTAGCGGCTCTGTACGCACCCTGCTCCGGGGGGAACGAGTGGCCTTGAATCTCATCCAACGACTCTGCGCTATCGCGACCCTGACCCGGCAATACGTGGATATGGTACAGGGACTCGGGGCCAGCATTGTCGATACCCGCAAAACCACACCGGGCCTGCGGATGCTGGAGAAATACGCTGTTCGAGTCGGTGGGGGCAGAAATCACCGCTACAGCCTCAGCGACGGTGTTCTGATCAAGGATAACCATATTGCCGCCTGCGGCTCCATTCACCGAGCTGTGGAAAAGGCACGGGCCACTGTGCCGCATACTATCGCCATTGAAGTGGAAACCGATACCCTGGAACAAGTGCGGGAATGCCTGGAATGCGGTGTTCAGATCATCATGTTGGATAATATGGATTGCAACACCATGCGGCAGGCCGTAACCATGATTAACGGGAAAGCCTTGATTGAGGCCTCGGGCGGAGTAAACTTGGATACAGTACGGGGAATAGCTGAAACCGGGGTGGATATGATCTCTGTCGGGGCACTGACCCACTCTGCTCAATCCTGTGATATCGGACTGGATTGGCAATGATCTCAATAAAAAATAGATAGCAATCTGATTCTCATATCTTTTTTCAGTAATGTTTATTTCTGTTCCATTTGTTAAAAATGAAGTACAATAAATGATACAAGCGCGGAAGGTTCTCAATAAACACACTTTGTCATCTGCAATAAGATGACAACAACAGGGATATACGAGGGGGAAATATGATTCTTTGTATTGTTGAACAACAGGACATTATCGATTCCTCCGGTGCCCCCACCGGTGAAAAAGAGCTCCTCGCCACTCATGCTGTTGATCTTGAAACCAATAACATCCTCTCCCTTCCGCGAATTTCGCTCGGTCAGCTTGGTGCTGTGTATTCGCCCTCTTTAGGCAGCTGGGTTGTCAGGAAATAGCCGAATCTCTCTGCTGAAAAAAGCGTAAAGAGCGAAAGATATCGACGCCATCGTTTCGATACAGTATCCTGTTGCTAGACTTTCAGCATCATTACATAAAAGTTAGCAGAACGGTGTAGTCTTTCTCTCCTTTTTCCAGAGGAGATATCAGCCACAAATGATTTTCAAGTACGCCGTGAGCAGTGGAGTATCGCTTGAACCCAGGCCAGATCCGGAGCTTCGCAATGAATAAAAAAGATTGGCAGGCCATTGAACAGGCCAGCAAATTGTTCAATTTAGGAGAGCAGGCAACAGCTGAAGAAATGAAGCAGGCCTACCGTCGGATGTGCAAAAAATACCATCCAGACAGGGCCGAAGAGCGGGATAAAAAAAGGTATGCCGAAATTATGTGCCGCCTGACCGAATCCTACGAGCTGCTCATGCGCTATATCAAAAAGTACCGTTTTCCTCTGAAGCCCGATAAAGAAACGCTCTATGACCCTGAAGACTGGTGGATGAATCGTTTTGGTGATGACCCCCTCTGGGGGAGAAAAAAACGTTAACAATATAAAACAATACAAGAAAACGGCCTTTATAAGGTTTTTTTTTGATAAATTCGAGCCCTCTCATTGATGACTTTCATTTCCTTTTCAAGGCCGGAAAACTTGAGGCTCTCTTTACTGCCGAGACAGAAAAAACCATCAAAAACCAAACTGTCCCGAAAGATATTCAGCACCCGCCTCTGTAAAATCTTATTGAAATAGATAAGAACGTTACGGCAGAGGATCAAATGCATCTCGCCGAAGACATTATCTGTCACTAAATTATGATTAGCAAAGGTAATATTTTTTTTCACCTCTTCCTTAACAGCGCACCCCTCCTCTGACAGGGTAAAATAATCTGTTAATGCGGCAGTTCCCCCGGCCTGCTGATAATTCGCACAGAATGCCTCCATGCGTTCCAGGGAATAAATGCCTTTTTGAGACTGCTCCAGGGCGATATCATTAAAATCTGTTCCGTACACAACAGAACGATCATACAAGCCTTCCTCCATAAGCAAAATGGCTATGGAATAGGCCTCCTTCCCTGTAGCGCAGCCCGCAACCCATATTTTGATATAGGGGTAGGTCTTTAACATCGGCACCACCTGCTCCCTGATACTTTGATACACAAAAGGATCACGGAACATATCTGTGACCGTTACAGAGAACTCCCTAATAATTTTTTCCAAGAAAGAGGCATCTCGCAAGAGATCTGGCAGCATTTCGGAAAGATAGCGACAATCATTGCTTCGACATAAACTGCGAACCCGACGCTCAATAGAGGCTCGTGCATAGTTACGAAAATCATAACCATATCGTTGTGCCACAGCGTCTAGTAGAAGATTTATCTCTATCTGTTCAATGTCTGATTCGTCCATAGGTCATGATGCCGGATCAGGAATATAACCAGAGCCGCAGCAGAGCGAGAAGTCGTTCTGTATCCACCGGCTTGGCAAGATAATCATTAGCTCCGGCAGCAAGACAGCGGCGGCGATCCTCCTGCATGGCTTTGGCGGTCAAGGCGATAATGGGGAGGTCCTCATATTGCGACTGTTCTCTGATCTTTTTTATGGTCTCATAGCCATCCATAACTGGCATCATGATATCCATGAGTACCAGGTCAAACTCTCCCTGCTCAAGGGTCTGCAGAGCTCTGATACCGTCTTCCGCCTTAACCGTTATCATACCTCTGTCACGTAAGACCTTGGCCAGGGCAAAAACATTTCTCATATCGTCATCAACAAGAAGGACCCGTTTTTCCTGAAAAATGGCATCATCCTCATGAAGGTTGCGGATCATACGTTGTTTTGTTTCCGGGAGCGTGCTGATCATACGATGGAGGAAAAGAGAAGCTTCATCAAGTAAGCGTTCTTTGGACATCAATCCCTTTATAATAATAGAACTGGCATATTGGCGGAGCTCACTGGTCTCTTCACGGGAAAGTTTCTTATCAGTATAGATAATAACTGGGGGCAGCACCGCCTTATCGGCTTTCAGTTGTTGCAGCAGGGATAATCCAGACATATCTGGAAAATCAAGCCCCATCACCAGACAATCATAACGATGCTGCTTCAATCGTTCAAGCACTTCCTGTCCTGATCCCGCCCCTTCGCTCTGTACATCATGATCACCTATCAGGACGATGGCTGACTTTCTCTGCTCCACATCCCGATTTGCAACAAGCAGTTTCCTGATACGCTGCTGAGAGGTTTCCCGAATATTGACAAGGGATATCTCAAGCTGCTCCTGACTGACAGGCTTCTGCAATGCAACAACGCCTTTATTTCGAGCATCTACTTCACCGACTTCAGCCGCAGAAATTATATGAACCGGAATATGACGGGTTTCAATCTGATTTTTCAGCGTTTCCAATACCTCCCACCCGGAAATACCAGGCAACTTTAAATCAAGAATAATCGCGGCGGGTAAATATTTTCCTGCCAGTTGTAGACCATTTTCACCGGTCGGGGCAGCAATACATTTCAAATCCTTTTCACGGCATTGTCGAACAAGCAAATCGGCAAAATGAGCATCATCTTCAATCACTAAAACTGTTCTGTCATTTTCCAGAATATTTTTTCGATCATCTGTAATATGAGCTTGCGGCTCCTCTGCCATTTTGTCGATGATTTTATCGATCGCTTCATCGGTCATCTCATCCGACAGCTGGAACATGGGCAAAACCGCTTTTTTTGAGTGTTCCCCATGCTGCTCTTTTTCCACTTGCTTTGACATGAATTTCGGGGTGGTCAAAGGAAGATACAAGGTAAAGGTCGCCCCTTCTCCTTCTTTGCTTTCCATCCGAATTTCACCGCCGAGCAACTCGGCCAGCTCTCTGGAAATAGAGAGCCCAAGTCCGGTTCCCCCGTATTTTCGGGCCGTGCCGCCGTCAGCCTGCTGAAAGGCCTCAAAAATAATCTTTTGTTTATTCAAAGGAATACCAACCCCGCTGTCCTGAACAGCTATGGCTATGCTCTCTGGAAAAACGGAAGGATCAGTGCATAACGAAACGGAAACGGTTATTGCCCCGTGCTCAGTAAACTTTAAGGCATTAGAAAGGAGATTCTTCAAAATCTGATCAATCCTCTTTTGGTCCGACCTGATGACGTTTGGAACATCTTCTGCCAGAATGAAATGCAGGGGCAGGCCTTTTTCTTCTGCTAAATGGAGGAAGGTGCTTTTCAGTTCGGCCAATAATTCGCTGATCAAAATATCATCCTGGACCAAAATCATCTGACCAGCCTCAATCTTGGAGAGATCAAGAATATCGTTGATGAGATAGAGCAGGTCCTTGCCGCTATTACGTATAATTCTGATTGATTCGACATCATCCTTGGTCAGGTTCCCCTTTCTATTTTTTTCCAGGGTTTGGGCAAGCAACAGCAGGCTATTGAGCGGGGTACGCAATTCATGGGACATATTTGCCAGGAATTCGGATTTGTATTTACTGGCCTTGGCTACCTCTTTCGCCTTGCGTTCGATTTCTATTCTGGAAAGCTTCAAATCCTCGTTAGCCTGCTCTATTTTTTCTTTCTGTCGATTGAGCGAGCTGTTTTTTTCTTCGAGCTCTTCATTGGTTGCCATCAATTGATCCTGATTGGCCTGTAACTCCTCCTCTGAAGCCCTCAAACGTTGGGTCTGCTCCTCTAATTCTTCATTAGCTGTCTTTAGCTCATCCTGCTGGGATTGCAGAATGTCAGTTTGCTCAGTCGTAATTGCCAAAGCCTTTTGCAGTTGATTCCGAGCCTGGGCGCCATTAATCGCAACAGCAAGTTTCTCTCCAACATTTTCAAGAAAGGAAATCTGCAGCTCTGTAAAATCGGTAAAAGTACCCAGTTCCAGCACTGCCTTGACGCTGTCATTATAAACAAAAGGAACCACCACGATATTATGAGGCTTCCTTTTTCCCAAACCTGAATGAACCTGGATATAATCATCAGGTACCTTGGCAATAATGAGGGTCTTTTTTTCCAGAGCAGCCTGCCCAACGAGCCCTTCGCCAAGAGCAAATCGTTCCGAAAGATCCTTTCTCAACGTGTAGGCATAACTGGCCTGCAACTGCAAGAGCTCTTTATCCTGAATATACAGAGCACCTATTTGTGCTCCGATATAGGCTGCTAAATAATTGATGATCCGCTTGGATAATTCACTCAATGACTGGTCGCCGCGAAGTTGATCATCAAGTTCCAGCTGACCGGTCTGCAACCAATTATAGCGTTTATTTTCTTCCGCAGCCTGTTGTAGGGACATGACGGTTTGGCGAAAAATCCTGTTCAACTGCCCGATCTCATTATTCGGGGCCGAGATATCAAGAATGCTCAGATCACCATCAGCAACCTGACCGGACCATCTCGTCAACTGGCGCAAAGGAGAAACAAGGCGAACCGTAATAATCCAGGAGAGCAGAAGCACAATACCTGCAGTGGAGACCAGCAGGGAAATGACGATGTACTTCAAGGCTGATGCCGAAGCAAAGGCTTCCTTTTCATTTACTTCTGCTACAAGAACCCAATGAATTCCCCATTTTCTCAAAAAGTCTAGGGAACTATACATGCCAAGGACCGGCAGCCCCTGATAATTGGAATAGATGGTTTCTTTTGTAGAACGCGGGACGGGAAAATCATTCTCCGGGAGTTGCTCATGCAGATGATGCCATTTTTTATGCTCCTCCAACCAATTATCGAGCAGGATTGTTTTTACCCTGGTTTGCAGAATTGTATCCTTATTCAGAAAACGGAGGCTTGAACGAATCAAAAAATCTGTTCCCACCAAATAAGTTTCGCCGGATTCACCGAGGCCGAAATGGGCCTGCATGTAACTATCTAATTGGTTATACGGAAGTTCAAAAACCAAGACACCGATTTCCTCTCCTGTCTCATCATTCTCCAAGGCTCTGGCTAAAAATAAGGATATTTTTTTTTTGTCCGTATTATGAAAACCGTAATCAGAAAGAGCACTCCTCCCGGTATCTAAAGCAGCCTGGTAAGCACAGGTTAACTTCTGAAGCTCATATTCTTCGGTTAATATATTCTCTCCAACATGTTGCTCCGAACCGGAATACAGTATGCGTCCCGACATATCAACAAGAAAGACATCCTGGTAGGCATGGGCGATCTGGTAGGCACGCAAAGAATTCCCATCCTCTGTATTAATAATCTCCCAATCAGTGGTTGTGATAAACTCGGGTAGCGAAACACCGCTTTTCTTAAAGGCAGCGTTGAGTCTCCTCATCATATTGATATTGGAGGATAACTCCCCTTGCAGATTAATACCGATATCTAGCTCGGTAAAATATTTTTTTATCAGATCGCGCTTGTACTCCATTGCCGCACTCAGGGCTTCTGTTGTCTCATGCCGGAGACTTTCCGTGGCATTCTGGTAGCTGATATAGCTGACAACAGACAACGGCCCTAAGGCGAGCAGTAGGAAAGTCCAAAAAAGTGTCCTGGCAAGCCCGCCGCTAATCTGCACGCCATGTTCTCCTGTTTCTTCCATCGTGATAATCTGCGTATCAGGATATCCCTTTTTTATTTTATTTCACGGTTTTCAGTAAATCTGCAACAACCGTGAAATTCGTTTCCGAAAGTCGTTGAAATCCGGTATAAACCAAGTCCTTATTCAGGACTTTCCCAGGGATATTTTCCAGAGCAGTAACAATCTGCTCGCATAAGGCATCATCCACATGCTCATTAGCTGCAAAACTGGGATTCAGGATAGGGCCTATTTTTTTTATACGCCGAAAAATTCTGCCGTATTTTTCCTCTGCACTCCAGATGTTAGCATCATAACTTACCCCAGTTTCTACTTTTCCTTCAGCAATCATATCTGTTACCTTTTCATGGGTACCGGCAAAGATAACCTCTGTAAAAAATTCCTCTGGAACAAGTCCGCGCCAGTGAAAATATCCTTGGGGATAAATATATCCAGATGATGAGTGTTTATTGATAAAAGCAAAGGTCTTTCCTCGAAGATGCTTGACCTTGGTTATCCTGGAATTTTTTCGAGCTATGATCCAACTGAAATAATATGCTGTTTTTTGGCCCCCCTGCGTGAATTGAGAGGTAACTAAGTATTTTAATTGTGGATATTTTTGTTTTAATTGAACATAGAGCACGGAACTGAAAAAACCGATATCAATGGTCCCGTTTTTTACCTGGCTCGCTAATTCTTCGTAACTTTTGGTAACAGTAAGCTGGACCTCTCTATCTAATTTTTCAGCAAGATATTGAACAAGGGGAGCAAGACCAGATTTCAGTTTATCTGTATAATAATATGGCGCAGTACCGATGAGCAACGGGTCTGTTTTTGTACTGTCTGCACTGTCTGTATTATCTCCCCAGGCAAGGCAGGGGGCAGCAAACAGGAAAATCAGATAAACCAAGAAGAAAAATATCCGTTGGGTATCAGTATTATTTGCAAGTGCCGCCATTGTTCGTTTTTTCATTTTTACAAATCCCCTTTTCCGGGTGATTTTTTTGTTCTGTCGAAACATACAGTCATTATTTTTTTTCTATAAACTTCCATCCCTCCCCTCTGGGGGGGGGAATGAAAGCTGGTCGGGTTCCTTGAATGCGTCCATATAATATTTTATATAAAAATTAAGAGATTATCGAGACTACCGATACAGCCAGAGGCGCAAGAGGGCCAGCAGTCGGTCAACATCCACGGGCTTTGCTAAATAATCATTTGCTCCGGCAGCAAGACAACGACTGCGATCATCCTTCATTGCTTTTGCGGTCAGAGCGATAATGGGCAGAGCCTCCCATTGTGGCTGACTTCTCATTTTCTTTATGGCCTCATAGCCGTCCATCACTGGCATCATAATATCCATCAGCACCAAGTCAAAGGCATCTTCCTTTTCAAGAACAGCCAAGGCTGTGGCACCGTCTTCCGCCTTGACCGTTTTCATTCCCTTATCGTCCAAGACCTTGGCCAAGGCAAAGACATTTCGCATATCGTCATCAACAAGAAGAATACGCTTTCCCTGAAAAATTGCATCATCTTCATGAAGGTTCCGGATGATACGCTGTTTCTTTTCCGGTAGATCGCTGATTATCCGATGGAGAAAGAATGAGGATTCATCAAGGAGACGTTCTTCTGACATAACACCCTTTATAATAATGGAGTTGGCATACTGCTCCAGTTCCGCGCTTTCTTCCCATGAGAGATTCTTACCGGTATAGACAATCACGGGCGGAACATCCATTTTCTCGTCCTTTAGATGCTTCAGTAGAGAAAAAGATGACATATCGGGGAATTCAATTCCCATGATCAGGCAATCATACGCTTTGTTTCGCAGCTTATCCAACACTTCTTGCCCAGACCCAGCCTCTTCACTCTGCACATCTTTATTGCCCATAAGGGTGATAATGTTTTTTCTGCGTTCCGAATTCTGTGCCGCCACCAGCAGCGTTCTGATCTGTTGCTTTGAGGTCTTTTTGATATTGTCAAAAGTGTGTTCCAATTGTTCTCGACTCAAGGGCTTTTGCAGAGCAGCTACAGCACCTTTACGTCGGGCATCAAGGTCAGCATCATCAACAGAGATAATATGCACTGGAATATGTCGGGTCTCTGTTTGTTCCTTCAGGATTTCCAAAACCTTCCAGCCAGAAATTCCGGGAAGGTTCAAATCAAGAATGATTGCCTGAGGTAAATATTCGCCGGCAAGGCGCACCCCTTCCCCACCGGTCAGCGCAACAAGACATTTCAAACCCTTTTTATGGCATTGCCGGACAAGCAACGCCGCAAAACTCGTATCATCCTCAATCACCAAAACAACGTTTTCATTTTTTTGCAAATCCTGCCGATCATCTTCAATGGACATCTCGACAACCGGTGCTGTTTTCATGCTGTCCGGTACAACAACCTTTTCTTGATATTTTAAATCACTCTTCTCTTTTTGCACCGGGAGATATAAGGTAAATATCGTTCCCTCTCCTTCTTTGCTTTTCAGATGTATCTCGCCGCCGAGCAGATCGGCAAGGTCACGGGCTATGGAAAGTCCGAGGCCGGTACCGCCGTATTTTCGTGCAGTACCACCGTCCGCCTGATGAAAGGCCTCAAAAACGAGCTGTTGTTTGGTAAAAGGGATACCGATACCGCTGTCCTGAACTGTCAGAGCAAGAGCATTCTTTGGAGAAAGATCAAGGCGAAGCAAAGTAACACCTGATGGCACCGGAGAGACAGACACGATTATTTTTCCTTGATCAGTAAATTTAATCGCATTGGAAAGAAGATTATTTAGTATCTGCTCCAATCGTTGCCGGTCCGTCCTGATGCTCTGCGGCACTTTATCGGCAATATTAAAATAAAGAGCCAGTCCCTTCCGCTCCGCTTGATGCTGAAAAGTTCTCTGAAGTTCTGCAAACACGTCAGCAACAGCTATACGATCTTGAACAAGTGTCATCTGTCCGGCTTCAACTTTAGAAAGGTCAAGAATATCATTAATTAAAGCAAGGAGTTCTTCGCCACTATGGTGAATCACTTTAACGGTTTCAATATCGTCCTTTGTTAAATTGCCCTGCCTATTGATCTCCAGTGTCTGGGCAAGCAACAATAGGCTATTGAGCGGAGTACGTAATTCATGCGACATATTGGCCAGAAATTCCGACTTATACTTACTGGATTTGGCCACCTCTGCCGCTTTGCGTTCAATCTCTTTTCTGGAATTTCTCAGCTCCGTATTGGCCTGTTCAATTGCCTTTTTTTGCCGAATCAGCGAGTTGTTTTTTTCTTCAAGCTCTGCATTTGTTGCTACCAGTTGATCCTGATTGGCCTGCAACTCTTCTTCGGAAACGCGAAGACGTTGGGTTTGCTCCTCCATCTCCTCATTGGATGCCTGCAATTCATCCTGCTGGGCTTGCAGCTTTGCCGCCTGTTGTCGTGTTACCTGAAGAACCTCCTGCATACGCAGACGCGATTGGGTCGAATGCAAAGCAATGCCGATACGTTCTCCGATCTGCTCAATAAACTTAATCTGCAATTCGCTGATTTCGACAAAGGAGCCTATTTCAAGGACCGCCTTTACCTGATTGTTATACAAGAAAGGGGCTATAAGCAGGCAGGCAGGTTTCCCTTCTCCAAGGGCCGAACAAACCTGAAGATATTTTTCAGGGACATGATTGATAATAAGGATCTTTTTTTCCAGAGCTGCTTGCCCCACCATTCCCTCGCCAAGTTGAAATTCATTGGACAGACTTTTTCTGTTCCTGTACGCATAACTGGCATGAAGATGAAGCAGCCCTTCATTATCGCTGAGGTAAAAAGTACCAATTATCGCCTCCAAATAGCGGGATAAAAAAGTAACAATTTTATTCGCCATTTCTTCAACAGACTGTTCGCCGCGTAGTAGGTTATCCAACTGCCCCTGACCTTGAGTCAGCCAGTTTTGCTCCTCATTTTCCTGCTGGTTCTCCCTGATTATCAAGGTCATATTATTAACAGCATTGCCCAATCTATCCTGCTCGGAAAGGACAGGGACAGACTTTGCATAATTACCAGCAGAGATTCTGTCCGCCTGGAGGGAAAGATCCTCCAAATACGTAACCAGCTTGCCAGTATATTGCATCATCTGGCCAATTTCATCCTTTCCGGTATAGTCTAATTCTTCCTTATCAATCTTCCCCAGGCTGAGCTGCCGTAGTTGTCGGTTGATAACAAGCAGCGGCCCCATAAGGCCGCCGATGAAATGCCGCGTGACCAAAAAGACGATCAGTATTGTCGCGAGAAAAATAAGGAGAAAGGTCATGACAAAACGGTTCAGCTGCTGCATGGCGACACGCTCATCCATCACTTCAATGAGGATCCAAAACGTATCTATATTTTGAGGATGGGGGTAGATACGCTCAAAGCCGATAATTTTCTGATCAAAAGTAAAAACCCCTATTTCCTGTTTTTTGATCCTTGCAAAGATTTCTGGAAAATCTATTTGAAATCCAGCCTGTTCACCCAGCAGGTGGCCCCATGCCTTTTCTGTTGGATGATAAAAATAATAACCATTTGAAGAAACAAGATATCTCTCCCTCTTCTCCTCAACATTTTTACCAATTCGTTTTAAAAAAGAGTCGGCGTAGACATTCAGTACCGCAACTCCGTAGCGCACGTTATTATCGCCGAACACCGGACGGGCAAAACAAAGCACCGGCACATAGGGTTTTTCTATTTTTCCGTGTTCTTCGTTCAGGTTCATTTCAGAAAGAAAAGTTTCCTCCTTGCCCATCTTCATGGTTTCAAGGAAATAGGAATAATTTTGATTATCCTGAAGATTTTCCGGCGGTTCTGTTAAAACATTACCGATTTTTCTATTATGGCGGATAGTGATCTGCTCAAGTCCTTCATTATTGATAAAACGGAGCTTATAATAATAATCCTTAGAAAGAAGAAAGGAGCGAAAGGTTTCCAGAGTCGCATTTTTCCATTCGCTGGCCTTATAATCAACATTCAGGTCCTGCCAATAGAGATACTGTTTCATGGCGTAAAATGAAGAGACAAAAGCCAAATCATTGGGAATAGCGCGAAGGAATTCCTTAATAGCCTGACTGGTATCCCGTATCCCTTGGCTGGCAACGGTCAGTGCCTTGTCACGGTAGGCAGTTGCGGCATGTTGATAACCATAATAGGCAACTGTCGTCATGGAGATGATCACCAACAGGTAGCTCAGGAGAATAATCTTTTTCCCCACTCCAAAACGATAATGACCAAATTTTTTTTGTGGTCTTTCTCTTTTTTTCATGGAATGTATCCTTCCCTTTATAACTGTCGAATCTGGCGTAGCATTCTTGTGACCCAGCGAAGAAGCTGATGAACATCGTTCGGTTTTTTTCTTTCGTGAGTAACTGCGGGCGGAGTAACGTAATGCTTCAGTTCGCTATATGCCTTGATAGTCTGCAATTCAGCTAAGGCCATGCTGACCAAATTAAAGACATCGGACGGAAGAACCAGCTCTTTTTTCTCAAAGATAGAAAAATCCGTGCGCTCAATATTGGCAATTTTTTGTAGTCGCTGAATCTCGCTCAGCAGTTCAAACGTTGCCGTCAAAGAGTCCGCCGGAGTTACCTCCTGTTCCTTGCCCGGTGGATAGGTCTGGTCACGAACTTGCAGTGCCTTGAGGAGAGTAGCAACATCCTCATAGATTCGTATAACCTCGGCAAAAACATAGTTGGCATTAATTTCTTCGCGGTTGAGGATATCAAGTTGGTAGGAGATATGGTGCAGCTTGTTAAAAACATCAATGGGTTGCTTGCTGCTGAACTGCTGCGGAGCACTGACTTGGGTCGTCATCCCTAGGTGTTTTTTCAGAACGCGCAATTCCGTCAGTAACCGTTGGCTCTGTTCGAAAACCAAACCGGGGGAAAGATTCAACTCCGGCTCAATGTAATTTGGTTGATTACGGGGTAAACCGACTTTTTTTCGCAATACGTTGATCTTTACGTAGACAAGATAGCTTTTTTCCCAGACATGCCGAGGACGTAAATTGCCGCGATAAATATCAGCTTTCTTCTCCTGACGAATATCAAAATGTTTCTTGAGCAGGTCGACTTCCTTATCAATCTGCATCACCTGGCTGTAGACTTCAGAGGGAGTGATTTCCACCAGCTTGGCTTGGGCTTCGGTGATAAAAGCAAAGAAGCAGAGAAAAAACGCATATATTTTCATCAGGATTCAGCTCATCATAGTTTAACTTGTCCTAGTTCAAGTCATTGTAACAGTTGGTGTTTTTATGGTATTTGATGAAAGATTATATTTTTTTATCCCAGGGTTCCTGTTGAAAGGTATCCATCCTGCTCTGATAGTACGCAAGGTTATCTGGATCAAGCTCAGCAGCTTTTTCCTCTGCGGCAATGGCCTCTTCAATCCTGCCATTGGCCCATAAGGCCGTGGCCAAGGTGTCCTGAATATATCCCTGCTCAGAAAAACGGGCAGCTGAGCGAGCCAAGTCCAGCGCCCTAACAGGATCACGTAAGCTGTGGTCTTTTGTCGTTAAGAGCAGCCACGCCATATTATTAGCAAGTTCTGGAGAAACAGGAAGAAAGGTCATAGCCTTCGAATAGGCCTGGAGGGCTGATGATTCCTGTCCGCGTTCCAGCATCAGGTCACCGAATAATTTGAGCCAGCGGCTGTTTTCCGGTTCCTGTTGCAATTTTTCCTTAAGTACAGCTTGCACATAACGGGTCTGCGAGCTGTCATAGAGACTCTCTGTATCCAGATGATGCAAAGACCAGAAGCCCGTACTGATGAGGGAAAAATACACCGCGAGACTGCAATAAACTTTCCAGTCATGCAGTCGAATATTTCCTTTATTATACTCACATTTTTCCAAAAAAGAAATCCGCTCTCCTATCCCGAAATGATGCCAATTTTTTTTATCACGGATATTACCGCTTATCGCTGCTATTTTTTCAAAAGAACGAATCAAGGGAAGAGCTGTGTTTTGGGCCTTGAACACATAGAGATCAGCCTGTCGTTCAAAATTCCGGATAAAATAACCAAAAAGAAAACGGAAATATAATAACATGAGAAGGAAAAGGATGACAGCGATAAAAGAGGTGAGCAGTTTGTCAGCGGAAATCTGCGACCAGATCAGTAGGTGATAAAACCAATCGCTATTAAGCAGAAGAAGATGAAGGGGCTCGGATAATGCTTCCGCAAGCAGGCTGAAACCAAAAAAGAGGAAAAGGTACAGGATCATATGGTACCTCTTCACATGGCCTATCTCATGGGCAAGAACCGCTTCCAGTTCTTCCTTATCCAGGGCGGATAACAGGGCGGGAGTTAGGAGGAGGTACCTGAATCTCGGCACAAGACCCATTACCCCGGCTGTGATCATTTTCCCTTCAAACAGAGGCCAATACAAAATCTTGGCGGAAAAATTTTGGCTGCGGAAAAATCTTTCAATACCTTGGCGAAGCAGGCCGGGCTCCATAGGAATACACCCCCAGAGACGGTGTATTATAGGAGGAAAGGGGAACGCCAGCAGGAAAAAAAAGAGCAGAAAAAACCCCAGTTCTCCCCAGAGGGATCCTCCCCAATTTTCTAACCCAGACAGAGGAATTGTATTCAATAAATCGAAAAAGAAAGACAGGATCAGCCAGGGAAGAATAATGGTCAGATT
The DNA here is from genome assembly GCA_942492895.1 of Candidatus Electrothrix laxa. Taxonomy (GTDB): domain Bacteria; phylum Desulfobacterota; class Desulfobulbia; order Desulfobulbales; family Desulfobulbaceae; genus Electrothrix; species Electrothrix laxa. The sequence goes on from OW818652.1 coordinate 3,532,435, forward strand.
TGTTCGTATATTATTGAAGATAAAATCACTCGGCGAAACAGAACTGTTGAAGATACGCCTGTAGCTCGGCAGGGCTCGGAGCCACATCAGGGTGAGGAAACAAAAAAAGAGCAGCAGGCCCAACAGATTAGCTAAAACAGGTAGGGTATTTCCAAACGACAGGGGCTGCGTATAATACTTCAGATCAAAGGCAAAAAAAGAGCCGATAAAAAAAGTAGTCGCAAGGAAAGAGGCCTTTTTTTCCGCAGAAAAATACCGTTGAGAACTGATGGAGCAATGAGGGCTGAAAAGCTTGCTGGCAAGAAAAGAAAAGGCGAGCAGCAGCAGGGCGAACAAAGGCAGGCCGAGCCAGGGAGCCAGCCAAGGCTGCTCCGGTGCTGCGGAGATGGAGACGACAAAAATTACCGCCAGAAAATATATGAGATTATTATAGATCATTCATTCTTGTAGCCGATTCTCTGTTTCGTTTATGTATCACTTTGCCGAGTAGGATGAGTCCTTGCCCTCGGTTTCCTGTAGTTCCGCAAGTTCCGCAAAAGGCGTTATTGAATCAGCGTGAACACTCCGTAATAATTCTTCAGGATGATAGAGGAAATCTTCCTCCAAGTCATCTGCAAAAAATTCATTTTTATAGCGAGTGATCAGGTTGAGATGGCCCCAGCGGGTCAAATAATACACCACCAAGCTGGGCAATCGGGTATAAATATTTTCTTCCGGTGCAGGATCAACAAAGCTTGATTGCTCCAGCTTTTCTACAGACAGCACCTGAGGCTTATAAAGATCTTTGAGAAACATGTATTCTGGAGGTAGCCGGGCGGTAATAGCGAACCAACTGAGAAAACCGGTAAGCCGTTCGAGGAAAAATTTTCCGATTTTCACAAAGGGGTAGGGTATATATATTTCTCTTGGTTTTTTCAGCTCAAGATAGGCCCTGATCGTCAGGATGAGATCGTCAAGGGCCACCGGTTTCGTATCAACAAAATGATAGGTCTGTCGGGAAAATTCCTCTCGATTTTTCAGAATATGGTGAACAAAATAGGGCAGCTTATTGGAATTGGAGTACGAATGCCTGACCTTCCTTTTGGTAAAGAGAAAGGGCATGGATTCATCGGCAATGGTAAAGAGCAGACGATGAAAGCCCTGAATCTTATGATCGTGCTCGCCGTAAACAATGGCCACCCGAATAATCGTGTAATCAAGCCCCTGGGTTTCTCCCATATATTCCAAGGTGGTTTCTGCCATGAGTTTGGATTTGGCATAATTCGTCATATTGGATTTCAGACATAGCCGATTTTCTTCAGTAAGATTTTCTCCATGCGGCAGGACAGCGGCGGAACTCATGTAGATGTAGGAGATATTCAGGGCGGAGCAGGCCCGAGCGATGTTCACGCTGCCGAGATAGTTGGTTTCAAAGGCCAACTGAGCATCTGAGTCCAGGGAGGCCATAGCCGCATTAATGACAAAGTCCGGTTGTACCCGTTGTAGATAAGCAACAATGTCCTGGGAATTTCTAATAGAGAGTTTCTTGGAGCTCGGAGCCCGGATATCAAACTCCTCCGGGGTCTTTGACTTAAAATAATGGGCAAGGGTACCGCCGATTAAGCCGGACCCGCCGATAAGCACGCCGAGATGACGTTGTTTTTTCTGTGATTCCTGCGTCATTTCGCATCAGGTTGAATGTAGATGTTTGAGTGCGCACAATATCCGAATTTTACAACATGTATCGTATATAGCATATATAACCGCAAAAATCATCTTTTTTCCAGAAGATAACCGTGCAGTTTCATTGACGAGCAGAGTGTAATCGGCTATGATTTTTGGTTATCAAAATTCGGCCTGCTTGAATTCAAGGACAAAAAACATCATATTGAGGTAACTCTGTGCCTGCAAAAGATATATGCCATGATGCAGCAAAACAGGCTCTGATTAAGGATGGTTGGGCTGTTACCCATGACCCGTTGCATCTCAAATACGGCGGTTTTGACTTTTTCATTGATTTGGGAGCGGAGGTACTGCTGGGTGCGGACAAGGACGGGCAACGCATTGCTGTTGAAATAAAAAGTTTCATCGGGCCGTCATCATTGACGGAATTTCATGCAGCTGTCGGACAATTTCTCAATTATCGTTTCGTACTGGCAGAAGAAGAGCCGGAGCGTCAGCTTTATCTGGCAGTGTCCGAATATATTTATCAGAGTTTTTTTACAACTGTTTTCGGACAGGCTGCCTGCAAGGCCCATCAGCTCCGGCTGCTTATTTTTGATGAGGAACAGGAGGTAATCACGCGATGGCTATAAGAAAAGAATACCAGGGCGTTATAAAATTAATTCTGGCTGAATACGCCCAACACCGGCCCTCCGGCGGCGAGATTGAAATGGAAACTGTTTTTGACGATATCCAAGGCCATTACCAATTGGTTGCATTCGGATGGCAGGGAAAAAAACGGGTTCATGGTTGTCTGATTCATATTGATTTAAAGAACGAAAAAGTCTGGCTGCAACACGACAGCACGGATGCCGAGATTGCCCGGCAGCTTGTGGAAAGAGGCATTCCTGCCGATCAGATTGTTCTTGGATTTCAGCCGGAAAGGTACCGCCGATACAGCGGGTTTGCGGTGAATTGATAGACGCTGTATTTTGAGTGCATTAGCACGAGGTGCAACATATACAAAACAGGAGGGAGACCATGCACAACCAGAGAGAACTGACCCGCCGTCAATTTATGGCATACACCGCTGTTGGCGCGGCAGGACTGATGCTGCCTGCTGTCGGAGAAGCCGGAATTTGGACTTGTATACGATATGCAGCCCGCCTTCAGCCTACCCGTTTGATTGCCGGGCTAATTTTCGATGTGGGCAAGGCGGTGGTGGTGTCGCTGGTTTCCGATGCCATTGTCAGTAGCCTGTCCAGCCGTCGTTACAGCCGATCTGTAGCATACAGCCGTTTCGGCTCCGGCACCCGAGGTACCGGATTAGGCTCTCTGAAAAATGAGCGTGACTTTACACCGGTTCCGTACAAGGCATCAGTTATCACTTTAGGTATTGCCGATTACGAGCTGCATCCTAAGCGAAAAATAAAAATGGCACTGACCGGCGATGCGGAAAAACAACGCTTTGGCACCGTGCTACGTTATCTTCAGGATGAACGGATCAGAATCCAGATCGGACAGATGGAATATGCTCGCCCGGCAAACGAGTTTCGTTTTCTTGAACCGGATGACCTGCTGACCCTTCAATCTTGGGATTTGGTAGGAGAGCAGGAACGACATGTACAAGAGCTTATCACAGCAACAGGCGTTTCCGCTTTCAACCATCTTACCGTTTAATCTCTGACCATGAAAAGACTGCTTTTTTTCCTGAGCTTGCTGACTCTTCCCTCTCTGCTGAATGCGCAAACACTCACGGTTAATGATATCGGGGTGATGCACAGACTAAAGATGCGGATACAATTTTCCGATGAACGGGAAGCGCATGTTGTGCCCGCCGATATCCTTCCTGCCAAAGTGCTGGAGACGGAACTGCTCGACGTTTCCGGCAGTCCGCTGTATGAAGTACCGCCTTGGCTGAAACGCTTCACCAATCTACGCAAATTGGATTTGTCCGACAGCTCTTTGGGCAAAGAAAGTGCCATTGCCGTTGCCACGCTGGCAGAATTAAGTAATGCCCTGCAAGCCATGCCGCAGCTTAATGTGCTTAATCTTGCCGATAACCCTCTCTTTTCTCATGCCGCTGACCAAAGCCTTGCCCCGGTCTGGCAATCCCTGCCCCATCTAAGCAAGCTGAATCTCAGCAACACGCAGGGCACAGCGAAAAACTACGGTTCTCTGGCCGCATTGACAGCACTGTCCGAACTGAATTTGAGCCGCAACCGGATAGGCAACGAGCTTGCTGGGTTGGAGTTGAACAAGTTACGTAAGGTGATCTATCTGAATTTGTCCGGCAACAGCATGAGTACATTTCCTGAACAGGGCTTGCCGACAACTGTGCTACAGCAGTTGGATATGAGCGACAATAGCTTGAAGGAAATCCCCTTTGTTGACATGCCGGAGCTGGAAAGCTGGAATCTGCAAGGCAATGGCGCAGTACGCTTGGCATTCCGCTACGGTAGCAGCTTTTTGATAACGAAAATCAGGCAGCTGATTTACGACAGCGGCTCGAATTATGATAATTTGTCCAAACTGCCCAAAGGGTTGCCGGAAAAAGTTCGCAGCAATGCCTGTGCTCAAGGAAAAATCAAGATAGGGCAATATGCTGACAACTGCGATGGCACTGTGACGGATACCACAACCGGCCTGATGTGGAAACAATGTTCAGAAGGTTTGTCAGGTGTTCACTGCGAGGAAGGCGAGGCGAAAAAATATACATGGGATGATGCGGTGAGCCGTTTTAAAAATGTTGAATATGCCGATTATAACGACTGGCGGCTGCCGACTATTGATGAACTGAAAACCTTAGTCTATTGTAGCAATGGGGTCAAAGATAAAGATAATGGCGAATGCAACGATGGTTCTAAAAAACCGACGACCATAAATCAGCAAGCCTTTCCCAATACTCCAGCAACGTCTGTGTGGTCGGGTTCTCCCCATGCTTACTATACCGGCAACGCGTGGAAGGTCCACTTCAATTATGGCAATTCGTACAGCAATGACCGCAGCAGTAGTTATGCAGTTCGGTTGGTGCGCGGCGGACAGTGATTTTGTTTTTTGCTTTTTCAAATTAAACCGAACATACTTTTACGTATTACGCCGATAGAATGACAGGAGACACATCATGCTTATTTCTGCCTCCCAAAAAGAGCGTATTAAAAAGAAAATCAGAGAAAAACTCGCAGGTGAGCCGGAAGTGCGGAAGATTGTCCTTTTTGGTTCATTCCTCAGTTCAGAAGACCCAAATGATATTGATATTGCGGTCTTTCAAAACAGCGATGAAAAATACCTGCCTCTGGCACTGAAATACCGAAAGCTTGTCCGGGAAATTGCCAAAATACTCCCTGTTGATATCATCCCTTTGAAAGCTGCTGTAAAGGGAACATTGCTCCATGAAATAGACGCCGGTGAAATACTTTATGAGAGATGAAACTACGGCATGGCTGAAATATGCGGAAGAAAACCTTCAGTCTTCCAAACTACTTCTGCAAAGCTGTCTGTATAACCCATGTCTACAGAATGTTCAGCAGAGTGTCGAAAAAGCATTAAAAGCCGTTTTCCTTGAAAAAGCGATCAAGTTGAAGAAAACACATGATGTGCTTGAACTGAAAAACCTTCTGTTTGACCACGGCATAGCTGTAGATTTATCCGACGACGATTGTGATTTTCTCAACTCCGTTTATCTGCCCTCAAAGTATCCCCTCGGAGGAATTCTTCCAGAGTATGAACCGGATGAAGCTATTTGTCAGGAGGCAATTAAAGTTGCCGAGAACACCTTGAACTCTGTTCAGCAATTTATCGGCGGATAATATCTGCCATTTGACCGTTACTTTTGCTGTTGGAATCGTATCCCAAACAAACAAAACCCTTTTATATAGAAAACCATCGGAGGAATAATGACCAAAATCAAAGTTACAAACCCCATCGTAGAGCTTGACGGCGACGAGATGACCCGGATCATCTGGGCCTTTATCAAAGAAAAACTGATTCTGCCCTATCTGGACGTTGACCTGAAATACTATGATCTGTCCGTGCAGAAACGAGACGAGACCGACGATCAGATCACCGTGGACGCGGCTGAGGCCATTAAAAAATATCGCGTCGGGGTGAAATGCGCCACCATCACCCCGGACGAGGGCAGGGTTGAAGAGTTCGACCTCAAGGAAATGTGGCGATCGCCCAACGGAACCATCCGTAATATCATCGGTGGCACCGTGTTCCGCCAGCCGATCATTTGCAGTAATATCCCCCGTCTTGTGCCGGGCTGGACCAAACCCATTGTCATCGGTCGTCATGCCTTTGGTGATCAGTACCGGGCCACGGATTTTCTTGTTCCCGGACCAGGCAAACTGACCATGAAATTTGAACCTGCCGACGGCGGCGAAGCGCAGGAGTACGAGGTTTTCGACTTTCCGTCTTCCGGTTGCGCTATGGGCATGTACAATCTGGATGACTCCATCCGGGGCTTTGCCCGTTCCTGCATGAACTACGGCCTCAACCTGGGCTGGCCCGTGTACCTGTCCACCAAGAACACCATCATGAAGAAATACGATGGTCGGTTTAAGGATCTGTTCGAAGAAGTTTTTGAGGCTGAATTTGCTGAGCGTTTTGCCGAGGCAGGCATCACCTACGAACATCGTCTGATCGACGACATGGTCGCTGCGGCCATGAAATGGGAAGGTGGCTTTGTCTGGGCCTGTAAAAATTACGACGGTGATGTCCAGTCCGACACAGTTGCCCAAGGCTTTGGTTCTTTGGGCCTGATGACCTCCGTGCTGATGACCGAAGACGGCCAGACCGTAGAGGCCGAGGCAGCGCACGGCACAGTCACCCGTCATTACCGGGAGCATCAGAAGGGCAATGCGACCTCCACCAATCCTATTGCTTCCATCTTTGCTTGGACCCAAGGCCTGAACTATCGCGGCGTCTTTGACGACACCCCGGATGTCGTCAAGTTTGCAGAGACCTTGGAAAAAGTCTGCGTGGAGACCGTGGAATCCGGCTTCATGACCAAGGATCTGGCCCTGCTGGTGGGCAGTGAGCAGCAATGGCTGACCACAGAGGAATTCCTGGCCAAGCTGGATGAGAATCTTCAGGCAGCTATGGCCTGATCCCTCCAAGGGCTCTAAGCTTTCCGGGCAGACACGCAGGTCTGCCCCTACAGTTCCGAGCCTGGCCTGCATCTGAAAGAGGCTATTATTGTAAAAATTTTTACAAATAAACCTGGCTTCTTCCAACAGAAATGACGCAATGTCCTTCCTTCACGAAGGTATACAGGCTCTGCAAGAGCTGCTCTTTCCGGCCCGCTGTCTGGGTTGTGAGGAGCAGCTCTCTTTCTCTCATCCTCCTCTGCTCTGTTCCGATTGTCTCCAAGGAAAGCTTGCGATTCCCCCTCCCTTTTGCACCTGCTGCGGCAACCCGTTGCCGGGCGACGACAATCATCTCTGCCTCACCTGTCTAGACAATCCCCTTGCCTTTACCAAGGCCCGATCAAGCTTCCTCTATCAAGAACCGATAAGCACCCTGCTACTCCAACTCAAATTCAGCCATAACCTCACTGGCCTTGCCTCCCTTGCTGCCTTAGCAAAGGAAACACCTGCCCTTTTGGATCTCAACGAACCTGATCTTATCCTGCCTGTCCCTCTCCATATCCAGCGCCTACGCGAGCGGGGCTTTAACCAATCCCAGCTCCTTGCCCGTGCTTGCTTTCCGGAATGGCGAACAAAAATCCGCGTTGATTTACTAAAGCGCCAACGTCCCACGGTTCCCCAAATGCGACTCAGCGGCCGAGCCCGCCGCAATAATCTGCATCAGGCCTTCTGCCTTGAAAAACCCGTTCATATGCAAGAGCTGAAAGGAAAAAATATCCTGCTGGTGGATGATGTCTTTACCACTGGCTCAACTTTGCACGAATGCGCCAAGGTGTTGCTGGAGGCCGGGGCTGCTCAGGTCGAGGCCTTTACTGTGGCGAGAAGTGGGGCTGCTGGCACAGGGGGACGACCTGTATCGCGTCGATAAAATAGAAAAAAATCTGCAATGGTGGGGTGAGGCGTTCTGAAAGGATGCTGGGGGGCCGTAGATACTGTTATCCCCGTCAAGCCTTTTTTGTAGCACGGAGACCTCAAAGCGGTCAAGGCCAAGCCCTTCGGGTGCTCGCTCGGGCTCACAGCCTTGACAGCGTTGAGGCTCCGCACTGAACCTGAAATTGGCGATGCGGAGGAGCGCCTCCGGCGGGGCTTAGCCAGAAGAGCTGACGAAAACCTTTGCGGAAAAAACAGCATTTGTATATTTAATTCAGACCTCAGGCTGCGTTATGCAGCACGGCATTGAACGGTTCACCTGACCGAAGAACACCGAAGGTGACATGTATAAGCTTGCGCATCATGGCGCAGATAATAACCTTGGGGGCCTTTCCGTTCGCAGCGAGACGGGCTTTGAACTCCCGGCCCCATTCAGTCCTGTTAACGGCGACCATCGCAGGCATATAGAGCGATTTACGCAAAAGAACATGACCCATTTTCGAGAGACGGGGTTTTCTATATATGCTGCTGCCCGATTCATGTTGTCGGGGATCCAGTCCGGCGTAGGCGGCAGCTTGCCGGGCATTGCCGAAATGAAGTACGCCGCCGAAAAAAGAGAGCAAAACCGGTATAGTTTTCAGGCCGAGTCCCGGAACAGTGTCGAGGAGTTCCCGTTGCTGTTTCAACTTCGGATCATCGTCGATTTTTCGCTTAATTTCAGCGTCGACATTCCCGATTTCCTCTTTTAGGTACTCGATATGTTTTTCGATACCGTCGAGGACTGCCGCACGGGCGACATGCAGCCGGTTGCACTCCTGAGTTTTCATAGCTTCGAGCGCATCCCGCCGAGTGACGAGAGCACGGAGTTCCCGAAGCGTTTCCGGTGGAGCTTCCCACTGGACGGGCCTTTTTTCCGCACAGAACTGCGCGATCAGCCGGGCGTCCTTTTTATCGGTTTTCGTCCGTACCATGGAGGCGGTTCCGAATGCTTTAATCTGTGCCGGATTGATAACGCTTACTGCGTGACCAGCATCCGTAAGGAATTCAGCAACGGATTCCCAATAGGTTCCGGTGGCTTCCATGCAGGCGTGAACATTGTCCGTGCCGTGTTTTTTCAGCCATTCAGTCAGCGTGTTAAAGCCGTCTGATGTGTTCATAACAACTTTACTTCTGTATTTTCCGGACGGAAGCCGGAGGGCGATATCCAGTTTTGCTTTCGCGACATCAATACCAAGTATGTATTCGTGATTCATTATAAAACTCCCTGCACGCTTAACCTTGCAAATACGGGCTGCCGACTCCAGGTCGGGCCAATGATACTGTTCGAGCTCCCGCAGGAAAAAAAATCAGAGAAACCGGCGCATGATCTACGACACGAACTCTTTGGTTCAAGGGGCGACACGGCGTCCGGTTCTCCTTTTATCGAGATGAACCATGGTAACTCATCTCAATCTCATAATACAAGGGGCGACCGGCGGTCGCCCTGATTTTTCTCGGCAACGGAACATGTACAAAGGGCAGGCCAGTTTCTGTCCGGGGTGTTACCCCGACCTGATTATATATTGCCCTTTCAGGGCATTGCCCTGAAGGGGCTGTATCTATCAGCTCAGGGTAACACCCTGAGTATTCTGCGTGTTCGTCTTGACCTGTCTTGGTGGAAACTGCAAGAATAGAGACACGGCAGGGCGACCGGCCGGTCGCCCCTACGGTCTTAATACCCTCTTCATAGGGTAGGTGTTCCAAGTGGTATGTAGTTTTCGGAATGGCGGTGATAGCCATGTCTTAATACCCTCTTCATAGGGTAGGTGTTCCAAGGTTTTGCTGTGGCTGGAGAATGGTCGTGTGAATTACGTCTTAATACCCTCTTCATAGGGTAGGTGTTCCAAGTGCCGCAGATATAACTGGATACGGGAAGTCTTAATACCCTCTTCATAGGGTAGGTGTTCCAAGATAACATGGTTACTGTTCGTCGGAATTCTTTACGTCTTAATACCCTCTTCATAGGGTAGGTGTTCCAAGAGTCAGGGAACTTCTTGCTGCGCAACAGGCAGAAAAGGTCTTAATACCCTCTTCATAGGGTAGGTGTTCCAAGGGTGATAAGGTGTTTGTTCCCGCCAATGGAAGGTCTTAATACCCTCTTCATAGGGTAGGTGTTCCAAGAGTGGAGGAACGAATACTGACTACTTTTATTAACGTCTTAATACCCTCTTCATAGGGTAGGTGTTCCAAGGGCTGCGGTGAATGCATTGTGCGTACTTTTGACTTTCGTCTTAATACCCTCTTCATAGGGTAGGTGTTCCAAGAGCGTAAGTATGACAATTCGCGCCACCATTGTTCGTCTTAATACCCTCTTCATAGGGTAGGTGTTCCAAGGGGGCACAATGAAGTATGTGCCCAAAAGGACACCGTCTTAATACCCTCTTCATAGGGTAGGTGTTCCAAGCTTGGCATCTGTGTTATACAGGCGATCTAATCCGTCTTAATACCCTCTTCATAGGGTAGGTGTTCCAAGTTCTGGGGCGCAATAGGGCGTCCCAGCTGGTTCTTTGTCTTAATACCCTCTTCATAGGGTAGGTGTTCCAAGTTTCAACCTGGGTGTGGAGGAACGAATACTGAATACGTCTTAATACCCTCTTCATAGGGTAGGTGTTCCAAGGTGTAAAAACTGACCCCGTAATGGAGGATATTAGTCTTAATACCCTCTTCATAGGGTAGGTGTTCCAAGAATATAATTACAGGGGAGTTGTCTGTAAGAACCCGTCTTAATACCCTCTTCATAGGGTAGGTGTTCCAAGAAGGGGGATCCTCCATGTAGCAGCAGTTGTAAGGTCTTAATACCCTCTTCATAGGGTAGGTGTTCCAAGGGCACTGCTCACGCTGAAGAGTCAGATGATGATTGTCTTAATACCCTCTTCATAGGGTAGGTGTTCCAACCTCTTCATTTTGGGGATGTTCATTTCCCATAGTCTTAATACCCTCTTCATAGGGTAGGTGTTCCAAGATTTCTTCAGGCTTGGATACTCCGTTAGCAGGTTGTCTTAATACCCTCTTCATAGGGTAGGTGTTCCAAGTCGCAGCAAATGAGTGGATGAGGCATACTTTGTTGTCTTAATACCCTCTTCATAGGGTAGGTGTTCCAAGCTTTTTTGGGTGGTCTACCACAACATTGATGTCGTCTTAATACCCTCTTCATAGGGTAGGTGTTCCAAGGCCACCTGTTTCATAAAAAATAATGTATTCACCAGATTAAGCAAGTAAAAAATTGACATGAAAACAGGTTTTGAAAGTTGTCTTTTTTGAACCGTCATTATGAATGATAATACAAGCCGATGCGCGACATCGTGACTACTCTGTCATGATCAGTATTAAAAATTGAATTTTGAGCCGTTTTTAAAAACTTTTTTGCTGAAAATTCAAAGCAATGAATATAATTTTTCAATTATGATAAATAGTGACAACGGGGAAATTCGGTCCGAAAAAAATTGATGTCCGACCGGTTTTTCATCCCCTCTCAGTATTCACAAACCGCCTGTTCTATCAGCTCCGCAAGCCATTGATTCACTGTTTTCCCGGCTGCAAAGGCCCGGGCAGCAAGCTCGGCATGCAGGCCGGGATGAATCCGCAGGGTCAATTCGCCGGAATACTCTTTCAGCGGCCTTGTTCCGTCTTCTCGACGACCGTCAATTTCGCTACTGTTCAGCATGGCTTCAAGCCGCTCCCGGCGATAGAGAATTATATATTAACATATCAATCTTGCGAATAAAATAAAAAAATACTGTCCTGCGGGATAAAATGCAGGTTTCCTGCCCCGGCCTTGAAAGGCCGGGCTATGTTCGCTTCGTCCCTCCAGGACGGCTTTCCTTGTCCCGGAGGGACATCCGATAATAGCCCGGTGATTTATCGCCGGGCGGGGACAGAGACTGAAGGCCAATAAATCACGCATTGGGCAGCGATTCCCCCAGAAAAACCACCTGCCGACTGCTGCGAACCACCTGGGTCTTTTTCGGATGCAGGGAAAGCCCCAGCTCCTCCAATCGCTCCCCGGCGAATGCCTCCGCTGCCAGGGCCTTTTTCCTGGTATCGGCAAAAAGGAGAAAATCATCGGCAAAACGAACAAAGGGGATATTGGCCCGAACCAGGGCTGTGTCGAACTGATGCAGGTACAGGTTACAGAACAGGGGCGAAAGAATTGAGCCTTGACAGACACCGCGCCGACTGCGCAAGAGACTGCCGTGGTGCGCTCCCTGGACCAGCCACTGCTCAATCAGCTTCATGGCGGCTCCATCCCGGATAAAACCTTTGAGCACCTTGAGCAGCTGCTTATGGGGGATGGAATCAAAAAACTTGGTGATATCCGCATCCACCAGCCAGCCCTGCCCGATGCGCACCCGTTCGCGGGTCTTGGCCAGGGCGGCCTGCACACTGCGGCCCGGACGGTAGCCGTAGGAATCATTATGAAACAGGGCCTCGGCCCGAGGTTCCAGGACAATGAGCAGGGATCGCTGCACCAGTTTATCCTGGAGAAAATGAGCTGAGATGATCCGCTGGCCGCCGTCGGGTTTTGCCATGGGAAACTGCCGCAGAGGCAAGGGCTTGTAGGTCCCGGCCAGGATCTGTTCCCGGCATTCAAGAATATGGCGGATCAGGTGTCGTTGCAGATCATCTCTGGAAACGACGTTCGACCAAGGGGTGTGTTCCCGTTGCAGGCGGCGCCATGCCGTATTGAGAATCTTCGGGGTCATGGCCTGTTCAAGCATCGTCATAGTTCAACCCTCTCTTTTCTCCTTGTTGTTTCATAAAAGCACTGAATCGGGCTGTCTGCCCGTTAAGTAACTCTCTGAGCGGACCGGTGTCCGGTTCGCTTTCTTCATATTCTTTATCTTTATCCTCCTCCCGGCTTTGGTCCGGGCGGGGCCATTGCTCCCGGTATTCGGCCCAGGCTGTAAAAAACAAGGGACGGGTTGTTTTGCTCAGACGACAACCATCCTCTTTTCGGTAAAAAAAAGAAGTCTTATCCAGGGTCGTACTCTTCAGCCAGTTCAAGACAAAATGATCAACCCCGGCACGGAACAGCTCGACAAAATCCAGGGCCAGGGATTCCCGTCCCGGATAATCCTGATGAAGAAAACCCAGCGAGGGATCAAAACCGGCCCGCAGCACAGCCTGCCGCACCTCGGAAAGGAGCAGGGTGTAGCCCAGGGAGAGCAGAGAGTTGACCGGATCACGGGGCGGCCTGCGGTTGCGACCCGTAAAACCCAGCTCTCCGAAAATATGCCGGGCAAGCAGGGCAAACCATGCTTGGGCCACCTGGCCTTCCAACCCCATCAACGCATGCAGGTTTTCTGCATCCTCGGCTTGGAGAGCAGTCTCCTGTACCCTGTCGGTAAAGGCGGCGCAGTCAGGGGGTGCTTCCGGCTTGAGTAAAGAAAGGGTCTGCAAAGACAGGGTGTAGCCCCGCAGCTTGCCCTGAACAAACCACTTTGCCGTTTCCAGCCGTGTTGCCGGGTCAGCCGCCAGCTGATGCTGCAACCTGCGCAGGGGCAGGCGGACAGCCAGGCCGCTCCCCAGCACAGCAGCCGGTCTTTTTCTGTCCGGCAGAATAATCACCGGCACCCCGGCTTGGTTCAGCACCCGCCAGACCGTAGTTTCCACCAGGGGATTGCCGTAAATCACCACCTGTTCCAGGGGATTCAGCGGGATCTGCTGAACCTTTCGCCCCTTTTGCTCCAATTCCAGCACCCCGGCCCGAAAACGGAGGGTGCTCTTGCTGCGGTCTATGACAAAAATCATGGTTGTTCCTCCTGTTGTCTTTTTGGTAGGGGCACGGCGTGCCGTGCCCCTACGCCCCCTTTTTTCCGCCAAATAATTTCCGAAAAAATTTCCCCACCCCTGACCGCGATGGTTGTGGAGCAGCACCGTACAGGCCGCGCAGTTTATCGTTCTGCCGACCTGCGGCCCAGATGGAACCGGGATGGGTGACCGGATAGAGGCGCACATCGTCCTCCTTATCACTGACCCGCGCCCGTACCCCCTCCACCACCTCCTCCAGTCCGGCGGCATCGGCCTTAAAGAGAAAAACGGATTTCTGCAAAGGAATGCCGTGTTTTTTGCAGAAATAATGGAGCCTGCGCAGCCGTTTTTCGTGCCGGATGTCGTAGGCCAACAGGTACCATTGGGCCGCGTTTCGCCTTTTCTTTTTTTGTCGTGTTGTATTCATTGTCTCCTTCCTTTTTTCGTCGGCATCTGTAGGGGCACGGCGTGCCGTGCCCTGAAATATCGGGGGTGATCATCAAGGGCGGTTCGCGAACCGCACCTACCCCATATACAAAATCGGCACCTTGAACCCGATCCCGCTGCACTGAGTCAATCCGCGAAATTTCCTGCTCCCGTCCAAGCGGGCAAGGAGCAGTATGTCCTGCTCTTCATCCAGCAGATCGGTGAGCTGCAAAAACAGCTCCGAGGCCTCGGCCCGGGTCAGCTTGCACTCGAAAACAGAATACTGGGCTGACAACTTCCAGCTTTTCAAAACCCGGAACAGCTTCCGCCGCCGTTTATTATCCGTGATATCATAGGCGATAACCATTGCTCTCCGCTTCATGCTCAGGGCACCTGTTCGTGATCCACATTTTCACTGACAATATTACGGAACTCATCCAGCAACTGATCCATAGTGTCGAGAAAATCATCCACGGATTTTTCCAGGCGCTGCTGTTCCCGATCCCGGATACACTGGGTTTTATAGCGTTCCAGTTTCTGAAAGCGCTGATCCACATCCGTGAGAAATTCGTCGGAAAGCACATTGAGCTGATTGGCGACCTGCTGGTATATCTTGCCGAAATGTTCCAGGCGCTGCTGACGCAGGCTGGTCTTGCCGGTGACCAGGACATGGTTGCAGGATTCCCGGATGGAATGGAGCCGGGTTTCCATGACCAGGGTCAGGGCCTGACGGCGATGCTTGAACCCCACAGCCAGTTCGGCCATCAGATGCTCCCGAACCAGCTGCCGTTCCCGGCGATTGAACACCGTGGGGATCATGCTGCGGTTATGACGGCCCATAGTCCTGAGGATCAGCTGCTCGTTATCCTCGCCTCGGCTGGCTGCCTCTTCCGGTAATTTCTTGAGATAATCGCTGACATCGGCCTGTGTTTCTCTGTGGTCGGAGTTCATACTGTCCTCTTTCGGTAAAGCTTCCATCCCGCCCCTCCGGGGCGGGACAACAAAATCGCATTGACGGTTGCAGAATAACTGCTCAATCTTTTTTTGCCTGTCCCGCAAGGTTGCGGGAAGGAATAATAGGAAGGGGGCACGTAGGGGCCACGGCATGCCGTGCCCTGTCATGTTGAGGATTAGGATATACGGTAAGGGCACGACGTGTCGTGCCCCTACGCAGCAGCATTTTTCAGATGCGCTTCCGCCTCCTTAACCACCCGTTCACCAGCCCTGCGCACCCGGTTGACTGCGGCCCCGTGCAGCAGGTCGTCCCGCTCCGCCTCACCGTTGACTTGTGCTTTCAGGGTTTCTTTTTCCACCGCCACCTGATGATGGGCCATAAAGACCGGGACCACGGCAATGGTTAGGGTGGAAAAGGCCAGCATGATCCCGGCTTCCAACAGGGCAGAAATCAGGATGGAGAAGAAAAAAACAAACTGCAGGGGCAGCAGGGTTTGGTGCCATAAGGACTCAACCACCTGAAGAAAAGCGATGATGTGCGGATCATTGGCCCGTTTATCCGTTGTATAGTCCCGTTCCTGCACGGTCTGCCGCTCTTGTTCTGTTTCCTGCTCAATCACCTCCCGTTCCTTTCTGAATGCGACCTCCATCTCGGCAGCCCTACGGGCGGAACGCTGATCAAACTCCTTGAGGGCCTGCTGTTGCCCAGCCTTCTCCTTTGTCAGACGCTGTGTAAACTCCTCATATCTGGGGCCTCGGAATGCACCTCTGACGGTGTTGTTCATCTCGTCCAGCAGCAGGGATTCCAGCTGCTCAATGCGTCGGTTCCATTGATCTCCCACAGCCTTTCTTTCCCGTGCATGACCTGCATGAGCTGTTTTTTTCCGATCAAGGTGGAGCCGTTCCGCTTCGGCAAGCCGGTCCGCATACCGATCTTCAACAGCAGCCAGCTCGGCGGCCCGGACCTTTTCCAGGCCGGGGCGGTCAAGCCGGGCGGAAAGAAAAAGCATAGAGCAGAGCAGGGAGAGAAAGACCAGGCCCAGGCGAAAAAAGAGCGAAATCAGGCGGACCGTAGTCGGGTATTCGTGTTCAGAAAGGTGATGGAGGTAATAATGCCAGATAATGGCTGAGATTTTGCCGCACTCCAAGGTGACAGCCAGAAGCAGCGCCAAGGGCTGGGGACTGAAAAAAGAACGCAGAACCCGGTATTCAAGAAAGAATGAGCAGGCAAACAGGCCGATGCCGACAATGAGCTGGACCAGCCAGCTTCCTTTGAAAAAAGCAGATAAAAACATCCGGTAACCCCCAAAAGCTGAATGTGAAATATTAAAAACCGAATATTCCACAAAATGAGGGCACCTGCCTGTCCGGCAAGGTTGCGGGATGAAATAAGGGCGGAGAGGGTGAAAAAAGGGTGAATATGCCGGATTTCCTGGTGAGGCGAAGGCCTGGAGGGGCATAAAAAAAGGGCGATCACAAGGATCGCCCGTACATCATAATACCCTTTTCATGGGGTAGGTGTTCAAGCTTTTTTTGCCATATTATTGGAGAGAGAACCTGAATCCGGCAGTTTGGCAACTGCGGAGGAGATGGGGATTTCTGAAAAGATTGCAGGGGGCGTAGGGGCGACCGGCGGTCGCCCTGATTTTTCTCGGCAACGGAACATGTACAAAGGGCAGGCCAGTTTCTGTCCGGGGTGTTACCCCGGCCTGATTATATATTGCCCTTTCAGGGCATTGCCCTGAAGGGGCTGTATCTATCAGCTCAGGGTAACACCCTGAGTATTCTGCGTGTTCGTCTTGACCTGTCTTGGTGGAAACTGCAAGAATAGAGACACGGCAGGGCGACCGGCCGGTCGCCCCTACGGTCTTAATACCCTCTTCATAGGGTAGGTGTTCCAAGCGCCCTCTTGGGAACATCTGGCAACGTCAGAAAATGTCTTAATACCCTCTTCATAGGGTAGGTGTTCCAAGGCTTTTTATCGACAGAAGCACTTTTTCCATCTACGTCTTAATACCCTCTTCATAGGGTAGGTGTTCCAAGAAAGCACATGTTTTGTATGAGCAAGGCGTTGGTGAGTCTTAATACCCTCTTCATAGGGTAGGTGTTCCAAGGATTTTAGCTGTATTCCCTACCACCATTATAACGTCTTAATACCCTCTTCATAGGGTAGGTGTTCCAAGTGATTCATGAATAGATATAAGTGTGATTCATTTTGTCTTAATACCCTCTTCATAGGGTAGGTGTTCCAAGGTAAAATGGAGATGTAACTATGAAGATGCCAATATCTGTCTTAATACCCTCTTCATAGGGTAGGTGTTCCAAGTCTTCATTTAAAAGGCAAAGGAGGCCGATATTAGTCTTGATACCCTCTTCATAGGGTAGGTGTTCCAAGAAAGGGAAAGGTGCTAGATCGCCACTTAAGGAGCTGTCTTAATACCCTCTTCATAGGGTAGGTGTTCCAAGATCGACCAGTTTGGTCTATAAGAAAATAATTAAGTCTTAATACCCTCTTCATAGGGTAGGTGTTCCAAGTTACGCCCCTGCTGACCGCCGCCTTGATCGCGTCTTAATACCCTCTTCATAGGGTAGGTGTTCCAAGATGAAGAAGTTTATGAAGTTGCAGGCCGCTGGCGGGTCTTAATACCCTCTTCATAGGGTAGGTGTTCCAAGGTTGAATAAATACATAAAGCACCTCACTCTTGTGTCTTAATACCCTCTTCATAGGGTAGGTGTTCCAAGAACATTTTATTGGGAGATTATTCTATTATGAAGTCTTAATACCCTCTTCATAGGGTAGGTGTTCCAAGAGCTAATCACGCCTCTTACAAACTAAACAAACGAGTCTTAATACCCTCTTCATAGGGTAGGTGTTCCAAGACAACAAAAGGAGGCCATAATGGCACAACCTATCACAGTCTTAATACCCTCTTCATAGGGTAGGTGTTCCAAGGTTCTGGAAGAATGAATTAACTTATTATTGCTGGAAGTCTTAATACCCTCTTCATAGGGTAGGTGTTCCAAGAGCAAGAAGGGAGATATTATATCCTTCTAGGAGTCTTAATACCCTCTTCATAGGGTAGGTGTTCCAAGGAGATTGATTCAGCTAAGGATGGTAAGTATTACTGGTGTCTTAATACCCTCTTCATAGGGTAGGTGTTCCAAGAAGTAATGAAAATGTTGATAGAGGCTGCAACGGGGAGTCTTAATACCCTCTTCATAGGGTAGGTGTTCCAAGCGAAGGACTGCGTAAAGGCGAATCTCCGCTGAAGTCTTAATACCCTCTTCATAGGGTAGGTGTTCCAAGTCCTTTGGGAGATCTTACTGCGGCAGAAATTGAAGTCTTAATACCCTCTTCATAGGGTAGGTGTTCCAAGCTACTGTTTCTGCCGTTCAGGTTAATTTGACGTCTTAATACCCTCTTCATAGGGTAGGTGTTCCAAGTCCTTGCATATGCAACAGCACTTTATTTTGTTGGTCTTAATACCCTCTTCATAGGGTAGGTGTTCCAAGTAACTGGCTTCTAACAAGCCAGTGGGAGAACTTCGGTCTTAATACCCTCTTCATAGGGTAGGTGTTCCAAGTTGGTTGACGGAGAAGGAGTGGTGGCTCCAACAGGGTCTTAATACCCTCTTCATAGGGTAGGTGTTCCAAGGAACGATCGAACGGGTACAAACCGCCCCCAGGAAAGTCTTAATACCCTCTTCATAGGGTAGGTGTTCCAAGGAGGTCTTTCGCTCGGATCAGTGATTGTCATTGTTTTGTCTTAATACCCTCTTCATAGGGTAGGTGTTCCAAGGCCACCTGTTTCATAAAAAATAATGTATTCACCAGATTAAGCAAGTAAAAAATTGACATGAAAACAGGTTTTGAAAGTTGTCTTTTTTGAACCGTCATTATAAATGATAATACAAGCCGATGCGCGACATCGTGACTATTCTGTCATGATCAGTATTAAAAATTGAATTTTGAGCCGTTTTTAAAAACTTTTTTGCTGAAAATTCAAAGCAATGAATATAATTTTTCAATTATGACAAATAGTGACAACAGGGAAATTCGGTCCGAAAAAAATTGATGTCCGATCAAGTTTTTTAAAGATCACTCAAGAAATTCACATTTATCCCGAAGCTGAACTTTATCCAATCAACACAAGCCAATATAACACGATTCCGACAAGATAGCACGAAAAAACATCTCTGTAGCAACTGATACCTCCCGAATTCCTTACTGGCCTGCTTGCCGATATTACTGTAGAGACCACCACCCTGGCTGAACCGGGCGACCGCCGGTCGCCCCTACGCCCTCCCGCAACCCTGCGGCCCAGGCATTTTCCCAAAAAACCGGGTACGATACCAGCGAAACTGCAACCCGCCGATTCACCAAGTGCCCGGAGCCCGAATCATGCCCCAACCCCATAAATATCCACGCCGTATCCTCCTTGCCGTCATCGGCATGACCCCGCAGATCCTCACCGAGACCCTGTACAAACTGGTGGTAGA
Organism: Candidatus Electrothrix laxa; assembly: GCA_942492895.1. Lineage (GTDB taxonomy): Bacteria > Desulfobacterota > Desulfobulbia > Desulfobulbales > Desulfobulbaceae > Electrothrix > Electrothrix laxa. The sequence goes on from OW818652.1 coordinate 3,551,765, forward strand.
CAGCAGCCCGGCTTTTGTTCCCACCGAAATCCACCTGATCACCACGGCCCAAGGCGCGAAGTCAGCTCAAAATGCCCTGCTCGGAGTTGGAGGGGACAAGGGCGAGTTTCATCGTTTTTGTAAGGACTACGACCTCAGCACCACCCGCTTTACGCCCGACCATATCCACCGCATCAGCGGCCCGGACGGTCCGTTTATCAACGATACCGAATCTGCGGAGCATAATACCATCACAGCGGATTTTATCACCGAGCAGGTGCGCCGCTTTACCGAAGACGATCAGGCCGCGCTCCACCTTTCCCTGGCCGGAGGGCGCAAGACCATGTCCTATTATGCTGGCTATGCCCTGAGCCTGTACGGACGGATGCAGGACCGGCTTTCCCATGTTCTGGTTGCCGAGCCCTTTCAGGAAAACAAGGATTTTTTCTATCCCCCGCCCCGACCGCAACGCATTGCGGTCAACAATACCTGGTATTCCACCGAGGAGTCCCGGATCATCCTCTCCGACATTCCCTTTGTCCGGATGCGCTATCAGATCCCGGAGGCCCTGCTCACCGGCAATGCCGGGTTTCAGGAGACCGTGGAGACCATCCAACGTTTTTCCAGCCCCGAAACCATTAAAATAAATATCGCTCAAAAACAGGTACGCCTCAATGGGCTGGAGGTCAGCATGGGGGATGCGGACTTGGCTCTGTATCTCTGGATGTGTGAACGCCGCACCAACGGCGAACCGCCTTTTGTCCCTGATGCAGATGCCTTTGTGGATGAGTATATCCGGGTCTATGCCCGCATTGTCGGGGAATGGAGCGGTCGGATCGACCGGGTGGAAGAGGTGGCCCGTGGCCGGGATGCGCCCCAGCAGAAGGAGTGGTTTCTTCAGCGTAAATCCAAGTTGAAAAAGGCTGTGGTTTCGGTGCTCGGGGAACGGGCAGCCCGTCCCTTTCTTATCCAGACCGTGGAGGTTGATGGGCGGGCTGGGTATGTTGTCGGGATGGAGCCGGGGAATATTGTTGTTGGGTGAGGGGAGGGGGTTACGGCGAGATCAGGTTGAGATTCGGGTAATAGGTTGTGAATTTTGCCGTATCTCGGGTGATCAGGTCGAACCCGGAGACCACGGCATGGGCACCGATAAAAAAATCTGGCAGAGGTGAATTCTTTGTTCCTTTGTTCTTTCGGTATCGGAGAAAAATTTTTCCGGTCAGAAACAAGGCTTCACGAGGTATTTCAAGAACCTTTACACCTACGGCTTGGAGGGCCTGCTCTACCTCTTCAATCCTGTTGAAACCGATAGAGACCTCTGTATAGACAATTGAATTTATATACAGGGTGTTGGTCTGACTGCAACGGTCAAGAGCTTGCTCAGACCAGTCGGCCCAGTTCGGATCATCGGTGAGCAGATCAAGCAGAACGCATGAATCAACTAAGACTCCGTTCATGTCCTGTCTCTTGTCAGACTCATGATTTCATCTGTACTCATTTTTGCCGTTGCAATGCCGCGTAACTTATTAAATTTTGAGGTCGGCTTGTATTTTGATGTTTTGACGATATAAAACCGCCCTTTCTCTTCCTGAAAATCAACCTCTGTTTCAGGAAGAATACCTAATCGTTCCCGTACATTTCGCGGGATAGTCACCTGTCCCTTTGTAGTCACTCGCATGGTCACGCCTCCGATGAATTTCTCATTATGTAATACCAGTATAGTATTACCCAGGGAGCTACGCAAGTTTTTTCTAAGCATACAATCAGCGGGCAGCGTTTCACCAGGATGTATTAAAAAATATCTTGACATTTCAGTTCGTAGAGTTAGCTTAAGAGGTTCTCATATGAGATCCCGACAGGCACAGTCCCCCTTTTTTCAAAGCAACGAACGTACAGGAGATGCACATGCCGTACACACTTTCAGCAACCTATGAAATTGTTACGCCGATGTTTATCGGTGATGCCCAGCAGGAGGCCCAGACGGTACAACCGGCTTCGGTGAAAGGGGCCTTGCGATTTTGGTGGCGGGCGTTGAATTGGGGGACAATACTTGCTGAAAATGACGGTTCAGAGGTAGAGGCTCTGAAACAGTTGCATTGTGAAGAAGGGAAATTGTTTGGCAAGGCTGCTGAGGAGGTCAAAAAGAAGCAGATTGGGGGACAAGGTGGTTTTTTGTTGCGCTTAATCAGCAATACACCACGAGCTGTTAATTTGAATCAAGAGAAGGAATACCAAGAAAATACATGGCAATCTTACCTCTTGGGTTTGGGGCTTTTTCGAGGAGGCTATAACCGAAAAGCTCTAACTTCTGGAACCTTTACCGTTGAACTTTTCTGTCGGAATAACGAAATTGCTGAGAAAATAAAACCGGCCTTGCGGGCTTGGGGATTACTTGGTGGATTAGGTAGCCGAAACCGCAAGGGGCTTGGCTCAGTAGCCATACGAGAACTTGACGGCAGAACAATTGCTCAGGATTATGAAAGCTATTGTGATGAACTCAAAGGATTAATGCAACAGGTGGATTGTGTAGACGACAATCCACCCTTTACCGCCTTTGGAAATAAGACACAAATTAAAGTATCAGAGCAAGCAACTCAGAACCCTTGGGAACAATTAGGTACTATAGCAGAAACTATGCAAATGTTTCGTAGCTGGGGAAGAAACGGCAATGTCAACAGAAAGCCTCGGCATGAAAATAGCTACTCAGAAAAACGAAATGATCATGACAGAATCTATGCAATTGCCCGCAATGATCCCCCGCCAAACGATCTACCCCACAGCATTACTTTCGGCCTGCCCAGGCAATACAATTTGTCTCAGGCTGGTGGGGTAGAAATCATACCTGGCAAGTTGAGCAACGGACAACCTGATAAACAACTTAAACGTGCTCGAAGAGCCTCTCCGCTTTTCATTCACATTCATTCTTTTGGTAAGAATCAAAAAGAAACTGTTGCTGTTTATACTTTTCTGCCCGCAACCTTCTTACCCCCTGATGATAAAATCCTGCTTCAGAAATCAGGCCAATGGGTTGAAAAGCCGACAAACCTGATTGCTGATTGGTCAGTTATTGAGGAATATCTCGATAAGGCTGCGCCGAAACCAAGATGGGAGCAAATTTCATGAACAATCAAACCCCGCTTCCTGACGAACAGTACCTCCACTTCACCATCGGCCCAGTACAGGGTTTTGTTGCTCAGGCCCGTCGCACCCGTGATTTCTGGGCAGGTTCTTTCATCCTTTCTTGGCTATCCGCTGTGGCGATGCGTTCAGTAATTGCTCAAAATGCTACTATAGAATTTCCCGCCGCAGACCAAAATTTCCTGGATTGGCTGGAAGGAACAGGCGACCTCAACAAAAAACCAGCACAAGGCTCCATTCCCAACCGCTTCAAGGCCAAAATTACTAAGCCAGGATTTCGCCCAGATGAGGTCAGCCAATCGGTGCAAGCAGCCTGGAAGGCCCTGGCTGATGTGGTCTATAAAAATGATATTAAAGCTGTTGCCAATGCAGAAACCGAGGCGATCTGGCAGCGGCAGGTAGCCAGTTTCTGGGAAATCAGCTGGGTGTTGGTTGAGGATAACGAGAACAGCGCAGCCCTGGATCAGCGCAAGAACTGGCGTTCCCATCTAGCACCTGCTGAACCGGGCGTTAAATGCATGATGATGGATGGTCTCCAGGAGCTCTCCGGGGCTGCTGGCCCGCTGGGCTTTGAGGACGAAAAACTCAAGAAATTTTGGAAGGCACTTCGACTACAGGGAAAAACAGGCATGAAGAGCGACCTGCGTCCAGAGGAGCACCTCTGCGCCATCGCCTTTATCAAACGGCGTTTTTCCCGTTATTTCGAGGAGGCCAAGGCAACTCTGCCCAATAACTGGTCCCTGGATCAGAAAGAATGGACGATGAACACTGCCCGGCCCTCGGTGGTCTATATGGCTGCGGTGCGTTGGCTTGAAACGTTGATCATTCTGGCCAACAGGGATGAAGGGGTGAAAAAGGCCCTTTGGGCCTTTCATGATGAGGCCCTTCAATTAACAAAAGGTGAATACACTGAATGGGACAATGATATTAAGTGTATAGATGAGGCTCTTCGGGCTAATCCCAATCCGTCCCGCAAAAAATGGTCAGCCCTGGATGGTAATGTCTTTTTTGAGCACGCTCTTGAAAATAAAAATATCTTTCCTGATCAAGAGCTTGCCGGAGAGGTAAAAAAACTCCTGCGCAGATTACAGCAGGAGATGCGCAAAGCAGAAGCAAGCATCAGCCTCCGGCCCAGCCCGTTTTACGCAGTCCTGATAATGGACGGCGACTCCCTGGGTAGCCAGATGAGCAAACCGGAAAAACAACAGGATATCACCGATGGGCTGCAAGAATTCACCCAAGGGGTTGAGGAGCGGGTCAGAAAACATAACGGCTTCCTCATCTATGCGGGCGGGGATGATGTCTTGGCCGTGCTCCCCCTTGAAGATGCCTTGCCCTGCGCCTTGGAGGTACGTCAGTTCTACATGGCCTGCTTTGCAGAATACCCGGACATTCAGACCTCCCTTTCCGGGGCGGTGGAATTCGCCCATATGAAGATGCCCCTGACCAAGGTGCTCAAGGACGCCCATATCCTGCTGGACAAGGTGGCCAAGGAGGAACGAGGCCGAGATGCTTTGGCCGTGCGCATCTGGAAACCGGGCGGCAAGGCGGTGGAATGGTCCAGGCCCTGGAAAAAAGCCCTTGATAACGAGGAGGAAAAACTGGTTATCACCACCTTGGCGGATACCTTCAATAAAAATGATCAAAAGCTCAACCAATTCAGCAATAAGTTCCTCTATGCCATCCAAGAGCATTTCAACCTCCTTTCTCCGGGCCATGGAGCCTCTGGCCTGGAGGAAAAAAACACTGTTATCCTGATGGCCGGGGAGTATCTGGCTTCGGGTATTTGCAAGGTTCAGCAACACCCCTTAGCGGATGAGGAACAGCAGGCCATCATGGATAAATATTTTCCAGAGCAACCAGAGGGACCACATCGGCCAGCCTTGGACCTTCTTCAGGCCATCGGAATTATTGACCCCCTCGTGCAGCAATGCCGGATAGTTAACCGTATAGCTCCAGAGCAAGGCGAGCCAACCTATTCTGACGAGCCTGTCCGGTATACCGAGAGCGGCACCCGGCTAGTACGTTTTCTGACTCAAAAAGGAGTGGAATAATGACGGCCCAGACCTGGCGATTTACCCCCTTGGACAGCTGCTTTTTTCGGGAATCACGGCCCATGGATGCCATTGGTGGTTCCGAATTGACCAGCTGTTTCCCCCCACCCATCCGCACCCTCTTGGGGGCCATCCGTTCGGCCATTGGCGAATATAATGAGGTGGATTGGAATGATTACCTTGAAGCTCAGTATGCAGCCCTTCGGGAGCAGTTGGGAACCAGTGATGATTTAGCCAAGCTAGAGGTCAGCGGTCCTTGGTTGGTACAAAAAATTAACGGACAGTGGCAGCGGCTCTATCCGGTGCCCCTTAATCAGGTCGGCAGAGTTGAGCAGGGCGAAATACAACAGGTTGTAGCCCTGGAGCCCGGTGATCCCTGCCATTGCGACCTGGGAGAAAAGGTTCGTATGGCAAGGCCGCCAAAAGGGCTGAACAAGATAACCAGCTTGGCAGCGTACTGGATAACCGAGGAAACCTTGAACAGGCTGCTCTCGGCCAGTGGCAATACCATCTCAGCCAACGAACTCATCCCGGCTGGCGACTTATTCAGCGAAGAACCCCGTTTGGGTATTGCTCGGGATAATCGCCTACGGGCAGCGGAACAAGGGCAACTCTACCAGACTCGCCATATCCGCCCCAAACCAGGGGTGGCCATTGAGGTAGACCTTCAAGGAATTATGGTCAACGAAGCCTGCAAATTGCCTCCAGAGGGCATCATTCGTTTAGGCGCAGAGGGCCGGGGGGCTGCCTTTGAGGTGCAACCAGCCAAGCCAGCGGGCTTGTCCAACCCTGCCTGCCCTGATGATGCAAGAGGGGGCCTTATGCTGACCCTGCTCACGCCCACGGCTGCGCCACCTGCTGCGGATGGCAGCTATGTTCCCCTGCCCGGATTCAGCAGAGAAGGCGGCAGCTGGAAGGGCAAGATCAAGGGAGATAACTACACCCTCCACTGCGCCATCACCGGCAAGGCCCTGCGAGAAGGGGGCTGGGACATGCAAGCACATCAGCCCCGCCCGGTACAGAGTTATATCCCCGGCGGCAGTGTTTTCTACTGCACTCCAGACGAAATTTCCTCGTCTGCCGCCTTGAAAAAGCTCCACCTTGCTCAACTGGAACAACCTGAACCAATAGATCAACAACTTGGCCGTGGCCGGATCATCGCCAGCCTGTGGACAGATAGGGAGAACAACTCATGAAGAAAAATGCCATCCTGGGCCTGCTGGCCCAGACTTCCATCCATGCGGGCACTGGCCATAATACCGGCATAATTGACCTACCCATTCAGCGGGAAGGGCATAACGGCTGGCCCTGTGTTTTTGGTTCTGCGGTCAAAGGGGCCTTACGCAGCCATGCGGAACAGAGCAAGGCCGGGGAGAGGAAATATACAAAAGAAGAGTATGTGAAAGAGGTCAAACAGGCAGATGAGATTGTAGCGGTTTATGGCCCACCGCAGAGTGAATCCTCGGAACATGCCGGGGCGGTACTGGTCACCGATGCCCGCCTGTTGTTCCTGCCGGTGCGCTCGCTGACCTCTCAATTTAAATGGGTGACCTGCCCCTATGCTTTGAAAAAGTATAAGCAGACCTGTGCTATGCTGGGGATCAGCGGGGTTGACTTTCCCGTTCCGGGGGTACCGGAGCACGATGAAAGGACTTCGGCAATTGTCGATGACAAGGCAACAAAGCAAGAGGTCTTTCTGGAGGAATACCGTTTTGAAGTTGAGCAGCAGGATCTCACCAAGCTGATCACTGCCCTTGCCTCCCTGATGCGAAAGGGCAAGGAAAGTAGCAGCCTGGAAAATGCCCTCCGCAAGCAGTTGATCATCGTCAGCAACGATGATTTTACCTATCTTGCCCAGCACGCCACACCGGTCAATGCTCATATTGCCCTTGATTCAGCAACCAAGACCGTGCTCAACGGTGCCCTCTGGTATGAGGAGACCCTGCCCCCGGAAACCCTGCTCTACTGCGGCCTCAGTGCTCATGCTGCCAGAAATGGTGGAGAATTTAATGCAGATCAGGTCTTGCAATTTGTGCTCAGGCTTTTTCAGGAAAAACCTTGGCTCCAGCTGGGCGGCAATGAAACTGTAGGCATGGGCTGGTGTGCGGTCAGTGATATCCAAAGCATTCCAGCTGAGGAGGGCTAACGTATGAAGATGAAAACCATGGAGCAGCAACGGGCCAAATATGCTTTTGATCAGGTCTGTGAAGCAGCCAAAGATAACGATATCAAAAACGATGAGTATAAAAGTCATGCCGCCTCTTTCCCAGCTATGATCCACACCAATGGCCTGGGGCAGGCTGCGGTCTTTTATAAATCAAAGAATGATGCACGGCAAAACCTGTATAAGTTGCTCTCCAAGTGGCTCACCGGCGATGGGCAACCTTATGAAAAGTATGGTAAGTTTGAGCTGATTAAAGGGATCGTTAACGAGGATATGCATACCTACCGTTTGGCTCAGGCTGAGGCCCAAGCCCTGCTGAATTGGGTCAAAAAGACCGCTGCCGCCTATATGCGGACGGATGAGCCTTCAGGGGAGGAATAGATCATGCCCTTACCATTGTATAAACTTACGTCCACTCCAAACCTGAAAGATAAGGATGCCCATGCAGGCTTACTCTTTGAACGATTCTATGATACCTATAAGCTGCCTGATTATTCCATTGATAAGGACGCCCACAGTGCTTGGCTAAAGAAAAATTTTCAAAAGGCCGGGAATGATATCATGCTTGAGCAGGCGGCTCAGCAGCAAAAACAGCTTGTCCGAGCCTTGGAAGGAGAGCTTGCCGTCTTTGAAACCGAGTACTGTTTCGTCACCGGCATGGGAAATCCGCACCCGGTAGAAAACGGCATGGCTTGGCACCCGGTCTTGGGCACGCCCTACCTACCCGGTGCCGCAGTCAAAGGCTTGGTTCGGGCTTGGCTGGAGGCCTGGGAGGCCGATGAAGTCGAAGATGACATGGCAGAAAAATTACTCCGATGGTTTGGCAGTGCGAAGAAAGGACCAGAGGAAAAAAAGATGCGAGCAGGCGAGCTGATCTTCTTTGATGCCACTCCCTTAAGGCCGGTGCAGCTGCGCACCGAGATCATGACGCCGCATATGGGAAAATGGTATGAACAGGGCGGTGAGGACATGAAAGGAAAGAAAATCTTGGATCATCCGGAACGTATCCCGGCGGATTGGCATGACCCCACCCCTATCACCTTCTTGGCGGTGGAAAGCGCAACTTTTCTCTTCAGTATCGCCCTACGTAACCCGGCAATTAAGAGTTGTGAGCTTACGGAGATTTTGCAAGCTCTTGAGCATAGTCTAAAATGGTTGGGTGCGGGGGCTAAGACGGCTACAGGTTATGGGCGGATGGAGCGCAAGCCTATACATCGTATTATACTTGAGGGGCTGCCGCTGAAAAAACAGGTGCGGCTGATAGCTAATTCTTGGGAGGTTGAAAGTATACCTGACAAGATCGGAAAAAATTACAATAATACAAAGAAAAATCTATACCGAGAATACGGTGAGATGGCTTGGCCTATCGCTGTCAACTGTCTCTGGGATAAATACGGAGACGAAATCAGCAGCTGGGAAAAATCAGACGAGAAAAATAAGAGTAAAGCCTTTAAAGCCTTACTCAGGATAAAAACGAATTACTCCATGGGATTAAAAGGGGGGGAAACAGTAGCTAGATGATATTGAACGGATCACGCATTTAAAAAGTGACACGCAGTCCCAATACACACACAAACCCTCACCGTATGCGTGACGGACGAGGGCCGTGATATACTCGGGGCACGGGGTCGGCATTAGCACAATTCCCGATCTTTCCATGGATTAATAGAGAGAAAAAAATACGCGTGATCTTGTTAGGGCGGATAGGATCGGAGCATGGCGGAGGACCGGCTGCGCGCACAATGCCGGCGGGTGGAAATGGGATGGTGATTGACGGTTGTATTTAGGTGCCGAGCGACTGTCTTTAAGGATCGTGCGGCAGCTCTGATCAAAGAGTTTGAACACACCCCTCGGTATATTGTAGCCGACTGCAAGATGTATACTCGGAAGAATGCCCCAAATTTAAGTAAACTGCTTTTTGTCACCCGTATTCCTCAAAATATAAAAGAAGTTGAAGAAGTTATCACTCAGGCCTTGGATAACACAGATGACTGGCTGGAATTCGATGACGGACCTAACGTCAAGATGTTCAATGTGGAGCATTATGGAATCAGGCAGAGGTGGCATGTTGTTTCTTCTGAAGCTTCTCGTCAAAAATCCGTCAAAAAAATCGAAAAAAAGGCAAAAAAAAAAGAGTTAAGATCAACACACTTTTCACCTGCAAGCGGATCGCTATCACTGCGTAGAAGATGCAATCAAAGCAGGCGAGAAATTAGCCAGCAGATGGAAGACCCACAGCCTATCATCGTATGAAATCATAGAACCTAAACAGTACAAAGGGAAAGGACGTCCGAAAAAAGGTGAACAACCTGTCGCAATTGATTATCAGATAGTTTTAGCAGCACAGCTTGACAGCGACAAAGTGGATCGACTGCAAAAAGTAGCTGCATGTTATATCATAGGCACTAATATCCATGAAGAACATCTGTCTGTACAGGAAGTTCTTGATGCCTATAAGGAACAAAACCATGCGGAACAAGGGTTCCGTTTTCTGAAGGATCCTTTATTTTTTCTCCCTTATTTAAAAACTCTCGAATTTCTGCATTACTTATGGTCATGGTGCTTTCACTGTTAGTTTACGGGATAGCAAAAAAAGTTTTAAACGGTCGATAAATGAACCACCTACTCAGACGCCTACTTTGCGCTGGATTTTTCAGTTAATGGGCGGAATCAGTCGTATCAAAATTACAGTTGGAAACCGGGTTAAATATGTTTTTGACGGCATTACCGAGCTGAAAAAACGAATACTGTTACTCTTTGGTGATGGTGTGGCTAATATATATCAAACTTCATAAAGCTGCACCCGCTCAATGTGAGCTGGTAGCGATAATTTTAGGTTTGCTCGGAGGGGGAAGAAGTTGGGATACATTATTTTCAATTTTACTGAATCTATCATCAGAACTTCTTGCTGTCGGCCTCCTTTTCTTCATTATGAAACTGACCTTAGAACGGGCTCTTGCCCATCAAAATGAAAAAATCTCCGTAGTGTTATGCCACGGTTCCGAACGAATCGAACTGCCTGTGGAGCTGCGTAGAGCAGAATTCACCAGAGCGGAAATCCTCGGTCGGGTGGGAATGATACCAATGAAGGAGCAAGGAGCGAGATTTTCAATCGGCCATTTCAATACTCTGGATTTCCTGCGGGCCATCAATACAATAGCGGAAAGCGAAGCTGAGGACAGCGTACTGTCTATCCCCTGTAACGAAGAAGAATTCTCCCAATTCAACCTCCCAAAAAACTAAACCACCCTCCCAGCTCATAAAAAACCAATCAAACGATATCACAACGCTTTTTAATTTTCCCGACGCAACAACTGATACCGCCCAAACCCCTTACTAGCCTGCTTACCAATATGCAACCACTGACCGAGCCAGAGAAAAGGCCAGAACAGCTCCGGGTCCTTGGGCGCAAAATCCACCGTTCCCAGAAATCCCCGAAACTCCACCTCCCTCCCCTGTCGCGCTGACCACCAGGTGGTCTTATGCGGCCGCAGAGCAATATTCATGACTTCGGACTGGGCCGCGCATTCCTTGAGTGCCCGGAAATCAGCCTCTAGCGGACAGCCCATATAGAAATACTGGAGCAAGGAGACCCGCCGGATCACAGCCATGAGCAACCGGCTGATCTCAAGGGTCTCCGGGCGGAAGGACTTGTCCGAAGGCAGATAGGGGGTGAGGAAGTGCAGCCGCAGAGCTGCGGGCGCAGGCGGCACCGGAGCTTGCTCCATAATACTGTCCCGGATCTCTCCCTTCTGATCAAAAATCAAATGTTGACCACCCGGCAATACCTGAGCAACCTGGACCAATTGCGCCCTTGCCCTGTCCGAGCCAAACCCCAATCGCCCAGATTTTTCCATAGCCCGAATCACCGCAGGCAGTCGTTTGCAGGCAGCCCCGGCCAGCACCAGCCCGTGGGTGAATTGTCCGCCCGGAGAAATGGTCGCCTCGCCGCATTGGTCGCTGTGAAAGATATGGGGCAGCGGCACCGTGCCCACCTTGCGCATCATTTTCGCCTCCGGCGGTCTGGGGCCTTTGATGAAAAAGGCAAAATCGCATTGATGGCGAAGCATGCAGTCGGCACAGTCAGCATTCGGGGCAATGCAGCTCTGCTGGTGCAGGGCCAGCCCGAATACACTGCGGCGGAGCGGATCGGAAAAGACCGGCAGGGTCAGGGGATCGCGGGCCGCAAAGGTGAAGCGGTATTCGGCGATGATGAGGTTGGGTGTGCAGTTAAGCATAATGGATTTAGCCTGTCTCGGTGGAGACATCAAGGGCAGGCACGCAGGTCTGCCCCTATAATACCCTCTTCGTAGGGTAGATTTTCGACCTTCCTAACCGCCCATTTGCGTTGTATCTCTTTTTGTAACCGTTGAAATGGGCTTTAAGCTGGAAATCTTCTTTGCTTCTGGGCTGTTCATGGCGTTCCAGACGATTTCCAGGAGGCACCCTGAGTTCACCGATTTCTCTGACTCGGTTGATTTGATCCAGCTTTCGACGGACCACGGGATACTGAGCCGTCAAAAATATCTTCTGTACCCGCGTTTTTGAAAGACTGTATCATTGATCAATTATATCCTCTTCCATGGCGGACGTACAGAGCATTTTCCTGTTCTTGTGTTTGATCGATGTTTTTTGGGCATAAAAAAGAGGGCAGACACACAGGTCTGCCCCTACATTGCAATACCCTCTTCATAGGGTAGGTGCTACGACAGCGGCTTTGCTTCTGTGGGGTATTGTATAATGAGATGCTGTATTCAGACCGCCATGTTTTCTTGGTCGCCCGTGTGGGTCGGGCATTTTGCCCGCAAAAATGAGGTGAGCGCCTTATTGTCAGGGAGGTCGTTTGTATGGTTAGATGGAAATAGGTGAGATGGAAATATGGCTTTCCGAAAATAATATCTGACAGGAGTGGCAAAATGGCTGCAAATATACAATCCATGGTTAAAAAAGAGTACGATTGCCCTCTGACCAATAAGCATGTTCAGTTGAAGATTAAGCAGGGTGCTCAAAAGATGTGCGAAGAGCCGGAATGCTGCTCCAATGTTGGACAATGTGGCTGTAGTGTGGTGCAGATTATTTACGGTATGAGCTATACGGTTGATTGGAAAAAATGTTCTTTGTACTCCTCTTTTACAGAGCATTAATCTCCGTTTGTTGTAGTCTTTCTCTCCTCTTCTTTTTCTTCCTCCGCAACGATCCTGATAGCGTTTGAGTCATTTTTCAGGATCGTTGCTTCCTAAAAAGATTTTTCCTGTAGTTCGTCCTGTTGAGAATATCCCCGATGTATTTTTTTATTGAAGAGCAGGTGATGCTTGAGATGTTTTAAAGGGTCAGCTGGGGTAGTGGCGGGCTTGTTACGAAAACAACGTTGAAAAGCAAAAAAGATGGCTGGGGGACAGGGATTCGAACCCCGATAAGCGGAGTCAGAGTCCGCTGTCTTGCCATTAGACCATCCCCCAGTGGATTGGAAGGCTGGACAAATATAAAGAGAAGGAGGGTGGATGTCAAGGGAAAATATTATCTTTCTTTGTAAATGAACTCACCCTTTGTGATCCTCGTTTTTTTTTGCCTGGGGATGAGCGTCATCATACACCTTGGTCAGATGTTGGAGATTGAGATGGGTGTATTGTTGGGTGGTGGACAGGCTTGCATGCCCTAAGAGCTCCTGGACCATCCGGAGGTCCATTCCCATTTCCAGGAGATGTGTGGCAAAAGAGTGGCGAAGGGCATGAGGGGTCACTCGGACTGCGATACCAGCTCGCAGGCCGTATCCGGCAACCATCCTTTCCACGCTGCGAACAGTAAGCCGCGTCCCTCGGTTATTGAGGAATAAGGCTTCTCGCTCCGGCTCGTCGCCGCGCGTGATGCGATCAACGATCATGCCGTTACGCGCTGGCAGCCACAGCGTAAGGGCATCTCCGGCAGTGCTGCCAAAAGGGACAAGACGCTCTTTTCTTCCCTTTCCTTTGATCTTGATCAGTTCTGCGGAAAAATCAGCATCTGCAAGGTTTGTTGCAACGGCTTCGGATACCCGCATCCCGGTGGAGTAAATCAGCTCCATAATTGCTTTGTCCCGTAAAAAAAAGCGGTCTTTTTTCTTGGGTTCTTCTAAAAGGCTGAAGACCTCGTCCACGGTGAGATAGGTTGGGATATGGCGAGATCGTTTGGGTCCAGCTATTCCCGCCAGCGGGTCAAGAGTGAGATGACCTTGTTTGATACAGTACCTAAAAAAAGTGCGCAGGGCTGACATTTTTCGAGCCACAGAAGAACCGGAGTTAACAAGGTAGAGCGAGGCAATATAGTTCCCTATATGTTCACGATTGATCTCTTCCGTCTTGATTTTTTTGTCGATATTTTGAAAAAATTCGCTGACATCTCGAGAGTAGCATTCAACGGTGTGTGGTGAATAACCACGTTCTATTTTTAACCAGTCAATAAAAGCAGGTAAATGGGACGTATTCATAAATCAGGAGTTGAAAGCCTTTTTCATACGGTTTACAATAAAAAATTTGTCTTACGGAAATAGAGATGCCAAGAGACCATTGTACTCCTGATTAGGAATATGGTGCAAGCGTGATTTTAAATCGGAACCGTGTATGGCCAAAAGAACATTTGAAAATGCCCTGACAAAACTGGACCGGATTACTGCAGAACTGGAGCAGGGCGATCTGGGGTTGGACAATAGTCTGAAGAAATTTGACGAAGGGGTGCAGCTGGTCAAATTTTGTAATGAAAAATTGGAAGAGGCCCGCAGCCAAGTTGATTTGTTGCTGCAAAAAAATGATAAACTGACAGCTGTTCCCTTTGCGGAAGAGACAGCGGAATCATCAGGCAGTGTAGAGAGTGTAGAGTAGTATTGGTCTGCTCTTCTTCATGCACGCTGGATACACCCAGGAAGTACATGGCGGAATACGCAAGCAGCTGTCCGGACAGCCGGTCGGCAGAGGACATGATCATGGCCCCGACAAACAGCCCTGTACAGGGGAACAACCTCCTGGACAGTATAGACAGCCCGGATGATCTGCGTGGTTTCAATCTCAGAGAACTGGAGCAGCTCGCTGCCGAGATCCGTGAGAAAATCATCACTACGGTTGCGGAAAACGGGGGCCATCTCGCCCCCTGCCTCGGGGTTGTTGAGCTGACCCTGGCCCTACATTATGTCTTTGATACGCCGAAAGACAAACTGGTCTGGGATGTAGGCCATCAATGCTATGCCCATAAATTGATCACCGGGCGTCGGGATAAATTTCATACCCTGCGTCAATATCAGGGGATCAGCGGTTTTCCTAAACGCTCGGAGAGCGAGTATGATGTGGTGGAAACCGGTCATAGCTCCACCTCCATTTCTTACAGTCTGGGGCTTGCCGCTGCCAAAGAGTTGCAACAGGATGACAGCAAGGTTATCGCTATTATCGGCGACGGCTCCATGACCGCTGGGATGGCCTTTGAGGCCCTGAATCATGCCGGAGACCTGCATAAGGACCTGATCGTTATCCTTAATGATAATGAGATGTCCATCTCGCCCAATGTCGGGGCCATGTCTAGCTTTCTCAGCAGGAAACTCAACTCAAAAACCATGCGGAGCCTCAAGGACCACGTGGAAGAGGGCTTGAAGTCCATGTCCTCGGTAGGGGAGAATATCCTGAGCGTGCTCCGAAAATCCGAGGAAAGCCTGAAGGCCTTTTTTACGCCGGGTATGCTTTTTGAGGCCCTGAAATTTAAGTACATCGGCCCTATACCTGGACATGACTTAGAAGACCTCATTGCAACCATGAGGAATGTCCGGGATAATACCCACGGCCCTGTACTGATTCATGTTCTGACCACTAAGGGTAAGGGATATGGACCAGCAGAAGAGAATCCGGGTGAGTATCACGGACTGGGACCTTTTACGATCGCTACTGGCAAGCCTTTACCTTCCTCTGGGTCGATTTCCTATACAGCGGTCTTTGGCAAGAGTATCTGCTCAATGGCAGAGACCGATAAGCGGGTCTGCGCCATCACCGCAGCCATGCCTGCCGGGACCGGATTAACAGCGTTCAGTCAGCGCTTCCCGGATCGTTTTTTTGATGTAGGTATTGCTGAGCAGCATGCAGTGACCTTTGCTGCCGGTCTTGCTATGGACGGCCTGCGCCCGGTGCTGACGGTCTATTCCAGTTTTATGCAACGGGCCCTGGATCAGCTGATCCACGATGTTTGTCTACCTGACCTGCCAGTCACCTTTGCCTTGGATCGAGCCGGAGTTGTGGGTGATGACGGCCCTACCCATCACGGTGTTTTTGATCTCTCCTTTCTCCGTTTCATTCCCAACCTGACTGTGATGGCACCCAAGGATGAAAACGAGTTGCAGCATATGCTGTATACCTCTGTGAATAACGACGGCCCCTGCGCGATCAGGTATCCACGGGGGAGTGGGGCGGATGTGCCGCTTGATCAGGAGTTGCGGGCCTTACCCATTGGGCGGGGCGAGTTGTTGCGAGAGGGCAAGGATCTGCTCCTGCTTCCTGTGGGTAATCGGGTGTATCCTGCTTTGGAAGCTGCTGAAGGCTTGGCTCGGCTCGGCATTGATGCTGCTGTGATCAACCCGCGCTTTATCAAACCCCTGGATAATGAGTTGATTGGCGACTGGGCCAGTACCTGCGGCAGGGTGCTGACGGTGGAAGATAATGTGAAAAAAGGGGGCTTCGGCAGCGCAGTCCTGCAAATGCTGCACGAGATGCATCTGCTCGTTCCTCTCCGCACTCTGGGGTACGGCAATAAATTTATTGATCAAGCACCGCAGAAGACTTTATGGAAAGATGCCGGGATTGATGCTGCTGGGATTATTAAGGGTGCATTGGAGGTTATGAAGGTACGGTAAATTTGACTTGTAATTATGCGAACATAAACCCGAATTATTCAGCAATTCGATTTATGATCGAACAGAAACGATCAGCTGAATAATGCTGAACGCCCCATGCCCATCCTGGCAAGTCGGAAGTGAATAGCTGTGCGGATACATCCTATCCCGTATTTTACTGATCTGCTGAAATTAATTGATGACGCTTCAGGGAAATATTTGGTTGGGCAGGTGATTTCCGCAACTGGATAATCAGCCCAGATTATCTGAGCCAGCATTTGGTTGTCAAAGACAAAATCATCGGAGTTATCAGAAAAATTAATGGACTCAAGCAGCTCCCTGGAAAATGCCCGATAACCGGTATGGTATTCGGACAATTTTGCCTGAATTAACAGGTTTTCGAAAAAGGTAAGGAAGCGATTGGCGACATATTTCCACAGAGGCATACCGTCCCGCAGAGCATACCCACCAAGGATACGTGAACCGAGCACACAGGAATACAGTCCGTTGCCGATCAACGAGGCCATTGCCGGAATGAGCTTGGGGGTGTATTGGTAATCAGGATGGACCATGATGATAATATCGCCTTCGGCCTCAAGGGCGGCGTTATAACAGGTCTTCTGATTGGCTCCATAACCCATGTTTTTTGGGTGAGTTATAACCTTCACTTTTTCCAGTCTGCCAGCGATTTCAACGGTATTATCTGAACTGGCATCATCAACCAAGATAATCGTATCCACAATTTCTTGAGCCATGATTTCCTTGTAGGTCTTCACCACAGTTTTTTCCGCATTATAAGCTGGCATGACAACGACTACTTTGAGTTTGTTATACATTTATTTTCTCTTAGATTCCTGTGCCGCTTTTAACGTAGACGTATTTTTCAGGAGACACATAGTTACCAGCGGTGATTTGATTTTTTTTAGCAGTGTATACTGATTTTCATTCGGGCGGCAAGAAGCAGAGTTGCTAAATGATGAAAAGATGTAATACTCAGCTTTTGTTGCCTCTGTATCATGACCCATAACTTTGTATTCTCTAGTCGAGTATCCCGCTCTTCTGTCAATCAGTCCATGGAATACCGGAAATTCTGCTGATATTGTATTGTTATTAAGGGCAATTTTATCAAGATGAGCAGTGACTTCCTGCTGGGCTGTGACTATTTCCAGATAGCCCATATCAGCATCAATGTTAAAGATGCTCCCTCGATAATAAAACAGGGGGACAAGAAAAAAAAGGAAAATGAGAAATTTTTTGGCATAGTTATTAACATGACCGATGAGATAGACCAACTGAGCGGCTATCAGCATGCAGAATGCAGGCAGAATTAAAAGGATGTACCGGGCTAGATGAAAGTTCAGCACAGAGACCAGCAGAGAGACAGCAATATACAGAATCAGAATCTGCACCGGCCTCCATTTTTTTGTGCTCAGGAGTTCGTGAATGATGGATCTGGAAAACAGCATTGTTCTGTTTTTGAATAAAAACAGCAGAGATGCTGTCAATACCAAGATAGCCCAAATATATCTCCCTTGACCTTTCAGTAGAAAGCTCAGGTAATATCCAAGCCGTGCTGATATATCGGCAAAGGAAAAAGAAACATAGTCTGTATGCAGAGGAAAAAAGAACCAGCCGTTTTGGATTTTTTGGATCAGAAGAAAAAGTCCCCAAACGAACAGCGGGGTGCAAATCAGGGAAAATTCTAAAAGACGTTTTCTGTTGATTCCTTTACGAAACATGGTTAACACCGCAGCCAGGCCTAGGCAGCAGGGCAGTGCAATCGCAGTTTCCTTGGTTAGGATAGCCATGCTGGATAAAAGAGCCAGCCAGATAAGGCTGCCCCGGAGATAAGCATACAGCGAAGCGGTGCAAAAGAACGCCAGCATAATTTCAGGAAGTACCATGCTGGACTGAGCAAGAAAAACCGGTTGTACAGCAAGCAAGGCGGAGGCGAGTAACGCCGTTTTGTGGTCGAAAAAGTCCCGTGTAAATCTATAGAGCAAATAAAGTAGGGCGCAACTCAGTAGCAGTGCTGTTAAATGCCCTCCCCAGACTTGCGGGCCGAACAGCCTGTAGCCGAGCGCAAAAAATACCGCGCATAACAGCGGATGACCTCTGGATAATTCCGGCGGCATGGCATCTGGCAGCATACTGATGCCATGATCGAACAAATACAGCGCGGCCCGTGAATATACCCCGAGTTCATCCCAGAAATAAGGCACTTGGAGATGGATCAGTTTGAATAGAAAAAATGCAGCTGCAAGCAGGTAAATCGAATGTGTTTTTTTAATGTATGAAATCATGCTGTTTCTTGATGGTTATTTTGTGCCGGGAATTGTAAAAATAAGGACATCCTTGTTTTCAAAAACAACACGAAAGCGAGAATCCTTCTGTATTTCTCGAACAAAATAATCTGGATACACGCCAAGATTGGTGATGCCCTGATCAACAGACGCAATAAGATGTTTTTTGACAACCACTGCACCTACATCAAAATTGCGTAGGATGGCTATACGCAGGTCATTATCAGCCTGCCAGAATTCTCGGAGATGGTAGTTCATATACCATTCATGGGGAACAGGAAAAAGTCGATAATTCCCTTCCGGGTACATAAAAACTTTGGCTGGTACGGGAGGATTTTTCTGCAACCAGAAGATAGCCTCTTTCAATTCCGGCGTAACTTGTCGCAGGCGATAAGTCTTGGCCAGTACATATCCCCCTTGGAGAATAGCAAGACTGGCTAGCAGAGAGATAAACCATTTAGGTCGTGGAAGGCACACGGTCTGTTCCGCAATCGGGAGGAGGAGAAAGGGGAGAGCGGGAAGAAAGAAGCGGGCATCGGGCGCGCTTTTGAGGAACATGGCTGCTAGCAAGGTATAGGATAATCCTGTACCCCATAACCAGAAGCTCTTTTCCCGAACAGGATGTTTGCAACGTAACCCCAGCCGCTGCAAGATTGCCGCGACGACACCGGCCAAAACCAGGAGCCAGAGTAATAATCCGCCATAGATAAAAAAATTCGCTTTTATTCGCAAGTCTCCGGGATGATTAGCTATAACCGAAGCCTGCTGTTCGGTGATGATTTTTGCCCGGTCTTCCGGGGTTTTTTCAGGGGGAGCTTGCAGCCTTGTTGTACCTTTTGTTGTAATAGAATCGGCCTGCTGTCGAACAGTACGAATAATAGGTCCAGCAGGAGTCTTTTCCCGCGAGCTAATTTTCCTCTGAACAAGACGCACTATTTGATGAATTTTTTCAACAGGGTAAAAGGTTGAACCGGCATAAACATTAATGGATTTGCCTAATCCCCAAGTACAGAGAGTGATGACCAGCAGGGAAGTGCAGACAATTACCGCTGTTTTTTCGACTCTACAACGCCGAACAGTCCATATAAAGAGACAAACAAAAAAGGCTGGAAAAAACAGGATGGCCGTCACCTTCATAGCCAGGGCAAAGCTGATAAAAAAAGTTGCCCATAGCCAGCGATGTTGTCGTAGCAGGTAAAAGGCGGTCAAGATCTGTGCCGCCATAGGGATATCCTGATAAAAAGTGACGGTAAAAATCAGTGTCATCGGCACGGTAGCCAAAATCAGCAAATACGGCAGAGCGGATCTGGTCTGCACACCGCGTCGGCTACGGGCCAAGAGGTAGGCTACACCGAGAAATTGAGTCAGGAAAAGGGCCTGATACAGCTGGATCACGGCAAAGGAACCACCGGACAGTCGGTACAGTACTGCCCCCAGATAATGCCAGCCGAAAGAGTGGGGATATGTCCGCACCTCTGTTGCCCCCCAGCCGGAAGGAATCTCCGCCTTAAAATTCGGCAAAGGAAGTACCTTGGACTGGGTTTTCATCATATAATAATGGGTGACCTCATCGCCGACCATGACTTGAGGAGCGGATAGGCCTACCAGAAAGACAGAACAGGCCGCGACAAGAATAATCAGCGGTGCGCCCCAGCTTGTTCCCCGCGTCGGGCGACGGAACAGGCGGGAAGGCAAACTCTTCAGTTTTTTCCTGATCCTGCTCAGGAAGCCGCTTATTTCTTTTTCCGCTACCTCCAGGTTTGCTGGATTCGCGGAACTCAGCGGGTTTAGCTGGTGTTGCCTCCCCGCCCCTCCGCCCTGCTCCAATTGTCTGATTCGCTCCAGCATAGTCTGCTGATTTTTGTCTAGCTCTGAAAGAGTTATGGAGAAATGAAAAACCAACAACAGAAGAAAGACTATAAACAGCCCAGCTACAGCCACACCGTAATGCAGGCCGAGCAGACTGGGAAAGGACTGAAGCAGGCCGGGAAACAGGGCAGTGAGCAGGACAATGAGCCCGGCTGCTCCCCATGTCAGGCCGTAGCGTTTTTGCAGTCCTGTTTTGGCCCAGGCCGTGCCGGTCAGGACAAGCAGGGAAAGACTGAACAGAACCGCGATCAGGCGGAGACGAAACTCTGGGTCAAGTCCGCCGATAAAGCGGGCAATGCTTTCCTCCAAGGCGATAGAGGCCATAAAGAGACCGGTCAACACCCCGAAAATACCGCCCAGCTGATTTATCCGCCGGTCCCAGAGAGCGGTGACCACCAGAATGACCAACAGGATCCCGAGGAAAAGGAGAAAGAGCTGCGGCAGGGCCGTACCGAGCCATTGATGAATAAAATTACTGACGAGTTGCACGATATTTTTTTTGCCCCGCTTTCATCATTTCCCGAACGACGTCTTCCAAGACAAAAGTTGCCTTCCAGTTGAGTTCCTGTTTCGCTTTGGTCGGATTACCGCAGCCTTCCCGGATATCAGCAGGGCGAAGCAAGGTTTTGTCGGCAACCACATGGTCGCGCCAGTCAAGTCCTACTTCTTGGAAAGCAAGGGCGACAAACTCCTCCAACGAACTGCTTGTGCCGGTGGCAATCACGTAATCCTGCGGTTTTTCCTGCTGTAGCATCAGATGCATGGCCTCAACGTATTCCGGTGCCCAGCCCCAGTCGCGGCGGATGTCTATATTACCTAGCCGCAGTTTTTCCTCGGAGCCCTCAGCGATACGGCAGGCAGAGGCAATAATTTTTCCGGTGACAAAGCGTTCCGGTCGCAGAGGAGATTCATGATTAAACAGAATCCCGGTACAGGCGAACAGGTTATAAGCTTCCCGGTAATTGGCCACTATCCAATGGGCAGAAGCCTTGGCTACCGCATAGGGACTGCGGGGCCGGAACGGGGTTTCCTCGTCCGCCTTTTTTCCGCCGGTATCGCCGAAGCACTCGCTGGATCCGGCATTGTAAAATCGTATATTCCTACCCGTAAAACGGATGGCTTCGAGAAAATTCAGGGTTGCCGCACTGATACTTTCCAAGGTCTCCACCGGCTGTTCAAAGGACAGACCAACCGAACTTTGCCCGGCAAGATTGTAGACTTCTTCCGGCTCAATGTTCTGCAATACATTAAGAACGCTGCGAAAATCATTAGCAGCGAGAGAGACGGTTTCGACCTGATTTCTTATCCCTAGGCAGTGCAGATTGGCAAAGGAGCAGGATTGGGCATCACGGGAGGCTCCGTACACCCGGTATCCTTTCTCCAGAAGGAGGCGGGCAAGATAGGCTCCGTCCTGCCCAGAGGCCCCGCTGATCAAGGCTTTTTTTTGCATCAACTTTTCTTTTCCTTAACAATTGAACGCAGCACTCCGAGGGTCTGCGTCGCAGTCCGTTTCCACGTAAAGCTCTCAGTCCATTGACGGCCCTGATCAATTCGTTGCTCACGTTCCTGCTCAGGCAGGGTGAGAACTTTCATGATTTTTTCGGCAAGTAGGCAAGGTTCAGGCGTATCAACGTAAAAGGCATGTTCACCGCCGACTTCCGGCAGGGAAGCCGCCTTGACGGTCACTACGGGCAGACCGGCCATCATCGCCTCGACCACGGGCAGGCCGAAGCCTTCGTAGCTGGAAGGAAGCACGAATATTGCTGCCTCCTGATAAAGCACCCGGAGTTCCTTCTCCGTTAGTCCGTGCAGACGGATCACTCGATTCGGTTCATTCAGGTTCAGCAGGCTTTCTTTGACCGCCTGCTCTCCGCGACGGCCTTTGCCTACTAAAACAAGCTGGTGTGGTATCCTGTCTTGGATAAGAGAAAAGGCGGCCACAAGCTTATCCACGTTTTTATGGGGATAGGTGTGGGCCACGCAGAGGAGAAAAGGGCGGCAGGCACCCAAGTTGTGCAGGGTTTGCTCGGTATCATCTGCTGATACAGCCCTGTGGGCAAAGGCATCGGTGACACCAAGCAGCGTGGTATGTGCCTTGTCCGCTTTGGCAAATCCGTACTTGATCACCTCCTGCCGAGAAAATTCGGAGATGGTCAGGATAGCCTGACAGCGGATGCAGGCCGTTCTGACCAAAATATCCAGCGTCATCCGTTCCAGACGGCTCATGTCTTCCGGGTAACTTTTATATTGAAGATCGCAGACCGTGACTGCCTGGGGGGAAAAACGAATTGCCGGAGCTGTATATCCGGGTGACCAGAGCACATCCACCCGCGCCTTGCGAGCGATAAAGGGAAGCAGAAATTGTTCGACCAGAATACGTAAAGGGCGGAGAGCCGCTCGACAGGGTACTTTGTAAAATTTCACTTGCGGATGTTCCGCAAAATCACCTCGGAGCAGGGAGTCATTTTCCTGATTAGTGAACAATACCAGTGCATCATCGCTTTGCAGGAGTTCCGCCATTGCGGTTAATGTATTGCGCAAGTAGATCTCTGTGCCGCCCACATCGCCGGGCACAAGAAATAAGGTATTAATGCCTAAGCGCATGGCTGTCTCGCCTTGCTCTGTCTGGACAGTGCCATTAGGGAATAGATGCCCACAATGCCCCAACGGACAAGAAAATGTATAAAGGTTTGCATGCTGAAGCGGCCTGCCTCGGTTCGAACTGCTGCATACTCTTCCTGGAATTGAACGGAAAAATTTTGACCGCTGATCGACTGATCATGCCAACGAAAGGCGGCCAAAGGCTTGCCCGGAATTTGAACGGCATCGCCATGATGCCAGAACCGGAGGAAAAATTCGTAATCCCAGGCCGCGACCATGTCCTGCCGTAGCGGCCCGACCTGTTCGAAGGCTTGCCGCCGGAAGAACAGAGCAGGTTGGGACAGATAATTAAGGCATTGGTAGGTGAATTGAGAGGAAAAGGGGTAGAAAAATTCTTTAAAATGAGTGATTTTCGTTCTGATTTCATTTCCCTGTTCATCAATAATAGGGCAGCCCCCGAAACAGATAGCCGCTTCGGGCCTGCATTCCATTGCTTGCCGGACCCTGTGCAAGGTTCCGGGAAAATACAGATCATCCGCATTCAGCCAAGCCACAACATCGCCGCTGGCCAGGGCGAATCCTTTATTGATGGCATCAGCTGGGCCGGAATCTTTTTCTCGGATCACATGGGTGATACCGGAAGAATATTTTTCGAGAATTTCATGAGACCGGTCCGTACTGCCGCCGTCAACCACGATATATTCCAGCTCAATGCCGTCGCCTGACTGACTCATCACGCTATTTAGGGTCTGTTCAAGGAACCTGTCGCCGTTGTAATTCGGGGTTATTATAGAAAAACGCATAATCAACTGTACGGAGGAGCAGGATTAACAAGGGCACGGGAGCAGGCTCGCTTTCGTGGGCTGTCGTTGTTGCAGCTTATTCAGCATTAAAATACCCTTGACCATACAGGCGGTCAACCCCAAAGAATACCAGCAACCACTTCTCCTTGTCTTGACGAAATAATCGCCATAGGAAAAACCGCTTTTCTTATGGCAATTTTATGGCGTGTTGTCTCATTATCTGTATAAATTAAACAGAGCTGCAAAAGTAATGAAGACGTTTCTTTCCTCTCCCCTTCTCCCTTTATATTGTGAATCGTTTGGGGAAATTCAGCCAATTTATCTTGCATCTTCTCTCGATCGGAGTAAAATTCTGCTTTTTTACCTCTGTTTTCACAGATGCGGCCTGAGCCATGCCCAACGCATGCAGATATTTCCCAGGCATTAATCTGTTATTACATAAGAAGAAGAGCTTGTCCAGGCATAAGAGAGCGCAACACGATGCTCCTCTATGCTCCTGTAGAGAAACCACGCTAGAATCCTCAGAAAAACATATTAAATCCACGAGAAAAACCATGGAATACCGGGATACCCTGAATCTGCCCAAGACAAAATTTAAAATGAAGGCCAATCTGACCCAGAAAGAGCCGCAATACCTCAAGCGCTGGGACAAGGAAAAACTCTATCAGAAACTTCAGGAGGCAGCAGCGGACAAGCCCCTGTTCATCCTGCACGACGGCCCTCCCTATGCCAACGGCAATATTCATCTCGGTACCGCCTTTAACAAGGTATTGAAAGATATTATTCTCAAATCCCGGCGATTGGCTGGCTTCCAGGCCCCGTATATTCCGGGCTGGGACTGTCACGGTCTGCCCATTGAGCATAATGTGGACAAGGAGCTGGGCAAGAAAAAGGAAACCATCCCTGTGCTGGCGAAACGCGGTGCCTGTCGCAAGTACGCTGAGAAGTGGATCAAAACCCAGAAGGGACAGTTCAGACGGCTGGGTGTATTGGGCGATTGGGACAAGCCCTATCTGACCATAAACTACGACTACGAGGCCGCTATTGCCCGTGAGTTTAATCGCTTCCTGCTCTCTGACGGAGTGGTTCGCTCAAAAAAACCGGTCTATTGGTGTTCCACCTGCCGCACTGCCCTAGCAGAGGCTGAGGTAGAATATTACGATCATACCTCACCATCCATCTATGTCAAATTCCCGGTGGCCGAGGACCTGAGCGAGGCGGTGCCCGAGCTGGCCGGGATGGAAAATCTTAAGGTCGTCATCTGGACCACCACCCCCTGGACCCTGCCCGCCAATATGGGTATAGCCTTTCATCCTAATTTTGTCTATGCCGCTGTTGCCGTCAAGGACGAGGTCTGGATTTTGGCCCAGGAGCTGGTGGAAAAATGCTTTGAAGACTTTGAGCTCAGTGACTACAAGGTACTGACCACCTTTTCCGCCAAGGGCCTGGAGGGCAAAAAATGCCGCCATCCCTTTTTGGATCGCGATTCCCTGATGGTGCTAGCGGATTATGTCACCACCGAGGCAGGTACCGGTTGTGTTCATACCGCGCCCGGCCACGGTGCGGACGATTACATCACCGGCTTGCGTTACGACCTGGAAGTCCTCTCGCCCCTGGATGATGGAGGCCAGTACACGGAAGAAGCAGGCAAATATGCAGGTCGTCAGATCCCCATGGTCAACCGGGAGATCAACGACGACATGGCAGCGGACAGCAGCCTGATCAAAGAAAGCGAGATCAATCACTCCTATCCCCATTGCTGGCGCTGTAAAAAACCGGTCATCTACCGGGCCACCAAGCAGTGGTTTATCTCCATGAAAAATAATGACCTGCGCGATAAGGCTCTGCAAGCCATCGAAAAAGTGCAGTGGACCCCGGCCTGGGGCGAGCAGCGCATCCACGGCATGATAGAAGGTCGACCTGATTGGTGTGTCTCCCGTCAGCGTTCCTGGGGTGTTCCCCTCACCGTGTTGACCTGCACCGATTGCGGAGAAATCCTCAAGGACGCCGGGGTCTGTGCGCAAATCGAGGCCATGTTTGAAAAAGAAGGCGCGGATGCCTGGTTCAAGCATGAAGCCGAGGCCTTTCTCCCGGACGGGGTGCAGTGCTCCTGCGGATCAACCCATTTTGAAAAAGAGACCGACATCCTCGATGTCTGGTTTGATTCCGGGGTCAGCCATGCCGCTGTTATGGAGGCGCGGGATGAACTGCGCTCTCCGGCGGACCTCTACTTAGAAGGCAGCGATCAGCATCGGGGCTGGTTTCAGTCCTCCCTGCTGACCTCTGTGGGCACCCGTGGTCAGGCACCCTTTAAGGGCGTGCTCACCCACGGTTATGTGGTGGACGGCAAGGGCAAGAAGATGTCCAAGTCCATCGGTAACGTGATTGCGCCTCAGGAGATGATTGATAAATTCGGAGCTGAGATCCTCCGTCTCTGGGTAGCCAGCGAAGATTATCGGGATGATGTGAAGGTCTCTGAAGAGATCCTGCGCCGGGTATCGGATTCCTACCGCAAGCTGCGCAACACCCTGCGCTTTCTCCTGTCCAATCTCAATGATTTTGATCCCGCCACGGACAGCGTCGGCGAGGAGGCGTTCAGCGAGATGGATAAATGGGCACTGGCTCGTTTTGCGGATCTGGTCCGTCGAGTGGATCGCGCCTATACCGAGTATGAGTTCCACGCTATTTACCACAGCCTGATCAACTTTTGCGGTACCACCATCTCCAGCCTCTACATGGACGTGCTCAAAGACCGGCTCTACTGCTCAACGCCGAATGCACCAGAGCGCCGGGCGGCCCAGACCGTTATTTACCGCATTCTGGACGGCCTGCTCCGCCTGATGGCACCGATCCTCAGCGTGACCGCTGCCGAGGCTTGGGAACATCTGCACGGGCTTGACGACAAATCTCCTGTGGAAGAATCCGTGTTTTTTGCTGACGCCCCCAAGGTGGATGATATTGCCCAGGATGCTGCGTCAGATGCACGTTGGGAGCGACTGCTTGCCCTGCGTAGCGAGATCACCAAGGTATTGGAGGCTGCTCGCCGGGAGAAGACCATCGGCCTGTCCCTGGATGCTGAGGTGCTCTTACAGGTGGATGCGGAGACAGCAACCTTTTTAGAAGAAAATAAGGATCTGCTACAGGAACTCTGCATTATCTCCAGCCTGTGCGTTGTCACCGAGGCAGGCGATGCGGCATTTGTTGCCAGCGAAGAGATTGAAGGGCTCCAGGTTGCCGTCCGACCCGCACCGGGCAATAAATGCGAACGCTGCTGGACCATCTCACCCGCAGTGGGTGAGGACACAGAGCATCCGACCCTGTGCAGCCGTTGTCTTGCTGTTGTTAAGGAGCTGGCAGGCTGATTATGATCCGTTTTTTTATTATTATGGCGCTGGTCGTGGTTGGCGACCAGCTGAGCAAGCTGTGGATTCTGGACAATTATGCCCTCTATGAGTCCACAGTTGTTATTCCGGGCTTTTTCAACCTGACCTTTCTCCGCAATACCGGGGCTGCCTTTGGTATACTTTCCGATATGCCGTTGCTCTGGCGACAGATCTTTTTCATCTCCATTGCGGTGGTCGCCCTGGTAGCGCTCATTATTATGCAGCGCAAGATGGGCCGGGAGAATATCTGGTATACCCTTGCCCTCTCCTTCATCGGCGGCGGGGCTATTGGCAATGTGATTGATCGGGTGCTGTACGGCTCCGTGATTGATTTTCTCGATGTCTATATCGGCAAATATCATTGGCCTGCCTTTAATGTGGCGGATTCCGGGATTGTGGTCGGGGTGACTATCTTTCTGGTGTTGCAGATTCTTGAGGGGGATGGAGAGACAAAGGAATCTGTGGAAGACACGGCCTGAAGAAACAGGTCGCTTCTGTGCATTCTAACCTGTTTTATTCTCGTTCGTCCAGCATGTTAAGGGTGTACCCTTACCCTTGCTAGCGGCAATTGCCATTGACAACATCCAGGACTTGGCATATGCTTAAGTATATGCCAAGAATAATAGGGAGAGATAATTATGCAGACAGAACGACATGTCCGCCTATTCCGCAACGGCCGCAATCAGGCAATTCGAATCCCGCGTGAGTTTGAACTGGAAGGAAATGAAGCAGTCATTCGTAAAGACGGCGACAGACTGATTATAGAACCAGTAGTAAAAGGAGGCCTCCTTGCATTATTGGCCGATTGGGAAGCGACGGATGACATTTTAGCGAAAATTGATGACCCTCCGGTCACACCGGAAGATATTTTTTGAGATGACCGCATACCGCTACCTGCTGGATACCAATATCCTTTCAGACCTCATCAAAAATCCGACGGGTCTTGTCGCCCAAAAGATAGCTTCTTCTGATATTGAACAAGTCTGTTGCACCAGCCTAATTGTTGCCTGTGAGCTTCGCTACGGTACCTGCAAAAAAGGTTCTTCCGTACTCACCTCAAGAGTTGAGCAACTCCTTTACACCCTACCTGTGCTTGCCTTGGAGGAAAATGTCGATCAAGAGTACGGTGAGATCAGGACTGCGCTGGAACGTATAGGGCAGCCGATCGGGGGCAATGACCTGCTGATTGCCGCCCATGCCCGTGCTCTGCGACTGACTGTTGTCACCGCAAACGTACGTGAATTTTTACGGGTTCCCGGTTTGGCGGTTGAAAACTGGCTGGAAGAAAGATGATCCAATCATTTGTTGCTTGAAAACAGAAATCCGCATCGACAAATATTATTTCTCTGCCTTCAATGTGGCGGATTCCGGGATTGTCGTCGGGGTGACGATCTTTTTGGTGTTGCAGGTTTTTGAGGGGATGGGGAAGATAAGAACAAGACAGAGTAGGCATCCTAATGAAAGATGAAAACAAAAAAAAAGAAAGGGAAGGTAAGTGGCATGCAAGTACAATACGTGCGTTTCTTCTTGCTTTCTGCTGTATAGGGATAATTCTAGGATCAACCTTCTTTTTACTATCTGAACGAGACCGTGAAAAGACTCTACCTTTTATAATAGGAATGTTTGTCACAATCGGAGTAACAGAAGCTGTTACGGTGACAGAATATTTTCAAAGCAGAATAAAAAAAAGGCTACTTGCGTTTAACAAGAACAAAGCAGAAGAATCGGCACTCTCCATAAGCTATCTAAACGACACCATGAGAAACAATCGCAAGGTTAGAGCGACTTTATTTCTTGGTATAGCCATTTTCTGCTTTCTTGACTGGATGTTTTCCCAAATAAATCCCCTAACTCTGCCACTTCTTTTTCTTATTCTGCTCAGCCTATTATTCATCAAAGAACAATTAATAGAATACAGAATTCGGAAAGGACTGTTCGGAACAAACCGAACAGAAGCACGAGCTTTAATCGACTTCATCATCAAAAATTCTGATGATATTGACTTCAACGACAGCAACGGAAATCTGCGCCGAGCCCTGCTACCTGAAGCCGAAACAGATACCGCAGAACAAACGGTACCATCTTTTGGCGAGGAGGTATCCGCATGACCGACAAAGCTGATATGTGGTCCTCATTAGGAACCAAGGCGATTGACGTTATCTTTGCCAGATATCCAGCCAGAACCAGCCTCGGAGCCATCTTGGGAGGCGCTATAGACTTCCTTGTTCAGCTCTTTGCCCCGGCACTTCGCTCATTGGAGTTTGCTGACTTCACAGCCAGTCCAAGATGGGGATGGTGGCTCATCGGCATTCTGATGATGCATACCCCGACAATAGTTTCCAGCTTCCGACAAAAACAAACCGGTGATGAGAAAATTGACCGGGCCTTGGACCTGATTGAACGGGGTGATTTCACCAAGACGGAAAAACGTCAACAGTATCGAAAACTCATAGAACGAGTTGCCAGCAATGTTGCGTTGAAACCGGAACTTCAGCGGGAGCTTAAAGAAACAGAAAAGAAAATTACTGCGGATGGAAAGAATTGAAGCTGAACAATTCCAAAATGGAAAAAAACAAAAAAAGGAAGTACGATACAAACGTTTCTTAGCAACCTTTTCTTCTCCTGAAGGAATAGTTTCCAAATCCCCCTGACTGAGCTATCTGTTTTCTCAGGCAGGAAAAAGTTCCTGATCATCTACCGATAGACAGTGCGGCAAAAAAATTATGAACGGTTCGAATGAAGATATTTTTAGAGAAGAATTGAACCGCATGGAGATGCTCCGTCCTGACGGAGAACTTTCGAGTCTTTATTTTGTCCAAGATAAGGAGCAGGCGGAACCCAAAATACGCATAGCACTTGAGCAGGCAGAGGCTTATCAGGCGGATGCTGTTTTCTTCCGTATTTTCTCGAATGACACGGGCCAATCCCCCGTTCCCCAAATTTATATCTATCACGATACTGCACTGTACCTGGATGAAGGCAAATATGCCGAGCTACATCGCCGCCTTTGGAATGCCGGTATTCCTCCGTTGGTCTTTATCCTGACAGCCGATCAAATAAAAATTCTCAACTGCCGTCAAGAACCGGAGATAGATAAAAATTCCAAGCAGCCTCTGTTCACCCCGTTCGATAAGCTCGAAACGATGCTTGCTGCTGACCGAGCTTTTGCTGCCCGTGAAATTGCTTCTGGAACTCTTTGGGAAAATCCCGCGTTCAAGAATGATTTTCTTCTTGAAAAAACTGCTTATTTCAAGCTGCTTTCCCATCTCAAAGTATTTAGAAACAAACTGCTTCAACGAAAAATTCTTTCAGAACAAACGGTAAACCGTCTTCTGGTTATGGCAATTCTGGTCAAATATCTGAATGACCGTCAGGATTCCGATGGAAATCGCATTTTCACAAAAGGATTCTTACGTCAATTTTCTCATACGAATAAGGATGATATTGCATCTCTTTTTTCTGAGAAAGGAAGCTGTATCAGTTTCTTCGATCATTTAAGCAAACATTTTAACGGCGGCATCTTCGACTTACCAAAGAAGGAAAAGGAAGAACTAGAACAGGCCGACCTCTCAGAAGTTGCAGCCTTTTTACGAGGTGATCAGGAGCCGAAATCCGGGCAACTTCTCTTTTGGCCGCTTTATTCCTTTGAGGATTTGCCAGTTGAGCTGATTAGCAATATTTACGAAGAATTTCTGGCTGAAAAAAACAAGGGTGTTGTTTATACCCCGCCTATGCTGGTTGATTTTCTGCTGGATCAATGTCTGCCCCTTGATGCAAAAACCCTTTCCTGGAAAATTCTTGATCCTGCCTGCGGCTCCGGGATTTTTCTGGTAGGCGCATTCAAGCGTCTGATTCAATGCTGGCGTATAGCCAATGACTGGAAAAAGCCTTCCCATAAAGATTTACAGAAAATTTTAAAAAATAACATCTTCGGGATTGATAACGCCAAGAACTCTGAGGCGGTTTTGATCACAGCCTTCAGCCTTTGTGTTGCCCTTTGCGACGAACTGGACCCCTTGGTTATCTGGAATGAACTTAAATTCGATAACCTGCAAAGAAGTAACCTCCTAGGTAAAGATTTTTTTAAAGTCGTTGAATCTGGAAAATTCGATAATCACTTTGATCTGGTTATTGGTAACCCTCCCTTTGATAGCAGATTGACCACTGAGCCCGCAAAACAGATAGAAAAAACGCAGGTCAAGGATCGTCCAAAACTCCCGGATACCCAACTTGCACTCCTTTTTCTGGAGCAATCTTTTAAAGTTGCCCGTAAAGATGCGATAGTCTGCTTGATCCAACCGGCAGGGCCACTGCTCTATAACGGTAACGCTCTGCCTTTCCGTAGCTATCTATTTGAACAATTTACCATTAACCAGGTCTTTGATTTCACACCATTAGAAGGAACCCTCTTTAAGGCAAAGGTTGCGGCGGCAGCGATAATTGGCCGCAATGCGCTGCCGTCAACCACTGATAAAATTCTCCATCTGACTTTCCGCAGAACAAAAGCTCTCAAAGAAAAAATCCTGTTCGAGTTAGATCCCTATGATTTCCATTGGGTCTCCCACGAATCCGTTAAGCAGAAACAATATGTATGGAAAACAAATCTGCTTGGAGGTGGTAGGCTACATCGCATGATGGATCGGCTGCTGACAGATGTTCCCACGTTGGGAGAGTATCTGGAGGAAAAGAGAAAAAATCATGGTTGGCAGTTTGGGGAAGGATACAGTATTGGGTGCGGAACCTACTTAAATGATTTGCCGAATGCGAACGAATTTATTGAGTTATCTCCTAAAGAGCGCATGGAGAAGTTTGGCCTGAAACGAACTCCAAAACTTGCTCCTTGGATAACAGGAAAAACTGATATCTTGCCGAAAGCATTGACAAGGAACGGCGTCAATTGGAATCTCGTCAAATCTGCCGATAAACTTTTCTTTGAAGAACCACGTCGGACAACTCAACTTATTTTTTCCGCTCCCCATGTGTTGATCAGAGAAAAAGTTGATGGAAAGAACATCCCGGCAACTTATTCAAATAAAAACTTAGTGTTTACAAAACAGATCATAGGGATCTATGCACCGGAAAATGAGCAAGATCATTTAAAGGTTCTGGCCAGACGGTTAAACGAGTCTGATTTGTTCGGGATGTTAGCAATTTTAGTTAGCGGAAGAATATTGATCGGAAAAGCAAGTTCATTGCTCAAAAGCGATATTATGGCACTGCCTTATCCTGATGAATCTGAGGATTTGGAATTAATTTTTTGGGAACAGGCCCTTGTCGAGGATATTGCCGACTACCTTGTTGATTTCCGAAATAGCGGTGAAAAGGCGGCTATTTTAACCAAAGCGGATGAATCCGACTTGCAAGACTTCGGCAAGATGTATTGCGACATCCTCAACCCGGTCTATAAAGAGTTCCGCCCGTTACACCCAATACGACTTGGCTCTTTTATCTGCTACCCCTTCTGTTACGGGGATGCTCCGCAGATAGAGTTGCCGGATAAAGAACACGTAGTTCCATTCCTTGATGAATTGTTGCATAGCCGCCACAGCAGTCGTCTGTTCATCAACCGCATTCTTCGTCTCTACGAACAAAACGTCATTTTCATGGTTAAACCAGATCAAAAAAGGTACTGGCTTCGCTCCATCGCCCTTCGTGATGCCGATGAAACGTTAATTGATCTTTTGGAACAGGGATGCTGAACACCATGAATCAATCCCCTCCCGGACGAATGCTCGGCGGTATCGGAGCATTACTTGGTCCACCTCAGAATACACAGTTTCAGATGGTGGTAAAAGTTATCAAAACAATCCTGCCGAAATTTGCCGATGCTGCCATGAAAGAAGGCATTGAAAACGAAAATGGCCTGAACCGAAAACTTACCCGTTTTATCGACAATGCTGCTGAGAACTTCCTTGCACAGCCAGAAAGCATGGAAGATGAAACACGGGGCGATAGTCCCGCTGTTGATATCGGCATTTATCTGAAGGTCGATGACACCGGGATTGATCCGCCCAAAATTACCGTGTTCGAAGGAAAACGTCTTACGACAAAGTTGCCTAAAAAGCGCCGTCGAGAATATGTGATAGGGCATGAAGAAAAAGGAAAGCATGTGCCCTGCGGCGGAATAGAGCGTTTCAAACTGGGTATACACGGGAGAAAAATCAACCATGCCGGAATGATCGGCTATCTTCAGAATGAAACAGCAAAAATTTGGCATGAAAAAATCAACAGCTGGATTCGTGAGCTATGCCAGCAGCCGTCTGAACCGGCATGGTCAAAGCAGGAACAACTCACGCCAAAGAAAAACAATGGGCAAGCTGCCGAATACTCGTCAGTTGTAAAGCGAACGGACAACGAATTACACATGACCCACCTATGGATATCCCTCCTCTGAACTGACAGAGGGGAACACACACAATAATCCCCCAAGACAACAAGTAAAAACCACAGGTTTTCCTCCCAAAAATAACATTCTAAAAAAGGAGAATTGCGATGCAACGAACTTTTCTGTTTTTGCTGACCAACATTGGAGTGCTCGCGGTGCTGTCCATCAGCGCACGCATTCTGGGCATAGATCGTTTCCTGACCAGCAACGGGCTAAACATGACGTCCCTGCTCGCCTTTTCCGCCCTGATCGGGTTTGGCGGCTCGTTCATCTCCCTGCTGATGTCAAAAAAGATGGCCAAGTGGAGCACCGGAGCCCAGGTTATTCAACAGCCGAGCAATCAAGAAGAACGCTGGCTGGTGGAAACAGTCACAAAGCTTGCTGCCAAGGCCGGACTGAAAATGCCGGAAGTCGCCATCTATCAAGGCGCACCCAATGCCTTTGCCACCGGCCCCAGCCGCTCTAATTCGCTGGTAGCGGTTTCAACCGGCCTGATGCAAAGCATGAACCGATCCCAGGTCGAAGCCGTTCTAGCCCACGAAATTGCCCATGTAGCCAACGGCGATATGGTCACCCTGACGCTGGTCCAAGGCGTGGTCAACACCTTTGTTATCTTCCTTTCCCGGGTTGCCGCCTATGCAGTGGACAATTTCCTGCGCGGAGACGAGGAAGAATCAAGCGGTCCAGGCATGAGCTATTTCCTGACCAGTATCGCGTTTGAGATGCTTTTCGGCGTCTTGGCGAGCACCATTGTCATGTATTTTTCCCGCATCCGAGAATTTAAGGCCGATGCCGGAGCAGCGGAACTGATGGGCGATAAACGCCCGATGATTGACGCCTTGCGAGCCTTAGGCGGCATGAGCCCCGGAGAATTGCCCAAAGAAATGGCTGCCAGCGGAATTTCCGGCAACACCATGAAGGCCTTGTTCAGCAGTCATCCGCCACTTGAAGCACGGATTGCCGCTCTCCAAGGCGAGTAATCGGCAGAAATCTGTTCAACATGATAACCAAAATCGGAGAAAAAATTATGCCCTCCCCAAATCGCTCCCTGACCCGAATTGTCCCCCTGCTCTTTATCGCCCTCCTCCTCACCTCCTGCTCCACAGCTTATTATTCAGCTATGGAAAAAGTCGGGGTCCATAAACGAGACATTCTGGTTGATCGAGTTGAAGGAGCCAGAGATGCCCAGGAAGAAGCTCAAGAGGAATTCAAGTCTGCGTTGGAGCAATTCGCCTCAGTGGTGGCCCTGAAAGAGACTGATCTGAAGGTCGCCTATGATAAACTGAACGCGGAATATCTTGATTGCGAGCAGGCCAGCGAAAAAGTCTCTGGCCGGGTTGATAAGGTGGAAAAGGTCTCTGAGGATCTGTTCGAGGAATGGGAAGACGAGCTGGAATTATACGAAAATAAAAAATTTCGTGCGACCAGTAAACGCCAGCTGCGGGAGACCAAATCTCGCTACCGGGATATGCTGGCCTCCATGCGAGTAGCGGAGCGGAGCATGGCCCCTGTCCTGAAAACCTTTGAGGATAATGTCCTCTTTCTCAAGCATAACCTCAATGCCCAGGCCATCGGTTCCTTGCAGGCGGAGTTTGACGGGCTGGAAAAAGACATTGATGTGCTGATCAAGAGGATGAATGAGGCGATTAAAGAGTCCAACGCCTTTATTGCTCAGATGGAACAGAGCTGAGATGCAGCTTCAAAATAGGTTGATACTGGCTCAGGTGGTTCGATCTGATTATCTCGTTGCAGATATCCCCTGTTCGACTAAATGTCGCTCTGTAACTATATCGAATTAATAAAATAGTATTTTTTTATAGAGAGTTGAATGTGTCGGAGCGGCAATTTAATTCCAGCTTGATAGGATGGATATGGGGCGTTCAGTGTTATCCAGCCGATTGAATCTGTTCTCGCAGGTAGAGGCGGAGATTTTTTCAGCAGGCGTGATAAAATACCGTTGCATTTTACCAGACGGCGTTGTATTTTTAGAAAATTGTAAAATTTGCTAACGAATAGATGAGTGAACAAAACACGCTGACAGAAGTACGGATGCGGCTGGTGGAAACCGGCGGGCGGACATCCCATGAACTCGGCGCGGGCCGAATCGTCGGACAGATTATGGTGTATCTTTATCTGCAAAAAGATGCGCGGTCATTGGACAGTATCGGCGAGGCCCTTGCTCTGAGCAAGGCCTCAGTCAGTATAGGGGTCCGTCAGCTTGAGCAGCTTGGCCTAGTACGCAGGGTGTGGGTCAATGGGGATCGCAAAAAGTATTATCGCAGTGCGGACAATATCGGCAGTGGCCTGCAGCAGGGCTTGCTTTCTTTTCTGCGGCAGAAGGTATTGCTTTTCGGGGCAGAGCTTGAAGGGGCATTAAATATACTGGAAAGTATACCCCCTGAAGACAAAAGTGACAAAGAGGTCATGTTTTTACGGCAAAGGGTGAACAGGGCGAGCAAGCTGCAAAGTATTTTGCTGAAGCTTCTTGGTAATCCGCTCGTAGTTTTTCTTGCTAAAAATATAAAATAGGGTTGTGACGCAGACAGCAGTTATGAGTGAAAATCAATGGGACATGGTCATCAAACCCAAGACCGGCTGGTTTGATATTGACCTGAAAGAGCTATGGCGTTATCGAGACTTAATCACGATGTTCGTTAAGCGGGATTTTGTAACGCTTTATAAGCAGACTATACTTGGACCACTTTGGTATATTATTCAGCCGCTGTTTACAACACTGGTTTTTACAATAATTTTTGGTAGAGTTGCTAAGATTTCCACCGATGGCCTTCCTCCTTTTTTATTCTATATGGCCGGTAATGTCATGTGGGGTTGTTTTGCCTCCAGTCTGGCAGCCACTTCAAATACCTTTAATGCCAATGCCGCTATTTTTGGCAAAGTTTATTTTCCTCGTCTCACGGTGCCGTTGGCGACAGTTATTGTTAATTTCCTCCAGTTTTTTGTTCAGTTAGTTCTTTTTTTAGGGTTTTATTTTTATTTTATGATGAAGGGCGCTTTAGTTAATCCTACGTTATGGATCGTCGGATTGCCAGTGCTTCTGCTTCAGATGGCTTTACTGAGTTTCGGCCTCGGCATTTTGCTGTCTTCGATGACAACCAAATACAAAGACCTCCGATTCGCTATGGCCTTTGTTGTTCAGCTTTGGATGTATGCAACCCCTGTTGTATATCCGTTAAGTCAAATACCGGACTGGCTGCTTCCTTATTATATCCTTAATCCTATGGTGTCTCTCGTTGAAAGCTTTCGTTATATGTTTTTGGGAACTAGTGTTATTCAATGGAGCCAGGTTGGTATAAGTTGGTTGGTAACGCTTATTCTCTTATTTGCTGGCGTTATACTGTTTAGTCGTATTGAAAAAACATTTATGGATACGGTCTAGCCGGGGTGAAAGAGAGGTACTTTAAATTTGCTGTCCTGTATTTCGGGACACTGGATTTTTTACCTGCAATCTATTGAGCTTTTTATTTAAAAAATTTCTTTTATGACATCTGTAATAAAAATAGAAGATCTCTGGAAAAAATATCGCCTTGGTGTTATCGGTAACGGTACTTTGACTCAAGATTTGCAGTCATGGTGGGCTCGAATACGTGGCAAAGAAGATCCTAATTCAAAGATAGTACCAATTTTGGCGGGACAGGAAGAACAAATTGTCGGAGATCATTTCTGGGCTTTACGGAATATTAACTTTGATGTTAAAGAAGGTGAAATTCTTGGCATTATAGGGAGGAATGGAGCTGGTAAATCAACGCTGTTGAAAATACTTTCCCGTGTAACTGCTCCCACAAAAGGGAATATTAAAGTCAAGGGGCGTCTAGCCAGTTTATTGGAAGTCGGGACCGGATTCCACCCAGAACTTACCGGTCGAGAGAATATCTTCATGAATGGTGCTATTCTCGGTATGTCTAAGTGGGAGATAAAAAATAAACTGGATGAAATTATCGATTTTTCCGGCGTTGAGAATTTTATAGATACGCCGGTGAAGCGGTATTCTTCCGGTATGTATGTTCGTCTTGCCTTTGCTGTTGCAGCACACTTGGAGCCGGAGATTTTAGTGGTGGATGAAGTCCTGGCTGTCGGAGATGCCGCTTTTCAGAAAAAATGTTTAGGGAAAATGCGGGAAATTTCAGGAGCAGGTCGTACGGTTCTTTTTGTAAGCCATAATATGGCAGCAATAAGCACTTTATGCTCCAGGACCATTTTGTTGAGTAATGGAGAACTGGCTGGCAATGGAGTGACATCGGAGGTGGTATTGTCTTATTTTGATAGTACTGCCGAAAAGATAAAAAATAATAATATCACAACCGGTGATAATCATTGTCGATTAATAGAAGCAAAAATAATAAATCGAAAGAATGATAAAATCAGTGAAGTGATTTTCGGAGAAGAATTCAAGATCTTGATGGTTTATGAGATATTGCAAGATACCGAAAAACAATATGTACCGAATTTTCATCTTCGAACTGCAGAAGGGCAATATGTCTGCTGTGTCAATGCACCGGATGTTAGATCGATGAAAGCAGGGTGTTATCGGGCGGAATGTAAGATTCCTTCTTATTTGTTAAATGAGGGGGCGTATAGTGTTGGAGTAGCAGTAACCTCCTATCGTGAGGGCGAAGACAGGTTTACTGTTAATTTTTTGGACGAAGATTGCTTGTCTTTCAATATCGTGGATCCTAAAATACCGGATAACTGGAATTATGGATATGTCGGTAGAATTCCGGGGGTGATCAGGCCTCGTCTGAAGTGGACGATACAGGAGACACAATGAAAGCCGTTATCCTTGCCGGTGGTCTCGGTTCCCGTATTGCCGAAGAAACTCACTTGAAGCCTAAGCCGATGATTGAAATCGGCGGTCAGCCGATTCTTTGGCATATCATGAAAAATTATTCTAGTCACGGAATCAATGATTTTATAATCTGTCTTGGCTATAAGGGCTATATAATAAAAGAATATTTTGCTCATTACTTTCTCCATATGTCCGACGTGACCTTTGATTTGGAGAAGAATAAGATGGAGGTTCATCATAGAAAAGGGGAGCCTTGGCGGGTGACTCTTGTTGATACCGGCGAGCTAACTATGACCGGAGGGCGTTTAAAAAGAGTTGGATCATATTTATCCGAGGAGCCGTTCTGTTTTACTTACGGCGATGGGCTGGGAGCTGTCAATATTTCTGAACTTATAGATTTTCATAACAGGCAGAATGTACTGGCCACTATGACGGCTGTTCTTCCTCCGGGCCGATTCGGTTCAATTAATCTTGAGCAACATAGAGTTACCTGTTTTGAAGAAAAACCGGCTGGAGACGGTGCGTGGATAAACGGTGGATTTTTTGTCCTCTCACCCAAAGTGTTAGAATATATTGACGGAGACCATACCACCTGGGAGCAGGAACCGCTTGAACAGCTGGCTAGGGATGGTCAGCTCTCGGCATACAGACACAAGGGGTTCTGGCAGCCTATGGATACCCTGAGAGACAAGAAATTGCTTGAAAAGCTGTGGGACAGCGGTAATGCACCATGGAAAGTCTGGGAATGACAATCGCACGCCCTAATTGTAATTTTTGGAACGGGAGGCGCGTTCTGATCACCGGTCACACCGGCTTTAAAGGGGCTTGGCTTACACTCTGGCTGAGTCGAATGGGTGCTAAGGTTACCGGAATCAGCCTGCCGCCCGGCACAAGTCCAAATTTATTTGAATTGGTCGATCTTGCAGTATTGAGTGACAGTCGATTTTGTGATATTCGAGATGCAGCGGCGTTGGCTACGCATATAAAAGATGTCGCTCCTGAAGTTGTATTTCATTTAGCGGCCCAGCCTCTGGTTCGCGCGAGTTACCGTAGACCGCTGGACACCTTTGCTGTCAATACTATGGGTACGGCAAATGTACTTGATGCTTTACGCCATGTTGATACAGTTCGCGTTGCGGTAATGATCACTACAGATAAAGTTTATCGCAACAACGAGCAGTTGTGGCCATGCCGTGAAGAAGATGCGCTCGGCGGACATGATCCCTACAGTGCTAGCAAGGCAGCGTCTGAAATTGTGATCGACAGTTATCGTAAGGCGTATTTTGTCGAACAGAAGCTTGCTGTGGCCAGTGCCCGGGCCGGAAATGTAATCGGAGGCGGAGACTGGTCGGAAGATCGCCTGATTCCAGATGCCGTACGGGCCTGGCAGGACAATAAAACTTTGTTGGTTCGTCGACCAGACGCGGTGCGTCCATGGCAGCATGTCCTTGAGCCGTTATCCGGGTATTGTGTTCTTGCGCAACAGCTTTGGTCAGACGCTAAGTTGACAGGTGCCTATAATTTTGGCCCGCTGACGCATGAAGCCGCTGGTGTGCGTGAGGTGATTGAATTAGCAAAGAGTGCGTACGGGAGCGGTAAAGTACAATATGGTGAGAGTCTCGACGGACCACATGAGGCGGGACGCTTGGTTTTGGAAATCGCCAAAGCTCGAGAACTGCTTGCTGTTCAGCCACGTTTTACGTTGGTGGAGGCGGTTCAACGCACCATGCAATGGTATCGTTCGCAGCATAGCGGTGCAGATGCTCGCAATCTCTGCGAACAGGATATTACTGCTTACGAGGCACTCCCATGAGCCGACTTATGATCAGTGATTTGTCGCTTGCCGGGCTTAAACGCATCACGCGTCGGCAGCTCGGCGACCAACGGGGCTTTTTATCTCGTCTGTTTTGCGCTGAAGAATTATCTTTTGCAGGGTGGCAAAAACCAATTGCCCAGATTAACCATACCTTTACAGCTCAATGCGGCACCGTACGCGGTTTGCATTATCAAAATTCTCCTCATGTTGAGATGAAACTGGTGAGCTGTCTCCATGGGGAAGTGTTCGATGTTGCCGTTGATTTACGCAAGAATTCATCTACTTTTTTGCAATGGCATGCGGAAAAATTGTCAGCAGAGAACGGTCATGCCCTTTTAATTCCAGAGGGCGTTGCCCATGGCTTTCAAACGTTAACTGATGATTGCGAATTACTTTACTTACATACTGAGGCGTATGCCCCGCAGGCCGAAGCCGGTTTGCATTATAACGATTCACGGCTCAATATATCTTGGCCCAGGGACGTCACTGAGCTTTCGGGACGCGATCAGGCCCATCCGTTTCTGACGGCGACATTCAACGGGATAGAAATTTTATGAACTGCCGTCATTGCGGAACCCAACTTGTCTATACATTTCTTGATCTTGGTTCGGCTCCGCCATCCAATGCTTATCTTACTGACGACGATTTGAGTCGTCCTGAGATGTATTATCCGCTTAAGGTTAAGGTTTGTGACAGCTGCTGGTTGGTGCAGACCGAGGACTATGCCCAGGTTGACGATCTTTTTCGTCCTGATTACGCTTATTTTTCAAGCACCTCAACAGGGTGGCTGCGTCATGCTGCGCAATACAGTCGTTCTATGATTGCCCGGCTTAATCTCGATGCAGACAGCTTAGTAATTGAGATAGCTTGCAATGACGGGTATCTGCTCAAGAACTTTGTTGCTGCGGGCATTCCCTGCCTGGGTATCGAACCTACAGATAGCACCGCATCAGCTGCTGAACAGCTTGGCATTCCTGTGCTGCGTGAATTTTTCGGTGAATCGCTTGGTTGTCGCTTGGTTGATCAGGGCAAACAGGCCGATCTGCTCATAGGCAACAACGTTTATGCCCATGTGCCGAACATTAACGATTTTACCAGAGGGTTGAAGGCTCTGCTCAAGCCGGGCGGTACCATTACCTTAGAGTTTCCGCATCTGCTGAGATTGCTTGAACAGAATCAGTTCGACACTGTATATCACGAACATTTTTCTTACCTTTCACTGTACACAGTTAGCCGCATTTTTAAGACATTCGGTCTGCGTATATGGAAGGTGGAACAGCTCTCCACCCACGGCGGTAGCCTTCGGATATTTGGTTGTCATGCTGATGATCTCCGTGAGGATGATTCATCGGTTGCCGAACTGCTTGCGGAAGAAGCTCGGTGCGGTCTTCAAAATATTAAGACATATGAGGGCGTTCAGGCCTGTGCTGAAGGAATTAAAAATGACCTACTGGAGTTCCTGATAGAGCAGAAAAGGGCGGGAAAAAAGGTTGTTGGCTATGGTGCCGCCGCCAAGGGGAATACTCTTCTTAATTATGCTGGAGTTAAGCCTGATCTGCTCCCCTTTATCTGTGATGCCGCAGCATCAAAAGAGGGTAAGTTTATGCCGGGTAGCCGGATACCGATTCTTGCTCCGTCCGTACTGACAGAGCATACTCCTGATTACGTGTTGATCCTTCCGTGGAATATTGGGCAAGAAGTTAAGATGCAGCAAGCGTACATCAAGGATTGGGGTGGAAAATTTGTCGTTGCCGTTCCATCGTTAATTGTAGGAAATTGAAATTATACTATCATCTCCGCGAAGGTCACTGTGCTACGTAAGTACCCAGTGCAATTATTAACGGAAATCAAGCAGACAAAATTGCCCTCGGGGCTTAACCACTATTGGTCCTTTTGGGTCGGTTATTTATGCAATGAGAGTACTGTTGACAGGAGCTGGAGGGTTTCTCGGACAATACGTTCTGGCACAACTGGTGCAACGACGAATTGACGTAGTCGTTCTTGGAAGGACTCGCCCTTCCGGTTTCAATGGAGATTTTCTGCCGGTTGATCTTTTGCAATTAGAAGATATTTCTAAAATTATTAAACGTGCTTCCGCGACACATATGATGCATATGGCGTGGTATACTGAGCATGGGAAATATTGGACATCATTTTTGAATTTTCGCTGGCTGGAATCGACAGCTCGTCTTGTTGAGCAGTTTTGTGTAGCTGGCGGGGAAAAGGTTGTTGTTACGGGGACATGTGCAGAGTACGATTGGTCGATCGGTTATTGTCGCGAAGATGGCTCACCACTTAATCCCGCCACCGTATATGGTAAGGTGAAAGACGCAACTCGGCGTCTTGTTGCCGCAATTTGCAGCACCTATCAAGTGCCCTGTGCCTGGGGTAGAATATTTATTCCTTACGGTTCAGGAGAAGACAGTCGTCGTCTTATTCCATCCTTGATTGAGGTCTTTCAACAAAAACGCGAACCTTTTGGTGTAAATGGAACCGCTTATCGTGATTTTTTACATGCTGACGATGTAGCAACCGGTTTACTTGAGCTGCTTTTTTCGGATGCTGACGGCTGCTATAATGTATCTTCAGGGCAACCTGTACAGATTGCTGACTTGGTTAGACTGATTGCGCAAGCGTTCAATGGGAATGTAGGTAAGGTGCTTGATTTAGCAACGGAGCGACCCGGCGAACCAGAAATTTTAGTTGGAGATAATCGAAAGTTAAAGGCACTGGGTTGGCGGCCTAGGCATATTTTTGAAGACATGTCTGACTTTCATGCTATGAATGGAAAGAGTGGTGCTCACCCGCTATCACCCGCTAATACTTTGAAATAAAAAAGGCCCATTTTTTCCCCTTCACGGGAACAAAGGATTTTTTTCCGAGTCGGCGGAACAATATGACCCCGTATTAACCGCCGTCAGTTTCTTGGAAAAGCAATAAATATTTCGAAAAAAGACGCACCTCTCCTGTTGTGTCACGCGCAGGGCCTTTTCCATTCCATTGCGGTCAGTACTCGCCTGAGATCCTGTTGTACAGGGCGAAAAATGCCGGGTAGACAAGGTAATGACAGCTGAAGCGCAGTTTGAGCCGATTTTTACTTCTGACGACACGGGCGGCGACATAAATCAGTTCCTGTCGAGCCGGAGTATTCTGGACAAGGCGGCCAAATTTCTCAATCATACGCATAATATCTCGCCGATTGGTTAATAAGAACTTAAAATAAATTATTTCAGTCTTGGCC
The DNA here is from genome assembly GCA_942492895.1 of Candidatus Electrothrix laxa. GTDB lineage: Bacteria > Desulfobacterota > Desulfobulbia > Desulfobulbales > Desulfobulbaceae > Electrothrix > Electrothrix laxa. Next base: position 3,595,144 of record OW818652.1, read on the forward strand.
CTGCTCTTTTTCTTCATAATCTACTACTCTGGCAATAAAATCAACATTTGCCAGGAGAGTAAATGGAAGAGTTGCAGATCATTACAGAACGAGTTGATGATATCCCCTTATTGATAGGGACGATGATCAATACAGGGTTGGTCGAAATTCTGGACAACTATACTCCAACTCACTGGAAGCAAAGAGCTTTGAGTTGGGGGTGGACAGCGGTGATCTGGTTGTCTTATATTTTATCTGAAGGAGATCATCGCAAATCCTCAGTGGAGCAATATATTAGTAGGATGCAGGAGACTCTGGAGAATTTAACCGGGCAGAAGATTTTTGAAGCAGATTTCGCGACACATCGTCTGGCGGTTCTTCTGAGATATCTGAGCCAAGAGGCTTACTGGGCTGGAATTGAAAGGGATCTTAGCAAAAGAAGTATTGAGGTTCATGAACTGCCGACCAAAGTTGTTCGATGTGACGCCACCACGGTTTCAGGATATCATGAAGGCAGTGAAGCAAGTCTGCTTCAATTCGGTCACAGTAAAGATGACGCAAGTCTTCGTCAGATCAAGGTGATGACTGGAGCTCTTGATCCTCTGGGAATGCCTTTGGCTACTGATGTGGTTTCCGGTGAAAAAGCTGACGACCCGCTTTATATCCCTGTTATTGAAAGAGTTAACAATGCCTTACAGAAGACAGGGGTTCTCTATTGCGGAGATTGCAAGATGAGTTCGTTGAAGACTCGTACATACATACGAAGCCTTGATAATCATTACTTATCTCCTCTTCCTTTGACCGGTAAGATCACAAAGGAGATGGAAAGATGGATTGAAGGTGGCCTTACCCACAAAACACATGGAGAGCTGGAGCAGGTTTTTCGGGAGAATGATAAAGGCGAAAAAGTGCTGATCGCTCAGGGATACGAGCTGGATCGCGACCAGAGTGGTATTTACGAAGGCAAGGAATTCCAGTGGAATGAACGAGTTCTTGTTGTTCATTCTCCGGCTCATGCTGCCAAACAACAGCGAGGCCTGGAGCAACGGCTTGAAAAAGCGCAACTCAAGCTCAATACGTTGACGCCTCCTCGCGGCAGAGGCAAACGTCAAATCACAGAAGAGTCTGTTTTGCAGACAAAAATTGAGAAAATTCTTAAGACCCACAGGGTGGAAGGATTATTGACGGTTGCATACGAAAAACAGGTGGAAGAGCATACCAAGTACATTGGGAGAGGCCGTGGCTCAAAGAAACGTTCTCAGCGCGTTGTCAAAAAAATTAGATATCAAATCAAAGAGATTAGACGTGAAGAAGAGCTGGTGACAGCGAAAAAAGATACCTTCGGTTGGAAGGCATTTGTTACCGATGTCGATCAACAAGATCTCAGCTTACAGGAAGCCGTGTTGTGCTATCGTAAAGAATATCGGGTTGAACGGATCTTTGAGCGTTTGAAAAGTCGTTTGAATATCGCTCCATTATTTGTTCAACGCGACGATCAAGTGGCTGGATTAACTCATCTGTTAACGTTAGGGATTCGGGTACTGACATTGATAGAATTTGTAGTGCGCCGTTCCTTGAAGAAGGATCAAAATGTTCTGAAGGGAATGTATCCGGGACAACCCAAAAAATGCACAGCTTCACCGACCGTTGAACGGATCCTGCAGAGCTTTTCCAATATCTCTCTCAGCATCATTCATTCCGGAGGCCAGGTAATACGTCACCTGACTCCATTGTCAGATTTACAAAAGGATCTTTTACGGAGAGCAGGTATTGGCTTAGAATTATATCAAAATATCGATAATAAAAGTAATGGAATTTTATTAACCAATCGGTGAGTAATATCTCACCGATTGGTTAATAATCTAGTAATTGAATTAATTGTTTTACATGAAAAAACAACACCTTGAAATCTTAGTAAGTGAAATCAACATATTGGATGATTGCTTGTGAAAATAGGCTGTTGAGAAGTTTCCTGTTTAGGAATACTTATTATCTGGCCCAATATAGCGCTTAAAGGACATCTCTGCAAATACGGTCAAAATACCGGCATCTCTTATAACGTTATGATTTGTTTATGTTTAGTCAATTAATTATATACACTTTTTATTGACCAATCGATGAGTAATATATTCGCTTTGCCCATAATTTTCATACAGCGAATGATTTTTTTCGATGAAAGGTCCAGGTCCTCCAATAAAGATGAATTCAATATTCCGATTCACCCGACAATGAAGATGTGGGGAAGGCGGTTGATAGCCCATGCAATTTTTTTACACATTAACTGATGCCATCTACCGTCCCGTCATCCCCGTCCAGCATCGCGATGAGGAGTACGATGAAGCTGGTTTTGAGATTCTATGTGACATGCAAGAACGGCATTTTTGGTATCGCGGTCGGCATCGTTTTTTACTGGCGGCGGTGAATCGTTACCTACCAAAGTCTGGGCAGCCGCTTTCTGCCATTGACCTCGGAGGAGGCGCGGGGGGTTGGGTGCGTTACTTGGCGCAGCATCGGCCCAAGGAATTTTCGCCCCTAGCATTGGCAGATTCTTCTATAGTGGCGTTGACACAGGCAGCGTCGGTGTTGCCGTCTGCTGCCCATCGTTATCAAATTGATCTCATGCAATTGCACATGCATGAACAGTGGGATGCCGCCTTTTTGCTGGATGTGATCGAACACCTGCCTGATGATCTACAAGCTTTGCGCCAAGCAGGCAAAGCACTCAAACCCGGCGGTTATTTGTTTGTTACCACGCCAGCATTTCAGCAGTTTTGGAGTTACAACGATGACATGGCGCAGCATCTGCGCCGCTACCGTCGCAATGATTTTATTCGGCTTGCACAGCAGTCCGGCTTAACATTGTGTGATGCCCGTTATTTCATGTTTTATCTTAGCCCGCTTTATTTACTCAGCCGAATGAAACCGGGTTTGGCAACCATGACACCAGCGCAGAAAAAAGAAATGATACTCAAACAACATGGTGTGCCGTCTGCACCAGTTAATAGCATACTGAGTGCGATCTTTTCGGCAGAATCGCCCATTGGTCATTGGCTACGATTCCCGTGGGGAACATCAATTCTTGGGGTATTTAAAAAAACATGAAAAAAGTTGCCATTCTTCAATCTAATTACATTCCATGGAAGGGTTATTTCGATATGATCGCCGCCGTTGATGAATTCATTCTCTATGATGATATGCAATATACTCGACGTGATTGGCGCAATCGTAACCAAATCAAGACACCGCAGGGTATAAAGTGGTTAACTGTTCCTGTGCAAGTCAAGGGTAAGTATGATCAGAAGATCAAAGATACATTGATTGATGGTACAGGCTGGGCAGCAGTACATTGGAGATCGTTGGCGCAAAATTATCGCCGCGCACCACATTTTGATGAAATTGCGGCATGGATAGAGCCGCTCTATCTTGCCAAGACGTACACTCATATTTCACAACTGAATCGACGCTTTATTCAAGCTATCTGTAATTATCTGGGTATCAGAACCGTCATTACCAATTCATGGGATTACACCCCGATTGATGGCAAGACAGAGCGTTTGGCCGATCTTTGTGTTCAGGCTGGTGGGATGGAATACATCTCAGGCCCTGCGGCCAAGGATTATATCGAAGAAAGCATTTTCACTGATATGAATATCAAGCTAACTTGGTTTGATTATGCCGATTACCCAGAATATCCCCAACTGTGGGGCGAATTCACCCCTGGTGTCACAATTCTGGATTTGCTATTCAATACTGGCAAGGATGCTCCTCAATATATGAGGTATATACCCTCATGAAGCTCTCCATTGTTACAACGCTCTATCAATCTGCACCCTACATCGCTGAGTTTCATGAGCGAGCGAGTGCAGCTGCCAGGCAGTTGGTGGGTGAAGATTACGAAATCGTTCTGGTTAATGATGGCTCACCCGATAATAGTCTTGAGCTTGCGGTACAACTTATTGAAAGTGATGATCATGTGATCGTAGTCGATCTTTCACGTAACTTCGGTCATCACAAGGCGATGATGACAGGTCTTGCGCACACTCAGGGTGATCGGGTATTCCTGATTGACTCAGATCTTGAGGAATACCCTGAATATCTAACCAGCTTCGCAAAACAGATGGAAAGCGAATTTTGTGATGTCGTGTATGGGGTACAGGAGAATCGCAAAGGTGGATGGTTTGAGCGTTGGAGTGGGCAATGGTTTTACAGGTTGTTTAATGTGCTCACGGGACTTACTTTGCCTGCGAATATAGTGACCGCAAGGTTAATGACACGTTGCTATGTCGATGCCTTGTTGTTGCACCGGGAAAGAGAAATTCTTATAGCAGGTCTCTGGCACATCACAGGATTTGACCAGCGACCTCAAAGCGTAAAAAAACACAGCTCTAGCGAGACTACCTATTCCTTTCACCGAAAAATGTCTATACTTGTCAACGCAGTGACCTCTTTCAGTAACGCCCCCTTAGTCGGTATTTTTTACATCGGCGTATCAATTTCACTTCTGGCATTGGTCTACATCGTGTTTTTGGTCGTGCAGTGGATTTTTTTTGCAACGCCATTGAGCGGCTGGACATCTATCATGAGTTCTATCTGGTTGATTGGCGGCATGATCATCTCGTTCATTGGTGTTGTGGGCATTTACCTCGCTAAGATATTCTCGGAAACAAAGCAGCGCCCCTACACCATCGTGAGGCACATTTATGCAAAACAACAAGCTTGAATTACTTGACGAGGTCGCCACTTACTACTCTGAAAAGCTTGCACAGCATGGCGAAACACCGCGAGGTGTCGATTGGAATGGAGAAGAAAGCCAAACCTTACGTTTCGAGCAGCTATGCAAACTTATTGATACCAAAAAATATTTTTCAATCAATGATCTCGGATGCGGTTACGGGGCACTCTACTCCTTTCTCGCCAATAAATATGCGGAATTCAACTATACGGGTGTTGATGTATCTGCGGACATGATTCGAGCTGCCGAACAGCACTGTCAAAACAAATTCCAAGCACGTTTCATTCTTTCCAGCGAGCCTGACAAAGTTGCTGATTACAGCATTGCGAGCGGCATCTTTAATGTGCGCCTGGACAGATCAGATGATGAATGGCTATCATATCTTAACGCCACCTTGGATGTGCTGGATCGAACCAGTCGCCTTGGTTTTGCTTTCAACTGTTTGACCTCTTACTCAGATGAAGATAAGAAGCGTGACTACCTTTATTACGCCGATCCATGTTTGTTGTTTGATCTGTGCAAGCGTCGCTATTCCCGGCAGGTTGCCTTACTACACGACTACGGCCTTTATGAATTCACCATTTATATAAGGAGAATATCTTGAAAAAACTCGTCATTTTTGGTTCAGGAGACATAGCCCAGATTGCACATTTTTATTTCAGCACAGATTCAAAATATGAAGTGGTCGCCTTTACGATTAACGACGCCTATCGAAAGGACGCAACTTTCTGCGACTTGCCTGTTATTGCTTTTGAAGAAATAACAAAATATTATGCGCCAGAGCAATGTGAGATTTTTGTTGCACTAAGCTACTCCAAGCTTAATGCCGTTCGGAAAGAAAAATACCTGGCAGTCAAGGCATTGGGTTACCGAATAGCCAGCTTCATTAGTTCCAATGCTACAGTCCTGAATGAAGGTGGTATCGGCGAGAATTGTTTTATTTTTGAAGACAACACCATTCAACCATTCGTCACTATTGGTAACAATGTTACTCTATGGAGTGGCAACCACATTGGCCACCACTCCACCATCAAAGATCACTGTTTCATTTCCTCGCATGTGGTTGTTTCAGGTGGCGTGGAGATTGGGGAGCAGTGCTTCATCGGCGTAAATGCAACGTTGCGTGATCATATCAAGATTGGTAATAAATGCGTGATTGGTGCTGGAGCTTTACTGCTTGCTGATGCAGAGTCTGAGGGTGTTTATCTAGGTGCCGCAACTGAACGCGCAAAAGTACCCAGTACGAGATTGAGAGAGATATGATTAATAAATGGAAAAAACTTGGGTTGCTATATTGTCCATCGGGGGAGTTCTCTTGGATGCAATCCCATGCGGCTGTTCCTTTTGCTGACAAATTAGAAGGCGACGTATACAGGGTGTATTTCACCACTAGAGACAATAAGAATCAAGCTCATACGGCATTTATCGACATTAACATACTAAATCCCCACGAAATATTAGGCATGTCCAAGACCCCCGTTTTGACGCCTGGGCTTCTTGGCGGTTTTGATGATAGCGGTGCTATGGGTTGTTGGTTGACTAAAGAAAATGGGACTAGTTATTTGTACTACCAAGGGTGGAACTTAGGTGTCACTGTGCCATTTAGAAATTCCATAGGGCTTGCGCTTAGCAATGGAAATTCAAATTTCCGGTGTTATTCACCCGGACCGATTCTCGACAGATCTATGTTTGAGCCGCACTTTACTGCCACGCCATGTGTAATCGTCGAGCACGGCAAATGGAAGATGTGGTACCTGTCATGCACAGAGTGGACGATGGAAAATGGTTTTCCCAAACACAAATACCATATTAAGTATGCGGAGTCGGAAGATGGCATACATTGGCAAAGGGATGGAGTGATTGCGATCGATTATGCAAACGACAAAGAATTTGCAATCTCTAGGCCGTCAGTGACTCATGACAACGACTGCTGGAAGATGTGGTACTCCTTTCGTGGTCAGTCATATCGTATAGGATACGCGGAATCTGAGGATGGTCGCCAATGGAAACGACTTGACAGTCAAGCTGGCATTGATGTCTCCCCAACAGACTGGGATTCGGAAATGATAGAATACCCATTCGTATTCGATCATAAAGGCCAACGCTATATGCTCTACAACGGTAACGGATACGGAAAAACAGGCTTTGGTTTGGCTGTGCTGGAGCAAAGTTAGTGCCGCACCTTATAGATTAGACATTATACAAAAACCAACATGGCACAGTGGACAAGTCTCATTTTTGAAACACTTGAACCGAGCAGGTCAAATAATGAGGTTGAATAGATCGAACATCAATCAGTTTATCCGCTACGGGGCCGTTGGTGCATTCCTTAACCTTTTTGGTTTTCTAATTTATCTGCTTGTGACTTGGCTGGGTATGGAGCCAAAGTTGGCGGTTACTGTTTTTTATCCTCTGGGTGTGCTGTACGGCTATTTTACGCACAAACGGGTTTCGTTTCGCCACGCTGGCAGTCTACGAGACATTTGGCCGATGGTTAGATATATATTTGTTTATGCTCTTGGTTATGTTTTAAATGTAGGATTTATCTATCTATTTCATGATCGATTCGGTTACCCACATCAATGGGTACAAGTGGTTGCCATCTTTGTTGTCTCTGGCTTCTTATTCGTTGGATTGAAGCTATTCGTTTTCCGTGTCGCCGCTACCCCAAAGACTGTTAAACCGTGAAAGCCATCATCCTCACCGGCGGTGACGGTTTGAGTTTTTATCCGCTGACACAGAAAAACGAAAAAGTGTAATATGATACCATTTAATAAACCTTACCTGACCGGCAAAGAGCTGCACTATATTGCTGATGCACACACACGCTGCCAGTTGGCGGGTGATGGCTATTTCACCAAACTTTGCAACACTTGGCTGGAACAACGCACCGGTTGCCACAAGGCCTTGCTCACTCACTCTTGCACTGCTGCACTGGAGATAACGGCCATCCTTGCCGATATTCAGCCCGGTGACGAGGTGATTATGCCCTCCTACACTTTTGTTTCCACGGCCAATGCCTTTGTATTGCGCGGCGGAGTGCCGGTGTTTGTGGATATTCGTCCAGACACTCTGAATATTGACGAGACGCTGATTGAAGCCGCCATTACCGCAAAGACCAAAGCCATCGTGCCAGTGCATTACGCTGGCGTAGCCTGCGAGATGGATACCATCATGGACATTGCTAAACGGTACAAACTGTTGGTGATTGAGGATGCGGCGCAAGGCGTGTTGGCCAGTTACAAGGGCAGGATGTTGGGGTCTATCGGGCATTTAGGTTGCTATTCCTTTCACGAGACCAAGAATATTATTTCCGGTGAAGGCGGTGCCTTGCTGATTAACGACCCCGCTCTGGTCGAGCGTGCAGAGATTGTGCGAGAAAAAGGCACCAACCGCAGCAAATTCTTTCGCGGGCAGGTGGATAAATATACTTGGATAGACATCGGCTCATCATACCTGCCAGGGGAGATCATCGCCGCCTTTTTATGGGCACAGATGCAGGAAGCTGATGTCATTACCACGCAGCGGTTGGCAATCTGGGATCGTTACCACGCAGCCTTTGAGGAACTAGAGCAGGTCGAACGTTTACGTCGCCCCATTATTCCCGCTGGCTGTGAGCACAATGCTCATATGTATTACCTGTTGATGAATGATGTGGATGATCGAACAAAATTTATTGAGAAAATGCAACAACAGAAAATAAAATGTGTCTTTCATTATGTACCATTACATTCTGCGCCGCTGGGGCTGGTTTGCGGACGGACGAACGGAGTGTTATCCAAGACCTCTGATTTAGCGGATCGGTTAGTACGCTTGCCACTGTGGATGGGTCTTGGGGATGAGCTTATAGAGGTGGTTTCAAGAGCCGAGTCTGTTTTGTTGTGATGATAAAATGTACTCAAAGAACTGTCTTGACATTTACCACGACTGCTGCCTCCCCTCACTCTACAACTTGGCGAGAGGTAGAGTTTTTTTGTATATTTTACTCGTTTGGGATGAGCTGAAAAAGCAGCGGTTAATTTCTGAACTTAGCGCCCTGCGGGCGGGTTTTTAGTCATTCTCACGATTTAAAACAACGAATGATATCAATGCTGAAAAATGAAAATTCCTATACTATCAAGATATTCTACATGGAATGTTGAACAAACAAGGATATAAATATGTATACCCCGAAAGACTCTGATAATTATTCATTAATAATTGCCGCCTTATTTTCTGTTACGTTGCTCTTGATTTTTTTTATTCTTGATTTGTATGCTTTTCCAGTTAGTCAAGAGTTTTTAACTACCCATATTGATTTATTAAATATGGAATCTACTCTTTATCAAAAATTAATCTTTATCGCAACTCTTTCTATTTTTTCTTTATTATCTATAGTAACTTTTTTGAAAAAAGATTTTGGTTTATTTTTATTCAAAGATAGAATAATTTATTCACTTATTAGTTTGCTGGTTATTTTGGCCCTGCTGATGGGAAAATGGCATAAAATGCAGTTAATTGGCATGGTATTAATTTTTGTTTTTTATGTTGCGTATTATAAAAGTTTAACGATAAGAGAAATCATCCATAAATTGATACATTTTATTGTCAGCAGTAAAGTGGCCTTGACTGTAGTTTTGTTATTGTTAGCATTATTATGGATTGTTCCGCTTTTTTTTCATTTCCATGTTCATGATTTTAGCTCTTTGCTCTGGATTGACGGGCATTATGCTGTAACCGTACTAAGCGGTTTAGATTTAGTGCATGGCAATACTGTTCAAAATGTAAATTATGGAATATCGATGCCGATCCTGACAGCATCCTATTTGTATTTATTAAGTATTTTTGATTACTCCAAATATGGATTAGTCGATGCAGTTAAATTTTATCAGCTTGTTGCCATAGTGATTATTGGATTAATTCTTTATATAAAAGAAGGTAAAAATATTGCTATTCCTCTATTGCTGATTATCGGATTGACAGCATATACAACAGCAAATACTGGTATTGCAATTGGGTATCCTAACCAATCTGGAATACGATACATTCCTTTAATTATCGGCTTGCTGTTGTTTGCTGTCGAGATGAAAAATAAAATACCACGGACGTGGGTATTAGCTTTTATATCATCTTTTTGTACTGTTATGAATCCTGAAACTGGCTTTGCTTTAACATTAGGTTTGTTATTCGCCAGCATGCTTGTTGCATATAAAGACAAAGGAAGATTGGACTATTATAATGTTGTCATTACATTTATTTTATTTGCTGTATGCTACACAGCACTTTTTTTTCTTATGCAGTATTTTATAGTTAATCCACTGATGAATAAAAGTACTGAGAGCATATTTAATTTTTTGTTGATTTTTGGGGGTGCTTCTGGTTATGGAGGTATGTCAGATAAGATCAGTATCAATGCTTTGATGTTTTTCTTTGTGGCGACGTTTATTCTGACGCGTACGGTTTTTCAATTAAAAAATAAAAAGTTAACTGTCGACACCATTTGGCAGGCATCTATTGCTGTTATTCTTTTGGTGTGGCTATATTATTATATTAATAGAATGGCCGAATGGAATTTATGGTTTCATTGGGTTTTGCTTGTGTTACTTTTATCTCCATATCTTACATATGGAAACTTGCTAAAAATGATTAGCAATAAATTTGATAAAAAAACCAAGATGTTGTTTTGTTGCATATCTCTATTCTTGGCAGGTCAAACCGCATATTCCGCAAGATTAACTATGGAAAGTACTCTTAAATCATACAAGTTGGCTTATGTCGGCTGTGATGAAAGCAACTTTTTTGGTGTTTTTTATGTAGATAATTTTAATGATTCCAGACTGAAAAATCAGTTCAACGAGTTGCTTAAATTTGAAAGAGAAAAAACCACTGTGCTTTCAGCTTTCTCAACCAATATACGATTACTTGGTTTTAATGAGGAATTCCCTTGGAATACTACTATGGATATCATCTATAAAAAAGATTTGTCGCTTATTCCCAAGTGGCTTGATGATTTTGGTACTGAATTTATAATTATTGATGCGCCTAGTTCTACAACCGCACAAGTCTCCCAAAAACATTTGGAGCAAACAAATTTGATGCTTCAGCAATTGACTTCATATCAAAAAGTGACGCAAACAAATGATTGGGTTGTTTACGAGCGTAATCATTAATCTTTCTAGACAAACAGCTCTTGCGGAGAAATCAAATGAGCAATTATCAGAATGAATCCTTGGAACGGATTAGTAAAATTGCAGAAGATGCAAATTTGTGTAATTTTGCAAATGAATTTATGAAGGCATCAACAATGCCGAAATACTCATACAATTTTACTTGGCAGGGTCGCCCCATCATTCAGTATCCCCAGGATATTGTTGCCATGCAGGAGCTGATTTGGCTTGTAAAGCCTGATCTTATCATTGAAACCGGTATTGCTCACGGCGGCTCGCTGGTCTTCAGCGCCTCGATGTTGGCCCTGCTGGATATGTGCGATGCTATTGAAACAGGCGAGACAATTGATCCGAAGATATCAAAGCGAAAAGTGCTTGGTATTGATATTGACATCCGTGCTCACAACCGTGCTGCCATTGAAGCGCATCCTATGTACTCGCGTATTCAGATGATTGAGGGATCCAGCATCGCGCCGGAGATTATCTCACAAGTCAAAGCCATAGCGTCCGACTACTCTCGTGTACTGGTTTGCTTGGACAGTAATCATACCCATGATCATGTGTTGGCCGAACTTGAAGCCTATGCGTCGCTGACTAGCGTGGGCAGTTATTGCGTGGTGTTCGACACTCTGGTGGAAGACTTGCCCGCCGACATGTTTCCTGATCGACCTTGGGGACCGGGCAATAATCCGAAGACTGCGGTTTGGGAGTTTCTTGAGACCCATTCGGAATTTGAAATTGATAAATCTTTGCAAAATAAGCTGCTTATAACGGTAGCTCCAGAAGGGTATTTAAGGCGCAGATCAAAATGATGAAAGAAAAAATTTGCAATAAGGAAAAGCCTTTGCTGTCAATCCTTATACCTACAAGAAACAGGGCGGAATATCTTAACTATGCAATACAAAGTGCATTAAATGTACGGTCTGATAAGATAGAAATTATTGTTTCCGAGAATCATAGTAATGATAAGAGCTGGGAGATTTGTAACTCATTTGCAGATTCAAGGCTCCGAATTTGCAAACCGGAAAAACCTCTTCCCATGCACGAAAACTGGGAATTTTTACTGAAGCAATCCTCCGGCGAATGGGTCACTTTTATTGGTGATGATGATGCAGTTCTTCCACACTGTTTCGACCATCTTTTGTATCTGACGAACAAATATCCTCATGCAGAGGCAATTGTTTCGCCAAGGGCGTATTATTTTTGGGATGGTTGTCAAAAAGAATATGGATTGACGTCTGTATCATATTCATTTAGCACTATTGAAAAATGGCAAGACTCTAAAGAAAAGCTGGACAAAACTTTATCAGGTGAAATAGATTATATTTGTCTTCCTCAGATGTATTCTGGAGGATTTCATCGCCGCAGTCTTATTAACCGCGTTTTTCGGGCGCAAAACGGAATATATTTTAAATCTGTAATTCCTGACGCTTATGCTGCTCTTATGGCCAGTGTGCATACCTATCGCTATCTTGAAACAGGCGTTCCGATGACATGGGTTGGAACTTCACCGCATAAAATGATTTCTTCTGACAAGGGTAAAGCCAAAGATCGAAATGCCGATTTTTTTGATATGCACAATGAGGACACTCTTACTATTCATAGGGCATTGGGATCATTGCATGAGGCAACATTTCCTCTCTATTTTTTTGAAGCTTATATCTCTGCATTTCCCACAACATCATACACTATGCTTTCCAAGAAAAAAGTTGAACAGTTATTTCTTGATGCAGTACATAAGCTTCGTAAAAATGGAAAGGATAGTGTGGCGTTAAGGTTGGCTGAAGAGCTTGGGTTTGAGTTACCGGAAAATGATCAGCCTCGTAGAGATATATCGAAACATATCGTTGTGAAGTTCAGTTATCGGATAAAGAATATTTTGCTCGACGTATGTAATGCAATATTTTCTTTGAAAAATAATAGATTACCCGTGGAATCAGATATTATTTTTGCTGAATATGATTCCGCGTCACATCAAGACTATCCTCATATTTTATCATGTAATAGCTTGGTATCCAAGGCTTATGAAGTCTTTGTATCTAAGTATCAAGTATATTAAATGAAAAACGTTTCAATATTGTTTCTTGTTTTTAACAGGCCGGGAACTACAAAAAAAGTTTTTGAGGCAATTCGTCAGGCTCAACCATCTAAATTGTATGTTGCAGCAGATGGGGCTCGTTCTGACATTGTCGGAGAAGAAAAAAAAGTTCAGGAGGTTCGTTGCATAGCAACCAATGTAGATTGGGATTGCGAAGTTAAAACCCTTTTTCGTGACCAGAACCTTGGTTGCAAAATGGCTGTCAGCTCTGCTATTACTTGGTTTTTTGAGCATGAAGAAGAAGGCATAATTTTGGAAGACGATTGTCTTCCAGATCAAACTTTCTTCCCTTATTGCGAGGAATTACTGGAAAGATATCGGAACGACACCAGAATAATGGCCATCTCTGGCGATAATTTTCAGCAGGGGAAAAAACGCACGGAATACAGTTATTATTTCTCCAGATATAATCATGTTTGGGGGTGGGCAAGTTGGCGAAGGGCTTGGAAATTTTACGATAAAGAGCTGTTGAGTTGGCCGGAAATAAAATCCTATGGACTGTTAAATGATATAGCCGGTGGAAATGAGGCATTGGCTAATTATTGGGGTAATATTTTTGATACATGTTATACCGGTCAAATTGATACTTGGGATTATCAGTGGATGTTTTCCTGTTGGATACAAAGCGGTTTGACTATTTTACCTAACGTTAATCTGATTTCAAATATTGGTTTTGATGTACATGCCACGCATACTAAAAAACAAGACGACAAGCATGCATGTATGCCGGTGGAGATGATAGAATGTCCTCTGGCACATCCTCCGTTTGTTATTCGGGGTGCAATAGCTGACGCCTTTACCGACCGCAATACTTTTGGGATTAAGCAACCACAGCCTTCACTAATATATCGGCTTATTGATCAAGTGAGGAAATGTTTTTGACTATGCCATCTCAAAGATATGCGCAGGCTTACTATCGCGTAACGAAACAAAGAGAGCTTGATTGATCTTAGCAGATTAGCTTGACCCCGTGATTCATGGTTACATTTTTTTCTTTCGTGTATCATGATTGTGCTTTTGTACAAGTTGCTGTTTCTGGGTAGTAATTTCGCACTACCCCCCCCCCCTTTTTTTGAGATGCAATACGATTTGAAAAATCATTATTTCTGCCCTGTTTGCTGCGCAATGATGGAGTATCATTTTACAGCAAAGATTCTCTTTAAATATACCGTATCCTATTACCGATGCAAAAGTTGTGGGCTTATCCAAACTGAGAACCCATATTGGCTTGATGAAGCTTATAGCTCAGCTATAGTAGACCTGGATATCGGGCTTGTGCAAAGAAATTTACAGCTTTCTGTTATGGTAACTAGGATTTTGGATGAATATTTCTCCCCCTATGGTAAATATCTTGATTTTGCAGGTGGTTATGGATTGTTTGTTCGTATGATGCGAGATAAAGGATTTGATTTTTATAGAAATGATAAATATTGTGAAAATATTTTTGCCAAATATTTTGATATCCCTTCTTTGTACGAAGAAACAAAGCAATTTGAGCTAGTAACAGCTTTTGAATTTTTGGAACATATTGAAGATCCTGTCGGTGAGCTAGAACAGATATTTAAGAAGACAGATACAGTTTTACTGACTACAGAATTACTGCCTTCCAATATTACGAGTGTTGAAGATTGGTGGTACTTCGTTCCTGAAACTGGGCAACACATAATATTTTATAGTGAGAAGTCATTTCATAAGATTGCTTGTAATTTAGGCGTTAATTATTATAGCGACGGAAAAAGTCATCATCTGTTAACAAGAAGAAAAATTGATAATTTTTCCTTTTCTGCGCCTGGCAACATAAATTTATTTGGGAAAATTAGAAACAAACTTTCTGGAATTATTGCACAATCTGTAAAGGGAAGGTTGAGAAATGATAACGTTTCAATATTGCAAGATTATCAGTATATACAAGAACTAATAAGGGGTAGGTAATGTCATGAAACTATACGTAAAATGGTATTGATTGATCCGTCGCTATCTAGAGCAGTTGACATGAAAAAAATGTGGAAATGCCAAGAAGGCTTACTCTGTACTTGGATGGACTGCTCAGTATAAAATGCACGATGTGGCTTTGGCTGAGCATGAGTTAAGCAGAATTGTAAAGGAAAGTCGTTGAAGAAGAAAACTCTTGTGGTCAATGGACAACAGCTCAATTTGAGACAATGTGGCGGTGCTGGCCGTTACAGTAGGCAACTTTATAATAGCCTGATTGATTCCAAAAATGCAAAAAAAATGGCCGGTATTGATATTTTTTTTGAGGGGTTTGAGGAAATTGCTAGTCTAAATGGTCCGAGCTCTAATTTTACCAATACTCCCCTTGACCGGATAAAACATGCTATTTATCGTTCTTGTCCCCCTGTTGCTTTTGATCGTATGCAGCAATTATATCAGTATGTTTCTAGGGGTAGAAAAGCGCCAACACCTGTTTCAGAGCTGACGGGCATCAACTCAGAGCGACTTTGGATCAGCGAAAAAAAATCGGTAACCCTTCTTCATGAAATAACAAATTATACATCAATTGATGAGATTGGCCGTTTGATCCTGTCTTCGAATTTTCTTCTCATTGTGACTTTTCTTGATATACAGGATTTTTTTTATCCAGAATACTTTACTGACAGAACGTTACGTCTTCGAAGATTATATTATAGCTTTTATAAAGATCGAGCTGATTATTTTTTTGCTATATCAGAGAATACCAAGCACACAATGGTTGAACGGTTGGGGATTAAACCTGAGAAAATCAAGGTAACTCATCTTGCTGCTGATGATATGCTCATATTGGCGCCGTCGGAACAAATTGTTAATTGGATAAAATTCTTTGGGAGGTATTGGATTTATCCAGCCAAGGCTTGGAAGCATAAAAATCATGATTTTTTATTAAAATCAATAGGAAAACGTAAGGGCGAATTGAAACGCGCTGGCATAAAGCTTCTCCTGACAGGTGGTTTCAGCAACGACGACAACCTGCGTTTGTCCAGACTGGTTTGTGACAATAATCTTCATGGCATTGTAGAAATTCTTGGTTTTGTATCGGATGAGCAGCTGCAGGCGCTTATCAAGGGTGCTGACTATCTTGTATTTCCCTCTCTTTTCGAGGGATTTGGAATGCCGATTCTTGAGGCTATGACTTTGGGTTGTCCTGTCCTTTCCAGCAATGCCGGTTCATTGCCTGAGGTTGGAGGTGATGCTGCAATTTATTTTGACCCAACCCGTGAGGATGAATTTGTAGCTTTAATTGATTCCGTTCTTAGGGGAAGTGGTATTGATCGTGATTTGATCATCCAAAAAGGGTATGAAAATTCCAAAAGATTTAGCTGGGAAAAAACATATCGTGAGACAGTTGAGGTGTATAAGGAATTGCTTTAACGGAAGATCAGTGAGTATGTTTCTCATGGAATAGAGCGGCTGAAAATTAGTTCGTTACAATGTTCTGATTCTTGTGTAGTAAGGAGTATGGGCATATTTCGGAATCCTATTAAAAAATATGATATGCGTTTCTTAAGTAGCTGATCGGATATAATCGACACTTTGCCTAATGCTTAAACTTGATTTTTTGACTTGATGTATCGCACCGAATTTTTGAAGGTATATGGTGCAGTCAGCCGCATTGATTGTTGATTGCACTATGCTCAATTGCAATTATTTTAACAGCCCTACAAGGATACATGATGTGATGAAGGCCCTTGCCATAATACCAGCACGAGGAGGCTCCAAGGGGATACCCGAAAAGAATATAAGGGATCTATGCGGAAAACCTCTGATCGCCTATTCTATTGAAGCCGCTCGACAGGCGAGGTTGGTGGACAGGGTCGTGGTTTCCACAGATGATCAGAAAATAGCTAATATTGCAATCGAGTATGGTGCAGAGGTTATTCATCGACCGGCAGAGCTTGCCGGTGATTTTGCCTCTTCTGAAGCGGCTCTGCTTCATGCCTTGAATAGACTCTTTGAACAGGAACAGTACCGACCGGATTTATTGGTTTTTCTCCAATGTACTTCTCCTTTGACCTTGCCGTCTGACATTGACGGAACAGTGCAGGCTCTGTTGGATCAAGGAGCGGACACGGCTTTTGCCGCAGCCCCTTTCCATTATTTTCTTTGGTCATTAAATGTAGAAGGAGAGGTGCATGGGATTAATCATGACAAGAAAAATAGGCTCATGCGTCAGCAGCGAGACAATCAATTTGTCGAAGCCGGGGCCGTGTATGTCATGCGGACAGCCGGTTTTATAGAAAAAAAGCACAGATTTTTTGGCAAAACAGTTTTATACGAAATCCCTGAAGAGCGGTGTTTTGAGATTGACGAGCCAGTCGATCTGATTATCGCGGCACAGCTTATGGAAATACAGTTAAAAAAATATGATAATAGATCGTAGTATAAAAAAATACATCATATTTGATGAAGAGCCGGTACATCGCGCCTTTGAGAAAATTAACGCAAATCATATGCGGATTATTTTTGTTGTTGATGAGTACGGTGTTCTGAAAGGAATTGTCACAGATGGTGATTTGCGACGCTGGATATTGGGTCAGAAAAAAATCGACCTACAAACTCCTGTGTTTGCAGCCGCCAATATTGATTTCACTTATTGTCTTGATGACGAGCGTCCTGAGGATATAAGCCAAAAATTTTCCAGGCGAGTGGAGTTTATCCCTTTGCTTGATGACCGAATGCGTCTGAAAGCTGTCGCAAGCCAAAAAAATGTAACATTCAGCATAGGGGATCATGTTATTGCTGACGAAGCACCTGTTTTTGTTATTGCTGAGATAGGCAATAATCATAACGGCGATATTTCCTTGGCCAAAAAACTCGTGGATAAAGCGGTTTGGGGAGGTGCGGACTGTGTTAAATTTCAGATGAGGCACCTTGATGGACTATACAGTAACGCCGGAGACGCAAATGATGTCAGTGAAGACTTGGGGTCTCAGTATGTCCTTGATTTGTTGTCTAAATTTCAGTTGAAAAATAATGAGCTTGTAGAGGTTTTTAATTATTGTCGTCATTTGGGAGTGATTCCGCTCTGCACACCTTGGGATACAGAAAGTGTTCGATTTCTAGAACAATATGGCATTGAAGCTTACAAGGTGGCTTCTGCTGACTTGACGAATCATGATTTATTGCTGCAAATTGCTGCCACCGGCAAACCGATGATCTGCTCCACTGGCATGTCCACTGAACGTGAGATAAAGGGGGCTGTGGACCTTCTCAATCGACAGGGAGCTAAGTTTATACTTTTGCACTGCAATTCAACGTATCCTGCACCTTTTAAAGATATCAACCTGCGCTATTTGCAACGACTTCAAAAAATTAGTTCGTTTCCCGTGGGATATTCAGGGCATGAACGGGGAAGTAATGTAACTCTTGCAGCGATTGCCTTGGGCGCTAAAATAATTGAAAAACATTTAACTCTTGATCGCTCCTTTGAAGGAAATGATCATAAGGTCAGTCTACTGCCTGAAGAATTTTTTAAAATGGTTCAGGGAATTCGAGAAACAGAGGCGGCCTTGGGAACCGGTGACGGTCGAATTGTATCCCAGGGAGAGCTGATTAATAGGGAAAGTTTAGCGAAGAGCTTAGTAATAAACCAGAATTTAAAGAAAGGCGAGATTATCACAGGTGGTATGCTTGAGATAAAGAGTCCAGGCAAAGGGTTGCCGCCTTATAAAAAGAATGAGTTGATCGGGAAAAAGGCATGCCGAAATTTTTTGATTGGAGATTTTTTCTATGATCAGGATTTGTTGGATAATGTCGTTGAACCGAGACGGTATCAATTTATACATCCCTATGGGGTGCCAGTTCGTTATCATGACTTACAGAAAATAGTTGCCTGCTGTCCAATGGATTTATTGGAAATTCATTTGAGTTACAAAGACCTTGATGTTGATCTGCAACAGTTTTTTGTTGAGCCGTTGCCACATAACCTGATCGTGCATAGTCCAGAGTTATTCAGCGGTGATCATATTTTGGATTTATGCGCAGGGGATGATGGGTACCGAAATCGCTCAATTGATGAGTTGCAGCGGGTAATAATGGTGACCAAAGAATTAAAACAGTATTTTCCAAATGCTTCTCGTCCTTATATTGTTGTTAATGTAGGGGGGTTCAGTGCTGATCATTTTATTGTTCCGGAGGCTCGGCAGGATAAATACGATTTGCTTCTTGACAGTCTTGATAAAATTGATCAGTTCGGGGTAGAATTAATCCCACAGACCATGCCTCCTTTTCCTTGGCATTTTGGAGGGCAGCGTTTTCATAATCTTTTTATTGAGTTAGATGAGATTATGGATTTTTGTCTGAAAAATAAGTATAGAGTCTGTCTTGATGTCTCGCATTCCAAACTGGCCTGCAACCATAGTAATGATTCTCTACTTCGGTTTGTGGAAAAAATTGCTCCCGTGACCGCTCATCTGCATATAGCTGATGCAAGCGGTGTTGACGGCGAGGGGCTGCAGATAGGGGACGGTGAAATTGACTTTAAAATGTTGATGCGAAAATTAGCGCAAGTCATGCCTGATGTCTCCTTTATCCCGGAAATTTGGCAGGGCCATAAAAATAATGGGCAAGGTTTCTGGGCGGCATTGGATCGGCTGGAGAACTGTTTACAAGAATAGATGCCGGGATTATCCACCAAGCTCTTCATAATAATATCCGAATGAAACAAAAAAAATACATCCTTGGGCTTAATTATATCGGTCATGACGCCAGTGCTTCCTTAATTTGTAACGGTGAGGTGCTTGCTTCAGTTATGGAAGAACGTTTCTCCAGAGAGAAACATGATCGATCTTTTCCTGTTCAGTCTATCCAATACTGCCTCAGTCAGGTCGGTATCGGGGTCAATGAGCTTGAGGCTATCTGTTATTATATGGAACCCAAGGAACATTTTGAACAGCGGGTGATTCACCACCTTGGTCGTTATTATCCTAAATCAGCGCCACTTTTTTCTGATATGTTGGGCCGGGCGCTTAAGGTCAATAATGTTGAAAAAGAGATTAGAGAACGTCTCGGTTATCTGGGCAAGATCTATTGTGCCGATCATCATAAATCTCATATTGCCACTGGGTTTTTTCTTTCGCCCTACAACGAGGCTGCTGTTATATCCATTGATGGCCTTGGCGAAATCAGCTCTACTGTTATTGCCGATGTGCAGGATAATGAAATAAATATTCTCAAACGGATTGATTTCCCCCATTCGCTTGGTATGCTCTATAATGCGGTCACCCATTATCTCGGCTTCAATGCCATCGGTGATGCCGGTAAGGTTATGGGATTAACTTCCTATGGCAATCGAGCGACCTATTTAGATGATTTTCGTAAGTTTGTTTTGTTAAAAGAAGATGGTGGCTACGAACTTGATCTTGATTATTTTGAGTTTCCCTTCCAACGGGACCTTTGGATCAGTGAGAAATTTATCCAGCTCTTTGGCCCAAAACGGGAAAAAGATGAGCCCTTGGAACAAAGGCATCAGGATATTGCTGCTGGCCTTCAGGCAATGTTGGAAGAAGTTTATTATCATCTTGCTTGCTATGTCAAGGAGGCAACAGGGCGCGATTATCTTTGTCTATCAGGCGGGGTGACCCTGAACAGTGTTGCTAACGGTAAACTCTTGGAAAAAGAATATTTCAAGGATATATTTATACCGCCGCCGACTGGTGATGACGGAACTTCGATGGGAAGCGCTTTACTTTATAACTATCAGGAGTTGGGCAATACGCAGCGTTATCCTCTGCAAAACGGTTTTCTCGGTCCAGAGTATTCAGATGAGGAGATTGAAGCCGCACTGAAGCGTTTTAATTTGGCGTATTATAAAACCGATGATGTCTGCAAAGAGGCTGCTGCCATGCTGGCCGATAATAAGATCGTCGGTTGGTTTCAGGGGAGAATGGAGGTCGGCCCGAGAGCCTTGGGTAATAGAAGTATTTTAGCCAATCCAGCCATTGATCATATTAAGGATACACTCAATCTGCGGGTAAAATTTCGGGAACCGTTTCGACCTTTTGCGCCCAGCATCCTTGCTGAGGATGTGGGTGAATGGTTTACCTACGACCATGAAGCACCGTATATGCTTTTTGTTTTTGATGTGAAAGAAGAAAAACGTAGCTTGGTTCCCGGCATAACCCATGTGGATGGTAGCGGTCGGCTTCAAAGTGTAGATACACAGCGCAACCCGAAATATCATCGTCTGATTACAGAATTCAAGCGTCTCACTGGTGTTCCAATGATAATCAACACTTCGTTCAATATTAAAGGTGAACCCATTGTCAATACCCCGACCGATGCGGTTCGCTGTTTTCTCGGCAACGGGCTGGATTATTTAGTGCTGGGTGATTTTATTGTAAATAAAAAATAACTTATTATGCTTTTGATACAAAAAGGTATAATTTGACTTAAGGAAAAGTGAATATCGTGAATTTACAGAAAATTATATCTGCCTTACGAGGTACTCAGCCGGACATCGACACCTCTTGTAAAACAATCCAATCAGTATATATAAATTGGTTAAAGTTTGCAAATGCCGGGATGCTGCATCAAGGAAATATTTGGTGTATGGATTACGCCCTAAGAAATATAGAGAGTAATTCTCCAATTATTGAAATAGGATCATTCTGTGGATTGTCCACAAACGTCATTACTCATCTGAAAGAAAAAAATAATTTAAATAATTCTTTGATATCTTGTGATAAGTGGATGTTTGAAGGGGCCGAGCAAGGTGGGTTTTTAGGAGATTCAAAAACAGTAACCCATGAAGAATATCACGCATACGTAAAAGAATCATTTATACGTAATGTTAGGATGTTCAGTCGTTATGACCTGCCTTATACAATCGAATTAATTTCTGATGATTTTTTTGATGCATGGGAAGCAGAAAATACTCGAACAGATATTTTTGAACGAGAGATTAATTTGGGTGGTCCGGTCAGCTTTTGTTATATTGATGGAAACCATACATATGAGTTCGCTAAACGCGATTTTGATAATTGCGATAAATTTCTTGAGGAAGGTGGGTTTGTATTGTTTGATGATTCTTCCGACGGTAGTGGATGGGAAGTGTGTCAAGTTGTTCAGGAGGTAATGGCTTCGAATCGCTATGAATTAATTGCGAAAAACCCAAATTATTTTTTCAGAAAAAAATAAAGGGAAAATCGAACAAAGTATTCGCCAGCTTTTTCATAAACTGAACAGTGCCCAAGCTCACAGTGAGTATGTTTTTCGTCGCCTGATTTCACTCTTGTCTACCCTATGAATTACTATACATATTTTCCCTACGGTGTAGGGAGGGGCTTGTTTGAAAAGCATCCTCTTTTTTTAGGGAAGGGGGACAGTTGGCATGAGGAATTGAAAAAACTGATTGATAATTTGATGGTCTCGTGAAAAGGACGATTTTTAAAATTTTGCCTCGTAACTCATTGATTATGACATGGTACTGACCATTCATTACTGGTATTGCTGCTCCCAGATATCATCAGCATACTGAAGAGCAGCTTACGGGGGGGGGAACTGCCTGGAAGAAGAAGGCTTCGACCAGATAGAGCACTTACCGTTATTCTTATTTGAAAAAAATACGACGTTTCTTGAGCCCTGCTCCACAGTGAATATAACTCCGAATTGGCTAAACTTTGTTATGCTAGCGGATTGATTCAGCTGGAAGCTATAAAAAAGGATAGTTCTGATGTTTTCTGTATTAATCGGTCGCCTGTTATCTGTATTTGGATTAGTTATTATTGCCCGGAAAGTGTACCGCAAAAAATTTTTTATTGAAGAAGCAACCAGAATCCTCACTCCGGTTCAAAAAGAATATAATATATTGATCAGACGCTATAATCAGGGAACCGATGATCAAAAAAAAGCCGAGGAAAATCGGCAAATGTTTGTTGAGTTTGCCTATTGGCTCCGACTGAACAAAAGGCCTCCTGTCCGTTCTCTCGATATCGGCGGCAGGGCCGGTTTATTTTCTTTTATTCTGAAGTCCTTTGGTCATGATGTATTAAGCACAGATCTTCAGGAGGTGCTTAACTCTTTACCGGATAAAGATCTGCTTGAATTGTTTAAGGTAGCAAATACTTCCTTGAAAATAGAGTCATTTCGGCCCGTGCAATTGCCTAACGGTAGAAAATTTGACTTGGTCACTGGTTTCAGAACTCGTTTTCATTCTCCTGATGCATATTGGGGAGTTGAGGCATGGGAATTTTTTCTCCGGGATTTGGCAGATAACGTGCTGACGGAGCATGGAGAGATTTTTTTCTGGCTCAACCCTTTGGAGCCGCGAGGGTTAGCTGAATCCATGCCGGAGAAATTCAAGAAAATGTTTACGAAAAATGGAGCAATAGTGCGCCAGAGCTTTGTTTATTTCCCTTCTGTCAAGAAACTTAGAACCACAAAATAAAAAGGCGAAATCCATCCGGCGTTCTCGCTCTTCATACCCTTCATACAGAGATAGAATCAGCTCAACCCGTTTTAGGGAGCGAAATGAATTGTGCAGAAATTAGAAAAAATCGTCGGAAACATTTTTCTCCCATATATAAGGTTGATGGATTCGTAAAAAGTATCCCTATATAATTATCTGAAATTACTTGTATATAATTAATTTTTCTCTTGCCATAAATTAGTCGGCATGATATTATTGTGTCAATATTACGATAAGATAAGCAAGAGAGCTATGTTAAACATCAAAGATCACAAAACCATCAACATGTTCGACCCCTTTGGTTTCCTCGGGCCGAAGCGTCGAAAAATGCTGGATGAATCATGGGCCGGGATTTTTCGGGATCATGTTCGCCATATTCTTCCGGTTGATCTCCTGGCACTGCATTTCAGTACAAGCATGGGGCGCCCGACTAATGAACTCGTTGCTATGATGGGAGCGATGTTATTGCAGCATATGCATGATCTGACAGACGAAGAGACAGCGGAACAGTTCGCTTTTAACATGCAATGGCATTATGCTCTTGATATCACAAATAACTCAGACAAAGCGGCCTATGTCTGTCCAAAAAGTATTTGGAACATGCGCTTTGTCATGACGAAATACGGACTGTATGACGATGTCTTCCAGGCTGTTGGCGATGAATTCATAAAAATATTCGATGTTGATCCTTCTCTGCAACGTATAGATTCCGTTCACATATTTTCCAATATGAAGCATCTCGGTCGTATCGGGATCTTCACAGGCACCATCAAAAAATTTGGTAAATCTCAGACGGCAGCACAAAAACGAATTCAATGAGCTTGACCTGAATCTGCGAGATCGCTACCTGAAGAAAGAAGAGGAAAGTGCCTTCTCTATGGTCAAACCATCTGAATCCGCCAAAACTCTTCAGATGGTCGCCGATGATCTTTTCTTTCTTATCAACAGGTTCCGCTCGTGCCCTGACATTGCGTCCATGCAAACATATCAGCTCATGACACGCATTCTGAAAGAACAATGTATCACAGAGCAAGTCGAAAATACTGATGAACTGCGTGTCATTCTGAAGGCAAATAAGGATATCCCTTCCGACTCTCTTCAGAATCCCTCTGATCCTGACGCCGGATATAGTGGGCATAAAGGCAAAGGATATCAGGTGCAAGTAGCGGAAACATACAGCACAGAGGAAGATGCCGAAACTCTCTCCCTGATCACTCATGTTGATGTGCAGGCTGCCCATGAAAGTGATACCGATGCCCTGCTACCGTATCTTGAGGCTACGGAACAACGTGACATAAAGCCGAAAGAAGTAGCAGCTGATACGCTCTACGGAAGCGACGACAATCACGAAGCGGCAAAACAAAAGGGTGTCAACCTCATCGCTCCTACTCTGGACCGACAAAAGGACCTCTTCTGCACACTGACCGATTTTGAGCTTTCTGAAAACGGTTTTATCATCTCGTGTCCTGAAGGGTGCCAGCCTGTCAAGAAATCCAAGAAAAAAGACAGGTTCAGCATAGCCTTTTCGTCAGAAACATGTAAGAGCTGCCCGAGAGCCAATCATTGCCCTGTTAAACCCGGCAAAAAAGATCTTGCTTATCTCCGCTATAACGAAAAAACCGCCCGTCTTTCCCAAAGAAGAGCTAACGAGCGAACCGATGAATTCAAAAACAAGTATCGGTTCCGGGCCGGAGTCGAGGCCACTATGTCGCAACTTGATCGACGTACGGGAATCAAGCATCTCAAGGTACGAGGCATGAAAGCGGTTCGTTTCGCAGCGACCATGAAGGCAACAGCACTCAATATAATACGGGCAGCTGCGTACAAAAAACGACGAAATAAGGGGAAAAATCCCTCATCACCCTCCATAGGAGGCTGGATTGACCTGATTTGGGTTGTCAAAGAGCATTTTTACGATTTTTTGGACAAAATCAAAATCGCCAAAGTCACATCACCAGCTTTTTGAAATTTTATCCTCATTTTGCTGACTGACTTTTTACCTGGTCATCAAGGTTTAAAAGAGCTGTAATTGATCCGATCGAAAAAATGCTGAACATGAGAAGGTTTTAAAAGTTAATCATGCCGAAAATCAGCGTTGTTATTCCTTGTTATAATCATGGCCACTATATTGATAGGGCAGTTAATTCCATTTTAAATCAGACTGTTGATGATATCGAAATCATAGTGGTCAATGATGGCTCAACCGATCCTTTTACAGCG
Organism: Candidatus Electrothrix laxa; assembly: GCA_942492895.1. Taxonomy (GTDB): domain Bacteria; phylum Desulfobacterota; class Desulfobulbia; order Desulfobulbales; family Desulfobulbaceae; genus Electrothrix; species Electrothrix laxa. The sequence goes on from OW818652.1 coordinate 3,620,721, forward strand.
GACAAATTAAAAAAATACGATAAACCAAAAACAAGAGTACTGCATACAGTCAATCAGGGGCCATCAGCAGCACGGAATTTTGGAATAACTCAGGCGGTGGGAAAGTATATTCTCGTTTTAGACGCTGACGACTATTATCTTCCGACCTTTTTAGAGAAAGGGAGCGCTGTCCTCGACCAGCATTCTAATGTTGGCATAGTTGCATGCGGCATTCAGCATTTCGGTCTTGATTCAGGTAGAAAAATGCCCCTTGGCGGGGATGTGCGGACGTTTCTTGCACCTTCTGGTCTGACTGGCAGCGCTTTACTGCGTAAAGTCTGCTGGGAACAAACCGGAGGATATGATGAAACCATGAAAACAACTGGCTATGAGGACTGGAATTTTTGGCTTGATGTAACCAAGAGAGAATGGGCTGTGCATATCATTAAAGAATATCTCTTTTATTATCATTGGAAGGATGAATCGCGAAGAACAAAGCTAAACAATCAGCGTGCCGTGTCCTTGGGGCAGGTTATCCGTAATCATCGTGATGTCTTTGCTCAATATGTTGATCTCGTTGTTCTGAATAAGGATAAAGATGTTATGGCTATGAAGGAGCAGCGGGATATCCTGTCCTCTTCTCTGGAGTATCGGTTAGGTCATTTTCTGCTGTTGCCGCTACGATTTTTCCAGAGAATATTCTCTGGAAAATTGAATCAGCAATAGAATGATGCCTGATTCGACCGAACAGGAGAGCTTTTCGGGTAGGCGGATTCTCTTTCTCCGTTCAACGAGCCATGTCACTTTTGCAGCATTTATAGCTGGCGGCTTGAGTCACGGCCAATTTCAGTACATGCAATATCCCCCACTGCCCGAAGAGCGGACAGAAAAACTGGAAAAACTCTATAATCCAGCACAAGCCCGCGACTATCTCGAACGTAACCTTATACATTCGAGAAAACAACTCTTGGAAAAATTGGATCATGGCTTTTTTGATCTGGTTCTGATACTCGACTACGATGGCAGCTTGTTTCGCTATATTCGAATGAAAAGATTACAAAAAATACGTAATCTATTAGGGCAGGTAAAAAATCTTTTTGCTAATAATTGGTCTGGGACCAGTCGTTTTCGGGAGTTACGCTATATCCGAGGGGTGCCGTTAACTCCTGAGGAACTGGCTACAAGGGTTCCTATAGCGGTAGTTGATTTGGACGATTGGATATGTCTGCCTCCGTCGGTTTTCGAGTTGCTTCGTCACTGCTCATTGTATTTCAAGCGTGAAGTTCCTTTTAATCGATTTTTTCTCTACTATCAATCGCGTCCTGCACCGTGGTGCAGCTGGAGGAAGAAACTTGCTCCATTATGCGAAAAAGTGCAAAATATCCCCTTGGGGATTGAGGATGCAAAATATTTTTCCCTTAAGTCAATGCGGTCCAAGCGGAAGGATATTGATATATTTTATTGTGGTCAGCCTACCAGTACTCCCAGGCTTCTCGCCTTGAAATATTTGCAGCAGTTGCGCGAAACAACAGGTTGGAAAATAGTTATTGAAGAATCGTTGCCTTTTGACGAGTATTGCGATAGGATTTCCAGAAGTATGATAACTCTTTCAGTTTCAGGAGGCGGCTGGGATTGCTTTCGCCATTATGAAGCCGTTGCCCTAGGATCTATTCCGTTTATGGATGCGCCGACTGTCGATTCAACATGGTGGAGGAAGCTTCCAGAAAATGTTTTTTTCGATAATACTTTTATTAACTTCAAGAGTAAGTTGGGGCATTTTTTATCATCTCCGGTCTTGCGCGAAACATGTTTTGCTCTGGTGGAGGAATCTGTCGAGAAATACATGCTGCATTCCAGAATTGTTGACTATATTTTGAATGTGTCTTTGTCAAAAAATAATAGTAGCTGATTTACGGAGGGGTAGAGCGTTATAGATATGGAAGTATTGGATTCGTCAATGATCGGTAGGGAATTTCAGTTTGATCTTTGTATTTTTTGAGGGTACTCATAAAAAATGGCTGTAGACAGTACTTTTCCCGCGCCCTTGTTGGCGAAGAATGGGTGGCCGTGGGAAGCGCCAGTGTTACATGAAGGACATTCTTTGGGTGACAAACATCCATATCCAAAGATTAGTATCATCACCCCTAGCTTGAATCAAGGTGATTTTATTGAGGAATGCATTAGATCGGTTTTGTTACAGCAGTACCCGAATCTTGAGTATATTATTATTGATGGAGGAAGTCAGGATAATACGGTTAATATTATAAAAAAATATGAACCATGGATTGATTACTGGGTAAGCGAAGAGGACAGTGGTCAGTCTCAAGCGATAAATAAAGGAATGAAGATAGCTACAGGGGATATCGTCGCGTGGCTTAATAGTGACGATATGTACTTTCCCGGAGTTTTTTTTGAAATTGCACGGCAATTTTCAATTTATTCAAATAAATTATTATGTGTCGGTGATTGTGAATTTGTAACAAGTGAAGAGACCTTTATTTGGAAGTCCAAAATACCATCATTATACAAATTATTATTGCACCCGTATTTACATGTAGTTGAAAAAAAAAGCATACATATGCCTCCACAACCTTCAGTCTTTATAGCTTCTTCATTATATAAAAAAAATGGTAAGTTGGATGAAAATTTATATTATGGAATGGATTACGATCTATGGCTTAGGCTGTTGATTAATGATGCAAAGTTTGTTTATGTGAGTAAGGTTTTTTCTCGCTACAAAATACACGATAAATCAAAATCGGGTAGTGGGTTTGATTGTTTTTTACCGGAATGGAAAAAAGTTTCTTGCGGACATATTGGACGGTTGCCCTTAACAAAAAGGATTGTTTTTGAGTTTGTAAAGTTCAGTGTTATTGCTAAGGTCTTTGCAACGATTTTTGCTAGAAAAATGAAGAAATAATTGTGAAATATTCTGTAATTATACCAACATACAACCGTAGTCGTTTTCTTCTTAATTGCTTATCTGGAATCGGCAGACAGTCCGTTGCGAGAGATTTGTATGAAGTGATTGTTGTTGACGATGGTTCTGAATTCTCGCACTCAGAGAATATAGAAAAAGAGATTCCTAGCTACAATGTTGATATCAAATATTTCAGGCAGGAAAATTCTGGGCCAGCTTCAGCCCGCAATTTAGGTTGGAAGGCAGCTTCCGGCGACTATATTATTTTTATTGATGACGATTGTGTTCCTAGCGAGAACTGGTTGTCAGATTATATTGATGCTGTGCAAACCCATCCGTCAGGATATGCTTATGGGGGAGATATAATAGGCACCGGTGAAGATTATATTCCTTTATATATTGAACATAAGAATTTTTTAAAACACAAAGACACTCCTTCTTTTTCCAATCTCGTCACAGCGAATTGTATGTACGCAAAGAAGGATTTGATAAAAAATGGCGGCTTTGACGAGAGGATTACTTGGCCTGGGGGGGAAGATCCTGAATTGACTATCAGGATGAAAGCTGCTGGTGTTGATCTTCTGATAATTGACGGTGCTGCTGTCATTCATAACCATAAAGATAATCTGTGTGATTTTTGGAAAACATTGATAAACTATGGAAGAGGTATAGGATACCTCGAAAAAATTAATAATAATCAATCAGGAAACTTTCTTCGGGAGCTGGTGTATTTGCTGTATATCAAGAGATTGATAATGAACAATTTTATGAAGAGGGAGTATTCACTTAGGATAAGGATCTGCTTCATGGCGTTAGATTTTATCAGGAGAATAGCCTTTTTTATTGGAAAGTGGAAAGTAGTATATAAGATGTAATCCCTCACAGGGTACCCGCAGAAAATAGTGATTCCTGATTGTATAATCGATTAAATTGTGGTGAGTTACGATCCTTGTTTGTTCAAGGAAAAACTATGGCCACAGCCGTGATTGCGTAGTAGTGAAGAGCTTAATATAGCAAAAGAGGGAGCTTTGCTGGTAGTCCTCCTGCGGTGGTGGTGGAAGTGCTGTTTCGTTTTCCCGAAAAAAATAATCCTTCTGAAAAAGAGGAGCGAAGAGCCTGATTTCATGTTTGGTTATTATCGTTTCGTTCTTGCAACTTTTGTTCTGATATCGCATCTTGACTTCAGTCTTCAGGGGTTTAATATCGGGGTTGCATCGGTTGTGTCATTTTATATGCTGGCCGGATATGTGGTTTGCAATCTATTGAATAATGTATTTACCCCCCCTCGCAGAACTATATATATACGATTTTATATTGAACGAGTTCTCAGGATATACCCTCAGTATTTCTTTGTCGTCATCTTGACAGTTTTATTTGCTTTTTTTTCAGGTAGATTGCCGTATCAGGAAAATTTCTATATTCTACTGAAGAACATCTTGATCGTGCCGGTAAATTATTTTATGTTTATCGACATATCTTTTTTTACGGAAAAACAATATGCTGTTGTTCCGATTGCTTGGTCGCTCGGCTTGGAATTGCAGGCCTATATCTTACTACCGTTTATAGTGTTTTATAAAAATATACGAGCTGTAAGTTCTGTTATTTCGTTGATGGTATTTATTGCTGCTTGTTTTGGTTTGCTTCATACAGATTATTACGGATACAGGCTCTTGCCCGGAGTTTTGTTTATATTCAATGTCGGAGTGAGCTTGGCATTGGCGGCCAATTTTCCAGATAAAATGTCAAAATTTGATAAATATTTTCCTGCGATTCTCTATGTGTTATCAATATGTCTCGCCGTAATCTTAGGCCTTTTTGGGAAAGTTCATATACCTCATTCTATTCAGGTGATAATCGGTATTCTTATTTCAATACCGATTATCACCTATCTTTCTTCTTTTGATGAAAAGGTTATTTTTAATAGCTTCATGGGCGATCTTTCTTATGGTATATTCTTATCGCATTATCTTGCGATCTGGATTGTACAGTTTTCACTGGAGGTTGATCGCGGAGCGAGTCCTTATACATTCTCACTGCTTGTTTTTCTAATATCCCTCCTCATTTCTATTGTTGGAATAACCGGCATAGAAAGATTTTTCAAGAAAGGGCGGCATAGCATGGCAAAAAATACTTTTTTGAGAACTCGCTAAAAATATGAAAAATATATTATTGCAGGACTTTTCTCCCCTTGACATTAAGGCCATGCGTCCTGACAGTTTTCATAAAAAGAAGTTGCTCTCGGTGCAGAAATGTTGTCGAAAAGTTGATCAAGGTAGTGGATGGCAGGAAGTAACATCGTGTCCAGTCTGTAATTTTTCGGAATATACTCAGCTGATGCGAAAATGCGATATTGATATAGTACAATGTCGTCAATGCAGTTTAGGATATGCCGCAAAAATCCCCAAAAATACGAATGATGTTTATGCAGATAAGGAATATCTTTGTCAGGCGCAACATGATTATGAACAAAATATTAATTACCGGCAGGAGCGCTTTGCCAAAGAGCGTGTAGAAATATTGCGCAAGTGGTCAGGTCTGGATCCTAAGGGGTGTAGGCTGTTGGATATCGGCTGCGGTACTGGGTGGTTTTTGGACTTTTGTCGTCAGCAAGGCTATGCAGTTGCCGGACAGGAATTCGGCAAAGAGCTTGCTGCATATACGGCAGAGCATTTAGGAGTTAAAATTTGGTCCTGCCCTGTTGCAGAAATTGATCAAAAAGAATTATTTCATATAATAACTCTTTTTGATGTTTTAGAGCATACTCCTGACCCGCTTGAAATGCTCTCTCAAGTGAAGAGCTTGTTGTCTCCTGGTGGAATTGCTTTGATTTTCGTGCCTAATCTACATTCTCTCGGTTCGGCAATTTTGCAGGAGGAGTCAGCCCTTGTTGCTCCTGCTGAACATCTTCTTTATTTTACGAAGACCTCCATGCAATATTTGGCGAAAAAGACGGGGTTTGAGTTGCTGCACATCGAAACAAAGGGTATGGATATACCGGACCTGATCGCCTATTATCGTGATAAAAAACAAAACAGCGAAGTGACAGGTTTTTTGCTTGAACATTCCGATATCTTTCAGGCTGTGATTGATGAAGCCGGACGGGCTAATCATATGCGGGTTATCTTGCGTAAACTTTTGTGATAATGCTAATAATTGTGGTGTACTGCCAGGGCATATGAAGAAAAAACCTTTATTAATTATTCCAATAGAAACTAAGGTAAGGGAATTCGACGCCAAGTTGCTTCTGGCCATTGTTGCCCTGCGACAGGGTTTTGATGTGGTAATCGGCGCGTTATGGGAATTAAAATTTCACACGGATTTGCTTGATAGAGGCATCTTTCTGGACAAAAGCATCGCCAAAACTAAACAGCAATGGTTTCGTTGCTGTCGAAGACAGGGACATCGAGTCGCCGCCTTAGATGAAGAAGGATTGGTCTATTTTGATGCTGAAACTTATCGGCAACTGCGTATCTTTCCCAAATCAATGGAAGCGGCGGATTTGTTTTTTGCTTGGGGCAAAGATCAAGCCGAAGTGACGGCTCCGGCAATAGGCAGGCTGTCTGAGCGTGTCAGGATAACTGGCAACCCCAGATTTGATTTACTTCGTCCGGCATTACGCAGATTGTACGAGGAGGATGTTGTACGACTGCGGAAGCAATACGGCAGGATCATCCAGATCAATACTAGTTTTTCTTTTGCCAACAGTGCCAATGATCCGAAAGCCTTGTTGCGAACTTTTTCCCAATACCCCATTGCGGAAGAACGCCCTGGTTTTTTTGAGGGCTGGATGGCTGTGCAACAGAAGGTCCTTGAGTCTTTTCGAGAGATGCTCCCCAGGATACGGAAACGTTTTCCGGAACACACAATCATTATTCGCCCTCATCCTTCGGAAGGTTTAGAGCTTTGGCAGGAGCTCGCAAACACCTTGGATAAAACTACTGTAATTCGAGAAGGTAATGTCGTTCCCTGGATCCTTGCCTCTGATGTTTTGGTACATTGGAACTGCACTACGGCCATTGAAGCACTCCTGCTTGGCAAGCCTGCCATTGCCTATCGAAAGGAACAGTCGGATTCTTACGAGCAGCCTTTGCCTAATGCATGCAGTTTTCATGCAACCGGGATTGATGAACTGCTGGAAATGCTTGATTTGGCACTTCAGGAGAATCTTATACACGCCAAGGAGGAAATTTCTAAACAGTTCGAAATATTACAGCATCATATTTCTTCGTTACAGGGGAGCTTTGCATCGGAGAAAATGGTTGAAGAGTTGCTGCAACTGAGTCGATCCTTTGAGCGACAACGAAATATTCCCCAACAGAGTATTCAGATGCTGAAAAGACTGTGGCGTGCTGTCTTGGATCAGGTTGATTCCAGTAGGCATATTCGTGATCAATATATTGCCGGGAAGTTTCCTGACACCACAGTGGAAGAGGTAGAGGAACGAGTTCTCCTGCTGAAGGAATGTATTGATTATAATGATAATGTTACAGTTAGGAAAGAGTGTCGTAATTGCTTTTTTCTGTCAGCGGCATAGTCTGCTTTTCTCATGTCTGATATCCGGCAACCTCATGCACAAATTGTTTTTCTCACCTATTTGAATCGATCCGGTTCTACCTATCTCGCCAGTAAGTTAGATGGTTACGAGACGGTTAAAGTGGGCATTGAGGCTCGTTTTGTCGACGGTTGGATCATTCCCGGCTTTGCCGTTCGCACTGTTCAGGAGCTGCACTCATATATTGATACCCTATATAAGGATACAAAATTTCAGGCGTGGAATATACAGCGTAATGAATTGCTCAATTTATTGACGGATCTTCCTCTGCCGCTTTGTTTCAGCGATATTCTGCAAGCAGCTTTGTCCTTATACCGAGGCAGTTCCTCTGGACAACATATTTTGATACATAAATGCGGCGAATATTACCGCTGTGTGGAAAGAATCCGCCAAGATCTTTCAGGGGCAAAATTCATCTTTATTAATCGGGATCCTCGCGCTGTGTTCAACTCCCAACGGCGAAGTATGGACAGCCGAACCGGTCAACCCATGCAGAAAAGTATTCTGCATTTCCTATTCGGTTATCTTGATACCCTGCAGCGACTTGAAGTGTTGCAGCATGATCCAGGCTTCTTAGTGGTCCAGTATGAAGAGCTGATTGCAAATGAAGTCGACGTCATGCGTGGGATAAAAAAATTCCTGGAGCTTTCTCCTACTAACCAGCAATTTGATAAAACAGACTATTTTGCATCTATTCCCCAAGGACAGCGTCATCTTCATCAGCATGTGCAGAACGGTGATCCTTGTTCAGACAGAGTTAGTGGCTGGAAACAGGAACTTCCTGTGCCCTATATTTTGCTTCTGCAAACAGTATTGAAGAAATATCTGCGTAAAAAAGGTTTTTCATTCTATTCTCCGGCAAAAATTACACTGCCAGCCCTTGGTCAATTTATTATCCTTCTTTGCATGTATTGGTACGAGTTGGTTAAGAGAAAACTCTTTGGTATTGAGCATAGGTATTAAAAAACGGTATTGAACAACACGCTGTGAATACATTTATACGTACATATCATAGATTGACAGCCTGTCTGCGTCCTTTGCCGAATTTTTTGGTTATCGGAGCTCAGAAAGCTGGCACCACCTCCTTGTTTCATTATATCTGCCAGCATCCAGATGTTTTTGTTAATAAATCGAAAGAAATTCATTTTTTTGATCGCTATTGTGATTTTGGAACATATTGGTACCGTTCACATTTTCCCTTACTGGGTAATTTTCTGCCAAATTGCCGGATCGGCGAAGCAACCCCTTATTATTTCTGTCACCCCCATGCGCCCTGCTGTATCTTTGAGTTGCTGCCAACAGCAAAGCTTATAGTTATTTTGCGAGATCCGGTGGAACGGGCTATCTCGCATTATTTTCATGAAGTAAAAAAAGGCCGGGAAAAGTTGCCTATTCTTGAAGCATTACAGAGAGAAGAGGAGCGTTGTGCTGCTGAATGGCAGAACATGGTCGATGATATGAGCTATACCAGCAGAACGCACCAATCTTTTTCATATAAACAGCGCGGCATCTATATTGAACAGCTTCGTCGGTATTGGCGATTTTTCCCGCAACAGCAGGTCCTTGTTTTGGAAAGCAACAGCCTTTTTATAGAACCCCATGTTGTTTTACAGCAGGTTTTTCAGTTTTTGGAAATTGACCCCGACGTTATGATCCGGGATGTTACGGTGCAAAATGCCAACCCAAAGAAAAAAGAAGTTCCGTCTGAAGTTTATACCTATCTGAAGCAGTTTTTTGCGCCGCATAATGCAATGCTGGAAGATGCCCTTGGCAGGGATTTCGAGTGGTAATGTATGCATATTTGTATGCTGACATATTATTATTGGCCCGCCCCAGCTGGCGGTGCGGAGAATCAATGCAGAAGGCTTTCCGCTGCCTTAATTGCCCGTGGGCATACTTGTACCGTCCTGACTTCTCGCCACAATACGACATATTTTTCTCATGAGGTGGAAAAAAGCGGTGTCCACATTGTCAGGAAGCTGACGATGGAGGCCGTTATTCAAAAGATACGAAATTCTGACGGGCCGCAACATCTGGAAGGTAAAACTGAAAAATGCTTGGGTAGCGGAAAAAAAGCTGTTGTACCCGCCCTTGTAAAGTTGAGAAAAAAAATTACCCTTTGGGGAGCATATGCTGTCAGATACAGCAATATTGTTGTTTTTGTTTTAGGAGTTTTATTTTTTCTTGGCAGAAAGCGTCATTCTATAGATATTCTTCATGTTCATACTGCGGATTGGATTGCCGGGATTGGCGCCTTTGCTGGCAGAGTTTTCAATATACCTGTGGTCTGTAAGGGCGCAGATATGCCTGTTTTCCCACCTTTGGATGGTGTGCCGATGGCAGCATATTGTGATATTTGGCGGAGAAAACCCCATTTTATCGCCCTCACCCAAGCTATGCAGGCTGATCTTGTGCAGAATGGTGTATCAGAAAAGAATATTACAGTGATCCCCAACGGTGTACCGCTTCCGAAGCAGACCGTTCCTGTTGAAGAAAATAATGATTTTTTGTATATTGGCAACTTTAGCCAATCTGCGGCGCATAAAGGGTTTGATCTACTCATTACAGCTTGGGCGGTATTCCATCATCAGCATTCCTCCTCTCGTCTGCTGCTTCTGGGCGGGGGCGATGCACTGCCTTGGCAGCAGCTTGCCCGTAAATTAGGCTGTATTGATTCGATTGAGTTTGCCGGTTATCAAACTGATTTGACACCTTTTTTCAGAAAGAGCTGCTGCCTGTTGCTACCGTCACGTAAGGAGGGGATTTCTAATGCATTATTGGAAGCACAGAGTTGGGGGCTTCCGGCAATTGTGTCAGATATTCCTGGTAATCGGGAGGTTGTGCAACATAAACGCACAGGATTGATTATACCAACAGGGGACAGCAGGTCTCTGGCTGAGGCTATGCGGCACCTTTATACATCTTCGTTACTTCGTCGGGAATACGGCAGGGCAGCACGAAAACGCATGGAAGATTTTTTTGCCATAGACAGTGTGGCAGAGCGGGCAGTAACTCTTTACAACCAGCTTATAATATGAAGTGGCATAACGAATTGAAATTATGTGCGGGATAACCGGCTTTGCGGGCAGCTCGACAGGCCTGCGTCGCCAGATCCTTCTGTTGATGCGCGATAGTCTGACGCATCGTGGCCCTGACGATGCCGGAAGCAGGATATTTAATGAATCCGGTAGAAAGGGAGAACCTCGTGTCGGTTTGTCTCATCGTCGCCTGAGCATTATTGATTTGACTCAAGCCGGACAGCAGCCCATGAGTAATGAGGACGGCACGGTTTGGATCACTTATAACGGAGAATGTTATAATTATCGATTGCTCCTGCAGGAACTAACTAAGGAAGGGCATCTTTTTTCCTCGGCTACTGATACGGAAGTTCTCATTCACGGCTACGAGCAGTGGGGATTAGACGGTCTGCTGAATCGGCTCAACGGTATGTTCGCCTTTGCAATTTGGGATCAGCGAACTGAAGAACTACTGCTGGCACGAGACAGATTGGGTAAAAAACCACTGTATTACATGCAGACGAATGATGGCCTGCTGCTTTTCGCTTCCGAAATCAAAGCCTTTGTCGCAGGAGGCTTTCTTGATGAGCAGGATATTGATCCGGCAGCTTTAATTCAGTTCTGGAGTTACGGGTACACCACCGGTGCCCGGACAATGTACCGCCAAGTACAGCGATTGCTCCCCGGACATTATCTGGTTTGGAAGAACGGGGTCGTCTCTGTCAAAGAATATTGGGATGTCCGTTTCGGTATCGAAACCGGAGCGGAGCGGACAATGGATGATCTTGCCGATGAGCTTGAGGCCCTGCTGACCGATGCCGTTCGCCTGCGCCTGATTGCCGATGTCTCTGTGGGGGTATTTCTTTCTGGCGGGATTGACTCAAGCCTGATCGCATTATTATCCTCCAAGGCTACTAATCATTCCATCCGATCTTTTTCCATCGGTTTTTCCGAGAATAAGTTTGATGAAACAGCATATGCGCGGGCTGTTGCCGAACATCTCGGCATCGAAAACACTCTGCTCAGGGTTGAAGATGATTTGCAGCCTTTTTTTACACCGATTGCTCAGCATTTTGATGAGTTATTTGGGGATTCTTCAGCAATACCAACTTGGTTTGTGGCAAAGCTGGCTAAGGAACACGTTACTGTTGCCCTGACCGGCGATGCCGGTGATGAACTGTTTGCCGGATATGACGGCTATGCCAAGGCATTAAGTATTTGGGGTGCCAAGGAGCAGCGCAGGCTGTTTAAAGGAAGAGTTAGTGCGTTCCAGCAGCTGGTCGATTTTTTGCAGTTGCGCTTTGTTTGTCGGGATCAACGATTATCCGCCCTTGACCGGATAATGCCGGTTTTTATGCTCAAAAAAGTGTTGAGCCGCGAGGTCTTTGTGCAGGCTTCTGTGCAGGAAGCATTGCATGACCGGGAACAATGGTATCCACGGGTTGCTGAAGCAGATCTGCTCAGTCAATTACAGTACGTTCATCTGAAAACTTATTTGCCGGATGATATTCTGGTCAAGGTTGACCGTATGAGCATGGCCCATGCTTTGGAGTGTCGCAGCCCGTTTCTGGATTACAGAGTTGTCGAGTTTGCCGCCCGCCTGTCTTTTGCTGAAAAAATTAGCCCGGACGGCAAGGGGAAATATTTATTGAGGCATCTCTTGAAACGTTACCTGCCGGATCACCTGATAGATCGACCTAAAATGGGCTTTTCCATTCCTTGGTCGGAATGGTGTAAGGGGCCTCTTGGACGGGAAATTGAGCAAAAGTGGATGGAAATGGATTCTTCTTGGTTTCGCAAAGATGCTGTCGATTTTCTTTTTCCAAAAAAACGGCTTGGCTGGCCTGCAAGACAGTGGAATGCCTTTTGTACGGTTAATTCTTTCAATAAATCCTCATAGATAACTTGGGATAAAGTAACACCTATTAATTGTGATATCAATGAGTAAAGCTCTGCTGCAGATACGATTGTCCGAACTGCTTTATGGACTGAGTACATATCTTCCCCTGCATAACTTGATAAGCAGGAGATGTACAGGGGGCACCAACATGTCCGCATACTGTTATTCGGTATGGCTACGCCATATGGTGATGGCAGAGCAGAATAATCTGAACACGAGCCCACGGATTGTTGCCGAACTCGGACCTGGAGATTCTCTCGGTATCGGCCTGACCGCTTTGGTCTTTGGTGCAGAAAAATACTACGCTTTCGATGTGGTCGAATTTGCCGAGATAAAGAAGAATTTGAGGGTATTTGAAGATATTGTTGCTTTTGCAAAGAAAAAAAGAAATATTCCTGATGAAAATGAATTTCCCGAAGTCAAGCCATATCTTGACAACTATTCGTTTCCAGAGCATATATTTCCGGAAGAAAGATTAAACAGATGCCTTAAGCCGGAACGATTGGAAAGAATCAGAGAGTCTATACAGAATCCCCACCGTGACGATTCGGTCATCAGATACGTTGTGCCTTGGTCTTCACAATCTGTTTTGGAAAGAAATACGGTGGATCTCATTTTTTCTCAGGCAGTTCTGGAGCATGTTGATGATTTGCGAGACACATATAAGGCAATGTATGATTGGCTCAATGATGACGGTTATCTTTCCCATCAAATAGACTTTAAAAGTCATGGCACTGCAAAAGACTGGAACGGACATTGGCTGTATTCAGATTTTTTATGGAATATTATCAGGGGAAAGAGGCCTTATTTACTGAACAGGCAGCCGTATTCTTCGCATAAACGGCTCCTCAAGCAGGAAGGCTTTTCCCGGATACAGGTAAAAAAAGTTCAGGCGGATTCGGCATTCACCCTACAGCAGGTTAATAAGCAGTCCCGGCAGATTTCCGAGGAAGATCTAAACACCTGCGGGGCCTATATTTTAGCCACCAAGTAAGGTTTTTCATGTCAGAAAGAAAGCTGAATATCTATATGGTGGTCTGGAAATTTTTTCCCTGTTCAGAAGGTGGGGCGGAGCGACAATGCCGAAAATTAGCGGCGGAACTGTCCGAGCAGGGGCATTCTTGCACGGTGCTGACAAGCTACTTGGATATTGATCTGTCGTTTCAAGAGATAACGCCCGAGGGATACAGTGTACAGAGATTTGGCAAGTTTGCTTGGGTTGAAGAATCGTTCAAGAAAAAATTCCGATATATACGACATATGTTGTCGTGGTCTGCGGTTGACCGGATCAACGATGCTGTAGAATTCTGGACTATGCTACCGTTTTCATGGTTTTCCCGTTTGTCGTTTATGCTGGATTTACGGAAATTTTTCCGAAAGAATTTTCAGCAGATAGATGTTGTCCATGTGCATGAAGCTCATTGGATTGCCGGAGCCGTTGGATGGGCGTGCAAAGGTTTGGGGTTGCCGGTGGTCTGCAAAGAGGCTGATTGTCCTGCTATGAACAAAATAAGCTACGATGCGCCCTTGCGCAGTGCTTTGGCCAGACACCGGCAGCAGGTTGATTTTATTGCCATGACCGAGGCAATTGCAGAGAGCCTGCAGGATAGTGGTATTACAGAGAATCGAATTGTCCGTATTCCGAATGGAGTAGAACTTCCGGCGAGTACAGGGAAAATTACCGAGCAGGTAAATGTTGTTTATATAGGTAATTTTACTCAAGGAACTCAGAGGAAAGCATTTGATATTCTTTTTGAGGCCTGGGTGTCGGTTCAGAAACAGGATAAAGGAAGGGGCCAGCTTGTGATGCTCGGTGCAGGGAATTCTGAGATCTGGAAAAAATATCTTGAACAGCATCAATGCCTTGATACAGTTTATTTTGCCGGAGCTGTGAAAGATGTTGGCCCGTACTTACAGCAGGCGCGACTTTTTCTTCTGCCGTCAAGGGTTGAAGGCTTGTCTAATGCTCTGCTGGAAGCTATGAGTTGGGGATTACCTGTCATTGTTTCTGATATTCCGGCAAATCGTTCGTTGGTTCAACATAAGGCCAATGGCTGGGTTGTTCCCGTGAATGACAGCAGGGCCTTGGCCGATGCGATTATTACTCTGCTTGCTGACGAGACCTTGTCACTGCGCCTTGGCCGTGGAGCCCGACAGCAAATTCAAGAGCATTACACTATGGATCATATAGCTACTCGTTTGGTCGAGCTGTATAGAGGATTAATCGCAAAAAGCAGGAATAATGTCTCGACTGAAAAATAGCAACAGGCGGGTACTGATTTATCTTGATTCTGCGGTATTCGGGGGCCATGAAGTCACCTTGCTGGAGGCGATAAAAGGCCTGTCCGAAGAATCGAGGATTGATCTGTACCTACTGGTGCCGCAGGCTAACAAACAGCTGCTTACTCGACTGGGGAAGTTACCAGGAAGTATAACGGTTATAGAACATTGTTTGCAGACAGCCCCGGGAGATGTTTTTCGGGTACTGTTCACAACAGGGAAAGTTCGGCGATTGACCAAAATGATCACGCAATATCAGCCGGATTTGCTGATTGTCTCCCAAGGTGCGATAGCTCTGTCCGCCTGTGGTCTGGGAGCAGCTCGAATCACCGGTGTTCCCCTGATGAGTTTTCTGCCCATGGCCCATCCAGTTGCCTTAGTACGAGGAAAGAACTCTCTGCCAATACGTCTTCAGGAATTGCTGTATCGAAGGCTCTACGCCTTGCCGAATTATTTTTTTACCATCTGCAACACCGTAAAAGAGCAGCTGCAAAATCAGTATTATGTTGATCCTGCACGTATATTTGTCCAATATTTCGGGTTGAATACAGAAGAAATTCAGAAGCATAACCCGTCACGTCAGCTTAAATTAAGGCGAGAAAAACATCTTGCCCTTATCGGCAGGATCGAATTTCAGCAGAAACGACATGACTTTTTTATGCGCCATCTTGCGGCATTTAGAAAAGAACTGCCTCCTTTAATTGTCCATATTATCGGTGACGGCCCTGATCGGAATAATTTGGAAAAACTTGTGCGGGACTTGGGCCTACAGGATATTGTCCGTTTTGAGGGCTGGGCTGATGATATGTCTGCATGGTATGAAAAGTTGGATATGGTTCTGCTTCCTTCCCGTTTTGAGGGAGTACCGGTTGTTATGTTAGAGGCGATGCACTGGAAAATTCCGGTTGTTGGCAGCAAGTGCGACGGCATGGCGGAGATGTTGCCAGAAGAATGGCTTTTTCCCGTCAATGACGGCAGGAAAATGATCCTTTGCCTCAAGGATATCCTGGAGAATGATCAGATTAAATTTCTTGTCCGAAATCAGCAGGTCGTTGCAGGGTTGGATACAGCCGCTTTTCGGACAGGATTTTGCAACGCCGTTCTTGCTTGCCTGAAAAAAGAAAATCTATGAAATCCGTCGCCCTTGTTCCCTATTGCCCATTCCCCGCCGATAGTGGCGGAAAGGTTGAGATGTGGAAACATCTTAATTTGTTGCAGTCCATGGGAGAATGCACCCTTGTTTCTGCTTCAACCCGGCCTGTTGGCATGGGCTGGACTGCTTCGGCAAAGAGTGAAGTGGAGCAGCGCGGCTATAGGGTTCGGCTGCGTGAGGAATCATTTCCGAAGCGAAACTGGAGGCAGCTGGCCGGTCTTGTCTACGGGGCGATTTGCAAGGGGCTGCGCTTAGAGCGGGCCTTCGGCCATGCCAACCCCTACCACCGTCACGCCTTCCCCCCTGATTTCCTCCTGGAATGCTCTAAACAAGCCGATTTAGCGATTATCAATTACAGCTATTGGGCTGGACTGCCTACCTCTTGTCCTAAAGTTATTATCCTACTGGATCTTTGGTCCAATGTGATGTGGGGAGGTTCCCGACGCGAGATAGAAGATTTGCGAACAGCTGATTTGATAATAGTTATTTCCAAGGACGAAGAAATTCAGCTTCGCCAACGAGGACTGCAGAATATTCTATGGAGCCCGCCTCTGGTAGGACCGTCTGATTTTCCCTTGTCATCGCAGGTGGGGATTACGGGATCAGCGAATAAATTCAATCAGGAAGGGTTACGCTGGTTGAGCAAGGCTGCTCTTCCTGAAGGTGTACCTGTGAAAATTTATGGTGCTTTGGCTTCGTTTGCTCAATGGCCGGAGGCCCATAAGGTTGGAAGGTATGACGATTCCCATGATCCGTACCGGAATTGCGGAGTATTCTTGCTACCCACCGCCTTGGGCATGGGAGTGCAGATCAAGACTGTTGAGGCCTTGGCTGCCGGTCGAGCTATCGTTGCCCGAACTGGAGCTATGCGAGGATTGCCTCCAGGAAAAGGTGCCTGGATAGAGGTTGATACTCCAGAAGCCATGTGGAAGCAGGCTGCCCTGTTCAGTCGTGATGTGCAACTGCGGGAGGAGCAGGGAGCCAAGGCACGTACCTATTATAAGAAGCACTTGGATTCTCAAAAAATTCTGACGGAGTTGCGCACTGCCTATTCCGCTCTGGTGCGGAACTGAGTTAGGTATGCAGAAGTATTTTTTTCTTTTTGCGCCGGTACTGTTTTCCGTAGCAGCACAACTGTTGATCAAGCAAGCTGCCCTGAAAGAATGGAAAAGTATGGGCTGGCTGCTTACGATGTGCGGCAGTATTCTGGCTTATCTTCTTGCCTTTGCCTTGTATTCTGTCACGGTCAGATATTTTCCCGTCAGTGTGGCAAGCCCGGTGAATACCATTTTGGTTATGCTGCTGGTTATTGCGGGTGGTGTTGTTTTTTGGCAGGAGCCTTTCGGAACACAGCGGATGATAGGTGCTGTTTTGGGAGTTTTATCTCTTATTCTTATGCTCACCGGCAAATGAAAAGCAGAAATCGACCGAAATCTTGACCTATGCGGGGTGATAGTATGAATTTCAAAATATCCGTTGTTGTTCCTCTGTATAATGAGGAACAAAATGTTGCGGCAATGTCTGGTGCAGTCATTAAGCAGGTTGCGAAACTTGCAGATGTAGAACTTATTTTCGTAGATGACGGCAGTCAGGATAACACTCTAGCGGAAATTAAAAAAGTTGTGAGTAATGAAGCAAGAGTATTCTATCTTTCTTTGTCCCGAAATTTCGGGCATCAGAATGCATTGCGGGCCGGACTAGACTTGGCAACTGGAGACGCTGTTGTCACTATGGACGGGGATATGCAGCATCCGCCGGAGCTTCTTCCGGAAATGATAAAAAAGTGGCGGAAAGGATATGAAATCGTTTTTACTGTCCGCAAAGATACGAAAGATTCTTCTTGGTTTAAACGAAAAACGTCCATTCTATTTTACCGGATAATGAACAGCATGGCCGGAATCAAGCTGCATGAAGGAAGTGCGGATTTTCGACTGCTGGACAGGAAGGTTGTTGATGCCTTAAAAGGGATGCAGGAACATGCTGTTTTTTACCGAGGGTTGATTTCTTGGGTCGGTTTTCGTCAATGCAGTCTTTCCTACATGCCGCATTGCAGAACGCACGGCAGCAGTAAATATTCTTTTCGCAAGATGTTTAGCTTGGCATTGGACGGGATGACGGCATTCAGCTTTTTACCATTGAGGTTGGCGGCAGTAACCGGTTTTTTTCTTGCATTTCTCGCATTTATGTACGTTTTTTATGCTCTTTTTGTAAAGATGTTTACTGATCAGGCAGTTTCAGGATGGCTGTCGATTATGGCCGGGAGCTATTTTCTAGGAGGAATCCAGCTTCTTTTTATCGGGTTGTGCGGAGAATATATCGGTCGAGTTTTTATGGAGGTAAAGGGGCGACCTAATTACTTAATTTCAGAATCCAAAGAACCGGGTTCAACAGCAGCAGAAAAATAATAATGCGTCTCCTTAAATTGACTGGACTATTATTTGTATTGCTATTTGCTCTTTTTTGGCCTTTTTACGCTAATAATTTTGCAATTGAAAAAAACAACAGCTTCCGGGCTCTGGCAAATGGTTGGGTGTCCTTGTATGCTAATATCCATCTTCGGGAAGATTTAAGTGTTACGCAAAAAATAAAACAGACAGTTTCTGCGGACTTGGTACATGGTCGTTTTCGACCGGCCTTCTTTTTTTATGTGACAAGTTCCTATGCTTTGTCTCCCTTGGTTCATGGCAGAAGTGTGGATGAGGAGGGACGTTCTTACCGTAAATTGATGAATGGTGACCTCCGTTTATTTTCAACGATTGTGCTCGCTACATTGGGGATGTCTTTTGTTTTGATGTCTCTACTTATATATAAATATACAAATGAATTTGTTTTTTCTCTTATTCCTATATTTTTTATCCCTCTTTCACAAACCGTTACCTCGAATCTATTTTCCGGAACTATAGACAGTCAGGAGATTCCTGTAATATTATGTCTTGCCGCTTGGATTTTTTTCTTTTTTACTGCAATGATAATAAGAAAAAAATTGTATGGTATATTATGTGTAGTGCTTTCCCTGATATTTTTAATTTTTGCATTCCTTATAAAGGAAACTGTTATTATAACAAGTGTAGGATTATTTATAATCTTCATGTGTTATATTTATACAAAAAAAATATCTCCTCAGAATGTACGATCAAATAACAGTTTGCTGCTTCTGATCAGTTTGACAGTTTCATTAATATGCTCAAGTTTAGTACTTTTTATGGTATTTAAGTATAGGCAAGGATATGGAGCTAGCTATTCTATCGGAAAATATGAGGAGATAAAAAGGGCAGCAGAGCTTTTATGGATTTGGCTTTCTGAGTATTCACTGCATAATATATATGGGTATATCCCTATTTTTTTGTTTGTCGGTATTGCAGTTAAGGAAAGAAATAAAACTTTGCTCAATATACCGATAATTCAACATAGTTCTCTTGTTGTAATCAACCTTCTGTTTTGTTATGGTTTTTTATTTGTACTGATTCCTTGGAAACCGCTTGGCCCAAAATATGTTTTTCCCAGTGTCTTTTTCTTTTCTTTTGCTGTGGCATTATCCCTTTCATTACTTGCGGCATGGGCTAAAGAACGATATAACCAAAAAGGATTATTGGTTTATCTCTTTCTGCTTGTTTACATTGTTCTTTATACGTCCTATGCAGAAAAATCTGATCAGGCAAAAAGTTATGCTGCGGAAAAGAGTAATTATGGAGTCTCAATTGCATATCCTTTAGCAGATAATATAGCCGATGAATTTTTTTCCAGTAAAATAAAAAGACAGCGTATATTTGTAGATTACGGTACAAATGTTTCTTGGGCAAATACTATTCCATTCGGTTGGCTCCATTTAATGCGTATTTTGAATTTAGAAAAGAATATTAATTTAATGGATAGGAAAGGAAATCAGATATTTAATTATCATATGCCAACGGCAGAGTTGTCATCTTTCAGGGAATATAAAGATAATAAGAAAGTTTATATTAGCAGGAACCCGAAAGAACTCATTTCTGAACGATTTGATGTCATCTATAAGGGGTATAAAAGTTCTGAAGAACCTTTGAAGGAATTAAGTTTTAGCAAAGTTGGAGCCTATTACAAAAGATCAGGAGAGTGTATTCATTATCAGAGTGATACTAAATCGTTTCCAGAATTTTTTATATGTAAATACGTATCCTTTTAAAAATACAGGGTAAAGATTGTCCGATGATATTTTATTGTCCTAATCGCTAGTCAAAACTATGGACTTTAGTCCAAGACTTTTAGTAGACTCTCATTTATGAGGCCTTATAGAAAATCATCGCACAGCGTACATGACCTGAAAGTTCACCTGATTTGGATAACCAAATATCGTTACAAAGTGTTAAATAGAGATATAAGCATTCGAATTAGAGAGATAATACGTCAAATATGTGATTCGAAAGATATTCAAATAATCAAAGGGAATATCAGTCAGGATCATGTCCATATCTATGTGTCATATCCTCCCAAGATATCCGTGAGTGAAATGGTGCAATTTTTCAAGGGCCGTTCTTCAAAAAAGATTCAGGAAGAATTTCCTCAGTTGTCCAAAAGATACTGGGGAAAACATTTTTGGGGTATTGGCTACGCTGCTTTCAGCTCCGGACACGTTACTGATGAAATGATCAGGAATTATATTGAGCATCACAGGAACGACCCGAATCATAATGATGACGATTTTGAAATAGAATAACGACTTTCAGTCGCTACACACTGACTTTAGTCAGCGGTTTTAATCGGCTTTAGCCGAAACAGCGACTTTTAGTCGCCTTTCATTCTATGGACTTTCAGTCCATAGTACGTTGAATTTCCATTAACTGTTTGAATTTGCTTAGTAACAGGATTGCGTTAATGGGAACTACCCTGAGATTTGGAGAATATACAAGAAAAACATTACTCCTATAAAGGATATTGGCCCCGCTTAGCTTTTCATTACTTGTAATCAGGGCGTACTTGAAAGCCATACTAGAGCTTATTTCTTCATCATGAAAATCGTGACATGAACCGGACGAATGCAGGAAAGGGTGTGTCCGATGTCTTTTTTTTTGGCTGTTACGGATTTAGGGGAGGCGAGCAGCCAGCCCTATAAACCCCTAAATGTCAAACATGAAAAATCAGTGCGTTATCTTCAACCAGTCAGTTATCTTCTTTATTTCGAGTTGCTTTTTCTCCCTGCTTTTGTCAGTCTTGATGTGGCCTGTCTTAAAAAGTATAAAAGCACAAAAAAGGTAGCTTCCGCTGCATAATTGCTTTTGAAGCAAGCATATCCAACACTGCTTGACCGTACAGCCAGCACTCCAAACATCCCTTCCACTGAGGTAGATAATGACAAGCTCTCTTACCGGTTCCGTCGGTAAAAACGGCAACAACCGATCCGACGATGTTCAAGCTGTTTATATTTTGCTCAATAAAATTTTATCCACGCCGCTACCGGTCAGTGATCAGGTTACAGATGCACTGATTCAGGCTATTCGAGATTTCCAGAAAGCTTTTCTCTCTCGCCCGGATGGCAGAATTGATGTCAACGGCAGAACCTGGGGGGAACTCACTGCGGCAGCAGAAAGGCTGAAGATAGAAGGAATGGAAGAAATCAGGAGCTCAGTGGGGCAGGGCGGCCGGAATCGACCGCAGGATGTGCGTATTATCTATGCCCTGTTCAATAAAATTCTTTCAATCCCTTTGGCAGTGAGTGAGCAGGTCTCAGGTCAACTGATTCAGGCGATCAAGGATGTGCAGAAGACCTTTATGTCTCGCCCTGACGGTAGAATTGATGTGGGCGGTAGAACTTGGCGAAGACTCACTATACCGGCAGGAGGAACCGGCAAAGCAGTGCTGCTTTCTTTTGACGACGGACCAGCTCCCACAGGCCCGTTGTGCTCCATTCTTGACACCTTGGATCGCTACCGTATAAAAGCGGAATTTTACGTTTTAGGACAGGAAGTGGATAGCTATCCAACAGCGGTGAAAGAAATCGCGGAGCGGGGACATAGGGTGCAGAATCATTCCTATACCCATCCGAATCTGGCTGGGTTGTCCAGATCGGCGGTGCGGAAGGAACTGGAGAAAACGCAAGAGAGCATTCAAAAAGCTGCCGGAGTCACGCCGACCAGGATTCGCCCGCCCTATGGTGCAGGCGGCTGGCGACCATACGATTGGGAGCTTGTTGCCGTGGCAAACGAACTTTCCCTGACCATTCAGAACTGGGATATTGATACCGAGGACTGGAAATCTCCCAAGGGGTTGGGACCGAGTAAACGGGCCATGATTGAGCGGCAATTTCAGCGAAACCAGAGCAGAACCGAATTCAACGTGCTTATGCATGTACTGAAGGATACTGCTGAGGATCTGGGGGATTTTATCGAACAGCTCAAGCGATGGGGGTTTTCTTTTGCCACACCGTAAGTTCAGGCAATTCAGGCTGAGGCCGCGTTTCCTGTTGTTTATCGTTTTTCTGTTGCTGGTCGGCTGTAACACCCAGGCGCAGGAGCTGGAACCGGCGAGCCGCAGCTATAAGGCGCACCGGGATTATCCTAGTCTTGAGGTTATTTCCGGGCATCTGCGCAAAGGCGCGACACGAACCGAGGTGATCGATTTACTTGGGGAGCCAGATTATTCGTCCCTTGCGGGTCAGTATTATTACTCCTCGGATCGTCGGGAGACTGTCCAGCACGGAAAGCAAGAGATGCAAATATCGGTCGGTCTGCTTATCGATTACCGGGATGAGCAGGGAAGGGTGACAGAACAGGTACAGAAGTTTCGGCTGGGGCGCATTGGTGAATAGGTGAGGGGTATAGGTGCGTCATTTTCCTTGCCGGGAAAACCGTAATCAAAGAAAGGAGGAGCAACAATGCCGATTTCTATCAGCGGCTCAGTAGGTGGTTCAGGAGGACAAAATCGTCCTGAAGATGTGCGTACCGTGTATGACTTGTTCAATAAAACCATCTCTGTACCCTTGGCGGTCAGCGATCAGGTGTCCGAGGAGTTGATTGCGGCGATTCGGGATTTTCAGTCGAGTTTCATGTCCCGGCCTGATGGCAGGATTGATGTGGGCGGCAGAACATGGCGGGAACTCATTGCCGTGATTGATGATTCTGGAACGGAGATTACCGGCTCAGTGGGGCAGGGCGGTCAGAACCGTCCGAGCGATGTCCGCATCGTCTATGCCCTGTTCAATAACATCCTTGCCAACCCGCTGACGGTGAATGATCAGGTTTCTGCTGAGCTTATCCAAGCCATCAAGGATTTCCAAAAACCGTTTTTCTCCCGACCCGACGGCAGGATTGATGTGGGCGGGCGAACCTGGGGAAAACTGATAACTGCCACCGAGATGCCTGACACGGAAAACCCCGGAGGCGGCGGGGAACCTGTTGATCCACCTATTGAGCCGGGCGGGGAGATTAATGTCGGGGGGGCCAATGCGGCTTGGACAGCCCGTTATCAGTGGAACGACAGCTACGAAGCTGAATTTGCACGTTGGGTGGAGGAGCTCTTTGCCGACAAAAAAGGCTCGCTGGCCGCCTGCCTGCGCAACCCGGACGGCAACAGCCTCTATTCGGATGAAGACCGCAATAACAGCATATTCAGTGACTGCGCTGATCTCCCTTATCTGTTGCGGGCCTATTTCAGCTACAAGAAAAAACTGCCCTTTTCCTTTAATTCGAGTATTTCTGGCAGTCGTTACAGCAATAATAACAAACCGGGCAGCCGCCGTTCTTTTCTCAGTTATTCCAGCTTTTCCAGAATGGCCCGGACAATTTCCAACAGCGTCCACAGCGGTTTTTTTCGTTTTTTCTGGACCACGGAAAAAATAGACACCTTTCTCTGTCAGGTCAATCGGGAAAGCATTGTGCCGGGAACGGTGTATTACGATGCCAACGGCCATGTCCTGGTGGTTTCTCGGGTGGATGATGACGGCACGGTCTGGTTTGTTGATGCCCATCCGGATAACAGCTTGACTGAAAAGCGTTTTGGCTCCTATCTCTCACGGGGTTCCTGTAAGCAGGGGGGCGGTTTTCGGCGCTGGCGTCATCAGGAGGTGAGCAGCAGTGGGAGCTTCACGCTGACCAATAACTCAAATTCGCCGTTTTTTGATGAGGAACAGAGTCAGTGCCAAGATAGCTATTTGGTTGACGGGCTTGCGCTTGATTATCATCAATGGGTCAAGCGGATGCTGGCTACCGGCAGCGGCAAGGTAGATCCGATCAAGGAAATTCAGCAGCAGTTGACCGCTCTGGATCAGGCCCTTCAGGACCGGGCAATATCAATTGACGCAGCGATTTCCTTCGGCATTCATAAGAAATCCCATCCTTCAAGCCTGCCGTATAATATCTACGGGACAGAGGGGGATTGGGAAGCCTATTCAACACCGGGCAGAGATGCCCGTCTGCGGGCACAGGTGCGGGAGATCTATAATTTGATCAAGGACAGTGTCAGTGCGGTTGCGCAAGGGGATCATCCCTATGCCTTTGAGGGAACTGCCGTCGATCTGCTCCGTCAGTTTGATAGTATCTGGCAGGAGAGTACCGACAGTATTCGGATAGGATATGGCGATTCATCTGGAAAGACGATCACCCTGACCCTGGGGGATATTATGGAGCGGCTTTTTCTGCTCTCTTTTGATCCGTACCACTGCCCAGAACTGCGCTGGGGGGATGTTGACACGGCATCCTGTCCAAACGGCTCTTCCAAGAGATGGTGGTATGAGCAGGAGCAACGCCTGCGTAATGTTATTGATACGGATCACCGGGTGAACACGACCCTGGATTGGGGGCCGGTGAATACGCCGGATATTGATGTGGGGAATTTGTTGGAGCGTTTGCAGCAAGAATATAGCTAAATTCGTAGGGGCGGTTTGTGAACCGCCCCCTACAGGGTGATGATGCAACTGTTGGAAAATTTCTTATTGTATCTTCAGGAGATCAGCTGTTGAACAGGCATCATCGGTAAAGCAGAACATCATAGCTTCCAGCTGCTCGTACAAGGGATTAAAGGTACCTCTTCGTAGAGTCCTGTACTGCGGCTTGAGGTCGGCTGACAGTCCTTCCACATTATTTTCCCCGAAAAGATTATTCTCTCCATCATCTAGGCAGGCGGCAAGGTCTGTCGGGCTGGACGCATATTTCCCGCAATGTCTGTATTTTCCGTGCAGACCGTAATGAGGATCATCCGGGCTTATGGGAACAGCAAGATGGGAGAGGTTGATCGTTTTGAACTCCTCCTGTATATCCGCAAGCGGAACTTCAATAATATTATCACACTGCAAGTCTGCTGTCTGGGCAATGCGGGCATTCACCTTTGGATCAGCGGACTGATACCAGAGTAATGCTTGTCGGTCCACCTCGTCAGAAAAGCAAAAAAATCTTCGTGCTGCCTCTGTGTCGACCGTCGTGTCGTCGGCACTGGCCACCATCATGACAGGAATTTTGAGCGCATATTTTGGGTCGACCATTTCACGGGTTAAAATATAAAATTCAGCACCTGCGTTATAGGAAAAGGATTCATAGCGCACAGCATCCTCTTCCTCGGAACGACTCAACCAATCTTTGAACAGTTTGATAAAAGGTGACAAAAAGGCAAAGCGAGACTTGGCTTTGACAGACGGTGATAAAAGAACCAAACCTTTTATTTTATCAGTTGATGGATGCTCCTTCATATAGTCAATAGCCAAAGAAGTTCCGGTAGAAAATCCCACAAGGTACAGATCTGTTATATCATCCTGAAATCCCTTTACCCCGTATTCGACAATTCGTTTCCAATCCTTATGGTTCATATCCAGTGAATCGCCGACAACCGTGCCGTCTCCCGGCAGCAGAACCGCTCTGATAAGGGCACAGGGATATTGCCTGCTCAAAGAATCCTGGATGCTGTGCAGCAGATAGGGCGAATCTATGAGCCCGTGAATGAGGAGAAAACCTTTGTCAGCGCCTTTGGCGATAGCGCTGCATCGTTCATTTTCGTTCGCAGGGACTTGAAACGGACTGCGCATTGTTGCTGCCTGGGCATTGGTATAACCACCAAGGTATTTTCGGTCCCCGTTGTCTGGGCGTACTTCGTTCAGGACTAGTTCGATATTTTCATGACTGTCCTGCACATACTCTGTGAATGGCAAGCTCTCATCAGGAACAAAGGCTGCTTGTCCTGTGGGGTTGAAGAGCGGGTCGTTGCTCGCGCATGCGGAGATGAGGGGGAGAAGGCAGAGGAGGGCGCAGAGGGTTCTTCTTTTTCCAGTGTTCATTATGTATTTTCTCTTTGGTGATTTTTTAGAGGGAAAAGGGAAGGGAGGTGTGGAAAATGAGCTCACAGAACACTCGTTATTCGACGTATTGAGCGTTTTTTTACGGATTGTTTGGGGGGTGAAAGGACTGCGGGACGCAATTGTTCTAGAAGTTGTTTTAAAAAAGCTATCAGATCGTCACTGGTGAATTTTTCTTTTGTGAGCCCTTGTTTTTGCCAAAGGCTGAATAGCTCACTTTCGTGTTTACTGAGCAGCTCGTCTCCAGTTGCAGTGATTGGACAGGCGGCAGTACTAAGGGCTATGTTTAAATGATTTTCTTTTGTTATGATAACCCGAGCACAAACAGAATGCCCCTCTGCTTTTCTTTTATTAATTTGTTTGGTTATCCAATATTTGTTTGTATTAGACAATTTTTTTTCGCTGCATTTTATGATTTTTTCATTAAAACCAATTATTAATCTGACCATTGCCTGTTCTCCCCTATAAAATCGAAAAACGGAGGCTAAAACAGTTTGAGATATCATTCTGTCTTCACCATTCACTATGATCTCATGCAAGTACCATACCTTATGACGAAATATCACAACGGGTTGTTTTGAAAAATGTTCTCCTCTCAGCTTGTATAGTATATCTTTAAAATCTGTTAAAATTTTTGAATTTAAAAAACGGCAAGCCGAAAGAGTATGTCGGGAGGAAGCGGAGGGTGCTGCAAAGGGTAAAATGATTTTGGATTATTTTGCATAATATTACATTTATGCGGCCTCCGACAACTGAATATGAAAATTAGCATGTCAGAGGCCGGTGGAAATATCAAATATAACAAGATATTGCCCTGATTTTAAAATTCTACATGTAAACGAGAAAATCATTTGATACCTTTTTCGTTTAAAAAACGACTGTATTTCATATCAGCGCCCTTAATATGAGTTTGCAACCAGTTACTGAGGAAATGAAGGACAGAAACTGATACTATATTTTTCCCTTGATCAAATCCTTTTTTGAATTCCAAAACTTTTTTCACGAATTCTGCATGTTCTTTTTTATGCTCTCTCTCCTGTGGATATTTTACCTTTTTAAAATACTCCTCTTCTGTTTGAAAATGAGAAGCTGTATAGGCGATAAGGCTATCAAGAATTTCACCAAGAACATCATTTCCTTTTCCAGCCTTCATGGCATCTGTCAATTCGTTCACCATGCCTACAAGTTGCTTATGCTCTTGATCAATCTTAATAACATTGACACTGTAACTGTTATTCCATTTGATTAAACTCATTACGCACCTCCACCTATCTGGTGTAAAAGATAAAAATATTTTATTGTATGACACAGTAATTCCCTTAATCAATCTGCCTATGTAAAATTTAATCATTTAGAACTTTAAAAGTAAACCTTATATACAGGCCCCTGACAGCCTTTCTGTAAAATGGACATAGGGCACAATAACGCAACAGCACTTAGGTTGGGGCTTCTCTCAGCCTCACGCTAATCAGCTTGCCGTGACGTTGTATCCCCATAGCTGTTAATTCAGATGTTATATCACCCAGCACTTTTTTATAATGAGATGACAAGCCAATTGTATTCAGTTCGTAGGTGATTTCCGATGCAGTTTCCATGCAACTCCCACTTCGCCTGAAAAAAATTGACATGAGTGTGTCAGTGCCTATTTTTTGATCCAGTTTGTCATTGAAAAGACGAATAAAAGCCATTAAAAGATTCTCCATTAGAGAGTCCTGAAGGTCATGATCTTCTGCTTTCGAAAATCTCGATCTGATCGTTCTTTAACAGGGCCAAGAGATTCTATACCTTCCTTGATCTTACGTTCTTTTTCCTCTATCTGTCTTAAATCATTTTCTATATCATGTCGCTTGTTCTTTCTTTGTTCGAGTCGCTTTTTATGTTTTTTCTGCTTTGATTCAGCTACTTTTTCTTTCTGTTTAGCGAGCTCATTTTTCTTGTTTTCTATTTTTTGTCCGACTTTTACTGCCCTATCTTTAAGTACTTTTACCTTCCTTTCCTTATGACGGTCCGGTCCAACGATCTTCTTTATTCCGAAATTTACATTCAAAGCACCGTTATTAATCATTCTTTTAAAGCTATTCTCCTGAATCTCAGTGCGTCTGGAATAAACTTCGGGCCATTCAACCGGTGGCAGGGACTCCTGAATCTTGGGGGTACCCCAGTAGACCAATAAACGTTCATCGGCCTCCAAAATTACAAATATCCTGGGATCATCCTCTCGCGGAGTAGCCCATCTCCCTGTATATAAACGATCTCCTGATTCATACTCACATATACACTCCGTGTCCCAGTCCGAAAGGGCTTTGTATTCGTTGCTGTCCAACATGGATAGTAAGCCCCAGTCCCTGTTCTTGAATTCTCTCGCTATCTTTACGGAATTGATCTCTCTGTCAATAACGAAACTGCGGATACCCGTTGCGTTCACTATCTTTTCGCAGTATTCCAGTATCATAGCGGGCATGCGAATATCAGGTGGATAATAATCCATAAATATTGCCTGCCCTTGTTCATTGTGGGCCACTATCGCGTTGGAGCCCGGCATAATGCGTCCCAGCATGGTTATCTTTCCCTTGTGCATTTTCGCACCGGTCCAAAAGGGGATCATGTGGCCGTCGATATAGCCTAGCTGTCCTTGATTCGAGGAAGTAAGCAAGGATATCAAAATGTCAGCCGCATCAATACGTTCGAGTTCTCCGAGAAATTGCCGGAGGGTATTATTTTGATATCCACGACCGATTAACGCTTCAAGCCCATGCTCCTTGACATCATATTCAGTCAGCTTACCGATACCAAAAAAGGCTGCGTAAAAAAGAGCCTTGAAACGCGTTATAATTGTTTGTTTTTTATGGTATAATAACGGAAAAGTTTCTTCAGGGTTCTCCTTTTTGTAACAAGCTATTTTTATTTGAATTGCAGTGGCAACCTGCTCAATTATTCCGTTCTGCTCCACGAAAGCGTCCAGTATGCACACCCCGACAAAAGGAAGGTTGGGTGTCAGCTTGACGAACTCCCCGCCGGGAGCATTCAGCAGTCGCCGACCACAAGGGCGTCCTTTCTTTCTGCTTACCCCCCATTCCTGCCTAAGTCGGTTGACATGACGGGTGGTTATGTTAAAATTTCCGTATTCAGCCTTGATGTTTTGCAAAATGGCTGAACTTGTACATTCTGGGTGCTGTGACGCATGTTCCCATAGAATATATTGCAGTTCCCTGCTTATCTTCCGACCGTTGTTAAAGACCGGGACCGTACACCATGCACTTTTCGCTGTACTCAACATCTTCCATCTTCCTTGGCTACCAATGACAAATCGTTATTTATCACATTGGTACAAGAAAAATTTCAAATGTCCATTTTTTTCTGTCGTAAAATTAACCGATTAATCCACTGGCTGGAAAAGCATGTCACGGGCCTGATATACGCAGTTTTTCTGAAAAGTATCCTCTTGTCACAGGAAGGACAGATCGCGCAATGACGGGAGTGCTTGGGCTTAACGAAAAAAAAATGTTTTGAAGTTTCAGCGATGCTGGCTAGTTCATAGTCATAATTTGTCTGGCAGTCGCTTCGTCGGGGGCATTTGTTTTGCTTCCTTCTTTACCTCTGTCCGAAATAAAGGTACCTTGAAATAAGTCATAAACATCCCGTCCTTTGGATAAAGAGGTCCTTTCTGTTAAGTTTTTAAAAATAAAAATAAAATAATTTATTTTCATGCCTATAAAAATTCGCCATCTGCCGACTGACCAGTTTGAAGAACGACCGGAAGGCACGGTGATTGACACCCTTATCATTCACTCAATGCATAACCCGGAAGTGAAAGACCGTTTTTCCGCCTTATCTTGCAAGGAATGCCTGGACAAGTATGGTGTTTCATCGCATTATTTAATAGACTTCATCGGTACAACTTGGCAATTCGTTCCAGAGGATAAAAAGGCTTGGCATGCCGGTATCAGTGAGATGCCCGAGGATGGTCGCGAAGGAGTCAATGCCTTCAGTATCGGCATTGAGCTGGTGGGCACTGAGGATACCGAGTTCACCGAAGCTCAATATCAGTCTTTAGCCCTGCTGACCAAAGACATCCTTTCTCGTCATCCTCTTCAATATATATACGGGCATTGTGATGTTGCACCGGGCCGCAAAACCGACCCCTGGAGGTTGGACTGGTCCCGATATCGAGAAGATGTGCTGCACTCCGTTGATGTTGACCTACGTTTTTCACCGTCCGCAGCAATAGCGTCTTTCGATGGTAAAAGTTACCAACAATACTCATCATAATAAAAGCAAGAAGCCTATTTCAATGGCTTGGTAGTTTTTCTTGACCAAGCGTCCTCTTTCTGCTTTTATTACCTAATATTATTAGGTGTTAAATGGTATAGAGCTCTCGCTCCTTCCTGACGGTAACGTTCTGAAAATATAGGCTTCCTTCCTTTGCTGAGCCATTGTTGATTTTTTTCTTTTAACTTTCCCTAAAATATATATATTGAGGGGTTAGTCTTTTTTTGGTTAAATATATTAGATAAATAAAAAGAAATAAGCAGAATGGTCAATTTTTTACACTTTACGTAAAGTTTTTTTAATCTATGGTTAAAATAAGTTATCCCCCTGTAAAAGAAGAACTTGGCAAAGATAAACGACAACGGCAAGCACAACAAGAGTGTCCTTCGTTATCGTACAACTCGGCATCTCTCACCATAAGGAGTGTAACCATGTTGAGAAAAAAAATTATTCTATCATTTTTTGTCGTTTTATTGCTCGTGCCACCGGCAGCCTTTGCTCAGAATTTTGTCGGGGGACTGAGAAAAGTGACCGGATCGGGGACAGTTGTCCGGGATGGTCAGCAGATCATCGCAAAAGATGGCATCCGGATCAAGATGGGCGACAAGCTTATCACCGGGGCAAACGGGGCTATGGGCGTTATTTTTACGGACAACACTAGGATATCTCTCGGATCAGATAGCGAAATCAATATTAATAATTATGTATTTCAACCGGACCAAGGCGTTTTTTCATTTCTGACAGAGCTGGTTCAAGGAACCGCCTCATATATCTCAGGAACTATTGGGAAGCTATCACCCAAATCCGTGAGATTCAAAACCCCGACTGCAGTTGTCGGTGTCAGAGGAACAAGTTTTCTGGTCAAGACAACCCCTGGAAAAATAGCTCCATGAATTGGTCTTGTTTTTTGTACCTGAAAGCAGAGCAGACATTTCACGCTTTACAGAGGAATTTAAAAGGATCTCCCGATGTATAAACTTTCTCGCATTTTACCTCTCTTCTTTATCGCTGCCCTTTTATTCGGCTGCGCTGATCCGAAGATTCCGCCTATGGAAGAACAAGATTTGTTCGTCCTGCTTCCCGATCAAGACGGTAAGGTGGGAGAAATCACCATCTCTAATACAGCAGGGGCAACCACCTTGTCCAAGGCGAACGAGTCCGTTCAAGTAACAGATAACTATGTACCTGCACGGACCAAAATTCTTTCTGGTTTAGATATTCAGAATGATTTTCATGATGCCTTGCAGGCTGTCCCAGGTACAGCGGACCAATACATTCTCTTTTTTTCCTCCGGGACAATAAAGCTGACCAAGGAATCCCAAAAGCAACTCCCCCTTATATTGAAAAGAATAAGAGAACGGCTTCCCTGTGAAATTTCGATTATCGGCCACTCGGACACCGAGGCAGGCAGTGAATACAATCTCGCTCTTTCCCTGAAAAGGGCCGTTCATGTGAAAGATCAACTCCTCTCTATTGGAGCGCCCCGAAAATTGCTTGAGGTCTCCTCGCACGGTGAAAACGATCCCATGGTTCCCACAGAAGATAATGTTTCAGAGCCGCAAAACAGAAGGGTGGAAATTTTTATCCGATAAAGGAGCTATCGCTCGTCATTATTACAACATGTTGAACCGACTCGCATAAAACAAAATAAAAACAACGTAACTTATCATATATTGCATATATTGGAGGACACCAATGGCGGCAGAAATAGACGAAATAACCATTAATTACGAAGAAGAAGATATCCAGATTGTCAAAGAGCTCGATAAAGAGATACTCACAAAAGGGGCCTGGACCACTATCCTGTTTCGTTATCAGGAATACAACCGCACCAAAGAGGAGTACGGTCCTGAGAAATATACCATCCGGCGCTATCAGAAACGTAACGGTCAGTATCTTCCCAAATCCAAATTCAATATTTCCAGCGCAAAGCAAGCTCAGAGTATTATAGATACACTCAGTAAGTGGATTCAGGAGTAACTTTTTTGTTTCCTCTGTGTACTTTCCTATAGCCGACATAGAGGTCCAGCCCTGGCTGCCACCCCTGATCGCCTTTTGTATCTCATTTTTCACTTCAATGAGCGGGGTTTCCGGTGCGTTCCTTCTCCTGCCTTTTCAAGTCAGTTATCTGGGTTTTGACACACCATCTGTCAGTGCAACTAACCACCTCTTCAACATAATAGCCATTCCTGGCGGGGTTTACCGTTATATCCGGGACGGGCGCATGGTGTGGCCGCTCGCCTGGGCGGTCATTATCGGCACCCTGCCCGGTGTGCTGGCAGGTACGGTTATTCGTACTCGTTTTCTGCTCGACCCCACCCTGTTTAAATGTTTTATTGGTATCGTCTTACTCTATATAGGCGGGAAGCTCCTGAGTACGGCCCAAACCAAGAAGAAAAAGCAGGAAGCACAGCCCCTCTCTCCCTTCTCAGGGGAGAGTATCAGCCAACCGTGGATCAATTACAAAACCTTGGGGTTTACCTTTCGAGGGGAGAATTATCAGGCCCCTACCCAAAAAATCATGCTGCTGAGTCTGGTCGTCGGTCTTATCGGTGGTATTTATGGGATTGGTGGGGGAGCCCTTATGGCTCCTTTTTTTGTCTCTCTTTTCGGGCTCCCTATATATACAGTAGCAGGAGCGGCCCTTATGGGCACCTTTGTCACCTCGCTCGCAGGTGTCATTTCTTTTCAAATCCTCTCGTTGTTCTTTCCAGGGGCAGCTGTTGCTCCAGATTGGGGGCTTGGTATACTTTTCGGTGCTGGCGGCTTTGTCGGTATGTACTGCGGAGCCAAAATGCAAAGATATGTCCCTGCTCGTTTGATCCAAACCGTTCTTGCCGGTTCGATCCTTTTTGTTGCCCTGCGCTATCTTACCGTTTTTTAGGTTTAAAATAATGAACAGATAAAGTTTCTCGAAAAAAGCAACAGAGCCGATTCTTTTAGGTTGACTGATGGATGAGAATTCAGTATATTCGCCGCTCGTTGCTTGTGACTGACGAAGTTCATCACGGAGCAGCAGAGCAGTAAACGAGTAGCAAACGCAGTAAAGAAAATTTTCCTGTTTACTTTTAAATTAAACAGGTTATAGTGGTAAAAAATCGCAACAAGAAATATTCTTGAAGCGTGAAAATGCTTCGGTGACGGAGCAGCGAGACATGCAAGTCGAGTTAGTCTGCTGATGAGCAGGTTGAGCAAAGCAAGAAGGCGCAAAGTTGATTTTCAACTTGACATCTTAATAGAAAACAGGTTAAGATAGCGACCCGCAGTAAACGGCAGCAACGTTCGCTGTGAAAAACGTCTCGAAGTTGAGGTGTTTGAAAATAAAGGAAAAAAAATCGCAGAGCTGATTTTCGGCTTGACACTTAAACGAAAGCATGTTAGAGTGGCGACTCGCCGTAGCAAGCAGTAATAACGCAAGCTACGGAGCACATCTTGAAGTTAAGGTGTTTGAAAATAAAAAAACTGATCGCAAGAAAATGAAGCTTGACTTTGAAAACAAGTTGAGTTATAATAGCGATCACCGCAGTAATACTTGAGCGGGGCGCGACGGAGACGGCGTGCTGGATTGATCTTTGAAAACTGAACAGTAATAAGGTGGGCCGATACAAGCTCGTCGGGCGAAAGTCACGACGGCAACACTGTAGAAGTCCAATCCTTGATTTTTTAAGTTTTAATTTTGAGTGATTGGTCAGGATATATAACTGGAGAGTTTGATCCTGGCTCAGAACGAACGCTGGCGGCGTGCTTAACACATGCAAGTCGAACGAGAAAGTTTCTTCGGAAATGAGTAAAGTGGCGCACGGGTGAGTAACGCGTAGATAACCTGTCCAAGCGATTGGGATAGCCCTCCGAAAGGGGGATTAATACCGGATACGTTGATTGCTTTTAAGGGCGATCAAGAAAGGCGGCCTCTATTTATAAGCTGTCGCGCATGGAGGGGTCTGCGTACCATTAGTTTGTTGGTGGGGTAATGGCCTACCAAGACTACGATGGTTAGCGGGTCTGAGAGGATGATCCGTCACACTGGCACTGAAACACGGGCCAGACTCCTACGGGAGGCAGCAGTGAGGAATATTGCGCAATGGGGGAAACCCTGACGCAGCGACGCCGCGTGGGTGAGGAAGGCTTTCGGGTCGTAAAGCCCTGTCAGAAGGGAAGAAATGCTTATAGGTTAATACCTTGTAAGTTTGACGGTACCTTCAAAGGAAGCACCGGCTAACTCCGTGCCAGCAGCCGCGGTAATACGGAGGGTGCAAGCGTTGTTCGGAATCACTGGGCGTAAAGGGCGCGTAGGCGGCTTGGCAAGTCAGATGTGAAAGCCCACGGCTTAACCGTGGAAGTGCATTTGAAACTGCTTGGCTTGAGTATCAGAGGGGAAAGTGGAATTCCCGGTGTAGAGGTGAAATTCGTAGATATCGGGAGGAATACCGGTGGCGAAGGCGACTTTCTGGCTGAATACTGACGCTGAGGCGCGAAAGCGTGGGGAGCAAACAGGATTAGATACCCTGGTAGTCCACGCCGTAAACGATGTCAACTAGGTGCAGGGGGTGTTGATCCCCTCTGTGTCGCAGCTAACGCATTAAGTTGACCGCCTGGGGAGTACGGTCGCAAGATTAAAACTCAAAGGAATTGACGGGGGCCCGCACAAGCGGTGGAGTATGTGGTTTAATTCGATGCAACGCGAAGAACCTTACCTGGTCTTGACATCCCGAAAAAGCCCTAGAAATAGGGAAGTGCTCTCTTTGAGAGAATTTGGTGACAGGTGCTGCATGGCTGTCGTCAGCTCGTGTCGTGAGATGTTGGGTTAAGTCCCGCAACGAGCGCAACCCTCGCCATTAGTTGCCAGCATTAAGTTGGGCACTCTAATGGGACTGCCGGTGTCAAACCGGAGGAAGGCGGGGATGACGTCAAGTCCTCATGGCCTTTATGACCAGGGCTACACACGTACTACAATGGCCGGTACAACGGGCAGCCACTTCGCAAGGAGGCGCAAATCCCTAAAAGCCGGTCTCAGTCCGGATTGGAGTCTGCAACTCGACTCCATGAAGTTGGAATCGCTAGTAATCGTGGATCAGCATGCCGCGGTGAATACGTTCCCGGGCCTTGTACACACCGCCCGTCACACCACGGGAGTTGGTTGTACCAGAAGCGGTTGAGCTAACCTTCGGGAGGCAGGCCGCCAAGGTATGGCTGGTAACTGGGGTGAAGTCGTAACAAGGTAGCCCTAGGGGAACCTGGGGCTGGATCACCTCCTTTTTAAGGAACGATTCAGGCATTAGCCTGAATATGGGGTCAACCCCACCTTTATTACTGTTCGGTTTTGAGCGATCAAAACCAATGTCGATATGCCACACTTTGTGTGGCATGTTGAACATGAAGCTCAATGGGCCTGTAGCTCAGCTGGTTAGAGCGCACGCCTGATAAGCGTGAGGTCGGAGGTTCAAGTCCCCCCAGGCCCACCATTCAGGTCACCATGTTATGGGGGTGTAGCTCAGCTGGGAGAGCGCCTGCCTTGCACGCAGGAGGCCATCGGTTCGAACCCGTTCACCTCCACCAATTTTTAATGGTGAAGTCGGATGAAAAGGGTGTAGACTCAGCGGGGACTGCCTGCTCTGTACGCAGGGAGATTACGAACCCGTTCACCTCCACCATTTATACGGTGGCTTGATGATGACGGGATTTTTTTCAGTTTAACAATTTTATGTTATATACTGAGAGTTGTAAAGTTTATAAAATATTTTTTTATAAATTTTCTGACCTTCAGTAGTGAAGGTTTGTTCTTTGACAATTGAATAGCAGGGTATCTAAACTGTATAACGGTGATTCGATACAGGCCGCAAGGTTTTGTATCATGAGGGTCACTGAAGTACTGCAGTACAATAGCGTTTAGAAGTATAACTTGGTTTGAAAAGACTTATGGTTAAGCTACTAAGGGCTGACGGCGGATGCCTTGGCACTAGGAGGCGATGAAGGACGCGGAAAGCTGCGATAAGCTTCGGTGAGCTGCTAACAGGCTTTGACCCGGAGATTTCCGAATGGGGAAACCCGGCAGAGGTAATGCTTTGTCATCGTTCAGTGAATACATAGCTGAACGAAGCGAACGGGGGGAAGTGAAACATCTCAGTACCCCCAGGAATAGAAATCAAACGAGATTCCGTGAGTAGCGGCGAGCGAAAGCGGAAGAGCCCAAACCGGTATATTTATATACCGGGGTTGTAGGACCCCAATATGGGATTGGTGATAAATAGCGGAAAGGTCTGGAAAGGCCTGCCATAGACGGTGACAGTCCGGTACGCGAAATTTTGATCCACCCTAGGGAGTTCCTGAGTACCACGAGACACGTGAAACCTTGTGGGAATCTGGGAGGACCATCTTCCAAGGCTAAATACTACCTAGTGACCGATAGTGAACAAGTACCGTGAGGGAAAGGTGAAAAGAACCCCGGGAGGGGAGTGAAATAG